>JAXMOM010000001.1:0-2528712 GCA_034669925.1 Sulfitobacter sp.
ACATTGAGATGTTCTACAACCCAACACGCAAGCACACGAACAACGGCATGTTGTCACCGATTGACTATGAAACAGAACAGAAGAAAATGAACGAGGAAGGTGTCTAGGAAATCAGGGGCACCTCACAGTTTTCAAATCGCATCCCGTCGAAAACTATCTCATTGATCTTCAAAGTTGGGGAAACCGCCCAGTCGACCTTCGAAACCCAGACCGAATTATCAAAGGGTATGGTCCGACCCCTACACCGCAACTTGCACTTTTTGCTCACCTCGGGCAGGTCGACAAAGTCAAAAAGTTGTTAGGCGCTGGTGCAGACCCTAATATCCTAGACCAAAACGCTGGTTCAGCGCTTTTAAACGCACTTCAGGGTGGCGATGACGCCTGCTTTTGGGCACTGCTTCCCGTAACGTCCCTAGAGGTGATCAACCGAAGAACCAAGGGCGGAAAGACAACGCTTCTTGAGGCGATCTCCCTCGGTAAAGTAGACCTCGTACAAGGCCTTATTAATCAAGGGGCTGATACTGAAATCAGAGGACTGTTGCACAAAACGGCTCTTTTCGAAGCGGTAGGACAGTTCGCTGATCCGAACGCTCTTGTCCAAACGGCAATATATACTGGACTAGCAAGTGCTGATTTGCCCGCAGTCTTGCGCAAGACGACTTCGCCATTTCCGGATGAAGAAGTCTTCGCGCAGTCGCTTTCGGACTACTCGCAGGATGAATTGGCAATTCTGCCTGAGTTGGCAAAACACTTTCTCAAAGGCGATAACCCTGCCGCGCGCCTAATTGTGCGCTATCTGCTAGACTCTGGCGCGGATGTGAATGCGGTGGTTGGTGAAGCTAAACTGACGCCATTTTTGTATGCGGCGGAAATCGGAAATCCATGGCTTCTAAAGGCATTAATCGATCATGGTGCCGACATTCGTTCGCGGGACGTGCGTGGCGGAACCGTTTTGTCACGCCTACATTTCTTCGGTCATTCGGGACTGGCCTCCGACGTCCTTGGCTGGGTTCGCCCGTCAGATAGGATCTGGTTGAGAGAAACAGCGATGCTAACTCGATGAGCCTGAGGGGCGCGATTACAAACAGGCCTTCTGATCGTAAAAGAACCTAGACAAGTTTCTATTCATTAGTGATCCGCTTCCAGACATCCATTGCGACTTCTCGCACGGCAGCTTCGTCCCGTTCAGCGGTCATCTGGACATCCTGAAATGCTGCAGTGTCGACCAAGGTCCACTATGCGGGCTGCGGCCGCAGCATTACGTATGTAAGGCCAATGTCGGGTTTCGGCCGGGAGCTGACCTAATCGAAAGGGGCGGTTTCCGGACCTTAGCTGCGTCTGCGAAGATTCCGTGCCAGACAGGCAAAAGCGGCCATTCAAGCCTTGGACGAGCGAAACCCACATGCTGCGCTGCGTGCCAAAGTCAGCAAAGCGCAGATAGCGACGTTTGCGAAGTTTGACCGTTGCGCCCGAACGGACATTGGGCAAAGATGCAGCTAGTGGCGGGTTGGAGCCCATAATGTTGGATTTTTGCAGCCCGGCAAATGCCAGCCATCTCCCAAGCTTGACTGTGTTGAGATTGCTCGCGATAAATAGTTTTATTCGAAGTCTATTTCCTGCAGCGACCAACGTCCTAAGAGGATTAGCTTTGAAATGCGAAACGCCGAATGAGTGGAGAGATAGAATCTCAAGGAGCTAGGTTTTCGTGACCGATGATCAGCAAGAGAACGCCTCAAGAGGCTTGGAACACTATCGGACAGTCTTCGAAAACGTTCCAATTCCAATCCGTGAAGAAGACCTATCCCAGTTGAAGTCGAAAATTGATGCCCAACACTTTCAAGATTTTTCGGCACTCACGTCCTATTTAGACGAACATGTCGATTTTCTTGAAGAGTGTGCCAGATCCGTTCGGGTTATAGATGCCAATCCGGCTTCGATAAAAATGTACAACTACTCGGACAAAAGTGAACTGAAAACAAAAGTCTTGAAGAAAGTCGGTCCCGAATCTCTTAAATTTGTTCGCAAGGCAATCGAAGCAATTTTTTTGGGTGCAACAAGCGGCAAGAGTGAGACCGCAATCTACAACAGTGTTGGGCAACGAAGAACGCTGATTACAAATTGGTCCATTCTTCCCGGACATGAGCACGATTATTCACGCTCGATTATTTGCTCCGTCGACGTAACCGAAAAATTGGCAGCAGAGGAAGCGTTAAAGCAATCACAGAAAATGGAGATCATCGGACAACTGACTGGTGGAATCGCGCATGACTTCAACAACCTTCTCGCAGTTATTCAAGGGAATTTGGAACTCCTGCAATTGCAGAGTTTCGATGAAGCCGAAAACGCCGAAATGTTGGCAGACGCATACGCGGCGAGCCGTCGAGGAGCGGAGCTGATACGTAATATGATGGCATTTTCTCGTCAGGAAAATCTGGAGCCAGAAGTCATTGATGCAAACAAGCTTATCAGAGAAACTGAACGCTGGATCTCCCGAACACTCCCGGCAAGTATTCAGATAGAAGCCATATGCCAACCGCAACTATTGAAAATACAGGTTGATCCAAGCAGATTTCAAGCTGCTATAGTGAACATCATCGTAAATGCCCGAGATGCAATGCCGACGGGAGGACATCTTAGTATTGAGACCTCCAACGTCCGGATTGGCGAGAAGTATCTTGACGACTCCGGCGATGATATAACACCTGGTCGGTACGTATTAATTTCAATTTCAGACAACGGTAGCGGCATTCCAAAGAGCGTCCAGACGAGAGTGTTTGACCCCTTTTACACTACAAAAGGTCCTGGAAAAGGAAGCGGGCTCGGACTTTCCATGGTGCAAGGCTTTGTGCGACAAAGCGGCGGTGCTGCACGCGTATATTCCGAGGTTGGAATTGGTACGACTTTCAAGCTATATTTTCCGGCGGTTGAAGGTTCTGATGCATCTGCCTTCCCAACGAAACCTAAGATCGACGCACATGCAGTAGACCACACGAATGCCAGAATACTGGTCGCGGACGACCAGATCGAAATATTAAGTTTGCTTGTGCGTATTCTGACGTCGGAAGGGTACACCGTTTTGCCGGTTTCCAGCGGTGATAGAGCTTTCGAATTGTTTCAGAGCGACCGCGATTTTGACTTGCTCCTTACCGATATTGCGATGCCAGGAAAGCTGCAAGGTCCAGCCCTCGCAAAAGCTATCCGCGCAATCGATGATAGTATTCCCGTCATTTTTCTAACGGGATACGCAGCAGAAGCAACAGCTCATCGCAATGGCCTACTTCCAACTGACATCCGCCTTCTGAAGCCTATTTCACGTGATGAATTGTTAAAAGCCGTTTCAAAAGCCATATCGGAAGATTGATCTTTACAAGTGCGCAAATACCGGAAATTGCATTCCTCAGGGTGCAACCTATTTAATTGCAGTGAAAGTCACTTTGTCCCGCACAGCTGCCATTTGGTCAGCTAAAATGCTGCACGATGTGTCTTACTGCTGCTTTAGGGAAGCTGCAATGCAGCGTTTGGACCGCCGGTCAACGGCGGCTCTGGGCCGAAAGCGGTCTAAATTTACCTTTCTCAAGCTTCCAGCCAACCTTTCAGCGAAACAAATGCCCCTGAATACCCACAAAAGCACTCCGAATGTCTTTCACGGAACCAAGCTTTGCTTTTGCATCATTTGTACCGCCATACCGGATGCGGAGAAAGTCTGAGATCTTGCGTGGGGACAGCTCATCGACCCCATGGGCTTCGTAGGCAAGTAGAACATAGTCCAGGAAACCGCGCATTTCATCCTCATATCCGGAAAAGCCATTCGCTCTTGCCACCTCCGCGCGTTCTGAACGGGCGAGGGGGGCCAGCGTGAAGCGTACGTAGGCAAGGACGTCAAAGATGTCGCTGTTGGGTGCATCTATGAGACGCTGCATATCCGCGAGGCGCTCGGTGCCGTAGCCGAGTTCCTTCAGCCTCTGCATGAACGCCTCGCGCCGTTCCGGGTCGCTCCAAATGCTGCGAAGTTCGTCCTCATCGGCAACCATGGTGCCGAGGTCACCAAAGAGTTGTTCCATGAATTCTTGGGCGGTGATCTGGCGCCCATCATGTGACATGTAAGTCGTCGTGGCGAGGTAGCGGATCTTGCGATCTTTTCCGTCGGCAAGCTTGATCACGATTTTCTCGTTGGGAGGAGGCGCTTCGCCGCCACCCGGTGGATCGGCAGGCGGCTGAGGCGGATCGCCGGGCGTGGGTTTGGGCCTTGGCGCGTCGGGCGGCAGCGGCTCACCATCCCATTCCGGGTCGTTGAAATGCTCATAGGCTTTCACGAAGTCGTAGATCGTGAAGAAATCCTTGCCGTCGAAGGTGCGGGTGCCGCGACCGATGATCTGCTTGAACTCGATCATCGACTTGATCGGGCGCAGCAACACAATGTTGCGGATGTTCCGGGCATCGACGCCGGTGGACAGCTTCTGCGACGTGGTCAGGATCGTCGGCAGGCTCTTTTCGTTGTCCTGGAACTCCCGAAGGTGCTGCTCGCCCAGCTTGCCGTCATCGGCGGTAACCCGTTCGCAATAGTGCGGGTCGGGGTCCGCCTTGATCTGGTTGATGAAGTTCCGAACGCGGGCGGCGTGGTCCTGTGTTGCGCAGAATACTAGCGTCTTCTGGCGCTGGTCGATCTGATCCATGCACTCGGTCACGCGGCTTTCTTCGCGTTCGTCGATGACCAGCTTGGTGTTGAAATCGGCCTCGGTGTATTCGCGATCTGGGTCGATCTCACCGCTCACCACCTCGTCGTCGTCACTGAAGGTGTAGGTGTCCATCGTGCTGGCCATCTGGCGCACCTTGAAGGGGGTCAGGAAGCCGTCGCCGATACCCTCCTTCAGGGCGTAGGTATAAACCGGATCACCGAAATAGGCGTAGGTATCGGCGTTGGTTTTCCGCTTCGGCGTCGCGGTCAGGCCCAGCTGCACGGCGGGTTCGAAATACTCCAGGATGCCGCGCCAGGTGCTTTCGTCCTTGGCCCCGCCGCGGTGGCATTCGTCGATCACGATCATGTCGAAGAAATCGGGATCGTAATCCTGAAACCGGAACTGCCCGTCCTCGGTCATGAAGGTCTGGAAGATCGTGAAGAAGATGTTAGCGTTCTTGGGCACCTTGCCACGCTTGCGGATTTCGTCGGGGCTGATGCGCGATAGGGCATCGGGCGGGAAGGCGCTGAAGGCGTTGTAGGCCTGATCGGCGAGGATGTTGCGGTCGGCCAGAAACAGGATGCGGGGGCGGCGGATCGGATCGCCGGTCAGGTTCCAGGAGGACTGGAACAGCTTCCATGCAATCTGGAATGCGATGGAGGTCTTGCCGGTGCCGGTCGCCAGCGTCAGCAGGATGCGCGTGTCGCCGCGCGCGATGGCCTCCAGCGTGGCGGTAATGGCGTTGTGTTGATAATATCGCGGCTGCCACTTTCCGCCGCCCGTCTCGAACGGGACGGCGCCGAAGCGGTCGCGCCAGTCGTTGCCGGTGGGAAAGCAGCGGTCCCACAGCTCTTGCGGGGTGGGGAAGGAGGCGGTCAGATCGCCCTCGGCCCCGGTGTTCATGTCGATGCCGTACCAGCCGTGGCCGTTGGTGGAATAGGCCATGCGGGCTTGCAGGCGGCGGGCGTAGTCCTTGGCCTGTCCCACGCCGTCGGTGTGGCCAAGGCCCGCGCGTTTCGCCTCGACCACGGCGAGCTGTCGCCCGCGCATGGACAACACGTAGTCGGCTGATAGGGACGTGCCGCGCTGGCCCGCGCCCATGATCCGGCCCGGTGCGATAGTTAATTCGCGGGCGATGTGAGAGCCCTCGACAACACCCCAGCCAGCGTCCCGCAGGACAGGGTCGATCCGGTTGGCGCGGGTGTCGGCTTCGGTTTCCATGCTCATGGGCGCGAGTTCATGTCGCTCTTACCTCAGTAGGATCGTAGTTGTAGCGAGCCTCGTTTCCGCCCTTTTCGTTGGATTGCTCGTTGCGCGTAACGCCAACAAATACATTTTCTTCACCTCGTTTGAGAAGCGAATTCCAAACTGTTGCCGCTCATGGCCATTGCCTATGGACGACCACTCATCCTTCGAAAAAAGGTCCTCAAGATTGAAACCGTTCGGCGGCTTCTTCGCAGCCAATCTATCCGGTATACTCGCATACATCTCGTCAAACATAAATCTTACCTCTAACCTCATAGCTGAAGCAGTAAATCAGACGGTACCAGTCTTGCAATCCAAACCCGACAACCCACCCGGCCTCGCGCAGAACGGGCGCGATGCGATTGGCGCGGGTGTCGGCTTCGGTTTCGATCAAAGCTGTCCGGAAAAGGCTTTTTGCAGGAGGGATTGGCGGAGGTCGGCGAGGTCGACGAGTTGTGATTGATATTGTGCCGCAAGTTTGCCTCGGAAAGCAAAGGCAGCTTCGCATTTTTCTGAAATCGTAGTCTGATCATCGAACGATGGAGGAATGTGAAATGGAATTTTCTTAAGCAAACTCGCCTTGATGCCAGTCACTGTCGCGCCGGTTCCTTTCTCTCGAATGTCCTGCTGCATTTGCGGCGACAACAGCGACCATTTGAGAAAACGGGGTAGCACTTCGGCTCGATCAGTCTGCATGGTTATGAGCCGTTGACCAATCACGACCTTCTCGTCGGTATCCAGTTCCGCGACGTTGGCCAGTGGTGCTTCTGTCGTGAAAAGGACATCGCCTTTTTGAGGAAATCCGCGCGTCATCCATTCATCATAAGCGCTTTCCAGAATGAATTCGCACGGATCTTCCTTGATAAATCCCATGCGAACATTCTTCGCCGTGATTAGGCGAACTCCTGTCTCGCGCTTTGGCGGTGTTTTCCCTCGGTAGTCGATAAACCGGACGCGCTTGTTCAAATCTTCGCAAGGCCAAGAAATCCGATCGTCGAAAAGCTGTCTAATTGTTGCCTCATACAACTCCCCTGCATCCGCCAGATTGGCCTCTGTATGGGCGCGAGCGCGGTCGAGGGCGGTGAAGGCCTGATCGAGCTTCGCCACGATCCGCTTCTGCTCCTCCAGTGGGGGGAGGGGGATGGTCGATGACTTTACCCGTTTGAGAATTATTCGCTTGATAGCCGCGCCCGTCATCTGACCGGTGATGTTCTCAAATCCCTGATCGCTTTGTAGGTAGTACACCAAAAAGCGCGAATTGAGCTTCTGAGAGTTTGGTTTGATGAGGCAGACACTTGAGAGCAAGCTGATCGGTTCTCGAAAAGTATTGATGGTGACTTGGCCCGTGTTCGAGCCATCCTTGGTCAGCAATACGTCTCCGAATTCTGCGTTGCAGCGGGGATAGATGCTGTCATGGAAAACAGCATCGACATATTGAACGTTTTTTTTATCGAGGTTCCAATGGCGAATATTCTTGGAAGTGACATAGGGAAACATCCCTTTCTCTCGGGTATCACTTGCATTCTTCGGTGAATGGTGGGCACCGTCTTGAATTTTGTCGCACACCTCAGAAAGCGTCGTCTCAAGCCATTCGCTTTCTATCCCGTCCCTCACAACATCCCCCTGATCTCTTCCAGTATCCCTGCCGTCTCCGCATCCCGCGCCAGCATGTCCTCGATGATCTGCGCGGGCGCGCGCAGGGCCTCGGCCTCGGGCGCGTTGGGGTTTTTCACCGACAGATCCCATGTGTCGCGGTCCAGCCCCGCCACGGAAACCGTCCAGCTTTGCGGGCTGTCGGTCTTGTCCGGTTGCAGGGCGATAAACTCCGCCAAATCAGCGTCGTTCAGCGGGTTGGTCTTGCCCATGTTGCGCCCGGGGTCGAGCTGGTAATACCACACGTTGCGGGTCGGTTTGCCCTTGTCGAAGAACAGCACCACCGTCTTGACCCCCGCGCCCTGAAACGTGCCGCCGGGACAGTCCAGCACGGTGTGCAGGTTGCAGGTCTCCAGCAGTTCCTTGCGCAGGGCGACGCTGGCCTGATCGGCATTGCTCAGGAAGGTGTTCTTGATGACGACCGCGCCGCGCCCGCCCGCGCGCAGTTTGCGCATGAAGTGTTGCAGGAAGAGATAGGCCGTCTCGCCCGATTTGATCGGAAAGTTCTGCTGCACCTCCTTGCGCTCCCCGCCGCCGAAGGGGGGATTGGCCAGCACGATGTCGTGGCGGTCGGCCTCCTGTATATCCATCACATTCTCGGTCAGCGTATTGGCGTGTCGGATGGAGGGCGCGTCGATGCCGTGCAGGATCATATTCATGACGCCGAGGACGTAGGCGAGGGATTTCTTTTCCTGCCCGTAGAAGGTGCGCCGCTGAAGCGTGTTCCAGTCGGAGGCGGACAGGTTGTCGGTGCGCAGGTGATCCCACGCCTCGCACAGGAAGCCGGCAGAGCCGCAGGCCCCGTCATAGATCGTCTCGCCCACTTGCGGATCGACCACCTTGATCATGGCGCGGATCAGCGGGCGGGGCGTGTAATATTCGCCGCCGTTGCGCCCGGCGTTGCCCATTTTCTTGATCCGCGTCTCATAGAGGTCGGAGAGTTCGTGCTTGGCCTCGGACGAGCCGAAGTTGAGCGTGTCGATTATGTCGAGCGCGTCGCGCAGGGAGTAGCCGGAGCGAAATTTGTTGATGATCTCCGAAAAGATCTGCCCGATCTTGTAGTCGATGGTATCCGGGTCTTCGGCGGTTTCGCGGAACTTCTTGAGGTAGGGGAAGAGGTTACCATTGACGAAGGTGATAAGGTCTTCTCCGGTCATGGCGGTGTTGTGGTCGAGCTTGCCATCGACCTTGGGCGCGGCCCACTTCTGCCAGCGATACTCCGGGGCGAGGATGGGGGCGTAGTCCTGGCCCTCAAGCTCCGCATTGTCCTGCCGTTCGGACTCCAGATCGTCGAGATATTTCAGGAACAGCAGCCAAGATGTCTGTTCGGCATAGTCGAGTTCGGACGCCAGCCCTTCGTCGTTGCGAAGTACACGGTCTATGTTGTTGAAAGCATTTTCGAACATTGCTGCCCCTCTTTTTTCCGCGAGAGTAGTCGGAAGGTGCGGGGGCAGCAATCATTTCCATCCCGTTAAGGGTTCATATCAGTATACACCACGGTCCGTGTGCTTCCTACGCGGCGCGAATCCTGCCAGATCTCTTCGAAATGCTGCGCTTCCGGTCCGGTTTCCGAGACGCGCAGATCACTGCCATGGATGATCGCAGTGCTCCCGTCTTGGAAGACGATGTAGATCTCCTCAGTGGCGGCGCGTCGCCAACGCCAGCCTTGGAAACTGTCTCGCAGCAGGTGAAGAACAGCCGAGAGGCGCGCGCCGAAAGTCAGTTTTCGGTCGTGAACATCAGGTCGTGAATATCCAATGTCCTGGCGGCTGACATTTGGTTTTCCTGCCTCATTTCCCGTTGTTCCCGCAGAACTTCCGTGAGGATCTGCGACATTGCCACGTTGGTCTTGCTTGCCTGTTCCAAGGCTTCGCGATGCGCCGAACGAAGGCTCGAGGCTTCCCGCAAGTCCTCTGAAATCCGCTGAAGCGCGTCGATCAGCGCCTGGCCTAGTTCGGACATCGAATGTTCGGGGTCGCTCAGAAGCTCGAGCAGCGGGAGCAGCCGGTCGACCTTGCCGTCGGTGCCCAGTAGCGTCTGCAACAGCACTTCCCACTCGGGCAGCATTTTCAGCGACGTTTTCTCGTGTTGCATTGTTGAGGTCCTTCAGGATTTTCACGTAGGGTAGGAGTTGCGCCAGAATGGCGTAGGTGCTCAGTCGTAGCCGAAGGCGGTGGAGAGCGTGACAGAAGGCGAGGCGGCTGCGCAGGTGACGTGGTTCCCAGCCCGGGCCTAGTTCGCCGCCGAAAATCTGTTCGCCATTCAGGCGAAACAATTGGCTTTCGACCCCGTATGCGTTCTTCGAAGCCACACGCTCGATGGCGGGCGATTGTCTCGCAAGGGCACGCTCCAATTCTTCGAGTGTTTGTGGACGGTCCTCGACGAAAATGCGCCGAAGCGTCGCATCAAGTCTCTTCTTCGCCTTGGTGTCGAGACGGCGGGTGATGACTGGCGGGGCCAACTGTGGAATTTCTGGGTCGAAATACTCCGGTATCGACAGTCCCAGACGGCGGGCGAGCGTTTGATGGTCGCGGCTTGTTTTGCGATCTCCGGTTTTGGGGCGTAGTGTAGTGCCGTCGAAGGTGCGCAGGGCGATCGCCGCATGGATGTGGTCGCATACAGTGTTGCGATGTCGTGCGGCCAACCACGGTGTGCGCATTGGGGGGATACCCATTTCCTCCAGTTGGTCGATAATGATAGCGAGCCATGCTTCACGACTGGCTTTAAATCCTTCGGGCAGGGAGAGCGTCATGTGGAGAATTCCTGAACCATCCGCCAGCCTGTCCAGTTGGTCACGCATGATTACCGGAGCCGCGCGTGGGATCGTGCCGCCGATGAATTCAGCGCCCGGCCGCAGGTCATAGTCTGAGAGCACGCCGGCCGTTCGATGAAATGTGTTGTGCCTGCGCATGGATCAGGTGCTCTGCAAATCTCGGATTTCTCGGACGAGCTCTTTGAGGGCATCCGCCACGGGCTCGAGGAGTTTAGGGTTTGCGTCGAGCGCGTTCAGCGTTAAGCCCACTTGTCCGATCAACTCGGAGATTGTCCCGGTTCCCAGTGTTGGTTCCAAGGTGCGCCGACGGATATACTCGGCGCAGCTTTCAAGACCTTCATCGCGCCGCCGGTTGTCAAGCAGAGTCCACTCTGCCTCCGTCATACGAACTTTGACGATTTTCTCGCGCCGTGAGCTCATGTCAGCCCTTTGACCGCAAGAAGACCTGATTGACAATGTGCAGGGTTCGAGAAGCAAATGCTGCATTCTATGTTTGGATTTGCGGCCATGACTATCGATCCTTTTCCGGTTTCATTGGCTGTAAGTATAACGGCTGAGGTGCGTCGGTCGTGCCCCATTTGGGCGTCTGAAGCCCCGGCATGTCGCAATAATGTGGACAACTTCGCGTTCTTGGCTTCAGACGGTTGAGGTGCTGCATGCGATCCGCGAGCCCTTGGTCTGGCATTGGAAAACTCACGGCCGCTAAGAATAAAATCCGGATTTTCTGTGGGAGACATCGCTACTAAAATTGGCAGGTGAAATGCCCGTCGGTATATCGAGCTTTAAGGTCGCGGTAGATCGGGGGCAAAGTACCTAGGTAGGAGGGCCCTCTATGAGGGTATCGCGGCAAAAAATGTGTGTTGTTTGTGAAATACACTAGCGGCCAGAATTTCAGATCTGGGCGGCATTGTTGCAGAAGTCTCGGGTAGGGCGTGACTACCCCTTTCCCCGTAGGGGCTATGCCAAGTGTAGGATCTCGGCGGTGGCGAGGAACGAGAAGCTATTGATGAGGGCGATGCGGATGTGGATTTCGGCGATCTGGCGGTCGGGTTCTCCGGCGGCGATGCGATCGCCGAAGGCTTTCAAGCAGCGCGTGTCGGCTTCGACCCAACCTTTCGGGACATTGCATCGACGCAAATCAATTCGATCCGCGATCAAGTGCTATATGCATCGCTGCCTGTCGTTTGGCAGTGCGGTAGATCTCGAACTGCCTGTCGGCGATGACCCCTGTTAGGATGACGCCCCCCATGACCGCAAAGTTCAGGGACGAGGGGATTCCCAAAAGGTTTACCAAGTTTTGCAGTACCTGCAGGAGCACGACGCCCAGACAGACTCCAACGATAGACCCCTCACCGCCGCGTAACGAGAACCCGCCCAGAACTGCTGCGGCGATTGCGTACAACTCATAGAAACTCCCGTGCGACGACGGCTGGACCGACCGCGTGTACATGGCGAAAAAGATGGCCGAGAAAGCGGTCAGTACAGCGCAGATCACATAGGCCAGCACGATGACCTGGCGCGTGCGGATGCCGGAAAACCGCGCGGCTTCCTCGTTCTTGCCGACGGCGAACAAGTGCCGCCCGAACACGGTGCGGTGAAGCAGGAACCAAGCGGCGGCCGCGACAATCAGGAACGCGATAAACGGATGCGGCACGCCCCATGTCCGCCCCGTTGTGAGGTATTCAAGTGTTGGAAAGCTGCTTCCGTAAGGGAACCCGGCGGTGCCGTCTTGGGTATAGAACCTTGCGATGCCGCGATAAATCAACAAGCCGCACAGGGTCACTACGAAGGGCTGCAATTTCATGCGGGTGATCAGCAATCCATGTAGCACGCCGATCACAAATCCCAGCGCCAGAACAACAAGCATCGCGATGGGCCAAGCCACCCCTTGTGCGATCAGGTCCACAAAGATCACGCCCAAAAGGGCGATGACCGACCCCACGGACAATTCGATACCAGCTGTGACGATGACAAACGCCTGGGCAATTGAAAACAATCCGAACAGGCCAATCAAGTTTGCCGTGTTGGCAAGGTTCACACCGGATATGAACCTCGGGTTGATCAGGGCAACAATCGCGCCCACCGTCAGCACCAAAACAGCCAGTCCCAAGTCTTTACGCAGCATCTTCTTTCCTTACTCTACGGCCAACCGAAGGATGGCTTCTTCTGATAGGGACGTCCGGTCCAGAATTCCGTTGATCCGACCGCGACACATGACCGCCACGCGGTCCGACACACCGATGACCTCTTCCATGTCTGACGAGATCATCAATACGGCGACGCCGTCGTCAGCCAGTGCGCGCAGCAGCCCGTAAACTTCTGCCTTGGACCCCACATCAATTCCGCGCGTAGGTTCATCCACGATCAGCACCTTGGGGCCCATCGCCAGCCACTTCGCCAGAACGACCTTTTGTTGGTTGCCTCCCGACATTTCTGCAGCAGCCTGAGAGAGGTTCGTGGCCTTGATCTGCAGCTTTGTGCGGGATGTTTCGGCCAAAGCAATTTCTGCCTGCGGGTTCAGCCTGCCACCGTTCGACAGCGCGCCGAGGCTGGGCAAGGCGATGTTTTCAGAGATCGTGAAATCCAGCAAAAGGCCCTGACCTTTGCGGTCTTCGGGGACAAGGCAAAGCCCCGCAGCAATGGCCGCTGCAACGGAACCCGGTACCAAAGGCTGGCCCAGAACTTCGACTGTGCCACCAACTGCTGCGTCAACGCCGAACAGCACGCGTGCAATTTCGGTCCGGCCTGCGCCGACAAGGCCGGCGAGACCCAAAACCTCCCCTCCGCAGAGCGTCAGATCAACCGCGCGGTCAGGGTAGGCCGCGGTGCGCAGGCTTTGCATGCGAAGGACGATTTGCGTGTCAGATTTGGTGCCGCCATGTGCCAAGCGTTTGACGTCGCGCCCGATCATCAGATGGACCATGCGGTCGCGGGTAATTTCGTCTTTGGTCAAACCGCCTGCATTGCGGCCGTCCCTCAGGCCTACTACGCGGTCGGCAACGGCTTCGATTTCGGACAGGCGGTGGGTGATAAACAAAACCGCGACGCCCTGAGCCCTCAGGTCTGCGATCACGTCCAGCAGGCGCTGGGTTTCGGACAAGGTCAGGCTCGATGTCGGCTCATCGAGGATCACGAGCCGTGCGTTCATCGACAGTGCCTTGGCGATTTCCAGCATTTGCTGGTCGGCCAAAGACAAGCCAAGCACGGACTCGTCTGGGCCAAACCGTGTGCCCAGACGCTCAAGAATAGGAACGACCGCGTCGCGCATCGCGCGGCGGTCCAGAACACCAAACGGACCGCGACGGATTTCGCGACCCAGCAGGACATTTCCTGCGACGTCCAGATTGGTGAACGGATTGAGTTCCTGGTGAACGAACGCGATGCCAAGCGCTGTCGCGCCTGCGGGCGTCAAGGCGGCGTGGGGGATCCCGTCGACGATGATTTCTCCCGCATCTGCAGAAATCGCACCGCCGATCACCTTCATGAGTGTCGACTTTCCAGCCCCGTTCTCACCGACCAGACCGACGACTTGGCCACCGGAAATCGAGAGATCGACGTTTTCAAGGGCCACAGCCCCGGGGTAGACCTTCGTCACGCCGGACAAAGTCAGATCAATGCGGTCTGCGGTCGGGATCACAAGGCGTCCTGTCTGCTGCTAAAGAGATGGTTGGCGTAAGTCGCACCGGCGCGAAGCGCCGGTGCGACCTTGGAGCGGCGGGAGGAAGCCGCGTTCAACCTCCGAGGCGTTCTCTCAGTTGTGCCTCGAAAGCATCCACATTGGACGCGTCGATCACGTTCGTCGGAACGATGATCAACCCGTCTTCGGGAACACCGGAGGTGTCACCGTTCAGGTAGTCGGCCATCAGTTGCATTCCCTGATAGCCCCACTGGAAAGGGTCCTGCACGACCGTGCCTGCGAAATGCCCTTCGCGGACCGCGCCAAGTGTGATCGGGTCTTCGTCAAATCCGATCACCGTGACTTCGCCCAGTTTGCCCGCCGCCTGAAGCGCCTCGTAAATTTTGGGAGGGTTGTAGGAATAGAAGCCAACCATGCAGTTGACGTCCGGATTGGCCGCCAGCACGTCATCGACGTTTGACCGCGCGCGGGCAAAGTCCACATCGTCCCCCCGTACATCGATCAGCTCAATCCCGGACCCTTCGATGGCGTCACGGAACCCTGCGATCCGTTCAATCGCATTGTCTGCGCCCAAAAAGCCGACGAAACCCATGCACGTGCCACCATCGGGCATGGCTGCAACTGCAATCTCGCCTGCCTGCATCCCCGCTGCGGTGTTGGACGACCCAAGGTAGGCGATACGGTCACTTTGTGGTGCGTCGCTGTCTGTCGTGAACAAGGGCACCTGTGCCGCGATGCGGTTGAACGCATCGATTGAGTTTTTCGGATCCGCAGACGAGATCATGATCGCGTCTGTACCGGACGCAACCAAATCGTCCATCAACTGGTTCTGCGCAGCCGCAGTGCCCGTTGCCGGATAGCGGAACTGCATTTCGTATTCCGGCATCTCGGCCTGAGCCGCATTGACGCCCGCCTCTGCCAGTTTCCAGAAATCGGACGCGGCGTTCACGACGAATGTCATGGTTTGCTGGTCTTGGGCCTGCGCGGCACCGGTGCCGATGCAAAGCGCCAAAGCTGACAGCAGTGAAGTCTTGTAAGTCATTGTGGGTCTCCTGTCCCTTGTCCTGCACTTGGCCAGATCTCTCTAGCCGCCTTGCGGGTGTTCTTTTCGGATAGTGTTGAAAGTGCGGGGCTGCCCCGATCGGGCAGACCCCATTTTCAAAGGCCGATTAGTTATCTTCGCAAAAGCCGGGTTCTGCCTGCGTGCAGACATCGAGACCCGTGAACAGCGGATCCTCTACCGTTTCGCCGTTCAGCAACTGGATCATGACATCAGGTGCGCGCAGGCCCATTTCGAACGGACGTTGGCCAATCTGTGCGTGGCTGCGGCCATCGCGGAATGCTTGCGTCTGCGGGGGTAGCGTGTCGCCCGCAATAATGATCAGCTCGTTCGTCGCCATCTTATCCATGACCTGATCGGTCACTTGCGCATAGGCTTGCGGTGCAAACTGCGCCCAGCCGCCAATCAGGATAAAGGCATCCAGATCAGGGTTGGCGGTGAACACGTCAGACATCTGCTGGTTGGCCAGATCGGCTTGGTCGTTGGTAAAGACAGGGCAACCTTCGACCTCGGTCCAGCCGTTTTCGCCAGTCAAGCGGTCAATCCCGTCGCCGCCGCCCGCTGTGTCACGGAACCCCTGCGCACGGGCGTTGATGTTGTCGGCCGCGACGTTGCCAAGCTGAAGACAGACAGTACCGCCCTCAGGCTTCAGCGCCATAGCCTCTTCGGCCATCTTGACGCCCATCAGGTAATTGTCGGTACCCAGATACGTGGCCCGAAGGTCGGAATCTTCTCCCAGAAAATCGGCGTCGATTGTCATGACCGGAATATTGGGTGCCAATGCACGGATGCGGTTTGCCATTGCCGGTGCGTTGGACGGTGAAATCGCGATCGCTGCAACACCAGCCGAAATGAGATCATCGACGATCTGGACCTCCCCGGCCTCGTCAGCCGATGATGCAGGACCGGTGTAAAGGCAGGTGTATTCGCTGTCTGCGTTCTCTTCGAGCCACTGCTGGCATCCAAGGTTGATCTGTTCGAAGAACGGATTATCGAGGCCCTTGACCACAATCGCAAGCGTGTTGCTATCCTGTGCAAAGGCGGCCCCCGCCGTCATCATGCCGAGCAGTGCAACTGCCCCTAATTTCTTTTTCATTTTCTCTCTCCCATTTTGAAAATTGTTTGGTTATCAGGGGCTTGATCACCCAGGATACCAGATTTTGCGCACTTCGTTCTCGGCGCGCTTATAGGTCCATGCCCGCTCCACGAGCGCCTCAAGGTCGACGTCCGGCACCCATCCCAACAGGTGTCTGGCCTTTGAGTTGTCCAGCCAGTTGCTATGAAAAGGGGTCGGAATTTCGATTGGTGAAAGACCGTGGCGGTCCTTCAGCATTTTCGCGAGGACGCCGTAATCAAGAGGGTCCGTCATCGCGATATTGAAGGTCTGTTGCGCTGCGCGTGGGCACTCCACCGCCAGTAGCAAGGCTGACACCACATCATCCACATGGACGAAATTACGCTTCAGTGGCGCGCCCGTGACATCCAGCATCAGCGGGGCAAAGTTTTCGCCACGCGCTTTCGCAAGCGTGTCCGCGTCCATCAGGGTGTCCCATGCAGGGCCGCCAAACTGGTCCTCGCCAAAGCTTATGGCGTAGCGCAGGTCGTCTTTCTCCATGATCCACGGCGCGCGTAGGATGCAGCCATCTATGCCGTACTGGTGGATATATTGCTCCAGCATGACCTCCTCGATCACCTTGGTCAGCGCATAGCAGCCCGGATAGGCGCGGCGCGGGTCAGTTTCGGTGATCGGTACCGGATACTCCTGAAACATGTGCCCGACAGAACAATCCCCTCCCAACAGGATGAAACGCTCTGCCGTCGGGCTGGACCGGAACGCCTCAAGCATGACGAACATGCCCTTCACGGACACATCAATCGCGAGGTCCGGGGATTCCTTCACAGCGGCGAGGTGCAACACATGGGTCACGCCCTCCAATGCGGCTTCCATCACGTCCCGATCAGCGATGGACCCGCGCACGACACTGACACAGTCCGTCTGAACGACGGTGCGGTTGTGACAAAGCGCTACAATATCGGCGGCATGCAGATTCAGATGATCGGCAAGCGCCGCCAGAACGTGCTGGCCCACTTTCCCTGTCCCGCCTGTCACCAGTAGTTTCATATTTCCTCCCAAGTTTGTTAAACTTTATTTACTAATATTATTAAGTCAAGTAGATGATTGTGATAGCCAGGTGGGGAGTTCGGCTTCAAGCTGAAAGCTTGCTATTATTGAGGTATCAAGTTTAGTCGAGAAAGGGAGAGACAGGTGTCGCGACTTACTATTAATAATATTTCCAAGAAATTTGGTGCGATCCAGGCGTTATCGGGCGTGACGTTCGACGTTCAGCCGGGCGAAGTGCTCGGTCTGATGGGAGACAACGGGGCAGGCAAATCAACGCTGGTGAAGATCATCGCGGGGAATTTCCGGCCAACCTCGGGAGAGTTGCTCATCGATGACAAGTCTGTGGTGTTCAACCGCCCGCTGGATGCGCAAGATCAGGGTGTTGAGGTCGTGTATCAGGACCTCGCGCTCTGTAATCATTTGACAGCGGCGTCCAATGTCTTTCTCGGACGCGAGAAGATGCGCAGCGTCGGACCGATTCGCTGGCTTGATTACGCGGGCATGAATCGCCACGCCGCAGAACTGTTCAAACAGCTCAAATCCGAGACGCGGTCGCGCGATCTGGTGCGGCGCATGTCAGGCGGTCAACGTCAGGCCGTGGCGATCGCCCGCACTCTGCTGTCGGAACCCAAGATCGTGCTGATGGATGAACCGACCGCCGCAATCTCCGTCCGACAGGTCGCCGAGGTGCTGGATCTGATTCGACGTCTGAGGGATCGCGGCATCAGCGTCATCCTGATCAGCCACCGGATGCCGGACGTGTTCGGCGTCGCCGACAGGATTGCCGTGCTGCGCCGCGGTCAACTCGTCGCAAGCAAGGCCACAGCAACATCATCACCTGAAGAAGTGACAGGCCTGATCACAGGGGCCATCGACACCGCCCTGTCAGAGGAGACACCAGCATGACCACCCTTGATGACCTCATCGGGAAATCCGAACACCAAAGCCCTCTGTCGCGGCTCACGTCGATTCCAGTGTTCTGGGTTGTCCTCGCGGCTGTTGTCGCCTGTATCGCCCTGACCCTGTTGACCGACACCTTCGCCACGCCACGCAATATATTCAATGTGCTGCGCAATTTCACCTTTGTGGCGATTATCGCCATCGGCATGACGGTGGTCATTGCCTCGGGCGGGATCGACTTGTCGGTCGGATCAACCGTTGTCCTGTCCGCGATGGTCCTCAGCGTGATGATGTCGGGCGGTTGGAGCTTTGCCGTCGCCGTCATCGTCGCCCTGATCGTGGCGCTTGCAGTGGGGGCGTTCAACGGCATCCTGATTGCTTACGCGGGGATGCCGCCCTTTGTGGTGACCCTCGGCACGCTGTCGGGGGCAAGGTCGCTCGCCATGGTGCTGTCGGACAACAAGATGATCTGGGAATTCGGCCCCGATCACGAACTTCTGCTCTGGATCGGTGGCGGTTCGACCCTTGGACTGCCCCATCCCACCTATATCCTGATCGCGCTTTGCGTTCTCTCCGCTCTTATCCTGAAATGGTCGCGCTGGGGCCAATATGCCTACGCCATTGGCAGCAACGAGCAGGCCGCCACCCTGAACGGCATCGCGGTCAAGCGCCAGAAGGTCACGATCTATATGTTCTCCGCCCTGACGGCGGGAATCACCGGAATCTTGATGACCGGTTGGTTGGGCTCCGTGACCACCAATCTCGGTCAAGCGATGGAACTGACGGTGATCGCAGCCGCCGTCATCGGCGGGGCGAATTTGGCAGGCGGGGAAGGCACCGCGCTGGGTGCGGTCGTCGGCGCGTTGCTGATCGAGGTGATCCGAAATTCACTTATCCTCCTCGGGATATCGACATTCTGGCAAGGAATGTTCATAGGAACGTTCATTATCGTCGCGGTCGCATTTGACAGGTTCCGGAATGCCCAAACTTGACGAAGCTGGTCTGTGAGGTGACGGACGTGCGAGACGGAAATGCGAATATGAAGACATTGAAACCAACGATGATGGATGTCGCCGCGAGGGCCGAAGTGTCACAGGCGACGGTGTCTCTTATCCTCAACGGAAGCCCCGGGGCCAAGTTCAGTGAGGCAACCCGCACGCGTGTGTTCGATGCCGCAAATGAACTGGGCTACCGACTTGTGCAGCGGGGTCCTTGGCAGGGAACACCCTCCACCAATCTTATCGCCTTTGTCGTCGATGAACTGATTAGTGACCCCTGGATGGCGCTCGCATTTGAGGGAGCACGACAACGCGCCCTCGAGAAAGGGGTCTCGATCATGCTGTCCGTGAGCAGTGCAGGGTTTCTGGAAGATGATGATCTGCGCCAGAAATACGAAGGGATGAACGTCATCGGGTATATCTGCGGCACGATTCTGACCCGCGTAATCACCCTCAGCCCGCTGCTTCTGAAATCCCCGACCGTTCTTGTGAACTGCTATGACAACAAGCGGCGGCTGCCTAGCGTGTTGCCCGGCGACGTCGAAGGTGGCCGCAGGGGCACACAGTGCCTAATCGATTCAGGCCGCAAACGGATCGGGTTCATCAATGGGCAAGATGGCGTCGATGCCTCGAGCGACCGTTTACGGGGATATCGTCAGGCCATCGCAAGCAACGACCTGACCTTCGATCCGGAACTGGTTTACAGCGGCAACTGGGAGCCCCAATCCGGCTATGACGGTGCCAAGGCATTTCTTGCGCTCGACACGCCACCCGACGCGATTTTCTGCGCGAACGACATGATGGCAGTCGGCTGTTACGAGTTCTTGAAAGAGGCAGGTTTGCGAATCCCCGAGGACGTCGCAGTTGTCGGATTCGACAACCGCGAAATAGCCCAGTTCATGCAGCCCCCGCTGACGACACTTGTTCTACCACACTACGATATGGGTGCGGCTGCAGTCGAACAGGTCCTCGACATTGCCGCGGGCCTGAAACCGCGTCACAACCAACTTAAGGTGGAATGTGAACTCATCGAACGCGGGTCTGTCTAGACCCGCATCGAACGCTTGCTCTGTGCCGGATCCCGTATCTGGTCATCTCCGGCATGCGGAGTGGTTCGAACGAAGTTCTGAAAAGGAACCTACATGACAAAGATCCGGTGGGGAATACTCGGGCCTGGCACAATCGCAAACGCATTTGCGAAAGGACTCGGCGAATCCGCGAACGGCACATTGGTGGCCGTCGCATCACGAACGAAGGAGCGGGCGGAGGCATTTGGTGCGAGCTACGGTGTGGCCGCTGAAAAATGCCACGAGGGGTATCAAGCCCTTTGTGTCGACCCCGATATCGACGCGATCTATGTGGCCACACCTCACCCGTTTCATAAAGAGCAAGCGTTGATGGTCTTGGGCGCCAACAAACACCTTCTTCTCGAAAAGCCTGCCGCATTGAACAGACCAGACGTTCTGGAAATCGTGACCGCGGCGCGCGCGGGGGGGCTTTTCATGGGGGAGGCCTATATGTACCTGCACCATCCCCAAATCCGCGCCGCCCTTAACGTTGTCAACGATCCGTCAATAGGACCAGTCGAACACGTACGCGCGACCTTCTGTTTTGATGAACCGTTCGACCCGAAATCACGCCTCTATGATCCCGAACTCGCCGGTGGTGGCATCTTCGACGTGGGCGGCTACGTCACGTCGGCGGCGTGTCTTTTTGCCGGCGCGGGTGTCGGCAGTTACCTTTGGCCAATTGAGATCAAGACCCTTGGACTACGCGCTGAAAGCGGTGTCGACGCCATGGCAATGGCGCTATTGCGGTTCGAGAATGATGTTACTGCCGACATCGCTTGCGCCGTCGGGCGTGAGATCGGACAAAGGGTTGAAGTTCACTGCAAGCATGGCAAAATCGTGCTCGATAGCCCTTGGTTGCCGGGAAATGAAGCCGCGCCGGCGGACAGTGTCATTGAAATCTGGTCTGACGGATCGCATCGAACACAATCGGTTTCAGCATCAAAAATGCTGTATGCTTATGAAGCCGACGCAGCCAATCAGGCAATCGGCGCCGGGCGCAAAGAGTTCACGTATCCTGCGATTTCTACAGAAAACTCTCTGGCGATGGCGGCATTTCTGGACGAATGGCACAGATGCGTTGTGGGGTGATTGGAACTCTTGACCTTGTTGGACGTACGGCACGGCTGCCACGCGTGAATGCGCGCAAAAAGATTTCAGCCGTTGATTGGATGGGCGCGATCTACACTATCACAACTTCGGTGGATCATCAGCGCAAGGGGATCTCGAAAGCTCCAATGCTACATGCGGAGGGTAAGATCGGTGCATTGGGCGCCGGGATGAAAATGATCGAGCCCATCGGAAATAGCGGGCATGAAACTGCCCGTAGCGCGTATGAAGCTATTGCTTTCGAACGGTGGCCAATAGCTCTTTATTGAATGAGCTTTGACAAGATGTGAGAGATAGCGGCCATCCCTCCCGCCAGTGGCATTGCCAACTTGCTGCGGCACCTTGGCGCGACTAGCATCTTGTCATGAGGATAGAAGCTGAGATGCCGCGCCTGAAGGGCTAACGTTTCCCCCGTGAAGTCGTAGCCTATGCCGTATGGGCCTATTATCGCTTCGCGCTCAGCACGACGGACCTAGAGGATCTGCTTGCTGAACGCGGTGTTACCGTCAGCCGGGAAACCGTTCACAAATGGGAGAACAGATTTGGTCAACATTTCGCCGATTGTATCAAGCGTGACTGTCCCACTGCTGCAGACAAATGGCATTTAGACGAAGTCGTCGTTCCGATCAACGGCGTGAAGCAGTGGTTGTGGCGTGCGGTGGATGCGAACGGGGACGTGCTGGATATCCTTGTGCAGGCGCGCCGAAACGCCAAAGCTGCCAAGCGTTTTCTTACGCGGCTGATCGCCCGCTTTGGCAAACCACGTGTCGTCGTGACGGACAAATTACTCAGTTACATCAAACCGTTCCGGACCCCCGAGCCTGCCGCCGATGAATTCAGCGCCCGGCCGCAGGTCATAGTCTGAGAGCACGCCGGCCGTTCGATGAAATGTGTTGTGCCTGCGCATGGATCAGGTGCTCTGCAAATCTCGGATTTCTCGGACGAGCTCTTTGAGGGCATCCGCCACGGGCTCGAGGAGTTTAGGGTTTGCGTCGAGCGCGTTCAGCGTTAAGCCCACTTGTCCGATCAACTCGGAGATTGTCCCGGTTCCCAGTGTTGGTTCCAAGGTGCGCCGACGGATATACTCGGCGCAGCTTTCAAGACCTTCATCGCGCCGCCGGTTGTCAAGCAGAGTCCACTCTGCCTCCGTCATACGAACTTTGACGATTTTCTCGCGCCGTGAGCTCATGTCAGCCGCTTGACCGCAAGAAGACCTGATTGACAATGTGCAGGGTTCGAGAAGCAAATGCTGCCTTCAATGTTCGGGTTTGCAGCCATGACCATCGATCCTTTTCCGGTTTCATTGGCTACGAGTAATACGGCTGAGGAACGTCGGTCGCGACCCATTCAGGCTCCTCGGGCGTCTGCATGTCGCAATAATGTGGACAACTTCGCGTTCTTGGCTTCAGACGGCTGGGTTGCCGCATGCGATCTACCGCCCTTGGTCTGGTATTAGAAAACTTTGAGCTGGTAGGCAGAAAACCCGAATTTTCCGGAGGGACATCGCTCAGTAAAATTGGCAGGTGAAATGCCCGTCGGTTTACAGGCGACACGGTGAACGGTTTATCGAGCTTTAAGGTTCCGGTAAAGCTGGGGGAAAGTACCTTGGTAGGAGGGCCCTCAATGAGGGTATCGCAGCAAAAAATGTGTGTTGTTTGTGAAACTCTTTAGCGGCCAGAATTTCAGATCTGGGCAAGAAGTTTATGAACGTCATGGGGCGACCGATCTGGATGGCAAATGGATCGACCGGTTTCATCACCTCAGCGGGCTCAAGCACATCGTTTAGATATGGACAGAAAGGTCAGCCTCACTCACGACAATGAGGAAGGTGTCTCTTGGAACAGGCATTTCGACTTTGCCTGCTAAGTTCCCAATTTCCTGCCAACCCATTTCGGCAAGCTGGAACGCTGTGCTCTACGCAATGGGGACATCCACGATGCTGATGGCTGGCGGGGTGTCCTCGACCCGGTCATCGCCTGTTATGCTCCCCGCGACCTAGGCGATTATCTTTGACCCGGTTCAAGACAGCCACGGTTTTTTTTGGACCGCAGGCATAGACGCCACCGCATGGCTCGCCACATCGGATTAGCACATTCGCCTTTCGTTTCGCATATGTTCTGCCAAACTTATGGTCTACTTCGATTGATTTCATTGGAAAAACATCAGATTTAGGTTCTGGCGCCTTTGGCGTGGGGGTTCGAGTCCCTTCACCCGCACCATATTGAAATCATTGAAAAGATTCACGTCTAAACAATGCTGCCTCTGGTGCGAATGGCAGAGTTTAGCAGTTAGTTAGCACTTTCTTGTTCTGCTCCCCTGCCATCTGCGCCCGCCTGGATGCGGCTTTCTGGTTTGCATGAGCCGTGTACTTCTGAACCATCGACAAAGTTTTATGGCCCGTGACAGCCAGAATGTCGCGCATGTCGACGCCAAAGATGCGCGCAGTGCGTTCCGCGGTGCGCTTACTTTGACCGCGCGGGATGCGCGCTCGCCTCGTCCATTGCCCTTTGTTGTCCGCGCGATACGGTCGTGATCGGGGTGCCGAACATCGCGTTTGCAGCTGCGAAATCCTCGGCCGTGTCAATCTCGGTCCAGTTCATTCCCGTAATGTCCAGCGCGTGAAACGGCACCCCCTTGGCAATCAGCCGGGTATAGGCCGCTTCATAGCCGTCTTGCGCATGTACCGGACTGGCCATCATTTCCTTCAGTTCCGCAAACATCATCGGACCTGCAACCGGGCCGATTTTCTCGATCCCGATTGAAACGCCAAGTGCCGTTGCCGGATCGACGGATTTTCCAATCTCGCTGATCTGCATTTGGTCATCCGCGATCACTTTGACCTCTTCATCGGCCAGCGCGAAATTGGGGTCGATGCACAGAAGGTTGGGCAATTCGCTGTCGACCAGCGCGCGCAGGATCTTGGTGTCAAACACCACATCCGCATCCAGTTTGACGAACTCTGCCGTGCCAACCGCCCTTGATGCCAGCATCAGGGAATAGCCTGTGTCGGTATCGTGGTATCGGTCATTGATCACATAGGTGACGCGGATTCCACGAAACGTCTTGTCGACGAACTGTTTGATCTCCTCGGCGCGGTGGCCCAGGACCAACACGAACTGCGACATCCCGCAACTCAGGCAGTTGCGGATCATACGTTCCAGAATTACGGATCCCCCGACAGGCAGCAGGGTTTTGGCCGTTTTGTCTGTCATCGGGCTAAGGCGTGACCCAATGCCAGCGGCCAGAATGACGGCCATGGGTGGGCGATTGTTGTCGTATTTCAAAGTGTGTCCTGACTTGACCGGCGATGTTGAAATTAATGTTTGGATCGGAAGATTCTGGCTTGCGTCACTGTTCGCGCGGCCATGTTTTCAAGGTAGGCAAAAGCCGCGATGCCCATGGTATCTTCGCGCGCGAGGGACGCGCATGCGCATCGAGAGGGCACAAATCAATTTCGAGAAAACGGCCCGAAAAGTCGCCGTTCAAATGTCGTCCGAAAATTCTACGCGGGTCGCACGGAAAATAGCGTCACACCACCCGAACATTGTTTCACGCGGTTGGAACAGACTGCAATCCAGCGCCCGTCAGCCGCAAAAGCAAGAATGTCTAAATGCCGTGACAGACATGTCGCTGCGGGGTGCCTTGTCTTGTGTTTTCCGCAGATATTCTGACCGAGAAGATGCACCCTTATCCAGCAAGCACCCAAATAGCAAGTGATCCCTGCCGCAGTTGACTGCGCGGCCACAGGTCTGATGGTCAGAATTTGTGATCAGTTGCGCTGGACCCGAACAAAACCCCAGAGCAGCGCGGCGCATGGTCCTGCCTTAACCGCTTGTTCAGGTCTGCGATGCTAATGGAAGCGCAGGCAAACAGGCAGGGTTGGCATCTAATGAGAATTCTAAGCGTTTTGATGCTTTTGGCGGGCGCGCTTGGCGGCTTCGGCTTCGCATCCGTGGTGGTGGCCCAAACGACTGCATCTGATGCGGCGCGGGTTCAGCGGATTGATATTGCCGGGCGGCAGCGGATGTTGTCGCAACGGATGGGAATGGCATCCTGTTTTGTCATGGGGGATGTCCACGCAGAGCAGTTCGGAGGTATCGCGCAACAAGCTTATGATGTGTTTGCACAAACGCAGATTGTCCTGCGCGATGGAGGCACCAAAAAAAATCTCGCGCCCGAGGGTGATCCACAGGTTCTGGCGCTGTTGGATCAGTCGGACGACATCTTTTTCACTTACGGGCGCGCCGTGTTGCAGGTCAGCCATCTGGATTTGCAATCGGTGGTGGTGGCGCAGGTGACCGAGCTGGACCTGCCGCTGCTGGACCGCCTGAACGAAACGGTCAAAGCGATTGAAGCCCAAGGTGCATCTGCGACGCAGGGCGGGGCATTGGCCAATACGGTCAACATTGCCGGACGGCAGCGGATGTTGTCGCAAAAGGTGCTCAAGGAATTTTGCTATGTCGGGTTGGGCGTTGACAGGATACGCCAACAAAAACGCTTGGCCGCGACGCTTGAGCTGTTTGAAACCAGTCTGGCACTGCTTGAGACGGGCAGCGTCGATCGCGGGGTTCTCGGGCCGCCCAATGCGCGCGCAGAGGGACGGCTGCGGCGCGCGCGTCTGGTTTGGGAGCAACTCTTGCCAATTCTGCGTCTCGGGATCGCGGGCGAGGAGGTCAGTCACGAAGATCTGCTGCGTGTTGCCGCCTTCAGCGAGGACTTGTTAAAGGCCTCGCAGCACGTGGTGGCCAGTTATCTGAAGTTATGAGGCACGGTCGCGCGCGACCCATTTTGCGCAGATTGCAGATTCTTCAAGTCCCTTTGGCACACAGGACGTTGGGTCGTATTTGAAAAGATTGGTTGAGGGGCAGGGCTATCGCGTCCACACTCCTGCACTCACAGGCACCCTTTGCATGTCGTCGGCTTCCGGCGGCATCGCGACGGGTGCTAAAGCCATTCTTTTGGGAGGAAGACATGACCATCAAGTCAAAAGGTATGAACCGCCGCGCCATGCTGCGCGGAGCCGCCGTTGCCGCAGTCGCCACACCCGCGCTGGTGGGCAAGGCCATTGCCGCAGGCGAAGTCACATGGCGCGTGCAGGCGCACTGGCCCAAAGCGTCCAGCTCGTTCACCGACAGCCTTGGCGTACTGGCGACCACGCTGGAAGAGCGCACCGATGGTGCGTTCAAACTGGAACTGCTGGGTGCCGGCGAGTTTGCCAAAGGCCCCGACATCTACAACATCGTGCGCAAGGGCGTGGTGCCCATGGGTTCGATCAGCCCGTCCTACATCATCGACAACGCCGAAGCCGCGTCCTTTGCCTATGGCATTCCGGGCACGCTGCGTCAGGCGTGGGAAATGGAACACGCGATCAAGAACCTCGGCATCGAGGATCTGGTAAACGAAGATCTGGCCTCGGACGGTGTGCGTCTGATGTCGGAAAAGGTTCTGCCCACCGAAATGGTCGTGTCGAAAAAGATCGAATCCGCCGCAGATTTCAAAGGTTTGAAAATCCGGTCCTCGGGCAAGATGCTGGATTATCTGGCCGCCGCCGGTGCCGCGCCACAGTTTGTGCCCGGCTCGGAACTGTATCAGTCCCTGTCGTCAGGCGTGGTTGATGGCGCGCATTGGGGTGCCGCCGTGGGCGCACAGTCGATGTCGCTGTGGGAAGTGTGCAAATACCACTATAAACCGGTTCTGGCGCAGACCACCGATGCGTTCATCATGAACGAAGACGCATTGGCCGATCTGCCCGAGGATCTGCGCACCGCACTGCTGGACACCGTCACCAACCGGTTCTTCCTGCGCTCGGCCGAATATCAGCACAAAGAAGCGATCGCGTTGTCCGAAGGTGTGGCCAACGACGGCGTCGAAGTTATGCAATTGCCGCAGGACGTGCTGGACATGCTGGCCGCCGCATCTGCCCAGATCCTCGAGGAAGAGGGCCAGAAGGGCGAAAAAGCTGCCAAGGCCGCGGACATCTATCGTGGCCTGATGAAAGACCTGGGCTACGCCTGAACCAACTGACATCACCGGCCCGCAATACTCCGGGCCGGTGAACAGGCTTTCATGACGCCTGCGCAGCCCTTACGGGGGCGGCGCGGGCGCTTTGCACTCATTCAGGAGACAGTCACATGTTTCAACTGGCCCGCGCCGTGACGCGCGTGAACAGGTTTATCGGAAAGTGGGCCTCGCTGGCCGTTCTGGTGATCTTTGCCCTGCTGCTGGCCGATGTGGTCATGCGCTATCTGGTCGGAAGCCCGGCGATCTGGACGGCAGAGCTGGCTGTGCTGATCTTTGGCGTCTACGCGATCATCGGCGGCGGCTATCTGCTGACCGAGCGGGGGCACGTCAACGTCGACATCATCTATGGCGCCCAAAGCCTGCGCCGCCGCGCGATGCTGGACATTCTGACATGGCCGCTGTTCGCGCTGTTTGTGGGGGTTCTTCTGTGGCAGGGCTATGACATCGCCGCCGAGGCGCTGGACGATATGGAGCGGTCACAGTCGATGTGGAAAGCGCCCCTGTGGCCGACCAAGATCATGATCCCCGTCGCGGCTGCCCTGCTGTTGTTGCAGGGAGTGATCCGCCTGTGGGCGGACGTGCGCGTCGTCATGGGCCTGCCTGTGCCGGACGACGTATTCGGCAAACCGGGCGCACCCGAAACCGATAACACAACAGAACCTTCCAAGGAGATGCAGCAATGAGCGTCGAACTTCTGACCCTGCTGTTCTTTGGCAGCCTGCTGGTCTTTCTTTTGCTCGGCACCCCGCTGGCCTTTGTGCTGGGCGGTGTGTCGGTGGTGTTCCTCTATTTCGAGATGGGCGAGATCGGGTTTTACCTGCTGGCCTCAAAGATGTGGGAGACGATGCAAAACCCCACGTTGATGGCGATTCCGCTGTTTGTGTTCATGGCGATCCTGCTGGAAAAGTCGGGGGTTGCGAATGATCTTTACGATATGATGCACCAATGGTGGGGCGGCCTGCGCGGCGGTCTGGCCATTGGCACGGTGCTGATCTGCGTGATCTTTGCGGCCATGTCGGGCATTTCCGGTGCCGCCGTTGTGACCATGGGCACGATTGCGCTGCCCAAGATGCTGGAACGGGGGTACGATAAGAAGCTGGCGCTGGGGGCGATCAACGCGGGCGGCGGCTGGGGCATTCTGATCCCGCCTTCGATCCTGATGGTGCTTTATGCGCTGCTGACCGAGGTGTCGGTGGGCCGTCTATTTGCGGCAGGTGTCGGCCCCGGCCTGACGCTGTTTGTGCTGGTGTCGCTCTACATCGGCGGGCGCTGCTGGTTGCAGCCTGATCTGGGCCCGGCCCTGCCACCCGAAGAGCGCGCGGACTGGGGCCAAAAGTTCCGGTCGCTGCGCGCGGTGATCCTGCCGATCCTGATCGTAACAATCGTTCTGGGCGCGATCTTTGGCGGCTTTGCCACCGCGACCGAAGCGGCGGCCATCGGTGTGTTCGGCGCGCTTTTCGCCACGGGCGTGAACGGGCAACTGTCGTGGAAAGTGATCCACGAGGCGTCGATTGCCACGATGAAGCTGACGGCGCTGATCATCTGGATCCTGTTTGCGGCCCACGCGTTCTCCACCGCCTACACGGCACTGGGGGCACAAAGCCTGATCAGCGACCTTATGGCCTATATCCCCGGCGGTCGCTGGGGGGCGCTTGCGTTCATGCTGATGGTGCTGTTCTTTTTCGGAATGGTGCTGGACCCCGTGGGGATCATGCTGATCACGCTGCCGGTGTTCCTGCCGGTGGTGCAACAGGCGGGCTTTGACCCGATCTGGTTCGGCATCCTGTTCATCATCATGATGGAGGTGGGGTATATGACGCCGCCCTTCGGCTTCAACCTGTTCTACCTCAAGGGTGTGGCGCCGCCGGATGTGACCATGGGCGACATCTATGCATCGGTCATTCCTTATGTGATCGTGACGCTGATCGGTGTTCTGCTGATCATCCTGTTCCCAGGCATCGCGCTGTACCTGCCGAACCTGTTCTACAACTAGACCGGACGGCACAGGCCACACCCGACACCAATTGAATCCGCGCAGGCCCCCGGGCTTGCGCGGATTTGCACTCTGAACCCCTTGCGCCCGGTCCAATGGGCCAATAGAACGGCGCAAATTTTGCCAAGCACGCCGCATTGGGGTGCTGTTACGCTATGGAGCACACATGCAGGTCAACGAGACGCTGAACGAAGGTTTGAAACGCGGCTACGCCATCACGATCACCGCAGCCGAAATCGAAGCCAAAGTGAACGAAAAGCTGGTCGAGGCGCAGCCCGAAGTTGAAATGAAGGGCTTTCGCAAAGGCAAGGTCCCGATGGCGTTGCTGAAAAAGCAGTTCGGCCCGCGCATCATGGGCGAAGTCATGCAAGAAAGCGTCGATGGCGCGATGTCCAAGCATTTCGAAGACAGCGGCGACCGCCCCGCGATGCAGCCCGATGTCAAAATGACAAACGAGAACTGGAAAGAGGGCGACGACGTCAACGTCGAGATGTCCTATGAAAAGCTGCCCGAAATCCCCGAAGTCGACCTGAGCAAGATCAAGCTGGAAAAGCTGGTCGTGAAATCGGACGACGCTGCCGTGGAAGAGGCCCTGGGCAACCTGGCAGAAACCGCACAGGATTTCGCAGACCGCAAGAAAGGCTCCAAGGCCAAGGACGGCGACCAGATCGTGATGGATTTCGTCGGCAAGGTTGACGGCGAAGCGTTTGAAGGCGGCTCTGCCGAAGATTACCCGCTGGTTCTGGGCTCGAACAGCTTCATCCCCGGTTTCGAGGATCAACTGGTTGGCGTCAAAGAAGGCGAAGAAAAAGCCGTGACAGTGTCCTTCCCCGAGGACTATCAGGCCGAGCATCTGGCCGGCAAAGAAGCCGTGTTCGACTGCACCATCAAAGCCGTGAAAGAACCCAAAGCCGCTGAGATCAACGACGAGATGGCCAAGAAATTCGGTGCCGAAGATCTGGCAGCGCTGAAAGGTCAGATCGCCGAGCGTCTGGAAGCCGAATACGCCGGTGCCGCCCGCGCCGTGATGAAACGCGGCCTGCTGGACGCGCTGGACAAGGCCGTCAGCTTTGATCTGCCCCCGTCGCTGGTCGACGCCGAAGCAGGCCAGATCGCGCACCAGCTGTGGCACGAGGAAAACCCTGACGTCGAAGGTCACGACCACCCCGACGTGACCCCCACGGACGAGCACAAGACACTGGCCGAGCGCCGCGTGCGTCTGGGCCTGTTGCTGGCCGAACTGGGTCAGAAGGCCGAGGTCGAAGTGACCGACGCCGAAATGAGCCAGGCCGTGATGAACCAGGCGCGTCAGTACCCCGGTCAGGAACGCCAGTTCTTTGAATTCGTGCAGCAGAACCCGCAGATGCAGCAACAGCTGCGCGCGCCGTTGTTCGAAGACAAGGTTGTGGATTACGTGTTCGACCAGGCGACTGTCACCGAGAAAGAAATCTCGAAAGACGAGCTGCAGAAAGCCGTCGAGGCGCTGGAAGACGAATAAGTCTTTCGCGCACGCCGCGTTCGGAATTGGAAAAGGCCGCCTTTCGGGGCGGCCTTTTTGCTTTGGGATGTATTACGGAAAATCGCCCCGACCTTGGGACAGTCTGCGCGCGTTCAGCCCTTGCGCAGGCCGGTTTCCACCAGCATCCCACGTTTCTTGGCCTCGTAGTAATACCCGCGCGCGTACCAGTGGATCGCGGTGCTCATGTCGCCATCAGACAGCAACCACGCGCCGCGCAGGTATTTGACACCGTATTTCAGGTTGGTTTCGGCATCCAGCAGGTCCGAAGCCGACCCCTTGTGACCCATGCTGCGGGCTGTGGCAGGCAATATCTGCAACAGGCCGTAATAGGGGCCGTTCCGCGCGGACGGATTGTGGGTGCTTTCGCGGATGGCAAGGCGGTGGATCAACGGGCGCGGGACGTCGTAGGCGTCGGCGTATTTGTTGATCAGGCGACGCAACTGGGGCGTCTCGTTGGGATACAGCGGCGGTTCCATGAAACCGACGCTTTGGGGCTCTGTGGGTGCTGCGCTGCACGCAGACAGGGCAGGGGTGCAGGCCAGCATCAGCAGGGCGGTGCGGCGAGTGATTGAGGGCATACTGTGACCGTAAGCAGTGAATATGCCGGTGATGTAGACGCGTCTGGGTGATTCCAGCCAGAGACCTTGCCTGACATGGGCGCGAACACGCCGATGTGAGCCGATGCGAGCGCCAAAGCGCTGGTGCCTGAGGACAGGCGAACGCTGCGCGTTCTTGATCCGATGCACTGCGCTATCAGGGCACCGTATCGTGCGGTTTTGCCCCAAGCGACAGGTGTTTTTCCGCATAACGGCCCTTGCGCACAGTTTGTGGCAATGTCGGAAGAGCGGGACGGAGCTGTTGTTCACCAAGCCCGGAATCAAGGTGCGAAGCACCGCCGGGCAGCGCCCGACCGCCCCATGGGCGGGCGCTTTCTCACCGTCTTGCGGTTCATCACCCACACGCCAAAGCATAGAAAAAAAGTGGCACACACCAACGTCTCGATGCCCACCCGCGGTCAGGCGCTGCCCTCTGTGGTAACGTCGAGGTCGCCTCAAACCGGACCTTAGCTGCGTGACGCACAAAGGTCTGTTCTGCCACTTCGGCCCAATGGTTTGCCGGAAACGCCAAAGTCATCTGGCGTTTCCCGGTTTTGAACCTGTTACAGCTGGATGCGGAAGCGGGCGAAGCCGTCGGCACCTTCGCCTGCGGGGGCGATGTCCACGCCTTTGACGTCATCCACGTAGTCCGCAGCCTTGGGGCCGGTGTCGAACAAAACGCTGGCCCCGTCGACGGGCGCGAAGGTCCAGTTGGCATCGGCGCGCGGGCTGATGGTGCCCTGTTCGACGATATAGCGCACGATCACATCGCGGTTGGTGTCTGGCCCTTCGAACACGATGCTGTCGCCCATGGCGCCGGGGAAAGCGCCGCCGCCACCGGCGCGGTAGTTGTTGGTGGCAATGATGAATTTCGCAGCGGGATCAATCGGTTTTCCGTCGTAGTTCAAGTTCACGATCCGGTTGGCATCGGGGTTGATCACCTCGCCCTTGCTGTCGAATTTAGACGGCTGGGACAGGTCGATCTGATAGGTCACACCGTCCATCACATCAAAGTTGTAGCTGGGAAAGTCGGGGTTCAGCAGCATCTGGTCGGCTTCACCGGGCGTCACCTGATTGAACATGCCTGCCGAGCGTTCCAGCCAGTCCTTGACTTGCGCCCCCGTCACCAGAACGGCGCGGGCAGTGTTGGGGTAGAGGTACAGATCCGAGACGTTCTTGATCGCCACATCGCCCTTGGGCACGTCGGTGTAGTATTCCGGTCCACCACGACCGCCGGCCTTGAACGGTGCCGCGGCTGAGAGGATCGGCAGGTCCGCGTATTCGGTGCCCTTCATCATCTGCGCGATGTACCACGTCTGGGCGATCGACACGATCTGCACGGACGGGTCATCGGCCACCAGCGCGAAATAGCTATGCAGGGGGGCGTCGGTCTTGCCTACGGCACGGCGGACATAGGCCAGCGTGGCGTCGTGTTCGGTCTGGGCGGCGGCCAGAACCTCGGGATCGCTTTCCACCAGCGCGGTTACGCTGCGGTCTTCGTTGCGCTTGGAGATTGGCCGTGCTTCGGAGGCGGACCCCGCGATGCGCCAGCCGTTGCCGTCGCGTTCCAGCATCAGGTCGATCAACCCCATGTGGCTGCCCCAGAACCCGCCCATGGTGGCCGGTTTGCCGTGGATGGTGCCTGCGTCCGCGTCAACGGCGGCGTAGTCGGTGTAGGTGGCCGAGGGGAACACAAGGTGGCTGTGTCCGGTCATGATCGCGTCGATGCCGTCCACGGCGGCCAGCGGGACAGATGCGTTTTCCATGCCTTCGGTGTGATCTGCCGACCCGATGCCGGAATGGGACAGCGCGATGATGATGTCGGCGCCTTGTTCTTTCATTTGTGGTACATATTCCCGCGCAGTCTGTACAATGTCGCGGGTTTGAACATTGCCTTCAAGATGGCGGCGGTCCCAGTTCATGATTTGCGGCGGCACGAACCCGATCAGACCGATCTTGATCGGGTGGCTGTTGCCCGCACCGTCGGTGATCATGCGGTCGATCAGCACATAGGGTTCGATCAGCGTGGTATCCTTTGTCGGGCTGCTGCCCATTTCCTTGACCACATTCGACGACACCACGGGGAAATTCGCGCCGTTCAGTGATTTCATCAGGAAATCGAGGCCGTAGTTGAATTCGTGGTTGCCCAGCGTCGATCCGTCAAATCCCAGCGTGTTCATTGCGGCAATGACGGGATGCATGTCGCCGTCCTTCATGCCGCGCTCATAGGCGATGTAATCGCCCATCGGGTTGCCTTGCAGGAAATCGCCGTTGTCCAGCAGCAGCGAATTGGTCGCCTCGGCGCGGATGTCCTTGATGATCGACGCGGTGCGGGCCAGCCCCACGGTGTCGACCTCCTTGTCGGCGTAATAATCGTAGGGAAAGACGTGTACGTGCAAGTCGGTGGTTTCCATCAGCCGCAGGTGCGCCTGATTGGCGGCTGCATTCACCGAAAACGGATGCACGGCCAGCAGGCTGGCGGAACTGGCGATAAAGGCACGGCGGGACAGGGTGAAGGGCATCGTTCGATCCTTTGAGATGTTTGCATCCGGCTATCGCTGCGGTCTGTGACAGGGGCATGACAGAAGGGGAGCCGACCCAAGGATGATGCCGGTGGGCACAGCGGTGCGTCAATAGGGGCGGCGGGTGTGCGCGCAGGGTCACCCGGAACGAAAAAGGCCGCCCCGAAGGGCGGCCTTTGAAATGTGCACTGTGCGAAAGTCGCGATCAGTTGTTCGAAGTCTCTTCGTCGTCGTCCGAGGACTGCTCGGAAACCGCTTCGGCCAGATCGTCGTCGTCGGATGCCGCGGCACCGATGTCTTCGAACAGCTCGGAGATTTCGAAATCGGCTGCGGCTTCTTCTTCCGCGGCCAGTTCCTGGATCGATTTGCCCGAGGCTTGCAGTTCGGCTTCTTCCACCGAGCGTGCGACGTTCAGTTCGATTGTCACCTGAACTTCGGGGTGAAGGGTCACTTCAACTTCGTGCAGGCCCAACTGTTTGATCGGTTGCACGATGACAACCTGCTTGCGGTCCAGCGAGAAACCTTCGGCTGTGGCAGCTTCGGCCGCGTCACGGGTGGTGACCGAACCGTAAAGGTTGCCGCCGTCCGACGCCTGACGAATCACAACGAACTGTTGGCCGTTGAGTTTGTCGCCAAGTGCTTCGGCTTCTTTCTTGGTCTCAAGGTTCTGCGCTTCGAGCACGACTTTGCGCGCTTCGAAGTCTGCGATGTTCTGCTCGGAAGCCGACAGCGCCTTGCCTTGGGGCAGAAGGTAGTTGCGTGCAAAGCCGGGTTTGACGTCGACGACATCGCCCATCTGGCCCAGTTTGGCCACGCGTTCGAGAAGGATCAGTTGCATGTACTTGGCTCCTTATTTCACTGCGTAGGGCAGCAGGGCGAGGAAGCGGGCGCGTTTGATGGCACGGGCCAGTTCGCGTTGCTTCTTGGCCGAAACGGCGGTGATGCGCGACGGCACGATTTTGCCACGCTCGGAAATGTAGCGTTGCAGCAGGCGTGTGTCTTTGTAGTCGATCGCGGGCGCGTTCTCACCCGAGAAAGGGCACACTTTGCGACGGCGGAAAAATGGTTTTGCAGCCATGGGTTAGCTCCTTTTTTGCTCGGGGTTCAGCGGCGCTCGCGACGGGTGTCGCGTTCGTCACGTTTCTGCATCTGGACCGACGGACCTTCCTGGTGCGCGTCGACTTTGATGGTCAGCACGCGCATGACGTCGTCATGCAAACGCATCAGGCGTTCCATCTCTTGCACGGCTGCTGCCGGTGCGTCGGTGCGCAAGAAGGCATAGTGGCCTTTGCGGTTTTTGTTGATTTTGTACGCCATCGTTTTGACGCCCCAGTATTCGTTTTCAACCAGGGTGCCGCCGTTGTCGGCGAGGACGGTGCCAAAATGTTCGATCAGGCCTTCGGCTTGTGTGTTCGACAAGTCCTGGCGTGCGATCATAACATGCTCGTAAAGGGGCATGTGCGCTCCATTTATATCAAGGCGCATTTCATAGACGAAGCGTTCAAGTCCCTTTGCTGCTTCGGCACGAGAGTCTGCGCGGTTCAGATGAGGTGCAAAAGGAAGTGCCCATATACACGGTTTGCGCGGGGGCGCAAGCGTGGTGGGCGCGCAAGGGGCAGGGGCGTGCGGGCGGCATTGTTCGCGGTGCCGCAACAATGCCCCGCAACTGACGGGGGCATGCCCAATTCCTGCCGTCTTCGCTGGCCAGACATGCTGCACCACAGACAGAGCAGCAGCGGTCGCGCGCCGGGAGACACACGTATGACAACCACATCCGACCATATCGCAGAGGCTTCACGCATAAGCGCGGCGACGCTAAGCGCCCCGGTGCGGTCGATGGATGCAGGGCGTGCGCTGGGGCGGATGGCGCAGCGGGTGACCGGGGCTGCGCTGATCCTTGCGGCGGCGGGTCTGTGGTTGGCCCCCGGCAGCAGCTGGGCGGCTGAAATCCTGTTGGTCAAGCTGGTTTTGTCACTGGTGGCCGGTTTTGTCGGGCTGGCGCTGATCCAGAACTGGACCGCACCGGATGCGCCGGAGGTCGAAATTGACCTGGTGCGCCGCCATGTCCGGCTGCTGCGCCGTGCGGGGGCGCAGCATATGATCTTGCACGAATGCAGCTTTGCCGAGCTTGGCCATGTCGAGAAGACCAAGAACACGGTGACCCTGTGGGATGCCCATGGCGACCTGCTGGCCGAGGTTTCCCCGGTTGATCGCGGCGTGTTGAAGGCGCTGGTGGCGGGGTTGCGGGACGCGGGCAAGCTGTAAGGCCCCCAGATGCTGTCAGGTGCATAAAGACCCAGCGGAAATGTGATGTTCAGGAATGCGCATAGGGTGTTAATCCGTACCGACTTGTCTTGTGGGGGCGAAACCCCACATGGTCGTATGAGTTTCATCAACACGGAGTTTCCCAAATATGAAATCGCTTATCCTTGCCGCGGCTCTTTCCACTGCTGCCACCATGTCTTTTGCGGCCGACACATATACGCTGGACCCCAGCCACAGCCAGATCGTGTTCCATTACGAGCACCTTGGCTTTTCGACCACATACGGCATGTTCTCGGGCTTTGACGGCGAGATCAGCCTGGACCAGGAAGACCCAGCCAAGTCGACCGTGTCGGTTTCGTTTCCCGCCACCAGCCTGATCACCGGCTGGCAGCCGCGCATGGATCACTTCATGACGGGTGATTTCTTTGGTGCCGATGAAAACGACACGATCTCGTTCAACTCGACCAGCATCGAAGTGACCGGCGATGACACCGGTTTGATCACCGGCGATCTGACCATCAACGGCATCACCAAGCCGGTGGTTCTGGACGCCAAGCTGAACCAGATGGGCGACCACCCGCAGGCAGGCAAACCGTGGGCCGGCTTCAGTGCCACCACATCGGTGCTGCGGTCGGATTACGACATGGGCATGTTCGCCCCCTACGTCAGCGACGAAGTGGACATCATGATTTCGATCGAGGCGATGAAGGCGGACTAAGCCTTTCGTCCAGGGTCAGGACCCTAAGTTATGGAAAGGCCGCCGGAGTGTTCCGGCGGCCTTTTTCGTGTGTACTGTCTGGCGTTGCGCGGTGAGGCAGGGTGCCTCCGGCGGGGATATTTGGGGCCAAAAGAAACCTAGTTCGAGGCCGCCGCGCGGGTGGCGGTCAGTTCGATCTGCACCTGGACAGGGAATTTCAGGCTGGATTCGTCGTTCATGTTGTCCCCGATGTTGAAGTCGCGGCGATCCAGCGTGGTGGAGCCTTTCATCGTGGCGGTGTCGCCGTCGATGGTCAGATCGAAAGGCAGTTCAAGCGGCACCGACTGGTCCTTGATCTTCAGGGTGCCGTTGGCGGTGGTGCGGTCCGTCGTTGTGGCGATTTCGGCGGTATAGGTGGCGGTGGGGAATTCCTCGACGTTGAAAAAGTCGGGGCCCATCGCCTGATCGGTGACCGAGCCAAGTTTGAGCGAGCCGATTGAGATGGTCGCCTCGACCGCGCCGGAGATGCCGTTTTGAACCGTTTCGTCAAAGGTGATGTCGGCGGTCCAGTCGGCAAAGCTGCCGGTCACGTCCGAGCCGAACTGGTTGACCGTGATGGACAGGGTGCCGTTCTGGACCTGCCAGTCGGATTGCACCTGTTCGAGCGCTTGCGCGGGCCCGGTTTCGGAACCGCCCGACAGGCCCAGACCTGCGCCGAATGCGATGGCCAGGGCCCAGATCACGGCGGCGGTGATGGCGGGGCGGCGTACATTATGCGTGCCGCCCGGCGTGGTGGCGGTGGTGGTGCCGAACCACATGCGGCGCAGGGTGCTGTCGCGGTCGATAAAGTGGTGTTTCAGCGCGCCGAGGATGTGCAGGGCAAGGGAGGCTTCCAGCACATGCGTGGCAATTTCATGCATCGCCCCGAAGGCACCGGCGACGGCGTCCGATTTCGGCACCAATGGCAGGTCCTGGCCGATGGGCCACCAGATCGGCGCAAAGCCCGAGGTGGCGGCGTGGTGAATCCATCCCGACAGCGGCACGATGACAAGGCTGGCATACAGCAGCCAGTGCACGGTTTCGGCGGCAAAGGTTTCAAGCTTGCGTTCGGGATGCAGGTGGGCCGGTTTGGTTTGGGTCAGCGCCCAGACGATGCGGGCAATTGCCACGGCAAAGACGGCGATGCCCAGCGTTTTGTGCAGGGAGAACAGCCACGCCTTGGTCGCCAGTTGCTCGGCGGTGTCATAGGCCATGTCGTTGGCGATCAGTCCCAGGGGGATCAGGGTCAGGATCAGCAGGGCAGTCAGCCAGTGAAAGGTTTTGGTTACAGAGCCGTAGCGGTCTTCGGCGTTGGTCAGGGGCATGTCTGTCTCCGGGTTGGAACGGATGAAGGGTTTGCCCTGCGTCGGGCTTGGGTCTTAATGTGACCTATTGGCATGTCTTTGTAACTGCAAATTGTTGCACAGGCTTGGTGCGTGAGGTGTCGGGCGGCTTGTGTGCAGGGCGCAGGCTCTCTAAACCGCGCAGAACGGCAAAAGAGGGAGGGCAGTAGCCCATGAGCATAGCATTTGTATTTCCCGGGCAGGGCGCGCAGGCCATCGGCATGGGCCGCGATCTGGCCGAGGCCTATCCGGCGGCGCGGGCGGTTTTTGACGAGGTTGACGATGCCTTGGGCGAAAAGCTGAGCGATCTGATCTGGGAGGGCGACATTGAAACGCTGACCCTGACGCAAAACGCGCAGCCTGCGCTGATGGCCACGTCGCTGGCGGCGATGCGCGCGCTTGAGGCCGAAGGTTATGGTATCAGCACCGCGTCCTATGTGGCGGGGCATTCGCTGGGTGAATATTCCGCATTGGCGGCGGCGGGCGCGATTTCGGTGGCCGACACTGCGCGGTTGCTGCGGATTCGCGGTGCCGCGATGCAAGAGGCAGTGCCTGTGGGCGTCGGCGCGATGGCGGCCTTGCTGGGGCTGGATTTCGCCACTGCGACCGAAGTGGCCGCCGAGGCAGCCCAAGGCGAGGTGTGCCAGGCGGCCAATGACAACGATCCGGCGCAAGTGGTGGTGTCGGGCCACAAGGCGGCTGTCGAGCGGGCCATCGAGATTGCCAAGGCCAAGGGCGCGAAACGCGCGCTTTTGCTGCCTGTGAGCGCACCGTTCCATTGCGCATTGATGGAACCGGCCGCACGCAAGATGGCCGAGGCGCTGGATCAGGTCGATATCAGCGCCCCTGCGGTGCCCTTGGTCGCAAATGTGCGCGCCGAGGCGGTGGACAGTGCCATGGTGATCCGCAATCTGCTGGTCGATCAGGTTACCGGGTCGGTCCGCTGGCGCGAAAGCGTGATGTGGATGGCGGCACAGGGTGTCACTGAAATGTGGGAGATTGGCGCAGGCAAGGCGCTGAGCGGGATGATCCGGCGGATCGACCGCGCGGTTGCCACGCGCAACGTCGGTGTGGCGGCAGACATCGCCGCGCTGAAAGCGTAACAGGTAAAAAAGGAACAGTTTCATGGATTTGACAGAAAAAACGGCGCTGATCACCGGCGCATCGGGCGGCATCGGGGCCGAGATTGCACGGGTTTTGCACGCAGCAGGGGCCACGGTGGCGTTGTCTGGCACGCGGGTCGAGCCGCTGGAGGCCTTGGCTGCCGAGCTGGGCGAGCGTGCGCATGTCCTGCCGTGCAACCTGAGCGATATGGAGGCGGTTGACGCGCTGCCCAAGCAGGCCATCGAGGCGATGGGCCGCGTGGATATTCTGGTGAACAACGCGGGCATCACCCGCGACAACCTGTTCATGCGCATGTCGGACGAGGATTGGTCCAGCGTCATGGATGTGAACCTGACCGCGACGATGAAACTGTGCCGTGGCGTTCTGCGCGGCATGATGAAGGCGCGTTGGGGCCGGATCATCAACATCAGTTCCATCGTGGGGGCCATCGGCAACCCCGGTCAGGCGAACTATGCCGCCAGCAAGGCGGGGATGATCGGTATGTCGAAAAGTCTGGCTTACGAAGTGGCAAGTCGCGGGATTACCGTAAATGCCGTCGCGCCGGGATTTATCACCACGCCGATGACCGATAAGCTGACGGATGATCAGAAAACAGCGCTTTTGTCGCAGATTCCCGCTGGGCGCATGGGCGAGCCGTCGGAAATTGCCGCTGCTGTGGCCTATCTTGCCAGCACGCAAGCGGGTTATGTCACAGGAACGACCTTGCACGTGAACGGCGGTATGGCCATGTTGTAGGGGCCGCGCCTGAAGCCTTGCCATCTTTTCGGGATATGCTATAGGCGGCGCAGATTTGACCCGGGGGCGCGCAAGACGCGCCGCTGGAATAGCCGCTCCTTGGGGGCACGACCATGTCGCACCAAGAGGGGCGGCACCACTGAAGGGCAAGATATTTTGCCCGTTTGGAATGAGGACTTAGAAATGAGCGACATCGCAGACCGCGTTAAAAAGATCGTTGTAGAGCACCTGGGTGTTGAAGAAGACAAAGTTGTCGAGAACGCGTCGTTCATCGATGATCTGGGCGCAGACAGCCTGGACACCGTCGAGCTGGTTATGGCGTTCGAAGAAGAATTCGGCATCGAGATCCCCGACGACGCGGCGGAAACGATTCAGACTTTTGGCGATGCTGTGAAATTCATCACCGAAGCGTCCTGAGTTCCAAACGCTTCAGACCGATTAGAAACGGTGCCTTTCCTTTGCGGAAAGGTGCCGTTTTTTTATGTCCGGTCGAAACGGGGATTGCACCGGGCGGCTGTGGGCGGCACTGATGGTCCAGAGCCTTGGACAACAAGAGGCCGCAGCAGGTTACCAATACAATGCCCCCGATTGATCCATGTCGCGTGTAATTCCGACCATCAACACCAAAGGCCTGACGCTGCGCGCGTTGCGGCCCGAAGATTTTGACCGCTATGCCGCGATCTGGGCAATGCCCGAGGTGGTGCGCCACATTGGTGGCGTGCCCTGGAGCCGCAGCCGTGCGTGGGATTCGTTTTTGCGCAATGCCGGGCACTGGCAGATGACCGGATTTGGCCAATGGGCGATCGAGGCGCAGGGCACCAAGTCGCTGGTGGGGCAAACCGGTTTTTTCTACGGCGTGCGCGGGCTGGGGGACGATTTTGATGTCTACCCCGAAGCGGCCTGGGTTCTGTCACCGGATTTTCAGGGGCGCGGGTTGGGGCGGCAAGCGGCGCAGGCCGCGCATGACTGGTTTGACCGCGTGGTCACCGGTCCGCTGGTGTGCCGGATTGCGTCTGAAAACGCGGTGTCGCTGCGGCTGGCCGAGGTGTTGGGATACAAACCGCTGCGCCAGACCGAGGAAGATGGCCTGACGGTGGAGTTGTTGTTGCGCAAGTCGCCGCCGCAGGCTTAGGACGGCGAAAATCAGCCAATTTCGTCATGGAATGCTGCACTTGCAAAGGCTGCGTGATGTCGCGTTGGACTTGAACACGCGGGCCGTGACGGGCTATGAGCATCGAAACGAGACAGAGGGGCATTTCTATGCGCAGAGTTGTTGTGACGGGTTTGGGTTTGGTCACACCGTTGGCCGACGGGGTCGAAGCCAGTTGGAGCCGTATTCTGGACGGCCAGTCGGGCGCGGGTCCGATCACCGGATTTGACACCGAAGGACTGGTCACGACCTATGCCTGCGAAGTGCCTTTGGGCGACGGCAGCAACGGCACGTTCAATGCCGACAGCTATATGGAGCCGAAGGAACAGCGCAAGGTTGATACCTTTATCCTGTTCGGCATGGCTGCCGCGCAGCAGGCTGTCGAGGATTCCGGCTGGACCCCGCAAACCGACGATGATTTCGAGCGCACTGGCGTGTTGATCGGGTCGGGCATTGGCGGGCTGAACAGCATCGCCAACACCGCCGTGATGATGGAAGAAAAGGGCCCGCGCCGCGTCAGCCCGTTCTTTGTGCCCGGTGCGTTGATCAACCTGATCAGCGGGCAAGTCAGCATTCGCTATGGCTATAAAGGGCCGAACCACTCGGTTGTGACCGCATGTTCGACCGGCGCGCATGCGATCGGCGATGCCAGCCGTCTGATCCAGCATGGGGATGCGGACGTGATGGTGGCAGGCGGGGCCGAGGCGGCGATCTGCAAGATCGGGATTGCAGGCTTTAACGCATGCAAGGCGCTGTCGACCAAATATGCAGACGACCCCAAGAAGGCGAGCCGCCCCTATGACATCGACCGTGACGGCTTTGTCATGGGTGAGGGTGCGGGCATCGTGGTGTTGGAGGAATACGAACACGCCAAGGCGCGCGGCGCGAAGATTTACGCCGAGGTGAAGGGCTATGGCCTGTCGGGCGATGCCTATCACATCACGGCACCTTCCGAGAGTGGCGAAGGCGGCGAGCGTGCCATGCGTGCGGCGCTGCGCAATGCCGGTTTGCAGCCGTCGGATATTGATTACATCAACGCCCACGGCACCAGCACCATGGCCGATACCATCGAGTTGGGTGCAGTCGAGCGGATGTTGGGCGATCATGCGGGCAATGTGACGATGTCGTCGACCAAATCCGCCACCGGCCACCTGCTGGGCGCTGCGGGCGCGATCGAGGCGATCTTTGGCATTCTGGCGATCCGTGACCAGGTGTGCCCGCCGACGATCAACCTGGACAATCCTGCGGTTGAAACGGCTGTGGATCTGGCCCCCAATGCCAAGCGCGAGCGTGATGTGAACGTGGTGTTGTCGAATTCGTTCGGCTTTGGCGGGACCAATGCCTCGGTGATCTTTGCCAAGGTTGATGGTTGATGTGGCGCCATATCGCCTCGAACGCGCTGACGTTTTTGTTGCTGGCCATGTTTCTGCTGGGGGGTGTCATCCTGTGGGGCAAGGGGCAGTACGAGGCGGAAGGGCCGCTGTCGGACGCCATTTGCGTGGAAGTGCCGCGTGGGACCAATTTTGACCGCGTGAGCAAGTCGCTGGTCGATCAGGGCGCTGTCACCAGCGGCCCGATTTTGCGGATTGGTGCGAACTACGCCGAGAAGACGGACCAGTTGAAGGCCGGCAGCTATCTGGTGGAACCACGCGCGTCGATGGAACAGATTGTCGATGTGGTCACCCGTGGCGGGGCCAGCACCTGCGGGACCGAAGTGGTGTATCGTGTGGGTGTGAACCGTGTGTCGGTGCAGGTGCGTGAGCTGGACCCTGCGACCAGCAAGTTTGTCGAGCGTGCCGAGTTCGAGCAGTCCGTCGAGGATATTCCCGAGATTTACACCGAAGTGAAGGCCAAGCCGGACACGCGGTTTCGTGTGGCTGTGGCCGAGGGTGTGACCAGTTGGCAGGTAACCGAAGCACTGCGCAGCATGGATGTGCTGGCGGGCGAGGTGCCGGATGTGCCGGCCGAGGGATCGCTGGCACCCGACAGCTATGAGGTGCGCCCCGGTGATGACCGCGCGGCCATTCTGGCGCGTATGGAAGCGGCCCAAGAGGTTCTGGTGGCGGCAGCATGGGAAGGGCGCGACGAGGGATTGCCCGTGTCCACGCCCGAGGAACTGCTGATCCTTGCGTCGATCATTGAAAAGGAAACCGGCGTGCCCGAAGAGCGCCGCCAGGTGGCCAGCGTGTTCGTCAACCGTCTGAACCAGGGGATGCGTCTGCAAACCGACCCCACGGTGATCTATGGCATCACCAAGGGCGAGGGCGTGCTGGGCCGCGGTCTGCGCCAGTCGGAATTGCGTGGGGCGACGCCGTGGAACACCTATGTGATCCAAGGGTTGCCGCCCACGCCCATCGCCAACCCCGGGCGGGCGAGCCTGGAAGCGGCGGCGCGACCGGACAGCACCGATTTTGTGTTCTTTGTGGCTGATGGCAGTGGCGGACATGCCTTCGCCACCACGCTGGAAGAGCACAACCGGAACGTTGCAGAATGGCGCAAGATCGAAGCGCAACAACCGACGCAGGACAACTGATCACTGCGCCCAATCGTTAATTTTTCGTAATGATAACGGACGGTTGGACGGCGCGTATTGCGCCGCCAGGCTTGACTTTGCGCACGGTCTGATGTAGACATTGTGACATGCTGGAAGACATGGGCAAACGGCCCCGAGGGTGACCTCGGTGGCCGTTTTTTCGTGTTTCTCTCGTGCGGGGGCACATACCCAAGAGAGGTGAATGACCAGTCATGATCATCATTACCCCAAATGAGGACACCGGGCAGATCCAACAGGCATTGGACACGGTTTACCGTGAGCTTGGTGAACTTAGAGAGCAGCTCGCCGCTTTGAAGGAAGAGGCGCGGAACGGGGGGGATGCGGATGCAAAAGATGTTAAAGCGACGGTCGCTTCGCTGCGATCGTCGCTTGAGACCTGTATGAAACTGGAGACTCAAGTTGCAGAATGTCGACGTAAACAATCACACATCGCCCAAGGCGGTTATGCACTCGATCTTGACGCCGCACGGGCTGAGGTCGGGTGCCGACTTGCTCGCTTGCGCAACTGTGCAAGAGCAGGCCAAGTTTCTTGACGATATTGGCGAGGGGGGGCTTTGTGCCCTCCCTTTTTTGTTCGAGTTCTGGGCAATGCCGCATCAGTTGCCGCCAGAGGGAGACTGGCGGGCCTGGGTGATTTTAGGTGGGCGTGGTGCGGGCAAGACACGCGCAGGGGCCGAATGGGTGCGCAGCAAGGTCGAGGGCGCGCGGCCGTTTGACCCCGGCGCGTGCACGCGCGTGGCCTTGGTGGGCGAGACGCAGGATCAGGTGCGCGAGGTGATGATCTTTGGCGACAGCGGGATCATGGCCTGTTCGCCGCCCGACCGTCGGCCCAAATGGGTTCCGACACGCAAGCGGCTGGAATGGCCCAATGGCGCGGTGGCGACGGTGCATTCGGCGCATGATCCAGAAGGGTTGCGCGGGCCGCAGTTTGATGCGGCCTGGGCGGATGAGCTGGCCAAGTGGAAAAAGTCGGAAGAGGCGTGGGACTAGTTGCAGTTTGCGCTGCGGTTGGGGGATCAGCCGCAGGTGTGTGTGACGACGACGCCGCGCAATGTGGGGGTGCTGAAAGCTTTGCTGGCAGCGCCGTCTACGGTGACCAGCCATGCGCCGACGGAGGCGAACCGGGCCAATCTGGCGCAGAGTTTTCTGCAAGAGGTGCGGGCGCGTTATGCGGGGACGCGGTTGGGGCGGCAGGAGCTGGACGGTGTGCTGCTGGTGGATGCGGAGGGCGCGCTGTGGACCTCGGCGGGGTTGAGTGACGTGCGGGTGGCATCGGTGCCGGAACTGGACCGCGTGGTGGTGGCGCTGGACCCTGCGACGACCAGCGGCAAGGGCGCGGACGAATGCGGGATCGTGGTGGTGGGGGCGCAGACACAAGGGCCGCCCGAGACCTGGCGGGCCTATGTGCTGGCCGACCGGACGGTGACGGGGGCCAGCCCCGCGGAATGGGCGCGGGCGGCGATTGCGGCGCGCGACGAATTCAACGCCGACCGGCTGGTGGCCGAGGTGAACCAAGGCGGGCAGATGGTGGGCGAGGTTATCCGTCAGGTGGACCCGCTGGTGCCTTACAAGGCGGTTCATGCCAGCCGGGGCAAGGTGGCGCGGGCGGAGCCGGTGGCGGCGCTGTATGAGCAGGGGCGGGTGCATCACGCGGGGCCGCTGGATGCGCTGGAGGACCAGATGGTGAAGATGACCGCGCGCGGGTTCGAGGGAACAGGGTCGCCCGACCGCGTGGACGCGCTGGTGTGGGCGCTGCACGAGCTGATGATCGTGCCTGCGGCGAACTGGCGGCGACCCGGCGTACGGTCGCTTTGATCGGTATTAACCCTTTGTTGGCATAGTGCCCTCAACGCCGACATCACGACGATACCACGGGGATGTCGGTCACGGATCGAACAACAAGACGCGGCTTGGACGGTCGGCGGGTGACACCGCCGGAGCGAATGGGGTGCGGGGCGGTTGGCGGTGTGACCACCGGCCAAGGAAAGGTGAGGAGCGAAGCGATGGTCTTGGATTTCTTTCGACGCGGTGGCGGGCAGGATGCCCCGCAGCAAAAGGCCAGTGCGACAGGGCCTGTGGTGGCCTATCAGACCTCGGGGCGGGTGGCGTGGAGCCCGCGTGATACCGTGTCGCTGACGCGCACGGGGTTCAGCGGCAATCCGGTCGGCTTTCGTTGTGTGAAGCTGATTGCCGAAGCGGCGGCGGCGCTGCCGTTGGTGGTGCAGGACGACGCGCAACGCTACGAAGTGCACCCGCTGTTGCAACTGGTGACGCGGCCCAATGCGGCACAGGGGCGGGCAGAGATGCTGGAGGCGTTGTACGGGCAGTTGCTGCTGTCGGGGAACGGCTATGTCGAGGCGGTTTCGGATGGCAGCGGCGTGCCGCAAGAGCTGCATGTGCTGCGCAGTGACCGCATGAGCGTTGTGCCGGGGGCCGATGGCTGGCCTGTGGCCTATGAATACGCGGTGGGCGGGCGCAAGCACCGGTTTGATGCCAGCGGTGTGCCTGCTTCGGTGTGCCATATCAAAAGCTTTCATCCGCAGGACGACCATTACGGGTTCAGCCCGATGCAGGCGGCGGCGATGGCGCTGGACGTGCACAACAGCGCCAGCCGCTGGTCCAAGGCGTTGCTGGACAATGCGGCGCGGCCCAGCGGGGCGATTGTGTATCGCGGCGCCGAGGGTCAGGGCAGTCTAAGCTCGGATCAATACGACCGGCTGGTGAGCGAGATGGAGAGCCATCACCAGGGCGCGCGCAATGCGGGGCGGCCGATGCTGCTGGAAGGTGGGCTGGACTGGAAGCCGATGGGGTTTTCGCCCAGCGACATGGAGTTCCAGAAGACCAAGGAGAGTGCCGCGCGCGAGATTGCGCTGGCCTTTGGCGTGCCGCCAATGCTGCTGGGGATTCAGGGGGATGCGACCTATGCCAACTATCAGGAAGCGAACCGCGCGTTTTTCCGGCTGACGGTGCTGCCGCTGGCGACGCGGGTGACGGCGGCGCTGGCTGAATGGTTGGGGCAGTTCGGGGGGGATGCGGTGGCGTTGAAGCCCGATCTGGATCAGGTGCCGGCACTGGCCGCAGAGCGCGATGCGCAATGGGCGCGGGTCGCAGGGGCGGATTTCCTGAGCGATGCGGAAAAGCGCAGCCTGCTGGGCCTGCCTGCCGCGCAGGATGGCGACGATGCCTGAGGGGCCATTGCTGGAGCGGTTCGAATGTGCGCCGGGGCTGCGGTTGCAGGCGCACGAGCGGGTGACGCAGATCCATCTGGAGAACATCGCCCGCCGTCTGGACCGGTTGGACGAGACGATGGAGCGGCTGGAGCGGCGGCTGTGGCTGACGGTTTACGGCGTGGCGGCGGTGATTTTGGCGCAGGTGCTGCAATCTTTTCTGGTGGCGGCACCATGAGCGGACAAACAAAGGAGTGGGCTATGACCATGGACACCGGGTTGGAAACGAAATTCGCCCGTTTCGGCGACGGTTTGCAGGTGCAGGACGGGGCGGTGATCGAAGGTTATGCCAGCCTGTTCGGCGCCTGCGATCAGGGCGGCGACGTGGTGGCCAAGGGGGCCTATGCGGCGTCGCTGAAAGCGCTGGTGGCATCGGGGCGCAAGGTCAAGATGCTGTGGCAGCACGACCCGTCGCAGCCCATCGGCGTGTGGGACGAGGTGCGCGAGGACGCTACGGGGCTGTGGGTCAAGGGCCGGTTGCTCGACAGTGTCGAGAAGGGCCGCGAGGCGGCGTCGCTGATTGCAGCGGGGGCCATTGACGGGCTGAGCATCGGCTACCGCACGGTGCGGGCGGCGAAGAATGACAAGGGCCAGCGGCTCTTGACGGAACTGGAGCTTTGGGAGGTGTCGCTGGTGACGTTCCCGATGCTGCCCAGTGCGCGTGTTGCAGGCAAGACGGACGCATTGCTGTCTGACGAGGTTGCGGCACTGCGCGGAATGGCGGCGGCCTTTGAGGGCGCGCGCACGAGGTTGATGCGCACGTAAGTCGCGTCTGAACTGCACTCAATCAAGGACATGAGGATGAGCAAGACCGAGATCAAGGCTCGGACCGGGGAAGATCTGTCTCCGGTTCAGGAAGTCACGCGGGCCATCAACGGCTTTGTCAACGACTTCAAAGGCTTTCAGGCTGACATTGAGATGAAACTTCAACAAACAGAAGAGCGACTGACCATGCTGGACCGGAAACAAATGACATCTGCGCGCACCCCTTTGGCAGGGGCCGTGGACACGGGCGCACCGCATCAAAAGGCGTTCAACGCCTATCTGCGTTCGGGCGATGACGACGGCCTGCGCGGGCTGGAGATGGAGGTGAAATCGCTGTCGACGGCGGTGAACAGCGATGGGGGTTATCTGGTGGACCCGCAGACGGCGGACACGGTGAAATCGGTGTTGAATGCGACCGCTTCGGTGCGCTCGATTGCGTCGGTGGTGAACGTCGAGGCGACCACGTTTGACGTGCTGGTGGACCATACGGATGCCGGTGCGGGCTGGAATACGGAAACGGGTTCGGTTTCGGAAACCGACACCCCGCAGATCGACCGGATTACCATTCCGCTGCACGAGCTTTCGGCGCTGCCCAAGGCGTCGCAGCGTTTGCTGGACGACAGCGCGTTTGACATCGAGGGCTGGTTGGCCGGACGCATCGCTGACAAGTTTTCGCGCGCCGAAGCGGCAGCGTTCGTCAACGGGGACGGGGTGGACAAGCCCAAGGGGTTCCTGGCGCATCCGACGGTTGCAAATGCAAGCTGGTCGTGGGGCAACATTGGCTATGAGGCGACGGGCATTGATGGCGGTGTCACGCCTGAGGCGATCATCGGCCTGGTTTACGCACTGGGGGCGCAATACCGCGCAGGTTCGAGCTTTGTGATGAACTCCAAGACCGCCGGCATCGTGCGCAAGCTGAAGGACAGCGACGGGCGTTTCCATTGGTCGGACGGTCTGGGTGCGGGGCAACCTGCGCTGTTGCTGGGCTATCCGGTGCTGGTGGCCGAGGACATGCCGGATGCGGACGTGGACAGCTTTGCCATCGCCTTTGGCAATTTCGCCGCCGGTTACACCATTGCCGAACGTCCCGATCTGCGCGTGCTGCGTGATCCGTTCAGCGCCAAGCCGCATGTGCTGTTCTATGCGACCAAGCGCGTGGGCGGTGATGTCAGCGATTTCGCGGCGATCAAGCTGTTGAAATTCGCCGCCTCTTAACCGGGGTGGTGGATGGCGCGGGGGAGCCTTTGGCTTTCCCGTGTCGGTCGGGCGTGTGCCCTTTGACAGGCCAGTGTTGTCTAGCTGCTCCCCTCCGTCTGAGCAACGCGGGCTGGTGTGCGTCCGGCTTTGAACCATGAGGGGTCGGAATTTTGGAGATGTTCCATGATGTTGATCGAAGGGACCACGGTGCCTGACGCGGGCCTGCCGGTGGATGAATTCAAGGCGCATTTGCGTCTGGGCACCGGATTTGGCGCGGGATCGCTGCAAGACGAGGTGTTGATAAGCTTCTTGCGGGCGGCGATGGCGGCGGTTGAGGCGCGCACGGGCAAGATCCTGTTGCAGCGTGGTTTCATCTGGACGCTGTCGCGCTGGCGTGACCGTGAGGCGGCGGCGTTTCCGGTGGCCCCCGTGGTGGCGGTGACCAGCGTCGAGGTTGTGGACCGTCTGGGGGTGCGCAGTGTTGTGCCAGCGGCGCAATACTGGCTGGAGCAGGACGGGCAGCGGCCGCAACTGCGCCCTGTGGGGACGTATCTGCCGGCCATTCCGGCGGCTGGATCGGTCGTGGTCGGGTTTGACGCGGGCTATGGCGCCACATGGGTGGATGTGCCTGCGGATCTGCGCCAGGCGGTGCTGTTGCTGGCGGCGCATTACTACGAGTTCCGCAATGAAACCACGCTGAGCGAGGGCTGTATGCCGTTTGGGGTCAGCAGCCTGATCGAGCGGTATCGCACGTTCCGCGTCTGGTCCGGGGGTGTGACATGAAGCTGCCGCGTTTGAGCCACCGGCTGAGCCTGGAAGCGCCTGTACGGGTGGCCGACGGGGCGGGCGGATATGCGCAAAGCTGGACGGTGCTAGGCGTGCTGTGGGCGCAGGTGTTGCCGCGCACGGGGCGCGAGGCGGCAGCCGGGCCTGCGCCGGTGTCCAAGGTGGCGTATCGGATCATTGTGCGGGGCGCGCCCGAGGGGCACCCCGAGCGGCCGGCGGCGGAACAGCGGTTTCGCGACGGGGCGCGGGTGTTCCGCATTACGGCGGTGGCCGAGCATGACCCCGAAGGCCGCTATCTGACCTGTTTTGCGGATGAGGAGGTGGCGACATGAGCTATGGCGTATCGGCAGCGCTGCAAAGCGCGATTTACGGGGCTTTGACGGGTGCCACGGCGGTCACTGATCTGGTGGGGACCGACATTTACGATGCAATGCCCACCGGGACCGTGCCGTCGCTGTACGTCAGCATCGGGGCGGAAACCGCGCGGGCGGCCAATGACAAGACCGGCACCGGCGCGTTGCATGATGTGCGGATTGCGGTTGTCACGGATGTCCAGGGCTTTGCGGCGGCCAAGGCGGTGGCGACGGCGGTCAGTGACACGTTGCATGACGCCGATCTGACGCTGGCGCGGGGGCGGCTGATTTACCTGAATTTCGACCGTGCGGTGGCCGACCGCAGCGATGCGGGCGCGGGGCGCACAATTACGATGCGGTTCAAGGCGCGCGTTGAAGACGATTAACCTTTTACCCTGATTGGAGAATTTCATGGCTGCTCAGAACGGAAAAGACCTGTTGGTCAAGGTGGATATGACCTCGGACGGTCAGTTCGAGACAATTGCTGGCCTGCGGGCCACGCGTGTCAGTTTCAATGCGGAAACGGTGGATGTCACCAGCCTGGAAAGTCAGGGCGGCTGGCGCGAGTTGCTGGCGGGGGCCGGGGTGCGGTCGTGCAGCATCAGCGGGTCGGGGGTGTTCAAGGACGAAGGCACGGACGAACGCGCGCGCCAGTTGTTTTTTGACGGCGAGGTGCCGGATTTCCAGATCATCATTCCCGATTTCGGGGTGATCGAAGGGCCGTTTCAAGTGACGGCCATCGAATACGCGGGCAGCCACAACGGCGAGGCGACCTACGAGATGTCGCTGGCGTCGGCGGGTGCGCTGACCTTTGTGGCGCTGTGATCTGACATGGCCAATCCGTGGAGGGGAGACGTGGCGCTGACCGTCAATGGTCAGCGGTACGTGATGCGCCTGACGTTGGGCGCGCTGGCGTCGCTTGAGGCGGCGCTGGAGGCCGGATCGCTGGTGGCGCTGGTCGAGCGGTTCGAGAGCGGGGCGTTTTCGACCCGTGATGTTTTGGTGCTGCTCGGGGCCGGGTTGGAAGGCGGTGGCTGTGAGCTGACGCCGTCCGAGCTGGCGCGGGCCGAGATTGAAGGCGGGCCGATGGCGGCGGCACGGGCGGCGGCCGAGTTGTTGGCGCGTGCCTTTGTGGTGCCGGAGGCATGAGGCAGACGATGGACTGGCAGGCGTTGATGCGGGCGGGATTGCACGGGCTGGGGTTGGCCCCCGATGTGTTCTGGAGTCTGACGCCTGCCGAGTTGCGGATGATGCTGGGCGACGTGGGCGCGGGTGTGCCGCTGTTGACCGACGGGCTGACGGCGCTGATGGCGGCCTATCCCGACACAGCACGAGAGGGAACGAGATGAGCGATTACGAAGACAGGATCGAGGATCTGGATGCCAGTGCGGATGCGATGGCGGACAGTCTGGGGCAGGCTTCGGCCATGGTGTCGGCCTTTGACGGCGAGTTGCGCCGGATGCGCACGTCGCTGGCCGCCACGGGTCAGGACGTCAAAGTGTTGGAACGCGGGCTGAGCCGTGGGCTGCGCCGTGCCTTTGACGGGGTGGTGTTCGACGGCATGAAGCTGTCGGATGCGTTGCAGACGGTGGCGCAGTCGATGATCAACGCGACCTACAATGCAGCGTTGAAGCCTGTGACCAACCATTTCGGCGGCCTGCTGGCGCAGGGGGGGCACGGGCTGATGCAGGGTATTCTGCCCTTTGCCGATGGGGCGTCGTTCAGCCAGGGGCGGGTCATGCCCTTTGCCAGTGGCGGGATCGTTAGCAGCGCCACGCCGTTCGGGATGCGCGGAGGGATGGGGCTGATGGGCGAGGCAGGCCCCGAGGCGATCATGCCGCTGGCGCGCGGGGCCGATGGCAAGTTGGGCGTGCGAAGTGGCGCGGCCGCGGCGCCCACCGTGATCATGAACATCACGACGCCGGACGTGCAGGGGTTCCAGCGCAGCCAGCACCAGATCGCGGCCAAGATGGGCCGCGCGCTGGGTCGTGGCAACCGCAACCGCTGAGGAGGGGACGACATGGATTTTCACGAGGTACGTTTTCCCGCATCGCTGAGCTTTGGCTCGGTCGGCGGGCCGGAGCGGCGCACAGAGATTGTGACGCTGGCCAACGGGTTCGAGGAACGCAACACGCCTTGGGCGCATTCGCGACGCCGCTATGATGCGGGGCTGGGGATGCGATCGCTGGACGACATCGAGGCGCTGATCGCGTTTTTCGAGGCGCGGCGCGGGCAGATGTTCGGGTTTCGCTGGAAGGACTGGGCCGATTTCAAGACGTGCAAGGCCAGCGGGCAGGTCGCTTTTGACGATCAGGTGATTGCAGTGGGGGACGGAGAGGCGCGGGATTTTGTGCTGGCCAAGACCTATCGGTCGGGTGTGCACAGTTACATCAGGCCGATTGCCAAGCCCGTGGTGGGCACGGTGCGTGTGGGCGTCGAGCAGGACGAATTGCAAGAGGGCGTCGACTACGAGGTGGATGTGACCACCGGTGTGGTCAGCTTTGCCCATCCGCCCGATCCGCAAATGCAGATCGTGGCAGGGTTCGAATTTGACGTGCCGGTGCGCTTTGCCACCGATCAGATCCAGACCAGCGTGGCAAGCTTTCAGGCGGGGCAGGTGCCCGATGTGCCGGTCATTGAGGTGCGGGTCTGATGGGTGGGCTGAGTGCTGCGTTTCAGGCGCATGTGGCCACGGGTACGACGACGTTGTGCCGCGCGTGGGCGATCACCCGCAGCGACGGTGTCCGATATGGTTTTACCGATCATGATGTGGCGCTGGAGTTCGACGGGATGGTGTTCAAGGCCGACACTGGCCTGAGCGCGTCGGCGCTGGCGCAAAGCACGGGGCTGTCAGTGGACAACACCGAGGCGCTGGGCGCGCTGAGTGATGCGGCGGTGTCCGAGGTCGATATTGAAGCCGGGCGGTTCGACGGGGCCGAGGTGCGGGCGTGGCTGGTGAACTGGCAGGACGTGGACGTGCGGTGGTTGCAGTTTCGCGGCAGCATTGGCGAGTTGCGGCGTGGGGGTGGCGCCTTTCACGCCGAGTTGCGCGGGCTGACCGAGGCGCTGAACCGGCCGATTGGCCGCATCTATCAGAAACCGTGTACGGCGGTGCTGGGAGATGCGCAGTGCCGGTTCAACACGGCGACGCCGGGGTATTTCGCGGATGTGACGCTGGTGACAGGCAGCGATGGTTTGGTCTTTGATTGGCCGGACGCGGGGGCGTTCGAGCCGGAGTGGTTCCGGCGCGGGCGGCTGGATGTGCAAAGTGGTGCGGCGGCCGGGCTGTGGGGGGTGATCAAGGATGATGCCTTGCGCGGTGGCATGCGGCGGATCGAGCTTTGGCAGAAGCTGCGGGTGCCGTTGGCGGCGGGGGATCAGGTGCGGGTGGTCGCAGGCTGTGACAAGCGCACCGAAACCTGCCGGTTGAAGTTTGACAATCTGGTGAACTTTCAAGGCTTTCCCGACATTCCGGGCGAAGACTGGGTGATGGCGGTACCACGTGCCGACGGGGCCAACACCGGCGGCAGCCTGCGATGAGCGGGGCGCGGGTGGTTGCAGCGGCGCGGGGCTGGATTGGTACGCCCTATGTGCATCAGGCGTCGTGTCGCGGGGCGGGGGCCGACTGTTTGGGGCTGGTGCGGGGCATCTGGTGCGAAGTGGTGGGCGCAGAGCCCGAGGTGCCGCCCGCCTATTCGATGGACTGGTCCGAACCGCAGCGCGACGAACGGCTGTGGGCGGCGGCCTTGCGGCATTTGCGGCCCAAGGCGCTGGAGCACGCAGAGGCGGGCGACATCCTGTTGTTCCGGATGCGCGACGGGGCGGTGGCCAAACATCTGGGGCTGGCGGCCGAGGTCGGCGCGCAGCCCAGTTTCATACATGCCTATTCCGGTCACGGAGTGGTGGAAAGCCTGCTGAGCGCGCCCTGGCGGCGGCGTCTGGTGGCGCGGTTTCAATTTCCCAAGGAGGGGTCCTGAATGGCGACGATAGTTCTTTCGGCGGCGGGTGCGGCGGTTGGCGGCTCGATAGGTGGCACTTTGGCGGGGCTGTCGTCAGTGGCCATCGGGCGTGCCGTGGGGGCGACGCTGGGCAAGGGGATTGACCAGCGGTTGATGGGCCAAGGCTCGGACGTGGTCGAGACGGGGCGGGTGGACCGTTTTCGGTTGACCAGCGCGGGCGAAGGCGACCCCGTAGCGCAGGTTTACGGGCGGATGCGTGTCGGCGGTCAGGTGATCTGGGCGTCGGATTTCCGCGAGGTGGTGGCGCAGTCGGGGGGTGGCAAGGGCGCGCCTAGCCGACCTGCGACGCGCGCATACAGCTATTCGGTGTCACTGGCGATTGCACTGTGCGCGGGAGAGATCCTGCGGGTGGGGCGCGTCTGGGCGGATGGTGAGGAGCTGGCGGCGGATGAGCTGAACATGCGTGTCTATACCGGCACGCCTGACCAGTTACCTGATCCGACGATCGAGGCGGTCGAGGGCGCGGGGCTGGTGCCTGCCTATCGCGGCACGGCTTATGTGGTGATGGACGATCTGGGCTTGCAACGCTTCGGCAACCGCGTGCCGCAGTTCTCGTTCGAGGTGATCCGCGCTGAGCAGCCACAGCAGGATGGTTACGCTGACGAGATGGCACAGGCGGTGCAGGGTGTGGCGCTGATCCCCGGGTCGGGGGAATACGCATTGGCCACCACGCCCGTCTATTATGCCGATGGCAAGGGAGGGCGGTGGAGCGCCAACGTGAACACGCCTGCGGGCAAGCCCGACTTTGCACAATCGCTGGAGGTTCTGGACGGCGAATTGCAGAACTGCGGGGCGGTGTCGCTGGTGGTGTCGTGGTTTGGCGATGACCTGCGGTGTGACCACTGCACCCTGCGGCCCAAGGTAGAGCGCAAGGATGCCGAAGGGCAGAACATGCCGTGGTCAGTGTCGGGTCTGAGCCGGACCGCAGCGATGCAGATTGCACAGGATGGTGGGCGTCCGGTCTATGGCGGCACAACGGCGGATGCGGCGGTGGTCGAGGCGATCCGGGCGCTGAATGACGCGGGCAAGGCGGTGATGTTCTATCCGTTCGTTCTGATGGATCAGATGGCGGGCAACACGCTGCCTGATCCCTATTCTGACGCGCTGAGCCAGCCTGCGTTGCCGTGGCGGGGGCGGATCACCACGTCGAAGGCTGCGGGGCAGGCGGGCAGCCCTGATGGCACTGTTGCGGCCGAGGCCGAGATTGCCGCCTTTGTCGGGACGGTGACGGCGGCGGATTTTACCGTGGGCGACGGTGTGGTGAGTTATAGCGGCCCGGACGAGTGGAGCCTGTCGCGGTTTCTTTTGCATTACGCGGCGCTGTGCGCGGCAGCGGGAGGCGTGGATGCGTTTTGTGTGGGGTCTGAGCTGCGCGGGCTCAGCCGTGTGCGGGGGGCGGCGAACAGCTTTCCTTTTGTCACAGCGCTGCGCGGGCTGGCTGGCGAAGTGCGCGCGCTGGTGGGGGCCGGGACCAAGATCGGCTATGCGGCGGACTGGTCCGAGTATTTCGGGTATCAGCCGGACGACGGTACGGGGGATGTGTTCTTTCACCTTGATCCGTTGTGGGCGGATGACGAGATCGACTTTGTGGGCATCGACAATTACATGCCGCTGTCCGACTGGCGCGACGGCGACGATCACGTGGATGCGGATCAGGGAGAGATTTACAACCTTGATTACCTGTGCGCCAATATCGAGGGCGGCGAAGGGTTTGATTGGTATTACCATTCTTCCGACGCACGAAACGCGCAGATCCGCACGCCGATCAGCGACGGGGCGCATGGTGAGCCGTGGGTTTACCGCTACAAGGACCTGCGCAACTGGTGGCAGAACACGCACCACGAACGGGTTGGCGGTGTGCGCAACGACGTGCCGACGGCGTGGGAGCCGCAGTCAAAGCCATTGTGGTTCACCGAGATGGGCTGTGCGGCGGTCGACAAGGGGACGAACCAGCCGAACAAGTTTCTGGATGAGAAATCATCGGAAAGCGATCTGCCGTATTATTCGGATGGCACCCGCGATGATCTGATCCAGAAGCGGTATTTGCGGGCGATGTATTCCTATTGGGGGGATGCGGCGCACAATCCGGTGTCGGTGGAATACGGCGCGCCGATGCTGGACCTGTCGCGCAGCTTTGTCTGGGCCTGGGACACGCGGCCCTATCCGTTCTTTCCCAACAACACGACGCAGTGGAGCGATGGCGAGAACTACACCCGTGGGCATTGGATCAACGGGCGCACCGGCGCGCGCACGCTGGCGTCGGTCGTGGGCGAGATTTGCGACAAGGCCGGATTGCAGGCCTATGACACATCGCAATTGCATGGGCTTGTGCGCGGCTATGTGGTGGGGGAGGTGGCCGATGCGCGGGCATCCTTGCAGCCGCTGATGCTGCGCTATGGCTTTGATGCGGTTGAACGGGACGGGCTGCTGTCCTTTCGCAAGCGGGACGGGGCGGTGACCGCAGATGTGGCGCGCACCGATCTGGTGATCAGTGACGAGATGGACGGCACACTAGAGCGTATCCGCGAGGCGGAGGCCGAGATGGCAGGGCGGGTGCGATTACGCTTCGTGCAGGCCGATGGCAATTTCGAGACCATCGCGGAAGAGGCCGTGTTGCCCGACGAGGCGACCCATGCCGTCGCGACATCCGAGGTGGCGCTGACGATGACGCGCGCCGAAGGGCGGCAGGTGGCCGAACGCTGGCTGGTTGAGGCACGTGTGGCGCGCGATGCGGTGCGCGTGTCGCTGCCGCCGTCGTTGATGCACGTCGGTGCGGGGGATGTGATCGGACTGAGCGGTGCGGGCGAGGACACCGGGCGCTACCGCGTGGACCGGGTTGAACAGGGCGCGTTTCAGATGCTTGAGGCCGTGCGGATCGAGCCGGGGGTGTACCAGCCTTCGGATATGGAGGATGTGCTGGCGACGGTGCGCGACTTTGTCCCGCCGGTGCCGGTGACGCCGCTCTTTCTAGACCTGCCGCTGATGACCGGTGATGAGGTGCTCCACGCACCGCATCTGGCGATCACGGCAGACCCCTGGCCGGGAACGGTCGCGGTGTACAGCGCGCCGACGGATGAGGATTACACGCTCAACAGCATTATCGCCCAGGAGGCGATCATTGGGTTGACACAATCACCGCTGGTGCGTCATGCGCCTGCTGTCTGGGACAACGGCGACGCGCTGGAGGTGCGGCTGTTGCATGGCACGCTGTCGGCGGCGTCCGAGGCGGCGGTGCTGAACGGGCGCAACCTGTGCGCCATTGGCGACGGCAGCAGTGACAACTGGGAACTGTTCCAGTTTCAGGAGGCCGAGTTGATTGCCCCTGACACTTATTTGCTGCGCAGGCGTCTGCGCGGGCAGCTGGGCACCGATGCGCTGATGCCCGATGCCTGGCCCGTGGGGTCGTGGGTGGTGCTGATGAACGGCACGCCTGCACAGATCGACATGGCCACCAGCTTGCGGCGGGTGGCGCAACATTATCGCATCGGCCCTGCGCGGCGGGGGATGGATGACCCGAGCTATGTCGAGACGGTACAGGCCTTTGACGGGAACGGGTTGCGACCCTTTGCGCCGGTGCATTTGCGGGCAGATGTGCTTGGGTCTGGTGACGTTGCAGTCGGCTGGGTGCGGCGGACGCGCATCGAGGGGGATGGTTGGGACACGCCCGAGGTGCCGTTGGGCGAGGATGTGGAAAGCTACCGTGTGCGTGTGCTGAAAGATGGCGCAGTGCTGCGCGAGGAGGTGGTTGGAGTGCCTGCATGGACCTACGACGCTGACGCACAGGCAACAGACGCGGCGCTGGGCGCGATCACGGTGGAGGTGGCGCAACTGTCGGCGCGTTACGGCGCGGGGCTGGTGCGGCGGATCACGGTTGATCTGTGATGCGGCCCGTCCTGCACACCGATCTGCGCGACGCGGCGCGGGCGCTGTTGATGCGGCCCGCGCACCAGCGGTTTGACCTGTGCAGGCGGATGCTGAACGAGGCGGCTTGGGCCGACAGATATGCGCGCCAGACAGGGCGGCCGCATCCGTTGTGGGGCAATGGCACCTTGTCGGATGCGGCGCGCAAGCGGGAGCCGACATTGGATGACACGCAATTTTGTGACTGTCTGGCCCTTGTTTTATTGGGGTTGCGGGACCGTTTGGGGTACGTCCAAGGCCGAGAATAATCCTGAAAAAATGGACCTATTTGATTTGGGAATGGGGCGCTTCACAGGTTTGCGTTTGGTCATTTTATCGCTATTGCGCTATCAAGAAGCGTGAAAGGACAGGTGTCATGGCTGAATTGCGAACAAACGTCTCTGCGATGGACCCGGTATGGGACCAGATCACCGACGAAGCCCGCGCGGCGGTAGAAGATGAACCGTTGATCGGGGGCTTTGTTCATGCGTGCATCCTGCATCACAAAACCATCGACAAGGCGCTGAGTTACCGGATTGCCGCGAAACTGGCGTCGAACGAGATGTCGATGGTCGTGGTACGCGAGATCGTGGACGAGGCCTATGCCGCATCACCCGATCTGATCGACGCTGCGCGCGCCGATCTGGTGGCGGTGTATGAACGTGATCCGGCCTGCCACCGGTTGGTGCAGCCGATCCTGTATTTCAAAGGCTATCAGGCGGTGCAGGCGTATCGCGTCGGGCATTTCCTGTGGGAACAGGGGCACCGTGATCTGGCCTATTTCTTCCAGATGCGGGTGAGCGAGATTTTCGGCGTCGACATCCACCCTGCCGCGAAGATCGGCAAGGGGATCATGATCGACCACGCCCATTCCATCGTGATCGGTGAAACCGCCGTGGTCGGTGACAACGTGTCGATGCTGCATTCGGTGACGCTGGGCGGGACCGGTAAGGAAGAACAGGACCGTCACCCCAAGATCGGTGATGGCGTGCTGATCGGCGCGGGGGCCAAGGTTCTGGGCAACATCCAGATCGGCCATTGCAGCCGCATCGCCGCGGGGTCTGTCGTGTTGGAAGATGTGCCGCCCTGCAAGACCGTGGCGGGCATTCCCGCGCGGATCGTGGGCGAGGCGGGATGTGACCAGCCTGCGATTTCGATGAACCATATGCTGGGCAAGAACGAAGCGTTTTAAACCGCTCTTTCAAGCGTCAGAACGGAAAAAGCCGGGGCAGTTGCCCCGGCTTTTGTTCTTTTTGTCCAAGGACTTTGCCCCCGCCCATTCGGGCGTCCCCGTGATTTTTCAAACCAGAGAAGCCCGCTTGGGGTGTTTGGACCTTAGGCCAGCATCGACATCGGGTTTTCAAGGTTGTCCTTGATTGCGTTCAGCAGCTCGGCCCCCAATGCGCCGTCGATGACGCGGTGGTCGACAGACAGGGTCACGGACATGACCGTGGCCACGGCCAGTTCACCGTCTTTGCCGACAACGGGTTTCTTGACGCCGGCACCCACCGCAAGGATCGCGCCGTGGGGCGGGTTGATCACCGCGTCGAAGTTGTCGATGCCGAACATGCCCAGGTTCGAGATCGCAAAGCTGCCGCCCTGATATTCGTGGGGGGCAAGCTTGCGGTCGCGCGCGCGGGTGGCCAGATCTTTCATCTGGGCCGACAGGGCCGACAACGATTTGTGGTGGGCGTCTTGCAGGACGGGGGTGAACAGGCCCCCTTCGATGGCGACGGCCACGGCCACGTCGGACGGGGTCAGTTTCAGGATGCGGTCACCGGCCCAGACTGCGTTGGCATCGGGCACCTGTTGCAGGGCGATGGCGCAGGCCTTGATGATGAAGTCGTTGACCGACAGTTTCACACCGCGCGCTTCAAGCTGTTTGTTCAGCGTGGCGCGGAAGGCCAGCAGTTCGTCCAGCTGGATGTCGCGGCGCAGGTAGAAATGCGGCACGGTCTGTTTGGCCTCGGTCAGGCGGGCGGCGATGGTTTTGCGCATACCGTCCAGTTTGACCTCGGCATAGTCGCGACCCTCGTACATTTTGGCAACGGTGCTGGCGGATGGACCGCTGGCCATTGCCGCTTTGGGTGCTTCCGACGCCTCGGCGGGTTTGGATGCAGCGGCCTTGGGCGTGTCCGAAGCGGACAGACCTTCGACGTCAGCCTTGACGATGCGCCCGTGCGGACCCGAGCCGGAGACGCCCGATAGGTCCACGCCCTTGTCCGCCGCGATGCGACGCGCCAGTGGCGAGGCAAAGATGCGTTTGCCATCGCCGCCCTTGGGGGCGGGTGGGGCAGCGGCGGCTTCGGGTGCCTTGGCGTCCGGGGCTTTGGCGTCGGGCGCTTTTTTCGCATCCTCTTTGGGCGCGTCGTCTTTCGGCGCGGCCTTGGCCGATCCCAGGTCATCGGCGCTTTCGCCGTCTTCCAGCAGCACGGCGATCACGGTGTTCACCTTGACCCCTTCGCTGCCTTCTTCGACCATGATCTTGCCGATCACGCCTTCGTCCACGGCTTCGAATTCCATCGTCGCCTTGTCGGTTTCAATTTCCGCCAGCAGGTCGCCCGAGCTGACGGTATCGCCTTCTTTCACCAGCCATTTGGCCAATGTGCCCTCTTCCATGGTGGGCGAAAGCGCGGGCATGAGAATTTCAATAGGCATATCGCGCGCTCCTTATTTGTATGTCACGGTTTTGACCGCTTCGATAACTTCGGCGGTGGTGACCAGTGCGTGTTTTTCCAGGTTGGCCGCATAAGGCATTGGCACATCCTTGCCCGTGCAGTTGATCACCGGCGCGTCCAGATAATCGAACGCTTCCTGCATCAGGACCGAGCTGATGTAGCCGCCGACCGACCCTTGGGGCCAGCCTTCTTCGACGGTCACGCAGCGGTTGGTTTTCTGCACCGATTTGATGATGCTGGCCGTGTCCATCGGGCGCAGGGTGCGCAGGTCGATAACTTCGGCGTCGATGCCTTCTTCGGCCAGTTTCTCGGCCGCTTCCAGCGCATAGGTCATGCCGATGCCGAAGCTGACGATGGTCACATCGCTGCCTTCCCGCCAGATGCGGGCCTTGCCGAAGGGCACGGTGTAATCGTCGGTGTCCGGCACATCGAAGCTGCGGCCATAGAGGATTTCGTTTTCAAGGAAGATCACCGGGTTCGGATCGCGGATCGCGGTTTTCATCAACCCTTTGTAATCCGAGGCCGAATAGGGCATCGCCACCTTCAGACCGGGGATCTGCATGTACCACGCGGCATAGTCCTGAGAGTGCTGCGCACCGACGCGGGCGGCGGCACCGTTGGGGCCGCGGAAGACCATGGGGGCGCCCATCTGGCCGCCGGACATATACAGCGTTTTGGCAGCCGAGTTGATGATCTGGTCGATCGCCTGCATGCCAAAGTTCCACGTCATGAATTCGACGATGGGGCGCAGACCGCCAAAGGCCGCACCGACACCGATACCGGCAAAGCCGTGTTCGGTGATCGGCGTGTCGATGACCCGCTTGGCGCCGAATTCATCCAGCAACCCCTGCGAAATCTTGTAGGCGCCTTGATACTCGGCCACCTCTTCGCCCATCAGGAACACGTTTTCGTCGCGGCGCATTTCTTCGGCCATGGCGTCGCGCAAAGCCTCGCGCACGGTCTGCTGTTTCAGCTTGGTGCCTTCGGGCCAATCGGGGGTGGTGTCTGCTTCGGGCTTGGCCGGGGCAGGGTGGTCCTTGCCGCCTGCGGGGCTGTCGGCTTTGGCCTCTTCCTTGGCCGGTGCCTCTTCCGTTTCGGCAGGCTTCGCGGTTTCGATATCGCCGACCTCTTCGCCTTCTTCGACCAGGATGGCGATGGCGGTGTTCACTTTCACGCCTTCGGTGCCTTCTTCGATCAGGATCTTGCCGATCACACCTTCGTCGACAGCTTCGAACTCCATCGTGGCTTTGTCGGTTTCGATCTCGGCCATGATGTCACCGGATTTGACGGTGTCACCTTCCTTGACCAGCCACTTGGCCAGCGTGCCTTCTTCCATTGTGGGGCTCAGGGCGGGCATCAGAATTTCGGTTGCCATGGATCAAGCCTCCTGCGGAATTTCGGTTGCGTAAATGTCGGTCCACAGCTCGTCGAGCGCGGGTTCGGGGCTGTTTTTGGCGAACTCGGCGCTTTCGTTCACCACATCCTTGATCTTCTTGTCGATGGCTTTCAGGTCCTCTTCGGTGGCATGCTCGCCTTGCAGCAGCAGCGTGCGCACGGCTTCGATCGGGTCACGTTCGTCGCGCATTTTCTGCACTTCCTCGCGGGTCCGGTATTTGGCAGGATCGGACATCGAGTGGCCGCGATAGCGGTAGGTTTTGATTTCCAGAATATAGGGACCCTTGCCCGAACGGCAGTGGGCCACGGCGGTTTCGCCTGCGGCTTTGACCGCCAGAACATCCATGCCGTCCACCGCTTCGCCCGGAATGCCGAACGCCTTGCCGCGTTCCCAGATCTCGGCGCTGGAGGTCGAGCGCTGTTGCGAGGTGCCCATGGCGTACTGGTTGTTTTCGATCACAAAGATACAGGGCAACTGCCACAGGGCGGCCATGTTGAAGGTTTCGTAAACCTGACCCTGGTTGGCCGCGCCATCCCCGAAATAGGTGAAGGTGACGTTGTCGTTGCCCTTGTATTTGTCAGCAAATGCCAAACCGGCCCCAAGCGGCACGTTGGCGCCCACGATACCGTGGCCCCCGTAAAAACGCTTGTCCTTCGAGAACATGTGCATCGAGCCGCCCTTGCCCTTGGAGTATCCGTCCTCGCGGCCTGTCAGTTCGGCCATGACGCCGTTGGGGTCCATGCCGCAAGCAAGCATATGGCCGTGATCGCGGTAGGTTGTGATGCGGCTGTCGCCGTCCTTCGCGGTGGCCTCAAGGCCCACAACAACCGCTTCTTGCCCGATATAGAGGTGGCAAAAGCCACCGATCAGACCCATACCGTAAAGCTGGCCCGCTTTTTCCTCGAACCGGCGGATCAGCAGCATGTCGTGGTAATAGGCCTTAAGCTCGTCTGCCGAAACATTCGGTTTCTTGGTGGTCTTTCTGGCGGCCATGCGCGACCCTCCCTGACGTTAATAGTTTAGCGTTAAACTATCTTTTATCGGATTCGGTGGAGTGATGCGAGAGGTTATATTCACGCAAGCCAATTCGCAGCCGTACGGGCCGGGACTGCCTTGTTTTCTGGCACGCGCTGCGTCTGACTTTCGGGATTGTCGCAAGTGGGGCGATATTTACGCGTGGGCAAAGCGCCCCCAAACGTGCCACTGCCCCCGCGTTGGCGGGGGCAGTGTGTCACTTGCTGTGCCGCGCTGCGGCGGTGCGAACGGGATGAATTCGACCGCAGCAGGTTGAGGGATGCGGCGGTGCGGTTACAGGATAATATCCGACCCCAGCAAGGTGATTTCGCCGTCCAGGATAAGCTGGAAGTCGGCCATGCCATCGCCGTCTACGTCACCGCTGATAAAGGTGCGCCCGTCCGAGATGATCGACCGCAATTCACCGGCGGTTCCGCTAAAGTCCGCGTCGCCGACAAAGTCGAAGTTCTGGTCGCCGCCCGTGGTGATATCGGCGTCGATGCCGCGCATCCGCAGGCGATCTTCGCCTTGGGTGAAATCGGTGATGACTTCGCGCGCGCCGCCGTTCCACAGGTCTTCGATCTCGGTGAAGATGAACAGATCGGCACCGGCACCGCCGGTCAGCGTGTCGTTGCCGTTGCCGCCATAGATCTTGTCGTCGCCCGCACCGCCGTCGATGACATCGCGGCCGTTGCCGCCGTCAAGGATGTCGTTGCCGGCGCCGCCGTTGATCTGGTCGTTGGCGCCTTCGCCGCGCAGCAGGTCATCGCCGCTGCCGCCGGTCATCGTGTCGTTGCCCTGACCTGCGATCACTGTCCTGTCGTCGGACGATCCGGTGCTGTCAAAGGTGTCGTTGCCGTTGCCAAGCCGGACAAAGCCGCCGAGGCTGCCGGTTGCGGTGACATTGTCATCGCCCGATCCGGTCAGCACGTTGCCATTGATACCGGCGTTGTCGCCCACGGTCAGGCTGTCGTCGCCGCCCTTCATATAGACGCGTCCGTTGACCTGTGCCTGATTGGCCAGATCCAGCGCGTTGGCCAGATTGTTGAAGGTCAAACCGGTGTTCACGACGGTCGTGCCCGTGACATCCAGCCCGCCGCCAAAGGTCAGCGATCCGGCCAATGTGCCACCGGCCAGCGTAACATCGGAGAAGATAGTGCCCGTGCCCTGCAGCACGCCGGTGCCAGAGACACTGACATCCGATGCAGTGATGGACCCATTCACCTCAAGCGTACCAACGCCGACAGTGGTCGCACCTGTGTGGCTGTTCGCGCCGTTCAGGATCAATGTGCCGGTGTCGCCCAGAACGACGTCGCCTGCGGTAATGTCCTGTGCGACGGTCAACGTGGCACCGTTGGCGACCGAGACGAGTGATCCGGTTCCCAGGCGCAGGTCTTCGTCCGCGTCGCCTGTGATCAGAACATTGCCACCTTCAAGGGTGATGTTTCCGGCCCGTACGCCCAAGCCACCGGTTTCGATGGTTACGGTGTAGTCATCATCGACAAAGATGATGTCGTCACCATTGTCGAACAGGGCAGGAAGCGAAACCGTGAGCAAGGTGATCACGTCGATCACTTCGACGCTCCAGTTAAGCGTGCCGAAATTCCACGTGCCGTTGTTGTTCGGGATAGAGAGGGGATTCCATGTAAGCTCAGACATACTGTTACCTCGTAAATAAATCATTAACACTGCTTAAAAGTGTATGTGGAACTGTGGCATAAATTGGGCAAGACTGTTGCTACTAGCAAAATAAATTCTGAAAGCCCTTGATACGTTGGCTTTGACAGAGGTCAATTCCCTCTGATTCAGTCCATAGCTTCAATAATATACAATCTATAGGTGTATGATGGTTCGGGCAGGGGCGTGGTTAACAACCCCTTAAGTTGTATGGCTTAACCTTGTTTGGGGGGCCAATTCTGGCCCAAAACCACCAATCGAACCTGTGCCGCACGGTGTGGCAAAAGCCGGCGTTTCGCAGGGCCAAAAAAATGTCGCCCACTTTCGGTGGACGACGTCACAGCGGATGGGGCCGGGGGGCGCCGCGTCTTGAAATCTGAACGGGCGAAGGTCGTCGGGCAAAGCTTCGCCACAATTGATGGGCGGCGGTGCCATGTGCGATTCGAAAAAATGTTGGGTCAGGGCGCCCGTCTGATTGCCGGCGGCAAGGTGTTAGCGGATGACGATCTCGTCGCTGCGCACCATGCCCAGAACCCGCCGCGCCTGTTCGTCCAGCAGGTCAAGGTCAAGATAGTCGTCGGACAAACGCGAGGTCAGGTTTTCCATGCGCGCCACGTCAGCGCGCACCTCGGCCAGCTGTGCCGTCAGCACGCGGCTTTCCGCATCAATCTGGGCGCGCTGGAACAGTCCGAAATCCCCCTGCACGGCGGCAAAGGTAAAATAGACGCACAAGGCAAAGGCCACGGCGAAGAATAGGAATGTACCAAATGCGGGGCGCGCGATGCGGGTCATGACTGCTGCCTTTAGCTTTCGCCTCTTGGGTGGGCGATGGTCCCGTTATGACACAGTTGATTCGCAAAGGGAATCCCCCGATTCGCACTGTGCGATCACAATCGGTCCAAGTGAATCACTGGTGCAACACCACGCCGACGCGTCGGAGGATCTTAGGACAGCGCGGCGACGCCGGGCAGCACCTTGCCCTCCATCCATTCCAGAAACGCACCACCGGCGGTCGAGATATAGGTGAAATCGTCCGCAGCACCCGCCTGGTTCAGGGCCGCGACCGTGTCGCCGCCGCCTGCCACGGTCACCAGCGCGCCGTCGCGGGTCAGTTTGGCGGCGGCTTGGGCGGCTGCAACGGTTGCGGTGTCGAAGGGCGCGATTTCGAATGCCCCCAGCGGGCCGTTCCAGATCAGCGTTTTCAGCATTTCAAACGCAGTGACAATCTCGACCACGGCAGCGTCGCCTGCGTCCAGCACCATCTGGTCGGCGTCCAGCTTTGTGTCACCGTTCAGCGCGATCAGATCATAGGCAGCACCTGCCGCAAATTCGCGCGCCACGCGGCCATCGACCGGCAGGATCACGCGACAGCCGCGCGCCTTGGCCTCGTCCAGGATGGCGCGGGCCGTGTCCAACAGGTCATCTTCGCGCAGGGACGCGCCCATGTCTGCGCCCATGGCGGCCAGAAACGTGTTGGCCATGCCGCCGCCGATCACCAGAATGTCCAGCTTTTGCACAAGGTTCTGCAGCAGGTCGATCTTGGTTGACACCTTGGCCCCGCCGACAACCGCGCCCACGGGGCGTTCGGGCGCGCTGAGCGCGCTTTCGAGGGCTTGCAGTTCGGCCTGCATCAGACGTCCCGCACAGGCGGGCAGCAGGCGGGCCAGCGCCTCGGTGCTGGCGTGCGCGCGGTGGGCTGCGGAAAAGGCATCGTTGCAATAGATGTCACCCAGACCCGCCAGACGTTCGGCCAGTGCCGCGTCGTTCTTTTCTTCGCCGGGATAAAAGCGGATGTTTTCCAGCAGCAGCACGTCGGCGCCTGCAATCTCGTCTGTGCCCGCTTCGGCGGCTTCAAGCGTTTCGATCAGGCGCACGTTGCGCCCCAAGGCCTCGGACAGGGCAGTGACCACCACGCGCAGGCTCAGGTCCAGCACGACCTTGCCCTTGGGGCGACCAAAGTGGGCGATCAGGATCGGCGTGCCGCCCTGTTCCAGGATGTATTGTACCGTCGGCACGATCCGCTCGATCCGGGTGGCATCGGTGACGTGGCCGTTTTCCACCGGCACGTTGATGTCCACGCGGCACAGCACGCGTTTGCCGTTCAGGTCCATGTCGTCCAGTGTCTTCCAAGCCATCGCCGTCAATCCCTTAAACCAATTGTTAAGCGGTGTTTCGCGGCATTTGTCGCTCAGGTCAATGCAGCGGCTTGGCAAAAGCAGGCCCGCGCCTTAGGTATCCTTGCAATATCAAGACAGAGGAGCCGAAAATGGCCAAGATCAAAGACCCGGAAAACACCATCCTGATGGAACTGAAGGATGGCACCGTCGTCATTCAGTTGCTGCCCGACCTTGCCCCCAAGCACGTTGAGCGGATGAAAGAGCTGGCGCGTGCCGGCGAATATGACAACGTCGCGTTCCACCGCGTCATCGAGGGCTTCATGGCCCAGACCGGCGACGTACAGAACGGCGACATGGAAGACGGCTTTAACATCCGTGCCGCTGGCACCGGTGGCTCGTCGCTGCCCGACCTGCCTGCCGAGTTCTCCAAGGTGCCGCATGCGCGCGGGTCCATCGGTGCCGCCCGTTCGGCCAACCCCAACAGCGCCAACAGCCAGTTCTTCATCAACTTCAAGGACAATGATTTCCTGAACGGTCAGTACACCGTTTACGGTCAGGTCATTTCCGGCATGGAACATGTGGACGCGATCACCCGTGGCGAGCCGCCCGCGCAGCCCGACCGTATGATCAGCGTCAAGGTTGCCGCAGATGTTGCGTAACCTGCTGATTCCCCTTGCCTTTGTGGCCAGCCCTGCGCTGGCCGCGGGTCTGGCCATCGAGGTTGAGGGCGAAACCGCCAGCGGCACGATCCAGATCGAGCTGTTGGATGACGTCGCACCCCAGCATGTGGCGCGCATCACCGAACTGGCCCGCGAAGGGGCCTATGACGGCGTCGTGTTCCACCGCGTGATCGACGGCTTCATGGCGCAAACCGGCGACGTGCAGTTCGGCCAATCCGGCAGCGATACATCAAGCGCGGGCATGGGCGGGTCGGACAAGCCTGATCTGCCGCAAGAGTTCTCGGACATCCCGTTCGAGCGTGGCATCGTCGGCATGGCGCGGTCGCAAAGCGTGGACAGCGCCAACAGCCAGTTCTTTATCATGTTCACCGAATACCCTTCGCTGAACGGCCAATACACTGTTGTGGGCCGCGTGACCGAAGGTCTGGACGTGCTGGACAGCCTGAAACTGGGCGATCCGCGTTCTGGCGCCATTGACGGTCAGCCGGACGTGATGAAATCGGTGACCGTGACCGAGTGATCGGTTTTTCAGGTTTCTTCGACAGGCCCGCGCAGTGATCTGCGCGGGCCTGTTGCGTTCCGGCAGGACGACATGCGGGGCGGTATGGCTTTACCTTGGCCGCGACCTTTGTCACTGCGTTGCACAGCGCGGGTGAAGGAGGATTTATGTACAGCTTTGCTCAGTTTACGTACAGTTTCGCAAAGATCATGCGGGGGCTGGGGCCTGCGATGCCCGCAGCCCATCCGGCCGAGGCCCTGCGCGCCGGTGTCGGGGCCTGCGTCGGGCTGGCGGTGGTCGGGCTGTTCATCCTGTCGCCGTTGGTCGATCTGCGGTTGGGCCTGTATCTGATCGCGCCATTTGGAGCCAGCGCCGTGCTGCTGTTTGCCGTGCCCAACGCGCCGCTTGCGCAGCCATGGTCGGCGGTGGTCGGGAATACGCTGGCCGCCTTGGTTGGTGTGGCGGTCTGCCTGTCGGTGCCTGACCCTGCGCTGCGCATTGCGCTGGCGGTGGGGCTGGCGATTGCGGTGATGATCCTGTGCCGCGCGGTGCATCCGCCCGCAGGGGCCGTGGCAATGACCGCCGCAATGAGCCCCGATGCCGTAGCGGAACTGGGCTTCTGGTTTGCGTTGGCCCCCGTTGCTGTGGGCACCGTTGCAATGGTGGTGCTGGCGATGGCCTATGCACGGCTGACCGGGCGGCGCTATCCCTTTCGGCATTTTGACGATCGCAACGCACAGGGCACGACCGACCCTGCGCCGATGCAGCGTCTGGGGTTGAGCGAGGCCGAATTGACCGACCTGCTGGACCGTTACCGCCAGTCGTTCAACATGGGTGCCGAAGATCTGGCGCGCTTGATCGGCGCGGCAGAGTTGCAGGCGGCCAGTCACCGCACCGGACCATTGACCGCCGCCGACGTGATGTCGCGCGATCTGGTCACCGTCACGGCCGAAACGCCGCTGGGTCAGGTGGCCGACATGTTCCGGCGGCACCGCTGCACATCCTTGCCGGTGGTCGGGGCGGAAGACAGGTTTCTGGGTTTGATCTTTCAGATGCATCTGATCGACCGCGCCCGCGACGACGCGCTGCGGCTGAACCGTGGCTTTGGCGCGGCGATGGCGCGGATGCTGGACCGCAGCCGTGATACACCCGCCCAAGCGCACCAGATCATGGGCGTTGCAGGGCCACGCGCGGTGCCCGATACGCCGATTGCCGCCTTGCTGGCGATGATGGCCGAAGGCGCGGTAGACGCGGTTCCGGTGCTGGCGCAGGGCCGATTGCAGGGCATCGTCACCCGCACGGACCTGATCGCGGCGCTGGCCAAGGTCAGCCTGCAACAGCCCGTGGCGGGCTAGGCGGGCAGGGTGCGCAGATCGACGCGGGTGAAGGTCCGTCCGGTTCTGTTGTGCTGGAGCGGGCGGACCATCGCGCAGATTGCAGCGAGGGACGGGTTTGAGGCCAGAGTTACCTTGCCACTGAGGGCCGCGCCCGACCGCGGGTGGGCAGCGGAACGCCCGTTGGTGCCACTTTATTTCTAATCTTTGGCGTGTGGGTGATGAACTGCACAACGGTGAGGAAGCGCCCGCCCATGGGGCGGACGGGCGCTGCCCGGCGGTGCTGCGCACCTTGACTCCGGGCTTTGGTGGACGTCCGCTAGGTCCGCACACCGGACCTTGAACCACATCGCGCCGAAGGTGCGCTTTGAAGCGTTTCGCACGCACCAACGAAAACGGGCGTCGCGGCAATGCCGGACGCCCGTTTCTCTAATCTCTAACGCAAGTCTTCAGCTTTGCGGCTGGCCTTGCGGTTTGGGCGCAGCAGGGGCAGGGGCCGCCTGTTTGGTGCCGCCCGGGTTCAGCGGGTCGTCCTGACGCTGCACGGACCCTTCGAAGTGCGCACCGCTTTCGATGGCGATGGTCTTGTGGATGATGTCGCCCTCGACCCGCGCGGTCGATGTCAGGCGCACTTTCAGGCCACGCACGCGGCCGACGATGCGGCCGTTGATCACCACGTCATCGGCGGTCACTTCGCCTTTGATCGTTGCGGTTTCGCCAATCGTCAGCAGGTGGGCGCGAATGTCGCCTTCCACGGTGCCCTCGACCTGAATGTCGCCGGTTGTCTTGAGGTTGCCGGTGATGTGCAGGTCGGACGACAGCACCGAGGCAGGTGGTTTTGCCTTGGGCGCGCTGGCCTTGAATTCATTGGGCTTGGGTGCCGCCGACGCCGGTTGTGCCGGAGCAGCGGGTGCGCTGCTCTTTGCTGCGTCGTCTTTGGGTCCGGGTTCGTTGATTTTGCTCTTAGAAAACATCGTTTGCAGCCTTGATATAGATCATGGGGTTTACAGCTTTGCCGCCGACGCGGACTTCGTAGTGCAGGTGTACGCCGGTCACCCGTCCAGATGCTCCCATATCACCGACACGATCCCCGCGCGAGACCTTTTGGCCAACTTTGACGCGAAGTTTCGACATATGGGCATAACGGGTCTCGATACCGAAGTCGTGCTGGATCTTGACCAGACGGCCATAACCGTTGGACCAGCCCGCGTGGGTGACCACGCCGTCGGCGGTGGCATAAAGGGGGGTGCCCGTGGGGGCGGCGAAATCAACGCCTTTGTGCATCCGGCGGCCGCCCGTCTTGGGGTCGCGGCGATAGCCGAAGCTGGACGTGAAGCGGAACGAGCTTTTCACCGGCAGCGCGAAAGGCGCTTTTTGCGCGGCGATGCGGTACATGTTCAACTGGTCCATCTGGTTCAACAGACGGTTGGCGCGCAGCGCATCGGCGCTGGGTTCTTCGCCGCGGGTCGAGAACGACAGCGGCGTCAGCGGGCCACCTTGACCGGAATAGCCACGGCGCACCTGTTCGATAATCTGCTTGGTCGGCATCCCGGCGGCGCGGAACATCTTGTCCAGCGGGGCGACGGAAATGGTCATCGCATCCTCAAGCTGGCGGAAGATGGCGTCGTTCTGGTCTTTCATGGTGGCGATCTGGTCGGACAGCTCGTCGGCCGCCAGCAGCGCGTCTTCGGCGTCGCGGGCGATCTGGTCACGCTCGGCGGCGGTTTCAGCCAGCGCGGTGGCGACGAAATCCATCGGCGCACCGGCGCCGTCGTTGTCCATCGCCAGACCGGTGCCGCCATTGTCCAGACGTTCCGTCAACGACGCCACCTGTGCGCGGGCGGCCTCGCGGTCTTTCATGGTGCCGCGCAGGGTCGACTGGATCACTTCGATCCCGGTCTCAAGCTCGCGACGGCGGGTTTCGCTTTCCAGAAGTTCCGACTGCATCACCGAAATCTGGGTGAGGGCGGCGTTAAACCGCTCTTGCGCTGCGTGTGCTTCGGCGGCGCGCGAGTCGCGCTGGCCTGCCAGATCGTTCAGCCGTGCCTGATAGGTCCGCTGATCGCGTTTGGCCTGTTCGCGGAAGTTGCCCGACCCGATGCTGTCCATCATGATCACTGCGGTGGCGACAATGGTCCAGGCGATCAAAAGGGACGCCCCGGCAAAGGCCGCAAGCTGGGTGACCGGACGCAGGCGTATGAACCGCGTGTCGGCATCCGACTTCAGGAAAACCCTGCGTTCCGGAAACCACCGCTCCATCGCGGCATCGAATTTGATTGCGAGACGTGTGCGCAAACTGCCCGTCCTTTTTCCATCCCAAAAAAGGCGAAGTGTTCCCCAACACGGCCACCTTGTGGCTGTTGCATAAAGACCTCGGTTCCATCGGGCAACCGCTTTGGTCGTTGTTGGGGGTTTTCAGGTCGATTCGTTGCCAAATGGGCAGAAAACCGCTTAAATAAATCAGCTTAGCGGGTGGTCCTCAGGTTTGCCCACTTCAGGTTGAAACTGCCAATGGCCAGTAAAAGTCGGGCGGTATACCCGCCTCGGCGCGCTTTTCCTCGTTAAAGGGCGGCTTGAGTGCGCCGTGAAAATACTTTTGCACCAGCGTGTGAAACACCTCTTTGGGGTCTGCATTCTCGCGCCCGCACAGGAAGTGGAACCATTTGGACCCGTATGCCACGTGGGCCACTTCCTCGGCATAGATCGTTTCCAGTGCGGCGACCGCGCTGTCGGCCTTGGCCTGTTTGAAGATGCGGATCATGTTGGGTGTCACGTCCAGCCCGCGTGCTTCCAGCACCATCGGCACGACCGCCAGCCGGCCCATCAGATCGTCGGCGGTGTCCTCGGCGGCGCGCCACATGCCTGCGTGCGCGGGCAGGGCACCGTAATGGCTGCCCAATTCCTCAAGACAATCGGCCATCAGGTTGAAATGTTTGGATTCTTCGTCAGCAGCTTTGACCCAGTCGTCAAAGAACCCCATGGGCATCGGCACATGGGAAAACCGCGCGATGATGTCCCAGTGCAGGTCGACCGCGTTCAATTCTATATGGGCGACCGCGTGCAGCAGGGCGATGCGCCCCTCGGGGCTGCCGGGTTTGCGGTGCGGTACATCGCGCGGCGCCAGCAGTTCGGGGCGCGCGGGCCGTGCAGGTTGCATCGGCGGGCTGGCGGTGCCCACTTCGGGAACTTCGCCCGCAGCACGGGCCGCTTGCCACTGGGCGGCCAGCCTGCGCGACAGGGCGGTCTTTTCACGCCCGTCGCCACAGCGCAGCACGGCATCGGCCATCTGGGCCAGCGGCATCATCGGGGTATCGGTCACAGGGCCTTCACCGCATCCAGAACCTCTTCGGCGTGGCCGGGGACTTTGACCTTGGGCCAGATGCGCGCGACAGTGCCGTCTGCGGCGATCAGCACGGTTGTCCGTTCAATCCCGAAATATGTCTTGCCATACATCTGTTTTTCTTTCCACACGCCATAGTCTTCGCAGACCGTGCCGTTTTCATCCGACAACAAAGGCACCGTCAGATCGTGTTTGGCGGTAAAATTGGCGTGTTTTTTCAGGCTGTCCTTGGAAATGCCATAGACCTGCGCCCCTGCATCGGCAAAGGCTTGCATATGCTCGGAAAAGGCAATGGATTCCTTGGTGCAGCCCGGCGTATTGTCCTTGGGATAAAAGAACAGAACAACAGGGGTGCCACGCAAAGCCGACAGCGTGACCTCCGGCCCTTCGGTTTGCGGCAAGGTGAAATCGGGTGCGGTTGAAGCTACTTCTATCATGACGGTCCTTGTCATACTGGCCCATCTGGGCATGCGCGAAACTGACTGTCATAGTAGCTTTGGAGCAGCAAGAATAAATAGATGACCGACACCAAGTCGCCAAAACACTCCGTGACCGACCTGCCAAAGGTCAAGGCCAAGGGCCGCAAGCGCCGCATTGCCAAGCATGTGGGGTTGGGCACGCTTGTTCTGATGGCGTTGCTGGGTGTGGCGGCAGTGGTGCTGATCACCGTGCTGGTGGGCAAGCCGATTGCCGCCCCCGACTGGCTGGAACAGCGGATCGAGACGCGGGTAAACGCCAACCTGCAAGGCGTGCGGCTGACCTTTGACGAGGCCGAAATCGTCGTAAACAAAGGCTGGCGCCCGCGCGCGCGCATTCGCAACGTGACTTTGCGCACTGTGGCCGGCGACGAGATCGTCAAGTTTTCCGAACTGGAAGCCAGCCTTGCGATGAGGCCGTTGATCTCGGGCGAGGTCGTGCCGAAAAAGATCGAGTTGACGGGGGTTTTCGTGACCCTGCGGCGGGACGCCCAGGGCCAGGTGTCGCTGTCCAGCGGGCAGGGCATCGGCAATGGCGATGCGCTTACGGTGTCGTTGCCGGGGTTGATCGCTGCGGTGGATGCGGCGTTTGGCCAGCCGCAACTCAAGGCGCTGACCAATGCCGACATCTACGGTGTTACCCTGCGCTATGAAGATGCGCGCGCCGACCGCGCCTGGACCGCTGACGGTGGCCGGTTCCGGCTGACGCGCACGGGTGAGGAGCTGGCGGTGTCTGCCGATCTGGCGCTGCTGTCGGGGGGGACCGGCGTCGCCACCGTCGAGGCCAACTATTCCAGCCGCATCGGTTCGACCGTGGCAGACTTCGGCGTGACGATGGAAGATGTCGCCGCCGCCGACATCGCAGCCCAAGGTCCGGCTTTTGCATGGCTGGACGCAGTGCGCGCGCCGATTTCGGGGGCCTTGCGCACCGGCGTTCTGGCCGACGGCAAGCTGGCCCCGATCAGCGCCACGCTGCGCATCGGCAAGGGCGTGTTGCAGCCCAACAACGAAACCCGCCCGATCCCGTTCCAGTCCGCGCGCACCTATTTCAACTATGATCCCGCCACCCGTCTGCTGCGGTTCGACGAACTGAGCGTGGTCAGCAAATGGGTCACAGGCCGTGCCGAAGGGCAGGCGATTGTCGGCGGTGGGCCGGATGACGCCGGGCAGGTCGATACGCTGATCGGGCAGTTTTCTGCCTCGGACCTCAAGTTCAATCCGCGCGATCTTTATGCCGAGCCTGTGGTGCTGGACGGGGCCAATCTGGATTTCCGGCTGGACCTGAACCCGTTTCGCGTGACGCTGGGCCAGATGCTGGTGTCGGATCAGGGGCAATGGCTGCGGGCCAACGGCAGCTTTGTCGCCGAGCGTGAAGGCTGGCGGTTTGCGCTGGACGCGCAAGTGGACGAACTGGCGCCCGAGCGGCTGCTGGCGCTGTGGCCGGAAAAGCTGATCGTAAAAACCCGCGAATGGGTGGCCGAAAACCTGCTGGCCGGACGGCTGCGCGAGGTTGATCTGGCCCTGCGCGGGGAACCGAACATGCCGATGCAAAGCTATCTGAGCTTTGATTTCGCAGATGCAGACATGCGCTTTATGAAGACGATGCCGCCCATTCAACAAGCCTCGGGTCACGCCAGCCTGCTGCGCAACCGGTTTGTCGCATCGGTCGATCAGGGCTTTGTCACCGCACCGCAAGGCGGGCGCGTGGGCGTCGCGGGGTCGTCCTTCATCATTCCTGACGTCACGGTCAAGGATGGCGCACCGGCCATCGCGCGGCTGGAAACCACCAGCACCGTCACCGCAGCACTGTCGCTGCTGGATCAGGAACCGCTGTTCGTGATGGACAAGGCGGACCTGCCTGTGGGGCTGGCGGACGGGCGTGTGACATTGGATGGCACCATTGCGCTGCCCCTGAAGAAAAAGCTGGGGCCCGGCGAGGTGACGTATTCGGTGACAGGCACGCTTGCCGACGTGCGCACCGATGCGTTGGTGCCAAACGAAACCCTTGCCGCCAGCGCGCTGAAACTCAGCGCCGACAATGAGGGTGTGCGGGTGTCGGGGCAGGGGCGTCTGGGCAATGTGCCCTTTGACGTGGCATGGGACCAGCCGCTGGGCGTCGAGGCCAAGGGCGGCAGCCAGGTGCGCGGCACTGTCGAGATTTCGCAGGCCACGTTGGACGAGTTCAACATAACCCTGCCGCCGGGATCGGTGCGGGGCAAGGGCGTGGGGCAGATCGTTGTGGACCTGCCCGCGAAGGGTGGCACGCCGCGCATGGTGCTGACGTCGAACTTGCGCGGGCTCAGCCTGCGGCTGGCCCCGCTGGGCTGGTCCAAGGCCGCCGCCAGCCCAGGTTCGTTGCGTGTCGAGGCAACCTTGGGCGCACGCCCCGAGGTCACTGCCATCAGTCTGGAGGCCGGCGGGTTGCAGGCGCGCGGCACGGTGACGCTGGATGCGGCTGGCGCGCTGCAAAGGGCCAGTTTCTCGCAAGTCAAAGTGGGCAACTGGATGAATGCGCCGGTGGACATCATCGGCCGTGGCCGCAGTGCGGCACCGGAAATTCGCGTGCGTGGCGGTATGATCGACCTGCGCACCGCCAACTTTGGCGCGGACAGTGCGGGCGGCAGTGGCCAGTCGACCGGACCGCTGATCCTGTCGCTGGACCAGTTGCGGATCACCGACACGATTGCGCTGACAGGTATGCAAGGCACCTTCAGCACGGCCAAGGGATTGGATGGCAAGTTCACCGGCAAGATCAACGGTGGCGCCGCAGTGGCGGGGCGCGTGGTGCCGCAAAACGGGCGCAGCGCGGTGCGCATCACCTCGCAGGATGCGGGCGGGGTCGTCGCATCCGCCGGGATCATCCAGAATGCGCGGGGGGGGGATTTGAACCTGACCTTGCTGCCCGTTGGACAGGACGGTGCATTTGACGGCGATCTGACCATACGCAACACGCGGGTCAAGAACGCGCCTGCCATTGCCGACCTGCTGGCGGCAATCTCGATTGTCGGTCTGCTGGAACAGCTCAGCGGCGACGGTATCGTCTTTTCCGAGGTGGACGGATCGTTCCGGCTGACCCCCAATCGCATGACCCTGACCAAGGCCAGCGCGACGGGGCCGTCCTTGGGGATCTCGATGGACGGTATCTATAACCTGAACACCTCGACGCTGGACATGCAGGGGGTGGTGTCGCCGGTTTACCTGCTGAATGGCATCGGTGCGATCTTTACCCGCAAGGGCGAAGGGTTGATCGGTTTCAACTATCGCCTGACCGGTCCCGCCGCCAAGCCGAAGGTCAGCGTGAATCCGCTGTCGGCGCTGACGCCGGGGCTGTTTCGCGAAATCTTCCGCCGCCCGGCGCCGCAGGTGCCTGATCTGGAGACCCCGCAAGGCCAAGCTGGCGGCAATGTGCCCGAGGCGTTTGCGCCTGCTCAGCGCCCCGTGGTGCAGGACAGTTCTCCGGCACCGCTTGATAGCGCCATAGGAGGGCGTTAAGGGCGGGGCCATGAAACTGACCGACTTCGACTTTGACCTGCCCGACGGGCTGATCGCGACCCGCCCTGCGGTGCCACGCACCTCGGCGCGTTTGCTGGTGGCGGATGCCGCGCAGATACACGATGCGCGGGTGTCCGATCTGGGGGGATGGCTGCGCGCGGGCGACCGGCTGGTGCTGAACGACACGCGTGTGATTCCGGCGCGGCTGTCTGGGCTGCGTGCGCGCAATTCGGCGCAGGGTGCCACCGAAGCGCGGATCGAGGTGACCCTGCTGGAACCGCGCGCCGATGGCACGTGGTCGGCTTTGGTCAAGCCGCTGAAAAAGCTGAAGGTTGGCGAGGTCGTGCGCTTTTCCGACGCATTGTCGGCCACGTTGGAAGGCACCGATGACGGCCAGGGCCACCTTCGGTTCAACCTGACCGGCGATGATTTCGACGCGGCACTGGCCGAGGCAGGGGCAATGCCGCTGCCGCCTTACATTGCTGCCAAACGTCCCGCCGATGCGCAGGACAAGCATGATTATCAAACCGTCTGGGCACGCCATTCGGGGGCGGTGGCCGCCCCCACAGCGTCGCTGCATTTCGACGACGCACTGCTGGCCGAACTGGCGGCGATGGGGGTGACGTTCACCCATGTGACCCTGCACGTGGGCGCGGGCACCTTTCTGCCGGTCAAGGTGGACGATGTGACCACCCACAAGATGCACGCCGAATGGGGCCACGTCAGCGCCCAGGCCGCCGCCGAGATTGCCGCAACCAAGGCCGCGGGCGGGCGTGTGATCCCTGTGGGTACCACTGCCCTGCGCCTGATCGAAAGTGCGGCCCGCGACAGTGGCGCCGTGCAGCCGTGGGAAGGTGAGACCGACATTTTCATCTATCCCGGCTTTGCCTTTCAGGTGGCCGACGGGCTGATGACCAATTTTCACTTGCCCAAATCCACGCTGATGATGCTGGTGTCGGCACTGATCGGTCAGGACCGCATCCGCGAGATTTATGACCACGCGATCACAAAATCGTATAGGTTTTTCAGTTACGGTGATGCGTCGCTTTTGCTTCCCCACGGGGCAGGCGACCCAAACAGACCCGAATAAGTCGTTTTCGTCCCTGACCACACCCATACGGTGTGGGACAGGGAAGCGACATCCTTTCCACCGCAGCACCAGCCACACACGCGACATATATCGGAGCGCAAAATGTTATCAGTTCTTTCCAGTGCCTGGGCCTTGCTGTTCGGTATGGGGCTTTTGATGGTCGGCAACGGGATGCAAGGCACGCTGCTGGGCATTCGGGGCAACATCGAAGGTTTCTCAACGCTTGAGATGTCCATCGTCATGTCGGCCTATTTCGTGGGCTTTCTGGGGGGCAGCCGGATGGCGCCCAACATGATCCGCCGCGTCGGCCACGTGCGGGTTTTCGCGGCGCTGGCCTCGCTGATTTCGGCGGTGATGATCCTGTATCCCACCTTTGCCGAGCCCTGGGCCTGGACGCTGGGGCGTGTGTTGATCGGCTTTTGCTTCTCGGCGGTTTATGTGACGGCGGAAAGCTGGCTGAACAATGCGGCGTCAAACGAAAACCGCGGGCAGGCGCTGTCGCTGTACATGATCGTGCAAACGCTGGGCATTGTAGCGTCGCAAGCCTTGATGGTGACGGCGGACCCATCCGGCTACGTATTGTTCGTGATTCCCTCGGTGCTGGTCAGCCTTGCGGTCACACCTATTTTGTTGTCGATCAGCCCGACACCGGCCTTTGACACTACCAAGCCGATGTCGCTGCGCGCGCTGGTCAATTTCTCGCCTTTGGGCTGCGTCGGCATGTTCTTGCTGGGGGGCGTGTTCTCGGCCCAGTTCGGCATGGCCTCGGTTTACGGCGCGCAGGCGGGGTTGAGCATTCCGCAAATCTCGACCTTCGTGGCGATGTTCTTTGTTGGCGCGGTGATCCTGCAATACCCCATCGGCTGGATTTCCGACCGGATGGACCGCCGCCTGTTGATCGTGGCGGTCAGCGCCATCGGTGGTGCCGGGTCGATCCTGGGTATGGTGATGGGGCACAACTTTACCATGCTGCTGGCGTCGGCCTTTGTGGTCGGTGGTATGTCCAACCCGTTGTATTCGCTGTTGATTGCGCACACCAACGACTTTCTCGAACCCGAAGATATGGCCGCCGCGTCTGGCGGGATGCTGTTTCTGAACGGTCTGGGTGCGGTTGCGGGCCCGCTGATCACCGGCTGGCTGATGGACAATGTTGGCCCGGGTGGCTTTTATCTGTTCACCGCCGTGCTGTTCGCAGCGCTTGTGGTCTATGCCATCTACCGGTCGACCCAACGTGCTGCCGTTCCCGTGGACGAGACCGGGTCCTTCGTGGCGATGTCGCCTGCGGGCACCACGGTCGTCGGCATGGAGATCGCGCAGGAGTGGGCCATCGAATCCGCCGAAGCGGCGCATGAGGACAACGATGGATCAGAAGCGGCCTGATGCCTATGAAAGCAGCGGCGCCGGATTTATGTCGCCGCTGTTGCATTTCGTGAATTGAACCATTGTTACAAAACTTTAACAGTGCAGGGGCAGAGCAGGCGCAAACGGAGTACCCCATGCCCAAGCAAACCGAAGTGACCTCGGATGACGTTCTGAAATTCTGGCTGGACGCGTGTTCGCCCGCCGACTGGTACAAGGCCGACGACGCCTTTGACAGCCAGATCCGCGACCGCTTTGAAGGTGCCTGGCAGAACCTGTGCGACGGCCACTATTCGCTTTGGCTGACCCATGCCAGCGGCGCGCTGGCCTATATCATCCTGGCCGACCAGTTCCCCCGCAACATGTTCCGCGGACAGGCCAAGGCATTTTCCAGCGATCGCATCGCGCTGGCCGCGGCAAAATCCGCGGTCGACAAGGGGTGGGACATGCGCATCGACCCGCCCGCGCGGCAGTTTTTCTATATGCCGATGATGCATTCTGAAAGCCTGTGCGATCAGGAACGCTGTGTGCGCCTGATGTGCGAGCGTATGGACGACGGTGGCAACAACCTGCTGCACGCGCGCGCGCACCGTGAAGTGATCCGCAAGTTTGGCCGGTTCCCGTACCGCAACGACGCATTGGGCCGCAGTTCGACGTCGGTGGAACAAAGCTATGTTCAAGATGGCGGTTACAGCACCACCGTCGACGCGTTGGAGCAGGTCGAAGCGGCCTGATACGGGTCGTGTGTCCTGAAACCTTGCGGTTGTGACAGGATGGGATATGGTTTAACGCTAAACTATATCCCATTTCGCAGCCAGCGAGGACACATATGGCCGAGACTTCCTTTGATCTGATCGTGATTGGCGCAGGCCCCGGCGGTTATGTTGCCGCGATCCGTGGCGCACAGTTGGGCATGAAAGTGGCCATCGTCGAGCGTGAAAACCTGGGCGGCATCTGTCTGAACTGGGGCTGTATCCCCACCAAGGCGCTGCTGCGCACGTCCGAAGTGTTCCACCTGATGCACCGGGCCAAGGAATTCGGGCTGAAGGCCGAGAACATCGATTTCGATCTGCCCGCCGTTGTCAAACGCTCGCGGCAGGTGGCGGGGCAGTTGTCGGGCGGCATTGGCCATCTGATGAAAAAGAACAAGATCACCGTGTTCATGGGGGCCGCCACGCTGCCCGCCAAGGGCAAGGTAAAGGTGAAAACCGACAAGGAAACGCTGGACCTGACCGCCAAGAACATCGTTCTGGCCACCGGCGCGCGGGCACGTGAGCTGCCGGGTCTTGAAGCCGACGGCGATCTGGTCTGGACCTATCGCCACGCGCTGGACCCGAAACGGATGCCCAAGAAGCTGCTGGTCATCGGGTCGGGGGCCATCGGCATCGAATTCGCCAGCTTCTACAACACGCTGGGTGCCGACACGAGCGTGGTCGAGGTGATGGACCGCGTGCTGCCGGTTGAAGACGAGGAAATCTCGAAATTCGCCAAGAAGCAATTCGAGAAACAAGGCATGAAGATCATGCAAAAGGCGATGGTCAAGAAACTGGACCGCGCCAAGGGCAAGGTCACCGCGCACATCGAAGTGGACGGCAAGGTCGAGACGCAGGAATTTGACACCGTCATTTCCGCCGTGGGCATCGTCGGCAACGTCGAGGATCTGGGGCTGGAAGAACTGGGCGTGAAAATCGACCGCACCCATGTGGTGACGGACGAATACTGCCGCACCGGTGTCGAGGGTCTGTATGCCATCGGTGACATCGCCGGTGCGCCATGGTTGGCCCACAAGGCCAGCCACGAGGGCGTGATGGTGGCCGAACTGATGGCAGGGATGCACCCGCACGCCGTCAAACCCGAAAGCATCGCGGGCTGCACCTATTGCTATCCGCAGGTTGCATCGGTCGGCTACACCGAGGCCAAGGCCAAGGAACTGGGTTACGACGTCAAAGTGGGCCGGTTCCCCTTCATCGGCAACGGCAAGGCGATTGCACTGGGCGAGGCCGAAGGCATGGTGAAAACCGTCTTTGACGCCAAAACCGGCGAATTGCTGGGCGCGCATATGGTCGGCGCGGAAGTGACCGAGCTGATCCAGGGCTATGTCGTGGGTCGCCAGCTGGAAACCACAGAAGAAGACCTGATGAACACCGTGTTCCCGCACCCGACGCTCAGCGAGATGATGCACGAAAGCGTGCTGGATGCCTATGGCCGCGTGATCCATATGTAGGGCAGGCGCTGCCCCACGAAAAACCGCCCGCAGGTGATGCCTGCGGGCGGTTTGCGTTTTGAAAGGTGTCTTGGTTGGAATGAGGCGCCTTAGATAAAGTCCATCATGAAGAAAAACTGTTCCTCGGTGGCAAACGAGCCGCCGTTGATGATCATCTCGGCCTCGCCGTTGAAATCCACGGTCCAGACGGACCCGACATGGGTGGCCGAAATACCGGCATCGCGGATCGCCTGAAACCGGTCGCCAAGGTCCAGATCCATCACGCTGGCGTCCAGCCCCTCGAACCCTTCCAACAGCAGGTGGTCGCCGCCAAAGCGGGTGATGTCCACCAGCTTGGTGCCGCTGATCTTGCCGCTTTCAAACACAAAGGTGTCCGAGCCTTTTTGTCCGTGCAGCACGTCATTGCCGCGCCCCGCGATCAGCACGTCGTCGCCCGAACCGGCATAGATGATATCCTTGTTCTTGCCGCCGTCCAACGTGTCGTTGAAATCACCGCCATAGAGAATGTCGTTGCCTTTGCCACCCTTCAGGTGGTTCACATCGTCCAGCGCATCGCTGTCGCCGTTCAGGTCCGAGGCAAACAGCGTGTCGTTGCCCAGACCGCCGCGCAGCACGTCGCGCCCCGCACCGCCAACCAGCATGTCATCGCCCGCGTCGCCGTTGATCTTGTCGCCGCCCCTGCCGCCGCGCAATTCGTCGTCGCCACGGCCCCCGATCAGCAGGTCGTTGCCGTCGTCACCGTATATGGTGTCGTTGCCGTCCAGCCCGCGCAGGCGGTCGTTGCCGTCCAACCCGTGCAGCACATCGCCCAGTTCGGTGCCGCTGAAAATGTCCACCTCATCTGTGCCGGTCCAGTCCAGCGGCTCGGGCGGCAGGACGTTCACCAGATCCTCTTCGGCCCACGAGGTGACCAGCTCGCGCGGGGTGGGGCCTTCGCCGTCAAAGTCGATGTCGATCTTGAACCCGCCGCCGCGTGTGTCGATCAGCGTCAGCTGGTCGATCTGGATGTTGCCTGCCGCCTGAAGCCAGTTGTTCAGCGTGTTGATGTTGGACATCTCGGCCGGGCTAAGCGGCGCGGGCCAGTTGCCGGTAAAGAATGCGGTCACCGTTTGTGGCACGCCGTTCACGGTGCCCAGGTTCATGGTGATGGTGAAGATGTTTTCGGTCTGGAACGTGGTTTCGGGCACACCGGCCAAGACCGACGAAGTGGGCGGAAAGCTATAGGCCGTCTGGTTGAAAAATGTCAGGTCCACGTCGTCCAGCGTGAGCTGTTGCAAGGTGTTCAGATTGATCGCGGTATAGGATACGGGCATTGTTGAATTCTACCTTTTTGGGAATGTGTAAGCGTTCGGAATAAGACGAATTAAGACAGGCTTTCGCTTTGCTTCAAGATGGATAATGCAAGGCAAAGATGACAATTGCAGTTAGGGTTGGCCGGGCTATGTCAAGCGACATAACCTTGCTGCGTGCAGGGGGCGGTAACACGATTTTTCGTGCCCGAAACGGAGGCAGGGACGGCGGAAATTGTCCTTACGCGCGCAGCGATAGCCTTTACAGCGCGCCTACGGCGCGTATGCCTTGATGCGTCAGCACGCCGCTGAACACTTTGACCAAAGGACACGAGCGCCATGTCTGACAAAACCCAGGACAACAGCCCGTTCAAGAAACCCACCGTCGCCGTCACCGGTGCCAGTCGCGGCATCGGACATGCCATCGTCAAGGAATTCCACAACTCGGGCTGGGAGGTGTTCACATTGGCCCGCACGCCGTTTTCGGATGTGTGTCCCTGGGCCGAGGGGATCGTGCAGCACATCGAGATCGACCTGGCCGATCCGGTGTCGATCCGTGCCAGCATGGCCGAGTTGAAGAAACGTCTGGGCACGCGGGGCCTGAACGCGCTGGTGAACAACGCCGGTATCTCGCCCAAGGCCGAAGACGGCGGGCGGATGTCGGCGACCGGCACCTCGCTGGAGGATTTCCAGCGGGTGATGATGGTCAACCTGATGGCGCCGATGATGCTGTGCAGCGAACTGCTGGGCCCCTTGCAACAGGCCAAGGGGGCGGTGGTGAACGTGACCTCGATTGCGGGCCAGCAGATACACCCCTTTGCGGGGTCGGCCTATGCGGTGTCCAAGGCGGGCCTGTCCGCGCTGACCCGCGAGCTGGCGTTCGAGCTGGGCGACAAAGGCGTGCGCGTCAACGCCGTGTCACCGGGCGAGATTGCCACGTCGATCCTGTCGGCGGGCACTGAGGAAATGGTGGAACAACAAGTGCCGATGAAACGTCTGGGCAGCCCTGCGGAAGTGGCCGAGGTGGTCAGCTTTCTGTGCAGCGCCAAGGCGTCCTATGTGACGGGGGCGGAAATTCCGATCAACGGTGGTCAGCACGTTTAAGAGGGGCAGAATGAGCGAGGGCACCCATGTTTCGGGCCCCAAGTGATCGTAGCCGTCGATTGCAGCGGTCGCGATGCGGTTTTGGTCCATAGCACAGCTTTGGTCGCGCGTTGACCTTGGTTCGCTGCTTGTGCAGTACTGGCATCCCAAGACAATCGGAGCCCCCGCAAATGATAAAGCAGATCGCTGCATCGTTATGTCTTCTCTTCGCGGCCGTACACCCGATCAGTGCGCAGCCTGTGCAACTTGCGACCGCAGATGACGATGCTTGGATGATCTTTGATCGCGTGGCGCCTGATGGCATGCCACTGGTCGTTGTGGCACGCGCAGGCACGGCGCCTGCACACATGCGGGTGTTTACGGGACGCGTAACGGTCGTGACATGCCGGGCCGATCTTGCAAACATCGGCGCACGGGGGATGCCACAAGGCACCGCTGGCCTTTACGCGCTTGAAGACACACTTGCCGTGGCGCCGTCGTTTCGTGCGGCGGGGGCAATGCAGATCGCAAGTGTGACCGGCCAGGGTCAGCGCGTGATGTATTTCGTGCATCCCGACCCGCTGGATGTGTCGCCAGTTCTGGACGCAACACAGGTGCAGGGCTTTAGCTGCGCTGCCGGGTATGTGGAGGATCGAAAGGCACTGGTGCAGTTTTTGACACCCAGTCCCGTCGACATTCGGTTGAACGGAGATCGAAGCGTTATCGCAGCGCTTTATCAGAACGGTGACGACCTGGCGGTACCGCGAAAGACGGACTTCTGGTTTTACGGGCAACGGGGATCGCTGAAGGATCTGGTCGCAGGCCTCGGGGCGTATGGGTTTTCAGTTGACCGCTGGCTAAGCGGACCTGTTGGCGTTGTTCTTACGCGTGACATGCCGGTCAGCTTTCCCGAATTTTACGAACTGACGCCCGTTATTCTGGATATGGCAGAGCGTGCCGGGGTTGAATACGATGGATGGCAGACACTGCGGGTGTCACGGCCATAGACAAAGTCTGGTGATAACGAGACCCGCCAACAAACCTGCGACACGTTCCAACCAGAGGTCGCGCAATGCGGTGGTTGGCGGTGGCGTGGCTGGGACCATCTCAGGATGTCTTGAACGCCCGGTTTGAAATCTGAATCGCGTTCTTCGCGGGGTCTTTTGCATTGGCAAAGACATATCCGTCGGCTTGGTGGATCTTGCCGAACACAAGGCCGTCTTTGCGTGCGGTTTCGCAAAATGCTGCGACGTCCTCGACATCGAACACCAGCTTCACCAGAACCTGACCCGCGCGCTGCCCTTTGGCCGCGGGATGAAGCAGGATGGTCAGGCCCGTCGACAGCGGTCTGAGTTCGACGATGCGATCGGTGTCACTGCGCACAATTGAATAGCCGAAGTGATGCGCATAAAATTCGGCCATGCTGTCGATCTGGCCCGTGTAGAGGATCACACGTCCAAGTGCCGGTGCCATAAGCTGTCCCGCGGATGATTGCGCATATGGCACGGGTATCACGGGGAAGCATTCCGCGACAACTGCGGGCGCGTTTCGTGTCGCATCTTTCCCATCTGCCGAACCTCTGTCACAACACGCGCACCCCTTCTGATTGAAAGCGTCCGCATATGACCCGCACCCCCATCGCCCTTGTGTTCGCTCTTTGGGGCGCGGGGCTGGGGGCGGCGGCGCAATATGGCAAGATCAGTGTGATTTTTGACCAGTTGCCGCAGCTTTATCCCGATGCAGGGGCGGCGATTGGCTGGGCGGTGTCGCTGGTGGGGCTGCTGGGTATCATCTTTGGCGTGGTCGCCGGGCTGCTGGTGGCACGTATCCGGTATCGGCGCGCGCTGCTGATGTCGCTGTGGCTGGGCGCTGCGGTGTCGGCGGTGCAGGCGATGATGCCGTCGTTTCATTGGTTTCTGGCCCTGCGCGCCATCGAAGGGCTGTCGCATCTGGGGCTGGTGGTTGCGGCCCCCACACTGATCGCGCAGATCACAGCGCCACAGGATCGCGGCTGGGCGCTGACCCTGTGGGGGACGTTCTTTGGTGTGGCCTTTGCGGTGCTGACATGGGCGGGGCTGCCGCTGGTGGCTGTCTGGGGCGTGCCCGCGCTGTTCATCGCGCACAGTGTTTACATGGCGGGCTTTGCCGTGGTGCTGATGGTCTGGCTGCGCAAGCTGCCGGGGACAGGGCCGGACACGCCGCTGTCGCTGGGGCAGGTGCTGCGCAGTCACCTGACCATTTATGCATCGGCGCGGATCGCGGCACCCGGTCTGGGCTGGCTGTTCTATACGTTTTGTTTCGTGTCGATCCTGACCGTTCTGCCGCCTTACATACCCTTGGACGTGCGGGCGCTGGTCATGGGGGCGATGCCGCTGACATCCATTGCCGTGTCGATGACCCTTGGCGTGTGGCTGCTGGGGCGGCGCAGTGCGGTCTGGGTGGTGTGCGCGGGCTTTGGCCTGAGCGCGCTGTCGATCCTGTGGCTTTGGGTGCAGCCCGGCCTTCCGATGGCGTGTCTGGCGCTGGCTGCCGCAATGGGGCTGATCCAAGGCGCAACCTTTACCGCTGTTCCGCAGTTGAACGACACCGCGGCCACTCAGGCGCAGGCCAACGGGGCGATGGCGCAGATGGGCAATCTGGGCAACACGCTGGGCACGCCGGTGATGGCGGCGGCATTGGCCGGTTTGGGCTATACCGCGTTGCCCTTGCTGGCAGGAACGGCCTTTGTCGCGGGGCTGGCGCTGCACCTGTTGCTGGCGGCACAGCGCCGCCGCGTTACGGCGTGACGGTGAACGGCTGGCGCGCCATCACGCGGTTGCCTTCGTCCATCATGTAGAACAGCTCGTAGTCGCCGGGTGTCTCGGGCAGCTTCAGCTTCGCGATCTCGCCTTTTTTGGCATAGACGTACGTTTCGTAGCTGACCGACCCCGGCGCGCCGATGCCGATATAGTCCCGCGCATATCCCGGCCCGTCAAAGGGGATGGCAATGGTCTTGCCAGCCGCCCCGCTGGCGGGCGCGTTCAGGGTTACCGTCACGTCAGTGACCGTCAGCGGCAGGGTGGCAATCACCAGATTGTCCTGATCCAGCACATAGCGCAGTTCATAGTCGCCGGGCGTTGCGGGCATCTCGACCCGCGCGGGATTGCCGTCCTTGGTGTAAGCATAGTTGATGTAAGGCTCATCCGGTTTGCCCACGGCGATAAAGTCACGCTTGTAATCCGGCCCTTCCCACGGCACGGCCACGGTCGCCCCGACGGGGGCCTCTTGCGGCGGTGTGATCCGGGCGGTGACGGCACCGACGGTGATCATGGCGGTGGCGATGATTTCGCGGTCCTGATCCAAGACATAGCGGATTTCATAATCCCCCGGTTCGGTCGGCATCAGCAACTGCGCCGGTGTGCCGTTCTTGGTGTAGGCGTAGTTGACGTATGGCTCGCCCGGCTTTCCGACGGCGATGAAATCGCGCGTGTAATCCGGCCCTTGCCACGGCACGGCAACCATCGCCCCTGCGACGGCCTGCGCGGGTGGCGTCACGCTGGCCGCGGCCGCCGCGATGGTGATCGTGGCGGTGGCGATGATTTCGCGGTCCTGGTCCAGGACATAGCGCACCTCGTAGTCGCCGGGCTCAATCGGCATCAGCAACTGTGCCGGAGTCCCGTTCTTGGTGTAGACATAGTTGATATACGGCTCGCCCGGTTTGCCGACAGCGATGAAGTCGCGTGTGTAATCGGGGCCCTCCCACGGCACCGCGACGGTCGCACCTGCGGTGGCCGTGGCGGGGGGCGTCACGCTGGCGGCGACAGCGACCAGCGTGATCGGAGCCGTGGCGATCACCTCGCGGTCCTGATCCAGCACGTAGCGGATTTCGTAGTCGCCCGGTTCGGTCGGCATCAGCAATTGCGCAGGTGTGCCGTTGCGGGTGTATGCATAGTTAATATACGCCTCGCCCGGTTTGCCGACCGAGATAAAGTCGCGTTTGTAATCCGGTCCTTCCCACGGCACCGCAATGGTGGCGCCAACGGTGGCTTGGGCGGGCGGGGTCACCGTGGCGGTCACGTCCACCACATCAATCACGCGGGTGGCAATCACGGTGCGGTCCTGATCCATGACATAGCGCAGTTCGTAGCGGCCGGCCTTGGTCGGCATCTTGATCGATGCGGGGCTGCCGTTCTTGGTATAGGCGTAGTTGATGTAGTCCTTGCCCTGTTCGCCCACGGCGATAAAGTCGCGCTTGTAGTCCGGCCCCTGCCACGTGACGGCCAGTTCAGAACCGGCCGGCGCTGTTTCGGTTGCCTCGATCAGGGCGGTGACCGGCGTCACTGTGATCGGGCGGGTGCCGATCACTGTGCGGTCCTTCTGATAATAGCGCAGCTCGAAATCGCCCTCGCGCGGGGGTATTGTGACGCTGACGGGGTTGCCATCGCGCACGTAAGTATAGTTGATCACGCGGCCACTGTCGTCTTGCGGGTCCACAACGGCGATATAGTCGTCCTTGCCAGCCGGCCCTTGCCACGTGACCTGCGTGTCGCTGCCCATGGGGGCGCTTTCGGCGGCCTCGAGCGTGGCCTTCACGCTGGGTTTCTCGAACACCACGGTCAGCGTGTTGTCGTTGCCCACGATGACCTGCAATTGCGCGTCCAGCGCGGTTTCGACTTGCGCGCGGTATGCGGTGATCTTGTAGGCCCCCGGCAGCACATCCAGCACCAGCGGGTTGATCTGTTCGTCGGTGGTCAGCACGGTGCCGTCCGGCCCGGTCACTGTCCACATCACCGGATCGTCCAGCAGCGGCGCATTTTCGTCGCCTTCGACCGCGCGCAGGATGGCGGGGACGGGAACCGGCGCGGTTTCCGTAGCCACCGTGTTCAGCGCTGCGGTCAGCTCGTCGGCATTGGAGGCGGTCAGAAAGGTGCCGCCGGTTTCCTCGGCCAGACACTGCATCTGTGCCAGCGCCTCGGCGTCGGTCACGTCAAAGCCGATGACGTGGGCGGTGAAATCAATGCCAGCCTCTTCCAGCAGGCGCGCGGCGGCGCAAGGGTCTGGGTTGCAGGTTTCGATCCCGTCGGACACCAGAATGACGGTGGCCTTTTCCTCGGTATAGCGCAGCGCTTGTGCCGCCGCGATCACCGCGTCGGTCATTGGCGTCTTGCCCAGCGGCTTGATCGCGCGCACGGCCTTGCCGATGGCGTCGCGGGTGTCGGGGCCGGGGGGCACGACGGTTTCGATGTCGGTACAGTCGCCACGGGTGCGGTGGCCGTAAACGGTCAGGCCCAGTTGCTGGTCGGCGGGGATCGTGGTCAGCAATTTGCCCACAACGTCCTGCGCGATGGCGATCTTGGCCACATCGTCGATCTGGCCCCACATCGAGCCTGAGCCGTCCAGAACCAGAATTGTATTTGCGCGATCTTGCGCCACCACAGGTTGCGCGAGCAAACCCAGAAAACAAATGACTGCCAGCAGATACCGCATCGTGAAACCTCGTAAGATAAATGTGAACTGAATATGCAGCAATTCAGACCACGACTTTGCGGGCCAGTCCATCCCAAAGTCACCAGCCCCGCCCAACAGGCGGTTACTGACACATATTGTCAGCAACCCGTCTATGTTCCCTATTGGTTCCGTTTTTGCCATTGGAGAATCCGCCACGCAGGACTATGTACAAATCGTTAACCGTGGGGCGGATATGGCAGAGCAGAAAAACATCGAAGTGCGCGGCGCGCGCGAGCACAACCTGAAATCCATCGACGTGGACATTCCGCGCGACCAGTTGGTGGTGATCACCGGCCTGTCGGGGTCGGGAAAATCGTCGCTGGCGTTCGACACGATCTATGCCGAAGGGCAGCGCCGCTATGTGGAATCGCTGTCTGCCTATGCGCGCCAGTTCCTTGATATGATGCAAAAACCGGACGTGGATCACATCAGTGGCCTGTCGCCCGCGATTTCCATCGAACAAAAGACCACGTCGAAAAACCCCCGTTCGACCGTGGGCACCGTGACCGAGATTTACGACTATATGCGGCTGCTGTTCGCCCGCGTCGGCACGCCCTACAGCCCCGCGACCGGCAAGCCCATCGAGGCGCAGCAGGTGCAGGACATGGTCGACCGTGTCATGGCGATGGAGGAGGGCACACGCGCCTATCTTCTGGCGCCGATCATCCGCGACCGCAAAGGCGAATACCGCAAGGAATTCGTCGAGCTGCGCAAGCAGGGGTTCCAGCGGGTCAAGGTGGACGGGGAATTCTACGATCTGGACGAGCCGCCGACGCTGGACAAGAAATTCCGCCACGACATCGACGTGGTCGTCGACCGTATCGTGGTGCGCGAAGGGCTGGAAACGCGGTTGGCCGACAGCTTGCGCACGGCCCTTGATCTGGCCGATGGCATCGCGGTTCTGGAGACCGCTCCGGCCGAGGGCGACCCCGAGCGCATGACGTTTTCCGAGAAATTCGCGTGCCCCGTCAGCGGATTTACCATCCCCGAGATCGAGCCGCGCCTTTTCTCTTTCAACGCGCCCTTCGGGGCCTGCCCGGATTGTGATGGTCTGGGGGTCGAGCTGTTTTTTGACGAACGTCTGGTGGTGCCGGATCAGAACCTGAAGGTCTACGATGGCGCGCTGGCACCCTGGCGCAAGGGCAAGTCGCCCTATTTCCTGCAAACCATCGAAGCCATTGCAAAGCATTACAAATTCAACGCGCAAACCAAGTGGAAAGATCTGGATGAAAGCGTCAAACAGGTGTTCCTGTTCGGCTCGGGCAAGGAAGAAATCCCGTTTCGCTATGACGAGGGCGGGCGCGTCTATTCGGTGACCCGCACGTTCGAGGGCGTCATTCCCAACATGGAACGCCGCTACCGCGAGACCGACAGCAACTGGGTCCGCGAAGAGTTCGAGCGCTATCAGAACAACCGCCCTTGCGGCACCTGCCACGGCTACCGGCTGCGGGCCGAGGCGCTGGCGGTGAAAATCGGCCCCGCCGACAAGCCCGACGAGTTGTTGCACGCAGGCCAAGTGGTCGAAATGTCGATCCGCGAGGCGTTCGCGTGGTGCGAAACCGTGCCCGAAAACCTGACCGCCCAGAAAAACGAGATCGCCCGCGCCATCCTTAAGGAAATCCGCGAGCGGCTTGGGTTCCTGAACAACGTCGGGCTGGAATATCTGACCCTGAGCCGCAACAGCGGCACGTTGTCGGGCGGCGAAAGCCAGCGCATCCGGCTGGCCAGCCAGATCGGCAGCGGTCTGACCGGGGTGCTGTATGTGCTGGACGAGCCATCCATCGGCCTGCACCAGCGCGACAACGATCGTCTGCTGGGCACGCTGAAAAACCTGCGCGATCAGGGCAACACGGTGATCGTGGTAGAACATGACGAAGAAGCGATCCGCGAGGCGGATTATGTTTTCGACATTGGGCCGGGGGCAGGGGTGCACGGCGGGCGCGTGGTCGCCCACGGCACGCCCGACCAGATCGCGGCCAATCCCGACAGCGTCACCGGCCAGTATCTGACCGGCGCGCGCGAGATTGCCGTGCCCGTGACCCGTCGCAAGGGCAAGAAGAAATCGGTCAAAGTGGTCAAGGCGTCGGGCAACAACCTGCACGACATCACTGTGGATTTCCCGCTGGGACAGTTTGTCTGCGTCACCGGCGTGTCGGGCGGGGGCAAATCGACGCTGACCATCGAGACGCTGTTTAAAACCGCGTCGATGCGGCTGAACGGCGCGCGCCAGACACCCGCGCCCTGCGAAACGATCAAGGGTCTGGAGCATCTGGACAAGGTCATCGACATCGACCAGCGCCCCATCGGGCGCACACCGCGGTCGAACCCTGCAACCTACACAGGCGCGTTCACGCCCATCCGCGACTGGTTCGCGGGCCTGCCGGAATCCAAGGCGCGCGGTTACAAGCCCGGTCGCTTCAGCTTCAACGTCAAGGGCGGGCGCTGCGAGGCGTGCCAGGGCGATGGCGTCATCAAGATCGAGATGCACTTTTTGCCCGACGTCTACGTCGAATGCGAGACCTGCAAGGGCAAGCGGTACAACCGCGAAACGCTTGAGGTGACGTTCAAGGGCAAGTCGATTGCCGACGTTCTGGACATGACCGTGGAAGACGCGCAGACGTTCTTTCAAGCGGTGCCTTCGATCCGCGAGAAGATGGACGCGCTGATGCGTGTGGGGCTGGGCTATATCAAGGTGGGCCAGCAGGCGACCACCCTGTCCGGCGGCGAGGCACAGCGGGTGAAGCTGTCCAAGGAGCTGGCACGCCGGTCCACGGGACGCACGCTGTATATTCTGGACGAGCCGACAACCGGCCTGCATTTCGAGGATGTGCGCAAGCTGTTGGAAGTGCTGCATGAACTGGTGGATCAGGGCAATTCGGTCGTGGTGATCGAACACAATCTGGATGTCATCAAAACCGCCGACCACCTGATCGACATCGGCCCCGAGGGCGGCGACGGCGGTGGTCAGGTTGTGGCAACTGGCACGCCCGAACAGGTGGCCGAAGTCGTGGCCAGCCACACGGGCCGCTATCTGAAACCGATGTTGCAGGGTCGCAAGGTCGCCGCCGAATAGGGCGGCGACCAACGCGGTTTACAGGATGGCGCGGGCGATGCGGATCAGTTGCAGCGTCTCGAACGCGTCATCGTCCAGCATCAGCACGTCACCGTTGACGGCCGAATAATTGTACCCCGGCTGCGGCGCGGGCAGGCGGTACATGCGCTGTATTTCGGCCTGTGTCAAAGCAGCGGTGGGCGCAATCCGCACCCCTCCCGGAAGATCAACGACACGCGCCAAGCCATTGACTTTCAACAATGTATCGTACTCTTCAACGTCCAGAATGACCGGCATGCCGTCGATCAGCGCATAGCGTTGGCCAGCCGGTGCCGGTGCCAGATTATACAGCTCAGCGATCTGGCGCGAGTTCAGGACCAGATCGTCATACGGGCGCACGTCGCGGTCGCGGTATGTGTCCACACGGTCGCGCAGCAGCCCGTCGTAGTAACGGTCGTCATGGTCGATCCACTGGTCATAGGTTACACCCTTTTTGGCCAGTCCGGGCGGCACGCAGGGGGGATCTTTCTTGGCCAGACCGGGCGGACAGTTGCGATAGCGCAGGATTTCGTCGTCGGGAATATCGGCATAGACGCGGTCCAGCCCAAGCAGCGCCAGCGGCAGGGCGGCGATGATCCCGCGCAGGTCCCGGTCCTTGGGGGCCTGGACGTTCAGAACCTCGCGGGCGACGCGGTCCAGATCGCTGCGGTCGCGAGCTTTGCGGGCACCCTTATCGTCGTTCCCATGCCCCTTTTCGGCGCGATCGTCGGATTTGCGATCCTTGTCCTTGCCTTTGTGGTCCTGGTCCTTTTTCGCACCTTTGGCGTCCTTGCCGTGGCCGCCGCCTTTGTCGTCTTTATGACCTTTGGCTTTGCCCTGGCTCTTGTCGTTGCCCTTGGCTTTGTCAGGCTTTTCCTTGTCGTTTTTCACCAGCAAGACGGGGCCGTGCGCGGCGTTCAGGCTTGGGATGGACGTAGCAGCCTGAAGCGGCACGACAAAACCCGTGCTGGCCACCGCTACCGCTGAGGCCAGGGTAAGAAGATGTTTCATTCTGTTTTCGCTCCATGCTTGAGAATTTCCATATCCAGCCGCGTCTGGGCTTCGTCGTCCATATCCTGCGCGTCACCCAGAAACCGGCCCATGTGGCGCATCGGCTCAATCTCGTCCAGAATGATCTTGGCCACGATCAACAGTGGCACCGCGACAATCATGCCGATGACCGACCAGATATAGGCAAAGAACGCGACGACCAGAAACAGCACAGGGGCGTTCAGGTGCATCCGCCGCGAGATCAGCAAAGGCGTTACAAGCTGACCTTCAATGCTGGTGCAGCCCATGTAGACCGCGAACACCAGCAGCGGCGACCAGATCGCGCCGAACTGTGACGATGCCACCAATGCGGCGATACAGGCCCCGGCAAGACCCCCGAAATAGGGAATAAAGTTCAATGCAAAGGCCATGACGCCGATCGCGATATACTGATTGATGCCCATCAGGAACATCGCCGCGCCGATGGTCAGGCCAAGCCCCGCGTTGATCAGCGTGATGCCGCCCAGATAGCGGCCCAGCCGGCGTTCAATCGTGGCGACGATTTCAAGCGCGCGGCTTTTGTCCTTGGTTCGGCCAATGCTTTCGACAGCCCGTTGCAGGAAAAAGTCGCCCGAACTCAGCAAGAAGAACAGCAACAGCACCGCGAACAGCAACTGGCTGACCAATTGCGGCGCAAGGGTCAGGATTTGCCGTGTCGAGGTTTCCTTGTCCACCACCGCGACTTCGAGAGGCTTTTCCGTCTTGGCTTCTTTGGTTTCGATCATGTTGTCGACGGCTTCGGCCGCTTCTGCCACCGCCTTGATCGTATCGTTCTGCGTGGCGCTGATGCGGTCCTGCAATTGTTCGATCAATTCGGGCACGTCGCGCACCATCATGCTGACGGGGGACGAGAAATAGTAAAGCGACAGGGACAAAAGGGTGATGATCAGCCCGGTGAACAGCACCGCGACTGCACCGCTGGGAATGCCCAGTCGTTGCAAGCCGCGACGCGGGCGGCTGAGGACGAAATAAGCGAGAACGGCAGCGGTAACAGGGATCAGGAAGTTGGACGCAGCGACCAGCCCGTAAATCAACATGATGACGAATATACCGATAACCGGCAGCGCCGTTGTTTTCTGGCTCATGATTGCGTTGCCCCCCAGGACGCTTGGTTCGAGGGACAACGCCTTAAACGTGTAAAGGGTTCCTTAGAGGGTCAGCCGCGACCCCGTTCGGCAAACCGGGGCAACATGGCGCTGAAATCGCGCCCCTTGCCGCCTTCGTCCTCGACAAAGGTTTTGTACAGCGACAGCGCCAGTTTGCCCATCGGTGTGTCGGCGTCAGCCGCTTCGGCGGCTTGCTGGCTAAGCCCCAGATCCTTTAGCATCAGCTCGGCGGCGAACCCGGGTTTATAGCCGTTGTCGGCCGGCGATTGCGGACCCACGCCGGGGGCAGGGCAATAGGCGTTCATGCTCCAGGAATAGCCTGACGACGTGCTGACCACGTCAAACATCTTCTGCCGTTCCAGCCCCAGCTTGTCGGCCAGTGCAAAGGCCTCGCAGGTGGCGATCATCGTGGCGCCCAGGATCATGTTGTTGCAGATCTTGGCGGCCTGTCCGGCGCCGGCCTCGCCGCAATGCACAGCCTTCTGGCCCATGATGTCGAACAGCGGTTCCGCCTTGGCAAATGCATCGGCGCTGCCGCCCGCCATAAAGGTCAGCGTGCCGCCCGCCGCGCCACCGATGCCGCCGGATACGGGCGCATCGACGGCCAGAAGCCCAGCGGTTTCAGCGTCCTGCGCCACGGCGCGGGCGCTGTCCACGTCCACGGTGGAACAGTCGATAAAGCACGCACCCTTGGCCATCAGCGGGATGATCTGTGCGGCGACATCGCGCAGGATCGCGCCGTTGGGCAGCATCGTGATCACCACGTCCATACCTGTGGCGGCCTCGTCGATTTTGGTGGCCACGGCTGCGCCCTCGGCGGTGGTGCCCGCGACGTCAAAACCTGTGACGTCATGGCCCGCTTTGGCCAGATTGGCCGCCATCGGGGCACCCATGTTGCCAAGGCCGATAAATCCTATCTTCATTGCTCAGTTCCTCCCAGTTTCAGTGACGCGTCGCCCAAGGGGCGCAGCATCTTGCTGACGGCACTTGGCGGCACGTCGGTGTCTGCGTATTGCCAGTTCGGGCTGCGGTCCTTGTCGATGATCGCGGCACGAATGCCTTCCAGAAAATCGCCATGTTCCATCGCGCGCGAGGTGAACCGGTATTCCAGATCCAGCGCCTTCTCGATGGTCAGGGACGGGCCGCGCAGGCGGTGCAGGGCCTCGATGGTGCAGGCCATCGACAGCGGACTGTTGCGGCCCAGTGATTTCAGTGCCGCACGGGCAAAATCGCTGTCTTCGGCGCTGAGCGAACGCAAAATGTCACCCAAGCCCTCGCCGCCGAAATGGCGGTCGATGTCCTCAAGCTGGGCTTGCAGGGGGCCGGGTTCGGGCGTTTCGGCGGCGGTGTCAAGCAAGGCGATGTCGCCGGTGGCTTCCAGTTGTGCGATCAGCTCGGGCCACTTTAGCTGCGGTACATAACTGTCGGCAAAACCTGAAAAAATCGCATCTGACGGCCCCATGCGGGACGCAGTTGTGCCCAAGTATTCGCCCATCCGTCCCGGTGCCAGCGCCAGCATCAGCGTGCCGCCCACATCGGGGATCAGGCCGATGCCGACCTCGGGCATGGCGATCTGGCTGCTTTCGCCGACGATCCGGTGCGAGCCGTGACAGCCGATGCCGACACCACCGCCCATCACGAACCCTTGCAGAAAGCTGATGACAGGTTTGGGATAGGTGAAAATCTTGGCATTCAGGCGGTATTCATCGGCCCAGAACTTTTGCCCATAGGCGAAATCACCCTTGCGCCCCGATGCATAGAGGTCGGCAATATCGCCGCCCGAGCAGAACGCGCGGTCGCCTTCGGCGTCGATGATCACCAGTTGCACCGCGTCGTCGTCGCGCCAGCGGTCCAACGCGTCCTCGATGGCCAGACACATGTCATAGGTCATCGCGTTCAGCGCCTTGGGGCGGGTCAGGGTGATGCGGCCGGCGACACCAGTGATGCGGATGGAAATATCGCTCATCGGTTTTTCAGCATGTCACGCGCCACGATCACGCGCATGATTTCGTTGGTGCCTTCCAGGATCTGGTGAACGCGCAGATCGCGCACCAGTTTTTCGATGCCGTAGTCGGCCAGATAGCCATAACCGCCGTGCAGTTGCAGACATTGATCGACCACTTTTGATCCGGTTTCGGTCACGAACTTCTTGGCCATGGCGCAGAACTTGGTGGCGTCGGGCGCGCCTTGGTCCAGTTTCCACGCCGCCTGCCGCAGGAAGACGCGCGCGGCTTGCAGTTCGATCTCCATGTCGGCCAGGCGCCATTGCAGCCCCTGGAACTGGTCGATGCTTTGGCCGAAGGCCTTGCGTTCGCCCATGTAGTTCAGCGTGGCGTTCAGCGCGGTCTGCGCGGCGCCCAGCGAACAGGCGGCAATGTTCAGCCGGCCACCATCCAGCCCCATCATCGCATATTTGAACCCTTTGCCTTCTTCACCGATCAGATTGTCGGCAGAGATCTTGCAATCGTCGAACTGCACCTGTGCGGTGGGTTGCGACCGCCAGCCCATCTTGTCCTCAAGCGCGCCAAACGACAGCCCGTCTGTGCCGTCCTTGACATAAACGGTGCTGACGCCGCCCGCACCCGCGTCGCCGGTGCGCACCATGCACACGTAAGCGTCGGAATAGCCGCCGCCCGAGATGAACGCCTTGGTCCCGTTCAGGGTGTAGCCTTCGTTCGTGCGATCCGCGCGGGTTTTCAGCGCGACAGCGTCCGAGCCGGAGCCGGGTTCGGTCAGGCAATAGCTAAGCACGGTGTTCATCGTCAGAACATCGGGCAGCACGCGGGCCTTGAAATCATCGCTGGCAAAGCTGTCGATCATGCGCGCGCACATGTTGTGGATGGACAGAAAGGCCGCAACAGACGGGCAGGCCATGCTCAGCGCCTCGAACACCAATGTGGCGTCCAGACGGCCCAGACCGGCACCGCCCGATTCCTCGGACACATAAAGACCGCCAAAGCCCAGCTCGCCCACTTGCGGCCACAGCTCTTTGGGGATCGTGCCCTGAGCCTCCCAATCGCGGGCATGGGGCGCGATGTTGTCCTGGCCAAAGGCATAGGCCATGTCGAAAATAGCTGATTGTTCGTCTGTCAGTGCGAAGTCCATCGCATCCTCCCTGATCGCCGAAATGAACGTTTGTTTAATAATCGGTGTCTGCGGCCACAGTTGCAAGTCTTTCGTGGGCAGGGCCAGCGGGCGGACGGCCAGCGGCAGAAACCTGCCCCGATGCGCAGCGCACCGGAGCAGGGTATTGGTGTCGTAAGAGCGTTATTCCATCACGGGGATCGAGAATTCGCCGCCTTCTTTGATGCCCGAGGGCCAGCGCGCGGTCACGGTTTTGGTGCGTGTGTAGAATTTGAACGCATCCGGGCCGTGCTGGTTCAGGTCACCGAACACCGATTTCTTCCAGCCGCCAAAGGTGTGGTAGGCCAGCGGCACGGGGATCGGCACGTTGATACCGACCATGCCGATGTTGATCCGGTTGGCGAAATCACGGGCCGCATCGCCGTCACGGGTGAAGATCGCGGTGCCGTTGCCGTATTCGTGGTCCATCGCCAGACCCAGCGCCTCTTCATAGTCCTGTGCGCGCACGCAGGTCAGAACCGGGCCAAAGATTTCCTGGGTGTAGATGTCCATGTCCTTGGTGGCGTGGTCGAACAGGTGCGGGCCAACGAAATAGCCGTCCTCATAACCTTGCAGCTTGAAGCCACGGCCATCGACAACCAGTTTCGCGCCTTGATCGATGCCGGTTTGCACCAGACGTTCGATGTTGGCCTTGGCCGCAGCGGTCACAACGGGGCCGTAATCCACGTCGTTGCCTGCGGTGTAGGGGCCGACCTTCAATGCTTCGACGCGCGGGATCAGTTTTTCCATCAGGCGGTCGGCGGTTTCATCACCGACGGGCACGGCAACCGAGATGGCCATGCAGCGTTCGCCCGCCGCACCGTAACCAGCACCGATCAGCGCGTCGGCGGCCTGATCCATGTCGGCGTCGGGCATGATGATCATGTGGTTCTTCGCGCCGCCAAAGCATTGCACGCGTTTGCCGTTGGCGCAGCCGGTGGCATAGATGTATTCGGCAATCGGGGTCGAGCCGACAAAGCCGACCGACTGGATCACGTCGTGGTGCAATATTGCGTCAACCGCTTCCTTGTCGCCGTTGACGACCTGAATGATACCTTTGGGCAGGCCTGCTTCTTCCAGAAGTTCTGCCAGCATCAGCGGCACGGAGGGGTCACGTTCGGACGGTTTCAGGATAAACGCGTTGCCGCAAGCGATGGCCGGGGCGAACATCCACATCGGGATCATGGCAGGGAAGTTGAAGGGCGTGATGCCCGCCGTGACACCCAGCGCCTGACGCATGGAATACATGTCAATGCCGGGGCCCGCGCTGTCGGTGTATTCACCTTTCAGCAGTTGCGGCGCGCCGATGCAGTATTCGACGACTTCCAGACCGCGCTGCACGTCACCGGCGGCGTCGGGCAGGGTCTTGCCGTGCTCGCGGCTCAGCGCTTCGGCCAGCTTGTCCATGTCGCGGTTCAGCAGGTCGACGAATTTCATCAGAACGCGGGCGCGGCGCTGCGGGTTGGTCGCGGCCCATTTCGGTTGAGCGGCGGCGGCGTATTCGACGGCCTTGTTCAGTTCTTCGGCGCTGGCCAGCGGCACGCGGCCCTGCACTTCGCCGGTCGAGGGGTTCATGACGTCGGCAAAGCGGCCCGAGGTGCCTTTGACGTGTTCGCCGTTCAGGTAATGGGTCATCTCTTGCATGGGAAATCCTTCCTGTGGTGTTCCGTTGCGCGCACTGTAGGCTTGCAAAAACACATGGAAAAGACACATCTTTCCAAAATAGTCATGCATTTTTGCAAAATGAACGGGAAGGGCATTTACGGTATGGAAGCGCACTGGGATGATTTGCGTCTGTTTCTGGCCATCGCCCGAGAGGCCAGTTTAACCGCAGCGGGCAAGACGCTGCGGCTGGACCCCGCCACGCTGGGCCGCCGGATGGTGCGGCTTGAGGCGGCGCTTGGGGCGGTATTGTTCGTGAAATCCCCGCAGGGCTATGCGCTGACCGAGGCGGGTGTGACCCTGCTGGACAAGGCCGAGGCGGCCGAAGCGGCAATGCGCGCGGCGACCTCGACGCTGTCGGGGGGGCAGTCCGACCGGCTGACAGGGCAGGTGCGCATCGGGGCGCCGGACGGCTGTGCCAACTATCTGATGCCACAGGTTTGCGCCGATCTGGCCGACCGCCATCCTGATCTGGACATTCAGGTCGTGGCTTTGCCGCGTGTCTTCAACCTGTCGCGCCGCGAGGCGGATCTGGCCATCGGGGTCAGCGCGCCCACGGCGGGCCGTCTGACGGTGCAGAAAATCACCGACTACCGTCTGCATCTGGCCGCCGCCGACAGCTATCTGGCCCAGCATCCGCACATCACCACCACCGCTGATCTGCAAGGGCACCGGATCGTGGGCTACATCCCCGACATGATTTTCGACCGCGAACTGGATTATCTGGCCGACATCGGCCTGCCGCGTACGGCGCTGGCGTCCAATTCCGTTTCGGTCCAGTTGAATCTGTTGCGTGCGGGCGGCGGGGTGGGGATCGTGCACGACTTTGCACTGCCCGCCGCCAGCGGATTGCGGCGTATTCTGACCGATCAGATTGGCCTGACCCGTGCGTTTTACCTGATCCGCCACGCCGACGACCGAAACAACGCGCGGCTGACCCGGTTTGCCGACGATCTGGTGGCGGGGCTTCGCGTGGAGCTGGCGCGGCTCGAGGCGCAAGCTTGACACAAAACGGGTTTGAGAGGACGATCAATATATCGACCATTCAACCATCACACGAGGTTTGCCATGCTTGTCCAACATATCCTGCAATCGAAATCCAGCGACGCGGTGATTACTGTCAAACCCGGTACAAGCGTCTCGGATGCCGCGAAAATTCTGGCCAAGCACAAGTTTGGCAGCGTGGTCGTGTCGCGTGACGGGACGACTGCGGATGGTATTCTGTCGGAACGTGACATCGTGCGCGAACTGGCCACCCGTGGCGCAAGCTGTCTGGAAGACAAGGTCGAGGCCTATATGACCACCAAGCTGGTCACCTGCACCCGTCAGGACAGCGTCGAAAGCGTTTTGCAAAACATGTCCGACGGCCGGTTCCGCCACATGCCCGTGGTCGAGGATGGCAAGCTGGTCGGCCTGATCACCCAAGGTGACGTGGTCAAGGCACGCCTGTCCAAAGTGTCGATGGAAAAAGACGCCCTGCAAGGGATGATCATGGGCCACTAGCGGGCCGTCGGTTATAATTTTGCGACACTGCGTCTTGGCGCTTGCATTTTTGTATCCCGAGTGGTTGCTTGCCGCGAAATAATATTACCCTGACCACGGAGCACGCCCATGCGCGTTGGCCTTTACCCCGGCACTTTCGACCCCATCACCCTGGGACATATCGACATCATCCGCCGCGCCACGTCGCTGGTGGACCGTCTGGTGATCGGCGTTGCGATCAACCGGGACAAGGGGCCGTTGTTCCGTCTGGAAGAGCGCGTTGCGATGATCGAGGCGGAATGCGCCAAGCTGATGGAACAGACCCAGACCGAGATTATCGTGCACCCGTTCGAGAACCTGTTGATTGATTGCGCTGTCGATGTCGGGGCGCAGATGATCATTCGCGGCCTGCGGGCTGTGGCCGATTTCGAATATGAATATCAGATGGTTGGCATGAACCGCCAATTGAATGACGAGATCGAGACGGTGTTCCTGATGGCCGAGGCCACGCATCAGGCCATCGCGTCGAAACTGGTCAAGGAAATCGCGCGTCTGGACGGGGATGTCAGCAAATTTGTCACCCCGCAGGTCAATGCCGCGCTGATCACGAAACTTTCAAGCTGACGCGGGAACTCGCCAGCCAACGCAGACGTTGGCTGGCATGTCATACACATCGCACATCGCCCGTATCACCCTGTTGACGCTGATCGCGTCCCCATTGGTCGCGCAGGCCCCGACAACAACACAGCTTGATCCTGCGCCCGTCGTGACGCCCCCGCCACCTGTCAGCCAGCAGCAAACCGCGCCTGCGACGGGTGATCCCATCATTCCGATGGCCGAATCCGCGCTGGATGATGTTCCGGACGACCCTTCGGGGGATACGTCGGGCACGCGTATTCCCAGCGTGTCAGAGCTGTCAAAGGCATTGGAAGACAAGGAAAACGCCGAAACCCAAGGTGACACTGGCCTGGGCACCAATGATGTCATCACGGTCACGCCGGATGCAGTTGCAAACCAGACCACCGACACAACAACAGCCGCCGCACGGCCTGAAATTCCGTCGCAACCGGTCACGCCGGCCAGCGTGAACGCGGCCAGCTATTCGGGCGTGGGTGGCCTGCCCGATGGGCGCAGTCCCGTCACCGTGAAGCTGCAAGTGCTGCTGGACCGCGCCGCCGTCTCGGTGTCGATCATTGACGGTGTCAAAGGTGGCATGACCGAAAGCGCGCTGAAAGCTTACGAGGCCCGCATGGGGCTGCCAGTCGATGGCCTGCTGGACGCCGAGGTTTGGGACAAGCTGGGCGGCAACGACATTGATGTCTACATGGAGCAGTACACGATCACGGAAGCCGATGTTTCGGGCCTGTCCGCGCCATTGCCGCGCGACTATGGCGAGTTGGCCAAGTTGGACCGTATGGGATACACCAGCGTAACCGAAAAGCTGGCCGAACGGTTTCACATGAGCGAGGATTTCCTGAAACTGGTGAACCCGGGTGCAGGTTTTTACGCCGGTGAAACGATTGTTGTCGTCGAACCCGGTGAAAAGGCCGTGGGGCAGGTGACCAAGATCGTCATCGACAAATCCGACCGTCGTCTGCGCGCTTGGGATGCGGCGGGGACCGAGATTGCCAACTATCCCGTGGCCGTGGGATCGTCGGGCACGCCGTCGCCTTCCGGCCACATGACGGTCGAGGCGGTGGCACTTGAGCCGACCTATCACTACAATCCCAGTGTGAATTTCAAACAGGGTGACAACGACAAGCCGCTGACACTGCCGCCCGGACCGAACGGTCCTGTGGGCCTGGTGTGGATCGACCTGTCGAAACCCACCTACGGCATTCACGGCACACCGGAACCTGCCAGCCTGTTCACCGCCCATTCCCACGGCTGTGTGCGCATGGCCAACTGGGATGCGCAGGAACTGGCGTCGCTGGTCAGCGCAGGTGTCGTCGTTGATTTCCGCGAATGAACCGCGTGCTGGCGGTTGCGCTGCTGATGATACCATCAGTGGTCTGGGGGCAGGGCGCGCCTGATACGTCGCGCCTGCCTCCGGGCAAGCCCGAGGCCGCGGTGGAGGGCGAGGGGGCAGCCAGCGCCCCGACGCAGTCCAAGCTTCCGCCTGAAACGGACGCCGCGCCCCTGTCCGCGACACCGCAGGACGGCAGTGCAGAGAACGGGCAAACCACCAAGGAACTGGAAACCCAGCCAGAGCCAATTGCCCCGCCTGTGTGGCAAACCCTGCAAGAAACAGACGACGCCTTTGTTGCCTGCCTCGGTGCGCTGAATGAATTGGGTGCTGTGTACAAACTCGCTGATCCGCAGACCGAGGAAGACCGCGACTGCGGCATAGCCAACGCGGTGCGCGTGTCGCAGCCGATGCCGGGGGTTGCGATAGATGCACCTGCCCTGATGCGCTGCGAAACGGCGGTGGCCTTGGGTTCGTGGATTCGCGATTTCGTGCAACCCGCAGCGGCCACGCTAAAGCGTGGGCCGGTCGTCACCTTGGCCAAAGGCAGCGGCTATCAGTGCCGCCGTCGCAACAACCAGCCCGACGGCAAGCTGTCCGAACATGCCTTTGGCAATGCCATCGACATCATGGCGTTTGGGTTCGAGGACGGATCTCAGATCAAGGTCGCCCCGCGCGAGCGTGAAGGATCACGCGAGGAAAGCTTTCAGGACGCGGTGCGCGCCACCGCCTGTCTGCATTTCACCACCGTTCTGGGGCCGGGGTCGGACGACGCGCACAGCAATCACCTGCATCTGGACGTGATCGCGCGCAACGGCGGCTTTCGCCTCTGCCAGTGATTACTTGGCGTTTGCCATTGCCAGCGCCGTGTCCAGCATCCGGTTGGAAAAGCCCCATTCGTTGTCGTACCACGACAGAATGCGCACCAGCGTGCCGTTTTGCACATGGGTCTGGTCCAGCGCCACGGTCGAGCTGGCGGAGGTGTGGTTGAAATCAACCGAGACCAGCGGGCGGGCTTCAATCTCCAGCACACCACCCGAGGCGCGGGCGGCTTTGGACAGGGCGGCGTTGATGCCTGCGATGTCGGTTTCTTTCGCCACTTCCACCGTCAGGTCCACGCAGGACACGTTGGGCGTGGGCACCCGCAGCGACGTGCCAAAGATCAGCCCGTCCAGTTCCGGCATCACCAGACCGATGGCCTTGGCCGCACCGGTCGAGGTGGGCACCATCGACAGCGCCGCGGCCCGGCCCCGCGCCAGATCGCTGGCGGCACGGTCATGGGTGGGCTGGCCGCCGGTGTAAGCGTGGATCGTAGTCATGGTGCCGCGCAGGATGCCGAATTCTTCGTGCAGCGCCTTGCACAGCGGGGCCAGACAGTTCGTGGTGCACGATGCGTTCGATACGATTTTATCGTCGGCGGTCAGAATGTCGTGGTTCACACCATAAACAATGGTTTTCATCTCGCCCTTGCCGGGGGCCGAGATCAGCACCTTGTCGCTGCCGTTTTTCAGGTGCGCGCCTGCGGTTTCGTCCGTCTTGAAAAAACCGGTGCATTCCAGCGCGATGTCCACGTCACCCCAATCCAGCTTGGCAGGGTCACGTTCGGCGCTCATGCGGATGGGGCCCGCGCCCACGTCCAGCGTGTCGCCGGTCAGGGTGACGGTGCCGTTATAGCGGCCATGAACGCTGTCGAATTCAAACAGATGCGCATTGGTGGCAGGGTCGGCCAGATCGTTGATGGCAACAACTTGCAGGTCGTCGCCGCCGCGCTCCATCAGCGCGCGCAGCACGTTGCGCCCGATGCGTCCAAATCCGTTGATTGCGATTTTCGTGGTCATGGTTCGGCCCCCAGTTGTCGGTTAGCGCTAACATAGGCGGGGCAACCACATTGTCAACCGCGCGCGCAGCGCAGGCACAGTGTCGCACATCAATGTCAAAAAGGGCATGGCGTCAGCGCCAGAAGGCCATCCATTCGATCAGATCGAACAACTCTTTGCCCAGAAACAACAGGTTTTCGCTGTCGTTGGCAAACACGTCAAAGCTGATCCAGGCGATCAGGATGGCGGCCAGAATAAGCGACAGGGTGTTGGTCATCAGGGCTACGCTCGAACAAAAAGGGCAGGGCTGTTGTGACAGCCCCGCCCCGATCCCGCAAGTGGCGGTGATGCTTACGACAACCGGCCCATGGCCACGGCCACGTCGGCCATACGGCACGAGAATGCCCATTCGTTGTCGTACCACGCCAGCACGCGCACCAGATTGCCGCCGGTCACCTTGGTCTGGTCGGGGGCAAAGATCGACGAATGTTCGGTGTGGTTGAAATCGACCGAGACTTTCTGCTCGTCGTCATAGGCCAGAACCCGGCCCATCGGGCCTTCGGCGGCGGCCTTCATCGCGGCGTTTACTTCGTCCACGGTCACGTCGCGGCCCGCCACGAATGTCAGGTCCACGGCAGACACGTTGGGCGTGGGCACGCGCATGGCGGTGCCGTCCAGCTTGCCCGCCAGTTTCGGCAGCACTTCACCCAACGCCTTGGCGGCACCTGTCGAGGTCGGGATAATGCTCATCGCGGCGGCGCGGGCGCGGTACAGATCGCTGTGGCGCTTGTCCAGCGTGGGCTGATCGCCGGTGTAGCTGTGAATGGTGGTCATCAGGCCGCTTTCGATGCCGAACGCATCGTCCAGCGCCTTGGCCAGCGGGGCCAGACAGTTGGTGGTGCACGACCCGTTGCTGACCATGCGGTCGACCTTGGTCAGTTCCTTGTCGTTGACGCCGTAAACCACGGTGCGGTCCACGTTCTTGCCGGGGGCCGACAACAGGACCTTGCCCGCGCCGCGCTCAAGGTGGGTCTTCGCCTTCAGGCCGTCGTTGAACATGCCGGTGCATTCCAGAACGACGTCGCAGCCCTCCCAGTCCAGCGCGTCCATGTCATAGGTGGACATCACGTCGATGGGGCCACGGCCCAGATCAAGGGTGTTTTCGCCCACTTCGACCAGGCCGGGGAATGCGCCGTGCACCGAATCGTACTTGATCAGGTGTGCAGTGCTTTTCAGCGGGCCGGTGGCGTTCAGTTTGACGACCTGAATGTCGTTGCGTCCGCTTGCGGCGATGTGCGACAGGGTGCAGCGGCCAATGCGGCCAAACCCGTTGATGCCAACTCTGATGGTCATGGTCTGCGTCCTTATGTGGGATGTTGTGGGCTGTATAGCGACAGGCCAAATTGGGCGAAACACCTGAAAACAAGCTGTTAGCGATAAACCTGTGGCCCATTTGCTGCGTTTGAACGATTGTCTTTCGCGCGGTCAGTGTTAGCTCTGTATCCAAGCACCTCGAAAGGAACGACATGAGCGGACTACTGGCCCTATTGGATGACGTGGCAGCGATTGCCAAAGTGGCGGCGGCTTCGGTCGATGATGTGATCGGGCAGGCGGCCAAGGCCAGCGCCAAGGCGGCAGGGGCGGTGATCGACGATGCTGCCGTGACGCCGAAATATGTGACCGGTTTCGCCGCCTCGCGCGAGCTGCCGATCATCTGGCGGATTGCCAAGGGGTCGCTGCGCAACAAGCTGGTGTTCCTGCTGCCTGTGGGGCTGGCCCTGAACCATTTTGCGCCATGGGCGATCACGCCGCTGTTGATGTTGGGCGGCTGTTATCTGTGTTTCGAAGGGGCCGAAAAGATCGCCCATGCGGTTGGTGTCGGGGGCAAGGGCCACGAAGATCATCCAAAGGCAAAACAAGAAACCGTCGATCCCGCGCATCTGGAAGAGGAAAAAGCCAAGGGCGCGATCAAGACAGATTTCATCCTGTCCGCCGAAATCATGACCATCACGCTGGCCGCGATCCCCGAAAGCAACTTCTGGATGGAAGCGGCGACGCTGGCCGGGGCTGCGATCATCATCACGCTGGTGGTCTACGGCTCGGTCGGGTTGATCGTCAAAGCGGACGACCTTGGTCTGGCGATGGCCAATCGCGGACGTCTGGCGCTGACGCAGTCGCTGGGGCGCGGAATTGTGCAGGCGATGCCGTGGGTGTTGAAAACGCTGCTGGTGGTCGGCACAGCGGCGATGCTGTGGGTTGGGGGCAACATCGTTATTCACGGGCTTGAGGTGCTTGGTTATGACACGCTGGGCCACTTTACCCACGACTGGGCTGCGGAAGCGGGCCATGCGGTCAGCGAACGCTGGCGTGGTGCAGTCGAATGGACGGCCAAGGCGGCGATGGACGGTGTGTTTGGTCTGGGGCTGGGTCTGGTGCTGATCCCGATTGGCGAAAAGATCATCACGCCGATCTGGCGGGCCGTGTTCCATCGCGACGCGGCGGCCTGAGGCAAAAGCCAAAGCTTGATGCAAAACGGGCCGGTGAGGAGATCTCACCGGCCCGTGTCATTCCGTAACCCGGTATCAGATCAAAGCAGCGCCTTGGCCTTGGCCACAACGTTTTCTGCAGTGATCCCGAACTTTTCAAACAACTCTTCCGCAGGGGCGGAGGCCCCGAACCGGTCCATGCCGACGAAATCGGCCTTGCCCGCGCGGCCACGTTCGCCCAGCAGCCATTGATCCCAACCCTGGCGTACAGCCGCCTCGATGCCGATGCGCACGGCGCTGCCTGCGGGCAGAACCTTGCGGCGATAGGCTTCGTCCTGCTCGGCGAACAGCTCCATACAGGGCATGGACACGACGCGCGTGCCGATACCATCTGCTTGCAGCGCCTCGCGGGCTTTCAGCGCGACTTCGACCTCGGAGCCGGTGGCGATCAGGATCACCTGACGCTTGCCCTCGGCCTCGGCCAGAACGTAAGCGCCCTGGGCGGTCAGGTTCTTGTTCTTATGCTCGGTCCTCACGGTCGGCAGGCCCTGACGGGTCAGCGACAGAACCGACGGCGTGGTTTTCGAGGTCAGCGCGATTTCCCACGCTTCTGCGGTCTCGATCGTGTCGGCGGGGCGGAACACATAGGTGTTGGGCGTCGCGCGGCTGATCGCCAGATGCTCGACCGGCTGGTGCGTCGGGCCGTCTTCGCCCAGGCCGATGCTGTCGTGGGTCATGACATAGACCGTCGGCACCTGCATCAGCGCCGAAAGGCGCATGGCAGGGCGGGCATAGTCGGTGAAACACATGAACGTGCCGCCATAGGGGCGCATACCGCCGTGCAGCACCATGCCGTTCATCGCCGACGACATGCCGTGCTCGCGAATGCCCCAATAGACATAGCGGCCCTTGCGGTTGTCCACGTCGAAGACGCCCAGATCGCCGGTCTTGGTGTTGTTCGAACCGGTCAGGTCAGCCGAGCCACCGACAGTTTCGGGCATGATCGGGTTGATGACTTCCAACACCTTTTCGCTGCTGGCGCGGGTGGCCAGTTTGGGTGCGCTTTCCGACATCTGCTTTTTGAACGCCTTGATGGTGGCGCTCAGCTTCTTGGGGGCGTCCAGCGCATAGGCGCGCTCGAATTGGGCGCGTTTGGCGTTGCTGATCGCGTCCATGCGGGCCTGCCAGTCGGCGTGCTCGGCAGCGCCACGTTTGCCGATGGCTTCCCAAGCCGATTTCACATCGGCCGGAATTTCGAACGGGCCCGAGGTCCAGCCATAGGCGGCCTTGGCGTCGATCAACTGCTGCGGATCGGTCAGCGCGCCGTGCCCTTTCGAGGTGTCCTGCGCGGCGTGGCCCAGGGCGATGTGCGTCTTGCACGCGATCATCGTGGGCTTGCTGCCCTTCTTGGCCTGCGTCAGGGCGGCGTCGATTTCGTCGGGGTTGTGGCCGTCAATCTCGATCACCTGCCAGCCGGCGGATTTGAAGCGCGCCACCTGATCGGTGCGGTCGCTCAGCTCGACGGTGCCGTCGATGGTGATGTTGTTGTTGTCCCACATCACGATCAGCTTGCCCAGCTTGTGACGCCCCGCAAGGGTGATCGCCTCTTGGCTGACGCCTTCCATCAGGCAACCGTCGCCCGCGATGACATAGGTATAGTGATCGACAACCTTGCGCCCGTATTGCGCGCGCTGCATTTCCTCGGCCATGGCAAAGCCGACCGAATTGGCTATGCCCTGACCCAGCGGGCCGGTGGTGGTTTCAATCGCATCGGCCAGGAAGTTTTCAGGGTGGCCCGCGGTGCGCGCGCCCATCTGGCGGAAGTTCTTGATTTCCTCGATGGGGAACTGCGCGTCGCCCACAAGGTGCAGCAGCGAATACAGCAGCATCGAGCCGTGGCCCGCCGACAGGATGAACCGGTCGCGGTCGGGCCAGTTGGGGGCCGAGGCGTCAAATTTCAGGTGTTTTTCGAACAACACGGTGGCAACATCGGCCATGCCCATCGGCATTCCCGAGTGGCCCGAGTTGGCAGCGGCGACCGCGTCCAGTGTCAGCGCACGAATGGCGGTGGCTTTGGACCAGTGGTCAGGGTTGGCGTTGGCAAGTGCTTTGAGATCCACGGCGGCAGTCCTTTGGCTGGAAATAGCGAGCTTGCCCTGCTCCATATCAGCCCAAGGGCAGGGGTCAAGCGCCCGAGGGGTTTCGCAGTGCTGCGCACATCAACGCCCGCCCGCAAGTCGTTGATCGCAAAGAGGGCGCATTTCGGGTACCGTTTCGCTAGACTTTGCCTATTGCGGACCTTCCGAGCGATTCGCCGGTGGTCAAAGCGTGAAAAACGATACAGAAACAGTACAAGCCGAACGCAAACAGGGACGACGGATGAGCGATATAATCGAGTTGCAACGCCGGATCATGGCCGCGATGGACCGTGTGGCCAGCGGTCTGGGAGAATTGTCAGGCACCGGGGGCGGCGATGCGGCGACCCAACAGGCGCTGGAAGACGAAAAAGTCGTCAACGCCCAGCTGACTGAACGTATCCGTATGCTAAGCCAGCGCCACGAAAACGATATGGCCAAGCTGCGCGAGGCGACCGAAAGCACACAGGCGCAACTGGCCAAGCTGGACGCCGACCTGCAAAAGCTGCGCAAGGCGAACACCCAACTGTCGCAGTCCAATCAGGCGCTGCGCGATGCCAATGCCGCCGGCGTGGCCGAACCGCACCTGATCAACAAGGCGATGATGGCCGAGCTTGAGGCGCTGCGCGCGGCCCGCGCGGCGGACATCTCGGAAGCGAACACGATCATCGCGGCCATGACCCCGCTGCTGGAAGAGGGCGCCTCTGACCCGTCCGCCACAGAACCCGAAGCCAAGGAAGGAGACGCCTGATGCCCGAAGTGATTATTTCCATCGGGGGCCGCCAGTTCGAAGTGGCCTGCCAGGAGGGCGAAGACGCCTATTTGCATTCGGCGGCGAAAATGCTGGACGACGAGGCCAAGGTGCTGTCCGACCAGGTGGGCCGTATGCCCGAGGCGCGGATGCTGTTGATGGCGGGGCTGATGCTGGCCGACAAAACCGCAAGCGTCGAGGACCGCGTGGCCGAGATTCAGGCCAAACTGGACGAACGCGAGGCCGAACTGGAAGGCCTGCGCAATCAGGTGATCGAACCCGAACGGATCGAGATTCCGGTGGTACCGCAATCGGTGACCGACACGCTGGCAGAACTTGCCGCACGCGCCGAGTCGCTGGCCGAAGAGGTGCAGGAGCGGCTGGACGGGACCTACGAAGGGTAGGTATCCTTTTCGATCAAAGGCTTGATAGATTAATCTAAGGTGATTTTTCGCGCCCGACCGCCCGTCACGCTGAAGGCGTGCCTAAGACAGTGGGCGCACCTTTGGTGCGACGGGCGGGCGCTTCCTCGCCGTCTTGAGATTCAGCAGCCCCATGCCAAAGACGAAACATAAAGTGCCAGTTACTTAAGTATTGATGCCCACCCGCGGTCTGGCGCTGCCCTATGTGGCAAGATCGTTCTGGGCTTTTTCAGACCTTGCTCACAGACCGAGACTGCAAGGCCTGCGGGCGTTTAATATGCATTATCGAACTGAACCGAACCGATAGGCATAAACGTTGTTCAGATAGCCTTCGTCGCCGATACAAAAATGCGTTTCGCCAACTTTCTCAAAGCCTTGGGAAAGGTAGAATGCGATAGCCGGATCATTTTCGGCATTGGTTGTCAGCCAGACAGATTGAATATTGCAAGCGCGGCAATGGTCCAGCGCTGCCTTCAGAAGCTGTGTCCCGATCCCTTTGCCATGATGGCGCGGTTGCACATAGAAAGTCGCAATCTCCATGTTCGAACACCCTTCAACGGGTGCCACGCTTGATGAGGCGACACATATAAATCCGTCGATCCCCTCTGCATTGTCGGAAACAAGGATGAACCGGTCAGGATCGTCGATCAGCGCCGCGATCTTCGCGGTGGTAAACTGTTCCAGAACGTAGTCCGCAAAGAACCTGTTCACCCCGCGTTTCAGATAGGTGCCAACCCAGACCTCGATCGAGATTGCCGCGATGCTGGATGCATCTGAGATGTCGGGTGCGCGTAAAGCCATAGGCGCAGAAAGACCAAGTTTGATCGGATCTTCAAGATCGATCTTCGATGTCTGTCCGAAACGCAAAAGGGCCAGCCCAAGGCCAGCCCCTTCGACGTCGATCCAAAACCGTTTCAGCCGTTGGCTTCGCGGATTTTCTCGGCGGCGTCCTTGTCATAGGTCACGCCGTTCTGTTCAAACAATGTGTCCAGCTCGCCCGACAGGGTCATTTCGGTGATGATGTCGCAGCCGCCGACGAATTCGCCTTTGACGTACAATTGCGGGATCGTGGGCCAGTCGGAATAATCCTTGATGCCCTGACGGATGCCCTCATCGGCCAGCACGTTCACATCCGTGAACTCGACGCCCATATAGTTCAGCACCCCTGCCACACGGCTGGAAAAACCGCATTGCGGCATGGACTTGGTGCCTTTCATGAACAGCACAACGTCGTTGCTGGTCACGGTGTCTTTGATTTGTGTTGTTGCATCGGTCATTTGCGTTTGTTCCTTGGTACAAAGGTTTTTGCATATTCCTGCGGGTCGCGCGGCACCTTGAAGGTATAGGAATGTCCGCCGCCGCCCCCGCCTGAGTGATAGTTGGCCTCGATCTCGTGGTAGCCCGTGCCGGGATCAGAGCCGCGTTCGCTGTCTTTGTGGTGCCGGATGGACTGGGCCGCCCTGAGCACCGCGAACAGCAGCACGCCGCCGCCAAGTGCGATGATCAGGGCAAGGTCCATCGCGGGGCTACTCCGGCGCTTTGGTGGTCAGGGCCAATGCGTGCAATTCGCCCTGGCTGCCGTCCATCTTGCCCTTGAGCGCGGCATAGACGGCGCGTTGTTGCTGCACACGGTTCTGGCCTTTGAAAGACGCATCAATCACCTCGGCGGCATAGTGGTTGCCGTCACCTGCAAGGTCGGTGATCGTGATCTTGGCGTCAGGAAAGGACGACCGGATCAGGTCTTCGATGTCCTTGGCTTGCATGGCCATATGCGGCTCTCCAGTCTGGTCTTGGTGTTCTCCCTAGATTTAGGGGCCATAAGGGCACTGTGCAAGCGACTAAGCTTGCGGGCGACCCGCGCGCTGCTTAGCTTGAGATCAAACGCGGCGTGTGGGCCGTCGATTTGCCACGCACGTCAGGGAGAACGCAGATGGATATCTTTGAAAACGCACCCGAACTGGCGCTGGAGTGGCACCGCGCAGGGCGCGGGGCGGTGCTGGCCACCGTGGTCGAGACATGGGGCAGCGCGCCGCGTCGCACAGGCGCGATGCTGGTGGTGTCGGGTGACGGCGAGATGATGGGGTCGGTCTCGGGCGGCTGCGTCGAAGGCGCCGTGGTGATGGAGGCGCAGGACGCGCTGGCCGATGGCGCGCCGCGTCTGCTGGAATACGGGGTCAGCGACGGCGATGCTTTTGCCGTGGGGCTGGCCTGTGGTGGCACCATCCGCATTCTGGTGGAACCCGTGGGGGCCGCGCTGGACGTGGGCACGTTGAAACAGATCGTGGATGCACGGGCGGCGCGCAGGCAGGTGGCCTATGTGGTCAACACCGCCGATTGGTCGCGGTCAGTGGTGGCCGTGGGGCACGACACCCGTTTTGCCATGGACCGATCGGGACTGGAGGAGGACGGCAGCACCTTTGTGCACATCCACAACCCGCCCTTGCGGCTGATTGTGGTGGGGGCGGTGCACATCGCGCAGGCCTTGCTGCCTATGGCGCGGATCGCGGGATATGATCCGGTGGTGATTGACCCGCGCGGAGCATTCGGATCGCAAGCGCGCTTTCCCGGCGAAACCATACTGGACGACTGGCCCGACGAAGCGCTGGACGCGGTGGGTCTTGACGCCCGCACCGCGCTGGTGCTGCTGACTCATGACCCTAAGCTGGACGATCCGGCGCTGCACCGCGCGCTGAACTCGCGCGCGTTCTACATCGGCGCGCTGGGGTCGAAACGCACCCATGCGTCGCGTGTGGCCCGTTTGCAGGAGGCAGGCTTTGACGACACGGCGATCGCACGGATCAGGGGGCCGGTGGGGCTGGACATCGGGGCCGCCAGCCCGCCCGAGATTGCCGTGTCGATCCTGGCCCAGATGGTGCAGGCGCTGAGGCGTGGCGCATGATCTTTGGCGATGTGCCGCTGGATCAGGCGGAAGGTGCCATTCTGGCCCATTCGATGCCTGTCCTGAAAGACGGCCGACCGCACCGCATTGCCAAGGGCACGGTGCTGACCGCCGACCACCTGCGCGCATTGGCGGACGCAGGACGCGATCACGTGGTGGTCGCACGACTGGGAGCCGACGACATCGAGGAAAACGCCTCCGCGTTGGAGCTGGCACAGGCGCTGGTGCCGGATGCGGACGCGCAAGGTTTGCGCATCTCGGGGGCAGGTGCGGGGCGCGTGAACCTTTATGCCACGACGCCCGGCGTGGCGGTGATGGAGGTGGCTGCGATCAATGCGCTGAACGCGGTGCACCCGATGATCACGCTGGCCACGGTGCCACAATACCACCGCTGCGACGCGGGGGGCATGGTGGCCACGATCAAGATCATAGCTTACGGCGTGCCGCGCGCGGCGCTGGCGCAGGCCGCAACAGCAGGCCGCGCCGCGCTGCACATTGAACCGCCGCGCTACGCCACGGCCACATTGATTGAAAGCCAGGTGGGCGGGGCAGCCCCGTCACCCAAGGGTCGCGATGCGATGGCGGGGCGGTTGGAGCGTTTGGCCATGACCCTGACCGACCGCGTGATCTGTGACCATACAACCGACGCTCTGGCGAACGCCATTGCACAGGCGGCGGGCGACGTGGTGCTGGTGTTGACAGCCTCCGCGACCTCGGACCCCGACGACGTGGCCCCGGCGGCATTGCGGCAGGCGGGCGGACAGGTCACGGCCTTTGGGATGCCTGTCGATCCGGGCAATCTGCTGTTTTTCGGGTCCATCAACGACAAACCCGTGATCGGCCTGCCGGGCTGCGCGCGGTCGCCCGCGCTGAACGGTGCCGACTGGGTGCTGGAACGGCTGGTGTGCGGGCTGGCGCTGGATCAGGGTGACATTTCTACAATGGGCGTGGGCGGTTTGCTCAAGGAAATTCCCACGCGCCCGCGCCCGCGCAGCGCATCAAAGTCCTGAGCCCGTTCACGCTGTTTTGTCGCGACCCTTCCGAAGATAGCAGTTTTCAAACTGCAGGTTGCGTGCTTAACTTCGGACAATGGAGACGAAATCAGGGAGATGATCATGACACAGGTCAAAATGACCGTGAACGGCAAGGCGGCGTCGGGCGACGTCGAAGGCCGGACGCTGCTGGCGCAATTCCTGCGCGACGCCCAAGGGCTGACCGGCACGCACGTCGGCTGTGACACCAGCCAGTGCGGCGCCTGTGTCGTGCATGTGGATGGCAAGGCGGTGAAATCCTGCACCATGCTGGCGCTGGAAGCCGACGGCGCCGAGGTCAGCACCATCGAAGGTCAGGCCAATGCAGACGGATCGCTGAATGTGATCCAGCAGGCGTTTCAGGATCACCACGGCCTGCAATGCGGTTTCTGCACCCCCGGCATGGTGATGAGTGCGGCGGCGCTGTTGAAAGACAACCCCAAGCCCACCGAGACCGAAGTGCGCGACTATCTGGAGGGGAATATTTGTCGCTGCACGGGATACCACAACATTGTCAAAGCGATCCTTGCAGCATCCGGTCAGGATGTCAGCGCCATCGCTGCGGAATAGACTGTAGGAATATCTGAAATCAATTGGGGGCCAGCCCCCAAACCCCCGGGATACTTAAAGCCAAAAGAACAGGGGGCGCGGGAGACGGTCGCATCTAGGGAGGAATGACTATGCCAAAAGACGGAGGCATCGGCGCCAGCTCAAAACGGCGTGAGGACATCCGGTTTCTGACGGGTGAGGGAAATTATACCGACGATATCAACCTGCACGGACAGGCCCATGTGTTTTTCCTGCGCTCGGACATTGCGCACGGAACCATCAACAAGATCGACACATCGGCGGCTGAGGGGATGCCGGGTGTTGTGAAAGTCTTTACCGCTGCCGATTTTGAAGGTGTGGGCAGCATCCCCTGCGGTTGGCAGGTCACCGACAAACACGGCGAAGTCATGCAAGAGCCGGCGCATCCGGTTCTGGCCAGCGGCAAGGTGCGTCACGTGGGCGAGCCGATGGCCGCCGTCGTGGCCGAGACGCTGGCGCAGGCCCGCGATGCCGCCGAAGCGATCGAGGTCGACATTTCGGAACTGCCCGCTGTGGTGGATATGAAAGACGCGCTGAAGGCGGATGCGCCCAAGGTGCACGACGATCTGAAGAACAACCTGTGCTATGACTGGGGCTTTGTCGAAGAGAACAAGGACGCCGTCGAGGAAGCGTTCCAGAAGGCGGCGCATGTCACCACGCTGGAACTGCGCAACAACCGTCTGGTGGCCAACCCGATGGAGCCGCGCGTGGCAGTGGGGGATTTCGCCCGTGGCACCGGCGATCACACGCTGTACACCACCAGCCAGAACCCGCATGTCATCCGTCTGTTGATGGGCGCATTCGTGCTGGGCATTCCCGAACACAAGCTGCGGGTCGTGGCCCCGGACGTGGGCGGCGGCTTTGGCACCAAGATCTTCCATTACCAGGAAGAGGCGTTCGTGACCTTTGCGGCCAAGGCGTGCAACCGTCCGGTCAAATGGACGTCCAGCCGGTCCGAGGCGTTCATGTCGGACGCCCATGGCCGCGATCATGTGACCACGATCCAGCTTGCACTGGACGCGGACAACAACTTTACCGCGCTGCGCACGGACACACACGCCAACATGGGCGCGTACCTCAGTACCTTTGCGCCGTCGGTGCCCACGTGGCTGCACGGCACGTTGATGGCGGGGAACTACAAGACCCCTCTGATCTATGTGAACGTCAAGGCGGTGTTCACCAACACCGTGCCCGTTGACGCCTATCGCGGGGCAGGACGGCCCGAGGCGACGTTCCAGTTGGAGCGCGTCATCGACAAGGCAGCGATCGAACTGGGCGTGGATGCAATCGAACTGCGCCGCCAGAACTTTATCACCGAATTCCCCTATGCCACCCCTGTGGCGGTGGAATATGACACCGGCGATTATTTTGCGACGATGGACAAACTGACCGAGATTGCCGATCTCGCCGGGTTCGAGGGCCGCCGCAAGGAAAGCGAAGCGCGCGGCAAGCTGCGCGGCCTGGGCGTTAACTGCTACATCGAGGCCTGCGGCATCGCGCCCAGCAACCTTGTCGGGCAGTTGGGTGCACGGGCCGGTCTGTTTGAAAGTGCCACGGTACGGGTCAATGCCACCGGCGGGCTGGTCGTGATGACGGGCAGTCACAGCCACGGGCAAGGCCACGAGACGGCATTCCCGCAGGTGATCGCCGAAATGATCGGCATTGACGAAAGCATGATCGAGATCGTGCATGGCGACACCGCCAACACGCCGATGGGCATGGGCACCTATGGCTCGCGGTCCATCGCGGTGGGCGGATCGGCCATGGTGCGCGCGACCGAAAAGATCATCGCCAAGGCCAAGAAGATCGCGAGCCACCTGCTGGAAGCTTCGGAAAGCGACATCGAGTTGAAGGACGGTGCGTTCAGTGTGGCGGGCACCGACAAATCGGTGGCCTGGGGCGACGTGACGCTGGCCGCTTATGTGCCGCACAACTATCCGCTGGAGGACATCGAGCCGGGGCTGGAAGAGACGGCGTTTTACGATCCGTCGAACTTTACCTATCCGTCAGGGGCCTATGCCTGCGAGGTCGAAGTGGACCGCGACACCGGACAGGTGACCATTGAGCGGTTCGCAGCAGCAGACGACTTTGGCAACATCATCAACCCGATGATCGTGTCGGGTCAGGTGCATGGTGGCATCGGGCAGGGGATCGGGCAGGCGCTTCTGGAAAACTGCGCCTATGACGAGAACGGCCAGTTGCTGAGCGCGTCCTATATGGACTACGCGATGCCGCGGGCCAGCGATGTGCCGTTCTTTGATGTGGACCATTCGTGTCAGACGCCCTGCACGCACAACCCGTTGGGGGTGAAGGGCTGCGGCGAAGCGGGGGCCATCGGATCGCCGCCCGCGGTGGTCGGTGCGGTGGTGGATGCGCTGCGTTCGGCCGGTAAGGACGTGACGCACGTTGATATGCCGCTGTCGCCCAGCCGTGTCTGGGCCGCGATGCAATAAGCGGATGGGGCGTTCGGGGGCGCGGCCCCCGGACCCCCGGGATATTTTTGGCCAAAAGAAGCGGCAGGGCCGGTTCATTGGCCGCAGGGAAAGGATGCAAAGATGTACAACTTTGATTTTGTGAAGCCCGAGACGGTGGACGAGGCCATCAAAGCCTTGGCCGATGACGAGGCGCAGGCGCTGGGGGGCGGTCAGACGCTGATCCCGACGCTGAAACAGCGTTTGGCCAGCCCGTCGAAGCTGGTCAGTCTGACCGGTATTGCCGACATGAAGGGTGTGTCGAAAAGCGGCGACAGTGTTGTGATCGGTGGCGGCACCACGCACCGCACGGTCGCGGAAGAGGCGGCGGGCGCTTATCCGGGGCTGGCCGATCTGGCGGGGCGCATTGGTGATCCTGCGGTGCGCAACCGTGGCACCATCGGCGGATCGCTTGCCAACAATGACCCGTCCGCCTGCTATCCGGCGGCCGCACTTGGATCGGGGGCGACAATCGTCACCAACAGCCGCGAGATCGCGGCGGATGACTATTTTCAGGGAATGTTCACAACCGCGCTGGACGAGGGTGAAATCATCACCCAAGTGCGCTTTCCGATCCCGCAAAAGTCGGCCTATGCCAAGATCGCACAGCCAGCGTCGCGGTTCCCGCTGGTCGCTGTGTTTGTGGCCAAATACGCCGATGGTGTGCGTGTGGCCGTGACGGGTGCGTCGAACAACGGCGTGTTCCGCTGGTCCGAAGCCGAGGCGGCGCTGTCGGGCAACTTTGCTGTGGATGCGCTGGACGGTTTGTCCGTGCCCAGCGACGACATGATCGGCGACCTGCATGGCACAGCGGCCTATCGTGCCCATTTGGTGGGCGTCATGACAAAGCGGGCCGTTGCTGCGGCCAGCTAACAACCCTTGCGTGAACATGAGCGGGCCCTCGCCTATGGCGGGGGCCTTAGTTGTTTGAAAACCCCAGTTTTTTCCCTCTGATATTGAATAACAATGGCCAACGGCCCCAGCTTTGTCGGGAACGTACAACTGCGGTCCCGCGTTGGAACCGCAGAGCGCGGAATGTTCGAGCGCACAAAGAAAGGTCGAAATAATGAAATCTATTCTGAAACGTACGACAGCTATGGTGTTGTGTACTGCTTTGGTGGTGCCGGTGCCCAGCTATGCACAGGTCGCTGGACAAGGTGACGCGACGGTCAAGCTGGATGAAAACGGTTTGGCAATTGGTGCAGACGCCACGGCGGACGCGGCTGACGAGATTCAGACCACGGATGACGAGGCGACCAAGGCCGAGAAGAAGGCCCGCAAAGCCGAGCGTAAGGCTGCCAAGGCTGCCGCGGCTGCAGAAGCCGCCACAGCCGAGTCCGAGGCCAAGTTGAAAGCCGAAGCGGATGCCGATGCGGCAGATGCAGAGGCAGCGGTTGCTGCCGCGGATGCAGAGGCGAAAGCCAAGGAAGAGCGCGCCGCCCGCAAGGAACAGCAACGTGCCGAGAAGGCCGCGCAAGCCGAAGCAGACGCGAAAGCTGAAGCCGATGCCAAAGCAGAAGCCGACGCGAAGGCCGATGCAGATGCCAAGGCTGCGATCCAAGCGCAGGCTGACGCCGACGCCAAGGCCGCAGCTGAAACACAAGCCGACACCCAAGCAACCCCTGAGCCTGTGACCGAAACCCAAGGCACCGCTGCTACGGATGCCGATCCTGACGAAGTGGCCAAGGCCGAGCGCGCAGCGCGCAAAGCCGAGCAACGCGCCGAGAAGAAAGCCGCAGCCGAAGCTGCTGCCGAAGCGGCAACTGCTGACACTGCAACCAGCACAGCCACAGACACGGCAACTGGCACCAACGCCGACGCTGATCTGGACGCCGAAGCCCTGGCCAAAGCCAAGGAAGAGCGCGCGGCCCGCAAAAAGGCCCAGCGTGAGGCCAAAGCAGCCGAAGAACAGCAGGCAGCGATGACCGAAGAAGAAAAGGCCAAGGAGGCGAAGGTTGAAGAACGCCGCGCCGCCCGTCAGGAAGAGCGTCAGGCCGCTCGTAAAGAGGCCCGTGCCACTGAGCGAGACGCAAAGGCCGAAGAGGTTGAAACCGAAACCGTGACCGAAAACAACAGCCGGTCCAGCGACGAGGATTTCGACACCAAGGCCAACGCGGAAGCCAATATCGAACAAGGTGAAAGCGGTCTGAGCAAGTTTGAAAAAGCGTTGCTGATCGGTCTTGGGGCCGTGGTTGTCGGCAAAGTGCTGAGCAACGGCGACGAGGTTGTGTCGAACTCGGGCGACCGGGTGGTCGTGCGCCGCGATGGCGACCTGCGCGTTCTGAAAAGCGATAACGAACTGCTGCGCCAGCCCGGCTCGGACGTTCGGACAGAACGCTTTAATGACGGCTCGACCCGCACAACAGTCACCCGCCAGGATGGCAGCGAAGTCGTGACAATCTCGTCCGCTGACGGTACGGTCGTCGAACGCTTCCTGCGCCGCGCCGACGGGTCCGAGATCACGCTGATCGACGACACCCGCGATGTCGACCCGGTGGCCGTGTCGTTCCTGGAAACCCGCACCGACCGTACCACCAACGTGGCAGATGCCACCGACGTGGCGGCGCTGCGCTCGGCATTGTCGTCGGGGCAGGGCAACACCTCCGGTCGGACATTCTCGCTGAGCCAGGTGCGCGAAATTCGCGCCGTGCGTGAACTGGTGCCGACGATCGAGCTGAACAGTGTTACCTTTGACACCGGTTCGGCCGCCATTCGTGCCTCGCAGGCCGAACAGCTGGCTGATGTGGGTGGGGCCATCGTGGACGCGATCGAACAGGACCCAAGTGCCATTTTCCTGATTGAAGGTCACACCGATGCTGTGGGCGACGATGCCTATAACCTGGCGCTGTCGGACCGTCGCGCGGAGAGCGTGGCGCTGGCACTGACCGAGTATTTCGACGTGCCGCCGGAAAACCTGATCACGCAAGGCTATGGCGAAAGCGCGTTGAAGATCCGCACACAATCGGCCGAGCGGATCAACCGCCGCGCCGCTGTGCGCAACGTGACATCGTTGCTGCGCTAAGCGCGGTCCGATTGAAAACGAAAAAGGGCGCTGCGTAATTGCAGCGCCCTTTTGCATGGAAAGTTCTGGGGTATCAGCCTTTGGAAGCGACAGGTCCGATCAGCATGACCATCTGGCGGCCTTCCATCTTGGGAAAGTTTTCGATCTTGCCCACGTCTTTGGTGTCTTCGGCAACACGTTCCAGCAGCTCGCGGCCCAGGTTCTGGTGGGCCATCTCGCGGCCACGAAAGCGCAGGGTGATCTTCACCTTGTCGCCATTTTCCAGAAACTTGAACACATTGCGCATCTTGACTTCATAGTCATTGGTATCCGTGTTGGGACGGAACTTGACCTCTTTGATCTCGATGATCTTTTGTTTCTTGCGCGCTTCGCTCTCGCGTTTTTGCTGTTCGTATTTGAACTTGCCGAAATCCATGATCTTGCACACGGGCGGCACGGCATTGGGCGAAATCTCGACCAGATCCAGCCCGGCCTCTTCGGCCATGGCCATCGCGCGGGCCGGTGTCACGACACCGACATTTTCACCCTCGGCGCCGATCAGGCGGATTTCGTTAGAGCGGATTTTTTCGTTGATGCGCGGGCCGGTGTCACGTTGGGGCGGCGCGTTATGTGGTCTGCGAGCGATGATGAACGTCCTTTGATCATTGCAATATTTTCAAGGTGTCAAACTAGACCCAGCCCTGCCTGCATTCAAGGCGCAAAACGGTCATGAGGGTGGGAAATGACCGAATTTCCCCTTGCGCGGCTGTCAAACAGTGCGCATCTGAGGGTCGAGGGAACCGTGCGGTGAAAGATCGCCGTCGGCAATACTGTGAAGGGGACTGAGTTATGAAAAATCTATTGTGGATCCTTGTGGCCGCTGCCGTGGCACTTGGCGCATATTTGCTGTGGTCTGGCCGCAGCATTCAAGAGGTGGCAACAGAGACAGCCGATGCCGTGAACGCACCTGCCGCGCTGGACAGCGCATCCGAAGCTGCGGGCACCGCAGCCGAGGCCACCGAAGGTGCCGTTGCTGATGCTGTCGAAGCTGCAAGCGAAGCCGGGGCCGCCGCTGCCGATGCCGCCAAGGACGCGTCCGAAGCCATTGCCGACACCGCATCCGCAGCGGGCGAGGCTGTGGCAGATGCTGTTGAGACCGTATCTGAGGGTGCCAAGGCAACCGCTGACGAGGCCGCAGAAGCGACAAGCGACGCCGCCGAGGCGACCGAAGACATGGCATCGGAAACCGCGACCGCAGCCGAGGAAGTTGTGACCGAAACGCCTGCGGCCACCGCAGAAACGTCGAGCGAAGCAACTGCTGACACCGCGACCGAGGCACCCGCAACCGCTGACACCTCGACCGAAGCAACCGCAACGGCGGAAACCTCGACCGAGGCCACCGCGGAAACCTCGACCGAAACGGCTGCTGACACCGCGACGACAACCGAAGCACCTGCCGACACAACTGCATCCGGAACCAATGACACCACAACAGCAGTTGCCGCAGGCACAGAAGGTGCGACTGCATCGGTTGACATGAGCAGCGAAGCCGAAACAACAGCAGACGTTCCCGCCGACCCCGCGTCGATGGCCGAACTGCTGACCGTCGATGGTTTCGACTATAATAAGGTCACCGCGATGGTGGAACAGTCCGACCTGGGCGCCGTGCAGAAAAAACTGCTGACCAGCGGTCTGGAAAAGGCCCGCGACAACCCCGAAGCGCTGAAGCTGATGCTGACGCAAATCCGCGAGGCGATGGGCCTGTAAGCCCCGTCTTCAACGGTTGAAACAAGAAAACCGCGCCCTGTTCGGGGCGCGGTTTTTTCTTGTCCCGTTGCGGGTTAGGGTGGCTTAGACGCCGTCGCCCACGAACGCTTTTTCGATCACGTAGTGACCCGGTTCGCTGTTGGCGCCTTCTTTCAGGCCATAGCCTTCCATCAGCGTCTGAATGTCCTTGTTGAACGCCAGCGATCCGCAAACCATTGCGCGGTCTGTCTCGGGCGAGATTGCGGGCACACCCAGATCGGCAAAGACGGTGCCGTCTTCCAGCAGCGTGGTGATGCGGCCCATCTTGGGGCTTTGTTCACGCGTGGTGGTGGGGTAATAGCGGATCTTGGCCAGGTTCTCGGGGCCGATCAGTTCCTGCATCAACTCGTCGGCTTTCAGGTCTTCGATCAGCTTGGCACCATAGGTCAGCTCGGCTACATCGCGGCAGGTGTGGGTGATGATGACCTCGTCGTAATCCTCATAGGTTTGCGGTTCGCGCAGCAGCGACGCAAACGGCGCAAAGCCGGTGCCGGTCGAAAAGAACCACAACCGTTTGCCGGGCAGCAGCGCGTCATGCACCAGCGTGCCGACGGGTTTGGGGCGCAGGATGATTTCGTCGCCGACCTTGATGTGTTGCAGCTTTGATGTCAGCGGGCCGTCCTGCACCTTGATCGAGTAAAACTCCAGCTCGTCATCCCACGCGGGCGACGCGATGGAATAGGCGCGCAACAGCGGCTTTTGCTTGCCGGTTTCGGGGTGCGGGTCGCCCATCAGGCCGATCATGACGAATTCACCCGACCGGAACCGCAGCGACGCGGGGCGCGTCACGCGGAACGAAAACAGACGGTCGGTCCAGTGGGTCACCGATGTGACGGTCTGGGCGTCGGGCAGAGTGGGGGCCTTGACGGCGGCGGCTTGGTTCACGGGTGTTTGCTCGGTCATTTGTTCACATTCACGCACGGATACGCGCGCGCCTTGGTATAACGGGAGGGAGGATCGGGCGAAAGGCGTCAGATGGCCGCGTTGGTCTGGCCACGCAGGCGGGCCTGATAGTCGTGGGCCTGCCAGTCGGCGCGGAACTGCCATTGGTCTTCGGGCTGGCGGGCCGCAAGCGTCTGGCTGATCTCGACCTCGTCGAAACCACAGCGGCGTGCCATCGCGTATTGGTCCGCGATCACATGGCCACGCGCCCGCAGACGGCCCGTATAGCCACGCAGGCGCAGCAGACGCGCAATGGTGAACCCGCGCCCGTCATGAGCCGACGGAAAATCGACGCGCACCATTTGCAGGCTGGACGACAGCGCAATGTCGGCGGGGTTGATGTCGCTGGGTACATCCAGCGCGGTCACGTCATTGGTGGCCTCGCCAAATGCGGTATAGCCTTTTTCCCATGTGTCTGGGCCAAAGCCTGCGTCGGTCACGATAATGCTCATTGTTGTGCTCCTGTGCGAACCATTTTGCCGTCGACAAAGTGAATGCCGCATTCGTCCTTTTGTGAATTCCGCCACCGTCCGGCGCGGGGGTCTTCGCCTTCGGCCACGGGCGATGTGCACGGCGCACAGCCAATGGACGGATAACCCTGCGCCACAAGCGGGTGACGGGGCAGGCGGTTTTCGGTCATGTATTCGCGCACGTCTTCCGGCGTCCAGCGGGCCAGCGGATTGACCTTGATGCGCGGCCCTGTCGCGGCCTCTTCGACCTCGAAGAAATCCAGTTGGGCGCGCTGGCCCGACTGATAGCGTTTGCGCCCGGTGATCCAGCCGCCGTGTCCGGCCAATGCCTTTTGCAGGGGGCGCGTCTTGCGCAGCGCACAGCAGGCGTCGGTGTCGAACTGGTGCAGGGTGCCGTCGGGGTCTTCGATGTGCAGTTCATGGTCGTCGGCGCGGATGATGCGCAGGTCTTTCAGGCGCAGCCGTTCGGCGACCTCTTGTTGGTAGACCAGCGTTTCGGTGAACAGCATTTCGGTGTCGATGAACAGCACCGGCAACGACGGGTCCACCATCGCCAGCAGGTGCAGCAGCACCACCGATTCCGCGCCAAAGGACGAAACCAGCGCCAGTCCCTCGATCTCGTTCACGGCCGCGCGCAACACATCCGTCGCACCATGGTGGCGCAACCGGTCGTTCAGCGCTGCCGCCTGAAGGTGCAGGTCAGCAGAGACCGGCCCTTCGGGGAGAGTTTCCTTGGCAAGATGAAGCATGGGTTTCACTTTTGCTTACTCGGCCGCGACGGCTTTGGATTCAGGGTAGAGGGCGGCCTTGAAGGGCGCCATGCCAAGGCGGCGATAGGTTTGCAGGAAGGTCTCGGATTTCTCCGTGCGATGTTCCAGATAGGCGTCGACCAGACGTTCGATGGCGGGCACGATGGCTTCGGCAGAGAAGCCGGGGCCAGCACGCTCGCCAATGGCGGCGGTTTGTGTGTGATCGCCGCCCAGCGTGATCTGGTAGTTTTCCACGCCGGCGCGATCCAGACCCAGAATGCCGATGTGTCCGACATGGTGGTGGCCACAGGCGTTGATGCAGCCCGAGATCTTGATCTTCAGCTCGCCAATGTCGTGTTCCAGCTTGAGGTCGTCAAAGCGGGTGGCGATTTCCTGTGCGATCGGGATCGAACGGGCGGTGGCCAGCGCGCAATAGTCCATGCCGGGGCAGGCGATGATGTCCGAGATCAGGTTGATGTTGGCCGTGGCCAGCCCGTGCTCTTTCAGCTTGGCGTGGATCGCGGGCAGGTCGGCGCGGTGCACATGTGGCAGGATCACGTTCTGCTCGTGGCTGATGCGCAGCTCGTCATGGCCATACTGGCGGGCCAGTTCGGCCATCACGCGCATCTGCTCGGCTGTGGCGTCGCCGGGGGTGGCTCCGTGTGCCTTGAGCGAGATCGACACGATGGAATACCCTTCGGCGCGGTGCGCGGTCAGGTTGGTGTCGGCCCAGGCGCGGAACACCGGATCGTCATTATAGGCCTGATTGAACGGAGCCACGGATTTCTGCACGAAATCAGGGGCTTCGAACTGGGCCTTGATGCGGGCAAAGTGGTCCTGATCGACGCCAGTGAACAGCGATTTGACCAGCGCGAAACGCTCTTCCACCAGACGGCGGATTTCGTCCAGGCCGACCTCGTGCACGGTGATCTTGATGCGCGCCTTGTACTTGTTGTCGCGGCGGCCGATCTGGTTCCAGACGCTGACGACGCTTTCCAGATAGGGCAGCAGGTCTTCCTCGGGCAGGAAGTCGTGGATGACCTTGCCTATCATCGGCGTACGGCCCAGACCGCCGCCCACCAGAACCTCGTAGCCGATCACACCGTCGCGTTCGACGATGCGCAGGCCGATGTCATGGGCGCGGATCACGGCGCGGTCGTTTTCGGCGCCGGTCACGGCAACCTTGAACTTGCGCGGCATCGACTGGAATTCCGGGTGGTCGGTGGACCACTGGCGCACCAGCTCGGCCACGGGGCGCGGGTCGGCCACCTCGTCGGCGGCGGCACCGGCGAAATGGTCTGCGGTCACGTTGCGGATGGTGTTGCCCGAGGTCTGAATGGCGTGCATCTGCACCTCGCCCAAGGCGTCCAGCATATCTGGCACATCCCGCAGTTCGGGCCAGTTGTACTGGATATTCTGCCGCGTGGTGAAGTGGCCATAGCCCTTGTCCCACTTTTCGGCCAGATAGGCGAGCTGATCCATCTGGCGGCTGCTGAGCGTGCCATAGGGGATCGCCACGCGCAGCATATAGGCGTGCAATTGCAGGTACAGCCCGTTCATCAGGCGCAGCGGCTTGAATTCATCCTCGGTCAGGCTGCCGTCGATACGGCGTTCAACCTGCGCGCGGAACTGGCGGTTGCGCTCGGCGACGAAGGCGGCGTCGAAATCGGTATAGGTATACATCAGTTCAGCTCCGTTTGTTTGCCGTGGGCATAGTTCGAGGGGCCTTTGGCGCGGAAGGCTTCGCGGAAGTGGGCAGGGGCAGGCGCATCGCCCGAGGTGTCCACGTCGGCCAGATAGGCCCCGACCACTTCACCGGTTTGCTGTGCGGCTTCGATCAGGCGCAGGTCGGCGTGGGCTTCGTCGGTCAGCACTTCGGCATCTGCCAGCTGGCGGGACCAGCCGTCACGGGTTTGATAGATTACGTCGCCCGCCAGCAGGTGGTTGGCGGTCACGACTTTGGGGGTGTACGGTTTGGGCATCACAGGGCCTCTTGCAGAATTTGAGCAATGGGTTGGGCGGCCGCCGCGCGCGGGGCGAGGCCATAGAACATCAGGGCGGGGCCGGTCATGTCGGCATCGGTCAGGGTTTGCGGCAGATCGGCCAGCGTGGTGCCGATGATCCGCTGTTCGGGGCGCGATGCGTTTTCAATCACGGTCACGGGCGTCGCGCGGTCGGCGCCGTGCATCATCAGGCGGCCTTGAATGAAGCGCGCGGATTTCTTGCCCATGTAGATCGCGGCAACCTCGCCGGGTCGGGCAAGTGCGGCCCAGTCGTGATCGGCAAAACCTTTCATGTCGTGACCCGTCAGGAAGCGCACCGAGGAATTGCGGTTGCGCTTGGTCAGGCTTTGCCCGATGGCAGCCACGGCTGCCGAGGCCGAGGTGATCCCCGGCACGATATGCCAGCCGATCTGCGCCTCGGTCACCGCGTCGATTTCTTCGTCCAGACGGCCAAAGACGGTGGCATCGCCCGATTTTAAACGCACGACCTGCGCGCCGGTGCGGGCATGTTCGACGATCAGCGCGTTGATGTCCCCTTGGGTCATCGAGGGGCCAAAGCCCTCTTTGCCCGCGTCCACCATCACCGCCTCGCGGCGGGCCAACTCCAGAATTTCGGGGCTGATCAGCCGGTCGTGGATCACCACGTCGGCCTCGTCCAGCGCGCGGCGGGCTTTCAGCGTCAGCAGTTCCGGATCACCGGGGCCAGCGCCGACAAAGGCCACGTGACCATCGCGTGCGGTGCGCGCCAGATGCGTGTCCAGCAGATCGTTCAGCGCGGGGCGCACGGCATCCTCGCCCGCAGCAATCGCGCGCGGGCCCGAGGTGAAGTAATAGTCGCGCCAGAAATCACGACGCGGGCGGCCAAAGGGCAGGGCGTCGGCAGCACCGCGAAACGCCTTGCCGATGCGCGCCAATGTGCCCAGCGTGGTGGGCAGGCGTTCCTCAAGGTCGGCCTTGATCGCGCGCGCCAGCACGGGCGCGGCCCCTTCGGTGCCGATGGCCACAGTGACGGGATCGCGGTCGACGATGGCGGGGGTGATGAATTCGCTGTCGTGCAGGTTGTCGACGATGTTGACCAGCGCGCCGTCGGCCTTGGCGATGGCGGCGGTGCGGGCATCCTCGGCCTCGTCCTCGTCGGCGGCATAGAACAGTGCCGCATCGGCGGTGTCACCGGCTTGCAGGGCGCGGTCGACCAATGTCAGCTTGCCTTGGGTGGCCCATGTCTTGATCTGCGCATCTGCGTCAGCTGCAAAGACAGTGATCGCAGCCTGGGATTTCATCAGCAGGCGCAGCTTGGCCAATGCAGCCTCGCCACCGCCCGAAAGGACGATGCTGCGGCCTGCGGTGGCCAGAAAGATCGGAAAATGGTTCATGGCGCTGCGATCCCGTGCTTCGTTGACTTGACCTCATATATAGGAAATATTCCCCCTATTGCGCCATATACCCGCGCAGATAAGGACATACGTTCCATGCCGCAGTGCAGATAGAACGCTCGTACCAAGATGAGAGGAAAGCGCGAATGACTGTTCGCATCGACGACACAGACCGGAAGATTTTGGCGGAACTGCAACGCGATGCCAGCCAGTCGCTGGACGATATCGCGAAGGCGGTGGGCAGTTCCAAAACGCCGGTCTGGAACCGGATTCGCAAGCTGCGCGACGGCGGGGTGATCGGCCAGCACACGGTGTTTCTGGACGCCGACGCGCTGGGGTTCGAGGCGTGTTTTTTCGTACTGATCCGCACGTCAGAGCATGACGCCGACTGGCAGGCCAAGTTTCTCAAGGCGCTGAAGGACCGCGCCGAGGTGCAGGAAGCCCACCGGCTGGCGGGTGATATCGACTATATCCTCAAGGTGCGGGTGAAGAACGCGCGCGCCTATGACGTCTTCTATCAGGCGCTGATTTCCGAGGTGAAGGTGCACAACGTGACGGCATTGCTGTCGATGGAAGAGATAAAATCGACGACAATGCTGCCGCTATAGGTGCACCATCAGCCGCTCAAGCTTGTGAAAATGAAAGCTGTCGGCATAGCGCGGCGCTTGCGTCTCGTGCAGGTCGGGGCAGGCGTCGAACAGCGCGCTCAGCGCCACCTGCATTTCCAGCCGCGCCAGCGGGGCGCCCACGCAAAAGTGCATCCCGCCGCCAAAGGCCAGATGTGGCGTGGTCTTGCGGTCGGGGTCGAACCGTTCGGGGGCGGTATAGACCGCCGGATCGCGTCCCGCAGCACCCAGCATCAACGCCACCTGATCGCCGGGGTATAGCGTCTGGTCGCCCACCTGCACCTGCTCATAGGCATAGCGCGTGAACATATGCAGCGGCGGGTCATAGCGCAGGACTTCCTCGACCACTTGCGGGGTGATCGCGGGCACGGTGTTTTGCAGCAGGCAGTGCACGGCGTTGCCCAGCGAATGCACCGTCGCCTCGTGGCCCGCGTTCAGCAGCAGCACACAGGTGCCGATCAGGCTTTCTGTGCTCAGCTTCTGGCCGTCTTCCTCGGCGGCGATCAGTTGGGTGATCAGATCGTCGCGCGGATCGTTGCGGCGGGCGTCGATATAGCCGCGCAGGAAATCGGAAAACTCGCGGGCGGCGGTGTTGGCCGCATCCTCGATCGTGCGGTCGCGGCCCGCTTGGTACATCGCCACCATTGCACCGGACCAGCGCAGCAGATCAGGGCCCATGTCCTCGGGCACACCCAGCAGGCGGGCGATGACGCGCACCGGCACCTCGGTGCAATAGGCGGGGATCAGGTCGAAATCGGCATCGCGGGGGAATTTGGCGATCAGGTCGGCGCAAATCTCTTCGATGTCGCCTTGCAGCCCCGCAATCCGGCGCGAGGTGAACGCACGCAGCACCAGCCCGCGCAATTCGGTGTGGCGGGGCGGTTCGTGTTCCAGCATCGAATGCTGCTCGACCGCGTAGAATTCCGTCAGGTGATCGGGCACCGGCATCCTCAGATCATCCGGTATCTCGCGCCCCAGCCGCTTGTCGCGCAGCAATGCGTGCACCGTGGCATGGTCAAAGGCGGCCAGCATTCCGTAGTCGGACCAGTACAGCACCGGACCCGTGGCACGGGCGGTGTCGTAAAAGCTGTAGGGGTCTTGCACAAAGGCGGGATCAAGCGGGGATTGGTCAAGTGTTATCATAGCGCCAAATGATAGCGTGGCTCTGGTCTTTGCAAGGCCGACGTTGGTAAACTTCGGCGCATGAACACTGATATCCGCAAACGCAACCTGATCGTGCTGGGTTTTGTCGCCGTGGTGGCGCTGGCCGCTTTGGGGCTGTGGCGGTCTGGTTATGTGCAGGCGCTGGACCGGTTGCAGCGGCAGGGCGAATCCGATCTGGCGCTGGCGTCGGACCGGTTGACCGCGCAGTTGCAGCGATACCGAGAGCTGGCGGTGTTCATGGCCGAGCATCCTGCCATCCGCGCGGTGCTGGAAGGCGGCGGTGCCGATCCGGCGATGGCGTTGTTTCAGGACGTGGCCGACAAGACCTCGGCACTGGATGTGATGCTGGTGGATTATTCCGGCCGCGTGCGGGCCTCGGCGCACGGGGCCGAGGGGATGGACTTGGGCAACTGGCCCTATGTGCGTCGCGCGATGCAGGGGGCATTGGGCACGGGGCACGGCGTGGGCACGCCGCTTGCGGGGCGGGCCTATTACCACGCGGCGCCGATTTTCGGCAAAACCACGGGGCGGGTGATCGGGGCGGTGATCGTCGCCGCCGACGTCAACGCATTGGAAGCCGACTGGCGCGGCTCGAACCCGGCGGTGTTTCTGACGGATCCGCAGGGCGTGGTCTTCGTCTCCAACCGCTCGGAACTGCTGTTCTGGCAACACGGCGGGCAGCCGACACCGGACGGACCTGCGTTCACCTACACCCGCGCCGCAGGCTATGACATCTGGCGCCAGACATGGGACCCGTACTTGCCGCGCATAGGGCTGCACATCCAGCGCCCCCTGCCGGTGATCGGCTTCCAGGGCAACGCTCTGATCGACGCGGCACCGGCGCAGCGCATTGCCGTGTTGCAGGCGGCGGCCTTTGCCGCGCTGTGTCTGGCCTTTGGTGCGCTGCTGCTGGTGGCGACGGAACGGCGGCGCACGCTGTCGCAGGCCAATGCCCTGCTCGAGGCGCGGGTGGCGGAACGCACTGCGGCCCTTGTCGGCACCAATGCGCAACTGCTGCGCGAGGCCGCAGAGCGCGAAGAGGCACAGGCCGCATTGGCCCGTGCGCAGGCCGATCTGGTACAGGCGGGCAAGCTCAGCGCGCTGGGTCAGCTTAGCGCGGGCATCAGCCACGAGTTGAACCAGCCGTTGATGGCCATCGGATCCTTCGCCGAAAACGGTCTGACCTTCATGGACAAGAACCGCCCCGACCGCGCCCGCGAAAACCTGTCGCGGATCGGTGACATGGCACAGCGCATGGCGCGGATCATCAGCAACCTGCGGGCATTCGCGCGTCAGGAAAGTTCGCCTTCGGTGCGGGTCGATGTCTGTGCGGTGCTGCGCAGTGCGGTCGAAATCACCGGCCCGCGTCTGCGCGAGGCGGATGTGACGGTGACACTGGACGCGGCCGATACGCCCGTCTGGGTGCGTGGCGGTGACGTGCGGCTGGGCCAGGTGTTCGTGAACCTGATCACGAACGCGGTCGACGCGATGGAGGGCCGCCCCACGCGCGCCTTGCACATCACTGTGCAGGACGGCGCGCAGCCATCGGTGACCGTGCGCGACACCGGTCCGGGAATTGACGTGCCCGATCAGGTGTTCGATCCGTTCTACACCACCAAAAGCCTGGGCGGAGCCGAGGGCATGGGGCTGGGGCTGTCGATTTCCTATGGCATCGTTCAAAGCTTTGGCGGAGAGATACGCGGCGAAAACACCGGCGAGGGCGCGGCCTTCACCGTGCAATTGGTTCCCTGGGAAGAAAGCGAGGCAGCATGAGCAAGCGCGTTCTGGTCGTGGATGACGACGCCGCCGTGCGGGATGCGGTGGCGCAGACGCTGGAGTTGGCGGACCTTGATCCGCTGGCCGCCAGTTCCTTCGTCGCGGCCAAGGATCACATCACCGCTGATTTCGACGGTGTGATCCTGTCGGATATGCGGATGCCGGGGCGCGACGGGTTCCATCTGTTGCACTACGCGCTGGAGCAAGATCCCGATTTGCCGGTGATCCTGCTGACCGGGCAGGGCGATATTCCCACGGCAGTAGATGCGATGGCACAGGGCGCCTTCGGTTTTCTGGAAAAACCCTGCGCCCCTGCCGATCTGCTGGCGACTGTAGAGCGTGGTCTGAAAACCCGCGCGCTGGTGCTGGAAAATCGCCGCCTGCGCGCGCTGGTCCACAGTGGCGATGCGGCCGAGCGGATGTTGTTCGGCCAGTCCGAACTGGCCCACACCCTGCGCGCCCGCGTGCGGCAACTGGCGGCGGTCGAAACGCAAGTGCTGGTGCAGGGCGCGCCGGGCACGGGCGTGTCAAAGGTCGCGGAAGTATTGCATTTGTGCTCGCCCCGGTCGAAATCGCCCTTTGTGAAACGTGCCAGCGCGGGGCTTGAGCCGGACGCGCTGCGCGAGGCGCTGAACGAGGCCAAGGCCGGCAGTCTGTTCATCGATGAAATCGGCCAATTGCCCGCTGCAACGCAGATGACGCTGGCCAGCGCGCTTGAGGGCGGGCTGGCGTGCCGGTTGATCGCGGGCAGCACGCAGGATTTGCAGGCAGCGGTCGATGGTGGACTGCTGAACGCCGACCTTTACTACGGGATCGCGATGATGCCTGTGCGCATTCCTTCGCTGTCAGAGCGGCCCGAGGATATTCCGGTGCTGTTCCGCCATTACGTCGAGCAAGCCGCCGAGCAGGCGGGGCTGTGCGTGCCGGAAATCAGCTCGGACCATCTGGCGGCGCTGATGGCTCAGGACTGGCCGGGCAACGCCCGGTCACTGATGAGTGCGGCGATGCGGTTCGTCCTGGGGATGCCCGAGGATGTGGCCGAGGCCACCGAACTGGGGCTAAGCGAACAGCTTGCGAGGGTCGAGCGCGCCTTGCTGATCGCGGCACTGGGGCGGCAGAACGGCCACGCCAGCGCTGCGGCCTCGGCGCTGAAGCTGCCGCGCAAGACCTTTTACGACAAGCTGGCCCGCTACGGGATTCGGGCCGAGGATTACCGTCGCTAACTGTGTGCGGTTTTCCGCACAAGACGGGTGGGCAGGTGTGTGGATTATCGCACGTCGCTTGAGGTTCGGGTTCGTTCAATGCTTCAACTTAGTCATGTAACTATCTGAAAATAATAAATTATATTCATATTAATTTCCTTCTCTCTGACAAAGTTGCGGCGCGTCCATCACTGCTGTTCACTCTGTCGTGACGCGCCCCTTGGGAGAGGGTCGTGCAGAAATGCAAAAGCAAACTCTGGGAGGAGTATCATGAAGTTCTTTACAGCCGCAGCCGTGGCCCTGAGCCTTTCCGTTTCCGCCGGTGCCGTACAGGCCGCCTGTGACGACGGCGAAATCGTGATCAAGTTCAGCCACGTCACCAACACCGACAAACACCCCAAAGGCATCGCCGCCTCGCTGCTGGAGCAGCGCGTGAACGACGAGATGAACGGCAAGGTGTGCATGGAAGTGTTCCCGAACTCGACGCTTTACAACGACAACCAGGTGCTTGAAGCGATGCTGCAAGGCGACGTTCAGATGGCGGCCCCGTCGCTGTCGAAATTCGAACAGTTCACCAAGCAATTCCGCATCTTCGATCTGCCCTTCATGTTCACCAACATCGACGCGGTTGACCAGTTCCAGAACTCGGAAACCGGCCAGGCGATGAAAGAATCGATGACACGCCGTGGCCTGCTGGGCCTGGGCTTTTGGCACAACGGCATGAAACAGATGTCGGCCAATGTTCCGCTGATCTCGCCCGACGATGCAAACGGCCTGAAATTCCGCGTGCAGAACTCGGACGTGCTCAAGGCGCAGATGGCCGCGATGGGGGCCTCGCCCCAGCCGATGGCGTTTTCCGAAGTTTACGGCGCGCTGCAAACCGGCGTTGTGGACGGTCAGGAGAACAGCTGGTCGAACATCTACGGCCAGAAATTCTTTGAAGTGCAGGACGGTGTGACAGAAACCAACCACGGTGTTCTGGACTATATGGTCGTCACTTCGACCGACTTCTGGGACAGCCTGGACGATGACACGCGCACGCAACTGGCGACCATCATCGACGAGGTCACGTCGACGCGGAACGCCGAATCCACCCGTGTGAACGCCGAAGCCAAAGAGGCGATCATCGCAGCCGGTGGCGTGGTGCGCGAACTGACACCTGAACAGCGTCAGGTCTGGGTCGACACAATGAAACCCGTCTGGGACGAGTTCAAAGCCGACGTGGGCCAAGAGAACATCGACGCAGCGCAGGCGATCAACGCCACAATCAACTAAGCCCGCGCGGGCTTGCGCGCCCGGCCATTCGCAGAAAATGGCCGGGCGCAATCTTTCACACATCAGGGAGGGGCGGGCATGGCACAAAGCTATGAACCCAAAACCACGCTGGGCCGCATCGTCAACGAGCTCGAAGAGACCGTGATCGCGCTGCTGCTGGCGGCTATGACCATCATCACCTTCATCAACGTCGTCTTGCGCTACGGTTTCAACACCGGCCTGATCTGGGGTTTGGAGATGGTGACCTTTCTCTTTGCCTGGCTGGTCCTGTTCGGGGTCAGCTACGCGGTCAAAACCACCTCTCATCTGGGTGTGGACGCGGTGATCAACCTGTTTCCGGTGCCGGTACGGCGTGTGATTGCGCTGGTGGCCGCAGCGATCTGCATCTTTTACGCGGTGCTGTTGCTGAAAGGGTCGTGGGACTACTGGGCGAACTTCGCCAACCTGCCGCAAACCACAGGCAGCGTGCTGCCCACCGGGTTCGAAGAGATGAAACGCTCGTCCTATCGCGGCTGGTACGAGGTTATCGACATCCCGTTCCCCGAATGGCTGCGGTGGATCGAGCCGATCATGAACGAGGGTGAACACTACGAGAAAATCCCGCGCTTTATCCCATATGCGATCCTGCCCTTTGGCATGGCATTGCTGTTGTTCCGGTTCATTCAGGCAGGCGTGCGCATCTGGACCGGTGCCGCTGACAGCCTGATCGTCAGCCACGAGGCCGAAGACGATGTAGAAGCGGTCGCCCACATGAACCGCGAGGATTAAGTCATGGAAGTTCTTGTTCTTTTTGTCATGGTCATCGGCCTGATGCTGATCGGTGTGCCGATTGCCGTGTCGCTGGGCATGTCGTCGATCGTGTTCCTGCTGGTGCTGTCCGACACGTCGCTGGCATCCGTGGCCCAATCGCTGTTTCAGGCGATGGCGGGGCACTATACGTTGCTTGCGATCCCGTTCTTTATTCTGGCCTCGATCTTCATGTCGACGGGCGGCGTGGCCCAGCGGATCATCCGCTTTTCCATCGCCATCGTCGGGCATTTTCCGGGCGGTCTGGCGATTGCTGGTGTCTTTGCCTGCATGATGTTCGCGGCGCTGTCCGGTTCCAGCCCCGCGACGGTTGTGGCCATCGGCTCCATCGTGATCGCAGGGATGCGTCAGGTGGGCTATACCAAGGAATTCGCCGCCGGTGTCATCGCCAACGCAGGCACCCTGGGCATTCTGATCCCGCCCAGCATCGTGATGGTGGTTTACGCCAGCGCCACGGACGTGTCGGTGGGACGGATGTTCCTGGCCGGTGTCATTCCGGGCCTGATGGCGGGCACCATGCTGATGATCACCATCTACGCGATGGCGGTGGTCAAGAAACTGCCAAAGGGCGAATGGCAAGGCTGGGGCGAAGTGGTCAGCTCGGGCCTGAACGCATCGGGCGGTTTGTTCCTGATCATCATCATTCTGGGTGGCATCTACGGCGGTATCTTCACCCCGACCGAAGCGGCGGCTGTGGCGGCGATCTATGCTTTCTTTGTTGCCAACTTCTTTTATCGGGACATGGGGCCGCTGCACACCAAGGAAGAGGGGGTGGCGAACCACAGTCTTTTTGCCAAACCCTGGGCTTTGCTGACGGTCCTGTGGCACCGCGACACCCGCGATGCGTTCTTTGAAGCGGGCAAGCTGACCGTGACGCTGATGTTCATCATCGCCAACGCGCTGATCCTGAAACACGTGCTGACGGATGAGCAGATCCCACAACAGATCGCGGGTGCGATGCTGGATGCGGGGTTCAACTGGGTGGTGTTCCTGATCATCGTCAACGTGATCCTGCTGATCGGCGGGCAGTTCATGGAGCCGTCGGGCCTTTTGGTGATCGTGGCACCGCTGGTGTTCCCGATTGCCATCGAGCTGGGCATTGATCCGATCCATCTGGGCATCATCATGGTGGTGAACATGGAAATCGGGATGATCACGCCGCCAGTGGGTCTGAACCTGTTCGTGACCTCGGGCGTGGCAGGGATGCCAATGATGGCCGTGGTGCGCGCAGCACTTCCGTTCCTGGCCGTGCTGTTCGTATTCCTGATTATGGTGACCTATATCCCGGCGATCTCGACGTGGCTGCCCACGATGATGATGGGACCGGAGATTATCATCAGATAGGTTTGTAATGAGTGTTGGGCCACGTTGTGACCCTAAGTGTAGCGCCCCCGCAGGAAACTGCGGGGGTTTTTTCGTTTGACCCAGAGGACCGCCAGCACGGTGGCGGAACCGAAAGAGCCGCACGGCTTTGGCTGTTTCTATGGCGCAGCGGGCCGCGTTTGCAGATGCACGTAAGTCTCGGAAAACCGCTTTTCCATGTGATCGCCCGCGCGGATCACTTCACCTGACCCGATAGGGGCCACATTCGTGTCAAAGGCCGGATTGAAAAACAGCGGCACCGAAATACGCTCGGCGTCGGTGCCCACCACGCGGTGCGGCGTGGCCTGAACGCGGCCCTTGGTCCACATCTCCATCATCTCGCCAAAGTTGATGATGAATTCACCCGGCGGTGCCTGAACCGGTATCCAGCCACCGCCGCGCTTGCGCACCTCAAGCCCGGGCGTGCCGTCCGTGGCCAGCAAGGTCAGACAGCCATAGTCGGTGTGCGTGGCAATGCCGAAATCCTGCGCCGTTGCCCAGGCGGGCCGCTGAGGATAATAATTGCCGCGCAGCAGCGCCATCGGCTTGTCGAACGCGGCGTCGAAATAATCGCGGGGCGCGTCGATCGCCTCGGCTATTCCGCGCAGGACGGTCATGGCGACCGCACAGGCGTCGTTGTAATAGGCCGTGATCACCCGCAGGAATTGTGGAGGCTCGTCGGGCCAACGGTTAGGCGCATAGACCGACAGTGCCGCCAGCGGGTCATCCTTGGCCAGGGTAAAGCCTGCGTCGAAGAATTGTTTGTAATCGGGGTTGGCGTCGGGGGCGACCTGTTCCGATCCGGCAGCCCCCCAGCCTCGGTTCGATCCGGTGCGTGCCATGTCCACGTGGCGCTTTTGCGTCTCGGGCAGGTGGAAAAACGCGCGGTAGGTTTCGATCACCTCGTGCACGCGCGGCCCTGTCAACGCGGTGTTGTGGACGGTGGCAAACCCCGTGCCCTGCGCCGCCTGCGCCAGGGCTGCGATGGTGTCTGCGTCGCGCGCCGCGATCAGTGCCGCGTCCAGTCTGGGTATCATGCCGTGGTGTCCTTGTCTTGGTTCCGGGCGCTTGGGGGCCGCCCGGCCAAAGCCTACATTGCCCGCCCTGCGCTGCAATGCTAAATCAGGGCAAAGCAATCCAAGAACAGGCGGGACGATGATGCGGCGCAAGATGGCAGCAGGCAACTGGAAGATGAACGGCAGCAGTGCAGCCCTGAGCGTGATCTCGGATCTGGCGGCGGCCCATGCCGACAACACCGACACCGACATCGTGATCTGCCCGCCGGCGCCGCTGTTGTTCCGCGCCAGCGAAATCGCGCGCTCCAGTGCGGTGACCATCGGTGCGCAGGACTGTCACAGCGAAACCTCCGGTGCATTTACCGGTGACATTGCCGCTCCGATGATCGCGGACGCGGGGGCCACCCACGTGATCATCGGCCATTCGGAACGCCGCGACGGCTGCCACGAAACCAACAGCGACGTGCGCGCCAAGGCCAAGGCCGCATGGGACGCCGGTCTGGTCGCGATCCTGTGCATCGGTGAAAGCGCCGAAGACCGCGAGGCCGACAATACGCTGGACATCATCGCGGGGCAGTTGTCCGGCTCGGTGCCCAACGGATCGACAGGCGACAATCTGGTCGTCGCATACGAGCCGGTCTGGGCCATCGGCACCGGTGCGGTCGCCACCACGGCGCAGATCGACGAAGTGCATGATTTCATCCGCGCACGTCTGGTGCAGCGGCTGGGTGATCAGGTCGGCAATGCGATCCGACTGCTGTATGGCGGTTCGGTCAAACCGGGCAACGCGGCCGAGATTTTCCAATGCGACAACGTGGATGGCGCGCTGGTGGGCGGGGCCAGCCTGAAGGCGCAGGATTTCACGCCGATTATCAGGGCGTTGATCGCCAGCTAGAGCGGACGGGCACACAGGCGCAACGCGGTTCAGGGCCAACCATCACAGATGGCCAATCGCCCGCCGCGCCAGCTCCGTCGCCTCGTCAGGGTCGTCCAGCGCGCTGTCGGGCAGTTCCCAATATGGCATCGCGGCGGGTTTCTGACCGGGGCGTTGATAGGTCCAGCGGACCATGCCCAATGCGTCAAACTGTGCCTGCATGTCGCCTGCACCTTTCAGCATCAGGCGACCGTCTGACATCAGCAGCGCAAAGATCTGACCGTCGGTGTAAAATCCCATGCCGCCGAACATACGCCGCGTTGACACGGGGCCGACGTCGCTAAGCAGGTCCAGCGCCATTTCGACCGCTTCGTCGGAAACGGCCACCGGTGCTTAGCCTTTGACCAGATGTTCGGCCATCTCGGCGGGGTCTGCGAATTTGATCGATTCGCCACAGCCGCAGGCTTCGGTCACGTTGGGGTTGTTGAACTTGAAGCTCGATTCCAGCAACGAGGTTTCATAGTCGATCTCGGTGCCAAACAGGAACATCTGCGCCATCGGCGCGATCAGCACGCGTGCGCCGTCCTGTTCCACGGCTTCGTCGTTGGGGTCCTGTTCGTCCACATACTCCATGGTGTATTCCATGCCTGCACAGCCGCCTTTCTTGACGCCGATGCGCAGTCCCTTGTGACCGTCCGCTGCCATAAGCTTGGCAATCTGGGCGGCGGCGCGGGGGGTGATGGTGACGGCCTGCTTGCCGGGGATGGAAAACATAAACAGAACTCCTTTGACCCCAATGTAGGGGGGCAGCGTCGCAATCTCAAGCTGTCACAGTGCGGCAATCAGGCTTTGCGCGGCAAAGCCCCACGCCAGCGCCCAGCCAAAGGACGCCAATGTGCCGATAATCACGTATTCGCTGGCCTTTTGATCGCGCGATGCGGTCTCGAACCGCAGGATGGATTTGGCCGCGATCAGAAAGCCGATGCCGGTGGGCTCGCCAATCATCACCATCAGGTAGATCAGCGCGCGTTCCATCAACCCGATGATGCGGCCCGCATTGTCCAGCCCTTCGATCTGTGCTGCTGCGCGCCACGGGGCCATCAGCAGACCCACCGCAGGGCCGCCCATCAGGGTTGCGGCAACCACACCCCCCAATAGGATTGCAAGAGGGTGCAGCGTGGCGGCATATGCGGCCCACAGGCCATGTGCAAAAGCGTCGGGCATCCAGACGACCACAGCCGCGATCACCGCGATATGGGCGGCCTGGGTGCCCAGATAGGACCACAGATGCAGCGGCAGCCGCTTGGCGATCAGGGCCACCACCACATGCCCCAGCGCCGCAGCGGCGGTCACATGGGCCGCACCACCCAATGCCGCCCAGCCCAGCGCAAAGACCACGACGATGCGCACCGGCAGCGGCACAGGGGGCGGCAGCAGGTGAAAGGCCAGCAACCACGCCAGCGTCAGGGCCAGTGCGGCGTCGATCATGATGTGTAAAAGCAGCCGTTTATGGCTGCTATCATAAATTGCAGTCGAATATGGCTGCTTTGTGCAATATCAGCCATGTTCCAGCATCTCGCAAACCTCGATCAATGCGCGGATGCCTGCAGCCTCTTGCAAGCTGTGAACGGTCTGGCGGCTGACCTCGAACCGTTCGGCCAATGCGTCTTGTGTGGGGGCAGGCACCGCCAGCGAGGCCAGCGCGATCTGCGCCTGGCGCACGGTCCAGCGGCTGCTGATATGATCGGCAAGGGGCAGGGCGGTTTGCAACGCAAGCGGGGCACTGTCGGTGGCCAGCCGCGCGGTGCGCGCCATGTCGTCCAGCGCCCGCCCTGACGCGACAAAGGCCGCACCATCGGCGTCAGCCAGATCCGCGCCGGTGACCGTGCCATCGCCGGTGCCAAGGCCGATACGGGTGTCGTGTGCCTTGCCCGTCATCCGCACACCTGCGCGAAACGCCAGTGCGGCGCGAAAGGCAAAAGGTGCGGCACAAACCGCCTGCCAACTGTCACCGCGCGCACGGGTTAGACGGGGGATCATGTCCTGCCATTCCGCCACAGCCGCCGCCGCAGCCTCAAGACCCGCAAAGATCTGCGCCAGCCCGCCCTCGGGCAAGGCGGATGATTTCACGATGTCTCCGGTCAGAACGGCCAGTTGCGGCATGGGGTGTCCTCTTTGCCCACCAGTTGTGCGGGCAAATCCGCGGCCTTGCAACTGTCGGGCGGGCGTGCGGGCGGAAAAAGGTGGCTTAGGGGATAAACGGTGTCGCTGGACCAACCACTCGCAGGCAGGCAGGGTCAAACACCACCACATGCGAAAGGTCGGGACGCGAGCGCGAGGAATACAGCATCGCCACAGCGCCCGTGGCCCGGGCGGCATCCGAAATGGCCCATGTCGGCGACGGCTGCCCGTCGGCATGAATGTCCTGCCAGACCACCGAGGCATCCTGATTGCCGCGTTCGTCCACCACCTGCGGCGCTGTCAGCCACATCGGAACCAGCACGCGCGACACACCGTCGTTCAGGTAACGCTGGATCGCCACCCGCGCACCTTCGGCGCTGAGCGAGGCATAGGCGGCAATCTGGCCGGAATGGTGGAACCGGCCCGCTGGGGCCCGTGCCGGTGTGTCAGGGGGCAGGTCCTTGGGCAGGATGCGCCAGACGGCAATATCAAGGGGGATCAGCTGGAACATAAGGGCGGTTATAGTGGCGAAGACAGCAGACACCAGCCTGCCATCAAATTGTTGCGACGCGGCAGGGGCACGCGTCAGAGCAAAGAAAAAGGGCCGCCCCCCGAAAGGGACGGCCCGATCACTGCGCGGGTTGGGGGTACTTAAAGACCCATGCAGTTCGCGTAATAGGTCACAGTCGCGGGCCAGTCCGAGAACACGCCTTCGACGCCGATGTCCTGGGCGATCACGTCCAGTGCCACCAGATAGTCGCTGTCGTCCTTGACCACGTCACCGACCGACTGGAAGTACCAGCCACCACCCGAGGCCAGCGGGCCCGAGCGTTCCAGTGTCCATGCGATCAGCTTCAGACCGGCCTCTTTGGCGGCCAGCGCATAGGCCGACGCGGCAATCGCGCCGTTGTCGTCGGTCAGCAGCATGTTCAGCGAAGGCGCCAGATATTGCACGCCTTGCTCTTTCAGCGCAGCGAAATCTTCGTTCCATGTGGCTTTGTCCTGCTCGTCAAAGCCGTCGGACCATTCCACCAGATACACGGCCTGTTTGCCAAATTCGGGTTCGTTGTTCACCCAGTACAGAACGTCGTCCAGGTTGAACGACTGCGGCCAAACGTCGGACGCGGGAATGCCTGCGGCCTTGTATTCGTCGATCATCTTCTGCGCATAGTCTTCCTGGCTGAAACCGTCATGCGGCATCTCGACCGACGGGCTTTTCAGCTCGGGCGTGAACTTGGCACCCATCGACTTGATCAGCTCGATCGATTCCGCGTGGGTCATTACGCTGGCTTTGTCTGTGTACAGCGTGGTGCGGAAGCCCGCGACGCCGCCCTGATAGGCCTCGGCCGTGGTGGCGGTGGCGTCGGCGCTGTCCATTTTCGGCGTCAGCGTGCGGAACTGTTCCAGCGTCAGCTCGGATGTGCGGCATTCAGCGCTGGCCTTGGTGTCACCCGACGCAGGCGTGAACGCGGTGTTGCAGGTGTCGGCCAGATCGCTGACCAGGATGTTGGTGGTGGTGTGCAGGTCGTTCTGCGCGTGGCGGCAGACCAGTTCGTGATCCTTGGTAAAGGTCACGTCGCATTCCACAATGCCAGCACCTTGACGCGCACCGGCGATATAGGATTGGTCGGTGTGCTCGGGGAACATCAGCGCCGCACCACGGTGACCGATGGAAAAGGCGGTCGCTTCCGGGGTCTGGCCCATGCAGCTTGCCAGTTTTTCCTTCAGCGGACCCTCGGGCAGCTTGTCGACCAGATAGGCAGGGCGCGCGCCATAGGACACGGCTGTCGACTGTGCGTGACCCTCGGCAAAGGCCACGGCGGGCAGGGCGGCAAGGGTGGCCGCGATCAACGTGATACGCATGAAAAACTCCAGTTGTCAGATTGTTATCTCAGGGCCTTCTGGCGGTTCTGTGTAACAGATCTGTGATCAATTTACGAAGGTCGCGTAAAATCAACATTCTATCTGGGCGGGAATCTGCTGGTGCGCGGGGGCTGGGTTGGGATGCGTGTCAGTCCACGCGGGTGCGGATGGCGCAGCGGGCGGAACTTTACCTCGTGCCATCCGTTTCACCCACGACGCACCCAGACATCGGAGAAATGGCCATGGCAGATCGCAAAGACACCCCGCACACAACCACAGACGCAGGCATTCGCGTCCAAAGCGACGAACACTCGCTGACCGTAGGTCCGGATGGCCCGATCGTTCTGAACGACCACTACCTGCTTGAGCAGATGGCGAACTTTAACCGCGAGCGGATCCCCGAGCGTCAGCCACACGCCAAAGGCTCGGGCGCTTTCGGCACCTTCGAGACGACGCAGGATATGTCCAAATACACCATGGCCGGTATTTTCCAGAAGGGTGCAAGCTGTGACGTGGTCATGCGGTTTTCCACCGTGGCGGGCGAACGCGGCAGCCCCGACACCTGGCGCGACCCGCGTGGCTTCTCGATCAAGATGTACACCGACGCGGGCAACTTTGACATGGTGGGCAACAACACGCCCGTCTTTTTCATCCGCGACCCGCTGAAGTTTCAGCATTTCATCCGCAGCCAGAAACGCCGCGCCGACAACAACATGCGCGATCATGACATGCAGTGGGATTTCTGGACGCTGTCGCCTGAAAGCGCGCATCAGGTGGCCTATCTGATGGGCGACCGCGGCATTCCGAAATCCTGGCGCGAGATGAACGGCTATTCCAGCCACACCTATTCGCTGGTCAACGCCGAGGGCGAAAAGTTCTGGGTCAAGTTCCATTACATGACCGATCAGGGCGACGGGAATGCCTATCTGTCGCAGGACGAGGCCGACAAGCTGGCGGGCGCTGATGGCGATTACCACCGCCGGGACCTGTTCAACGCGATCCGCGACGGCAACCACCCTAGCTGGACGCTGAAATGGCAGATCATGCCGTTCGAGGATGCCAAGACATACCGCATCAACCCCTTTGATCTGACCAAGGTCTGGCCGCACGCCGACTATCCGCTGATCGAGGTGGGCAAGCTGACGCTGAACCGCAACCCGACCGATTTCCACACCCAGATCGAACAGGCCGCGTTCGAGCCGAACAACATGGTGCCGGGTGTCGGCCTGTCGCCTGACAAGATGCTGTTGGCGCGCGGCTTTGCCTATGCCGATGCGCATCGGCACAGGCTGGGGGTGAACTACAAGCAGATTCCGGTGAACGGTGCCAAGTCCGAGGTGAACAGCTATTCCAAGGACGGGGCAGGGCGCACGCAGAACGTGGCCGATCCGGTCTATGCGCCCAACTCCTACGGCGGTCCGTCGGCGCAGCCCACGACACACGAGGCAGGGCTGTGGTACACCGACGGCGACATGGTGCGTCAGGCTTATACGTTGCGCGAGGATGACGACGACTGGAGTCAGGCCGGCGCGCTGGTGCGTGACGTGATGGACGACGCGGCGCGCGACCGGCTGGTGTCGAACGTGGCGGGCCACCTGTGCGATGGCGTCAGCGATAAGGTTCTGGTGCGCGCCTTCGAATACTGGCGCAACATCGACGCCGATGTGGGCGACAAGATCGAAGCGAAAGTGCGCGAGAAGCTGGGTGGGAAATCCACGGCCCCCGGCATGGCGTCGGCAGAGAGCATCGGTGGGTAAGTAAAATGAAAAAAGCGGGGCCATTGGTCCCGCTTTTGTCTTATCTGCGCAACGCGCTTTTGGGGGATGTGCTGGGGTGCGTCAGACGCGAAGCCCTTACATGAACCCCAGTTCCAGCCGCGCCTCGTCCGACATCATTTCCATGCCCCAGGGCGGCTCCCACGTCAGTTCGACATCAACGGTTTTCACGCCGGGCAGCGGTTCGACCGCATCGGCCACCCAACCGGGCATTTCACCGGCCACAGGGCAGCCGGGGGCTGTCAGCGACATGATCACACGCACCGCGCCATCGTCGGCAATGTCGATGGTGTAGATCAGGCCCAGCTCATAAATATTCACAGGAATTTCAGGATCATAAACCGTACGACACGCATCGACGACCGCGTCGTACAGCGGGTGGTCGGTCGAAGACGGCGCAATCAATGGCGTCCCTTCTAGCATTTCTTTGGACTGGTCCATGGGGCCTCACTCTTGTTCCTGACTGATTATATAGGGATAACGTGCCCAAGCGTCCAGAGGGGCCAAGTGAAACAAGGTTCTGATCCCAAGTAAGGGGTGGCATCAGTCGCGCCTGATAACCCCCGTAATCGCCGCAGCACCCACGGCGGTGACAATCCAGCCGAAACCCGTCAAAAACCAACGCAGCCGCCAAAGGGCCTTGCCCCAGGGGCCACGGTTGGTGGAGGGGCCCAGGCGGCCTCTTGCCCGATCGAAATGATGGCGATCACGACATCAACGGCATATGCGAGACTGTGGAACGTCTCGTAATCGCGCCCTTTGCCGGTTGTGGCAGCCCAGTCGCGCGCGGGGTTTACGCTGTCGCCCTCGGCCAGTGCCTGCCAGTCTGGCGTGGACAGGATCACATCGGAATTGGGCGCAAAGTCGCCTTGTTCATAGGCCATGTCCGCCACGCACCAGCCTATGACAATTAACGCAGTCAAGACCCAAACAGAGTTGAACGGACGGTATCCATAGCCAACCAAGAGCCATGCCGCCCAATCTTTGAGGTGCATCCATGCGATGCGTCTCCCTAAGAATCCTTTTGCACTGGTGTCCCGCTCGTATTTTCGCTGCCGCTTTTCTTTTTCGACCAGAATGACCCGCCGCTGCTCGGTGTGGCCCGTCCTTTTCAGGTTCCAGGCAAGCTGTTCATAGGGCTGCGGGCTGAAACCGCCGTCGTAGCCACGTGCTTTCGCCAGCCATTTCAGTCGCATTTCGGTGTCCAGCGGTCCCTGAATTGTTTGGTAGGTGAACCCGTTCAGAAAAATCTCGTTCACCAAGTTCCAACTTTCGGCATCGTCAACAAGGTTTTGCAGGCGTGCGCCTAAAAGGTTGACACTACCGACACAGGTTTTCACGTTGAACCACATCAGGCTATTCGCCGCTAGATCTAGTGCCTTGAGTGAATCTCCACCAATGTTTTCAAAGCTGCCTTCGGTACATGAAAGCTGCCCGCCGATCACCGCGCCAGCGAAGTCGACCTCACCCTTGGCCGCAAACCCGTCGCTTAGGAAAACATCTCCCTTCACCTCTGCGCCTTGCGCGTTGAGCGCATCTCCCTCAGTGTTATCAAATTTGCCGCCGGTACAATCAAGCTGTCCGCCGATTACTGCACTTTGTAGGTTGACTTCGCCTTTGGACGCGAACCCGTCGCAAAGCAAAACATCTCCCTTTATCTCTAGCCCCTGCGCTTTGAGCGCATGTCCCTCAGCGTTTTCAAAGCTGCCGCCGGTGCAATCAAGCCGTCCGCCGAGCACCGCGTTTGAAAGGGTGACCTCTCCTTTGGCCTCAAACCCGTCGCTTAGGAAAACGCTACCCTTCACCTCTGCGCCTTGCGCAACAAGTCTGGGGCAACTGCTGCCGTTTAGGCCCAAATAATGAAACCTTGCGTTCACCGCATTGACGGATGAATCAAAATGACAATTTATCAGCCCGGTCACGCCCGCGGCTTTGACAAGACGCAGATCAAGTTCGCCCGTGATATAGGCCCCGACAAGGTCAACGCCCCAGTCGTGCAGATCGCAGGCGTCACAGCCGCCTTTGATCAGATAACGCAACAGGTCGGCCCCGATCTGGTTTCGGGGCGTCGCCGTGTCCGGGCGTGTGCCGTTGCCAAGTTTGCATTGCCGACCTTCGCGGCAGGCTTCGACCAGGGATATTTCAGCCCCGGTGCAGGAGTTGTTGTCCACAGCAGCTTCCCAATCCGCCCAGGTCTGGATGCGGCGGGGCGAATGGGTTTTGTTGTTCATGAATCCCTCGGCTTGCTGCGCGGTGCAGTATGGCAGCGCGCCGTCAGGATTCAATAAAAGGTTGAACACAGGCCAACGAAAGCTGCACCGCAACCTGCGTGGCGGCAAGGGGTCGCCCCCCGACCGGACCGCATCACATGGCGCAATGACGGCCCGTCCGGTGCCTCACCCCTTGCGCTTGCGCACCGGCTGCGGTTTCACCCGCGCTTCTATCATGTCGTACAGCATACCGACGATGTCCTTGCCCGTGGCCTTTTCAATGCCCTCGAACCCGGGCGACGAATTGACCTCGAGCACTTTCGGCCCCGTTTCCGACCGCAGCAGGTCAACGCCCGCCTTGCCCAGGCCAAAGGCGCGCGCCGCGCGCAGGGCGGTGTCGCGTTCTTCCTTGGTGATGCGCACGGTTTTGGCCGATCCGCCCCGGTGCAGGTTCGAGCGGAAATCGCCCTCGGCCCCGGTGCGTTTCATTGATGCGACCACCTTGCCGTCGATCACCAGACAGCGGATGTCCTCGCCTGCGGCTTCCTTGACGAACTGCTGCACCAGAAAGTTGGCGCGCAGGCCGCGAAAGGCGTCGATCACGCTTTCGGCGGCCTTCTTGGTTTCTGCCAGCACGACGCCCTTGCCTTGGGTCGATTCCAGCAGTTTCACGATCAGCGGTGCGGTGCCCACCAGACCGATCAGATTGCCGGTGTCTTTGGGCGATGCGGCGAATGCAGTGGTTGGCATACCGATGCGCTTGCTGGCCAGCACCTGATGCGCGTGCAGCTTGTCGCGGCTGGCGGTGATGCCGGCGCTGCCGTTGACGCAATAGGTGCCGATGGTTTCGAACTGGCGGATCACGGCGGTGCCATAGGGCGTGATCGACGCACCGATGCGCGGCACGATGGCGTCATAGCGGGGCAGGCGCTTGCCGTCGTAATGCACCTCGGGCGCCATGGTGTTGATCGCCATGTAGCAGCGTGTGGTGTCGATCACCTCGACCGTGTGGCCGCGTGCCTCGCCGACCTCGACCAGACGGCGGGTGGAATAGTTGTCCTCTCGGCTGAGCACGGCGATGCGCAGGGCGCGCTGGGGTGCTGCGCGGCGCACGGCGGCGGAATGGTAGACATCATAGCTGAGGTCCGGTTGCAGCCGCTTTTCCGTCGCGGTGATCGAAATGTGGTCTTGCAACGCCTGGCGGCCCAGCAACATGCGGCTGGTCATGCCGGAGCGGTCAGTCAGGGTCACTTCGATGGGCCACGACTGGCCTGCGACCTCCAGCGTGGTTTCGATCACGTAGCGCAGCTCGGATTCGCCGTTGGACGATGTCACCTCGCGGCGGTCCTTGATCTCAGCCGAACAGGTCACCTGCACCTGCGTCTGTCCCGCGACCGGGTAGACGTTGAACCGCACCTTGGGTTTGGCGGCGGGGCCGAACACTTCGATGTCGTGGGCGTGCAGCGCCGAGGTGCGCGCGCCGGTGTCGATCTTGGCTTTCAGGGCGGGCAGGCCCAGTTCGGGCAATCCGATCCATTCTTCCCAGCCAAAGTGTAGACTGTCCATTGGGTACTCCTGTCAAAGGCGGGCGGCGCCAGTGTGGCGCGGCATGTGTGTCAAAGATGTAAAGAAGGTGCCGATCAGGCCTTGGACGCTTTCGCGGCCTCTGCTGCAAGGCGGCCCGGGTCCATAAAGTGGTCGATCATCACCGGTGTCGCCAGCGCATAGGCATCGCGCAAAGGCAAATCGCGGTGGGCTTGTAACGCCGTCTTGCCCTTGGAAATAGGGCCGGGGTTGCGGGTGGCAAGGGTGGTGGCGAATGTGCCCGTTTCCGCCGTCAGCGTGTCGCCTGGACAAATCCGGTTGAACAGCCCCGCCGCCTGCGCCCAGTCCGCCGTCATCGGCGTGCCGGTCAGTGTCAGCTCCATCAGGTGTTTCGGCCCCACATTGCGCGAGACGGCCACCGCAGGCGTGGTGCAAAAGCCGCCGTTCGTCACACCGGGCAGGCAAACCGTGGCACGCGGGCTGGCGAATGCCAGATCACAGGACGCCACCAGTTGCAGCCCCGCCGCCGTGGCGATGCCGTCCACCATGGCAATGGTCGGTTTGGGCAAGGTGGCCAGCGCAATCATCATCTCGGCGCAGGTTTCGAACAATTCGGTCAGGTAGGCATGTCCCTGATCGTCATCCGCACGGTGACGGGCGATTTCCTTCAGGTCGTGACCGGCGCAAAAGATATGCCCGGGGCCGGATAGCACCACGACGCGCACCGTATCATCCGCCGCCAGATCATCCAGCGTTGCGTGCAGCGTCCTGATCATGCCCAGCGAAAGCGCATGAGCCACCCCGCCGCCAAGCGCCAGCGTCGCCACGCCATCGGTCACATCACTGGTGACAAGATCGGGGGTCTGCATCTGGTTCATCGCGGCTCCTTTGGCTCAGTATGCCATGGCGCGGCTGTGAAGCGCAACGCGATCCGTCAGGAAGGCGGGCAGACTGCGAGATAGTTTCACCGAATGGGAACTGTGTGCAGTGAATTGCGACAGCCGTTCAACAATCGGTGGTTTTCGGGAGGTAGTGAAAGTTCGCTACAAATTATACTTAAGGAGAATCATATGTGCTGAAATCTGAACTCGATGATTGCTATAAGAGGACTTAATCATGCTGTTTTGGCCATTTCGTAGAGGGAAAAGGGCAGAGGTTCCGCGCAAGCAGGAAGCGAAAGATTCACCGTTGCCAAAGTGGCCAGAGACTTCCCCGGGCCTCTCTATAAGAACCCAAATCTGGCTGGGGCAGTTCCAGTCAAAAACGCAGTTGTTGGATTTTGTAAGCGAAGATCCTGACTACTATAAACTGGAAGATCACGCCGATGGTGTACTATCCAAATTTGCAAAGAGCCAAGGCGAACAATTTATTGACCACGATTTTCTAGAAATATCATTTGATGACCAAGATAGCTTGGCAACAAAGCGTTTTAAGAACCACTCCTATGCTGACTTTTGGCGCGACAGCGTTGAACAGGAATGTCAAAGTCGCGCTTTGGGTCCGGTCAATTCATGCATCACGCTTCAGGTTGATATCTCCCGCTCAGGCGTGTCTAGGCCACAGGTTTCTGCACCGCATGATGTAGGTGAGGACGGCTTTTGGCTCGTCTACTTGGGTGAGTTTGAGCACGGCGATGGCACTGATGACAATAGCATAAATGATATGATCAGCGCCGCCGAGAACGGCGACGCGGACGCACAAGCAACTCTCGGTGGACTGTATATTCTGCCTCCACCTAAGCTTTCTCATATGGTCAATTTAGAGAAGGCTGAATACTGGCTTTTGAAGGCCGCCGAGGCGGGAAAGCAAAGGACATATAGTCGGCTGTATCACCTGTTTGCGGGCCGTTACGGGCCAGCACAGCATGATAAAGCGTTCTACTGGATTGAAAAATCTGCCCAAGGCGGCTCGGCGTCAGACCTGGTTTATCTCGCTGAAGCCTATAGGTCCGGAACGGGCACAGAAGAGGACTTCGTGTTGGCTCTTAAATATGCGTTTCTGGGATGCTGCATCTACAAAGAGAATTTGTTTGACGGTTGGCTGCCAGAGCTTGTCGCGCAGATGCCTAAGGAGGATGTAGATAAGGCTGAGCAGCTTGCATTGGACTGGATCGACACAACCGGTAAATCTGCGCCTCATTTCCAAGGTTTCATTCGCAACCCTATTCGTCAGGTCTTGAATGGCTGAGTTGGTTACGCGCAGGTTCCAAAAACACTCGTTCTTGGAACCTGCCCAAGCCACCGCTTTTCGACGCTGCCAAGAACCCCGTTCAAAACCCAAGTGTTTGTCGAAGGTTTTTGGTTGCCCTTTGATAGCTCCCAACAAGCCGCGCTGCCAAACACCTAGCCGTCGTTGATGTCGTTCAAAACCCGCCGCGCGCCCGAGCTTTGGCGGCGGAATGCCAGACGCAGCACAATCCACGCCAGCAGCGAGAGGCCCGCAAACAGCGCCATTGCCGGTGCCACACCAATCGCAGGGGCCACAAGGCCCACGATGGCAGCCATAACCAGCGCCCCAAGGGCAAAGCCCAGAAAGATGAAACCGGGCAGCAATACTTCGACCACGCCCAAAGCGATGGCAAAGGCCAGCCAGACCCACCAGATGCCGACCAGACCGGCCATCAGCCGCGGCCCTTCAGCAGTTTGAACGCATCGCCAAAGGCTTCGAGGGCGGCGGCAGGGACCACGATGGTTTGCTTGCCCGTGCCATTGCCCAATGCGTTCAGCGCCTCGACCTGTTTCAGGGCGACCTGATATTGCGCGGCCTCGATCCCGTGTTCGGCAATGGCCTTGGCCACGACCTCGGTGGCATAGGCCTCGGCGTCGGCCAGAACGCGGCGGGCCTTGGCGGATTGTTCCGAGGCATAAAGCTCGGCATCGGCCCCCAGTTCGACGGCGCGTTTCTTGCCCTCGGCCTCGGTCACCTGCGCGCGACGGGCGCGTTCGGCGTTCAACTGCTGCATCATCGCAGCGCGGGTCGCGGCATCCAGGTTCACGTCCAGAATCTCGGCGCGGGTCACTTCGATGCCCCAGTTGTCCACCGCGTCCTCGACGTTGGCCTTGATCGTGGTGATCAGCGACGACCGGTTGGCCTGAACCTCGTCCAGGTCCATCTTGCCGATCTCGGCGCGCACGATGCCCGCCACGGTGGTCGAAATGGCACCATCCACGTCACGGATGCGGTAGACGGTCTTTTCCGGCTCGATGATGCGGTAGAATACGGATGTGTCCACCTGCACCAGCACGTTGTCGCGCGTGATCGCGTCCTGGCTGGCGGTGGGCAACTGCCGTTCCAGAATGGAAATCCGGTGCGCCACATGGTCGATGAACGGCACGATCATGTTGATCCCCGGCCCAAGCACCGCCCGCAACCGGCCGAACCGTTGCACCACGTGCTGTTCGGACTGCGGCACGATCTTCACCGATTTGAACACCAGTACCACCAGCAATACGGCGGCCAGAAGATAGACGATATTGTCTTGGGCGAGGGCGATCAGTTGCTCTTCTAAAGGCACGGGAAAAATCCATTCATGTTATGATGGCGAAATATCCGCTGTGCCCCTATGGATTGCAAGTTCAAACCATCCGGTCTAGGCCGCGCGTGCAACGGCCAAGAGGTGTGCCATGACGACGATCCGCTTTCAAAAGACCGCCACCGACGGCAAGGCCCGCACCGGGGTGCTGTCGACTCCGCGTGGCGACATCCGCACACCAGCCTTCATGCCCGTGGGCACAGCTGCCACCGTCAAGGCGATGCTGCCCGAAAGCGTGGCGGCGACGGGGGCCGACATTCTGCTGGGCAACACCTACCACCTGATGCTGCGCCCCACGGCGGAACGCATCGACCGGTTGGGCGGGCTGCACAAGTTCATGAACTGGGACAAGCCGATCCTGACGGATTCAGGCGGCTTTCAGGTGATGAGCCTTGCCGCCCTGCGCAAGCTGACCGAAAAGGGCGTGACCTTCAAAAGCCACATCGACGGCTCGCGTCACGAGATCACGCCGGAACGGTCGATGGAAATTCAAAAGCTGCTGGGCTCGGACATCGTGATGTGTTTCGACGAATGCCCCGCCTTGCCCGCCGACAAGGCGCGCATTGCCGAAAGCATGCGCCTGTCGATGCGGTGGGCGCAGCGGTCGCGCGACGCCTTTGGGGACCGTCCGGGCCATGCGCTGTTTGGCATCCAACAGGGCGGGCTGGAAGAAGACCTGCGCGCCGAAAGCGCCGAGGCGCTGACGCAGATCGGCTTTGACGGCTATGCGGTCGGCGGTCTGGCCGTGGGCGAGGGGCAGGAGGCCATGTTCGGCTGTCTGGATTTCGCACCCGACCAGTTGCCGCAGGACAAACCGCGTTACCTGATGGGTGTGGGCAAGCCCGACGACATCGTCGGTGCCGTCGCGCGCGGCATCGACATGATGGACTGCGTTCTGCCGTCACGGTCGGGACGCACGGGGCAGGTGTTCACCCGCCACGGCGTGCTGAACATCAAGAACGCCCGCCATCAGGACGACCCGCGCCCGATTGACGACGAATGCACATGCCCGGCCTGTAAGAACTATTCGCGCGCCTATCTGCATCATGTGTTCCGCAGCCAGGAAATGATCAGCTCGATGCTGCTGACATGGCACAACCTGCATTACTTCCAGCAAATCATGGGCGAAATGCGCGCCGCGATTGCGGCGGGCACCTTCACCCAGTGGCAGGCAGATTTTCACGCGAACCGTGCGGACGGCGACATCGAACAATTGTGATGCCTTTGTTTGCAAGGGCACGAAAATTGTCCCCAAGCACATACAAACCCGGATTTTGTACATATTTCACCTGAAAAAGTACAAAACCGCGCCAAAAGTTTCGGTCACTTTGCAAGGTCCCATTGCACAGCCCTGCACCTGCCGTCATTGTGAAGCCTTGAAACAGGCAGTGGTCAAACACAGTTTACTACTCTGAAACCAGGAGACGACATCAGGTTGCCGCAAACAGGGACCAGTCGTCTTGCTAGATAAGGAAAAGAGCATGCAAGAGCCCCTTAACGCTTCGTACCCGGTCCTGCCGCTGCGCGACATTGTGGTGTTTCCGCATATGATCGTGCCGCTGTTCGTCGGCCGTGACAAATCCGTACGTGCGCTCGAGGAAGTGATGGCCGACGACAAGCAGATCCTGCTGTCCAGCCAGATCGACCCCTCCGAGGACGATCCCGAAGCGACAGGCATCTACAAGGCCGGCGTGCTGGCCAATGTGCTGCAACTGCTGAAACTGCCCGATGGCACCGTCAAGGTGCTGGTCGAAGGGCAGGCGCGGGTGCGCATCACCGAATACCTTGAAAACGATAACTTCTTCGAGGCACGCGCCGAGTATCTGACCGAGATGCCGGGCGATGTCACCACCACCGAGGCGCTGCTGCGCACCGTGGCGGATGAGTTCGAGCGCTATGCCAAAGTGCGCAAGAACGTCCCCGAAGAGGCGCTGACCGCCGTCGGCGAAACCGTCGAGCCTGCCAAGTTGGCGGACCTTGTGGCCGGTCATCTGGGCATCGAAGTGAACCAGAAACAGGAACTGCTGGAAACGCTCAGCATTTCCGAGCGGCTTGAGAAGGTTTACGGCCTGATGCAGGGCGAAATGTCTGTCCTGCAGGTCGAGAAAAAGATCAAGACCCGCGTGAAATCCCAGATGGAGCGGACCCAGCGTGAGTATTATCTGAACGAACAGATGAAGGCGATCCAGCAAGAGCTGGGCGATGGCGAGGACGGCAAGAACGAAGTTGCCGAACTGGAAGCCAAGATTGCCGCCACCAAGCTGAGCAAGGAAGCCCGTGAAAAGGCAGACAGCGAGATCAAAAAGCTCAAGAACATGAGCCCGATGAGCGCTGAAGCCACCGTTGTGCGCAACTATCTGGACTGGATGCTGTCGATCCCGTGGGGCGTGAAATCGCGCGTCAAAAAGGATCTGGGTCGCGCCCAGAAGGTGCTGGATGACGACCACTATGGCCTTGAGAAGGTCAAGGAACGGATCGTCGAATATCTGGCGGTGCAACAGCGCAGCAAAAAGATGAAAGGCCCGATCATGTGCCTCGTCGGCCCTCCGGGCGTCGGCAAGACATCGTTGGGCAAATCCGTGGCGAAGGCGACGGGCCGCGAGTTTATCCGCATCAGCCTTGGCGGTGTGCGGGACGAGTCCGAAATCCGTGGTCACCGCCGGACCTATATCGGGTCGATGCCGGGTAAGATCATCCAGGCGCTGAAAAAGGCGAAAACCACCAACCCACTGATCTTGCTCGATGAAATTGACAAAATGGGGCAGGATTTCCGTGGCGACCCAGCGTCGGCCATGCTCGAGGTATTGGACCCGGAACAAAACGGCACATTCGTCGATCACTATCTCGAGGTCGAATATGACCTGTCGAACGTGATGTTCCTGACCACGTCGAACAGCTACAACATGCCCGGGCCCCTTCTGGACCGGATGGAGATCATCCCGCTGGCCGGCTACACCGAGGACGAAAAGCGCGAGATCGCCAAGCATCACCTGCTGGCCAAGCAGATCAAGAACCACGGTCTGAAAAAGTCCGAGTTCGAGCTGACCGACGAAGGGCTGACCGACATCATCCGCTATTACACCCGCGAGGCGGGGGTGCGGAACCTGGAACGCGAGATCGCCAAGGTGGCACGCAAGGCGCTGACCAAGATCGTCAAGAAAGAGGTCGAAACCATTTCCGTGACCTCGGACAACATCGACGAATTCCTGGGCGTGCGCAAACACCGCTATGGTCTGGCCGAGCTTGAGGATCAGATCGGTGTTGTCACCGGGCTGGCCTATACCTCTGTCGGCGGCGAGCTGTTGCAGATCGAAGCGTTGCGCCTGCCAGGCAAGGGCCGGATGAAGACCACAGGCAAGCTGGGCGACGTGATGAAAGAAAGCATCGACGCGGCCTCCAGCTATGTGCGGTCGATCAGCCCGAAGATCGGGGTGAAGCCGACGCAGTTCGACAAGATCGACATCCACGTGCACGTGCCTGACGGTGCCACGCCCAAGGATGGCCCATCGGCTGGTCTGGCGATGGTCACGTCGATCGTGTCGGTTCTGACCCAGATTCCCGTGCGCAAGGATATTGCGATGACGGGCGAGGTCAGCCTGCGCGGCAACGCGATGCCCATCGGCGGTTTGAAGGAAAAACTGCTCGCGGCGCTGCGTGGCGGCATCAAAACGGTGCTGATCCCGCAGGAAAACGAAAAGGACATGGCCGAAATCCCTGACAACGTAAAACAGGGTATGACGATCATTCCGGTCAGCCACGTGTCCGAAGTGCTGAAACACGCGCTGGTGCGTGAACCCGAAGCGATCGAGTGGGACGAGGCGGCAGAAGAAGCCGCAGCCGCCGCCGCTGCCGCGTCGAAAGAGACCGGGGCAGGGGCCACAGCGCATTGATCGCCTGATCCATGCAAACGGAACGCCCCGCAGCACACTGCGGGGCGTTTTGCGTTTCAGCGCAAGTTATGCAGCGAACTGCCGCTATTCGTGGCGAAATAGGCTCAAACCCGCGGTGCGGAGGGCGGGCACACACACATCAGTAGAATTGCGCGTGAAATCAGCATAGGCTTGTTCCAAACTGCACACGTGACCAAAGGCATTGAAATGGCAACGTCCAAAACCCCCCGCACCAAAAGCGCCGCAGCCACCGCTGCCGCCGCAACCAAAGCCGCAACAGCCACCACAGCGGCCCGCACGTCCAAAGCCCCGGCGGCAGCGGCCACTGCTGGCGGAACAGGCGGCGCTGAAGAGGTCGTAATGGGGCCGATGATGCGCAAAAAAGAACTGATCGACGCCGTCGTGGCGGCGTCCGGCGCCAAGAAGAAAGACGCCAAGCCGGTTGTCGAGGCGATGCTGCAAGTCATGGGCAACGCCCTGCGCGATGGCCGCGAGCTGAACCTGCATCCCTTTGGCAGCGTCAAGGTGCGCCGCGCCAAGGACATGGTCAAAGCCCGCGTGCTGACCACCAAGATCCGCCAACGCAAACCCGAAGCGATTGAGGCCGCCAACGCCGCAGCCGCAGAGGCATCGGACAGCAGCACAGAATAACTTCTGCGCAAACTGCCCAGATTTTTGATGCGGCCTCTTGCAAGGGGGGCCGCATTTTTGTATCTGCCCCTGCAAGGGTGATTAGCTCAGTGGTAGAGCGCTTCGTTCACATCGAAGATGTCAGGAGTTCAAATCTCTTATCACCCACCATTTTCTTCGTATCGCATGATGTTACCTGGTGGCCTTCTGAGAGCCTGACCGACGCGCGCCCTTCGGGCACTCTGGGTCAGGGGTTCAAATCTCTTATCACCCACCATTTTCTTCGTATCGCATGATGTTACCTGGTGGCCTTCAGAGGGCCTGACCGACGCGCGCCCTTCGGGCACTCTGGGTCAGGAGATCAAATCTCTTATCACCCACCATTCCTCCACCTATATCCGACGGTGACAAAATGCGCGGGCCAATAGCCTGCACGTCGCGCGTATGATGCGCGGTCTGTCTGCTGGGGCGTAAGCTCCAAGGATTTGGCTTGGTTCTGGAAAAGGTTAGGGCAGGGCGCGCGAATGCACCCCGCCCCTGATATGTCTTACGATTAGACCGGTACAACCAGCTTCTGGTCGTCTTCCGGCGCGTCCAGCAGCAGGTGGTTGTCGTCCAGAACCAGAATGTTCTCGGCCCCGATCACGTCGCTTTTGGTTTTATAGCCGATCACGGCCTCGACCGGCATGTCCAGGTTCCGCGCCAGCAACATGATCTCTTCGGAACTGAAGTTGGTCAGCCCGCGGGCCACTTCGACGCCGTCTTCGTTGTACATGTGCAGCACGTCGCCTTTGGTGAATTCGCCTTGAATCGAGATCACATCGCTGCGGCTGATGCCGCAATCGCCTGCCGTCACAGCTTCGGCCAGCGCGTTCGATATGACCAGCGTGCCGGAGACCTGCAAGCGGTTGCTCAGCCAGATTTTCAGCGGCGACGCGGTTTCACCGGTGACCAGGCAGCGGGTGTAGCGGCGTTCTTCCTCCAGCAGGGACGAGATCGGGCGTTCGATGATGCCTTCGGCGATGATGGTTTCGACACCGGCGTTCTGGGCCATGTTCGCGGCCAGCATCTTGGTCAGCATACCGCCGCTGCCCAGATCGCTGATGCTGGTGGTCGATTCCAGATGCTCGGACACGTCCTCGACCTCGGAAATGAACTTCGCTTCGGGATCAGAGGGGTCGCGGTCATAGAGGCCGTCGACGCTGGTCAGGATGATCAGCACATCGGCCTGAATCATCTGCGCCACCTTGGCCGACAAACGGTCGTTGTCGCCCACGCGCAAGTCGCGTGTGGCGACCGAGTCATTCTCGTTGATGATCGGCAGGATGTCATTTTCGAACAACTTCATCATGGTGTTCTTGATGTTCAGAAACCGGCGGCGTTCTTCCATATCTTCGACCGTGACCAGCATCTGCGCCACTTCCAGCTCATATTCGGATGCGACCTGACGATAGGCGTTCATCAGCAGCGGCTGGCCACAGGCGGCGGCTGCCTGCTTGTCAAGAATGCCCGCATCTTCGGGTCGTTTTCCGACCATGTTCAGCCCCAGGGCAACCGACCCAGAGGACGTCAGGATGATGTCGTGGCCGTCTTTTTGCAGCTTGGCCAGATCGCTCATCAATCCGTTCATAAAGGCATAGCGCAGGGTCAAATTGTCTTCGTTTGCCAGCAAGCTGGACCCGATTTTGACGACGATCTTTTTCTTCTTGGTCATGTACTACTCCGATATCTTATTGGTTTTGCACACATTTGCCAGATCACTCACCGGGCCAATTTGCCAATTGGGGCGCTGACCTGTAGCACTGTGCGTTCCAACGATTCGCCGTTGTATAACACGTACCCCGTACGTGAATGCAAACGGGCCGCCTTGAAGTGCTGCATTGCGGCATCACATTCTGCCCTGCGGCGACGCAAAATAAAATCCGGACGATCTGGCATATTTGCGACACAACCCCATGTGTCCAAGAGCGGGACGTTTCGGAACAACCGGAGATGAAAATGAACATACTTTTGATCGGATGTGGCAAGATGGGCGGCGCGATGTTGCGCCAGTGGGTCAAGGATGACAGCAACCAGTTCACGGTTGCCGATCCGGTCAAACCCGAGCTGCCTGCAAGCGTGCGTCATGTGTCAAAAGCGACATCTTTGACCGAAGCTGACTTCGACGTGATCCTGATCGCGATCAAACCGCAGATGATCGCCGACGTGTTGCCCGACTACAGTTTCGCATTGAAACCGGACGGCTGTTTCGTGTCGATCGCGGCGGGGTGCAGTGTGGACAGCATTCGCAAGATCGTGGGCGACCGCGCGATTGTGCGTGTCATGCCGAACATGGCGGCGATGGTGGGGCTGGGTGTGTCCGGCCTTTATGCCAATGACGCCTGCACCGAACAGCAAAAGACCGACGTGGCCGCGTGGATCGACCAGACGGGCACCTGCATTCCGGTCGACAGCGAGGACCGCATTGACCGCCTGACTGCCGTCAGCGGCAGCGGGCCGGGCTATGTGTTCGAGATGTTGCGCAGCTATGTGGCGGCAGCGATGGACCTGGGCTTTGACGAGAAAACAGCACGGGCGCTGGTGTTCGACACCATCACCGGCACGGTCGAGACCGCGCGCCAGTCGGATGAAACGCTGGAGGATCTGCGCAAGTCGGTCACCAGCAAGAACGGCACCACGCAGGCGGGGCTAGAGCAGTTGATGCGCGACGGCCAGTTGCACAGCCTGCTGCACGACACCGTGAATGCCGCGTACACGCGCGCCGTTGAATTGAAATAAAGGAGTGAGCGATATGAACACCGAGACTCTGGAACGAACGACAGACATCCAATCCGTAGTGGCCGATCTGGGCGCCCGCGCCAAGGCGGCGGCACAGGGGCTGGCGATGGCCTCGGGTGAACAGCGCAATCTGGCGCTGACCAAGGCAGCCGAGGCGCTGCGGGCCAATATGGACGATTTGCTGCGCGCCAATGCGGGCGATGTGGACGCGATCAAGGACAGCGGCAAGGATGCCGCGTTCGTCGACCGTCTGACCCTGAATGCGGAACGGGTCGGTGGCATGGCTGACGCGCTGGACGCCATCGCGGCTCAGAACGATCCGCTGGGGCGCACGCTGGCCACCTTTGACCGGCCCAACGGGCTGAAGATTGAGCGTGTCAGCGTGCCCATCGGGGTTATCGCGATGATCTATGAATCGCGTCCCAATGTCGGATCGGACGCCGGTGCGCTGTGCATCAAGTCGGGCAATGCGGTGATCCTGCGCGGCGGCTCGGAAAGCTTGCAGTCGTCGCGGGTGATCGTGGACTGCATGAAACAGGGCCTGCGTGCCGCCGGTCTGCCCGAGGATGCGGTGCAGCTGGTCGACACCCGCGACCGCGAGGCGGTGAAGCTGCTGCTGCACAGCACTGAAACCGTCGATCTGGTGATCCCGCGCGGCGGGCGTGGTCTGGTGTCGTTGGTGCAGAAAGAGGCGCGGGTGCCGACGCTGCTGCATCTGGACGGCAACAACCACACCTATCTGCACAGCAGTGCCGACATTGAAAAGGCCGTGGGCATCGTCCAGAACGCCAAGATGCGCCGCACTGGCATTTGTGGCGCGACCGAATGCGTGGTGATCGACGCGGCGATTGCCGAAAGCGCGCTGCCGTTGCTGGCCGATGCGCTGCACGATTGCGAACTGCGCGGCGATGCGGCGGCGCGCAAGATCCTGCCCGATATGATCGCCGCCAAGGATGAGGACTGGGACACCGAATATCTCAGCAACATCATGTCGGTGCGTGTGGTGGATGGCTTGGACGATGCCATCGGCTTTGTGCAGGCACATTCGTCGGGGCACACAGATGCGATTGTTGCCGAAGACAAGGATGCCGCCCGCCAGTTCATGAACGCGATCGATTCCGCCGTGGTCATGCACAATGCCTCGACCCAGTTTTCCGACGGGGGCGAGTTCGGCATGGGCGCCGAGATCGGCATTGCCACCGGCAAGATGCACGCGCGCGGACCCGTCGGGGCCGAGCAGTTGACCAGCTTCAAGTATTTCGTCCACGGGGACGGCCAAAAGCGCCCCTGATCCCGACAGCCGGCCTGACCGATCCGTCAGGCCGGCGTCTGCACGCACTTGCACGGGCGCGCGCCGCACCGTAGCAAAACAGTCATGAGCGATTATCCCGACATCCTTATCCTGCGTCACGGCGAAACCGAATGGAACCTGTCGGGGCGGATGCAGGGCGACCAGGACAGCCCGCTGACCGACACAGGCCGCGCACAGGCGCGCCGTCAGGGCGCTTTGTTGGCCGCGATCGGCTGTGACGGCTATCACTGGTTTTCCTCGCCACAGGGGCGGGCGTGGCAGACCGCCAAGCTGGCCAATCTGCGCGGCGCGCCGATCATCCCCGACGCCCGTCTGGCCGAGATCACTACCGGCGACTGGACCGGCCTGCGCTTTGACGACATCCGCGCGCAGGTGCCGCATCTGTTTGAACTGGACGAAAGCCTGAGCTGGTACGACCACGCGCCGGGCGGCGAAGGGCTGGCCGCGGTCGCCGCGCGCACCCGTGCGTTTCTGGACGATCTGACCGGTCCTTCCGTGATCGTCACCCACGGCATCACCAGCCGCATCCTGCGCTGTCATCTGCTGGGCCAGCCGTGGGAAGCCTTTGACACGCTGGAAGGCGGGCAGGGGGTGATTTACCGCGTCAGCAAAAGACAGCAAGAAAGACTGTCATAAGGGCTTGAACGCTCCGCGCGATTTGCGCTAGAGAGCGGAACGGCGGGTTGTTAGCTCAGTTGGTAGAGCGCTTCGTTTACACCGAAGATGTCGGCGGTTCGAGCCCGTCACGACCCACCACTTTTTACCAATAATTACAGCAACTTGATCTGAAACGGCTGGTTACGTTTTGTTCTTGTTTCCCAATTCAGAGAATCTGTTTCCCAAAATCAGGCAAGAGCATGATCGTTTCAGCGTTCGGGTGCTCCTGGATAGCGCGGCGCGCATAGAGCTCTGCCATGCGGTCTGACAGGTGCCCCAGCATTGATTTCACGCGCTCGATCCCCCCGAATATGACCTCGCTTTTTGCCACGGCGTTCCCGATCAGTGTGGCGTTGGTTGTGCGGAATCCGTGGAAGGTCAGTCGCGGCTCGACCTGGTGCAGCTCAAGGCGCTCCAGTTCCTTCGCCCAGGATGCGCCGAATCCAGATGCCCAGAGCTTGCCGCGTGACGTTGTCAGGACCGGCGCGCTGGGGTCGATCCGGCCCGCCGCGCGCAGTTCTTCCTGATGCAGGTCGATCATGGCCATCACCATCGGGTGCAGGGGAATGGGTGTCGGGTTGCCGGTCTTGCCTTGCTTGACGTACCAGACGCCGTCTGTGATCTGTGATGGTCGCAACTGGCGCAGGCAGTCGTTGCGGCGTTGGCCGGTGTAGATCGCAGCAACGGCGGCCTTCACGATGTGCGGGCGACCTTGTGTGAACAGTTTCTCGATTGCCAATGCTGGCCACGGCTCATAGCCCCGATAACATTTCCGCCTATCTGGTGAAGTCGATTATTGTGCGGGAGACGGAAACCAGACTGTTTGGCAGTTCCTTGATCTGAACAAGTTCGACCTTATCACTATCTGGCTTTTCTAACTTCCACACGTGCGCGTCGTATGTGGCCATGGAAATTCGCCGATCAGACTGGTCTCCAAACATAGGGTAGTTGGGCGCTTTTCGTTGTTTGAAAAACCAGTCAATAGTAACCGCTTCAGCCTTTAGGTAATCGCCATGAGCAGCCATACCGCACGAGTAGTAGTTGTCGCCGGTTGTAAAAATAACCGAGCCACCGACTTTTGTGTGAGTATAGATCGCATGCCTTTCACCCTCACGTTGAAACTCGGAAATGTTTGCGCCGATGTCAGCAAGGTCTTTCTTTATGGAGCTGAAGTCTGGTTCTGAACCCAAGCAAAGGATGGAAAAGGCACTGAGTGCACTTTCCGTGCTTTCAAAAACAATTTGTTCATCGACTGATGCGTTGCTTGAGCTGAGCGGAAGCCTCTCATTGGAAGTTGGATTCGGTTCCTCAGCGGTCAATAGTGGCCATGCGACAGAGGCAACGACAACGAGCACGGCCAGCGCCATTCCAATTTTTGCATTGAATTCTGGTTTATAGTTTTGCATTTGTCTTTGCTTTTCAAACTGTTCGCACTTGATCCTATCGTTGATTAGCTTCATTTAGCTGACACGACAAGCTCATCAGGCTCTTAGAGCTCGTTTCACCCCTTGGGGGGGGATCCCAAAAACTCAGCCGTCCGACATAGGACCGGCGGGGGAACATTCCTGTTCGTGCACGCGAAATTGGAGAAAAAAGTCCAAGGGTAAAAGCCTTTTGGGCCAATGAAGGATGGTTGAATGAAGGGACGCAAGCCGAACACTGGCACGGTTGTGCCCTTCAAGGGTGATGCCAAAAAACATGTGCCGGACGCACCGGACTTCATGAGCGACGACGCCAAGCTTATCTATGAAGAGGTCTCCGCGCAGGTCGCTGATGGCCATATCGTGACCTTGCAGCATGGGGCGCGAGTGATATTCAAGTTGGGCTGAACGCGCTGACTGCTTCAATTTGGCGGTCCAAAAGTGTTTCCCAAAACGACGTGGCGCTCTGGCAAAATATGGGTGTATTCGGGTTTTTGTTGGGAAACGGTTTGGCTTTATTCTCAGTCCGGTAGGCCAGTTGCCTGCTCGTTTACACCGAAGATGCCGGCGGTTCGAGCCCGTCACGACCCACCATTCTCCCCGTTTCATCGAATACGCAGGTTTCTCGTCATAGAGAGGCCGACCGACGCCCGGCACTTACAGCGGTTTGGTTTGGTGCGCATGTTCCGCACGACAGCGAGACCGATCGCTAGCAGATGGCCGAAAGTATCAGCCACCACAAAAATAAGCTGATCACCAGCGCCGGCAGCAACCACCAGCCACTGGTCATCCGTGGTGTTTGATGTCCTGAGATAGGACGGATCCGCGCAAACATCGCTCTTCTGTGTGTCGCGCCAATTTTAGCAGAATCGTACATACACAATCTTTCCCGTCGGGGGCGGCATCGGATAGTGTTCGAATGCCTCTCCGGTTGGTCGGTGAATTCGTCGAGTGGCTATAATCCGATCTTAGTTGCAAAGTTGTTTACAGCAACGCAAATTCGTAACTTTATTTCGCGCGCTCTGTTTGACGTGGCCATATGGCTTTTCTGTGACGGATCGCCGGACACACTTCTGCGCGTATCTGCACATTAAATGATATTTTATTCGTATTGCGTGCAAAACTGCTTGGTCGCATTCTGCTTTTAACTTTCACTGGAGAGCACAGATGAGCTGGAACCCCGCCCTTGATCCCGAAATTCCCATCGGCGACGCCGTGGATGCCATTGAAACCGTGATCGTGCCGCGTGCGCGCGATCTGGGCGGTTTCGAAGTGCGGCGCGCCTTGCCTGCGCCCAAGCGGCAGATGGTTGGCCCCTTCATCTTTTTTGACCAGATGGGGCCGGCCGAATTTCTGACCGGGCAGGGCATCGACGTGCGCCCGCATCCGCACATCGGGCTGGCGACGGTCACGTATCTGTACAAGGGCAAGATCCATCACCGCGACAGTCTGGGCACCGATCAGTGGATCGAACCCGGTGCGGTCAACTGGATGGTGGCGGGCCATGGAATCACCCACTCTGAACGGGCCGATGGCGATATGCGCAGCACACCGCACAGCCTGCTGGGGCTGCAAACATGGGTGGCGCTGCCCGAGAAGGACGAGGACGCAGGCGCCAGCTTTGAACACGCCGCCAAAGACGCGCTGCCGCTGCTGGAAGGCGAGGGCAAACAGGTGCGGCTGATTCTGGGCGATGCTTACGGCGAGACAGCACCCGTCAAAACCTTTTCCGAAACCTTCTATGCCGATGCACTGCTCGAGGCGGGGGCGTCTATCCCCATGCCGGACAATCACGAGGACCGGGGCCTGTATATTCTGACGGGGGATGTCACCGTATCGGGGCAGAGGTTCGAGGCGGGGCAAATGCTGGTGTTCCGTCCCGGCGACCGGATCAGCGCCCGTGCGGGCGATGCGGGCGCGCGGGTGATGTTGCTGGGCGGTGCGACCATGGACGGGCCACGGCACATCTGGTGGAATTTCGTGGCCTCGTCCAAGGACAAGATCGACGCGGCCAAGGAAGCGTGGCGCGCGGGTGACTGGGCGCACGGCCGATTCAAGCTGCCACCGAACGACGACAGCGAATTTATCCCCGCGCCGAACTGAGGGCAGGCGGCGTAGGTCCGAAAAATCGGGGTAAAAATCGGGGCTTGTGACATTTTTTTAAAATAATTGCCGCAAACCGAAAAACCCCGCTTGACGCTCTGCGCTGTGGGCCATAATACCCCCACACGCAGCGGGCGGTTGTAGCTCAGTTGGTTAGAGTACCGGCCTGTCACGCCGGGGGTCGCGGGTTCGAGCCCCGTCAACCGCGCCACTGCTGCGTAAACAAAGACCCGCCAGAAATGGCGGGTCTTTTGTGTTTCAGGGGAAATGATAGGGCGGCGTGTGCTGCGGCGGCGTTCATGGCACTTTCGAAAAAACCTGAATCACTTAACGCTGCCTGAAATCATAGATTTCAACGCGTTAAGTGATGATCTGTGCATCATGATTTCCGAGAAGTGCTTCAGTCGTAGGTGTAGCCCAAGGCCGCCTCTTGCGCCAAATCCAGATGCTTGCGCATGAACTTCACCCCGAAGGCGCCCATTTTCTTGGGCGTGGCAGGGCGGCTTTCGACTGATGGTTTAAATTTCGATCCCAAGCGTTTGAGAACCGGTGCAAATTCCGATTCTCGCGGGGGCAGACCCAGACCGGCGCGCAGGGCGTCCAGCGTCATTTCGGGCGCGGTTTGCGCGTCCTCCATGCGCAGCAGGATCACCGTGCAATCGCGTTGCAGATAACTTAGCAATCCGGTCAGCTTGGCGCGGCGCAGCGCGAACAGGTTGGCAAACCGCGCACCGGTCAGCGGGTCGCGATCGTGTTGCAGCGGCTGGCCGATGGTGTCCAGCGGTGCGGTTTTTTCGAAATAGCGCGGGCGGTCCACCACCGTGTCCCATTCGGCGCGGATGAATTCGCCAAACTCCAGCGATTGCAGCGCAGGCGTGGTGTGCCACGGCTTTTTGTGCATCGACAGCGCCCAGGCGTCCGCGCGCCGCACACAGGCGATCAGCGCGAGGTCAGGGGGGATAGCAGCGGCATGGGGAAACCCGTGCTTCCACCCCAGCGCCTCGGTCGGCGTCAGTGTGGTGTTGCGGCCCAGCAGCCGTTTGACGAAATTGGTGCCCGAAGACCGCTCGCCCAGCACTTGAAAGCGGGTGATGGTGGTGTCGGGGGCGCGGCGCACATGCAGGCCGAATGTGGCAAAATTGGCAGGTATCAGCGGTCAGGTCCTCGATCACGGGCAAAATGCGCAATTAACGATTCTCTTGTAGCAGCCAAGCCGTTACGGTGCGAGACAAAGCGCCGCCCCGGCCCAAAGGGCGGTCCAAGAGCAGAATATAGAAGCAAGGTGACGTGATGCAGACAGTGGCTGTGGTGACAATGGTGCGCGACGATGCGTTTTTCCTCAAGGCGTGGTTGCGCCACTATGGTGAGATGTTCGGGCGGCAGAACTGCTATGTCATCAACCACGGTTATGGCGAAGAGGTGGCGGAACTGGCCAAGGGCTGCAACATCATCGGTATTCCGGGCGATCCGCACAAAAACTTTGACGTCAAACGCTGGAGCCTGCTGAACAACCTGTTTGGTGGTCTGCGTCGCTATTACAACCACGTCATCGTGGGCGATGTGGACGAGCTGGTGGTGGTCGATCCCGACGCCGGTGTGAACCTGCTGCAATGGCTGGAAAAGGCGGACACCGACCGCGTTTACACCCCCGTCGGGCTCGAGGTGATCCACCGCATCGACATCGAGGACCAGCCCGCCGACGACATGATTCTGGGGCCGCGCCGGCACGTGCGCATCGCGCCGCATTATTCCAAGCCGTCCATCGTCTCGACCCCTGCAAAACTGTCGCGGGGCGGGCATTTTGCGCAATACCCCAAGCTTCACGCGCCGGACGAGCTGTATTTGCTGCACCTGAAGTTCTGTGATTTCGCCGCCTACACCGGGGCCATGGACCGCCGCAACGCGGTCAGCGCCGACGTGGGCGTGGGCTTCAAACAGGCCAGCATCGGGCGGCACTGGTTCGCAGAGGCGCGGGGCGAGGACCGCGCGGTGTTCGAGGGTTTTGCCGAGCTGCCGATGCAGGACGATTTCGACATGCGCCCCGTGCGCCGCAAGATGCACCGCAGCTTCAAGGCGCGCGGCGACACCGGGTATTTCGAATTCGACCGTCCAAACTACAAAGGACAGTACCTGCTGCCCGAGCGCTTCAGCGGTATTTTCTAGGCCGCGTCAGGCTGCACCGACAGTAAAAAGTCCAATATCTTGGCGGCTGTCTGCGACGGGTATTGATCGGGAAAGAAGTGTCCGCCCGGCAGCGTGTCGACCTGCATGTTCGACAGCCGGTTCACCCATGTGGCACCCACGTCGTAATGCTTGGCCATCACGCCGTCGGCTCCGCTGAGAACCAGCGCGGGGCAGGCCACGCGGCGGCCCATGTCTGCGGCGTCCAGTGCCATGTCGTGGTCGATCGCGGCGCGGTAGTCGTCGCACATGGCGCGGATCGTTTCGGGGTCGCGCCATGCGGTGCGGTATTGGTCCAGCGCGTCCGCGTCATAGGTGTCCAGCGCGCCCTTGCCCCAGCCGGTCAGGCAGTATTCGAAATAGGCGTCCGCGTCGTGTCCGATCATGGTTTCGGGCATCGGGGCGGGTTGGGCCAGAAAGAACCAGTGATAATAGGCGCGCGCAACCTGTTGTTGCAGGTCGGTCAGCAGCAGATAGGTGGGCACAATATCCATCAGTGTCAGCGACCGGATGGCGTCCGGGTGATCCAGCGCCGCGCGGTGCGACGTGCGCCCGCCGCGGTCGTGGCCCACAAGGTGAAAGCTGTCAAACCCCAGATGCGCCATAAGGGCCACCTGATCGGCGGCCATCTCGCGGAAGCTGTAGTTTTCCGTACCTCGCGGTTTCGAGCTGGCGCCATAGCCCCGCAAATCTGCGGCGACGGTGGTAAAGTGCTGCGCCAGCGTGGGTGCAATGCCGTGCCACATGGCGTGTGTCTGCGGAAAGCCGTGCAACAGCAGCAACGGCGGACCGCTGCCCGCCATGGTGTAGTGGATACGTTGGCCGTTCACGTCGGCGGTGGCGCTGGTAAAGCCCTTGATGGTCATCGGTTTGCCCTTCATGTCTGCGGGGGCCCACCGCATTTGTCGGTGCAGTGGGGGCCAGCCCCCACACCCCCGGAGTTTATCCGGCAAGATGAAGGGGCGGGGCGGTGTTTACTTGCTCAGCGCGTCCAGGATGCGGACCCAGCTTCGCATGCCTTTATGAAAGCTTTCCATGTCGTATTTTTCGTTGGGTGAATGGATCTGGTCGTCGTCTTTGCCAAAGCCGATCAGCATCGGCGTGGTGTCCACCAGGTTCTGAAAATGCCCCGCAATCGGGATCGAGCCGCCGCAGCCGATATAGGCGGCGGGGACTTGCCATTCGTCGCTCAGCGCTTGGCGTGCCGCTTCGAACGCGGGATCGTCGGTTTCGAACATCGACGCGCGCCCGTTGCTGTGGCCTTTGAACTTGACCTCGCAGTCGGCGGGCAGGGCGTCCTGAACCATCTTGCGGAAACTGTCGCGGATGGCGTCGGGGTCCTGATCGCCCACCAGACGGAACGAGATTTTGGCATGGACTTGCGATGGCAGAACGGTCTTGAACCCTGCACCGGTGTAGCCGCCCCAGATGCCGTTGATCTCGCAGGTTGGGCGCGACCAGATCATCTCGATGGGCGTGCGGTCCTGTTCGCCTGCGGGCACGGACAGGCCCACGTCTTCCAGAAACGCGGCATGATCGAACGAAAGGCCCTGCCACTGCGCGCGCAACTCGTCGGGCAGCTCGGGCACGCCGTCGTAAAACCCGGGCAGGGTGACGCGGCCCTGATCGTCGTGCAAGCCTGCCAGGATCTTGCTGAGCACGCGGATCGGGTTGATCGACACGCCGCCATACATGCCCGAGTGCAGGTCCTTGCTGGGGCCGGTGATGGTCAGCTCGTCGCCCATCATCCCGCGCAGCATGGTGACGATGCCGGGGGTTTTACTTTCGAACAGGCCGGTGTCGCAGATCAGCGCAAAGTCGGCGGACAGCTCGTCGGCGTTTTCCTTCATGAAGGGCACCAGCGACGGCGATCCTGATTCTTCCTCGCCTTCGAAGAAGAACGTGATGCGGCACGGCAGGGTGCCGTTCACGGCCTTCCACGCGCGGCACGCCTCAACGAATGTCATCAGCTGGCCCTTGTCGTCGGCAGCACCGCGGCCACGGATCACCTTGCCCTTGGGGGTGTCTTCGACCTGCGGGTCAAAGGGATCGCGGTCCCACAGCTCCAGCGGGTCGACCGGTTGCACGTCGTAGTGGCCGTAAAACAGCAGGTGCGGCCCGTCGCCATCCACATGGCCCACGACCATCGGATGCCCGGGTGTCGCGCGTTTGGTGGCGTCGACGCCGATGCTTTGCAGGTCGGCCACCAGCCAGTCGGCGGCGGTGCCGCAATCGTCGGCATAGGCCGGATCGGTCGAGATCGACGGGATGCGCAGCAGTTCCAGCAAACGGTCGGTCGCTTGGGACAGGTTGGCGTCGATATGGGCGAGCGTGGCGTCGAGAGACATGGCGGTTCCTTGCAAATATCAGATTTGCGGCGACCGTATCAGCCAGCGGCGCGGTGTCTAGTGCTCGGCGCAGACCAATGCGAAACCGGCCAGTACCAGCGCCGCACCGCCCAGTTGGGTCAGGCTGACACCACTTTGCGCCCAACTGGCATAGGCCAGCACCAGCAGCGTTTCGGTCACCACGATCCCCAAATAGACCAGCGGCAGACTGGCATGGCGCAGCAGCGTGATTTCGGCCAGCGCGGCACCCGCCAGCCCCAGCCCGATGATGGCAAAGCTGAGTGCGGGCGGGGTGTGTGCGGACAACTTCATGCCGATGGTGGCCAAGGCGTAGCCGCTTGCGGTGATCGTCATCAGAAATAATGCGGGAAACAGGGCAAGGGACGTGTTCATAAAAATTAACTTTCAAAAAAACTACGGGGCCGACGGTGGTCTGCAATGCCTTGGGGCGGTGCGGAATATTGCATCGCTTTGCTGTTGCAGCGCGGGATAGCGTTTACCTGGCCGTCACCCAGCCTTGTTGACCGGATTGGCAAAGTCACGGTGAACCATTCGGGGTTTTTCGCACAGTCAGGTAAACCCTACCTCACAAAGCAGACGGATCGGGCCACCTTGATATAGATCAAAGCTGCGACATCGTGCGCAGGGCATATGCATTGAAACCGGCGGCGGTAACCTATAACCGTTCCAAAAACCCGACCTATGGGGTATGGTTGCCACGCGCTTCGCCACCCCAACGACCAGGAGTTTCCTTTCGTGGACCACACCCAGGACTATGGCGCGCAGCTTGATGCCGCACTGAACCGTCTGCACGAAGAAGGCCGCTATCGCACCTTCATCGACATCGAACGCCGCAATGGCCAGTTCCCCCACGCTGTGCGCACGCGCACCGACGGGTCCGAGCAGGACATTACCGTTTGGTGTGGCAACGACTATCTGGGCATGGGCCAGCACCCCGTTGTTCTGGCCGCGATGCACGAGGCGATTGACGCCACCGGCGCAGGTTCGGGCGGGACGCGCAACATTTCCGGCACCACGGTCTATCACAAGCGGCTCGAGGCCGAACTGGCCGATCTGCACGGCAAGGAACAGGCGCTGCTGTTCACTTCGGCCTATATCGCGAATGACGCAACGCTCAGCACGCTGCCAAAGCTGTTCCCGGGGCTGATCATTTATTCCGACGCGCTGAACCATGCCTCGATGATCGAGGGCGTGCGCCGCAATGGCGGGGCCAAACGTATTTTCCGTCACAACGATGTCGCCCACCTGCGCGAACTGCTGGCCGCGGACGATCCGGCAGCGCCCAAGCTAATTGCATTTGAATCCATCTATTCGATGGACGGCGACATTGGACCGATCAAAGAGATCTGCGATCTGGCGGACGAATTCGGCGCGCTGACCTATCTGGATGAAGTGCACGCCGTGGGCATGTACGGCCCGCGCGGCGCCGGTGTGGCCGAGCGTGACGGGCTGATGGACCGTCTGGACATCATCAACGGCACATTGGCCAAGGCATTTGGCGTCATGGGCGGCTATATCGCCGCCAGCGAACGCATGTGCGACGCAATCCGGTCCTATGCGCCCGGTTTCATCTTTACCACGTCGCTGCCGCCTGCGGTCGCGGCAGGGGCGGCGGCCTCGGTCGCCTTTCTGAAAACCGCCCCCGAACTGCGCGAGGCGCACCAGTTGCAGGCACGTATCCTGAAGATGCGGCTTAAAGGGCTGGGCCTGCCGATCATCGACCACGGCACGCATATCGTGCCGGTGATCGTGGGCAATCCGGTGCACACCAAGTTGCTGTCGGACCTGCTGCTGGAAGATCACGGCATCTATGTCCAGCCGATCAATTACCCCACCGTGCCCCGCGGCACAGAGCGTTTGCGGTTCACGCCATCGCCGGTTCATGGTCCGCGCGAACTGGATGCATTGGTCAAGGCAATGGACGGTCTGTGGTCACATTGTGCGCTGAATCGCGCCGAATTGTCCGCCTGACATCACAGGTAGGTGAATTCTATATTGCCATGTGTTAAGCTGTGTTTAACAACAAACCTGCGTCGAATCGGGCATGGCGCACGGGTTTCAATAAACGGTTAATACGGGGCGAGGGTATGATCGGGCGGAAAACTCCCAAGATCATTGAGCAGAACGCAGATCCGAAAGGGTTTGACGATTTCGAATTGCGCCTTGGCGATGTCATGCGCGGCGAACGTGCCACGCTTGGCAAATCGCTGCTGGACGTTCAGCGCGAACTGCGGATCAAAGCCAGCTATATCGCCGCCATCGAAAACACAGATCCCACAGCGTTTGACACCCCCGGTTTCATTGCAGGCTATGTGCGGTCCTATGCGCGCTATCTGGATATGGACCCCGACCGCGCCTTTGCCGCCTTTTGCACCGAAAGCGGCTTTTCGGTCGCCCACGGCATGTCCGCCGAAGCTTCGGTCGTCAAAAAGCCCAGCCGCGAAGACCGCCTGTCGCGCGACCGCGGCAACAAGGACATCTTTTCCGCACCCAGCACGCCCTTTGTGCCCACGGGCGAGGGGTTCTTCAGCCGGATCGAACCCGGCGCCATCGGGTCGTCGCTGGTCCTGATCGCGCTGATCAGCGCCATCGGTTTCGGCGGCTATTCGGTGCTGCAAGAAGTGCAGCGCGTGCAGGTGTCGCCGGTGGATCAGACACCGGTGGTGCTGTCGGACCTTGACCCATTGCAAGGCGCTTCGGTGCAACAGCCCGGCCTTGATAGCGCATCCGAAAATTCGCCTTCGGCGCTGGACACACCGCGTATCGAAGCCTTGGACCGACTGTATCGCCCGCAGGCGCTGGACGTGCCGGTGTTGGTGGCGCGCGATGCCCCCATCGCCACGATTGATCCGCGTTCGGTCGGCAACTTTGGCCAGGATCCCGCCCAAGGGTCGGGTCTGGAACCATCCGTTCTGGCAGGGGCCGAGCCGCTGAAATCCGAAACACTGTCCGTGCCGCAAGTGGTCGAAAACGAAGCGCCCGCCTTGCAGATGGTTGCCGTGCGCCCTTCTTGGGTGCGTGTGCGCGGGGCCGATGGCACCGTGATCTACGAAACCGTGATGCAGCCCGGCGACACCTGGACCGCCCCCGCCACCGAAGAGCCGCCCGTGCTGCGGACCGGCGAAAGCGGCGCGATCTATTTCGCGATGAACGGCAAGTTCTACGGCCCCGTTGGCCCCAATGGTTCGGTCACCTCGAACCTGCCGCTGGAAATTGCGGGCTTGCAGGAAACCTATCTGCCGGTTGATGTCAGCACCGACCAGGGCCTTGTGCGCTATGCCGAGGCCAGCGCCGCTGCGACGACCGTCCTGCCGGACTAAGACCACGAACAATTCATTGCCGGTCGCGGGCATTGCCTGCGGCTGACGGTTGCGCAAGGGCCGCGCAGCGCATAGGTCTGTCGTTGAACCGATAGCCGAAAGAGGCGCAAAATGTCGCTTAATCACATCCGCCCCTGGCGCAACATCTACCGCCGCGAAAGCCGTCAGATCATGGTGGGGAACGTGCCCGTGGGCGGCGGCGCACCGATCACGGTGCAGACCATGACCAACACGCTGACCACCGATGTGGCGGGGACGCTGGCGCAGATCAACGCGGCCACTGACGCAGGCGCCGACATTGTGCGCGTGTCCGTCCCCGACGAGGACAGCGCCCGCGCGATGAAAGAGATTTGCGCCAATTCGCCGGTGCCGATCGTGGCGGACATCCATTTCCACTACAAACGCGGCATCGAGGCCGCCGAGGCGGGTGCGGCCTGCCTGCGCATCAACCCCGGCAACATCGGGTCCGAGGCGCGGGTCAAGGAGGTGATCAGGGCCGCGCGCGACAACAATTGCTCGATCCGCATCGGCGTGAACGCGGGCAGTCTGGAAAAGCACCTGCTGGACAAATACGGCGAGCCGACGCCCGACGCGATGGTCGAATCCGGTCTGGATCACATCAAGATCCTGCAAGACAACGACTTTCACGAATTCAAGATCAGTTGCAAAGCCTCCGATGTGTTCATGGCCGCCGCCGCCTACCAAAAACTGGCCGAGGCCACCGACGCCCCCATTCACCTTGGCATCACCGAGGCAGGCGGGCTGACGTCGGGCACGATCAAATCGGCCATCGGTCTGGGCAATCTGCTGTGGATGGGCATCGGCGACACGATCCGCGTCAGCCTGTCTGCCGATCCGGTCGAAGAGATCAAGGTCGGCTATGAAATCCTGAAATCGCTGGGCCTGCGGCACCGCGGCGTCAACATCATCAGTTGCCCCAGTTGCGCGCGTCAGGGCTTTGACGTGATCAAGACTGTCGAAATCCTCGAAGACCGCCTGTCCCACATCAAAACCCCGATGAGCCTCAGCATCATCGGCTGCGTGGTCAACGGCCCCGGCGAGGCGCTGATGACCGACGTGGGCTTTACCGGCGGTGGCAACGGGGCAGGGATGGTTTATCTGGCGGGCAAACAGTCGCACAAACAATCCAACGCCGACATGATCGAACACATCGTCGAACAGGTCGAGAAAAAGGCCGAGGAACTGGCCGCGGCCGAAGCCGCTGAAGCGGCAGAATAATCCCGCTTCTTTTGGCCCGAAATATCCCGGGGGAGCGCCGAAGGCGCGGGGGCAGCGCCCCCGCTCCTTTAAAAAAACTTGGGCAGCGCCCCCGCAACCCGCGTCAGATCAAACGCTTACCCGCGTTTTTCGTCGACCATCTGCATCATCTGGTCATAAGGCAGATAGCCGCGCAGCATTTCGTCGTGCATCACGAATGTCGGCGTGCCGGTGATCTGCAACCGTTGCGCCAGCGCGCGGGTGTCGGCGATGCGCTGTGTCACCTCATCCGAATCCATACCCGCCACGATCTTGTCCGTATCAAAGCCCAGCATGTTCGCCAGACGGCTCAGCACTTCGACACTCAGATCGCCGCTCATCGTCATCAGCGCATCGTTCAGCGTGTGATAGGCCTCGGGTCCCTCGGCGATCAGCGTCGAGATTGCAAAGCGCGAGGCCAGCAGCGACTGTTCACCCAGGATCGGGAATTCCTTGACGATCAGGCGGATGTTGCCGTCGGTTTCCAGCAGCTTGGCCACTTCGCCGTGGGCGCGTTTGCAGTACCCGCATTTGTAATCCAGAAACTCGACCAGCGTGATGTCACCATCGGGATTGCCGCCGACAAAGGAATATCCGTCGTCAAAGATGGCATCGGCGTTGTCCGATACCATGTTCAGGTCGGCCTGTTCCTGTGCCACGGCTTCTTGCTGTTCCAGCAGGTTGACCGCTTCGATGATCACTTGCGGATTTTCCAGCAGGTAGGCGCGTACCTGTTCACCGAAATCCTGACGCTCGCTGTCGGACATGGCCGAAATGTCAAAGGCCGCCGCAGGCAGGGCAAGCGTCACGGTGGCCGCAGCAGCGGCAAGAAGGCGGTTGATCGTCATGGATTATCTCCGTTTTTTGCGTTTTTCGGCGCGTTCACTGGCAATCAACACATCCTGTGCCCGTTGCCAAGGCCCCGATCCGGTGGCCAGCAGACCGCTGGCGCGTTTGGCGTGAATTCCGGCGTCTTCCATGCGGCCAGACAGGGCATAGCGTTCGGCTGTCACCAGGGCTGCCATGCCGTTCTGACCTGATTTGGCATAGGCCACCGACAGATCGCGCAGCATGGTGCCATCGCGGAAATCGATCACGCGGGCTTGCTCCAGCGTGGTGCGGGCAGCGGCGATGTTGCCTGTGGCCAGCAGGGCGCGGCCATAGCCGGCCAGCAGCAGCGCATCGCGCGGGGCCAGTTTGACCGCCTGGCCATAGGCCGCAACAGCCGCCTGAAATTGGCGTGCATCCATTGCAATGTCGCCCTTGGCGGCATGAAAAAACGGGTCGCCGGGCCGCGTGGCGATGGCATTGTCGATGGCGCGCAGGGCCTGTTTGGTGCGTGACTGACGCGATTCCGCGATGGCCTCGCGCAGGAATGCCACGTCCTTGTAGCCGCTTTCGCCGGTCCGCCGCAGCGTCCATTTCGGCGCGCGGGTGTGGGCGCTGATCTTGCCTTTGACACGTTCGAACCAATAGGCGGCGGTCGGGTTTGGCCCGACGCCGTTGCCGTATGTCACGACATAAGCTTCCATCGCCCGCAACCGGTCGCGCGACAGCGGGTGCGATCGCGCGTAAGGGTCCTGGCGCGCCTCGGCCAGAATGTCCTGTCCGCGAAACAGCTCCATCACTTCCAGGAACCCGCGCGGATCGGCCCCGGCGGCGCGCATGAACCGCACGCCCGACTGGTCGGCAGACGATTCTTCGGCCCGTGTGTGTTTCAGAAACCCCCGCTGCGCCGCCGAAGTCGTGCCAATCGCCAGACCGGCCGCCGCATCGCCATTGCCCGCAGCCGCCGCAACCGCGGCCAGCGCCAGACCCAATCCTGCCAGCGTGCGCGCGTTGCCCATGTTGGTCATCCGCCGCGTGATGTGTCCGTTGGCGATATGGGCGGCCTCGTGGGCCAGCACGGCCTGCAACATCTCGGCAGAGGTGGCACGGTTGATCAGCCCGTGGTTGATAAAGATAACGTCATTGCTGACGACAAAGGCGTTCAGATCGCCATCGTTCACCACCAGTATCTTGACCTGTGCCGGGCTTAGCCCCGCGGCGCGCAGGATGGGCGATGCCAGTTGCGCCAGTCCGTATTCGACATCTGCATCGCGCAGCAATTCGATGGCACGGGCCGGCTGCGCCAGCAGCATGGCCAGCGTCAGGACAATTGCCCCCATTGACGACAGGGGCAAAGCCCTATGAAAAGCACCGGAATTCCACATTCGCGCAGCATAGGAGACAAGTGATGAAAACCTCAAGACGCAGCGCCGTTGATCCCTTTATCGTGATGGACGTGATGGAGGCCGCGCGGGCTGCCGAAGATGCGGGCCGTCACATCATCCACATGGAGGTCGGCCAGCCCGGCACAGGTGCGCCGCGCGGCGCCACCGATGCGCTGGCGCGGGCCATGAATGACGGGCCCTTGGGCTATACCGTGGCCTTGGGTTTGCCAGCGCTGCGGGCGCGCATCGCGCAGATGTATGGTGACTGGTACAATGTCGATCTGGACCCGTCTCGCGTGGTGGTCACATCCGGATCGTCCGGCGGCTTTATCCTGGCGTTCACGGCGCTGTTCGACACCGGCGACCGCGTGGCGATTGGCGCGCCGGGCTATCCCAGTTACCGCCAGATCCTGCGGGCGCTGGACTTGCAGGCGGTCGATCTGCCCGCCGCAGCCGAAAACCGCTATCAGCCGGTGCCTGCGGACTTTGCCGATATGGACATCGCGGGGCTGATGGTCGCCTCGCCCGCGAACCCCACGGGGACGATGCTGGACCAAAGGGCGATGGGCGCGCTGATCGACGCCACCCACGCCAAGGGCGCGTCGTTCATCAGTGACGAGATTTACCACGGCATCGAATACGAGGCCAAGGCGGTGACGGCGCTGGAGCTGACGGACGAGGCCTATGTGATCAATTCGTTCTCGAAATACTTCTCGATGACCGGTTGGCGCGTCGGCTGGATGGTGGTGCCGCCAGATCACGTGCGTGTGGTCGAACGGCTGGCGCAGAACATGTTCATCTGCGCGCCCCACGCGGCACAGGTCGCGGCGCTGGCGGCGATGGATTGCGAGGAAGAGTTACAGTCCAACATGGACGTCTACCGCGCCAACCGCGCGCTGATGCTGGACGGGCTGCCCAAGGCTGGGTTCACGAAGATCGCGCCGCCTGATGGTGCGTTCTATGTCTATGCCGATGTGTCGGATCTGACCGATGACAGCCGCGCGCTGGCGGCTGACATCCTGGAACGGGCAGGGGTCGCGGTGACGCCGGGGCTGGATTTCGATCCGCTGCGCGGGCATCAAACCCTGCGCTTTTCCTATGCCCGCAGCACGCAGGACATTGCCGAAGGGCTGGCGCGGCTCAAGGCGTATATGGATGCGCGCTAAACGCTGGCGCCGACGGGGGGGCTGGGATAGTCTGACGCCAATCAAAAACGGGGCGGGCGGAACGGGCGTAATGCGATTTGTGATCCTGATGATATGTGCGCTGGCGCTGGCCAATGTGCAACGTGCCGATGCGCAAGAGCTGACCGGGCTGGCCCGCGTCGATCCTGCGCGCAGCACCCTGTCCGACGGCTGGTTCAGTGGCACCAAGCTGACCATCGGCCTTAATCAGGGCGTGCCTTTCCGCGTGTTCCATCTGGACAGCCCGATGCGGCTGGTCATCGACTTTCGCGAGGCAGACTGGACCGGCGTCGATGCCGAAACGCTGCTGAAACGCACCAAAAAGGTCACCGGCGCCCGCTTTGGTCCCTTTCGTCCGGGGTGGTCGCGGCTGGTGCTGGATCTGGCCGATCCGCTGCTGCCGTCGAACATCGCCATGCCCGTCGACAACAGCACCGGTGCCGCCACCCTGACCGTCGATCTGGTCAAGGCCACGCCTGAGGCTTTTGGCGCAGGCGCGGGTGCGCCCAAGGATGCCGCCTGGGCCACGCAGGCCGCGAATGCACCCAAAGTGGCGGCCCCCGACGACAGCTTTGTCGTGGTGATCGACCCCGGACACGGTGGCATTGATCCCGGTGCGATTCGTGATGGGATCGAAGAAAAGGACATGATGCTGAAGATGGCGCAGGCACTGGCCGAGGCGTTGCGCCGCAGCGGGCAGGCCGAGGTTGTGCTGACGCGCACCAGCGACGAATTTGTGTCGTTGCCGGGACGTGTCGACATGGCCCATGCCGCAGTGGCCGATCTGTTCATATCGCTGCACGCCGATGTGCTGACCGAGGGCGGCGCCAGCGGCGCCACCATCTATACGCTGGCTGATGATGCCAGTGACGCAGCGACCGCCCAACTGGCAGCCCAGCACAACCGCGCCGACATTCTGGCAGGGGCCGACCTGAACGGGGCGGACGATCAGGTGGCCGGTGTGCTGCTGGATCTGGCGCGTCAGGAAACCGCGCCGCGCGCGGAACAGGCATCGGCGGCGCTGATCGCCGCGATGGACGCCGCCGGTGGCCCGATGAACACGCATCCGGCGCGGCAGGCGGGCTTTTCCGTGCTGACCAGCGCCGATGTGCCGTCACTGCTGATCGAGATCGGGTTTCTCAGCTCGCCGCGCGATCTGGCCAACCTGCGCGATCCGGTCTGGCGCGCGGTCATGGCCGCAGCGATGTCCGACGGAATTCTGGCCTGGCGCGCCGCCGATCTGGCGCAACGTCCGCTGGTGCGCCAATAGGGCGCAACGCCCCCTGGTGCGCCAATAGGGCGCAACGTCCGCTGGTGCACCAACAGCGCGCAGTTATCACTGGTGCGCCACTGACGCGCAACGTAAGCGTAATTATGCCAGCATGACACCCAGACGTGTTTTGACCCCCCGCTGGGCGTGCCCTATAACACCGCCCTGAGCAGATTTCATAAAGGACGCCCGCGTGTTCCGATTCATCCTGTCGTTCTTCGGCGGTATCTTTACGGCCCTGACCATGGGCCTGTTGGCCATTGCGCTGAGCATTGGCGCGATTTTCTATATTTATGGCCGCGATCTGCCCAGCCACGAAAGCCTTGCGCAGTATACACCGCCCACCATCAGCCGCATCTACAGCGGTCAGGGCCAGATCATCGACGAATTTGCCCGCGAACGGCGGCTGTTTGCCCCTGCGGACACCATTCCCGATCTGGTGAAACAGGCGTTCATCAGCGCCGAGGATAAAAACTTCTACACCCACGACGGCTATGACCTGCGCGGGATCGCGGCTGCTGGCATCGAAGCGGTGCGCACACGCGGACGCGACGTGCGCGGGGCGTCGACGATCACCCAACAGGTGATGAAGAACTTCCTTTTGTCCGGCGACCGCCAGCTCGAGCGCAAGATCAAGGAAATCATCCTGGCCAGCCGCATCGAGGAAACCCTGTCCAAGGAGAAAATCCTGGAACTGTACCTGAACGAGATCTTCCTCGGGCAGAACAGCTATGGCGTGGCGGCGGCCAGCCAGACCTATTTCAACAAGACGCTGGGCGAACTGGCCCCGCACGAGGCGGCGTTCCTGGCGTCCTTGCCCAAGGCCCCGTCCGATTACCACCCCGTGCGCCGCAAGGACCGGCTGTTGTCGCGCCGGAACTACGTGCTGAAAGAAATGCACGACAACGGTTACCTGACCACCGAAGTCTACGAATCCGAGCGCGCAGAGCCGCTGCGGTCGGTGCAGAACGGTGACTTTGAAAGCTTCAAAGACGAGCTGCCGCCGCGCGACTATTTCACCGATGAAATCCGCCGCCAGTTGTCCGAGAACTTTGGCGAGGGCGAATTTTTCAGCGGCGGTTTGACCGTGCGTGCGACGATTGATCAGGAAATGCAGCCTATTGCCGCCAACTCCCTGCGTCAGGAATTGGAAAACTACGACCGCAGCCGCAGCACATGGCGCGGCACCGGCAAAAAGATCGACCCCGAGATCGCCACCGGCGACGATTGGGAAGCGGCACTGAACGGCGTGACCGTGGCCCGCGACATCGACCTGAACGGCCAGTGGTATCCGGCCGTCGTGCGCGAAGTCGGGGACCAGCGCATCGTTCTGGGCATCGAAGGGCAGGGCATCGGCGAAGTGGCGCGCGATGACATCAAGTGGATCAAGGGCGACTTTGCCGCCAACTTCAAGGTGGGCGACGTGGTCCACGTGCGCCAGCGCGACGGCGCATGGTCGCTGCGTCAGGTGCCCGCGGTGCAGGGCGGCTTTGTCGCGATGGACGTGAACACCGGTCGCGTGATCGCGATGCAGGGCGGGTTCAGCTACCAGAACTCGGTCTTCAACCGCGCCACACAGGCGAAACGCCAGCCGGGTTCGTCGTTCAAACCCTTCGTCTATGCGGCGGCACTGGACAGTGGCTATACGCCCGCGACCATCATTGTTGACGCTCCGATTGAAATCAACACGCCGCAGGGTCTTTGGCGGCCCAAGAACGCGTCGAACCAGTATTACGGCCCGACCCCGATGCGGACCGGCATTGAACGGTCGCGGAACTTGATGACCATTCGTCTGGCGCAAGAAATTGGCATGGACACCGTGGCCGACTATGCCGAACGCTTTGGCGTTTACGAAAAGGGCCAGATGGGCAAGTTTCTGGCCAACTCGCTTGGGTCGCAGGAAACCACGTTGTACCAGATGGTATCGGCCTATGCGATGTTCGCCAACGGCGGCGAGCGGGTCAAACCGACCTTGGTCGACCGTGTGCAGGACCGCTATGGCAAGACAGTGTACCGTCACGACGAACGTCAGTGCAACGACTGCCAACTGGCCAGCTTGGACCCCGGTTACGGCCCGCGTATCTCGTCCAACCGCGAGCGGGTGATGGACCCGATCACCGCCTATCAGCTGACCTCGATGATGCGCGGCGTGGTTGAACGCGGCACGGCATCGCGCACGGTGAACCTGCCGGTGCCGACAGCGGGCAAGACCGGGACCACCAACGACAGCAAGGACGTGTGGTTCGTGGGCTTTACCAGCAACATCGTGGCAGGCTGCTATATCGGCTATGACACGCCCCGCAACATGGGGCGCGGCGCGTCGGGTGGCGGCATGTGCGGGCCGGTGTTCCAGCGGTTCATGCTGGAGGCGACCAAGAAATACGGCGGCGGCGACTTTGCCATTCCGCCCGGCGGCCGCTTTATCAAGATCGACCGCTTTACCGGTGGACGTCTCAGCGACGACGCCACGGGCGACAACGTGGTGGCCGAATACTTCCGCGACGGTGAAGAGCCGCTCTTTGGTGTGATGTTCGATGGCGGCTTTGCCATGGGCGCTGATCTGCCGCTGGTCGAGGAAGTGGGCCGCGCCACGGGCCGTACGGTCACCACATCGACCGGCGCCAAGGCCACCGTGGGACCAAAGGCCAACTTTGGCACACTCAGTTCGGGCGGGCTGTACTAGCCCCTAAAACCGGCGTTCAGGCAGGCGCTGTCGTCACCCGACGGCTTGCCGCCTGCCTGGCGCTGGTTTACACCCGCATTTCAACACCATCCCGAAGGACACGAGCCATGCGCGCCGAGGCCCAAAACACCGTTGCCGAGATCGAAAAGTCGCTGGAGCTGCTGGGGCAGCGTCTGGGCGTGGAAACCGCGCAATACCGGCTGGAAGAATTCAACGCCCGCGTCGAGGACCCGAACCTGTGGGATGACCCCGAAGCCGCGCAAAAGCTGATGCGCGATCGCCAATCGCTGGTCGACGCCATCGACACCTACGAGGGCATCAAACAGGATCTGGCAGACAACGTCGAACTGATCGAACTGGGCGAAATGGAAGGCGACGAAGAGGTCATCAGCGACGCCGAGGCCGCCCTGAAAACGCTGGCGGTCAAATCCGCGCAAAAAGAGCTCGAGGCGCTGCTGGACGGCGAGGCGGACAGCAATGACACCTTCCTTGAAATCAACTCGGGCGCGGGCGGCACGGAAAGCTGTGACTGGGCGTCGATGCTGGCGCGGATGTATGTCCGCTGGGCCGAGAAAAAGGGCTACAAGGTCGAGCTGAACGCCGAAAGTGCCGGCGAAGAGGCGGGGATCAAATCCGCGACCTACAAGATCACCGGCCACAATGCCTATGGCTGGCTGAAATCCGAAAGCGGCGTGCACCGTTTGGTGCGCATCTCGCCGTTCGACTCGGCGGCCAAGCGGCACACGTCGTTCACATCGGTCAAAGTCTATCCGGTGGTCGACGACAACATCGAAATCGAAGTGAACCAATCCGACATCCGTATCGACACCTACCGGTCGTCGGGTGCGGGCGGACAGCACGTGAACACCACGGATTCGGCGGTGCGGATCACCCACCATCCCACTGGCATCGTCGTGACGTCGTCCGAGAAATCGCAGCACCAGAACCGCGACATCGCCATGAAGGCGCTGAAATCGCGGCTCTACCAGATGGAGCTGGACAAGCGATCGGCGCTGGTCAACGAAGTCCACGAAAGTGCGGGCGACGCGGGCTGGGGCAACCAGATCCGGTCCTATGTTTTGCAGCCCTACCAGATGGTCAAAGACCTGCGCACCAACTACGAAACCTCGGACACCAAGGGCGTGCTGGATGGCGATCTGGACGGTCTGATGGGGGCCACGCTGGCCCTGAACGTCAGCGGCAAAAGCCGGTCCGAGGCAAAGGGCGACTGACGGGGCGTCCCGTTCGATCAAGTTCGCGCCATAGGTGAAACTTGACTGATAACTGCCAAGTAACGGAAATTTTTGTTCCGTGAATCGGCCGTTTCTACTTACTTTGAATGCATTCAAAGGCTTTTGGCCAATGCTGCATTCAAAGGAAATTCAATGACCGATATCGTATTCACCCGTACTCTCGACGGTTTCACCGACATCAATCAGCCGCAGGGCGGGACCATGTTCTGGTCCAACGGCATCGCAACGTCTGCCATTTTCGAGGACGGGACAGCGTCGGACAGCTTCACCGCTGATTTCACGATGACGGGGTCGAACTGGACCATCAATTCCATGTTCGTTCTGTCCGCAGGCGAAAGCACCACCATTCTGACGGACGGCGATGCCGGCATGGGCCGCAAGATCGACTATCTGAACGCGGGCAACAACACCCAGATCGACCTGATCAACACCCAGATCTCCCATATCACGGCCTATGGCGGCGGCACCCATGACATCAATCTGGGCACGGCCTTTACCCGCTCGATCGTGATCGACGGCGCGTCCATGGACATCACAGTGAACAGTGGTGGCGTGGGCCACATGGACCTGACGGGCGGCGCGTCCAACCTGACGATCAACGGCTTTGCCGACTATATCGCCACCGCCGAATTCGCGGATGTGCTGGATGTCAGCGGCGAGGGCGGGCTTATCAGCCTTGGCGACGGCAACAACACCGCCACCGTGTCCGGGTTTGTCGCGACGCTCGCCACCGGTCAGGACGATGATGTGATCACCGTCTCTGATTTCGGACGTATCGAGCTTTTGTATGCCTCGGGCGGCAATGACACGCTGAACCTGACCGAATCCGCCCGTGTGGGTGCCCTGCGGGCCGGCAACGGCGGTTCGATCGACATCAATGCCGCGAACAGCGCGCGGTTGGAATATGCGGAACTGAACGGTGTCGACGTTGACGTGACCGTGACAGATGATGCACGCGTCGAAACGCTGCTGAGCTACCAGGGCAATGTGGTCGCCAATGTCAGCGGCAACGGGCGCATCGACCTGCTGCGCGTGGATTCCGCCGATGGTGACATCACCGTGACAGGCAATGGCCGCGTGCGCGAGATGCAACTGTGGGAGGGCACCCATACGGTCAGCACCGGCGATCGGTCGATGAACCTGATTGATCTCTACGAAAGCTCTTCGAATATCACCATTGGCACCGGCAGCGTGTCGATGATCCGCGCCTATGCGGAAACCGCACAAACCCACACGATCAACGCCACCGGCTGGATCGGCGCGATCCTGATCGGGGATAGTCAGACGGCGAATATCACGCTGGGCAGCGGCGGGGCCGGGTCCATCTCGCTTGACGATGGCGCGGACACGATCATCACCGGATCGGGCTACCTTGAATACCTGCGCTCGCGCGGCGGCGACGACACGGTGAGCATCGGGGCAGGCGGCGCCGATGCGATCACCACGGGGCTTGGCAATGACACCGTGACGGCCACCGGCAACATCACGTCGCTGGACACGGGCGCGGGCGACGATGACGTGACCGTTTCGGGCTATGCGGTTAGCATCAGAACCCGCGAAGGCGCGGACAGCGTGGCGACAGGCGGGAATTACGTTGAGAGCATCCACACCGGCACCGACGATGATACAGTCAATATCGGCGCGGGCGGTGCAGGTCGCATCCATCTGGGGGATGGCAATGACACAATCACCACTGGCTCCGGCTGGGTTGAAGTGATCAGCGCAGGCGCAGGTGACGATGAAATCAACGTGGGCACTGGCGGTGGCGGCATCGTGCGCGCAGGGTCGGGCAACGATCTGATCACCTTGAGCGAGATGACCCCCGACTACGGCATCGTCGTACAGGGCGGCGAAGGCATTGATACACTGGACTTTTTCAACTTTACCGCAGGCATCACATTCTCACTGGACGAAAGCGGACGCTGGCAGAACATCGGCGCGGCCGATCCGCTGGATGAAAACGTGGCCGACGTCTTTGGCTATGTTTCGGAAACCAGTGTCGAAAACCTTGTGGGCAGCCAGTACGACGACAAGCTGACCGGCGACAAGGGCGACAACCTGATCGAAGGGCAGAAAGGCCGCGACAGCCTGTTCGGCGGCTCGGGGGCCGACACGCTGGACGGCGGCAAGGGCAAGGACAGACTTTATGGCGGCGGTGGCGACGATTTGATGTACGGCGGCATCGGTTTCGACCTGCTGGAAGGCGGCAAGGGCGACGACACGTTGAACGGCGGTGAAAACAATGACGTTTTGCGCGGTGCGCAAGGGGCCGATGTGTTCGAATTCGAACTGAATTCCGGCGTCGACCGCATCAAGGATTTCGAAGATGGCAGCGATTTGATCCGTCTGATTTCGACGGGCGGCTTTGCCGGGCTGTCGATCTATGATCAAGGCAGTGATCTGCGCATCGACCATGATGGCGGCAGCATCATTCTGGACGATCTGGCGGGTCTGGTGCTGACGTCGGCGGACTTTGAATTTATCGCCTGACCCGGCGTATTCCGCTTGAACCTGCGCATGGCTGCGGCAAAGCTGCGGCCATGACAGATGACATTCTTTTCCAAGGCGCCCTGGCGCAATCGGATGCCCTGGCCAAGGGCACCCTGACCGCAACCGACCTGATGCAGGCCACGCTGGCCCGTATCGACGCTGTGAACGGGGCGGTAAACGCCATCGTGTCGCTGCGCGATCCCGACGACCTGATGGCCGAGGCGCGCGCCGCCGATGCCGCACCGCGCAGCGGTTGGCTGCACGGAATGCCCATAGCGATCAAGGATCTGGCCAATGCCGCCGGACTGCCCACGTCGATGGGCTCGCCCCTGTTCGCGGGGCAAGTGGCGGCCAAGGATGACATTATGGTCGCGCGCCTGCGCGCGGCAGGCGCGATTGTGATCGGCAAGACCAACACGCCCGAGTTCGGCCTTGGCTCGCACACCATCAACCCCGTGCATGGTCCCACACACAACCCCTATGCGCACGGGCGTTCGGCGGGTGGCTCGTCTGGCGGTGCTGCGGCGGCGCTGGCCTGTGGTATGCTGTCGGTGGCCGACGGCTCGGACATGATGGGATCGCTGCGCAATCCGGCGGGGTGGAACAACGTCTATGGCATGCGCCCGACCTGGGGGCTGGTGCCGTCGGAACCCGAAGGCGACAATTTCCTGCACCAACTGGCCACCAACGGCCCGATGGCGCGCAACCCTGCGGACCTTGCCGCACTGCTGGACACCATGGCAGGACCGGACCCGCGCCAGCCGCACGGGCTGGCCCAAGCGCCCGCGCTGCCGCAGATCGCCGGTGGCATGAAGGGTGTGCGCATCGGCTGGCTGGGCAACTGGGGCGGCGCGCTGCCGATGCAGCAGGGCATTCTGGAGATTTCCCAGACCGCGTTGCAACAGATGGAGGGCCTGGGCGCGCAGGTCACCGATCAGGCCCCGCTGTTCGACGCCGAAGCGATGTGGGACAGCTGGATCACCCTGCGGTCGTGGCAAGTGGGCGCGGGGCTGGCTGCGGTTTACGACAATCCGGCGCAGCGCGATCACCTGAAAGACACCGCCCAATGGGAGATCGGGCGCGGCATCGCGCTGACAGGGATGCAGGTCCATGCCGCCAGCGTGGTGCGCAGCAACTGGTTCAAATCCGCCGCGAAAGCCTTTGAAACCTATGACATTCTGGCGCTGCCTTCGGCGCAGCTTTGGCCGTTTGACATCACTTGGGATTACCCGCGCGAGATCGCAGGCGTGCAGATGGACACCTATCACCGCTGGATGCAGGTGGTGGTGCCCGCGTCGCTGCTGGGGCTGCCGGTGGTCAACGTGCCGGTGGGCTTTGGCGGGCCGGATGACGCGCCTGCTGGCCTGCAACTGATCGGCAAACGCGGGTCTGACGCGGCGCTGCTGCGGGTGGCGCAGGCGTGGCATCAGGCCACCGACTGGCCGAACGCACGGCGGGTTTGATCGGGTGGTGGCCATCTGGAACGTCTGTGTGGTGGCCTATAAAGCCGTCACAACCGTCCTATAAAGGCTCGCGGCCCTCTGCGGCCAACCGTGCGCGCAATCCAGCAACCTGCGGCGCGTCCTGTTCCAACGCAAAGACATAGGCCTGCGTCAGAAAGAAACAGGCGGCGTCCACATCTGCCGCCCCGTCGGCCGCCTGCGCATAGAGCGCCACCAACGCGAGATGATCGCCCGCCGCATGTGCTGCCAGCAGTTGCGCGTTCAGGTCGGTCATTCCGCCGCCATCTGCCCCGCGCGGTGTGCTTGCAGCCGGCCCGCGACCCATGTGTGAAACAGATGCGTCGGACCATCCATCGCTGGCGAAAACCGCCCGCCGTCAAAGCTAGGCGCGTGACGCCCGCGCTGCATCCCCTCGACGACAAAGATGTCTTCCTCGAACACCAGCTTCCATTGTTCGGCGTTGCGCGCCCGCAGGGCAGGGTCGGTGTCGGCGGCAGCATAGTAGATGTGCACGTTTTCCGTGGTTTTTTCCGCGCTTTCCGGCACCAGAACAATCGCAAACGTATGGTCGCGGTGCACACCCAGCAGCACGTTGGGATAGAGGGTGACATATTCGGCGGCGGTGTCCCATGTGTGGCCCAGCCCGTCGAAATCGGGAAACCGGGCGCCATCCGCGCCGGTCAACTGACGATACACCAGCGTGCCCTGGCCGGAATACAGTTCGGGCGCTTCGATGTGGTAATGATCCTCAAGCCGCGAATAGCTGTTCAGACCGGGGTGGACCCACGGCAGGTGATAGCTTTCGCAGTAATTCTCGACTGCCAGCTTCCAGTTGCAGTTTACCGTCAACTGAAACCGGCTGTCGGCACCGCCGTGATGCAACGGCTTGTCGAACGCGGCCCAGCGGGCCAGCAGGTCGGCGTTGTGCACCGCGAACGGGGCGGCATCGCCCGACAGGTTGATCCAGATGACATCCATCCAGACATGGCTGCGCACTTCGATCAGACCCAGCAGGGCGCGGTCGATGCCTGCGTGGGTGTTGCGGCCCGGACCGCCCACATGCGGCGTGCTGACCAGCCGGCCATCGGTGCTGTAGCACCAACTGTGATAGGGGCAGCGAATGGCGCCTTCTATCTTGCGCGGAGCGTCGACCAATATCATGCCACGGTGGCGGCAGATGTTCTGAAACACCCGCACGCGTGCGGCGCGGTCGCGCACGATCAGCAGGGGCATTCCCAGAAAGGTCAGCGGCACCGCGTCACCCACCTCGGGCACATCCGCGCCCACGGCCAGCCCGGACCACCCCGACGCCAGCACGGCGGTGCGTTCCTCGTCAAACACGGTTGCATCGATGTAATGGGCATTCGGCAGGCCATTGGCCTGATCCAGCGGGCGGCGCACGGCGTCTAGATTGGTGTGGGTCATCGGGCAGCATCCCTTGGTGTGATGCGTCAGCCTTAGGCCAGAAAACCCGCCCCCGTCAGCGCGTCAGCGACAGGGGTTTTCTGCGGGCGACATCCCCACAGTGCCTACCGGAAGGGTTCGGCAGGGCGCAGCAGCCGTTTGTGATAGGGCAGCAGGTCGTCAACCTCACAAAAACCGGCCGTGCGGGCCGCAGCCAATGCCTTGGACAAGTTGGTTCCCAGATGTTCATAGACCAGCCGTTCGACCCGGTTGTCGGTCATGCTTTCGCGGATGGTGCGGGCCACGTAGCCGACCCAGTAATTGTTTTCGAAGGACGCTTCGCGCGCCAGATAGTTGAACGAACATGTCACCGCGCCACGACGTGAAACCATTGCCGCAATGCCATCGTCCTGTTGCACCACCAGCCCGCGAAACTCGCGTGCGCGGCAGTCATGGGGCAACCCTTGAACGGACAGCGCCGCGCGCGGCTCGAACCCGCGCAAGAAGGTCGAGTTTTTCTTGCGAAACACATAGACCACCCCGACGATACATTTGGACGGGTCCATAAAGCTGCGGCGCGAGAACCGGTAAAAGCCCGACGGGAACACGGTTTCCGGCACGTTGACGGCGGCATCGCTTAGGAAACCCTGCAAATAGGGATCGTTCAGGCTCTTCTCATCCATGTCAATTTCGGCCACCGGCGACAGCAGGATGCGTGCATCGACGTCGAAAAAGATACAGATGCGCGCCAACACGTCGGGGCGGGGAAAGCTTTCGCCGGCCAGATAACGGTTGAACTGCGTGCGGTTGACACCCAGCCGCCGGGACAGTTCGGAAATGGACGGATAGTCCTGTGCAAGCGCGCGCAAATTGGCGCCGAACATATTGCGCAGTTCAACGGGTGATTTGTCGCTATAAGGCATGTTCGGCCACTTCTGTTGCAGCGTCTAAGGCATGGGATGTCAAAGCTGTGGTCTCGGATCAGAACGTTGACGCTAATGCGCGTCACGTGTGACACGAATTTGAAGCATGACAGTACGTGTAGTGTCACAAAATGCAAGGCGCGCTTCCCGCCAAGGTGGTTTTACACTCGTTATTTTTAAGGAAAGCGCAGTTTTTGGGACGGTTGGGTATGCTTGGTGTCGTTTTGTGGTGCGATGTTGAAAATCGCAAGGCTGTGATCCTGTGCGAAGATCACGTCGAACTGGCGTTTTTTCAGGCCGGGGAAACCAAGCAGGACGGTGTCTTTGGTTTTGACGTAGGCGATCTGGTCAGCTTCAACCTGCGGACCGATGCATCGCCCAGGCTGGCCGAAAACGTGGTGTTGCACGTCACCCAGGCGTCTTGCGCACACTGCGTGCCACAGCCCCTGTCCGTCGCACCCGTCGCACCCGCCCGTAACGACCAAAAGGTCAAACCGATTGCATGTCCCCGCCATCAGCCGTGGGCAGCACCGAAAAGGGCCTAGGGGCAGGGGCTGCGCCCCCACCCCCCGTGTTTCATCAGTCGCCGCGCGACAGGGCGGCCACGCCGGTGCGCGCCACATCGACCAGCCCCAGCGGGCGCATCAGGTCGGCAAAGGCGTCGATCTTTTCCGGCGCGCCGGTGATCTCGAACACAAAGCTGTTCAGCGTGCTGTCGACCACATTGGCGCGGAAAATATCCGCCAGCCGCAGCGCTTCGACCCGTTTGTCGCCGCCGCCGGCCACTTTGAACATCGCCAGTTCCCGCTCGACCGAAGGGCCCTCGACCGTCAGGTCGTTGACCTTGTAGACCGGAACGATGCGGCCCAACTGCGCCTTGATCTGCTCGATCACCTGCGGCGTGCCGGTGGTAACGATCGTGATACGGCTCAGGTGGCCGGAATGGTCCACCTCGGCCACGGTCAGGCTGTCGATGTTATAGCCGCGCCCCGAGAACAACCCGATCACCCGCGCCAGAACGCCCGGTTCGTTTTCGACCAGAACCGCCAGCGTGTGCCGTTCTTCCACATCCGAGAAGTTGGGCCGTAGGTTGTAAGCCGAATGGCTGGTCGCGCCTTTTTTGATTTTTAGAGCTGACATATCCGTATTCCTTTACACCAGCACCGAACCCTTGGCGTCGATGACGCCTTGGGTGTCGGCCTCGCCCAGAAGCATTTCGTTGTGCGCCTTGCCCGACGGGATCATCGGGAAACAGTTCTCGTGCTTTTCGACCAGACAGTCGAACAGGACCGGTCCGTCGTGGTTCAGCATTTCCATGATCGCGTCATCCAGGTCAGCGGGGTCCGAACACAAGATACCCTTGGCGCCGAACGCCTCGGCCAGTTTCACGAAATCAGGCAGGCTTTCCGACCACGAATGCGAATAGCGTTCGCCGTGCAGCAATTCCTGCCACTGGCGCACCATGCCCAGACGTTCGTTGTTCAGGATGAACTGTTTGACCGGCAGGTTGAACTGCATCGCGGTGCCCAGTTCCTGCATGTTCATCAGCCAGCTTGCCTCGCCCGCGACGTTGATCACCAGCGCCTCGGGGTGGGCCATCTGCACGCCGATGGACGCAGGAAAGCCGTAGCCCATGGTGCCCAGCCCGCCGGATGTCATCCAGCGGTTCGGACCCTCGAAATTCAGGTACTGCGCCGCCCACATCTGGTGCTGGCCCACTTCGGTGGTGATGTAACGGTCATGGTCCTTGGTCAGCGCTTCAAGCCGTTGCAGCGCGTACTGCGGCTTGATGATCTTGCCCTCTTGCTTGAAGCTCAGGCAGTCGACCTTTTTCCATTCCTCGATCTGTTTCCACCATTTGGCCACGCCTTCGGCATTGGTCTTGCGACCGCGCGATTTCCAGACCTTCAGGATGTCTTCCAGCACGTGGGCCACGTCGCCCACGATGGGGATGTCGGCCTTGATCACCTTGTTGATCGACGACGGATCAATGTCGATGTGCGCCTTGATCGACTTGGGCGAAAACGAATCCAGCACGCCGGTGATCCGGTCGTCGAACCGCGCGCCGATGTTGATCATCAGGTCGCAGCCGTGCATCGCCATGTTCGCCTCATACAGCCCGTGCATTCCCAACATGCCCAGCCATTTGTCACCGGACGCCGGATAGGCGCCCAGACCCATCAGGGTGCTGGTGATCGGAAAACCCGTCGCCTCGACCAGTTCGCGCAGCAATTGCGAGGCCGCAGGCCCCGAGTTGATGACGCCGCCGCCGGTGTAAAAGATCGGACGCTTGGCGGTTTCCAGTGCGGCCACCAGTTCGGTGATCTCTTCCATGTCGCCCTTCACGGTGGGCTGGTAATGGGACTGCGACGGTTTCGGGCCGGTGTAGGTGCCGGATGCAAACTGCACATCCTTGGGGATGTCCACCAGCACGGGGCCGGGGCGGCCCGTGGTGGCCACATGAAACGCCTCGTGGATGACGCCCGACAGCTTGTCGGTCTCTTTCACCAGCCAGTTGTGTTTGGTGCAGGGGCGGGTGATGCCAACTGTGTCGGCCTCTTGGAACGCATCCGAGCCGATCATGAATGTCGGCACCTGTCCGGTCAGAACGATGATCGGGATGCTGTCCAGCAGCGCATCGGTCAGACCGGTCACCGCATTGGTGGCACCGGGGCCCGATGTCACAAGGCACACACCCGGCTTGCCGGTCGAGCGCGCATAGCCTTCGGCGGCATGCACCGCACCCTGTTCGTGGCGCACCAGAATGTGCTTGATCGAGTTTTGCTGAAACACCTCGTCGTAAATCGGTAGGACGGCGCCGCCGGGATACCCAAATACCGTGTCCACACCCTGATCTATCAGGGCCTGAACGACCATCTTTGCTCCGCTCATTTGACGTGTCATAGCTCTACTCCGGTTACGCCATACTGTCTTGCGCACATAAAAAAACCCCCGTTCTGGCGGGGGCACATGGGTCGAATTCTGGTCTACCGTTACCGGCCCATGTGCGTTGATCCAACAATGACGACGACGTCTAGCATGTCTTGGGTCCCATTAGGTGCGTTTTGGGACATTATGAGCGGGGTTCGAGGGCGTCAACAGTCAAACGGCAAGAAAAAGTGTCGCGGGGGCGCTTTTTTGCGACATTTTATTTCGCGGTCCGCAATTTTTACGACACAAGCGCAAAATCAGCCAGAGAATCGGCGGGGCGGTCAGCGCCCGGTGCCTTGCAGCACGCCATGTTCCATCGCGTATCGGGTCAAACCGGCGGTGCTGGAAATGCCCAGCTTGCGTTTGATGTTCTTGCGGTGCGTCTCGACGGTGCGCACCGAAATATCCAGATCGCGCGCCACATCCTTGTTCGACAGCCCCTGCGCCAGTTGCAACAGGATCGTCTGTTCGCGCTCTGTCAGTTGCGACCGGATGTCGCCGGGTTTCGGCTCGATCGACCCTTGGGCGCCGGTGCACAGATAGCGTTCGCCGCGCATCACCGCGTCGATGGCGTCCTTGATCTCTTCTGTCGGCACATCCTTCAGCACATAACCCCGCGCGCCGTGGTCCAGCGCCGAGGCGATGTATTCCGGGCCGTCGTGCATCGACAGGATCAGAACGGCAGTGTCGGGGCTGCGTTCCAGCACCAGTTCGGTGGCGGTCAGCCCGCCCATCTCTGGCATGTTCAGATCCATCAGGATCACGTCGGGCATCAGCGCGTCCAACTGGTCGATCACATCGCGCCCGTTGCCCAGCGTGCCGACCACCAGCAGGTCATCATAGCTTTCCAGAATGGACTGAATGCCTTGGGCGACCATCGGGTGATCGTCGACCACCAGAACGCGGATGGGGTGGGGCAGTGGGCTGTGTTCGGTCATGCGTGGCTCTTTTTAGGGGGCAGGTTTGTTTTGGATACGGCGCCGGATTTGGGGCCGGATTTGGGGCCAGTACCAGATTTAGGGTCAGTGCCGGATTTGGGGTCTGGCGGCAACAGATGCGTCAGGGGCACCGTGGCTTCGACCGTCGTGCCGGTCGTCTGTCCATCGGCCTCGTTCCGGCGCAAAGATGTGATGCGCAGGGTGCCGTCCAGTTGTTCGACGCGTTCTTGCATGTTGCGCAACCCGATGCCGCGCTGGTTGCCCCGCGTCTCGCGGGATTCGCGCGGGATGCCACAGCCGTTGTCGGTGACCCGCAAGGTGGCACCCCGCCGGTGCCCGCGCAGATCGACGGTGACATGGGTTGCACCGGAATGGCGTTCGATGTTGGTCAGCGCCTCTTGGGCAATACGGTACAGCGCGATCTTGGAATCCTGATCCAGCCGGTTGCGAAAGACCACGGTGTTAAAGGTCGTCTTGACCCCGGTGCGGGTTTCAAAATCATGGGTCAGCGCCTTGAGTGCGGGGCCAAGGCCCAGATCGTCCAGCACGCCGGGGCGCAGGTCGCGGCTGATCCGGCGCACTTCGGAAATGGCGGTGGCCAGGTTCTCGATGCCCTGATCCAGCGATTTTTCGGCCGTGTCCGAGGTGCCGGATTTCAACCGACGCCGTGCGATGTCCAGGGCAAAGCGCACCCCGACAAGGATCTGGCTGATGCCATCGTGCAATTCCCGCGCCACGCGCCCGCGTTCTTCTTCTTGCGCGTCAAACACCCGCTGGGTCAGTCGCTTCAGCTTGGCATCGGCCAGCCTGCGTTCGCGGATGTTGATGACCATGCCCGACCCGAACACCAACAGAACGGCCAGCAGGGTGATCACTGTAATATAGACAAAGGTGCGCTGCACCCGCGCCTCGACCTCGGCGCGTGCGGCGGCGGTGGTGGCCAGCACATCGTCGATGAACACGCCGGTGCCCACCGCCCACTGCCAGCTTGGGAACGAGGTGACATAGGAAATCATCCGCGCCTCCTGGCCCGTCGAAGGTTTCGGCCACAGATGTGTCAGATAGCCGTCGCCCTGCCGCGCGATATTGATCAGGTCGCGCACGACAGGGGTGCCCTCGCTGTCGGTTTCGTCCATCCAGTTGTTGCCGATCCGGTCGGTCTGGCGTGGGCTGACCAGATTGTTGCCGTCATAATCATAGACAAAAAAGAACCCCTCGCGGCCATAGATCATGGCGGCCAGGATCTGCTTGACCTGCTGCTTGGCGATTTCGTCGTCGGGGGCGGCGTTGCCATAGACAAAGTAGAACCCGTTGCGGGCCTGCGTCACATAGTTGCGCAGCTCGGCTTTCTTGGCACGGATAAGCTGGTTTTCCAGTGCCTGAATTTCCCGATCCGCCAGTGCGCGCGCCTGCACCGTTACCAGAATGGCGATGACCGACATGGCCAGAATCAACGGCAGGGCCGCGACCAGCGACAGCTTTTGCGCATAACTTAGGGTGAAACGGGGCCAAAGACGTTGCATGATGATTCGATAAGCGGTTTGACGCCAAAATCATAGAGGGCAGGGCGCGCAGAGCACCGGCACGCGTCAATCAGACAGAAAAAATCCATGTTTTTTAAGGTGATTGACCGGTCAAAGGCCCCCACTACGCAGTACTTGGTATTTCATTTGAAACCCGGCTGCGTAGTCTGACGAACACTGAAACGACCGCCTTCATCCAGAACCAGAGCGGTCGCTACATAAACTTTGGGAGGAGTTACCATGGACCGTCGTTCATTTCTGAAGACGTCTGCGTTGGGCGGCACAGCCGCCGCCGCAACGACGCTGGCCGCACCGCTTTACGCACAAGGCAAGCGCACCCTGACAATGGTTACAGCCTGGCCGCGCGGTTTTGCCGTGCTGGACGATGCGGCAACCTATTTCAACAACATGGTCGACGAAATGTCGGACGGCACGCTGACCATCGAAAAGAAAGCCCCCGGCGAGCTGGTCGGCGCGTTCGAAGTGTTCGATGCCGTGTCCTCGGGTCAGGCCGACATCTATCACGCAGCTGACTACTATTTCATCGGCCAGCACCCCGGTCTGGCCTATTTCACGGCCGTGCCCTTTGGCGGCACCGCCCAAGAGCTGACCAACTGGTATCTGCACGGTGGCGGTCACGAGCTGCACAACCAGATCGGTGAAATCTTCAACATGAAGATGTTCCTGGCCGGCAACTCGGGCTCGCAGTCCGGTGGCTGGTTCCGCAAGGAAATCAATTCGGCTGCCGACTTCAACGGCCTGAAATTCCGTATGCCGGGTCTGGGTGGCAAGGTGCTGGGCAAACTGGGCGCCTCGGTCCAGAACATCCCCGGCGGCGAGCTGTATCAAGCGCTGTCCTCGGGCGCGCTGGACGGTCTGGAGTGGGTTGGCCCGTTTGCCGACGAACGCGCAGGCTTCCAGGAAGTTGCGAAAATCTACTACACAGCGGGCTTCCACGAGCCGGGCTCGGGTCTGACCGCTTCCGTCAACCTGGACGTGTTCAACGAACTGACGCCGGCGCAACAGAAGATCATCGAATATTCCGCGATGGCCACCACGCACACCGGTCTGGCCGAAACACTGGCCAACAACGGTGCCGCCCTGTCGCGTCTGCAACAGCAAGGTGTGAAAACCATGCAGTTCCCCAACGACGTCTGGGACGCCTTCGGTACGGCCTCGAAAGAAGTCATGGACGAGAACATGGACGACACCCTGTTTGCAGACATCCGTGGCAGCTTTGAAGCGTCGATGAAATCCTCGGCCGAATGGCTGCAGAAATCCGACGCCTTCTATGTCGAGCAGCGCGAGCGCGTGCTGAGCGCGGGCTAATCCAAAACTGAACAGACATTCGGGGCCGTGTCCAAGACGCGGCCCCTGAATTGCATCCGGCCTGTGGGAACGGGTCAAGACGGCAACTGTGCAAATCCGGCGACAAGTCCGGCGCGCACACGGGGAGGGGATGAGAATGGAAAACGACGTGGCCTGCGAGGGATTTTTCCGGGCGGCAGAGGGCGCAAAGCTGAGCTGTCTCGATAAATTTCAGGACAGCGGACTGATACAGTTCATTTTTGGCAACCTGCTGGAAGCGGTCTATAACTTTTTCGCCGCCGTGCTGAACCCCGGCATGTGGCTGAACTGGACCGACCCGCAAGCCATGATGCGCTTTATCTACTATGGCGGCTCGGTCGAGCTGTTCTTTGTGGCGCTGGTGTTCCTGATCATCATCACCGCCTTTGGCATCTGGCACCGCGGGTTCATGTGGGGCTGCGTGCGCGCGCTTGAAGGTTTCAACAACACCATTGGCCGCTTCGTCGCCTGGGCGGGCCTGTTGATGGTGCTGCAACAGATCATCATCGTGTTCATGCAGCGGATTTTCACCCGGCCCGACATTTCGTTCGGTTTTGGCATTCCGCTTCAGTTCGACATCTCGTGGTTTGGCGAAGAACTGAAGCTGTACAACGCCTTGGTGGTCAGCCTTTGCGTGGCTTACACCTTCGTTCAGGGCGGGCACGTGCGGGTCGACCTGTTCTATGCAGGCGCGAAATTCCGCACCAAGAAGATCATCGACATGTTCGGTTCGGTCTTTTTCATGATGCCTTTCGCCATTATCACATGGATGTATGGCTGGTACTTTTTGTGGCGGCACCTGGTCACCCCGAACCCGTCGGCTTCGGACAGCCTTGAATTGCTTTTGCGCAAGGCCCGCATCCTGAAGTGGAACGTCGAAACCATCGGCTTTTCGCCCAACGGCTTTAACGGCTACTTCCTGTTCAAGATCCTGTTGGTCAGCTTTTGCGCCATGGTCATGCTGCAGGCGATTTCCACGTTCTACCGCAGCTGGTGCGAAATGCGCGAGGGCGAAGCGTCCGAAGGCAAATACCTGGACCGCGACACACTGGGTGCAGGCGAAGAAGCCTACGAGGGCACGCACTGATGTGCGCACCGACCCCCACACACAATAATGACGGGCGCACACCGCCTGCACGCAAAGATTAGGGACAGAATATCATGTTGTTTGGACTCGATGGCGTCGAAATTGGCCTGATCATCGTCTTTGTCTGCCTGTTTGGCGGCATCCTGTCGGGCTTTCCGGTGGCTTTTGCCATCGGCGGTGCCGGCATCATCTCGTTCGGGATCATCGCAGCACTCGACAGTGCGGGCTTGCTGATCCACCAGGCGATTGACCAGTCCAGCGCAGTGTACCGCGACCTGGTCAACAGCGGGGTCAAGGCGGACACGATCAGCATCTTCCGCTACCCCGATTTGCCGCGTGTGGCGGAATCTGTGTTCCCGCAAGGCTGGGAAACCGCGATGGACCGCAACGTGTCGTTCATCGTAAACCGCATGAACGAACGGGTTCTGGCGGGCCAGTCGATCGAAACGCTGCTGGCGGTGCTGATGTTCGTTTTGATGGGCATCACGCTGGAACGCTCGAAGATCGCCAACGATCTGCTGACCACGATGGCGCGGGTCTTTGGCCCGCTGCCGGGCGGTCTGGCCGTGTCGATCGTGGTGGTGGGGGCGTTTCTGGCCGCCTCGACCGGCATCGTGGGCGCGACCGTGGTGACCATGGGCCTGCTGGCGCTGCCGACCATGCTGCGCAACAACTATTCCCCCGAGATTGCCACCGGCGTTATTGCCGCATCCGGCACGCTGGGGCAGATCATTCCGCCGTCCATCGTGATCGTTCTGCTGGGCACACTGGCGGGGGATCTGTATTCCGCCGCACAGGAGCAGCGCGCGCAGCTCGCGGGCTGTACCGACGCGCTCAGCTATCTGGGCAAACCGGCGGTTCTGTCGGTGGGCACGCTGTTCCAGGCGGCCCTGCTGCCCGGCATCCTGCTGGCGCTGCTCTATGCGCTTTATGCCTTTGTCTACGCGCTGCTGAACCCTGAAAAGGCACCGGCGGTGCCGATGGGGGCCAGCAATTCCGAACCGATCACCCGGCGTGAAGGGTTTACCTGGTTCTTGGGCGTGCCGATCCTGATGGTGGTGGGGACGATCCTGCTGGGCAATGTCGGCGTGGTCGGATCACAGAACATGACCGTGTCGTCCTTCTCGGACATCGAACAGGGCGCGTCGCTGCGCACCAATGTGTCCGAAGACTGCAAGGCGTCGATGATCGAACTGCACGGCCAGTCCAAATGGGACACTGCCGTGGCCCAACAACAGGAAATCGACGCGGCCGGCGGGTTGACCGCCTCGGAGCGCCTGTCGCCCGAAGCCCTGCAAGAGGCCATCGACGCCAAGGTTGAAAACGCAGCCCCCATCGGCACAGGCACCGCGATCCTGCTGATCCTGGCCGGTCTGATCCTGACCACAGCCCGCGGCGTCGCACCGTCGCGCGACAAACGCCCGCTGGTGATCGGTGCCATCGGGGCGGTGCTGGTGCTGCTGGTCGACATCGTGTTGATCGGCCCGCGCACGTCCTCGGGCGTCTACGTGGTGTTGATGGCTGTGCCCTTCGCTGCGCTGCTCTACGGCTGCTATCACGGGGCCATCAGCTGCGCCAAGAACGAGCTGATCCGCGTGGTGTTCCCGCCACTGGTTCTGATCGTTGCCGTGCTGGGGTCGATCCTGGGCGGTATCACCAACCCGACACCGGCGGCGGCGCTGGGGGCGGGGGGGGCTATCATGCTGGCAGCCTACCGCAAGCTGACCGACACCGACCGCAGCCCCAAGGTGATCATCTGGTCGACGCTGGCCATTCTGGTCTGCATCCTGGTCGGCGTAAACTTTGATCTGCGCATCAACACCGACGACGTGTCCTTCGAAAGCTGGGTTGCGTTCTTCGTCGCCTATGCCGCGTACCTGTATGCGCTGTTCGGTCTGCTGTTCAGCTGCTGGATCTTGTTCGCCTCGGGCGTGCTGACCCCCATCGTGCGCGAAACGGCCAAGGTGACGTCGATGGTGTTCACCATCCTGATCGGCAGCCAGATCCTGAACCTTGTGGTCATCAGCTTTGGTGGCGAACATTACATCCAGATGTTCCTCAAGTCCTTCGACAACGAGATCACGGTGTTCCTGCTGGTGATGCTGGTGCTGTTCTTCCTGGGCTTCGTGCTGGATTTCCTCGAGATCATCTACATCGTTATCCCCATCGTGGGGCCGGTGATCTATGGCGGAACGTTTGACCCGAAATGGGTGACGATCATGATCGCGGTGAACCTGCAAACCTCGTTCCTGACGCCGCCCTTCGGCTTTGCGCTGTTCTACCTGCGCGGGGTTGCCCCCAAAGAGGTCACCACCGGCCACATCTATCGCGGCATCATTCCGTTCGTGCTGATCCAGGTGCTGGGGCTGGCGATCTTGTGGTTCTTCCCGTCCATCGTGACCATCGTGCCGGACCTGATCCCGAACTGATCTGTCCGGAAGGCTGAAACGGGAAAAGGGCGCGTCCGTCGGGATGCGCCCTTTTAAGCACTTCTCGGAAAACATGATACACAGGCCATCACTTAACGCGTTGAAATCTATGATTTCAGGCAGCGTTAAGTGATTCAGGTTTTTCCGAAAGTGCTAAAGAGTTTGTGGCGTGTGGTGACACCGCTGGAGGCTCTGCCTCCAGACCTCCGGGATATTTGGGGCCAAAAGAAAGGGTTATTGCGATTCCGCGTGCAGCAGCACCAGCAGGTCAGCGGCGGGCATGGGGCGGTGCAGGGGGGCGCCCTGTCCGGCCCATTGCGCACCAAAGCCGGTTTCGCCGACGGCTTTGGCGGCGGCGTTCAACGCCTTGCCCGCGTCGTAGGTGCGGGGATAGTCAGGCGCCTGCGCCGTAGTGTCGGCCCCCCATGCGGTAAAGCGGTTGGCCAGACCGCGCGCGGGGCGGCCCGAGATGGCGGTGGTCATGGTGGTGTGATGCGCCGCATCGCTGGACAGGGCCGCGCGATAGGCAGCATCGGCGCTGCTTTCGGGGCAGGCGACGAACGCGGTGCCAAGCTGGGCGGCGATGGCCCCCAGATCAAGCGCCGCGCGAATGCCCGCACCGTCCATGATGCCCCCCGCAGCAATCACCGGCAGTTCCGATGTAGTCGCCAGCAGACGGGTCAGCGCGAAGGTGCCGAGGCGGTCGTCGGGCGCGGACGGATCAAACATGCCGCGGTGGCCACCGGCCTCGTAGCCCTGCGCCACGATGGCGTCGCAGCCTGCATCGGCAATGGCGCGCGCTTCGGCCAGATTGGTGGCGGTGGCAAACAGGGTACAGCCCGCCGCCTTCAGCGCCTTGATCCGGTCCGCGCCCGGCAGGCCAAAGTGAAAGCTGACCACGGGCGGGGCGGTGTCCAGCAACATCTGAAACATCGCATCGTCATCGGCAAAGCTTTGGTAGATGGTGCGCAATTCCTTCGGCGGCTTGGCGTTGTAGGCGGCAAACAGCGGGCGCATCGCCTTCAGCCATGCCGCCTCGCGCAGAGGGTCCGGTGTGGGCGTTGCGTGGACAAACAGGTTCACGTTGAACGCACGATCCGTCAGTGCGCGGGTGTCGTCGATCATCTTGCGCGCGCCCGCAGCATCCGTCGCCCCGACGCCAAGCGATCCAAGCCCGCCTGCGTTGGACACGGCGGCCGCAAGCGCAGGGGTCGACACACCCGCCATCGGGGCCTGAACGATCGGCATGGTGATGTTCAGACGGTTCAGAAGTGTCATAGGGCAATACCTTGCTGGCCGGTCCGACGTTGCGCCGAAACGGACCCCTTAGCGGGCCGAGCGGCTGTCGGGCAGGGCGATGTTGGCGACCTGTTCGGCAATCGGTTCGGACGACAGCGGATGGGTGTCGGGGCTGTAATCATCGGGATTGTTCAGCTTTTTCCACGTGCCGCCGGTGTAAATCTCCAGCCCCGAGAAGTTCGCCTTGTACCCCATCTTCTGACTGCCCGGCACCCAGTAGCCCAGATAGACATAGGGCAACCCGGCCTCGCGGGCGATGGCGATGTGGTCCAGGATCACATAGGTGCCCAGGCTGTTGCGCGGCATGTCGGGGCTGTAGAACGAATAGACCATGCTCAGACCATCAGCCAGCACGTCGGTCAGACAAGTGCCGATCAGCGCATCGTCGGTGTCGGTGTATTCGATGACGCGGCTGCGCACCGGCGTTTCCTCGATCATCGCGGCAAATTCGAACACGTCCATATCGGCCATGCCGCCGTCGGCGTGGCGGCTGTCCAGATAGGTGCGGAACAGATCGTACTGCGCCTCGGTCGCCCAGGGCGAGGTGGCGCGGCGGCTGATGTCTGCATTGCGGCGCAGCGTGCGCTTCTGGCTTTTGCTGGGTTTGAAGGTGGCCACATTGATGCGCGCCGACAGGCAGGACGCGCAATCGGTGCACGACGGGCGGTACAGCACATTTTGCGAGCGGCGAAAGCCCTGTTGCGACAGGCTGTCGTTCAGCCGCCCTGCGTTTTCACCTTGAAGGGCGGTGAACAGCTTTCGCTCCATCCGGCCGTCCAGATAGGGGCAGGGCTGTGGGGCAGTTACATAGAACTGCGGAGCAAGAGGCAGAGAGTGGCGCATGAATGATCCGTACGATTTTAGTCAATGATACCCGCACAGCACTCTCTGACAAGAGCCACTTCGATTCAAGGTTTACAAGAATTAGCGCAAGCTCCGGCGGTTCATTGCCGCCGTGCCCAATGCGATGTCGGTCAGGCTTTGACCGCGCGCTGACGCGCACATGAAGATCACCGACAAAAGTTGCAGCGGGAAAATGGCCCAGCTGACGTAATATCCCACCGTGTGGATCAGCGCCTGTCCCAGGTCCAGGGGTGTGCCATCGTCATTGCGGATCTCGATAGCGGTCAGACGCATCCCCAAGGTGGCGCTGCGGTTGGCCAGAGTGATCGTGCGATAGGCAAAGTCGATCGTGGCATAGAGAACGGGAAAGAAAAACAGTGCCGTAAACGCGGTGAACGGCACGATGATCACGGCCAGCACCAGCACAAGGATGGTGTCGACAATCCACGCCATGAACCGTTTGGACGTGACATCGCGGTAAAACTTGGGGTCGTGGATCAGATCGTCGGAATAGGTCATGTCAGCCTTCTGTGGCAAGGGATGGGGCGGCCCCCGCCATGGGGGGCCAGCCGTGGTGTCAAAGCTGCGCTTCAGGCTTGGGCTTCGTCTTTGCCCGGCTTGGCGCGCTCGTCCATGAACTGGTCGAACTCTGCCTTGTCCTTGGCGTCGCGCAGACGTTCCAGGAAGGCCTCGAAATTGGTTTGCTCTTCTTCCAGACGGCACAGCGTGTCCGCCTTGTAGCTGTCAAAAGCCGAGTTGCCGGTGGACCGCATGGTGTTCAGCGAACGGGACATGCGACGGGACGAACAGGATTTGCTAAACATACGTTTGCTCCAGATCATGTAGAACAGGGTTGCAAGGCCGACGGGCCAGAAAAACACAAAGCCCAGGACCATCAGGGCGATCCATGCGCCTTTGCCGCGATCATCCAGCCAACCTTCGGCGCGGGAAAACCAGCCGGGGTTCGAGGCCGAGGAGGCAGGTGCAGTAACAGTTGTCATCATGTGAACCTTTCATCATCAACGTAAAATCCCGGTTTGATTGGGTCTTGGCCGGAATGTGAATGTCTTTCACATCAATCAATTTGGGTATTCTGCGCGATGACACAAGGGTCTATGTGAATGTTTTTTACATTAACCTGAAATATCAAGTAAAGTCAGATACTTGACCGTCGCATATTTTGGCAAGCTCGGCTGGTTCGGCCTGAAAAACATGGTGCGGGGTGCCCGCGGCGGCCCAGATCACATCGAAATCCATCAACCGACGGTCGAAAAAGCACTGGATCGGGGACAGATGACCCACCGGCGACACACCCCCAATGGCAAATCCCGTCTGCGCGCGGATCAACGCGGCGTCTGCCTTGCCCAGCTCTTCGCCTGCAAGTGCTGTGGCCTTGGCCACATCGACGCGGTTGCCGCCTGCGGTGACGAACAGCACGGCGCGGCCAGTGGTCTGGCCCTGAAACACGATCGACTTGCCGATCTGGTCCACGTCGCAGCCAACGGCGCTGGCGGCGTCCTCGGCGGTGCGGGCCAGGGCGGTTTCGGTGATCTGCGGGGTCAGCCCGGCGGCCTCGAGGGCGGCGCGGACACGTTTCAGGCTTTTGCTCATGGGGGCATAAGTGGCAATTGGCGGCAACGGGCGCAAGGGCAGAAATGGGCCTGCTGGATGGCTTTGATCTTTATATCATACATGGACCCGACCGCGAAAAAGAAGGACAGAGTTGAACCCCTCGTAACCTTGCCACAAAGGGCAGCGCACGACCGCGGGTGGGCATCACAACGTCGGTGGGTGCCACTTTATGTCTCGTCTTTGGCGAGCGGATGCCGACACGCAAGACGGTGAGGAAGCGCCCGCCCGTCGCACCAAAGGTGCGCCGATTATCTTAGGCACGCCTCCGGCGTGACGGGCGGTCGGGCGCTGCCCGGCGGTGCTACGCACCTTGATTCCGAGCTTTGGTGGCAGGCAACTCTGTCCCGCACGCTAGACCCTCGCGCAGATCGCACCAAAAGTCAGAATTGTTCAATGTTTCACCAAATGCTGCCTGACGCGGCCCCTTTATCAAACTCCGCAAAATCAGCGCCACCAAATCAAACACATGTGGCGTCCCACACCTACGCGCGTCCCCCATTGACGCGACAGGCACAGCGGGCAAAGTGGGGCCATGACACATCCCCTGATCCCCAACCGCATCCCACGCCCCTTTGACCCAGACCGCGGCGCGGACGCACGCGCGCGGGTGCACGACGTGACCCACGAACAGGCCGACCTGCTGGCGGGCACGGCGGCGTGCAGCCCCTATCTGGCAGGGCTGATCGAGAAAGAAGCGGACTGGATCGCCCAGGCCCTGCAAGACCCCGATGCCGCACTTGCGGACACATTGCAGACCGTCACGGCACTGGAACAGGCCGACCTGATGGGCGGCCTGCGTCAGGCCAAACGCCGCGTCGCCCTGCTGACCGCGCTGGCGGATCTGGGCGGCGTCTGGCCGCTGGAACAGGTCACCGGTGCGCTGACGGCACTGGCCGATGCCGCCTGTGATACCGCGCTGCGGGCGGGCATCGCCACACAGATCAAACGTGGCAAGCTGCCGGGCATGGGGCCGGACGACGTGGCGGACGCGGGCGGCATGGTGGTTCTGGCCATGGGCAAGATGGGCGCGGGCGAGCTGAACTATTCCTCGGACATCGACTTGATCTGCCTGTTTGACGAAACCCGTTTCGATCCGCCCGACTACCACGAAGCGCGCGCCGCCTTCGTGCGCGCCACACGCGCGATGAGCGCGGCACTGAACGACATCACCGGCGAGGGGTACGTGTTCCGCACCGACCTGCGCCTGCGCCCCGATCCTGCCGTGACGCCGGTGTGCCTGTCGATGGAGGCCGCCGAGCGGTATTATGAAAGCCTGGGTCGCACATGGGAACGCGCCGCCTATATCAAGGCGCGACCGGCGGCGGGGGATCTGGCGGCAGGGGACAAGTTCCTGACCACCCTGCGCCCCTTCGTCTGGCGCCGCCATCTGGACTTTGCCGCCATTCAGGACGCCCACGACATGCGGCTGGCGATCCGCGAACACAAGGGGCTGGGCGGGCCGATCACGCTGCCCGATCACAACATGAAGCTGGGGCGCGGCGGCATCCGCGAGATTGAATTTTTCACCCAGACCCGCCAGTTGATCGCAGGCGGGCGCGACGCCGACCTGCGGGTGCGCGGCACGGTGCCGGGGTTGCAGGTGCTGTCGGAAAAGGGCTGGATCCCGACCGAGGTCGCAACCCGCCTGACCGACCACTACCGCGCCCACCGCACCGTAGAGCACCGTCTGCAAATGGTGCGCGATGCGCAAACCCACCGTTTGCCCGCGACCGACAAGGGCTTTGCCCGGCTGGCGGCAATGATGGACACCGATGTGGACAGCCTGACCGCCGACCTGCGCGCCCGGCTTGCTGCAGTGCACGAAGACACCGAAGGCTTCTTTGCCCCCTCGGCCCCGTCCGAGGCCCCAAGCAAGGTGCCTGATATTGATCTGTCGATCACCAACCGCTGGCCGACATATCCCGCCTTGCGCAATGCGCGCGGTGCCGCGGTCTTTGAACGCATCCGGCCGATATTTCTTGAAAAGCTTTCACGCGCCGCCCGACCGGACGAGGCATTGCGCGCGCTTGACGGCTTTCTGGCGGGGCTGCCTGCTGGGGTGCAGCTGTTTTCGCTGTTCGAGGCAAACCCCCAGCTTGTCGATCTGCTGATCGACATCGTCGGCACGTCGCCGGCGCTCGCGAAACACCTAAGCCAGAACGCCGGTGTCTTTGACGCAGTGATTGGTGGCGCATTCTTTGACGCATGGCCCGACGCGCAAGTCTGGCAGGCCGATCTGCAAAGCGCTTTGCAGGACGAGGCGGACTACGAATCCCGACTGGATATCGCCCGCCGTTGGGCCAAGGAATGGCATTTCCGCATCGGCGTCCATCTGCTGCGCGGCGTCATCACCCCACAAGAGGCCGCCACCTATTATTCCGATCTGGCGCGCATCTGCGTGCGGGGCCTGTGGCCGGTGGTTGTGGACGAATTCGCCCGCCGTTTCGGCCCGCCGCCGGGACGCGGGGCGGTTGTGCTGGGCATGGGGTCGCTGGGGGCAGGGACGCTCAGTGCGACGTCGGACCTGGACATGATCGTGGTCTATGACCCGCTGGATGCAGATGCGTCTGACGGGCCAAAATCCCTGGCCACGCGCCCCTATTATGCACGGCTGACACAGGCGCTGATCACCGCGATCACCACCAGCACCGCTCAGGGCAAACTCTACGAGGTCGACATGCGCCTGCGCCCCTCGGGCAATCAGGGGCCAGTGGCGACCAGTTGGACCAGCTTTCAAGACTATCAAAGCAAAGAGGCGTGGACATGGGAGCATCTGGCGCTGACCCGTGCGCAGGCAATCGCCGGGCCGGATGACCTGATCGCGGACATCGAGGCGTTCCGTCAACACCTGGTGACCCAGCCACGCGACCGCGCCGACACACTGCGCGACGTGGCCGAGATGCGCGCACGGATCGCGTCGGCCAAACACCCGGCAGGACCTTGGGACACCAAACTGGGGCGGGGCCGGATGCAGGATATCGAGCTGGCCGCGCAACTGGGCGTGCTGCTGTCGGGCCGACTGGCACGCGATGTGGCCAGCGGTGTTGCGGGGGGCGTGGACTGCGGGCTGTGGGATCAGACGGCGGCGGATCTTTTGCTGCGGGCGTACGGGCTGTGCTTTGATTTGCAGACCGCGGTGCGCTTGCTGACACAGGCGCCGCTGGACACTGACGCTTTGGGGCAGGGAGGTGTCGCGTTCTTGCTGCGGATCACGAACCAGCCTGATGTAGATGCTCTGGCACGTGCGTTGGCAGATCGCACGGCTGCTGCTGCGGCGGTGATCGACGCGGCCTTGCCCGAAGTGAAAGAGACATGATGCAAAAGGGTGACCACAACGACCCCAAGGGGCTGATCTTTGAATCGTTCCGCATCGACGGGATCACCCCGTCCGAATGCCGCACGATCTTTCTGGACTGGGCGCTCAGCCTGCCGATGGACGCCGACACGCGCACGTCCCTACAGGCGCTGCTGGCGCAATACGGCGCAGCATCCGACCATCCGATGACGCAGGTGATGACCGAAGGGCTGGCGGCCATGGACAAACCGCGCCGCCGTGGCGGCTGGCGCAGCAGGGCGCGGGATTAGGCGGGATGTCAGTTGCCAAGCATAAAACGACTATTGTGACAGGTAGCTGACCTTGGGTGCTGGGGCCAAGCGGTCATTCGTGAAAAATGCGGCGAAGGTCCGGTTTGAGCCCAGAGTCACACATGCTGCGTTGTGCGCGAGCGGCTGCTTTGGAGTTCACCCCATAAAGGTGCAGTACGCTTTGACATATCGGTCATACAGTGCCGGGAACTTGCGCACCTTTTCTGATACGCCCGGCCCTTCCAGCGTGAAGATGAACTCTTCCCGATACTCATAGTAATGCGTAGAGCCACCCCCTCTTGGAGAAGGGTGGGTTTCTCTCGATGGCTCCCGCAGGATGGAGCGTTCTTGTCGTGCATGAGTTGAGGGACGCATTGTAAAGCCAATAAGCCCAAATCCGATTTCTGGTGGTCCCGGATCGAGAACAGCGTAACCAAATTTCTCCCCTGGCCGGAGTTTGTTTTCATTGATCTCGGCATCGACCATATCAACCTGAACAGATGTCCACAGAACCCAGCCTTGTTCAGGTCTGTCTCGCCACCTGTAGGTTGTCATCTGACAGCCTTCTATCTCTACAGAATGCCGCTCATCTTTGAACGCGTTGGTGGCGGCGTCTTCTATCGCTGCTGCTAGCGATGATCGGCTTTCCGCGTGTAAGGGAAGGCCGAAGATTAGAAGGACCGCTATAAGGCAAGTTCTCATGTTAGTTCTCAGATTAAGGTGCGCCGTTTGATTCCGTTTAGCCGAGGATGCGAGCTTACTCTATGGCGATTAGTCCGTAACGGTAGACCTGATGGTTGCTGGTCGCGAAACACTTCTCCGAAAAGGCCGGTGATACGCCCGTTCTTTCGACGCGGAGTAGTTCCGGACAACGAACAGATTAGATACAGCAGACATTGGGTTGCTTGCGGCGAAAGAGCGCTTCGTCCGCTTACCGGACGTTGACGCAGACTAGACCGAAGGTTCGGTTCGGGTCAGCTTTGCCTGGCAGCTCATCACCGGCATGACTTGGAATATCAGTCGCGTTGAGGCAGATTGCACGCCGTTCGACACAAGGTCCACCACACGCGCGCGTAACCCTTTGCCCCTCCAAACGGCGCGCAATGCCCCGCGGTCTGGCCTTTGAAGACCCGCGCGCTACCTCAAGCGCGACTGTCCTTCATATGATTGAAAAGAGAATATATGTGCCGCGTCTTTGCCTATATCGGGCCGGAAATACCGCTTGAAAGCCTGCTGATGAAGCCGGAAAACAGCCTTATCAATCAAAGCCTCGACCCCGAACTGCATCCGCACCTGCAACTGGCGGGCTGGGGATTTGGCATCTGGAGCGAACATCTGGTCAATCCCGATGCACCGCTGCTGTATCACAGACCCAAGGCGGCGTTTTACGACGACAACGTCGAAGGCATCGTGCCAAGCCTGCAATGCAGCACCCTGCTGTCCCACGTCAGGGCCTCGGGCTACGATTCCAGCGTTGTCCAGACCGACGAGAATTGTCATCCCTTCTCGTTCGACGGCACGCCGTGGATCATTGCCCAGAACGGCGCCTTGCCGAACTGGCGGATATTGCAACGCGGATTGCTGGCGCATTGCGAGGATAAATATCTCAAGCAGATGCGCGGCACCACCGACACCGAATTTCTATACGTGCTGCTGTTGTCCTTGCTCGAAGGTGACAGCGACGCGGACGTGCAAAAGGGCTTTGAAAAACTGCTGACGGTCATCGTTCAGGCCATGAAAGAACTTGATCTGCCCGCGCTGACAAAGCTCAAGATTGCCTTGGTCGCGCCGAACCGGATCATCGGTGTGAACTACGGCTGTGGACACGACGCGGAAACCGACGTTTCCGGCGACTGGAAGGCCCTGCGCCCCTCTGCACCCGGCAAGGACGATCTGCCGCTCTCCATGCTGCTGGAACCGATGTATCTGCTGCTGGGCACGAATTTTCAGGACTATGAGGACAGCTACAAGGTCGATGCCTGCCCCGAAGGTGAAGCGACATCCGCCATTTTCGCGTCCGAACCCCTGACAGAAGACGGCGACGAATGGGTGCATATCAAATTCGGTGAAATGGTCGCACTTGAACGCAAGGGCGACAAGATTTCGAAAAAGGTGACCAAACTGAACGTGTGACCCTGCGCAGGCAGGTCCACAGGCATGTCACTGGCATTTTACCAATAGGATAACGCACAATGGCCGACCGCTACGATAATTTCGAAGATCTTGCAGCGGACCTGCAAGAGGGCGTCGATTACCGCATCCGCTCCTCGGATCGCGGGACGTCCGTGGTGATACTGGCGCCTCATGGCGGCACGATAGAACCGGAAACTGCCGAGATCGCCGAGGCGATTGCAGGCAGCGACCTTTCGTTCTACGCCTTCGAGGCGCTCAAGTCCGGCGCGCACGGTGACTTTCACATTACCTCGCACCGCTTTGACGAACCCGGTGCCGTCGGGCTGGTCGGCAAGGCAGATACAAGCGTCGCCATCCACGGGCGCAAGGACGGCGATGATGATGCCGTCTGGCTGGGCGGCCGCGCAACCGCCTTGCGCGATGCCATCGGGGCCGCGTTGCGTGATGCGGGGTTCGACGCGACGCCGAACAAAAGGTTGCCCGGCGTACACGAGATGAACATCTGCAACCGGACCCGATCCGGCGCAGGGGTCCAGCTTGAACTATCACGGTCGCTGCGGCGCAGGCTGGCCGGCAATCCGGCGCTGCTGGGTGCGTTCAGCACCGCGGTGCGCAGGGCCATTCAGACGCCCCCCGGAAACTGACTGCGCGGCGGCGGCCATTGTGCACGGTTTGCGAAACAATCCCTTGCGCCATCAACAATTCATCACAATTCTTCAATATTGACGTAATCACGCCCCAATTTACCGGCAAAACCGTCTTCGAAGGCACACGAAACCCGAGCATAGAACCGTGCCACAGGAGACAGAGATGAAACTGATGAAACTGATCACATTGCTGGGACTGGGCGCCATGGTGTCGGCCTGTGCAAACATCGAAACCGCCACCCGCAACGCGCCATTTGAAGCCACGCCAGCCGTGACATCCGCATCCGTGGACATGATGAGCTTTGCCGCGACGGGTCCTGCGACAGCGCCCGCCATTGCCGCACCGCAGGCTGCCGTATCGGCGTTCCACATCACCCAGATCAACGTCGATGTGCCACAGTCGCTGAAAGTGTCCGAAGCCAACCGTTATTACCCCAGCGGCGACATCGTCTGGCGCGAGGACCCGTTGGGCGACCGCCACGATCAGGTCAAGGCCATCTTTCAGACCGCCCTGCAACGGGGGGCCGACACGATGACCAGCGGCGCGCCCGTGATCCTGGACGTCAAGGTTTCGCGCTTTCACGCCCTGACCGAAAAGGCGCGCTATACCGTGGGCGGCGTGCATTCCATCGCCTTCACCATGCAACTGCGTGACGCCACCACCGGCGCGCTGATCGGCGAACCGCATCAGGTCAAGGCCGCCCTCAAGGCCTTTGGCGGCCAGCACGCCATCGAAGCCGAAGCGCGTGGCGAGACGCAAAAGGTGCGCATCACTGCCCATTTGGCGGACGTGCTGCGTCAGGAAATGGCCTCGGTCGGTTTTCAGACCCCGAAACTGGGTGTCATGCAGGCGGCCAACCAACTCTGATCTTCCATTTCACCACAATATCCATGTATGAGGGCGCTATGACAGCGCCCTCATTGCATTCCGATGCCCCCGCAGATGGTCCATCCGACCGTCCCGTGGTCCGCCTTTTGCCCAAAGCCAACGCACGTGCCATCCGGCACGGGTTCCCTTGGGTCTATGCCAACGAACTGGTGACCGACCGCCGCACGCGCGGTCTGGCCCCCGGCACCATTGCCGAACTGGTGGACGAAAACCGCACGCCCATGGGCGTGGTCACCGTCAACCCAGAAAGCAAGATCATCGCGCGGATGCTGGACAGCGATCCGGCCGCGCAGATCAACCGCGAATGGCTGGTCAAACATCTGGCCCGCGCCCAGATCCTGCGCGCGCAACTGTTCGATGAACCCTTCTACCGTCTGATCCACGCCGAAGCCGACGGGCTGCCCGGTGTGATCATCGACCGTTTCGGCGACACCTGCGTGATCCAGCCCAACGCCGCATGGGCCGAAATGATGCTGCCCGATCTGGCATCTGCCGTGGCCGAAGTCACCGGATGCACCAACGTGCTGAAAAACGCCGGTGGCCGGACCCGCAGCCTTGAGGGGCTGAACGACGTCAACGAAGTGTTGATGGGCACCCAGCCCGATGGCCCCGTCGCCGTATCGATGAACGGTGCCACCTACATGGCCGATCTGGCCACGGGTCAGAAAACCGGTCTGTTCTTCGACCAGCGCCCCAACCACGCCTTTGCCAAACGCCTGTCCAAGGGCGCGCGGGTGCTGGATGTGTTCAGCCACGTCGGCGGCTTTGGCCTGGCCGCGCTGGCGGGCGGTGCCGAACATGTGCTGGCGGTCGACGGCTCGGCCCCTGCGCTGGAACTGGCGCGCGCCGGTGCGGACGCCATGGGCGTTTCGGACAAATTCGACACCCGTCAGGGCGACGCCTTCGAGGTGCTGGCCGATCTGGAAGGGCAGGTTGCCCCGTTCGAGGTGGTGGTCTGCGATCCGCCCGCCTTTGCCCCCTCGCGCAAGGCGCTGGAACCGGGTCTGCGCGCTTATGAGCGCGTGGCGCGGCTGGCGGCACCGCTGGTGGCTGAAAACGGCATTCTGGTGCTGTGTTCGTGTTCACACGCAGCGGACCTGACACAGTTCCGCTCGGCCTGTGTACGCGGCATCGGTCGGGCAGGGCGCCACGCGGCGTTGATCCACACCGGTTTCGCCGGACCCGACCACCCGCTGCTGCCGGCACTGGCCGAAAGCGGCTATCTCAAAGCCTTGTTTTTCCGGCTGTAAGCGGGCCGATGAAGATCCTGATCGACGCCTGTGTGCTGTATCCCACCGTGATGCGGGAAATGGTGCTGGGCGTCGCATCGGCCGGCGTGTTTGAGCCGCAATGGTCGCCGCGCCTGCTGGAAGAATGGGCGCGGGCGGCGGCACGGCTGGGCCCCGAAGGCGAGGCACAGGCGCGCGGCGAGATTGCCTTGCTGGGCGCCGCATGGCCCCGCGCCAGCGTCACCCCGCAGGCGGGGCTGTTGCAACGGCTGTGGCTGCCGGATGAAAATGACATTCACGTGCTGGGGGCTGCAATTGCCGGATCGTCCGACGTGATCATGACCCTGAACGCCAAGGATTTCCCCCGCAACATTCTGGCCGAAGAGGGGCTGAGCCGCATCGACCCCGATGGTTACCTGCATCAGGTCTGGCAGAACCAGCCCGAAGTTGTACAGGATGTGGGCGAATATGTACTGAAACAGGCGCGGGCGATGTCAGGCACCGACTGGACCATGCGCGCCCTGATGAAAAAAGCGCGCCTGCCACGCATCGGCAAGGCGCTGGGTTAATCCTTCGTCCACTTCGCATCCAGGCTGCGCAATGCAGCGATGCGTTCGGTGGTTTTGGGGTGGCTCATCAACCACGCAGGGGCCGCGCCGGAATTGCTTTGCGTCAGCGCCTCAAGCTTTTCAAACAGGCTGATCTGCGGTGCGATGCCGATGCCCGCCTTGGTCAGCAGCGCGGCGGCATAGGCGTCCGCCTCATACTCATCCGACCGCGACAGCCGTGCCGCCAGCAGGCTGGTCAACCCGTTGGCGATCAATACGCCGATGCCGGGCAGGAACCGCGACAGCACCATTGCCATGGCCGTGCGCAGGGCGTTCTGTCCCGAAAAGTCGATCATCCGGCGGCGCGAATGCCCCAGGGCCACATGCCCCAGTTCATGCGCGATCACGGATGCCAGCTCGTCCGCCGACACCTTGCCCTCGCGGAACGCCTTGTAGAACCCGCGCGTGATGAAGATGCGCCCGTCGGGGGCTGCCAGCCCGTTGATCGGCGCAACCTCGTAGATGTGAACACGGATGCGCGGCAGGTCCAGCGCTGCGGCCATCCTGTCGCACAGCGTGCGCAGCATCGGGTCGGCCAACTCGGTCGATTTCTGGTCCAGCTCGCCCTTCAGCCGCCAGATGGAGAGCCGGTACATCACAAGCGCGTAGAGAACCGCCAGCAGGATCGGGGTGAACTTTAACATATCTCAGATATGGGGCGTGCACAGGGGCAGGGCAACACTCAGCTGTCCCACTTGACCGGCATTTTCACCGGCCCGCGAAAGGCCCAGCCGGTGAACGGCACGTCGCCCGCCAGCCGCAGGTTCTTCAGGTGGATGAACGCCAGCGGCAACGCCACCTCGGTGATCAGACAGCGCGCGGCGGCGGCCCCTGCGCAGAAATGCGGCCCTGCGCCGAAACTGATGGCGGGCTGGGTGTTGCGGGTGATGTCGAAATTGTCGGGCACCGCGAAATGCGCCTCGTCCCGGTTGGCCGAGCCGTACATCAGAAACACGCGGTCCTCGGGTTCAAAGGTCACGCCCAGAACGGTATCGGCGCGGTCCACACGGCGGGGCGACATGCCGATGGGTGAAATCCAGCGGGCATATTCAGCAAAGGCATCGGCCCATGTGGCGTGCCCGTCCTGGATAATCGCCAGTTGCGACGGGTGTTTCAGCAGCGCATAGATGGTGCCCGCGATGGCATCGCGCGGCTCGTTCTGCCCGCCCGAAATGATCAGCTTGATATTGGCGCGAATGCTGGCGTCGGGCAGGCCCGCGTCTGTCATGACCTGCAAGGCCGAGCGCTCCGGCGGATCAAGGGCCGCGTCGGTGATGTGATCGTCGATGAACCGCGTGGCGCGTTTGCACCGCGTCTCGATCCCCTTGTCGGCTGCATAGTTGGCGCAGCCGTCGATCATCGCCTGGCTGACATCGTCCATTTCGGCGTTGGTCATCGCCTCAAGCCCCGTGATCGCCTTGAGCGCCATGGCCGACACCGGCATGGCGAAATCGGTCACCAGATTGCACGCCCCGCGCGGGATCAGTCGTTTGATCTGTTCGCGGGCGGCGGCGTGAAAGATCGGCTTCCAATGCTCTTGCACGGTGCGCGGGCTGAGGGCAGGGAACAGCGCGCGGCGCTCAGTCATGTGCGCCTCGCCGTCCTTGCGCATCATGTTTTCACCCATCAGGCGCGTCATCAGCCCGTCGGGCTGGCGTGACGAAAACACCTCGGTGCGCTTTTCCTGTGTGTGCACATCATCGCGCCGTGTGATCAGCGTGGCGCCCAGTTCGGGCACATAGGTGACAGGGGCTTTCGCGCGCATCCTTGCCAGCGCCGGATAGGGGTCGGCGGCAAAGTCGGCCAGGTTGATATGGGTCACGGGTGCATCAGACATTGCGGCACGTTACGGTGGGCCGTGGCCTGCGCCAAGTGAAATTATACAGCCCCCAAAGACCTGCGGATTTCGGCGCACAAGGAACGTAACGGTGGGGCCGACGTTGAGTGATAGTAAATACAGGGCGGGGGGAAAGCAGATGCCATCAACGGGAACACTTTTGCAGGCGGGCATCGAGGCGGCGGTCATGGTGGTCGTTATCCTGATCCTGACACGCATCAACGGCCTGCGGTCGTTTTCCAAGATGTCGGGCCACGACTTTGTCATCACGGTGGCGATGGGGTCGGTTCTGGCCAGTGTTGTAGTGGGCACGGATACCGGGGTCGCCATCGGAATTGCCGCAATTGTCGCGTTGTTTGTGGTGCAGGCAATCATCGGGCGGTTGCGGACCCATTTTGACGTCATACGAGAGGCCGTCGACAACACGCCGCTGCTGGTGATGGAAGACGGCGCGTTTCTGGATCACAACATGCGCCGGGCGAAACTGACCCGCGCCGACCTGATCGGCAAGATGCGCGAGGCCAATGTCTTGCGACTGGACGAGGTGCGCGCGATTGTGTTCGAGCCGACGGGCGACATCAGTGTCCTGCACGGCGATCGCACCGTACAGGACGATCTGCTGGAGGGTGTGCGCCGCTAGCGCGTCAGCGCCTTCATCCCGCGCGACAATCCTTCCAGCGTCATCGGCACCATCGCGTCGGGTCCCATGATCTCGCGTATCATCTTGATCGACTGGGTGTAGTCCCAGTACTTTTCCGGGATCGGATTGATCCACAGCGTGCTGGCCCACTGCGCACGCACCCGTTCCAGCCAGACCTGACCGCTTTCGGGGTTCCAGTGTTCGTTGGCCCCGCCGGGATAGGCGATCTCATACGGTGACATCGACGCGTCGCCCACAAAGATGCATTTGTAATCCGGCCCATAGGTGCGCAGCACCTCATGCGTGGGGGTCTGCGCATCCCAGCGGCGACGGTTGTCGCGCCACACGCCTTCGTACAGGCAGTTGTGGAAATAGAAATGTTCCATGTGCTTGAATTCGGACTTGGCGGCCGAAAACAGCTCTTCCATGACTTTGACGTGGGGGTCCATCGACCCGCCGATGTCCAGAAACAACAGCACTTTCACGGCGTTGCGCCGCTCGGGGCGGGTTTTCACGTCCAGATAGCCGTGTTCGGCGGTGGCGCGGATGGTCCCGTTCAGGTCCAGCTCTTCCTGCGCGCCGTCGCGTGCCCAGCGGCGCAGACGTTTCAAGGCCACCTTGATGTTGCGCGTGCCCAGCTCGACCGTGTCGTCCAGATTGCGAAACTCGCGTTTGTCCCAAACCTTGACCGCGCGCTGGTGGCGCGACTTGTCCTGTCCGATGCGCACGCCCTCGGGGTTGTAGCCATAAGCGCCAAAAGGCGAGGTGCCCGCGGTGCCGACCCACTTCGATCCACCCTGATGGCGTTTTTTCTGTTCTTCCAGACGCTTTTTCAACGTCTCCATCAGCTTTTCAAACCCGCCTGCGGCTTCGATCTCGGCCTTTTCCTCGGCGCTCAGGTGCTTTTCAGCCAGCTTTTCCAGCCAGTCGGCGGGGATGTCGACGGCCTCCAGCACCTGCTCGATGCTGATCTCCTCCAACCCGTCAAAGGTGGCGGCAAAGGCGCGGTCGAATTTGTCGATGTTGCGTTCGTCTTTGACCATCGACACACGGGCCAGGTAATAGAACGCCTCGACGTCATAGGTCGCCAGACCCGCCTTCATGCCTTCGAGAAAGGCCAGGAATTCGCGCAGCGACACCGGCACACCGGCCTTGCGCAACTGATCAAAGAACCGCAGAAACATCAGCCAGCGGCCCGGTCGATCAATACGGTCAGGACCAGCCCGACAAGGGCAAAGGCGATGCCATATCCGGCGGCATACTGTGCGATGTCCAGCCGGTTGCCCTTGCGACGGCGTGCGGTCAGCCCGCCGATGATGGCCCCGATTATTGCGCCTGCGATTACGATCATATGGTCTACCCGTTTATCCGTTAAGCGGGTTCAGCGACGCAATCTCGCGTTCCTTGGCCCGCACAGCCCAGTCTGGACCAAAGCCGTATCGCGCCCACCCAAGGCTGTCCACCCTGACGGTGCGTGCTTCGGCATCCCGTCCCGTCAGTTCCAGCGCCTCGGCGCGCAACATCAGCAGGGTGGACAACAGCGCCGCATTCTCGCTTTGGGCGGCCAGGTCCAGATAGGGATCGACCAGCGCCAGCGCCTGCGCACCTTCGCCCCGGCTGATCGCAAAGGCGGCCAGTTGCGTGGCCACATAGGCGCGGTGCAGTTCTGCCCCCGGCGTGGCGGCGTAATAGCGGTCGGCCAGCGCAAAGTGCTGTTGCGCTGCTTGCGGGTCGCTGTTCATCAGCAACCGCCCGTTGGCGTAATGGGCAAAGGCAAGGCGGTGATCGGTCCACCCCATCCGCGAGGCGATTGTAAGCGTTTGTGCCGCCGCGGCGCGCCGCTGGCTGGGCGAGGCGCCGGGGCCAAGGGCGGTTTGCACCGCGTCCGACCATGCGCGCGGGGTCTCGGACACCGGATGGGCGGGCAGGCCCCGACCTGCGGGATTGATCCGCGCGAACACCTGCGGCAGACGCGCCGCCACCTGCGCACGGGTCATGCCGTTTTGCAGCTCAGGCGCGTAATAGGCGCGCAGCATCATCATATCAAAGCCGGTCAGAACCGTGTGTACATTGTCGTCGTTGAACACCGAATCCGGCAGCCGGTACAGATCGTTCAGCGGCCCGATGGCCTGGGCCAGTTCTTCGTGCAAGCAATCGCGGGCCTCTTGCGGGCTGGCGTCATTGGGCAGGAAAATTGCCAGTTTCTCGCGTTTCTCCAAGGTGCTCCAACTGGTGCGGGACGACCGGCGCATATGACGGTATTCGTCCAGCGACGACACGTTCGGGACCACGAAACAGGCCGCATCGGGAATGGTGCGGCGGATGTCATCGCGGGCGACGGCCTGTATGGTGATGTTGGCCTGTGCGCCGGACACGCGGCTGATGTCGATGCCCGCCTCGGACCGCAGGCGTGTGATCAGCCGGTTCAGATCGGGCGACAGCGACGCGGGCGGCGCGCCGGTGACACGCACGGTGATCGGCCCGTCAAACCGGGTGAAGATCGGCAGCGATTTCCCCGATTCCAGCGCAAAGCTGAGCGCCAGGAAATCCTGCGCCAGATCGGCGTTCGATTTGACCGTGCGCACCGGATGCGCCGTGGCAAAGACCTTCATCGCGGGCAGGGCGGCCTGCGAGGCGATGGCGCGCGTGGGAATGTCGCTGTGCGACACCGGCATACAGGCGTTCAACGCCAGCAGCGCAGGAAACACGACCTTGCGCATCAGCTTCTCGTGTATTTGATGAACGGGGATTTGGTGCCGATCCGGTCATAAAGCTTGCGGGCGGTATGGTTGAAATCCTGCGTCAGCCAATAGACCGACGGCGCACCGGCGGCGTCTGCCGCGGCATAGACCGCCTCGATCAGGGCGCGGCCCACGCCCATGCCGCGCACGTCCGGGTCGGCATAGAGGTCTTGCAAATAGCAGGTGTCTTCGACCTTCCAGCCGTGGCGATGAAACAGGTAGTGGGTCAGGCCCACCAGCTTGCCATCCACTTCTGCCACCAGACAGGAATAATCGCGCGGATCATCGCCCAGCAAGCGGTCGAAATAGACGTCGTAAATCTCGGGGGGCAGGGTGGTTTCGTAGTAGTCCAGGTAGCCGGTCCACAACGCGTTCCAGCGGCTGCGATCTGCGGCCTGCAAGGGGCGCACGTGCACCAGGGTCTTGTCTGTCATGGGATCGCCCGCCTTTTATTCTGTCTGATCAAGGTCTTTTCGCCCTGCTTCCCGACCTTGTTAGGGAGCAATTGAGGCAAGTTCATGACACTTTTGACAGATTGCACAGCGATCACGCAAGTCCCTGTGGTTGAGTGCACGTACAGGCAACATTTGCGAGGGGCTTTCGGCAAACCGCGCCGCGGTTTGCCATATTTTTCATCACTTCGGGCGGCGCGGCCTTAGCGTTGCTGACCCCGTGCCATGAACGCCAGACGTTCAAACAAATGCACGTCCTGTTCGTTTTTCAGCAGTGCACCGTGCAGTTTGGGCAGGGCCGATTTGCCGTCTGATTTCAGGTCCTCGGCGCTCATATCCTCGGCCAGAAGCAGTTTCAGCCAGTCCAGAACCTCGGAAGTCGACGGCTTTTTCTTCAGGCCGGCCTGTTCGCGGATCTCGAAAAACTGCGTCAGCGCCGTGGTCAGAAGCTGTTCCTTGATGCCGGGGTGGTGCACTTCGACGATGGTGCGCAGCGTGTCCATGTCGGGGAACTGGATGTAGTGAAAGAAACAACGCCGCAGGAACGCATCGGGCAATTCCTTTTCGTTGTTCGACGTGATGATAACGATGGGCCGGTTTTCGGCACGGATTGTTTCGCCGGTCTCGTAGACGAAAAACTCCATTTTATCAATCTCTTGCAGCAGATCGTTCGGGAATTCGATGTCGGCCTTGTCGATCTCGTCGATCAGCAGCACGACTTTTTCATTTGCCTCGAACGCCTCCCACAGCTTGCCCTTTCGGATATAGTTGGACACGTCATGCACTTTTTCCTCGCCCAACTGGCTGTCGCGCAGCCGGCTGACCGCGTCGTATTCGTACAGACCCTGTTGCGCGCGGGTGGTTGATTTGATGTTCCACTCGATCAGCCGCAGACCCAGCGAATTGGCCACTTGTTTGGCCAGTTCCGTCTTGCCTGTGCCCGGCTCGCCCTTGACCAGCAGGGGGCGCTCCAACGTGACGGCGGCGTTGACTGCAATCGTCAGATCGTCGGTTGCCACATAGCTTTCTGTGCCGGTGAATTTCATCTGGAATACCCTCATTTCGAAACGCTGTTTCACTGCAATTTGCCCCAGCCATGCCGCATTGTGTAGTGACATTCAACCGCACCTGTATTAGACGCTGCGGCAGGGGGCCCATGCTTCGCGTAGAATGGTAGAATTTCACATGAACAGTGTCGGCCAAGTTGAGGGGAAATCTATGAAACAGGAAATGTTTCTGCCAAAGGATTACAGTCCGGCAGAGGACGAGCCGTTCATGAATGATCGGCAGGTTGAATACTTCCGGCGCAAGCTGCTGAACTGGAAAACCGAACTTCAAGCTGGCAGCCGCGACACCATCGAAGGTCTTCAAGACGGCACGCGCAACATCCCCGATGTGGCCGATCGCGCGTCCGAGGAAACCGACCGCGCGCTGGAACTGCGCACCCGTGACCGCCAGCGCAAACTGGTCAGCAAGATCGACGCCGCCCTGCGCCGCATCGACGAGGGCGAGTATGGTTATTGCTCGGTCACCGGCGAGCCGATTTCGCTGAAACGTCTGGACGCACGCCCCATCGCCACCATGAGCCTTGAGGCGCAAGAACGCCACGAGCGCCGCGAGAAAGTGCACCGCGACGACTGATGTCACATCTTGAAAACGCATCCGTCGCCATCATCGGCGGCGGCATCGGAGGGCTGGCGGCTGCGCTGGCCTTTTCGCATTTTGGCGCGGACGTAACAGTCTATGAGCAGGCGGGCGCGCTGACCGAAGTGGGTGCCGGCATCCAGATCACGCCGAACGGGGGCCGCGTTCTTGCCGCATTGGGGTTGTCTGGCCAACTCGACGCGTTCAGCCTGCGCGCGCAGGCGGTGCAGCCACGCGACGCGCTGACGGGGCGTGCGATCGCCCGCTTTGACCTTGGCGCGCAGATGCCGCCTTATCGCTTTTTTCATCGCGCAGCTCTGATCGACATGCTGGCCGACGGGTGCCGACAGGCAGGGGTGACCGTGCATCTTGGCGCGCGCGTGGCGCAGGTCACACGCGACGGTGCCGTCGTGACGCAAAACGGTTCGGAACGCCATGATCTGGTGGTCGGGGCAGACGGTTTGCATTCCGTCGCGCGCGGGGTGTTGAACCCGCAGGGTGCGCCGTTCTTTACCGGTCAGGTGGCATGGCGCGGCACGATCGACGCCCCTGATATGCCGCCCGAGGCCAACATCTGGATGGCCCCCGGCAAGCATGTGGTGACCTATCCGCTGAAAGACGGCCTGCTGAATGTTGTCGCGGTGCAGGAGCGCACAGACTGGGCCGCCGAAGGCTGGCACCACGACGACACCGCCGACAACCTGCAAGCGGCCTTTGCCGACACCGGCCACGATCTGCAAAAGCTGATCGCACAGGTCCGGTCGCCCAAGCTGTGGGGGCTGTTCCGCCACCCGGTCGCAGACTGTTGGCACCGTGACCGCCTGACCATCCTTGGCGATGCGGCCCACCCGACACTGCCATTTCTGGCGCAAGGCGCCAATCTGGCGCTCGAAGATGCGTGGACCCTTGCCGCCGCCTGCGCCGCCGCACCGCTGGCGCAGGCCTTGCCAATCTACCAGTCCAAACGTGCCCCGCGTGTCACCCGCGCGATCAAAACCGCCAACGCCAACGCTAAAAACTACCACCTGGACGGTCTGCAACGCCGCATCGCCCATGCGGGCCTGCACACGCTGGACACACTCGCCCCCAACGCGTTCCTCAAGCGTCTAAGCTGGCTCTACGATCACGACGTAACCGCTTCTTTTGGCTGAAAATATCCCAGGGGAGCGCGCAGCGCGGGGGCAGAGCCCCCCAAATCCTACGCCGCCAGCTCTACCCAGACCGGCACGTGGTCCGACGGCTTTTCCCGCCCGCGCACATCGCGGTCGATGCCTGCGTCGGTCATCATATCCGCCACGGCAGGCGACATCAGAAAATGGTCAATCCGAATGCCATCGTTCCGGTTCCATGCACCGGCCTGATAATCCCAGAACGAATATTGACCGGGGCGCGGATCGCGGGCACGGAAGGCTTCGGTCAGCCCAAGGTTCAGGATCCGCCGGTAAGCCGCGCGCGATTCCAGACGGAACAGCGCGTCCTCGCGCCATGCGTCGGGGCGGGCGGCGTCTTCGGCCTGGGGGATGATGTTGTAATCGCCCGCCATCAGGAACGGCATTTCCTCGGCCAGCAAAGCCTCGGCGCGGGCCTGCATCCTGGCCATCCACGCCAGCTTGTAATCATACTTCGGACCCGGCACCGGATTGCCGTTGGGCAGGTACAGACCGCACAGCCGTACGGCCTCGTGCTCACCCACAACGGTGGCCTCGATCCAGCGGGCCTGTTCGTCTTCGTCGTCGCCGGGTAATCCACGGGTTACCTCTTCCAGCGGCAGTTTCGACAGGATGCCGACGCCGTTGAACGACTTTTGCCCGTGTACTTCGACGTTATAGCCGCGTTCCTCGAACAGCTCGCGGGGAAAGCCTTCGTCGACGGATTTGATTTCTTGCAGCAGCACCACGTCGGGCTGGAAGTCGTCCAGCCAGTCGGGCAGGGCCTGTGCCCGCGCCTTGATGCCGTTGATGTTGAATGTCGCGATTTTCATCTGCTGGCCCTCTGCGCTGCTGGTGTCTCAGCTATCGCCGATCAGGGCGCGGGGGGCAAGCGGATGGATCACATCGAGAACGAGGTGCCGCAGCCGCAGGCACTGGTGGCGTTGGGGTTGTCGATGACAAAGCGCGCGCCGATCAGTTCCTCGGAAAAGTCGATGACCGCATTGGCCAGGAACGGCAGCGACACGGAATCGACCACGACCTTTTGGCCGTCACCTTCCAGCACCAGATCGTCGTCTTTGGGGGCATCCAGCGCGATGTCGTACTGGAATCCCGAGCATCCGCCGCCCTCGACCGCGACGCGCAGCGCCTGTCCTTGCCCTGCGGCGCCGATCTCGGCAAGGCGGGCAAAGGCGCGGGGGGTGACTTTTGGTGGCAAATTCATAGGATTATCCTGTGTTTCACAAGGTTTCCCGCTGTTGCAGGGGTGTCATGTTCGCGTGGAACCAATATAGATACCCAAAGGACAGGCCACAAGGACCAGCCACATGCGCGCACCCTTTGCCTCGGACCCAGCCCGCGCCCGGGGACGGCGCGTTCGGGAAGAGGAAAGTACATTCCGCTCCTGCTTTCAACGGGACCGGGACCGGATCATTCACGCCAGCGCCTTTCGGCGGCTGAAGCACAAGACGCAGGTGTTCATCGAACACGAGGGCGATTATTACCGCACCCGTCTGACGCACTCGATCGAGGTGGCGCAGGTCGCGCGGACCATATCGGGCGCGCTGGGGCTGAACGCCGAGCTGACCGAGGCGGTGGCGCTGGCCCACGATCTGGGGCACACCCCGTTCGGACACACGGGCGAGGATGCGCTGGGGGCGTTGATGGCACCCTATGGTGGGTTCGATCACAACGCACAGGCCATTCGCATTGTCACCCATCTGGAACGCCATTATGCCGATTTTGACGGTCTGAACCTGACGTGGGAAACGCTGGAAGGCATTGCCAAGCACAACGGCCCCGTCACCGGCGACATCCCCTGGGCGCTGGAGGCGTACAACCGCCATCACGATCTGGAGCTGCACACCTATGCCAGCGCCGAAGCACAGGTGGCGGCGATTGCGGACGACGTGGCCTATAACCACCACGACCTGCACGACGGGCTGCGCGCCGAGCTGTTTTCGACCGACGAGCTGGCCGAACTGCCGATCCTGCGCGACAATTTCGCCGCCGTCGATGCGCTGTACCCCGACCTGAACTATTACCGCCGCCGCCACGAGGCGCTGCGCCGGTTCTTCGGTGTGCTGGTCGAGGATGTCATCAGCTTTGCCCGCACCCGCCTGGCCGAGATCGACCCGCAGTCGGTGACAGACGTGCGCATGGCGGGGCAGACGGTGATCCGCTTTTCGGACCCGGTGTTTCAGGACCTGAAGGTGATCCGCGCGTTCCTGTTTGATCGCATGTACCGCGCGCCGTCGGTTGTGAAGATGCGCGCGGAGGTCACGCAAGTGGTGGAAGAGCTGTTTCCCTATTTCATGGCCCACACCGACCATCTGCCCAAGCAATGGCGCAAGGATGTGGAAGAGGTGGACAGCGAAACCGCACTGGCCCGGATCGTCAGTGATTACATCGCGGGGATGACCGACCGCTTTGCCTTGCAAGAACATGCGCGGCTGATCGGGCGTTAGCGCGGTCTGCGGGCGGGTTTCCGGGGGCGCTGCCCCCTGGCCCCCCGGGATATTTGCGGCCAAAAGAAGCTGGCAACGGCCTTGAGTGCGCACAGAGATTGACCACATGCGCAAAGGTGCTACACCCGCGCAAACCTAAGACATGGACCTGACCGATGAACCTTTTTGCTGAAATCCGCGCGCTTGTGATCGAAAACCTGAACGCCATGCAGTCCGAGGGCAGTCTGCCCGAGGGTCTGGACATGGGAAACGTCACGGTCGAGCCACCGCGCGATGCGGCACACGGGGACATGGCGACCAACGCCGCGATGGTGCTGGCGAAACCTGCGGGACTGAAACCGCGTGACATTGCCGACGCTCTGGCGGCCAAGCTGGTGGCGGACGACCGCGTGATCAGCGCCGATGTGGCGGGGCCGGGGTTCTTGAACATGCGACTGGCGCCCGTGGTCTGGCAAGGTGTTGTCGGCGCGGTTCTGGCGCAGGGCACGGATTTTGGCCGGTCGGACATGGGGCAGGGCCGCAAGGTGAACGTGGAATATGTCAGCGCCAACCCCACGGGGCCGCTGCATGTGGGGCACACGCGGGGTGCTGTCTTTGGTGATGCGCTGGCGTCGCTGCTGGATTTTGCAGGCCACGAGGTCACGCGTGAATATTACATCAACGACGGCGGCGCGCAGGTCGATGTTCTGGCGCGGTCTGTCTACCTGCGCTATCTGGAAGCGCACGGGCAGGACGTGGCCTTTCCCGACGGGACATACCCCGGCGATTACCTGATCCACGTAGGCCAGGCGCTGAAGGACAAGGTGGGCGACGCCTATGTCGGGCAGGACGAGGATGTGTGGCTGGAAGAGATCCGCAACTTTTCGACCGATGCGATGATGGACCTGATCCGTGCCGATTTGAAATCGTTGGGCGTCGAGATGGACGTGTTTTACAGCGAAAAGTCGTTGTATGGCACCGGCCGGATCGAAGCCGCGATTGAGGATCTGAAGAACAAGGGCCTGATCTATGAGGGTGTGCTGGAGCCGCCCAAAGGCAAAAAGCCCGAAGATTGGGAGCCGCGCGAGCAGACGTTGTTCCGGTCGACCGAACATGGCGACGATGTGGACCGTCCGGTGATGAAATCGGATGGTGCCTGGACCTATTTCGCGCCTGATATTGCGTACCATTACGACAAGGTGCAGCGCGGCTTTGACGCGTTGATCGACGTGTTCGGGGCCGATCACGGCGGCTATGTCAAACGGATGAAGGCGGCGGTTTCGGCGCTGTCGGGCGGCACCGTGCCGCTGGACATCAAGCTGTGCCAGTTGGTGAAGCTGTACAAGAACGGCGAGCCGTTCAAGATGTCCAAGCGGGCAGGGACCTTCGTGACACTGCGCGATGTGGTCGATCAGGTGGGCCCTGACGTGACCCGTTTCGTGATGCTGACGCGCAAGAACGACGCCTCGCTGGATTTCGATTTCGACAAGGCGGTCGAGCAAAGCCGCGAGAACCCGGTGTTCTACGTGCAATACGCCCACGCGCGGGTGAATTCGGTGCTGCGCAAGGCGGCCGAGGCGGGGATCGACACCGATGCCACGCCCGATCTGGCGTTGCTGGACCATCCCGCCGAGCTGGCGCTGGCCGGCAAGCTGGCGGAATGGCCGCGTCTGGTTGAGACTGCGGCGCGGACCAACGAGCCGCATCGGGTGGCGTTTTACCTTTATGAGCTGGCGGGCGATTTCCACGGGCTGTGGAACAAGGGCAACGACGAAACCGCGCTGCGGTTCATCCAAGAGGACAACCACGCGGCCAGTGTTGCAAAAATCGCGCTGGCGCGTGCCGTGGCGATTGTAATTGCCGCCGGTCTTGGTATTCTTGGCGTTACACCGGCTGACGAAATGCGCTGATCCAACAGCGCCGCAGCCCGAAGCAGGCAATATCACAGTAGACCAGCGCGGCGACGTATCGTGCGGGCAGCGAGGCAGAAATGGCAGACGTTTACGACACCCATGGCTTGGGCGAAGACAGCTATGTCGCGCAATATGGCGTGGCAGGGAATGCGACAGCCAAGTCTTTGACCAACATGACAAATATCGCCGGGGCATTGGTGTCTTTGGCGTTGATCACCGGCGTTGGTGTCTGGGGTTACAAGCTGATGGTGCGCGATGTTACCGGCATTCCGGTGGTGCGCGCCGTCCAGGGCGACATGCGGGTGCGCCCCGAGGAACCGGGCGGCCAACTGGCGATGAACCAGGGGCTGTCGGTGAATTCGGTGGCCGCCGATGGTGGCGCGCAGGCCCCTGCCGACCGCTTTGTGCTGGCACCGCGTCCGATCAAGCTGACGGATGAAGATACGCCCATTCTGGCGTCGATGCAGGTGCCGCAAGTGGCATCTGTGCCACAGTCCGTCGCGGCTGAAACGCACCGAACGCCGGATGTGGCGGCGGCCTTGCAGTCGGGGTCGGTTGACGATCTGGTCAGCCAGCTGACCGACGGTGTTGATCGCATCGACGAAGATGGCGAGGCCGACCGTGTCGACGGCACCGCAGACCTTGGCGCCGACGAAATCACCCAACCCGCGCCGGTTCAGGCCGTGTTCAACGGCCCCGGTCCGCAGTTTTCCCTGCGCCCCCGGGTGCGCCCCGCCAATGCACCGGCCACGGTGATCCCCGCGCGCGCGGTTGTGGTCGAAAAGACCCCCACCGCCGAGATCGACGCGGCAAGTCTGGCGACAGGCACCCGTCTGGTGCAACTGGGCGCCTTTGACAGCGAAGCGGTGGCGCGTGAGCAATGGACCCGTATTGAAGGCCGCTTTGGCGACTATCTGAACGGCAAGTCGCGCATCATCCAAAAGGCGCAAAGCGGCGGGCGCACGTTCTACCGCTTGCGCGCGCATGGCTTTGCCGATCTGTCCGACGCGCGCCGCTTCTGCTCGGCCCTTGTGGCAGAGGGGGCTGACTGCATTCCGGTCGTCACACGATGAACTTTGGCGCGACCATCCTGGATGCGGACGGGCTGCGGCTGACCTCGGACGAGATCGCGTTTTTCCGCGATGTGCTGCCTTTTGGGTTCATCCTGTTTGCGCGCAACATCGACACCCCCGATCAGGTGCGCGCCCTGTGCGCCGACATGCGCAATGCGGTCGGGTTTGAATGCCCGATCACGATTGACCAAGAGGGCGGGCGCGTTCAGCGTTTGCGTGCGCCGCAGTGGCGCGAATGGTTGCCGCCGCTGGATTTTGTCACCGCAGCAGGCGAACAGGCCGAGCGGGCGATGTACCTGCGCGGCCGTGTGATTGCGCACGAGCTGCGCGCCATTGGCGTCGACAGCAACTGTGCGCCGATGGTCGATGTGGCCTGTAACGACAGCCACCCGTTCCTGCGCAACCGTTGCTATGGCACGGACGCGGGCACAGTGGCCACGCTGGGCCGTGCCCATGCCCAAGGGATGCTGGACGGCGGCGTGCTGCCAGTGGTCAAACACATTCCCGGCCATGGTCGCGCCACCCAGGACAGCCATTTCGACCTGCCCACGGTCGCCGCCCCGCGCGCCGATCTGGATGCGCAGGATTTTGCGCCCTTCAAGGCGTTGAACGACCTGCCGATGGGGATGACCGCGCATCTGGTCTATGACGCCATCGACACCGCCCCCGCGACCCTGTCTCGCACGGTGATGGATGTGATCCGCGGCGACATCGGCTTTGACGGGCTGATCATGACCGATGATATTTCGATGAAGGCGCTGAGCGGGTCGTTGACCGACCTGTCGCGTGGCGCGCTGGACGCGGGCTGTGATGTGATCCTGCATTGCAACGGCACATTGGCCGAGCGCATGGAAGTCGCCGCCGCCGCGGGTGAGATGGGCGCAGAGGCGCAGCGCCGCGCCGAAGCGGCATTGGCCGCACGCCATACGCCCGACGACATTGACATTTCCGCCGCTGACGCCGAACTTGAGAGCCTGTTAAAATAGGGCGCTGACGGGCGCGATTGCGCATGGCTGAAAATCTGTTCGAAGAAGACAAGGTCAGCGTCAGCGAACGGCTTGCAGCCGAGGCGTTGATTGTGGATGTCGACGGCTTTGAAGGGCCGCTTGATCTGCTGTTGACGCTCAGCCGTACGCAAAAGGTGGACCTGCGCAAGGTCAGCGTTTTGCAGCTGGCGCATCAGTATCTGGCGTTCGTGGAAAAGGCCAAGGCGCTGCGGCTTGAGCTGGCAGCAGATTATCTGGTGATGGCCGCTTGGCTGGCGTTTTTGAAATCGCGGTTGCTGCTGCCGCCCGACCCGTCCGAAGAGGGGCCATCGGGCGAGGAACTGGCCGCGCATCTGGCGTTTCAGTTGGAACGGTTGCAAGCGATGCGCGATGCCGCCGCACGGCTGATGGCGCGCGACCAGTTGGGGCGCGATTTCTTTGCGCGCGGTCAGTCCGAGATGGTCACGCGGGTGCGCAAGGTGACCTATTCCGCGACGCTGCTGGACCTGATGCAGGGCTATGCGCGTATCCGCACCCGCGACGATTTCCGCCCCTTCGTGATGGACCGCGACTCGGTCTTTACCATGGAACAGGCGCTGGAGCGGATGCGCGGGCTGATCGGCTATGCGGGGGACTGGACCGAAATATCGACCTATTTGCCGGACGGCTGGGACGGCGATCCGGTGCGGCGGCGGTCGGCGACGGCGGCGACCTTTGCCGCCTCGCTTGAGCTGGTCAAAGAGGGGCATCTGGAGATCCGGCAGTCGGAAATGTTCGCGCCGATCCAGTTGCGGAAACGAGATTAAGAATATGTCGGAAGATATTGACCAAAAAGAAGAAAGCCTGTTCGAGGCCCCGCCGATGGGTGAACAGGAGCGCATGGTTGAAGCCATATTGTTCGCCACCGCCGAACCGATCACCGTGCGCGAGCTTGAGGCACGTTTGCCCCACGGTTGCGACCCTGCCGAGGCGCTGGTGTATCTGCGCAAACGCTACGAAGGGCGCGGCGTTGCCGTGACGCGCGTGGGCGACGCTTGGGCCATTCGCACCGCCCCCGATCTGGGGTTCCTGATGCAAAAGGAAACCGTCGAGACCCGCAAGCTAAGCCGTGCGGCCATCGAAACCCTTGCGATCATCGCCTATCACCAGCCCGTCACCCGCGCCGAGATCGAGGAAATTCGCGGCGTCAGTGTCAGCCGGGGCACGGTAGATCAGTTGCTGGAATTGGAATGGATCCGCTTTGGCCGTCGCAAGATGACACCGGGGCGACCTGTGACTTTTGTGGTCACGCAGGACTTTCTGGATCATTTCGGGTTGGAAAGCGCACGCGATCTGCCGGGGTTGAAAGAACTGCGGGCTGCGGGCCTGTTGGAAAACCGGCCACCCCCCGGTGGCGACCTGTCGCGAGATGCGGACGACGAAGACGAAAGCGCCGAGGGTCAAAGCGAACTTTTCGAAGACTAAGACAAGACAGACCTGAAATCCGCCGCAATCCTTGCTATATAGTAAGGAAATCAGCAGGAGAGACGGCAATGAACGTCAATCAGATTATCAACATGATCATCAGACTGATCATGCGCAAAGCCATCAGCAAGGGTATTGATGCGGGCATCAAGGGGGCCAGCAACATGGGCGGCCGCCGCAAACAGGGTCAGGACGAAATTAATGAATACGGCCAGCCCACAGGGCAGGACGGACGCCCACGCCAGGGTGGCAATGGCCAAGGCAACGGCATGACCAAGCAGCAGGTCCGTCAGGCGCGGCAGGCGGCCCGTGTGGCGAAACGCATCGGAAAGATGTAAGGTATTGGAATCAGGGCGTTTTGAAGTGTTTTGACAGCTTCAGACCCTGACCCTGATAGTTCGACGCAATGCCCGCACCATAGAGCTGCGTGGGCACCTGCGACATTTTCTCATAGACCAGACGGCCCACGATCTGCGCGTGCTCCAGCACGAAGGGGGCCTCGTGGCAGCGCACTTCGAGCACGCCGCGCGAACCGGCGCCGCCTGCGGCGTCGTGGCCGAAACCGGGGTCGAAGAAACCCGCGTAATGCACACGGAATTCACCGACCATCGCCAGATAGGGGGCCATTTCGGCGGCACAATCGGGTGGGATGTGCACCGCCTCGCGGCTGACAAGGATATAGAACGCGCCGGGGTCCAGAATGATCTGGCCGGTGGCGCTGTGCACTTCTTCCCAATATTCGGCGGGGTCATAGTGGCCGATCTTGTCCAGATCAATCACGCCGGTGTGCGGTTTGGCACGGTAGCCGACCAGCGTGCCGTCAGAAGGGCGCAGATCGACGGAAAAGCCCAGGCCGTCGTCGATCACCGCGTCGCCATCCACCAGCACCTGATCGGCGTGCAGGGCGCGCAGGGCGGCGTCGTCCAGCACCGCCTGACCGTCGCGGAACCGGATCTGGTTCAGGCGCATACCCGGGCGGACAAGCACGGAAAACGAACGCGGGCAAATCTCGGCGTAAAGCGGTCCGGTATAGCCCGGCGCGATGCGGTCGAATTCGGTGCCGCCGTCGGTGATCAGACGGGTCAGCAGGTCCAGACGGCCCGTGGAAGATTTTGCATTGGCCACGGCCTGAATGCCATCGGGCAGGGCCAGTGATTCCATCAAGGGCACCACGTAAACCGCGCCCTTTTCCAGCACCGCGCCCTCGGACAGGTCGATGCGGTGCATTTCAAACTCGGCCAACCGGTCTGTAACCTTTGCACCGTGACCGGCAAGGAACGAAGCCCGCACGCGGTAAGCGACAGTGCCAAGGCGCAGATCAAGGCTGGCGGGCTGAATCTGGGCGGGGATGATCGCGGGATCGCCGGACAGGGCACCCTGCGCAATCATCTCTTCAATCTGCTGGTTGGGAATCACGCCGGTCATAATATTCGCCCTTCAGATGCACAAACCGCCCGAACCCCATGCAGGGCCGGGCGGTGTGTTGTTGGTCGGGCTAGCAGGACTCGAACCTGCGACCTTCCGTCCCCCAGACGGACGCGCTACCAGGCTGCGCCATAGCCCGACTTGATGGGGTTCATACCCGATTTGACGGGTGCTGCAAGGGTAAATTGGCAAAGAGTCAGTCTTTACTGTGCGGTTTCCGCCCCGAAGCCATCCGGTCGCGCAATGCGGTCAATTGCGCCAGCAAGGGACGCAGTTTTTTTTGCCGGTCTGGCGCGATCTGCGTGACACGGGCAAGGGCCGCCAGCGTGGCGGGTGTGGTTTCGATCTGGTCCAAGGGTGGCGGATCGGGCGCATCGACGACGCGCGGTTTGGGTGTGGGGGCAGGGGCCGGTTCAGCCGGTTTGGCATCCGGGTCAGGGGCCATGTTCGATGTGCTGAGAAAGGCGGGGACCGCGTTTTCGGCAGGGGATTCGGGATCTTGAACGTCCGCAGGCGTGCCGTCGGTCTCTGGCGGCGCGGATTGGTCGTCGGACTCTGCCGGCGTGGGTGCGTTGTCGGGCTCAGCCGCCGCGGGGTGTTCGTCGGGCGCTGCGGATGCGGGGGCGTCGTCAGTGTCCGCCGACGCTGCGCCTTCGTCTTGCGCGGTTTCAGAGGAGGTGTTTTGGGGATCGGGGGCAATGCCCTCGTCAGTGTCAGTGGGCGCGAAAGATACCGCAGTGGCATCTGGCTCGGGCGCATTCACGTCGACAGGCTCCGGCGCGGCTGTTGCTTCGGGCGACAGGGATTGGGCAGCTTCGGGCTCATCTGGGTGCGAAATGTCCGTCGGTCCCTCATCCGAATCGATTTCCGCCACCGAATCAAAGCTTTGACCGGGTTCGATTGGCTCAAATGTTTCGGGCGATTCTTCGACCGTTTCCGGCGGCTGCGGCGCTGCGGGCGCTGTCTGTTGCGTTTCCACCTCGTCCGGTGTCACGGGCGGCGGTGCCGCTGTCAGCGCTTCGGGTGCAGTGTCGGGTTCTGCGGGCGTTGGCTGGTCTTCAGGTTCTGCATCAGCCGCTTCCGGCGCGGACACCGGATCGTTCGGCTCTTGCTGTGCTGCGACCTCGTCCGGCGTCACGGGCGGCGGTGCCGCTGTCAGCGCTTCGGGAGCTGTGTCGGGTTCCGGTGGCGTTGGCGCGTCTTCAGGTTCTGCATCAGCCGCCGCCGGCGCGGACACCGGATCGTTCGGCTCTTGCTGTGCTGCGAACTCGTCCGGCGTCACAGGCGGCGGTGCTGCTGTCAGTGCTTCGGGTGCTGTGTCGGGTTCCGGGGGCGTTGGCGCGTCTTCAGGTTCTGCATCAGCCGCTTCCGGCGCGGACACCGGATCGTTGGCCTCTTGCTGCTCGGCGACCTCGTCCGGTGTCACGGGCGGCGGTGCGGCGGCGGGTGGCTCGGGCTGGACAACAGGCGTTTCCGCCACGGGGGCAGCGGCAGGAAATTCGACCACTTCGCCGACCATCGGTTCGGGTTCGGGCGGGGGTGGATCGTAAAACGCAGGGGCGGGTTGTTGCGAGGTGACCGCCTCGATCGCCTCCATCGTGTCGTCGTCCAGCGGCAGCGACAGGTCGGACACATAGGCCATGCCCTGTTCGCGCAAGATCTTCTGGACGCCTTTGATGGTCAGCCCGTCGTCGTGCAGCAATTTGCGGATGCCGCCCAAAAGCAGCATGTCGGCAGGACGGTAATAGCGCCGCCCGCCTGCGCGTTTGACCGGTTTGACCTGCGAAAACTTGCTTTCCCAGAACCGCAACACGTGCGCCTGTACGCCCAGCCAATCGGCCACTTCCGAGATTGTGCGGAACGCATCAGGCGACTTTGACATGAATTCAGGACTTGTTGCCAGAGGCGACGCGGTCTTTCATCAGATGCGACGGGCGGAACGTCAGAACGCGGCGCGGGTTGATCGGTACCTCTTCGCCGGTCTTGGGGTTGCGACCCACGCGCGCGGACTTGCTGCGTACGGAAAAGGTGCCAAAGGACGAGATTTTGACCTGCTCACCATCCACCAGCGCGTCGGACATATGTTCCAGAACGCTTTCCACCAGCTGGGCGCTTTCGTTCCGAGAAAGGCCCACTTCGCGGAAAACGGCCTCGCTCAGGTCCATCCGCGTCAATGTCTTGTCAGCCATGTCGTCCCCCTTGTTTTGACCAACAATAGGGGGCTACGAATTTACGAGTCAATATCAATGACTTGATCCGGGGTCGCCTCAGGCGGAGAATCGCAAGGATTCGAGGTGTTTACCAGCGCAGAACCACCGCACCCCATGCCAGCCCGCCGCCAATTGCTTCGGTGACGACAAGATCGCCCTGCTTGATCTGGCCGCGTTGCTTGCCCACCGACAGGGCCAGCGGGATCGACGCGGCCGAGGTGTTGCCGTGGTCCTGAACGGTGACGACCACGCGGTCCATCGAAATGTTCATCTTTTTGGCGGTGCCCTGGATGATGCGGATGTTGGCCTGGTGCGGCACGACCCAATCAACCTCTTCGGCGGTCACACCGGCGCGGTCCATCGCGGTTTGCGCGGTGGCGGCCAGCTTTTCAACCGCATGGCGGAAGACCTGATTGCCCTGCATCCGCAGATAGCCCGTGGTGCCGGTGCTTGAGCCGCCATCGACATAAAGCAGATCCTTGTGGCGCCCGTCCGAGTTCAGGTCGGTCGCCAGAATGCCGCGGTCGGCGGGGGTGCCTGTACCCTCTTGCCCTTCCAGCAGCAGCGCGCCTGCGCCGTCACCGAACAGCACACAAGTGCCCCGGTCGGTCCAGTCCATGATGCGGCTGAAGGTTTCCGAGCCGATGACCAGCACACGCTTGGCCTGACCCGACGCGATCAGCGCGTTGGCGTTGGCCAGCGCATAGACGAAACCGGCGCAGACCGCCTGTACGTCAAAGGCAAAGCCGGTCGTCATGCCCAGACCGGCCTGTACCATCGTAGCAGAGGACGGAAAGGTCAGATCGGCGGTCGAGGTGGCGACGATGATTGCGTCCACGTCATCCGCCGAGCAACCGGCATCGGCCAGAGCCGCTGTGGCCGCGGCCACGGCCATCGACGACGTGCTGTCACCTTCGCCCGCGAAATGGCGGTTCTCGATGCCCGAGCGCGCGCGAATCCACTCGTCAGAGGTATCCAGCGTCTTTTCAAACTCGGCGTTTGGCACAATCCGTTCGGGCAAATAGTGGCCGACACCTGTGACCACGGCTCTGAGGGTCATGCGCTGTTTCCTTCTGTATTCTCGTCTTCTTGCGGCAGAACCGCAGCCACGCGCGCGGCAAGCTTGCTGTTGAAGCCCGACTGCGACAGTTGCGCGGCCAGCGTGATCGCGGCGGCCACGCCCAAAGCATCGGCGGAGCCGTGGGATTTTACAACCGTGCCGTTCAAACCCAGAAAAACACCGCCGTTTTTGCCACGCGGGTCGATCCGTTTTTGCAAGCGGCGCAGCGATGTCAGCGCCAAAAGCGAGGCGATGCGCGACAGGATGGTGTATTTGAACGCTTCTTTCAGCAGATCACCGATCAGCTTGGCGGTGCCTTCGCCGGTCTTGATCGCGACGTTGCCGGTAAAGCCGTCGGTCACGATCACATCGGCGATGTCGCCCTGAATGTCGCCGCCTTCGACGAATCCCACGTAATCGAAATCGGCATTGCCCTGATAGTCGCGGATCAGTTCGTTGGCGTCTTTCAGTTCCTGCCGGCCCTTGTGGTCCTCGGTGCCGACGTTCAGCAGGCCGACACGGGGGCGGGGCAGGTTCATGCCGTTGCGGGCATAGGATGCGCCCATTAGCGCGTAGCGCAACAGGTCATCGGCGTCGGCGCGAATGTCCGCGCCCACGTCCAGCATCACGTTGAAGCCCTGCGGGTTGCGCGAGGGCCACAGCACCGCAATCGCGGGCCGGTTCACACCGGGCAGCTTGCGCAGCCGGATCATCGACAGCGCCATCAGCGCGCCGGTGTTGCCACAGCTTACCGCCACATCCGCCTTGCCGTCGCGCACCGATTCGATGGCCGACCACATCGACGTGTCCTTGCCGTGGCGCACCACCTGGCTGGGCTTGTCATCCATCGTCACGACGCCGGTGGCGTCGATGATGGTACAGCGTCCTTCCAGATTGCGGCGTTTGGCGACCAGTTCGGTCAGCGTCTCGACAGGGCCGTGCAGGATGAACTGAGTGTCGCGATCCTTCTTGGCGAACAGACTAAGCCCGGCAACAACGGCTGCCGGGCCCTGATCGCCACCCATGGCGTCAACAGACAGAATGGTGGATTTGGCCGCAAAGCTTTTCTGGTCTTTGGAGACCGTCATAATGCGTGCCTGTCCTGTATATCTGACTTAAGCTGCGTCTTCGTCCAGATCGATGTCGTCGGTCAGGGCGACGATTTCCTGATCGTCATAGTGACCGCAGGACGCGCAAATGTGGTGCGGGCGTTTCAGCTCGCCACAGTTGGGGCATTCGTTGGGGTTCGCTGCCGTCAGCGAATCGTGGGCGCGGCGGTTGTTGCGACGCGATTTCGATACTTTGTTCTGTTGAACAGCCATGTGCTCGGCCTTTTTGTCTGTGCGGCCCTGCGCAGTGCAGGGGGTGTCGGTTACGTTGTTACATGCAGCGTTTGGCAGCGTTTAGAATGCGGCGCTTCCCATGTCCAACCCTAAATTCCAAGAGGGCGGCAAAATACTGCGAATTGACCTGTGCGCAAGCCGATTCTTTACCGGTATTATTGCACAGTCGTGAAGTGGCCTTAATCGGTGTCGTCGTCAAGCTGACTGCGCAATGCAGCCAGCCCTGCAAAGGGGCGCGCGTCTTCGTCGGTCATCGGTTTTACGCCGTCTTTGCTGAAAACGGTCTGTTCCAGTTCGGCATCGGGCGCACGCGGGTACAGCGGCAGGTTCAGGCTGAGGGCTTCGACCATGACCATAGCGGGGTCGATCCACGCGCCCAGCGGCTCGGTGCGGTCGTCTTCGTCCATTTCAACCTCGACCTCGCCATCGGGCGTGGTGAAGCTTTTCAGGAAAATACGTTCGACCGGGGCGTCGATGCGTGTGGTGACAGGTTGCAAGGTGACCACGCAGGGCTGCACGACGGTGGCGCCGATCTTGCCGGTCAGCCTCCAGTCGGCGCGGCCCATCGCCTCGATCTGCCCCTCGAAGCGCAGCTTGCGCAGGCCAGACAGGCCCAGTTCGGCGGCAATCTCTTGCATTTCGGCGGGCGTCGGCAACAGTGCAAACAGCTTGGGTGCGTTTTGCGGCAGGCTGGACACGCGCAAAGCGGTGGGGGATGGTGGTGTCGCGGACATACGATGAAGTCGCTTTCGTTTCTTGAACCGGTGGCATTCATTTAGTAAGCCTGACGCAAAGCCGCAACCGCAAGGCCACAGAAGGGCAGACAATGGGAATACGTTCCACCATTCGGATCACAGGCATTGGCCTGTTGTGCCTGACCTTGGGCGCTTGCACGCCAAGCTATCGCAATCATGGATACATGCCGCCAGAGGATGTGCTGGACCAGATCGTTGTCGGTGTGGACACCCGTGCCAGCGTCGAGGAAACAGCAGGCCCTCCGGGTGCCAGCGGCGTGGTGAACGGTGGCGGATATTATTACGTACGCAGCCGTACGCGCACTCTGGGCTTCCTTGCCCCCGACGAGATTGACCGTCAGGTGCTGGCCATCAGCTTTGACCCCTCTGGCGTGGTCAGCAACATCGAAACCTTTGGCCTTGAAAAAGGACAGGTGGTTCCGTTGACCCGCCGCGTCAGCGACAGCGCCGTGACCGACAAGTCGTTCTTGCGGCAACTGCTGGGCAACATCGGGCGCATTGGCCCATCCGGACTGGGCGGCTAGCCGTGGCAAGCCGCCACGATATGTGGAGGCTTGCATGATTTCATTGCACCGTGGCCGTTATGCCGCCAGCGCTGCAACCGGCCCCGAGCCGGTTGCGCAGGCCCAGGCCCTGCGGGCGCTGTGTTTCGGCAAGGAATCGGATTGCGATGACTTTGACGCGTTGTGCACCCATATCCTGATCCATGCGGTCGACACCGGCCAGTTGGTGGCGTGTTTCCGCATGTTGCCGCTGACCGGCCCCGAGATTTCGCGCAGCTATTCGGCGCAATATTACGAGCTGAGCGGGCTTTCGTCATTCGAAGGCAAGATGGTCGAGATGGGCCGCTTTTGCGTGCATCCCGATTGCCACGACCCCGATGTGTTGCGCGTGGCCTGGGGCGCGATGACGGCCTATGTGGACCGCGAAGGGGTCGAGATGCTGTTTGGCTGTTCGTCCTTTGCGGGGATCGAAACGGCCGATTATCTGGATGCCTTTGCCGTGCTCAAGGCGCGCCATCTGGCGCCGAAACGCTGGCTGCCACAGATCAAGGCCCCGGATGTGTTCCGCTTCGCCGCCAAGCTGCGGCGCAAGCCGGATCTGAAAAAGGCGATGCTGCGGATGCCGCCCTTGCTCAAGACCTACCTGCTGATGGGCGGTTGGGTCAGCGATCATGCGGTGGTGGACCGGCAGATGAACACGCTGCACGTCTTTACCGGCGTCGAGATCGGGGCGATTCCACCCGCGCGCAAGAAACTGCTGCGGGCTGTGGCGGGGTAGGACGGGCCCGCGAGATAATAAAACCGTGGGGCCAGCCCCCCAGATGATAGGTCCGAGGGGCCAGCCCCTCGGGCTCCCCGGAGTTTATCAGGCAAGATGAAGGCGCGAGAGCAGTTATTTTGTGCGCCATGCGCGCTGCCCGTTGACCGCGACACGGGCTGCACATAGATGGCTGCCATGGCACGTATACCCCTTTTGCAATTGAACGAAATTTCTCTGACCTTCGGAGGCGATCCGGTGTTCGAGAACCTGTCGATGATCGTCCAGCCGGGCGACCGCCTGGCGCTGGTCGGGCGCAACGGCTCGGGCAAGTCGACCTTGATGAAGGTTGCCGGCGGTCTGGTCGAACCTGACAAGGGCGAGGTCATTGCAGGCCCCGGCGTGACAGTCGGCTATATGGAGCAGGACCCGGACCTGTCGGGCTATGCCACATTGGGCGATTTCGCATCCGCCACGCTGCACGAGGGCGAGTTGTACAAGGTAGAACGCGCAGGCGAGGGGTTGAAGTTTGACCCTGCACGCGCGGTCGAAACGGCTTCGGGCGGGGAACGGCGGCGCGCGGCGCTGGCACGGCTGATGGCGGAAGAGCCTGAGCTGATGCTGCTGGACGAGCCGACCAACCACCTGGACATCGAGGCCATCGGCTGGCTGGAAAACGAGCTGAAGCAGACCCGTGCCGGGTTCATGATCATCAGCCACGACCGTGCGTTCCTGCGCGCGTTGACACGGGCGACGATGTGGATCGACCGCGGCGTTGTGCGCCGTCAGGAGAAGGGGTTCGAGCACTTCGAGGAATGGCGCGACAAGGTCTGGGAAGACGAGGACATGCAGCGCCACAAGCTGAACCGCAAGATCAAGGCCGAGGCCCGTTGGGCGGTCGAAGGCATCAGCGCGCGGCGTAAGCGCAACCAGGGCCGCGTGCGTGCCTTGGGCGAATTGCGCGCCGAGCGGGCGTCGCAGATCAACCGTCAGGGTGCCGCTGCGATGGCGCTGGATGCGGGCACCAAATCGGGCCGCAAGGTGATCGAAGCGGAAGGCATTACAAAGGTTTACGGGGACAAGGTGATCTTGAACCCCTTTGACATCACCGTCATGCGTGGCGACCGGATTGCGCTGGTTGGCCCCAACGGCGTGGGGAAAACCACGCTGTTGAACATGATGATCGGCAAGGAAACACCGGACAGCGGCATCATCAAGCTGGGCACCAATCTGGAGATTGCCCTGTTTGATCAGGCGCGCGCGCAGCTGGACCCGGACATGAGCCTGTGGGATTCGCTGACCGGCGACCCCGACATGCGCGTCAGCGGCAAGGCGGATCAGGTCATGGTACGTGGCACGCCGAAACATGTGATCGGCTACCTCAAGGAATTCCTGTTCGACGAAGCACAGGCGCGCGCGCCGGTGCGGTCCTTGTCGGGCGGGGAAAAGGCGCGGCTGCTGCTGGCCAAGATCATGGCCAAGCCCAGCAACATGCTGGTGCTGGACGAACCGACGAACGATCTGGACGTGGAAACGCTGGACCTGTTGCAGGACTTGCTGGGCCAATACGATGGCACCGTTTTGTTGGTCAGCCACGACCGCGACTTTCTGGACCGCGTGGCGGTGACCACCATCGCACTCGAAGGCAAGGGCAAAGCGACCGTCTATGCGGGCGGTTGGTCGGATTACATGGCGCAGCGCGATCAGGATGATTTCGCAGACAGTGTGGTGAAGTCCAAGCAAACGGCCGCACGCGAGGCCACGGCGGCTGCACCTGCCAAGGCGTCGGGTCTGAGCTTCACCGAAAAGCACCGGCTTGAGGCGCTGCCCAAGGAAATCGCGCGGCTTGAGGCCGAGATTGCCAAGCTGGAAGAGCTGATGAGCGACCCCGAGCTGTTCACCCGCGAGCCGGTCAAGTTCCAGAAGGCAACGGATGCGCTGGTTGCACGGCACGAAAAGCTGCAAGAAGCCGAAGAAGAGTGGCTGTTGCTGGAAGAAAAAGCCGACGCTTAACGGGGTCTTGCGGGGTTTCCGGTCACGATGGCACCCGGTGCCACGTCGCGGGTGACCACGCTGCCCGCGCCGACGATGGCGCCTTCACCGATGGTGACGCCGGGCAGGATCAGCGCCGCCGCCCCAATCCAGACATCCGCGCCAATGGTGACGGGCAGGGCGCGTTCCAGCCCCTGACGGCGCTTGGCCGCGTCGCGGTGGTGGTCGGCGCACAAGATCTGGGTTTTAGGTCCGATCAACGTGTGATCGCCGATCGTGACCTGTGCACTGTCCAGAATCACGCAGCCCGCATTCAGATAGACAAAATCGCCAAGTGTGGTGTTGCATCCGTAGGCGCAGTGAAACTGCCCTTCGATCATGCAGTCCTGCCCGTGGTCGGCAAACAGGGTGCGCAGCGCAGGGCTAAGACCGCGGCGGTCGGGCGCAGGCAGGGCATTGTGCGCGTCACAGGCCAGCGCGGCTGCGGTGCGCAGGGATTCCAGTTCGGCATCAAGGCAACTGTACCAGTCACCGGCGGCCATTTTTTCGCGTTCTGTAAGCATCGGCGCATTTGAACGGTGCGCCTTGTCGCGTCAAGGGTTCATCATCCGGCGGTCCAGCCACGTCAACCTGTGCAAGGGCTGCAAGGGGGGCCAGTGCAGCCATGTGCCGCCCAATGGCATCACCTGCGCACCGGTTCCCAGTTTGAAACGCGCCAAACCGGCGGCGTGTCGGGTGTCGACCAACCCCAGGTCCAGCCAGTGGTGTCCGTGACGCGCGCACCAGCACATGGCGGTCCACATCAGCAGCGTGTGCGCCGAGGCGGCGCGGCCCACGGCGGTGGTGTGGCCGATGTGATAGGTGGCCGTGTCGCCGTGGCGCAGGATCAGCAGGGCGGCCACGGGGTCGGCCCCCTGAAACGCCTCGAACAGAATCGCGGCGCGGGGTGTGGTGGCGGCAAAGCCCAGCGTCAGCGCCACCGGCCAGTTGCGATAGCGCCGCGCGCTTTGCTGGGTGGCGTCGGCCTGCAACAGCCAGTGGTCCGTGCGGCGTGGCATCGGGTGGTGCTGCACCCGCAGGCCAGCTTTTTCGCCATGTTTCAGACGGTTGCGCCACTTGCCATGCAGATTTCCGCGCATCACATCCGGGTCGGCATTCAACGAAATGACAGCCTGTTGCGCCGGGCTGATCAGCGGCAGCCCGCCATGCAGCGACAGGTCCGCAGGCTGCGCGGGCGACATCAGAAGCGGCGCGCGGGTGACCTTGCGGGCCAGTGAAAGCGTGCGGGCCGGATCGGACAACACGGCCCGTGGCAGCATCGCGACAGGCAGGCCCGCAACCTTGCGACGCACCATCAGAGTGCCACAGGACAGGCGCACGGGACGTTGCCCGCAGGCGCGCAAGGCCGCCTCGAACGCGGCGGATTGCATCAGGGGTGTCGGGGGCTTGGTGGGGGCACAATCAAACATGCCGCCATTAACCGGATGGAAACTTAACGCGGTATTAATGCGGACATGAAGAAATCAGTCTATGGCATCACCGCCACCGCCCCGCGCATCACAAAAACCGCCGCCATTTTACTGGCGACGGGTTTGTCGATCCCGACTTTTGCGATTCTGACCTTGGTGGAGGCGCTTTTGTTCTAGCCCAACTGCACCAGCGCGTGGCGTTTCTTGCCCGCGCTCAGCTTGATCGGTGACGCCAGCGCGCCGGCATCAATCATCAGGCCTGCGTCGGTCAGCGGCGCGTCGTCCAGACGGGCGCCGTTTTCGGCAATCAGGCGCTTGGCCTCTTTGCCCGAACCGGCCAGCCCCGATTTGACGATCAGTTGCACGATGGACATACCATCGCCCAGCTCGTCGCGCGTCAGGGTCAGGGTGGGCAGATCATCGCCCACGCCGCCTTTTTCGAACACTTCGCGGGCGGTGTCTGCGGCGGCCTTGGCGGCGTCGGCCCCGTGCAGCAGGGTGGTGACCTCGTTGGCCAGCAACGCCTTGGCGGCGTTGATCTCGGCCCCTTGCAGCGCGCCCAGACGGTCGCATTCGTCCACCGGCAGTTCTGTGTAGAGCTTCAGGAACCGGCCCACGTCGGCATCGGTGGTGTTGCGCCAGAATTGCCAGAACTCGTAGGGCGACAGCATATCGCCATTCAGCCAGACGGCACCGCTTGCGGACTTGCCCATCTTCTTGCCGTCGCTGGTGGTCAACAGCGGCGTGGTCAGGCCATAAACTTCGCCATCGATCACACGACGGGTCAGGTCGATCCCGTTGACGATATTGCCCCACTGGTCGCTGCCGCCCATTTGCAGGACACAGCCGTAACGGCGGTGAAGCTCCATGAAATCATAGGCTTGCAGGATCATGTAGTTGAATTCAAGGAACGACAGGGACTGTTCGCGGTCCAGCCGCGATTTGACGCTTTCAAAGGCCAGCATCCGGTTGATCGAAAAATGCCGCCCGATGTCGCGCAGGAATTCAAGATAGTTCAACCCGTCCAGCCATTCGGCGTTGTTCAGCATCATCGCCGCATTCGCCGCGCCGCTGTCATAGTCGATGTAGGCCGCAAACACCTTGCGGATGCCTGCGATATTCTCGTCGATCTGCTCTGGCCCCAGCAGCGGGCGTTCGTCCGCGCGGAACGACGGGTCGCCCACCTTGGTGGTGCCGCCGCCCATCAGGGTGATCGGTTGGTGGCCGGTTTTCTGGAACCAGCGCAGCATCATGATCTGGATCAGCGACCCCACATGCAACGACTTGGCCGTCGCATCAAACCCGATATAAGCGGCGCGTGTTCCGCTCATCAGGGCATCATCCAGCCCTTGATAGTCGGTGCAATCGGCGACAAAGCCGCGCTGTTGCATGACGTTGAGAAATTCGGAACGGGGTTTGTACGACATGTGACTTGTCCTATGACATCTGTGCGGGGCACTCTATAGGGGCCTAAAGGGCAAAGGAAAAGACCGATGAACAAGGTCAGGCAGGCAGGCGTGCCAATCAGGGCACTGGGCGCGATGAGCGGGACGTCACTGGACGGGGTAGATGCTGCGGTGATCAAGACCGATGGCGTCACCATCACGGGGTTTGGCGAAAGTGGCTACCGGCCCTATACGGATGCCGAACAGCGGGTCATTGCCGCCGCTTTGGGGCGCTGGGAGGGGGCCGAGGTTGAGGCCGCGACGCAGGTGATCCAGGACGCCCATGCCGAAGCGTTGGCGGATTACCAGGACGTTGATCTGGTCGGCTTTCACGGCCAAACGCTGGCCCACGCGCCGCGCACGCGCGGCACGTTGCAGGTGGGCGACGGCGCTGCGTTGGCGGCCAGTCTGGGCGTGCCGGTGGTCTGGGATTTTCGCAGTGCCGACGTGGAAATGGGCGGCGAGGGGGCACCGTTGGCCCCGTTCTTTCACTTTGCCTGCGCCAAATACCTGCACCGCGATGCGCCCGTGGCTTTTCTGAACCTGGGCGGCGTGGGCAACATCAGCTTTGTCGATCCCCGCTTTGACGCGCCGGACGTGCCGGGGGCCTTGCTGGCCTTTGACACGGGGCCTGCCAACGCGCCGCTGAACGATCTGATGATGGCGCGGCTGGGCAAACCCTTTGACGAGGGCGGCAAGGTGGCGCGACGCGGCGATGTGGTCAGCGGTGCGCTCGAGTTGTTTCTGGCCGAGCCGTATTTTTCCCGCATTCCGCCCAAATCACTGGACCGGAACGATTTTTCGGAAATGATCGCGCTGGTCGGCGAGCTGTCCGATGCCGATGCTGCCGCCACGCTGACCGCCATGGCCGCCGCTGGCGTGGCCGAGGCGATGCAGCATTGCCCGCAGCCCCCGACCGAGGTTCTGGTGACCGGTGGCGGGCGCAAGAACCCGGTGCTGATGCAAATGCTGGCGGTCTCGTTGGACTGTCCCGTGCGCCCCGTCGAGGATGTCGGGCTGGACGGCGACATGCTGGAAGCGCAGGCCTTTGCCTATCTGGCGGTGCGTGTGGCGCGGCGTTTGCCGACGTCGTGCCCCAGCACCACAGGCGTGCGGGCGTCGGTGGCGGGTGGGACGTTGAGTTATCCGGCTTAGTCGGCGTCAGGAATGTCGAAATCCGGCGGGGCCAGCGTAAACCCCTCGAACCGGAACCCCGGCGAGACGGTACACGACACCAGCGTGTGGCCGCCGGTGCTGCGCGCCGATTGCCAGTGATCTTGTGGCACAATGACCTGCGGCGCGCCTGCGGTCAGGTCGGGGGTGAGCAGATGGGTCACGGCGGGGCCTGTGTCAGTCGCCGACAGGCGCAATTCCAGCGGCGCGCCTGCGTGGTACAGCCAGATTTCGGTGGCATCCACGCGGTGCCAATGGCTGCGCTCGCCGGCTTGCAGCAGGAAATAGATGCAGGTGCCGCTGGGCCGCCCATCGCCATCGGCCACCCACGTCTGGCGGTAATGGCCGCCTTCGGGATGGGGCGACAGGTTCAGGCGGGCGATGATCTCTTGCGGTGACATGGCAAGAGTTTAGGTTGCGACGCGAAAAGGTCCAAGGGGTTTACCATGAAAGTTGTCGTCGTCGGAGCAGGGGTGATCGGTGCCTCGGTCGCCTATCATCTGGCCAAGGCCGGAGCGCAGGTGACCGTTGTTGATGGTGCTGGCGTGGCGGCGGGGGCGACGGGGCGGTCCTTTGGCTGGATCAATGCCAGTTTTCATGCCGATGAGGCGCACTTTCGGCTGCGCCACGAAAGCATCGCGGCCTATCACCGGATTGCGCAGCAGATGGATCTGGAGGCGGTGCGCTGGACGGGCTGTTTGTGCTGGGAAGAAAAGGGCGGCGCGCTGGAGGCGCAGGCGGCAACGCTTGCGGCCTTGGGATATGGCGTCGAGATCATTGACCGCGCCGAGTTTGCGTCGCGCGAGCCGCATCTGGCCAACCCGCCCGCGCAGGCTTTGGCCTTTGACGCCGAAGGCGTGGCCGAAACCGCGACACTGGCGCAGGCGCTGATCGACGCGGCCACCGGTTTGGGCGCGCAGCTGCTGTTGGGCGTCACAGCGCTGGCCGTTGAAACCGCAGGTGATACCGTGACCGGCCTACGCATTGAACAGGGGGTAATCCCGGCCGACCGTGTGGTGGTTTGCACCGGCACTGGCAGTCCCGCCTTGCTGGACAGCGTGGGCGTGGCCCTGCCGATGCTGTCGCGCCCCGGTCTGCTGTTGCGCAGCGCGCCGGTGGCGCCGGTGCTGTCGCATGTGATGGCGGCCCCGGGGCAAGAGTTTCGTCAGGATGCGTCGGGGCGCATCATCGCGCCCACCTCGGCCAACCATCAGGCAGATAGCGCCGACCGCGTCACCCAGCGCCCCGACCTGCTGGCCGATGCCGCCTTGGCGCGCCTTCAAGCCTTGCTGCCCGAGGTTGCCCTGCGCTGGGAGCAGGTGACCCAAGCCATGCGGCCCGTTCCGCAAGACGGTCTGCCTGTCATGGGACACTGCGGGCCCGAGGGGCTGCATATGGCGGTGATGCATTCGGGGATCACACTGGCGCCGCTGGCCGGTGAGCTGGTCGCCACAGGCGTGCTGGATCAACCGCTGAGCAACCACCAAAGCGATCTGATCGCCCCCTACACCCCGCAGCGGTTCCAAGAACAGCCTTAGCCACATTTTTGTCCAAAAGCTGTGGCAAACCGCGACCATTATTTGATCAATTGGTTTCTGGGCGATTGCATTATCGCGATGCTCAGTTCAGCGTAACGCACTCTTTATGCGGTGATTTTACCGATGAGGCACAGTTTAAGGTTGTGGTGTCAACACGAGAATATTATCCATCGAAACAGCAGAACCTGCGGGCGTGATGACGTTGTTTCGGAACGTATGACGTGAATTTCGGCTTAGGAATGTGGTATTTTTAGCAACACCTTTCAATGTATCAGCATCGACGCAAGCTTGCCTGCTGTTCAACTGGTGGCTGCGACCTGTGTTGTCGTTTGCCTGGTCATCCTATGGGCAGGCAGGCACAGGGGGTTGCCGGGACACCGCTGGTTTATCCTGACCAACTTCGGGGTGCTGGGATGGCTGGCTGCCATCGCGATGGAGCTGTCCGTTCCCACCCAGGCCTGCAAAGTGGTCTGGGCCGAGCTGGCGTGGCCCTTCATCATTCTGATGCCGACGGCGTGGTCGTTCTTTTTGTACGAATACGCGCTGATCCGTAACGTTGGACGCGCGGTTGCATTTGTGGGTGTTGTCTTTCATCCGCTGTTCATTCTGGCGGCGGCTTTGACCAACGACTTTCACGGTCTGTTGTACGGACCGGACACACGGCTGGTGGTGCAGGGCGACATGTCCTTTGTCATTTATGACCACGGGCCGCTGTATTTTATGGCGATCACCTTTCTGTATACGATCATCGCCATAAGCTGTGCGATTGCTTGGCGCGCTGCGCGTCAGGCCAATCCGGCGGTCAAGGGGTTCTTCAAAAAGCTGTTTCTGGTCACCGCGATCCCTGTGGCGTTCAGCATGTCTTATGACGCTTTCGGCTTCATGATCTTCGGGATGGACCCCACGCCGCTGTCGTTTGCCTTTTCGATCTGCATGGTCGGCTGGATGATCATCGATAACCGCTGGGTGGACGTAAACGCAATTGCACGCGATCTGCTGTATTACAATTCACGCGAGTTGATTTTTGTATTGGATGCGAATGGCGCGCTGATCGAAACGAACCATTCGGCAAAGCAACTGATGCAGGATCAGGGGGTCCCCCGCGATTCCGTGTTCGCGGTTGAGGGAATGGGGCGCGCGTTGCGGATGTTGGCCGATCAGCAGCAATTGCCCGACACGCTTGAGGTGGAAAACGGCGGGCGCTATTTCGTGCCGCGCGTCTATCGGATGTCATTGGGGCAGGGCCAGCGGCTTTTGGGATGGGCGGTGTCATTCGTGGACATCACAAGCCAGAAAGCCGCCGCCGAACGCGCGATTGCGTCAGAGCGGTTGCAAAGCCAGTTCCTGTCCACCGTCAGTCACGAACTGCGCACGCCGCTGACGGTGATCAACGGATCCCTTCAGATGCTGACCCACAACCGCGCAAAAACATCACCCGAACAAGCTGACAGGCTGATCGAGCTTGCCACCAAGAATGCCGCGACGCTTGCCAAGCTGGTCAACGACCTGTTGGAAACGCAGCGACTGGAAAGTTCTGATTTGCAGTTGAAACTGGACAAGTGTGATCTGGACGAACTTATTCTGGACGCGGTCGACGGGATGGAGACGTTCCTGCCGGAAAAGGACATCAAGATTCTGTATCAACGCGCGTTGCGGAACGTGGAAATCCTGGCAGACAGCGACCGTTTGCGACAGGTCATCGTGAACGTGCTGTCCAATGCGATGAAATTCTCCAAGCCGCACAGCTTTGTCGAGGTGGACCTGTCCGTCGACGCGGGCATGGCGCTTGTCTCGGTCAAGGATTTCGGCTTGGGCATTCCGCCGGGATCCGAGGAAACAGTGTTCGGACGTTTCACCCAAGTGGATGCCACGGACACTAAATCGGTCTATGGTAGCGGCTTGGGCATGCATATTTCAAAACAGTTGATGGTGCGCCACGGCGGCAACATCCACTATGTCAGCGAAGTGGGCGTGGGCACGACGTTCACGATCACGATCCCTGTGCAGCCTGACACGATGGATCAGGCCGGCTGATCCATAAGCGGATGATCGTAGAACCGCAGGATCGGGGCAAATTCGGGGTCGGGGTCGTAGAATGGCGCGCAGGGGGCAAAGCCCAGCAGTTCGTAAAGTGCAATCGCCTCGGTCAGCAAATACATCGTGTCCAGCACCATGCGGTCATAGCCATCTGCGCGGGCGCGGGTCATCGCCGCGCGCATCAGCGCCTTGCCCGCACCGTGGCCACGGGCGCGGTCTTCGACAAAGACACGTTTGATCTCGCAGGTGGCGGGCAGGGACAGCGGATAGTACATCGCACAGCCCACTGGCGTGCCGTCCAGATCGGCCAGCAGGATGTCGCCGGCGGGTCTGGCGTGTATGCGCGGCAGATCGTCGATCAGCGCGCTATAGCTGTCAGTGGCGTAATAGGTGTCCACAATCGCCGGCGTCGCGGCACAGCGCGCCGCCAGCAGATCGCGGTAGCCCCAGCACAGGCGCGCCAGCGCTTGTGCGTCATCCGGGAACCGGGCGGGGCGTATGGTCAGTGCCATCAGCGCAGGATGCTGCGGCCTGCGTATTCGGCGGTTTCGCCCAGTGCTTCCTCGATGCGGATAAGCTGGTTGTATTTCGCCAGCCGGTCCGAACGCGCCAGCGACCCGGTCTTGATCTGACCGCAGTTGGTGGCAACCGCCAGATCGGCAATGGTCGCATCCTCGGTCTCGCCCGAGCGGTGGGACATCACGTTGGTGTACCCGGCACGGTGGGCCATATCGACGGCCTTCAGCGTTTCGGTCAGGGTGCCGATCTGGTTGACCTTGACCAGCATCGAGTTGGCGCAACCGCGCGATATGCCGTCGGCCAGACGCACAGGGTTGGTCACGAACAGATCGTCACCGACCAGCTGAACCTTGTCGCCCAGTGCCTCGGTCAGGGCCTTCCAGCCATCCCAGTCGTCCTCGGACATGCCGTCCTCGATCGAGATGATCGGATAGTCGTTCACCAGCGCCGACAGATAGGCCACGTTTTCGTCCGAGGTCAGCGATTTGCCCTCGCCGGACAGTTCATATTTGCCATCGCGGTAATATTCGGTCGCCGCACAGTCCAGCGCCAGATAGATGTCTTCGCCCGGTTTGTAGCCTGCTTTTTCAATCGACTTCAGGATGAAATCCAACGCGTCGCGCGACGAGCTGATGTTGGGGGCAAAGCCGCCTTCGTCACCGATGCCGGTGGACAGGCCATTGGCCGACAGCTCTTTTTTCAGGGTGTGGAACACTTCGGCGCCCATGCGGACCGCGTCGCGGATGCTGGTGGCGGACACCGGCATGATCATGAATTCCTGAATGTCGATGGGGTTGTCGGCATGTTCGCCGCCGTTGATGATGTTCATCATCGGAACCGGCAGGATACGCGCCGAGGTGCCGCCGACATAGCGGTAGAGCGGTTGCGAACAATAATCCGCCGCCGCCTTGGCCGCGGCCAGCGACACGCCCAGAATGGCATTTGCGCCCAGACGGCTTTTGTTGTCGGTGCCGTCCAGTTCGATCATGATCTCGTCGATCTCGACCTGTTCGGTGGCGTCGATGCCCACCAGCGCCTCGGCGATCTCGCCGTTGACGGCAGCGCAGGCTTCCAGCACGCCCTTGCCCATGTAACGCGCCTTGTCGCCGTCACGCTTTTCGACCGCCTCATAGGCGCCCGTGGATGCGCCCGATGGCACGGCGGCGCGGCCCATTGTGCCGTCTTCCAGGATCACGTCGACTTCGACGGTGGGATTGCCACGGCTGTCGAGGATCTCGCGGGCGTGAATGTCTATGATGGTGCTCATTGGGAAATGTCCTTTGTGCTGGGCTCGGCAGCCTCATAACTTGGGTCGATCCGCAGGGGAAGGGGTGTGATAGGGCCCGAGGTGGATTTGCGGCCCGTCCGGCGTTCACGCCAGACAGTGTAAATGCCCGATGCAACGATGATCGCAGCGCCCACGAAGGTCAGAAGGTCGACGCTTTCTGAGAAGACAAGGATGCTGATGAACAGCGCAAACACCAGCCGCGAATAGCGGAAGGGCGTGACAAAGCTGATCTCGCCCACGCGCATGGCGGCAACGATCCCGTAATAGGAGACCACGCCAAAGGCGACGGCACCCGCCATCAGCAACCAATGCATCGGTTCGGGGCGGATCAGGGGCGTGCCGCTGACCACCAACAGGATGGCGCCCGTGGGGATCAGGGTGAGAAAAGCCAGAAAACTCAGTTGCATGGAGGAGGTTGTGGCAGGCACACGGCGCGTCGCCAGATCGCGGATGGCCAGACCGATCACCCCTTGCAAGGCAAACAACGACAGCACGTCAAAGCCGTCCAGACCGGGGCGGATCACCAGCATCACACCGGCAAAGCCCACAAGGATCGCAGTCCAGCGCCGCCAGCCCACGGGATCACCCAGAAACAGCGCGGCCCCCAGCGTGACCACCAGCGGCGTGGCCTGAAGGATCGCCGAGGCGGTGGACAAGGGGATCAGCGCAATGGCCATGATAAAGCCCAAGGTGCCAAAGAGTTCACCGGCGTTACGCAGCAACACCGGTCCGGACAGGGCAGCACGTGGAAACAGCACCTGATCTTGGGCGCGCACCAGCACGGCAAAGATCGCCGCTGCCCCGATTCCCAGCAGACCCATGATCTGTCCTACCGGCATGTCCTCGGCCAACAGCTTGATAAAGCTGTCCTCGATGGCAAAGCCCAGCATCGCCAGAACCATGATCAATGCGCCACGTAAGTTGTCCATGCCCGTCCTCATTCTTGTGTTGTCATTCTTGTGTTGTCGGGGGGATGGGGATAATCGGGCGCAGTTGCAAGGCGCAAAAACAGCGGTTTCCGTGAACCTTTTGCCGCGTTGCAGCGTTAGGCTGGAAACCGCACAAAGGCATCTGTTGTGGGTATCAAACGACACGTTCGCAAGGTCGCCTTGGGCGCCCGCATCGGGGTGATGCAAGCGGCACCTGCGCGGCTTTTACTATTTGGCTATGTCTCTTACATGCTTGTGGGCTGGGCGCTGTTGGCGCTGCCGGTGTCGCAGATCCAGCCGGTGGCGGCGATCGACACGCTTTTCACCGCCGTGTCTGCAGTATCCACGACGGGGCTGGCCACCGTTGCGGTGGGCGGCAGTTTCAGCCCCTTTGGCGAGGTGGTGATACTGGCGCTGATCCAGGCGGGCGGCTTGGGGTATATGACCATCGGGTCCTTCGCGGTGTTGTCGGTCTATCACCGGCTTGGACGGATGCGCACGCACACGGTCCGTCAGGCGTTCAACCTGCCCGAAGGTATCTCGCCGGTGATGTTCCTGCGGTCGGTCGTGTGGTTCACGCTGATCTGCGAAGGGATCGGCGCATTGGCGCTGTTTTTGATGTTCCACCACGCAGGCGTGCCCGATGCGCTGTGGATGGCAATTTTTCATAGCATTTCAGCGTTTTGCACGGCGGGGTTCAGCCTTTTCGACAACTCGCTTGAGATGTTTCACGACCATGTGGGGATCAATCTGGCGATTTCGATCCTCAGCCTTCTGGGGGCGATGGGATTTCTGATCATCGTCGACGGATGGCGCGCGCTGATGGGGCGCGAACGGGTGTTGGGGTTCACGTCCAAGGTGATCGTGCGCATGACCATGGTGTTCCTGGGGCTGGGCACGCTGATCCTGTTCGTGACCGAACCGGAACTGGCCCCGCTGCCCCCGGACGAGCGGTTGATGGCGGCGTTTTTCCAGACCATGTCGGCCAGCACCACGGTGGGCTTTAACACGGTTTCGATCACGGGCATGTCGCAAGCAGTGCTGATGGTGCTGATGGCGCTGATGGTGGTCGGCGCATCGCCTGCGGGCACCGGGGGCGGGCTGAAAACCACGTCCTTTGCGGCGCTGCTGGGGCTTGTGCGCTCGACCCTGAAAAACCGCGAGGCGGTGCGGTTCTTCAAACGGCGCGTTTCGGATGAAAAGCTGAACATGGCCACCGCGTCGCTGGCCTATTACGCGGGGCTGTGCGGGCTGGCGATGTTCCTGCTGTTGCTGACGGAATCGGGGCAAGAATTCGAAGCCCTGCTGTTCGAAGCAACTTCGGCGATGGGCACCGTGGGGCTAAGCACCGGCATCACCGCCGATCTGTCCGATCTGGGCAAACTGATCGTGATCGTGCTGATGACGGCGGGCCGCGTCGGCATCCTGACATTCGGCATAGCACTGGCCGCCCACGACGAAAGCCGCGCGGAAGAACAGGACGACAATCTGGTTCTGTAAGCCCCAGGACCCTGACCCTAAGCTTGCAGGCGGATCATCAACTGGTTGCCGTCTTTGCGGGTCTCGATCTCGGTGATTTCGCGCACCAGCGCGCTTAGCTTGGAATGGCCATAGCTGCGGGTGTCGAAATCCGGGTGCGACGACTGGATCGTCTGCCCGATCTGACCCAGCGAATACCATTCATCCTCGCGCTCGATCTTTTCCATCGCGGCTTCGATCAGGGGCAGGGCATCGCGGGACTTTTCACGCATGGCGGGGGCAGGGCCATCTGCCGTAGAGCTGAGGTTTTCAATAAAGATGAACCGGTTGCACACATTGCGCAGCGCCTCGGGCGTCTTTTTCTCGCCAATGCCGATCACGGTCAGACCGTCCTCGCGCAGGCGGTTGGCCAGCGAGGTGAAATCGCTGTCGGACGACACCAGCACAAAGCCGTCAAAGCGGCGGGTGTGCAGGATGTCCATCGCATCAATCACCAGACCGATGTCGCTGGCGTTCTTGCCAGAGGTGTTCGCGGTTTCCTGATGCGCCACCAGCCCCAGCGACAGCACGTGTTCCGACCAGTTGCGCAGACGGCCCGACGACCAGTCGCCGTAGACGCGGCGCAGGGCCGGTTCGCCAATGCTGGTCACTTCGCGCAGGATGGCGGCGGCGTGTTTGGCCGGCACGTTGTCGGCGTCAATCAACACGGCAAGAAGCGGGCGGTCGCGGTCAACGGGCATATTGGGTCCAATTTCTGTGGTGGCTGTCACGCATTTAGCAGCCTGTGGGTTAACGGCACATCACCTGTGCCGGTTCCGGCTACTTCTTCAGCGGCACGCCGTAAAGCTCAAGCCGGTGGCCGCGCAGTTCGAACCCCAGCTTGGCGGCGATCCGCTCTTGCAGCTCTTCGATCTCGTCGTCGACGAATTCGATCACCTCGCCCGACTGCATGTCGATCAAATGGTCATGGTGGTCGCGTTCCGCATCTTCATAGCGCGCGCGCCCGTCGCCGAACTCAAGCTTGTCCAGTATGCCCGCCTCTTCGAACAGTTTGACGGTGCGATAGACGGTGGCAATCGAAATGCCCGCATCTATGGCCGAGGCGCGGGCATAAAGCTGTTCGACATCAGGGTGGTCATCGCTGTCTTGCAACACTTGTGCGATCACGCGGCGTTGGCCGGTGACACGCAGGCCTTTGGTTTCACAACGGGCGATGATCGGCTGGCTCATGGGGGTGTCCCTTGTCGAGTTGAGCTTTGGCGGCCTTCAGGCGCGCAATTCGGACCTTTGTGTAACTTTGTTTGACCACAGGGACCAGAGGCAAGGTTGACTTATCCCCCGCAAACCGCCATGTGCCCCTCAGGCGTTACCGTCTGCCGCGTGAGCAGAGACAGGAAAGAGCGGGATCACACCCGCCGACCGCACCCTTGGGATAAGGGGAGGTCAGGACCAGCGGACGCCCATCTGTTCCCGATATCACGCATGGGGCAACGCGACCGGACGGGGCGTTGGCATGTGGCCTGCGCTTGCGGATTTTCCGGCCGCCCACCTCAATGTGATGCCGTGCGCGTTTGCGTGCGGCCAAGGATATGACATGAGCGATTTCGATATGATGGACCTGCCTTCCGAGCTGGTCAAGAAACTGGCGGAAATGGGTCTGAAAGACCCGACGCCGATCCAACGACAAGCCATCCCGCACGCCCTGAACGGGCGCGACGTGATGGGGCTGGCACAGACCGGCACCGGCAAGACAGCCGCCTTTGGCGTGCCGCTGGTGGCGCAGATGCTGCAAATGACGGGCCGCCCGAACCCGCGCACCGTGCGCGGTCTGGTGCTGGCACCGACGCGTGAGCTGGCCAACCAGATCATGGAAAACCTCAAGGGTTTCTGTGCAGGCACGCCGCTCAAGGCGCAGATGGTGGTTGGCGGCATGTCGATCAACCCGCAGATCAAGCGCCTGGAACGCGGTGTCGACCTGCTGGTCGCCACGCCGGGCCGTCTGCTGGACCTGATGGACCGCCGCGCGGTGGACCTGCGCGAAACCACCTTCCTGGTGCTGGACGAAGCCGACCAGATGCTGGACATGGGCTTTATCCATGACCTGCGCAAAATTGCGGCCGTGCTGCCGAAAGAACGCCAGACGATGCTGTTCTCGGCCACCATGCCCAAGCTGATGAACGAGATTGCCAACAGCTATCTCAACAGCCCGATCCGCATCGAAGTGAACCCTCCGGGCAAGGCCGCCGACAAGGTCACCCAAGAGGTGCACTTTATCGCCAAGGCGGAGAAATCCAAATTCCTGATGGAATTGCTGGACAAGCACCGCGACGAGCGCGCGCTGGTCTTTGGCCGCACCAAACACGGTATGGAGAAACTCAGCCGGATGTTGGACAAGGCAGGCTTTGCCGCCGGTGCCATCCACGGCAACAAAAGCCAGGGCCAGCGCGACCGCGCGATTGCTGCGTTCAAATCGGGCGAGATCAAGGTGCTGGTGGCCACCGATGTGGCGGCCCGTGGTCTGGATATTCCCGACGTGAAACACGTCTATAACTACGAATTGCCCAACGTGCCCGACAGCTATGTGCACCGCATTGGCCGGACCGCGCGCGCGGGCAAGGATGGCGCGGCCGTGGCGTTCTGCGCACCGGACGAGATTGATCAGCTGCGCGACATCCAGAAAACCATGGGCGTGAAGATCCCGATTGCCACGGGTCGTGCGTGGGAATCTGTCGACCTGCCCGCCAAGGGCGGCAAGCCGGGTGGCAAACCCGGCGGTGGCCGTCGTCGCGGTGGTGGCGGTGGACGTCCCGGTGGCGGCGCCCCCGGTGGCGGTGGCGGCGCGCCTGCGGGCGGTGGCCCACGTCGCCGGCGTCGCGGTGGCGGCGGTGGCAAACCGGGCGGCAGCGCAGCGGCCTGATCCCTGCGGATGATGGAATGAGATTGGCCCGGACCTTTTGGTCTGGGCCTTTTTTGTGGGTGAGTTACCCGGGCGCTGAAACACAACAAGGCCCGTGTGACCCCTCACAGGCCAACAAATCGTTGACGCATCGCCACCATCCCGCAAAACTGGTGCCAAAGGGAGCTGCCTTATGTCACTGGAATTTCTTCTCACCTCACTCGTGGTGGTCCTGCTGCCCGGAACCGGCGTCATCTACACGCTGGCCATCGGTCTGGGGCGCGGGTTTCGGGCCAGTGTCGCGGCGGCGGTGGGGTGTACGGTCGGCATCGTGCCCGCAGCCGTGGCCAGCATCATCGGGCTGGCGGCACTGTTGCACACCAGTGCGCTGGCCTTTCAGGTGATCAAATATCTGGGCGTGGCTTACCTGTTCTACATGGCGTGGAAGCTGTTGCGGGATAAATCGGTGATGGACGTTTCCGAGAACGCGGAACCCGCCAGCTATGCGCGGATTGCGACCTCGGGTGTGCTTCTCAACATCCTGAACCCCAAGCTGTCGCTGTTTTTCCTGGCCTTCCTGCCGCAGTTCATCGCCCATGACGCACCCAATGCCACCACCGCGCTTGTGGGGCTGGCGGGGGTGTTCATGGCGATGACATTCGTGGTGTTCGTGGGCTACGGGGCCTTTGCATCCATCGCGCGCGACTATGTGATCCGCAGGCCATCGGTGATGACGTGGATCAAGCGCAGCTTTGCGGGTACCTTCGGGCTGCTGGGGGGAAAGCTGGCGATTTCGAGCTAAGCGCCGGTTTTCAAGGCAATTTACGCAAGTTTCCGACATGTCGCGCGATGGCCTGCGCGGGCAGCGGTCCGCCGTGCCCCAGATAGAACTGCGTGCAGCCTTGAGCCAACAAATGCTCAAGTGACGCGATGACGCATGCGATGTCTTCCTCGAAGGGGGGCGATTTCGGCCTGCCGCGCAGGGCAAGGCCCCCCAGCAAAATGCCCGAGGCCGCCAGATCACCGGCAATCACCCGCCCGTCGTCCAACAGAACCGAAACCGATCCCGCCGTGTGTCCGGGCGTGTGCACCACCCGCGCCGCAAAGCCATAGTCGTTCAGGTCCAGCACCTGGCCCTGTAGGGTCCGGTCGGGGCTGAAATAATTAAACCTCTGCTGGATCGCACCGGTCTTTTGAAACAGGCGCCCGAACGGCCCGCTTGGCTTCAGCACCGGCGGCTGTCCCTGACAAAGCGCAACCTCGTCCGCATGTGCCAGCACGGGCGCCTGCGACAACTGTCGCACCGCCACAGCCGACCCTGCGTGGTCGATGTGGGCATGGGTCAGCACCGTCAATGCCAGATCGGTCCAGCCCAGCCCACGAGCCTTGAGCGCTTGCGCGACCTTTGGCGCCGCGTTCGGCAACCCGGTGTCGACCAGCATGGCGCGACCATCCTGGACCACCAGAAAAGCGTTCAACATGCCAAAGGGCAGCATTGGTATCGTATCGACAAAACTCTGTGTCATTGGGGCGTTCCTTGCTATTATCGCGCATTGGAACGCTGATGCCATTGCGCTGGCCGGTGCCGCAATTGGGCACCTTTTGGTAACCGGAGGGCCCATGAAGGACACCGCACAAGACCGCCAGCCGTGGCTGGACCCCGTCACCGGCACCTGTCCGGTTGGCGAAACGCTGCGGTTGCTGCGCGGCAAACACGGCCCCAGTGTGCTGCACTGCCTGATGGCGGGCGAAATGCATTTTCTGGAACTGACACGCGCGCTGGACGGGATCAGCCGCAAGGTGCTGACCGCGCAGCTGCAAGAGTTCGAGCGCAGCGGGCTGGTCGCACGCATCGAAAAGCACGACGCGCGGCGGCGGGTGGGATATTCGCTGACCGGCAAAGGGGCCGATCTGGGCGCGATCCTGTCGCAGATTTTTGACTGGAGCCAAGCGCATCGGGACCGGGCGGCCACCCGCTGAACCACATGCGCCGCAGCGGCACAATTGACTTTAGGGCAGCCGCGCCGCTTGGTGGCGGCATGGAACGCAAAACATATATCGACACATTCGGCGCGGTGGCGCTGGTGCTGTTCGCGCTTAATCTGGCGTTTAACCAGGTGGTGGTCAAAGTGACCAACGGCGGCTTTGGTCCGGTGTTTCTGGCAGGATTGCGGTCGGTTGGCGGGGCGGTGGTGCTGGTGCTGTGGATGAAGGCGCGCGGCGTGTCGTTCAGCTTGCCGCGCAGCAGTGTAATGGCCGGCGTGATTTCGGGCGCTTTGTTTGCCGTTGAATTCATGTGCCTTTTTACGGCGCTTGACCTGACCACGGTGGGCCGCGTGTCGATCATTTTCTATTCGATGCCGGTGTGGCTGGCGCTGTCGGCCCATGTGCTGCTGCCGGCCGAGCGGCTGAACAGCCTACGTTCCATCGGGCTGGTGCTGGCGATGGCCGGTGTGGCGCTGGCGCTGCTGGACCGCAGCAACGGGCAGGCGTCGCTGCTGGGCGATCTGCTGGCGCTGTGTGCGGCGCTGTGCTGGGCCGCGATTGCGATGTTGGTGCGTGTGACACCGCTGTCGCGTGTGCCGCCCGAGCAGCAATTGCTGTGGCAATTGATAATCTCGGCGCCGATTCTGGTGCTGGCAGCCCCGTTTTTTGGCGACCTGTTGCGCGATGTGCAACCCATCCACCTGTGGGGTCTGGCGTTCCAGATTGTCGCCGTGGCCAGCTTTGGCTTTCTGGCGTGGTTCTGGCTGATGTCGATTTACCCTGCGTCCTCTGTGGCGTCGTTCAGCTTCCTGTCACCGGTGTTTTCGGTGATCCTGGGCTGGATGCTGCTGGGCGAGCATGTGGGCTGGACCATCTGGGCCGCGCTGGTGCTGGTGGCGGCGGGGATTTTCCTGATCAACCGGAAGTGAGGGTGAGGCGGGGCTGTGGGGGGCGCTGCCCCCCGGCCTGCGGCCGTCCCCCGGGATATTTAGGGCCAAAAGAAAGGGTTACGTGCCGCAGAAGGTGGCGGGGACGATTTCTTGTGATGTGGGCGCGCGCATGAGTTCTGGGTCGCTGGCCGGATCGAAGGGTGTGGCCAGTGCGGTGATTTCGCGCTGGAACGGGGCCATGTCGCCCGCCACGGCGGCTTCGATCATCTGCTCCATCCGGTGGTTGCGCGGGATGATGCGGGGATTGGCACGGGCCATGCGCGGTTCGGCGTCGGTTTCCGAGGCGACGCGGGCCTGCCAGCGGGTGTTCCACGCATCAAAGGCCGCGCGGTCGGTGAACTGGTCCTGTGCGGTGTCAGTGCCAAGGGCGGCGAACGTGTTGGTAAAATCCGCGCCGTTTGATTGCATCAGGGCCAGCAGATCCTCGATCAGCGGCTGATCTTCGGGGGTGGCGTTGGACAGGCCCAGCTTGGCGCCGAACCGTTTCAGCCACGCGGATTGCAACTGTCCGGGCATGGCGTGGACGATGGCGGTGGCTTCTTCGACCGCAGCGTCCATGTCATCCATCTGCCGGATCAGGGCAGTCGCCAGTTGCGCACAATTCCACACCGCGATGCGCGGCTGGTTGCCAAAGGCATAGCGGCCCTGTTGGTCGATGGATGAGAACACCCGCGCCTCGTCATAGGCGTCCATGAACGCGCAGGGGCCATAGTCGATGGTTTCGCCCGATATGGCGCAGTTGTCGGTGTTCATCACCCCGTGGATAAAGCCCACCGACATCCACGCCGCGATCAGTTCGGCCTGTGCGGCACAAACGGCGGCCAGCAAGCCCATGGGACCTTCGGCCAGCGGGTAGTGCCGCGCGATGGCATAGTCGGTGAGGGTTTTCAGCTCCTCCACCTGACCGCGATGGGCAAAAACCTGAAAGGTGCCGACGCGCATGTGGCTGGCGGCCACGCGGGTCAGCACGGCGCCGGGCAGGGCCCCTTGCTCGCGCCAGATCGGCTCGCCGCTGGCGACGGCGGCCAGCGCGCGGGTGGTGGGGATGCCAAGGGCGTGCATCGCCTCGGACACCACATATTCGCGCAGCACCGGACCCAGCCACGCGCGCCCGTCGCCCATGCGGGAATAGGGCGTGGGGCCTGCGCCCTTGAGCTGGATGTCGCGGCGCGTGCCACTTTGGTCGATGACCTCGCCCAGCAGCAGCGCGCGTCCGTCGCCAAGCTGCGGGTTGAAATGGCCAAACTGGTGGCCTGCATAAAGCTGCGCCAGCGGCGCGGCACCGTCGGGCACGGTGTTGCCGGCAAAGACGGTGGCAATTTCGCCCGCATCAGGCGCGTCGATGCACAGTTCCGCCGCAAGGGCGGCGTTATAGGCCAGCAGTTCCGGTGATTTGACCGCCACTGGCGATTGCGCGGTGAAAAAGCCCGATGGCAGGGCGGCATAGGTGTTGTCGAAGGGGATGTGCATGGTCATTGTTGTAACATAAGCCGTCTTGGTCGGGATGCCAGAGGCCAGAGCCTAAAGCATCCGTGTCATCAGGTGATAGCCGTCGCGCATCTGAAAGCCTGCGCGTTTGTACAGCCGCTGGGCGGTGTCGTTTTCGGTGGAGACTTCCAAGTGCAGCGCCTTGAGGCCCGCAGCCCCCAGCGCGCGGGGCAGGGCCATCAGAACCTCGGTCGCCACGCCGCGCCCGCGTACGCCCGGGCGAATATACAGCTCGTCAACAAAGCCCTCCATACCGCCGAATTCGACCGACCAGCCAAAGCAGACGATGATATAGCCGATGGGCGCACGTGGCGGCCCGATCAGATAAGCCGCACCATGCGGGATGCCGTCCAGCAGCGGGGCGACGCCCGCGCGGCGGGTGTCGGCGGTGCTGGCGATGCCGTCCTCGCCGTGGAACCGCTCGACCAGCGCCAGCAGCGCATCCAGATGGTCGGGGGTGGCAAGGGTCAGGGCTGCGCTCATAGTCGTGCGATCCGCTCGGTCAGCAAGGCAAAGAAACCGTCAGCGTCCAGATCGCCGATAAAGGTGGCGTTGGGCGCACGGTCTGTCACGTGCCACCAGTCGGCGACGGTCATGCCAAGGGTCAGCTCGGAGTTGGTTTCGATCTGCACGTTGACGTGCCGGCCCGTGAACAATTCGGGACGGATCAGATAGGCGGTCACACAAGGGTCATGCAGCGGCGCACCTGCGCTGCCGTATTTCTCCTTGTCGAAGCGTTCAAAGAATTCGGTCATTTGCGCCACGGCAACGCCTACCGGCGTGCCGATGTTGCGGAACGCGTCGTTGCGCGCCGCCGTGACCAGCGCCTTGTGCGTGACATCCAGCGGCATGACCACGATGTCTATGCCGGATTTAAACACGATATCAGCGGCTTGCGGATCAACGTAAATGTTGAATTCGGCCGCGGGGGTGATGTTGCCCACCTCGAAATATGCGCCGCCCATCAGCACAATCTGCTGGACCTTTTTTGCGATATCGGGTGCGCGTTGCAAGGCCGTGGCGATGTTGGTCAGGGGCGCCAGCGGGCATAGGGTGACGGTGCCCGCGTCATGGGCGCGGATGGTGTCGATGATATAGTCCACCGCGTGCTGCTCTTGCAGGGGCATGGTCGGATCGGGCAGCGATGGACCATCCAGGCCGGTCTGACCGTGCACATGTTCCGCCGTCACCAGCGGACGGCCCAGCGGGCGGTCGCAACCGGCATATACGGGAATGTCTGGCCGCCCGGCCAGCTCGCACACGATCCGCGCGTTTTTTTCGGTCAGCGCCAGCGGCACGTTGCCGGCCACGGCGGTGATGCCCAGAACCTCGATCTCGTCGGGGCTGCCCAGGGCCAGCAGGATGGCCACGGCGTCGTCCTGTCCGGGGTCGGTGTCGATAATGATTTTTCGGGGCGTCATGGCGGGGTCCTTGGTCTTGAAAATATCCGCCCTTTGGCGTTGCGCGACAGTCGCAATTGGGGCGCGCGATGTCCAGTGGCGGCGGCGGAGCCTTGCGCACGACCGCCTGCGCCGCTTATCGCTGTGACATGGCTGATCAGAAACCCTTTTTCCTGCACGCAGGTGCACATCGGACCGGCACATCGTCGTTCCAGATGTGCCTGCACGAAAACCGCGATGTCTTGACAGATGTGGGCTATGATCTGGCCTATCCGGGGCGCGACGGCATTCCCACCGGAACCTTGGGGCTGCGGCTGCCCGGACCACGGCACGGGACCAACCAGACCGAGCGGTTCGCGGCGCGGGTTGCGGACGCGGTGACCACGCACAGCCCCGATGCCCACCGTCCGTTGATCCTGTCGGAGGAGAATATTCCCGGGCGGATGATGCATTTTACCCAAGGGCGGTTTTACCCCGCCTGCGAGGCGCGGTTGATGGCGCTGAAGGCGGGATTACAGGGCCGGGTGGCGCGGGTCTTGTTTGTGCTGCGGCCCTATGACCAGCTGTTTGTCTCGGGCTATCGCAAGCGGGCCGAGGACAACAAGGTCGGGGATTTCAACAAATTGCGGCCCAAATACATGGCAATGGATCGCGGCTGGCCCGAAATCGTGGCGGCCTTGCGCGACATCTTGCAGCCCGGGCTATTGCTGGTCGTGCCCTATGCGCGGCGCGGCAGCAGCGTCGAGGACTTGCAGATGCTGGTGCCCGCGCTGGCAGACAGGCCATTGATCGAACCGCAGCAGGTTGTGAACCTAAGCGCCACCGACGCGGGCCTGATGGCCTTGCAGGCGCGGTATCATGCGGGCGCGGCGTTGGAGCGCGCGCAGTGGAAGGCGGTGATTGCCGATCACGCCGATGACCGGACGAATCGCGGATTTGCCGCGTTTTCGGATGCCGAGGTGGCGGTGCTGACGCAACGCTATGCCGACGATCTGGCGCGGATAGATGCGATGGACGGGGTGACGCTGGCCTGAAGCTGGCCCTGGCCTGAAGCTGGCCCTGCGGTCAGTCCGCCTTTGCTGCCTTTTCCGCCGCCTTTTCCGCATCCCACAGCGCGTCCATTTCGGCCAGATCGCTTTGATCGGGTGTCTTGCCCATATCCTTCAGTCGCCGCTCGACCCCTTCGAACCGGCGGGTGAACTTGGCATTTGCGGCGCGCAGGGCCTCTTCGGGGTCGACACCCAGATGCCGGCCCAGATTGGCCATAACGAACAGCAGATCACCGTATTCTTCGGTTACCGCATCATGGCCCAGTGTCTCTCGCGCTTCGACCAGTTCGGCGGCCTCTTCGATGATCTTGTCGATGACCTGGCCGGTGTCGGGCCAGTCAAACCCCACACGCGCCGCCCGTTTTTGCAGCTTGACCGCGCGCATCAGCGCCGGCAGGCCGATGGCCACCCCGTCCAGCGTGCCACGCTGCGCCTTGCCTGCGCGCTCGGTGGCCTTGATCGCCTCCCAATCCGCTGTCTGCTGTTCGGCGGATTTGTCGCGGCTCTCGTCGCCGAAGACATGCGGATGACGCGCGACCATCTTGTTGCTGATGTTGCGCACCACCGATTGAAAGGTGAAATGCCCGTCTTCTTCACCCATGGCGGTGTGATAGACCGATTGCAGCAGCAAATCGCCCAATTCGCCCTCAAGCTCGGGCCAGTCGCGGCGCTCGATCGCGTCGGCGACCTCGTATGCCTCTTCGATGGTATAGGGCGCGATACTGTCAAAGGTCTGTTCGATGTCCCACGGACAGCCGGTTTCGGGATCGCGCAGGCGGCGCATGATCTCTAGCAAACGCTCGATCCCCGCAGTTTGGTCGTGGATCAGATCGTTCGTCATTTCAGCCCCCATTGCAGCCCGCAGCACTTCGGTGTCAGATGCACCAAGCCGCAAATTGCCCAAGGAGTCCACCCAATGGCCGTCGTCAACCGTATCGCAGATTTCGCACCGCAAATGGCCGAATGGAGACAGCACCTGCACACCATTCCCGAATTGGGCCGCGCCTGTCACAAGACGGCGGCCTTCGTCGCGGAACGGCTGCGCGAGTTTGGCGTGGACGAGATCCACGAAGGCATTGCCGAAACCGGCATCGTGGCGATCATCAACGGGCAGGGCGCGGGGCCGACCATTGGCCTGCGTGCCGATATGGACGGGCTGCCGATTACCGAGGCGACGGGACTGCCCTACGCCAGCACCCACGCGGGCCGGATGCACGCCTGTGGTCACGATGGGCACACGACCATGCTGCTGGGGGCTGCGAAATACCTGTGCGAGACGCGCAATTTCTCGGGGCGCGTGGCGCTGATTTTCCAGCCCGACGAAGAAGCGACCGGCGGCGCCGAGGCGATGGTGCAAGAGGGGATCATGGACACCTTTGACGTCGGTGAGGTTTACGGCATCCACAATGTTCCAGGCTTTGACGAGGGCACGTTCCACGCGCGCTCCGGCCCGCTGCTGGCGGCGGCGGACACGTTTCACATTCACCTGACCGGACGCGGTGGCCACGGGGCACAGCCGCAGGACACGGTTGATCCGGTGGTCTGTGCCGCGTCGATCACGCAGGCGCTGCAAACCATCGTCAGCCGCAATATCGAGGCAGGACAGCAACTTGTCATTTCGGTCACGCAGATTCACACCGGCACGATCGACAATGTGATCCCCGAAACCGCCTATCTGAACGGCACCGTGCGTACCTTTACCCCCGAAATCCGCGATCTGGCAGAGCGGCGGATGTCCGAGATCGTCGCGGGCCAGGCGGCCAGCTTTGGCCTGAACGCGACGGTGGATTACGTGCGCGGCTATCCCCCCACTGTGAACCACGCACGCGGTGTCGAAAGGGCGGCGCGTGCCGCCCGCGACGTGTCGGGCGACGCGGCGGTGGATGTGGACAGCCCCGCCAACATGGGCGCCGAGGATTTCGCCTATATGCTGGAGGCACGCCCCGGCGCTTACTTCTTCATGGGCATCGGCGAGGGCGCGGGGCTGCACCATCCTGAATACAATTTCAACGATGCTGCCGCCCCTGTGGGCGCCTCGTTCTTTGCCCGTCTGGTGGAAACCGCACAGCCGGTGAAAGGGGCCTGAGGGATGGCTGAGAAAAACCAACCCGTCAGCGGCAACGACCTTGCCCGGTTTTCCGGCCCGAACACCTTTATGCGCCTGCCATCGGTCAATGACCTGAAAGGGCTGGATGTGTGCGTGTTGGGCGTGCCCATGGACATCGGCACCTCGTGGCGGTCGGGCACACGGTTCGGTCCGAAACAGGTGCGCGCCGAAAGCGCGATGATCCGGCCCTATAACGTGCAAACGGGGGCCGCGCCCTTTGACAGTCTGCAAGTGGCGGATATTGGTGATCTGGCGATCAACACGTTTTCACTGTCGGACAGTTTGCGCATTATTGCAGAGAGTTACGACGCGATCCTAAAGTATGACGTGATGCCCATGGCCATCGGTGGCGATCATTCGATCACCCTGCCAATCCTGCGCGCCATCGCCAAACGTCATGGTCCCGTGGCGCTGGTGCATGTGGATGCCCATGCGGACGTGAACGACGAAATGTTCGGGATGCGCGAAACCCACGGCACCGTCTTTCGCCGCGCCTACGAGGAAGGGCTGATTATTCCGCAAAAGGTCTATCAGGTCGGCCTGCGCGGCACCGGCTATGCCGCCACCGACTTTACCGAGGCGCAGGGCTGGGGCTTTCAGCAATGGCAGGCGTCGGAACTGTGGCACCGCCCGCTGGACACGCTGGGCGCGGAAATCCGGCGCGATATCGGCGATGCGCCGGTCTATGTGACCTATGACATCGACAGCCTTGATCCCGCCTATGCCCCCGGCACCGGCACGCCCGAGATTGGCGGGCTGACCACGCCACAGGCGATGCAGTTGATCCGTGCGTTAAAGGGCCTGAACATTGTGGGCTGTGATCTGGTCGAGGTCAGCCCGCCCTATGACACTTCCGGCAACACGGCGCTGACAGCGGCGAATATTCTGTTCGAGCTGTTGTGCGTCCTGCCGGGCGTTGCCTATCGTTGACTGGGCAGGACGCTCCGCAGGGGATTTTTATGAACCAGAGAAGAGGATGGATGCGCGTGATACTTTGGATATTGGCTTTTGTGGCGGTCTTGGCCGTTGCTGCGGTGGGTTATGTGCGGCTGGCGCCGTCTGATCCGGCGCGGTGGAATCAGCCCGTCGCGGCGACGGAAGACAAGGATTTCGGCAACGGCGCCATCCGCGTTCTGCCCGCCACCGACGGGCTGCTGGCGCGGCTGGATGCGGCGATGCAGGCACTGCCGCGCACGCAGGTGTTGGCGGGGTCGGTCGCGGACGGGCGGATCACTTACGTCACGCGCACGCCCACCATCGGCTTTCCCGACTACACCACGATCGAGCAGACCGACGGACAGGTGCGCCTGTTGGCGCGGTCGCGGTTCGGGTCGTCAGATATGGGGGTAAATGCCAAAAGATTGAAGGGGTTGCTGGCCACTGTTCAAGGATGAGCTGAGGCAGCCGGTTTGCACCTCGCGCCACATCGGCACGTTCAGCGACATCTGGCATTGCGCCATGAACATGCGCCCGTCGACTTGCAGGCAGATGATGTCGCCCAGTTCGACCCGCGCCCCGCTTTTGTCGGTGCAAAAACAGTCAATCGTCTTGCCTCCCGGAGTTATGACATCTCCGAGGGCCGGTGCGGCAAGCGCCAGAACAAGAACGGCTGCGCGTATCATGTCAGCATTATACCACTGTCCTTGGCCTTGACCAAATCCTTTCAATATCAGATGGAACGCCCATGATCCCGTCAGAACGCCTTCAGCAAATCACCGAGAGGTTCGAATACCTCGAAGCCGCGATGTCCGCGGGCGGTGGCGATATTGCGGCGCTGGCCAAGGAATATTCCGATTTGCGCCCCGTGGTCGAACAGATCGCCCTGTACCGCCAGTTGCAAAGCGACATGGCCGACGCTCGCGAAATGCTGGACGATCCCGAGATGGCCGACCTGGCCCGCGAGGAACTGCCACGCCTGAAGGCGGCGCTGCCCGATGCCGAAGCCGCCCTGCAACTGGCCCTTCTGCCGCGCGATGCGGCCGATGCCAAGCCCGCGATGCTGGAAATCCGCCCCGGCACCGGCGGGGACGAGGCAGCGCTGTTTGCGGGCGATTTGCTGCGCATGTACATGCGCTATGCCGAGGCGCGGGGCTGGGGGTTCGAGATCATCGAGGAACAGGCGACCGAACTGGGCGGCATCAAGGAAGTCGTGGCCCACATCAAGGGTGACAACGTTTTTGCGCGGATGAAATATGAAAGCGGAGTGCACCGCGTCCAGCGGGTGCCGACCACCGAAAGCGGCGGGCGCATCCACACCTCGGCGGCGACGGTGGCCGTGCTGCCCGAGGCCGAGGAAGTCGACATTCACATCGACGCCAACGACATCCGCATCGACACCATGCGGTCGTCGGGCGCGGGCGGGCAGCACGTGAACACCACCGATTCCGCCGTGCGCATCACCCACATCCCCACGGGGATCGTGGTGACCAGTTCGGAAAAATCGCAACACCGCAACCGCGACAAGGCGATGCAGGTGCTGCGCGCGCGCCTCTATGACATGGAACGCAACCGCATCGACAGCGCCCGCAGCGCCGACCGTGCAGCACAGGTGGGCGGCGGCGACCGGTCGGAGCGCATCCGCACCTATAACTTCCCGCAGGGGCGCATGACCGATCACCGGATCAATCTGACGCTGTACAAGCTGGACGCGGTGATGCAGGGCGACCTGGACGAGGTGATCGACGCGCTGCGGGCCGACGCTCAGGCGCGTCTGATGGCCGAGATGGGCCAATGACCGCAGCGCAAGCCATGGCTGCCGCCACCGCACGGTTGCGCGCGGCGGGGGTGCCGGACCCTGCACGCGATGCGCGGCTGTTGCTGGCCCATGCCGCACAGGTCGACGCCACCCGCGTCACCCTGATCGCGCCCGAAGACATCGCCCCCGAGATCGCCGAACGCTATGACGCGCTGATCAGCCTGCGCGCGGTGCGGGTGCCGGTCAGCCATCTGATCGGGGAGCGGGCATTCTATGGCCGCCGTTTCAAGGTCAGCAGCGATGTGTTGGACCCGCGCCCCGAAACCGAAACCCTGATCGAGGCGGCGCTGGCCGAACCCTTTGCCAGCGTGCTGGACATCGGCACCGGATCGGGTTGCATTCTGGTGACACTGCTGGCCGAACGCACCATGGCCGTGGGCACCGGCACCGACCTGAGCGAAGCGGCCTGTCTGCAGGCCAGCGCCAATGCAGTGATGCATGATGTCGGCGCGCGGGCCGAGGTGATCCAGTCCGACTGGTTCGGCACGGTGCGTGGACGCTATGATCTGATCGTGTCGAACCCGCCGTATCTGGCCGCCGAAGAAATGGACGACGTTGCCCCGGAATTGCGCGATCACGAACCGCGCATGGCCCTGACCGACGAAGCCGACGGGCTGACCGCCTACCGCGTGCTGGCGGCGATGGGCCCTGCGCATCTGGAGACGGGCGGGCGGTTGATCTGCGAAATCGGCTGGACCCAGGCGGCGGACGTGGTCGAAATATTTTACGCGGCGGGCTGGCAGGACGTCGTTTGCCTGCCGGATATGGATGGCCGCGACCGCGTGATCTGTGCCAGAACCCCGCCCGGAACGGCATAAACCCGCACAATGCGTGGAAAAGTGACGCAGTCGGGCAATTAATGCTTGTCCCACGCCCCCACGCATGTTTATTCAAAGGTGTTGCAGCGGTGGATACCTTTTGGTGGTCCCGCTCGGCGTCAAGCCCAACACATCGCATTCTTCGGACCATGATAGCGCATGTCGCGCAATCCGATCAACGCAGCGATAGGCACAATAAGGCTAAGCTATTTCATGAAATCTTCGAGATCCCGGTCCCGGTCAAAGAACACGCGCAACCGCAGCACGAACAATGGCGGGGGCGGTGGCAACGTCGTCAACCGTGTGTTTGACAGCTCTGGCCCCGAGGGCAAAGTGCGCGGCACACCGCAACAGATCATCGACAAATACAACCAGCTTGCGCGCGACGCGCAACTGTCCGGTGACCGCGTGGCCACAGAGAATTTTCAACAGCACGCGGAACACTACCTGCGCCTGCTGAGCGAAGCGCAGCGCGAGATCGACGCCAAGCGCGAAGAGCAAGAGCGTCAGAACCGTGACCGCCAGGCCGAACGCGACCGTCAGGCCGAGCGTGACCGCGAGCGCAACGAGCGTCAGGAACGCGAATCGAACGCCGCCCAAAACAATAACAATAACAACAACGGGTCGGGCGACGCGGGCAGCCAAGAGCAGCCCCAAGCGCGCAATCAGCCGCAGTCCGATGTGATCGAGACCGAATCCGACAGCGGTCTGGTGGAAACGCCCGAAAGCGCGCCCAAGCCCAAAGCGACCCGGTCACGCCGCAAGCCCAAACCGCCGGTTGAGGCCCCTAAAGAGGCCGATTCCTCTTCATCTGACAATGGTCAGAACGAAGGTGGCAGCACACCGGAAGCCGCCGAATAAGGCTGGTTTGACTGTTTGAATTGAAAGAGGCCTCGCGTTGCTGCGGGGCCTTTTGTTTTTGGAGCCTCGGCCCTGTGGTTCAGGGGGCCGCAACAGCCCGTGCAAGGGCACAAAACCCTTCCAGTGACACCTGTTCGGCCCGTTCCGTAGGCTGGATGCCCGCGGCCAAAAGCCGGTCTTCGATGTCGGGCGCGACACCTTTCAACGCGGCCCGCAGCATCTTGCGGCGTTGGTTGAAGGCGGCGGCGACCACGCGGTTCAGCACGGCGGCATCTGCCGGAAAGCGCGGCTGCGGCAGGGCCGTCAGATGCACCACGGCAGACGAAACTTTGGGCGGCGGCGTAAATGCCTCGGGCGGCAGGTTCAGAACGATCTGCGCATCGGCCCGCCACTGCGCCAGCAGCGCCAGACGGCCGTAAGCCTTTGACCCCGGTTCGGCCACGATCCTGTGCGCCACCTCGCGCTGGAACATCAGGGTCAGCGACTGCCAGTAGGGCGGCCAGTCCTTGGGCGTCAGCCAGCGCACCAGCAGTTCGGTGCCGACGTTATAGGGCAGGTTGGCGGCCACACGGATCGGCGGCGTCAGGTATTGCAGCGGGTCGATTTCCAGCGCGTCGCCTTCGATCACCTGCAAACGGTCGGGATAGGCGTCGGAAATCTCGGCCAGTGCGGGCATACAGCGCGGGTCTTTTTCAATAGCCAGCACACGGCGCGCGCCTTCGGACAGCAGGCCGCGCGTCAGACCGCCGGGGCCGGGGCCGATTTCCAGCACGTCGCAGCCGGTCAGATCCCCCGCCTGTCGCGCGATCTTGGCGGTCAGGTTCAGGTCCAGCAAAAAGTTCTGTCCCAGCGATTTGCGTGCGCGCAACTCGTGGGTTTCGATCACGTCGCGCAGGGGCGGCAGGCTGTCGATGGTGCTCATGTCGGGGCCTTGGGGATCAAAGGTTTTATGCCTCCGGCGGGGATATTTCGGGCCAAAAGAATGCTCATGAATGGGCCATCCGGTGCGCCATGCGCAAGGCTTCGATCATCGACGACGGATTGGCGACGCCGGTGCCCGCGATGTCAAAGGCGGTGCCGTGGTCGGGCGAGGTGCGGATAAAGGGCAGGCCTAGCGTCACGTTTACACCGCGGTCGAAATCCAGTGTCTTGATCGGGATCAGCGCCTGGTCGTGGTACATGCACACGGCCGCGTCATAGCTGGCGCGGGCAGTGGCGTGAAACATTGTGTCGGCAGGCAGCGGGCCGCGCAGGTCATAGCCTTCGGCGGTCATGTCGCTGACCAGCCCGGCGATCCAGTCGGCCTCTTCACGGCCCATGGCACCACCTTCGCCCGCGTGCGGGTTCAGCCCCGCGACGGCGATGCGCGGCTGTGCGATGCCGAATTGCTGACGCAAGCCCTCGGCAGTGATGCGGATGGTGTCGCGCAGCAGTGCAGGCGTCAGCATTTTGGGCACGTCGCGCAGGGCGATGTGGATGGTGGTGGGCACCACCCGCAACTGTTCCGACGCCAGCATCATCACGGCCCGGTCGGCCCCTGCCAAGGCTTGCAGGTATTCGGTGTGACCGGGATAGGCAAAGCCCGCGCCGTCTTGCAGCGCCTTCTTGTGGATGGGCGCCGTGCACAAGGCGGCGGCCTGACCGGATTGCACCAGATCGACGCCGCGCGCGATCACGTCGATCACCCCCTGCGCGTTGGCAGGCGTGGCGATGCCCGGCATGCTGGGGGCCGCAAAGCTGTGAGGCAGCACCGGCAGGCCCTGCGCCATGGCGGCGGCGGCCTGTGTCGGTGTGTCGATCAGGACCACCGGCACGTCGGCAGGCAGATGTGCGGGATCACCGATCCAGAACAGCGGCACGTCACCGCGCAGGGCGGCCCATGCCTTGGCCGCGATCTCGGGCCCGATGCCCGCAGGCTCGCCACAACTGATCGCAACCGGCAGCGCGGTTGCGGGTGTCATTCGCGCGAAATGCGGGCGTCGGCGCGCAACTCTTCCAGCAAGCTGTCGGAATAGCCCGTCAGACGTTGCTGGCGCAGTTGGGCTGCAACCTCTTCACGGCTTACAGTCTCGTTCAGGGCGGCGGTGCGGCCACAAAGCATCAGGAACACCAAAGTGTTGCCGTCCGAACGGGTCAAAGCTGTCGACACCTCGCCCGGGTCCAGTTTGGCCAGCTCATAGGCAATGTCCTGCGGAATCTCGCCGGGGGCCTTGCTGCCACGGTCAAGTACCGCTTCGGGCTGGCCTTTGGCGACACCATAAAGGTCGTCACAGACATCGACCTGCGACGCCAGTTTCGCCGCGCGCGCCAGTGTTTCGGGGCTGCGACCGCCGGCCATGTAATAGGCGGCATATTCGATGGCGGCATATTCGGGGCTGGGAACGCCGGTTTCCTGAATGTCGCGCAACTGGAACAGCGCCAGTGCGTTCGGGATCGGCAGCGGGTCGGTCACTTCGCCAGGTGTCAGGCCCAACAACACGCCGCGCAGGCTGGCCGGCAATGTGTTCAGATCAACCCAGTTCAGCCGTCCGCCATTGTTGCGCGATGGCGTGGCAGAGTAGCGGCTGGCGTAGCTGGAGAATTCAGCCTCGGACCTGCTGGAAGCGGCCTGTTCGGCGCGCGCCATCGCACCGGCCTGATCGTTGGGCGGCGCGGGGATAATGATTTCCGAAATCAGCACGCGGATACCGCTGCCACCGCCGGTTGCGGACAGGGCGCGGTCGATCTCGGCCTCGGAAATTTGCACGCGGCTGCCATAGCGGGCGCGGATCAGTTCGCGCCACGACAGGTTCACGCGCACAAAGTCACGGAAGGTTTCGCCTGCGACGCCGGCGCTTTCCAGGGCCTTGACGAATTCGTCCGTGCTCAGGTTCGCGCGGCCTGCGAATTCGGCCAGCCCGCCAGCCAGCCCTTCGGGTGTCAGTTCAAGCCCCACCGCCTGCGTTGCATTCAGCCGCAGCCGGTCGTCGATAAGCGCATCAATCGCGCTTTTGCGGGTCGCCCCCGCGGCGTTCAGCACTTGCAGGAACCGCACGCGCTGTTGCACTTCGAATTCGGTGATCACGCTGTCGTCAACCTTGGCCACAGGCGCAAAGAGGTTCTGCGCCGCCACGGGCAGGGCCGTCGTGATGGCCACGGCCACGGCCAGTCCAAATCGTTTCATCGTTTTCCCGCTCATTTCGCCTGCTTCCCGCATGATCTAACGTATTTTTCCGTCCCTTGCGAGACCGAGAAGCCCCGCAATGTCACTGTAAAGCCCAGATTGGTCGAGGGCTCAACACTTGTCGACGAAGTATACCGTCGGCTCACGGAGAATTTGGCCGACACACATTCGTTGTTATAGGTCAGGCCCGCCCCCGCATAGGCTGCCCGGTCGTCCACAAGATCGTAACGCCAGTTGGCGCTGGCGGTCCAGCTTTGGTTCAGGTCGTAGCTGCTGGCCAGCGTCAGCTCGGACACCGCCAGCGCGCGATCTTCGGCGGCATCTTCGCCCAGCCAGACATAGCTGCCGCCCACTGTCAGACGCTTGCCGATCCAGTCGCCGCGCAATTCGGCCTTGGCCACGTCGAATTTTTCGTTGAACACTGTCCGCCCGGTCAGCGCCAGCCCGTTGCGGGTTTTCCATTGGGCCGCCAGCAGGAAATCGGACGTGGTGCCGGACAGACCCGAGGTTTCGGAATAATCCGGTTCGCCATCACGGCGCACCACCTGGCCGAAAGTCAGGCGGGTTTCCCATCCGGCAGGGTCAAAGCGTGACCAGTTCACGCCATAGGCCGCAGCCAGTCCACGCTCGCGCCGGTCGGGGCGCGGAAAACGCGACAGCGACAACAGATTGCCCTCGTCGAATTCGACGCGGGTGCTTTCGTCGTTGGGCACGTTCAGGTCATGGCCGCCGACATAGCCCAACTGAAAGATCGGCTCGAGCAGTTGCGCCGACCCGTCGCCGCCATGGCGCACCAGCGGATAGCGCAGGGTCAGTTGCCCCTGTGGCGTCAGGCCCGCGTCGCTGCCGGTAAAGACATTGTCCTGGCTGACGTTGATCGCATCTGCCGCGACGCCCAAGGACGCCTCGGCGCGCACGCCGCCTGTCAGTGTCCAGCTGCGCAGCCATTCGGCCTCGAAGTTGAACCGCTGGATGTCGCGCCCGTCAGCAATGCCGTCCAGGTTCACATCATTTGCCTCATCCGAGCTGCGGTAGTGGGCGTGGGCATTGCCGCTGAACCGCAACTCGCCGCCAAAAGCGCGCGGAAAGAACCGTTTTTCAAAGGTTGCGTCCAACACGTTGGTCGGGATCGTGTCGTTGTCTTCGCTGTCGCGCAGGCTGCGAAAGTTGGTGTAGCGAAAGCTGAGGTATTCATCCCGCTTGACCCGCGCCAGTTCGACATTGCTGGTCAGACGGTCCTTGTCGGAATAATCGTAGTCGGTCAGATAGGCGGTGTCGGTGGTCGTCTCGATGTTGAACGTCAGCACAAAGTCGCGCGCCATGTCGAACCGGCCGATGCCGAACAGATAGCCGCGCGTGTCACCCGGTTGCAGGTCGTCGTCGGACACCGCACCATTGAATTCGATCCGTCCGTTGCGGAATGCCTGACGATAGCGGAATTCCAGCGTTTTGGTGTGGCTGGTCAGATAGGGGGTCAGCGTCAAATCCCGATGATCGCCGATCTTGAAGAAATACGGCACCTTCAGGCCTGTGCCCAGTTGCGTGTCGCTGCTGAGTGACGGGATCAAAAAGCCCGAGGCGCGCTTTTGCGTCGGATCGGGCAGGCGCAGGCGGGGCAGGTAGAACACCGGAATGTTGCCGATACGGAACTGCGCGTCGTCGAAATAAAGCTGCCGCTCTTGCTTGTCGTGCACCACGCGGCGGGCGCGGATCTGCCACAGCGGTGGGCGACCATCGTCGCACACGTGGCACGAGGTGACGGCGGTTTTGTAAAGCTGGGTATAGCGTCCCCCGACGCGGTTCATTTCCACCGAGGCCAGTTGCAGTTGCTGGTTCAGCACCATGCGCGCGCCGGTCAGCAGCCCGTTTTGCAAATCGCGGCTTAGCTCGGCCTGATCCGCGACAATGACCACATCCGCGCCTTCTTCAATGGTGATCGGGCCGGTGATGACCAGCGTGCCGGTCTTTTCGTCATAGCTGATCGCGGAGGCCCGCAGACGGGTGGTGCCTTGGTACGCCTCGACGTTGCCGCGCGCGGTCAACACGCGGTCACGGGTGACGACGACATCGTCGGCCACAAGCATTGCAGGCGACGCAGTCTGCTGCGCGCTGACGGTTTGCGCCACAAGCGGTGCATCCATCAGCGGTGTAGCCAGCAACGTTGCCGAAAGCAGGATATGTCTAAAACTGCGCGCCATCCTAGCCGTCCTCGGCATGAAGCAGCAGCCCAAGGGCCAGGAAAATCGCGGCGGCAGGCGGGGCCCAGGCGGCAAAGGCCACCGGGATTTGCCCGTTCTCACCAAGAATCTGTGCAAAACTGCGGATGAAATACAAACCGAACCCCAAAAGCACTGCTGCCAGCACCGCCGTTCCGGTGCCCCCAAAACGGGTATGCCGCATGGTGAAGGCAGCGGCAACAAGAACCATCGCCATCAGGAACAAGGGACGCGCCAGTTCGGACTGAAACCACACGATCTGATGGCGCGCGGAAAAGCCTGCCTGCTCAAGCTGGCGGATATAGGTGGGCATGTTCCAGATCGACACACCGCCCAACGTGCCAAGGGTTTCGCGGATACGTTCCAGCGTCAGCGTGGACGGCACTTGCAGAACGGCATGGGTTTGCGAGCTGGCCTCGGGATTGACGTCGCCGCTTAGCGGCCAGACCTTGGCATCGCGCAGCGCCCACGCGCCATTGCCCAACGCAGCGCTTGCGGCCTCGATCCGGCGCTGTGGGCCACCCTGGGGCGCGTATTCCAGAAAGGTCACGTCATACAGAACGGACGCGTCGGAATTTGACCGCGCCGCACGGATCACCGTTTGACCGTCCACGCCGCCCTGGCGCAGCCATACCCCGTCGCCCGACACCAGCACCGCCGACCGCCCGCCTGTGCGATAGTTTTCGGACAGCAAGGCATAGCGTTTGCTCGTTGCCGCCACGATGGGCCCCAACATGGTCACCGCCAGCCCGCCGATCACCAGCGCCACCACAACAGGCGCCACCAGCGATCCGAACGCCGACCGTCCCGCCGCGCGGGTCACCACCAGTTCGGAACTGCGGGCCAGTCCGATGAACAGCACCACGGTGGTCAGGATCATGATCAACGGCAGGATCTGGTTGATCGTCTCGGGGGCGTGCAGCAGCGTCAGCCCGATCCGCTCTGTCAGGCTGACATCATAGTCGGCAAAGCGGCGGGTCTGCTCGATCAGGTCGACCAGCGCCACCAGTGCAAAGAACACCGCCGTCAGCATGGCAAAAGCATAGGCAAAGCGGCGGGCGAAATAGAAATGCAGGATCATGTCGCGTCCACCGTTTGCCGTCTGCGCCGGCGCAAAAGGGCCGGGTGCGCGGCCCATGTCAGCATTCCGGCCACCAGTATCGCCCCCAGCAAGGACGGCACATACATCGTGGGCCACAGGCTGGCGTCTGCAAGAACCATCTGCGCAAAGGTGCTGCGCAGCCCGTCAATGCCGATCAGCAGACCAAAGGCAATCACCGCCTCGCGCCAGACGCCAAAGCGGGAATAGCCGCCGATCATCAACGTGGCAAAGCCGATCAAGGCGGCGACAATGCAAAACAGCGGCTGCGCAAAGCGGCTGTGGACCTCTTCGGCGATGTCGCCATTGCGCGCGCCGGTCTCGTCGGCGATGCGGTCCCAATCGGTCAGCAGGGCCAGCGTGCTCATGTTGCGGATCGAACCGGTGACTTCGCTGTCCGAACTGACCAAAGTGGTAATGTCGAACGAGAAATCCTGAAACTTGGCTGTCGACAGGCGGTTGTCCTTGGTGTTCAGACGCTGCGCCAAACCGTCCACCATGATCAGCGTGGTGCCCGCGTCGTTGCGCACCAGATAGGCCTCGGCGGCGGTATAGATTACCCGCTGATCGGGATTGCGGCGGTCCGACAGGAACACATCGCGCAAGACACCGTCCTCGCCGATGGCGCGGGTGTAGAATGTGACCTTGTCAGCAGGCGACAGGAACGTCCCTTCGGTCAGCAGGCGCGAGGTAACGTTGCGCGAAATCTCGGCCTCGCGAATGCTGAGCTGCCCCTGGGCTGCGGGCACCAGCACATGCGCCAGCAATGTCATCATCGTGGCCACGATCAGCCCGTAAACCACCACAGGCCGCGCCAGCCGCCATGGACCCGACCCGGTGGCCTGCATCACCACCAGTTCGGATTCGCCCGAAAGGCGGTTGGTGACATAGACCGACGCGGCAAAGGTTGCGATTGGCAACACCATGACGATCAGCTTGGGCAGGCTGAGCGAGGTGAATTCAAGAAACACCAATGCCGTCTGTCCGTCACCGATCAAACGGTCGAACAGAACCACCGCACGGTTGATCCAGAACACAGCCACCAGCACCAGCGCGAAAAAGCCGAACAACAGCAGAAACTGCGACAGCATGTACCTGTCGAATCTGGCCACATAACCCCCCGGATGCACATGGTTTGGCAAATTTGACGGCAACTTACCCCAAGGTGTCGCGGTGGGGAACCTGTAATTCCACCATATTTGCGGTGTCGGCGGGTTGGTGTGAAACGCATTTCGGCTGCTATGGCCATGTCAGCGCGCCCGCGCTAACAGTTGTGCAACCCAATACTTCCGCGAAAGGATGCGCCATGACAGCCCAACCCACTCCCATGACACCAGTCAGCTTCGAGGCGCTGGACATCGACGCGCTGGCCACCGCCACGGGCCGCGTCGCCGTGGTGCTGGAGGCCGATGGCAAGATGGACGCCGCAGGCCGTCGCATCAACAAGCTGACCCGCGGCGCGCTGGCGCGGCTGGCGGCGGGCAAGGCCTTTGGCGATCTCAAGCAGGGCGGTCTGACCACGCTGGCGATGCCGGCCGGAATGGCCGCCGATGCGGTGGATGTGCTGTGCCTGTCGCGCCGCCCGACGGTGCAGGATGCACGCAAGGCCGGCGCCGCGCTGGCCAAGGTGCGCGGCACGGCTGACATGCTGGTGGCTGTGGGCAACACCCGCCATGCCGCCGATCTGGGCTTTGGCCTCGCGATGCGCGACTATGGTTTCAACGCCCACAAATCCGACGCCAAGCCTGCCGCGGGGGCCGTGCGCATCATGTGCGCCAACCCCGACGAGGTGCAGGCCGCAGCAACGCCTCTGATGGCGGTGGCCGAGGGCGCGTTCTTTACCCGTGATCTGGTGAATGAACCGGCCAACGTGCTGACCACAACCGAATTTGCCAACCGGCTGGAGGCGATGCAGGATCTGGGACTTACGGTTGAGGTTCTGGATGAAGACCAGCTTGCAAGCCTTGGAATGGGTTCACTTTTGTGCGTGGGTCAGGGGTCTGATAGCCCGTCCAAAGTGGTGGTGATGCAATGGAACGGCGGCGCCGAGGGCGACGCGCCGCTGGCGTTGGTTGGCAAGGGCGTTGTCTTTGACACCGGCGGCATCAGCCTGAAACCCGCCGCCGGTATGGAAGACATGACCATGGATATGGGCGGCGCGGGTGTTGTCGCGGGCGTCATGCGCACGCTGGCCCGGCGCAAGGCCAAGGCGAACGTCGTCGGGCTGGTTGGATTGGTCGAGAACATGCCATCGGGCAATGCGGTGCGCCCCGGTGACGTGGTAAAATCCATGAAGGGCGACACCATCGAGGTCATCAACACCGACGCCGAAGGCCGTCTCGTGCTGTGTGACGTGATGTGGTACGCGCAAGAGCGGTTCAAGCCGGCCGGCATGATTGATCTGGCGACGCTGACGGGTGCGATCATCATCGGGCTGGGCCACGAAAACGCCGGTGTGTTTTCCAACGACGATGCGCTGTGCAACGCCTTCCTGAAGTCCGCCAATGCTGAAAACGAAGGCGCATGGCGGATGCCACTCGGGCAGGCCTATGACGACCAGTTGAAAAGCCGCATCGCCGATATGAAAAACGTGGGCGGACGGCCCGGCGGTTCGATCACGGCCGCGCAGTTCCTGAAACGGTTCGTCAAGGACGAGACCCCGTGGATTCACCTTGACATTGCCGGCGTGGCCTCGGTCACCGCGGAAACGGCGCTGGCCCCCAAGGGCGCGACGGGCTGGGGCGTGGCGGCTTTGAACCGTCTGGTCGCGGACAAGTTCGAGAGCGAATAAACCATGGGCGCCGCCTATTTCTACCACCTGACCCAGCGCTCGATGGAGGACACTTTGTCGATGCTGCTGGGCAAGGCGCGCGGCGCGGGCTGGCGCGTGGCCGTGCGCGGCTGTGACATGTCCCGCATGGCGCATCTGGACAACCGGCTGTGGCAGGGCGACGGCTTTGTGCCGCATGGGCTGGCGGGGGGTGACCATGACGCGGCCCAGCCGATCCTGCTGACCACGCAACCCGATTGCCCGAACGGGGCCACCTGCATCATGTCGGTGGACGGGGCCGAGGTGACCGCCGACGAGGTGGCAAAGATGGAGCGCGTGTGCGTTCTGTTCGAGGATTACGACGAAGCCCTGAGCACGGCGCGCAAGCAGTGGAAGGCGCTGAAAGACGCAGGCGCATCGGCGCAATACTGGTCGGACGAGTCCGGCGGATGGGAGAAAAAGGCCGAAACTTGAACGGCTTATCTATCTAAGTTCATCTGGTCAGGGTCAACGTGTCACGGGCAATCGAAATGCTGCCCCAGTGCTGCAAATACCCCATACCCAGCAGCGATCCGAACATCTCGCCGCCCGTCACCACGGCGTGCACATTGCGGTCCTCGACCGGACCCAGCGCAATGCGGTCCAGCCGCACCGAGGCGGTCGCCACCTCGCCATTGGCGGTGCTGGCACGGCCCAGAAAGTCCAGCGCATCCACGTCCACACCCGCGCGCACCGCGTCGTCGCGGGTCAGCACGATGTCGGTGGCGCCGGTGTCCACGACAAAACGCACGTCCGCGTCGTTCACTTTCAGGGTCAGATAGTAGTGGCCGTCACGGCTGCGCGGGACGGAAATGGTGTTTTCACCCACGACACTGGCCTGGTAGGGCATCGAGGCGCGCGAAATGTCATCCCACAGGCCCACGGCCGCAACCGCCCCCAGAATGATCAGCCCCCAGACGGCAGCATATTGCAGCGTCTTGTTCCACGATGTGCGCCGCGATGCGACGGCCCAGCCGACAACCATCAGCAAAAGCAGAACAAGATAGATCAGTTGGCCGGTGTCAAAGGTATCCATAGCTCAGATATAGGCAGGCGCGGGGCCTAGCCAAGGCCTTCGTAGAAACTGAAGGCGCGCAACCCGTCCAGCACGAACTGAACCGACAGGGCCGCCAGCAACATGCCCAGCAGGCGGGTGACGACGGTGATTCCCGTCTTGCCCAACGCGCGTTCCAACAGGCCCGAGGCCAGAAACAACGCGAACACCACCAACAAAACCGCCAGCGTGATGCCCGCGACAATGCCCAGACCGGCAAGGCCCGGTTTCTGGCCGGTCAGCAGGATCACCGACGCAATCGCTCCGGGCCCGGCAATCAGCGGGATCGCCAGCGGAAAAATCGACGGATCTTCGCCATGCTCTTCGGATGTGTCCTCGCGCCGTTTGGTGCGGCGTTCGAACAGCATGTCCAGCGCGGTGATAAACAGCAGGATGCCACCCGCAACGCGAAAGGCAGGCATGGAGATGCCGACGAAGCCCAGCAGTTTTTCACCAAAGGCGGCAAAGGCCAGCAACACCAAAAAGCCGGTCACACAAGACCGCACCGCAATGGCGCGGCGGCGCGCGCGGGTCATGCCTTGGGTCAGTGCCACGAACAGCGGGGCCATGCCCATCGGGTCGATGACCACGAACATGGTGACGAATGCGGTGATCAAAAAGGCGGTGTCGATCATCATGGTCTTCCTTTCGCCGGTGAAGGGACGGGGGCGCTGCACCAAAGGTTGCCCGCGTCGCTGGCGCGTCTTACCCGGGATTTTCTAAACCACAGACCTATCAGACCGCGTCGGCGCCTTCCAGTTTTTCAAGGGCTGCCATCCACATGGCCTCGGCGCGGTCCAATGCGTTCATCACTTCGGCGTATTTCTTCTGCCAGACTTCGGCTTCGCCTTTTTTGCTGTCGTCATACAGCGCAGGGTCGGCCAGTTTCTTGGCCAGCTTGTCGCGCATCTCGTTCAGCTTGTCGACGCGGGCTTCGGATTTGCGGGCCTCGGCGCGCAGTTCCAGAACCTTTTCGCGGCTGGGGCGCTTGGCCTTGGGGGCCTCGGCCTTGGCCGGTTTGGCCGGTTTGTCCACCGACAGCAGCATCTTGCGATAGGCTTCCAGGTCTTCGTCATAGGGCTGCACGGTGCCATTCGACACCAGCCACAACCGGTCGGCAACCAGACCCAGCAGGTGCATGTCGTGGCTGACCAGGATCACGGCTCCGGTATAGGCGGTCAGCGCCTCGACCAGTGCCTCGCGGGATTCGATGTCCAGGTGGTTGGTCGGCTCGTCCAAAATCAGCAGGTGCGGCGCGTCGATGGTCGCCAGCAGCAGCGACAGACGCGCCTTTTGCCCGCCCGACAAACGGCCCACGGCGGTGTCCGCCTGATCGGGGCCCAGGCCGAAACCTGCAAGTGTCGCGCGCAGTTTCGACTGCATCACGCCGGGACGCAGCGACTGAAGGTGCTGCAACGGCGTTTCGTCAATGTGCAGCTCGTCCACCTGGTGCTGCGCGAAATAGCCGATGCGCAGCTTGGTTGACCGCGTCGCCTTGCCCGACATCAGGGGCAGGCGGTCGGACAGCAGTTTCGACAGGGTCGATTTGCCCTGACCGTTCTTGCCCAACAGGGCGATGCGGTCGTCCTGATCAATGCGCAGGTTCAGCTTGGACAGGATCACCGTGTCGCCATAGCCCGTTGTGCCGCCTTCGATGTTGATGATCGGGGGCGACAGCTCTTCGGGTTCGGGGAAGGTGAACACACGTTTGGCCGCCTCTTCGGGGGCTGCGATCATGTCCATCTTTTCGATCATCTTCAGACGCGACTGCGCCTGCTTGGCCTTGGATGCCTTGGCCTTGAACCGGTCGACAAAGCTTTGCATGTGCTCGCGGCGGGCCTGTTGCTTCTTGGCCATTGCGGCCTGCACGGCGCGGCGTTCGGCGCGCTGGCGGGCGAACTGGTCATAGGGGCCGGAATAATAGGTCAGCTGGCGTTCTTCCAGATGCAGGATCGCACCCACCGCCCGGTTCAGCAGACCACGGTCGTGGCTGATGATGATGACCGTGTGGGGATATTTGGCCAGATAGGCCTCGAGCCACAGGGCACCCTCAAGGTCGAGATAGTTGGTCGGTTCATCCAGCAGCAGCAAGTCGGGTTGCGAAAACAGCACCGCCGCGAGCGCCACGCGCATCCGCCAGCCGCCCGAGAAATCCGAGCAGGGTTTCAGCTGTTCGGCATCGTCAAAGCCCAGGCCTTTCAGGATCGTCGCGGCACGCGCCTCGGCGGACCAGGCGTCGATGTCGGCCAGACGGGTCTGGATTTCCGCGATGCGGCTGGGGTCGGTGCTGTCGTCGGCCATCAGCTCGGCACGTTCGGTGTCGGCGGCCAGAACCGTGTCCAGCAAAGACGTGGACGAGGCGGGCACTTCCTGCGCCACACCGCCGATGCGTGCCTTGGTCGGCAACGAAATGCTGCCGCCCTCCAGCACCAGCTCGCGGCGGATCAGCTTGAACAGCGTGGTTTTGCCCGTGCCGTTGGCGCCGATCAGGCCCACCTTGTGACCTTCGGGAATGACAGCAGAGGCGCCTTCGAACAAAGGACGGCCCGCGATGGAATAGGATATATCTGATATGCGCAACATGGACGCGGTGTGCCGCAACGCAGCGGCGGCGTCAATCGCCGCTTTTCAAGCGTGAAACCCCATGCTATCGGAGCCGCGATTTCAATTCACGGGGGCCGCAGGTGTGGTGCCCGAACAACCGGAGCATCATCATGGCCCTTGAGCGCACATTTTCGATCATCAAACCCGACGCAACACGCCGCAACCTGACAGGCGCGATCAACGCCAAGTTCGAAGAAGCGGGCCTGCGCATCGTCGCACAAAAACGCATCCACCTGACCAAGGCGCAAGCGGGCGAGTTCTACTCGGTGCACGCCGAGCGTCCGTTCTATGACGAGCTGTGCGAATTCATGGCGTCCGCGCCCATCGTTGCACAGGTCCTGGAAGGTGAAGGCGCCATCGCGAAAAACCGCGAAGTCATGGGCGCCACAAACCCTGCAGACGCAGCCGCCGGCACCATCCGCGCCGAATTCGCCGAAAGCGTTGGCGAAAACTCGGTTCACGGGTCGGACGCGCCTGAAACAGCCGCAGTGGAAATCGCGTATTTCTTCTCGGGTCTGGAACTGGTGGGCTAAGCCATCTGCACCGGGGCCGCGGCCTTGGCGTAATTCGAACGGGCTGGCGCGGGATGCGCTGGCCCGTTTTTGTTTTGGGGTGCGGTTACGCCAACTTGTTCGCGATCATCGGTGCATGCATCCAGTGTGTTTCGCTCTGCACGTGATCCTGCCGCACATATTTGCCCAAGCGTGCAGACATTTCTGTTTCTGGAAAAGGGCCTGCCGCGCGGACGACAAATCCCTCCTGCTTCTGGGGATCAAGGCTTGCGGCAATGTCCTCGAACAGGTTTGTCACGTAGGGGCCACGGTAAAGCGTTGGAACGGGCGTAATCCCCAGTTCGGCAAAATGTGCAACTGTCTGGTCCCAGCCCTGAAATACGCCATCCACGATCCATGCAAATCCCAGGAAGTACGAGGGCAGGGCGTCGTAGGCCAGCGAATGACGGGCGAACAGGTTTTCGCCAATGATACGTTCGCCTGTTGCCAGTTGCGGGCTGATACCAGCAGCAAAAGCTTTCACCCAATCACGCGAGGGGTGATAGCGGCTATCAGGGCTGCGCGCGTGGGTGCCGCTTGGGTGAAGCGTCGTGTTTTCACCATCCATTTTTTCGGTGACGATCAGGTCGTCGCCCGATAGCCCCTCCAGCGACGTCAGGATCTTGTCGTCAGAGGTTGCGCCCAGAGAGATCGGAAGATGGAAGGTTCGGCCATATTTTTGCATGATGCCTATGGCCTAGCGGGAAATCTGACATTGAAAAAGAGAGCTTGGGTCGAATAACAGCGCGCTATGACGTTACCGCAACGCTCTGCGCCTCAAGGTGCGCGCGCAGCAGCTTCACATTGCGCGAATTCGCCTTCCAGCCCACGTCGAACAGGTCGCCTAGCAGCGGGATTGACCCCACCAACGCGTCGATGCCGATGTTCACGCCCATTCGTGCCAGCAGCCCGCGCGGCGCGCCCATGCGGTGGGCTTGCAACACGATATAGCCCGCCGGTCCCAGCGCCAGCAGATCGCCCACGCCGGGCACCAGACCCATGATGCTGTCCAGCCCAACGCGCACCCCGATCAACGGGATGCGCAGGGCGCGGTCCATGGTGTGGGCCACGCGGTCCAGATGGTCCAGCCGCGCGGCGTGGCCGTTATGCATGTTTTGGGTTACGGGCGATGATGTAGACTGCGTGCACAATGCCGGGGAGATAGCCGAGGATGGTCAGCAGGATATTCAGCCAGAAGTGTTTGCCAAAGCCTTCTTGCAAGAAGACGCCCAAGGGGGGCAAAAGAATAGCGATCAGAATGCGCAGCAGGTCCATGTCGGGTCCTCCGGTTTTGGTAAGCGTTACCGGAATAACGCCAACCAGACCGAGCGGGTTCCCCACGGGTGACCTGCAGGGCGGCCTTACAGGCTGGCGTAGTCCGTGATATCCGGGCGCGGCGTGGGCGCGGGGGATTGCGGGGCTTGGGCGGTCACCGGGGGTTTTGGCTGGCTTTGCGCGTGCTGAAACATGGTCTTACCTTTTATCTATGTTCCGGTCTGATGGGGTCATCAGACGATGGGGCCGATGCGGACCAATATGCACGTCCGCTGGATAAATCCAGAGGCCTAATTGTGGCGAAATCATGGAAATCACGGTTTATTGAGCGTATAAATCGTGGTCTGGCGGTAATCGTTTCCAGTTTGCAACGCAATCGGCGGGAAGCTGTCGTGATGCGGCGCGTCCGGCCAGCCCTGCGGTTCCAGGGCGATTCCCGCGAAAGCGCCGATGCTGGCCCCAAGCACCGCTGCATCCGGCTGATCCGGCAGGCCCGCGCCGTCATAGACCTGCAAGCCCGGTTCGGTGGTTGAAATGGTCAGCTGCAGCCCGTTCGGTCCGGTCAGACAGGCGGCAGGGTGCGGGGTGTCACGCTTGTTGCCCAGAGAAATATCCAGACAGACGTTGTGATCCAGCGGGGCCGCTTGGCTTAGCAGTTTTGCGGCTTGGTCAGACACTCCCAGATCGCTGACGGGGGCCCGCGCACCCGTGGGCAGCTTGGCTGCGTCCACGGGCAGGTAGCTGTCGCCAAAGACCCTCAGGCTGTGGGTTTTTATCGTCCCGCTGCCCGCGAGGTTCCAATAGGGATGGTGGGCGATGTTCATCACCGTGTCGCGATCCGTGGTGGCCGCAATATCCAGCCGCAGGGCCGACCCTTGCAGCGCATAGCGCGCGGTGATCCGGCGCAGACCGGGCAGGCCGCATGCGCCGTGCGCCAGCGTCAGCGCAAAGGTGACTGCGGTGGCGTTGCGGTCGCTTATTGTCCAGCGGCGGCTGTGCAACCCGTCAACGCCGCTGTGCAGACAGGTGGTGCCCTCGTTCGCCTGCATCTGCCAACGGGTGCCGTCAATCGTCACCGCCGCCCCGCTGATCCGGTTCGCGACCGGACCCACCAGCGCACCCATGTATCCCGCAGGTGTTCCGTCGGCATAGCCCAGCACCAGACTGCGCGTCACCGCCCCGTGCCACAGCCCGACCAGCCCCGCACCCAGCGGTGACAGCCGCGCACGCAGGTGGCCGTTGGCTATTTCGATATGATCTGCGTTCATCGCCTGTCCCTGTTGCTCAGATCACCGCTTGACCACCGCCCCGTGCTTGGCTTTGTGTGGCCTGACAGAAAAGGATGCCCACATGACCGACACCGATCACGTTTCAACCCACGATGCCGCCGCCGATGCGCGCAATGACGATATCAAGATTTACGTCGACGGCAACATTGTCCACCGCGACGATGCCAAGGTTTCGGTCTATGACAGCGGGTTCATGCTGGGCGATGGCATCTGGGAAGGGCTGCGGCTGTACGACGGGGTTCTGAGCTTTCTTGACGCGCATCTGGACCGGCTGTTCGAGGCGGCGTTGTATCTGGATCTGGACATCGGCATGGACCGTGCGCAACTGACGGCGGCGATCCACGAGACATTGCGCGCCAATGACATGCACACGGACGTGCACCTGCGGGTGATGGTGACACGCGGGCGCAAGCGCAAACCGTTCCAGCATCCGCATCTCAGCATGTGGGGCAGCACGATTGTCATCATCGCTGAACACTCGAAGCCGGACGAAACCATGGTGCAGCGCGGCATTCGCCTGCACACGGTGCCGCATCATCGCGGTCTGCCGCTGACACAGGACGCCAAGCTGAATTCGCATTCCAAGCTGAACTGTATCATCGCGCTGAACCACGCGATCCGTGCAGGCGCCGACGAGGCGCTGATGCTGGACCCCTTTGGCTTCGTGAACACCACCAACGCCTGCAACTTCTTCATCGTGCGCAAGGGGGCGGTTTGGACATCCACGGGCGATTACTGCATGAACGGGATCACACGACAAAAGGTGATCGACCTGTGCCGCGAGAATGCAATCCCGGTGTTCGAGCGGAATTTTTCGCTGGTGGATACCTATGGTGCGGACGAGGCGTTTTTGACCGGCACCTTCGGCGCGCAGACCCCTGTGTTCGAGATCGACGGACGGGTGATTGGTGGCGGCAAGGCGGGGCCGGTGTTTCACCAGATACGCGGGCTGTACAAGGATCTGATCAAGGAACAGGTGGCGCTGGCGAAGGGGTGAATTTTTGGTGGATTACAAATCCGCTTCCGGTCATTGGTAATCTTGAGTTTGCCTCCCGCGCGGAACAAGGCCGCAGGCCGCCGCGCATCGCCGGGCCGCCCCACGGCACGGCGATTTGGCCGCCGTTGCGCGATATAGATAAGACGGATGTGCTTGGCTGCGATTAAGTGGCAGGCACGAAGGTCGCATCGCCGCACCTCGGCCCGACGAAGCGCGGCTTCGTGTTTCATTGGGAAAGCGGCATCTTCCGAACCGCCAACCTCACCCTTCATCCGGCCCGTCATCATCCAGCAAGATCCGCGCCGATGTGCCCGCCGCGTCGTCATACTGCCCGCTGCGCACCGTCCACAGGAAGGCACACAGGCCCAGACCGCCCAGCACGATCGAAACCGGAATCAGCACCAAAAGAACGTTCATCGCACCCTCCGTATCCGCATCGCGTTTGCCAGCACCGTCAGCGACGACACCGACATCGCAATCGCTGCCAGCAGCGGTGTGGCCAGCCCGGCCAGCGCCACGGGCACCGCGATGCAGTTGTACAGCGCCGCGATGGCAAAGTTCTGTTTCGACAGCCGCGTCGCGGCCCGCGCCACTTTGATCAGCAAGGGCAGGTCGGCAAGGCTGTCGTTCAAGATCACGATATCCGCCGCATTGCGCGCAGCATCCAGTGCCGATGACGGGGCCACGGACGCATGGGCCGCGGCCAGTGCGGCGGCATCGTTCAGCCCGTCGCCCACCATCATCACATGGTGGCCGCCCTTTGCCAGCGCCTGCAACTGGTCGTGCTTGGCGGTTGCCGTGATCCCTGCCTGCCGGTCGGTGATCCCCAGACTGTCGGCCAGCGGGGTCACAGCCGACTTACGGTCACCGCTGATGATACCCGGCCGCAAACCCAACGCCCGCAGACCGTCAACCGCTGCTTGTGCGCCGCTGCGCAGTCCCTCGCTGAGGGGCAGGGCGATGGCCGGCGCGCTGCCGATCCGCAGGCCCAGTCCACCAAAATCCGCGCCCAGCCAGTCGCCGCTGCCCAGTTGCACCAACCCGTCGGCGCCCAGCCCCTGAACACCGCGCCCGGGCACTTCGACCACACCGCTCAGCACCGCAGGCTCGCCCGCAGGCAGGGCTGCCAGCACAGCGCGCGACACCGGATGTGTTGAGCTTTGGGCCAGCGCCCGTGCCACGGCCTGTTGCGCAGGCGTCAGCAGGTCGCGCACCGCTTTTGTTGCAGGGACAGTCAGGGTGCCGGTCTTGTCGAACATCACCACGTCGGTTTCGGCCAGCCGTTCCAGCGCGGTGCCCGATTTCACCAAAAACCCCTTGGCGTACAACCGCGCGATGGCGGCGGTCGACACCGCAGGCACCGCCAGCCCCAGCGCGCAGGGGCAGGTGATGATCAGAACCGCCACCGCCACGTTCAACGCCTGTCGCAGATCTCCCCCGATGACAGCCCAGCCGACAAAGGCCAGCAACGCCAGCAGATGCACCGCAGGCGCATAGATCGCCGCCGCGCGGTCGGCCAGCGCGGTATAGCTGTTGCGGCTGTTTTCGGCCATCTCGACCATCGCAGCGACGCGGCGCAGGGTGGTGTCTGCGCCCACGGCGGTGGCCTGCACCTTGAACGGCGCGCCCAGGTTGATCTCGCCCGCCTGCACCGCAGCGCCCATCAAGGACCGCACCGCAGCACTTTCACCGGTCAAAAAGGCGCGGTCGGTCGTGGCCTCAAGGCTGATCAGCGTGCCATCCACCGGCACCCGTACGCCGGTGGGGATCAACACGGTATCGCCAACGGCCAGCGCGCTGACGGGCACGCTTTGTGCGTTGCCAAGGACCAGCTTCAGGGCACTGTGCACCTCGAGTGCTGCCAGATCGCGGGCGGCGGAACGGGCGGCGCGGCGGCTGCGGTGGTCCAGATAACGCCCGACCAACAAAAAGAACGTCAGCGACAGCGCCGCATCGAAATAGCTGTGCAAGCCGCCGTTCAGCACCTCGTAGAACGACATCCCCGCCGCCAGCAGGATCGCCAGCGAAATCGGCACGTCCATGTTCAGGCGCCGCACCCGCAAAGCGCTCCAGGCGCTGACAAAGAACGGCTGACCACAAAACAACACCGCCGGCAACGAGATCGCCGCCGAAATCATGTGGAACAGATCGCGGGTGCTGTCGGCGGCCCCCGACCAGATGGCGACCGAGAACAGCATGACGTTCATCATCGCAAAACCGGCCACCGCCAGTTTGACCAGCAGGCGCTGGCCCTCGGGGTCATTGCCATTGTCCAGAACGGCGCTGTCCATCGGATGCGCCTCGTACCCCGCATCGCGCAGGCGGGCGACCAGGGCGGCATCGGTCAGCGTTCGGGTCTGCACGCTGACCCGTTTCAGCGACAGGTTCACCCGTGCGTCGTCAACACCGGGCAGGCTGCGCAGGCTGCGTTCCACCGCGCCGATGCAGGCGGCACAGTGGATCGTGGGCAGCGACAGGACGATGTCGGGTGCGGCCAGCGGTTGCTGGGCAACCTGCTCGGCCAACGGGGCCGCAGCGCAAGCGGGGCAGGCGGACAGGGTCGTCATGACGCCACATGCGCAACGATCACGCGTTGCTGGAACAGGGTGCCATCAGGCGCGCGCAGCTTGATCCGAAGGTTCCAGTTGCCCGGTCCCGCCACCACCGGTGCCACATAGGCGGTGCCGTCAAAGACAAAGGCGGGCCGCTGGTCGGCGGCCACATTGGTGGCGCGGCCAAATGTGGCCTCTTCGACGTGCGGCGCAATCGGTTGCCCTGCGTGGCGGATGAACAGACGCAGTGTGTCGTGGGTGACCTCGGCGCTGACATCCCATGCCAGCGCCTCTTGTGCGGCGCGGTCCACGTCAAAGGACTGCGAGGCGACGTAAGAGTTCTTCACCTCAAGCCCCGGAAAGGTTGCCACCGCCTGATAGGCCAGCGTCAGGTTCACCGCGATAATGACGCTGAATGCGGCGACAAAGCCTGCCAGCACATGCCATCCTTTGATCTGCCGTGTCATTGAGCACCTCTTCCGTTGAATGTGGTCGCCTTCGAGGCCCGTATCTTCGCGGTCACGTCCTCGACCCATATCCGCAGGGGCGTGGTGTTTGCCTGTGCCGCCGGATCATTGGGGCGCGCGGTGACATAGACCCGTTGCAACACGGTGGTGTCTGCGGGCACGGTCACGGTCAGGCTGTCGCTGCCCTCGAGACCGATTTGCAGGAGGTCGTCGCTGGACAGGCTCAGCCGGAATTCGCTGGCCTCGCCGGCCTTGTTGCGCAGGCGCACGTCATAGATGTTGCGCACGGTGCCGTCGGACAGCACGACAAAGGTCGGGTTGCGCACCGGGCTGACGGTCAGTTCGATGTCGGACCGGATGAACAGCGCGTACAACAGCGCCACCCCCACCAGCAGCCACATGGCGGTGTACAGAATGGTGCGCGGACGCATCACGTGCTTCCACAGCGGTTTGGGCGCAGCGCCTGCACGCTCTGCCGGTTCGTCCGACAGCGCCAGATAGTCGATCAGCCCGCGTGGTTTGCCGATGCGGTCCATCACGTCGTCGCAGGCGTCGATGCACAGCGCACAGGTGATGCATTCCATCTGCTGGCCGTTGCGAATGTCGATGCCCATGGGGCAGACGTTGACGCAGGCCATGCAGTCGATGCAATCGCCTTTGGCGTCTTCGGCCACCGGCTTTGCCGGCGTTGCGGGCAGGTTGGGATAGGGCGTGCCGGCATAGCGCGCCACACCGGCCCCTGCGGCCTGTGCCTCGGCCACGGCCTTTTGCGCTTCGGCGGCTTTGCGGTTCTTGACGTTATGCTTGCCGCGCGGCTCGCCGCGCCAGTCGCGATAGGCGACGGTGATCGTGTCGGGGTCCATCATCGCGGCCTGAATGCGCGGCCACGGGCACATGTAGATGCACACCTGTTCGCGCAGGAAACCACCGAAAATGAAGGTCGTCGCGGTCAGGATCGCGATGGTGATATAGGCTGCCGGATGCGCGTCAAAGGTTAGAAGATCGCGCAGCAATGTGGGCGCGTCGGTGAAATAGAACACCCAAGCGCCGCCCGTGGCGACCGAGATCATCAGCCAGACCGCCCATTTGCTTAGCCGCAGGCGTGCTTTGTGAACGCTCCAATTGGCCTTGTGCAGGCGCAGGCGGGCGTTGCGGTCGCCTTCGATCCAGCGTTCGACCAGCAGGAACAGATCGGTCCACACAGTCTGCGGGCAGGTGTAGCCGCACCAGACACGGCCCAGCGCCGAGGTGAACAGGAACAGCCCCAGGCCTGCCATGATCAGCAATCCGGCGACGAAATAGAATTCGTGCGGCCAGATCTCGATCCACAGAAAGTAAAAGCGGCGGTTGGCCAGATCGATCAGCACCGCCTGATCGGGCAGGCTGGCGCCACGGTCCCAGCGCAGCCAGGGTGTCAGGTAATAGATGCCAAGGGTCACGGCCATGATCCACCATTTGAAACGGCGGAAAAAGCCATTGACCCGACGCGGAAAAATCGGCGTGCGGGCGGCGTAAAGCGGTTGGTCGGGTTGGGATGTCATATCATTTGTTCCTGTTCGCAACGCCTGTTTAGGGCAGGGCGTGTGCCCGTTCCTTGATCTGCATCAAGAGCTGCCCCGAAGCGGCACGAGTGCGAACAGGTCCGCTTCGGGGGCGACCACCCCTGAGGGTGGTCAGTTCCGCCTTATTCGCCTCCTCCAAGGCTATGAACATAGGCGGAAACGGCACGGATATCGGCCTCTTTCAGGCGTGGACCCCAGGGGGGCATGACGCCAAAGCGGGCCTTTTCGACGGTGGTGTGCAAGGTGGCGCGGTCGCCGCCATAAAGCCAGATCGCGTCCGCCAGATTGGGTGCGCCCATCTCGCGGTTGCCCAAGCCTGCGTCACCGTGACACGAGGAACAGTTGTCGGCAAAGACCACCGCGCCCTGTTCGGCCAAAGCCGCGTCAAAGTCAGAGCTGGACAGCGACACCACGTGTTCGACCACGGCGTCGATGTCAGCAGGCTCCAGCATGTCCTCAAAGGCGGGCATGGCGGAATAGCGTGCGTCGTCGTCCTGGTTGTTGCGGATGCCGTGGCGCACGGTGGTCATGATGGCGGCGATGTCACCGCCCCACAGCCAGTCGTCGTCCAGCAGGTTGGGATAGCCCTTGGCCCCGGCCGCGCCTGATCCGTGACATTGCGAACAGTTGGCGCCGAACACCGCCTTGCCGCGCGCAATGGCATAGCGGTTCAGGTCGGGGTTCTGTGGCAAGGCCGGCATATCGGCGGCGACAAGCTGTTCCACCAGTGCGGCATTGGCGGCTTCATGCTCTGTGATCTCAGCCGCCACATTGGCGCGGGTCGACCAGCCCAGGACACCCTGTGTTGCCCCCGAAATCATCGGCCATGCGGGATAGGCAATTGTGTACCCAATCGCCCAGATTATGCACAGGTAAAGTGTCCACAGCCACCAGCGCGGCAGCGGGTTGTTCAGCTCTTCGATGCCATCCCAGCTATGGCCGGTGGTTTCGACGCCGGTGACCTGGTCGGTCTTGCGCTTAGACATCGGGCGCTCCTTTCTTGGTGGTGTCTGCTGCGCCCAATGGGGCGTCGTCGCGCAGCGGGATATGTGCGATGGCGTCGTAGGTTTTGGTTGAGCCAGGGCGGAAGGCCCACAGGATCACCGAGACGAAAAATCCGAACATCGCCAAAAGCACCCAGCTGTCAGCGAGCTGGCGTAAAAGGGAATAGGTGTCCATCAAAGCCTCCTATCGGCTGTCGGCTGGGGTGAAGGTCGAGAAGTCGACCATTGTGCCAAGCACCTGCAAGTATGCGATCAGGGCATCCATCTCGGTCAGCGCGGGCTGGCCGTCAAAGTTGGACACCGCCGCACCGGGATAGCGTTCCAGCAGCCCGTCATAGTCGGAATCCGGGTCAGCCTGTGCACGGAAATCCGCAGCCGCAGTGGCGATCATGTCGTCGTCATATGGCACGCCCACGAAACGGTGCGTTTTCAGCAATGCCTCGATGTGCAGCGGTTCGATCCGGGTGTCGGACAGGAATGCATAGGACGGCATGATCGATTCCGGCACGACCGACTGCGGGTCGGTCAGGTGGTCGACATGCCACGCGTCGGAATACCGACCGCCCACACGCGCCACGTCGGGACCGGTGCGTTTCGATCCCCACTGGAACGGGTGATCGTACATCGATTCCGCCGCCAGCGAATAGTGGCCATAGCGTTCGACCTCGTCGCGCATCGGGCGGATCATCTGGCTGTGGCACAGATAGCAGCCTTCGCGCACATAGATGTCGCGGCCCGTCAGCTCCAGCGGCGAATAGGGGCGCACGCCTTCGACCTCTTCGATGGTATTTTCCAGCCAGAACAGCGGTGCGATTTCCACGATCCCGCCGATGCTGACAACCAGCAGCGAGAACACCAGCAACAGTGTCGGGCTTTTCTCGAGGATCGCGTGCCGGTTCAGCAACGATGTCTGATGGGGCAGTTCGTTGGGGATCTCGTCCGGCAGGTCCGACAGGGTCGAAACTTTGGGATCTTTGTCCGAGTCCATTATCTTTTCATTATCAGCCATTTGCCTGTCTCTCTTATTCTGCCGGGACGCCAACGGGTGCGGTGTGCTTGGCACCGCCCCGGATGGTCATCCACATGTTCCAGCACATCAGGATGCCACCCGAGAGGTACAGAACCCCGCCCAGTCCGCGCACCACGTACATCGGGAATTTCGCAGCCACGGTGTCGGCGAAGGTGTTGACGAGGAAGCCCTGGTCATCGACTTCGCGCCACATCAGGCCTTCCATGATGCCGGTCACCCACATCGACGAGGCGTAGAGAACGATGCCGATCGTGGCCAACCAGAAGTGCCAGTTGATCGCGGACATCGAATACATCTTCTCGCGGCCCCACAGGCGTGGTGTCAGGAAGTAAAGCGCGCCAAAGGTGATCATGCCGTTCCAGCCAAGCGCGCCGGAATGCACGTGTCCGATGGTCCAGTCTGTGTAGTGCGACAGCGAGTTTACCGCGCGGATCGACATCATCGGACCCTCGAAGGTGGACATGCCGTAGAAGGCCAGCGAGATAACGAACATCCGCATGATCGGATCGGTCCGCAGCTTGTCCCACGCGCCTTGCAGCGTCATCAGGCCGTTGATCATGCCGCCCCAGCTGGGCATCCACAGCACGATCGAGAACACCATGCCCAGGGTCGAGGCCCAGTCAGGCAGGGCGGTGTAATGCAGGTGGTGCGGACCGGCCCAGATATACAGGAAAATCAGCGCCCAGAAGTGGATGATCGACAGTTTGTAGCTGTAGATCGGACGTTCGGCCTGTTTCGGCACGAAATAGTACATCATGCCCAGAAAGCCGGCGGTCAGGAAAAAGCCCACGGCGTTGTGGCCGTACCACCACTGGGTCATCGCATCCTGCACGCCGGAGAAGACCTGTACCGACTTGCTGCCCCAGAAGCTGACGGGGATCGACAGGTTGTTGACCACATGCAGCATCGCCACGGTGATGATGAAGCTAAGAAAAAACCAGTTGGCCACGTAGATGTGTTTCTCGCGGCGTTTGAAGATGGTGCCAAGGAAAACCGCCAGATAGGCCAGCCAGACTATGGTCAGCCAGATGTCTGTGTACCATTCCGGTTCGGCGTATTCCTTGGACTGGGTGGACCCCAGCAGATAGCCGGTGGCCGCCAGCACGATGAACAGCTGGTAGCCCCAAAACACGAACCACGCCAGATTGCCGCCCCAAAGCCGTGCGGCGCTGGTGCGTTGGACCACATAGAACGATGTGCAGATCAGCGCGTTGCCCCCGAACGCAAAAATCACCGCCGAGGTGTGCAGCGGGCGCAGGCGGCCAAAGTTGGCAAAGGGTTGCGCCCAGTCAAAGTTGAGCACCGGAAAGGCCAGTTGGAAGGCGATGAACGTGCCCACCAAAAATCCGGCCAGCCCCCAGAACGCCGTGGCAATCACGCCGGCGCGAATGACCCCGTCATGGTATCCGCTGGTGTCTTGCACCACCTCCGGCTCGTCGATGCCACGCAGCACCCAGACAAACATTGCAGCCGCGATCACCATGATCAGGACGGCGTGCACCTGATAAGCTATGTCATGGGCGAAGTTCGCCCCCATCGCGGCGATCAGGGTTATCAGCCCCAGCGCGATCAATTTAATATATTCCATGTGGCACCTTATTGTACGCAGCCGCCCGTTTGGGCGGGTCTGCGGTTCTGTTCGCAGTGTCTCAGTAGGCCGGTTGGCGGGGGCGCTCTTTGATCTGAGTCAACTTTCCGTGTGGTTTCTTCCCTAGCGGACCACGTGCACAGCGCAGCCCGCGTGTCCGACCACATGATGGGCGACCGAACCGAGGAAAAAGTCGCTCATGACCGGTTTGTGCGAGGCGATGACGATGCAATCGCAGCCGTTTTCTTCGGCCCAGCGGCAAATGCGCGGACCTGCCTTGCCTTCGCAGATGGCGGCACGGCTGCCGGGCAGGGTGGCGACCATGGCGTCCAGTGCGGTTTGCACGGTGTCACGGGCGGTGGTGATGAAATCGGGGGGGAAGTATTCCGACACATAGACCGGCACGGTTTCGATCACGTGCAGCAGGGTGATCTGTGCACCGGTTTCGGCCAGCGCCTGGGCGGCTTTGAAAGCGGACTGCGTGTCGCGGCTGTCGCCCAGCATGACGGGGATCAGGATATTGTTGTACATGGTGTTGCACTCCTTGGGTTTCCCAAGCAGTGAACGACACCGGCACGCGCGGCGCCTTGATCCAGATCAGATTCTAGAAAAGAACGCCGCCATCGGAATCGTCGCCTGATGCGGCGTGCAGGGCGGCCATGTCGACCACTTCGAACCGCCGCCTGTCGACGAATTGCAGCACGCCCTCTTTCTTCAGGGCGTTCAACTGGCGGCTGACGGTTTCCAGTGTCAGCCCCAGATAGTTCGAAATCTCGTCACGGGTCAGGGGCAGCACCAGCGGTTCGGTGTTCAGCCCCAGCCCGTCAACATGCTGCCGGCGCACCATCATCTCGACAAAGGTCGCGATCTTTTCGCGTGCGGTCTTGCGGCCCAGCAACAGCATCCAGTCGCGCGCGGCGTCCAGTTCGTCCAGCGCAATCTCCAGCAGCCGCTGCGACACATGGGGCACCGTGGCCAGCATTTTTTCGAACGGCACACGCTGGAAACAGCACAATGTCAGCTCGGTCGCGGCGACCACGTCGAATTCAATGGTCTTGCGATCGGGGCGGCCGATGAAATCCGAAGGCATCAGCAGGCCCACCATCTGAATGCGCCCGTCTTCCATGGTTTTGCTCAGCGTCGCCACACCTTTGACCACCGACGCCACATAGGTCAGGTCGTCGCCGCGCCACAGAATCGGATCACCCGCCGCAAAGGTCTTGTAGGACTTGATCTGCTCCAGTTGCTCGATCTCGTCCGCGTCACAACGCGAGCAGACAGCGCGGTGCCGGATCGGGCATTCGCTGCATTTCGGACGGGTGAGAAGGTCAACAGTCATAATTTTGGGCTTTTGATCTGTGTCAAAGTTATCGGGGAGGGCGCACGTTTAAGTAGCGGTATGACACAGATTGATCAACTCCGCCGCTACGGACTTTTTGACGCAAAGGTCCCGCGCTACACCAGTTATCCGCCCGCGAACCATTTTGCCGCAGATGCCGGCGCCCTGCACCAGCGCGACTGGTTGCAGGCCGTGCCGCAGGGGTCCGAGGTATCGCTGTATATCCACATCCCGTTTTGCAAACGGCTGTGCTGGTTCTGCGCCTGTCGCACCCAAGGCACCAAGACGCTGCGCCCGGTGGACGTCTATGTAAACGTGCTGCAGCAAGAGATGGTTCAGGTTGCACGGCTGTTGCCGCCAGATGTGCGGATCGGGCGTCTGCATCTGGGCGGGGGGACGCCCACGATCCTAAGCCCAAAGACGATGACACGGCTGCTGAAGGGCGTTTTTGACAGTTTCCAGCGCGCGGAGGGGTTCGAGTTTTCGGTCGAGATCGACCCGACCGAAGCGGCGCCCGATCTGCTGCAAACACTGGCCGATCATGGCATGAACCGCGCCAGCATCGGGGTGCAGGACTTTGCCCCCAAGGTGCAGGACGCCATCGGGCGTGCACAAAGCTTTGCCCAGACGTTTGATTGCATCCAGATCCTGCGCGCCGCCAAAGTGCACAGTCTGAACATGGATCTGCTGTACGGGCTGCCGCATCAGACCCGCGCCAGCCTGGTCGATACGCTGGAACAGGTATTGGCGTTGCAACCGGACCGGCTGGCGCTCTACGGCTATGCCCACGTGCCGTGGATGTCGAAACGGCAGGTGATGATCGACGGCACGGCGCTGCCCTCGGCCGAGGCGCGATTCGAGCTGACGGATATGGCGCAACGCATGCTGCGTCTGGACGGGTTCCTGCCCATTGGCATCGACCATTTCGCCCGCCCCGGCGACAGTCTGGCCGTGGCCGCCCACAGCGGCGGGCTGCGCCGCAACTTTCAGGGCTACACCGACGATCAAGCCGAGGTGCTGATCGGGCTGGGCGCTTCGGCCATTTCGCAATTCCCGCAGGGCTACGTACAGAATCACGCAGCCACGGCGGCGTATACCTCGGTCATTGGCCAAGGGCGTCTGGCGGGCGCACGCGGCCATGTCCTCAGCGACGCGGACAGGCTGACCGCGCGGATGATCGAACAGTTGATGTGCAGCTTTGCCATCGACGCTGAGGCTTTGGCGGTCGAATTTCCCGATCAGGGCGCGACCGTGGCTGGCGCAGTGGCGGCCCTGGTCGCGGCCTATCCCGATGCGTGCCGCAGCGACGGCACCGTATTGCAGATCGTTGACGGTTTTGCCCCGCTGGTGCGGGTCATGGCCGGCCACCTGGACCACTACCGCGCGGGGCAGATGGCGCACAGTTCCGCGATTTGAGGGGGTTTTGCCCGCGCGCATCGCAGAGGCAAATTGTCAGGGAAGCCAATCGGAAATCGTTTGCACGGGTCGGGCACTGAAAGCCGGCGCTGGCCGGTGCAACGGGGCGCGGACATAATTGGCCTGAAATAAAAAAGCCCTTTAAGGCGTTGACCTTAAAGGGCTTATTATGGCTCCGACGGTAGGGATCGAACCTACGACCAATTGATTAACAGTCAACTGCTCTACCGCTGAGCTACGTCGGAACGGTTCGCGCCGTATAGCAACAGTGATTTCAGCCGTCCAGAGGGTTTTGGCGAAAAAATCAACTTTTCCAACAGGGCGGGTCAAAGAGCCTTGAACGTGGTGCCGGCGGTCAGCTTTCCGACGGGGGCGGCGCGGTCTTTTCCTGTCAGATCGACCAGATGGGCCAGCACGTTGCGGGTGGCGGCACCTTGCAGGGCGGGCGGGGTTTCGGTGTAGATCGCGGCGGCCAGCTGTGCGGCGGTGGCGGGGCCTTGAGACAGGTGGTGCAGAATCGATGCTTCGCGGCTCAGCCGATGATCGACCAGCCAGTCCAGCCGCGCAGCAGGCTCGTTCACCGGCGCGCCGTGGCCGGGGTAGAACACCCGCCAGTCGCGCGCTTGCAGCCGTGCGCAGGAGGCCATGAAATCGGTCAGATCGCCGTCGGGGGGCGACACCAGCGAGGTGGCCCAGCCCATAACATGATCGGCAGTCAGGCACGCGTCGCCCCATGCCAGACACAGGTGGTTGCCGATGTGGCCGGGGGTGTGGATCGCCTCTAGCGTCCAGCCGTCGCCGTCGATGACCGTGCCATCCGGCACTTCGATGTCGGGGCGGAACGCGGTGTCGATGCCTTCACCGCCGCCGACCGATTCCCCGTCCGCCAGTTGCTGCATCACGGCACTGCGCCCTGCGTGCGGTCCGCCAAAGGCCAGAACCGGCGCACCGGTACGCTGCGCCAGCGGGCGGGCCAGCGGCGAGTGGTCCAAATGCGTGTGCGTCACGATGATGTGGGTGATCTGCTGATCCGGCCCCACGCTGGCCAGAATCGCCTCAAGGTGCGCGTCGTCCTCGGGGCCGGGGTCGATCACGGCCAGACCGCGGGTGCCCAGAAGATAGGTGTTGGTGCCGCGATAGGTCATCGGTGACGGGTTTGGCGCCACGATCCGGCGCAGCCCGGGTTCCAGCGTGTCGGCCACACCAATGGAGGGATCAAAATCATCGGGTGGCATCATGGCTGGGGCCTTCTCTCTGCTGGTATTCACCGCTAGGGTTTAGCCATGTCCTTCGAGTGGCTCAAACACTATATGCCCCGCAGCCTGTATGGCCGTGCCGCATTGATCCTGCTGTTGCCTGTGGTCTTTGTGCAGGTCGTGGTGTCGGTTCTGTTCACCCAGCGCCATTTCGAAGGGGTCACCGCACAGATGACCACGGCGGCAGGGCGCGAAATTGCGCTGGTGCTGGACGCTGTGGATGCGGCACCTGCACGCGCGCAGATCAGGGCGACCGTGCAGGACATTGCGCCACAGCTCGAGATTTACGTAACACCGGTTGATGATGTGCCTGATCACGACAGCTGGTACTGGCTGGACCTGTCGGGTGGATTCGTCGTGGCGCAACTGCGCAATAATGTACCGCCCGCGCAGGCAATTGATCTGACCCAAGGCAAAACTGTCCATGTCTACGTAGACACCCGCATGGGTCCGGTGCGGGTGGATCTGGACCGGCGCAGGCTGTCGGCGGCCAATCCGCACCAGTTGTTCGTGAACATGATATTTTTCAGCGTGCTGATCAGCATCATCGCGCTGATCTATCTGCGCAACCAGTTGCGGCCCATCAAACGTCTGGCCCGCGCGTCCGAAGCCTTTGGCCGGGGGCGGCATGTGCCCTATACGCCGGCCGGTGCCACCGAAGTGCGCGCGGCGGGGGCGGCCTTTGTTGACATGCGCAACCGGATCGAACGCCAGATCGAGACGCGCACGCTGATGCTGTCGGGCGTCAGCCACGATCTGCGCACGCCGCTGACGCGGATGCGGCTGTCGCTGTCGATGCTGGAGGACGACGACCGCGAGGCGCTGGAACAGGACGTGGACCAGATGCAAAGCATGATCGACGAGTTCCTGAACTTCGCCAAGGGCGCGCAAGAAGGCGAACCCGAAGAGATCGACCCGCTGGCGCTGATCCGTGACATCGTCGGTGACCAGCAGCGCGCGGGGCGGCCCGTCACACTGATCGCAGCCACGGGTGAGGGCACCATCAACCTGCGCCCCGTCGCCATGCGCCGCGCCATCGAAAACCTGATCAACAACGCTGTGCGCTACGGGGCCAAGGCGGATGTCAGCGTGACCCTGACCGAAAAATCCCTGCGCTTTCGGGTCGAGGATGACGGCCCGGGCATTCCCGAAGACCGCCGCGCCGATGCGCAGAAACCCTTTACGCGGCTGGACCCGTCGCGCAATCAGGACAAGGGCGGTGGCGTGGGGTTGGGCCTGGCCATTGCCACGGACATCGCGCGCGCCCACGGCGGCGTGTTGCGGTTGGGGCACAGCGACCGGCTGGGCGGGTTGCAGGCGGATATTGTCATCGCGCGGTAACCATAGGGGAAACCATGACCGTCAAGCGCATCGTTGCAAACATCGCGACACCGTCGGTAGACGAGTTGCGCGCATTCTATGCCGACCTGTTCGATCTGTCGGTGGTCATGGATCACGGCTGGATCGTCACGCTGGCGTCGGGGCAGGCGGCGCAGACCCAGATCAGCATCGCGTCCCAAGGCGGGTCAGGCACGGCGGTGCCCGATCTGTCGATCGAGGTGGACGACGTTGATTCTGTCTATGCGCGCGCCAAACAGCTTGGCCATCCCATCGTCTACGACCTGACGGACGAGCCATGGGGCGTGCGCCGGTTTTATCTGCGCGATCCGGCGGGCAAGCTGATCAACGTGTTGGCGCATCCTGACTGAAATGACCCCGACAGGCGGGACGAGTCGGCGGTGCTTGCGACGTGCACCACGCTGAAACGCAGCCAAGATCACGTAAGGTACACCTCACAACGCGCTGAAATATATGGATTTTGGTAGGCCCGGCAGGACTTGAACCCGCAACCAAAGCGTTATGAGCGCTCTGCTCTAACCAATTGAGCTACAGGCCCGCCTGGGCGTTTGGGTATGTCGCCGCGCGGTCTTCGTCAAGAGAGAGCGTTGCACGCACGCGCGGGATGTTCTAACCCCACGTCCAAAGCGACGCATTTGCCAGGGACCACAGCCATGACCGAGCCGAAGAACGGGATCACCTATGCCGAAGCCGGCGTGGACATCGACGCAGGCAACGCGCTTGTCGAGCGGATCAAACCCGCCGCCAAAAGCACGCAGCGCAGCGGCGTGATGTCGGGCTTGGGCGGTTTTGGCGGTTTGTTCGACGTCAAGGCCGCAGGGTTTAGCGATCCGGTTCTGGTCGCCGCCACCGACGGCGTGGGCACCAAGCTGCGCATCGCCATCGACACCGGCAACGTCGACGGTGTGGGCATTGATCTGGTCGCCATGTGCGTTAACGATCTGGTCTGTCAGGGCGCCGAGCCGCTGTTTTTCCTGGACTATTTCGCCACCGGCAAGCTGGAACTGGATCAGGCCGCACGCATCATCGAAGGCATCGCCAAGGGCTGCAAAGCTTCGGGCTGTGCGCTGATCGGTGGCGAGACGGCGGAAATGCCGGGTATGTATCCGGCGGGTGATTTCGATCTGGCCGGTTTCTCGGTGGGTGCGATGGAGCGCGGCACAGAGCTGCCCGCAGGCATAGCCGAAGGTCAGGTGTTGCTGGGGCTGGCCTCGGACGGGGTACATTCCAACGGGTTTTCGCTGGTGCGCAAGATTGTCGAACTGTCCGGTCTTGGCTGGGACGATGCGTGCCCGTGGGACGCGGACACCACGCTGGGCGCGGCGCTGCTGACGCCGACGCGGCTGTATGTAACATCGGTGCTTGAGGCGATCAGGAAGGGCGGCGTGCGCGGTCTGGCGCATATCACCGGCGGCGGCCTGACCGAGAACCTGCCGCGCGTGCTGCCCGAGGGGCTGGGCTGTGGCGTGAACCTGGACGCATGGACGCTGCCGCCCGTGTTCCGCTGGTTGGTGGACAATGGCGGTATGGATCAGGCCGAGCTGCTGAAAACCTTCAATGCCGGGATCGGCATGGTTGTCGTTGTCGATGCCGACGCCGTGGACACGCTGGTGCCGCTGTTGGAGGCGGCAGGTGAAACCGTCTGCACGCTGGGCCAAGTGGTCGCGGGCGCGGGCGAGGTGACCTACAGCGGAACGCTGGTGTGACGCAGCGCGTTGCGATTTTTGTCTCGGGCGGCGGGTCGAACATGCGCGCGCTGGTCGAGGATATGACCGGTGACCATGCGGCGCGGCCTGTGGTCATCGTCTCGAACAATGAAAACTCCGGCGGCATTGCCTGGGCCAAGGGGCAGGGCATCGCCACCGAAGTCGTCGATCACCGCCCCTTTGGCGAGGATCGCGCCAGCTTTGAACAGGCCCTTGACGCGGCTTTGGCCAAACACGCGCCTGACATCATCTGTCTTGCCGGTTTCATGCGGGTTCTCACGGCCGGATTCGTCAGCCCGTGGCAGGGCAAGATGCTGAACATCCACCCGTCGCTGCTGCCCAAATATCGCGGTCTGCACACCCACAAACGCGCGATCGAGGCTGGCGACACCAGCCACGGCTGTACCGTGCATCTGGTCACGCCGGAATTGGACGACGGCCCCGTGTTGGGGCAGGCCACCGTGCCGATCCTGCCCGATGACACCCCCGACGCGCTGGCCGCGCGGGTGCTGGAACAAGAGCACCGTTTGTACCCCGCCGTATTGCGCCGCTTTGCCTCGGGCAACACTGCGCGGCTGGATTTGTGAGCTCTCTGGTCTTGCCCTGACCTTTGGTGTAGTCAGATCGGACCCGCACAGCCCGGACATAAGGTTAAGACCCCACGATGAGAACACTGACGACGACCGAAGAGCTTGCAGCCTACTGCGAAGAGGCCGCAAAACACCCTTATGTAACCGTCGATACAGAGTTCCTGCGCGAACGTACTTACTATTCAAAACTGTGCCTTGTGCAGCTTGCCATGCCCGGAACCGACGACAGCGGCGCCGTGCTGCTGGACCCGCTGGCCGAGGGCCTTTCGCTTGAGCCGCTGTACGATCTGTTTCGCGACACTTCTGTGGTCAAGGTCTTTCACGCCGCGCGTCAGGATCTGGAAATTTTCTTTGTCGATGCCGGCGTCTTTCCGAAACCACTGTTCGACACCCAAGTCGCGGCGATGGTCTGCGGATTTGGCGAACAGGTTGGCTATGAAACCCTCGTGCGCAAGATCGCCAAGGCACCGCTGGACAAAACCTCGCGGTTTACCGATTGGTCGCGCCGCCCGTTGACCGATGCGCAGAAAACCTATGCGCTGGCCGATGTGACGCACCTGCGCCAGATTTACGAATTTCTCGCCGCACGGCTTGAGGAAACAGGCCGCAGCGCCTGGGTCGAGGAAGAGCTGAAGATCCTGCTGTCGCCCGACACCTATAACGTGGTTCCCGATCAGGCGTGGAAACGCGTGAAGACCCGCACCAACAGCGCCCGCTTCCTGGGGATTGTGCGCGAGCTGGCCGCCTTCCGCGAGACCTATGCCCAAGAGCGTAATATTCCGCGCAACCGCGTCTACAAAGACGATGCGCTGGTCGAACTGGCCAGCAACAAGCCGCAAAACCTTGAAGAGTTGAACCGCGCGCGCCTGCTGCTGCGCGAAGCGCGCCGTGGAGAAATTGCCGATGGCATTCTTGAGGCGGTCCAACGCGGCGTGAACACGCCCGCCGACCGCCTGCCAAAGCCGGACACCAGCCGCGAAAAGCTGCAAGTGAACCCCGCACTGGCTGACCTGTTGCGCGTGCTGCTCAAGGCCAAAACCGAAAGCGCCGGGGTGGCTGCAAAGCTGATCGCACCCGCCGCCGATCTGGACGCAATCGCCGCAGGCCTGCGCGATGTGGATGCGCTGACCGGTTGGCGTCGGGAAGTCTTTGGCAATGACGCGCTGCGCCTGTGCGATGGAAAAATCGCGCTGGCGGCCAAGGGGCAGACCGTCCGCGTCGTCGAACTGGACTGATCCTGCGCGATGTCGCGCAGGTTGGTCCTGTTTCTCTGGTTCAGAAAATTCCGGGGCAGTCCGCAGAGCGGGGGCAGCGCCCCCTAATGCAGGCTGCCGTTACCGGCGCGACGTACGCGCGTTGCGCGCACCGACCACGCGGATGGTGCTGACGCCACGCAACTGCTGATCGGTCACCGCATGGGCCGCTGTCACGGTCCGCGTTGCCACTGACCCGCCGGGACGGGCGTTTTCGGGCAGGCGGCCTTCCAAACGATAGCTCAGAACGCCATCAACCGCTTCGTCGTCCTCGGTTTCTGGGGTCAGGCGCACCTCGTACAGACCTTGGGCTTGCGACACGCCCGATGCGCGAATGATTGCACCGCCCGGAACCCGTTCGATGACCAGGTCCGACACGGTGTCGATCGGCGTGCCCAGATAAATGTCACGCTCGGCCCGTTTGCGCGCAAACAGCCCGGCCCTTTGACTTGGGATCAACGGATTGGTGCTGGCCGCCGTCGGCGCGGTTGCAACCGGTTCAGAGCGCGAGCCGACAAACCAGTTGAACGGATTGACGTGGCTGTCACGCACAGTGGCGCATCCGCCAAGGGTCATGGACGAGATCAGAAGGGCACTAAGTGTAAGACGCATATCGGATTGCCTGTTGTTTGGCTTGTGTTAGCCCATCGGGCCCGTATTGAAAAGCGTATTGAAAAGCATCATGCGCGGGGGGTGGACCTTTGGCCAGAGGCGTCTTACCTCGTGAGAGCAATCAGAGAGGTGTTTTTCATGGCTCAGGCCGCGTTTGAAGAAATAGTGGAAGATTTCGAATTTCTGGAAGATTGGGAAGATCGCTATCGCTATGTCATCGAACAGGGCAAGGCGATGGAGCCGCTGGATGACGCGCTGAAGGTGCCCGCGACCAAGGTGGACGGCTGCGCGAGCCAGGTTTGGCTGCACCCGCAGATCGACGGCGGTCTGTTCCACTTTGACGGGGAAAGCGACGCTATGATCGTGAACGGTCTGATCGCGGTGCTGCGCAAGCTGTACAACGGCGTGCCTGTGGCCGAAGTTGTGGGCGTGGATGCGCGTGCGGAACTGGAACGGCTGGGGCTGAACGATCATCTGTCGGCGCAGCGTTCCAACGGGCTGCGCGCGATGATCGAGCGGGTGCGCGCCGTGGCGGCTGCGGCGTAATCGGGGGCGCTGCCCCCGGACCCCCGGGATATTTCTGGCCAAAAGAAGGTTCAGAGGTCTTTGAGGTGGGTGGCAAGATCACCGTAGCCGGTAAAACGACGCTCGAATGCCAACCCCAGCCGGTCGGCAGCGGCGCGGGCTTTTTCGGTCAGGGCGGGGTCGTCGGTTTGCGCCTGATAGACCAGTTTTTCGTAATTGGCGAAATACATGTCGCGCAGTTGCGGATGGCGGTCCAGGCCCATCGGCTTGATGATGAACGCCTCGAACTGGCGGACCAGGAAATCGGTCAGGTAAAAGGTCGTGATCTCGTTTTCGCTGTGTTGCGCAAACCGGTCGTTGCCTTCGAAAAAGCTGTAGCAATGGGGACCGGCCACCATTTCCACGCCCATTTCGGCACAGGCGGCTTGCAGAAGCCCTCCGGTGCCGCAGTCGGCATAGACCACAAAGATGCTGTCATAGCGGTCGCGGTGTTTGGCGACGCTGTCGCGCACGGCTGCGGTGATTTTGTCTGGGTACAGGTGGTACTTGGCGGGCAGGCAGGTCAGGTCCATGTGGGTCCAGCCGTTGGCCTGCTTTAGGTCCAGAATTTCGCGTGCCAGCGCCCCGCAGGCGATCAGCAGGATCGAGCCTGTGCCTTTGGCCCGCAGGCCGGTTTCGGTCAACTGGTCGAGGTCGGGCATGGGGGCGGTGTGATCTGTCACAATTCTAACCAATGCGTGTGCGGTATCTCTGCATCGTTGTACGGTGCCACGGAAGCTGCGTAGCTGGATGTGTCAGATACGACATTTCAGACAGGGATGGAACACAATGACGATTTACACGAACAAGGCAGGTCTGAACACGGCCACGCTGGGGCTGATGTTCATATCGGGCTGTTTTGCGACCATGGCATTTGATCTGTGGGGGCAGGTGATCAGCCCCGCGATGGGCTTTGCCAACCTGTCGCCGCACGGGCTGGCCAAAAGCCTGTTTGGCGCGCTTGGGCTCCCGAACGGGGATTTTGCAGGTTATTTCATGCATTTCTATCTGGTGGGGCTGATCGGCTATCCGGTGGGCTGGTTGTTCATCTTCAAGCCTGTGTGGGATCGGGTGATCGGCGGTGGCTTGCCGTGGATCGTGCCCGCGGCAGTTTACGGCTTTGGCCTGTGGATCTTTGCCATCGGCGGGATCACTGCGATTGCGGGCCTCCCGTTTTTCCTGAACTTCACCGGTATCACTTGGGTCGCACTGATGGGCCATGTGCTGTACGGGATCGTCATGGTGGCGGTTATGGTCTGGCTGACCCGTTCCAGGGTCTGACCCTAAGGGTCTTTGGTCCGGTCGCGCAGCAGCCGGACCAGCACAAACGCCAGCAAGGCGAGCGGCACCAAGGCTGTTGCCGCCTGTGGCAAGCTGAAAACCGCGGCAGCAAGCATGGCCAGCCACACGGTGACGGCGGCGGCTGCGATCACAACGACGAGGATCAGGGCAAGGCGGTTAAATGGCATGGGCACTCCTTTGACCTTTATCTGGGGACGCGTGCGCCAAAAGAAAAGCCCCGCCGGCAAGGGCGGGGCTGGTTCATTCAAAAAGGCGGGTTTCAGGCGTTGGCGCGGTTGTGCTTGCGGCCCATGAAATCCTTGGCCGTTTCCACAGCCACGGCTGCGTCACGGCAATAGGCGTCGGCACCGATGGCTTTGCCGAACTCTTCGTTCAGCGGCGCGCCGCCCACCAGCACGATGTAATCGTCGCGCTTGCCCTGTTCGACCAGCGTGTCGATCACGACCTTCATGTAAGGCATCGTGGTGGTCAGCAGGGCCGACATGCCCAGGATGTCCGGACCTTCGGTTTCCAGGGCTTCCATATAGGCCTCGACCGCGTTGTTGATCCCCAGATCGACCACTTCGAAACCCGCACCTTCCATCATCATGCCGACAAGGTTCTTGCCGATGTCGTGGATGTCGCCCTTGACCGTGCCGATGACCATCTTGCCGACGCGCGGTGCGCCGGTTTCGGCCAGCAGCGGCTTGAGGATGAACATGCCGCCCTTCATTGCGTTGGCGGCCAGCAGCACTTCGGGCACGAACAGGATGCCATCACGGAAGTCGGCACCGACGATGGTCATACCGCCGACAAGCGCCTTGGTCAGGATGTCGTAGGGTTCCCACTTGCGCTCCAGCAGGATGTTCACGCCTTCTTCGATCTCTTCCTTGAGACCGTCATAAAGGTCGTCGAACATTTGTTGGACCAGTTCCTCGTCGTCCAGTTCCGACAGGATGATTTCGTCTTCGTCTGACATGGCAGATCCCTTTATTTTAGCCCACGGCCCACCGCAGTTTGACCTCTTTTGACACAAAGCCCAAGGGTGACTGTCAAAATTACGACACACGCCGCGCGATGTGCGACCTGAGCGTTACGAAAGCGGATTAATGGCCCAGCCTGACAGGGTAAAGCGGGTTTTGCACTGGCGGGATGTTCCCTTAATGTTCTATAATGTAGATATGACACGACAGACCTATGCCATGCGCGCGCGCGGGCGGGGGGCCGCCAGCAACGCGGTCAGCCGCTTTGACCGCCTCAGCCGGACCGAGGAAGACGACGGCTGGGACGCGGGCGAGGCGTTGCCGCCCCTGCGCACCGAAGTCAGTGTCGAGGTGCCGCGCAGTATCATCACTTATAACAAGTCGCCCGATTTGCCGTTTGACCGGTCGATAAACGTCTATCGCGGTTGCGAGCACGGCTGTGTCTATTGTTTTGCACGGCCCAGCCACGCCTATCTGGGACTGTCACCGGGGCTGGATTTCGAAACGCGGCTGATCGCGCGGCCCGATGCGCCACAAGTGTTGCAGCGCGAATTGGCGGCGAAGCGTTACAAGGTGGCACCGATTGCGATGGGAACCAATACCGACCCCTATCAGCCGATCGAGCGGGAACATGGCATCACGCGCGCCTGTCTACAGGTCTTGTCGGATGCGGATCATCCGGTGGCCATCGTGACCAAGGGCACGCTGATTGAGCGCGACATCGACATCCTGTCGGACATGGCGCGGCGCGGACTGGTGCGGGTGGGCATTTCGGTGACCACGCTGGACGCAGCCCTGTCGCGGCTGATGGAGCCGCGTGTGCCCGCGCCCAAACGGCGGATCGAGATCATACGCCGGCTGGCGCAGGCCGGGATTCCGGTGCGGGTTATGGCATCGCCCATGATTCCGGCGCTGACCGATCCCGAGCTTGAGAGCATACTGGCCGCGGGCAAGGATGCAGGCGCGCGGTCGGCAAGCTGGATCATGCTGCGGTTGCCGCGCGAGGTGTCGCCGCTGGTGCAGGAGTGGTTGGCTCAACATTATCCCGACCGCGCGCGGCGCATCATGGCGCGCTTGCGTGAAATGCACGGCGGGGCCGACTATGACGCGGCATGGGGGCGGCGGATGCGTGGCACCGGACCTTACGCCGAGATGGTGGCGCAGCGGTTCAACGTGGCGGTGAAACGGCTGGGGTTGAAGACCGCCGGCACGCCGATGCGCTGCGATCTGTTCCGGCCCCCGGTGTTGCCGGGGGCGCAGATGTCATTGTTCTGATTTCGGGTCTGATTACGTCCGGCTGCGGCGGTTGCGGCTGCGGCGTTGGGGGGCGTCGGATTGGTCACCGGTGCCGTCGTTTTCCGAGGAAAACGCGCCCAGCTTGGCGACGATCTCTTCCAGCAGCGGGGCGTCGCCCTTGGGCCGCGTGTCCAGCGCCTCGCGCATGGCGCGCAGGTGGTCGGGCATGGTGCCACAGCAGCCACCAATGATCCGCGCGCCGCAGTTGCGCGCCATCACGGCATAGTCCGCCATCAGTTCGGGCGTGCCATCATAGTGGATATGCCCGTCGTGGTATTTCGGAATGCCGGCGTTGCCCTTGGCAATGATCGGACGTGTGGGGTTTGCAGCGACAAAGCCCAGCACGGTGCGCAGCAGGTCGGAAGATCCGGTGCCACAGTTTGCGCCGAATGCCATCGGTGCGTTTTCCAGTTCCTGCACCAGCTCGACCAGGCCGGAACTTGTCAGGCCCATCATGGTGCGCCCTGCGGTGTCAAAGCTCATGGTGCCGCACCAGTCCAGTCCGGCCAGCGCAAACCCTTCGGCGGCGGCGCGGTATTCTTCAGGGGCGGAAATGGTTTCCAGCCAGCCCACATCGGCGCCGCCCGCTTTCAGCCCGTCGGCGGTTTCGTGGAACATCTCGACCGCGACGGCGTGGCTGAGCGCGCCCACCGGTTCCATGATCTCGCCGGTGGGGCCGACCGAGCCTGCCACAACGATGGGGCGGCCTGCGGTGTCGGCCACTTCGCGGGCGATCTCGGCCGAGATGCGCGACAGGGCGTGGGCGCGTTTGGCAGCGCCGTGCAGTTTCAGCCGCGAGGCATTGGCCCCGAACGAGTTGGTCAGGAAAATATCCGACCCGGCATCAACTGCGCCGCGGTACAATGTGGTTATGCGGTCGGGGTGTTCCTCGTTCCACATCTCGGGCGCGTCGCCCGACATCAAACCCATGTTGAACAGGTTGGTGCCCGTGGCGCCATCTGCCAGCAGGGTGTCGTGGGTTTCAAGCATCTTGCTTAGCAAATTCGTCATCTCAGGGCCTTTCTCGCGCGCGCGTGATTGTTCCATTTGTCATGAAGCGCGGCGGCTGGCCACCTCATAATTCTCATCACCATCATGAGCCGCCGCACTGAGGGCCGGCTCGGGGCGGTGCACGGCGCGGGTGATGTCGGCCAGCGCCAGCGTCAGGGCGGGCCAGTTCGGGGCGGCGGCATAACGTGGTTGCCACGCTGGCGCAAAAGCGGATTTGAACTGGCGCAGGCCGGACCCGCCGCCGTGCAGGACCATCTGAACGCCGAACCAGCGCCAAAAGCCGCTTGCCGGATTAGGGCAGGCGGGGATCGCGGCCAGATTGACCTGTGCCACACCCGCCACACGCGCCTGACAGATCGCGGCATCGACCAGCGCGAACATGGTGCCATCGGGCAGGGCATCGACATGGCGCACCAGATCAAGGCACCAGTCGTGCGGCCCCATGTGTAAGGTCACGAAACCGACTAGCTGGCCCTGAACATAGGCCAGAACGCAATGTTGCGCGCTGACATAGCTGCCTTCGAACTGCCCCATTGTGCCGCCGCGCGCGCGTCCATGACTGGCCTGCCACGCGGTATCAATGCGTGCCATTTCGGCCAATGGCAGATGTGAGGGGTGGTGGACCGCGACGCCCGCTTTCTGTGCGCTGCGCAGCTTGCGCCGCAGACGGCGATAGGCGGGGCGGTTGGTGTCATAGTGTGCCGTGTCAATCACCGCCTCGTCCGCGATGTGCAGCACGGCCCAACCGGCCTTGCGCACCACCGCCGCAGTGCGGGCGCTGCATTTGTAGATGGCGGTCACGCGGCTGTGCTGGCGGGCCAGACGTTTCAGGACGGGCAGGGCGGCCTGCGGACTGCCGGTTGTCGGATCGCCAAGGCAGGTCAATGTCTGGCCGGTGGTCCAGACCACGGCGCTGGTGCCTTGATACGCGATCTCCCGCGCGCCGGTCTGGCGCATCACGCCCAGTTCGGACCGCTGTGCAGGTTGCGCGCAGAAGGGCACCGTCAGGCGCCGGTTGGTCCGCGCGTCCTGCATGGGACGCAACAGCGCAGCCGCAGCCAACAGGGCAGGTAGCGTATAATAAACGATGCGAAATGCAACGATACTGCCAAGAACATCCGCCGCAGGCACATGCGGCAGCAGTCCCAGCATCATCAGCTCGAACGGGCCGACGCCGCCCGGAGTGTTCGAGATCAGGGCCGTGCCAAGCGCCATCAGGAACAGCGGCAGGAACTGCGCGGGGCCGACCGCGGCATCGGCGGGCAGCAAGACATATAAAGCACCCGCAGCGCACAGCGTATCGACCGCTGTCCACAACACAATGGCCATCGACGCGGGCAAGGTGGGCAGTTGCACCGACCTGCCGCGCCATCGCATCACGGGGCACAGGAATTGAACCGCCAGCACCGCAAGGGCCAAAACCAAAACCATCAGCGCGGGGGCCAGTGTCCAATCGGGCGCCGGCAGCAAAAGGCAGGCCAGCGCCGTGACCACCGCCCAGCCCGCCAGAAACGACAGCGAGACAAAGGCACTCAGCCGCAACGCTTCGGCCAGCGTAAGATCAGGCAACAGCCGCCAGCGCGCCAGCGCACCGGTAAAGATGCCAAAGCCCAAGGACTGTGCCAGCGCAATCGACGCGGTGCCGGCCAGCCGCGCAGGCCGGTCGCGCAGTCCGGTGCCCAGATGCCTGTGCGCCACGCTGTCATAGCGGCCCACCGCCCACAGGCTGGCCACGCTCAGCCCCAGCGCCTGCAACCAGATCCAGACAGGCACCTGCGCCACATGCGCCCAGATCGCACCGGACATATCGGGTTCGAGCCGCTGCGCCAGTGCCGACAAACACAGGCCCAACACCCCCGCAGGCACCAGTACGCGCAGAAACAACTGCCCCGTCGCATTTGAATTCAGAAATTGCAGCATCTTGCACGGCCCCCGTCTGCACCCCGTAGTCAGGGCTATGCTATGGGGCTGAGCATGACGTTAACGGCAGATACGAAAACGGCGCGCAGCGGGGGCTGCACGCCGGATAACTGATGCGGGTTTGATTAAACCCGTGACCTAAATCGCGATCAGCTTTTGACTTCGGTCATGATCTGCGCCTTGGCCTCGGCCATCAGCTGGATCATCTTGGTGCGCACCGTGACCTCGTCGGCCTTGTCGCCCAGATCGCCCGACACCTTGCGGTAGACGTCTTCGTCGCCGGCCTCTTCAAAGTCGGATTTGACCACCTCGACTGCATAGGCGTTGGCCGCATCGCCGGTCTTGCCCAGCAGTTCGGCCGCCCACAGGCCCAGCAGCTTATTGCGGCGGGCTTCGGCCTTGAACTGCATTTCCGCATCATGGGCGTATTTCGATTCAAAAGCGTTTTCGCGGTCGTCAAAAGAGCTCATGGGTCTGTCCTTTGGAAGTGAATGGCATGTTTTTAGCATATTGGGTGCCTTTGGGGACCATACAAGTGCCGTCAGGGCAGCGGATTGGTGTGTGTTCCTTGCGGCAGTGCGCCCCTTGCACTAAGAGGACGCTAACGTGACAGGGACTCGGCCCCGTCAACACTAAGGGGAACGTCAATGGCGCGGCGCAAAAAGATTTACGAAGGCAAAGCCAAAATTCTGTATGAAGGCCCCGAGCCGGGCACAATCGTGCAGTATTTCAAGGATGACGCCACCGCGTTCAACGCGCAGAAAAAGGACGTGATCGAAGGCAAGGGCGTGTTGAACAACCGTCTGAGCGAATACTTCATGACCGGTCTGGCGCAAATCGGTGTGCCGACGCATTTCATCAAGCGCATCAACATGCGTGAACAACTGGTCCGCTCGTGCGAGATTATCCCGCTGGAAGTGATCGTGCGCAACTATGCCGCAGGGTCGATGAGCACCCGTCTGGGCATCGAAGAGGGCACGCAACTGCCGCGTCCCATCGTCGAATATTGCTACAAGGACGACGCGCTGGGTGATCCGCTGGTGACCGAAGAACACATCGCGGCCTTTGGCTGGGCCAGCCAGCAGGACATGGATGACATCCTGAGCCTTGCACTGCGGGTCAATGATTTCCTGTCCGGCGTCATGCTGGCCGTTGGCATCAAGCTGGTTGATTTCAAAATCGAGATCGGCCGCGTTTATGACGGTGATTTCCAGCGTCTTATCGTTGCGGATGAAATCAGCCCGGATTCGTGCCGTCTGTGGGACATGGAAACCGGTCAAAAGCTGGACAAGGACGTGTTCCGCCGCGATCTGGGCAACCTGACCGACGCTTATACCGAAGTGGCGCGGCGTCTGGGTGTGCTGCCCAAGAACGCATCGCCCATCACCAAACCGACGCTGATCAACTAAGATCGGCGGCGGCCCGCACTGACAAGAACGACACGATAGCGAAAAGGACCACGGCGCGATGAAAGCTCGGGTACATGTGATGTTGAAAAACGGGGTTCTGGACCCGCAGGGCGAGGCCGTGCGCCACGCGTTGGGCGCGCTTGGCTTTGATGGCGTAAACGGCGTGCGCCAGGGCAAGGTGATCGAACTGGACCTTGCCGAGGGCGCGACCGAAGCCGATGTGACCGCCATGTGCGAAAAGCTGCTGGCCAACACCGTGATCGAATCCTATTCGGTCGAGATCGGCTAAGGCGCACCCGCGCTGCGACAAGGAATGTTTCCATGAAAGCTGCTGTCATCGTTTTCCCCGGTTCGAACTGCGACCGTGATCTGGCTGTCGCCTTTGAGGCTGCGGGCGCAGATGTGCAAATGGTCTGGCACAAGGACACCGAACTGCCCCGTGATGTGGACATCGTCGGCGTGCCGGGCGGGTTTTCCTTTGGCGACTACCTGCGCTGTGGCGCGATTGCCGCCAACTCGCCGATCTGCAATTCGCTCAAGGCGCACACCGATCGCGGCGGTTATGCCATCGGCATCTGCAACGGATTCCAGGTGCTTGCCGAAACCGGCATCCTGCCCGGTGCGCTGCTGCGCAATGCGGGGCTGAAATACATCTGCAAGACCGTCGGGCTGAAGGTTGCAACCAGCGACAGCGCATTTACCCAAGGCTACAATGCCGGTGACGTAATCGACATTCCGATCGCGCACCACGATGGCAATTACTACGCCGACGACGCCACCATCGCGGGCTTGCAAGATCAAGACCGCATCGCGTTCACCTATACCGACAATCCCAACGGCGCGCGCGCTGACATTGCTGGCATCCTGTCGGAAAACCGCCGTGTGCTGGGCATGATGCCCCACCCAGAGCGGGCGGCGGATGCAGGTCACGGCGGCACCGACGGTACGGCGCTTTTCCGCGCGTTGATGGGTGCCCTGACACCGGCATGACTTGAGCGCGGCGGGCGGATACGATTAAGGTATCCGTCATGCAGGCTCAGGGCGTTTTCAGCAACAACAAGGCTATTGGCTGGCGCGTCCGCGTGGCCTTGGGGCTGTTGTTCGTGTTGGCACTGTTCACGGTGTGGTTCACCAACAGCCTGTTGACCGATCGTTTCACCCAGACCACGCGCAACCGGGCCGAGCTGCGACTGGCGCTGTATTCGGGAAACTTGTTGTCGGAACTGCGCCAGAACGCCATCGTGCCGCAATTGCTGGCGCGCGACCCGACGCTGATCGGGGCGCTGAATTCCGCGGATTATTCGCAATCGACGCAACGGCTGATTTCCTTTGTCGAGGAAATCGGGGCGGCATCGCTGATGTTGCTGGACAAGGACGGGCGCACGGTGGCCGCCACCGACCGCAACCGGCTGGGTTCGTCGCACAGCACTGCGTTGTATTTTGTCGATGCGATGCGCGCGGCGGGGACGATCTTTGCCGTGATCCCGCGTGAATCCGGTGGCTATACCTTTACCTATTCGCGGCGCGTGCAATCGGGCGGCGATGTGCTGGGTGTCATCACTGTCGAGGTGGACCTTCAAAAGTTTGAACGCGCTTGGGCGGGGATTTCAGATGCGGTGCTGGTGACCGACAGCACAGGGGCGATCATTCTGGCGACCGAACCGCGCTGGCGGGGCCGGACCGAAGCCGAAGCCTTGGCCCGCCAGACCCCGCAAAGCGCCATTGAGCGCGCCATTCAGGCCACCGCCGACTGGACCGCGCTGCCCCCCGATGCCTACATTCAGGGCGAGGGCGTGATGCGGCTGGAAACGCGCATTCCGTTCCGTGGATGGCGCATGGCGTCCTTCACCACCTACACCTCTGTGCGCGAGCGTGTGAACGGGGTTCTGGCGCTGGAAATCATGGGATTTGCGATTCTTCTGGCGCTGACTTTCTATTTTCTGTCGCGGCGCACGGCCTTTCGGATGGCACTGTTCCAGCGCGAGTCGGCAGAGCTTCGCGCACTGAATGCCCGTTTGCAGCGGGAAATCGCCGAACGCGAGCGTGTGCAGGAAACCCTTGCCGTGGCCGAACAGACGCTGGAACAATCCAGCAAACTGGCCGCCTTGGGCGAGATGTCGGCCGCCGTCAGTCACGAGCTGAACCAGCCGCTGGCCGCGATGAAAACCTATCTGGCGGGCGCGCGTTTGCTGCTGAACCGCAACCGCAAGGACGAGGCGCTGTCTTCCTTCGGGCGCATCGACGATCTGATCGAACGCATGGGCGCGATCACGCGCCAGCTTAAATCCTATGCCCGCAAGGGCGCGGACGCGTTTTCGCCTGTGGATATGGGCAATGCGCTGGCCTCCAGCCTGTCGATGATGGAACCACAGCTGCGCCAGCGTCAGGTTCAGATCACCCGCATTCTGCCGGACGAACCTGTGCGCGTCATGGGCGACCGGATGCGCATTGAACAGGTTATGGTCAACCTCTTGCGCAACGCGATCGACGCCACCAGATCAGAGCGGAACCCGCAGGTAGACATCATTCTGTCAGCGGGGCAGACGGCCACGCTCACCGTGCGTGACAATGGCCCCGGCATCGAGGATCTGGACGCATTGTTTGAACCGTTTTACACCACCAAGCAACCCGGCGACGGGGTGGGGTTGGGCCTTGCCATTTCGTCCGGGATTGTAAACGACCTTGGTGGTAGACTAACGGCACGCAACGGCCAAGGGGGCGGTGCTGTGTTTGAAATGCAACTTCCGATCCTCTCGCGCGTTGAGGGCGAAAGCAACAACAGCCAAGCGGCGGAGTAGAGAATGACCCAAGCCATGAAGATCGCGATTGTCGATGACGAACAAGATATGCGGCAGTCCATCAGCCAGTGGCTGGCGCTGTCGGGATATGACACCGAAACATTCGCCTGCGCCGAAGACGCGCTAAAGGTGCTGGGGCCGGATTATCCCGGCATCGTCATTTCCGACATCAAGATGCCCGGCATGGACGGGATGCAGTTCCTGAAGAAACTGATGGGCAACGACAGCGCGCTGCCTGTCATAATGATCACGGGCCACGGCGACGTGCCGATGGCGGTCGAGGCGATGCGCGTCGGCGCGTTCGATTTCCTTGAAAAGCCTTTCAACCCCGACCGCATGAGCGAGCTGGCCAAGAAGGCAACAGGCGCACGCCGTCTGGTGATGGACAACCGCGCCCTGCGCCGCGAGCTGTCGGATGGCAGCCAGCTGATGAAAAAGCTGATTGGCCAAAGCCCAGTGATGGACCGGTTGCGCGAAGACATTCTTGATCTGGGGCAGGCCGACGGCCACGTCCTGATCGACGGCGAAACCGGCACCGGCAAGACGCTGGTCGCGCATGCGCTTCATGCCGTTGGCAGCCGTGCGGGCAAGAAGTTCGTGCTGGTCAGCTGTTCCGCACTAGAAGAGGACGCGCTGGCCAAACGTCTGTTCGGCCCGATGCAGCCCGAAGACGCGCAACTGCCTGCCATCGAAGAGGCCCGCGGCGGTACGCTGGTGCTGGAAGACATCGAGGCGCTGAGCGAACCGCTGCAAGCGCGCCTTCTGAGCGCGATCAACGATCAGGGCACGCCGGCCGAGACCCGCATCGTTGGCATCTGCAACATGCAGGAAGCGGGCCGCACCTGCGAAGACGCGCTGCGCCCCGACCTGTTCTACCGCCTGGCCGCTCTGCGCATCACCGTGCCGCCGCTGCGCCAGCGCGGCGAGGATATCCTGACGCTGTTCACCCGCCTGAGCGAACAGTTCGCCGATGAATACGGCTGCGAAGCACCCAATGTCAGCGCGCAAGAGGCCGCGCAACTGTTGCAGGCCCCCTGGCCGGGCAACGTGCGCCAGCTGATCAACATCGCCGAACGCGCAGTGCTGCAATCGCGTCGTGGGACCGGCACCATCGCGTCGCTGCTGATGTCCGACCACGAAGAGATGCAGCCGGTGATGACCACCGAGGGCAAGCCGCTGAAAGAATACGTCGAGGCGTTTGAGCGGATGCTGATCGACAACACCATGCGCCGACACAAGGGCTCGATTGCCAGCGTGATGGACGAGTTGTGTCTGCCACGCCGGACGTTGAACGAGAAAATGGCCAAATACGGCCTGCAACGGTCCGATTATCTTCAGAATTGATCTGCGCTGCTGCAATTTCGCGCAGAACGGTTTCAACCATATGGTGCAGTGGCCTCGCAGGCCGCTACACCATTGCGTTTGGCCGCTTGAAACGACGATTGCAGCGCGTCTGCCGCAGTTAGCGATTGTAATAGTGATGTGAAACGCATTATCTAAAGGGCAGGACTTTGACGTTATCCACACGTCGGACCTGATGAGAGTTTCGCTGTGACAGCGTTTGGTGGCCAAAACGCCCCGACCTGAAACAGACCGATTGGGCCGGAAACGGCCGTGAGATGCCGGCGGTATGGTCAACATATGCGCAGCTTTTGAATGGATACGCAGGACCAAACGTCACTGCGTGTCGGAGAAGAAACGCGATGACACGCGCACATGCCATGAGCAGGACAGCAGCAGGCCCCAGAGGCCGGTGCTGCCGCGCGTCGCTATTCGCCATAAATAGACACGTCTCCAGAACCGCCGCACCCCCGGGTGATGTGGCGCTGCGCACGTGCAAACGGACAACATGCCAAAGAAAATGCTTATTGATGCCACCCACGCCGAGGAAACGCGCGTTGTGGTGGTCGACGGAAACAAAGTTGAGGAATTCGATTTTGAATCTGAAAACAAACGCCAGCTTGCTGGCAACATCTATCTCGCCAAGGTAACGCGGGTCGAACCGTCGCTGCAGGCGGCGTTCGTAGATTACGGCGGCAACCGCCACGGGTTCCTTGCGTTCTCGGAAATCCATCCCGATTACTACCAGATCCCCGTCGCCGACCGCGAGGCGCTGATGGAGGAAGAACGCGCGCTGGCCGAAGCGCAGCGCGCCAAGGATGAAGATGACGACAAGCCCAAGCGTTCGTCGTCGCGCTCGCGTTCGCGCAGCCGGTCCTCGACCAAGGCGGAAGAGACATCCAGCGATGACGCCGTGACATCTTCGGATGAAGTGGGCGGCATGGAAACCATCGACCTGTCAGAGGGCGATGATGGCGTGGACGAAGGGTCTTCGCCCATGGAAACCGTTCGTGAAACGCCGGTGGAAACGCCAGCGGCGGACGATGATCACGATCACGACGACGAAGACGTGGCAGCCGACGCCGCCGACAAGGACGACAGCATCGAATCCGTCGCCGACGAAGACGACAGCGACGACATTCGCCCGGTCCGCAAGCCGCGCGCCAAGCGTTACAAGATTCAGGAAGTCATCAAGGTCCGTCAGATCCTGCTGGTTCAGGTCGTGAAGGAAGAGCGCGGCAACAAGGGTGCGGCGCTGACCACATACCTGTCGCTGGCCGGTCGCTATTGCGTCCTGATGCCCAACACGGCCCGCGGTGGCGGCATCAGCCGCAAGATCACCAACGCCGTGGACCGCAAGAAGCTCAAAGAGATCGCCAACGAGATCGAAGTGCCCCGTGGCGCCGGCCTGATCGTGCGCACCGCCGGTGCCAAACGCACAAAGGCCGAGATCAAGCGCGATTACGAATACCTGCAACGGATGTGGGAACAGATCCGCGAACTGACGCTGAAATCCATTGCGCCCGCGAAAATCTACGAAGAGGGCGACCTGATCAAACGGTCGATCCGCGATCTGTACAACCGCGACATCGACGAAGTGTTCGTCGAAGGCGAGCGCGGCTATCGCATCGCCAAAGACTTCATGAAGATGATCATGCCGTCCCACGCCAAGAATGTGAAACGCTACGAGGACAGCCTGCCGCTGTTCGCCCGTTATCAGGTCGAAAGCTATCTTGCCGGTATGTTCAACCCCACGGTGCAACTGCCCTCAGGTGGTTATATCGTGATCGGCGTCACTGAGGCGCTGGTGGCGATCGACGTGAACTCTGGCCGTGCGACTAAGGAAGGCTCGATCGAGCAGACCGCGACCAAGACCAACCTTGAGGCCGCCGCCGAAGTGGCGCGCCAGTTGCGTCTGCGCGACCTTGCGGGCCTGATCGTCATCGACTTTATCGACATGGACGAGCGCAAGAACAACGCCGCCGTCGAAAAGATGATGAAGGACAAGCTGAAAACCGACCGCGCGCGCATCCAGGTGGGCCGCATCTCGGGCTTTGGCCTGATGGAAATGTCGCGTCAGCGTCTGCGCCCCGGCATGATCGAGGCGACAACGCAGCCGTGTCAGGCGTGCCACGGCACCGGTCTGATCCGGTCGGACGACAACCTTGCGCTGTCGATCCTGCGTCAGATCGAGGAAGAGGGCACCCGCCGCCGGTCGCGCGAAGTGCTGGTGAAATGCCCGGTCGGCATCTCGAACTTCCTGATGAACCAGAAACGCGAACACATCGCCCAGATCGAAGTGCGCTATGGTCTGTCGGTGCGGATCGAAGGGGACCCGACGCTGATCAGCCCCGATTTCAACATCGAAAAATTCAAGACAGCCACGCGCGTCGTGACGGCTGCCACCCATGTGGTGTCTGTCGACACCTCCATCATGGACCAGATCGACGAAGCGGACGCCCGCGCCGCCGAGGCGGCCGAAGCGGCGGACATCGCAGCCGAAGCCGCACAAGAGGCCAAGGCATCGCAACCTGCGCCTCAGTCGTCCCAGTCGCATCCTGCCGCCGAAGTGGGCGAAGACGGTGAGCCCAAACCCAAGCGGCGCCGTCGTCGGCGTCGTCGGCGGAGCAAATCGTCCACGGGCGAGGATCAGAACGGCGAGAACGGTCGTGACGATGACGATCAGGACGATGCAAACGGCGACACCTCTGCTGACGTGGATGCCAAACCCGCCGAGGACAAGCCGAAGCCTGCCAGCAGCCGGTCGCGTTCTTCCACAAAGAAGACCGAAACCACCGGTGATGATGCCGAGGCTGCTGCCGAAGATGGGGATGCACCTGCCAAGCCCAAGGTGACCCGCACCCGTTCGACACGTTCGACGTCGACCACAGCCAAGGCCGCGACCACGGCCAAGGCAACGTCGGCCAAGACGACAACAGCCAAGGCTTCGACGGCAAAAACAACCAAGGCCAAGGCCGCGGACGTTGCCGAAGAGGGCACCGCCGAGGCCGCGACGCCCAAGCCCAAGCGCACGCGCGTTTCGGCCAAAGCAAAGGCAGAAGCCGCGGCCAAAGCCGAAGCCGCTGCACAGGCACCTGTCGAGGCCGACGCACCTGTCGAAGCGAAAGCGGATGTTGCTGCTGTGGCAGAGACGCCGGCACCTCAGGAGGAAGCACCCGCAGCAAAGGTCGAAACACCCGAGCCTGTGGCCGCCGAACCTGCACCCGAGCCGAAGGCAGAAGAGCCCAAGCCCGAGCCTGCAGCGGAGGAACCGAAAGCCGAGCCTGCGCCGGTGGAACCGAAAGCCGAACCTGCGGCTGAGGCACCTGCAAACGAAGACGCCCCCGCCAAGCCAAAGCGCAAAGGCTGGTGGTCGCTGGGCGGCTAAGTCTGGTTTCATGATCTGGAAAAGGGGCGTGGCCATCCGGCTGCGCCCCTTTTTTCATACAGAGGGCATTTTGGTGGAACGATTTCCGCCCGCCCTTTGCGCCTTGCGACTGGTATGTGATTGAATCTCGCGCAAAATCCGCCATCACCCGATGGGTTTTTCGCTATAGTTACCCTAAGGGGACTTTCATGTTGCCCTGCAAATGCTCTGGCCGTATCAGTTGAAAGAAAGGAACAGACTTCCCGTTTAAAGGGAGGCGTCGTATCCTTTGGACGAGCAGTACTTACCGGCAAGGCAAACATAAACCGGGAATGGCAGGTGATCAGCTATGGCTGAGCAGACGATCAATATCATCTCTGCAAGCAACGTGAGCGTCATACGCGATCATGGCAATAAGCCTATCGACAGCAGTATCCTCAACGAAGCACAAAACGGCGATGCGTTTTCGTGGCGGATGCCGCATGATCTTAGCTTTACCTTCTCGACCACTACGACCGCTATCACCTTTGACGATGCCGACGGCGTTCTGGGCGACGATCCCTATTCGGGGTCTAACGTTGTAGACCAACGGCTGACCCAACCGGTGACAGTCGATGGCAAGACTTACACGCCCAACACGGAAACGGTGCGCTGGAAGTTCCCGGCCCCTGTGACCGTCGAAAACGAATACGAGGTGACACTGTACGATGATGCCGGCAACCAATACCGCATGGTTGGGGTGTCGATCACGCAGGGCTATTCCATACAAGTCGTCGGCGTGACCTTTGACGGTGCTTTCCCGCCACCTGGCACCACATTGCACTACATTCAGGGGGTATCGACCTATGCCGGAACCGGTCAGACGCTGGCTATTCCCAGCGCGCCTGTGTGTTTCTTGGCGGGTACCCTGATCGAAACGCCAGACGGTCCGCGCACCATCGAAACCCTAAGCGCCGGCATGCAGGTATTGACGCTGGACGGTGGTGCTCAAGACATTCGCTGGATCGGCAGGAACGCGGTTTGTGGTCTGGGAAAGCTGGCCCCGATCTGCATCAGGGCGGGTGCGCTGAACAACCGGCGCGACCTGTTCGTATCTCCTAACCATCGTATTCTGCTGCGTTCGGGCATGGCCGAGTTGAGTTTTGGCGAGGGTGATGTTCTGGTGCCCGCTAAGGCGCTGGTGAATGGGACAACGATTGTGCGCATGCCAATGCGGCGCGCCGACTATCTGCACCTGATGTTAGAGGAACATGATCTGGTATTTTCCGAAGGCATCGCCACGGAAACCCTGTTTGCGGGCAATGTCACCCTCAGTGTTCTGGGCGCTGAAGCGATGGCAGAATTGAACCTGATTTTCCCCGATTTTCAAGACACGCACCACAGCACAAGTCACATGGGGCTGACAGTGCACGAGGCGCACTATCTGCGCTGCGTTTCTTATCCCGGCGTGCATGCAGTTTCTCTGGATGCTGCGTAACCGGGGGCCTTTGGTGCGTCTACCCTTGTAACTCTGGTTTCGCAGGCGTTAGCTGACGCCATGAAACCCAAAATCCTGACGACGCTGGCCACCTATGACCGCCAACAGTTCACCGCTGATCTGATTGCGGGGGTCACGGTGGCGATGATCGCGCTTCCGCTCAGTCTGGCCATTGCCATCGCTTCGGGCGCAGGGCCGGAAAAGGGGCTGGTCACTGCCATTGTCGCGGGCTTTTTGATTTCGGCACTGGGCGGCAGTCGCGTGCAGATCGGCGGGCCGACGGGGGCGTTTATCGTCGTGGTCTTTGGGATCATCGCCGAACACGGCTATGACGGGCTGGTTCTGGCGACCTTTATGGCCGGGATCATCATGTTGATCGCCGGCTACCTCAAGGCCGGCAATCTGGTCGCCTATGTGCCCGAGCCTGTGATCAACGGGTTTACCATCGGCATCGGGATCATCATCGCCACCAGCCAGTTGAAAGACCTGTTCGGGCTGAACACGGCGCAGGTGCCGGCCGAGTTTGTCGCCAAGCTGGAAACCCTTTGGGCTGCGCGAGGCACCACCAGCGTTGTGGCCTTGGGGATCGGGCTGGCGACGATGGTTCTGATCGTGGCGCTGCGCCGATTGGCACCGCGCTTTCCAGGGTTGATCGTGGCCGTCGGGATAACGTCGGCGCTGGTGGCGATGGTCGCCTTGCCGGTCGATACGATCTTTTCACGCTTTGGCGCGTTGCCCAGCACCTTGCCCATGCCTGCGCTGCCCGAAATCAGCATGGCGCGTGTGGTCGAGCTGTTGCCTTCTGCCTTTATCATCGCCTTTCTTGCGGGGATTGAATCGCTGCTGTCGGCCATGGTTGCCGACCGGATGATTGACGGACACCACCGCCCCAACGCGGAAATTCTGGCACAGGGCTTTGCCAATATCGGCTCGGCATTGTTCGGTGGCCTGCCTGCGACCGGGGCCATCGCGCGCACCGCAACGAATGTGCGGGCCGGAGGCAAGACGCCGGTGGCAGGGATCGTACACGCGCTGACGATCCTGCTTGTGATGCTGCTTGTCGCCCCTCTGGCGGGGTATCTGGCCATGCCGGCACTTGCGGGGCTGCTGATCCTGACCGCGTGGAACATGACCGAGCCGCACCGCTGGCGTGGCTATATGCGGGCGCAGGTCTCTGATCGGGTTCTGCTGCTGCTGACGCTGGTGCTGACGGTCTTTGCCGATCTGACGGTGGCCATCGGGGTGGGGGTCACGGTTGGCCTTGCCCTGCGATTGCGCAGTCAGGGGCGGCGGGACGATTGGACGCCGCGTGACAAATAGGTGCATCGGTCGTAATGTATTAGGCAGCTCACGAAACATCCCATTCAAGGCAGTCCACCGATGACATCACCCGTTCCGCAACCGCAATACCGTTGGGTGATCGTGACAGCGTCGGCCCTGATCCTGGCCATCTCGATGGGGGCAATCGTCAACGGCATGTCGGCATTTATCGTGCCCATGCAGGAACAGTTCGGATGGGCGCGCGGCCAGATCGCGCTGATCAATTTTGCAGGCATCATGGGACTGGCCTTTGGCGGATTGTTCATGGGCCCGCTGTCTGACCGCAAAGGCACGCGGCCCGTGGTGATCTTTGGCGTGACAGTGCTGGGGCTGTGCTATCTGGCGGCATCGTTCATGTCGGCGCTGTGGCAGTTTTATCTGCTGTTCTTTGTCGCCGGCTTTTTCGGCGCTGCCGCGATCTTTCCGCCTGTGATGGCCGCGGTCGGCAACTGGTTTTTCGTGGGCGCCGGGATGGCCATCGGAATCGCGTCGGCGGGCCAGGCGCTGGGGCAGGGCGGGGTGCCGTTTGTGTCGTCCTTTCTGATCAAATCTTTTGGCATCAGCGGGGCGTTTGGCGTCACGGGTGTGTTCATGCTGGCGACGATGCTGCCCCTGAGCCTGTTATTGCGCCAGCCACCTGCCGCGAACGACGCACAGCGCATGGCCAGTGCGGCAGAGGAAGACACTCTTGTGCCCACCAACACCGTGATCGTGACCATGAGTGCCGCGATCATCCTGTGTTGCACCTGCATGTCGACACCGCTTATGCATCTGGTGCCGCTGATCCAGGACCGTGGATTTGCCGCAGCGCAGGCCGGCAGCGTGATTTTCGTGATGCTCCTGGTTGCCATCGTGGGGCGTCTTGCGTTTGGAAAACTGGCGGATGTGATCGGCGCTTTGCCCGCCTATATGACTGCGACCGCGTGGATGACGGCGATGGTGTTCGGGTTCATCTACATCGACACCCTGAACATGTTTTACGTCTACGCGATCATCTACGGATTTGGCTATGCGGGCGTCATGACCGGCGTTCTGGTGTCGTTGCGCATGTTGACACCGCCATCGCGGCGCGCGTCGGCCTTGGGGATTGTCACGATGTTCGGCTGGTTCGGCCACGCCATTGGCGGCTATCAGGGCGGGGCGCTGTATGACCTGACGGGCAATTACACGGCCGCGTATGCCGTGGCAGCGGTGGCCGGTGTGCTGAACTTGATCATCGTCAGCACCTTGTTGCGCAAGACACGCCGCGCGCAGATGGTGGCGGCCTAGCGTCCCTTGCGGATGACATAGACCTGAACCGCACCGCTGACGTCTGACGACACCAGGTCATGCCCCGCCTCGGCGCAGAAATGCGGCATGTCGATGACCGCGGCCGGATCATCCGCCTGTACGGTCAGCGTATCGCCCACGGCCAGCGGTTGCAGGCGTTTGCGCGCCTTCAGGACGGGCAGCGGGCACAGCAGCCCGGTGGCGTCCAGCGTATATGGATCATCTGTCATACCCTTGACTTAGGCGGGTTGTTTCAACCTGTCCACAAGGTTGTTTCAACCTGTCCACAAGGTTGTGACCAAAGGCCGCGTGACGGCGCGACGGCAATGGCCTATGTCCGAAATCATGTATGGAATAGAGATCATCGACGCAGCCTTGCTGCCCGCACTGCTGGTTGCCTTTGTCGCTGGCGCCATGAGCTTTCTCAGCCCCTGTGTGCTGCCGATCGTGCCCCCCTATCTGGCCTATATGAGCGGCGTGACCCTGAACGAGATGGACAGCGATGCAACAGGGCGCAGGCGGGCCGTGGTGGCGGCGCTGTTCTTTGTGATGGGGCTGAGCACAGTGTTCTTGCTGCTGGGCTTTACCGCGTCGGCCTTTGGCGCGTTTTTCCTGCAAAACCAGGCACTGTTTTCCAAGATTTCCGGCGTTGTCGTCATCATCTTCGGCCTGCATTTCCTGAACGTCTTCCGCATTCCGTTTCTGGACCAAGAGGCGCGGCTGGATGTGGGCGACCGTGGCGGTTCATCCTTTGGCGCCTATGTGCTGGGGCTGGCCTTTGCCTTTGGCTGGACGCCCTGCATCGGTCCGCAACTTGGCGCGATCCTGTCGCTGGCGGCGTCCGAGGCTTCGGTGGCGCGCGGCACGGTGTTGCTGGGTGTATACGCGGCAGGTCTGGGCATACCGTTCCTGCTGGCAGCGATGTTCATCACCCGCGCGATGGGCCTGATGAACCGGATCAAACGCCACATGGCGCTGATCGAGCGGATCATGGGCGTGCTGCTGGTTGTGGTCGGGCTGGCGCTGGTCACCGGCGCGTTCACTTGGTTCAGCTTCTGGCTGTTGGAAACCTTTCCGGTTCTCAGCACTTTAGGCTGACGCCGGCGCAAAACCTGTCTAGACTGCGGCCCAAAGCAGGACGCAGGCCCGATGCAGGAACCGCAAGACACAGTGACCAGACGCCGGGTGTTCTACATTCCGGGATATGACCCCATTCACCCGCGCCGCTACCGCGAGCTGTACCGCAAGGAAGGCAGCGCGCAGGCGGCGATCAGCGGCTATGAGATCGGGCTGAAACCGCGCAAGTTCAACGGCAACTATGGCTGGCATGTGGATGCGGTGATTGACGGGGTGAATGTGGATGCCGATGTTGAAGTGCTGGTCTGGTCCGACATCGTGCGTGACAGTATGGCGACCTCGATCCCCGCGACCTATCTGCAACTGATCCGCACCGCGTGGGTCTATATTGCCACCGGCGCGCTGGGGCGGCTGATGCGGCTGCGCAAGGGGCCGATCATTGCGGCACTGTATCCGGTGGGCATGTTGCTGGTGCAATTGCTTCTGGCGATCCTGCTGGCATGGGCCGTGTTCACATGGGGCTTTCGCGCGATGGACTGGGCCATGCAGGCAGCGATGGGGCCGCATATGCTGGGGCCGTTGTTCGGGCTGCGGCTGATCCTGTGGGGCGCGCTGGCCCTTGGGGCGGCGGTCTGGTTGATGCGGTGGTTCAAGAAACAGGATGGCAAGTTTTTCGCCTATTACCTGATGCACGACTATGCGTTTTCCGCCGCATCGCGTGGGGCGAACCCGGCAGCACTTGAGGCGCGCATGGCGGTCTTTGCGGACAGCATCGCGGCATCGCTGCAATCCGAGGTCGACGAGGTGTTGGTCGTTGGCCATTCGTCGGGCGCGCATCTGGCGGTGTCGATCCTGTCGGACCTGATCCGCGCGGGCAGGGTGCCCGCAACCGGCCCCGCGTTGGCGTTTTTGTCGCTGGGGCAGGTGGTGCCGATGGTGTCGTTCCTGCCCGATGCGCACCGGCTGCGTGGTGATCTGCGGTTTCTCGGCGTGACGGACGCGCTGACATGGGTGGATGTCACCGCCCCGGGCGACGGCTGCGCCTTTGCCCTGTGCGATCCGGTGGCGGTGTCGGGAGTGGCACCCCAGGGGCAAAAGTGGCCGCTGGTGCTGTCGGCGGCCTTTACCCAGACGCTGAGCCCCGCGCGTTGGAAAGAGCTGCGCTGGCGGTTCTTCCGGCTGCATTTCCAGTATCTGTGTGCCTTTGATCGGCCCGGGGACTATGATTATTTCCAGATCACCGCAGGCCCGCAGTTGCTGTCCGACCGATATGCAGGCCGCGCCCCTTCGAAATCGCGCATCGTGGCGGCGGTGTCGAAATACACCACCGTGGCCGCATGACCCAACCGCCCAAGCCCCCAAGCCGTCCCGACAAAGTGTCGCTGTGGCGCTACGTGCGCCTGTTCCGACGCGATCTGCTGTCGGCCCAGCCTGCGCGCCTGTACCGCGCGTGGATGGCCGAGTTTCGCACGCCGTTTTTCCGGTCGTATCTGCTGAACCAACCCGATCTTGTCGATCTGGTGCTGAAAGAACGCCCCGACGATTTTCCCAAATCCGACCGCATCAGCGAAGGGCTGCGGCCGCTGCTGGGCAATTCGGTGTTTCTGACCAATGGCGAGACTTGGAAACGCCAGCGCCGCATCATCGACCCGGCGTTTGAAGGCGGCCGCCTGCGCGACACCTTTGCCGCCATGTGGGACGCCGCCGAAGCTGCAGCCACGCGGTTGGACAAGCGCGCCGGGCAAGTGGTCGAGATCGAGGCCGAGACCAGCCACGCCGCCGCCGACGTGATCTTTCGCACGCTGTTTTCGATTCCCATCGAACACGAAGTCGCCACAGAGGTCTTTGACGAGTTCCGCCGCTATCAGCGTGGCCAGCCGATCCTGAATCTGGCGGCTTTCATACCGCTGCCGCGCTGGATGCCGCGTCTGCACCGCAAATCCACCCGCGCCAGTGCGGCGCGCATTCGCGATCTGATCACACGGCTGACCCGTGAGCGGATGGATGCGATTGCCGCGGGCACGGCCCCGGATGATCTGGCGACCAAGATCATGACCACCGCCGATCCGCAAACCGGCCAGACGTTCGACACCGAAGAGATGGTGGATCAGGTGGCAATCTTCTTTCTTGCAGGGCACGAAACCAGTGCCTCGGCGCTGGCGTGGGCGCTGTATCTTATGGCCTTGTATCCAGACTGGCAGGACAGGCTGGCCGCCGAGGCGCAGGTATTGGAGACAGCCGATTTCGCCGTCATGTCCAAACTGCGCCTGTCGCGGGACGTGTTCCGCGAAACCCTGCGCCTCTATCCGCCCGTGCCCATGATGGTGCGCGAGGCTGCGTGCCCCGAGCATTTCCGCGACCGTGATGTGCCCAAGGGCAGCCAGTTGGTGCTTAGCCCTTGGCACCTGCACCGGCACGAGCGGCTGTGGGATCGGCCCGATGATTTCGACCCCGACCGCTGGCACACCGAGAATGGCAAGACCTGCGCGCGCAGCGCTTACATGCCGTTTTCCGCAGGTGCGCGGGTGTGCACCGGTGCAGGCTTTGCCATGGTCGAGGGGCCGCTGATCCTGTCGCGAATCCTGCGCGATTTCCGCGTCACCCTGACCGATGCGCCGCCGCCTGTGCCGGTTGCCCACCTGACCGTGCGCTCGGATGGAGGCATTCCGCTGATGCTGACCCGCCGCTGACCGCTTGTTTGCGCTATCACATTCTAAGCCGCGTCCAAATGCGGTAACACGTCCCAAAGAATCAAATGAATTCGGAGTTTCCCATGTCCAAGACCGCAGACCAACACGCACAAATGCACACCGGCGCAGGCTTTATTGCCGCTCTGGACCAATCGGGCGGCTCGACCCCCAAGGCGCTGGGGCTGTATGGCGTGGACGCCAGCGACTATGATGGCGAAGAGGCGATGTTTGCCGAAGTGCAGAAAATGCGCGAACGGATCATTCTGGCGGATGATTTCACCGGCAAGAAAGTGATCGGCGCGATCCTGTTTGAACGCACCATGACCGAGAGCATCGACGGTAAGAAAGTCCCCGATTATCTGTGGGAAAATTGCAATGTGGTGCCGTTCCTGAAGATCGACAAAGGTCTGGAAGACGAAGCAAACGGCGTGCAGGTGATGAAACCGATGCCGTCGCTGGACGCGACACTGCAAGCGGCAGCCAAGGCGGGCATTTACGGAACCAAAGAACGTTCGGTCATCAACACGGCCAATGCCGAAGGCATCGAACAGGTTGTCGCACAGCAGTTCGAAGTGGCCCGCCAGGTGATCGCCGCCGGTCTGGTGCCGATTATTGAGCCCGAGGTGAACATCCATTCGGATACAAAATCCGAAGCCGAGGACATGCTGAAAGCGGCGCTTCTGAAGCATCTGGATACGCTGGCCGAGGGCGATGACGTGATGCTGAAGCTGACAATCCCGACCACCGCGGGTCTGTATGACGATCTGGCAGATCACGCGCGCGTGGTGCGGGTTGTGGCGCTGTCAGGCGGGTACAGCACCGATGTGGCCTGCGAGAAGCTAAGCCAGAACACCAAGATGATCGCCAGCTTCAGCCGTGCACTGACCGAAGGGTTGCAGCGGTCGATGTCCGATGCCGAGTTCAACACGGCACTGGGCACCAACATCGACAAGATCTACCGCGCGTCGATCTGAAGAAAGGGAAAATAACGCGCTATTTTCCTTTGGGTTTTTCAGTCTGAAAAACCATCAAAACAGGACGCGGATCGGTTCATTGTTGCAAAAGACAATAAACTGACCCGCGTTCTCGATGGCGTGATAGCCACGCCGCTGTACTTCACGCAAAAATGCATCGCGGCCCACGTAACGCTCTATGTCGCGGATCTTGCGGCGGATGACCGCGCCGCGACGGGCCGCCTGTGTGCTGAAATTTTCCAGTACGTATCGGTCGGCGCTAAAGGGGCCATGGGGGTGAAACTCTGACATGCCGTCAGATCAGCAGACTGTGGTTAACGTCCGGTTAATTCGTGGAAAACAAACAACCGGATCGACGAGGCCAGCCCCACATCCGGGTCGCGCGCATCGTCAATCTCTGCCGCCAGCGCATTGATCGGCTGGCCCCGTGTGGCGGCAATATCACGAAACGCCCGCCAGAACGCGTCCTCCAGTGACACAGATGTGCGGTGCCCGTGCAGGGTGAGTGACCGTTTGACGGGCCGGCCGCTCATGGTTCGCGTTTGTGATTGTCCAGCGCGCGCACGGCCCGGTCGGCCTCTTTGCGCGCGCTGTCTTTTTGCGCCTTGGTGCGCCCGAACTTCACCGCATTTTCATCAGCCCGCGCGGATTTCTCGGCGCGGGCCTTGGCCTTGCGGGCCTTGTTCAGGTTCACCGGCGTGACCATAGGCTTACTTCGGCCCAATCATGTTTTCGGGGCGCACCACGCGGTCGAATTCCTCTGCATCGACAAATCCCAGCGCAATCGCTTCTTCTTTCAGCGTTGTGCCATTCTTGTGCGCGGTCTTGGCGACCTTGGTGGCGTTGTCATAGCCGATGGTGGGCGCCAATGCGGTCACCAGCATCAGCGATTCTTTCATCAGCTTGTCGATCCGCGCGGTGTTCGCCTGCGTGCCGACCACCATGTTGTCGGTAAAGCTGCCGGCCGCGTCGCCCAACAATTGCATCGACTGGATCACGTTATAGCTCATCATCGGGTTATATACGTTCAACTCGAAATGGCCTTGGCTGCCGGCAAATCCCACGGCCGCGTCGTTGCCCATCACATGGGCGCAGACCATCGTCAGCGCTTCGGCCTGTGTCGGGTTCACCTTGCCCGGCATGATCGAAGAACCCGGCTCGTTCTCTGGCAGGATAAGCTCGCCCAGACCCGAGCGGGGGCCCGAGCCCAACAAGCGCATGTCGTTGGCGATCTTGAACAGCGATGCTGCTACGGTTTTCAGCGCACCCGAGAACATGACCATCGCGTCATGGGCGGCCAGTGCCTCGAACTTGTTGGGGGCGGTGACAAAGGGCAGGTCGGTGATCGCGGCAATTTCTGCGGCAACCTTCTCGGCAAAGCCCTTGCGGGTGTTCAGGCCGGTGCCCACAGCGGTGCCGCCCTGCGCCAGCTCGTAAATGTCCGGCAGGCAGGCCTCGACACGCGCGATGCCCTTGGCGACCTGATGGGCGTAGCCGCCGAATTCCTGTCCCAGCGTCAGCGGGGTGGCATCCTGCGTGTGGGTGCGGCCGATCTTGATGATGTCCTTGAACTCGTCCGACTTGGCTGCCAGTGCGGCGTGCAGCTTGCGCAGGCCCGGCAGCAGCGTGTCGCGGGCCACCATGCCGATGGCCACATGCATCGCGGTCGGGAACGTGTCGTTTGACGACTGGCCCATGTTGCAGTGATCGTTGGGGTGCACGGGTTTCTTCGACCCCATCTCGCCGCCCATGATTTCGATCGCACGGTTCGAGATGACCTCGTTCGCGTTCATGTTCGACTGGGTGCCTGATCCGGTCTGCCAGACGACCAGCGGAAAGTTGTCATCGAACTTGCCGTCAATCACCTCTTGCGCCGCTTGGTCGATGGCGGGGGCCAGACCGGCATCCAGATCACCGAATTCCAGGTTCACCGCAGCGCAGGCCTTTTTGATGACGCCCAGCGCGCGCACGATGGCAACGGGCTGTTTTTCCCAGCCGATGGGAAAGTTCATGATCGAGCGTTGCGTCTGCGCGCCCCAATATTTGTCCGATGGGACCTCAAGAGGGCCGAAGCTGTCGGTTTCGGTGCGGGTTTGGGACATGGGTAGGCTCCGGGGCTTGTGAAATGTCACGCAGGGTGTACCGCCATGACCGCGCTGGTGCAATTGGGCAATGTCCGTGTTAGCGGCTGACTTGCCCGGCATAGTGTGCATCGCACCTTGCGAACCTGACGGAATAGGGGCGTATAAGGTGCATCACCTGTGGCAGCCTGTCCGCAGGTAACTATATATGAGCCAGGGGCACGTGAAACGGCGCGCCCCGCCTGAAAGGACAGACCATGACGCGCAGCGCCACTTTTCATTCCTTCACCATCGCGCGCCTGCACATGCTGGCGGCCCTGACGGTTCTAGCGCTGCTGTCGCTTAGCCAACCTGCACAGGCGGACATCAGCCGCTTTGTCGGGTCCTACAAAGGCTCTGCCGATGTGCTGTCTGCGGATGGCACGGTGCAACCGCGTGACATGAGCATGGAAATCGGCGCAACGGACAAAGGTTTTACCGTGCGTTGGACGTCGACCCGCACGCGCGAAAACGGCACCGAAAACTCGAAATCCTATTCAATCCGGTTTGTCCCCAGCGAACGCAAGGGCATCTATGCCGCTGCCATGGGACGCAACGTGTTTGGCCATGATGTGCAACTGGACCCGATGCAGGGCGAACCTTATGTCTGGGCACGGCTGAGCGGTGACACGCTGTCGGTCTATTCGCTGTATGTCACGGACGAGGGCGGCTACGAAATCCAGCAATACGACCGCACATTGGTGGCCGAAGGTCTGCGGCTCAAATTCCAACGGCTGCGCAATGGCACGCCGCTGCGGTCGGTCACCACGGTGTTAAAGCGGCAATAGTGTCTACGTGAGACCGCCCATGGCCTTTTGCACGACATCGTCGACATGCTGGCTGGCGGCAAGCTGGCGGTTCAATACATCGCTTACCGGCACCCATTGTGCATCGCTGACATCGTCGTTTGCCACGGGGTCGCCGCCGACATAGGTGCACAGCACCGCGGCCAGAAGAAAATGAAATTGAACGTGGCCGCCATCATCTTTGACGATCACGTCGATGTTGGTCAGATATCCTGTCGCGCGCCCCGTCACGCCGGTTTCTTCGCTCAATTCGCGCACCGCCGCATCCAGCGCCGTTTCGCCCAGATCGACATGCCCGCCGGGAAAACCCCACAGCCCTGCATCGGGTTCGTTCCGGCGCCGGACCAGTAAAACGTGATCGTCGCGGATCACCACGGCCAGAGCGGCAAGCTTGGGGGCAGTCAGCATGGCATCACCCATTCCAGACGCAGTGTCATCAGCACCCTAGTGCTTGCGGAAACTGTCCAGCGACACAACATCGGCGTCTTTCTTGCCGGGTTTCTTCTTGGCGTCGGTGTGATCGGTATGCTCGACAGGCGCAGGCACGACCTCGTGCTTGTCCTGTTCGGGGGTCTTCACAACCAGATCGCCACTTTCGGTAGTGTCCTGACTTTCAAAGCGCAGGCCGAATTCGACCGAAGGGTCCACAAAGGTCTTGATCGCATCATAGGGGATATACAGCGGCTCTGGCGCGTCGCCAAAGTTCAGGGTGATCGAAAACCCGTCGTCGGTCACTTCCAGCTTGTCGTACCAGTGCTGCATCACAACGGTCATTTCGCCGGGATAGCGATCGGACAGCCAGTCGGCCAGCTCGGCGTCGGGGTGGCTGGTGTCGAAGGTGATAAAGAAATGATGCGCTCCGGGCAGACCGTTGTCTGCCACGTCCTGCAAGACCTTGCGGATCAAACCCCGCATCGCGTCATGCATCAGATTGCCATAGTCAATGTTTCGGCCCATGCGCGTGTCTTATCTTCCCTGTAGTTCGTTGAGGGTAATCATATAAGTTTTGCGACCAAGCGAAAGGGGTGTCCAGTATTATCCGCCGATCACGCCCACAAGCAGACCGACGGTCGCGGTGATCGCCAGCGTTGCGGGCAGGCTGCTGCGCTGCCACAATAGCAAAGCGGCGGCCAAAACGGTCAGCGCCAGTGCCGTCAGATCCAGGCTGGACAGGTCGGGCAGGGGCATCGCGCCCATAGTGTGCACGGTTTCGAACAGGACATGCAGGGCAAACCAGACCGACAGGTTCAGGATCACACCGACCACCGCGGCGGTGATCGCCCGAAGGGCGGCGGCCAGACGCGGACGGGCCGACAGGGTGTCAAGGTAAGGGCCTGCAAGGAAAATCCACAGAAAGCAGGGGGTGAAGGTCACCCAAAGCGCCAAAAGACCTGCCAGAATCGCCATGCCGACGCCGCCTTGGGCAAAGCCGGCCAGAAGCGCCACAAACTCGGTTACCAGAATCAGCGGCCCCGGCGTGGTTTCCGCCAACCCCAGCGCGTCGATCATCTGGCCTGTGTCGATCCAGCCGAAATCCTGCACCACAGATTGCGTCATATAGGCCAGCACGGCATATGCGCCGCCAAAGGTGACAACGGCCAGTTTGGAAAAGAACAGGCCCAGATGCAGCAGGAAATCCTGATCCATCGCCCAGACCAGAACCAGCGGCGCAGCCCACAGCAGGCCCCAGATCAACAGGGTTCTTAGCGGCTTGCTGGTGGCGCGCGGCACCGCAGGTGTGGCGACTGCATCGGCCCGCCACGCTCCGAACAGCCCCGCGCCAAGGATCAGCAGCGGGTAAGGCACGCCAAAGGCAAACAGCCCCACGAACGCCAGCCCCGCCAAAATCCAGGCCGCAGGACCAATCAACGCTTTGCGACTGACCCGCAGCAGCGCCTGCACCACTACAACGATCACGGCGGCCTTTATGCCCAGAAACGCCGCCTGCACCAACGGCAGCGCGCCAAACTGAACATAGCCCAACGCCAGAAGCATGATCACCACGGCCCCCGGCACCACGAACAACAAACCGCCCAACAGACCACCCGCAACCCCGCGCAGACGCCAGCCTGCGTAAGTGGCCAGTTGCATCGCCTCGGGTCCGGGCAGCAACATGCACAGTGACAGCGCGCGCAGGTAATCCTGCTCGCTCAGCCATTTGTGGCGCTCGACCAGTTCGGAATGCATCAGGGCGATCTGTGCAGCGGGGCCGCCAAAGCTGAGCAAACCGATGCGACCGAACACGCGCGTCATTTGGGTAAAGCTGGGCGGGGCAGATGCGGACATGGCGGCGATCCCTGGCAGGGGCGCGGCCCCCCGTTTCGCGGCAATCAGTGGCCAGCACGCAGCCGTCTGTCAACACGCCAGCGGCGCGGATCAGTGCAGAGCGGTGGAAAATGTGGGGAAGGTAAGTGCAGGCTTCTGTTGCCAGGTGCCTGCGAACCCCGCCTTACACTGCTAGGCGCAAGGACTTAAGTTTCGATGTATAGTTACAGCTTACGCTGCAACTGCCATCGGAGCACGATTGTCATTTGCAATTGTACAGTTTTCGCCGATAACGGTGGCAGACAGCCGAGACAAAGCATAACCCCTTTAGACGTTCGTCGATCCTATTTCGTCCCCATGATCCCCAAATGAAGGATGTTTGGTGGAGACGCCGGGTACCGCCCCCGGGTCCGATCCGCTTATTACGAGCGCGTTTATGTCCATAGTCCCGAAGGACACCTTGAATATAGGACGGCAGGTTATGTCTTGCAAGGGGGATGGCAGGAAATCAGCAGGTGATGTGGCGCATGAGAGTAGCGTCGCAGTGTTCTGTTTTCACAGCCAAATAACCAGATCAACCAAGGTTGGCAGCAATCAGCCACAGCGCCAGCGCTGCTTCGATCCCGCCAAAGACCAGCAGTTTCTTCATGGGTGGTTTGTCCAGAAACAGCGACACAACCCGACCCGCAGCAGCCCCTGCATAGGCAAAGCCGACCATCGCATAGGCGATCGGCGTGCCCAGCCAGATCGCGGCCAACCCCGACACGACGAACAACCCGCCGACCGAGGCGCGCATTTCGCTCAGGCCCATGGTGCTGCTGGTGGGAGCAAGATCCAGTGTATCGGCGGTGTAGCGCGGGGCGATAAACCCGAACAGGCCAAAGGCCACTGTGGCCAATGCTGCAATCACGTTGAGAATGTCGATCATATAACGGCCCCGGTTCGCTTATTCCTTACGGTCATCGGCATAGAGGTGCAGGTCCATATCCAGACCGAACCGCTGGAACACGCCAAGGATCGCTCCGTAACAAATTAGTCCGCCACCGAGCAGTTCAAGCCCTTCCTGAACGATTGATTTGATACGGGGGTCATAGGCCGCTCCCATAACCGGCTCCCACAGCGCCCCGGTGCCGAACAGACGGCTGAACACCACCAGCAGCAAAAAGCCGCAGTACATGAAAGTGCCGGACCGCGTCTGGAAATGTTGCAGCAAAGGCACGGCCAGTGTGCCCCTGAACCGCAGGACCAGCGACAGACCGGTCAGGCCCAGCGCAAGCGCCGGCCATTTCCAGAAGCCGTGCCATATCTGGTCGAGGAAGTGGTCGTTCTCGCGGATCACGATCAGCCCGCACATCGTGGCGACACAAATCAGATAAGCGCGCGCCTGCGGGTTGCGGATGGCCCCCTGCACAAAGATCAGCCCGGTGCACAGGGTCAGGATCACGTGCAGTGTTTCGGTCAAGGAGTCCTCGGAAATAGTGTCGCTCAGCACCAGGACATCCACACGAACAACCATCACCACAAGCACGAGCAGCGCCATCAAGCCGAAAAACTCGATCGCCGCCGCGAAAAGCTGCGTGCCGATGCGCGATGTCACCACTGCATCGGTGTCGTGAGGGGCGATAAGGGCGGTCTTTTGCATGTATCGAGTCCGCGGGGCAAACTTTCGTGTAACAGAATTGTAACGCGCGACCCCCCGGTATTGGTTTCAGATCTTTGTGAAAAAACGGGGGGCATGGCAGCGCCTGCGGCCTTCCAGGCCGAGCGTGGTACGTGGGGTCACATGCCGTGGTTGCAGTCGTGACGGTCAATTCCCTTTGTCACGCACTGGTATGTCTGGCAGTTTCACGTCAGTCTGATTCAGGGTGGCCGGTTGATCTGCCGCCCGAACAAGGGGCAAGGCACGTGATCGACAAGGACTATGTCACCGCAATGGCGCGCTATAATGCGTGGCAGAACACCCAGTTAACCGGCATCGTGACCAAGATGGACCACGACGTTCTGGTGCTGGATCGCGGTGCGTTCTTCGGGTCGATCCTTGGCACATTGAACCATCTGCTGTGGGGCGACCGGATGTGGTTGAGCCGATTTGGTGCGGATGTGGACGCACCTGAACGCGGTGACACAACCAAACACACGCCGACCATCGCCGCGTGGAGCGCCGAGCGGTTTCAGGTAGACGGACGCACGAAAATCTGGGCCGCAGGCCTGCGCAATCTTGATCTGGCCGGTGACCTGTCGTGGTATTCGGGCGGTCACGACGCAATGCTGACGCGGCCCTTTGGCGTGTGTGTCGCACATTTCTTCAACCACCAGACCCACCATCGCGGTCAGGTGCACGCCATGCTGACCGCTGCGGGGCAGGCGGCCCCGGTCAGTGATCTGGTGTTCATGGACAACGATGGGGCGTAACCAACGGACAGGGAACGCAGGACCATAAGCGTGCGTTTTCGATAAGAGTGCGGGACCGAGGGGCCAGCCCCTCGTGCTAGCCGGGATATTTTTGAACCAGAGAAGGCAAAGGGCCTTCGGGAAGGACAGAGCGGTATGTTTGACGCATTGGTTGTGAACAAGGACGAGGATGGCAAGACATCGGCTGCTGTGACGCAGTTGGGGTTGGATGATCTGCCTGCAGGCGACGTGGTTGTTGCGGTCGAATATTCGACAGTGAACTACAAGGATGGGCTGTGCATCGGGCCGGGCGGCGGATTGGTGCGGAATTATCCGCACGTGCCGGGCATCGACTTTGCCGGGACTGTCGAAAGCTCGGACGACGACCGTTACAAACCTGGTGACAAAGTCGTGCTGACCGGTTGGCGCGTGGGCGAGGCGCACTGGGGCGGCTACGCACAAAAGGCGCGGGTTCGGGCCGATTGGCTGGTGCCACTGCCCGAAGGTCTGGACACCCGTCAGGCCATGGCCGTGGGCACCGCAGGGTTTACAGCGATGCTGGCGGTGATGGCGCTGGAAGATCACGGCATCAAGAAAGGGCCGGTTTTGGTCACCGGTGCAGCCGGCGGCGTGGGGTCGGTCGCGACGGCCATTCTGGCCAACCTTGGCCATCAGGTTGCCGGTGTTACGGGGCGTCCCGAAACAGCCGATTACCTGACATCGCTGGGCGCAACACAGATCGTGGCACGCGAAGAGATCAACGAAACCGTCAAACGCCCGTTGGAAGGCGAGACATGGGGCGGGTGCGTCGATGCCGTGGGCGGCACGATGTTGGCGCGTGTGCTGGGCCAGATGGAATACGGGGCCAGTGTGGCTGCGGTTGGTCTGGCGGGCGGTGCCGCTTTGCCTGCGACGGTCATTCCATTCCTCTTGCGCGGTGTGAACCTGTTGGGGATCGATTCCGTCATGCAACCCTATGACAACCGCGTGCGGGCCTGGAGCCGGATCGCCAAGGACCTGCCGATGGACAAGCTGGAAGCGATGGTTCAGCCCGCGACCCTGTCGGACCTGCCCAAGCTGGGGGCCGATATTCTGAACGGTCAGGTCAAAGGCCGCGTTGTGGTGGATGTAAACGCATGAGCTACGACGATCAGAACATTTTTGCCAAGATCCTGCGCGGCGAGATTCCGAACGTCACCGTTTACGAGGACGCCGAGACCTTGTGTTTCATGGATATCATGCCGCGTGCGGACGGGCACTGTCTGGTGATCCCGAAAACGCCCTGTCGCAACATGTTGGACGCCAGCCCCGAACAGCTGGCGGCTTGCATGAACACGGTGAACAAGGTGGCGAACGCGGCGATGACCGCGTTCGACGCCGACGGCATCACCTTGCAGCAGTTCAACGAGGCGGCGGGCGGGCAAGAGGTGTTTCACCTGCATTTCCACATCCTGCCACGGCACGAGGGTGTGGCCACGCGTCCACCGGGGAACATGGGGGATATGGATGCGATCAAATCCCATGCCGAGGCGATAAAAGCGGCCTTGTGAATCACCTCTGACCCGTCAACCCATCCCCGCAAGTCTTGTGTCAACCGCCACTTTTTTAGGCGAATGGTTGCCACTTTGGGGATGGGGCCTATGCTTGTGATTGCGACCTTAACGCAGAAACGGGCGCTGTACGGCTTTGACCTGCGCGACCCGTCACACTTGAAAGGGACAGTTCATGTCAGATACCGATACCCACGGTATACCCTCACCGGATGGTACGGCCGATGTCATCGATACCGAATACGAGATCGGCCAAGACAATATTGAAACCAATATCGGACCATTTGGTCTGGATATTCACAATCCCGTCTTCGTGATCTCGGGGGCAGCGATTGTGGTGTTCGTGCTATATACGCTGCTGGCGCCGGAACAGGCGGCATCGCTCTTTCAGGGGATGTTTGATTTCACCACCACCAACTTTGACTGGTTCCTGATCGGCGCGGCCGACATCGTGGTGATCTTTGCGCTGCTTCTGATCGTCACGCCCTTCGGTTCGGTCCGGTTGGGTGGGGACGAGGCGACGCCGGATTACACCTATACCGGCTGGTTCGCGATGCTGTTCGCCGCCGGCATGGGCATCGGGTTGATGTTCTACGGCGTGTCCGAACCGCTGACACATTTTTCAACAGCCTTTGGTGGCACAACGCTAGAAGAAGGGCTGCGCACCGACTGGGCGCCGCTGGGCGCCGCCACGGGTGACGAGCCGGGTTCGGTCCGTCTGGGCATGGCCGCCACGATCTACCACTGGGCGCTGCACCCGTGGGCGATCTATGCGACCGTGGCTTTGGCGCTGGCGTTGTTCACCTACAATAAGGGGCTGCCGCTGACGATCCGCTCGGCCTTCTATCCGCTGTTGGGTGAGCGGGTCTGGGGCTGGCCGGGACACGTGATCGACATTATCGCGGTTTTTGCGACGCTGTTCGGTCTGGCCACATCGCTGGGCTTTGGCGCGACACAGGCCAACGCGGGCCTGAACGAGCTGTTCGGCGTGCCGATCGGCAACACCACCGAAGTCATCCTGATCACGCTGATCACCGCCGTGGCGCTGGTGTCGGTGCTGCGCGGGCTGGACGGTGGCGTTAAGGTGCTGAGCGAGATCAACATGGGGCTGGCCGGCTTGCTGGCGCTGTTCACGCTGATCATCGGGCCGACCACATTTCTGATCACGTTTTTCTGGGACAGCTTGAAGGCCTACGTCGAATATCTGCCCGCGCTTTCGAACCCCTTTGGCCGTGAAGACGTGAACTATTCCCAAGGCTGGACGGCGTTCTATTGGGCGTGGTGGATCAGCTGGTCACCCTTCGTCGGCATGTTCATCGCCCGCGTCAGCCGGGGTCGCACGGTGCGTGAATTTATCGTTTGCGTGCTGCTGATCCCGTCGATGGTCTGTGTTCTGTGGATGTCGATTTTTGGCGGCACCGCAATCCATCAGGTGCTGAGCGATGGCTATACCGGCGCACAGGATGCGGCGTTGCCCTTGCAGTTGTTCAAGATGCTTGACCAATTGCCGCTGGCGTCGATCACCTCGTTCATCGGCATCGTGCTGGTGGTGGTGTTCTTTGTCACCTCGTCGGACTCGGGCAGTCTGGTGATCGACACGATTACCGCAGGCGGCAAGGTTGACGCGCCGGTGCCACAGCGGGTGTTCTGGTGCGTCTTCGAGGGCGCCGTGGCGATTGCGCTGTTGCTGGGCGGTGGTCTTGCGGCGCTGCAATCCATGGTGATTTCGACAGGCTTGCTGTTCACCGTGGTGCTGCTGGTGATGTGCTGGTGCATTTTCCGTGGACTGCAAAGCGAACGCGCAAACATGCGCTGAAACCGCAAACCAGATGACAAAGCGAAACGGCAGGACTTGGTCCTGCCGTTTTTCGTTTTACGGACGTCGGTATTGACGTCTGAAATTCTCAAAGCGCCTCTTAGCGTTTCACTCAATCTAAAAACAAACAATAACAGGGACAGATACAATGGCGCTTAAACCACCTCTCATGAAATTGCCGATTAAAACGGCAGCCAGTGGGTTTTACCGCGGGTTCAGCATGGACGTGACCATCACTGCCAAGATCATCATCGGTTTGCTGGTGATCTGGGCTGTGGCATTCCCCGATCAGGCCGGCGCTGTGCTGGCGGGGCTGAACGGGTTCATTCTGACCAACTTTGCCACTTGGTACGTGGCTGTGATGGCCGCCTTTGTGCTGGTCTGTATCCTGCTGGCAGTCTGGCCGACAGCCGGGAGACTGAAGATGGGCTTGCCGGGCGACGTGCCCGAATTTGACAACTTTTCGTGGTTCTCGATGATGTTCGGGGCCGGCATCGGGGTTGGTATGCTGACCTGGGCCGTGGCCGAGCCGATTTATCATTTTGGCAACAACCCGGATGTCATTCAGGGCTTTGCCAGTGCAAAAGGCGAGGACAACATCCTAAACGCCTACAAATGGTCATATCTGCACTGGGGGTTCACCGCCTGGTCGTCCTATGCGATCTGCGGGTTGTCGCTGGGATATTTCGCCTATCGTCGGGGGCTGCCGCTGACCATTCGTTCGGCGCTGGTGCCGTTGTTTGGCAAATCGCTTTCGGGGCCGTTGGGCCACATTATCGACATCGTGGCGGTTGTGGCCACCATTCTGGGTGTCGCGCAGACGCTGGGCTTTGGTGTGAACCAGTTTGTTGACGGAATGAGCCGCATCGGCGTGGGCGCATGGTTGACCAATGCCGAAGGCGCGCCCAGCTCTTTGGGGATTATCTTTGCCATTACCATTATCATGGGTGCCTCGACACTGTCGGCGCTTTCGGGTGTGGGCAAAGGCATTAAATGGCTGTCGAACCTGAACATGGGCCTGTCGATCTTTTTGCTGGCGTTTTTCCTGATCTTCGGCTCGACATGGTTTGGTCTGTGGGCGCTGTTTGTCGGTATGTGGGACTATGTCATTGCGCTGCCAAGCATGATGTTCACCGTGTATAGTGGCGAAAATCCGGTCGACCGTGATCTGGCCGGCTGGCAAGGGTCGTGGACCGTGTTCTACTGGGCATGGTGGGTGGCATTTGCGCCCTTCGTCGGCCTGTTTCTGGCGCGCATCAGCCGGGGCCGCACCATTCGTGAATTCGTGTTGGGTGCGGTGATCGTGCCTGCGATCATGTGCTTTGTCTGGTTCGCTTGGGCCGGCGGCACAGCCATCGACCTGGAACTGACAGGCGCGGCCGGCGGCAAGATCTTCGAGGCCACAGACGGCGGCAAGATCTTTGCCATGACCGACATCCTGCTGGGCTCCGGCGTGGTGGGTTGGTTGATGGCGGTGATCATCGTGGTTCTGCTGATGACCTATCTTGTGACATCCGCCGACTCGGCGGTGCTGATCGTGAACACGATCAACGCGGCAGGCGACGAGGGGCCCAAGGCGCGGCCACATATCATTTTTTGGGGTGTGGCGCTGGGGGCCGTGGTGGCCGCATTGCTGCTGATCGGTGGCATCGGGGCAATCCAGACCGCAATGGTGATCGGCGCGCTGCCGTTCAGTGTGGTGATGGTGTTGATGGCGGTCGCGCTGATCAAGGCGATCTACCTGGACGGCAAACGCGAGGCGGCAGGCATATCCACAACCGCCCCGCCCGAACCTGATACGACCGTGACACCGGCCGAATGATCGGACCGAAATAACAACAATCAGGGGCCGTTCCGAAAGGGGCGGCCTTTTTAGCATATTGACCTTTTGCTTTCGCAAAACCACCCTGCGCGCATGAACATTGATACCGACTGGGTCCGCGCCCAATTCCCCGCTTTCTCGCAGCCGTCCCTTCAGGGGCAGGCCTTTTTTGAAAACGCCGGCGGCAGCTATACCTGCCAGCCCGTGATCGACCGGCTGACGCGCTTCTACACCGAACGCAAGATGCAGCCCTATGGCACATCTCAGGCCAGTCGCTTGGGTGGCGAAGAGATGGACGAGGCGCGCAGCCGCATGGCCGCCATCCTTGGCGTCGACACCGACGAGCTGAGCTTTGGGCCGTCAACCACGCAGAACACCTATGTTCTGGCACAGGCCTTTGGCCAGATGCTGAAACCGGGCGAGGCGATTGTGGTGACCAATCAGGACCACGAGGCCAACAGCGGCCCGTGGCGTCGTCTGGCCGAGCGTGGCATCGAGGTGCGCGAATGGCAGATCAACCCGGACACCGGCAATCTTGAGATCGAAAAGCTTGAGGCATTGCTGGACGAAAGTGTCCGGCTGGTGTGCTTTCCGCACTGTTCGAACGTCGTGGGCGAGATTAATCCGGTGGTGGAAATCACCGCCGTAGCCCATGCCGCGGGCGCCTTTGTCTGCGTGGACGGGGTGTCGTATGCGCCCCATGGCTTTGCCGATGTGGGCCATATGGGGCCGGATATTTACCTGTTCTCGGCCTATAAAACCTACGGGCCGCATCAGGGGCTGATGGTGATCCGCCGCGCCTTGGGCGAACTGCTGCCAAATCAGGGGCATTATTTCAACGGCGACACGCTGTACAAACGGTTTACCCCCGCGGGGCCGGACCACGCCCAGGTGGCCGCCTGTGCCGGGATGGCTGATTACATCGATGCCTTTGCGGCGCATCACAACACCGATGCGCGCGGTGTGCATGACGTGATGCGGGACCACGAAACGCAATTGCTGCAACATATGCTGGACGCCCTGCGCGGGCGCAACGACCTGCGCATTCTGGGGCCGACAGAGGCCGCCAATCGCGCCCCCACCGTGGCACTGGACCTTGGGCGGGCGGCGAAACCTGTGGCACAGGCGCTGGCAGACCACGGTATCATGACCGCAGGGGACGATTTTTATGCGGTGCGCGCGCTGGAAGCGATGGGGATTGATCCCGCCCAAGGTGTGCTGCGGCTGTCGTTCACACACTACACCACGCGCGCCGAAATAGATCAGGCGCTGACCGCGCTGGATGCGGTGTTGTAAACGCTTGACCCCGACCGGAACGCGCTAGTTTGCGCTAGAACTGCGAACGGGGGACATCTGCACGTGACCGACACCAAGCCCACAATCCTATGGTATCGCCGCGACCTGCGGCTTAGCGATCATGCCGCCCTGACAGCGGCCTGCGCGCGCGGCGGGCCGGTGATTGCGGTGTTCATCCACGATGACCTAAGCGAGGCGCTGGGGGCCGCGCCGAAGTGGCGGTTGGGGCTGGGTGTGGGCGAACTGGCCAAGACGCTGGCCGACAAAGGCAGCCGCCTGATCTTGCGACGCGGCGAAGCGTTGACGGTCCTGCGCGATCTGGTGGCCGAAACCGGTGCGGGGGCCGTGTATTGGTCGCGGCTGTACGACCCCGACAGCATCGCCCGCGACACAGCCGTGAAAGAGGCGCTGAAGGCGGACGGGATCGAGGCGAAGTCCTTTGGCGGGCATCTGATGTTCGAACCGTGGACCGTCGAGACCGGAACCGGCGGTTTTTACAAGGTCTACACACCGTTCTGGAACAACGTAAAATCCCGCGAAGTCGAGGCACCTTTGCCCGCGCCCTCCAAAATCCCTGCGCCAGATACATGGGCCCGCAGCGATGACCTGAACGACTGGCAGATGGGGGCGGCAATGAACCGTGGCGCAGACGTGGTGCGCCCCTTTGTGCGGCTGGGCGAGGCGTCCGCACAGGCGCGGCTGGGGCATTTCATGGCGCATATTGTACAGGATTACAAAGCGTCGCGCGATATTCCGGGGGCCGATGGCACATCGAACCTTAGCGAAAATCTGTCCTTGGGAGAGATCACGCCTCACCAATGCTGGCACGCGGGCCAGCGCGCGCGCCACGAAGGCAAGCAGGGCGCCGAGACGTTCCTGAAAGAAGTGGTCTGGCGCGAGTTTGCCTATCACCTGATGCACCACACGCCGCGCATCCTGACCGACAACTGGCGCGAGGACTGGGACGCGTTCCCTTGGCAGGACGACGCGCGCGCGTCCGAGGTCTGGGCCTGGAAGAAGGGGCGCACCGGCATTCCCTTTGTCGATGCGGCCATGCGCGAACTCTATGTTACGGGTCGGATGCACAACCGGGGTCGGATGATCGTGGCCAGCTATCTGACCAAACACCTGATGACCCACTGGCGCATCGGGCTGGAGTGGTTCAACGACTGTCTGATCGACTGGGATCCGGCCAGCAACGCAATGGGTTGGCAGTGGTCCGCAGGGTCCGGCCCGGACGCCACGCCCTATTTTCGCGTGTTCAATCCGGTCACACAGTTGGACAAATTCGACAAAAACCGCGAATATGCCAGCCGCTGGATCGCCGAAGGCCGCGCCAACCCGCATTCCGATGCGCTGGCGTTCTTCGACGCACAGCCCCGTCACTGGGGGCTGTCGCCCGATGATGCCTATCCCGATCCGGTGGTGCCGGTCGATCAGGGCCGCCACCGCGCATTGGAAGCCTATGAAAATCGGGACTTTTGAAACTAAGACGCTAAACTTAACGTATAATGAACAACGCACCAGAAAGGCGCGGTAAGAACACCAGTATGGACACGCATATGATCCTGACCACAACCGACGGCCAAACCGATCTTCCCCGTTATTTCGCGCGCGTTTTCGCCATGACCCAAGGCATGAACAACGGGCGCGTGGACTTTGTCCTGCCCGACGGGCGGATCTTTCGGGCCGAAGGGAAAAAACCCGGACCCGTGGCAGAGCTGCGCATTCACAACAACGACCTGTTCGCCCGCCTGATCCGCGAGGGCGATCTGGGCTTTTGCGATGCCTATCTGGACGAATGGTGGTCAACGCCCGATTTGCAGGCATTCATGGATCTGGTCCACGCCGACAACGACAGCATCTACGACGGTTTCCCCGGGATGGGACTGGTGCGCATGGTGGAACAGTTCCGGTTCTGGCTGCAACGCAACAACAAGAAACAGGCGCGCAAGAACATCAGCTATCACTATGATCTTGGCAACGAATTCTACGGTCTGTGGCTGGATGACACGATGACCTATTCCTCGGCCCTGTTCGAGACAGGACAGGAAAGCCACGAGGCCGCGCAAATCGCCAAATACGCCAGCATGATTGACCAGATGGGCGCCCAAGCAGGCGATCACATCCTGGAAATCGGTTGTGGCTGGGGCGGCTTTGCCGAATACGCGGCCAAGGAGCGGGGCATTCGGGTCACGGGGCTGACCATCAGCGAAGAGCAGATCAAGTACGCCCGCGAGCGCATTGAAAAGGCTGGTCTTTCCGATATGGTTGACTTCAAGCTGCAAGACTACCGCGACGAAAAAGGCACCTACGACGGCATCGCCAGCATCGAAATGTTCGAAGCCGTGGGTGAACAATACTGGCCCGCCTATTTCAACACTGTGCGCGACCGGCTGAAACCGGGCAAGAACGCCACCTTGCAGATCATCACCGTGCAGGACCGCCGTTGGGAGGTTTACAAGCGCGGGGTGGATTTCATTCAGAAATACATATTTCCGGGCGGCATGCTGCCCAGCCCCAAGGCGCTGCGTGCACAGGTGGTCAAGGCGGGTCTCAGCATCGAGCGGTCGATCGAGTTCGGCCCCAGCTATTCCATCAGCCTGCGCCGCTGGCACGACACGTTCAACGAACGCTGGGACCAGATTGCCGCCATGGGCTTTGACGACCGGTTCCGGCGGATGTGGAATTTTTACCTGACCTCTTGTGCTGCCACCTTTGAAAGTGCCAACTGCGACGTGACACAGATCACGATCAAACGGCCCGTCTGACCGCGGGGCGGCAGTTTATCCGCTCAACTGCGGACCAAATCGGGGGACATTCATGCCCGACGCAGCACGGCTGGTTGCAGCCATATGTCTGGCCATTCTGGCCTTTGTCGTTTCGGGGCAGATTGTGCCCCTGATGCCTGAAAGCACGGATTTCGGTTATTTCGTCTATGTGAACGTCGGTCTTGGCGCGCTGGTTGGCTGGTTCGTGATGGGGTCACGCGCGGGGCGTGGTGTCACCTCGGCGATCAACAACGGGCTGACCGGCGTGATGGTGTTCGTGCTGTGGGGGCTGCTTATTCAGGCCACCAACGAAATGGTCCGCCTGGCGATGCGCAACCGCTATGACGGCCCGCTCGAGGCGGTGGTGGACGTGTTCAAGATCGGTGCCGAATACGGGCTGGTTTTGTTGGTGCCATTGGTCATTGGCACGCTGGTTGTGGGCGCGGTCCTGTCGGGACTGGCGACCGAAGTTGCATGGCGTAAGTGGCGTTGATTGAATGACAAATCTATTTTTCTACGGCACATTGCGGCACATGCCGCTGCTTGAGGTTGTTCTGGGCTCGCCAGCGTCAGATCTGGACTTTGCCGACGCCATCTTGCCCGATCACGCGATCATCGGGGCCGAAGGTGGGCTTTATCCGGTGATACTGCCCCGAAGCGGTGGCTTGGCAAACGGTGTGATCGTGCGCGGGCTGAGCGATGCACAGATCGACCGGCTGACGTTTTACGAAGGTGGGTTTGACTTTGATCTGCGGCCCATGGTGCTGGCAGACGGGCAGGGCGCGCTGGTCTATTTCGCCGATCCGGCACTGGCCACCGACGGGCCGTGGTCGCTGGCCGATTGGCAGGCAGCCTGGGGCGCGCTGTCGGTGACGGCGGCGCACGAGGTGATGGGCTATTACGGCAAACGCGACGCGACCGAGGTTGCGCGGATGTTCCCGATGATCCGCGCACGGGCCACGGCGCAAATCAACGCGGCGCAGTCGAAACACGGGGCGATGACCACCCATGGCACTGTCGATATTCAAAGCCGCGACCGCGTCTATGCGAAGTTCTTTGCACTGGACGAGATTGTCCTGCGCCACGAACGGTTCTCGGGCGGCATGTCCGACCCGTTGTTGCGTGCCGTGTTCATCGCCACCGATGCGGCCATCGTGCTGCCCTATGATCCGGTGCGGGACCGGGTCATGCTGGTGGAACAGATCCGCATGGGGCCGCTGGCGCGCGGCGACCGCAGCGTCTGGCAACTGGAACCCATTGCGGGGCGCATCGACGCGGGCGAAACGGCAGAGCAGGCCGCATACCGCGAAGCGCACGAAGAGGCAGACCTTAATCTGACCGAACTTCTGCCGGTGGCCGAGACTTATGCCTCGCCCGGCAATGCAACCGAGTTTCACTATATCTACGTGGGCCTTGCCGATCTGCCCGATAACGCCACAGGCGTGTCCGGAAAAGAAGACGAAAACGAGGACATCCGCAGCCACATCCTGTCGTTTGATACACTGATGCAGCTGGTCGACGACATGCAGGCCACCAACACACCGCTGCTGGTGGCTGCCCTGTGGCTTGCACGCCATCGTGACCGCCTGCGCAAGTCCGCTTGAGGTCGCAGCCCCGTGGGGTTACATCAAATGAAAGACACCGCACGAGGAACGCCGCCATGCGCATTGCAAACGATCTGGCCGAGGCCATTGGAAACACACCGCTGATCAAGCTGCGGCAGGCCAGTGAGGAAACCGGCTGCACCATTCTGGGCAAGGCCGAGTTCATGAACCCCGGGCAATCGGTCAAGGACCGCGCGGCGCTGTTCATCATCCGCGACGCCATCGCGCGCGGCGCGTTGCGCCCGGGTGGCACCATTGTCGAGGGCACGGCGGGCAACACCGGCATCGGTCTGGCGCTGGTGGGCGCGTCCATGGGCTTTCGCACCGTCATTGTGATCCCCGAAACGCAGAGCCAGGAAAAGAAGGACATGCTGCGTCTGGCGGGGGCTGAGCTGATCCAAGTGCCGGCCGCACCCTATCGCAATCCGAACAATTTTGTGCGCTACTCGGGTCGTTTGGCCGAAGAACTTGCCAAAACCGAACCAAACGGCGTGATTTGGGCCAACCAGTTCGACAACACCGCCAACCGTCAGGCCCATGTGGAAACCACCGGTCCCGAAATCTGGGAACAGACCGGTGGCAAGGTTGACGGGTTTGTTGCCGCTGTCGGTTCGGGCGGCACGCTGGCGGGCGTTGCGGAATATCTTCAGCCCAAGGGCGTCAAGATCGGTCTGGCCGATCCCGATGGTGCCGCGCTGTTCAATTTCTACGATCATGGCGATCTGAGCGTGACCGACGGCTCGTCGATCAACGAAGGTATCGGTCAGGTGCGCATCACCAAGAACCTTGAAGGGTTCACACCCGATTTTGCATGGAACATCCACGACGACGAGGCGCTGCCGGTTGTCTTTGACCTTCTCGAACACGAGGGGCTGTGCCTGGGCGGTTCGTCCGGCATCAACGTCGCAGGCGCGATCCGGCTGGCACGCGAGATGGGGCCGGGGCACACGATTGTGACGATCCTTTGCGACTACGGCACGCGCTATCAGTCGAAATTGTTCAACCCCGACTTCCTGCGTGAAAAAGGGCTGCCTGTGGCCGACTGGATGACAGAATCGCCGTCCAGCATCCCCGGCGTGTTCGAGGACTGAGGGTGCGCTGGCTTTCCGGATTTCTGACGGCGCTGTTTCTGGCGCTGGCCACTGTGACGTTGGTTGCCACGCCCGTTTGGGCCCAGCAAACCGCCGCCAACGCACCGGATTATTCGCAATGGGAAGTCATTGCTACGCGCGCCGAGAAGGCTGTGGATGCGGCCAAGGCATCGGATTCTGCGCTGACCGCACTGCGCACCCAGATCGCCGACTGGCGCAGCCAGTTTCAGGACCAGCTTTCGGGCAACGACAGCCGCATCGCCACGCTGCGGGATCAGTTGACTGCCTTGGGCGACCCGCCGGCCGAAGACCAACCTGCCGAGGCGCCGGAGATCGCCCAGCGGCGCGCCGAACTGAATGAACAACTGACCCGTCTGACGACGCCACGACGTTCGGCAGAAGAGGCGCTGAGCCGTGCCAACGGCATCATTTCGCAAATCGACGCGATTTTGCGTACCCGTCAGGCGGACAAGCTGCTAAACCGTGGCCCCGCACCGGTAAATCCGGCCCTGTGGGGCGGTGCGCTGTCCGATCTGGGTCAGTCCCTGCGCGCGGTCTGGAGCGGAACCTATCAAGCTTGGGCAAACCCCACACGCCGCGACGAAGCGCAGGACAACCTGCCGCTGGTGCTGGTGCTGGTGGCGCTGTCGGTTGTTCTGCTGGCCCGATCCCGGACCTGGAGCGAGCAACTGGCCGTGTATCTTGTGCGCCGCGACACAAAGACCCGCAGTGATTTTGCCGGTTTCCTTGTGTCACTGGGGCAGATCATCTTTCCGCTGCTTGGCATCTATGCACTGATCCGTGCGCTGGGGGCGACCCAGCTTTACGGTCCACGTGGCGAGTTGATCCTGAACGTGCTGCCCGCGATGGGCATTTGCTTTTTCGTGTCGCGCTGGATTGGCAGCCGGATGTTCCCCGCCGCCGAAGCGGTAAACAGCCCGCTGGGCCTGAGCGAAGCGCGCCGCACCGAAGGGCGCTATTATTCGATGCTTCTGGGGCTGGCGCTGGCCGCGAACCTGCTGGTCATGAACCTGTCAAGCTTTGACCGCTTTTCAGCCGCGACCAACAACGTTCTGTCCTTTCCGGTCATTGTTTTCGCCAGCCTGTTGGTTTTTCGCATGGGGCAATTGCTGCGCCGTCATGATGCCACGCAGGATGGCAGTTCGCTGACCGAAGAAAATGCCTATCGCAACCGGCTGGTTTCGCTGCTGGGGCAGGTGGCCAAGCTGGTCGCCATGGCGGCACCGGTGCTGGGCGCTATGGGCTACATCACCGCATCGGAAAGCCTGTTGTTTCCCGCGATCCTGTCGTTGGCCCTGTTTGCCACCATCGCATTGCTGCAAGATGCGGTGAACGACGGCTATGTGTTCTTTTCAAAGTCACCACCCGGCACTGTGGGGTTGATGCCGACACTGATCGGGTTTTTGCTGCTGATCGCGTCGGCGCCGCTGTTTGCGCTGATCTGGGGCGCGCGGGTGACGGACCTGACGGAACTGTGGGCGCGCGCGCGGGCGGGTATCACCATTGGCGACACCACGTTGTCGCCCGGTTCTTTTCTCACGCTGATTGTGGTGTTCTCGATCGGGTTGTTCCTGACGCGTGCCTTGCAGGGTACGCTGAAAACATCGTTGCTGCCGAAGACACAGATTGACACGGGCGGACAGGTCGCGATGGTGTCCGGTGTCGGTTACATCGGCATCTTTCTGGCCGCCTTGATTGCCATCACATCGGCGGGCATCGACCTGTCGTCGCTGGCCATCGTCGCCGGTGCATTGTCGGTCGGTATCGGTTTTGGTCTTCAAAACATCGTCAGCAACTTTGTCTCGGGTATCATCCTGCTGATCGAACGGCCGATTTCCGAAGGCGACTGGATCGAGGTCGGCGGCCAGCACGGCTATGTCCGCGACATCTCGGTGCGTTCGACGCGGATCGAAACCTTTGACCGCACCGATGTGATCGTGCCCAACGCCGATCTGATCAGCGGCACGGTGACAAACTATACCCGTGGCAACACGGTGGGGCGGCTGATCCTGAAGGTTGGTGTGGCCTATGGCACCGACACGATGCGCATCGACGGCATTCTGCGCGAGATTGCCAGCGCCCACCCGATGGTGTTGGCCAACCCTGCGCCAAACGTGATTTTCATGGGTTTTGGTGCGGATTCACTGGATTTCGAAATTCGCGCCATCTTGCGTGATGTGAACTGGGTGTTGTCGGTGCGCAACGATATGAACCACCAGATTGCCGCGCGCTTTCAGGAAGAGGGTATCGAGATACCCTTTGCGCAGCGCGACATCTGGCTGCGCAATCCCGAAGTGCTGCGTGGCGCGCCGCCCGAGCCGCAACCGGTCAAAGTGGCCACTGCCAAAAAATCCGCCCCCAAAGGTCAGCCCGACGATCCCGTCGCAGAAGTGGACATAGATCCGGACACAGGCACGCCAGTCACGGGCACCCCAGACACACCGGACCGCGCCTGATGACCCATATGCTGTTTCGTGACGACGCCTATCTGCGCGACGCAGGGGCACGTGTGATCGCCCATACCCCCGAGGGCGGCGTGGTGCTGGATACGACCGTGTTCTACCCCACGGGGGGCGGCCAACCCGGTGACAGCGGGGTTCTGGAGTGGGACGGCATCCGAATGCCCATCGCCACCACGCTGAAGGCGCAAGGCGACCAGATCGCCCTTGTCCCGTCCGAGCCGCAGAGGCTGCCCGACATCGGCACCTATGTCACACAGTCCCTGGATTGGGACCGCAGGCATCGACACATGCGCGTGCACACTGCGCTGCATCTGTTGTCGGTGGTCGTGCCCTTTGGCGTGACCGGCGGCGCGATCAGCGCCAACCACGGCCGGCTGGATTTCAACATGCCCGAAGCCCCCGAAGACCGCGATGCCATCGAGACCACGCTGAATGCCTATGTGATGGAAGACGCGCAAATATCCGAAAGCTGGATGACCGCTGCCGAACTGGACGAAAACCCCGGATTGGTCAAAACCATGGCCGTCAAACCGCCGCGCGGGGCAGGGCAGGTGCGTTTGGTACGTATTGGCAACGCAGATGCCCCCATCGACCTGCAACCTTGCGGCGGCACCCATGTGGCGCGCACCGGCGAAATCGGCCAGTTGCGTCTGGGAAAGATCGAGAAAAAGGGCCGCATGAACCGCCGCGTCTACATTCATCTCGACAACTGACAAACAGTCCCGATTGCCTCTTGCAATAGCAGTCCGTCCCACGCTATGTCGCCCGAACGGAGCGGTGGCCGAGTGGTCGAAGGCGCACGCCTGGAAAGTGTGTAGGCGGGAGACCGTCTCCAGGGTTCGAATCCCTGTCGCTCCGCCATACCACAAATTGTGGGTTTGTGATTTATCTTAACAAAACAAATATCTAAGCTGGCGCATTCGAAAGCGCTCGGCTTTTTGCCACCCATACTGCACCACATTCTTCTACTCTGGTGAGGGTAGGAGGCTTGGCATGGCAAAACCCATTTTGCGCGGAACCACTTGGTGATTAAAGCGCCGTGTGCCGAAGCGGTACGCGATCAGCGAACCTCGAACGGTGATCTGGGAAAGCCTCAAGACAGATTCGTTAAGCGTCGCTATGCAAACGTCTGAAGGCGTCTGAATGGGCGACATCGAAGGATCGGAAGCGCGTTTGGATGGACGAGTCGGGGATGCCGTGGTGAAGTTCGCTGCAAGCGCGAACATGAACTTATGTTGCGGTAAGAGCTGACATCCAAAAACCCTGAGTTAAAATCGTTCTCTGAACCGTCGCGGTTCGGTTTTGCGCCCTTTTTGGACATTCTCAAACGAAAAGTTTTACAGCTGCTGCGATTTTAGCGGCGAAGCCAACGTAAGAGGTGTCCCGGTGTCAGTGAGACAAACATCCATTGGTAGCTCGGCGGTTTATGGATTGCAGGCGTATCTTCGCGTTCAAGACAAAAATGCGGTATCGACACTCTGCTCAAGAAGGTCTTGAACCAGTGGGTTCGGGAACCGGCGCCGCAGTGTGACGGCGAAAAAGCTTTCCTTGATCCGAGGATGCTCTTTGGCTTCCTTTAGCCGACCAGAGTTCAATTCGTCTTTCACGACGATGGGTGCGACGAGCGCAAGCCCGATACCCTCACGTGCCAAAAGACGCATCATCGCCATGTCATCGACCTCTGCGGCGATTTGCGGGCGCACGGACAAACGGCTTGCCATCGCGTCGAAAGCTGTGCGCACGCTGCTGTCGGTCGTGGGCAGGATAAATGGCTGGGTCAGCAGAAGGTCCTTGATCGACAGCTCAGGATCAAGCCGTTCTGGCGGACCAACAATGCTCACATCCTGCTCTCCGATCTGGTGCGTTTCATAGGGTGTCAGACTGTCGTCTGGCGGCGGGCGGTTCATCAGCACGAGGTCGAGATTGAGCGTTCCTAATCCTTCAAGCAATTCAGTCGGACCGCCCGAGCGTAGAATGATCTCAACATCCAAGCGAGACAGGATTGGTCTTAGAAAACCGATCTGAAAATTACGTGACAGGGTCGCGAGCGCGCCCACGCGGAGCGCCTTGCGGCTTTGAACCGTACTTGTGAGAGTGGCAACGAGTTCCTGCCCCGTGGAGAAAATGGCGTCCGCATGATCCAGCGCGATCCGCCCGGCTTCGGTCAGCAAAAGCTGCCGCCCACGCCGTTCGAAAAGCGCTTGGCCAAGGCGTTCTTCCAATTGCTTGATCTGAACCGACAATGCGGATTGCGACAAGTTCAGCCGTTGTGCCGTGCGCGTCAGGTTTCCGTCATGCGCAACGGCCCAGAAATATCGAAGATGATGATAGTTAAGCGGCATACCGTTCTATTTATTAGAACGAAACCTGAGAGACAATGAATTTTTATTGCCAAACCTTCTCGCCTAATCAAGGGCCAATGGTCTGTGACCAGCAAATCAAAGGATCCCGATTATGGCTTATCTCTTCGTGCCTCTTTTCAGTCCGCTGCTTCTTCTTTTGGTCGCTGTTTATGCTGCGCGACACCCCGGAAGGCGCCCCGCGCTTGTGCCGAAACTGACCGAGGCCGCCGCGTTCTGTGCCTTTGTCGTCGCGGCGGTGGCTTCGACGCTTCTTGTGATGAAAGGTCCTGGCACGTCCGGCTTGATCGGGCTTTATGGCGTTGGTCTTTCCGTACGGCTCGATGTGGTCAGCGCGGTGATGTTGGTGCTGGTCAGCTTCATCGGTTGGATCGTGCTGCGGTATGCCAAGACCTACATGGACGGCGAGGCCCGCCAAGGGACATTTACCGCGTGGATGTCCGTCACGCTGGCCTCTGTCATGCTTCTGGTTATGGCGGGCAATCTTTTTCAGCTTTTCGCCGCGTGGACGCTGACCAGTCTGTCCCTGAACCGACTGCTCCTGTTTTACCCCGAGCGGGCAACGGCACAGCGGGCCGCCCGCAAAAAAGCCCTCGTCGCGCGGCTAAGCGAAGGCGCATTGGCGGGGGCGGTCATCCTGCTGATTGCCGCCAGCGGAACCACCGACATCGAAACCATCCTTGCGCGTGTCGATCCCACGTGGCTGAGCACGGTTGCTGCCTTGTTGATCGCCATGTCGGCGATACTGGCATCGGCCCAATTCCCAATGCATGGCTGGCTGACCGAAGTGATGGAGGCCCCAACGCCGGTCTCCGCGCTGTTGCATGCGGGCGTGATCAATGCGGGGGGATTCCTGTTGATCCGGTTCGCCGATGTGATGCTTCTGGCACCGGGTGTCATGGCGCTTCTTGTGATGCTCGGCGGTTTCACGGCGCTGTTTGCTGGTGTCGTGATGCTGACCCAGCCTGCGGTCAAGACGTCGTTGGCATGGTCAACAATCGCGCAGATGGCATTCATGATCATGCAATGCGGACTGGCGCTGTTCCCCCTGGCCTTGCTGCATATCGTGGCGCACTCGCTTTACAAGGCGCACGCGTTCCTCAGTTCCGGTGAGGCCGTGCGCAATGTCGCCGCGATCAAACGTCCCGGCCCGATTGCAGTGCCCAGTGCGCGCAATGTCTTGCAGGCTTTTGCAAGTGCGATCGTGATCTATGCTCTCGTGGGCGCACTTATCGGGTTCGATGGAAAATCCATTCAAGCCATCGCCTTGGGCGTAATCCTGATCTTTGGTGTGGCATACTTACTGGCGCAGGGCTTTGCCGATGCGGCACCGCGCGCGTTGATGCGGCACACGGTGGTTTATGCGCTGGTCTCTTCGGTAAGTTATTTCGCTCTTCAGGTTGTCGCCCTGCATCTTACCGCAGGCAGCCTGCCTGCGACCCCGGCACCGGGCCCCTTAGAATGGGCGCTGCTCATCCTTGCGCTCTTAAGCTTCGGCCTTGTCGCGGTGGCCCAGGCGGCATTCCCGCTCTGGGCGTCGCACCCCGCGGCAGCGGGACTGCGCGTTCACCTGACAAACGGTCTCTACGCCAATGCAATCTTCGACAAGCTTCTGGACGGCTGGTCCAAGCGGTCCGCAACCTGAAAGGCTGATTTCTCATGTCCACGAAACTCGAATCCTACCCGGCAGCCCTGTTGGAACTTGTCTCTGAGGCCAACACTGCCGCCAAGGCAATCCCACCGCTTTTCCCGCTTTCTGCCAATGTCGCGGTGAACCCGTTCCTTGGCCAGACAGGTGAGACACTGGCGGTCACCGCCGCGCGTCTGGCGCGGGTCGCAGGTGCACGGATTACGCCGCCGCGCGCGCATTGGGCCAAGAAGTGGGACGCAGGTGACATCACCGACGTTGACCTGCAAGACGCATTGGCTGCGCTTGAAGGACAGCCCAACGCGCCGACCTTGCAAGAGATCAAAATCGCTCTGAAAGAAGACAGCCCCGCCCCAAAGGCCCTTCCCACCGTGGCAGAGCTGGCCGCGGATGTCTCGGGCGTTGACTGGCCAGGGCTGATCGAAGACCGGATTGGCGCATGGGCCGCCAGTCATTTTGACCAAGGGCAGGCGTTCTGGCCGCAGGCCGACACCGGTGGCCCCTTCATTGCTTGGCGGGACTTCGCCTCGCGCGATCTGACGCCTGAGATACATGGGCTGACGGGCTTTTGTGCTTTCGTCGCCGGAACAAACCGGTCGCATTGGCGCGCCATTGGCCGCGCTTCGGAAAAACTCGGCGTGACAAGCGATGCCGCGACGACTGTGTTCCATCGCTGGCTCATGACGCTGGGCGGATGGGCGCAATACGGGCGCTATCTTTTGTGGCAGGCTGAACTGAACGGCCACCAAAACAGCACGGTAACCGAGCTTCTGGCGATCCGCATGATATTCGACGAGGCGCTGTTCGACCGTTACAAAGACCAAATCGCAGAGCGTTGGGCCGAAACAATCGCGGCCCACAAAACCCCTGTCACCCCGTCAGAAGCCATGATCATTGACGCCGTTCTTCAGGACGCGGCGGAAAGGGCACAACAGCGTACTCTGGCTGACAAGCTGCTGGACGTTAAACCGCGCACAAACAAAGGGCGCCCGGAGGTGCAAGCCGCGTTCTGTATCGACGTGCGCTCGGAGGTCTTTCGGCGCGCACTGGAAACGCAGGACGACAGCATCGAAACGATCGGCTTTGCCGGGTTCTTCGGGTTGGCCAGCGCACATAAGGCTGCCGGTTCGGATGTAACCGAATTGCGCGGCCCGGTGCTTTTGAACCCAGGCGTGACCTCGCGGGTTGCCGCAACTGGCACAGCCGACGACACCCTTCGCTACACAGCGCGGGCCAAACGGGCGTGGGGCCGGTTCAAGCTGGCGGCCGTCTCGTCTTTCGCCTTTGTCGAAGCCGCAGGGCCTCTCTATGCAGGGAAACTGGTTCGGGATTCATTGGCTCTGACAGGTAAGGCCGCGGCAGAACCGGCCCCCACGATGGACCCGTCAATAGATCTTGCAACGCGTGTCGGGATGGCAAAGTCGGTGCTGTCGGCCATGTCGTTTACCGATGATTTCGCCCGGATCGTTCTGTTGGCAGGTCACGGGGCGGACGTGACCAACAACCCGCACGAAAGCGCGCTGCAATGTGGCGCTTGTGGCGGCTATGCAGGGGACGTGAATGCCCGGCTTTTGGCGGGCCTGTTGAATGATCCTGAGGTGCGGCTGGGGTTGCAGCAAAACGGGATCGACATTCCGTCGGACACGGTGTTCCTGCCTGCACTGCACCATACGACGACCGATCAAGTGACGCTTTTTGAGCAAGACGTCCCGCAAGGAAAACAGATCGGTGGCCTCGCGCAGCTCAAAAAGTGGCTTGCCGCAGCCGGAACCCTTGCCCGGGCGGAACGGGCACAACGGCTCCCGCGCGCCGATGGTGCCGCTGGGGTCGCGAAACGGGCAAAGGACTGGGCCGAAACGCGCCCCGAATGGGGACTGGCGGGATGCCGCGCCTTTGTCGTCGCGCCAAGGCACCGCACCGACGGTGCGGACTTGGGCGGGCAGGCCTTCCTTCATAACTACGATTGGCGTCGCGACGCGGGGTTCGGCGTTCTCGAATTGATCATGACTGCCCCCGTTGTTGTCGCCAGCTGGATCAGCCTTCAGTATTACGGATCCACTGTCGCACCAGATCTGTTTGGGGGCGGCAACAAATTGCTGCACAATGTGGTCGGCGGGATCGGTGTTCTGGAAGGCAACAATGGTGCGCCCCGGCCGGGTTTGCCGTGGCAATCCGTTCATGATGGCACCGACTTTCAACACGACCCGTTGCGCTTGTCCGTGATCGTCGAAGCCCCCCGCGAGGCCATGTCAGACATCCTTGACCGGCATCCGCAAGTGCGCGCGCTTTTCGACAACGGCTGGCTTCACCTGATCGCGATGGACGACGCAGGCAAACTGGCTTGGCGCTATCATGGCGATTTGAAATGGTCCCGGTTGATTGCACATTCCGATGTTGAGCGCGCAATAGCAGCGGAATAGTCCATCTGCCCGCCAGCGGCGCCAAGACTTGCGGGCGACTTCATTCTGCTTAATGCAAAAATGGCGTCGCCCGATCATGCTTTGTCGATGATTGTGGTCACTGATGACGAAGCCACTTTGCGCCAGCGCGACGGGTTTCTTTGGATGTGTATCTGCCCACTGTGTCCCGAACCAACGTTTTAGCAGATAAAATGCTGCGACTTGAACGAATGGTCCCAATACGCCAAAGCGGCATCGCCGCGGAAGAGCCGTTGGAACGTCCGCTGCGGGCCATTCGCGTTGATCAAAATCAACGACAGAGAGCGGGCATACGCAATGTATGCCGGGAGAAATGTGTAGAGCACATGAGCTGTCATTTACAGGAGCAAGCAACCTGCCAACCCAGTGGCGTTTGCCAAAGTTAACGACAACTAACGCCCACCCGCTAGCGTTCGCGCGAAGGCCTTCCTGAACAGACGATGACCTCTTTCGGGATCGCATCAAGCTGCTTCAGCTCGCAGGAATATTCTCGCGAAATACGACCTGCAACCGAGGTAGAAACTCTGGTTCAGTTGATCCTTTAACCGAAGATGCCAAAAGACGAATGATCTCCCGGGCTTCGACCCTCGGGTTTTGGTCGATTACCGCATCCATTGTCCGGTCAAGCAGCATCAAACGTGTAGCGTCGGTCAGGTCGTGGCCAATGAAAGCAATTTTGCGCTTGCCGCGCGTTTCACGCAGCGCTTGTGCTATTCCCTGATTTCCCGAACCGATGCTGTAAATGCCTGAAATATTGCCTTGATCAAGAAACCGCATGGTTTCCGAGTACGCCAGATCGCGGTTGTCGCTGACCTCGGTTGTTCCGGCGATCCGCATTTCGGGAAATTCCTCGGAGAGGATCGATCGGAAACCCATCTCGCGCTCCTCGTGACCGCGATAGGCCAGCGAGCCGATGAACACGGCGATATTATGCGGCCCACGCGGCAAGAAGCGCCCCAAGAGAAACCCGGCAAGCCGCCCAGCAGCGCGGTTGTCGACACCGACATAGCCGATCTTGTCAACCGAGCGGATATCCGACACCAGCGTGCCGACCCGAACGCCGGATTTGGTCAGGTCATTGATCGCCTCGCGCACTTGGGGATGGTCCAACGCGATCAGTCCCACGGCATCTGTGCGGCCACGAAGATCAGCCAACTTGGCAGAGAGCCGGTCGGGGTCAAAGCCTTCGATCTCGTGGATGTTTGCCGTCACGTCGGCGCGGCCGCGGCTTTCTTCCAGCAAATATTTTTTCAGCGTGCGCACAAAGCTGTTGCTACCGGCGGGCAGGACAAAATCCAGCCGTACCTGTGTGTCCGATGCTGTTTCTTCCGGTGGCCCAAAATACCCAAGTCTGCGTGCGATCTGCATCACGATTTCACGGGTGCGGGGGCGTACGCCTTCGCGTTCGTTCAAAACGCGATCAACCGTCGCAGGTGACACACCGGCCTCGCGTGCAATCTCTGAAACTGTCGTGCGCATCATCAACCTTTCAATATCCAACTCAATCATTTCACATCATCTAAGTGATGAATTGCAATCATTTAGAGCAGTGAAGTCTGCTATTTTCCGAAATTCATATGGGTTTCTTCACCGGGCTAGCGAAAATGATGAAAAATGATGTATTTTGATGATTGCGAGTGATGGCAGCTGCAGTGCTTCATAGGTGTCATTGAAAACACGTCCGGGAGGGGCGTGACCTGGGAGGGAACAATGACCAATCAACCGCGTTTCACGCGGCGCCGGCTACTTTCGGCCGCCGTCCAAACCACTGCGCTTGTCGCAGTCTCCTCGCCTTTTATCCTGCGTGCCGACCGTGCCCAGGCATCCACCGGACTTTCCAACGGCATGACCGGCGGGCCGACAGGCTTTGCCGGGGCCGAACGTTATCAATACGGCCCCGATACCCCTGAAGGACGCGCCGTCGAAGCGGCCAAGGCGCTGAAGGCGGCGGGCAAAGCGCCTGCGCGTATCGTGCTGGGCCTGTCGGACGGATCAATCGGGCAGATCACGCAGCCGTTTCCCGAAGGCGCGCCGTCGGTCAAGGATCTGTGGGAGCAAGAGACCGGTATCACGCTGGATATCGTCGGAGTGCCGAACGGTCAGGAATTCACCAAGGTCATGCAGGATGTATCGACCAAAAGCGGCGGCTTTGACATCTATGCTGTCGAATGGAACCGACTGGGCGATCTTGCCGAAACGGGTGGCATCATTGCGCTGGACGATTTTGTTGCCGAACATAAACCCGAATGGGACGATGCCGAACGCGGCTATGTGAACGGTGCGCAAGGCGTATCCTTGCTGAACGAATATCGCGGTTCGGTTTACGGCGTGTCTTTGGACGGCGACTTCCAGACCTGGAACCACCGCACCGACCTGTTCAACGATCCGGCAGAGCAAAAGGCATTCGCGGACAAGTATGGTTATGAACTTGCGCCCCCCAAGACGTGGAAACAGCACGATGAAATCGCCGCCTTTTTCCATCGGCCCGATCAGGGGCTGTTCGGCTCGACCGATCTGCGCAATCAAGGATGGGGTTATACCAACTGGTATCAACGCTATGTTTCCATGGGCTCGCCCAACCAGTTCCTGTTTGCAGACGACGGCACAGCGCTGATCAACTCTGACGCAGGCTGGGCCGCGACGCAGGAATACATTGACAGTCTCAGCCACCATTCCCCCGATGCGATTTCGTGGGGCTGGCCCGAGCAATACGGCAACTTTGGCAATGGTGGTGCCGCCATGACCTGCGCATTCTCGAACCTGCCCAAGTTTCTGGACAACGCCGCCAACGAAGCGTCGAAGGTGACAGGCAAGGTCGGCACACACCTGCCACCGGGTCGTGAGCACGACGATGGCATCGCCTCGCGCACTGTGTTGTGGCTGAACCTGACGGCCTGTGTGTCGTCACAGTCCGAACATCCCGAAGCGGCATATCTGTTGTTGCAGTGGTTGGGGTCCAGCCGGATCTATTCGTGGATGACGGCGAACCCCGGTGGGTATTTCGACCCTTTCCAACTGGCGAACTTTGCCGATCCATTGGTGCGCGAAACCTATCACGATTACCACATGGACATGGTCCGCGAGAGCGTAAAGCGCACGGTGCCTACCATCAACTATCCCGGCGCGACGGCGTTTCACAACGCATTGGACGAAAACCTGATGGCAGCGCTGACCGGAAGCATGTCTGCCGAAGATGCGATGGCCAACACCGAACGCCAGTGGCAACGCGTCGCAAGACGGGTGGGCGAGGAAAAGCTGATCGAGGCGATCAAGGCGAACAAGGCCGCATGGCCCACCGTCATGGACCCTGTCGCCAGCTAGGACACGCTATCTGACCGGGGCTGCCATCGCCGGCAGCCCCTGCAACTCCCCCGATTGAAGTAGACCGATGAAACGCACCCTTTCTCTGGAAATTTTTCGCTACGCCGCGATTTTCACGTTTTTGGCTATATCGCTGATCCCGACGATCTGGATGATCTCGATGGCCTTCAAGCCGATCGCGGAATGGCAGGCTTCAGGCGCTGATCTGACGTGGTGGCCCAAGTCTCCGACGCTGGACAACTTCCGCTTTATATTTGGCGACAGCCGTTCGGATTTCATTACTGCGCTGGAACGATCTGCCGGGCGTCCGATACTGGCATCCCTGCTGGCGGCGACCTTTGGCACCATGATCGCAATGGTTGCCGGCACCTCAGCAGCGTACGGTCTGTCGCGCTTCGGATCCGGTGGCAATTTGCCGCTGGCTTTGATCCAGTTGCGGATTTTTCCACCGATGGCGGTGATGATCCCCGTGATGATCATGTGGGCCTTTCTGGGCCTGATCGACACCTGGTACGGGCTGGCACTGATTTACGGGATCGTCACGATGCCGTTCAGTTTCTGGCTGATGAAGACGTTTTTCGACGATCTGCCACGCGAGATCGAAGATGCCGCACTGGTTGAAGGCTGTTCGCGCTGGCGGGTGTTTCTCAAGATCACCTTGCCGATGATGCGCCCTGCGCTGGCGTCGTCCGCATTGTTTGTCTTTATCCTGAACTGGTCCGACTATCTGATCGCCCTTCTGCTGACGACGCGCGACTGGGTGACGATCCCTGTCTACATGGCGTCCTTGTCTTCTTCGATGACGGGGCAGCTTTACGGCGCCAAGGCCGCACTGGGGCTGATCGCCGCTGTACCTCCTGTGATCATGGGCATCGCCATCCAGAAACAGCTGGTGCGTGGCCTGACATTCGGAGCGCTGAAAGAATGACCGATATGACAAACGATAGCACACACCTGTCTGCCGACATGCCCCAAGAAACCGGCGCCGAGCAAAAGCGCCTCGGGTTTTGGCTGACCCTGCCTGCGCAACTTCTGGTGCTGTTCATCGCACTGTTTCCGATCCTGATGCAGGTCTATATCTCGCTGACCGACTGGTCGCCGCTGGATGGCATCCCTTGGTATCGCGCCTATGAACTGTGGATCGGCCTGCTGAACTATGTCGATCTGGCCAACGACCCGCGGTTCATGTCAGCGCTGTGGCGGACGTGTATTGTCATGGCCATCTGCGTTCCGGTGCAGTTCCTGCTGGGGCTTGGACTTGCCATCCTGTTCGTCGATGATTTTCGCGGCAAGCGGGTCCTTTATTCGACGATCCTTGTGCCGATGATGGTTGTGCCTGCGGTGGCCGGATACATGTTTTTCATGCTGTTCCAGTCCGGTGGACCGGTGAACGACATTCTGTCCTTGTTCGTGGGGCGTCCAGTCACGATTGCCTGGCTGGCCGACCCAGATCTGGCGCTGTTTGCGGTGATCGTGTCGGACATCTGGCAGTGGACGCCGCTGATGTTTCTGATCTTGCTGGCCGGCATGGTTTCTGTCCCGCAGGATCAGCAAATGGCAGCTGTCTTGCTGGGGGCATCCTGGCCCAGACGGTTCTTTACCATCGTGCTGCCACGGATGAAGACGATCATCATCATCGCCATCGCGATCCGTGTGATCGAGAATTTCAAGGTCTTTGACAACTTCTACATCATGACCAGCGGAGGCCCCGGCGTGGCAACCGAAACCATCTCTATTTATATCTACAAGGTCACCCAACAGGAGCTGATCTGGGGCTATGTCGCGGCGATTGCGCTGGCCATTCTGATCATCCTGTCCGTCGTCTCGGCGTTGGCGATCAAGAAAATGAGGAACGCGCAATGACCGAGATCGTGATGCAAAATCTGGGCAAGGATTTCGGTGATTTCTCGGCCCTTGCCAACATGGACCTGACCATCGGAGACGGTGAATTTGTAGCACTGCTGGGGCCGTCCGGTTGTGGCAAGTCAACCACGATGAACATGATCGCTGGCATGCTGACGCCCACACATGGCGACATTCGCTTTGACGGGCGCAATATGAACGATGTTCCCATGGCCAAACGCGGTGTCGGGTTCGTGTTCCAGAATTACGCGATTTTCACGCATATGACGGTGCGCGATAATCTGGCTTATGGATTGAAGGCGCAAGGCCTATCAAAATCCGAGATCACCCGCCGTGTCGGTGAGATGGCCGAACTGTTGCAACTTAGCCCGATGCTGGAGCGCAAGGCGGCGGGGCTGTCGGTGAACATCCTGCAACGCCTGGCCATCGGGCGATCCGCGGTTGTGGAACCTGCGATCTTTTTGCTGGACGAGCCGCTGTCGAACGTGGACGCGGCGTTTCGGGCGGTGATGCGCTCAGAGCTGAAAGCGCTGCAACGCCAGTTCAAACAGACGATGGTTTATGTCACCCACGACCAGTTGGAAGCAATGACCATGGCCGACCGCATAGCCGTGATGGACCATGGCAAGCTGTTGCAGGTGGGCACGCCGCTTGAGGTCTACAACAACCCCGTCGACACGTTTGTGGCGCAATTTATCGGGGCGCCAGGGATGAACCTGCTGAGCGGAACCGTCACCGCTGGCGACAGTGGCAATATCATTGATCTGGGCTCTGCGGGGCATTCCGGGCCGGTCACAACGGGGCAGGGTGGCAACGTTCTGTTCGGTTTCAGACCTGAACAGGTGCATCCCGACCCCGATGGACCGCTGCAGATGCGCATTGTCACGGTCGAGCGAATCGGCGCGCGCACCATCCTGCACCTTGTCGCTGGTGATCACACAGCCAAGGCCGTGCTGGACAGCGAAACATCGCATCCCGACCAAGGCGAGATGTTCCGCTTTTCCGTCGCCGCAAGCGATGCGCGTCTGTTTGACCCCGCAACACAAGGGGCACTCTGATGGCTTCGATTTCCTTTCGCAACGTGACCAAGCGGTTTGGCGACACCGTGGCCGTGGACAACGTCACACTCGATATCCGCGATAACGCGTTTTTCTGTCTCTTCGGCCCGCCGCTGTCTGGCAAGTCGACGATCCTCAAGCTGATCCTGGGACTGGAGCATCCCGACGAGGGCGAGATTTTGATTGATGGTCGTCCTGTAACCAATGTCAGCCCCGCCAAACGCAACGTGGCGATGGTGTTTCAGAACCTTGCGCTGTTCCCGCATATGACCGCGCTGGAAAACATCCGCTTTCCGTTGGTAGAGCGGCGCATCGACCCGAAGACGATTTCCGCGCGGGTGACGGATGTCACCGACAAGCTGCACATCGGTCATATTCTACACAAGCCGCCCGCCCAGCTTTCCGGTGGCGAGCGGCAACGCGTGGCGATCGCGCGTGCGCTGGTGCGTGATCCGGTGGCCTATCTTATGGATGATCCAATTTCCGCGCTGGACGCCCGCCTGCGCGAAGAAACCCGCGTGGAATTGCGCCGCATCCAGCAGCAAATGGGCAAAACGTTGGTCTATGTGACCCACGATCAGGAAGAGGCGATGTCGGTCGCCGACGGCATGGCGATTTTCGAGAACGGCAAGGTGCGCCAGACCGGCAAGCCCGAAGACCTGTATCGCCACCCCAATTCCACCTATGTGGCGTCGATGCTGGGGGCACCTGCGATGAACGTGGTGTCGATGGGGCTGGCATCCGGTTTGCAGATTCCGACTGCGCCCGCGCGCGCAGAAAGCTTAGGCGTGCGGCCGGAAAACCTGCGCATCGCGCCCGGTCAGGGAGCCACGATCACCGAAGTGGAACCGCTCGGCGGGTTCACGACACTGACGGTCGACCTGCAGGGCACGCCCCTGCGCGCGACCCTGCGCGGACAGCCGAAATTTGCGGCGGGAGAGAGCGTGGCGCTGTCTGTCGATGCCGGACGGGCGCATTTCTTTGACCCCGCCGGTGCCGTTCTGGTGACGCAATAATATGAAGAGGGAGGTAAATATGAACGACTTTGCCGTGCAGCCCGATCCCGAAATTCGGGTGCGCAAGTACAAGATAGGGGCCATTGGCGCGGGCATGATCATGGCCGATTGCCATCTGGCGGCTTATGCCGAGGCGGGTTTCCCGGTGGTCGCCATCGCGTCGCGCACAAAAGCCAACGCGCAGGCAGTCGCAGAGCGGTGGAAGATCGACACCGTCCATGACACACCCGAGGACCTGATCGCGGACCCCGAGATCGAGATCGTCGATATTGCCTATCCGCCAGACCAGCAGCCGCAACTGATCCGCAAGGCACTGGCGTCCCCGAACGTCAAAGCCGTTCTGGCGCAAAAGCCGCTGGCGTTGACGCTGGAAGAAGCCCGCTCCTTGCGCGACGAAGCCAAGGCCGCAGGCAAGCCACTCTCGGTGAACCAGAACATGCGCTATGACCAGTCGATGCGGGTGCTCAAGCAACTGCTGGACCGCGATGCGCTGGGTGATCCGGTTTTTGCGCAGATCGACATGCACGCGATTCCGCACTGGCAGGGGTTTCTGAAAGGATATGACCGCCTGACATTGTCGAACATGTCGGTTCACCATCTGGACGCGCTGCGCTTCCTGTTCGGCGACCCGGACGAGGTCACGACGCTGACCCGCACAGATCCGCGGACGGAATTTGACCACAAGGACGGCATCGTTGTCACCACGCTGCGGTTCCCGTCGGGCCTGATGGCGCTGAGCACGGAAGACGTGTGGTCGGGACCGCGCCAACAGGGATACGACGATGATCAATCCATCACCTGGCGCGTCGAGGGCACAAAGGGCGTGGCCAAGGGCACGATCGGCTGGCCCACAGGGGCGGCGTCGACGCTGACCTATAATTCCATACCTGAAACGAATGGCAAATGGGTGACGCCCGAATGGGAGACCATGTGGTTCCCACACGCCTTTATCGGCGTGATGGAACAGCTTCAACATGCCATCGACACCGGCACACCGCCAGTTCTGAACGTTGCAGACAACGTCCGCACGATGGCGCTGGTCGAGACAGCCTATCAATCCATCAACGAGGGCCGGACCATCCGGCTTGACCTAACCAAAGACTGAGGGAGGAACTTACCATGATGCAAACAGGAATTTTCTCGGGATATTTCCCGTATGAGCTGAAAAAGACGGCCGAAGTGATCCGTGGCCATGACTTTAACACCGTGCAGTTGGACCTGCATTTCAAGGACATCGACGTGACCGACGGACAGGTCACAGCCGATAAATGCCGCACCATCCGCGATACGTTCCGCGACCACCACCTGCCGATCTCCTGTATCTCGGCCTATACCAACATCGTGCATCCCGACGCAGGTGAACGGAAAAAGCGCAATGGCAGGCTCAAGGAAATTCTGGCTCATGCGCAATATCTGGGCTCGCCCTATGTGATCTCGGAAACCGGCACTTTTGATACAGACAGCGATTGGGTGCATCATCCCAAGAACAAAACCGAAGAGGGCTGGGACGACTGTCGCGCGGTGATCGCGGATCTGGCGCAATACGCTTATGATCACGGATCGGTCTTCCTGCTGGAAACATACGTCAACAACGTCGTTGGATCGGTCGAGGAAACACTGCGTATGTTTGCCGAGGTGGATCATCCGGGCCTTGGCCTGTTGATGGATCCGACCAACTATTTCGAAGCGCACAACATCGACGACATGGACAAGATCCTTAATCAGGTGTTCGACGCCCTGTCCGACAAGATCAAAATCGGCCACGCCAAGGATGTGAAACGCTCGGGCGATGACAAATCCGAGAAACACTCGGACATTGGCGATGACACCGCCGCCGAAAGCCACACTTTCCGTGGAGTGGGCGAGATTGAGCTGCCCGCACCAGGCTTGGGCGAGTTGAACTACGATCTCTACTTTCAACGGCTGGCCAAAAAACACCCGAACATTCCGATGATCATCGAACACCTGGATGAATCGGATGTGCCACGCGCGAAAAAGTTTATCGACGGAAAGATGCGCGCCAACGGCTGCTGATCACCCGGTGGGCCGCCACGCGCGGCCCTCCATTCCGAACGCAATACGAAAAAAGGCGCCCCGAAAATCTGTCGGCGGCGGACGGAGACAGTATGGTAAAGCTATACGGCAAGAACCTGACACGCCACGAGGCCGAAGCCGTCAGCGGTTCGCTGGGTCACGCGGCTGGCGTGCGGTTGATGACGCTGGGGGATGGGCTGGAGAGGGGCATCAGGATGCTGGAGTTTCGCACCGGTTCCGGCCTGCGTTTTACCGTGCTGGTGGATCGTGCCATGGACATCGCCGATTGCGAACACAACGGACGGGCGATTGGCTGGCATTCACCTGCCGGTTTCCGCAATCCTGCCCTCAGCGACTATGAGGGCGAAGGCGGGCTGGGCTGGATGCGCAGCTTTTCCGGTCTGATGGTCACCTGCGGGTTGGATCATATCCTGTTCATGGCCGAAACGCCGACGCCTGAATATGTCTATGGCCCACGCGCCACGGCCAAACATTCCCTGCATGGACGCGCAGGCACCATTCCCGCGCGTCTGACCGGCTATGGCGAGAGATGGGAGGGCGACCGTTGCATCCTGTGGGCCGAAGGGGTCGTAACCCAGGGCACGGTTTTCGGCGAACACCTGGAACTGCACCGCCGGATTGAGGTTGAGGTGGGCAGCGACGACATCCAGTTGTCGGATCGCGTCGTAAACCGCGGCTTTTACGAAACGCCGCATATGTTTTGCTATCACATCAACGTCGGCCATCCGGTGATCGAGGAAGGCACGCGCTATCTTGCGCCCATCCGCGAGGTCGTCTGGGCTGCGCATGCTGATGAATATGACCGCCAGGGTGTCGGCTATCGCAGGATCTCCGAGCCGAAGATGGGATTTCACGAACAGGTCTGGCAACACGAAATGATAGCTGACACGACCGGCAACGTGCCGGTGGCGTTGGTCAACGACCGGCTTGGCGTTGGCTTTATGGTGACCACGCACAAGGACCAGTTTCCCTGCATGTACGAATGGCAGAACCTTCAGGCTGGCCAATATGCGGTCGGCATCGAGCCATCGACCAACCACGTGCTTGGCAATATGGGCGCGCGTGATCGTGACGAGTTGATCCGCCTGAACCACGGCGAGGAGCGCCGTTACGACACGACATTTACCATTCTGCCCGACGCAGAGGCCATCGCCCGTGCTGAGGCGCAGATTGTTGCAATCACAGCGCAGCCCGATGACGACTATCCCGTACCTTCGGGCAGGTTCGAACCGATAGGAGGCCGCGCATGAACTGCGATCCTTCGATAACGGCCGCGACTGTTCAGGGCGCTCTGGCCGGACGGCGGGTGCTTTACACAGGTGCCGCAGGCGGGCTGGGCCATCAGACGACGCTTGAAATGCTGGCCGCCGGTGCCGAGGTTTTTGCGATTGACCGGGATCATTCCAAAAATGAACAGTTGCTGGCCGACACGCCGCCAGAACTGGCAGGCCGCTTGCACTTGGTGGAAATGGATCTGACAGATGGCCCTGCGCTCGCGGCGAAGCTGACCGAGATCACGCAGGACGCGCCACTGGATGTGGTGATCAACAACGCCGCGATTTATCCGTCGAAACCTTTCGAGGACTACTCGATGGAAGAACTGCGCTTGGTGCATCAGGTGAACGTCGAGGCGGCGTTGATCTGCACCAAGGCTGCCTTGGCAGGTATGCGCGAACAGGGCTGGGGCCGGATCATCAACGTCACCTCAATTACGTTGACGGGCGGGTGGGAAAATCTCGCACCCTATGTGCAATCCAAAGGTTCGCTTCTGGGTCTGACACGGGCCTGGGCGCGCGAGTTTGGCAAGTGGGGGATCACCTGCAATGCGATTGCACCGGGCGCGTTTCCGACGGATGCGGAAAAGATCCACCCCGACCCGGAAGGATACAAGAAATTCGTTCTGGACCATCAGGCTGTCAAACGACGCGGAACGCCGCAGGATATCGCGGCAGCAGTTCTGTTTTTGACCTCGGACGGGGCGGGTTTCATCACAGGACAGAACATTGCCGTCGATGGCGGCTGGAACATGAGCTGAGCGCGCAGACGCTGCTTTACACACCTGAATTTAGGATAAGAAAATGGGAATTCTCGACGGCTATACCGTTCTTGACTGTTCAATCGCGATGGCCGGCCCTTTCGCGGCGCAGCGTCTGGGCGACCTTGGCGCCAATGTCATCAAGGTCGAGCCGATCACAGGTGAATGGCAGCGCCACGCACCGGCAGGCGGCATAACAGGAAACAAGATCAACGTGTCGTTCCTGTCGCTGAACCGCAACAAGCGGTCCTTGGCGGTGGACCTGAAGACAGAGGGCGGCAAGGAGGTCATGCGCAAGCTGGTCGCCAAGGCCGACGTGTTCATCCAGAACTACCGCGCGGGTGTCGCGGGCCGTCTGGGCGTTGATTACGAAAGCCTTTCCGCGATCAACCCCGGTCTGATCTATGTGTCGATGACCGGCTACGGCGAAGACGGCCCGCACGCGCAACGTCCCGGTCAGGATCTGTTGTTGCAGGCGATGTCGGGTGCCATGATGTCAACGGGACGCAAGGGCGAACCACCCCAGGCGGCAGGGCAATACCTTGTTGATGCCGTGACGGCCTACACCGCTTTCGAAGGGGCGCTTGCCGCGTTGTTGCACCGTGAACGCACGGGCGAGGGGCAAAAGGTCGAGGTCAACATGCTGGATGCGATCACAACCTTGCAGATGCAGGAACTGTCGGTGTTCACTGTCGGCGGCAAAGCACAGGAACGGTCCAAGGAGCCGCACGCACACGTCTATATTCGCGCGCCCTATGGCACCTTTGCCACCACGGACGGCTATATCGCGCTGGCGATGCCAAATTTTCCGGGCCTTGCGCGTGCGCTTGAAACGCCTGCGCTGGCCGCACTGGACGAAACGACCGCAGGATGGGATGGGCGCGATGCGACCTTCGCACTGGTCCGTGACGCAATTGCAAAGTTCGCCACCAAAGACTGCCTTGCCCGTCTGGACGCCGAGGGCATTTGGGCCGGTCCTGTGTACGGCTATGCCGAACTGGTTGCCGATCCGCAGATCGCCCACAACGGCACGTTCATCGAATATGATCACCCAACCGAAGGGCATGTGAAAACGCCTGGCTTCCCCATCAAATTTTCCCGCACACCATCTGAACTGCGCCGTGGCGCGCCGCTGACGGGGGAGCACACGGATGAAATCCTTGGCGCTGCTGGCTTTTCGGAGGACGAAATTTCAGCACTGGCCAGCGCCGGAGCCATTGGGCGGGGCGCGCAATGAGCTTTCGCGGTCTGACATGGGATCATCCACGCGGCTACAACGCGTTGGCTGCCGCCAAGGGCCCGATTTCATGGGACAGGCAACCATTGGAGGGGTTCGAATCTGCGCCCATCGCGGAATTGTGTGCCGAATACGATCTGGTTGTCCTCGATCACCCTCATCTGGGCGAGGCGTTGGTGCATGCCTGTCTTACCCCGCTGGAAGACGTGTTTTCCACTTCGGCGTTGGCGGAAATTGCGCAAGCGGCCATTGGTCCCGCCTATTCCAGCTATGCAATGGCGGGACAGCAATGGGCGTTGCCACTGGACGCGGCGACGCAGGTGATGGCGTTGCGCCCCGATCTGACCGACGCCAGACCTGCAAGCTGGGCCGAAGTTGACGCTCTGTCGCAACAAGGTCGCGTTGCGCTATCGCTTGCGGGTCCGCACGCGGCGCTTTCGTTTCTGTCGATATGTGCCGCACTTGATCCCGCGCTTGATCTGCGTGATTCTGGTTGGCCGGACGACAGCGTCGCGGCGCAGGCTATCGAGATCATGACCCCGCTTGCGGCACGCACGCCCGAGCATACAAAATCTCTGAACCCCATCGGCTTGCTTGACCTGATGAGCAACTCCGACGACATCCAGATGATCCCGCTGGTCTACGGTTATGTAAATTACACCCGGGCTGTGCGGCCCGTGACCTTCTACGACGCGCCGCGTTCCGGTGGGCGGCCCGGCTCGATCTTGGGCGGGACTGGCATTGCCATTTCCCGCAGGACGCAAGTTGATGACACCCTGCGCGATCACCTGTTGTGGCTTATGTCCACCGAAACGCAGCGCGGTTTCATACCCGATCACGATGGCCAGCCCGGTTTGCGATCCGCCTGGCGGGATGCGCGGGTGAACGACAGATGGGGCAACTTCTACAGCAACACCGAAAAGACATTGGAACATGCAGCAATCCGACCACGGCACAACGGCTACATCGCCTTTCAAAGCCGCACGTCAGCCTATCTGAGCGATTGCTTTGAGCGGCGGACACCGACCGCACGGGCTGTGCGGGAATTGCGGGATTTGTTTCAGGCCAGCCTGCCCGAAAGGACAACGATATGATCGCTCCACTTACTCTGAACATTGATAACGGTGTTGCAACGATCACCTACAACCGGCCGGAAAAGCTGAACGCGATGACGCCGGAAATGGCCGAGCTGATGTGGGACGCGGTGCGCCGGATCAATGCCAGCGACGCGGTACGTGCCGTGATCCTGACGGGGACAGGCAAGGCGTTTTGCGCGGGGTCCGATATCTCGGATCTTGACCGCTATGCGACCCCTTGGGCCTTTCGCAACCGTCCCGAATATTGTGACGCTCTGCGCGCGCTGCTGAAGCCGTCGATTGCCGCGATCAACGGGTATGCGATGGGCGGAGGGCTGGAGATGGCGCTGTCATGCGACATTCGCATCGCGGCGGACACGGCCAAGCTTGCCGCGCCCGAGATCAAGCTGGGCTGGATCGGTGGCGGCGGCATGACGGCGCTTCTTGCCCATTCCATCGGGCCGTCAAATGCGGCGATGATGGTGATGACAGGCGATCCGGTGTCTGCGCAAACGGCCCAGCAATGGGGGCTGTTGTCCGAGATTACAGCGCCCGACGCGCTGATGGCGCGCGCCATGCAGATTGCCACGACCATCGCCACCCGTGCGCCGATTGCGGCAGAGACCGCCCGCCGGAACCTTCAGGCGGCGTACAACATGCCAATGGAACAGGCGGTCGCCTATGAACGCGACCTTCAGGCTGTGTGCTTTGCAACAGAAGACGCCGCAGAGGGTCGCGCCGCTTTTGCCGAAAAACGTTCCCCGAACTTCAAACATCGCTAAGGAAGACGAAATGACTTTGATTGACGCCCCCGAGGGTCTGTGGCTTGGCCGTGTCTGGCTGCCTGATGAGCATGGGCCTGCTGTTGTCACTGTGCGCGATGGCATCGTCACCGACATCACCAGCATCGCGGCACCGACTGTCAGCCATGTTCTGGACCTGGACGATCCCGCCGCGCATGTCCGCAGCGCGCCCGGCGTCGGTCTGGACACAGTGGACAACATCGCAGCAGCGCCTGTCGATCTGGACCACATACATCTTTTGGCCCCTTGCGATCTGCAAGCGGTCAAAGCCTGTGGCGTGACCTTTGCCCAATCTATGGTCGAACGTGTGATCGAAGAACAGGCGGCTGGTGATCCTGCACGCGCCGACGCAATCCGTGCCCGTGTGGGGCAGGCCATTGGCGACAGCTTGCAAAATCTACGCGCCGGTTCCCCGGAAGCGGCAGAGGTGAAGCGCACCTTGCAGAATGAGGGGCTGTGGTCGCAATACCTCGAAGTTGGCATTGGTCCCGACGCCGAGGTGTTTTCCAAGTGTCCGCCGATGGCGTCGGTGGGGCCGGGGGCCGAGATCGGACTGCATCCGGTCTCTACATGGAACAACCCCGAGCCGGAGATTGTGCTTGCGGTGTCTTCGTCGGGCAAGATCCTGGGCGCGACGCTGGGCAATGATGTGAACCTGCGCGACGTAGAGGGTCGGTCGGCTTTGCTGTTGGGCAAAGCCAAGGACAACAACGCGTCATGTGCCATCGGCCCGATGATCCGGTTGTTTGATGAGAACTGGACGTTGGACGATGTCCGCTGCGCGGAGCTGACCCTGACGGTCAAGGGCACGGACGGCTATGAGCTGACCGGCCATTCCTCGATGTCCAAAATCAGTCGCGATCCCGAGGACCTTGTCGCACAGACGCTCGGGCGCCATCATCAGTATCCTGACGGCATGGTCCTGTTTCTGGGCACGTTGTTCGCCCCCACCGATGACCGCGACGTAGCGGGCGAGGGGTTTACCCACAAGATGGGGGATGTCGTCACGATCTCGGCGCCAGGACTTGGAGCGTTGAAAAATGTCGTGCGGCTATCGACAGAGGCCGCGGAATGGTCCTTCGGCACGCGTCGGCTCATGGAAAATCTAGCCATACGAGGACTTCTGCAAAAAACGTAACTTTGCACTCTTGGATCAGTGATCACTTTCCTCAGCCGTTCTCACGCCTGAACAGAATGCCACGCTGCGCAACGATGCAACCGAGCCAACCCCGTATCATTCCGGCCAATAGGGTTTGCGCAGATCTTTCTTGAGCACCTTGCCAATATCGCTGCGAGGTAGGGTATCAATGATTTCGACGGCCGAAAGGCGCTGCGTTTTACCGAGTTGGGCATTGGCCCAATCTAGAATCTCTGTGTCGCTCGTATCAGCGCCCTCGCGCAGTAACACGAAGCCCAAAGGCGTCTCGCCCCAAGCGGCACTTGGTACAGCGATGACAGCTGTGTCGGCTACATCGGGATGTGCGCGCAGCACCGCTTCGAGATCAGTGGCATAGATGTTGAAGCCGCCGGAGATAATCATATCTTTCTTGCGGTCCATAAGGTGCAGGAAGCCATCTTCGTCAAACCGGCCCATGTCACCTGAACGGATGAAGGTTTCACCCTCAGGGCTTAACCATATCAGGTCCTGGGTCGCGTCGGGCCGATTATGATAGGATTGCATCATGGAGGACGAGCGGCCTACGATTTCGCCATAGCACCCTTTTTCCAGCTGTTTGCCCTCTGCGTCGATTACCCTCATGTCCGTATCGTCTCCGGGGCGGCCGACCGTATCCCACTTATCAGGGAAAGCCTCGCAGTTGAGAGCTGTGGAGAGGCCGCCCTCGGTCATCCCGAATATTTCGATCAGATTGCCGGGCCAGCGGTCCATAACTTTCCCGATCAGTGAAGCGGGCAATGGGGCCGAGGTTGAAAACTTACATTCGTAAGCTGTGAGATCGTAGTTGTTGAACTCTTCCGCGTCCATCAGGCGCATGTATTGAACGGGGACAAGAACCGCATGGGTTGCTTTTATGCGTTCCGAGAGAGACAGGAACCCGACGGTGTCGAATTTGGCCATCACCGCCAATGTCGCGCCAGATGCGACGGCCGGGAGCAGACAGAAAAGCGTTGTGTTGGAGTAAAGTGGGGTAGAGATGACGACGGTTGCATCTTCGGTCAGGCCGAAACGGGTTGCCCGCGTAAGCTGGCGTGAACGGAAGCGGTGATCATGCAAGATACCCTTGGGCATACCCGTGGTGCCCGATGAATAGATCATATTAAACAGATCATCCGCCGAGACATTGGTCGGTGCCGTGGGCTCTGCACCCGCGCACCAATCATACAATGCGTCCATATCAATCACCTTGGCTGCACCAAGTTCTTGGGCGACGCTTGCCTGTGTTTGCGCAGCAAAGAGCAGACGGGCGCCGCTGTCCTCGACCATACGCACAAGTGCCTGAGGTGTGGCGCTGTAGGGCAGGGGCACTATGCAGGCCCCCGCGCTGACCACCGCGCAATACACAACCACATGTTCGACTGAGTTTTCACCCAGTGAGGCAACCATGTCACCCCGACCGATGCCCATTGCCTTTAGTTTGCCCCTGACACGGGCCACGTCGTCTGCAAAGTCACGCCAGCTTATGGTCTGATTGTCAAAGATCAGAGCCGGTTTGTCGCCCTGTCGTTTGCCGTTTTCAGAAATTCGGCTGCCGAAATCCACGAAGATCTCGTCTTTGACTTGGGATGGGTTGAATACGAGCATGTGCGTCTCCTTATCGGCCGCGTTACATCGACATGGGTATGATGAGCGAGATCGCCGGGACCAGGATCAACAGCGCCAGGACAACGATGTCGCTTACAAGGAACCGGAACAGGCCTTGGAAGATCAGTCCGATGTCGACTTTCCTTTCCTCAAGCACACTGGCCAGAACGAACACGTTCAATCCGACGGGGGGCGTGATCAGGCCGATCTCCAACAGCTTTACAATGACCACGCCGAACCAGATCAGGTTCATGTCGTAGCTTTCGACCATTGGGATCATAAGGGGCAGGGTAAGAACCATGATGCCGACTGGATCGAGGAACATGCCAAGCACGATGTAGATCAGGCAGACCATCAGGATAAAGACCCAAGGCCCGATGTCGGCGCTTCCCAAGAGTCCGACCAGCGAGTTAGAAAGCCCTGTAAGAGCGATCAGGGCAACGAAAATCTTGGCGCAGGCCGCGATAAAGAAGATCGCGCCGGTCGTTGCCATGGTCTCGCGCAAGAGTGGCACGATGTCGGTTAGCCTCATCTTGCCGCGCACGACTCCCAGTATGATCGCAAAGAGCAGCGAAAGCGCGGCAGCTTCAGTCGCGGTAAAGATGCCGCCATAGATGCCTCCGATCACGACTGTGAAAAGCACGACCGCAGGCCAGGCACCAAACGCTGCGCGGATTTTTTGCTGACGGGTAAAACGCTCGTCGGGAATTGGCGCGATTTCAGGCGAACGGCGGACCCAAATGACAATCACGAGGGCGTAGCCCAGCAGCGAAATCAGACCCGGCAGAAAACCTGCAAGGAACAGCTGGCTGATCGAAGTTTCGGTGAAGATCCCGTAGATGATGAAAAGCACAGATGGCGGGATAAGCGATCCCAATGTGCCGCCCGCCGCGACAGACGCTGTGGCCAATCGTGGGTCGTAATTGAGCCTGAGCATTTCCGGAGTACAGATCCTGCCCATGGTTGAAGCGCAAGCGATCGAGCTTCCCGAAATTGCGGAGAAGCCACCGCAGCCTGCGACGGATGCAATCGCGACACCGCCGGGCAACCTGACCAGCCAAACGCGCGCAGCTTCATAGATTTCTGTCGTAATTCCAGCCTTGTAGGCCACGTGCCCAAGGGCGATGAACAGCGGGATCATCGACAGGTCATAACTGTGGACAAGGTCGAAAGACGAAGAGAATGAGAGCGAGAGCGTGGTCCAGAAGGCGCGCTCGGGCATGAACGTCCCGGTGCGGAAGGCGAAGAGTATGAAAATCGCCCCTACTGCGACGCCACCGATAGCGAAAGAAATGGGAACGCGGATTGCCAGCAAAAAGATGACGAGCGCGCAGGAGACATAACCGAGGGTAGCGAGATCCATGACGGTCCTTTCAGCTCAAAGCGTTTCGGGGGCCGGGCGGCCGGTGATGGCGGCGCGCAGGTCTACCCAGAGAACGTGAATGAGACGGATTTCGAAAAAGGCGATGGCGACGAAGAACAAAGCGCGTCCGGGCCATTTGGGCCACATGAAGATCCCGCCGTAGTGGGCATTCGAGTTGAACGTTTTCCAGAACTCCATCCAACCTGCCATCAGCAAAACTGTGGCGATGACCAAGCCGATCACTGCGGCGAAAACCGCGATCCAGCGGTTCAACGGGGCGGGAAAGTAGTTCGAGATGACTTCGATCGCGATGTGTCCCCGCAGTGCTGTGGCGCCAGCAAGCGGGAAAAGGATCGCCGGGATCATCAGTTCCTGCACCATGATTATGATGTCGGGCACGCCAGTCTGGATAACTTCGCGGGCGACGATATTGGCCGTGATAAGCACACACAGCGCCACGATGGCGAGAGCCGCCATCGTATCGAGAGCAAACTCAATACGTTTCATCGGAGGGTCCGTTCGACTTGGGAAAAAATGTAATAGGATCCGGCGCTTTATGCGCCGGATCAGGAAATCGCAGGTCAGCTGCGTTCCCAGGGGAGGCCTTGGGTTTCCATAACCTCGTTCCATTTATCGACCAGACCGAAGAATTCCTGCATAAGGGCCTCTCCGTCCGTCCCCACAGCAGAGGCGTCGGCCTTCCAATTTTCGATGGAAGGTTGGAACAGCTCGGTGATCCGAGCATATTCTGCGTCAGTCAGTTCGACGATCTCGACAGCGTCTTCGCCTGTTGTCAGGGTTTCCATCGCCGCGATGTCAGCCTGCGCCAACCGTTCACCATAAAAGTCGATTGTGTCGATGCCGACCTGTTTGATGATTTCCTGATCTTCGGGCGACAGGCTTTCAAACGTGTCCTTGTTCATGAACGTGCCAAGGCTTGCAAGGCTACCGAAGTGCATATCGGTGACTGTGTCCAGAAGCTCGTTCAACTTGGAGGCAACGGCGTAGTAGGCGTAGGTGACCGAGCATTCAACCAACCCAGTTTCCATGCCTTGGTACACGTCGTAGATTGGCATAGAAACCAAGTTGCCGTTGAGTTCGCCGAAGATATCCGTCGAAGATCCTGTGTGCGCGATTTTGGTGCCGGGCACATCATCGAGTGAACGGATGCCTTCGCCAGAGCAGGCAAGGATGCCAGGCGACAGTGAGAATGTCGTAATATACTCGATATTCAATTCATCCATGCGGGCCTGAAGCTGTTCGTTCGTGTCGAATAGCTCGTAGGCCGCTTTCATCATCACCCAAGGATGGGCCGGTTTGATTTGCAGGCCCGCCATCTGTAGCTCTGGAAACTCGGACGCCGAGTAGGCGCCGATCATGACACCCATGTCGGCCACGCCGATACCAATGGATTCAAGCGCTGCGTTGGTTTTGAAAAGCGCGCCGCCCCAGCTTTGTTCAACCACAACTTCGCCGTTGGTACGTTTCTTAATTTCATCAGCGATGAAATTGACGGCCTCGGCGCGCACGCCGCGGTTGGGGCCGGGTTCGTTCGCAATCAGAACAGTCTCGGCTTGGGCCGTGAATGCGATCGCTGACAAGGCACCTATCGCACTTGTAGTGAAAAATTTATTCATGTTTTTCCTCCCTTGCCTGGCTCGAATTCCTCCCCGAACCTAGTGGCAATAAATAGATAGCAAGATAATAATAACCTTGCAACAGATAAGTCGGCAAAGTGAAATGGCGGCGCTATTTTGCGCTGCCATTTCAACGCGCGCTGGCGCTAAATCTTGCCTCTTGATGCTGCGAACTGTTTGTCCAACCGTTCTTTCGCAGACAGATATTCCGCCTCGAACCTGTCCACGAGCGCCGCTGTACTTGAAACGTCCTTCACAGCTCCGATGCCTTGGCCGGCGCCCCAGATGTCTTTCCAGCTTTTCGGTTTGACCCGGTCTTCGGAGAAGCTCATCTTTGTAGGATCAGACTGTTCCAGATTGTCGGGATCCAGTCCCGCCGCTGCGATCGACGGCTTGAGATAGTTGCCCCAGACACCCGTGAACAAATTCGAATAGACGATGTTGTCAGCCCCGTGGTCCGCGATCATGCGCTTGTACTCTTCGACGGCATTGGCCTCATGGGTTGCAATAAACGCGGTGCCCGCATAGCCGCCGTCGGCGCCCATCGCCATGGCTGCCAAGATGCTGTCACCCCTTGCGATGGCTCCCGAAAGGAAGAGGGGGCCATCGAACCATGCGCGGATTTCCTGGATAAGTGCCAGCGGAGAAAGCGCACCTGCGTGTCCACCAGCACCCGATGCCACGGCGACCAGCCCGTCGGCGCCTTTTTCGATTGCCTTCTTTGCAAAGCGGTCGTTGATCACGTCATGCAACACGATTGCGCCCACGGAATGGGCCGCATCATAGACCCATTTCTGGGCGCCCAAGGACGTGATCCAGACTGGAACCCTGTGCTTCACGCAAAGCTCGACGTCCTGTTCAAGCCGCGTATTTGATTTGTGAACGATCTGGTTGACGGCAAAGGGGGCGGCTGGCTTGTCAGGATTGTCACGGTTGTGCGCGGCCAGATTCTCGGAAATTCTGGTTAGCCATTCATCCAAGCTTTGGCCGTCTTTCTCTCGTGCATTCAGCGCAGGAAAACTACCAACAATGCCTGCTTTGCACTGGGCGACGACAAGGTCGGGATTAGAGATGATAAAGAGCGGGCTGCCGATCAGAGGAAGGCGAAGATTTTGGAGAACGGGGGGCAGTGACATTTGAATTCCTTTCTGCGGGAACGGGGTTCAGCTGACGGCGCCCGAGAAAAAGAGCGCTTCTATTTCTTCGGAATCCAGTCCGGCTTCTTCGAGAATGGCGCGGCTGTCTTCGCCTGCGATCGGAGGTGCCGACGGCAGTTGCGTGGCGGACGACGCGAAGCGTGGGGCAGGCATTGGTTGTGTCGGCCCATCAGGTGCATAGATGCCGCGTGCTGCGTTGTGAGGATGCGTGGCCACTTCCGCCGGGCTTAGGACGGGGGCAAAACAGGCATCTGACCCTTCCATAAGCGAAACCCAATGATCGCGCGGTTTGCTTAGGAAAACTTTGGTGAACCGTTTACGTATGCTGGGCCAGCAGGCGCGATTGGCGCGGTCGCCAAGTTCGGTCGCGTCAAGGTTCAGCAGTTCAAGCAATTTGGCGTAGAACTGGGGTTCCAGCGCCCCGATTGACACCCACCCGCCGTCGGCGCATTCGTAAACATCGTACCACGGCATGCCGCCATCCAGTGCGTTCGTGGCGCGTTCGTCCTTCCAGGCGCCCATCGCGCGGCGCGAATGGATCATGGTCATCAACGCCGCCGTGCCATCGCAGATTGCAGCATCTACGATATCGCCTTTGCCAGTCCGAGCGGCCTGTAGCATGCCGGTAACCATCCCAAAGGCCAGAAACATGCCACCGCCACCGAAATCACCCAAAAGGTTCAAAGGAAACGTAGGTTTGCGCCCTGCTTCGCCACTGGCCCAGAGCGCGCCCGTGACGGCGATGTAGTTGAGATCATGGCCCGCGGCATGGGACACAGGCCCATCCTGACCCCAGCCCGTCATACGTCCATAGACCAGACGGGGGTTGCGGGCATGGCAGTCTGCCGGACCCAAGCCCAAGCGTTCCATAACGCCGGGACGAAACCCTTCGATCAACCCGTCTGCATCATCGATCAATTTCAATGCGATTTCGACCGCCGCCGGATTCTTGAGGTTCAGGGCAAGTGACTTGCGTCCGCGTGCCATGAAATCGAGCGAGGGATCGCCCGCTGTCGGCCCGCTCGTGCCACCGGGGCGGTCAATCCGTATGATTTCGGCCCCCATGTCGGCAAGCATCATTCCGGCAAAGGGCCCGGGGCCGATTCCGGCGAATTCAATAATGCGCAGGCCCGCAAGCGGGGGCGCGGCGGAAGCGTTGTCCGTCACGGTGGTCTGTCCTTTTTGTCGTTTTTTTGAAAGCGCGCGCGGCTAGCGTTTGCTAAGCGCGTCTTTGAGATTGCGCTTCATCTGCCGCAGAACCCTGGTCGTTGTCTCAAGGTCTTCCTCGGGGATGTCACCGTTGGCGATTTCGTCCAGGGCGAAGATCGTCTTCGTCATGATCTTGACCACGCCTTTTGCCGGTTCTGTCGCGTAAATGCGGTTTGACCTCCGGTCATCGGGGTCGGCGCGCCGTTCGACGTAGCCGCGCGATTCCAACCTATCGATCAGCTTGGAAATTGTCACCGTGGCGATATCCATTCGATCGGCGATTTCCGATTGCTTTAGTCCATTTTCACGAACCAAATGCACCAAAACCCAGCCTTGGGACATTGTCATGTCATGCGGTTTGAGCATTGCATCGAAAAGGATTGCGCGAAATCGCGCAATCTCCTGATGGATCGGATTGTTCTCTTCGCTCAACGAAGTTCTTTCGCCCACACTCATCGCCTCGATTGCTTGACCCACAGGTGAAGGCTCTTGTACCTGATCCGACACTTTGTCGGCAAGCGTGTGTTTATCTGTTGAAAACGCAGGCAACTTAGACCGGGTCCCATGTGAAGATGTCGCCAGAGCGCTCCAGCGGGTAGAAATCTGATTTCATCGCGGGCAGTGCATGATCGCGTACCGTTTCCGGCGTCCAGCCTTCGGAACGGTGTGCAGAGCGGATTGGCCGCGGCTGGCTGAACAGGAAAATCTCGTTGTTGCGAATGCCAAAGATCTGGCCCGTGGTGTCACAGTTCGGATCCGCAAGTGCCACGCACAGCGGCGCAATCTTTGCAGGTGTCATCTCCTTGATGCGCGCGACACGGGCTTTTTCGGCTTCGGTTTTCGCCGGAATGGTGCCGATCAAGCGTGACCATGCGAAGGGCGCGATGCAGTTTGATCGGACGTTGAACCGCGCCATGTCAAGCGCCAGCGACTTTGACAGGCCGACAATGCCCATCTTGGCGGCGGAGTAATTGGCCTGTCCAAAGTTGCCGATCAGGCCCGACGTCGAGGTGAAGTTGATGAAGCAGCCAGAGGCCTGCATTTTGAACTGCTGGGCCACGGCCTGCGCCATGTTGAAGCTGCCCTTGAGATGAACGGCGATCACGCTGTCCCATTCCTCTTCGGTCATCTTGTGAAAAATCACATCGCGCAGGATGCCCGCGTTGTTCACGACCACGTCGATTGCGCCGAACTCGTCCATCGCCTGCTGGTACATCGCCTTGGCATCTTCCGCCTTGGCCACGTTGCCAAAGTTGGCCACGGCCTCGCCGCCGCCCGCTTTGATTTCGTTGACGACTTCTTGTGCTGGGGTCGCGTCCTGGCCGGCACCGTCTGCCGCACCACCCAGATCGTTAACGATGACCCGCCCGCCATGGCTTGCCGCCATCAATGCGATATCTCGTCCGATCCCGCGTCCGGCACCTGTTACGACAACTACTTTGCCCTCAAGCATACAATTTCCTCCCTGATGTCTGTTTCACGTCCGCTTATAATTAGCTTGATAACGGTACGCAAGCTAATTAAAGTGATGTGAGAGTTTTAGTTGCGCCTGGCGGCGCTATACGGGGAGGAAAAACATGTTCAAGCGTACGATTTATTCCGAAGATCACGAGATGTTTCGCGATCAGGTCCGGCGGTTTGTCGAGGCCGAGATCGTCCCGAACCACGCCGAATGGGAGAAAGAGGGCCGCGTGAGTCGCGAGGCCTGGCGCAAGGCTGGGGAAAACGGTCTGCTTTGCGCGGCCATTCCAGAAGAATACGGCGGGGCAGGGGCTGACTTTCTGTTTTCGATGGTGGTGATGGAAGAACTGGCGCGCGCCGGTGCGATGGGGCCGGGGTTCTCGTTGCACTCTGATATCGTGGCGCCCTACGTCATGCATTACGGAACGGAGAGCTTGAAAAAGGAATGGCTGCCCAAGATGGCATCTGGTGAGGCCATCGGTGCCATCGCGATGACCGAGCCCGCGGCAGGCTCGGACGTTCAGGGGATCAAGACAACTGCGGTGCGTGACGGCGATGAATACGTGATCAACGGCCAGAAGGTTTTTATCACCAACGGCGGCAACTGCGATATCCTGGTTCTCGCGTGCAAAACCGATCCAAGCCAGGGCGCCAAAGGCACATCGCTTATTCTGGTACCTGCGGACACTCCGGGATTTCGCAAGGGCGCCAAGCTGCTGGATAAGGTTGGCTGGAAGGCGCAGGACACCGCCGAGCTTTTCTTTGACAATGTGCGGGTGCCCGTTGACAATCTTCTTGGCGCTGAGGGGCGCGGCTTTTATCAATTGATGGAGCAACTGCCCCAAGAGCGTCTGCTACAATGCGTTCGCGCCTCGTCCGCGCTTGAGGCGGCGCTTGAATGGACCGTGGCGCATACGACCGAACGCAAGGCGTTTGGTAAATCCATTGCTGACTTTCAGAACACCCGTTTCAAGCTGGCCGAGATCAAGGCACAGGCTGTGCTGATGCGCGTTTTTGTGGACAAGTGCCTGGAAATGCATGTCGCGGGTGAACTGGATGCCGTTGACGCCGCCATGGGCAAGATGCTGACATCGGAAACTCTGTGCAAATGTCTGGATGATATGGTGCAGATGTTCGGGGGGTATGGGTACATGTGGGAATATCCCATTGCCCGCGCCTGGGCCGATGCCCGCGTCGGACGTATCGCGGGTGGGACCGGCGAAATCATGCGCGAGATCATCGGTCGTCACGTTACGGGAGGCCGGTGATGATCCGTTATCCCGATCTGATCCGCAAAAATGCATTCCGCACACCACAGAAGAAAGCGACCCACTTCGAAGGCCGTGACTTTACCTGGCCGCAGTTTCGCGACCGTATTCAGGGGATGGGCCGGGTTCTGGTCGACCTTGGTGTAGAACCGGGCGATCGCGTCGCCTATTTGGGTCACAACTCGCACTGGCTGGTCGAGATGTATTTTGCGCCCTGCGCGGTCGGTGCGATTGCTGTCCCGATCAACTACCGCCTGTCCGAAGACGAGATGGTCGCCGTGATCGCGGATTGCGAGCCGAAGGTTCTGGTGGTCGATCGCAATTTCCCGAAAATGGCGGCAAGCCTTTTTGAACGCTGCCCTTCGATCGAACACGTTATCTACGCAGATTGGGAAGAAACGGCGCCGGGCCTGCCCGAGGGTACGCTTTCTTATGACCGGGTTGTCGGGGCTGGTGTGCCGGTGGCGGACGATGCCTTTGACAAAATCGCCAGCCGGTCCGATGACACCATGATCATCTTCTATACGTCCGGCACGACGGGGCAGCCCAAGGGCGTTACGCTGTCGCATTCCAACCTGTTCACCAACGCGGTGGGGTCAGGGCACCTGTATGGGTATCTTGAATCCGACATACTGCTTCTGTCCGGCCCGATGTTTCACCTTGGCACCGGCAGCCGTGCTTATACCGCAATTGCCTATGGCACGACGATGGTGGTGCAAGAGAAGTTCGAAGTCGAAGACACCATGCGTATCATCGAGGCCCAGAAGATCACTACGATGACGCTGGTCCCGACCATGCTGCGCATGATCATGGATCACCCCCGGTTCACCGATTTCGACTTTTCCTCGATCCGGTGTCTGACATACGGGGCGGCGCCGATGCCGCTGTCTTTGATTGAGCGGGCGCTGGCTGCCATCCCCGGCATCACCTTTTGCCAAGGCTACGGCATGACGGAAACATCGCCGGTGCTGACCGTTCTGCCGCCCCAGGATCATGAACCAGGCAATCCGATGATCGGCAAACTTGGATCCGTCGGCAAACCGATGATCTATGCGGATTTGCGTGTGGTGGATGAAAATGACCGCCCCGTGCCAGCGGGCCAACCCGGCGAGATCATTATTCGCGGGCCTCAGGTGATGAACGGATACTGGAACCGTCCCGAAGAAACAGCGCATGCCATGCGTGGCGGGTTTTACCATACCGGGGACGCGGGGATTCTGGATGAAGACGGTTATCTAACGCTGTCGGGGCGGACCAAGGAAATGATCATTTCGGGCGGCGAGAACGTCTATCCCATCGAAACCGAAAACGCACTGGGTATGCATCCTTGCGTGACCCAAGCTGCCGTCTTCGGCGTGCCGCACGAAAAGTGGGGCGAGATGGTCTATGCGGCAGTCGCGACGCGTGAGGGTCAGACAACCACGGCAGAAGAATTGATCGCGTTCTGTCGCGAAAAAATAGCCCATTACAAGGCACCGCGGGGGGTCGTTTTCTGGGATGGGCCGCTGCCGTTGTCGCCGACGAACAAGATCGACAAGGCCGCAATCAAGGCTGCCGTGATGAAGGGAGAGGACGCATGACAGATGCATTGAACGTGACCCGCGAAAACGGGGTGGCACTCTTGGAAATGGCAGAACCGAAAAGCCGCAACGCGCTGTCTGATGCGATGCGTCAGGCGCTGAGCGACACGTTGCACAATCTCAAGGCCGATCCTGACTTGCGGGCCGTCATTCTGACCGGAAGTGAAGGGGTCTTTTGCGCGGGCGGTGATTTGAAAAAGATGCTGGCCAACCACAAGGCCGGTGTCGTTGGCGGCGCGGAAGACATTCTGCCGCGCATGCAACATCTGCACAGCTGGCTGCGTGCGTTGCGCGATCTTCCGGTTCCGGTGATTTGCGCAGTGGATGGCCCCGCCTATGGTGCGGGACTTGGGCTGGCGCTGACGGGCGATATTATCCTTGCGTCAGAAAGGGCGACTTTTAACGCCTCGTTCTGCAAAGTGGGGGCCGTGCCGGACGGGAACCTGTTCTACTCGCTTCCCCGCATGGTCGGTTTGCAGCGCGCCCGCGAACTTTTCTACACGGGCCGTACTCTTAACGCCGAAGAGGCGCAGCGCATCGGGATCGTGATGGAGGTGGTCGCGCCCGACGATCTGCTGCCGCGTGCAAAGGAAATGGCCGCGATGATGACCCAATCGTCGCCGGTCGCGTTCTCTTTGACCAAGTCGATCACCGCACGGTCGTTGGAAACGGACAGCGAGACACTGCTTTCGTTAGAGTTGCAGGCGCAGGCGATTTGTCTGACCAGCGCATATCACAAGGACGCGCTGGACCGTTTCACGCAAAAACTGCCGCCTCGCTTTGACTTTCAGTAAGGACAAGCTTCCTGCCGCGACGCAGACGACATGAAAAAGGGGGCCCGCGCCGCCCCCTTTGTACGTCTGTTTCAGGTGATGGCTCAGGTAAGAACACCTTGATCGGAAAGGGCGGCGATGCGGGCGTCCGTCATGCCAAGCACGTCTCGCAGCACCATCGCATTGTCGCGCCCATAGTGGGGTGCCGGCTTGACAGAGGATGCCGGTGTACCGGACAGCGCAAAACGACAGGCTTCGATCCATGATGCGGTGCCGTCCGGTCGCGTGAGTTCGCAAAAATGACCCCACGCCGCCAGCTGTGGATCCGTTGCCATATCGGCGTTTGACGCAACGATGTGGGCGGGAAGGTTCAGGGCTTGCAGCGCCGCTTCTATCTCGGATGCGTCCCGTGTCGATGTCCAGCACGCCAGTGCCGCGTCGATTTCGACCTCGCGGGATTTTCGACCCTGAAGCGTGTTCAAAGCCGGATCCGCGAGCGCCGCGATGCCTGTAACCTTTGCCAGAGCCTGCCACGCACTGTCGTCCGGCACCGTGATCGCGACCCAGGCGGTTTCGCCCTCTGGGGCGGCGCAAGGGTACACGTTGTTGGGGGCCAGCAGGGGGTCGCGGTTTCCGTCCGCGACCGGCACGGTGCCCGATGCACCGTAGTCCGCGAAGGTTTCGGCGATGAACTGCATCCCTGCCTCGGCCTGCGATATATCCAGCCATCGGCCCTTGTTTGTCTTTCGGCGGTCTTCGAGTGCAGCAAGAAGAACCGGCAAGGCAAGACGGGGGGCGCAGAAATCGGTATAGGGGCCATAGGGGCCAGTCGGTGGCTGGTCGGGTTGCCCGGCGAGAATCTGAAGACCGGACATGGCCGCGCCAATGTTGCCGAAACCTGCAAGATCTTTCCATGGTCCCGACTGACCCATAAGCGAGGTCGAAAGCATGATCAGCCCCGGGTTCTCGTCTGCGAGCGTATCAAAACCCAGCCCCCACCGGTCCATCTGACCCGGCGCGAAACTTTCGACGAAAACGTCAACGTGACTGGCAAGGTCACGCACGATGGCACGGCCTTCCTCGGTCGACAGGTCAAGGGTCATGCCCAGCTTGCCGGTGTTGCAGTTTTCGTAGAGCCCTGATTTGTTCAGATCGCGAACGCCTTCCGGGAAGGGCCCGGTCAGGCGGGCGACCTCGGGCCGCTTCGAACTTTCGATGCGGATCACACGGGCCCCGAAATCAGCAAGGCACCGCCCGATCATCGGACCGGCAACCACCCAGGACAGGTCAAGAACAGTAAGGTGTTCCAGAGGCTTTTCAGTCGGGGCAGGGACACCTTCGGGCATGAACAAACCGCTGGTTTGATTGCCAAGCCACACCCGTTCGGCATCACGACCACCCTCGTCAAGCATTGGCGCGGGCGTTGCATCGACGAACCCCTCGTCAAAGCCAAGCGCGGGCGCGCCGGGCAATGCAAGATCCCCGACTTGCTGAAGAAAGCCGCGTGCCTTGGCATGCGGGCTTTGCGCAAGATCCGAGACGTCCATAATGGGCGCCAGCATCAAACGATGCTTCAGCGCCATTTCCACGGCCTCGCGTTTGGTCATCGGGGCGAGAAATGCCGCGACCTCGGACCGTGCCGCCTCAAGCTGGTCTTCGCTGATCTCGTCGTTTTCGATCAGCGGGGGCAGGGTAATCCAGTCCCATTTGGCGAACTCGTCGGAACAGGCCCCGCGGGCGTGCGTGACTTTGAACAGGTTGTTGGTAAAGCGTCCCGCGGCAGGACCAAGCGCCAGATGCATTTCGACAAGGCCGTCTTTCACCGGCCATTTCGATCGCTGCGTCCGCGATCCGCTGCCCGAAAGGTCCAACTCGCGCTTCTTTTTTGATTTCACTTCAGCCCGAAAGACATAATTCGGATGGCCGATGACGGTGGCAAGGCTAAGGCTGAGGGTGCATTGCGAGGCCGATGCCTGCGCCGAGCTTACGACCCGTTGGCCTTTGCCGGTTGTGCGGCGTGCCGCAAGGGCGACCATCACACCGCACAATGCGTCCGCGGCAGCGTGGTGATAGGCTTGCGGCACGCAAACGCGCGTGGGCACGCCAGCTTGGGCTTCTGTCGGTTTAAGCGGCCCACCGGCTGCCCAGATGACAAGGTCGCTGTCCGCATATCCGGATTTCGGCCCCGTCAGCCCGTATGGCGTGATGATGGCGTGAATGGCGCCCGGATTGACCTTAAGCAGCGCGTCCGTGTCTAGAAAATTGTCCCGCGCGGGGTTACCGCTTTGCAGGATGACATCGGCCTTTGCCGCCAGCGCCATTAGCCGCGCGTCCTCGGTCTCGCGGTCCAGAACCAGCGATTTGCGCCCCGTGCCGTAAGCCGCCCAGAACAAGGACTTACCGTTCTTGTCGAAAGGCCCTTGGCGGCGCGCAGTGCTGCCCTCGGGTGGTTCTACTTGCAATACGTCCGCCCCCAGCAAGGCAAGCATGCGCCCCGCAAGTACGCCGCGGTGGTCTGTAAGATCAAGCACGCGTAGCCCGTTCAGTGCGCCGGTTTTCTCAGTCATCGAGAAACCTCGCCATGCGCATGGGAGTAGGGTTCAAAGTCGTTCCACCATCAACGGGAATGATTGTGCCAGTGATATATGCAGCCTTGTCCGAAGCAAGGAACAGGCAAAGCTCGGACACGTCCGCAAGTGTGCCCATACGTTTGAGCGGGATGGACGCGACACGTTCTTCCACTGCAGCGGGGTCCGGAACAAGCCGCCTTTGTCCTTCGGTGTCGGCGATGGGTCCGGGAGACACGGCATTCACGCGAATGCCCTTTTCACCCCATTCCAGTGCAAGCGCACGGGTCAGCATGTCGATGCCCGCTTTCGCGGCGCAGACATGGGACTGTCCGACCATCGCAACGCTGCCTTGCGGCGCCGAGATGTTCAGAACGCACGCTCCGGGCTTGCGCAAATGTGCGAAGGCTGCGTGCATGACGTGGTGGGTGCCCAGAACATCAATTTCCATCACTGCGCGAAAGCCGTTGGAGCTGATGTTTTCCGACCGCGCGAGAAAGTTTCCGGCAGCACCAGACACCAGCACGTCGATTTTTCCGAACGTCTCGACGCATCGGGCAAATGCTGCCTCGACCTGTTCGTATTGGCGCACGTCTGCAGATACGCCATCGGCTTGCGCGCCATGTCCTTTTAGCGTTTGGATCGCCGCGCTGACCTTTTGCGGGTCGCGCGAAATCACAAACACTTTTGCGCCCTGATGTGCAAAATGTTCAGCGATGGCAAGGTTGATGCCCGACGTGCCGCCGGAGACGAAAACGGTTTTGCCCGTGAACTCCGTCACCATTGATCCTCCGTGGTCAAGACAGCGGTCGCGGCCGCGCTGAACATGCCGCCAACACCATGGACCACCGACAGTTTTGCGCCGTCGATTTGTGCAGGCGAGACGCCGCGCATCTGCCGCACGGATTCTTGCAGGGCGTACATTCCGTACATGCCCGAATGCATATAGCTTAGCCCACCGCCGTTCGTGTTCAGCGGCAGCTTGCCCCCCGGTCGCGTGTGACCTTCGGCAATGAACGCGCCGCCTTCACCCGGTTTGACAAAACCCAGATCTTCCAGGCCATAGATCGGCAGGTGGGCGAACGCGTCATATATCATCAAGTGGTCGACATCGGCATGGGTGATCCCCGCGCTTTCGAACGCTGCCTTGCCAGAGATGCGAAACGCCTTCGAGCTGGTGAAACTCTCCATCTGCGAAATCATCGGTCCCTCGGTGCTTTCACCGCCAGAACCGCGCAAGTAGACAGGTTTGGTGTCGAAATCCTTGGCCCGGTCTGCGCTGGTCAGGATCAGGGCACCCCCGCCGTCCGAGACAAGACAGCACATCAACTTGCGAAACGGATAGGCGATCATCTTGGACGACAGCACATCATCAACGGTCAGCGGATCATGCGCCGTGGCGCGCGGATGGTGGCTTGCCCATTCGCGTTGCACAACGGCGACCATGGCCAACTGTTCCTCGGTCAGGCCGTCGTCTTTCATCTTGCGCATCACCGGCAGGGTAAAACGTGATGGCGGGATCATCGGGCCGTAGATGGATTCAAATTCCTGTTGCTGCATGGACGGGAAAATGGGGCGGTGCGTCCGGTTGTTGGACCGGCCGCTTTCGCCATGTGTGATCAGGACGGTTTTGCACAGGCCGGTTTCGATCGCGGCGACGGCGTGCCGGACCAACGTGATGAAAGAACAACCCCCGACGGACGTACCGTCATACCAAGTGGGTGTAATTCCGAGATATTGGGCGATTTCGGCAACGTCGTGACCCGCTGTCGCGATGCCGTCGATGTCTGCGGGTCCAAGATTGCATTCGGCCATGGCGTTCAGCGCCGCGTCGGCGTGAAGTCCGGTTTGGCTCAGTTCCGGCACTTTTCCCATGCGTGTGGTTTCGGCGGCGCCGACGATTGCAATGCGTGCGCGGCTCATGCGGCATCTCCTGCAGGTTTGAATTGGGGAATAGACAGGTCACCGCGTTGTTCGAAAGCAACTTCCAATGGCATGTCGATGCTCAACGCCTCGGGCTCTGCCGGGCAGTCGAGGATGTTCGTGACCATCTTCACGTTTTCCTCTAGCATTACCACGGCCACCGTGAATGGTGGCTCATAGCCGGGTGCGGGCAGGTGGTTGATGATATAGGAATACAGCCGTCCCTTTCCCGATGCCTCGATCACTTTGACGTCGCGCGAGCCACAGGTGGGGCAAAACGGGCGGGGCGGAAAATAAGCTTTGTCACCACAGGGCGTGCAGGCATTAAGAAGCAATTTCTGCTCTTTCGCCCCGTCCCAGTAGAATTGCGTTTCGGGATAGATTGTCGGCATGGGCCGGTCGCTCATTGTCGTGTCTCCTTTTAGATGTGTCTTGGCTTAGCCCAGCCTGGCGCGCCCGTTGTTCAAAACCACGACGTCGCGTTCGACGACGCGTGCGCGAAACTTCACGTCATCGCCGGAACCCCACATTTCGGTCCGGATCGTTTCGCCGGGATAGACCGGAGAGGTGAAACGCAACTCAAGGTGTTTCAGAGCGTGAAAATTGCCTTCAGCCAGCGCTTGAGTGATCGACCATGATGCAACCCCGAGCGAACACAGGCCGTGAAGGATCGGACGCGCGAAGCCAGCTTGGTTCGCAATGTCCGGATCAGCATGCAAAGGGTTGAAGTCCCCCGACAGCCGGTAAACGAGCGCGGCGCTCTCCGGTGTTTTGAAATCCAGCGTGGTGTCGGGTTCGCCCTCGGGTATCGACTGAACCGGTTTGACAGGTCCATCGGGGCCGCCAAATCCACCATTGCCGCGCGCGAAGCTGGTGCTGGTCACGGTGGCAATCCTTGTGCCTGAATCCTTTTCCGTCAGCTCCCGCTCCGAATAGATCAGCGCGCCCTTGCCTTCACCCTTGTCGACGATGCCGGTGATGCGTGTTTTGCCGATCAGCGTCCCTTGGGCGGGCAGGGGCGCATGCATGGTCAGGCTTTGTTCGCCATGCAGGATTTTTTGCCAGACAAGGCCGGTATCAGGCTCCATCGCCCAAAAGCCCGGGTATCCGATGACATTGACCATGGCGGGCAGGGCGCCAAAGCCGTCGGCCCCCTCGTATGTCGCCATCAGGTGTGACGGGTTCAGCGGCTCTGTGCCCAAACCCAACCCCAGCGCATAGAGTATCGTATCACGGGTGGTATAGTGATGTTCGATGGCAGGAAATTCCCGCGCCATCAGGGCATCGTAATCAATCATGCCTGTTCCTCCTCTTGTGCGGAAATTATATAGCTGGATAATGTTTTGCAAGCTAATTAGTTTGGTGGTAGGAAAATCATGAATGGTTTCGTGTCTCATGGCGGTTTGACGGCTGTGTCAAATTGGCGAACCCTTCGTGGAAGCGACGGTGCGCAGAAGGCGCGCACTCGACAAAAGAGAGGTTAGATCTTTATGCACTACGCGCCCGGTAAGGAGCCTTGTCCGCTCCCGTTCAGCCCCTTCAAAGCCTGCACAGTGCCACGTCCTATTGGTTGGATCTCCACCACGAGTGTCGATGGCATTGATAATCTTGCACCCTATAGCCAATGGCAAAATCTGAGTTTCGATCCCCCCATGGTCATGTTCGCCGCCAACCATCGCACCGGGTCCAGACGCAAGGATACTGTCATCAACGCAGAAGAGACCGGCTGGTTTGTCTGGAATATGGCAACCTATGATCTGCGCAATGCGGTGAATATTTCAGCAATGGACCTGCCTCCGGAAGAGGACGAGTTTCTGCGTGCGGGCGTAACCAAAGCTGGCTGTATCGACGCACCCGGTCCGCGTGTGGCTGAAAGCCCTGCGCATTTTGAGTGTCGCTATATGAGCACACACCGCCTGACGGGCAAAGATCACCAGACCTGGGTCGATGTCGTTTATGGCGAAGTCGTGCGAATTCATGTCGCAGATTCGGTGATTTCTTCTGACGGAAAGCTGTTGGTTCCAGAGATCAAGCCTTTGGCGCGTATGGGCTATTACGACTATGCCGTCATTGAGAAGACGTTCGAGATGCGCATACCAGACGCACCGGCCAGCTTGGCTGCGGGTTTGGAGGGAAAGCAAATTAAGTAAAAGCATGCGGTCTATGCCATCGCCGAACGCAAGGTCATGCAAGAGGTCATCGCTCTGTGCGTCTTTGCGGGAATTTTTCGTGCTCTGTCTGGGCGAGCGGCTTACCATCAATCATTTGGTTGGTTTCGCACTGATCTGCGCCGGTGCGTTCTTGCGAACTTACCCCGCCAGAACCCCCGGCAACCCCGCCACCAGACCGTCGAACACCGCACGCACCGCGGGACTGTCGCGCTGATCCTCGTGCATGGCCACCGCACAGGGCATCGGCACCGACAGCTCGGGCAGCACCCGCACAAAGCCCAACCGTCTGGCGATCCCCGCCTGGCAAAAGCCGACGCCCATGCCCGCCGAGATCGCCGCGATCTGCACCAGCGCATCGTCGCTGCGCAGCACCACGTTGCGCGGCTCGGGCAGTCCGCGCGCCGCCAGTCCCGCCGCGATCCGGCCCGCGCGGTCGTCGCTGATGAACGGGCAGGTCTCAAGCGTCACAATGCGCCCAAGATCCAGAGTGGTGGCGGCAAACAGTCCCAGGTCCACCGCAGGCAGGTTGCGCGCGACCAGCGCCTTTTGAGTCAGCGGCGCGGTGCGTATGGCCACGTCGGCGGCGCGGTGCAGCAGGTCCTCGGTGCTGTCGGTGGCGGCCAGTTCGATCAGCACGCGCGGATGTCGGGTGTGCAACGATGCGAGCAGCGGCGGCACGACATGCACGGCCATCACGCGCGGACAGGTCAGACGCACGACGCCTGCAACTTCGTTTCCCTGATCCACCAGTCGCCGCAGACCATAGGCCCCGTTCAGCACCGCTTGCGCGGGGCCATGCAATCGCCGCGCAAGCGGTGTCGCAGTCAGCCCGTTCTGTGCCCGCGTGAACAACCGCGCGCCCAACTCGGCCTCCAGCGTCTCGATCTGCCGCCGCACGGTGGGCTGCGACAGCCCCAGCGCACGCGCGGCCGCAGACAGCGACCCATGCTCCATCACGGCGCAAAAGGCGGGGATCAGGTCCAGCGATGTCAGCGGTATGCTCATAACTTCTTTCTAGGCAGCTATGCGCATTTCAACAATGGTGTTCATGCAATCGCTGCGCCACATCTGTCGCAAAGGAGCCTGAACATGACACACACCATGACCCCCTCGATGTCCCGCACCCTGCGCGCCGAAGGCGCCGCGATTTTCCTTGCAGCCCTCTGGGCCTTCCACCTGTCCGGCGCATCCTGGTGGCTGTTTGCCGCCCTCATCCTCGCCCCTGATCTGGCCATGCTGGGATACCTCGCAGGCCCGCGTAACGGCGCGATCTGCTACAACCTGATCCACAGCTACACACCCGTTCTCGCGATTGGCGCGATCCTTTATGCGTTGGGCAGTCCGCTCGCCCTGCCGCTGACGGCTATTCTGGTCGCGCATATCGGCATCGACCGGGCCATGGGCTACGGTCTGAAACACACCAGCGGCTTTAAAGACACCCATCTGGGCGCGTTTTCATAACGCCTCTTTTAAAGGCAGCGATCCGCGGCTAAGGGGATGGACATGACAGACATGACCCAACCCCAAATGCCGCGGATGACCTATCCCGGCCACGTGCGCGCCATGCTGGTGCTGGGCCTGCCGTTGATCGGCGGGCACATCGGCCAGATGGCCATCGGCGTGACCGATACCGTGATGCTGGGCTGGTACGGGGTCGAGGCGCTGGCTGCCGTGACGCTGGCGTCGACCTATTTCTTCGTGCTGTTCCTGCTGGGCAGCGGCTTTGCCTGGGGTGTGATGCCCATGGTGGCCTCGTACGATGCCGAGGGCGACGAGGTGTCGCTGCGCCGCGCCACCCGCATGGGGCTGTGGCTGTCGGTGGGCTTTGGGGCCGTGGTCGCACCCATGTTCATCTGGGCCGAGCCGGTGCTGCTGATGCTGGGCCAAACCGAACAGGTGGCCCGCGACGGCGCGCTGTACCTTGGCATTGCAGGCTGGGGCATGGTGCCCGCGCTGCTGGTCATGGTGATGAAATCCTATCTGGCGGCACTGGGCCGCGCGCAGATCGTGCTGTGGATCACCATCGCGGCGGCGGTGGTCAACGGGTTGGCCAACTATGCGCTGATCTTCGGCAACTGGGGTGCGCCCGAACTGGGCGTGCGCGGTGCGGCCATCGCGTCGATCGCAACACAGACCGTCAGCCTTGTGGGTGTGGTGATCTATGCCCTGCGGGTGCTGCCGCAACACCAGATTTTCGTGCGCCTGTGGCGGCCCGACTGGCACATGATGGCGCGTGTGTTCCGGCTGGGCCTGCCCATCGGCATCACCAGCCTGTCCGAGGCGGGGCTGTTCGCCGCATCCGCCGTGATGATGGGCTGGCTGGGCACCGTGCCGCTGGCCGCCCACGGCATTGCGGTGCAGATGGCGGGGCTGACGTTCATGGTGCACCTTGGCCTGTCCAACGTCGCCACCATTCGCGCAGGCAATGCATTGGGCCGCCGCGATGCGCCGCATATGGCACGCGGTGCACACACCGCATTCGTCTTGTCGCTGTGCATGGCGCTGCTGACCACCACGGTGTTCCTGCTGTGGCCCGAGGCGCTGATTTCAGTGTTCATCCAGCGCGACGAGCCTGCACGCGACCAGATCATGATGATCGGGGTCGGCCTGCTGGCGGTCGCGGCCCTGTTCCAGCTTGTCGACGGGGTGCAGGTGATCGCACTGGGCCTGCTGCGCGGGCTGCAAGACACGTCGATGCCGATGGTGCTGGCCGGGATCAGCTATTGGCTGGTGGGCCTGCCCACGGCCTACCTGTTCGGTTTTGTGCTGGATATGGGCGGGGTGGGCGTCTGGTTCGGCCTGGTTGTCGGCCTTGGCACTGCTGCGGTCACACTGGCCTGGCGGTTCTGGCGCGTCAGCTTCCCCAAGGTGGGGCGCGTCTGACTGTCAGATGCCGGGCAAAGCGGGTGCACGCCGGAACGACCGAACGACGGGGCAGGGCGCAAGCGGTCATTCGTAAGAAATGTTGCGAGCGGCCGAAACGAGCCCTTCCAGTTCATTGCTGCGTGCGGAAGCTAGGTCCGCTGTGGGCGAAAGCTTTCGGTCTGCTTTCGAGCTACCGCGCTAGAAAGCAGACTTTTAAGGTGCGATATCGTCCTCGTCGCGCAAACCGGTCATGAAGTTCCACAGAGACGTTTGAACGCAGAAGCAACGAGACGTTCAGCTTAGACTTTGGACTGGAGGAGTTCGATCACGTTGCTCCAGGGGTCCACCACGAAGGCGACCCGAACCTTCCAGTCATCGTTGTCGACGGGTTCCAGCGCGACCGTCACGCCCCGATCTCGCAGCGTCTCGACGGCCGCATCGACGTCGTCGACCCACAGACCGAGATGATGCCAGCCCGGCGCGCCGAAGCTCGCATAGAGGTCGTCACTCTTGGGGCCCCCATCTGCGCCCGGACCGGACACGAGTTCGATCCGGAAAGTCGGATCGCCGGCCAGCGCCATCTCGGTGAATGTCATGCCGTTGAGGTCGAACGCCCTGGTCTCGTGCATGTCCAGCTTTTCGCGGTACCACGTCACCGCGGCATCGCGCTCGGCGACACGCAGTCCGACATGGGCTCCTCGGAGCGTTTTCAGGGCGTTGGTCATGGTCTTTCCTTTTAGGTGTCGCGCTCGAATGAACGCGTGGTGGCAGAAGCTGCCATCGTCCGGGTCCGGCTGATCCGATCAAGCGCTCCTAACGAGCATCCCTTCTGGATTATCCGGCGTCCGATCCTGCCTCGCGCGTTCGGGTTTGCAGAGGGTGATCCCCATTGTTCCGCGCTCAGCCAATTTGGCAACATGTTGTCAATATGTGGCCTCTTGACAATACGCTGTCAAGATTGAAAGTTTGCGCCAACCTCTGCCAAACTGGAATTTCTCTGCCGATGTCCTCCGACCCGATCACCCAACTCATCCTCGCAATCATGCGCGCCAATAGCCGGCTGGTCTTGAGAGGGGACCAGTTGACGGCGCCGCTCGGGCTAACGAGTGCGCGCTGGCAGGTGTTGGGAAGCGTGGCGCAGGCGGGCTCGGCGCGGTCGGTCTCGGAACTGGCGCGGGATCTCGGCGTCTCTCGCCAGGGTGTGCAGCGGATCTGCAGCGAACTGGTCGCAGAGGGCATCCTCGCCTATCAACCCAACCCGCGCCACAAGCGTGCAAAACTCGTCGTCTTCACTGCGGAAGGTCATCGTCTCTACGGCCGTGCGATGGCGGTGCAAGCTCCTTGGGCGCAATCGCTGGCCGAAAACCTGACCCTCGATCAGATTACATCCGCCACGAATGCCCTAGGCGTCCTGACAAGTCGCTTGGAGGAAGAGTTGGAGGCTACTCGGAAAACCGCCGCCGAATGACCTTGTCTTCCGTCTGATGTGATGTCCGCTTCCGACATTGGTCAGCGAACTGCCCAGCGTCTTATGAGAGCCGGGACCGGATATGACGACTAACAGCAGCAGCGACAGCTTTGTCCCGCGATACGTACCTTGATCCATACCACGTCCAAGGTCCGGTATAAGTCAGCGATACTCGGCATTTAGGTCGGAAGAGCTTGGCTCGGCACCCTCACGCCAACCAGAAAATTCGACGCTAACCCTGCATCATCCGGTCGGCCTTCTTGCGCACCAGCACGCTGCGCAGATCATGCATGGCCAGCAGCAGCGCATCGGTGACATCGTCCAGTTGTTCGTCGCTGGCCTTGGATTGCACCCACTGTGTCGTCAGGTTCAGATAGTCCACTGCACGGTGAATGTCATCAATGTCGCGCGCCGCCAACAGCGCCTGCCGCGAGGCCATCCACGACTTGATCTCGGCCATATCTTCGGGGCTCAATGCGCGGTCGCCGTGCGGCTTTACCTCGCCGTTGCGGATGTTGATGACCGCAATCTGGTCCATCTCGATCCGCCGCTGCCGGTTTTCGGTGTCGATGCGAAACACCGCCGCCCCGTTTTCGCGTACCCTGAAATAATAGTCGGGCAACTCGCCTGCCATGCCGCGATCCTTGATGGTTCAAATCTTTTCCGTAGCCAGCCCATATCAGCACCGGCTTGATTGGCAAAGATGTTTCCCTGAATTGCAGGGCTTGGCAAGGGGGGCGTCGGAAAAGCCTGCCAGCGCGGGGCTGGCTCAGTCCAGAACGATAATGCCGGTCTGCTTGGACTTGTGTTCGGGTTCGACGTGGATGGTGATATGCGTCACCTCCAGCTTTTCCTTGAGCGCATTCTCGATCCGGTCGCAGATTTCATGCGCCTCGAACACCGTGGTGTCGCCGGGGACAACCAGATGAAAGTCGATGAAAATCGCAGCCCCCGCATGGCGTGTGCGCAGATCATGCGCTTCGGTCGCGCCGTCAGCCTGTGTGGCAATGATCTCGCGGATGCGCGCAAGCGTCGCCTCGGACACCGCTTCGTCCATCAGCCCACTGAGCGAATCCCGCACGATCTTCCAGCCGGACCACAGGATATTGACCGCCACCAGTGCCGCCAGCAGCGGATCAAGGATCCACCAGCCGGTGCCAACAGCCAGCAACACACCCGCCGCCACACCGACCGAGGTCAGCACATCCGTCACCAGATGCTTGCCATCCGCGACCAGCGCCGGCGACTTTTGTGCACGTCCCCGTGAAATCAGCACCCAGGCCCAGACCCCGTTGATCACGGTGGCGCCCATGTTGATCAGCAACCCTTCCAGCGGTGCATCCAGCGGGGCAGGGGCCATGAACCCGGCATAGGCCTCGTGCAGGATCAAAAGGGCCGCGACGATAATCATCACCCCTTCCAGCACGGCGCTGAAGAATTCGGCCTTGTGATGCCCCCAGGGGTGATCCGCATCCGCCGGTTTCGCCGCCACGCGAATGGCAATCAGCGCGGCAAAGGCCGTGGCCACATTGACCGTGCTTTCCAGCGCATCCGACAGCAGGGCCACGGACCCCGTCAGCCAATAGGCCAGCGATTTCAGCGCCAGCACGGCGAATCCCACGAAGATACTGCCAATCGCAAGCTTGATCGTGGTCATGATGGCTGTCCCGTGCAGTGAGCCCCGTCAGATAGAGAGGTGGGCGCGAAATCGCAAGCTTTTGTTTTTGCGAATGAAAATCATGTTCATTCGCAAAAATTCATTGTCCTACGCGACCTCTTTCGCGCACGCCGGCACCGCGCTTTGTGGGATTTGGCGGCTGCTTCGGATCAGGAATGCAGACCGCGCAAAATCACCCTTTCAGCGCTGCGTTCAGGTTCTCGTCGACTTTCTCCAGGAACCCCATCGTCGTCAGCCAACCCTGATCGGGGCCGACCAGCAGCGCCAGATCCTTGGTCATGAAGCCGCTTTCGACCGTGTCCACCACGACCTTTTCCAGCGTATTGGCAAACTCGGTCAGCGCCGCGTTGTCGTCCAGTTTGCCACGATGCTTCAACCCGCCAGTCCACGCATAGATCGACGCGATCGAGTTGGTCGAGGTCTGTTCGCCCTTCTGATGCTGGCGATAGTGGCGCGTGACAGTGCCGTGGGCCGCTTCCGCCTCGACGATTTTGCCGTCGGGGGTCATCAGCAGCGATGTCATCAACCCCAGCGAGCCAAAGCCCTGTGCCACGGTGTCGGACTGCACGTCGCCGTCATAGTTCTTGCAGGCCCAGACATAGCCGCCCGACCATTTCATCGCGGACGCCACCATATCGTCGATCAGACGGTGTTCGTACCAGATGTCGGCAGCTTTGAACTTGTCGGCGAATTCCGCGTCATAGACCTCTTGAAAGATGTCCTTGAAGCGCCCGTCATAGGCCTTGAGGATGGTGTTCTTGGTCGACAGATACACCGGAAAACCACGTTGCAGGCCGTAGTTCAGCGACGCACGAGCAAAGTCGTAGATCGACTCGTCCAGGTTATACATGCCCATCGCCACACCGGCCGAGGGCGCGTCGAACACTTCGCGTTCGATGGTTTCGCCGTCCTCGCCCACGAAGGTCATGGTCAGCTTGCCCGGCCCGGGGAAACGGAAGTCCGTGGCGCGGTACTGGTCACCATAAGCATGGCGGCCCACCACGATGGGCTGGGTCCAGCCGGGCACCAGACGCGGCACGTTCTTGCAGATGATCGGCTCGCGGAAGATCACACCGCCCAGGATGTTGCGGATCGTCCCGTTGGGCGAGCGGTACATGCGTTTGAGACCAAATTCCTCGACCCGCGCCTCGTCGGGCGTGATCGTGGCGCATTTGACGGCAACACCGACCTCTTTGGTCTTTTCGGCCGCGTCCACGGTGATCTGGTCGTCGGTCGCATCACGGCTTTCGATGCCCAGATCGTAATACAGCATATCAATGTCCAGATAGGGCAGGATCAGCTTCTGCTTGATAAAATCCCAGATGATACGGGTCATTTCATCACCGTCCATCTCGACGATGGGGTTCTCAACCTTGATCTTGCTCATGCGCGTCACCTTTTCAAAGGACCTTTGGGGTTGGCATTGGTCTAGCGCACAAGCAAACGTTCGGAAAGAGTGTATACAAAGGTATACCGTTTTGTCGCATCTGTTTTCTGACCGCTTCGGCGGATGCCCGCGCGCGATGCGCAGGTGCTGTCCATGCAGGCAGTTTGCAGGGCTGAAAACGGAAAAACGCCACCGTCATGGGGGTGACGGCGGCGTTTGACCTGCCTGATTGGCGCAGCTGAACCGCGCCTTGGCATTTCTTAAGGGCTTACTTGGCCGTGATGACCTGCATCACCAGCTTGTCGTCAACCTTGATGGGGCCGTCTTCCTTGGCACCCAGCGTGTATTCGAACGCGCCAGTTTTCATGCCGCCGGTTTCGCCGTGGACCATCAGCATCAGCATATCGCCGGGCTTGACCTCTTCGGTCAGGATCGCGGCCACGTCCATGTTGTCACCCTTGCGCAGCGGCGCATAGCCGACGACGGGGCCGGGTTTCATGTCGGCATCGGTGCGGTGCACCACCATCCAGCCGTTTTCGCCGGCGACGACTTTGTCGGCTGCGACAACGCCATTTTCAACGGATTGGTCGGATGCTTCGACAGAGGGGGCCATCGCGTGTGCGGCAGCAAATACGCCGGTGGCAGAGACGGAAAGGGCAAGTGCGATAAGTGCGGTTTTCATCTTCATAGTCCTCTTGTTGTGTTCTTCTGCGGCCGGATGATTTCCGAGCCACTTGCAAACAACCACGTGCGAGGATGCTGAGAGTTTCAGGTGCTGTGAAAAAATTTAGCGTTTTACGAAAAAACCGGCCAGCAGCGGGCGCAGCCATGCCCACAGAACCGGTGCGCCACGGTTGATGGGGGTGCCGACGCGGGTGTCGAGCTGGTCCATCGTCACGTTGTATTCGATCCACGAGCCGCCACCGCTGTACAGGTTGCCCACGGGCGTCTGGGTGCGGTCGATGGCCTTGGCGAATTGGGCGTCTGGCGTCTCTGCGGCTTCGAACTCGTCCCACAGCGCGCGGAAATCGCGGGCCTGGTCGGCGGGCAGCAAGTTGAACAGGCGGTCGGCGGCGGCGGCTTCTTTCAGCGCCATCGCTTCATGATCGACATGGCCGTGGATCGGCGCGTCACCTGCGTCTATCTCGACAATGTCGTGGATCAACAGCATCTTCAGCACGCGAGATACGTCAACATCCGGCCCGGCATGTTCCCCCAGAACGACGGCATAAAGCATGATGTGCCACGAGTGTTCCGCCGAGTTTTCGCACCGGGAGTTGTCAAGCAACTTGGATGCACGCAGCACGCCCTTGAGCTTGTCCGCCTCGCGCAGGAATGTCATCTGCTGGTCCAGACGGTCGCGTTGATCGGTGGTCAGATCCAACAGGGGCACAGGTGCAGTCATCGGTCGGGCCTATACGTCGGTTCGGGTTTGGAACTCTTTCAGTTTCTTGACCAGAAACGCGCGGCCTTGTTGTTCAGCAAGCCGCGTGCGCACCGCCGTCAGAAACGCCTCTTCCAGCGTTTGCGACGATGCGCCCAGAACTTCGCCCAGTTTCATGAACAGCCGGTCATCGCCGATCTTGCGTTGAACGGCGATGCATTCTTCGGCCAGCTTGTTGGCCATGTCCTGAACGGATGGATCGATCATCAGCGGCTGTTTTCGGTCAGACGGCGCTTCACATAGTCGGTGGTGGTCCCGATCAACGTGTCCAGGTGCGGCTCTTCAAAGAAGTGACCGGCGCCTTCGACTTCGGTGTGGGTGATCGTGATGCCCTTTTGCTCGTGCAGCTTGCTCACCAGCGCCGTGGTGTCGGCGGGCGGGGCCACGCGGTCGGCTGTGCCGTTGATCACCAGACCCGATGCGGGGCAGGGTGCCAGGAACGAAAAGTCGTACATATTCGCAGGCGGCGACACCGAAATAAAGCCGGTGATTTCGGGGCGGCGCATCAGCAACTGCATCCCGATCCACGCGCCGAACGAAAAGCCCGCGACCCAGCAATGTTTCGAGTTGTTGTTCATCGACTGCAAATAATCCAGCGCCGAGGCAGCGTCGGACAGCTCGCCAATGCCCTGATCGTATTCGCCCTGACTGCGGCCCACACCACGGAAGTTGAACCGCAGAACGGTGAAACCCATGTTGTAGAAAGCATAGTGCATACGGTGAACCACCTTGTGATTCATCGTACCGCCGAACTGGGGGTGTGGATGCAGAATGATCGCAATCGGTGCGTCACGTTCTTTTTGCGGGTGATAGCGGCCTTCGAGGCGGCCTTCGGGTCCGGGAAAAATGACCTCGGGCATGGGCATCCTGTGATTTGGCGTTTCAAGGACCGGATTTCTTGACGAAATCGCTCAGCTACCTTAGAACGGTTCTAAATGAAGCAACGGACAGGTCTGTCCCTTGCGGTTCGAATTGATGTAGGCCCTTGGCGCGCAGAGGTCAATCTGTCACTGCGTTCAGCGGACTTTGGAGGACGCAATACATGAAGCTGTCGACAAAAGGACGCTATGCGATGGTGGCGCTGTCCGACATCGCGTTGCAGCCCGAGGGGACTTTGGTCAGCCTTGGGGATATTGCGACCCGTCAGTCGGTGTCGCTGCCCTATCTGGAACAGTTGTTCGTCAAGCTGCGCCGCGCCAATCTGGTGGCATCGGTGCGCGGGCCGGGCGGCGGTTACCGGCTGGCACGGGCTGCTTCCGAGATCCGGGTGGTCGATGTTCTGGAAGCCGTCGATGAAAAGGTCGACGCCATGCACAAAGGGGCAGGGGCATCGGGTGGCACTTCGGGCAGTCGGGCGCAGTCGCTGAACAACCGCCTGTGGGAAGGGTTGAGCGCGCATGTCTACGTGTTCCTGCACCAGACACGGCTGTCGGATGTGATCGACAACGAACTGGCCCCCTGTCCGGCAGTGCCGAACCTGTTTGCGCTGATCGACGAATAAAACGCGTTTGGGGGCGCTGCCCCCGTCCCTGCGGGGCTCCCCCGGGATTTTTTGAACCAGAGAAGTGACGATGCGGGTCTATCTTGATCACAATGCAACCAGCCCTTTGCGGGCCGAGGCGCGCGCGGCGATGATCGCGGCGATGGATGTTGTGGGCAATCCGTCCAGCGTCCATGCCGAAGGGCGCGCGGCCAAGTCGCTGATGGAGCGCGCACGGGCGGACGTGGCCGAGGCCATGGGCGCGGCAGAGGCCGATATCGTATTCACCTCGGGCGCGACCGAGGCGGCGGGGCTGGCCTGTGCGGGGCGTGATCTGGCGGGTGCTGCGGTGGAACATGACGCGGTGGGCGCCTGGGTGCGCGATGCGCTGGCCGTGGACGCGCAGGGGCGTGTGACGGTCGATGATGCCGGCACCTCTGTGTTGCAACTGGCAAACTCGGAAACGGGCGTTTTGCAACAGGTGCCTGCGGGGATCGCGGTTTGCGACATGACGCAGGTTTTCGGCAAGCTGCCGCTGGATTTCATGGGGTCCGGTGCCCGCATGGCGCTGGTGTCGGCGCACAAGCTGGGCGGCCCCAAGGGCATCGGCGCGCTGGTGCTGCGGCGGGGGCAAGAGGTGCCCGCGCAGATCAAGGGCGGCGGGCAGGAAATGGGCCGACGCTCGGGCACTGAAAACATCATTGGAATGGTGGGTTTTGCCGCCGCGGCAAAGGCGGCTGTGCGCGATGTGGCGGCAGGCCGCTGGGACCGGGTTGCAGAACTTAGAAATATTCTAGAAAACGGGCTTGAGGCTGCGTCAAAGAAGACTATTTTTGTCGGGAAAGATGCGGGCAAAACAGAATCGCTGTCTGCGCCCGGTCGGCTGCCCAACACCAGCTGCTTCGTCACCCCCGGATGGAAAGGCGAAACGCAAGTGATGCAGATGGATCTTGCAGGGTTTGCCGTTTCGGCAGGGTCGGCCTGTTCCAGCGGCAAGGTGCGCGCCAGCCGCGTGCTGACCGCAATGGGCTATGCGCCCGCCGATGCTGCCAGTGCCGTACGCGTGTCGCTGGGGCTGGAGACGACAGAAGATGATGTGCTGCGGTTCATAGAAGCATGGACCGGCAAGCTGAGAAAACACGAAGCGCGCGCTGCCTGAAGCGTGGCGCTTTAATAGAAGGAAGTCTGGTTTGGACAAAGTATTGGAAAATGACGGCGTTAAAGAGGGTGTCGACCAGGAAACGGTAGATGCCGTCCGCGAAGTGGGCGGTGCCTACAAGCACGGTTGGAACACCGACATCGAAATGGAATACGCCCCCAAAGGGCTGACCGAGGACATCGTAAAGCTGATTTCCGAGAAGAACGAAGAACCGGCTTGGATGCTTGAATGGCGACTTGAGGCATATGCGCGCTGGCTGACCAAGGAAGAGCCCGACTGGGCGATGGTCGATTACCCTGAAATCGACTTTCAGGACCAGTACTACTATGCCCGCCCCAAAAGCATGGAGGTCAAGCCCAAGTCGCTGGACGAGGTCGACCCCAAGCTGCTGGAAACCTATGCCAAGCTGGGCATCCCGTTGAAAGAACAGATGATCCTGGCCGGTGTCGAAGGCGCGGAAAACGCCCCCGCCGAAGGCCGCAAGGTGGCTGTGGATGCGGTGTTCGATTCTGTATCCGTCGGCACGACCTTTCAGGCCGAACTGAAAAAGGCCGGCGTGATCTTTTGCTCGATTTCCGAAGCGATCCGCGAATATCCCGATCTGGTGAAGAAATACCTCGGTTCGGTCGTGCCGGTATCGGACAACTTTTATGCCACGCTGAATTCGGCCGTATTCTCGGATGGCTCGTTTGTTTACGTGCCGCCGGGCGTGCGCTGCCCGATGGAGCTGTCGACCTATTTCCGCATCAACGCGGAAAACACCGGTCAGTTTGAGCGCACGCTGATCATCGCCGACAAGGGCAGCTATGTGTCCTATCTGGAAGGGTGTACCGCACCCGCACGCGACATCGCGCAATTGCACGCCGCTGTGGTCGAGATCATCATCGAAGAAGACGCCGAAGTGAAATATTCGACCGTTCAGAACTGGTACCCCGGTGACGAAAACGGCAAGGGCGGCATCTATAACTTTGTGACCAAACGCGCCGATTGCCGAGGCGACCGGGCCAAGGTGATGTGGACCCAGGTCGAAACCGGCTCTGCTGTTACATGGAAATACCCGTCGTGCATTCTGCGCGGCGACGATTCACAGGGCGAGTTCTATTCCATCGCCATCGCCAACAACATGCAGCAGGCCGACACCGGCACCAAGATGGTCCATCTGGGCAAACGCACCAAGTCGCGGATCGTGTCCAAGGGCATCAGCGCGGGCCGCGCGCAGAACACATATCGCGGGCTTGTGTCGATGCACCCCAAGGCCAAGGAATCGCGCAACTATACCCAGTGCGACAGCCTGTTGATCGGTGACAAATGCGGGGCGCACACGGTGCCCTACATCGAGGTCAAGAATAACTCGAGCCGCGTCGAGCACGAGGCGACCACATCCAAGGTGGACGACGATCAGCTGTTCTATTGCCGGTCGCGCGGCATGGACGAGGAAGAGGCCGTGGCCTTGGTCGTCAACGGGTTCTGCAAGGACGTGTTGCAGGCGTTGCCGATGGAATTTGCAATGGAAGCCCAAGCGCTTGTTGCGATTTCGCTGGAAGGGTCGGTGGGCTGATCCATGACGGCGGGTGATCCCATAGCCTTGCATTGGTGGAAGGCGGTGCCGAACTTCGGTGACGCGATCTCTGCCATGGTGGTGGCCCACGTGTCGGGCAGCCCCGTGACCCATGCGGGTGCGGGCAAGGCGGATCTGTTCGCCATTGGGTCGATCATCCAGGTGGCACGCCGCGCGTATCAGGACATGCGGGCCGACGGGGTAAAGCCGTGGATCTGGGGCAGCGGTATGCTGGCACCGGTGAACCGCGATTTCCTGCCGCATGTTCAGATTGCTGCGGTGCGCGGGCCGGTGTCCGCGGCGCTGTTGCAGATCGAGACCGACAGCTTTGGCGACCCCGGACTGCTGATTTCCGAAGTTGTCACAGATGTGCCCGAACCCAGCGACCGCATCGGGATCGTGCCACATCACACGTTGGTGGACGATGCGGCCTTGGCAGGGCTGCTGGCCGATGATCCGCGCTATCTGCTGATCGACCCGCGTGGCGACGCCGCCGAGGTCTGCCGCCAGATTGCATCCTGTGCGCATGTGTTCGCGTCGTCGCTGCATGGGCTGATCGTGGCCGATGCTTACGGCGTTCCGAACACGTGGGTGACGCCCACAGGGCAGGGCCATCTGAAATACCACGACTATGCCGCCGGCGTGGGCCGCAGCCTGATTGCGCCCGTCGCCATGGGTGATATTGCAGGGTTCGACCGCGCCTCTGCCCAGCCACCGCAGGCCTATGCGCAGGGCATCGCACGCGCCCGTGCCGCCCTGAAATCCACATTCCCGGCACCTTTGCGTGCCGAACCGCACATGGCGTCAGCTTGACGCCCCGAGATGAAGAAAGAGACTGATATGTTGAAAATCAATAACTTGCACGTGCAACTTGAAGAAGAAGACAAACAGATCCTGAAAGGTGTGAACCTTGAGGTCGAGCCGGGCAAAGTGCACGCGATCATGGGCCCCAACGGCTCGGGCAAATCCACGCTGTCCTATGTTCTGGCCGGTCGTCCCGGATACGAAGTGACCGAAGGCACCGCGCATCTGGGCGACGTTGACCTGTTGGACATCGAACCCGAAGAACGCGCCGCCGCCGGTCTGTTTCTGGCGTTCCAATACCCTGTCGAAATCCCCGGCGTCGGCAACATGACCTTCCTGCGCACCGCTGTGAACGCACAGCGCAAGGCCCGCGGCGAAGAGGAAATGAGCGCCGCCGAGTTCCTGAAGGTGATCCGCGCCAAGGCGAAGACGCTGAAGATCGACGCCGACATGCTGAAACGCCCCGTCAACGTCGGTTTCTCGGGCGGTGAGAAAAAGCGCAACGAAATCCTGCAAATGGCGATGCTTGAGCCCAAGATGTGCATCCTGGACGAAACGGATTCGGGTCTGGACGTCGATGCGATGAAGCTGGTCTCCGAAGGTGTGAACGCCTTGCGTGATGAAGGGCGCGGGTTCCTCGTGATCACCCACTACCAGCGTCTGCTGGACCACATCAAACCCGATGTGGTGCACATCATGGCCGACGGCCGGATCATCAAAACAGGCGGACCCGAGCTGGCGCTGGAAGTTGAAAACAACGGCTACGCAGATATCCTGTCCGAGGTGGTGTAATGGCGGTCAAGAAGCAGATCAACACAGCCGAGACCGAGGCGCGGATCGACACGCTGACCCTGCCGCAAGACGGCTGGTCCGCGGCATCGCGTGCCGACGCGCTGACGCGCCTGCGGGCGATGGGCCTGCCGGGTCGTCGGGACGAATACTGGAAATTCACCCGCCCCGATGCGCTGGTTCAGGCGACAGCCGCCACAGCCGAGGTCGTGAACAACGAAGAAGCGCCGTTGATGGACGGCCAACCGTGCCTGCGTGCAGTGTTCGTGGACGGCGTGTTTGACGCCGATGCCTCGGACGAGCTGGCGCTGGAGGGGATCGAGATCAGCCGTCTGGCTGACACAACTGCCGACATCCATTGGGCGCAATCGCTGCATGGTACGTTGGAAACCGCAGGGCAAACGCCGGTGGCGCGGCCCATTGCTGCGCTGGTCACGACCTTTGCCACGGACGGGTTGCTGATCCGCGTGACGGGCAATCCGTCCAAGCCGGTGAACGTGATCTACAATCGCACAAGTGACAGCGCCGATGTGATGCTGCACCACGTGGTCAAGCTTGAGCAGGGCGCATCGCTGACCCTTCTGGAAAGCGGTCCGGCGGCGGCGCGCCTGAACACGGTGATGGAAGTGGACGTGGCCGATACGGCTGCCTTCCACCACGTCCGCACCCAAGGGCGCGATCATCAGCGCGTGGCTTCAACCCATGTGTTTGCGCGATTGGGCACCGAAAGCACGTTCAAATCCTTCACCCTGACCGCCAACGGCAAGCTGACCCGCAACGACTGCGTGCTGGAGCTGACCGGCGACGACGCGGTGGCCCATGTGGCCGGTGCCTGTGTCGGTGACGGTGATTTTCACCACGATGACACCGTGTTTATCACCCATGACGCGGTGAACTGCGAAAGCCGTCAGGTGTTCAAAAAGGTGCTGCGCAATGGCGCCACCGGCGTGTTCCAGGGCAAGATCCTGGTCAAGGCCGGCGCCCAGAAAACCGACGGCTACCAGATCAGCCAGTCGCTGCTGCTGGACGGTGACAGCCAGTTTCTGGCCAAGCCCGAGCTTGAGATTTACGCCGATGACGTGGCCTGTTCGCACGGTTCGACCTCGGGCGCGATCGACGAAGAGGCGTTGTTCTACCTGCGCTCGCGCGGTGTGCCGGAAGAGGCGGCGACGAACCTGCTGACACTGGCGTTTCTGGCCGAAGCGGTTCAGGAAATCGAAAACGAAGACCTGCGCGCCGACATCGAAACCCGCATGGCGGGCTGGCTTGAGCGTCACCGAAGCTGATGGCGGTCACAACCGACATCGTGGCCACCTATCGGGGGCCGGCTGCGGTGATCCGCAGGCTGCTGGCGCAGGGCCCACGTGAGGACCGTGCGCTGGTCTACGTGATGGCGGGCTGCCTGATCGTCTTTGTGGCGCAACTGCCGCGCCTCTCGCGCGAGGCGCATTTGACGGGGCAGGATTTCCAGATGCTGATGGGCGGCACGCTGCTGGCGTGGATCTTTATCATGCCGCTGGTGCTTTATGTGCTGGCCTTTGTCGCGCGGCTGATTGGTCGTGTGCTGGGCGGACGCGGCACGGGATATGGCGCACGGCTGGCGCTGTTTTGGGCGGTTCTGGCCTCTAGCCCGCTGATCCTGCTGCACGGTCTGGTTGCCGGTTTTATCGGTGTCGGACCTGCGTTGACCTCGGTCGGCTTGGTCTGGCTGACGGTGTTTGGCTGGTTCTGGATCGGCGGCTCGCTTGCTCAGGAAAGGGCGCATAAATGACCTTGGGCGATATCAACTGGGGCGGGCTGGTGGCACTGACCCTGCGCAACCCGCGGGCTGCGGCGGCGCAACTGATCAACTGGCAATTGCCGCGCGGTGTCATCTGGATGGCACTGGTTCTGGTCAGTTGCATGAATGCGATCCTTGCCGGCCTGTCCGAGCTTTTGTTTCCCTCACCGGTGCCACTGCCGTCGATCCTGATGAACCCGCTGATGCTGTTCGCCCTGCTGGCGGGCGGGTTGTTGGTGACGGTTCACGTGCTGCACTGGGCCGGCCGTGCCGTGGGCGGGCAGGGTGCGCTGGAAGACATCGCAATTGTGCTGACGTGGCTGCAAGCCTTGCGTGCGGTGGGCCAGGCAGCCGTGGTGGTGCTGGCGCTTGCATCGCCTGCTTTGGCGGGCATGTTCGCCATGGCGGTGATGTTTGTGGGTCTGTGGATCATGGCCAATTTCATCGCACAGGCGCTGTCCTTTGCCTCCGCATGGAAGGCCTTTGGGCTGATGGTCGCCCTGATGGTCGGCTTTATCTTCGCGATAATGGTTTTGCTGGCCGTGACAGGCCTGGGAGTTTGGGGGCTGGATGCCAATGTATGATGTCGCAAAAATACGCGCCGATTTTCCGATCCTGTCGCGCGAGGTGAACGGCAAGCCGCTGGTCTATCTCGACAATGGCGCATCGGCGCAAAAACCGCAGGTGGTGATCGACGCGATCACCCAAGCCTATGGCCACGAATATGCCAATGTGCACCGCGGGCTGCATTACCTGTCGAACCTGGCCACCGACAAATACGAGGCTGTGCGCGGCACCATAGCGCGTTTCCTGAATGCAGGCTCCGAAGATGACATCATCTTCAACTCGGGCACCACCGAGGGGATCAACATGGTCGCCTACAGCTGGGCCATGCCGCGCCTTCAGGCGGGCGACGAGATCGTGCTGAGCGTCATGGAGCACCACGCGAACATCGTGCCCTGGCATTTCCTGCGCGAGCGGCAGGGCGTGGTGATCAAATGGGTTGACGTGGACAGCACCGGCGCGCTGGACCCGCAGGCCGTCATTGACGCCATTGGCCCCAAGACGAAGCTGGTCGCCGTCACCCATATGTCCAACGTTCTGGGCACCCACGTCGATGTCAAAGCGATCTGCGCAGGCGCCCACGCCAAGGGCGTGCCCGTGCTGGTCGACGGCAGCCAGGCCGCCGTACACATGCCCGTAGACGTGCAGGATCTTGGCGCCGATTTCTACGCAATCACCGGTCACAAGCTTTACGGCCCCTCCAGTTCCGGCGCGATCTACGTCCATCCCGACCGCATGGCCGAAATGCAACCCTTCATGGGCGGCGGTGACATGATCCGCGAAGTTACCAAGGACACGGTCACCTACAACGACCCGCCCATGAAGTTCGAGGCAGGCACGCCCGGCATCGTCCAGATGATCGGCCTTGGCGTCGCGCTGGACTATTTGATGGGCCACGGAATGCAGGCGATCGCCGACCACGAAGCAACCTTGCGCGACTACGCCGTGCAGCGCCTTGGCGGTCTGAACTGGCTGCAAGTGCAGGGCACCACGCCGGACAAGGGGGCGATCTTCAGCTTTACCCTTGATGGGGCCGCCCATGCCCATGACGTGTCGACCATCCTGGACAAAAAGGGCGTCGCCGTGCGTGCAGGTCAACATTGCACAGGCCCGTTGATGGAACACCTTGGCCTGACCGCCACCTGCCGCGCGTCCTTTGGCATGTACAACACCACCCAGGAGGTAGACGCGCTGGTCGATGCACTCGAGCTGGCCCACGACCTCTTTGCCTGACCGCAAACTTCTTTTGGCCATAAATATCCCGGGGGGCGCCCGCAGGGCGGGGGGCTGGCCCCCTTGGGCGTCCCCGGCAAACAACTGCACCATCGGTGTGATTTAACAATTGCAGCCCCGCACCCTCAAAGCTATACCGCCCCCTAGTGGACCATTAGCTCAGCTGGATAGAGCGCTGCCCTCCGAAGGCAGAGGCCAGAGGTTCGAATCCTCTATGGTCCGCCATCTCCCCACGTAAATTCACGACAAATACCGCCAAGAGACAGCGCTAAACCGCCCGTGCCGCTTGGCTGCGGCAGCGTGCGGCGTTATCACAGGCGTCCGACATTCAAAGGGAATCCCCGCCATGACCGACGTTGCAGATCGCATTGCCCGTACCATCGCCACCGACATCGACGCGCGGCCCGAACAGGTGACGGCGACCGTTGCCTTGCTGGATGGCGGCGACACGGTGCCCTTTGTCGCGCGTTACCGCAAAGAGGTCACCGGGGGGCTGGACGACACGCAGTTGCGCAAGCTGGCCGAGCGTCTGGACTACCTGCGCGATCTCGAAAAGCGCCGCGCCAGCATCCTGTCCGAGATCACAAGCCAGGGCAAACTGACCGACGCGCTGGCCCGCGACATTGCCAAGGCAGACACCAAAGCCGTGCTTGAGGATCTGTACCTGCCGTTCAAACCCAAGCGGCGCACCAAGGCGATGATCGCGCGCGAAAACGGGCTGGAGCCGCTGTTGCGTGCGATTCTGGCGGATCGTGCGGCAGAGCCCGTGGCGCTGGCCAAAGGGTATCTGTCCGAAACCGTCGCGACCGAAAAAGACGCGCTGACCGGCGCGCGCGATATCCTGGCCGAGGAATTGGGCGAAAACGCCGCTTTGCTGGGCCGCCTGCGCCAGCTTATGCAAACCGAGGCGCTGATCACCGCCAAGGTGAACAAGGGCAAGGAAGAGGTTGGCGCGAAATTTTCGGATTACTTCGACCATTCGGAAAAATGGGCCGCGATCCCGTCGCACCGGGCGCTGGCCATCCTGCGCGCAGCGAAAGAGGACATCGTCAGCGTCGACATCGCCCCTGACCCCGACACCGGGCTGCCGCGTGCCATCGGGATGATCGCATCAGAAATCGGCATTCCAGGCGACGGTCCGGGCGATCTGTGGCTGCGCGAGGCGGCGGCGTGGACATGGCGGATCAAGCTGAGCGGGACCATGTTCATGGACCTTCTGGCAGACCTGCGCCGCCGCGCCCATGCCACCGCGATCGAGGTCTTTGCCCGCAATCTCAAGGATTTGTTGCTGGCAGCCCCTGCGGGTGCGCGGGCGACGCTGGGTCTGGACCCCGGCATTCGCACCGGCTGCAAGATCGCGGTGGTGGACCAGACCGGCAAGTTGATCGACACGGCAACGATCTATCCGTTCCAGCCCAAGAACGACCTGCGCGGGGCCGAAGAAACCCTGCTGCACCTGATCCGCAAACACGGTGTCGCCCTGATCGCCATCGGCAACGGCACCGCCAGCCGCGAGTCGGAAAAGCTGGTGGGTGACGTGTTGAAACGCCTGCCTGCGGGTGCCGCGCGGCCCACGCCGGTGATCGTGTCCGAAGCGGGGGCATCGGTCTATTCGGCGTCGGAACTGGCGGCACAGGAATTCCCCGATGTGGATGTGTCCATTCGCGGTGCCGTGTCGATTGCACGACGGTTGCAAGACCCCCTGGCCGAACTGGTCAAGATCGAACCGCAGGCGATTGGCGTCGGCCAGTACCAGCACGACGTTGACCAGCGGCAACTGGCGCAATCGCTGGCGGCGGTGGTCGAGGATGCGGTGAACGCGGTCGGGGTCGATCTGAACATGGCCTCGGCCCCCTTGCTGTCGCATATCGCGGGGCTGGGCCCGTCGCTGGCGCAAAACATCGTCACGCACAGGGACGCCAACGGCGCCTTTGCCACACGCAAGGCATTGTTGAAGGTCGCAGGCCTTGGCCCGAAGGCGTATCAGCAATGCGCGGGTTTCCTGCGCATTCCGCAGGGCGACGAGCCGCTGGATGCCTCATCCGTTCACCCCGAAGCTTACGGCGTGGCGCGCAAGATCGTGCAGGCCTGCGGGCGTGACGTGCGGTCGATCATGGGCGACAGCGGGGCCCTGTCGGGTCTGCGGGCCGAACAGTTTGTCGACGACAGCTTTGGCCTGCCCACGGTGCGCGATATTCTGTCCGAACTGGAAAAGCCGGGCCGCGACCCGCGCCCTGCGTTCAAGACGGCCACCTTTGCTGAAGGCATCGACAGCATCACCGACCTGAAACCGGGCATGTCGCTTGAGGGCACGGTGACCAACGTCGCGGCCTTTGGGGCGTTCGTGGACATCGGGGTGCATCAGGACGGGTTGGTGCATGTCAGCCAGTTGGCCGACCGTTTCGTCAAGGACCCGCACGAGGTGGTCAAGGCAGGCGACGTGGTGCGCGTGCGCGTGACCGAAGTTGACGTGCCCCGCAAACGGATCGGCCTGACGATGCGCAAGGACGGGGGCAGCAAGGACGGTGGGCGCAAGGACGGGGGCGATAAATCCGCCCCTCGTGCGGCCCCCGCCGACAAGCCGAAACCGCGCGGCAAAGCCCCCATGTCGGCAGCCCCCAAGGCGGAATCGCAAGGCGCATTCGGCTCGGCGCTGGCCGATGCGTTCAAGCGGCAGGGGCCGAAGTAAAAGGCCCTAACGGATGGGCGTCGCCGCCTCAAATGACTTGGCGACGCCATAGAACGCTTCGACAATCTGGTTCTGGGTTTCCTTCAGGCTGAACACCGTCTCGTGGGTAGCAAGGCCGCGCATCTCGACGATGGGCAGCCGCGCCACACCGTCGGTGCGGCCAGTGCTGGCGCGCCACATGAACCCCACGCCCAACCCGTTCACGACAGCTTCGTACAACCCGTCGCGGGCGTCCAACGTCAGGAAGGGCTGCGGGGTCAGGTTGGCGCGGGCGAACATCCGTTCCACGATCCGCTGCGTGGACGATCCGCTGGCGCGAAAGATCAGCGGCACGCGCGACAGATCGGCGGCGGTCACTTCAGTGGCCTGCGCCAACGGATGACCGGCGGGCGCGATGGCGATCACCTCGGACGAGGCCAGATGTTCGCGGCGAAAGCGGGGATCGGCGGGCACATCCGGCAGCACCCCGATGTCGCATTCGTGGTTCAGCACAGCCCGCGCGATTTTCTGGTGCGATCCGGTTTCCACATCCAGCGTCACGCCCGGAAAGGCGCGGTGAAAGGCGGCAATCACCGCCATGCCCGGCATCGCGTTGCCCAAGCCGATGGCAATGCGCCCTTCGCGCAAGGACGACCGGCTGCGCAGCAAACGCTCTGCCTCGTCCTGCGCTTCGGCGGCGCGTTCGGCCAGATCGCACAGTTTCAGGCACAGCGCCGTCGGGCGCAGTTGCCCTGATTCCCGCAAGAACAGGCGCAGGCCGAATTCTGCTTCCAAAGCACGGACTTGAGCAGAAATATTAGGCTGCGTCACGCCCAAGAGACGGGCAGCGGCTGCGTAAGATCCGCCTTCGGCCACGGCGCGGATGGCGTTCAGACGGGCGGTGCTGAGGCTCATTTTTTCACGATTCCATACTGTGGGTTTGCTTAAACCTTAGCCTAGGTTTGCTTTGTTACAGGAACATCACACAAAGCAGTCAAAGGTCGCCGCAGATGCGCGGCAGTTGCCCCGCACAAGACGGGAGACAGCCCCTTGGACGTTGCGACGACATATTATCCGGTGGCCCATCGGTACACACGACTGAACGCGCGCGCCGTTGCAGATGCGCGTCTGGTGCTGTGCGATCTTGACGGTTGCTTGATTGCCCAGGGACGCCCGTTTGCCGAAACGGCGGATTTTGTGGCGGCCTGCGGCGACCGTCTGTGGATCGTATCGAACGCCTCGGACAGCACCGCGCGCGCGATGTCGCGGCAACTGGCGGGTTTGGGCATTGCGGTGCCGGCAGCGCGCATCTTGCTGGCCGGCGAGACGATGCTGGAACATCTGGCCTATGTCGAAGGCATCCGCCGCGCCCGTGTGTTTGCCAGCGCCGCGTTGATCGCCCGCGCGGTTGAACTGGGCATCGACCCCGCAGCCGACGCACCGCAGGCGGTGCTACTGTGCCGCGACGCCGGTGTGACGGTGGACACCATGGGGCCGATCCTGACGCAGGTCGGGCAGGGCGCGCCGCTGTGGGTGTCGAACGAAGACCTGTCGCACCCCGGACATGACACCCGGCCCGTCGCGGAAACCGGCGCATTGCTGGCGGCATTGCGGGCGATCCAACCGGAACTGGAATGGCGCAGTCTGGGCAAACCCGACCCGATGATGCTGACCATGGCGCTGACGCGCGCCGGTGTGTCCGCGCAGGACGCTGTCTTTGTCGGGGACAATGTCCTGACCGACGGGGCCGCCGCCGCAGCCCTAGACATGCCCTTCGTCCATATTCAAAGGAGCATCATCCGATGATCCCCTATCTGATCCGTGTCGCGGTGAAATCGGTGGTGACGCTGTTTGCCATCGCCACGATCACCTTTATCGCCACCCGCCTGTCCGGCAACCCGATCGACACCTTCCTGGGCGACGGGCTGACCGAAGAGGGGCGCGCCGAGCTGATCCGGTATTTCCAGCTGGATGGCTCACTGTGGCAGCAATACCTGGCCTTTATGCGCGGTGCCGTGTCCGGCGAATTCGGGCTGAGTTTCGTCGACCGCCGCCCCGTGACCGAAGTTGTGGGCGACCGGCTGTGGGCCTCGGGACAGCTCTTGCTGGCCTCGGTCGCGTTCACCTTGCTGGTGGCCATCCCGCTTGGAATTCTGGGCGCGATCTTTCGCAAAAGCTGGATCGGTTCTGCGGTGATGATGGTGGCCTTTGCCGGCTATGCGGTGCCGTCGTTCATTCTGGCCATCGTGATGGTGCTGGTCTTTTCCTACTGGCTGAACTGGCTGCCGGTGGTGGGCAACGGCAGCTTCGCGCATTTCATCATGCCGACTATCGCCATGTCGGGTGTGCTGATCGCGGCGCTGACGCGGTTTACCCGCAACGCCATGCTGGACGTGCTGGGTCAGGATTTCATCCGCACCGCACGGGCCAAGGGGCTGGGCGAGGCACGCGTGGTGCTGCGGCACGGGCTGGGCAACGCCGGTGTGACCGTCATTTCGGTGATCGGATTGCAGGTTGCGGGGCTGGCGGCGGCGGGCAGCGTGGTGGTCGAAAGCATCTTTTCCTGGCCGGGCATCGGGCAGCTTTTGGTGAACGCGGCGCTGGTGCGGGATTACCCCGTCTTGCAGTTCGGCGTGATCACCGTGGCCGTCGCCGTCGTCGCCATCAACGCCATCACGGACGTGTCCTATGCGCTGGCTGACCCGCGCATCCGACTGGCCCGCAGTTAAGGAACCCGTATCATGACAACGCTTGCAGATCCCGCTATCGCCCCGCGCCGCAAAGGCAGCACCGATTTCATCCAGAAGATTGCCATCGGCATTGCCATCCTGCTGTTCGCGCTGGCGGTGTTTGCGCCGTGGATTGTGCCCTTTGGTCCGCTGGATCAAAGTTTGCTGAGCCGTCTGCGCCCGCCGCTGGGGTTCGAACGCTTCGCTGCGGGCCATTACGCGGGCACCGACGAATTGGGCCGCGATGTGCTGTCACGCAGCCTCTACGGGATGCGGCTGACGCTGACGCTGGCCTTTGCCGGCGCGCTGATCGGGTTGCTGATCGGCGGCACGCTGGGGCTGGTGGCCGGACTGCGCCGCGGCTGGGTCGAGGACGGTATCATGGCCCTGGTCGACATGCAGATCGCCATTCCCTTCACGCTGGTGGCGCTGCTGATCCTGTCGTTGCTGGGGTCGAACCTGACCGTGCTGGTGCTGGTTCTGGGCATCGCCGGATGGGAACAATACGCCCGCATCGTGCGTGCCGAGGTGCGCCGCCTGTCGGCGCTGCCGTTCATCGAGGCGGCGTGGACCGCCGGGGCAGGGCCGGTCTACATCGCTTGCCGCCATGTGCTGCCCAACCTCGTGTCGCCCCTTGTGGTGCAGTTCACGCTGGCGTTGTCCAACATCGTGATCCTGGAAAGCACGCTCAGCTTTCTGGGCCTTGGCGTGCAGCCGCCGCAGCCGTCGCTTGGGTCAATGGTGGGGCTGGGGCGCGACTATATGCCGACCGCGCCGTGGATCGTGCTGGTGCCTGCCGCGCTGATCGTGGCGCTGACCTTTTCCGTGCAGATCATGGGCGACTGGCTGCGCGACCGCGCAGATGTCCGTCTGCGCGACCGATAACAACCCCAAAGAGCCGCGCACCAAGCGGCCGAATTCAGATTGCAACCGAACCCTGGAGAACATGATGTTCCGATTGATGCTGACCACCGCCCTTGCCGTGCTGCCGCTGGCTGCCGCCGCACAGGAAATCACCGTGGGTGCCGCGAATATGGCCCCGTACCTTGATCCCGGCCGCGACCATTCGAACGTAGGATCGCAGTTCTATTACAACAGCTTCGACACGCTGATCGACCGCGACCACACCAAGCTTGAGCCTGAATGGGTGCCCGCTCTGGCCACATCATGGGAGCTGATCAGCCCCACCGTGATGGAGCTGAAGCTGCGCGATGGTGTCAAATTCCACAACGGCGACCCGATGACCGCCGACGACGTGATCTTTTCGCTGAACCGGATGATGCAGGCGACGTTCCCGCCCTATGTGGTGCGCGCCAAGGACCGTTTGGCCAACTTCCCCGAGGCCGAGAAGGTGGACGAGAACACCATCCGCATCCACGCCAACCGCGAAGAACCGCTGTGGGAAACGCTGATCTCGCTGCAACAGGTCATGATCATCCCCGAAGCCTACACCAAGGCGCTGACCGGTGACCCAGACGTGGCCGAAGACAGCGATTTCGAGGCCTTCGCGCTGGCTCCCGTCGGCACCGGCCCCTACAAGATTGAAAGCTTCCAACCGGGCGAAAAACTGGTCTGGACCCGTTTCGACGATTTCTGGGGTGAAAAGGCACCGCTGGAACGTGTGAATGTCGTGCAGATCTCGGAAACCGCCAGCCGCGTGACCGCGCTCAAAACCGGCGAGGCGGACATTATCACCAACATCGCCCCCGACCAGCTGTCGCTGATCGACAATGACCCGGCGTTGAAAACCGCAGGGTCGGCGACCGCACTGTTTCATGTGATGATCATGAACCAGAACCACCCCAAGCTGAAAGACCCGCGCATCCGTCAGGCGATGAGCCTGGCCATCGACCGCGACGCGCTGAACGAGGCGTTGTGGCTGGGCAAGGCGATTGTGCCATCCACGCATACGATGGCCGAAATGGGCGAACTGCATCAACCCGATCTGGTGACATTCGAGTATGACCCCGAGCGTGCCAAGGCGTTGTTGGCAGAAGCGGGCTATGACGGGTTCGAGATCACCTTTGACACAGCGCCCAGCTATTACACCAACGGCGTGCTGGCCGCACAGGCGATCATGGAGATGTGGGCCGCTGTCGGCATCAACGGCAAGATCGTTGTCGGCGACAAATGGACCGGCAATTCGCCGGACCTGATGGCGCGCAACTGGTCGAACCCGATGTATTTCGCGGACCCCTTTGGCTCATTCGGCGTGATGTGGGCCCCCGATGGCCCGTCACAAAGCGAAGGCCGGTTCAACACCGACGAAGCCTATGCCGAGACATGGGACCGCTTCCGCTATTCGACAGATGTCGCCGTGCGCAAGGCGGCCTATGCCGAGCTGATGGAACGGGTCAAGGAAGATCCCGCCGTTCTGCCGCTGTACCGTCCGTTTGAAAGCTGGGGCATGAAAACGGCGATCAACTGGGCGCCGATGCCGGGCCATATCCCTTATGTTCTGGATTTCCGCGCAGGCAGCATTTCGCTGGCCGGAAGCTGACACCATCAGGGCCGGGCGCGTGTTGCGCCCGGTCCGCCACCCCGATCTGCCATCGTTACAGGAGTGCTTTGCATGACCCGCATTGCCATCGTCACCGACATCCACCACGGCGCGCCGTCTCATACGAAACGCGGCGATACCGCGCTGGACCTGCTGGGCCAGTTCGCCGACTGGGCCAACGCCCAAAAGCCCGATCTGGTTCTGGATCTGGGCGACCGGATTTCCGACATCAACACCCAGACCGACCTGCGTCTGGAAGGCGAAGTGGCCGATGTGTTCGCCCGTTTGAACGCACCGGTTTACCACATCTGTGGCAACCATGACCGCGACCACCTGACCGTGGCCGAAAACGAAGAGATCCTTGGCGTCGATCTGCACAACCAGGTGATCGACCTTGGCGACTGGCAATTGGTCCTATGGCGGGCCGATGCCAAAATTCACCGCACGGCGCCGAACATCGGCTTTGACCTGCCGGAATCCGATCTGCTGTGGCTGTCCCACACGCTGCAACGCGCCACCAAGCCAACGTTGATCGCCAGCCATGTGCCATGCTCGGGGCACAGCCAGATCGGCAACTATTATTTCCAGCGCAACGAAAGCCTGTCCACCTACCCGCAAGCCGACCGCGTGCGCGAGGTGCTGGCACAGGCACGTGTGCCGCTGGCCTGTATCGCGGGGCATGTGCACTGGAACACGGTCACCACCGTAGACGGCACGCCGCACATCACCCAGCAAAGCCTGACCGAAAGCTTTACCACCGCCGGTGAACCCGCCCGCGCGTGGGGGATGCTGGAGCTGGGCGAGACGGTGCATTGGCAGGTGTTCGGCGATGACCCGTTCGAGGCGCGGCTGACCCCCAGCAAGCAACGCTGGACCGCACCCCTGCAACCCTTCCTGTCCAAGCTGGCGGCGGAATGACCGTGATGCCGCTCAATCCACCCGTTCTGTCGGTGCGCGATCTGCGCGTGGCTTTTGGCACAACCGAGGCCGTGCACGGGCTGTCCTTTGACATCCACCGTGGCGAAACGCTGGCGCTGGTCGGTGAAAGCGGCTCTGGCAAGAGTGCCACGGCGCTGTCGATCCTGCGTCTGATCGAACGCGAGGGCGGACGGATCGCGGGGGGCAGCATCCGCCTTGGCGGGGATTACCCCGCCGATATCACCGCAATGCCGGCCGCCGACCTGCGCCGGTTGCGCGGCGACCGTGTGGCGATGGTGTTTCAAGAACCGATGACATCGCTTAATCCGGTGATGACCATCGGCGCGCAGATCTGCGAAACGCTGACCCTGCACCGCGGCTTGCGCGGATCGGCTGCGCGCGCGGCGGCACAGGCGGCACTGGAACGGGTCAAAGTGCCTGAACCCGCGCAACGTCTGGACCAGTACCCGCACGAGCTGTCGGGTGGTCTGCGGCAGCGTGTGATGATCGCCATGGCGCTGACCTGCAACCCCGAGGTGCTGATCGCGGACGAACCGACAACGGCGCTGGACGTGACCACACAGGCCGAGATCCTCAAGCTGCTCGCGTCGTTGCAACGCGAGATGGGCATGGCGGTGCTGTTCATCACCCACGACCTTGGCGTGGTGTCCCAGATTGCCGACCGCGTCGTGGTGCTGAAAGATGGGGTGAAGGTCGAGGAAGGCTTTACCGCAGATCTGTTCGCAAACCCCCGCGCGGATTACACCAAGGAACTGATGGCCGCCACGCCCCGTCTGGGCGCGGGCGCACCGGCGCCGCTGACCGATCCCGAACCGGTATTGCAGGTGCGCGGACTGACCACCACCTATGGCGGCGGTCTGTTCGCGCGGGGTGGGGCCAAGGCGGCGGTGGACGATGTGTCAATCACGCTGGCACGCGGCGAAACGCTGGGACTGGTGGGCGAATCCGGGTGCGGCAAGTCCACGCTGGCGCGGTCGATCATGCGTCTGGTCGCGCCGTCTGCCGGCGCGATCACCCTGATGGGCGCGCGCATCGACGGGCTGTCGCGCGCGGAACTGAAGTCGCACCGCGCCGGGATCCAGATGGTGTTTCAAGACCCCTATGCGTCGCTGAACCCGCGCATGTCGATCCGCGACGTGGTGACCGAACCCGCCTTTCTGCACGGGATGGTGTCTGCCAAAGAGCGCAAGGCGATGGCGTTAGAGCTGTTGGAGCGTGTCGGGTTGCCGGCCGATGCGGTAGACCGCTATCCGCACCAGTTCTCTGGCGGTCAGCGTCAGCGCATCTGCATCGCGCGCGCCCTGTCAGTGCGCCCGCAGATCATCGTCGCGGACGAGGCCGTGTCGGCGCTGGATGTGTCGAACGCGCAGCGGATCACCGACCTGATGGCGGACATCCAGCAGCGCGACGGCGTGTCGATGCTGTTTATCAGCCATGACATTGCCGTCGTCGAACGGGTCAGCCACCGCGTCGCGGTCATGCTGAACGGCAGGATTGTCGAAACCGGCCCCACCAACCGCGTGCTGAACGATCCGCAGCATCCCTATACCAAGTTGCTTTTGTCCGCAGTGCCGCGCATGGACCGCGCCGGAATGGCCAAGGACCAGCCCCAAGCTCGGTTCCTGGCATCTGTGTGACGGGCGCGGGGCAGGGGCAGCCCCACCCTGACGCCTTGCAAAAAAAACCTGGGCAGAAAAACTTGGCAAAGGCGGAACCTTTGCCTGCGTGCCACGTTACATATCTAACTGCGCGACACTGCTTCTCTCATCCCCCGAGTTTCCAGCAGTCCCGCACCCGCGCAGCAAAAAGGGCGCCGACCCGGCGCCCTTTTTCGCAAATCTGCATGTAGGTGGCTGTTCAGCCGCCCCAGCTACGCACTGCGCCGCAATCCATGTGAACAAAGTTCGAACCCGAGTAACGTCCGACGCCACCACCGTGGCATGCCGACGCCGCCTTGGCCATCTGGTTGACCGAACGCGACGCCAGACGCAGGTCAGCGGCCTGACCTTTCATGTGCAGCGAATTTTTCGCCACACCGCCGCTGCGCGAGCGCAGCATGGCGTTTGTCTTGGGCGAACGGTAGCCCGACAACAACATATAGGGTTCGTTGACGTCCATCAGGTTGTGGGCTGCGGCCATGATATCCACGGTGCGCAGGTCCATCTTGACCACGTCGTCAGTGCGCCAGTCGCGCATGAAGTGGTTGATTTCCTTGAAAGCGTCGCTGATGTAGTCGCCTTCGATCCAATAGATCATATCAAGCCGCTCACCGGTGCGGCCCGAATACATTTTGATGCGACGGATGTCGCCAGCGCCGCGCAAGAAGCCGGCTGCATTGGCGAAGGTGGGTGCAGCAACAACTGTGGTTGCCGCGAATGCGCCCAAAAGAGCGCGGCGGGTCATACCCGTAGAGCGATTGTCATTCATGATTCTGCGCGTCCCGTAGTTCTGCCTGACCGTGATGTTACACCGCCAATTTCATCTCATCCCCAGATGTGGGATCTGTATTACATAGCAAGAATCGTTAACCAAGTGCTGAATCCCGCCGGTTCCCTCTATCAAGAGTTTTAGGCGAATTTTTGCGCATATTCGGGCATATGTGCTTTTTCGGCCCATGACCGATGCAAGCCAGCCGCAGGGGAGAAACTTATCCATTTTCCCGCGTAAATGTGAGTGGACACCCCTATTGTAGACGTAGGAAAAAGGTCATCAACAGTCTGCGACCATTCCAATTGGGGGAAATATGACGCTTACAGGCAACAGAATTTGGGCGGTCTTCGCTGCGCTGGCCACCATACTTACACTGTGGAGCGCACCGACGCCCGCAACCGCGCAGGTCACTGCGTTCAAACAGGCCGTGGCCGAAGGGGCTGCACGCGACAAGGATATCGCGGCCTTTTATCAGGCAAACGGTTACAAAAGCATCTGGACGGGCAACACGAGCCGCGAACGCAAACGCCGGGCCGAGCTGATCAAAGCGCTGAGCAACGCAGGCGACCACGGTCTGCCGGTGTCGCGCTATGACCCCCAAAGCCTGATGGCCAAGATGAAGGCGGCCAGGTCACCCCGCGATCTGGGGCTGGTCGAGGTCGAGCTGAGCCGCGTGTTCCTGCAATATTCCCGCGATGTGCAAACCGGCGTTCTGGTGCCGTCGCGCATCGACAGCCGCATCGTGCGTCAGGTCCCTTACCGCGACCGCACGTCCTATCTGGTGAATTTCGTCAAATCGTCGCCTTCGGGTTTCCTCAAGGCGCTGCCGCCGAAAACTCAGGAATACACGGCGTTGATGAAAGAAAAGCTGCGGATGGAACGTTTGCTGGCCAAAGGCGGCTGGGGTCAGAAAGTGCCCGCGGCCTCGCTTAAACCCGGCCAGTCGGGCAATGCAGTCGTGATCATGCGCAACCGTCTTATGGCAATGGGCTTTCTGGGCCGCACCGCGTCGCAGTCCTATGACGCAAAAATGACCGCAGCGGTGCAGCAGTTCCAACTGGCGCACGGGCTGGCCGCCGACGGTGTGGCCGGACAAGCCACCATCGTTGAAATGAACCGCTCGGTGCAGGAACGTCTGCAATCCATCATCGTGGCGATGGAACGTGAACGCTGGGTGAACCAGGAACGCGGTCGCCGTCATATTCTGGTGAACATCCCCGATTTCACCGCCAAGGTTGTCGACAACGGCAAGGTCACCTTTGAAACCCGTTCGGTCGTGGGGGCCAACAATTCCGATCGTCCGACGCCCGAGTTTTCCGACGTGATGGAATTCATGGTCATCAATCCCAGCTGGTATGTCCCACGCTCGATCGTGACCAAGGAATACCTCCCCGCACTGCAACGCAATCCCAATGCGGTCAGCCACATCGAGATCACCGACAGCAAAGGCCGCAAGGTCAACCGTGGGGCTGTGAACTTCAGCCAGTACACGGCGCGCACCTTTCCCTTTGCAATGCGCCAGCCGCCCAGCAAGGGCAACGCGCTGGGTCTGGTGAAATTCATGTTCCCGAACCAGTACAACATCTACCTGCACGACACGCCGTCCAAGAATCTGTTCAACCGCGAATCCCGCGCGTTCAGCCATGGGTGTGTGCGCCTGGCCGATCCGTTCGACTTTGCCTATACGCTGCTGGCCAAACAGACGAGCGACCCCAAGGGGTTCTTCCAGTCGAAACTGGCCACAGGCCGTGAGCAGACGGTGATGCTGGACCAGCCGGTGCCGGTACACCTGATCTATCGCACAGCATTCACCACCCCCAAGGGGCACACCCAGTACCGCCGCGATGTCTATGGTCGTGACGCCAAGATCTGGAACGCCCTGTCGCAGGCAGGGGTGGCCTTGCGCGCGGTTCAAGGGTAATTCGGACCCCAACAGGGGACAGTGTTCCCCGCAAAGGGGTACGCATATGTCTTATACGGTGAAAGAGATTGCAGCGGCGCTGGGGGCGGAGGCCTTTGGCGCCGTTGACCTTTTGATCGCAGGCGTGAACGAACCTGCGCTGGCCACCGCCGATCAACTGGCGATGGCGACCTCGGCCAAATATGCCGAAAACCTGTCCAAGGGGGCTGCACGCGCGGCTGTGTTGTGGCAGGGGGCCGACTGGCAGGCGCTGGGGCTTGAGGCGGCGATCGTGCCTGCACGGCCCCGCTTCGCCATGTCGGGGCTGACGCGCATGATGGACCGCGGGCAGGGGTTCGGCACCGGCATTCACCCTTCGGCCGTGATTGATCCCACCGCCGAGATTGCCGAGGATGTCAGCATCGGCCCGCTGTGTGTGGTGATGGCAGGCGCGCGCATCGGCGCGGGTTCAGTCATCGGGCCGCAATGTTTCATCGGCACACAGGCCGTGCTGGGCACGCAGGCATATCTGCGCGAACAGGTCAGCATCGGCGCCTATTGCCAGATCGGCGACCGCTTTATTGCGCAGCCGGGGGGGCGTGTTGGCCCTGACGGGTTTTCCTTTGTCACGCCCGAAGTATCGGGGGCCGAACAGGCCCGTGCCACGCTGGGCGCAGACAACGACGCCAAGCCGCAGGCCTACGCACGCATCCATTCGCTGGGGGCGGTGATCATCGGGGATGACGTGGAACTGGGCGCAAATTCGACCATCGACAACGGCACCATCCGCGCCACCCGCATCGGCAACGGCACCAAGATCGACAACCAGGTGCAGGTCGGCCACAACTGTGTCATCGGCAACGACACGCTGCTGTGCGCAGGCGTCGGCGTGGCCGGATCGACGGTGATAGGCAACAACGTCGTCCTTGGCGGGATGACCGGCGTGGGCGACAATCTGACCATCGGCGACCGCGTGATTTGCGGCGGCGGCACCAAGGTTCTGTCCTCGGTTCCGGCCGGCCGCGTTATGTTGGGCTATCCCGCGACCAAGATGGAAACCCAACTGGAAACCTACAAGGCACTGCGCCGCCTGCCACGCCTGTTCCGCGATGTCGCGGCTTTGCAGAAAACAGTTTTCAAGTCGGACAACAGTGACTAAGTCTTTGCGCGAACCGTGGACCAAGTGGGGGACGACCATATGAGCGTCAAGGACAAGGTTATCGCAATTATCGCTGAACAGGCTGTGCTGGAGCCGTCCGATGTGACGATGGACAGCACGCTGGAAAGCCTTGGCATCGACAGCCTGGGGCTGGTCGAAAGCATCTTTGCCATCGAGGAAGAGTTCGACATTTCCGTACCCTTCAACGCCAACGACCCCAGCGAAAGCGATTTCGACATTTCGACCGTCGCGTCGATTGTCGCAGGCATAGAAAAGCTGATGGCGGAGCAAAAGGACACCGTATGAAACGGGTGGTCATCACCGGCGCAGGCACCGTCAACGCGCTGGGACACAACGTGGCTGACACCTTCGAGGCCATGCGCGAAGGGCGCTGCGGCATTGGCGAGCTTGAATTTCAGGACGTGGACCGGCTGGCCATCCGCATCGGCGGGCAAGTCCGCGGGTTCGAGGCCGAGGGGCTGTATAACCGCCAACAGATGAGCCTGTATGACCGGTTCACGCAATTTACGCTGGCCGCCGCCAACGAGGCGATCACGCAGTCTGGTCTGACCTTCAGCGGCGAACTGTCGGCAAAATCCGGCGTGGTGCTGGGCACGGCGGGTGGCGGCGTCAGCACCTGGGATGCGAACTATCGCAGCGTCTACGAAGAGGGCAAGAACCGCGTTCACCCCTTTGTGGTGCCCAAGCTGATGAACAACGCCGCCGCCAGCCACGTCAGCATTGAATACAATCTCAAGGGGCCGTCGTTCACCGTATCGACGGCATGTGCGTCCTCCAATCACGCGATGGCGCAGGCGTTCCAGATGGTGCGCACCGGTATGGCGCCCGCGATGGTCACGGGCGGATCAGAATCCATGCTGTGCTTTGGCGGGGTCAAGGCGTGGGAAGGATTGCGGGTGATGTCACGTGATGCGTGCCGCCCGTTTTCAGCCAACCGCAACGGCATGGTCCAGGGCGAGGGCGCAGGGGTGTTCGTGTTCGAAGAACTGGAACACGCGCGCAAACGCGGCGCCGAAATCCTGTGCGAGGTGGCAGGCTTTGCCATGTCTTCGGACGCCAGCGACATCGTCATGCCATCCAAGAACGGCGCGGCGCGCGCCATGGCCGGCGCGTTGGCCGATGCCAGGCTGAACGCAAGCGAAGTGGGTTACATCAACGCCCACGGCACCGGAACAGCGGCCAACGACAAGACCGAATGCGCCGCCGTGGCGGATGTGTTCGGGCAACACGCGGACAAGCTGATGATTTCCTCGACCAAGTCGATGCACGGCCACCTGATCGGCGGCACAGGTGCGGTCGAGCTGTTGGCCTGCATCATGGCGCTGCGCGACGGGGTGATTGCGCCCACCATCGGCTATGAAGAGCCCGATCCCGAATGTGCGCTGGACGTGGTCCCGAACGAGGCCCGCGATGCATCTGTTGATGTGGTGTTGTCCAACGCCTTTGCCTTTGGTGGCATGAATGCTGTGCTGGCCATGCGCAAATTCGCGTAACCTTCACCGATGCCCAAAGCAAAAGGCCGCGCCCCATCGGGAACGCGGCCTTTTTCATACCACTGCGGTTTGGTTTATTGTTCAATCACCGACGATTTGTCGTAGCTTGCAGTGAAGCCATCCAGCGACATCGACAGTTCAACCTTTTGATCAGGTGCAAGGGCTGGAACGATTGTGATCGTGGCCTTGGCACCGCGTTTGAACGCGGCGACATCCTCGGCCACCAGACCGATGCGGGCATAGCAGCCAACGGGGTTGCAGAACGCGTAAGGATAGGCGCGGGCCTTGCCGCCATCGACCGCCAGCCTGATCTGTGCGGGCAGCGAGGTTTCCAGCGGCACGACGATTGTAGCACCGGCGACAGCCTTGCCACCCTCGGGCAGACGGAACAGCGAGAATTCGGCAACGGGGGCGCCCTGGCCGTCATCCAGAAGCTGATACATCTGGCAGGGGTCTTTTTCTTCTTCTGTCTTGATGCAGCGCATTTCGAACGCACCCACGGTTTCGGCAGTATAAGGTTTGCCAAGTTCGGGGTCGGCGTCGGCATCAGCGCCCAAGCTCAGTTGCGATTCTATCTCGGACGCGGTGCCGGATTGTGTTTCGACTTTGGGCGTGCCTGCCGCGTCGCCATCGGTTGCTGTTGTCTCGGGCGTTGTTGTCGTGTCTTGGGCCAGAACAGCCACCGGCGCGGTCATTGCCAGCGCGGCTGTCAGCATCAGTGTTTTGATCGAATATGACATCTTAACTTCCAGACTTGATTGCGTTGCGATTCACGTAGCACGCACATGCAGCCCTGTCAGGGGCCAGCGCATTGAAATGTGGTGATATCAGGCAAAATCCTGCCGTTTTTCACAGCCTGCCCGCACAAGTAGAAAAGAGGACCCGCAAGGACCCTCTTTTCAAACGATGTCTCCCCGTCGGACTGGCCGACTTATTTTCATCGGAGACTAGGCAATGATCCCGAAGCGGTCAACTGGAAATCCGTTGGCGACCGCAATATCCGAAAAGCACAAGGAAATTTTCCGTGCTGGGCCAAAAACCGCCCTGTATTTCATCAAAAAAGGCCGCACCCGAAGGCGCGGCCAGTCTGACAGGGAGGAAGTATTCCGCACCAGAAGGACAAGTCGGTGCGGAATGAAAATGACTATGGCCCTAAAAGGTTAAGTTTGTATGGTCAGCACAACAGGTTTTGCCCGACGCAAGACCGCATCGGAACAGGACGGACAGATGGAAGACGCAGTATTCGTAGGGGGTGGCGGGCCGGAGTATGGCGTTCAGCAGGGGCTGAGCCTTAAATATGCCAACCGGCACGGGTTGATTGCAGGGGCCACCGGCACCGGCAAGACGGTGACACTGCAAATTCTGGCCGAAGGGTTCTCTGCCGCCGGCGTTCCGGTGTTCATGGCCGACGTCAAAGGGGATCTGTCCGGTCTGGCCAAGGCGGGCAGCACAACAGCGAAGTTGCACGTGCCCTTTACCGAACGCGCGGCCAAGATCGGCTTTACCGATTATTCCTATCAGGCTTTTCCGGTCACGTTCTGGGATATGTTTGGCCAACAGGGCCATCCCGTACGCACCACAGTGTCTGAAATGGGACCGCTGCTGTTGACGCAGCTTCTGGAACTCAGCGAGGCACAAGAGGGGATTTTGAACATCGCTTTCCGTCTGGCCGACGAAGAAGGGCTGCCCTTGCTGGATCTGAAAGATTTGCAGGCACTGCTGGTCTGGATCGGGGAGAACGCCAAGGATCTGTCGCTGCGCTATGGCAACGTGTCGACCGCGTCAGTTGGCGCAATCCAGCGCCGGTTGCTGGTGTTGGAAAACCAGGGCGGCGCCAAGCTGTTTGGCGAACCGGCCCTGGCGCTGTCCGATCTGATGCGCTGTGATGCGGACGGGCGGGGCATGGTCAACATTCTGGCCGCGGATCAACTGATGGCGTCGCCCAAGCTTTATGCGACATTCCTGTTGTGGCTGCTGAGCGAGCTTTTCGAGGAACTGCCCGAGGTTGGCGACCCCGACAAACCCAAGCTGGTGTTCTTCTTTGACGAGGCACACCTGTTGTTCGATGACGCGCCCAAGGCACTGATCAACAAGGTCGAACAGGTGGCGCGGTTGATCCGGTCCAAGGGCGTGGGGGTCTATTTCATCACCCAGAACCCTGCAGACGTGCCCGAGGATATTCTGGGACAGCTTGGCAACCGCGTGCAGCACGCCCTGCGTGCCTTCACCGCCAAGGACCGCAAGGAACTGCGCATGGCGGCGGAAACCTACCGCGAAAACCCGGCCTTTGACACCGAAACGGCGATCCGCGAGGTCGGCGTGGGCGAGGCCGTGACCTCGATGTTGCAGAAAAAAGGGGTGCCGGGGATTGTCGAACGCACCCTGATCCGTCCGCCGTCGTCACAACTGGGGCCGATCACGCCGGACGAACGGGCAGGGGTCATGGCCGCATCGCCGATGGCGGGGAAATATGACACGCTGCTGGACCGCACATCGGCTTTTGAAATTCTCAAGGACCGCGCGGCCAAGGCAGCCGCCGAAGCGGCGCGCGCCGAGGAAAAGGCCGAAGAGGCCGAGGAACCCGCCGCGCGCGATTTCAACGCGGGGCGCCGCTATTCCGGCACGCGGGTGACACGGTCCACCTCACGCGCGACGCGCAGCAGCACCAGCTTTGGCGATCAGATGACCAAGATGGTCGTCAAGGAACTGACCGGCACCACAGGCCGCCGCATCGTGCGTGGCATCCTGGGCGGGTTGTTCAAGGGACGTTGACCGCCTTGCTGCGCATGACGCTATGATGCCGCCCTTGCGTTCCGTTTGATACAAAGAAGGCCCGCGCGGGATGCACGGGCCTTCTTTCATTTCAATGGATGGTCCGCCTTACCGCTCGGGGATCAAACCGCGCGGGCTGAACCGCAGGACCAAAAGCAGAACCAATCCCATCGTCAGCAACCGCATATGCGCGGCGCTTTCGATCAGGTGCACCTTCAGCGGCGATCCGTCCGCCATCCCCGAGGTGACCAGTTGCATCAGCAACAGGCCCATCGGTTCAACCTGCACCCACAGGAACCAGATCAGGAAACCGCCCAGCACAGCGCCCAGATTGTTGCCCGACCCGCCGACAATGACCATCACCCAGATCAGAAAGGTAAAGCGCAGCGGCTGGTAGGTGCCCGGTGTCAGCTGACCGTCCAGCGTTGTCATCATCGCGCCGGCAATGCCACAGATCGCACTGCCAAGAATGAACACTTGCAAATGCCGCGCGGTCACGTCCTTGCCCATGGCTTCGGACGCGTTTTCGTTGTCGCGAATGGCGCGCATCATACGGCCCCACGGGCTGTGCAGCGCGCGCTGTGCCAGCACGAACAGGATCACTAGAACCACGGCGAACAGACCCGCATAGACCAGCTTGACCCAGATCGTGGACGCGGTGACGGGGTCCATCCCCAGACTTGCAGCCCGTTCCAGAAACGCAGGATCGCTTTGCAGCTCGATCTCGTAGGGGGCAGGTCGGGGCAGGCCGATCACGTTCTTCACACCACGGCTCAGCCAGTCCTCGTTTTTCATCACGGCAATGATGATCTCGGCGATGCCCAGCGTGGCGATGGCCAGATAGTCGCTGCGCAGGCCAAGGGCGGTCTTGCCGATGATCCACGCCACGCCTGCTGCCAGCAAACCGCCAACAGGCCATGCCACCAGGGTCATCCAGCCCCATGCAGCCCCACCGGGGTTAAGGCCGCCCAGATAGCCGGTCGATGCAGGATCAATCGCCTCGATCCGTGCGACCGACGGGTCAAACAGCGCGCGGTACACAAAGAACCCGCCAATCAGCAACACCAGAACCACAACCGTGCGCAGCCAGCCTGCGGGCATCCGTTTGATCACCAATGCGGTCACCACAATCGTCGCGGCCCCCATCAGCAACGCCACGATCACACCGCCACCGCCTGCGGCCCAGGCTTCGGTGGTGGGGGGCATGGACACCAGGACCGTGGCCAGACCGCCCAATGCGACAAAGCCCATGATGCCCACGTTAAACAGCCCCGCGAAACCCCATTGCAGGTTCACGCCCAAGGCCATGATCGCGCTGATCAGACCAAAGTTCAGGATAAACAGCGCCGAGTTCCAGCTTTGCAGAAAACCGGTGCCGATGATCAACACGGCAACCAGCGCGAACAGCGCGGTGTTTTTAACTGTCTCGTTCATACCGATTTCCCCGCAAACAATCCGGTGGGCCGGAACAACAACACGATCAGCAAGATCACAAAGCTGACGGCGAATTTATAGTCGGTGCTCAAAAGCTGGGCCAACCCGTCGGGGGCAAGGCTTTCGGGCAGGGCATAGCCTGCAACCTTTTTCCACGCATAGGTCACCATGACTTCGGAAAAGGCGATGGTGAACCCGCCGGCAATGGCACCAACCGGACTGCCCAGACCGCCAACAATGGCGCTGGCAAAGATCGGCAGCAGCAGTTGGAAATAGGTGAACGGCTTGAACGACTTGTCCAGCCCGTACAGAACACCCGCAACCGTGGCCAGTGCAGCCACGATCAGCCATGTGATCATCACCACACGCTCGGGGTTGATCCCCGACAGCAGCGCCAGATCCTCGTTGTCGGAATAGGCGCGCATGGATTTGCCGGTGCGGGTGCGGTTCAGGAACCAGAACAGCGCAATCACCACGATCACGGCCGTGATCACCGTGATCCCTTGCGTGGTCTTGATCGCCAGCCCTTCCTCAAGCCCGGTCATCTCTTTGAACGTGCGCACCGACACGATAAACCGTTCGCCATCGGCAAAACGCTGGTCGTCGGGGCCAATGATAAAGCGTACCAGACCGTTCATGATGAACATCACGCCCAGCGACACGATCACAAGGATCACCGGCTTGGCCTTTTGTTCGCGGTAGAATTTATAGACCACGCGGTCGGTGAACAGCAGCAGCGCCATACAGCCCAGAATGCCAAAGGGCAGGGTCAGCAGCGCCGTGGGCAAAGGCCCCAGCGAAATGCCCCAGCTTTGGAACAGCCATGTGAACAGGATCGTCACCATGGTGCCGAAGGCCATCGTATCGCCGTGGGCAAAGTTGGAAAACCGCAGGATGCCATAGATCAGCGTGACCCCCAGCGCCCCCAGCGCAAGCTGGCTGCCATAGGCAATCGCAGGGATCAGAACAAAGTTGGAAAGCGCCACAAAGGCGTTGAGAAGATCCATTATGCACAGCCTCCGGTCGGGTTGGTGCCCAGTGGGCTGTGGATGCGGGGTGTTGAAGCGTGATGCATATCCTCAGCCCCCCAAGAACGATTTGCGGACTTCGGGATCGGCCAGCAGTTCCTTGCCGGTGCCGGTGAACGCGTTGCCGCCCTGCACCAGAACATAGCCTTTGTCGGCAATCTCAAGCGCCTGACGCGCGTTCTGTTCGACCATCAGGATCGGGATGCCCGTGCGGGCGACCTCGATGATGCGGTCGAACAGCTCGTCCATGACGATGGGGCTGACGCCCGCGGTGGGTTCGTCCAGCATCAGAACCTTGGGGCGCGTCATCAGCGCGCGGCCCACGGCGACCTGTTGGCGTTGACCGCCCGACAATTCGCCCGCCGCCTGACGACGCTTTTCCTTGAGGATGGGGAACAGGTCATAAACCTGCGCCATCGTATCGCGGAAATCGTCACGCCGGATGAATGCGCCCATCTCAAGGTTCTCTTCAACCGTCATCGAGGTGAAGATGTTCGAGGTTTGCGGCACGAAACCCATGCCCTTGGCCACGCGGTCCTGCGGGCTGAGGTCGGTAATATCCTCGCCGTCCAGCCGGACCGAGCCTTGGCGCACGTCCAGCATCCCGAACACCGCCTTCATCGCGGTGGATTTGCCGGCACCGTTGGGGCCGACGATCACGGCAATCTCGCCTGCGTCCACGGCCACGGTGCAGTCATGCAGAATGTCGGGGCCGTTGCCATAGCCGCCCGTCATGCTGTCACCGATCAGGAACGCATTACGGGTGTTCATCGCGGCCCCCGTGCCGGGGTGGGCCGACAGGGTGCCGACACCCTTGGGGTTGGCAATCGACGCGTCCTTGTTGCCACGCCCATCTGTGTATGGATTGCTGCTCATGCGCCCACCTGCTCTTTGTTCTTCAGGCCGGTGCCCAGATAGGCCTCGATCACGTGCTCGTTGGCCTTGATCTCGTCCAGGGTGCCCTCGGCCAGAACCTTGCCCTCGGCCATACAGATGACCGGGTCGCAAATCTTGCCGATAAAATCCATGTCGTGTTCAATCACGACGAATGTATAGTTGCGCTCTTGGTTCAGGCGCAGGATCGCGTCGCCGATGGTGTTCAGCAGCGTGCGGTTCACGCCGGCACCAACCTCGTCCAGAAACACGATCTTGGCGTCCACCATCATGGTGCGCCCCAGTTCCAACAGCTTTTTCTGACCGCCCGAGATCTGGCCCGCCTTGTGGTCGGCCAGATGTTCCACTGTCAGAAATTCCAGAACCTCGTCCGCCTTGGCGCGCAGGGCGCGTTCCTCGTCGGCGATGCGTTTGCGGCCAAACCACGTGTTCCACAGGGTTTCGCCCGACTGGTTGCCCGGCACCATCATCAGGTTCTCGCGGCAGGTCATCGACGAAAATTCATGCGCGATCTGGAACGTACGCAGCAGCCCCTTGTGGAACAGCGTGTGCGGCGGCAGGCCGGTGATGTCCTCTCCATTCATGGTGACACGGCCAGAGGTCGGTTTAAGAACCCCTGCGATCACGTTGAAAAGAGTGGTTTTTCCGGCGCCATTCGGGCCAATCAGCCCGGTGATTGATCCCGGTTTGATCGACAGGCTGGCCCCGTCTACGGCGTGAAATCCGCCGAAATGTTTGTGAATGTCGTCGACGACGATCATTGGCTTTCCATCCCCTGTGCGTATGCGATCCTCATTAGACGGGACCTGCTTCATACTGAAAACGGCCCGAAGAGGTCTCCGGGCCGTTTCGATCTTTCAATTGCGGATCAGCGGTATTTGATCGTGGAATACTTGCCGTCTGCGAATTCGATTTCCTGATAGTTGCCAGCCGATTCACCGGGGCCGATCAGTTCAACAGCAGATGCGCCTTCATAGTCGATCTCTTCGCCGTTCTTGATCAGTTCCAGCGCCTTGGCCAGTTCACCGGGATAGATTTTCTCGCCCGGAGCGTTGGCGACGTCCATGACCTTGTCTTTGAAATCAGCCGAGTCCATCGAGTCGGCCGCTTGCATCGCCAGCATGATCAGCGCCGCGGCGTCATAGCTTTCGGGTGCGAATGCGCCGGTGCCGTCAAAGCCTGCTGCTTTGGCCAGTTCGACGAACTTGGCAGCGCCCTCGCTGTCGGTGCCGGGATAGGCGCCATACGAGCCGTTCAGTTCAGCACCGAAGTTTTCGTTCAGCTTTTCGCCAACCATGCCGTCAGGGAAATAGAACGTGTCGAACGCGCCGGTGTCGATGGACGAACGGACAATGCCCGAACCGCCTTGGTCAACATAGCCCGCAACGACCAGAGCTTCACCGCCAGCGGATGCCAACGCGCCAACTTCAGCCGAATAGTCGGCTTTGCCGTCTTCGTGTGCCGTCGAAATGGTGACTGTGCCGCCAGCTTCTTCGAATGCCGCCTGGAACGCGTCTGCCAGACCTTTGCCGTAGTCGTTGTTGGTGTAGGTCAACGCGACCTCTTTGACGCCGCGATCTTGCAGGATCTCGGTCATGATCACGCCTTGACGTGCATCCGACGGGGCCGTGCGGAAGAACAGACCGTCATCTTCGGCTGTGGACAGGCCGGGCGACGTGGCCGACGGCGAAATCATAACGATGCCGTTGGGACGCGCTGCGTTTTGCAGGATCGCACCGGTCACACCCGAGCAGTCGGCGCCCATGATGGCGGACACTTTGTCCGATGTGATCAGACGCTCGGCAGCCGATGTGGCGGCACCCGCGTCGATGCATGTGCTGTCGCCGCGGATCGAGGTGACCTTGGCACCGTCCAGCAGCGCGCCGCTGTCGGACACTTCAGCCATTGCCAGTTCAGCACCGGCCCCCATGGCGGGCGTGATCGATTCCAGCGGGCCGGTAAAGCCGAGGATTACGCCGATCTTAACCTCTTTCGCGTGCCCCGCGGCAAAGGCCGTGCCGGTCATCAATGCGGTGGCCGCTGTGGCCATCAAAAACTTTTTCATGTTGTAACTCCCTTATTGGAACTTTGCGTTCTGGAGCGGAGCCTAAGCACGTCGATCTCAAAAGAAAAGATGTTTCAGGTGGGACTGTTCTTGGTCAACACCTTTGGAAAGTCAGGACTTTCGACCTATCTGTATTTTCGGGAAACTTATTCTGTCTGGTGAAAGGTGCGGTAATGCGACATCTCGTGATTCTAAGTGCGATCTGGATTTTTGGTAACTTTGTCGCGTTGCCGCAAGGTCACGCACAACAGACTTCCGCAGGGAACATCACCTTCTCGGCGCAGGTGTCCGACCTGGACACACCTTGGGCTTTTGCATTTTTGCCGGATGGCGCGATCTTGATCACCGAACGTGAAGGAACGCTTTTGCACATCAGCCCGGACGGCACCCGTAACGCAGTGTCGGGCGTGCCGGATGTCGCCGCAAGCGGGCAGGGCGGGCTGCTGGACATCACCCTACCGCGCGATTTTTCCGACAGCCGCACGGTCTGGATGACCTATGCCAAGCCACAAGAAGGCGGTGCCGGAACCGCATTGGCATCGGGCACCTTGTCTGCCGATGGTTTGACATTAAGCGATGTGAAAACCCTGTTCGAGATGAAGCCCGGCAACAGCGGCGGCATGCATTTCGGCAGCCGTGTGGTCGAAGCGGCGGATGGCTCGTTGTTCGTCACAATGGGCGAGCGGGGTCAGCGGGCGTTGTCCCAGGACTTGAACCAGCACAATGGCAAGGTCGTGCGGGTGATGCGGGACGGGTCTGTGCCGGCAGACAATCCCTTTGTGGGACAGGATAATGCCTTGCCTGAAATCTGGTCCTACGGTCACCGCAACCCGCAAGGGGCAGCACTGGATGCCGATGGACGGCTGTGGGTGATTGAACACGGGGCCAAGGGCGGCGACGAAGTGAACCTGATTGCCAAGGGAGCGAACTATGGCTGGCCGGTGATCAGCTATGGCCGCAACTACAACGGGTCCAGAATTGGTCAGGGCACCGAAAAGGACGGCATGCAGCAGCCCGCGCACTATTGGGACCCATCCATCGCCCCCTCAGGCGGGATGTTTTACGACGGCACCATGTTCCCCGACTGGCAGGGCGATCTGTTCGTGGGCGCGCTGAAATTCAACTATATCAGCCGCTTGCAGATCGACGGTACCACAGCGCAAGAGGTCGAGCAGATCAAGGCACCGCAAACCGCCCGCGTCCGCGACATCCAGACAGCCCCAGACGGCAGCATCTGGTTTCTGGCGGTTGCCGACGGCACACTTTACCGGATGGCACGCTAATCTAGGGCAGCCCTAAAGACCCAGCCGTGCCGCGTGCGATCCCCGCTCGCGGTAGGGCGTCGTATCGTAATGCGCGCGGTAGCATTTCGAGAAATGCGAGGGCGAGGCAAAGCCGCAGGCCAGTGCCACGTTGATTACGCTCATATCCGTCTGCATCAGCAGGTTGCGCGCCTTTTGCAGGCGCAGCTCCATATAGTACCGCTTGGGCGAGCGGCTGAGATAGCGCCGGAACAGCCGTTCCAACTGGCGGGTGGACATGCCCACATCCTTGGCCAGCACCGAGGGGCTGATCGGCTCTTCGATGTTGGTTTCCATGATCTGGATCACCTGGCTCAGCTTCGGGTGCCGCACGCCGATGCGGGTGGGCACGGACAACCGCTGGGTGTCCTGATCGGTGCGGATCGACGAATAGATCAACTGATCGGCCACCGCGTTGGCCATATCCTCGCCGTGGTCATCGGCAATCAGCTTCAGCATCAGGTCGATTGACGACGTGCCGCCCGCTGTGGTGATGCGTTGACCATCCACGACAAAAACGGATTTTGTCAGGTTCACCTCTTCGAATTCCTCGGCAAAGCTGTCCTGGTTTTCCCAGTGAATCGTCGCTTTTTTGCCATCCAGCAGACCGGCGCGCGCCAGCGAATAGGCGGCGGTGCACAGCCCCCCCATTTGCAGCCCCTTGCGCGCCTCGCGGCGCAACCAGCCCAGCAGACGCTTGCTGGTTGCGTCCTGAACGTCGATACCGCCACAGACCATGACCGTGTCATCGCGAGTCAGTTCTTCCAGATCGCCGTCCAGCTTGAACGCGGTGCCGGCCGAACAGACCGCCGTGTCGCCGCCTTCGCCGATGATGCGCCATTCGTACAGGTCGCGGCCCGCCATCCGGTTGGCAATACGCAGGCTTTCCACAGCAGCCGAGAAACACAGCAGCGTAAAATTGTTCAAAAGTACAAAGACATAACGATGGGGTTTGTCCGGCTGATCGGACCGGGTTGCGGCTGTGCGCGTCTGGGACATGGCTGCGTCCTTCTCATTCAGTTTCGACAAAGACCCGATACCTGCGAACAGACATCTTATTCATCGGGCCTTTGCAGGCCATGGCGGGAACTCTGCCCACGCATGGACTGCGACGTCAAGAGGTCGCATTTGACGTATGGCCAGTCATAGCACGCTTTTGTATAAGCCCCTGCACAAGGTGGCTGTACCACAGCCCGAACACGGAGAGACATTATGAGCGAATGGTCGAAATCGGATTGGCGCAGCAAGCCACGGATCCAGATGCCTGACTATACAGACACAGCTGCACTCGAGGCGGTAACCGCCCAGCTGTCGAAGTATCCGCCGCTTGTCTTTGCGGGCGAGGCGCGCAGGCTCAAGGCGCATTTGGGTGCGGCAAGCCGGGGCGAGGCGTTTCTGTTGCAGGGCGGCGATTGCGCCGAGGCTTTTGACCAGTTCAGCGCCGACGGGATTCGCGATACCTTCAAGGTGATGCTGCAAATGGCAATGGTTCTGACATTCGGCGCCAAGGTGCCGGTGATCAAGGTCGGCCGTATGGCAGGCCAGTTCGCCAAGCCGCGCAGTGCCCCCACCGAAGTGATCGACGGCGTCGAGCTGCCCAGCTATCGCGGCGACATCATCAACGGTTTGGACTTCACGCCCGAGGCGCGCATTCCGGATCCGGCGAAAATGCTGCAAGCCTACACACAGGCCGCAGGCACGCTGAACCTGTTGCGGGCTTTTTCGACCGGTGGTTTTGCCGACATGAACCGGGTTCATTCGTGGACGCTGGGCTTTACCGACAGCGAAGACGCCGCCAAATACGCCGAGATTGCCAACCGCATTCAGGACACCATTGATTTCATGGGCGCTGCTGGCATCAATTCGAAAACGACGCATGAATTTTCGACCGTGGAATTCTACACCAGCCACGAAAGCCTGCTGTTGGAATACGAAGAGGCGCTGACGCGGGTCGACACCACCACAGGCAAATGGCTGGCAGGATCGGGGCACATGATCTGGATCGGGGACCGCACCCGTCAGCCCGACGGTGCGCATGTGGAATACGCACGCGGCGTGCAAAACCCGATCGGTCTGAAATGTGGCCCGACAACCACGGCGGACGACCTCAAGGTGCTGATGGCCAAGCTGAACCCAGAAAACGAAGCGGGCCGCTTGACCCTGATCGCGCGCTTTGGCGCGGGCAGCGTTGGCGAGCACCTGCCGCGTCTGATCAAGGCGGTGCAGGAAGAGGGCGCGAACGTGCTGTGGACCTGTGACGCGATGCACGGCAACACGATCAAATCGTCGTCGGGCTACAAAACCCGTCCGTTTGAAAGCGTTCTGCGCGAGGTGCGTGAGTTCTTCGCCGTACATCAGGCCGAGGGGACCATCCCCGGCGGCGTGCATTTCGAGATGACCGGGCAAGACGTGACCGAATGCACCGGTGGTGTAAGGGCCGTCAGCGACGAAGACCTGTCAGATCGCTACCACACCGCTTGCGACCCGCGTCTGAACGCCAGCCAGTCGCTGGAACTGGCATTCCTCGTGGCCGAAGAGCTGACCGCGCGGCGCAACACCCAAAGCAGCCAGCAACACGTCGGCTGACCTTTGCCGCAAGGGTTCTCTGCCAGGAATCCTTGCGGTTTTCCAATCTGGAAAACCGCGTTCCGTCAGTCGGTTTTCGTGTCGGTCTTAATCAAACGCAGATAGGGCACATCGCCCGACCGCCGCCCTTTGACAAACGGCTTTGCGTCCTCTGCCATGCCGCTTTCGCGTTTCGGGGTCGGCTTTGGCGCGGTATCATCAGACGGCAGCGACGTGGTCGCGGGCGCTGTGATCGGGCGCGTGGTCACCGAAGTGATGTCAAAGCGCCTCGGTTTGCGCCCGATGGTGCCGCGCGCCACGAAACAGCCCAAGGCACGGCTGACATCGCCCAGATCGCTTTTCAACGGCAGCAGAACCATGCGCGCATCCAGCGCAGGCTTGTCAAATCCCGCGGGCGCGTTCAGGTGAAGTTCGCACACAGCCGGGCGTTGGAACACCTCTTCCAGAGCGTCGCCAACCTGCCGCCGGCCATCCGGTGAAATCATCGCTGTCAGCGGCATCCCCCGCACTTCCATGCCCATCAGATCGCCCAGATGGCTGCCTGCGATGCGCAGGCGCGCCATGCCGGGGGCGATACGTTCCAAAATGAATGTATATTCCAGCGCGGTTTCGATTCCGCGCGGGTCGATCTCGGACCGCTTCGGCATCAACCGGGTGCGGCGCAACGCCTCCCAATAGCCCTCGACCTGCGCCAGGGCGGAAAAGCCGGAATCTGACTGAAAGTCTGTCATAGCCACCACATTCTGCGGGTTCCGGTCGAAGAAATCCATTACGTGCCCACCTTAGCCTATGTGCGCAGACAGGTCTGCCGCATCGTTACCAAACCATTAATAACCGAACCCTTCGTTCATCGGTCGAAAATCTTAAGAGTTGGTTAACGACCCACCGCCCAAGTTCACATGTCGCGGCGTTCCGCCGATGCGAAGGCGCGCGGGTTTGGGTTGCCCACCGCACCCCATTGGCCGTATTGCAGTCGCATGAGCAAAACAGCCCCAAATCCCGCCCTTCATTCCATGACCGCCTTTGCCACCTCGGCGGGTGAAAGCGGGGCGTACCGCTGGAACTGCGAATTGCGCAGCGTCAACGGCAAGGGGTTGGACATTCGCGTGCGTGCGCCCGACTGGGTCGACGGGCTGGAAGTTGCGTTGCGCGGGCAGGTGGCGGCGCATGTGGCGCGGGGCAATGTCACGCTGAACGTGCGCGTCACCCGCGAAGATGCGGCGGTGACCGTGCACGTCAACGATGCGCAATTGTCCGCCATGCTGGCCGCCCTGACCGAGATCGAGGCGCAAGCGATGGACCTTGGCCTGTCGCTGGCCCCGTCCAAGGCCACTGATATTGCCGTAATGTGCGGTGTGCTGGAACAATCCAGCGCCGATCAGGACACCGGCCCGCTGAAATCGGCGCTTGTGGCCGACGTGACCGCACTGGTGCAGGATTTCGTGCAGATGCGCGCAGGCGAGGGCGCAGCGCTGGCCAAGGTGCTGCACGCCCAACTGGACCAGGTCGCAGACCTGACCACCCAAGCCGCCGAAATCGCCGCAGCCCGACAGGACGAGGTCGCGCTGAACCTGCGCCGCGCGCTGGCGCGCATCCTGGACAACGCCGACGGACTGGACGAGGCGCGCATCGCGCAAGAGCTGGCGTTGCTGGCGGTCAAATCCGACATCACCGAGGAAATCGACCGGCTGCGCGCCCATGTTGCCGCCGCCCGCGATCTGATCACCGCCGCAGGCCCGGTGGGGCGCAAGCTGGATTTCCTGATGCAAGAGTTCAACCGCGAGGCCAACACCCTGTGCTCGAAAGCACAAAATACCGATCTGACGCGGGTGGGTCTGGCGCTGAAGGCGCTGATCGACCAGATGCGTGAACAAGTGCAGAATGTGGAGTAACCGCCAATGACAACCGACCGCCGCAAGAACGACCGCCGGGGCCTGCTGATGATTCTGTCTTCGCCTTCGGGTGCCGGCAAAAGCACGCTGGCCAAACGGTTGCGCGCCTGGGACACCACGATCAGCTTTTCCGTCTCGGCCACCACACGCCCGCCGCGCGTGGGCGAAGTGGACAAGTTCGACTATCACTTCGTGTCTGAAAACGAATTCAAGACCATGGTGAACAACGACGAGATGCTGGAACATGCCCACGTCTTCGGCAATTTCTACGGCTCGCCCACAGCACCTGTGCGCGCCGCCATCGAACAGGGCAACGATGTGTTGTTTGACATCGACTGGCAGGGCGCGCAGCAAATTCGCAACTCGTCGCTGGGGATGCACACCCTGTCGGTGTTCCTGCTGCCCCCCAGCATCACCGAATTGCGACGCCGCCTGGAAGCGCGGGGCCAGGACAGCAAAGAGGTCATCGACCAGCGCATGAAAAAGTGCTGGGATGAAATCAGCCATTGGGACGGCTATGATTACGTTCTGGTCAATGATGATCTGGACGAAACCGAAGACAGCCTTAAAAAGATCATCGACGTCGCACGGATGCGACGCAGTCAGCAACCGAACCTGACCGAGCATGTGCGCAAACTTCAATCCGAGTTTCAGGAGCAACTATGACCATTTTCGCCTTGGGCGCGGATCGCCCCGACATTCATCCTGACACGTGGGTTGCCCATGATGCCAACCTGATCGGCAAGGTCGTGATGGAAGAGGGCAGCAGCGTCTGGTTCGGGGCCACCATCCGCGCCGACCACGAGGAAATCCGCATCGGTCGCGGCAGCAACGTACAGGAAAACTGCGTGATGCACATCGACCGTGGTTATCCGCTGACCATCGGCGAAAACTGCACCATCGGTCACAAGGTCATGCTGCATGGCTGCACCATCGGCAACAACAGCCTGATCGGCATGGGGGCGACCATCCTGAACGGTGCCAAGATCGGCAACAACTGCCTGATCGGCGCAGGCGCGCTGATCACCGAAGGCAAGGTGATCCCCGACGGGTCACTGGTGATGGGCGCACCGGGCAAGGTGGTGCGCGAACTGGACGCCGCAGCGATCAAGGGCCTTGAAGCCAGCGCGCTGCATTATCAAGACAACATGCGCCGTTTCCGCGACGGCATGACCAAGGTCGGCTAAAATGCGCAACGAAAAAGGATCGCTGATCCGTCCCGTCCCACTTCCCGGCAGCGCATCGCGCCCGGTTGTCACACCTTTGTCGCCCTCGGTGGTCTATGCCAGCGACACGCCCGACATGCTGGACAGCCAGTACGAGGGCAAACTGCACGGCTATACCTACAGCCGCGAAGGGCATCCGAACGCCGATGTGGTCGCGGGCCTGCTGGACCGCATGGAAAACGCGCCGAACCCCGGTGTCGTGACCTCAAGCGGGATGGCGGCGGTGTCGGCGGTTTTGCTGGGTCTGCTCAAATCCGGCGATCACGTGATCGGTGGCAACCAGCTTTATGGCCGGTCCTTGCGGATGATGGCCGAAGACCTGCCGCGTCTGGGGATCGAAACCACGCTGGCCGATCCCGGTGACGTTGACGCCGTACGCGCCGCCCTGCGCCCCGAAACCCGGATGATCCTGGTCGAAGTGGTGTCGAACCCGACGCTGCGCGTGGCCGATATGAAAGGTCTGGCGAAGTTGGCCAAAGAAGCGGGCGTTCTGCTGGTGGTCGACAACACGTTCACCACGCCGCGTGCTTATCAGCCGTTTGACCATGGCGCCGACATCGTGATCCATTCAGTGACCAAGCTGCTGGCGGGCCATTCGGACGTGATGCTGGGCTATGTCGCTGCGCGCGATGCGGCGATCAACACGCGGCTGCGGATCTTTACTGTGACCGCAGGCATGACACCCAGCCCGTTTGACTGCTGGCTCGCCGAACGCGGTATGCTCAGTTTCGAGCTGCGGTTCGAGCGGTGCCAGACCACGGCGATGAAACTGGCCGACGCTTTGGCGGGCTTCAGCGGGGTCAAGCGTGTGATCTACCCTGCGCGCACGGACCACCCCGACCACGGCCGCGCCGCCGACCTGCTTCAAGGGCGCTGGTGCAACATGGTCAGCTTCGAGCTGGACGGGGGCCGCGACGCCGCCAATGCGTTCACCACCGCCGCCGAAGGTCTGAGCTTTGCGCCAACCCTGGGCGACGTGGGCACCACGCTGTCGCATCCTGCCTCGTCCTCGCACCGGGCGTTGACCGCTGAGCGGCGCGAAGCCCTTGGCATGTCCGAGGGGTTCTTTCGCGTCTCCGTGGGCCTGGAAGACCCCGATGCGCTGGTCGCCGTCTTTGAACGCGCTGTCGCCGCCGCAGTGCAGGACTAGGGCAAATGCCCCAAGACCATGCGATCCGCGCCATGCTAGAGGCGCTGCCGATGCCGGGGCTGGTGGTAAACCAGTCAGAGGTCATCGTCGGCGCCAACGCCGCCGCGCGCAATCTGATTGGTCAGCGAATCGAAGGGCGGCCCTATGTCACCATGCTGCGCCAGCCTGCGTTGCTGGACGCGGTCGAGGCGTGCCTGCGCCAGGGCAAGCCCCGCACCGCGCCCTATCTGACCAACGACGGATCGCAACACAGCACGTTTTCGGTGCACGTGGCACAGGTGGTGGTCGATGACGACGCGCCGATGGTTCTGCTGACCTTCGAGGATGTCACACAGGTTCAGGCGGCAGGCCAGATGCGCCGCGATTTCGTGGCCAACGTCAGCCACGAGTTGCGCACGCCGCTGACCGCGCTGATGGGATTTATCGAAACGCTTCGTGGTCCTGCGCGCAACGATCCGGCTGCACAGGCGCGGTTCCTGGGGATCATGCAGGATCAGGCCGAGCGGATGAACCGGCTGGTGGGCGATCTGCTGTCGCTGAGCCGTGTCGAGGGCGACGAACGCGTGCGTCCCACGGCGCAAGTGAACCTTCGCGAATGTCTGTCGTCGGTGATGCCGCTAATGGCGCCGCTGGCCCGCGAATCGAATGTGACCCTTACGGCAGAGCTGGGCGATGACGCGGTGATGGTCGCCGCCGACCGCGACCAGTTGGTGCAGGTGGTCAGCAATCTGATCGAGAACGCGATCAAATATGGTGGCAAGGACGTCAAGGTCACACTGCGGCTGGTCGTGCACGCGTATCTGCGCCCCTTGCGCGGACCCGGTGCAACGATCGAAGTTGTGGACGAAGGGCCGGGCATCGACCCTGTGCACCTGCCGCGTCTGACCGAACGGTTCTATCGTGCGGACAACCATCGCAGCCGTGAACTGGGCGGCACCGGCCTGGGGCTGGCCATCGTCAAGCACATCGTCAGCCGCCACCGGGGCCGGTTGCGGATCGACAGTGTGCTGGGGCAGGGGACAACGGTGCAGGTTGCACTGCCATTGCTGTCACCGGAACAAACCCCGGCAACAGACACCAGCGTCTGACGGCAAACCACGTCTCGCCGCCCGTCGTCGCCGCCAGAAGACGCGGTTCGAGGACGGATTAGGGCGTGGCCCTGCAACGACCCAAACCCAAACTCCGTTCCGTTACAAAAAACGCCCCGATTTCCCCCATTCCTGCCGGTTGTCATAAAACTGTTACGCAACTGTCACAAAAGCATAGCGTGCGGGGCATAGGTGGGCGGCAAGGACGCCAATGGGGGTGCTCCATGACTAAATCTTACGCAAACAGGAGACTGTAATGTCCTTTGTAAAACTCGCAACATCCACATTCGCCATCGCGGCTGTCGCTGCCGGCGCCGCTGCTGCCCGTGACCAGGTTCAAGTGGCCGGTTCGTCGACCGTTCTGCCCTATGCCTCGATCGTCGCCGAAGCTTTTGGCGAAAACTTTGATTTCCCGACACCCGTCGTTGAATCGGGCGGCTCGTCGGCTGGCCTGAAACGCTTCTGCGAAGGCGTTGGCGAAAACACAATCGACGTTGCAAACGCATCGCGCAAAATCAAGGACAGCGAAGTCGAAGCCTGTGCCGCCAACGGCGTGACCGACATCATCGAAGTTCAAATCGGCTATGATGGCATCGTGTTCGCAAGCGACATCAACGGCAACACATTCGAATTCACACCCACAGACTGGTACAAAGCCCTGTCCGACAAAGTTGTCGTAGACGGTGAAGTTGTTGCCAACCCCTACACCACATGGGACCAGGTGAACCCCGCGTTCCCCGCCCAGCCGATCCAGGCGTTTGTGCCCGGCACCAAGCACGGCACACGTGAAGTGTTCGAAGAAAAAGTGATCCTCGCAGGCTGCGAAGAAACCGGTGACTTCGAAGCGTTCAAAGCCGCCAACGGCGACGACAAGAAAGCGGCTGAAAAAGCCTGTATCGCTCTGCGCACAGACGGCAAGTCGGTCGACATCGACGGCGACTATACCGAAACTCTGGCCCGTATCGAAAGCAACGCGGACGGCATCGGCGTGTTCGGTCTGGCCTTTTACGAAAACAACACCGACAAGCTGCAAGTGGCAACCATGTCGGGTGTGACACCTTCGACCGAAAGCATCTCGACCGGCGAATACCCCGTGTCGCGTCCGCTGTTCTTCTACGTCAAAAAAGCGCACATCGGCGTGATCCCCGGCCTGAAAGAATACGCCGAGTTCTTCGTCGCTGACGAGATCGCAGGCCCCGACGGCCCGCTGGCCGGCTACGGTCTGGTCGCTGACCCCGAGCTGGCGAAAACCCAAGCTGTTGTCGCTGACGAAGTCGTCATGGGCGGCGCGTCCTAAGCCACGGTCTGATCGACCCGAAAGGCGGCGCGCGGTTTCAGCGCCGCCTTTCATCACTTCCGTCTTGAGACCCATCAAGGCAAATGACGACTTGGGTGCGCGCAAGCCGCCCGCCGGGGGATAAAGAATGTCCGATCTAATCAATGGTCTTTTGGGTGGCAACGCCGCGATCGTGATGGTCATCGTGGTGCTGGGTCTGGCGACCTTGGGCTTTTACATGGCCCGCAGCCGCGCGATGGCATCCGGCGACGGTGACCGCCGCAACCTTCATTCATTGCCAAACTATTACGGCTGGAACGCCGCGATGATGACCGCAGTGCCCGCCTTGGGCGTGCTGGTCATTTGGCTTTTGGCGCAACCGATGATGATCGAAAGCGCCGTGTTCAAAACAATCCCCGAAAGCGCGATCCCCGAAGGGTCGTCACGTGGGTTGGTGATGAGCGATGTGCGCCGTCTGGCCGATGGTCTGGACGTGATCGTACAACGCGGCGTCATGGACGCCGAGCAAGCCACCACGCTGGACGCTGGCACCACAGACCTGCGGGCTACTTTGGCCGCCGAAGGTGTGGCGCTGGGATCGGCTGTGGAACAACCGGTTCTGGACGCCGCCCAGATGTATCGCGCGCAGTCGTCCACGGGCCGCTTCTGGATGGTCGCTTTGGTGACCGTGATCGCGCTGGCGGGGTTTGTGTTGTCGCTGCGGGTGACCAATGCCGATTTCCGCGCCCGCAACGTGGTGGAAAAGGGCATTCTGGCGCTGCTGATCCTGTCGGCCAGTCTGGCGATCCTGACCACCGTGGGCATCGTGTTGTCGATGCTGTTTGAATCGATCAACTTCTTCCGCCTGCATTCCTGGACCGACTTTTTCTTTGGCAGCACCTGGGCCCCGAACTTTCGCGGCGACAGCGACCTGTCGATCCTGCCACTGCTGTGGGGCACGCTTTATATCTCGATCATCGCCCTTCTGGTGGCGGTGCCCATCGGCCTGTTCTCGGCCATCTATCTCAGCGAATACGCAGGCCCCAAGGTGCGCAGCGCGGCCAAGCCGTTGCTGGAAATTCTCGCAGGCATCCCCACGATCGTTTACGGTCTGTTTGCCCTGCTGACAGTGGGCCCCGCGCTGGTCAGCATTTTTGGCCGCGGTGAAGACGGCCTGTTGGGCGTCGAATGGATGAGCGGCGCGACCTCGGTGCTGACCGCCGGTCTGGTGATGGGCATCATGCTGATCCCCTTTGTCAGCTCGCTGTCCGATGACATCATCAACGCCGTCCCCCAATCCATGCGCGACGGCTCGCTGGGCTTGGGGGCCACCCATTCCGAAACCATCCGTCAGGTGGTCATACCGGCCGCATTGCCGGGCATCGTGGGTGCCATCCTGCTGGCCGCAAGCCGCGCCATTGGCGAAACCATGATCGTGGTTCTGGGGGCAGGGGCCATTGCCAAGATTTCGGGCAACCCGCTTGAGGCGATGACAACCATCACCACCCGTATCGTCAGCCAGTTGACGGGTGACACCAACTTTGCCAGCCCCGAGACGCTGGTGGCCTTTGCCTTGGGTCTGACGCTGTTTGTCCTGACCTTGGGCCTTAATGTGATCGCACTTTATATCGTGCGCAAATACCGCGAGCAGTATGACTGATGACTGACATGACATCCGACACCCCGCACGTTCACGGCACGCTGTTGCAGGCCGACGCACGCACCCGGAAACGCAACGCCGCCGAGGCCCGCTTCAAAATCTACGGCATCGCGGCGATTGCCGTGGGCCTGCTGATGCTGGCGATCTTGCTGGTCAATATCATCAGTCGCGGCACCGGCGCGTTCACCCAGACCTTTGTCACGCTCGATGTGGCGCTGATCGAGGAGAAACTGGACAAGAACGGCAACCGTGACATTGAAGAGATGAAAAAGGTTTCGACCTTCGGTTATGCCCCGCTGCTTAAATCGGCGATGGCCGACATGGTCGAAAAGACCGGCATGAACGGGCAAATCTCGGCCGGTGATATGGCCGACATCCTGTCCAAGGGCGCCCCTGCGCAGCTGCGCGATTTTGTGCTGGCGAACCCCGACAAGGTTGGCCAACAGGTGACGTTCAGCTTCCTCGCCTCCAGCCGCGTTGACGGCTATATGAAGGGGCGTGTCACCCGTGACAGCATCGCCAACGACAAAAGCATCAGCACCGAACAACTTGATTTCGTGGACAAACTGATTGCCCAAGGCACGCTGGAGAAAAAGTTCAACCTGTCCTTTATCACCGGCGCGGACGCATCCGACGCACGGCCCGAGGCGGCAGGCATGGGCGTGGCCATGGTCGGGTCGTTCTTCATGATGCTGGTGGTGCTGATCCTGGCGCTGCCCATCGGGGTCGCGGCCAGCATCTATCTGGAAGAATTCGCACCCAAGAACTGGATCACCGACATTATCGAGGTCAACATCTCGAACCTGGCCGCGGTGCCGTCGATTGTGTTCGGTATTCTGGGCCTTGCCGTGTTCATCAACTACATGCACCTGCCCACATCGGCCCCGCTGGTCGGTGGTCTGGTGCTGACGCTGATGACCCTGCCCACGATCATCATCTCGACCCGCGCCTCGCTCAAGGCGGTGCCGCCGTCGATCCGCGATGCGGCACTGGGGGTTGGCGCGTCGAAAATGCAGTCGGTATTCCACCACGTGCTGCCCTTGGCTGCACCCGGCATCCTGACCGGCACGATCATCGGTCTGGCGCAGGCGCTGGGGGAAACCGCACCGCTGCTGCTGATCGGCATGGTGGGCTTTATCGCATCGAACCCACCCGACGGCATTGCCAGCGGCCTGCTGGCACCGAACTCGGCCATGCCTGCACAAATCTATGAATGGGCCAAACGGGCGGACCCGGCGTTTTACGAACGCGCGTGGGGTGGTATCATCATCCTGCTGGTCTTCCTTCTGGCCATGAACACAATCGCGGTCATCCTGCGGCGGCGCTTCGAGCGGCGTTGGTAAGAAAGGAAAGTTGGACCAATGAAAGACCTAATGGCGGAGAGAACCGTGGATACCCAGAAACTGAAAATCAGTGCGCGCAACGTGCAGGTCTATTATGGCGACACACATGCCATCAAGGACGTGAACGTCGACATTGAAGATAAAACCGTCACGGCCTTCATCGGGCCTTCGGGCTGCGGCAAGTCGACTTTCTTGCGTTGTATCAACCGGATGAACGACACAATTGATGTGTGTCGCGTCAAGGGCGACATCATGATCGACGGCGAAGACATCTATGACAGCCGCGTCGATCCGGTGCAGTTGCGCGCCAAGGTGGGCATGGTGTTCCAAAAACCGAACCCGTTCCCCAAGTCGATCTATGACAACGTGGCTTACGGCCCGCGCATCCACGGTCTGGCCAAGAACAAGGCCGATCTGGACGACATCGTCGAGCGTGCGCTGCGCCGTGGCGCCATCTGGAACGAGGTCAAGGACCGTCTGGATTCCCCCGGCACCGGCCTGTCGGGCGGCCAGCAACAGCGTCTGTGCATCGCACGCGCCGTGGCGACCGAACCCGAAGTGCTGCTGATGGACGAACCCTGTTCGGCGCTGGACCCGATTGCCACTGCACAAGTCGAGGAATTGATTGACGAATTGCGCCAGAACTATTCGGTCGTGATCGTCACCCACTCGATGCAACAGGCCGCGCGCGTCAGCCAGAAAACCGCGTTCTTCCACCTTGGCAACCTTGTCGAATACGGCGAGACGGGGACAATCTTTACCAACCCGACAGACCCGCGCACCGAAAGCTATATCACTGGCCGGATCGGCTAAGGAGCAATAATAATGTCGTCAGATCAACACATTGCATCCGTCTTTGACCGCGACCTGGAAACCATTCAGGCGCAGATCATGAAAATGGGCGGACTGGTAGAAGAAGCTATTTTGGAGGCTGCGATCAGCCTTGAGACCCGCGACGAAGAACGCGCCGAGGCGGTCCGCAAGGCCGACAAGAAAATCGACGCGCTCGAGGAAACCATCAACGAAGAAGCCGCCCGCGTCATCGCCTTGCGCGCGCCGATCGCGGTGGACTTACGTCTGATCCTGAGCGTGATCAAGATCAGCGCCAACCTGGAACGTATTGGTGACTATGCGAAAAACATGGCCAAGCGCACCGGCGTTCTGGCCCAGTTGTCGCCCGTCAGCGACAGCGCCGGTGCGCTGCGCCGCATGGCCCGCGAGGTCGAGCGGATGCTCAAGGACGCGCTGGACGCCTATGTAAACCGCGACGCCGAGCTGGCGCAGGACGTGATCGACCGCGATATGGAAGTCGACCAGATGTACAACGCGCTGTTCCGCGAATTCCTGACCTTCATGATGGAAGATCCGCGCAACATCACCGCCTGTATGCACCTGCATTTCATCGCCAAGAACGTCGAACGCATGGGCGACCATGTGACGTCGATTGCCGAACAGACCGTGTATCTGGTCAGCGGCGTACACGCTGATGAAAACCGTTCCAAAGCCGACACCACGTCGGTTCAACCGCTGTAAAGGGGCCGGACCATGTCAGCAGATCAACCACGTGTGCTTGTGGTCGAGGATGAACCCGCACAGCGCGAGGTTCTGGTGTACAACCTGTCTGCCGAAGGTTTCGATGTGGTATCGGCGGGCAACGGCGAAGACGCAATGATGATGATTGACGAGGCATCGCCGGACATCATCGTGCTGGACTGGATGATGCCGCATTTAAGCGGGATCGAGGTGTGCCGTCGCTTGAAGATCAAGCCGGAAACCCGTGATATTCCAGTGATAATGCTGTCTGCCCGTTCAGAAGAGGTGGACAAGGTACGCGGGTTGGAGACGGGGGCCGACGACTATGTGGTCAAACCCTATTCGATGATCGAACTGATGGCCCGCGTCCGCAGCCAGCTGCGCCGGGTGCGCCCTGCAACCGTAGGCGTGCAGTTGCATTACGAGGATATCATCCTGGACGCCGAACGCCACCGCGTCACCCGCGGCACATCCGAGGTCAAGCTGGGCCCGACCGAGTTTCGCCTGCTCAGCACCTTCATGGAAAAACCGGGCCGTGTCTGGAGCCGCGAAAGCCTGCTGGACCGTGTCTGGGGGCGCGACATCTATGTCGACACCCGCACCGTTGACGTACACATCGGGCGTCTGCGCAAGGCGTTGACGCTGACCGGCGGGACCGATCCGGTGCGCACCGTGCGCGGTGCGGGCTATGCGTTGGGCTAGGGTCAGGTCCCTAGGGTTACGGCCCTAGAACACCTTTCTTAGGAAATCCGCGATCAGGGTCTGAACCGGCGGGGCGTGCATGTCAGGTGTGGCATGCCCGCCGCCGGGGATCACCTTCAGGTGGCTTTTGGTGCCATTGGCGGTCAGTTGCGCGTGCAGCACCAGGCTGTGCGACAGCGGCACAACCGCGTCCTCGTCTCCGTGCACAAACAGAAACGGCATCACCGGCCTGTCGGTCACATGGGCCACGGGGCTGGCCCGATAGGCGTGGTGCGGGTCAGCCGTGACCGACACGCCCAGCAGCTTGGTCACAGCCGACGGCGGTCGTGTCGGGTCGCGTTGCCATTGCCAGTCCAGCGAAATCAGGTCGGACGGGCCATAGATGTCGATGACACCCTTGATGTCGATCCCATGCGACGGCCCGAACCCCGGCTGGTCCCGCGCCAGCCCCGCCAGCGCCGCCAGATGCCCGCCTGCGGACAACCCCATGATGGCCACGCGGTCCATTGGCAGCCCATAGTCCGGTGCGATCTGGGCCAGTTTCGCCAACCCCGCATTGATGTCGCAAATCTGCGCCGGAAAGGGCGCGTGGTCTGACATGCGATAGCCCATCCCAACCACCGCCCAGCCGTGGTCCAGCAGGCTCCAGAACGCCATCACCTTGCGATCCAGCCACTGCCAGCTTCCGCCGTGAATGTTGGCCACCACGCCCTTGATCTCGCCCGAGGCGGGCAGATGCAGGTCGATGGCCTGCCGCGCGTGCGGGCCAAAGGCGATGTCCTCAACCGACCGGGTTCCGGGTGGGGGCGGCAGGGTTCTGCGTTCGGGTGGCAAGGGTCAACTCCCCGAACGCTGGACAAAGAAGGTCAACCCGGCAACCCGCTCCAGCAGCAGGATGGCAAGGAAGGTGATGATCACCGATATGGTCGAGATCGCGGCCAGCACCGGCGATGCGTCGTCCTGGATAAAGGTAAAGATCTGCACCGGCAGCGTCGTGATCTGCGGGCCGATCAGGAACATGGTCACCGTCACCTCGTCGAACGAGATAATGCCGGTGAACAGCAACGACGTCAGGATGCCCGACCGGCAAATCGGCAGGATAATGTCCTTGAGCGCGCGCAACTCGGATGCGCCCATGACTTCGGCGGCGCGGATCAGGTCGGGGTCCACAGACCGCAATGCCACATGCACAGGCCGATAGGAAAACGGCACCGTGACGATCACGTGCGCCAGGATGATCGCACCGGGCGTGCCGACGATACCCAGCTTGGCCATCAGCGCCACCGCCGCCACGCCCATGCAGGCGTGCGGGAAAAACAGCGGCGAGAAAATCGCCAGCTCTAGCATCGTGTTGATCTTGGGCGCATAGCGCAGGGTGAAATAGGCTGCCAGAAAGCTGATGGTTGTCACCACCACCGATGTCACGGCCGCAATCCAAAGCGACGTGCCCACCGCCCGCGCCCAGCGGGGATCGGTGAACGCTTCGATGTACCAGCGGAACGAATAGGTTTCCGGCGGGAACTGGATATAGGCCGATCCGTTGAATGAAGCGCCAAAGACGATAAAGATCGGCGCGGGCAGGGCCAGCAGGAACAAAATGCCAAGTGTGCGGCTTAGGGGGCTCATGTTTCGCATCGGGTTACTCCTGTCCGCGCAGGGCGCGGCGTTCGATCATCTTGATGATGACAAGGGACACAAAGGACAGCGACAACAGGCAGATCGACCAGGCGGCGGCCTTGCTCATGTTATACGTCGCCATGACCTCCTGATAAATCTGCGAGCCGACGAATTTCTCGGTGATCCCGCCCAGAAGCAGCGGCGTCACGATGGCACCGACCGAGGCCAGATACAAAACCATCAACGCTGTAAACACGCCCGGCAGCGACAGCGGCAACACGATGTTGCGAAAGGTCTGAAACCCCGAGGCGCCCAGCACGCGCGAGGCTTCTTCCAGGTTTTCCTCGATCGACAAAAGCGACGACAGGATCGAAATCACCGCAAAGGGCACCAGAACATGGGTCAGCCCGATGATGATACCGGTGTCGTTGAACATCAGCTTGACCGGCTCATCGACGACGCCAAGCCAGCCCAGAAAGGCGTTGATGAACCCCTTTGGTCCCAGCAGGATGATCCAGCCATAGGTGCGCACCACAAGGCTGACCAGCCACGGCACCAGCACCACGATCAACAAAAGGTTGCGCCATTTGTTCGCCCTCCACAGCAACAACGCGATGGGATAGGAAAACACCACTGCCAGTATGGCCACGGTGATCGATGACAGCACCGTGCGATAGAACACCACGTGATAATCGGGCCGGTCGATGATTTGCTGGAAATACTTCAGCGAAAACCCGCCCCGGTCGACAAAGGCGCTGCTGAACAGGGTAAAGACCGAGATGAAGAACATCGCCAGGATGATCAGCATCGGCAACAGCATCAGGGATTTGGTGAAAGTCAGGCGCTCTCCGCTGTTCATGCGTGTTCTCCAAAGGCCGAGGCCAGATCATCGGACAGCGGCGCAAAGACCCGCGCGTGATCGGGGTTGAAGGTCACGGCACAGGCGCTGCCGGTTGTCAGTTTCGACGCGTCCCCGTCGGTCATTGCGACGGCCACCAGATCGGCATCCCCCACACGCAGGCTGATGCGCGTCAGCGGGCCGATGACCAGACGGTCGGTCACGGTGGCGTCCAGAGCGGTCTGACCTGCACCGGTGGCACCGGCGGGCAGCACCTTGATCTGTTCGGGACGCAGGCAAATAACGGCGGCGTCGCCGTCCTTGGGGGCAAATCCGCGTGCGGCGCTGGCGGGCAGGGTGAACTGCCCTGCGGCGGTCTGAACCGTCATCTGCGCACCGGATTTGGTCACGCGGGCAGGGATCTCGTTCAACTCGCCGATGAATTTCGACACGAACAGGGTTTCGGGGCTGGCGTAAATGTCCTGAGGCGCGCCGACCTGCTGGACGTGGCCGTTGCTCATCACCACCACGGTGTCCGAGATCATCGTCGCCTCTTCCTGGTCGTGAGTCACAAAGACAAATGTGGTTTGCAGCTTGCGCTGGATTTCCTTCAACGCGATCTGCAGCTGTTTGCGCAACTGCATGTCCAGCGCCGACAGCGGCTCATCCAGCAACAGGATCGACGGTTCCAACACCAGTGATCGGGCCAGCGCCACACGCTGTTTCTGACCGCCCGACAGTTGCGCGATGCGCCGATCACCCATGCCGTTCAGGCCCACCAGATCAATAAAGCGGTCGACGCGCTGCTGCATCTCTGCCGCCGGCGTCTTGCGCAGCTTCAGCCCGTAGGCCACGTTTTCCGCCACGCTAAAGTGGGGGAAAAGCGCAAGGTTCTGAAACACCATACCGATGGGGCGCTTTTGCGTGGGCACCCCGTTCATGTCGCGCCCGTCGATGGCGATCTTGCCCTTGGACGGTTCGATAAATCCGGCGATCAAACGCAAAAGCGTGGTCTTGCCGCATCCCGATGGCCCCAGCAGCGTCAGAAAATTGCCCGCAGGAATGCTCAGGTTCACATTCGACAGCACTTCGGTATCGCCGTAAGATTTCGAGACCGATGCAATGTCGATGCTGCCAGTGACATTTTGAACGTCGCGAACAGACTGGTTAAGTGTCGTCGTCATGGAATACTCCGAAAAAAGGGGCACCCGACCTGAAAGGGGTCAAGGCCGGGTGCAGGGAGACGCTAGAAGGGCCGCTTAGTTGCCCGCGTTGGCCATGATCTGTTCGACCATGTTCACCCGCTCTTCGTGGTTCTCAACGATGATCTTCCAGTCGGGTTTGTACATTTTCGAAAGCAGTTCGTCGAAGGGCAGGCCAAGCGATTCAATGTAATCTGCAGGCAGCTCTGCCTTGGTGTTGGTGGGGATCGACCCGGTGGCTGTGGCCGAGCGCACCTGGGTTTCCGGCTTGATCATGTATTGCAGGTATTTCAACACTTCGTCGCGGTTGTCCGACCCTTTGGGCACGACCGAGGCATAGGCCAGCATAAGCGCGCCTTCTTTCGGGATCGTGATGTTCAGATTGGTCTGACCCTGTTTGCGCAACTGCCAGATGCGTGTGGAATACATCGGCACCGCGACAACTTCGCCGGTGCCCATCAGCGTGTTGATATGGGCCAGAGATGTGTAGGTTGTCAGCGCGTTTTTCACCAGACCGGACAGGATTTCGACACCCGGTTCGATGTTTTCTGCGTCACCACCGTTGGCGTGGGCAAACATGGTCAGGTCATAGGACGCCGCATAGGTGGGGCGTGTGACGGACAGTTTGCCCTTCCACTTCGGGTCGGTCAGATCCTTCCAGGACGAAAAGTCCTCGGCGCTGGCCAGATCCGAATTGTAGCCGATGCCATAGTAGCTGAACGACGACGGGATGCCGACAATCAGGCCCTCTTCGTTGCGGATGATGATTTCGGGCGGCAGGTCCTCGATGCCGGGCAGTTCCTCGTCCGTGAACCCTTCCAGCAGATCCAGATCGGCCATGGCCACGCCTTCGAAGAAGGTGACGGTGACAACGTTGTACTGCGAGGCCGTGGGCGACCGGACAGCGCCGGCTGTGTTGGGCACTTCGGCAACGGTGGCGACGATACCGGATTCTTCGGTGAACGGGGTTTGTACATGGTCCTTCAGCGCGATGGCCCCGCCGCCGCCCCATGTGGCATGGACAACGTCGGCTGTGGCTGTGCTGGCCATGGCGGCGCAGACACTGGTAGCGACGATACTTAGAAAGGTCTTCATCTGGTGATCTCCCTGGGTTTGCAGCGGCAATAGCGGCGCTGTCTTTTGTCCCTCTACTGTCGGAGCAGTCGGGGTGATCTGTAAAATTCAAACCGGCTCTCTAAACATAACCAATAATTATATTCTTTTGAGCGGCGGCGGGCTGAGCGCCTTTTGCAGGTGTGCTGACAGTCATAAGTTCAGAGAATGTTAACAGAGCGAGATACTATTTTCCGTGCGCCCGCCGCTGACCTATCGTCAGCCGAACGCAGAGGAGAACAGGTATGAACGGCGCAGAAGTAACAGTCAGAACCTTGCAGGATCAGGGGATTGACCTGTGTCTGGCCAACCCCGGCACGTCCGAGATGCATTTTCTGGGCGCGCTGGACGCGCATCCCGGTTTGCGCCCTGTGCTGGTGCTGCAAGAAAACGTGGCGACCGGTGCCGCAGACGGATTTGCCCGGATGGCAGGACGTCCTGCGGCGACACTGCTGCATCTGGGGCCGGGGCTGGCCAACGGTCTGTCGAACCTGCACAACGCCGCGCGCGCCCTCAGCCCGATCGTGAACATCGTGGGCGATCACGCCACCGCACACCGGCGTCTGGACGCGCCGCTGACCTCGGACATCGAGGCGCTGTCGCGCACGGTCAGCGTGTCGACCCGCACCATTCTGCCCGGACGCGGGGCGGCGGCCGAAACCGCCGCTGCGGTGGCCGACAGCTTGGGTGCTACGCCGGGGATTGCCACGGTGTTGTTGCCTGCTGATGCTGCCTGGTCGGATGCGGAACTGCCGGACATCCCGTTGCCACGGAGCGAACGCCCCGGTGCCGAGATTGACGACAAGGTCATTCAGGCCGCTTTGAACGCACTGAAAACCCCCGGTGCCATCCTGTTTCTGGGCCACCGCGCGCTGCGCGGCACTGCCTTGCAGGATGCCGCACGGATCGCGGCGCAGACCGGGGCCGCGCTGATGGCACAAACCGCCAACCCCGTGACCGACCGCGGGGCAGGGCGCACGCCTGTCGAACGGCTGCCCTTTGCCCGTCTGGTCGCCCGAGAACGGCTGAAGGACGTGCCGGTTCTGGTGCTGGCCGGTGCAGCGGCCCCGGTGGCATTCTTTGGCTACCCCGAAGAGCGCGGCCAGATCTATGCGCCCCACACGCACATTGTCGAATTGTCCCGCCCCGAGGATGACACGGGCGCGTGGATGGCGGCTCTGGCCAAAGCCTGCGACGCCCCGGCCTATGTCGCACCGGATGCGCCTGCGTGTCCCGATATTCCCGATGGTCCGCTGGATGCGGCCGCGATCGGCGCCGTACTGGCGCATGACATGCCCGAGGGGACGATCCTGGTCGATGAATGCGTGACCAACGGCGTGCCAATCTTCAACGCGACGGCTTCGGCGCCACCGCACCAATGGTTGCAGAACATGGGCGGCTCCATCGGTTACGGCGCGCCCGTTTCGGTGGGGGCAGCGCTGGCGGCCCCTGATGCAGCGGTGCTTGCGATCATCGGTGACGGGTCGGCCATGTATTCGTTGCAAGCCCTGTGGACGCAGGCGCGTGAAAACCTGAACGTGACGACGCTGATCCTGGCCAACCGCTCCTACCGCATCCTGCAAGGCGAGGTCGGCAACCTGACCCCGCGCAATCGCGGTGCCACCATGCAGGATATGCTGGAAATCGACCGCCCCACGCTGGACTTCGTCAAGATGGCCGAAGGCATGGGCGTGCCGGGCCGCCGTGTGGCCGACACCGAATCTCTGCGCGAGGCATTGTCCGAGGCGTTCGGCACCCCCGGCCCGATGCTGATCGAGCTGACCCTATGAGCCAGCCCGACGTCATCATCATCGGCGCAGGCATCGCCGGTGCATCGCTGGCGTGGCAACTGGCCGGGTCGTGCAATGTGCTGTTGCTGGAGCAAGAGGACAGCCCTTCGCATCACAGCACCGGACGGTCTGCGGCCATCATGACGCCCTATGCCGGTGCGGATCTGATACAGGCGGCCAGCCTGGCCAGCCGTGCATTTCTGGCGGCACCCCCCGCTGGGTTCAACGATGCAGCGTTGCTGTCCAAACGTGGTGTCTTGCGGCTGACCGATGATGCGGGGGCCGGTGCCTTGGCACGCACGCATCGCACCGGGCTGGGACTACAGCGCCCTTTGCGCCTGCTGGACCGCGGGCAGTTGCTGGCGCGGGGGCTGCCCCTGACATCCAAGGCGGTGATGGGACTGTGGGATGACGAACCCTGCGACATTGACGTGGACGCCCTGCACCAGGGGTTTCTGCGTGGTGCAGGGCGGCAGGGTGCGCGGTTGCTGACCAAACATCCCGTCTTGGCCATGACCCGCCGCACCGGGGTCTGGCATGTTGAAACACCTGCGGGCACATTCCAGGCACCGATCGTGGTCAACGCCGCCGGCGCCTTTGCCAGCCGGATTGGGTCGCTGGCGGGTGCGGTGCCGCTGACCATCCATCCCAAACGCCGTACCATCGCGGTGGTGCCGGTGCCTGCGGGCTGTGACATGGCGCATTGGCCCCTGATCGCGGATGCGGACGCAAGCTTTTACATCAAGCCCGAGGGCAAGACGCTGATGGTGTGCCCGTCGGACGAGACACCCGCCGCGCCGGGCGAGGTGTTTGCCGAGGAACTGGACATCGCCATCGCCATCGACCGAATGCAGCAATGGCTGGATATTCCGGTGCAGCGGGTCCAACACAGCTGGGCCGGTTTGCGCAGTTTCTTTGACGACAAGGACCCCGTGGCCGGTTTCGATCCGCAGGCCGAGGGATTGTTTTGGTACGCGGGACAGGGGGGCTTTGGTGTGCAATCGTCACCGGCCTTGTCACGTGCCGCTGCCGCCATCCTGCTGGGACATACCGTTCCGCAGACACTTGGGGACGCGGGCCTGACCAAGGCGCGCCTGTCACCGCAAAGACTGGAGCCTTCTTTCGTATGACCCGCGTTTTCATCGGTGGCATCGCCACAGAAAGCAACACATTCGCCACAATTCCAACCACGATGGCGGATTTTGAAACCCTTGGCCTGTTTCACGGCGACGCCACGGCCCATGATCCTGAACATTTCACCGCCCCGCTGCACGTCTGGCGCAAGAACGCCGAAGCCGCCGGGTTCGAGGTGGTCGAAGGGCTGATGGCCGCAGCACAACCGGGCGGAGTGACTTTGGCCAAGGTCTGGAAAGCCCTGCGCGATGAGTTGCTTGAGGATGTGGCCAAGGCCGGACCGATCGACATCGTCGCGCTGAACCTGCACGGCGCGATGATTGCCGACGGCGAGGACGATTGCGAAGGGGTGATCCTGGAAGAGATCCGCAAGCTGCTGCCCGATGCCATCATCGGCTGCGAGCTGGACCTGCACTGCCATCTGACCGACAGGATGATCGACGCGGCAGATGTGATCGTCAGCTACAAGGAATACCCGCACACCGACACATCGGAGCGCGCCCAAGACCTGTGGGACCTGCTGGTGCGCACCCATCGCGGCGAGATCAAACCCGTCGCCGCCCGCGCCGAGATGCGGATGCTGTCGGTCTGGCACACCACGACCCCGCCGATGACGGATTTCGTTCAATCCATGTTCGACGCCGAAGGACACGACGGCATCCTGTCGATCAGCTTCTGCCACGGCTTTGCCTACGGCGACATTCCGGCAATGGGGTCGAACATGCTGGTCTATGCAGATGGCAATGCCGACAAGGCCAAACAAACGGCGCAAGAGTTCAAAAAACGCGTCTGGGACCTGCGCCACCAGACACGGCCCGCCGCCCTGACAGCGGACGAAGGCATTGCCAAGGCACTGGCCACGGGCAAACCTTGCGTTGTGCTGGCCGACACCGCAGACAACGCGGGCCTGGGGGCTGGCACCGACAGCACCTATATGGTCACGGCCCTGCAAAAGGCAGGGGTGAAGGGCGCCATTGTCGGCATGATGTTCGATCCTGTCGTGGTCGACATTGTGCGCGGCGCGGGCGTGGGGGCTGCGCTGACGCTGCGCATTGGCGGCAAATTCTCGCCTCGCTCGGGTCCCCCTTTGGACCTTGAGGTGCGGGTACATGCCATTCAGGACGACCACCGGCAAACCACGGTGGCAGGTCAACGGATGCGCTGCGGCAACTGCGTGGTTCTGGAAACCCAAGAAGGCATATTTCTGGTGCTGAACGACGTGCGCACGCAGACATTCAACCCTGACGCCTTTACCGGTCTGGGCCTGGACCCGGCCCAAGCCCCCATTGTGGTCGTCAAATCGACGCAGCATTTCTATGCAGGCTTCGCCCCCATCGCCAGCGCGACGTTCTACGTCAAAACCGACGCTGCAATCCGCTTCGAAGGGCCGGTATCGCCCTACAAGCGCCGCAACAGCAATTACTGGCCCATGGTCGACGATCCTTTCGCCGTGGCATGATGACCACTCTTTCCCGGCACAGGCCCCGCGGGCTATTGCCGGGCGACCTTATTCCTCTGGCGCATGTTTTTCTTCGGCAAGACACGTGCGGCTGCCCAATGTGTCGGCTTGCCAACCTGCGTGCCGTTTTCAGATCATGCAGTTTCGTTATGAATTTGCGAATATTCGCTATTTGCGGGATGCATCTGCCGGTCGGTAAACAGAAACAAAGACCTCAACCGGTCTGACTTCTGCACAAGGATCACCCCGCCATGCCGACGCCGGTTCCGCTGACCCTGCCCAGCCAGACGCCAATGGAACGCCGCCAGGTGATCGAAGCCGCCGCAATGCCCACATCCATTGGTGATCTTCTGGATCAGGCCACGGCAGACAGCGCTGGGCAAACCTTGTGGAGCTTTTTTGACGAAGGCACGTCGCTGACTTATGCGCAGGTCTGCACCCAGTCGTTGCAGGTGGGCGCGGCGCTGGCCAAGTGGGGCATGGGGCAGGGCGATCTGGTGGCGGTGATGCTGCCCAACGTGCCGCAAATGCCACTGGCGTGGCTGGGGCTGGCGCGGATCGGTGCGGTCATGGTGCCCGTAAACACCCGTTACAGCCCGCGCGAGCTGCGCTATGCGATCGAAAACGCGGGCGCCACACGTTTGATCATCCACACCGATCTGACCGATGCGCTCAGGGGCGAGATGTCGGGCGTGCTGCCCGATGACGCCATCGCCGTCGTCGGGTCCGATGCGGCCAACAGTTGGGACGCCAGGGTGACCGCGGCTGACGCGGAGAACTGCCCGCGTCCGCATATCGACCCTGATGACTTGATGAACATCCAGTACACTTCGGGCACCACGGGGCTGCCCAAGGGCTGTATGCTGTCGCACCGCTATTGGCTGACGACGGGCATGAACAACGCGTGGCGCGACGGCCAACGGTTCGGGCGCATCCTGGCGGTGACGCCGTTCAGCTACATGGACCCGCAGTGGCTGCTTTTGATGACGCTATACCAGCGCGGCACGCTGATGGTGGGCCGCAAACAAAGCGCCAGCCGCTTTTCGGGCTGGCTGGCACAGCATCAGATCAACTTTTGCCTCTTTCCCGAAGCCGCGACCAAACAGCCACCCGCCGCGCATGATGCCGACAATCCGATCGTGCGCGCCAATATCTACGGGGTGCGCGCATCGGCGCATGCCGCGCTTGAGCAACGCTATGGGCTGGTCGCCCGCGAGGCCTTTGGCATGACCGAGATCGGGTCAGGTCTGTATATGCCGATGGAGGCCACAGATATGGTCGGATCGGGCAGTTGCGGCATCGCCACGCCGTTTCGCACCACCAAGATCGTCGATGACCAGGGCAATACCGTCGCAACGGGCGAGATCGGCGAGCTGCTGATCAAAGGTCCGGGCATGTTCCAGGGCTATCTGGGCCGCCCCGAAGCCACAGCCGAAGCTTTGCAAGACGGCTGGTTTCACACCGGTGACCTGTTTCGCGTCGATGCGCGGGGCTATCACTACATCGTGGGCCGCAAAAAGGATATGATCCGCCGCTCGGGCGAAAACATCGCCTGCCGCGAGGTCGAAGGTGTGTTGCGCGATTTTGACGGCATCGAGGAAGTGGCCCTGATCGCGGTGCCGGACGATCTGCGTGGCGAAGAGGTGAAGGCCTATGTCATGCTGCAAGACGGGCAAACACCTGACGCCGAACTGGTGGCGCGGATCATTGCGTATGCATCCCAAAGGTTGGCGTCGTTCAAGTTGCCCCGCTACTTTGAATTCATCGCCGACATGCCGCGCACCACGTCTTTCAAAGTGGCAAAAAGCGATCTGCAAAAGGCGCGCACAGACCACCGCATGGGATCGTTCGACCGCGTCGATCAGATCTGGCGTTAAGCTGGTTCATCAATTTCTCCCGTTCACATGAAAATGCCGCCCGACCGGGGCGGCATGTCGTGGCTGTTTTCAGCGGCCGCTAATCGGGCTGCTGCGGTTTCAACTGATCTTCAACCAACGCCGCGAAATAGGACGCACCGGTGGGCAGGATCGCGTCGTTAAAGTCGTATTCGGGATGGTGCAGCAGCGGATCGTCGTCGGTCTTGCCACCGCCGATAAAAATATAGCAGCCCGGGCGCGCTTGCAGCATGTCGGCGAAATCCTCGCCGCCCATGGTCGGGGGGAATTCGGTGATGACATTCTCGTCGCCCAGAACCTGCCCGATCACCCGCTGGGCCGACAGGGATTCGTCCACGCTGTTGATCGTGGGCGAACAGCCCCAGCGATAGTTCAGGTCGATCTGGACATTATAGACCGCTTCCATGCCTTTGCAGATCTCTGCGACGCGGCGCTTGATCGTCTCGCGGGCCTCCATGTCAAAGGTGCGGATGGTGGCGTGCAATTCGGCCTGTGCGGGCACCACGTTGGTCGCCGTGCCGGAGTTGAAGCGCGTGACGTTGACCACATTCGGCATGATCGGGTTGATGTTTTTCGTCGACAGGTGTTGCAGCGCGGTGTGCAGCATCACGCCCACGGAAATCGGATCATTGCCGTTGTGGGGCTGCGCGCCGTGGCTGCCCTTGCCCTTGATGGTGATCGACATGCCGTCGACGGCGGCCATGACCGCACCGGGGCGGGCAATGGCTGTGCCGGTGGCCAGTTGCGGCACATTGTGCAGCGCCCAGACCGTGTCGCATGGGAATTTGTCAAAGAGCCCTTCTGCGACCATGCGTTTGGCGCCGGCGCCGGCCTCTTCTGCGGGCTGGAAGATAAAGTTCACGGTGCCCGAAAAATTGCGTGTCTCGGCCAGATATTTGGCGGCCCCCAGCAGGATCGTGGTGTGACCGTCATGACCGCAGGCGTGCATCTTGCCCGGCGTGGTCGACGCATGGCCAAAGCTGTTTTGCTCTTGCATCGGCAGCGCGTCCATTTCGGCCCGCAGGCCGATACAGCGTGGATCGTTGCCCTGCCGCAGTACACCGATCACGCCCGTGCCCGCCATGCCGCGGTGCACCTCGATACCCCAGCTTTCCAGCCGTTCCGCCACGATGTCCGACGTGCGCTGTTCTTCATACCCAAGCTCTGGGTGCGCGTGAAAATCACGCCGCCATGCGGTCATCTCGTCGTGGAATTTCGAAATATCTGGATTGATGGTCATCTGAGGAACTCCCTGAGCCTATGACACACAGTCTAGCGGTGCCGTCGGCGTACATGGAAATTGCCAATTGGCCTAAGATGATAACGCCAGGGCATGGTCCGGCGAGACCGCTCAGTCTTTCTTGCGCGGCAGCCGGACATTCAGCGTGCCGGAATCAGCCTGCGACCCTTCGGCCATATCGCGGATGCGCGCCTTGAGGATGTCCAGAAAGCGGTTGGCCAGCGCCACGTCACCGCGATCCTGCGGGCGCAGCAGCGAAAAGGTGAATTCAAGCTGCGGTTCGAAGGGGCGGATTTCCAGACCCGACCAGATGCCGCGGCTGACCCCCAAAGGTTCGACAATCGCCACACCCAAGCCCCGGCTGACCAGCGCGTTGGCCTCGGCCGAGGTGAACACCTCAAGCCGCATCTTGCGCGACACGCGGCGCTGTTCGAACACCGCATCGGTGATGTGGCGCATACGGCTGTCGCGGGTAAACGATACGAATTCCTCGCCCTCAAGATCGCGCGGCGTGATCTTGTCCAATGCGCACAGGCGGTGTCCCTTGGGCAGCACACAGACGGCGCTGGCGTGAAACAACGCCTCGGTGCGCAGGGCAGGGTGGTGAAACTGCGTGACGGAGAAGCCAAGATCGACGTTCTGGCGCAGCACGTCCGGGCCTACGTTGCTGGATGTGTCGATCTTGATGTGCACGTCCTGAAATTCGGTCGCGAATTCGGTGGTCGCTTCCGAAATCAACGTGTGCCCGATAGAGGTCGCGGTGATAATGCGCAGCTCGCCCGTGCGGAATTCGCGCAGATCCTGCGCAAAGCGTTCCACATCTGCCAGCGACCCGAACAGGCGGCGCACTTCCTTGTACAGCAGTTGCGCCTCGTCCGTGGGAACCAGACGCTTTTTCTCGCGCAGGAACAGGGTCAGCGCCAGATCAATCTCAAGCCCCGCGAGCATCTTGCTCATCGCGGGTTGCGACACGAACAGCCGGTCAGCGGCGGCGGTGACGGTGCCGGTTTCCATGAACTGGACAAAAGCCTCGAGCTGCCGGTGGGTGATACGCATAATGCGGGGCGTCCGATCTGTGGGTCAGGTGTTGCGTTGCGCGATCTTGTCTGCGGGGTCGGGGTCCTTGCCGTACAGACACCGATACCACAAGGTTGTCAGCACTTCGGCAAGATCCTCGTGCGAGGTGATGACCTGGGACAGATAGGGGGGCGGGTCGATAAAGGCGTTGCGCAACGCCTCGTCGGCCATGATGATCACCAGACGCAAGGACAGCAGCCGGCGCTTTTCTTCTTCCGGGGTCAGCCGGTTCAATCCCTCGCGGCGCACCATGTCGCGCAGCAGAATGCCAGCCCAGCGGTGGTTGACCTGATCGCGGTTTTTCAACAGATCAGGACGTTCGTGAAACAGCGCGCCATTGCCCGCCAACAGCCGCGCGTTGCGGGCGTAAAAGCTGACATAAAACTGGTTCATCCGGTGGATCGCCTGCCAGGCATTCAACTTGGCGCCGCCGCGCGGGCGGGTTTTACGCAACAGCCCCATAAAGCTGCGGCGCACGGCAATCGCGGCCTCGGCCCGGTTTGGGAAATACAGATAGAAGGTGCCCCGCGCCAGACCGGCGCGCGCAACGATGTTGTTGATCGTCAACGCCTCGTAACCCGATTGCTCAAGCTCGGCCGCAGTTGCTGCCAGCAACATCAAACGGGTGCGGGTCCGCTTGGGCTTGTTTTGGGCAAGCCTGACGCGTTCTTCCAACAGCCCAGGTACATAGACGACATTTTCCATCGCATCGTTATCCGGCAAGGGCGGGTTGACTGCAAGAGTGTGCCGATTGGTGATTGACAAGTCCATAAATGACACTAACGTCATAAATGACAGTGATGTCAATTTTAAAAGGACGCGCAATGGCCGTAGCTGGGATCACCTTCGAAAATGTCACAAAACGGTATGGTGCCGTTGTGGCACTGGATCAGTTCAACCTGACAGTCGCGCCGGGCGAATTCATGACGTTTCTGGGCCCGTCAGGGTCGGGCAAGACCACGGCGCTGAACATCCTTGCAGGCTTTGCCGGGATCACCGAGGGCGACGTCCGCATCGGAGAGCAGTCTGTCGTGAAACTGCCACCCGAACAGCGCAACGTCGGCATGGTGTTTCAAAGCTATTCGCTGTTTCCGCACCTGACCGTTTTTGAAAACGTGGCCTTTCCGCTGCGCCTGCGGGGCGAGCGGGGGGCGTCGCTTGAGACCAAGGTGCGCGGTGCGCTGGCCATGGTGCATCTGGAAGACTTCGGCAAGCGCATGCCAAACGAGCTGTCGGGCGGACAACGCCAGCGCGTCGCCTTTGCCCGCGCCGTGGTGTTCGAACCGCCGGTGCTGCTGATGGACGAACCATTGGGCGCGCTGGATTTGAAGCTGCGCGAACAAATGCAGTTGGAGATCAAGCGGTATCACCGGCAACTGGGCTGCACGATCATATTCGTGACCCACGACCAGGGCGAGGCGCTGACCCTGTCCGACCGCGTCGCGGTCATGCGCGACGGCAAGACCGCGCAGGTGGACACGGCGCAGGACATTTATGACCGCCCGTCAACACGTTACGTGGCCGAGTTCATCGGGCGCACGAACCTGTTCGAGATTGAACAGGGCCAAGGAAACGGCTGGTCGATCGCGGCTCTTGGCACGCAGATGCCGCCTCTGGACGGGCACGGCGCCGCCGGGCGCACGCTGTCGGTGCGGCCCGAGAAAATCCGCCAGATCGGGCAGGGCGATCCCGATGCGTCAATCGTCTTTGATGCCCGTGTGACCGACGTCGTATTTCAAGGCGACCATGTCCAATACCAGGCCGTCACCAGCGGTGGCGCGCCACTGACCTTTCAGGAACACCGCGGCCACGGCGCACGGCTGCAACAGGCAGGCGATGCTCTGCGCCTGGGCTTTGACGTGGCCGACGCGGTGCCTGTGCAGAACGAATAACACCAAAAACAAGAAACCAAAATCAACATAAACCGGAGGATAAACAATGACCTACAAGCTAAAGCTTATGCCCGCCGCGGCGGTCACACTTGCACTTCTGACAGGACCTGCGCTGGCGCAGGACAAAGTGCTGACCATCGCCGGATCGGGCGGCGCCGTCAAAGACGCCACCGAACAGATCTTTTTGCCGGCCTTCACCGAAGCGACCGGCTGGAACACCAAGTTTGTCGCGGCCGAAAGCAACATCATGCTGGAGGTCGAGACAATGCTGAAGGCAGGCAACATGCTGTATGATGCCATGGAAGTATCGGCCAGCGCCTATCCCACCGGCGTGCAGAACGGGTTCCTTGCGCCCATCGACTATGCGCTGTTGGACCCCGAAGGCACCCTGCCGGAAGCCGCGAAAAAGGAATTCGGCGTCGTGGCCGCGGCCTATTCCACGGTTCTGGTGCAGCGTCTGGACAAGACCCCCGAAGGGCGCAAAATGGAAAGCTGGGCCGATTTCTGGGACACAGAAACCTTCCCCGGCCCACGGTCCCTGAAACGTCAGCCACAGTACACGCTGGAATTTGCCCTGCTGGCCGATGGTGTTGCCAAGGACGAACTCTATGACGTTCTGGGCACCGACGAAGGGCTGGACCGTGCCTTTGCCAAACTGGACGAGATCAAGGAGTCGATCCCTGTCTGGTGGACCTCGGGCGCGCAATCGGTGCAGCTGCTGTCAGACGGCGAGGTGTTCTATTCGACCACCTACAACGGTCGTGTGAACAAGCTGCAAGAAAGCGGGATTCCGGCGGAAATCATGTGGAACGGTGGTGCATTGCACACCAGCTATGTGGGCATCCCCAAGAACGCGCCCAACTACGAAATGGCGCATGAATGGATCCGCGTGCGCACCATGCGCCCCGATCTTGAAGCGGAATACGTGAAATTCCTGCCGTACCCCAACTTTGCCCCCGGTCTGTTCGACACGATGACCGAAGAGCAAGCGGCACAAATGCCAACGTTCAAAGCCAACGCTGACGCGCAGTTCGTGGCCGATGAAGAGTTCTGGGCCGCCAACATCGACCGCATCCAGGAACGCTTTGACGAATGGCTGCTGTTCTAATCAGCGCCTTGCCGGCGCGCCCCTTGATGTGGCGCGTCGGACCCCGATCCTTTTCCTTTACAAGCTTGGGCCACATCGCATGAAGCGTCTTTCCCTGATCTGGTTGTTGTTGCCTGCCGCGCTGCTGCTGGCCGCGTTTATCGTGATGCCCACGTTTGATTTGATCCGTGCCAGCATCTTTGACCCCGAGTTTACCCTGGAACACTTTCAGCGGCTGATCGACCGGGGCGTCTATGTGGACGTGATGTGGCGCACGGTCCGGGTGTCCCTGATCGTCGCGGTGGTCTGTACGATCGTCGGCTATCCCGTTGCGATGTTTATCAATCTGCAGCCCAAAAAACGTCAGGTTGCCCTGCTGTTCCTGATCCTGATCCCGATGTGGATGTCGGTTTTGATCCGCACATTCGCCTGGATCGTGGTGCTGGGCCGCGAGGGGCTGATCAACGATCTGATGATCGGGCTGGGGCTGGCGGACGGGCCTGTGCAGATACTCTATACCTCGGGCACGGTGATCACCGCGATGGTGCAGATCATGCTGCCGATCCAGATCATCACCTGTTATTCCGCCATGACCGAAATTGACCTGGACCTGATGCGCGCCGCACGGGTGCTGGGCGCACGCCGCTGGCAGGCTCTGACGCGGGTGTACCTGCCGCTCAGCTATGACGGCACGCTGACCGGTCTGGTGATCGTGTTCATGATGTCAATGGGGTTCTTTATCACGCCGGCACTGCTGGGCGGACGTCAGGATATGATGATCGCCAACCTGATCGAATTTCAGGTGCAACACCTGAACTGGAGCTTTGCTGCCGCCATCGGGATTGTCCTGTTGTTTCTGACCGTGGCGATGATTTTGCTGTTGCGCTGGACCGGACGGTTCGCGTTCCGGCGTCTGCTGAACGTGGGGAGATAAGCCGATGCGTGTGATGCAAACCTCGCGGCTGCTGGCCGTCTATTTCTGGGCCATGGTCGTTTACCTGATCTTTCCGATCATCATCGTCCTGCCGGTGTCATTTTCAGACTCCGAATTGCTGCGCTTCCCGCCAACCGCGTTTTCGATGCGCTGGTATCAGTCCTATTTCACCGATCCGGTCTGGGTCGATGCCACGCTGATTTCGTTCCGGGTCGCCGTGCTGTCGATGGTGATTTCGACCACCGCAGGCACACTGGCGGCGCTGGCGATCAACGCGGGTCCCAAACATCTGGCCGGACCGCTGACCTATGGCGCGACCTTGCCGATTGTGATCCCGCATATCTTTATCGCTTTGGGCGTGTTCATCCTGGCGATCCGCACCGGCCTGACCGACAACGAATTGATGCTGGCGCTGGCCCATGCGGCGGTGGCGATGCCTTTTGTGGTGCTGATCACCAGTGCCGCCATCCGCCAGATTGACCCGACCATTGCCCGTGCCGCCCGTGTGCTGGGCGCCGGACCGTTGCGCGCCTTTCGCGTGGCCACCTTGCCGCCGCTGATCCCGGCCATTGCGGCGGCTGCGATCTTTGCGTTTTTCGTCAGCTTCGACGAGCTGATCATCGCCCAGTTCCTGATGAAAGGGTCAGAAACGCTGCCCATGCGCATCTGGGCCGATCTGCGGCTGGACTTCAACCCGACCGTGGCCGCCGTGTCGACCCTGTTGATCGTGGTGACCACGCTGGCAATGGGCGTGGCCGAAACCCTGCGGCGGCGCGCGGCGCGCACGCTGGCCCCCTAAATCCCGAAATTCCCAACTCCCGAGGACGACCTTATGACCATCAGATATGAAAAAGACGGCCACGTCGCGACCATCACCATCGACAACGGCAAGGTGAACGCCTTTACCCCCGAAATGCACAAGCAACTGCATGATATCATGCAAGAGTTCATGGCAGACCGTTCGGTGCACGTGGGCATCCTGACCGGCGCAGGTACCAAGGCGTTCTGCGCAGGTGACGACATCAAGACCCCCAACGGCGTGCAGCCGCCGCAGGACGCGCTGGCCGCGCACTTCTTTCCCTCGACCGACGAAGATACAAACTTGCGCCCCGGTTGGGAGCGTGAGTTGCGCAAGATGGAACGCTACAAGCCGATCATCGGCGCGATCAACGGACCTGCGTTGGGCATGGGCGCGATCTACATGCTGAACCTGACCGACATTCGCATCGCGGCCCCCCATGCGTTCATCGGGCTGCCCGAGATTGCCTATGGCATGGCAGGGGCAGGGGGCTCGACCCAGCTGGCCAAACACGTCCCGCCCGCCGTGGCCCATTGGATGGTGCTGCTGGGCGAACGGATGCCCGCCGAGGATTGCCTGAAGTACGCGCTCTATAACGAGGTGAAACCGGCCGAGGACGTGCTGCCGCGCGCCCGCGAACTGGCCGAAAAGATTGCAGCGCTGCCGCCGATTTCGGTGCGTGTCGAGATGGAAGTGACGAAAAAAGCGATGGACCTGCCAAAGGCGGATGCGCTCAGCCTGTCTGCGCATCTGTACCGCCTGCAACGCGCGGCGTTCTGGGCCAGTGGTGAATACGGCGGCACGCCGCTGGGCGAGGAATAACCCCGATGGACAGCAATCTGGATTACGGCGTGGCCGGTATGCAAGCCCTGCGCGTTCAGGCCGAGGCTGCAACCTATCCCGAAACCTTGGGCGCGCTGATCGACGACGCGGCAGCGCGCAACGGCGATCAACTGCTGGCCAAGTGGATCGCGGACGACCAAACCATGACCTATGCCGAATATGCCCGCCAGACCCGCAAACTGGCGTCCTCGTTCGAGGCACAGGGCATTCGCAAGGGCACCCATGTGGGCGTGATGCTGCCCAACGTGCCGGCCTTTGTGGTGACATGGGGGGCGCTGGCGCGGATCGGGGCGGTGATGATCCCGGTGAATATTTCGTACACAGAAACCGAACTTATGTACGTATTAACCGATGCGGATGCGCAGTTTCTGGTCATGGACCAATCCGCGGTGCCGGTCTGGGATGCAATGACAGAGCACCCCGCGCTGGTGAACGACGCGCGGGTGATCGTACACGGCACACCGCGTGACGGATCGCAAAGCTGGCACGCGCTTCTGGATGCGGGTGACGAAGATTATGTCGCAACTTCAACGCTTTCCCGGACGGACTTGTTGAATTTGCAATATACGTCGGGCACCACGGGCTTTCCCAAGGGCTGTATGCTCAGCCACGAATACTGGATCTTGCTGGGCTCGCTTGCCGCCAAGTTCCGCGGGCGCGGCGGTGACGTGAAAAACGTCCTGATCAACGCGCCGTTTTTCTACATGGACCCGATGTGGCAGTTCATTATGACGATGGTGCTGGACGGCACCGCCAAGATTGCGCCGCGCATCAGTTTAAGCAATCTTTTCAACTGGTTGGTGGACGAAGATATCCATTATTGCATTTTCCCGCAGCCTGGCTTGAAAGCATGGCCCGAAGGACCTGAAGATCACAAGATAAACCTCAGATATGTCTCGATTTTTGGCTGGTCTGTGGAAGCCCGAAAAGAGGTCGAACGCCGCTTTGGTTGCGTGGCGCGCGAGAGCTTTGGCATGACCGAGATCGGCGGAGGTCTGATGGTACCACCCGAGGCTGGTCCCAAAGCCTATGACCGCACTTGCGGCATTCCGGCCGCGTTCCGCGAGGCGCGGATCGTGGACGACACTGGCAACGACGTCACCCAAGGTGAGATTGGCGAACTGTGGATTGCCGGCCGTGGCTTGTTGTGGGGCTACTACAAACGCCCGGATGCCAACGCGACAGGGTTTTCCGGCCGTTGGTTCCGCACCGGTGATCTGTTCCGGCAGGACGCTGACGGGTTCTATTACATTGTCGGCCGTATCAAGGACATGATCCGCCGCGCGGGCGAAAACGTGGCGGCCCAAGAGGTCGAGGCCGCTGTGGTGTCGATGGACGGCGTCTGGGAAGTCGCAGCCGTCGGCGTGCCGGACAAGATGCGCGGACAGGAGGTGATGGTGGTGATCCGTCCACGCGAGGGCGTGACACCGGACCAGATCGATCCCGAAGCTGTCATCGCGCATTGCGCGTCAAGGCTGGCCAAGTTCAAGACGCCAAGGTTCATCAAATACATCGACGAGTATGAACGCACAGTGTCCGGCAAAATCATCAAGCGCGCGTTGGTAGACGACAAGACCAATCCACGTGTCGGTGCTTGGGATCGCAACGTGGGCAAGGTTCTGGATCAGGCCGAAGCTGACGCGCAGATCGCGTGATTGACGTGAGCATTATCGGGCAACGTCCTGATAATGCTCACTGTATAAATTACATAATATGGATTATGCGTTTCAGTGAAACTGGTTTGAAACGCCCCCGCTGATCCGTAGACCACGCTCTTACGTGGCCAGCAGATAGACGCTGGACGCGATGATCCACAGCGACGCCAACGTCTTGAGCCACAGCGATCCCAGCACCTGCGCGATCTGTTTGGCCAAGAAACCGCCGATGATCGCCCCCGGTATCGCGATCAGCGCAATTTCGATCCGGACCTGGCCGGACAGCAGGTTGTCCCAGACGCCGCAGATCACACAGACCACCGACACCCAGACCGCGACCGCGATGGCGACCTTGGTCGGGAATTTCTTCAGGATCAGGAAGATCGCCAGAAATTCGCCGATGCCCACCGAAAACAGCGCGGTCACCGCACCGCCGATCAGGCCCAGCCCCAGCAGCACCCACAGCTCGCCCGGTGTGACGTGCAGCTTGCGCTGTGATGCCGGTTGCCTGCGCTGCGCCCATGTGAACAGCAGCAGCGTGACGCCCAGCAACAGCGAGAAGATCTTGAAGTAGAAGATCAGGCTTTTGCCATCGACGCTGACAAAATTCTGCGTCAGCAGCAGTGCCGGAATGCCGGTGGCCAGCGGTGCCGCCGTCAGTGCCAGCAACGTGTGCGGCGCGATCTTTTCGTCCCAGGCCAGCGCATCTTTGACAAAGATCGCCCTGCCCCAGACCAGCGCGCCGATGGACATGCCAAAGCATTGGATCATGAACGACACGCCGACGGATTCCTGTGGGCTAAGGGATGCCAGCGATTGCAGTTCGGGCGGCACCATGATGCCGCCTTTTTCCAGCGCGGTGAACACTGGCACGAACACCACGCCGCCACCGGTGCCCGTGGCGTTGGCGATGATTGCGCCCATGATGCCCACGGGGAAAAAGAACCACAGGCCGCTGATGACCTCGGTCGTCAGGTTCGACACCTGCACCAGCCAGACATAGGCAATCGCCAGCGCGGCCAGATGCAAGGGCGTCCAGAGGCGCATAAAGCCTGCCATATCAAAGCTTGCCCAACTGGCCCGCCTTGAACCGCCAGCGGATGAAAAACACCGAAATCGGCCCCAGCAGCGCAAGGAAGGACGGGATGAACACCGTGGCGAAATGGGATGATGCCATGATCAACCCGTCGGTGCCTGCCAGCGCCTCGGCCGGGAGCCACGGGATCAGACCGGCGCGCGCGGCCCACAGAACAATGGCAAACTCGACAATGGAAAAGAAGAACTGATAGGCAAAGGGCCAGTCGCGGTCCCAGCGCAGTTTTTGCAGGCCGATATAGACCACATCCATCAGCAGGCCAAAGCCGGTGACCGTGGCCAGCACCGTCAGCAGGAACGAAAAAATCAAGTCCCAGTACAGCGGCAGCCACAGCCACGAAAACAGCGCTGTCAGCGGAATGCCCAGCAGCACGAACAGCAACAGACGCGTCTGGATGCGCCCCGCAAGCGTCGGGATCATGGTTTTGCCCCCCTGCACCATTTCAACCATTGTCCGGCGGACCGCAGCGGCCCCAGATTTTTCACGCCATGCGCGCCCTCGGTCACCAGATGGTCGGTGCTGCGCAGGGCAGAATATTGCAGGCCCAGAAAGCTGTCGACCGCCAGATAAGGCCCGCCCGAGGTCACGGTCCCCGAGGCATAGACGCGGCCGCGCTGGTTGCGCAGGCCCTCGATCTCGAAATCCGGCGTGACGTCCAGCCCGGTGGGCCCGCGTTTTTCAAACCCGTCGCCTTTGCGCGCATAGGCGTGGTTGCGCGGCAGCGCGTAGGTTTCGATCAGGTCGTTCAGCAGGCTGGACCGCGTGATGTCGCTGATCAGGCCGGTACAATCGACAAGATAGTCGGCGATCAGCTCGGCACGGTGGCCGCCCTCACCCTCGACGCGGATCATGACTTTGTCGGGGCTGTCGTCATCCGGCAGGATCTCGAGGATCGAGCCGTAGACGGGCTTGTACCAACCCTCTTCCGTGCCGCGTTCGATGATGCCGATCCAGTCGCTGCGCTCGGCCGTGGTGGTGCCGCCCAGCGTGGTCAGCATGGCACCACGTTTGGCCGCGTCGGCACGTTCGTATTCGAACCGCAAATCGCCGCCCCAGCAGGATTTCGGCCAGTTGAACGGCTGGATTTCGATGTTGGTGCGCACCTGTCTGCGCGCCCGCCCAAAGCGCGCGCCGCTGGTCGGGTCCAGTTTCGAGCGCATCGAATGCAGGATGGTGATCTGAGGGTTGCGTTTGCGCGCCTCAAACAGGCGCTGGATGATCCGGCTGGCGACAATGCCGCGTCCGCGCACGACAACATAGACAGGCCCGTTTGCGGCTTCGGCGGCATCATAGATCTGGTCGTGGGGTGCATAGGCATTGTGGACCATGTGGCGATGGTCGGGATACTCCACGATGAACTTCTGGAAATCGTCGACAAATCGCGTGGCCGGATAGCCCGTGGCCAGATGCAGCACGTCGGCGATGATGATACGGCGGCGGTCGGCCTCTGCCACGGACGGGTCGCGCATGGTATAGGCCACGGCATAGCGCCCGTCGGTCAGCTTGCGGATGCAGCGCGCCTGTCCCTGGCGGTGCATCGCGGGCCAGTCGATGCGACGTTCCTCGCGGTCCAGGCTGTCGAACACATCGCCCGCGCGTGGCGTATAGCTTTCGGCCAGCGTCGGTTCGCCAAAGACCTGGAACACCCGTTTGAACCCGCCCAGACGGCCCCGCAGCAACCCGCCAAAGGCCTCGCGGCTGGCATATCCGGGAAAGCCCCAGATGTTGTCTGGTGTGGACAGAGAATTCGAGCGCAGCCGTTCGTGATCGGGGATCTGGCTGTCGCGGCAATAGCGTTTATAGGTGGCGTAGCTGACTTTTTCGGTGCCGATCACCGCAATGTCCGATGCAGACACACCGTAGCACCGCAGATGGTCGACAAAGGTGAACGACCCCAGCCCGCCGCCGACTGCGCAAAACTTGCGCTCTTCCACTGTATAGCCATGACCGTGCAAGCCCGCCGGATCGACCAGCGTGTCGTCACCAAAGATATCATGCGGGAACCCTTGGGCCGGTGCAGGCGTGTCGTCGGCCTGTTCCTCCGCGAAGTGCAGCGACGTGACCACCAGCCGCCAGCCGGGAATGTCGATCACATCGCCCTGCCCCAGTTCGGCCAGCCCCACGCGCATGCTGTTGACCTGCGTGCCGTTGGTGCTGTTCTCGTCGGTCAGCATCACGCGGCTGTCAGAAACTGTCAGGTCAAAATGATGGCGCGAGACCAGCTCGCCCTCAAGCACGATGTTGCATTCAGTCGACGAGCCGAACGAGATCGTGCCGGTCTCGTCAATCTCCAGCGGTGCGCCCGGCCCTCTGGGCTGGCCTGAGGTGTCCACCTCGATCACGTCGAATGTCAGCAAAACCGTCATGGGCGTCTCTGTTCCTATCCGATGTACCGGGTGTGGGCGTCGCCCAGACGGGTGCCGCAATACACGCAGTTCTGACCGGGCTTGTATTCGTTCAGCATCAGGCAGGCGTCGTTGACGCAGGCCAGTTGCCGGTCGGCCCCTGCCTTCATCAGGTGTAGGTGACCGCCCTGAAAGGTCAGCAAGGTGCCATGCGCCACCGGCTCGGGCTGGCTCTGGCCGATCTGGCGACGGTTCAGGCGCACGCCAAGGTCCGCCGTGGCGAAGGCGTGCATTTGGCCCGACGTGTCCGGCGCGATCACCAGCGCGCTGCGGTTGCCAAGGGCCGCGATGATGCCCTGTAGATCGCCGTGACGGTCATAAACATAGTTGTTCGACAACGCGCCCCCCGCAACCACCAACGGTGCGCGGTCCAGCGCCACGCGGTGCAATTTGCCGCCAAGGCGGACTTCGGCGTGCAGGTTGCTTTCGGCGCGCGGCGCGCGCGGTGGCACGCTTTGCACGCGGATATCAAACCCCACCGTGTCCAGCGCCACCTGCAACTGTGCCGGAATGGCCATCGTATTGCCCTTGCCGATCAGCCGCGCAGTGGTCTGTTGGGACACGAAAACGCCATTGGTAGACTGGTCCGCGATCAACAGGGTGCCGTCGGCTTCGGCGCTTAGCGTCATGTGCTGGCGCGACACGTCGAAACGGCTTTGGGCCAGCGAATGCGCGGTCCCTGCCCCGTCGATCAACGCCACAGCACCGCTTTCACCGTCGCGGATCAGACGCGCGGGCAAGGTCAGCGCCGCCTCGGACAGCACCGTGCGCCCGGCCTCTTGGATAGTGATGGAGACGGTCCAGCCGCGCATGCGTCGCTCCTCAGTCGTTGGGATCGCCAAAGGTCAGCTTGACCGCGCCCAGTTGCAATATGTCGCCCGGCTTGATCTCAGCCGAGGTGACCTGCGTTCCGTTGACCCGCACGCCGTTCAGCGAATTCAGATCGACAATCTGCAAGGCCCCGGTGCGCGAGACGGAAATCGTGGCATGCGGGCGGGACACAGATGGATCATCGAGCACGATGTCGGCATCCGCTGACCGGCCCAGCGTCGAGATGGACGAGGTCAGGTACAGCACCTTACCGCTTTCGGTGGTCAGCGCGCCGTAGACTTCGATCGGCACGGCCTCCGGCTCCGGCATGGGGGTCGGCTCCGGCGTGGGCGTGGGTTCTGGCTCTGGCATCGCGGGCTGTGGCGGTGTGCGACGGCCACGCAGACCCAGCAGCACGATCAGCAACAGCACCGCGCCGCCCGCGATCCATCCCGCCAGCGGGATGCGGTCCACAAGCGACACCGCCGGTTCCGGCTGTGGTGCTTCGGCGGCCTCTTGCGTGGCCGCGTCCGGTCCGACCGGTGCAATCTGGTAGCGCAGCGTGCGCCCCGATGCGGTGGTCAGCAAAAGCGTGCCCTCGCGGACAAAGCCGGCTTTGAAACTCACCACGCCGACGCCCTCGCCCAGTTGGGCGATCCGGCTTAGGTTTTCAGTGTCGAAATTGGCGTTGCCGGGTGCGGTGCCGAAATACAGCCCGCCGGTTTCCTCGGCCATCCGTTCCAGCGTTTGCGTGTATTTGGTTTCGCTGGCCCGCAGCACAGCGCCCAGCCCATTGACCCGCACACCGGATTTGCGCGCCCGCTCGGACACGTCGCGCAGGGTAAAGGCCGTGTCCTCGGCGTTGCCGTCAGAGAACAACACGATGTCGCGCCGCCCATCCGGTGCCGCGGGAAGTGCGTTGAGAATGTCCAGCGTCGCCTCGAACAGGTTGGTGGTTTGCCCGTTGGCCTGAATGCCCGCAATCGCCTGTTGCAGCACGTCGCGGTCGGTCGTGGGGGCCTGCACTTCGGCAAAGTTTTCGTCGAAGGTGCCCAGACCGATGCGTGTGCCCCCGGGCACCTTTTCGACCAGCGCCCATGCACTGTCCAGTGACTGGCGCAGGATCGCAGCCCGCGCCGGGTTCGACGTGTCAAAGGCCAGGTAGAGCACGCGCGGCGCGTCGGCGTCGGGCGCTTGCAGCTCGGTCGGCGCGGCGGTGAAACTGTGCGCGATTTCGGTGCCGTCGGACAGGGTCAGCGTGGTGTCGGTGATGTCGGTGCCGCCTGGAAAATACAGGGTGCAATCGTGGCCCCCGTCCTCGGTTGCGCGACAGTCCAGCGGGGCGGTTTGCGCACCGGCACCCGCAGGCTGGCACAGGGCAAGGCCAGCGACCAGCGCCGCCATTAGGGCTGTGCGAAAAGGGGTGTTATCTGCCACTGCTAAAGCTCCGGTTCTGGTCATAGCCAAGGTGTTTGTCGCCCGCGCGCGCGGCACTTGCGGTGCCCCTTTCGGACACCGCGGGATATTCAGACATTTGCATCGACATCGGGGCGGCGCGGCCAAAAATATAAACATATGCCAACACCAGCACCACCAGCAGCGCGACAACAAGGCTGGCGATCAACGCCAGCGGCAGCTTGGACTGTGTGGCCTGCCCCGCAGGCGCTGCGGTCTGCGGGGCGGCTTGTTTGATCTGCTCAGGGTCGGGTTCGGGCATGAACGTCTCGACGCTGCGCACGGCGGCAGCGGCCGCCTTGGGCCGTTCGCGGGTGATCTGCTGGGGGCGTCCGCGTGGCGGCGTGTCGATCTGGCGGGCCAGTTGCAGCACCAGAATGGCGATGTTGTCCTGATCGGGGTCGTCCAGCGCCTCGAGCGCTTGCATCAGCGCGGTGCATATCTGCTGCGACGACGCATCTGCCTGTTCGGCCAGAACCTCGGCAATCATCGCGTCGGACAGGAATTGCAGCCCGTCGCTGGCGGCAATCACCACGTCGCCCGGTTGCAGTTCGGTGGCCGCCTCGGGCGCGTTCTTCAGCTTGACCTTGCCGCCCATCAGCACCGAGGTCAGCGCATTGCGGTTGGGGTGGTTCAGCGCCGCCTGCGGGTCAAGCTCGCCGTCCTCGACCATCTTGGCGATGATCGGGGCCATGGAGTGATCTTCATTGATCTGGCGCAGCGCACCGTCGCGGTAGAGGTACAGCGGGCTGTCCCCGACCGACACCCAGTACAGCCGGTTCTGGAACATGACGGTGGCCAGCAAGGTGGCGCCCATCCCCTCGCGGTCGGGGTAGTGTTCAACGTTGTCGGCGATGGTGTCATTGGCACGGTCCGCCATGCCGCGCAGGCTGGCAGGCAGGCCGTTCTCGGCCCCGGGCCCGTCGCGCAAACGGTTTTGCAGATCGAACGCGACCTCATAAGCCACCAGTTGCGAGGCGACGTCCCCTGCCGCCTGCCCGCCCATGCCATCGGCCAGAACGGCAAAGCCCTGCGCCGCGCCGCCGCCAAAGGCGGACAGCAGGCAGTCTTCCTGATAGTCCCGCCCGCCCTGCGACAGCGCAAAGGCCGTGTCGTAATGAAACCGCGCCTTGCTCATGCGTCGGACCAGTCGAAATCGGGGCCGCACAGCGCGCAGAACCGCATGGTCGTGGCCCCCAGACGGATGTTGTCCCCATTGGCCAGCGGCTCCGAGTTCAGCACCGGTTTGCCGTTCAGACGCACAAGGTTCTGCTTGCCGCCGTGGCTGACGTGGAAATTACGCTCTTCATCGTCGTAGATCACATAGGCATGGGTGCCGCGCGAAATGCTTTCGTCGCCAAAATCCACCTGCACCGCCTGATCGTCGCCGCGCCCGATGGAATTCATGCCGTTGACCAGTTGCACGGCCTTGCCGCGACCGGGGCCTTTGAAGACCACCAGCCATCCGACCACAGGCAGGCCGTCGTCGTCGGCGTCCATCGACGGGGCGGCATCCGAACGGCTGCCACCATGTCCCAAAGGCCGGGTTTTGGGCGAGCTTTTGCGCGCGGGCGTTTCGGCTTCCGGTGTCATCCGTGCCTCAGCTGCCGGCGTGGTGGCAGCACCGCGCCCTGCGTTGTCGCCCATGGGTCGTGTTTTCTTCGAGGCACTGCCTTCGGCATCAGGCAGGTCCGACGAGCGGTAGAACTGTTTATTTACCATCTGTCTGTCCTTTTGAATTGGGTTCTAAGGGAATTGAAAACCGACCCCCGTCAGGTCGCGGGTTTCGGGCGAAAGAGAAAGAAAGCCACACAGGCAAAAGCGACGCCAATCCCGACACTTAGCAAAAGCTCGTGGTTTGACGGTGCTTCGGTATAGACCTGTTCTGCCAGCAGTAAGGGCAGGATCTGGAACCCCACCAGAAAGGCCGAGGCGACAGGCAGCCAGCGCCGTTCGGGCACCGGCCTGACCTTGCGGGCCTGACGCACGATCAGGGCAAAGATCACACCGCACACCGCCAGCAAGGCCAGCGCATACCACGGCACATCGCGGTTTAGGTCCAGGTTGTCGGCCAGAAGAAACCGCAAGGTTTCAAAGGAATACAGAGGATCGCCAAAAGTGAATGTGTTGGACACCGACGCCGCTGCCAACGGGATCAACGCCCCTGTCATCACCAGCGTTATCCACGACAAGGCGCCGCTGGGATGCGCGGCCTGGGCCGGGCGCTTGGCCTCGTCTTTGGGGGGTGCCTTGGGCGTGTCGGGCCGGGGTTTTGGCGCGGCTTTTGGGGCCGGATCAGCCTTGGCCTGTTCTGCGCGCGGCTGTTCGCGTGACCGCAGGTTGGTGGCACCGCGCGCAAACACGTCCAGTGCCGGACGCTGCGCAGGACGCTGGCTCAGCGCCGCCTCGATCGCGTCAAAAACCGGTTTGGGGCCGAACATTGCCGCCGGTATCTTGCGCTGAGCCGAGGGATCGGGCGCGCGGCCTGTAAGGCAGGCAAACAGGATCGCCGCGATGGCATAGACATCGGATGCCGCCGACAGCGGCACGTCGGCGGCAATCAATTCCGGTGCGATGTAATGTTTGTGTTGCGCGGGCACCTGCGTGCCGTCGACCTTGGCTGACAGGTCTGCGGGTTTGAAATCCAGTCGCAATTCCAGCCGCTTGCCATCGACGACCCTGAAATCGTCGGGGGTCAGAACGCCAAAGACTTTCTTTTTGCTCTGGAAAAGCTGCGCCTTTTCACACAGGTCCATCGCCCAGTCGCGCAACAGTTCGGGGGCGACCAGTGGCGTTTTGTTCACCGCACCCGAATTCTGGCGCGACAGTGCGGTTGCCAGAAAGGCCGTCAGCGACGGGGCCTTGGCGGGGGCGGCTTTTTCGGCGGCGGGCTTGGCGGTTTTTTCGGTGGCGGGCTTTGCCCTGCTATTCTCCGGCGCTTTGGCGTCCATCATCGCCAGCCATTCGGCGGCAGACTGGCAGCGGTCGGCCATGCGCAGCGCCATGGATTTGTCGATGGCAGCCAGCAGCGCCTGATCGTGATCTGGATATTGCCCCGACAGGGGCACGTATGGGTCAGCCTCGCCGTTTGATTTCATATGCTGGCGCATGTCGGCGGCGGGTGGCACGTCACCGGTGATGACCTGATACAACGTGCCCGCCAGCGCATAAAGATCCGTGGCAGGTGACTGCAAGGCCCCCGCGATATACAGCTCGTTCGGGGAATAGCCGTCCTTGACGACCGGATGGGTGGACACGGCGCGGCTGGCCTTGGTCACCTCGGCGCGCGCGGCGCCAAAGTCGATCAGCATCGGCTGGCTGTTCTCGTCGATCATGATGTTGCCGGGCGACACATCGCGGTGCAGCATTCCGGCGTCATGAACCGCGCGCAGCGTGTCCAGCATCGTGCGCGCCAGAAATTCCACGAACTCGGGCGTCAACGCCTCACGGTTGTGCTCAAGGTTCCAGTCGATGTCACGGCCGTGCACACGTTCCAGCACCATATAGGCGGTGCCGTTTTCCTCGAAGCACCCTTTGACGCCCACGATATTGGGGTGGTGCAACTGCGCCAGCACCCGCGCCTCTTTCACGAACAGGCGGATGCATTTCTTCAGTGTCGGCTGTTGGTCGCGGGTGGCCGCGCTGACGCGGCTGTCGCGGCGGCGCGAGATCGAGGCAGGAAAGCATTCCTTGATGACCACGGACCGGCCCAAGTTGTCCTCGGCGAAATAGGTGATGCCGAAACCGCCCGCCGCAATGTAGCGTTTGATGGTGTATTGCCCGTTGGCCAGCGTGGTGCCGTTGGGCAGCTCCTCGCCCAATTCCTCGTCTTCCCACTGGTCGTCTTCGGCAATGTCCGCGTCACCCGACGGCGCATAGTCGGCGTTGGACGCATGATGCACGCGCCCCTCGCTGTCCAGTTCGGCCCCCTCTTCGGCCTGCACCACGTAAAAAGCGACTGCGGGGCTGTCGATGGTCTGTCCCACTGCCAGAAACGGATGCACAAACCCGTCATAGGGTGCTTTCAGGCCGATGCGCCGACCATTGGCGTCGCGCAATTCATAAGCGATGGACCCTTTGGGCACCCACATCTGTTCGGAAATCCGGCATTGCGAAATCTCAACCGGATAGATGACCGATTGGGCACGCGGTGTAGAGACCTTTCGCCAGTTTTCAAACACGTCAATCGCCCATAGTTTTTTTGCGGCCTTTAAGCAAAGACCCGCCTATGGCAGTAGGTTAAAAGACGTAGTCGCGTTGTGTAAAGTGTTAATCCCGAAGCAAAGAGCCTGATTTCATAAGTAAATTGGCACCTTTAAGTTGAAACTCAGGTCTTTACGTCAGGCGCTGTTCGCCCTGTCAAAGCAGGCAGATCGCTGATTTCAAGGGCCGCCTGCCGCACCTGTTCCAGCACTTGATCGACGGGGGCCGCGTGATCGCCGTCGATCACGAATTGTTCAAGATACAACCGGATCGTCGCGCCTTCGGTGCCGGTGCCCGACAGGCGGAACACCGCGCGCGCGCCGCCATCGAAGAACAGGCGGATGCCCTGGGCAGCACTTTTCGATCCGTCCACCGGATCGGTATAGGCAAAATCGTCGGCACCGGTGACGGTCAGGCCCGCGTGGCTTTGCCCCGGCAGGTCGTCCAGCTGCGCGCGCAGATGCGCCATCATCTTGTCGGCGCGGGCGCTTTCCACCGCTTCGTAATCGTGACGTGCATAGTAGTTGCGCCCGAACCGTTGCCAATGGTCGGCTTGAACCTGCGCCACGGTCATGTCGCGCGCGGCCAGAATGTTCAGCCACAGCAGCACCGCCCACAACCCATCTTTCTCGCGGACGTGATGCGATCCGGTGCCGGCACTTTCCTCGCCACAGATGGTGACGCGGCCTGCGTCCAGCAGGGTGCCGAAGAATTTCCAGCCCGTCGGTGTCTCGAAGCACGGGACCCCCAGCACCTCGGCCACGCGGTCGGCGGCGGCGCTGGTGGGCATGGAACGCGCGATGCCCGCAATGCCGCCTTTGTAGGCCGGTGCCAGATGCGCATTGGCTGCCAGCATCGCCAGACTGTCCGAGGGGGTGATGTAAGTGCCCTTGCCCACGATCATGTTGCGGTCGCCGTCGCCATCCGATGCGGCGCCCATGTCGGGCGATGCATCCGACAGCATCAGGTCCATCAGCTCCTTGGCCCAGATCGGGTTGGGATCGGGATGACCCTTGCCGAAATCCTCGGAAGGGGTGCCGTTGACGACGGTCCCCTTGGGCGCGCCCAGCGTGCCCTCGAGGATCGCGTGAGCGTAGGGTCCCGTGACCGCGTGCATGGCGTCGAAGCGCATGGTGAACCCGCCCGCGAACAGCGCGCGGATCGCGTCGAAATCGAACAGACTGGCCATCAGGTCGCTGTAGTCAGCCACCGGGTCCACCACGTCGATCACCATGTCGCCAATCTGCGTCTGGCCCACCGTGTCCAGGTTGATGTCCTCCACATCCGCGATGTCATAGCTTTCAATCGCCAGCGACGCGGCGTGCATCTTGGCGGTCAGCGCCTCGGATGCGGGGCCGCCGTTGGCCGCGTTGAATTTCAGCCCGAAATCCGCGTCGATGCCGCCGGGGTTGTGGCTGGCCGACAGGATAAATCCGCCATCGGCCTTGTTAAGCCGGATCAGATGCGACGCCGCAGGGGTGGACAACAGTCCACCCTGCCCCACGATCATCCGCGCGGCGCCTTGGGCTGCGGCCATTTTCAGGATGGTCTGGATGGCATCCCGGTTGAAGAATCGACCGTCACCGCCCAGTACAAATGTCCGGCCCGCACCGCCGCCGATGGCGGTGAACGTCGCTGATACGTAATTTTCCAGATAATGCGGCACCATGAAGCTGCGCGTCTTCTTGCGCAGGCCCGAAGTCCCCGGTTTTTGATCATTGAAAGCGGTGGTTGAAATCGTCTTAACTGTCATAACAGGCGGCCTTTTGCGGCGTCAGTGAATGGGTCAACTTGTCTCGTGCGCAGGGTCCGTTGTCAACGCAACGCAGACGCGAATTTTTCCCCGTCGGCGGTTTTTCTGACCTTACGTCGCAGCGAAACGCAATTCCATTCTGCGGTATTGGCAGTGCGTTCTTTTGGGCCTAGGGTTGCCCTTAAGGAACCGGGAAGGAGGAAGTCCCGGTCCGTAAAATGGGAGGATTCACATGGCTGTTTCCATGTACGCAAGCCACACGGCGGGTCTGCGATGACTGCTATGGGCTATGATCAGGCGGCGGACCATGTGACCGCGACCAACCCGACGTTCGAGTTGTCCACCGCCAACATCCGCGGTGTTGACTATACCGTATACAAGAACATTCCCGGTGACGTTGCCGCCATGATGCGTGCCAGCCGCGAAGCCATGGACAACGGGGCCGCCGAATACCTGGTGTTCGAAGGTGAACGCTGGACCTATGATGCCTTTATCGGTGACGTGAACCGGCTGGCCCATGTGCTGTCCACGCAATTCGGTGTGACCCGCGGCACACGGGTGGCCCTTGCCATGCGCAACTGTCCCGAACTGTTGCTGGGCATGATGGCCATCGCTTCGCTGGGCGGCGTTGTCGTGTTTCTGAACGGCTGGTGGACCACCGAGGAGCTGGACTATGCCCTGCAAGACAGCGCGGCCAAGCTGGTTCTGGCCGATGGCGACCGCGCCGCGCGGCTGGCGCCGATCGAACAGGCGCTGGGGCTGACGATCATCGGCACGCGCGATGCGCAAACGCCGCAGCACTATGCCGATCTGATGAAAGACCAGGGCGACGTGGATGCGCCCGATGTCGCCATCGACACCGACGATGATTTTGCGATCATGTATTCCTCGGGGACCACCGGCAAACCCAAGGGCGTGGTGCAAACCCACCGTGGCGTCGTGAATGCGGTGTTTTCGTGGCTGCTGACCTTTGTGATGGGTCCGCTGATCGACCCGCCGGAAGATCCCGATGCCGTGGCCCCGCGCCCTGCCGTGCTGATCGTCACGCCGCTGTTTCACGTCACCGCCACCCACCCCAGTTTCATGCTAAGCATGCCGGCCGGTGCCAAGGTTGTGGTGATGCCAAAATGGGACGCACGCAAGGCGGTCGAATTGATCCGCGACGAAAAGATCACGCGGTTTCTGGGCGTGCCGACGCAATCGGCGGATCTGGTCGTTGCGGCCCGCGAAATGGGCGAGGAGCTGCCCTTGTTGACCTATGTGGGCAGCGGTGGGGCCAAACGGCCGGCCGCGCAGGTGGCCGAGATTGCACAGACCTTCAAGAATGCAGCCGTCGCCACCGGCTGGGGCATGACCGAAACCAACGCCATCGGCATCGGCATGCTGGGGGACGAATACCTTGAACGTCCCGGCGCGGTTGGCCGGTTGTACCCCGCGGTTCAGGAGCTTCGGTTTCTGGATGATGCGGGCCAACCGGTGGGCGTGGGCGAAGTGGGCGAGATCACCGTCAAAAGCCCCTGCAACATGCGTGAATACCTGAACAAACCGCAGGCCACAGCCGAAGTGCTGCAAGACGGCTGGCTGCGGTCGGGCGATCTGGGCTATATCGACGCCGATGGCATTGTCACCATCGTGGACCGCAAGAAAAACATCATCATTCGCGGCGGCGAGAACATCGCCTGTCTGGACGTTGAGGGCGCGTTGCACCGCCATCCCGCCGTGGCCGAGGCCTGTGTGTTCAGTGTCCCGCACGACCGTCTGGGCGAGGTTGTGGGCGCAAGCGTGCAGCTCAAGCCGGGACAATCGGTGGACGAGGAAGACCTGAAAACATTCCTGCGCGATCACATCGCCAAGTTCAAAGTGCCCGAACATTTCTGGTTCCAACGCGATCCCCTGCCCCGTGGCACCACCGACAAAATCGACCGCCGCGCGCTGCAAGCGGCCTGCCTTGGAAAGGACAAAGCCAATGCCTGAATTCGTCACAACCGAGGTCCGTGGTCCGATCCTGATCGTGACCATGAACCGCCCCGAGGTTTACAACGCCGTGCATCCGCCGATGCATATGGAAATGGACGCGATCTGGAACGATTTCCGCGACAACAACGACCTGTGGGTCGCCGTGCTGACCGGTGCGGGCGACAAGGCATTCTCGGCAGGCAACGACCTGAAATACAGTGCCTCCGGCAAGGGCGGCAAAATCCCCGACAGCGGCTTTGCCGGTCTCAGCAAACGCTTTGATCTGGACAAGCCGGTGATTGCCGCCGTGAACGGATTTGCCATGGGCGGCGGCTTTGAAACCGCGCTGGCCTGCGACATCATCATCGGGGCGGACAATTCCACCTATGCCCTGCCCGAGGTCAAGGTCGGCTTTTTCGCGGCCACGGGGGGCGTGCAGCGCCTGTCGCGGTTCATGTCACGCACCAAGGCGAACGAACTGCTGTTCACCGGCCGCCACATGGACGCAACCGAAGCGCTGGGCCACGGTATCCTGAACGCCGTGGTGCCCCAGGCCGAGCTGATGGACGCCGCCATGAAGATGGCCGAGGACATCGCGGCACAATCACCCTCATCCGTGCGCGCCACCAAACGTGTGCTGAACGAAATGTCCCGCGCCGAGGGGTTGGATGACAGCCTGGCCTACAGCTACGAAGTGCTGGGCGGGTTGATGAAAACCGAAGATCACCGCGAGGGCGTCACCGCCTTTGTCGAGAAACGCAAACCCAAATGGGTCAACAGATAGAAATCGAAAGAGAGGGCCGAACATGGCAAAATCAACGCCGGAAATGAACAACCTTGAGATGTCCGAGGGCAACAAACCGTTGCTGAACGCGGTTATCCGTCACATCCGTGACAACGTCGATCCGATCACCGAAGAATACTATCGTCTGGGCGAAGGCCGCGCCGACCGTTGGTCCCATGCCCCCGGTCAGCTTGAGCTGCTGGAAGGTGCCAAACAAAAGGCGCGCGACGCGGGTCTGTGGAACTTTTTCCTGCCCAACGCCGAAACCGGCGAAGGCCTGTCGAACCTGGACTACGCCTATATCGCCGCTGAACTGGGCAAAAGCCCGCTTGCCTCTGAAACGCTGAACTGCTCGGCGCCCGACACCGGCAACATGGAAGTGTTGGAACGTGTCGGCACGCAAGCGCAGAAAGACAAATGGCTGAAGCCGCTGCTGGCTGGTGAAATCCGTTCGGCCTTTGCGATGACCGAACCCGATGTTGCCTCGTCCGATGCCAAGAACATCTCGACCTCGGCTGTGCTGGAAAACGGCGAATGGGTCATCAACGGCGAGAAATATTATATCTCGGGTGCGGGCGATCCGCGCTGCAAGATCATGATCGTCATGGTCAAAACCTCGCCCGATGCTGAATCCTTCCGCCAGCAAAGCCAGATCCTTGTGCCCGTCGACACCCCCGGCGTTGAAATCCTGGGGCCGATGCATGTCTTTGGCCACGACGACGCCCCGCACGGTCACATGCACATCAAGTTCACCAACGTCCGCGTCCCCGAGGAAAACATCCTGTGGGGCGAAGGCAAAGGGTTTGAAATCAGCCAGGTCCGCTTGGGGCCAGGCCGCATTCACCACTGCATGCGTTCGATCGGTCAGGCCGAAAAGGCGCTGGACCTGCTGATGGACCGCGCGATCAACCGCAAGGCATTCGGCAAGCGGATCGTCGACCTTGGCAAGAACATGGAAACCATCAGCCGTGCGCGGATCGAGATTGAAGCGATGCGCCTGATGGTTCTGAAAGCGGCCAAGGCGATGGACGTGCTGGGCAACAAAGAGGCCCGCATCTGGGTCAGCATGATCAAGGCGATGGTGCCGGAAAAGGTCTGTCAGATCATCGACCAGTCGATGCAGGTGCACGGTGCGACCGGCATTTCGCAGTGGTCTCCGCTGTCGGCCATGTACACCGGCCAGCGCACGCTGCGCTTTGCGGACGGTCCTGACGAGGTGCACCACCACGTTGTCGCCCGCGCCGAAGTGTCCGAATTCCAGGAAAGCAACGAACGTCAGCTTGCCGCGCACGGCAAGACCCAGGGCAAGGTGTTTTCGGGACCATGAGCAAGATGTTTGACCTGACCGGAAAAGTGGCCCTGCTGACGGGCGCGTCCAAGGGCATGGGGCTGGCGATGGCCACCGCATTGGCCGAACATGGCGCGACCGTGGTGATTTCTGCGCGCAAGCAGGATCAGCTGGACGAAGCGGCCGCTGACATCAACACGGCTGTGGGCGCAACGCGCGCCCACGGTGTCGCCTGCAACGTGGGCTACAAGGACCAGCTTCAGGCGCTTGTCGATCAGACCCGCAAGATCGCGGGGCCTATCGACATCGTAGTCGGCAACGCGGGTGTGAACCCCTACTACGGCAAGACCTCGCAAATCCCCGATGATGCCTATCACAAGACGATGAACGCCAACGTGTTGTCGAACCAGTGGCTGGCCACGATGGTCGCCCCCGACATGATCGAAAAGGGCGCGGGTTCAATGATGTTCACGTCATCCATCGGCGCGTTCAAACCGTCGGAAATGCTGGGCACCTACGGCATGTCGAAACTGGCGTTGATCGGTCTGGTGCGCAATCTGGCACAGGAATTCGGGCCGCAAGGCATCCGGTTCAATGCCATCTGCCCCGGTCTGGTCAAAACCGACTTTGCCCGCGAACTGTGGGACAATCCCGAGGTAGAAAAACGCATTCAGGGCGAAATCCCCCTGCGCCGCCTGGGCGAGCCGGACGATTTCGGCGGCCTGGCTGTCTACCTTGCATCGGATGCCAGCAAATACATGACCGGACAGGCGCTGACCGTCTGTGGCGGGTCGAACATGTGGACATAAGCCAATGGAATTGAAAGATAAAATTGTCGTCGTCACCGGTGCCGCCAGCGGCATCGGGCGCGCCATGTGCGAAGGCTACAGCGCCGAGGGCGCCATCGTTGTCTGCGTTGACCGCGATTTCAAAGGCGCCAACGAAACCGCCAACAGCATCGACGGTCTGGCCATCGAAGTCGACGTATCCAGCGAAAAGCAGATCGTCGCGATGATCGACCGTGTCGAGGACGAAGTCGGCCCGATTGATCTGTTCTGTTCGAATGCGGGCATCTCGATCCCCGGTGGTGTCGAGGTGGACAACGACGGCTGGCAGCGGATCTGGGAAATCAACGTGATGTCCCACGTCTGGGCCGCGCGCAAGCTGGTGCCGCTGATGACGGCACGCGGTGGTGGCTATCTGCTGAACACCTCGTCGGCGGCGGGTCTGCTGAACCAGGTGGGCAGCGCCCCTTATGGTGTGACCAAACACGCGGCTGTCGGTCTGGCGGAATGGCTGGCGATGACCTACGGCGATCAGGGGATCAAGGTTTCGGTCCTGTGCCCGCAAGCGGTGCGCACCGAAATGACCCGGGGCCACGAAGATCACGTTGCATCCATCGACGGTATGATGGAACCAAACGTGGTGGCCCAAGCCTGCATCGAAACCATCCGCAACGAGACGTTTCTGGTTCTGCCGCACCCCGAAGTCATGGGATACATGCGCAACAAGACCGAAAACTATGACCGTTGGATCGGCGGGATGCGCAAGCTGAACCGCAGGTTCGGACAGTTCGACGACGCCTGAACCCACACCCTTCCGCGGACGGTTCTTCTATCGTCCGCGTCTTTCATTCAAGGACAGCAATATGATCGGTTACACCACGCTGGGCGTGTCGGATATGGACGCCGCCAAGACATTCTACTCAGAACTTTTTGCGTCCAAGGGCGCGAAAATCGTCACCGATATGGGCCGCATCGCCTTTATCAGCACCGGACGCGGACAGCCGATGCTGGCGGTCTGCGAACCCTATGACAAACAGCCCCCCACCGCGGGCAACGGCACGATGGTGGCCTTTGTCGCTGACAGCAAGGAAGAGGTCGACGCGATCTATGCGCGTGCGATTGAACTGGGCGCCACGGATGACGGCGCACCCGGTCAGCGTATCCCGGACCGTTTTTACGGCGCCTATGTGCGGGATGCGGACAATAACAAGCTGTGCTTTTTCGTCTTCGGCTGAACGATCAAAGGGGCGCGGCGCAGTCGCGCGCGCGGCCCTTTATTTTGTCTTGCGCGGTGTGATCTCGCGGATCAGCCCCTCTTGGGCAGTGGACGCCACAAGAACACCGTTCTGGTCGTAAATGCTGCCCCGATTGAACCCACGGCCGCCACCCGTCCACGGGCTGTCCATCGTATACAGATGCCAGTTTTCAAAATTTACGGGCGCATGAAACCACATGGCATGGTCCAGGCTGGCGGTCATGACGTTGCCGCTCATCCAGGTCAGCCCGTGCGGGCGCAGCGACGACCCCAACAGGTTCATGTCCGAGGCATAGGCCAGCATGCAATGCTGCATCTGCGGGCTTGACCCTTTGGCGCCAGCCATGCGGAACCACGAATGGTTTTCGTCCGGCACGATTTCCGGCTCGAACATATCGCGCGGCTCGACATCGTGCAGCTCGATCGGGCGCGGGCGCATGAAATCGGCGCGGCGGTGTTCGGGGACGCGGTCCAGTTCGTCGGCGCGCAGCACGTTGCGGTCGGGCCAGTTTTCGGGGCCGGACACCTGCGGCATCGGATGCTGGTGATGGCGGCCCGGTTCTTCCACGTGAAAGCTGGCCGACATGTTCAGGATCTGCTTGCCATGCTGGATTGCCACCACGCGACGGGTGGTAAAGCTGCCACCGTCGCGGGCCCGGTCCACCTGGTAGATCACCGGAATTTCGGGATCACCGGGACGGATGAAATAGGCGTGTAGCGAATGGCACAGCCGGTCGGGCACCGTGCCATAGGCCGCCGCCAGTGCCTGTGCCACCACTTGCCCCCCGAAAATCCGCGTCGACGTTTCGCCACCCTGCCCGGTTCCGCGGAACAAATCGACCTCGAGCTGTTCGATTTCCAGCAGGTTCAACAGGGTTTTCTGGGCGTCTGTCATGTGGCGCGGGCCTTTGCGTAGTCGATGAAAAAGCCGAAGCTGTTCGGGTTGGCCATGGAGTCGCGGTTGACGACACGGGCCGGATCACCGCCCAAAAGCAGCTTTTTCACAGGAACTTCAAGCTTTTTACCCGACAGCGTGCGCGGAATGTCGGCCACTTCGACAATCTCGTTGGGCACGAACCGCGCCGAAACGCCTGTGCGGATGGCGTTGTTGATCTTGTCTTTCAACGCATCATCCAGCGGCTGTCCCTTCGCGGGCACCACGAACAGCGGCATGAAGCTTTCGCGGCCCAGGAATTCCAGATCGACCACTAGGCTGTCCATGACCTCGGGCAGCCCTTCGACCGCCTGATAAATCTCGGCCGACCCCATGCGCAGCCCCTTGCGGTTGATCGTGGCGTCGGAGCGGCCATAGATCACAGAGCCGCCGCGCGCGTTGATTTCGATCCAGTCGCCGTGCCGCCAGATGCCGGGATAGGTGTCGAAATAGGCATCATGCAAACGGCTGCCATCGTCATCCCCCCAGAAATACAGCGGCATCGATGGCAGCGGTTGGGTGCAGACCAGTTCACCCACGGCACTGATCAGTTCGTTGCCCTCTTCGTCATAGGCACGCACCGCGTTGCCAAGCGCGCGGCACTGCATCTCGCCTGCGCGCACCGGCATCCCGGGATGGCCCAGCACAAAGGCCCCCGCCAGATCGGTGCCGCCCGAGATCGGGGCCAGCCAGAGGTCTTCTTTCACTTCGGAATAAATCCAGTTGTAGGCATCCTCGGACAGTGGCGATCCGGTGGACCCCAGCGCGCGCAATGCCGACAGGTCTACTTCGGTGCGCGGCGTGATCCCGGCCTTCAGGCAGCCCGCGTAAAACGCGGCCCCTGCGCCGAAATACGTCAACCCTTCGTCCGCGACGAACCGCCAGATCACACCCATATCCGGGTAATGCGGCGCGCCGTCATACATGGCCAGCATCGCCCCCTGACCCAGCGCCGAGAATTGCGAATTCCACATGATCCAACCGGACGAGGTCAACCAGGCGTAACGCGACTGCGGTCCCAGATCCTGATGCAGCGACTGTTTTGCAGATTCCAGAACGATCCCGCCATGCCCGTGAACGATGGGCTTAGGGTTGCCGGTGGTGCCCGACGAATAGACGATCCACAGCGGATGTTCGAACGGCACTTGGCGGCTTTCCAACGTCGCCGCGCGGTCGGTCAGCGTGGCAAAATCGACCCATCCATCAGGCAGCGCATGGGCCACCGGCACCATGATGCGCCCCGTGACCGATGGCAGCCCCTCGCTGATCTGCTGGATCACCGCGCTGCGGTCCACCGGCTTGCCTGCGTGGGTATAGCCGTCCTGCGCGATCAACACCTTGGGTTCGATCTGGGTGAACCGGTCCAGAATGGCCACGTGGCCCATATCCGGCGCACATAGTGACCAGACGGCCCCCAGCGAAGCCGTCGCCAGAAAGGCAATCACAGCCGTCTGCGTATTGGGCAGGATCGCGACCACGCGGTCACCCTGCCCCACGCCCATATCCGCCAGATGGGACGCCACCGACGCCACCTGTGCGCGCAGCTCGGCCCAGGTCAGGCTGACCCGTTCAAAGGTTTCCGATTGCACGACCAAGGCCACGTCGTCGGGGCACGCATCCGCATGGCGCAGCAGATGATCGACATAGTTCAGCATCGCCCCCGGCCCCCATTCGGCACCGGGCATCTGGTTCTTGGCCAGGAATGTCGTGGGTGGCACCGATGCGGGCAGGTCGAAAAACTGCCAGATCGCCGACCAGAACCCTTCCAGATCGGTCACCGACCAATCCCACATCTCGCCATAATCGGCAAAGCTCAGCCCGCGTTCGGTCTGCAACCAGCGTTCAAACCGCGCCATCGACGTGTCTGCGATGCGCTCGGGCGTGGGTGTCCACAGAATTCGACGATCGGTCATGACAACGCTCCGTGAACCAGCGCCTTGAGGGCTGCGCGGGCGGGGTAGCTGCTGGAGGGGCTGAGCTGGGTGAAGAACACCACCGACAGATCATGCACAGGATCAACCCAGAAGAACGTCGACGCCATGCCCCCCCAGCTAAAGTCACCCACCGACGACGGCGTGCGGGTGCGGGCGGGGTTCAATACGGTCGCCCCGCCAATGCCAAACCCCATGCCGGTCATCGGCTGTTCGGCAAAGCTGGACGGGCCCATGCTGGCAATATCGCCGGGCAGATGGTTGGCCGTCATAAACCGCAACGTCGATGGCGACACCAGCCCCTGACCGCCGGTGCGCAGCGCCTCGCAAAACAGCATATAGTCGTCGATGGTCCCGACCAGACCGCCGCCGCCCGAGAGTGTTTTTGGCGCGCGGAAGGGTGATTTTTGCGCCACATCGACACAGCGCAGGGTGTCGGCGCTTTTGCTGTCGGCGTTGTTCAGCGCCATCGCGCCAGCGGCCAGCGGCGTATACAGCGATGCAAAGCGATCCAGCACAGTATCGGGCACGGCAAAGCCGGTTTCGGTCATGCCCAGCGGGTCGAAAATACGGGTCTGGAAAAACGCATCCAGCGTTTGGCCCGACAGCACCTCGACCACGCGGCCGATCACGTCGATGCCCACGGAATATTCCCAGCGGGTGCCGGGTTGAAATGCCAAGGGCAGCTTTGCCAGGTTCTGCGTGACCTCGGCCAGACCGGCCTCGGACGCGGCGAACATCAGCTTGGCCTCTTCCATCGCCTTGGGCAGCACGCCGGGGTTGAACGGATAGCTGAACCCAGCCGTATGTGTCACGGTCTGGTGCAGCGTTGGCACGGCACAGCGTTCGACCTGATCAATCGACGTGGCCCCGTCCACCAGCGCATACATCTCGGCAAATTCCGGCAGCACCGCAGACAGCGGCGCATCCAGATGGATCAGCCCCTCTTCCACCAGCATCATCAGCGCCAGCGAGGTGACAGGTTTGGTCATCGAATAGATGCGCGCCACCGTGTCGCGGGCAAACGGCGCGCCGCTCGCCACATCGCGCAGACCGGTTTCGTGATAGAACACCTCTTGGCCGGCCTGTTTGACCAGAACCGTGCAGCCTGGATATTTCTTTGTGTCTACATAGTCTTGCATCCAGGGCTTGATGCGGTTCAGTCGGGTTTGGTCCAGTGTCGACATGACTTTTATCCTATCATCCGCGCCATCGCGGCTGCGGTTTCATCTGTGTACCACGGCAGGTCTGCCGCTGTTTCGGCGGCCACAGCCGCCGTGATCTGAGCGATGGTGTCCGCCCGAAGTTGCGATTTGACGGCCGCGTAGGCAGCAGGTGGAATCTGTGCAAATTCGCGCGCAGCATCCAGAGCCGCCTGTGCCAACGCGTCGGGTTCGACGATGTCGTCGACCAGTCCGGCAGCCAAAGCAGCTTGAACATCAATGGGTTGCCCGCGCATCATCAGGCGACGCGTGATGTTAGCGTCCAGCATCGCGCGGGCGATGCCCAAGGGGCCTGCCGGAAATCCGACACCCACCCGCACCTCGGCCAGACCAAACTGTGCGCGCGGCACCGCGATGCGGTGGTCGGACGCCAGCACAAAAAACAAACCGCCCGCAATCGCAGGCCCGTTGATGGCGCAGATGACAGGTTTGGGGCTGGTGAACAGCGCCATGAACCCCTGGTTCAACCCGTCCACGATTGCACGCTGATCGTTCAGGTCAAAGTGCTGCGCCTGCTTCAGGTTCAGCCCGGCCGAGAACACCTTGCACGCCGATGACAGGACAATGGCGCGCACATCAGCGTCGCCCGATACATCGTTCATAACGTTTCGAAAACCCATCAGGGTTTCGGGTTCCAGCGCATTCACCGGCGGGCGGTTCAGCACCAGTTCGACAATGCCGTCACCGTGGTCGTTTCGCGTGAGCCATGTCTGATCTGCCATCGTTTTCCCCCTCGAATTTGATGCCAATGTGACGACAAATACGACGCTGTCAAAGTCCAAAAACAAGGAATGACGTTGCGTTGAGGAATGTATGCTGACCTTCATCTTTCCGGATAAACTCCGGGGGGCGGCGCGTCAGCGTCGGGGGGGGGCTGGCCCCCCGACACCGCCAGAGGTCAAACCTCCAGCCACTCCTTGCGCACGTCTTCACGCGCTTTCAGTTCCAGCGGCGTCCCTTCGAACACCACCTGACCGTGGCCCATCACGTAAACGCGGTCAGCAATGTCCAGCGCAATGGACAGCTTTTGTTCAACCAGCAACGTGGACACGCCACGCTTGGCGATCTCTTGCAGAACCGTGGCGACCTTTTGAACCATTTGCGGGCTCAGGCCCTCGGTCGGCTCATCAATCATCACCAGATCGGGGTCCCCCATCAGCGTGCGGCACATGGTCAGCATCTGCTGCTCGCCGCCCGACATCACCGATGCCTCGACATCCGCGCGTTCGCTGAGGTTCGAGAACATATCGAACATATCCTGCATCGCCCAACGGCCTGCGCCATCCTTTTGACCGGGTTTCAGCCCAAGGATCAGGTTCTGCCGCGTGGTCAGACCAGGAAAGATATCGCGGTTTTCGGGCACATAGCCGATGCCCAAATTGGCCACTTCAAACGCCTTCTTACCGGCGATTTCCTGACCGCGGAACTTGACGGACCCATGCGGGACAACTTCGCCCATAATCGCCTTGCAGGTGGTGGACCGCCCCACCCCGTTGCGCCCCAGAAGGGCGACGATTTCGCCCTCCTGAATGTTCAGGTTCACCCCTTGCAGGATGTGTGACTTGCCATAATAGGCGTGCAGATCGTTGACTTCGAGCATCAGTGTTCTGCCTCCAGTGCAGCGCCTAGATAGGCTTCTTGAACCTTGGGATCGCCGCGCACGTCCTCGGGGCGGCCGGTGGCAATCAGCTCGCCATAGACCAGCACCGAAATGCGGTCGGCCAGACCAAAGACCACGCCCATGTCATGTTCGACCATGATCAGGGTTTTGCCCTCGGTCACGGTGCGGATCAGTTCGACGATATAATCGGTTTCCGAATGGCTCATGCCGGCGGTGGGTTCGTCCAGCATGATCACGTCAGCCCCCCCCGCGATGGTGATGCCAATTTCCAGCGCACGCTGTTCCGCATAGGACAGCGTGCCCGCAGGCAGATCGCGCCGGTTGGTCAGGTTGATCTGTTCCAGGATCTGCTCGGCCCCTTCGGTCAACGCGCGGCTGCGCCCGACCATGGACCAGAAGTTGTACTTGTAGCCCATCGACCACAGCAGCGAACAGCGGACGTTTTCGAACACGGTCATCTTGGGAAAGATGTTGGTGATCTGGAAACTGCGGCTTAGCCCCATGCGGTTGATCTCGAACGGCGCTTTGCCGGCCAGGTTTTGCCCGTGCAACAGCACCTGGCCCGCGGTTTGCGGAAACCGTCCGGTGATCAGGTTGAACAGGGTGGATTTACCGGCCCCGTTCGGGCCGATAATTGCGTGGCGTTCGCTTTTGCCGACGGCCAGATTGACGCCGCGGATGATCTCGGTCTTGCCAAAGCTCTTGCGCAGGTCTTTCAGTTCAAGTGCAGCGGTGGTCATGCGGCACCTCCATTGGATTTAGTGGCCTTGGTTGAATTGGCATCAGCCCATGCGGCACGCAGCGTTGGCAGCATCATCCGCATGACGCCAAAGGCCACGACGGTGACCCCGATGGCCACGGCCCACGGCAGAACGTCGTGGCTGTCGAAGGTGGTCCAGAAGACGGTCATTTCCTCGTCACCCACGGAAGAGTGGCGCACGTGGAACGTCATCTCGACCAGCGCGGACAGGCCCAGAATACCGATCAGCGCCGGTATCAGGGTGGTTATGTAGGGCACAACCAGCTTTGACGCCTTGCCCATCCTGATCGCTGGCACGTGCATCATCAGCAGACCCGCCAGCCCGCCCGGAAAGAACATCACCGTGGCCAGGAACAGAACACCGGCGTAAAACGCCCACAGGTCCGTTTGCAGCGACAACACCGTTTGCAGCAGGGTAAAGGCAATCGCGCCGATGACCGGCCCGAAGAAGAAGCCAACGCCACCCAGGAAGGTCACCAGCAGGATCACACCGGACGAGGCGGTGTTCAGGTTCTCTTCAGTCACGATTTCATAGTTGATGGCGAAAAGCCCACCCGCGATGCCTGCGAAAAAGCCCGAGAAGATGAAGCTGTAATAGCGCACCCAACGCGAGGAATAGCCCAGAAACTCGGCCCGTTCGGGGTTGTCGCGCACCGCGTTCGCCATGCGCCCGATGGGGGTGCGTGAAAACAGGTACATCAGCAACGCCGAGAGGATCAGCCAGAAGGCGATCAGGTAATAGACTTCGATCTGGTGCAGGAATTCGATGCCAAAGAACGGCAGGCCATAGGTCCGGTCGCCCGAAATCCCCTCTTCCCCGCCGAAGAACGCCACGATGATGACCGAACACGCGGCAATCAGCTCGCCCACGCCCAGCGAGATCATCGCAAAAACGGTGCCTGCGCTGCGGGTCGAGAAACTGCCGATGATCATCGCCAGCCCCATGCCGAACAGCCCGCCAAAGATCGGCAGCACCGGCAGCGGCAGCATCGAGAAAAAGTCGGTGCTGGACATCACGTGCATACAGGCAAACCCGCCGACACCCGCATAGACCGCATGGCCAAAGCTAAGCATCCCGCCCTGCCCCAGCAGCATATTATAGGCCAGTGCAAAGATGATGGTGATCGCCATCTGGTTCATGATGGTGATCGCCGAGTTGTCGTTGAACACATAGGGCATCACCAACAAGGCAAGTGTGGCGATGATCCATGGCAAGGCGGCCATTCTCAGCGATCCTGCGCGCATCCGCTGCGCGGGCTTGCCGGGATCGGTGGTGATCTGGTTGTCTTTCATTGGATTGCTCATGCGTCACGGTTCCCGAACAGGCCGTAGGGGCGGAAAATAAGGATCAGCACCATCAGGATATATGGAAGGATGTCAGCGATTTGCGGACTGGTCACAGCCCAGATGTCGCGGAACACGCTGTCGCTCAGGTTTTCAGGCGTCGAAATGCCGATACCGTTCAGGATGTCTTCCATGCGAATGTTGTAGGATTTGGCGAATGTTGTGATCCAGCCGATCAACAGCGATGCCACCAGCGCGCCCCACAACGATCCCAGACCGCCGATCACGATGGTCACGAAAACGATAGACCCAAGCACGAAGGCCATGCCGGGGAACGTGCCCAGAACCGGCCCTGCGATGACACCGGCGACACCGGCCAGTGCTGTGCCCACACCGAACACACCCATGAAGATCAGCGGTACGTTGTGGCCCAAGGCTTCGACCGTGCGCGGATAGCTTAGTGCGGCCTGAATGATCATGCCCACGCGCGTCTTGGTCAGCACGTACAACAGCCCGATAAAGATGGCGACCGAGATGAAGATCATGAACACCTTATAGGCCGGGATCGAATTGCCCGAGATGGCAAAGGCGGTAAAGTTCAGCGCATCGGGGATCTGGTAAGGCATCTGGTTGCGGCCCCAGATGAATTGCACCAGTTCCTCGATCAGCAGCGCCAGACCAAAGGTAAAGATCAGTTCGGGGACGTGGCCATACTGGTGAACGCGGCGCAGGCCGTAACGTTCAACTCCGGCGCCAATGACACCGACGATAAGGGGCGCGAACAACAAGCCCATCCAGAACCCCAGCGCGATGCTGATCTGGTAGGCGAAATATGCACCCAACATGTAAAAGCTGGCATGGGCAAAGTTCAGCACGCCCATCATTGAAAAAATCAGTGTCAGACCGGCAGACAGCATAAACAACAGCAGTCCGGTCACCAGCCCGTCGATAAGATTGACGAGAACGAGGTCCATCGGGGGTCCCTCCGAAGTAAGATGTGGCGATATTAGAGTGAAAAGGCCCGCCCCCGAAACCAAGGGGGCGGGCCGAAAGAACGTGCCTTACGGACGCTTCATCTCACATGTGGTTGCGATATCCGCGGATGCGTTTTCAACCGTGTACTGGACTTTCAGGCCATAGCCCGAGTTGTCCATGTCATAGGGTGCTTCCACTTTCTGATGACCAAAGATGTGGATGTCCTGGATCAACTGGTGATCCTCGGGACGCATGTGCATGTCGGCCGTGCTCCACAGGCTGTTGGTAAAGTGCATGTCTTCCAACGCGTTGGCCACTTTGACCACGTCGGTTGCCGTGCCTGCTTCGTCAATCGCCTGTGCCAGCATCTGGATCACGTTGGTGATCCGCGTCTGGGACATGTTGCCATCGGGATACTTGGCCTTGAACGCCTGAATGTATTCTTGTGTTTCAGGCTTGGACGGCGGGTTGTCGTCGCCTTCTGCAACCAGATAGAGTGAATCCACACCGCTTTCGCCGAAGGCAGCGGTGATACCGTCTGCAGCTGCGTAATAGGTAAAGATCGGACCTTCAAAGCCGTTTTCGAGGATCGACTTGCCCAGACCCAGCATGTCGGCGCCCCAGTTGCCGGTGATCACGGCATCGGCACCCGAGGACACAATCTTGCGGGCATAGGGTGTAAAGTCCTTCACCTTGCCAATCGGGTGCAGCTCATTGCCCACGATTTCGATGTCGGGGCGTTTTTCAGCCAGCATCGAAACAGCAGCATCTGCCACAGCTTTGCCAAAGGAATAGTCCTGACCGATAACGTAGACTTTTTTGATGTCCTGGTTTTCAGCGATCATATCTGTCAGCGCGGCCATTTTCATGTCGGCGTGCGGGTCAAAACGGAAGTGCCAGAAGTTGCACTTTTCGTTGGTCAACGCGGGATCGACCGCCGAATAGTTCAGGAACAGAACCTGGCTGTCGGGGTTGCGGCGGTTGTGCTTGTCGATGGCTTCGGTCAATGCGTTCGCCACGCCCGAGCTGTTGCCCTGCACGATGTAACGCGCGCCTTGATCAATCGCGACCTGCAACTGGATCAGGGATTCTTTCGGGCTGACCTTGTTGTCGAACGGCAGAATTTCGAACATATCGCCGCCCAGAACACCGCCCTTGGCATTGACAAGAGTCTCAGCCGCGAATTCGAACTGGTGCAAACCGTTGATGCCGGTTGCGGCAAAACCGCCACTCAGCGGATCAATAAAGGCGATTTTGACATTTTCGGCGAAAACAGCGGCGGTGCTGACAGAAAGCGCCAGCGCGGCGCCAAGGCCGAGCTTGATAGATTTACGCATTAGGTTCCTCCCTAGAACATACCCCGACTTACACTTGCGTGCGTTAGCTATGCGTCGGTGTATCAAAAGCCTTGCATACTGGCCGGATAAGTCAAGCTTTCGACACGTCTGGAACGACAACTTACGGTGCTAATTTCCGGCCGCGCAGGTGGTGAAAATAGTGGCAGGGTGACATCCCGCAGGCAGCCCGCTTGACCGCCTGCAGGCGTGCAGGGAGCGGATATGGGTAAGAAATTGTTATGAAATGATATTTTTAAGTTATGTGGCACTGTCGGCCGGTCAGGTTCAGGTCGTTTTAGGTGCCTGAAATTTCAGCGTACGGGGCAATTTCTCGCCCTTAGGGTCACAGATAATTTACATAATTCCGATGGACGAAACGGCGTTTTCAACAATTTGACGCTGCGTCGCTTTGGCCTGTCTTTTCCGCCCTGCAAAACTGAATTCCACAAAGAGAATGATTCTTTGACCCCACGACCAACTTGCAGTTCAGCCGCCCTTGCTCAGCCCCGCGGCGGCGTCGACCAACAGCCGGCCATAGGCCCGCTCAAGGTGCTTTTTCTTCACGTGAAACGACGGGCCGCCCACGTTCAGTCCATAAACCCCGCGCCCGCTCAGCGCGAAAACGGGGGCCGCGATGCCGTTCACATCAGGGCGCCAATCCCCATAACTGCAGCAATAGCCAAGGTTTTCGTATTCTGACACCGCTTGGGCAAAAGCGGCCTTGCGGCCTGCATGACCCTCGGGGTCCTTGGCTTTGGTCCGCTCGAACATCACGGCACGGTCTTCTTCGTCCATGCCGACCAGCATGGCCCGGCCAATCGCGGAATGAAAAATCGGCAACCGCGCGCCCACGTGCATGGTCAGCGACACGTTTTCCATCGACTTTTCGACCGCCACATAGACCGCATCGGTCTGATAGGCTTCGGCCAGTGCCACGGTGATATAGCTGTTGGGTCCGTTCGACAGCGCGCGCATTGTGTCGCGGGCACGGTCAACGATGTCCATCGACGACAGCACCGAGAACCCCAGTCGCAACACGCCTGCCCCCAACTGATAGGTCCCTGTGCGCGGATCGGCGACCAGATACTCCAGCGCGCACAACGTATAGGTCAGCCGCGACACGGTGGGCTTGGGCAGCCCCGTGCGCGCGGCAAAGTCCTGATTGGTCAGCGCAGTTTCACCCGTTTGGAAACAGCGCAAAATATCAAGCCCGCGGGCCAGTGCCGTGATAAAGTTGCGGTCCTTTTCGTCCGCAGCCTCGCCCGCAAGAGCAGGATCAATCATCCCTTTGACTCCAGCGCCTTAAGCCCATGCTCGGCGAACAGGGGCACATATTGACCCATCTGCATCGCCCGCTCAGGGTTGGACGCATTGCCATCCAGCGCACGTTTCAGCACACCCTGGATGATGGCCGTCATACGGAAGAAACAAAAGCCCACGTAAAATCCGAAGTTGTCGATTGGGCCAATGCCACGGCGTTCGCAATATTTGGCGACAAATTCTTCATCTGTGGGCAGTCCCAGCGCCGTGCGGTCAATGCCTGCCAACCCGCGCCCTTCCGGCGTCGCGGGCATCTGCCATTGCATGATGACAGCGGCAAGGTCCGCATAGGGGTGGCCGATTGTGCTCAGCTCCCAGTCAAGGATGGCCAGACATTTGGTGCCGTCCTTTTCAAACATCATGTTGTCGATGCGATAGTCGCCGTGCACCAGCGTGCGCTGGCCGTCTTCTGCGGGAATCCGTTTGGACAGCTCTTCCATCAGCTTGTTCATCGGTGGCACATCCACAGTTTCCGACGCGCGGTACTGCTTGGACCAGCGCCCGATCTGACGCTCGTAGTAGTTGCCCGGCGGGCCATAGTCGGACAGGCCAACGGCGTCGATGTCCACTTCGTGCAGCGCGGCCAAAACGCGGTTCATGTCGTCAAGCACGGCGGTGCGGTCGGCTTTTTCAAGCTCGTCCAACGACGGCATGTTAAAGTTGCGCCCGTCGATGTGGTCCATGATGTAGAACTCGGACCCGATGACGGATGTGTCTTCGCACAGCAGGTGCATTTTTGCCACGGGCACGTCAGTGTCCGCCAGCGCGGACTGCACGCGAAACTCGCGGTCGACCGCATGGGCCGATTTCAGCAATTGCCCCGGCGGCTTGCGACGCAGCACATAGTTGCGCGTGGGCGTTTTCAGCAAAAAGGTCGGGTTCGACTGGCCGCGCTGGAATTTGTCGGCCTCGATGGGGCCTTGAAACCCCGGCAGGTTGGCCGAAAGGTATGTTTCCACCGCCTCAAGATCCAGCGTTTGTGTGTCATGGCTCATCTGTTTGGCCCTCAGCTATAGGTCAGCAAATCGTTGTTGGTGTCGAAATGCGGCGTGGCGTTGAATTGATGCACGAAATGGCGCGTGCCGGAAAACACAAACTTGGTCACGGCGGTGTTTTTGATCTGAAGGTTCAGCTCCATCATCATCCGCGCGGGCGCTTCCAATGCACGCGACACCAGTTGCCCGATCACCCCGCCGGACGACACCACCAACACCTGCCGCGCGCCGTCGCGGGTGGCGTGCTGCATGGCCGCTGCGGTGCGGTCTACGAAATCCTGATAGCTTTCCGATGCATCGGGCAATCCGCCCGCCTGCCATTCCAGAACGGTTTCGCGCAGGGTGCGGAAGTGGGTTTTGCGGTCGCCCCTGACGGTATCAGGCACGCTGCCCTGGAAGCGCGCCTGCAACAGATCGTGAAAGTCGTATTCGTCAAAGCCCGCGTGCACTTCCGTCTGGCCGTCATAGCCCATCGACGTCAGCGTATCGCGCTGGCGTTCCAGCGTGCCGGTGACCAGACGGTCGGGCGTCCAGCCGGTGCTGCGCAACCAGTCGCCCACCGCCGCCGATTGCGCATGGCCTGTGTCGCTGAGACAGTCATAGTTGTCCGCCCCGAACGAGGCTTGCCCGTGGCGGATCAGGTAAAGTTCGGCCATCGCTCAGCGTCTCATGCCGTGAACTCGGACGCCAGACGTTGTCCGGCGGCCCGATATTCTGCGGCGATCCGGTCGACGACACCGGCGGCCGGCCCCACGGATTTCACCGCGCCAATGCCCTGCCCTGCGCCCCAGATCGATTTCCACGCCTTGGGCTTGGACGATCCATCGCCAAAGTTCATTGACGACGCATCCGCCGAGGGCAGATTGTTCGGGTCCATGCCTGCCGCCTCGATCGAGCCGCGCAAGTAGTTGCCCGACACACCGGTGAACAGCGAAGAATAGACGATGTCCTCGGCCCCGCTGTCGGCGATCATCTGTTTGTATTCGGCTTGGGCGTTCGCCTCGTCCGTGGCGATGAACGCAGACCCGACATAGCCCAGATCGGCCCCCATTGCGCGCGCAGCCAACAGCGCCTCGCCGGTGGCGATCGACCCGGACAGCAGCAATGGCCCGTCGAACCAGCTGCGAATTTCACGGATCAGCGCCAGCGGGGACTGCATTCCGGCATGGCCACCGGCACCGGCGGCCACAGCCACCAGACCGTCCGCGCCCTTGCTGATCGCCTTTTTGGCGAAGGTGTTGTTGATTATGTCATGCAGCACGATGCCGCCGCAGGAATGGGCGGCCTCGTTGACCTCTTCGCGCGCGCCCAGCGAGGTGATCCAGATCGGCACCTTGTGTTTCATGCAAATCTCAAGGTCACGGTCCAAACGCGCGTTCGAGCGGTGGACGATCTGATTGACCGCAAAGGGGGCCGCAGGACTGTCGGGATTGGCCTGGTTGTGGCGGTCCAGCTCTTCGCTGATCTGCGTCAGCCAGGTGTCCAGCAACGGATGCTCGCCCTCGGCCTCGCGGGCGTTCAGCGCCGGAAAGCTGCCGACGACACCCGCCTTGCACTGGGCAATGACCAGTTCGGGAACGGAAATGATGAACAAAGGCGATGCCACCATGGGCACGCGCAGCCCTTGCAGGGCCTTGGGAAGATGGCTGTCGTCACGGGGCATCGGCATATGTCTTTCGTTTGGGGGTTGGGATGGGCTGTGCGCCCATCCGGTTGTCGTGATGGTGTAACGGGCGGCATTGCCGCCGCGTTTGTTAGAGAACCTCAAACAGGCCCGCCGCACCCATGCCGCCGCCGACACACATGGTGCAAACCACGTATTTCGCGCCGCGACGTTTGCCTTCGATCAGCGCGTGGCCGACCATACGTGCGCCCGACATGCCATAAGGGTGACCGATGGAAATCGCACCGCCGTCCACGTTCAGCAACTCGTCCGGGATGCCCAGCTTGTCGCGCGAGGCGATGACCTGGCAGGCAAAGGCCTCGTTCAGCTCCCACAGACCGATGTCCTCGATCTTCAGCCCGTGCGCTTCCAGCAGCTTCGGCACGGCATAGATCGGGCCGATGCCCATCTCGTCAGGCTCGCAGCCTGCGGCCATCACGCCCACGTAGCGACCCAGCGGCTGAAGCCCGCGACGCTCGGCTTCCTTGGCTTCCATCACCACGGCAGCAGAGGCACCATCGGACAGTTGCGACGCGTTGCCCGCGGTGATGAACTTGCCTTCTTTCAGGTGAATGCCATCCTTGAACACCGGTTTCAGGCCTGCAAGGCTTTCGGCGGTGGTGCCGGGGCGGTTGCCCTCGTCTTTTTCCAAGGTGACTTCGTGCTTGGAAATCTCTTTGGTTTCCTTGTCCTGGATCATCATGGTGGTGGTCATCGCAACGATCTCGTCGTCGAAACGGCCAGCTTGCTGCGCCTGATGGGTCAGTTCCTGGCTGCGGGCCGAATATTCGTCCTGCGCCTCGCGGCTGACATTGTAACGTTCGGCGACGTTTTCGGCTGTTTCCAGCATGGTCATGTAAATCTCGGGCTTGTTCGCCTTCAACCACGGATCGGCGCTGACGCGCATCTCGGGCGTCTGCACCATCGAGATGCTGTCGACACCGCCACCGATGACGATGTCCATGCCGTCGGTGATGACCTGTTTGGCCGCGGTGGCAATCGCCATCATGCCGGATGCGCACTGACGGTCCAGCGACATGCCGGCAACGGTGACTGGCAGACCGGCGCGAATGGCGGCCTGACGGGCGATGTTGCCCGCCTGATACCCCTGCTGAAGCGCCGAGCCGAAAATGCAATCGGAGATTTCCGAGCCGTCAAGGCCCGCACGTTTCACGGCATTCTCGATGGCATGTGCGGCAAGGGCTTGCGGTGTGGTGGCGTTGAACGCACCGCGATAGGCCTTGCCAATCGGGGTGCGGGCGGTGGAAACGATGACTGCGTCACGCATGGGTTGGGTTCCTTGTTTGTTGGTCGGAATTTCGGGGCGCTGCCCCGGACCCCGGGATATTTGGGGCCAAAAGAAAGTTACCAGTCGAGTTTGATGCCCTTCGCCTTGGCGGCAGAGAGCGCGAATTTGCGGGTTTGTCCGAAGGCGTCGTTCAGTTCTTCCTGACCTTCGGGGGCCGAGATCGCATCCCATTGGGCGGCGACCGCCTCGGGGGTGATGTCGCCCTCGATCAGGGCACCTGCGGTCTCATACACGCGGGTCAATGCAAAGTGCCCTGCCCCCGCGCCAAGGATCTTGCGGCTGGGGCCGTCTTCGGACACCAGGTAGAGCACGCCCGGCGTGATGGTCTCGGGTTTCAGCAGTTCCAGCGCCTCGGGCGGCATCAGGTTTTCGGTCATGCGGGTGGCGGCGGTGGGCGCCAGCGTGTTGACACGGATGTTGTCGCGCGCGCCTTCCAGATGCAGCACGTTCATCAGGCCCATGACACCGGCCTTGGCCGCGCCATAGTTCGACTGACCAAAGTTGCCATAAAGCCCCGAGGCCGAGGTGGTGACAACGATGCGCCCGTATTGCGCGGCGCGCATGTGAGGCCAGACCGCATGGCAGCAGTTGGCGGTGCCGATCAGGTGCACGTCAACAACCTTGCGAAAGTCGTCCATCGTCATCTTGCCGAACGTCTTGTCGCGCAGGATGCCCGCGTTGTTGATCAGAATGTCGATGCGGCCCCATTTTTCCATGGTCTTGGCGACCATGTCGTTCACTTGATCTTCGTTCGAAACATCAGCGCCGTGGGCAATCGCCTCGCCGCCCATGGCTTCGATCTCGGCCACGACCTTTTGGGCAGCGTCCGATCCGGTGCTCGCACCATCGGTGCTGGCGCCCAGATCATTTACCACGACCTTGGCCCCGCGTTCGGCCAGACCCAGCGCGTGACAGCGGCCAAGGCCGACGCCTGCGCCTGTGACAATGGCAACGCGGTCATCAAAACGGATCATATCTCAGCCCTCCAGAGCAGCACGGAAAAGATTGGGACCGGACATCACCTGAATGCCGCCCGAGACCGGCAGGATTGCACCGGTGATATAGCTGCCGCCACGGCCGCACAGGAACTGCATACAGCCTGCGATGTCCTCCTCGCGGCCGACGCGGCCCAGCGGTACGTCGTCGCCGACCTTGGCGCGGGTTTCTTCATCTGCGGTGGCAAAGGCGGTCATGCGGCTGACGAAGGGCCCCGGTGCCAGCGCGTTCACGGTGACGTGGTGGCTGGCCAGTTCCTTGGCCATGATACGGGTGATCTGGTGCACCGCAGCCTTGGACGCAGCATAGCTGTAGGCCCCGTCGCCCAGAGGGGCATCGCCCATGACCGACCCCACGTTGACCACACGCGCCGGATCATCGGCATTGGACGAGGCGATCAGCATCGGCAGCAGCGATTGGGTCAGGCTGAACATGCCCGCGTTGTTGACGTTCATCACCTTGGCCCAGGCATCGAACGGGAACTGCCCCATGGGCGCGCCCCACGAGATGCCTGCGTTGTTCATCAGGATGTGCAGGGTGTCGGTGCGTTCCTGTACCGCCTTGGTCAGGGCGGCAACGCCCTCTTCGGTGCCGACATCGCCCGCGAACCCTTCGACGCTGCCCGGGGCATCCATCTGGTTCAGCTCGTCCGCAACAGCCTTGCACGCGTCCGCCTTGCGCGATGCGATCAGCACATGCGCGCCCGCCTGCATCAATCCGGTGGTCGCCATACGGCCAATTCCAGTCGCGCCGCCGGTGACAAGGGCGATCTTACCTTTAAGTGAAAACAGATCGTTAGGTGTCATAGTTCATCCTTTACCTTAAAAACCGCGCGCAGCGGCGACCTTGGCCGCGTGATAGCCGTAATCGCCCAGCCACTCGGTTGCGACGCGGGCGCGCTTCATGAAAAAGCCCATGTCGAAATCATCGGTCATGCCGATGCCGCCGTGCATCTGCACGCCTTCGATTACGGCCAGCTTTGCGGTCTGTGTCGCGCGGGCCTTGGCCAGCGATACGGCCAGCGTGGCGTTGTCGGGGTCTTCGTCCAGCTTGCGGCCCGCGTGGCGCACGGCAGAAAGCGTGATTTCCGTTTCAGACCAAAGATGTGCTGCACGATGTTGAAGTGCCTGAAAGCGGCCAATTTCAACGCCGAACTGCTTGCGCTCTTTCAGATAGCCGACCGTCATCGCAAATGCACCGGCGCTAAGGCCCAGCATTTCCGCAGACAGCGCCGCCTGACCGGCTTCCAACGCCGGTTTCAGCACGGTCATGGCGTCATCGACCGATCCCAGCACATCATCGCCCGTGGCTTGCACGTTATCAAAGGTCACCTGCGCCGCGTCGCGGGCATCAACCATATTCTGGCCCGTGCGGGTGATCCCCTCGCGGTCTGCCGGCAGATCGAACAGGGTCAGGCCGGCGTCTGTTTTTGCCAGAACCAACAGACGGTCGGCATTGCTGCCGTCGACGACAAAGCCCTTGGTGCCGGACAGGCGAAAACCGTTGCCGTCAGCCTTGGCTTCAAGCTGCGTGGCATCGGGGTCATGTTTCGCCCCTTCGTCCACGGCCAGTCCGTAAATTACGCTGCCATCCGCGATGGCAGCCAGCGCATCACGCGCGCGGTCCGTCCCCACCTGTCGCAGCGCCGTCGCGGCGATCACGGCGGTGGAGATAAAGGGAGAGGTTACCAGCGTCTTGCCCAGCTCGCCCGCCAGAACGCCCGCGGCGGCATGTCCCATGTCGGAGCCGCCCGCGTCTTCGGGCACCAGCACGCCGGTCCAGCCCATCTGCGCCATCTCGGCCCACAGCTTTGCATCATGCGTCTGACCCGCATCGCGCAGCTTGCGGAAATGCGACACGGGGGCCGCGCCGTCCAGAAAGCCGCGCGCGGCGTCTTGCAACATGGTTTCGTCTTCGGTCAACAAAAGTGTGCTCATGCCGGCAGCCCCAATACACGACGGGAAATGATCGAAAGCATCACCTCGGATGTGCCGCCTTCGATCGAGTTCGCCTTGGTGCGCAGCCAGTCGGCGGCAAGCCCGTCATGCTTGCCATCCCATGTCAGCGCATCCGCACCGCCTGCCGACATCATCAACTCGTGGCGGCGTTTGTTCAGCTCGGTGCCTGCGTATTTCAACATGGCCGAGGCATCGCCCACGCCACCGCCGTTTTCGGCCTGGTCCTTGTAGCGTTCCAACGTCAGCGCCACGGCCAGCGCATCAACCTCGCAGCCCATCGCCTCGGCGCGCAGCACGGGATCGGTCAACCCGCCGTCTTGCTCGTTCAGAACCGCGCCCAGCGGCCGGCCACCCAACAGGCCCTGCCCGCCGCCCGAGATCATCTCGCGCTCGTGGGTCAGCAGGTGTTTGGCCACGTCCCAGCCGCGGTTTTCGGTGCCGACCACATTGGCCTTGGGCACCCGCACGTCGTCAAAGAAGGTCTCGCAGAACGGCGACTTGCCGGAAATCAGTCGGATCGGCTTGGTGCTGACACCGGGCGTTTCCATGTCGATCAGCAGGAATGTGATGCCCAGGTGTTTGGGTGCATCGCGGTCGGTGCGCACCAGCGCAAAGATGCAATCGGCCTTGTCGGCGTAAGAGGTCCAGATTTTCTGCCCGTTCACGACATAATGGTCACCGTCGCTGTCGGCCTTGGTCTGCACGCTTGCCAGATCGGAACCGGCACCCGGCTCGGAATACCCCTGACACCAGCGCACCTCGCCGCGCGCGATGGGCGGCAGGTATTGCAGCTTCTGTTCATGCGTGCCGAACGCCAACAGCGCAGGCCCCAGCATCCAGATGCCAAAGCTTTGCAGCGGCACGCGTGCGCCCATCTTGCGCATTTCGTCGATCAGGATCTTGTGGTGCGCGCGGTCCAGTCCGGCGCCGCCGTATTCCACGGGCCACGTGGGCACGGTCCAACCCTTGGCGGCCATCCGCTCAAGCCACAGCTTTTGCGCGTCGCTTTTGAATGTCCAGTTGCGCCCGCCCCAAACAATGGCATCCTCGCCCGAAGCGCCGTCGCGCATTTCCTGGGGGCAGTTTTCCTCCAGCCATGTCCGAACTTCCGTCCGGAATGACATCAGTGCGTCATCGCTCATGCTCATCCTCCCCGATGCAGCAGTGCCGTTACGTTCCGCAATGCAAAATTGCATTTCGCAATTGCGCTGGCAAGGTGTCGCAGGCAGGATTGTCCATGACAAGACGCCGTGGCCAGCCGTGCCGTTGCGTCACAGTTTATGGAGGGGAACCCGATATGAAAGCAATGATGAGCACCGCCGTGGGCGGACCCGAGACGTTGGAATGGACCGAAACCGCCGATCCCAAGCCCGCCAAAGGCGAGCTTCGGATTGCCGTCAAAGCGGCAGGCGTGAATTTTCCCGACACTCTGATCATTCAGGATTTGTACCAGATGAAGCCGGAACGCCCCTTTGCCCCCGGTGGTGAAGTGTCGGGCGTGGTCGAGGAGTTGGGCGAAGGCGTCACAGGCTTTGCCGTGGGTGACAAGGTGATCGCAATGACCGGCTTTGGCGGCTTTGCCACGCAATTGTGCGCCCCGGCCGCGGCCTGCCTGAAAATGCCTGACGACATGCCATTCGAAGATGCGGCCTGTCTGGTGCTGACCTATGGCACATCACACCACGCGCTGAAGGACCGCGCAAACATCCAACCCGGCGAAACCCTGTTCATTCTGGGCGCCGCGGGCGGCGTTGGTGTTGCCGCGATCGAGCTGGGCAAGGCCGCGGGCGCACGCGTGATCGCCGCCGTGTCATCCGAGGAAAAGGCCGCGTTCTGCCGCGAGGTCGGGGCCGATGAAACGTTGATCTACACCCGCGACATGGACAAGGACGCCCAGCGTGCGTTTTCCAAGGAAATCAAGGATCTGGTGGGTCCCAAGGGCATTGACGTGGCCTATGACGCTGTGGGCGGCAACTATGCCGAGCCGGTCATTCGCGCGATGGCCTGGGCCGGTCGCTTCCTCGTGGTGGGCTTTCCTGCCGGCATCCCCAAGATTCCGCTGAACCTGACCCTGCTGAAATCATGCCAGATCGTCGGCGTGTTCTGGGGGGCATCGACCCGCCAGGACCCCAAGGGCCACATGGAAAACATGCAGGACCTGTTCGCGCTCTACGCGGCCCGCAAGATCAAGCCGCGCATCGACGCTGCCTTCCCGCTGCAAGAAGCGGGCAAGGCGCTGGAGTATATTCAGGACCGCAAGGTGCAGGGCAAGGTCGTGCTCAAGATCGAGTGACCTCTGGGCTCAGAGGTCATCCAGATGCGAAATATCGTTGAACCCGCGAATGGTTATACGGTCGCCTTGGATCACAAGGCGGCTGATCGACCCGTTCGCGGCCCCCAGGAACGCAAAGGGTTCGGACCCCGCGGCCACAGCCAGCGCGGCCCCGATGACACCGCCGTGCACGAAGACAGCGACCTGTTCGTCGGTGTGCGCGGCGGCAATGGCCATCAGCCCGCGCGTCACCCGTTCAAAAAACGCATCGCGGGCTTCGGCATTGGGGATCAGGCCCCAGTCCTGCGCTTCCATCGCGCGGCGATAGACCGGATCGTTTGCCGCCGCCTTGACGCGGTACAGACCGCCGTCCCAATCGCCCAAATGCACCTCGTGCAGGTCGGGGTTTTGCTGCGGCGTCAGGCCCATATGCTGTGCCAGCGGGGCCGCCGTCTGTTGGGTGCGCGTCAGCTTGGTCACGTAAATCTGGCGGATCGGATTGCCTTTCAGCCGTTCGCCCACACGCTCGGCCTGTTTGTGCCCCTGGGGGTGCAGGTGCGGATCGCCGTGCCCGTCCACGGTGTCGAAATGCACACCTTCGCGCGCGGGCGCGCTTTCGCCGTGGCGGATCAACAGCAGGTCGGCAGACCCTTTGGGCGGCGCATAGACCGGCTGGCGGAATTCCTGGGACATAACAGACCTTTCTCTTTTCACGTTTGATAACAAGGAACGCTGACAATGAACAACCGACAGATTGTCGTACAAACGCTGCCCGATGGCGCGCTGACCGAAGACAACTTTGCCCTGCAAGACGCCCCGATGCCAACGGCGGGCGACGGCGAAGTGCTGCTGAAAACCATTCTGATGTCTATTGATGCCGCCAACCGCTCATGGATGCAGGGCGCGACCTATCGCGATGCGGTCAAGGCGGGCGATGTGATGGCGACCTACTCGATCTGTGAGGTGATCGAATCCAATTCCCCCCGCGTTGCCGTCGGTGACATTGTCGCTGCCGAAGCGGTCTGGGCCGATTACGTGGTGCGTCCCGCGCACAAGGTTGAAAAGCTGCCCAAGGTGGATCAGCTGAGCCATCTGATCAGCGTCTACGGCATTGCCGGCAAGACTGCCTTTCACGGGCTGGTCAGCGTTGGCAAGCCGATGGCGGGCGAAACCATTGTTGTCTCTGCCGCCGCCGGATCGGTCGGTGGTTACGTGGGCCAGATCGGCAAGGCGCTTGGCTGCCGCGTCGTGGGCATCGCGGGTGGGGCCGAAAAATGCAAATGGGTGGTGGACGAGCTGGGCTTTGATGCTTGCGTTGATTACCGCGAGGCTGGCTTGTTCAAAGCCCTGCGTGCCGAATGCCCCGATGGCATCGACGTCTATTTCGACAATGTCGGCGGCACCGTGCTGGAAACGGTGCTGGCGTTGATGAACGAAAAAGGCCGCATCGCCTGCTGCGGCGCGATCAGCCAATACGATACCAAGGCCCCCACGGGCCCGCGCAACCTGCCCGGTCTGGTTGTGGTCAAACGGCTCCGTATGGAAGGGTTCATCGTGATGGATTTCGCCGACGACGACGCCAAGGCGATCCGCGCGCTGCAAACCTGGGTGCGCAGTGGCCAGATCAAGGTGACCGAAGACGTGGTCGAGGGGCTGGAAAACGCACCCAAGGCGCTGATCGGCCTGCTGGCAGGCGACAACAAGGGCAAACGGATGGTGCGCGTCGCCGCCGATCCGTCGTGATTTGACTGAGTTAAAGGGAGAGAGACTATGACACCTATCGAAACAGAAGCGGCCCGCCTTGAGGGGCTGATCGGGCAAGAGGTCGGCGTATCCGACTGGATCACCGTCGATCAGGCGATGATCGACGAATTTGCCAAGACAACCATGGATGAACAGTGGATCCACGTGGACCCCGAGCGTGCCGCCAAGGAAACGCCTTTTGGTGGCTCGATCGCGCATGGTTTCCTGACGCTGAGCCTGGCCAGCCGGTTTTCCTATGAATGCTTTTCCATGGCCGACGGTCAGGTGATGGGCATCAACTACGGCTTTAACAAGCTGCGGTTTCTGAACCCGGTCAAGGCCGGCGCACGGGTGCGGGGCCGGTTCGTGATCAATTCGGTCACCCAGCGCAATGCAACGGATCTGCTGCGCGAAAGCGGTCTGACCATCGAGATCGAGGGCGAAAAGACCCCTGCCCTGATCGCCGACTGGCTGGGGCTGGCCGTGTTTGCGCCACCAGCGTAACACATTCCGCACCGCACTGCGCTGGACAGCACGGGTGCGGTGCGGCTAACTATGCGTTGAATTTACAAGAGTATTGATATGACGTCGATTCTTGTCCTCAACGGACCGAACCTGAATTTGCTTGGCACACGCCAGCCCGAGGTTTACGGGCGCACGACATTGCAAGATGTCGAACAGATGTGTGCGGCGTGGGGCAAGGACGCGGGGCTGGATGTGGTGTGTCTGCAATCCAACCACGAGGGCGTGATGATCGACGCAATCCACGCGGCCAAGGGCACGCACGGCGGCATCGTTCTGAACGCAGGCGCTTACACCCACACATCCGTGGCACTGCGCGATGCGATTGCATCGGTCGAGCTGCCAGTGGTCGAGGTGCACCTGTCCAACATCCACGCCCGCGAGGAATTCCGCCACCACAGCCACATCGCCCCTGTTGCATTGGGCCAGATCGCAGGTTTTGGCGCGCAGGGCTATGATCTGGCCATCCAGGTGCTGGCCAAACATCTGGGATCTGTAACATGACCGATGATGTGCGCGTCTATCTGCATGGGCTTTCCAATTGTCAGACCATGGAAGAGCTGTGGGACGCGCATACCGACAAGATGGCCAGCTACGGCTTTGACCGGCTGATCTACGGCTTTACCCGCTACCGCTATGGCAACAATCTGGGCGATCCCGAAGATTTCATCATTCTGACGAACCATGACAAATCCTACACCGATGTGTTCATGGGAGAGCAGCACTATGTGCACGCCCCCATGGTCAATTGGGCGCTGAACAACGAAGGTGCGGGCAGTTGGAAAATGTTGGGGCAGATGGTCGAAACACAAACCCTGACCCCTGCTGAAGCACGCGTTGTCGAGTTCAACAAAAAGATGGGCGTGACCGCAGGGTACACGATCAGCTTCAAGTCGGTCTCGGCCCGATCCAAGGGCGCAATTGCGCTGACCGCACGCGACGGCATGTCCCAGGACGAGATTGACGAGATTTGGAAGGTGCATGGCCGCGACATTCACCTGATGAACAATGTGGCCCACCTGAAGATTCTGACCCTGCCCTATACCGGCCCCAACCGTGGCCTGACCAAACGCCAGCGCGAGGCGCTGGAATGGGTCGGCGACGGCAAGACCATGCAAGATATTGCTGTGCTGATGGGGCTGACCGCGGCCACCGTGGAAAAGCACCTGCGCTTGGCCCGCGAGGCGCTGGCGGTGGAAACAACCGCACAGGCCGTGCTGAAAGCCGCCTTTGCCAACCAGATGTTTATCCTCGAAGCCTGACGAGGCTACAGGCTAACTGTCCCTGCCCGCTGGATTTTTCTGCGTTACAATCGCAAAGATTGTCACGGGTGACGCGACACAATCTTATTTCCCCTTCCCCACGGCCCGTAATTATCTGAGCATGGGTAAGGATTACCTGACTTTTGTTAACTAAGGTAAACCGTCAGTATCAAGGTGTTCCGTGAGTGGTGGCTTATGCCATTGGAGCAGCGGAAGGCACCCCCGCGATATCGGGGCTCTGCTGACCGGCCGGACTTTCCGGACCCCGGCCCTGGGATGTATAGTCCATCTTCGGGGTCGGACCCTATCCTCAGGGTCACGTCTCATCCCCGTGATCAAGACCCGAGGAAAAAAGAACGGAGCCGCTCATGCCCGGGCGGCTCCGTTTCCTATTTAAGCGAAGCGGTGAACCCGGCCTCAGCCTTCCTTGTGATACCAGTCGCCCATTTTCACTTCGGTGGCATCGCCCACTGCGGCGGCAAAGGCTGCGGGGTCCTGTGTGCCACCGTCGCGGCCACGGTAGTGATAGGGATAGACATAGGTCGGCTTGAACGCGGCGACGGCTTCAGCGGCCGCCTCGGCGTCCATGGTGAAGGGCAGGTTCATGCAGACAAAGGCCAGATCGATATCGGTCAGTGCCATCATCTCGCGCGTGCCCTCGGTGTCGCCCGAGATATAGACGTGGAATCCGTCGATGGTCAGCACATAGCCGTTGTCGCGTCCTTCGGGGTGGAACTTCTTGCGGTCCTCGGTGGTGTTATAGGCCGGGATCGCGCGCACATCTATCTTACCCACCAACGCGTCCTCGCCATTGGCCAGCACGGTTGCGCGGGCTTTCAGGTCTTCGGGCAGTTTTTCAGCGACGGCTGGGTTCACCAGCAAAACGGTGGCATCGCCCATCAATGCGGCCAGTGTTTCCGCGTTAAAGTGATCGCCATGCTCATGGGTGACCAGGATCAGATCGGCGGCAGGGAAATCGGCATACATCGCCGGATCGCCCACCGGGTCGTTGTAAACGGTGCCCGCAGGCGTGGTCATCACGAAAGAGGCGTGATCGACCGGGAACACCTTGATCTCGCCACTGTCGGTGGCAAAGCTGTCGCCCGCATGGGCCGCAGCCCGTGCGGCATAGGGCAAAAAGGTGATGGCGGCGGCCGTGGTGGCCAGAAAGGTTCTGCGCGGTATCATTTGATATGTCCCCTGTTGAGTTGCTTTGATCGCAAGTTAGAGCGATCAATCGCGCCGCCAAGCCAACAAATGCGTGAACGGCCCTTCATCTTGCCAGATAAACTCAGGGGGACGCGTCGCAGACGCGGGGGGCACTGCCCCCGAAATGCAAACAGGGCACCCCGATGGGATGCCCTGCCTGTTGTCTTTTGTCGCCTGTTACAGCGTCGAAATCAGCTTTTTCCGACTTTGGCCACTTCGGCGGCAAAGTCTTCTTTGACCACTTCGATGCCTTCGCCCACTTCCAGACGCACGAAACCGGTGATCGTGGCACCCGCTTCTTTCGCGGCGTCGGCCACGGTCAGGTCGGGGTTCACAACGAACTGCTGGTTCAGCAGCGTCACTTCGGACATGTATTTCTTCATACGGCCCACGATCATCTTTTCGATAACCGCTTCGGGCTTGCCGCTTTCGCGGGCAATGTCCATCTGAACCTGTTTTTCCTTCTCGACGACGGATGCGTCCAGATCGGCTTCGCTCAGCGAAGCAGGGTTCACGGCGGCGATGTGCATCGCAACCTGTTTGCCAAAGGCGTCGTCGCCGCCGGTCATTGCGACCAGAACGCCGATCTTGCCCATGTCGGGCGCGGCCTGGTTGTGCACATAGGACACAACGATGTCGCCAGTGATCGACTGCATACGGCGCACCGACATGTTTTCACCGATTGTGGCGATCTTGTCTGTCACGATCTCGGCCACTGTCTTGCCACCCATGGGGGCCGCGTTCAGCGCGTCGATATCGTCCACGGTGATAGCAACATCGGCGATGCCCGACACCATGCCCTGGAATTCGGCGTTCTTGCCGACAAAGTCGGTTTCCGAGTTCACTTCGACCGCGATGCCCTTGTTGCCGTCAACCTTGACTGCAACCAGACCTTCAGCGGCGGTACGGCCCGATTTCTTGGCCGCTTTGGCCAGACCTTTGGTGCGCAGCCAATCGACCGCTGCTTCCATGTCGCCATCGTTTTCGGTCAACGCTTTTTTCGCGTCCATCATGCCTGCGCCGGTGCTTTCGCGCAGTTCTTTGACCATAGATGCTGTGATTGCCATCTGTCGGGTCTCCTCAGATATATTGCGGGTCGGCGGGGTTGCCCCCGCCGTAGAGTATCAAAGCCGTGTAACAGACTTAGCTGTTGGCTTTGGCAACTGTTTCTTTGGTGCTTTCGATGTCCAAAGGCGCGTCTTTCGACATGGCATCGTTGTGCGCTGTCTCGTCCGAGACGTTGCCGATTTCAACGCCGGTCGATTCCGCCACAGCTTCTTCTGCGGGGGCTTCTTCCATGGCGCCGATGTCCACACCAGCCGCACCCAGTTGGGCGCTCATGCCGTCCAGGGCTGCGCGGGCTGCCAGATCGCAATACAGCGTGATGGCGCGGGCCGCGTCGTCGTTGCCCGGGATGATATAGTCGATGCCGTCGGGCGAGCAGTTGGTGTCAACCACAGCCACAACCGGGATACCCAGTTTGTTGGCTTCGGCGATGGCCAGCGCTTCTTTTTTCACGTCGATGACGAAGATCAGGTCGGGACGACCGCCCATTTCACGGATACCGCCCAGCGATGCTTCCAGTTTGAACTGGTCACGTTCCATGCCCAGACGTTCTTTTTTGGTGAAACCTTCGAAACCCAGTTCCGACTGTTCGTCGATGGATTTCAGACGCTGGATCGATTTGGACACGGTCTGCCAGTTGGTCAGCGTGCCGCCCAGCCAGCGGTGGTTCATGTAATATTGTGCGCATTTCTCTGCGGCATCGGCGATGGGCTGTGCAGCTTGACGCTTGGTGCCGACGAACAGAACGCTGCCGCCCTTGGCGACGGTGTCACGGATGACTTGCAGCGCCTGGTCCAGCATCGGAACAGTCTGTGTCAGGTCCATGATGTGGATGCCGTTGCGTGCGCCGTAGATGTACGGGCCCATGCGGGGGTTCCAGCGCTGTGTCTGGTGACCAAAGTGTACGCCTGCTTCCAGCAGCTGGCGCATGGAGAACTCGGGAAGAGCCATGTCTTATTCCTTTTCCGGTTTTCGCCTTGGCGGGGTATCAGTGCAAATGCACCAACCGGCGGACGTCCGGGGATTTCTCCCCCGGAAAGCCCAATCCCCACCTGCGGATTGAAGTGTCGCGCGTATAGGCCGGTTTTACGCGGGGTGCAAGAGCGGTTTGTGTTATGGCCGCCCTGCCCCGCATTCAGGCCGGTTCCGCCAGCAGATGCGCGCCGCGCACCGCTTGCTCGGCAGCAGCAGCCAGCGCCTTGCGGTCGGTGAAATCGGCCACCTTCAACGGCGGGTGATAGACCACCTCGACCCGGCCCTGTCGCGGCGCGGCAAGTGTAGACAGCAGATGCGTGCCAAACTCCATATCGCCCCACCAGCCGTAGAACCGCGCGTCGGCCCCTGCGGGCGCATGGTAGATCACCGTCACCGGCTGAACCTGCAACCGGTCGCGCAGTTCGGGCGCAAAGAACGCCTGAAACAGCGTCGGTTTGAACGGCAACACCCGCAGCCCGTCGGTGCTGGTTCCTTCGGGAAAGAACAGCAGCTTGTGGCCCGCCAGCAGCCGATCCTGGAACATCTGTGTCTGCTCGGCGGCGCGGCGCGGGTCGCGCACCACGAACACCGTGCCGGTGGCCCGCGCCAGCCAGCCGATCCCAGGCCAGCCTGCGACTTCGGACTTGGAGACAAAATAGATGCGTTTGGACGCGTTCAGCACGAAAATGTCCAACCACGAGGCATGATTGGCCACCACAGCCCCCTGCCCCCGCATCGGTGAACCGCGCACTTGCAGCGGCAGCCCCATCAACCACAGCGCGCCCTTGCAAACCGCTACGGTGATGAACGGCGTGACCGGACGGTGCAGCCCGCATAAGGGACGCTCGACCAGCCGCACCAGCAGCAACACGACCAGCCCGCCAAAAACCAGCGAGCCCACGGCGAGCCCGCGCGCCGCAACCCGCAGCCAGTCACCCATCCCGAACCGTCGCGGCGCGGGTGCGTTGCCATCGTCCCAGACGACAGTCACGTGTCGCCCCCTCGCGTGGTATAAAGTCGGCTTTGTCGGGTGTTCATCTGCGCGGTGTCCATCACCAGACAGACATCGGTGGTGTTGAACGTGCGGTCGATCCACGCGCCTTCGCCCACCACGCCGCCCAGACGCAAGTACGCCTTGATCAGCGCAGGCACCTGCAACATGGCGGCACGACGGTCCAAGGCCTGCTCGGGGATCAGGTCCATCCGTTGAAACGATGCATCGCGCGCCCGGACACGTACCGCCGGTGGCGCCAGATGCCGGTGATGCAACAGCGACAACGGCGCGGCCAGGGCCTGTGCATCGGTGCCGTGAAAGCTGGCCACGCCAAACAAAACCTCGATCTGATGTTCCGCCACATAGGCCGCCAGCGCCGACCACAGGTAATGCATGGCCATACCGCCGCGATAATCGGGGTGCAGGCACGACCGCCCCAGCTCCAGCAGATTGCGCCCCGAACGGCGCAGCGGCGTCAGGTCGTATTCGTCCTCGGAATAGAACTGCCCTGCTGCCTGCGCCTGATCGTTGCGCAACATGCGATAGACGCCGACCACCTGACCTTGGGTCACGTCATGCAACAGCAAATGATCGAAAAACGGGTCGAACCGGTCTTGTTCCAGCCCCGCATCATGATCCACCATGTCGCCGCCACCGCCCAGTTCGCGCACGAACACATCATAGCGCAACCGCTGCGCCGCCTTCAGATCGTCGGCATCACGCGCCATCGAAATCCGGAAGTGCGGCGCGGTCTGTCGGGCGGGGGGTATTTTGGGCATTCGGTTCAGTCTATTCTGGGTCCGGTTGTGCAGGGCGCGCGGAACAAGCGCAACTTATACAATATTGAAAGTGCCGACCATCTGTTAACCTTTCAGCAAGGATCATCGGCCATCAAAGACAGGTAGCAAAGCAATGCGCGTGCTGTCGATAACGACCTTGCCATGCTCGCGGAAGTTGACAGTGACACGTTTGTCGATGTTGCTTTGGACCTGACCCAATCCCCAGTCCGGGCAATCGGGATGGCGTACCAACATACCAGGAGCCAGAATGGCATTGAGATCTTCCATCTGTCACCCTTTGAAGGAGGCCGCCCGTGGGCACCAGTAACGTCAATCTGGCCGCTTTGATCGGCAGCCGCATCTGTCACGACCTCATATCCCCCATCGGCGCGATCAACAATGGCCTGGAACTGCTTGGCATGACCGGCAGCAGCGAAGGGCCGGAACTGCAACTGATCACCGATTCTGTCGGCAGCGCCACCGCGCGCATCCGGTTCTTTCGCATCGCCTATGGCGCCGCGGGTCAGCAGGACATGGGCCGCGCCGAGATTGTCGGCGTGCTGCGCGATCTGATGGGCGGCGGGCGACTGGACGTGGCATGGGGCCCGATGGACGAACAGCCGCGCGATGTGGTGCGCATGGCGTTTCTGGCGATCCAGTGTCTGGAAACCGCCATGCCCTATGGCGGGCGGATCGAAGTGACCTGCGAACGCCAACTCTGGACCATTCACGGGCGCGGCGAAAAGCTGAACATTGACAAAGGGTTGTGGAACGCGCTTGAGACGGCCCTGCCGCCAGAGGAAATCCAGCCCGCCCATGTGCAATTCGCCCTGCTGCCCGCCGTGGTGGCAGACGCAGGGCGCAAGCTGACGGCCAAAGGTCAGGGCACCGATCTGACCATCTGCTTTTAGCGGCGTGTCGTGCCGTCGCCGCGCACCAGATATTTAAAGCTGGTCAACTGTTCGGCCCCCACGGGACCACGCGCGTGCATCTTGCCGGTGGCAATCCCGATCTCGGCCCCCATGCCAAACTCTCCCCCGTCCGCGAATTGGGTCGACGCGTTGTGCATGATGATCGCACTGTCGAGACGCGCCATGAAACGGGCGGCGGCGTCCTCGTTCTCGGTCAGGATACATTCGGTGTGTTGCGAGCCATAGGTGCGGATGTGATCAATCGCCGCGTCAATGTCGTCGACCACGCGGGCGGCCATGATCATGTCCAGATATTCGCGCCCCCAGTCGTCGTCCTGCGCCTCGACGGTGCCGTCGATGGCCTTGAGCGTGTCGTCCACGCGCATTTCAACGCCCGCGTCCATCAACGCGCGCACCAGACCCTGACCGATGGTGGACAGCACGTCGCGGTGGATCAGCAGACATTCTGCCGACCCGCAAACGCCCGTACGCCGCGTTTTGGCGTTCAGCACCACGCGCAGGGCTTTTTCGGGATCGGCGTCTTTGTCCACATAGATGTGAACAATGCCTTCAAGGTGGGCAAAAACCGGCACACGCGCCTCTCGCTGGACCAGCCCCACCAGCCCCTTGCCGCCGCGTGGCACGATCACGTCGATGGTGCCGGTCATGGTCAGCATCTCGGACACGGCGGCACGGTCACGTGTGGGTACCAACTGGATGGCATCCTCGGGCAGATCGGCATCGCGCAGGCCCTGCATCAGACAGGCATGGATGGCCTGTGACGAATGAAAGCTCTCCGAGCCTCCACGCAGAATCACCGCATTGCCCGCCTTCAGGCACAGCGCACCGGCGTCGGCGGTCACGTTGGGGCGCGATTCGTAGATCACGCCGATGACACCCAAAGGCGTGCGCACGCGTTTGATGTGCAGCCCGCTGGGCTGGTCCCATTCGGCAAGGACCGCACCGACGGGATCGGCCTGTTCCGCGACGCTGCGCAGCCCGTCAACGATGCCCTGAATGCGGTCTTCGTCCAGTCTCAAGCGGTCCATCATCGCGGGCGACAGACCCTTGTCGCGGCCAAAGTCCAGATCCTTGGCATTGGCCGCCAGGATCGCGTCGCGCTGCGCCCATACGGCGGCAGCGGCGCTGACCAGCGCGGCGTGCTTGCGTTCGGCCGATGCGGTGGCCAGTTCGGACGCGGCCGCTTTGGCACGCGCACCGATGTCGGCCATCAGGGCGGGAATGTCGGTGAAATCTTTCATCGGTCTGGTCCTTTTCGATGCCTTGGGCAAAGATTCATGCCTCCGGCGGGGATATTTGAGGCCAAAAGAAGCGGTCAGAGCGCCATGTCGTCGCGGTGGATCAGGGCGGCGCGGCCCGGATAGCCCAGCAGGGTTTCGATCTGGGCGCTGTGGTGGCCCTGAATGGTGCGGGTTTCCTCGGCGGTGTAGCGCGTCAGGCCAAGGCCAAGAACATGGCCCGACGGGTCGGCAATGGCCACCGGATCGCCACGCTTGAAGTCGCCTGCGACGTCCGTGACACCCGCGGGCAGCAGGCTGTTGCCGCCTTCCAAGGCGCGCGTGGCACCGGCGTCCAGGGTCAGCGTGCCGCGCGGTTTCATCGCCGCGATCCAGCGTTTGCGCGCGGTTTGCGGGTCCAGCGTGGCCGAGAACCAAGTGACCGGCGCGCCATTGTGCAACCGTTGCAGCGGGCGCGGCTCAAACCCGTGACAGATGGCCATCGCGCAGCCTGCGGCGGTGGCGGTTTTGGCGGCCATCAGTTTGGTTTTCATGCCGCCCTTGCTGAGGCCGGACCCGGCGTCGCCTGCCTGTGCTTCGATCTCGGCGGTGATCTCTTCGATCACATCATAGCGGATGGCGGCGGGATCATCGGCAGGATTGGCGGAATAGAAACCATCGACATCCGACAGCAGAACCAACTGGTCCGCACCAATGGTCGCGGCGATTTGCGCCGCCAGTCGGTCGTTGTCGCCAAAGCGGATCTCGTCGGTGGCCACGGTGTCGTTTTCATTGACGATGGGCAATGCGCCCAACCCCAGCAGCGTTTCCAGCGTCGCGCGCGAGTTCAGATAGCGGCGCCGGTCGCGGCTGTCCTCCAGCGTCATCAGGACCTGTGCCGTGGTGATGCCATGCACCGCCATCACGTCCTCGTAGGCGCGGGCCAGCCGGATCTGGCCGACGGCCGCCGCCGCCTGAGATTGTTCCAGCGGCAGTTCCGTATAGGGCAAGCCCAGCACACCGCGCCCCAGCGCGATCGAGCCGGAGGAGACCAGAACGACCTGCGTGCCCTGCCCCTTCAGCCATTGCACATCCAGCGCGAGGGCGCGCAACCAATCTTCGCGCAGTGCACCGGTTGCACGGTCCACCAGCAGGGCCGAGCCGATCTTGACGACCAGCCGTCTGGCATCGGTCAGGGTCGCCACTGCTCTTCCTCTTGGGGTTCTTTCTTGCGAAGGCGGTCATCGTCGATCTGTTTGCGCAGGGCGCGCAGCACTTCGGTCACGCCGTCACGCGCCACGCCTGACATCAGCATGACGGTGCCGCCACAGGCCTTTTGCAATTCGGCTTTGGCCGCGTTGCGTTCGTCATCGTCCAGCGCGTCGATCTTGTTCAGCACAGTCACACGCGGCTTGTCGGCCAGATCGCCGCCATAAGCCTCAAGCTCGGTGATGATGGTCTGGTAATCCTGCGCCACCGTATCAGAGGTACCGTCGACCAGATGCAACAGCACAGCACAGCGTTCGACGTGGCCCAGGAACAAATCGCCCAAGCCCCGCCCCTCGGAGGCACCTTCGATCAGGCCGGGGATGTCCGCGACCACGAATTCCACATTGTCCACGCCGACGACGCCCAGGTTGGGGTGCAGCGTGGTGAACGGATAATCCGCAATTTTGGGGCGGGCATTCGACGTGGCCGCCAGAAACGTCGATTTGCCGGCATTGGGCAAGCCAAGCAGGCCCACATCCGCGATCAGTTTCAGACGCAGCCACAATGTGCGCTCCACACCGTCCTGCCCCGGATTGGCGCGGCGCGGGGCCTGGTTGGTGGCCGATTTGAAGTGCAGGTTGCCAAAGCCGCCGTTCCCGCCGCGCGCCAGTTTCACGCGCTGGCCCACCTCGGTCAGGTCGGCAACGACGGTTTCTTCGTCCTCGTCCAGAATTTCGGTGCCCACAGGTACGCGCAGCACGATGTCGTCGCCATCTTTGCCGGTGCGCTGGCGGCCCATGCCGGGCTGGCCGTTCTTGGCGAAAAAGTGCTGTTGATAGCGAAAATCAATCAGCGTGTTCAGACCGTCCACAGCCTCGGCCCAGACGGTGCCGCCGGTGCCGCCGTCGCCGCCATCGGGACCGCCGTATTCGATATATTTTTCACGCCGGAACGAAACGCAGCCGCCCCCGCCCGCACCGGACCGGATATAGACCTTGCAGAGATCAAGAAATTTCATAGCGCGGTCCTAGCCTGTGCGGGCCCCTCGGGGCAACCGTTAGAGTTTGCGCGAATACGTCCACGTGGGGACGGTCGCATTGCGGGCAACAGAAAAGCTTTCTGCTTCACCCAGATACTGAAAACCGCAGTGCGTCAACACCTTGGCAGAGGCGGCGTTGTCCTGAAACACCACCGCGAACAGGGCCGCATTGCCCATTGGATTGGCCTCGACCAAGGCCTGCACAGCTTCGGACGCCAGACCGGTGTTCCAGAAAGCCGGCGCCACCCAATAGCCCAGTTCGGCCTGATTGCGGTCGATCTGCTGCATCGAGATCACCCCCATCAGCTCGGACCCGCCTTCTTTGGTCGCGTCGATGGCCCATACGTCCTCTTCGCGGGTGTCGGACATGGCGCGTGCCACGAATGCTTCGGATGTGCCGGGCGGCAGCGGATGCGGGATCGACGTGGTCATTGTGGCGACCCGTTTGTCGGCGGCATACATTTCAATCAGCCCACGGTCGGACTTGCGCAACGGGCGCAGGTCGAATCGCTCGGTTTCGATCACCGGCTGTGTGGCCACCTTGGTCATTTCCATCGGTTTGTTCCTCCTCGAACAGTCCGAATTCCGCCCCGCACATGGTCGCGCACGAGATGTAGATCAGATAATAGCGGACCCCGCGAAATGCGAGATCGTCGGGACAGGGGTCTGTCGCATAGAAAACTCACGACAACGTTAAAACGATCCGGCCCCCAAAAGATTTTGTTCAGAAATGCAAAAGGGACCGGCGGTATCGCCGATCCCTTCAAGATTTTGACCTGTCAGGTTCGGCTTATTCTGCGGCTTCCGCCTGTGGCAGAACCGAAATGAAGGTGCGGTTTTTCAGACCCTTGTGAAAGGTCACGGCGCCATCGACCACAGCAAAGATCGTGTGGTCCTTGCCCATGCCAACGCCTTCGCCGGGCCAGAATTTGGTCCCGCGCTGACGCACGATGATGTTGCCGGGAATAGCGGACTGGCCGCCGTACAGTTTCACACCAAGACGACGACCCGCTGAGTCGCGGCCGTTGCGGGATGAACCACCTGCTTTTTTATGTGCCATTTGGTCTCTCCTTAGCCTTTGGTCATGTCTTTGGCCTGTTCGATCCAGCCTTCACGCTCGATCCGGCCTTTGAACGACAGTTTCTCGTCAATATCAGCCACGTCTGCTTCCGTCCATGCCGCGATTTGGGCAAAGGTGGTCACACCGGCTTCATGCAGTTTTTTCTCAAGTGCGGGGCCAACGCCCGACAGTTTCTTGAGATCGTCGGCGCCCGCAGCAGCTTCGGCTTTGGCAGCCTTCGCTTTTTTGGGTGCCTTGGCGGGGGCAGCTTCACCAGCATCGGCCTTGCGGGCTTTTTCAGCCTGCGCGGTTTTCAGCTTGGCGTTCTGACCATCGGCGAACACGGCAGTGAAACCTGCACCACCCACGGCGGCCATCACGCCCGACTTGTCCGCGCCCGAGGCGAGAATGTCGGTGATGCGCACCAGTGTCAGTTGCTGACGGTGGCCCTTGGTCCGCTTGCTCGAGTGCTTACGGCGGCGCTTGACGAAGTTGATGGTCTTGACGCCTTTGATGTGGTCGATGACTTCGGCTTGAACGCCTGCGTCTGCAACCAAAGGAGCGCCGACGGTGGGCGTGTCGCCACCGATCATCATCACTTCGTTGAATTGAACTTTGTCACCTGCTTTTGCGGCCAGTTTTTCAATGCGCAGCGTGTCGCCCGCTTGAACTTTGTACTGTTTGCCGCCGGTTTTGAGAACCGCGAACATATCGTTCTTCCTTACTCTACCGCGTCGTTTGGCACCGGAAGCCCCGGATTTCATGCGATTTTCGCGCCACGGACTGCGCATCCCGTCGGGGATGTTTATACATATAAGAGGCCCAAAAGCCCCATTCGAAGCCGCGCAATGCACCACGCAGGGGCCAAAGTCAAGCGGTGCAAGCCCTATTTTTCAAAGCTCCTGACCGCCATCGCCGAGAGCTTTAAGGTTCAGCGCAAGAACCCGCCCAAGCGCATAGGTCAGATCGCTATAGACCGTGCCGAACCCCTCAAACAGCGCCGCGTTCAGCCGTCCGGCCTCTGGCGTTTGCATAAAGGCCACATAGGTCGCGCGATCATCTGCGTCCAGCGGCTGCATCAACAGCAACAGATAACCCATCAACCATTCTTCGGTGTCGGTGCGCAGCTCTTCCTCCTGCGACCAGACCTCGGTCATGATGTCTGCGTCGGTCATGTCATAGGCACCGCCGTCCACCAGCGCGCGGTAGAACTGCAAACTGGCGGTCATCGCGGTTCCGACATTGCGTTCCACCAGATCGCCCGCGTCAATGATGGAACGGGCAGCGACGACCCGCGGGTCATCGCTGCCCTGCAACGCGGCATAGGCGCTGCGGGCGGCCTTTTCACTGTCCGGGTCCATCATCGCGGTGCGCGCGGCCAATTCCAGGTCCGAGATCCGCTGGCCCAGATCGCTGCCCAGAAACAGGTTCAACCGCTCAAGCGTGGCGGTGTCGATCGCTTCGATCGGGGCGCGCGCACCCTCGACCATGCGGGGGACATCATAGATGCCGTCAATCTGGCTGTGCCACAGCGCGCCACCCTGCCCGCCCAGCATATCCGCATTCAGCGTCTCGGCATGATCCAGCCCTTCCTGGCGGGCAATCTGCATCTGTGCGTCTATGTGGATCAGACGCAGCGTGGTGTCGGCTTCGGGTCCGGCAAGGACGGCACCGGCCATGGCCAGCCAGAACGCGACGGTCAGACGCAACATCACTTACAGCTCTTGCGAGGGTTGCAGGTTGCGCATACGCGCGGCCAAAGCCTCGTAGCGGTTGGCCATAATCTCGTATTGCACCGCATTCATCAGGTCATAGATCTTGCGCATGTCGGGGTCTTCCAGCGCCTTGGCGTATTCCAGAACCTCGGCGTCGGAAAACGCCTGATAGGTGTAGGCGGCCCCGCTCAGCGCATTTTCAGAAATCGACTGGCGCAGCGCGTCCTCGTCCGTGCGCAGTGCCTCGCGCAGATCCGGTTCTTCCATTTTCAGGTCGATCACACCGGCGGCGGCTGCGGCCACCAGGAACCGCACCTGCACCTCTTGAATGGCGCGCACGGCGGTGCCGGCGCTGTCGCTCGCCGCATTCATCCGTTTCAACGCCTCCAACCGCGGCGAGCCTATCCGCTCCAGCCCCGCGACAATCGCCTGCCCCGCTTCGGACTTGGTCTCGCTGTCGTCGTCCATATGGCTGCCGTTTTCGGCCACGACCAGACGACGCCCCAGATCGGTGTCGTAAAAGGCGATGGCATGATCCAGCAGGTCGTCTTCCAGCGTCTCACCCAGAATATCCAGCGCCATGTCGTGCATCTTGGCGGTGTCGAACACATCGTCCGCCATCACGGTCCACTGCGCGCCAAAGTCGTTTGCCTCAAGCCCCAGCATCGCGGGGGCGGAACTGGCGGACAACCGGATACTGTCCAGGGCGACATCGAATCCGGTGACTTCCAGGAAGGTTTCCAACCGCGCACGGTCGGCGGCCTGTGCGGCGACGGCGGTCAGTGCAAGGGTGAGAGCAAGGCAAACAGAGCGGGCAAGAGCGATCATGATGGTCCTTTCGGGTTTGTGCCAACCATATTGGTTTTGCGATCACGGGCAATTAAATATCCCGTCATCGGCAATCATTGGCAAAACCCCCTTGCCACCCCCGCTAAACCTAATTATTGGGACCGAACCAGACCCCCGCGGAGAGGTGCCGGAGTGGTCGAACGGGGCGGTCTCGAAAACCGTTGAGCCTTCACGGGTTCCCAGGGTTCGAATCCCTGTCTCTCCGCCACAATCTTCCCGACAAATCATTTAATCTCAAAAATATCGGGAAAGATTGTTTTTCAACATCCCCATTCCAATTGGGACTTTCAGAATCCCAACCCATCAGCGGGTTAGGAAAACTGGCGTCTGACACAACCGACTATCGGCGTTGGCGTGCCTCCTGCTCTTGGGTTCTGCAAGGCTGACAACCATACTGCGGCAACACGATATCATACTGCGGCAACACGATATTCGGCAAGACAGCAGGGCCAAATCCCTTGGCCCCGCCCCCCGGCACGACCGTCAGTAAAACGCCTGCGCGTTCAGACCGAAGGTTACCGCGCCAATCAACGCGCCCGTTGCGGGATCGGTCAGGCTTAGTGACACCTGCGCCTGATAGGTCTGCGTGCTTTCGTCCAGTTCGACCTCGCTGATATGCACCGCGTCTGGTCCCAAGCCATATGTCTGCTGGAACTTTGCCTCGTCGCCCTGCCAATAATCTGATGTCACCGCGCTGGCCGCGACGTTCAGCCCTTGGGCGTCCATGATGAACATTTCAGTTATCTTGCCACCTGTGTCAGCCACATGATCGGACAGTTCGATCGACACCGGGCTGTCCATTACGGACGAAATCAGCGGTGCGTCGGCGCGGCCCACCTGCGCACGCCATTCCTTGTCCAGCGCGTCGATCTCTTCGGCACTCAGCCCTGCCGTGCGCGCGTTCTGGGCCATGATCGCGGCGACGACCGCGTCCGTTTTCAACCATTCCGCCGCCCTTTCGATGGTATATTGTTCCATTGCACCATCCGCTTCCGCTGCGGCCAGCGGGGTGGTCAAAAGGGCCAAAGTCGCCATGGCCGTCATAGGGCGTTTGATCATGTGAAATCTCCTGTGCGTGAAACGATCCCGATGGTGGTAACGCGGCAAGGTAAATCACCCGTTACCCCGGCAAAGGTCGGGCTGGAAATCTCGTTAGAATTGCATGGGTTTTCCCCAAACACGCCTTTGCGCCGCCGTACAGATGCCGCAAACCACGGGCAGGATGGCACAATATCCACCACCCGCGTCCGCGTCACGACGCAGCCGAAGGAACCGCAACATGTCGCATGTGTCATTGTGCACCGCCCCGCGCCACCAGCGTCTGTTCGAACTGTTACGTCAGGAGAACCGGGCCGCGACAACGGTTGCGCGTATCAAGGGGTTTGCCATCCGGCAGATCAGCGCAGACGAGGCCGCGCAGATCAAAGCCATCGCCAGCCGATCCTTTTCACGCAACACCTGACACTTTCAGAACTGCGCGGCGTCCAATTCGAAAACCACGGCACCGATCACCGTACCAGAATGCGGGTCGGCCAGGCTAAGCGAAATATGCGCGTGATGTGTGGCCCCGCTGCGTCCTGACCGGGCCATCCCGACCAACTGCCCGCTTTGATCCAGCACACTTAGCCCTGCGATGCGCCCGCGTGCGGCGCCCATGACCGACCACAGCCGCGCTGTCATCTGGATTTTCAGGCGTTCACCCTGTTTCACAGGGTCCAAGACGCGCGGACCCAAACCGCCCCAGGCCGCCGCCTGATTACAGGCCTGAACCGCGGCCACCACATGATGACACAGCAGCCGCTTGGCCAGTTGACGCTGCGCGAACAGTCGCATCGCGTCATTGTTGCGGGCATCCAACGCGGGCTGTCCCGACCATCCGGCCACTGTCGTGTCAAAAAGCGGTTTGAACATGATCCGGTCCTTTGTGGCCTGCCCCCAGCGGTGCACGGCCATCAAAGCACGCAGTCGTTAACATTTCGTTCGGTCGCGACGGCCTCAGCCGCGAAAACCCGTGGCGACGACGAACTTTTCCGAACTGTCGGCACGCGACGAGGGCGGCTTGATATTCGCCACCTTGTCAAAGCGTTGTTTCAGCAGCTTTTGCAAATCGCCCTCGGCCCCGCCCGCCAGAACCTTGGCGACGAAAGTGCCGCCAACCTCCAACACATCAAAAGCGAAATAGGCCGCCGCTTCGCACAATGCGATGATCCGCAGGTGGTCGGTCTGCTTGTGCCCGGAACTCGAGGCCGCCATATCCGACATCACCACATCGGCCTTGCCGCCCAACCAGTCCTTGACCACAAGATCGGCATCGTCTTCCATGAAATCCAGCACATGCAGCTCGCAGCCCGCAATCGGGTCCATTTCCTGCAAATCGACGCCCAGAATGGTGCCGACCTTTTTGCCGGACCGTTCGTTCAGCGCATTTACCCGCTTGACCGCAACCTGACACCAGCCCCCCGGTGCCGCGCCCAGATCGACCACCCGCGCCCCCGGCACCAGAAACCGGTACTTGTCGTCCAGCTCCATGATCTTGAACGCCGCCCGCCCGCGATAGCCTTCGGCCTGCGCGCGCTTGACATAAGGGTCGTTCAACTGGCGCTGCAACCACCGGGTCGAGCTTGTGGTGCGCCCGCGCGCGGTCTTGACCTTGACGGTCAGTTCACGCTGCCCGCGCCCGGAAGTGTTCTTGCCATCAGGTGTCTTTGCCACGGAAATCCGCCTTTCGTTGCCGACCAGATACGCGCTTGAACGCACCGCTTCAAGCGATGGTACAACATCGCGGCTTCTGTGGTTCAAAAAATCCTCGGGGGGAAGGCCGCAGGCCGGGGGCTGACAGCCGCTCAGCACCCCTATCTACAATACGCCGTCGCTCAGAACTCCGTCGGCGCTCATCTGCGCATATAGCAACCCTTCGCGCAGCCCGCGGTCGGCCACGCTCAGCCGGTCGGTGGGCCAGCAGCGCATCAGCGCCTGCAAGATCGCGGCCCCCGACATGATCAGCGCCTGACGGTCCTGCCCGATGCGCGGATCGGCGCGCCGACCGCCCGGCCCCATGTCCAGATAGCTGCGGATCACCTTGTCAATCTGCGCTGAAGACATGCTTAGCCCGTCCACACGCGTCCGGTCATAACGTTTCAGCCCCAGATGTGACGCCGCCACGGTGGTCACAGTGCCCGACGTGCCAACAATCTGGAATTTCTCGTGCACCTTGGTGTCATGATAAGGTGCGAAATCCGCCAGGTTTTCCTCGAAAAACCAACTCATCAGCGCAAAGCGGGCCGCATCGTCCTCGACATCGTTGAACTGGTCGCGCAGCGTGGCCACCCCCAAGGGCACACTGATCCAGTCCACAACGCGGGCTTGGGCCACGTCCTTGACGGCAGCCGTGTTAAATCCGCTGTGCAGCCGCATGATCGCCTGCGGGCGGTCGTTCTTGGGCACTTTGGAAATGTCGATCCACACCAGTTCGGTCGATCCGCCACCAATGTCGACCACCAACAGGTTCTGCGTCTTGCGGCTGACCAGCGGCGCGCAGGAAATCACCGCCAACCGCGCCTCTTCCTCGGGTTGGATGATGTCCAGCCGCAGGCCGGTTTCGCGGTGCACCCGCTGGATGAACTCCTGCGCGTTGACCGCGCGGCGGCACGCTTCGGTCGCCACCAGTTTCATCCGCCGCACCTTGTGCTGGCGCAGTTTTTGCTGACAGATCCGCAGCGCCTGAATGGTGCGCGCCATCGAGCTTCGGGACAAACGCCCGGTGCGCTCCAGACCCGCGCCCAACTGGACGGATTTGGAGAAACTGTCGATCACGTGAAAGCCTGTTCCCTTGGGTTGGGCTATCAACATGCGACAACTGTTCGTGCCCAGATCAAGCGCGGCATAAAGCTCACGTGATCCAGACTGAGGCACGGGGCTCAGAGCCGGTTGTTCGAGCGCGCCCGCACCTTTGGGACGCTTTGGCGCCATGGTATGCGCCTTTCATAACGAGTTGCGCAAACGATAGGCTTTTGACGCACCCCGTGCAAGGCCACCTTTGTGTGATCGCCGCTGCCCGGGGTGCTTTCGGAACCGTGCATAATGATGATGAGCCTTTTGGGTCGCCCGGCCTCTGGTCCTGCAAACGGGCATCGCATAGCAAAGGGTCGCGGACAGATTGCTTTGGGTCGAAAAACGCCACCGGTGGTCTGAACGCGTGCCTTAGACAGGGCAAAATTGACCAAGGGGAATCACAAATGCCTGACGTGACAATCGTATACTGGCGGGACATTCCGGCGCAGGTGATCGTGGGCAAGGGCCGTCGCGGTTCAAAGCGACAATTGCCCGAACGGTTCGAACAGGCCATCGACCGCGCCGCGATGAAAGTGAATGCCAAAGACGCCGATGCCTATCTGGCAGAATGGCGCAAGGCCGCCCCCTTTGAAATCGACGGCGACCCCGACCAGATCGCCGATGCCGAGGCCGCCCGCCTTGAAACCGAATACGACACCGCGCGCATCAAGGCGCTGATCGACAACGAAGGCTGGGCCTGACCGCCCTTTTCCCTGTTTAGAAGGTTCCCTGTCATGGCACTTCTCAGTTTCAAGAAATCCCCCGAAGGTCCGGTTGCGGGCAGCATCTCGCCCCAGGTCGAATCCTTCCTGCAAGGCTATTCGATCGAGGTGATGCCGCGCACCGCCGAGAAGGTCGAGAATTTCCGCGACCTTCTGCCCGAAGGCACCCGCGTCTATATCGCCCACATCGAAGGCACCCCCATCGAGGATATGGTGGCCACCGCCAAACGTCTGAACGCTGACGGTTTTCCCGTCATGCCGCATTTTCCCGCCCGCATCATCCACAACCGCGCCATGCTGGACGACTGGATTGCCCGCTATCAGGGCGAGGCAGACGTGAAGCAGGCCTTGCTGCTGGCCGGTGGTGTGACCACGCCCCACGGTGAATTCGACAGCTCGATGCAATTGCTGGAAACCGGCGCGTTCGACAAGGCGGGGTTCACCCGTCTGCACGTCGCAGGCCACCCCGAAGGCAACAAGGACATCGACCCCGATGGCCGTGGGATCAACGTGGCCGACGCCCTGCGTTGGAAACAAGATTTCTCCAACCGCACCGACGCCCAGATGGCGCTGGCCACCCAGTTCGCCTTCGAGGCGCAGCCGATCATTGAATGGGCCGACACCATCAAGGCCGCAGGCATCGACCTGCCCATTCACATCGGCATTGCCGGCCCCGCCAAACTGCAAACCATGATCAAATTCGCGGTGGCTTGCGGTGTTGGTGCGTCATTGCGCGTGCTGCAACGGCGTGCCAAGGACGTGACCAAACTGTTGCTGCCGTTTGAACCGACGGACGTGATTTCCGAGCTTGCGGCACATAAGGCTGCCAATCCCGACTTTAACGTGACAAACGTACACTTCTTCCCGCTGGGCGGCATCAAGACCAACGCCCACTGGGCCATCGAAAACGGCGGCGCTGCTGCCCAACCGGCCAACGCCTGAAGGACCGATAGACATGACACGCACCATAGTTGAATCCAAAACCAAGACCGCGATCATCGGCTTTGACCAACCGTTCTGCGTGATCGGCGAACGCATCAACCCCACCGGCCGCAAGATCCTGGCCGAAGAGCTTGAGCGCGACGATTTCAGCCGCGTCGAGGCCGACGCGCTGGCACAGGTCGCCGCCGGCGCCAATATTCTGGACGTCAACTCGGGCGCCGTGTTCTCGAACAAGATGGCCGAAGATCCCCGCTATGCCGACAACAACTTTGTCGAGCCGATGCTGATGAAGGCCCTGGTCGAGCGGGTTCAGGCAATTGTCGACGTGCCCCTGTGCATCGACAGCTCGGTCCCCGGCGCGCTGGAAAACGGTCTGGCCGCTGCCGAAGGTCGCCCGCTGCTGAACTCGGTCACCGGCGAGGAAGAGCGTCTGGAACTGGTTCTGCCGCTGGTCAAGAAATACAATGTGCCGGTCGTGGCGATTTCGAACGACGACACCGGCATTTCCGAAGACCCCGACGTGCGCTTTGAAGTGGCCAAGAAGATCGTCCAGCGGGCCGCAGACTTTGGCATTCCGGCCCATGACATCGTGGTCGATCCGCTGGTCATGCCCATCGGCGCGATGGCAACGGCCGGTTTGCAGGTCTTTACCCTGGTGCGCCGCCTGCGCGAGGAACTGGGCGTCAACACCACCTGCGGTGCCTCCAACATCAGCTTTGGCCTGCCCAACCGTCACGGCATCAACAACGCCTTCCTGCCGATGGCGATGGCTGCGGGCATGACCAGCGCGATCATGAACCCGATTGCATTGCCCATCGGTCCGCTGAAGATTGCCGAAAAACGCGCCGAAGCCGAAGCCGCGGGCATTATCCTGCCCGCCGACATGGACGACGAGACATTCGTGCAGTTGTTCGGTCTCGGCTCGACCCTGCCGCGCGCAGGCAAGGAAATGGAGGCCATTCGCGCCGCCAACTTCCTGACCGACAATGATCCGCACGGCAGCGACTGGATTCGGTTCAACAAGGTCGCCCCCAAAGCCGGCCAAGAGGGCCGCGGCCGCGATGGCCGCACAGGTGGCCGCCGTCGGCGCGGCTGATAATTCCTAAAGTCTTAGAGGTTTTGCCCCGAAGCGTTCCGCGCTTCGGGTTTTTTTTGCTGCTTTGCGCCAAGTTATTTTGTACTGAAAGCCCTTGTTTCTGTACATATTTTCCCGTTTTCACGGACCGGTTGCCGCATTGCCCACGTGGGTTTGCCAGCACTGGTACATTCACCGTAACCCGTTCTTAACGATACGTCCGCTAGACAGTTCCCGACTGCTGACAAGCCGTGCGGAGACTGTAATGTTGCGACCCTTCCCCAAATTGAAAGGATTGCCGAATGGCTGACCCTATCATGCTGCCACCACGTTTGGACCTGTCCAGCGTGCCCGCTGTCATGGCCGCTTTGACGGCACGCCCCGAGGACCAGCCGCTGGTGCTGGACGCAGGCGACGTCGTTCATTTCGGGGCCTTGGGTATGCAAATGATCCTGTCCGCCTACAAGACGGCGGGTGATCAGGTGCAACTGATCAACGTCTCGGACAAAGTTCTGGAACAGATGCAGTGGATGGGCATGACCCCGGAAAAGCTGGCCGAGGTAGCACCATGAGCCTGAAAATTCTTGCCGTCGATGACAGCCGTACCATGCGCGATATGATCCGCATGGCGCTGGAACCTGCTGGATTTACCGTAACCACCGCAGATGACGGCGTACACGGGGTCGAGGTTCTCAGTGGTATCGCGCCCGATGCGATCATCACCGACATCAACATGCCGCGCATGGACGGCTTTGGCTTTATCGACGCGGTCCGCGGCCAGCACAAACACCGTGCCACGCCCATTCTGGTGCTGACAACCGAGGCCGCGCCCGAACTGAAAGCACGCGCACGCAGCGCCGGGGCCACGGGATGGATCGTCAAACCCTTCGATCCCGCCAAGTTGATCAAAGCCCTGCAAATGGTAGCCGGTTAGGAGAACCCGATATGTCCACACCCGACCCGATGGCCGAAATCAGGGCATCATTCTTTATCGAATGCGAAGAACTGCTTGAGGCCCTGCAAGACGGCCTTGAAACCATGGCCGAGGACACCGGCGATCTTGAGACGATCAACGTCGTCTTCCGCGCGGTCCATTCGATCAAGGGCGGTGCCGGTGCCTTTGGCCTTGAGGGGCTGGTTCGCTTTGCCCACCGCTATGAAACCGTGCTGGACGCCGTGCGCAGCAACACGCTGGTCGCGGACGGGGACGCGATCAAACTGTTCTTTCGTGCAGCCGACCACCTGTCTGATCTGGTGCGGGAATCGCGCGACGACGGTGTGCTGCCCGAGGCCGAGGGCAATGCGATTCTGATCGAACTGGATGCGCTGCTGGGCGAACACGGCGTTGAAGAGGAAGAAGAGGCCGAGATTGAGTTCCAGCCTATGGGGCTGGCGCTTGACCTTGATCTTGGCGATCCGGCACCCGCAGCGCCTGCGCAATTCACCATCCATTTCGCGCCCGAGGCCGAAATGTACGACACCGGCAACGAACCTTTCATGATTTTGCGCGCGCTTGCTGATCTGGGTCCGTGCGAGGTTACCTGCCTGCACGACAAGGTTCCGAAACTGCCAGAGTTCGCCCCAGAGGCAAGCTATCTGGAATGGCGCGTCGTCCTGACGGCGGATGTACAGGAAGCCGAGATTGCCTCGATCTTTGAGTTCGTGGACGGGCTTTGTGCGCTGTCGATTACAGCAGATCAGCCTCAGATGCCTGCTCTGGAAGACCTTGCGACCGATCCCGTACCGGATTTGCAAGACCTGCCTGAACCTGTTCCTGCGCCCGAGATCATAGCCGCCCCTGAACCTGCGCCTGTTCAAGCACCTTCGCCCGCGGCAAAAGCCAAGTCCGCTCCGCAAGCCGCCGCGAAATCCGTGGTGCGCGTCGATCTGGACCGGATCGAAAGATTGGTAAACCTTGTGGGGGAACTGGTCATCAATCAGGCGATGCTGTCACAAAGCCTCGAATCCTCGGGCCTGTCGCCCCATTCGGATGCGATGAACGGGCTGGAAGAATTCCAGCGTCTGACCCGTGACATTCAGGACAGCGTGATGATGATCCGTGCGCAGCCTGTCAAATCCCTGTTCCAGCGCATGTCACGCATCGTGCGCGAATGTTCCGCTGCCGTGCGCAAGGACGTGCGTCTGGTCACCGAGGGCGACACCACCGAAGTGGATAAAACCGTGATCGAACGGCTGTCCGATCCGCTGACCCATATGATCCGCAACGCGGTGGATCATGGCCTGGAATCCACAGCAAACCGCGTCGCCGCGGGCAAATCCGAACAAGGTGTCGTGAAGCTGACAGCCGCCCACCGGTCGGGCCGCGTGATCATCGAAGTGTCCGACGACGGCGGCGGCATCAACCGCGAAAAGGTTCAGCAAATCGCCACGGACAAGGGCCTGATCGCGGCAGATGCCACGCTGTCGGACACGGAGATCGACAACCTTCTGTTCCTGCCGGGATTTTCAACCGCATCCGAAGTCTCTGACCTGTCCGGTCGCGGCGTCGGCATGGATGTGGTGCGCAACGCGATCCAGTCCCTGGGCGGGCGCATCACCATCACTTCGGTCCCGGGCGAGGGCACGACATTTTCAATCTCGCTGCCGCTGACACTTGCGGTTCTGGATGGAATGGTCGTGCAAGTGGCAGGTGAAACCATGGTCTTGCCGCTCAATCTGGTGATCGAGACCTTGACCATAGACCACAGCAATCTGGAACAAACCCGCCCCGGCCTGAACGTTGTTCGTGTGCGCGGTGAATTCGTGTCGCTGTTCGACCTTGGCGTCGAACTTGGCTACCGCGCGGCGCAGGACAGCTATCTGGACGCGGTCGTTTTGCTGATCGCTGACGAGGCAGGCAGCCGCGCCGCGCTGATCGTGGACGAGATACAGGATCAACGACAGGTCGTCATCAAAGGTCTGGACGAAAGCTTTTACCGCGCGCCCGGCATTGCCGCGGCCACCATTCTTGGCGACGGGCAGATTGCCCTGATCCTCGATCCTTCCGACATCATCGCACAGGCTCAAGGCAGCACCTCGGCCATTGCCCCAAATCTGATGGAAATGACATCATGACCGAACCCAAACCCAGCGCCCCCGTCGAACTTTTGACCTTCCGGTTAAGCGATCAGGAATATTCGCTCGACATCATGTGTGTCCGTGAAATCCGCGGCTGGACACGCACCACGCCCCTGCCCCATGCACCCAGCTACATGAAGGGTGTGATCAACTTGCGTGGCACGGTCTTGCCAGTGATGGACCTGGCGGAAAGACTGGGCCTGCCGCAGCGAGAACATACGGACCGCAATGTGATCATCGTCGTGAAACACGAAGAAACGATGACCGGCCTTCTGGTCGATGCGGTCTCGGACATCATCGCGCTGACATCGACAGACCTGCAAGCCCCACCCGATGCCGCGTCGGCCGGTGGTCCTGGGGTGATCAAGGCGCTGACCTTGCTGGATGAACGGATGATCCGCGTACTTGAGCTGTCGGAGATTGTACCGGCACCACAAAGTGATGCTGCATGATTGTGCCCGAACAAGACTCCGAGCCTCAGCTCAGCCTAGCAACGCTCGATGCACTGCACCAGGTTTCTTATCGCGAAGCAGGGCTGATCCTGTTGCCTGAAAAGGTGCGCATGGTGCAATCGCGCCTGCGCTATCGCCTAAAGGAAACGGGCATCGATACGTTCGAATCCTATCTGGCGCTGGTGCGCACGGACGGCGGCGCCCACGAGCGGCGTATGATGATTTCAGCGCTGACCACGAACGTATCGCATTTTTTCCGCGAGCCGCATCATTTTGACATTCTCGCCGATGAGGTTCTGCCAAAGGTAAAAGAGCGGCTGAAAGCGGGTGGCCGGTTTCGCATTTGGTCTGCGGGGTGTTCCAACGGGCAAGAGGCGTTCTCGATCGTGATGCATCTGCTGGACAAGGACCCCAGCCTGCTAGACGCGGATTTTCGCATTCTCGCAACCGATATCGACCCAAAGGTCATCGCCTTTGCCCGCGCTGCGACCTATCCCGACCGGATGACGGACAACGTGCCCGAAACGCTGCGCAAACGATTCATGCAACCGACCCAATTGAAAGGGCAACCGGCCCATAAAATGGCCGACGCGTTCAGGAACCTGGTGCGGTTCAAGGAATTGAACCTGATGAGCACCTGGCCGATGCGTCAGGCATTTGACGTGGTGTTTTGCCGGAACGTGGTGATCTACTTTGATGCCCCGACGCAAGAAGCGCTTTGGCCACGCTTTCATAACGTTCTGGCACCCGACGGCCTGTTGTTTCTGGGCCATTCCGAACGCGTATCCGCACCGGAAACTGTCGGTTTTTCCGTCACCGGCCCCACCACATACACCAAAACTCGCGCGCAACGCGTCAACTCTTTGAACTTGAAAGCAATACAGGGGGAAGCACATGGCACTTCGTGATCAAATACGGGTCATGGTCGTCGATGATATGTCCACAAGCCGGGGCCTGATCACACAGGCGCTGGACGGGTTTGGCATTCAAACCGTTTACACCTCTGACGATGGGGCGGCGGCGCTGGTGCAGCTGCAGCGCACGCCTGTGCATCTGGTGATCTCGGATTATAACATGCCCAACATGGACGGGCTGAAATTTCTGCATCACCTGCGCAGCCAACCCGCCACGCAAAAGATCGGGTTCATTCTGATCACTGGCCGCGCCGAGCAGCAGATCATCGACTATGGCCGCAAGCTGGGCATGAACAACTATTTGAAAAAGCCGTTCGAGCCTATCGATCTGCGGCGTTGTATTGAAACTGTGGTGGGCCCTCTATGACCCTGGCCCCCAAAGGCACCCCGCTGCCCTCGCGCACCGGCGCGCACCTGGCTGAACTTGCGGCACAGGTGCGCCAGGTCGAGCTGTTGATCGGCGCGCATTTCAAACATCTGGACATGACAGAGGCCGATTTTCTGACGGGAATGCAAAAGCTGGATTATTTGTACCAGTCCCTGATGGATATTTCAGAGCTGGTCAGACAGTTCGGCGCGCCGGATCAACACTGTCAAAGCTTAAACGATACCGTGCGTTTGGAAAGCACCAGGCGGTTGATCGAAGATGCGGGACATGCCGCTGCGCAACACCGTGATGCGGGGGCGTTGGATCTGTTCTGATCCCCGAACGCGTTTCAAATTCTGTACGAAAACGGTCATTGCAGTGGGTGGAAAACACCCGCTGCAATGATCTTTTTCTAATAGAACCCGACTTTCTAATAGAACCCGCCGATTTTCATATAACCAGACGACACAGCCCGCCGCAAACTTTCCGTTTGGCAAAGCAGGGCTGCTAGAAAAGCTCCAGATCGTTGCCTTCTGGCCGGGCTTGCACGATCGCTTTTGGCTCGATCAGGCGGTCGGTGGAAATGCGTTGCAACACGCGCCCCGACGCAGGCCAGAACCGGATATTGCGCGCATTGGTTCCCCCGAAGGAATGGCCGTCACAGGTGATCCCCTCGCTTTCCAGGAAATCCAACGTGAACTGGGCGTTGGCGTCACCGATGTCTGACAGCCCATCGACCATGCGCGCGCCGCCAAATGCCTTGGCGCGCAGGGAATCGCGGCGTGCTCCGGATTTGATCAGCGCGTTGATCAGCACCTCCATCGCGTTCACGCCCACCAGATTATCGGTCAGATTCACGTCCTGTCGCACGGTCAGCAACATATGGTTCATGCCACCGACCTTTGCCTGAGGATCCCACAGACAACAGGCCACACAAGACCCAAGCAAGGTGGTGATGACCACATTGTCGTCGCCCGACGTGGCGTGCTGACCTTGGGTGATGTGCATCCGTGTTTCGCTCATGTTTCTGCACCCGCAAGGCCGCAGGCCGGTTTTCCACAGAATCTGGCGCCTGCGGTATCCGGGTGTCCGTCTGTAAATAATATCAAGCGAAAGCACATTGGTCCGGCACCCGTAACTGAATTCGAAACCTGACAACACGTCCCGTTGTCCGGTACTTTGGTTTATGACGCGGATGGGTGAACAGTGGCTTAACCTTGATTGGGTTTTGAAAAACTTTCGCCCGCAGGCCGGAAATCGCGGTATGATCGGTCTGCATCTGACCCGTGCGCGCGCGTATCCGACACCGCTGCAAAAACATGCAGGCACAGGTGAAACGCAGAAAAAACGGCATGTGCGACGAACTCTCGTTGCAGAATTGAACTTTGCGGCCTAACATTTTGATCAAATTCGTCTGAAAGGTCGCAGTCCAGTCCAATTCCCCCCTAAGAACAATGGATTAATTCGGATGTTCGAAGATTTTGGCAAGCTGCGCGGTTTCAGAGTTATGATCAAAACGGGCAAAACAGACCTGTTGACCAAAGGGAGAAACCACACGTGACCGCAGCAATCAGTGCGCGCAATCTACGCAAAGTCTATCCGGGGTCGCCAGATGTTGTCGCCCTGGCCGATGCCAGCATCGACATTCAGGACAACGAATTCTTTACCCTTCTTGGCCCCTCGGGCTGTGGCAAAACCACGCTTTTGCGGATGATTGCCGGGTTCGAACATCCAACGTCGGGCACCCTGACGATGCACGGCGAAGATCTGACCAATCTGCCCCCCTACAAACGCCCCGTGAACACGGTGTTTCAAAGCTATGCGTTGTTTCCGCACCTGACGGTGGCGCAGAACATCGGCTTTGGTCTGGAAATGCTGGGCAAGCCTAAGGATGAAATCAAGAAGACCGTGGGCGAGATGATGGAGCTGGTGAAGATGAGCCAGATGGCCGATCGCCAGACCGGACAGATTTCGGGCGGTCAGCAGCAGCGTGTGGCACTGGCCCGCGCGCTGGCCCCGCGGCCCAAAGTTCTGCTGTTGGATGAACCGCTGAGCGCGCTGGATTTCAAGCTGCGCAAGGACATGCAGTTGGAGCTGAAGCGGTTGCAGATGGAAACCGGCATCACCTTTATCTTCGTCACCCACGATCAGGAAGAAGCGTTAACCATGTCGGACCGCATCGCGGTGATGAGCGCCGGCACCATCCGCCAGATCGGGGGGCCGCGTGACATCTACGACCGCCCGGCGGAACGGTTCGTGGCGGATTTTATCGGCGACACCAACTTTGTGCCCGCCCAAATCACCGCCAACGCAGGCACCGAGGCGCAGGTGACCCTGTCATCGGGCAAGACCATCGCCGCCAAGATGCCCGAGGGCGCGGCGCTGAAAGGCAAGGTGACATTGGCCGTGCGCCCCGAACACGCAAGCGTCCACCCCGAGGCCGACGGGCTGTTGCCTGGCAAGCTTTCGGAAATCGTCTATTTCGGCACCGACACCCATTATCACGTGGCGCTGGATGACGGCACCGGCTTTGTGGTGCGCCGCCAGAACCGTCCGAACGAAACGCAGGGTTTTCGCACCGGTGACCGCATCAGCGTCGATTTCGCGCCCGGTGTCGGTCAGGTTCTGAGGGACTGAGCATGACAGATACCGCGTCCCCCGCCCCGATCGCCACCCGTGCAGAAAAGCGTGCCAGCCGGGTGCGCTGGCTGTTGCTGACCCCTGCCCTTGTCGTGCTGCTGTTCGCCGCCTCTGGCCCGCTGCTGATCACCCTGGTCTATTCCATGCTGACGCCCGCAGATTACAGTGGAGTCGTCTGGAAACCCTCGGGGGATGCGTGGTTCAACGTGTTCATGCAGCGCGACATTTTCGATGACACGCTCAGCTGGTCCAGCGCGCATTTGTCAATCTTCTGGCGGTCGGTCAAACTGTCGTTGATGACCACCGTGGGCTGCATCGTCTTTGGCTTTCCCACCGCCTATTTCATCGCCACGCGCCCCAAGCAACAGCGCGACCTGTGGATGCTGCTGATTATCATTCCGTTCTGGACCAACATCCTGATCCGCACCTTTGCCGTGGTCGAACTGATCCGCAACGAAGGCACGATCAACACGCTGCTGATGTGGACAGGCATTATCGACGAACCGATCCAGATGCTGTTTACCGAGTTTTCGATCCTTGTGGGCATGATCTATGTCTATCTGCCGCTGATGGTCCTGCCGCTGTATGCGTCGATGGAGCGGCTGGATTTCTCTTTGGTCGAAGCAGGTTACGATCTGTATGCGACCCGGATGAAGGTGCTGCGGCGGATCATCCTGCCGCTGGTCAAGCCGGGCGTTATTGCGGGGTCGATCCTGGTGTTCGTGCCGTCGCTGGGCGCTTATGTGACGCCGCGCGTGATGGGTGGCGGCAACCAGTTGATGATCGGCAACCTGATCGAGCTGCAATTCGGACAGGGCCGCAACTGGCCATTGGGGGCGGCGTTGTCGATCACCTTGCTGGCCATCGTGATGGTGGCGCTGATGGCATACGTGCGCGCGGCAGGAAACGAGGGCCCGGAACATGGCTAAACGCTTTCAAATCCAACACATGCCGGGGTTTCGAACCATTGCGGTTGTGACCTTTGTGCTGCTGTATATGCCGATCTTCCTGCTGGTGATCTATTCGTTCAATGCAGGCACGTCGATCGCGATCTGGGAAGGGTTTTCCTGGCGCTGGTATGTTAGCGCATGGGACAATCAACAGGTTCAGGAGGCGACCGTTCGCAGCCTTGTCATCGCCTTTTGGGCGTCGGGCATTTCGACCACGCTGGCCGTGTTGGCGGCCCTTGCAACCACCCGAACGCGCAAGTTCAAGGGTCAGTCGGTCGTCTTTGCCATGATCAACCAACCGTTGATGGTCCCCGAGATTGTGACGGCTGTGGCGCTGTTGATCTTCTTTGCGATGATCAAGGTGGCGACGGGGTACACCGGCCTGATGTACCTGGTGATCGCGCACACGGCGTTTTGCATCCCCTTTGCCTATCTGCCGATCCGCGCACGGCTGATCGGGATGGATCTGGCGCTGGAACAGGCGGCGGCCGATCTGTATGCGCCGCCGTTTCGCGTGTTTACCCGCATCACCCTGCCGCAACTGTGGCCCGGCATTCTGGCCGGTGCGATGCTGGCCTTTGTGATCAGCCTGGATGACGTGGTGATCACCGAGTTTGTAAAATCTGCCGGACAAGATACGCTGCCCACATACATGCTGGGTCAGTTGCGTCGTGTCGTCACGCCCGAGGTCAACGCGATCTCGACCGTCCTGCTGGGGATCTCGGTGACCATGGTCGTCGCCTTTACCGCGCTCAGCAAACTCAAGACCTGAACTATAAAAACCAACTGGGAGTTCGAACATGAAAAAGACACTGACAAGCATCGCCGCCCTGATGGCGATCAGCAGCCCGGCGTTCGCCGACGGCGCGCTGAACATCTATAACTGGGGCAACTACACCAGCCCCGAGATGATCGAAAAATTCGAGGCCGAAACCGGCATCAAGGTGACGATCACCGACTACGACAGCAACGACACTGCGCTTGCCAAGATCAAGGCTGGTGGTCACGGGTTCGATATTGTTGTGCCGTCAGGCACGTATGTGCCGATCTTCATCCAAGAAGGTTTGCTGATGGAATCCAAACCCAATGAGATGGAAAACTTCAAGAACATGGACCCGCAGTGGGTCGATGTCGAATTTGACCCCGGCCGCAACTACACCGTGCCGTGGCAATGGGGCACCGTGGGTGTGACCGTGAACACGGCCGTTTATGGCGGCGACATCAACACCGCTGCCGTGATCTTTGACCCACCCGAAGAGCTGAAAGGCAAGATCAACGTGGTGCCCGAGATGAACGATGTGATGGGCATGGCAATCCACTATGTCGGTGGCGAGCAATGTACCGACGACAAGGAAACGCTGATGAAGGTCCGCGACGTGCTGAAAGCGGCCAAGCCGTTTTGGGTGTCGATGGATTACGGCAACATCGAAAAGTTCGCCAAGGGTGATCTGGCCGCCGGTGTAAACTGGAACGGTGCATCGTTCCGTTCGCGGGCCGACAATCCGGACATCGCCTTTGGCTATCCGCAAGAAGGCTATCCCGTCTGGATGGACAACGCCGCAATCCTGGCCGATGCGCAGAACGTTGACAATGCCAAGATCTTTCTGAACTTCATCATGGACCCAGAGAACGCGGCAATGCTGTCGTCCTTTGCCCGCTATGCCAACGGCATCGCCGGGTCAGAGGCGTTTCTGCCCGAAGACATGAAGACAGCACCGGAAATCGTTGTACCCGAAGAGTTGAAAGGTGCCGCCTATGTCGCGCGCACCTGTCCGCCGTCAGCATCCAAGCTGTACACGGCAATCTGGACTGACTTGCTGAAATAAACAGATCTCTTAGTGCGGCCTCTTTGAACGGAGGCCGCGTTTTTTTCTTTAACGAGGCACATATGACGGCTGACATCATCATCTACAATGGCACCCTGATCACCTTTGATCCCGATCAGCCGCAAGCACAGGCAATGGCCATCGCCGGGGGGCGCATCACAGCCATCGGCGACGACGCCATGGTCAAGGGGTTGGCTGACGACACAACCCGCATGATCGACGCCAACGGGGGCACCGTGTTGCCCGGTTTCATCGACAGCCACGTGCACCTGTTCGGTGGCTCGGTCGAGCTGTCGCAGCTTAGCCTTTATGGCGTCCACGGGCTGGACGAGATGCGCGCCAAGATCGTGCCCTATGCCCGCGCCAATCCCGACGACGCGTTGGTGTTTTGCGTGATGGCCGACTATGACATTCTGGGCACCGGAAAAACCCTGACCCGTCAGGATCTGGACACCATCCAGCCGGACCGCCCGCTGGCGATGTTCGCGCCCGATCACCACACGGTCTGGGCCAATACGGCCGCACTTGAGGCCGCCGGGCTGTTGCAAGGCGGCGTGGTCGATGCCGGATCGCAGATCGTCATGGGCGACGACGGACTGGCCAGCGGTGAACTGCTGGAACCGGGCGCCTACGGTCCGATCCTGATGATGACCCGCCACGCGGGCCGCGAGATGATGGGCCTGACCACCGGCAAGGACCCCGTGCCGCCCGCCACCAAAGACCAGCGCGAGATGGACAAGGACGTGATCGAGGCCGGTCTGAAACATTGCGCGGCACAAGGCATCACCAGCCTGCACTTGATGGACGGCAATTTCTATCAGCTTGAACTGCTCAGCGAACTTGAGACCGAAGGCCGCTTGCTGTGCCGCTGCGAAGTGCCGTTTCATATGAAAGGCACCGATCCGATCGAACGCATGACACAGGATGCGCCAGAAATGCGGGCGCGGTTTCAGGGTGACAAAGTGCGCTGCAACCGGGTGAAAATGTTCATCGACGGGGTGATCGAAAGCGGCACCGCGCTGATGCTGCGCCCCTACCCCGGCGATCTGGGCAAGGATGGAAACACCGGCGACGAGGTGTTCACCCAAGAGCATTTCGTGGCCAGCGCCATCGAGGCCGACCGGCTGGGGTTCCAGATCGCCGTGCACGCCATCGGCGACGCGGGCGTGCGGCGCACCATCGACGCCTATGAGGCCGCCCAGCAGGCCAATGGCGTGCGCGACAGCCGCCACCGGATCGAACACCTTGAGGTGATGCACCTGGACGACATCCCGCGCCTGGCCGAACTTGGCATCGTCGCCTCGATCCAGCCCGGACATGCGCCGCGCGGTCATATCTTTCCGCCCTCTGCGGTCGGTCAATACCTGCACGACGACCAGATCGCCGGTGCCTATGCCTGGCAAGACATCCGCAACACCGGCGCGAAGGTGATCTTTTCGACTGACTGGCCGGTGATCCAGGTCGACGTCATGGACACGATCAAGGCCGCCATCGCACCGCTGGACCTGGGACCGAAATGGCGCGACCAGACCCAAAGCCTGACCGATACGCTGGCCAGCTATACCCGTGACAACGCATGGGTCGAGTTCAACGAAGATCGCAAGGGCAAACTGAAAGCGGGCATGATGGCCGATGTGGCGATCCTTAGCCACGATGTCACCACGCTCGCCCCCGAACAGATCACCGACGCCAAGGCGCTGGTGACCATCTGCGACGGTCAGGTTACCTATTCGGCAAGCTGATCAGGACGCGGCGAGCCCCCTTTGCGCACAGCCATCTGCGCAAAAGGGGGCCATGCTGCAAGCCCCACCGGTTTCCGAGGTAGGTCTCAGGCCGCCGCGCTTGCCACGTCCGCCATTGGCGTAATCACCACACCCGCGTCTGAAAACGCCGCGAGATGCCCTGCTGGCAGTTCGGTCCACCCCGCCTGCCCCAGTTCCGGCGGCTCGGACACGACGAACCAGCCCAGATCGTCCGACCGCCGCCGGTAATAGACTGTCGGTGCAATGTGATCGGTCGAGGTGCGCAGCACGAACAATCGCTGCCCGTCCATCCACGCCGCTGACGACCGCAGGTACGGCGTGGTGCCATTGGCACGCGACATCGCTTCCAGCCGCGCGTGGGCTGTGATCATCGCCGCCTCGGGTGCTTCGTCCAATCCTTCGGCCATCGCATATAGAAACAACAATTCGCTGTCCGTCGCCCCGCGCCGATGTGCATAGAGCGCATCAGACACGCCCATATCGGCCAGCCTGCGAAACCGGTCAAATCCACCGACCTGCCCGTTGTGCATGAAACTCCAGCGCCCGCAGGCGAAAGGATGGCAGTTGTTGCGGCTGGTCGCAGATCCGGTCGAGGCGCGCACGTGGGCCATGAAGGCATGGCTTTTGACCGTGCGGCACAGCGCCATCAGGTTCGGGTCGGACCACGCCGGATACACATCGCGGTACACCCCCGGCTCGGGCCGGTCGCCGTACCATGCAACACCCACACCGTCGCCGTTCAGCGCCGTCTTGCATTCGCTGGCCGCGCGCGACTGATGCACCAGTGAATGGCCCGGGCTGGTCACCAGCCCGTCCATAAAGATCGGGTCGCCCAGGTATGCCGCCCAACGGCACATCGGTTATTGACCCCGGTTGTGGGTCTGCGCATACATTTGCGCAATCATCCGGCTGGCGGTTTTTTCGAACAGACAGGGGATCACAGCATGGACCAGCGCCGCACCGCCCGCCGCGCACAACCGCACCGCAAAGCGTCCTGCGAACAGCATATGTTCGAAATAGCTTTCGTCGACTTTACGGGGATGGCTAAGGAAAATGCGTGCGATCATGGGTTTGCTCCTGTTTTCAGTGTGTGCAACCTACCTGCCCCGGCTTTGGAATGGGTCCCAAATTTCATCTCCTCTGGTAGTTGCATTGGGATACTATCCACAGTAAGTGAAAATCATGTTGAATTTAGACGAAATTGACCGCAGTTTGCTAAGCGAACTGCAACGGGACGCCAGCCAATCGCTGGATTCGCTAAGCGACGTTGTCGGCCTGTCGCGCAATGCCTGCTGGCGGCGCATCCGCCTGATGGAAGACGCAGGCATCATCACCGCCCGCGTCACATTGGTCGACCCCGCCAAGATCGGCCTGCCGCTGATGGTGTTCATGCAAATCCGCACCGGCAGCCACGATCCCGATTGGCAGGCCCGCTTTGCCAGCGCCGCCAAGGCGATCCCGGGCATCCTGAGCGTATACCGCATGACCGGCGACCTTGATTACCTTGTGCGCGCCCGCGTGGCGGACATGGCAGGCTATGACCGTTTGTACCAACAGCTGATCGCGCGCTTGCCCGTGGCGGATATTTCGGCCAGCTTCGTGATGGAAGACATCAAGGACAGCACCGCGCTGCCGCTCTGACCCACAAAGGACCACACAATGCCCATGCACTATCTCTGGCTGGTCATCGCCATCGTCACCGAAACCATGGGCACCACCGCATTGCAGGCCTCGCAACAGTTTTCGCGGCTCTGGCCGTCGCTGGCCGTGGTCTTATTCTATGGCGCGTCCTTCTATTTCATGGCGCTGGCTCTGAAAGAGATGCCGGTGGGCATTGTCTATGCGATCTGGTCGGGACTGGGGATCGTGCTGATCGCGGGGATTGGATATGTGCTGTTTGGTCAGAAACTGGACCTGCCCGCAGTCGCCGGTCTGGGGCTGATCATCGCGGGGATTCTGGTGATCCACCTGTTTTCCAACAGTGCCCAACACTGACCTTCCCGCAGCTTTGCGGCAACTTTCGACCGCAAAGGGCGTTAAAACCCTTTTTCACTGGCCTTTGCTGCACCCGCACGGTATGCGCGCGGCAACTTACCCTTAAAGGCTGAACCCATGGAACTGCGCAACATCGCAATCATCGCCCACGTTGACCACGGCAAAACAACACTGGTCGACGAATTGCTGAAACAATCGGGCACCTACCGCGAAAACCAGGCGACCACCGAACGCGCCATGGACAGCAACGATCTGGAACGCGAACGCGGCATCACGATCTTTGCCAAACCCACGTCTGTGGAATGGAAAGGCACGCGGATCAACATCGTTGACACCCCTGGCCACGCCGACTTTGGCGGCGAAGTCGAACGCATCCTGTCGATGGTCGACGGTGTTGTGCTGCTGGTGGACGCCGCCGAAGGCCCGATGCCGCAAACCAAATTCGTGACCTCGAAAGCGTTGAAGCTGGGCCTGCGCCCCATCGTCGTGGTCAACAAGGTCGACAAGGCCGACGGCGAGCCGGACCGTGCGCTGGACGAATGTTTTGATCTGTTCGCCAACCTGGACGCGACCGACGAGCAACTGGATTTTCCGACCATGTACGCCTCGGGCCGCAACGGCTGGGCCGACATGGAACTGGACGGCCCGCGCAAGGGTCTGGACGCCCTGTTCGACCTGATCCTGAGCCACGTTCCGGCACCGGCACAGGTCGCCAACACCGATCAGGCGTTCAGCATGCTGGCCACCACCTTGGGCGGCGATCCGTTCCTGGGCCGCCTGCTGACCGGCCGCGTGGAATCCGGCACCGTCAAAGCAGGCCAGACCATCAAGGCGATGTCGCGCGACGGCAAGCTGATCGAAAACTTCCGCTGCACCAAGATCCTGGCTTTCCGTGGTCTGGACCAGACCGCCATCGACGTGGCCGAAGCGGGTGACATCGTATCGATCGCAGGCATGACCAAGGCAACCGTGGCCGACACACTGGCCGACGCATCCGTGACCGAAGCGATCCCGGCCCAACCGATTGATCCGCCCACCATCACCGTCACCTTCGGCATCAATGACAGCCCGCTGGCGGGCCGTGACGGCAAGAAAGTGCAAAGCCGCGTCATCCGTGACCGTCTTCACAAAGAGGCCGAAAGCAACGTCGCCATCAAGATCAGCGACACCCCCGGCGGCGAAGCGTTTGAAGTTGCCGGCCGTGGCGAATTGCAAATGGGCGTTCTGATCGAGAACATGCGCCGCGAAGGGTTCGAACTGTCGATCTCGCGTCCGCAGGTTCTGTTCCAGGACATCGACGGCGTGCGCCATGAACCCATCGAAGAAGCCACCATTGACGTGGATGACGAATATTCAGGCGCGGTCATCGAGAAAATCACCGGCGTGCGCAAGGGCGAGCTGGTCGAGATGAAACCCGCAGGAGCCGGCAAGACCCGCATCGTGGCCCACGTGCCATCGCGCGGCCTGATCGGTTATCACGGTGAATTCCTGACCGACACACGCGGCACCGGCGTTCTGAACCGCGTGTTCCACAGCTGGGCCCCGCACAAGGGTGTCATCCCGGGCCGCCGCGCTGGCGTTCTGATCTCGATGGAAAACGGCGTTTCGGTGTCTTACGCGCTGTGGAAACTGGAAGACCGCGGCAAGTTCTTCATCGGTGCACAGGAAGCCGTGTACACCGGCATGATCATCGGCGAACACAGCCGTGAAAACGATCTGGAAGTGAACCCGCTGAAAGGCAAACAACTGACCAACGTGCGCGCATCGGGCACCGATGAAGCCGTGCGCCTGACCACGCCGATCACGCTGTCGCTGGAAGAGGCGATCGCCTATATCGACGACGACGAGCTGGTCGAAGTGACGCCCAACGCGATCCGTCTGCGCAAGCGGTATCTGGACCCGCACGAGCGCAAGCGGATGTCGAAAGCGGGCTGATTTCAGTCCGATAGAATTGCAAAAGGCGCCCTGATCGGGGCGCCTTTTTCGGTTTTAGGGTGTTGGGGCGCTGCCCCCTTGGCCTGCGGCCAATTCCCCCGGGATATTTTGGGCCAAAAGAAGTGGCCGGTTACTCGCTGGTTTCGACGATCAGCAGTTCGCGTTCCGATGCGCCACGGGCATGGGACAGCGCCTCTTGGTAGGCATCCGAATGATAGCATTCCTCGGCTGCCTCGACCGAAGGGAAACGCGCGACGACGTTGCGCGGGCGCTCCTTGCCCTCAAGCTGCACGAAACGTCCGCCGCGCGCGATGAACGCGCCGCCGTGGGCCGCAATCGCAGGCCCTGCCAGCCTGGCGTATTTTCCGTAAGCCTCTTCGTCTGTCACGGTGACGTGGGCGATCCAAAGTGCGGGCATATTATCCTCCGATGACGGCTTTTGCCGCTGTAATGGCTGCATCTGCGTTCGTGGCATCCTTGGCGCCGCCCTGGGCCATGTCGGCGCGGCCACCGCCGCCCTTGCCGCCCAGTTCGGCCACCGCGGCCTTGACCAGATCAACGGCGCTGAGGCTGTCGGTCTTGTCCTTGGTCACACCGGCGGCGACGGCAACCTTGCCGCCATCATCGGCGATCAACAGCACAGCGCCCGACCCGATCCGGTCCTTGTGGGCGTCGATCAGGGCCGGCAGATCCTTGCCCGTGACGCCGGTCAGAACTTGCGCGATGAAGGCCGTCCCGTTGACGTCTTCGGCCTGGGGTTCGGCCTTGCCGCCGCCGGACATCGCCAGTTCGCGGCGCAGCTGCGCCACTTCGTTGACCAGCGCCTTGCGTTCGTCCATCAGGGCGCGCACGCGATCGGGCACTTCGGCCGCGGGCGCTTTCAAGGCATCGGCCACAGCAGTCAAACGGATGTCCTGCCCGCGCAGATAGGCAAGCGCCTCGGCCCCGGTCAACGCCTCGATCCGGCGCACGCCTGCGCTGCTGGCGCTGTCGCCCAGGATCACACAAGCGCCGATGTCACCGGTCTGGCGCACATGGGTGCCGCCGCACAGTTCGATCGAATAGGTCTGGCCATCGCCGCCCTTGCCAGTCTCGGCGCGGCCCATGGACACCACCCGCACTTCATCGCCGTATTTCTCGCCGAACAGCGCTTGCGCACCGATGGCGCGGGCATCATCCGGTGTCATGATACGTGTCTCGACCGGGGCGTTCTGGCGGATGTAGGTGTTGATCTCGGCCTCGACCTGCGCCAGTTCATCCGCGCTCAGCGCCTTGGCGTGGCTGAAATCGAACCGCAAACGGTCAGCCGCGTTCAACGATCCGCGCTGCGCCACGTGATCGCCAAGCGCATTGCGCAGGGCCTCGTGCAGCAGGTGCGTGGCCGAGTGGTTCGCACGGATCGACGTGCGCCGCGCATGATCCACTTCAAGAACGGCAGATTGCCCTTTGTTTACGCTGCCTTTTTCAACAACGCCCGTGTGCGTGAAAACACCCGCTGTCTTGCGCGTGTCGGTGACACGCACGGTGCCGCTTTCGGTGCGGATCAGACCGGTGTCACCCACCTGCCCGCCGCTTTCGGCATAGAACGGTGTTTGGTTCAGCGCGATCTGTACCGTTTGCCCCTCGGCTGCGCTGTCCACCCGCGAACCGTCCTGTACCAAGGCCACGATCTGCCCTTCAGCGGTTTCGGTGTCATAGCCCAGGAAGTCGGTGGTGCCGGCGGTGTCAGCCACGTCGAACCAAACGGTTGCATCCGCCGCCTCGCCCGAACCGGACCACGCCGCACGGGCCTTGGCCTTTTGTTCGGCCATGGCGCTGTCGAACCCATCCGTGTCCACGCTGCGTCCCTTTTCGCGCAACGCATCCTGCGTCAGATCCAGCGGAAAGCCGAAGGTGTCATACAGTTTGAACGCTGCCGCGCCAGACAGGGCCGCGCCCTCGGCCAGACCGGTCAGTTCGTCATCCAACAGCTTCAACCCACGCTCAAGCGTTTGCTTGAACCGGGTTTCTTCCAGTTCCAGCGTCTCTGTGATCAGCGCCTGCGCGCGCCCCAGCTCGGGATAAGCCGCACCCATCTGGCGCACCAATGCGGGCACCAGCTTGTACATCATCGGATCCTTTGCCCCCAGCAGATGCGCATGCCGCATCGCGCGGCGCATGATCCGCCGCAGCACATAGCCGCGCCCGTCGTTGGACGGCATCACCCCATCAGCGATCAGGAACGAGGTTGACCGCAGGTGATCGGCGATCACCCGATGATGCGTCTTGCCCGGTCCGTCGGGGTCGCTGTTGGATGCATCCGCGCTGGCCTCGATCAGGTTGCGCATCAGGTCGGTGTCATAGTTGTCGTGCTTGCCTTGCAACAACGCGCCAATCCGTTCCAACCCCATGCCGGTGTCGATCGACTGCATATCCAGCGGCACCATCGAGCCGTCTTCGAACTGCTCGTTCTGCATGAAAACGATGTTCCAGATTTCAATGAACCGGTCACCGTCTTCCTCGGGCGATCCCGGAGGACCACCCCAGATCTGGTCGCCGTGGTCATAGAAAATCTCGGTGCACGGACCGCAAGGGCCGGTCGGCCCCATCTGCCAAAAGTTGTCAGCGGTCGGGATGCGGATGATGCGATCATCGGGCAGACCCGCGATCTTTTTCCACAGGTTCGCGGCCTCGTCATCGGTGTGATAAACTGTGACCAGCAGCCGTTCGGCCGGAATGCCAAAGCCTTGGGTCAGCAGTTCCCATGCATAGGTGATCGCCTCTTCCTTGAAATAATTTCCAAAGCTGAAATTGCCCATCATTTCAAAGAACGTATGGTGGCGCGCCGTATAGCCGACATTGTCCAGATCGTTGTGCTTCCCGCCTGCGCGCACGCATTTCTGGGCCGTGGTTGCGCGGTTGTAGTCGCGCGTTTCAACACCGGTGAACAGGTTTTTGAACTGGACCATGCCCGAGTTCACGAACATCAGCGTCGGGTCGTTGCGCGGAACCAGCGGGCTGGACGGGACAATCTGGTGTCCCTGCTTTTCGAAAAAGTTCAGAAAGGTGGATCGGATGTCGTTCAACGTGGGCATGTGGTGTGGGCCTTTTTTGGCGCGGAAAGTGGCTTTGCGATGGGATACCTGCCGATCTGGCCGCTGTCCACCATGCAAAGGGGCACGACCAAACGCAACAAGGCGCACCCGTGGGTGCGCCTTGCGATAGATTACACGATTTGGGTCGGACTACCCTTCGAGAAGGTCGTCATCCTTGTCGCCGGGATGAGCATCAAAATCCAGACCATGCGCGGCGCGAATCTTGTCCTCGATCTCGATGGCCACGGATGGGTTGTCCTTGAGGAACTGTTTCGAGTTCTCACGTCCCTGCCCCATGCGTTCGTCACCGTAGCTGAACCAGGCGCCCGATTTCTCAACCACGCCCGCTTTGACACCCAAATCAAGCAATTCGCCCATTTTCGAAATGCCCTCGCCGTACATGATGTCGAATTCGACCTGTTTGAAGGGCGAAGCCACCTTGTTCTTGACGACCTTTACGCGGGTGGCGTTTCCCACCACCTCGTCACGGTCTTTCAGGGCGCCGATGCGGCGAATGTCCAGACGCACGGAGGAATAGAACTTCAGCGCGTTGCCACCGGTGGTGGTTTCGGGCGAGCCGAACATCACACCAATTTTCATCCGGATCTGGTTGATGAAGATGACCATGCAATTGCTGCGGCTGATCGAACCGGTCAGTTTGCGCATGGCCTGGCTCATCAGACGGGCCTGAACGCCGACGCTGCTGTCGCCCATGTCGCCCTCAAGCTCGGATTTCGGGGTCAGGGCTGCGACCGAATCGACCACGACCATGTTGACCGCGCCCGAGCGCACCAGCGTGTCGGTGATTTCCAGCGCCTGTTCACCGGTGTCCGGTTGCGAAATCAGCAGCTCGTCGATGTCCACGCCCAGCTTTCTGGCGTATTGCGGGTCCAGCGCGTGTTCCGCGTCAACAAAAGCGCAGACGCCGCCCGCCTTTTGCTGTTCCGCGATACAGTGCAGGGTCAGCGTGGTTTTACCCGAGGATTCAGGGCCATAGATTTCGATGATGCGCCCCATCGGCAGGCCGCCAATGCCCAATGCGATATCCAGACCAAGCGAGCCGGTCGAGCTGGCCGTGATATCCTGAACGGCGCCTTCTGCGCCCAGCTTCATGATAGAACCCTTGCCGAACTGCCGCTCGATCTGGGCAAGCGCACTGTCCAGCGCCTTTTGCTTGTCCGCGTTTTTCTTGCTGTCCATTGTCAAAAGATCTGCCGTTGCCATTGTTATGGTCCCTTAGTGTCATACCCCGAAGGGGGCGGCAATCGCTGCCTGTGCTGCGTCGATGTTCCTATTGTGTTCTATATGCGGACAAAATGAGAACATTTCAATCATAATTTTGCAGTCCCACTTTGAAGCAATAATTGTTAAAGAGTGGTGAACGGCTGAATTTTTGAAAGATGACTGCGAGGGCTACGGATTAAATGCTTGTTTTCTTTAAGGAACGTCTGGCTTTTCTCTCAGTGCCCAAAACCGGCACCACCGCTTACGAAACCGCGCTGCGCGCGCGCGCCGACCTTGTTATTTCCGAGCCGCCGATGCTGAAGCACGCCCCCGTCTACCGCTACAACCGTTTCGTGCGGCCGATGTTTTTGAAAGTTTGCGACACCGAACTTGAGGTGATGGCCGTGATGCGCGAACCGATAGACTGGCTTGGGTCGTGGTGGCGTTATCGCCAGCGCCCTTTCATGGCAGGCAAACCGAATGCAACCCACGGAATCAGTTTCGACGATTTTGTGCAGGCCTATATGAAAGGCAAGAAACCGAGCTTTGCCGATGTGGGCAGCCAGTTCAAGTTTCTCGAATCGCAACCGAACGGCGTCGGTGTGACCCATCTGTTCAAATACGAAGATCAGCCCCGCTTGCAGGCCTTTTTGTCCGAGCGGCTGGACGTGACCCTGGATCTGGCCCGCGAGAATGTGTCACCCGAAATGCCGTTGAACCTGTCGCCGGACATTGCAAGCCGGTTCCGGCGCAAGTTTGCGGAAGAGTTCGACCTGTACGACAGCATTGCCTGACAAACACTCAGTGCAGTTGTTTGTGAACGGTTTCCGTCAGTTCGTTCAGCGAAAACGGTTTGGGCAGGAAGACCGAGTTCGGAATAGCCGCTTGGTCGTTGTTCAACCGGTCCTCGGCATAGCCCGACACAAAGACCACCCGCACCTCGGGTCGTGACTTCAACGCTTCGCGCACCCAGCTTGGGCCGTCCTTGCCCGGCATCACCACGTCGGTGACAAACAGATCGACGTTCAGGTCAGTGTCTTCAAGCGTTTTCAAGGCGGATTCGGCACAGTCCGCTTCCAACACTGTATATCCTCGCAACCGCAATGCACGGCTGGCAAAGGCGCGCACCGGCGCCTCGTCTTCCACAAGCAAGATGACGCCGTCACCGTGACTGGGCGCGGCCACCTTGGCGGGAATTGCTGGTTTTTCCAAAGCCATCGGCGCGCCGTCCAATACAGGGAACAGCAAGGAAAAACATGTCCCCTTACCTTGGGTGCTGTCCACGAAGATAAAACCGCCTGTCTGTTTCACAATCCCGTAGGCCGTCGACAGACCCAGCCCCGTGCCCTCGCCCGTGCGCTTGGTGGTAAAGAAGGGTTCGAACACTTTTTGAAGTTTGTCAGGTGCAATGCCGGTGCCCTGATCCACCACACGCACAGTCACATATTGCCCTGCCGGCACAGTCACACGGTCGCGCTGCATCGGTTTTGTCAGGGTTGTGCATTCGGTTTCAATGCGAATCTCGCCACCCTCGGGCATGGCATCGCGTGCGTTGACCACAAGGTTCATCAACACCTGTTCCAACTGGCGCTTGTCTGCGCGGATCGCCTGCAAAAGCGGATCGTGGCTGAGCGTCAACGTCACCTTTTCCCCCACAAGACGGTTCAAAAGATGCGTAAGATCTGACAATGTATCGCGCATGTCCAGCATTTCGGGGCGCAGGGTCTGCTTTCGCGAAAAGGCCAGCAATTGCCCCACCAGCGCCGCCGCGCGGTTGGCGTTCTGGTTGATCTGCACCAGATCTCCATAGTCGGAATCGCCCTGATCATGGCGCAGCAGCAGCAGATCGCAATGCCCCGAAATCGCGGTCAGAAGGTTGTTGAAATCATGTGCAACGCCACCCGCAAGTTGCCCAATGGCCTGCATTTTCTGGCTTTGCACGAATTGCGCTTCCAGCGTTTTCAATTCGGTGGCGTCGGTCAGAACCGCGATCACGCTGGCCACGCCGTTTTCCGTGACGCGATTTAGTGTCACCTGAACGAACATTTCCCTGTCGGACCGTTTCAAGCGCAGGAATTCCGAATGTTGAACCGCACGACCTGCCAGCGTTTCGGCCAGCCAATCGGTGATCGGACGCCCCAACCCTTCCATCAATGTGCTCAGGTGCACGCCCTCTGCGATGCCCGGCCCCACCAAGGCCGCAGCAGATCTGTTGTGCGCTTGTACGTGACCGTCGGCGGTGATCAGAACCAGCGGCACCGGCAACGTCTCGAATGCGCCCCAGCTGTCAGCCGGGGCCTGGGCACCTTGCGCCATAGGCAGCAAATACAAGGCGTGCCGCCCCGCGCCGCTGTCCACCTGCGTCACCAGACAGCGCAGCGAACCATCTTGTGTGGCCAGGTCCGCCACCTCGCCCGAGGTGGGCAACCCGCCCGGAAACAGGGGGTCCAGCGTTTTGGCACGATGGCCTATCAAGGTGCGCGCACTGTCGTTCATGTAAAGAATGGCACCCGAACGTCCCGTCATCAGCATGGGCAGTCCCGGACCATCATGTGCCTGCTTCACACCGCGGTCGGACATGGTTTCCATGCGCCACAAATAGGCATCTGACCCCATCACGTGAACAGCCAGACGGATTTGGGTCTTGCGGGTGGCTATATCCTCGCGCGCGGCCCCTTCGGCATCGGCGGTTGTCTTCAGACGGTGGATGATACCGCCAGGGTTGGCAAAGGTATCACGCAGCACCGCCGCCAGCGACCCACCGGCCGCGCTGGCATAGCGCGCGCGCGCCGCCGCGTTCATCGACAGAATTTGCCCGTCCCCGTCGGTCACAAGGCTAAGTGCGGCATCCTTCTCGATGAAATCGGACATCACGGCAAAGGCCATCCTGCGGCGACGTTTCTGGCGGTGACTGATTGCAAGCATGATCCCCGACAGGGCAAGCACGGTGGACGCAGATGCCGCAAGCCCCAGTTGCACCACCCCCGCAGGCGCCATCGCGCCCATCAGCCCCAAAAGCGCCGCCCCCATCATCAAGGCCCGCAACCGCGTGGCGCCCAATTCAGAAATGCGCCCCAGAGGCCCTGTCGTCAGTGCACTGCCTTGCAAAACATCATCCTAACCTCGAATCGTCCTCGCGAGTGTCGCGCGAAAAGGATTAACTGCAGATTAACTGCATCGAGATATCAGATGAAAATCGGTGCCTGACCGCTTTTCGTCTTATAGTTGTGTAAGTGGCGCTTATTCTCGGGTCAAGTGTGCGGTGAAGAACCCGTCGCCCTCGGCGCTGATATTCCACCGTTTTTTCAGGCTGCACGTCCACCCCGAATGACGCGCCAAAAAGGCCGCGATCCGGTCTTCGTTCTCGCAGTTCAGCACCGAACAGGTCACGTAAACCAGCGTACCTCCGGTTGCCAGATGGGCCATCGCGGTGTCCAGAATGTCATCCTGGATCGCGTTCAATTCGTCCAGACGGTCCTGGGTCAGCGCCCATTTGCCTTCGGGCGACCGCCGCCACGCACCGCTGCCGGAACAAGGCGCATCACACAGGACCACGTCGAATTTCTCTTTCGCGGGCAACTGGTCGGGCGCCACCACACGGATGTGCACACCAGCACGTTCGGCGCGGTCGGGAATGTCGGCCATGCGACCCGGCGCGATGTCATGGGCCCAGACGGTAAAGCCGCGCGCAGCCAGCGCCAGCGCCTTGCCGCCGCCGCCCGCACAGTAATCCAGCGCTCGGGTGCCATCAGGAATGACATCCACCACGGCCTGACTGGCGGCATCCTGCATTTCGATCCAGCCATCGGTATAGGCCTGCGACTGGCGCACGCGGCGCGGGTTCGACAGCACAGTCAGCGCGGTCGGGCTGAGGCTGTTGGGTTCGGTCAGGACCTGTTCGCTTTCCAGTGCAGACACCACATCGGCCACGGAACACTGGCGGGTGTTGACACGCAGGGTGATCGGCGCGCGGTCCTGCGCGATCAGGGCGGTGGCCTCAGCAGCATCGCCCAATGCGTCCTGCCATTGCGGCAGCAGCCAGTCCGGCAGGTTCCAACGGTCGCCGGTTTCGGTCGGGGCGCTGCCTGCCTGCGTCTCTTCTTCGGTCAGCGGTGCGGGGGCATGGCCTGCATCGTCGAACAGCGCGTCAATGTCCGCACCTTCGGCCCGCAGACGTCCGATGATGCGCGCACGGCCATCTGTACCGCCGCCCAGCACCGCGTCGCTGCGCCATGTACGCAGGGCAGCAAAGACCAGATCCCGCACCGCAGCGCGGTCTTTGGACCCCGCAAACCGGCTGCCGCGTGCCCATCGGGTCAGCGCCTGTTCGGCGGCCTGACCGGCCAGAATATCGTCGATGATCTCGATCGACGCGGCCACCCGTGCACCGGGGGTCATGGGTGGCACCATGCGTGAAGAACGTCGGTCAAGGTCATGAAACGTATATCCAATTTAGTAACTTCAACATCGGCCCCAAGGGGCCGCACAGACGGCACCGGCCCGGCATCCACCGGACCGGTGCAAAGCGGTCAACCGACCCGGTAGTTCGGGCTTTCGCGGGTGATTTGCACGTCGTGCACATGGCTTTCCGACAGGCCCGCGTTGGTGATTTTGACAAAGGTGCAGTTCTTGCGCATCTCGGCCACCGTGGCGCAACCGGTATAGCCCATGGCCGCGCGCAAACCACCGACCAACTGGTGGATCACGGCGTTGGCGCTGCCCTTGTAGGGCACCTGCCCCTCGATGCCCTCGGGGACCAGCTTGTCGCTGGCCGCGTCCTTTTGGAAATAGCGGTCGGCCGAGCCGCGCGCCATGGCACCCAGCGACCCCATGCCACGATAGCCTTTGAAGCTGCGGCCTTGGTACAGGATAACCTCGCCGGGGGATTCGTCGGTGCCCGCGACCATGCTGCCGACCATGGCACAGGAAGCGCCTGCGGCAATCGCCTTGGCAAAATCGCCCGAGAACTTGATGCCACCATCGGCAATGATCGGCACGTCGCCCGCTGCCGCTGCGCAATCCATGATCGCGGTCAGCTGCGGCACGCCGACACCGGCAACCATACGCGTGGTGCAGATCGACCCGGGGCCGATGCCAACCTTGACGGCGTCTGCACCTGCGTCGATCAGCGCGCGCACCGCCGCACCCGTCGCGACGTTGCCTGCCACCACCTGAACGGTGCTCGACAAGGCCTTGGCGCGGCGCACGGCCTCGGCCACGCCTTCGGAGTGGCCGTGGGCCGTGTCGATCACGATCATGTCGGCCCCTGCATCCACCAGTGCCTGCGACCGTTCAAAGCCTGCATCGCCTACGGTGGTCGCCGCCGCCACGCGCAGACGGCCAAGCTCGTCCTTGCACGCCGTCGGGTTCAGCACCGCCTGTTCGGTGTCTTTCAGCGTCAGCAGGCCAGTCAGCTTGCCCTTGCCATCTGTCACCAGCAGCTTTTCGATGCGGCGCGCCTTCATCAGGCTGATCGCCTCGTCGCGGTCGGCGGGCTCTTGCAAAATCGCCAGATTGTCCGAGGTCATCATCACCCGCACCGGCGTTTTGTCATCACTGGCAAAGCGCATGTCGCGGTTGGTCACGATGCCGACAACGCGGCCGGTGTCGTCCACCACCGGAAAACCCGACACGCGGTAACGCTCTTGCAGCGCCTTGGCGTCGGCCAGCGTCTGGTCGGCGCGCAGGGTAATCGGGTTGTAGACGATCCCGCTTTCAAAGCGTTTCACCCGCCGCACTTCCTGCGACTGGGCGTCGATGTCCAGATTGCGGTGCACCACGCCGATCCCGCCGGCCTGTGCCATGGCAATCGCCATCCGGCTTTCGGTCACAGTGTCCATCGCCGAGCTGAGCAGCGGAATGTTCATTGCAATAGATTGGGTCACCCACGTGCGCGTGTCAGCGGTGCTGGGCAGCACGCTGGACGCCGCCGGAACCAGCAAAACATCATCAAAGGTAAGGGCCTCGCGAATCTCCATGTCACACCTCGCATCGGAGTTACGGTTGGCAAGTTCCTATTTCACGGGATCGTCGGGAAGAAAAGGGCAAATGGCCGATTGCATGGCAGCTATGCCTGCGTAAACCTGCGCGGGACACTACGAACAGGAGCATCCCCAATGGCACATTCATATGACAGCGGACGGCTGGACCTGCCCTTTGTCGGCATCGCGACCTTTGGCAAGCGACCGTACGAGCCGGACTGGGACGCGCTGGACGCGGATGTGGCGATTTTGGGCGCGCCTTTTGATGCAGGCACGCAATGGCGGGCCGGTGCGCGGTTCGGGCCGCGCGGCGTGCGCGAGGCGTCGACGCTGTTCAGCTTTGGGCACGCAGGGGCCTATGACCACGAAGACGACGTGACCTACCTGCCCGCCTCGGTGCGCATCGTCGATATGGGGGATGCCGACATCATCCACACCGACACCGAAGGCAGCCACGCCAATATCGAGGCAGGCGTGCGCGCAGCACTCGGGGCCGGCGCCCTGCCCGTGGTGATCGGCGGCGACCATTCGGTCAACATTCCGTGCATCCGCGCCTTTGACGACCAGGGCGACATTCACATCCTGCAAATCGACGCGCATCTGGATTTTGTCGATGAACGCCACGGCGTGCGTTACGGCCACGGCAACCCGATGCGCCGCGCCGCCGAACAGCCCTATGTCACCGGGTTGACGCAGGTGGGCATCCGCAACGTATCGTCCACCGCACGCGAAGGTTATGCCGATGCGCGGTCGATGGGGTCTGACATCATTTCGGTGCGGCAGGCCCGCAAAATGGGCACGCAAGCCCTGCTGGCACGGATCCCGGTGGGTGCGCGGATTTACATCACGCTGGATATTGACGCGTTTTGCCCGTCGATTGCGCCGGGCACCGGCACGCCGAGCCATGGGGGGTTCCTGTATTACGAGGTGCTGGAACTGTTGCAGGGCGTGGCGCAGGGGCACGAGATCGTGGGGATTGATCTGGTCGAGGTGGCGCCGGATTACGACACCACGGGATCAACCTCGGTGCTGGCCGCACAGGTGCTGTTGAACCTGTTGGGGTTCGTGTTTCATGCGCGTGGGGCGAAATAACCCGAAAGCTCCAAGGCCCCGGCCCAAGGCAGATTGCGTAACATGCAGCACCCAGCCGCAGTCTCGCCCTGAGCATTGAGCATTGGGCAATCAATCTCCTCAGGCGGGCCTAAATGACGCCATCAACCCCGATTTTGCCGCTCTCTACCTTTCGCTTCCCTGCCAAACCCCTATGTTCGCGACAACAGACAGGCAAGGCATGTTCATGAACACCGATCCCTCCCAAGACCCCCTCGTCGTTTTCACCCCCTCGGGCAAGCGCGGACGCTTTCCCAAAGGCACCCCGATCCTGACCGCCGCACGCCAGTTGGGCGTCGATCTGGACAGTGTCTGCGGCGGGCGCGGCATTTGCAGCAAATGCCAGATCAGCCCCAGCTATGGCCAGTTCTCGAAACACGGCGTCACCGTGCACGCCGACGCGCTCAGCGAATGGAACAGCGTCGAGGAACGCTATAAATCCAAACGCGGCATGCTGGATGGCCGCCGCTTGGGCTGTCAGGCCATGGTGCAGGGTGATGTCGTGATCGACGTGCCCCCCGAAAGCCAGGTTCACAAACAGGTCGTCCGCAAACGCGCCGAGGCGCGCGACATCACCATGAACCCGTCAACCAAACTGTATTACGTAGAGGTCCAGCAACCCGACATGCACGACCCTTCGGGCGATCTGGAACGGCTGCGCGACGCGCTGCGTGAACAATGGGCGCTGGAAAACGTCCACGCCGACCTGCATATCCTGCAATCCATGCAGCCGATCCTGCGCAAAGGCGACTGGAAGGTCACCGTCGCCGTCCATCTGGGCGATCGCGAGAACGCGCCGCGCATCATGCATATCTGGCCCGGCTACTACGAAGGGTCGGTTTACGGGCTGGCCGTCGATCTGGGCTCGACCACCATTGCGGCGCATCTGTGCGATCTGCAATCGGGGGCGGTCGTCGCCTCCTCCGGCATCATGAACCCGCAGATCCGCTTTGGCGAAGACCTGATGAGCCGCGTCAGCTATTCGATGATGAACGCCAATGGCGCGCAAGAGATGACCGCCGCCGTGCGCGAGGGCATGAACGCCCTGTTCACCCAAATCAGCACCGAGGCGCATATCGACAAGGCGTTGATCGTGGACGCGGTGTTTGTCTGCAACCCGGTGATGCACCACCTGTTCCTGGGCATTGACCCGTTCGAGCTGGGTCAGGCGCCCTTTGCGCTGGCCACGTCCAACGCGCTGCGCCTGCGGGCGGACGACCTGCACCTGAACATCCACCCCTCGGCACGGGTCTATCTACTGCCGTGTATCGCGGGCCACGTGGGCGCCGATGCCGCCGCTGTCGCCCTGTCCGAGGCACCGGACAAATCCGAAGATCTGGTTCTGGTGGTCGATGTGGGCACCAACGCCGAAATTCTGCTGGGCAACCGCGAAAAGGTGCTGGCCTGTTCCTCGCCCACCGGCCCCGCCTTTGAAGGTGCGCAGATCAGCAGCGGCCAGCGCGCCGCCCCCGGCGCCATCGAGCGGGTCGAGATCGACCCCGTCACCAAGGAGCCGCGCTTCCGCGTTATCGGCTGCGAGCTGTGGTCGGACGAAGACGGCTTTGACGAGGCCATCGCCGATTCCGGCGTCACCGGCATCTGCGGGTCAGGCATCATCGAAATGGTGGCCGAAATGCGCATGGCCGGTATCGTCGATGCCCCCGGCCTGATCGGCAACCCCGAACAGACCGGCACCGACCGCTGCATCCTGGATGGGCGCACCTATTCCTACCTGGTCTATGACGCCACCGACCGTGGCGGCCCGCGCATCACCATCACCAACCGCGATGTGCGCGAAATCCAGATGGCCAAGGCAGCGCTGTATTCGGGCGCGCGCCTGCTGATGGACAAGTTCGGCGTCGACAAGGTGGACCGCATCGTGCTGGCCGGTGCCTTCGGCGCGCATATCTCGCCCAAACACGCGATGGTGCTGGGCATGATCCCCGACGCGCCGCTGGACAAGGTCACATCGGCCGGAAACGCCGCAGGCACCGGCGCGCGCATCGCCCTGCTGAACCGCGAGGCCCGCATGGAGATCGAGGAAACCGTGCGCGCGATCCACAAGGTCGAAACCGCCATCGAACCCCGCTTTCAAGAGCATTTCGTGAATGCCAGCGCGATGCCCAACTCGGTCGAGCCTTTCCCGATCCTGAATTCCATCGTTCATTTGCCCACGGCCACCTTCAACACCGGCGGCGGCGACAAATCCGACGGCGGACGCCGCAGGCGCCGACGCGGATGAGCGACAATTCCGGACAGGCCGAGTTTTGGGCATCGGAGGCGGGACGCAACTGGGTCAGGCACCAGCGCGGGCTGGACATGATCATGGCACCGGTTCTGGACGTGGTGCTGGAACATGCGGCCTTGCAGAGGGGCGAAACCGTGCTGGACATCGGCTGTGGCACGGGCGCGGCAACGGTGCGCGCGGCGCAGGCCGTCGAGGCCCAAGGCGCTGTGCATGGCTATGACATCTCGCCGGTCCTGCTGGAACTGGCGGCCAAGCGCACCGCAGACCTGCACCAGGTGACACAGACCCAAGCCGACGCCCAGACCTATGTCTTTGCCGCAGGCGCTGCCGACGCGCTGATTTCGCGGTTTGGGGTCATGTTCTTTGCCGACACAACGGCAGCCTTTGCCAACCTTTCCCGCGCCCTGCGGCCCGGCGGGCGGATGGTGATGGCGGCATGGGGGCCTGCGCACCTGAACCCGTGGTTCATGGACCCCGCCCGCGTCGCCCGCGACCGTCTTGGCACCCCGCCAAAGGTGGACCGCACCCTGCCCGGCCCCTTCGCCTTTGAAGACCCCGACCGCGTGACCCGCCTGTTGGGGGCCGCCGGTCTGGACGTGACCGTAACGCCGGTTGATCTGCATCTGGGGGCACTGGACACGCTGGAGGCTCTGGCCGACCAAAGCTGCCACATCGGCCCTGCGGTTGGCATCATGCGCGATTTCAACGCCACCGACGCCGACCGCACAGCAATCCGTGACGGCATCGCGCAGGCGTTCTCGGCCTATGACACGGACACCGGCGTGCGCGTCCCCGCCCGCATCAACCTTATCACCGCGCGGGTCTGATCAGTCGTTCCACGCCGCCCACAGCGCGCGTTCTTCCTCGGCAATCGCATCGCGCACCATTTTGTGCGGCGCGTCCAGATGCGCACAGTTGCCGCGCGCGCGGTCGATCAGCGTTTTCATGCGTCTCTTGGTGCCATCAAAGGGCGCGGAAAACGCATCCGCCACGGCAGCTTGCACCGCATCCCGCATCTCGTCGTCTGACAGGCGCGCGGGTTTGGGATGAACCACCGCTGTCACCGGATCAGGCACCGTGGCGCGGTAACCCGTCAGCTCGGCAAAGCGGTCCTCGAAAGCGGCATAGGCATCTGCATCCGCCCCCACCAGATCGCGCATCCCCTGCATGTACAAAACCGCAGGCTTGCCCCCCGGATAGCCTTCGATCAGATCATCGGCCAATGCTGCGGCCTCGTCTTCGGTCATGTCCAACCTTTCATAAATCGCGATTGACGCCCCCAAGGCCACCCGTTATCTGTCCAGCCTGCGGCGGGTATGGTGAAAAGGTATCACGGCAGCTTCCCAAGCTTTAGTTACGAGTTCGATTCTCGTTACCCGCTCCAGATCAAATCACGACATCATCGAACGGGGCAAAGGATTTCCGCGCCTGACTGACGTCTTTCGCCGTATTTTCAATGCGAAGTGTGAAAAAGGCAGGACCGCCTGTGGTGGGTCTGAAGGATGCGCCAGTCCTCTTTCCCCAAAGAAAAACGGCGCTCCCCCGTGGGAACGCCGTTTTGTCATCGTCAGGTCAATAGATCAGGCCGCGTTCTGCTCCAGCCCTGCCCCCAACCGCTGTGCAAGCTGCGGCGGCAGCAGGCGTTTGGCCGAGACGCGCAGGCGTTTCATCTCGGGGATGATCCGGTCCGCGCCATAGAGGTCCAGGTATTCGAGATAGTTGTCGAAGCCCTTGCGGCCGACGTAGTCGATGAACGTCTCGGACGCCGCACCGTTTGCCAGGATCTCGTCGTGATGCTCGGTCTCGACGTGGTAATAGGTGAACTCGGCAGGCATCTCGGACAGCGGCACAAAGCGGATCGTGTCGCCGTTCACCATGGCACCGGCGTTGACCACCATGTCGTCCAGGATCATGCCGTGATCCGCCGTCAGGTACATGTCACTGTGCGGCAGGCCGTGGCCCAAGGCACCCGCAGAAATGCACACCGGCGCGTGTTTTTCCGGCAGCGCCATGTTGCGGAACTGGCGATAAGTCTGGCGGGCCATCCATTTCACTTCGACGGTGCGCCCGTCGGCGGTGGTGACCACATCCCCGATCCGCAAATCCTCGACCGCCGTTTCGCCCGATGGCGTGGCGATGCGCGTGCCGGTCAGGAAACAGTTCGCGACTTCGGCGTTTTCGGGGACCGAATTGAACGTCCAGGTGGACGGGTCGGTAAAGGCGCTCAGGTTGTCGTAGGCGATGTTGTAGGGAATATAGTGAGAGCCACCGGTAGAAAAAACAGCGTAATCAGAACCGTTTATGGTGACGGTCGTGCCCGTGTAAGGAATATTGGAGTCAAAAAAGTAATCCGTACTATCAATATCGCCATCACTGTTGGCATCATAAACTGTGACGTTAAAGGCATCATTGCCCACCCCACCAGAAGTGTCTGTCGGACTAGCGGAATTATAGAACAGAAAATGCGTTGTGCTGAAATCTGCCATGGATGCCTGCTTTCTTTTGCTTCGTACGTCCGTTCGGGATGACGGAGTCGTAGATTAACCTTTTTCAGCTTAGAGCTTGGTCAGGCTGAAATGCAAGAAAGCTCGCGTGAATTTCAGACCGGTTTCTCCTTTGTCAAAGCCCCTGTTGTTCTAACAGCACGTTGTGACTGGGCATTCGAGTGACGCAGACCCGCAAGGACTAACCTTTGAGAAAACCGCCCCCTGGAGCTTCGTCAAAACACGCCCTTCCCCAAAGAAAAACGGCGCACCCGAAAGGGAACGCCGTTTTGTCATCGTCAGGTCGATAGATCAGGCCGCGTTCTGCGCCAGAGCTGCCCCCAACCGCTGTGCAAGCTGCGGCGGCAGCAGGCGTTTGGCCGAGACGCGCAGGCGCTTCATCTCGGGGATGATCCGGTCCGCGCCGTAAAGGTCCAGGTATTCGAGATAGTTGTCGAACCCCTTGCGGCCGACGTAGTCGATGAACGTCTCGGACGCGGCACCGTTTGCCAGGATCTCGTCGTGATGCTCGGTCTCGACGTGGTAGTATGTGAACTCGGCAGGCATCTCGGACAGCGGCACAAAGCGGATCGTGTCGCCGTTGACCATCGCACCGGCGTTCACCACCATGTCGTCCAGGATCATGCCGTGATCCGCCGTCAGATACAGATCACTGTGCGGCAGGCCGTGGCCCAAGGCACCGGCAGAAATGCACACCGGCGCGTGTTTTTCCGGCAGCGCCATGTTGCGGAACTGGCGATAGGTCTGGCGGGCCATCCACTTCACTTCGACGGTGCGCCCGTCGGCGGTGGTGACCACATCCCCGATCCGCAAATCCTCGACCGCCGTTTCGCCCGACGGCGTGGCGATGCGCGTGCCGGTCAGGAAACAGTTCGCGACATCGGCGTTTTCGGGGACCGAATTGAACGTCCAGGTGGACGGGTTGGTAAAGGCGCCCAGGTCGTCATAGGCGATATCGTAGGGGATAGCATAGCCGCCGAAACCGTTAGAAAAAACAGCGTAATCAGATCCGTTTATGGTGACGGTCGTCCCTGAGTAAGGATAATTGGAGTTAAAAAAGAAATCCGTACTATCAATATCGCCATCACTGTTGGCATCATAAACTGTGTCGTTAAAGGCACCATTGCTCACCCCACCAGAAGTGTCTGTCGGACCTGTGGAATTATAACTCAGATAATGCGTTGTGCTGAAATTTGCCATGGATGCCTGCTTTCTGTTGCCTGGTACGTCCGTTCGGAATGACGGACTCGTAAATTAACCTTTTTAAGGTTTGAGCTTGATCAGGCTGAAATGCAAGAAAGGTCGTGTGAATTTCAGACCGGTTTCTCCTTTTCAAAAGACCGCCTGTTTTGGCAGCACACTGCGACGGGGAATTCCAGTGACGCAGCCCCGCAAGGGCTAACCTTTGTAAAGCCACCTCGTTCAAACCGAAGAGAAAAAGCACTCAATTCGTCAGCGTTTCGTCACCCCCACCATGGAACACCTCACGCGCGGTCTTGCGGCTGTGGCAGGATTTGAACAGCGCCTGCCAGATGGACGGGTCGAAAAACAACCGCCGGTCGTCCTTGTGCGGTGTGATGTGGCCGACATCAGAACACAAAGTCAGCGGCATCCAGCGCGGTGTGATCCACCCCTGACAACACAATCGTCACATCGGCAAAGGTCACACGCGTGTCTGCGCCCAGATCGGTGATGGTCAGGTCGCCCATGGACACGGCTCCGGTGACGATCCTGATACGGTCTACACCGTCCTCAAAGTCGGTGATGGTGTCGGCGCCATCTCCGGCCTTGAATACGAACAGGTCCGGCCCCGCGCCACCAGTCAGCGTGTCGGCGCCTTCGTTGCCCGTCAGCCGGTCGGCCCCGGCATCGCCAAACAGGAGGTCGTCGCCCAGATTGCCATAAAGCGCGTCCTTGCTGTCGCCACCATACAGCGTGTCATCACCGCGCCCGCCATCCAGCACGTCGCGCGACCGGCCCCCGTCCAACAGATCGCGTCCCCGCCCTCCGTACAGCCGGTCACGGTTGCTGCCGCCGCTCAGGGTGTCGTGGCCTGTGCCGCCGTCCAACGTGTCATTGCCCCGCAGCCCGCTCAGGTCATCGTCCCCGTCCAAGCCGTCCAGCGTATCGTCACCATCGTGTCCCCAAAGCGTGTCGTTCCACGCGCCCAGAAACAGATGATCGTTGCCATCGGTGCCATCCACACGTGCGGCGTCCACCGAAAGGATCTGCGCCATCACGTCATCTGCGCCGTCGCGCACCGCCGTATAGGTGACCACCAGCCGCCCGTCTGCCAGCTCGGCCAGTTGCGGCTGGGCCGACCCGTCTTGCCCCTCAAGGGTCAGCGACAGGCGTCCCCCCACAGCGATCCCCGTATCGGTGTAGCGTTGGGCAAAAACCTGCGGGGTGCCTGCATAAACCGTCCAGAACACCGCAAAGCCGCCCGCCGACAGCGCCACCGCATCGCCCTGCACTTCGTACAAGGCCGGATCAGCCGCCACCTCGACCACCTCCAGCGCCGTGCCGCTGGCGTCAAAGATCGTCGCCTGCACGTCGCCGCCGCCTGCGACCATGACAAAACCGCCACTGCGCAGCGCATGAACGCCGGGGTTGTAGGCGGTGGTGCTTAGCAACACCTCGGGCGACAGATTGCCGGTTTGGGCGTTGTAGATATGCGCAACGGCATGGCCGTCATTGCTGCGAAAGGCGATAACATAGCGCGCGCCGCCCCCGGCCAGTTGCTGCACGCAAATCTCGCTGTTGACCTGGGCGTTTACGCTGACCAGCACCGGCGCGCCCGTAGCATCCGGCGCAAGATCCGTCAGGTACACCGACGCATCCGAAGCATAGGCAGCCACCTGCCCCGCCAGCCGCGCGTTGCTTTGCCAGCCGGTGGCGGTGTCGTGCAGGTTGAACACATCCGTCAGCCCCGACGCATCGTCGAAACTGCGCCCCAGCACGTCCAGATCACCACCATCCGTGCGCTGCCACACCACCGTATAGCCGCCATCATAGGCAATCACATCCGGCCGCAGATCCGCCCCTGCAAAGGTGTCATGCACCTTGAAGTCCACCCCGACCTTCGTGCCCGTGGCGTCATAGCGGCAGGCAAAAATGTCATATCCGCCGTCATGGGGCGACGACCAGGTGACCACAAAGCCACCATCGGTCAAGGCCGCGACCTCGCCCATGGTCTGGGCCCCCGTCGTGTCAGAGTTGACGGTGAATTCCGGCAGACTGCGCGTCCAAGACATATGCGGTCCTTTGATCTGGTCGTGCGCACCGGGTCAGACCCGTTGCGCGCACCCAAGCTATACAAATCAAAACACCGGACAACCCCTAGGGCGGGTCTGTTAACCATTTTCAATCAAAGGATGAATCGGCGCAGCGCCGCGAACGAAAAAGGGCCAGCGCATAGTGCACTGGCCCTTTCCAATGTGCTGTCTGGTCGGCCTCAGCCCATCAAAATCTCGCCGAATTCCTCGCGCAGGTTGCGTTTCAGCACCTTGCCCGTCGCGTTGCGCGGCAGCACGTCGGTGAACACCACACGGTCGGGGATCTGCCACTTGGCAATCTTGTCTTCAAAAATCGCCAGAATTTCCGCCTCGGACGGGTCCTGCCCCTCGGCCTTGACCGCGACCAGAACGGGGCGTTCGTCCCATTTTTCGTGACGTGCGCCGATCACGGCGGCGTCGGCCAGCTTGGGGTGCGCAATCGCGATGTTTTCCAGATCAACCGAGCTGATCCATTCGCCGCCCGACTTGATGATGTCCTTGGACCGGTCCTTGATGCTGAGGTATCCGTCGGCATCCAGCGTGGCCACATCGCCGGTGTCGAACCAGCCGTTTGTCAGCGTCTCGTCGGTCGATTTGCGGAAATAGCTGTCCAGAATCCAGTGGCCGCGCACGTGCAGATCGCCTTGGGCCTTGCCGTCATTGGGCAGCGTCTTGCCCTCTTCATCGACAATCTTCAGCTCGACCCCAAACGGCGGACGGCCCTGGTTTTCGCGCATCTTGTGACGGGCTTCATCGCTTAGCTTATCGTGTTTGGCCAGCAACTGGTTGACCGAGCCCAAGGGCGACATTTCGGTCATGCCCCAGGCGTGGATGGTCTCGACGCCGAAATTCTCGCGGAAGGCGGTGATCATAGACGGCGGGCAAGCCGACCCGCCGATCACCGTGCGCTCCAGCGTTTCCAGTTTGCTGCCGGATTTCAGCGCCTCGTTCACCAGACCCAGCCAGATCGTCGGCACACCCAAGGCGACCGACACCTTGTAGCTGTCAATCAGTTTGACCAGCGAAGCGCCGTCCAGCCCCGGCCCCGGCAACACCATCGACGCCCCCGTCATGGCACAGGCATAGGGCGTGCCCCAGGCGTTGACGTGAAACATCGGCACCACGGGCAGCACCCGTTTCGTGGCCGACAGGTCCAGACTGTCGGGCAGCGCCGCCACAAGGCTGTGCAGCACGGTCGAGCGGTGGGAATACAAAACGCCCTTTGGGTTGCCGGTGGTGCCAGACGTGTAGCACAGCGACGAGGCGGTGTTTTCGTCCAGATCAGGCCATTCGAAATCGGCGTCACCGGTGGCAATCAGGTCGTCATAGAATTGCAGCCCTTCGATGGCGGCGGCGGCCTCGTCATCGTGGCCTTCCATCAGGACGATGTGTTTCAGGTTCGGGCATTTGTCACGGATCGCGGCGACCAGCGGCACGAAAGTCTTGTCGATGAACAGCACCTGATCGTCGGCGTGGTTGATGATATACACCAACTGCTCGGGGAACAGACGCGGGTTGATCGTGTGGCAGACAAAGCCCGCGCCCGACACGCCAAAGTAAATCTCCAGATGGCGGCGGTTGTTCCACGCGATCGTGCCGCAGCGCGCTTGCGGCTCCAACCCCAGCTTGGTCAGCGCATCGCCCAGACGGTGCGCGTTGGCACCAACCTCACGCCAGCTTGTCGTCTCGACACCGCCCGTGGTCTGAACCGAGAAAATTTCGGTGTCTCCGTGATACCGCGCGGCGTGATCCACCAGCGAAGAAATCGTCAAAGGGGCAGTCATCATTTGGCCAAGCATGGGCATATCCTCCATAGCATACAGAGGTACGCCGCCCGACCTGTTGCCCTGCGTGCGCTATCCTCCCGTTGGCACCGACTTTGCCAAGCCACAGCAGGGCTTGCAAGCGCGAGTGCACAGATTTACGCATCGTCAGATGGACATAACTTACCACGCCCCGCTCAGCGCCGATCAACAAACGGGCCTTGGCATCACCCCACCCGCGCCTTTGGCCGTGGCCGATAGTGTGCACCACGACGATCTGGATACGCTGAACCACGTCAACAACACCCGTTATTTCGTCTGGTTCGAACGGCTGCGCATCCGGCACATGCGAATGTACGGCATCGGCAAGCTGAACGATCCCGACAGCCCCCGCATCGTCATCCGCTCGGGCGAGGTGCGTTTCATCGAAGAAATCCGCGCGGGCACCGATTACGTCATCACCACCACATGCAGCGCACTGCGCACCACGTCAATGACGCTGGATCAGGCGATCTGGGCCGAGGGCCGCAAACGCGCGACCTTCACTTGCGTGATGGTGCTGCTGACGCAGGACGGATCAGAACGGATGCCAATCCCGCAAGACATCCGCGCAAAGTTGATCGCGGACGGCGCTGTCGAAAGCTGAACCCGCCCGCTTCTTCGGTTCAATAAATCCCCGCCGCAGGCCACGATTTCCGCACGGAAATCAAACAGTCATGTGTACCGACAGACGCTCCGCCTAATCGCGGTGCCGGTGGATAAAGTCCACCAGCCCGCGTGTTGAGCCATCCTTGCTGTCCGCGCTCTCAGTTCCTTCGACCACGGGCTGCAACGCGGTCGCCAGTTCCTTGCCCAACTCGACACCCCATTGGTCGTAAGAGTTGATGCCCAGGATCACCCCTTCGACAAACACCCGATGCTCGTACAGCGCCACGATCATCCCCAGCGTTTCAGGGTCCAGCAGCGGATAGACCAGCGTCACCGATGGCCGGTTGCCCGGAAACACGCGGTGCGCCGCCTGACGCTCCAGCTCGGCGCCGTCAAACTTTCCCGCAACCTTGGCGCGCGCCTCGTCCAGCGACCGCCCCCGCATCAGCGCCTCGGATTGGGCCAGGCAGTTGGCCACCAGCAGATCGTGGTGGTGGCGCAACTCGGCTTCATGGCCCTGGGCGGCGATCATGAATTCGCAGGGGATCACGTCGGTGCCCTGATGGATCAACTGGTAAAACGCATGTTGCCCGTTGGTGCCGGGTGCGCCCCAGACCACGGGGCCGCTTTCGACCGCCACAGCCTTGCCATCCATCGTCACCGACTTGCCGTTGCTCTCCATCTCAAGCTGCTGGAAATAGGCCGGCAACAGCGCCAGCCGCTGGTCATAGGGCAGCACGGCGCGGGTGGCGTGCCCCTGAACCTGCCGGTGCCACATCCCCACCAACGCATGCATCAGGGGCATGTTTTCCACGCCCTGCGCTGCACAGAAATGCCGGTCCATCGCCTGCCCACCGCGCAGGAACGCGCCAAAGGCCTTTGGCCCCACGGCGATCATCACGCTCAGCCCGATCGGCCCCCACATCGAATAGCGCCCACCGACCCAATCCTCGAACCCAAAGACACGCTCGGCCGGAATACCGAAATCGGCGGTCTTTTCCATATTTGTCGACAGCGCCGCGAATTGCTGCGTGGGATCACCGCCATGGTCCTGCATCCACGCGCGCGCAGTGCGCGCGTTGGTCATCGTCTCGATGGTGGTAAAGGTTTTTGAGGCGACAATCACCAGCGTGGTCTTTGCATCCAGCCCCTGCAAGGTATCGGCAATATGCGCGCCGTCCACGTTCGACACGAAATGCACCCGGGGCCCGTCATGATAGGGCGACAGCGCCCGTGTCACCATCGCAGGCCCAAGGTCCGAGCCGCCAATGCCGATGTTGATCACATCCGTAATGTCCGACCCGCGCACTGCGTCGGCATAGCTGCGCATCCGTGCCAGCGTGTCCAGCACGCCCGGCATCACATCCGCGCCATCCACCATGACGGCGCCGCCATCCAGATTGCGCAAGGCCGTGTGCAACACAGCGCGCCCTTCGGTGTCATTGATCGGCGCGCCCGCAAACATCGCGTCACGTTTCGCCTGCCAGCCAGCGGCATCGGCCAGCGCCAGCAACTGATCGCGGGTGTCGTCGTCCAAATTCGTCTTGGAATAGTCCAGCCGCATGTCGCCCGTCTGCGCGCTGAAGCGGTCCGCGCGGTCGGGATCGGCTTGGAACAGGTCCAGCATATGCCGCCCGGCCACCGCGGCGGCTTTGTCTTTTAATTCAGTCCACATGAAATCACTCCGCCCAATGTACCGTCAGGTCTTCCAGAACGGCCGCAATAGGCGCGTTCCGGGGGTCCATATCGACAGCACGTTCAAATGCTGCCCGCTTTTCCGCGCCAAAAATCAACAGATGCTTCGACATGGCATTGTCCAGCACCTGCGCCGACAGGCTGATGCGCGGCTCTTGCCCTTCGGCGTGAATAGCCAGGGCCACAGGCGCATCAGCGGCCAACGCAGCGTCCAGCCCGTCAGCCCCCGGAAACAACGACGCGGTGTGCATATCCGCCCCCATGCCCAGCAGCAGCACCGAAATGGGCAAATGGTCGGACAACACCGCAGACACATCCGCAGCGCCCGCATCCACGTCCATCCCATCCCGATACAGCGGCTTGAAGGTCGCCGCGGCCGCACGGTCAACCAACAACCGCCGCCGCAACAGCGCACCGTTCGAGCGGTCCGAGCTTTCATCGACCCAGCGTTCATCCGACAGGGTCACATCGACACGGTCCCAGTCCAGCCGCGCCCCTGAAAGCACGTCGAAAATCGGCCCCGGCGATGTCCCGCCCGGCACCACCAGCGTCGCACGGTCGTGCGTGAACAGCGCGTTTTCCAACCGCCCCGCCATCACGTTGGCCACGTCAATCGCCAGCATGTCGCGGTCGTGGTACTCTTCGAACTTCATGGCTTCACCTCGCGCCAGACGCGGGTGTCGCGGGCCAGCATCTGCACCGCGTCACCGGGACCCGCACTGCCGCTGTCATAGGGCTTGGGCACGTCGCCGCGCGTTTCCCAGCCCGCGATGATCGGGTCGGTCCAGGCCCATGCCGCCTCGACCTCGTCGCCGCGCATGAACAGGGTCTGGTTGCCGCGGATCACGTCCATGATCAACCGCTCGTAAGCGTCGGGCGGGTCCTCGGCCTCTTCGCCCAAGGCATCGGCAAATGTCATGTCCAACGGCACATCGACCAACCGCATACCACCGGGGCCGGGTTCCTTGATCGTTACGTTCAGCGTGATGCCCTCGTTCGGTTGCAGGCGGATCGACAGGGTGTTGCGGTGGTCCTGTTTCTCGCCAAAGATCGAATGGTTCAGTTCCTTGAACACCACGGTGATTTCGCTGGACCGCGCCACCAGCCGCTTGCCGGTGCGCAGGTAGAACGGTGTACCGGCCCACCGCCAGTTCGAAATGCCGACTTTCATCGCCACATAGCTTTCGGTGCGCGACCGCGGGTCTTCGACCGCCTCGCGGTAGCTGGGGCCGTCGGGGCTGGCGTCATACTGGCCACGCACGACGTGGTGCGGGGCGACAGGGTCCAGCGCGCGGATCACCTTCAGCTTTTCGTCGCGCACCGCGTCGGGGTCGAACTTGCTGGGCGGCTCCATCGCGATCAGGCACAGAAGCTGCATCAGGTGGTTCTGCACCATGTCGCGCATCGCGCCCGATCGGTCATAGTAATCGCCCCTGCCCCCGACCCCCACGGTTTCGGCCACGGTGATCTGGATGTGATCGACGTATTGCGAATTCCACAGCGGTTCGAACAGCATGTTGCCAAAGCGCACGGCCATCAGGTTTTGCACCGTTTCTTTGCCCAGATAATGGTCAATCCGGTAAATCTGCCCCTCGTCAAAGTGTTCAGCCAGCGATGCGTTCAGCGCCTTGGCACTGGCCAGATCGCGGCCAAAGGGCTTTTCGACCACGATGCGGGTCTGGTCGTTGGTCAGTTCCCATTTGTGCAAGCGCGAGGCCAGATCACCGAACAGGCTGGGGGCCACCGAGAAATAATAGGCCCGCACCACGTCGCGCCCGTCCATCAGGGTGACCATTTCGGCCCAGCCGTCATCGCCCTTGGCATCGACCGTCACATATTCCAGCCGTTTCTGGAATGCCTCAAGCGTACCGTTCTCGCAGGACGTGCCGCCGCCGAATTCACGAATCGCGTCCGCGACAAAGGCGCGGTAGTCTTCCGATGACATCTCGGATCGTGCTGCGCCAATAACCCGCGCCGTATCCGGCATTTGCCCAGCACAGAACCGCCGGAACAGCCCCGGCAGGATCTTGCGGCGGGCCAGATCGCCGGTGCCCCCGAAAATGACCAAATCGAAAGGATCGACCGGAATGACGCGCGAAACCATGCTGTGAGCCCTTGTTTCATCAATTGTTAGCGCAAACATGCCGCAAACCGTCCCGGATCACAATAGTGTCAGGCCAAGTGGCTCGGCTGTTCTTGCCTTTGCGGGTATCCTACCACAAATGAATGACAGGCAAAGACCAGAGGGGCCGCGAACATGAAAGACATTTCAGACGCACAAACACGCGGCAACGCGGGCAAGTTTCAAGACCCTGCGCGCACCGCCAAGGGCGAAGATCGCGCAACCGTGGCGCTGTCACATCCTGAAACGCTGTGGTTCAACACCGGCACGCTGTGCAACATCGAATGCGCGAACTGCTATATCGAAAGCAGCCCCACCAATGATGCGCTGGTCTATATCACCGCCGACGAGGTGCGCGATTATCTGGACCAGCTGACCGATCGTGCATGGCCGGTGACCGAAATCGCCTTTACCGGCGGCGAGCCGTTCATGAACCCGCAGATGATCGACATGACGCAGGCTGCGCTTGAGCGCGGCTATGAGGTTCTGATCCTGACCAATGCCATGCGCCCGATGATGCGCAAGACCATGCAGAACGGGCTGTTGCGGCTGAACGCCGAATACCTCGGCAAGCTGACCCTGCGCATCTCTGTCGATCACCACCGCGCCGAACTGCACGACGCCGAACGTGGCAAGGGCAGCTTTGACAAGACGCTGAAAGGCATGGAGTGGCTGCGCGACAACGGCTTTCGCATGGCGGTCGCCGGCCGGTCGATTTTCGAGGAAGACGAACCAACATCGCGGGCGGGTTATGCCGCATTCTTTGCAAAGCATAACTTTAACATCGACGCCCAAAACCCTGGCATGACTGTTCTTTTCCCCGAAATGGACGAACAGGTCGAAGTTCCCGAGATCACCACCGCCTGCTGGGGCATTCTGGACAAATCGCCCGATGCGGTCATGTGTTCATCCTCGCGCATGGTGGTCAAGCGCAAGGGCGCGGCCAGTCCCGCGGTGCTGGCCTGCACCCTGCTGCCTTATTCACCCGAATTCGAGTTGGGCACCACATTGCAACAGGCCGAAGCGCCTGTCGCCCTGAACCACCCGCATTGTGCGAAGTTCTGCGTTCTGGGCGGTGCAAGCTGCTCGGCATGACGGGTATCTTCATTTGAAATAAGGCCACGCTCTGGCTAAAGTGGCGTCCTGATCACAAGGACACCGGATATGAACAAACTTATTGCCAGCACCGCAACCGCCCTTTTCCTGGCCTCGGCGCAGATCACTTTTGCGCAATCCATCAGCGCGTCGAATCCCGAAACCCTGACCAGCATGCTAAGCGAATCCGGCTATCCGACAGAGATCGTGACCGACAGCTATGGCGATCCGCAGATCAAGACCGAGATCGACGGCACCAAAATGGACATCAACTTTTACGGCTGTACCGATGGCCGCAATTGCCGCGACATCCAGTTCCGCGCCAGCTTTGACACCTCGGGGAACACATCGCTGCAGACCCTGCACGACTGGAACCGCGACTTTTTCATCGGCAAGGCCTATCAGAACAGTCAGGGCTACTCGGTGATCGAACATGCCGTCGCAGGCGTTGACGGCATGTCACGCTATACTTTTGATCGCATCCTGACCCGCTGGACCAGCGCGGTGGACAGCTTCAAAGAGCACATCGGCTTCTGATCCCCACCGGGCTACAGCCCATCAGTGAATGCGGAATTCACCCACCTGATTGCGCCATTCGCCCGGCGCAATCAGTTTGCGGTGGGTGAACCGCACCGAATGCAGCGGTCCCTCGATCTCGCGCTGCCAGAATTCGACGAATTCAAACAGCCGCGGGTGGTCGGGCGCCGTGTCGTAATCCTGCCAGGTGTAGCTGTTCAACACGTGCTGATAATCCGGCATCCGATAGAAAAATTCGGCCGTGGTCAGACCGTACCCCCGAAGCATCATTTCCGTTTCAGAGACCTGCATTTTGCGCACCTTTCATGCTGCTTTTCTTTTATCCTGCCACAGCCAGATTACTTTTCAATAAAAACAGTATGTTGGCACTCATGCTCCTATGCTGCCAAGGCTGCGGGAACGCCTGCCATTGCACCTTATATGCGGCATCTGATAAGGTTCCTCACAACATATAGACACTCAGAAAAAGACGGGCAGCCAAGTGAACGACACGCCAGAAACACCTGAGAACAATGATGAAATGCCGCCAGAGCGTCCCGTTTACTCGGGGCCTTCGGTCACCATCGAACACGAGATGCGCACGTCCTATCTGGATTATGCCATGTCGGTCATCGTCAGCCGCGCGATCCCCGATCTGCGCGACGGGCTGAAACCGGTGCACCGGCGCATCCTGTTTGCGATGCACGAAACCGGCAACACGCACGACAAATCCTACCGCAAATCCGCCCGTCCCGTAGGCGACGTGATGGGTCAGTATCACCCGCACGGCGACAGCGCGATCTATGACGCTCTGGTGCGGATGGCACAGGATTTCTCGATGTCGCTGCCGCTGTTGGACGGTCAGGGCAACTTTGGCTCGATGGACGGCGATAACGCCGCCGCGATGCGCTATACCGAAGTGCGCATGGACAAGCCCGCCGCCTATCTGCTGGCCGATATCGACAAGGACACCGTCGATTTCCAGGACAACTATGACGGCAAGCAAAAAGAACCCACCGTTCTGCCTGCGCGTTTCCCCAACATGCTGGTCAACGGCGCGGGCGGCATTGCGGTCGGCATGGCCACCAACATCCCGCCGCACAATCTGGGCGAGGTTGTCGATGCCACGCTGGCGCTGATCGAAGACCCCGACCTGACATCAGAACAGCTGATCGAATACGTCCCCGGCCCCGACTTTCCCACCGGTGGTACCATGCTGGGCCGCTCGGGCGCGCGCAAAGCCTATCTTGAGGGGCGCGGCAGCGTCGTCATCCGTGCCAAGACCCGCGTCGAGGAGATCCGCAAGGACCGCTTTGCCATCATCATCGACGAGATCCCCTATCAGGTGAACAAGGCAACGATGATCGAACGCATCGCCGAGGCCGCACGTGAAAAACGGATCGAAGGCATCGCGCACGTACAGGACGAATCCGACCGCAACGGTGTGCGGGTTGTCGTGGAACTGAAACGCGACGCCACCGCCGAGGTGGTGCTGAACCAGTTGTTCCGCTTTACCCCGATGCAGGTTTATTTCGGCTGCAACATGCTGGCGCTGAACGGCGGCCGCCCCGAGCAATTGACCCTGCGCCGGTTCCTGACCTGCTTTATCGACTTCCGCGAGGATGTCGTGGCGCGCCGCACTGCCTATCTGCTGCGCAAGGCCCGCGAACGCAGCCACATCCTGTGTGGTCTGGCCGTGGCGGTCACCAACATCGACGAAATCGTGGCCACCATCCGGTCGTCCGCCGACGCCGCCGAGGCGCGCGAAAAGCTGATGACACGCCGCTGGCCCGCCGAGTCGATCCTGGATTATATCGCACTGATTGACGATCCGACCCACACCGCCAACGACGACGGCACCTATAACCTGTCCGAAACCCAGGCCCGCGCCATTCTGGAGCTGCGGTTGCAGCGTCTGACCCAGATCGGCGTCAAGGAAGTCACCGACGAGTTGGAAGAGCTGGCCGGCAAGATCAAGGAATACCTTGAGATTCTGGGCAGCCGCGACCGCATCATGGGCATCATCGCGGATGAGCTGCGCGAGGTCCGCGAGCTGTTCGCTGTCCCGCGCCGCACCGAGATTGTCGACTGGTCCGGCGACATGGACGACGAAGACCTGATTGAGCGTGAAGACATGGTCGTGACCGTCACATCGGGCGGCTACATCAAACGCACGCCGCTGGCCGATTTCCGCGCCCAAAAGCGGGGCGGCAAAGGCGTGTCGGGGATGCAGACCAAGGAAGAGGACGTGATTACCACCCTCTTTGTGGCCAACACCCACACGCAACTGCTGTTCTTCACCACTGACGGGATGTCCTACAAGCTGAAGACATGGCGCCTGCCCCAGGGTGGCCGGACCTCCAAGGGCAAGGCGATCGTCAACATCCTGCCGATCCCGGTCGGCGTGTCTGTGGCCGCCATCATGCCCGTGGACCGCGACGAAAAGGATTGGGACGACCTGCAAGTGGTCTTTGCCACATCCGCAGGCACGGTGCGCCGCAACAAGCTGTCGGATTTCACCAACGTCATGCGCAACGGCAAGATCGCGATGAAGTTCGAGGGCGAACACGAAGGCACCACCCTGATCAACGCGCGCATCGCGTCGAACGACGACGATGTGATGCTGATCACCAACTCGGGCCGCGCCATCCGCTTCCCTGCGACGGATGTACGGGTGTTCAACAGCCGTGCCTCGGTCGGGGTGCGTGGCATCAAGCTGGGGGCGAACGACACGGTCGTGTCCATGTCGATCATCCGCCACTTTGACGCGACATCGGAAGAACGCACCGCCTATCTGAAAATGCGCCGTGCGATGGCCGGTCTGGCGGACGAGGAAACCGACGAGGAAGAAGCGCCCGCCGATCCGAACTTCTCGAACGAACGCTATGTCGAAATGTCGGCGGCTGAAAACCTGATCCTGACCATCACCGCAAATGGTGCGGGCAAACTCAGCTCCAGCCACGATTACCCCGTGCGCGGGCGTGGGGGCTTGGGTGTCACAGCGATGGACAAGGCCATGCGCGGCGGTCAGATCGTGGCGTCCTTCCCTGTCGAGATGGACGACCAGATCATGCTGGCCACGTCCAAGGGCCAGTCGATCCGCGTGCCGGTTGAGGGCATCAGCTTCCGGTCGCGCAGCGCGGGCGGCGTGCGGGTGTTCAACACCGGCAAGAACGAGGAAGTCGTAAGCGTGGCCTGGATCGCCGATCAGGGTGACGCAGACATCGAAGGTGACAGCACGCCCGAGGCTGACGCACCCGACGCGGAATAACCGCGCCACGGCAACACCAGAACCTGCGGCGGCCCCGACCAAGGGCCGCCGTTTTCCGTTTCGGGCAGCAGATCGGTGACCACTTAACCAAGTGGAAACCCCTTTTGGCCCAAGATGCCCGCGAGTTTGCTCAAGGGGACCGGAATGAACCTCTATCATTGCCTGATTGATCTGAAACACGATGCCAAGGCGCTTGGCTTTTCCAAGGCACTGGACGACTGGATGGCGCATTTGCAGCAGGCGGGCGCAATCCAGAACTGGCGATTGCTGCGCCGCAAACTGAACCTTGCGTCGGAGGGTCACCGCGACTTTCTGCTAGAGATCGAGGTGCGTGATCTGGCGCAGCTGGATCAGGCGTTCCGCCTGTCCGGCGCGCAGGACGAAGACGTGGCAACCCTGCACCGCGCCGTGCACGATCATGTGGCGCAGGCTGATTTCGGGCTGTACCGCCCCTTTCCCGACCCCGAAAGATCAGAGCGGATGGCACTGATGTAAAACCGGTTGGATCATGCCAGCCTGAACAGATTTGTCGTTTCCAGATCCCAACGCAAAAACGGCGGCCCATCGCTGAACCGCCGTTTTCATGTCTGTCCGTGCGAATCGAAACCCGCAAGGAAAACTAACTCAAGGTGTCGATGTTGTGGTCGAGTTGTCGTCGTCACCGGCCAGCAGGGCCACGACAGACAGTGCAGCAATGCCTGCGACGACAGGACCCAGTTCACCAGCGACCAATGCCGAATTGGTTGTCCCGGCTGGAATGTCCGCGCGGACGCACAGACGTTTCTGAACGCCATTTTCCAGGTAAAGGTTCTCTTCACATTCGTAATCAACGCCGTCCGAGCCTTGTACCGCGACCGGATAGTTGGGGTTGCCTGTGGCCCCCTCGACTGCGACCTGACGCACGACGCCTTGCGCCATTGCTGTGCTTGCCATCAAGGCAACGATGCCTGCACCTGTAATAATCTTCTTCATCTGGTACCTCCGTACAAAATCAATAACTCTTATCTATCTCTTAGCATCTTAATGCTGACTAGCCTACTATTGTTCCTATTATTCGTCGTTTCAGCGACGGCTTGCCTAAATAATGGGGCAACCGGCCTAAACAGCGGCAACGCAAAAAGCCTGATCAATCGGACATTTAGCATCCGACACTGACAACAGAGCACCCTGCGATCTTGTTGAAATTAAAAAATAACCATTTTAATTCAAAAGCTTCACAGCTTGTAAATGCCCGAAAACTTATCCTTGAGATAGTCCAGCAACGGTTCCTCGCTGGGTTCCATGCCACTGGCCATGGTGATGGTCACCCGCGGATCATAAAGGCCCCCGTTCACCTGAACATTGTCTCGCAGCCAATCCGTCGCCGGTTCGGTGTTGCCCTGCGCCAGATGGTCGTCCAGATCAGGCACAGCGGTGCGCAACGTCTGGTGCAGGCAGCCTGCATAGACATTGCCCAGCGAATAGGTCGGAAAATATCCGAACAGCCCCACCGACCAGTGCACATCCTGCAACACGCCGTTGCTGGCCTTGTCGACAGCATAGCCAAAGTCGGCCTTGAACCGGTCGTTCCATGCCGCCTCAAGGTCCGCGACCGCCAGATCGCCCGACATCAGCGCCCGTTCCAGATCAAAGCGCAACAGCACGTGCAGGTTGTACTGCACCTCGTCCGCCTCGGTGCGGATATAGCCGTTGTTGACACTGTTCACACAGGCGTAAAACGCATCCGCGTCGGCAATGCCAAAGTCGCCAAAGGCGTCTTTCATCTGCCCGAACAGCCAGCCGGTAAAGGCACGGCTGCGTCCGATCTGGTTTTCATAGATGCGGCTTTGGCTTTCGTGCACGCCCATCGACACGCCATTGCCCAGCGGGGTCAGCAAATAGGCCTGGTCGATGTTCTGTTCATAGGCCGCGTGGCCGACCTCGTGGATGGTCGAGTAAAAGCAGTTGAACGGGTCTGTCGGATTGGTCCGCGTCGTGATTCGCACATCGTTGCCGCTGCCCGAGCTGAAAGGATGCACCGCCTTGTCCACGCGACCGCGCTGCATGTCATAGCCAAAGGTGCGCGCCAGATGGCGGCTTAGCTTCATTTGCGCGCCTTCGTCAAAAGTGCCTGTCAGGCTTGCGGGCTTTTCCGCCTCCAGCACCGCGGCGCGCAGATCGGCCAGCACAGGGCGCATGGCCGAAAACATTGCCTCGATCTCGGCGCCGGTGGTGCCGGGTTCATAATCCTGCAGCATCGCGTCGTACAGATCGCCACCCGCCGCCAGCGCGGCACCTTCTTCGCGCTTCAGCGCCACGACTTCTTGCAAGACCGGCGCAAAAGCCGCGAAATCATCCGCGCCGCGTGCCTCGGCCCATTTGCCCTGGGCCACCGATGTCAGCCGCGCCAGTTTGGTGGCCAATGCGGCAGGCACCTTGGTCGCGCGGGCATGGGTGCGGCGAATGTGGCGCATCTGCGCCTGCCCCACCGCGTCCAGCGTGCTGTCGTCGATACCGTCCAGCCAGTCGCCCACTTGCGGCGCGGTGCGGCGCGCGTGCAGCACCGCCTCCATCGCGGCCATTTCCTCGCCGCGCTGGTCGGCGGCACCGCGTGGCATCATGGTTTCCTGATCCCACCCCAGACGCCCCGCCACCTGGGCCAAAGCCTGTGTGTCACGGTCGTAAGCCATCAGCGCGTCATAGAGGGTCATGGAATATCAGCCTTCACGGATTGAGGATTGGATAGGGTAAGCAGACAGGAACCGCGCCCGCAGGATCAACACCCACAGGACCACAGCCAGCCCCTGATGCAGGATCGCCACCTGCCACGGCGCGCCATACAGCACGGTGGTGATGCCAAGGGCAATCTGCAAAGCCAGCGCCGCAAAAACAGCGTTGAACGCAAACCGCGTGCGCCGGTGCGCGCTGCGCCGTCCGCGCAGCCAGACGACGACGCCAAAGATCGCGAGCAGATAACCGACCATGCGGTGGATGAACTGCACCAGCCCGGGGCTTTCGAAGATGTTGCGCCACATCGGCTCCACCGGAAACGCATTGGGCGGGAACCATTGTCCCCCCATCATCGGCCAATCGGTATAGCTGCGCCCCGCGTCAATGCCCGCCACCAGCGCGCCGATCAGGATTTGCAGGAACGCGAAATGCAGCAGCCCCGTGGACAGGCCAAACAGCTTTGCCTCTTTGCTGCGGCGGGCCTGCATCAGATCACGCTCGGTGCGTCCCAACTGTAATATATACCACGTCAGCACGCCCAGGATAACGAACGCAAGCCCCAGATGGGTGGCCAATCGGTAGCTGGCAACGCTGGTCGCCCCTTCGCCTTGCGTCACGCCGCTGGACACCATCCACCAGCCGATCGCGCCCTGCGCACCGCCCAGCAACCCGACAAACAACAGCTTGCGGTTCCAACCCACGGGCACCTGACGGCGCACCGCGAAATAGCCAAAGCCCAAGGCCCAGACCAGACCGATCACACGCCCCAGCTGGCGATGGCCCCATTCCCACCAGTAGATCGCCTTGAAATCCGACAGGTCCATCCACTGGTTCATGATGCGGAACTGGTCAATCGCCTGATATTTGGCAAATTCCGCTTCCCAATGGGCTTGCGTCAGCGGCGGCATCGCCCCGGTGAAGGGTTTCCATTCGGTGATCGACAAACCGCTGTCGGTCAGCCGTGTCAGCCCGCCCACCGCGATCATCACAAAGACCAGCGCGAACAGGATCATCAACCAAATGCGAATGCCCCGCCGCGCGCCGCGCCGTCCACGGTCAATCACGCCGGTGGCCGGTGCGGCCTTGGCCGCGGCCTCGGGGCTTGCGACCTCTTCGAAAATGCTACGTTTGCCGCTCATTGTCTGGTCCTCGTCTTTGTCGCGCAACCTAGGGCCGCACCGCACGATGGTCCAGAACCTTCATGCCCCATCAGGGCCGCTTTTGCGCCCATCGGACCATCTGCCGCATCACGCCGTGGAACATCTGGACATCGGCGCGGGTCAGCGGCATCCGGCTCCACATATTGCGCAGGTTGGTGCGCATGCTGGCCGACTTGTGTTCGGGAAAGAAAAAGCCCGCCGTGTCCAGCGCATCCTCGTAATGCACGGCCAGATGCTCGACCTCGACGCCCTGCGCCCAGTCGGTGCCTGCCATCTCGTCGCTGCGGTGCACAACCTCGCCGCTGGCACGCATCCACTCGTATCCCACCAACAGCACGCATTGCGCCAGATTGAGCGAGGCGAATTTCGGGTTCACCGGCACCGAGATGATGGCATTGGCCCGCGCGATGTCCTCGTTCTCAAGCCCCGCGCGTTCGGGGCCGAACATCACCGCAACCTTCTGACCCTGTGCAATGCGGGCAGCCGCGTCACGCATCGCCGCTTCGGGCGACAGCACCGGCTTGGTCAGGTCACGCGCGCGCGCCGTGGTGGCATAGACATAGGTACAGTCCTGCACCGCATCCGGCAGATCGGGCGACAACTGCGCCTCGTCCAGCAACCGCCCCGCCCCCGAGGCCAGCGCCACAGCCGATTGGTTCGGCCAGCCGTCACGGGGTGCGACAATGCGCATCCGGTCCAGACCAAAGTTCCACATCGCCCGCGCGGCGGACCCGATGTTTTCGCCCATCTGCGGGCGCACCAGCACAAAGAAAGGAATATCGCTCATGCCGCCCCCATACACAGGCCCGCGCCTGTGGAAAAGCCCCACGTCGCACGCAGGCTGTTGTTTCCTTTCGCTGCGCGATCCGCTATCTGCGCTGCCAGTGACGACAAAGGATCAACCGATCATGGCCGAGACCGAGCAGCAGCCGCAACTTTACCTAATCAGCCCGCCCGAGCTGGAGCTTTCGCAATTTCCCGATGCGCTGGCGCGTGTTCTGGACGCCCATGCCATCGCCTGTGTGCGTCTGGCGCTGGACACCCGCGACGACGACCGCCTGTCACGTGCCGCCGATGCGCTGCGCGCTGTGACCGATGCGCGCGATGTCGCACTGGTGGTCACCGACAACGTGCCGCTGGCCGAACGGCTGGGTCTGGACGGTGTGCACCTGACCATTCCCGGATCGGTACGCGATGCGCGCAAGGTGCTGGGCCCCGATGCCATCGTCGGCGCCTTCTGCGGCGGCTCGCGCCACGACGGGCTGTCGGCGGGCGAAGCGGGGGCGGATTACATCGCCTTTGGCCCGGTCCAAGGCAAGACGCCCGACGACGACACCTTTGCCGAGGCCGAGCTGTTCCAGTGGTGGTCCGAAGTCATCGAAATCCCGGTGATCGCCGAGGGTAATCTGGACCGCGCACAAATCGCGGCCCTTGCCCCCTACACCGACTTTTTCGGCATCGGCACGGAAATCTGGGGTCAGGACGACCCTGCAGCCGCTCTGACCGCGCTTCTGGCCGATATGTAATACAGCAGGCGGCGGGTGTTACAAAAACACCCGCTCGACCACCCACCACGCGCCGATCAGCGCGATCAACAGCGACCCTGTGATCGAGATGGCGCGGAACATCACATCCCGCTCCTGCACGAATATCTCGTCGCCATCCAGTTCAACCGCGCGCGCCGCCGCGACAGACAGTGCAACGAGGATCGCCGCCAGCGCCACAACGGTCAGCTGCCCAACCTCGACGCCCACGTTGAACCCCAGCAACGCCGGAATGAACTGATCCGCAGGCAGGCCAAATTCGCCCAGCACCGAGGCAAACCCAAGCCCGTGCAACAGGCCAAAGCCGAAGATCACGAAGGGCCGCCACGGCGACAGCTTGCGCCAGAATATGTTTTCAACCGCGACGTAGACGATGCTGGCGGCAATCAACGGCTCGACAATGCTGCCCGGGATGCTGACGATCCCCAGCGCCCCCAGCGCCAGCGTGACCGTATGCGCCACAGTGAAGGCACTGATTTGCAGCAACAATGGCCGCCACGCGGTGCTGAGCAAGAACAGCCCCAGCACGAACAGGATATGGTCCAGCCCCTGCGGCAGAATGTGATCGAACCCCACCGGGATATAGCCTGCAAAGGTGCCCCAACCGGTCAGCGCACCGCCACCCGACAGCGCAATCGCACCGCTGTCCGCGCCACTTTCCACGTAGCCGGTGAACGGATCATCGACGCCCTGCTGGCGCAGCACCAGCGACCCCTGCCCCTTGGGCCAGGCCACCACGACCTCGGACGCGCCGGCGGGCAGTTGCCCCACCAGCGTCACCAACGACTGGCGCGGCTGTGCGGGATCGGGCGCTTCGGCCACTTCGAAACCTTGCAACACCAACGGCACCGCTTCACCATCTGCGCGCAGCATCGGCAGGGCGTTCCACTGCTGGACCAACCCTGTCATCTGCGCTTCGATCTCTTCCACGGGCCGCGCGCGCAGGGCGTCGTAATCCTCGGCCTGCGCCGCCTCGTCCGTGTCGCTGACCGCATCCATGTCGATGCCGGCCAGAAACGCCTCGACGTTGGCGCGCATCTGCATGGTGACGGTGCCGCCCTCATCGCTCAGGTCGGCAATGGTTGGCAGGATCTCGTGGGCATGGGCCGCTGACGCAACCGTCAACAGCCACAGGGTTGACATTGCTGCGATACGGCGCAGCTTGCTGGTTAACTTAACAAAAGGCTTTATCATGCGTCTGTCCCGGTTTTTGTGTGTCGCCGCCGTGTTGTGCAGCCCCTTGTTGGCGGCCAATGCGGTCCTTGCCCACGAGTCTTGGCTGGAACCGCAACAGTATCAAGTCGAAACTGGCGGTGATCTGGCCGCAGACCTGAAAAACGGTCAAGGTTTCAACGGATCGACGCTGGCCTATTTCAAAAACAACATCGTGCGCTTCGACATGATCATGGGCGACACCAGCGTGCCAGTCGAGGGACGACTGGGCAATATACCCGCGCTGACAACCACGGCCCCCGCCGTCGACGGGCTGCTGGTGCTGGTCTATCAGTCCACAGAATCCTCGTTGAAATACAGCGAATGGGAAAAATTCCTGGCCTTTGCCGAGCATAAGGATTTCAAAACCGCCGAGGCTGACCACACCGCCGCCGGCTGGCCCCAAGAGAATTTCCGCGAGATCTACGCCCGCTACATCAAATCGCTGGTCGGTGTCGGCAACGGTGAAGGCGCGGATATGGTCACCGGCATGGAGACCGAATTCGTCGCCCTGACCAACCCCTATTCTGCCACCTTTGACGGCACGATGCAGGTGCAGGTTCTGTATCAGGCCCTGCCGCGCGCCGATGCGCAGGTCGAGATTTTCCAACGCGATCCAAAGGGCGAGGTCGTGGTGACCACCACCCGCACCGACGATCAGGGTGTCGCCAGCATTCCGGTCACACCGGGCAGCGAATACCTGTTGGATGCGGTGGTGCTGCGCCCCTATGCGGGGGACAAGGACGCGGTGTGGGAAACGCTGTGGGCCGCGCTGACGTTCAAGGTGCCCGAGTAGCGCCGAAACGCTTGCATCACAGACCGCTTCCAGCCATGAAGCGCGGATGAAAAAGACAGCAGACATATTGTGCATCGGATCGGTCCTGTGGGACGTGATCGGGCGCTCGGCCTCGGTCATGCGGCAAGGATCGGACGTGCCGGGGCGCATCACCCGCCTGCCCGGTGGCGTGGCGATGAACATCGCGATGACGCTGGCGCGCTTTGGCCTGACGCCCGCGCTGCTGACCGCCATTGGCCGCGATGCCGAGGGTGACGAGCTGATGGCCGCCTGCGCCGCGCGTGGCATGATCACCGACACGATCTATCGCTCGGACGACCTGCCGACGGACCGCTATATGGCGGTCGAGGGGGCGAACGGGCTGATCGCGGCCATCGCCGACGCCCATTCGCTTGAGGCCGCAGGCGCCAAGATCCTGCGCCCGCTGACCGATGGCACCCTGCCCGCGCCCTACGCCGGGCTGGTCGCGCTGGATGGCAACCTGACACTGGACCTGCTGGCCGAGATCGCCACCGGCGACGCGCTGGCACAGGCCGATCTGCGCGTCGCCCCCGCCTCGCCCGGCAAGGCCGAGCGGCTGACGCCCTTTCTCAACAACCGCCGCGGCACACTCTATGTGAACTGCGAAGAGGCCGGCCTGCTGTGCCAGACCACCTTTGCCACCGCCCCCGAGGCTGCCGCCGCCCTGCTGGACCGGGGTGCCGCCCGCGTTCTGGTCACCAACGGCGGCGATGAAGCTGCCGAAGGCGACGCCACGGGCGGCGTCATTCATGCCACACCGCCGCAAGTTCTGGTCACCCGCGTGACCGGCGCCGGCGACACTTTCATGGCCGCCCATATCGCCGCCGAAGCCCGCGGCGCAGACCGCCACGCGGCCCTTGCGCAAGCATTGGAAGCAGCCGCCATCTATGTCTCAGGAGACACCCCCAATTGACCCATTCCTACGCCCGCTCGACCGAAGTCGCCAACGCCCAGGCCAGCGGATCGCCCGTTGTCGCACTGGAAAGCACGATCATCACCCACGGCATGCCCTATCCGCAAAACCTTGAGGTCGCGCGGCAGGTCGAGGAAGACGTGCGTGCCGCCGGGGCCACCCCAGCCACGATGGCCGTGATCGAGGGCCGGCTGCACGTGGGCCTGACCGACGCACAACTGGAAGCCTTGGCGCAGGCCAAGGATGTCGACAAGATCAGCCGCGCCGACATGGCCGTCTGCATGGCCAAGGGCCGCACCGGTGCCACCACTGTCGCCGCCACGATGATCGCGGCCCGTCTGGCCAACATCAGCGTGTTCGCCACCGGCGGCATCGGCGGCGTGCACATGGGCGCGGATCAGACCTTTGACATCTCGGCCGACCTGATGGAACTGGCGCAAACCGCAGTGACCGTCGTGGCCGCCGGCCCCAAGGCAATCCTCGACATTCCCAAAACGCTGGAAGTGCTGGAAACCCAAGGCGTTCCCGTCATCGCCTACGGGCAAAGTGCCCTGCCCGCCTTCTGGTCGCGCAGCGCCGGTTTTGACGCGCCCCTGCGCATGGACACCGCCGCCGAGATTGCCGCCGCACACAAGATGCGCGCACGTCTGGCCTTGCCCGGCGGTCAACTGGTCGCCAACCCGATCCCGCAAAGCGACGAGATCGCGCCCGAGGTGCTGGCCCCGATTATCGCCCAAGCCCAATCCGAGGCCGACGCCCAAGGCATCAGCTCCAAGGCCGTCACGCCCTTCCTGCTGCAACGCATCTTCGAGCTGACCGATGGCCGGTCGCTGACCGCCAACATCGCACTTGTGCGCAATAATGCACGGCTGGCCGCACAGATTGCAGTCGAAATGACCAAACTTGCGCAATAGTCTTTGATCCAATGGGCCAACCGGTGTTGAAGGTCGCAGCAAAACCCCTATTTTCCAATAGTCTGCCTCAGGATCGTAGAATCCACCTTTTTCCGGGAATCTGATGAACACACCTTTTGACGAGGAACCACGCCGCAAGGGCAGCCTGCTTGGGCGTTTGCGCGCGTCGTTCCTGACCGGACTTGTGGTGATTGCACCTGTCGGCCTGACCATCTGGCTGATCTGGACGGTTGTCGGCTGGATCGACGGCATGGTGCTGCCTTTTGTCCCGCGCGCCTATCATCCCGACCGGATGATCCAGGATTTCTTTGGTCTGGCGCGCGACTCGCAGATCAACGTGCGCGGCATCGGTGTGATCATCTTTCTGGTGTTCACCATCATCGTCGGCTGGATGGCCAAGGGTCTGATCGGCCGTTCCGTCCTGCGGTTCGGCGAAAGTCTTGTGGAACGCACGCCGGTTGTGCGGTCGATCTATTCGGGGATCAAACAGATTTCCGAAACCGTCTTTGCCCAGTCCGAGCGCAGCTTTGAAAAGGCCTGTCTGGTGGAATATCCCCGCCGTGGCATCTGGGCCATCGGCTTTGTCTCGACCACCGCCAAGGGCGAGATAACGCGCCGCGCAGGCAACCAGAACGGGCTGATGTCGGTGTTTTTGCCGACCACGCCGAACCCGACCTCGGGGTTTTTGCTGTTCGTGCCCGCCGAAGAAGTGATCGAGCTGGATATGAGCGTGGAGGATGCCGCAAAACTGGTGATCTCGGCGGGGCTGGTCTATCCGAATTCCAAGGACCCCAGCCAGCCGCTGGAATAACCGCTCAGCTGTACATCGCGCGCATGTCGATGCTGGACCGCTGGTTCAGATCGTCGAAATGCTGTGACAGGAAAAGGTCCGCAGCCGCGCGCCCTGCCTGCTTGAGCTTGCCCAGAACATAGCCGTTCGGCACGGTTTTAGTGGCCACCGACAGATCGTTCATCAGATCATCATCGGCAATCATGTGCATGTGCACGCGCGCCATACGTTCCTCGGGAATGGTGCCGTCGTCCAACAGACGCTGCACCAGCGCAATCGCCCGCATCTCGCGCAGCAACGACGAGTTAAAGCTGATCTCGTTGATCCGGTTCTGGATCTGCTGCGGGGTGTAGGGCACGTCCTCGCGTTCCAGCGGGTTGATGTTGATCACCACGATGTCCGGCGGCAGGTCGCGCTCAAAAAACGGGAACAGCGCCGGATTGCCGGTATAGCCACCGTCCCAGAACGCTTCGGTCCGGCCCGTCTGGCTGTCGAACAGCTCGACCGCCTGAAAAAGCGTCGGCAAACAGGCCGAGGCCATGATGACATCGGCGTTCACCTCGTCTGCGCGAAACACCCGCAACTTGCCGTTTCGCACGCGCGTGGCGTTCACGAAAAATGCAGGGCCATCGTCAGCGCACACCTTGTCATAGTTGAACGCAGCGACAATCGACGTCAGCGGATTGGTGTATAACGGACCCATCGCATAGGGTGACAACCCATGGCTGATCGCCTCGCCCATCAGGTAGAACGGGTTCATCTCCATCGCCTGACTGACACTGCGCACCCCCAGCGGGGCCATCCAGCTTTCCGCTTCGATCCCTTGCAGGCCCGCAACCTCGTGCCACAGCGCATCCAGCGCGGCGCGCGCGCCCTCGGTGCCGCCGGTGACCATACCGGATTTCAACGCGGCCCCGTTCAGCGCCCCGGCAGAGGTGCCGGAAATGGCTGCGATTTCAATCCGGTCGTCTTCCAGAATGCGGTCCAGCGCACCCCAGGTGAACGCGCCGTGCGCGCCGCCACCTTGCAGGGCCAGATTGATCCGTTTGCGTGTCATGTCAGGGCCTTTCGGTCCGCCGCAGACCTCGGGAGCCTCCGGCGGGAATGTATTGGCAAGATGAAATCGGCAGGCCCCGCGTTAAAGCGCCGTCCAGCCGCCGTCGACGCTGATGGTGGTGCCGGTGATCTGCGCCGCCGCATCCGAACACAGGAACACGGCGGTGCCACCCAGTTGTTCGGTGGTGGCGAATTCCTTGCTGGGCTGGCGCGTCAGCATGACGTTCTGGATCACCTCTTCGCGGGTCATGTTGTATTCCTTCATCGTGTCGGGAATCTGGTTTTCCACGATGGGGGTCAGCACGTAGCCGGGGCAAATCGCGTTGGCGGTGATCGGATCGGTCGCGGTTTCCAGCGCCACTGTTTTCGTCAGCCCGACAATGCCATGTTTCGCCGCAACATAGGCCGATTTATAGGGCGACGCGGTCAGCCCGTGGGCCGAGGCGATGTTGATGATCCGCCCCCAACCGCGTTCGCGCATACCCGTCACGGCCACCGCGCTGGTGTGAAAGGCCGAGCTGAGGTTGATCGCAATGATCGCGTTCCACTTGTCGATCGGAAAATCCTGGATCGCCGCGACGTGCTGGATGCCCGCGTTGTTCACCAGAATGTCGCAACCGCCCGCGGCCACAACCAGACGGCGACAGTCCTCGGCCTTGGACATATCGGCCTGAATGTACTTCACATCGACCCCAAGACTGCGCGACAGCTCGGCGGCCAGATCGTGATCTTCGTCAGAATCGGTAAAGCTGTTGAGAACCAGATTGGCCCCCGCCTTGCCCATTTCCTTGGCAATGCCCAACCCGATGCCCGAGTTCGATCCGGTGATCACGGCGGTTTTGCCAGACAGGTCGTGTGTGATGGCCATGAGAATGCTCCTTCGCGGTTTGCGTGCTGTAGCAACCTTGCCATGCTGCATCTGCAAAAGGAACGGCAAAGCGTGCGCGGCGGTTCCCACGGCGGGCCGCTGCCGTCAGGGCAAAAAAAAACGCCAGCACGAAGCTGGCGTTAAGTTATTGAGGCAGGTTTCATACAGGCAAGAAACCTATCGAGCAGTAAGGTCTTTATAAGCAATCTAAGGCCGAGGGCCAAGCTAAAAGTTTGAAATCACCTGAAAGCCCAGATACCGCTGGGTCTAGCAAAACAAGGGCAGAAGGGAATTGTTGCCAAAATGGGCCTCAATATTTTCCAAACCAAACTTCGCAAATGCGTCATCGCGGCACTGATTCTGGGTGCCACTGTGGCCGAATCCCAGCCCACGCATGGCATAGCTATGTATGGCGATCCCGCCCTGCCACCCGATTTTGTGTCGCTCCCTTATGTGAACGCCGACGCACCGCGCGGCGGGTCTATCGTTCTGGGCAACACGGGGGGCTTTGATTCCCTCAATCCCTTCGTGCGAAAAGGCAACGCGCCGTGGCAATTGTCGACCTTCACGCACGAAAGTTTGATGGGACGCACACTGGACGAACCGTTCACTTTGTACGGTCTGCTGGCCGAATCAGTCGAGGTTTCCGAAGACCGCGCCGAAGTACGATTCGTCCTGCGCCCCGAGGCCGCGTTTTCAGATGGCACACCCGTTACCGTTGAGGACGTGATCTGGAGCTACGAAACTCTGGGCACCCAAGGGCACCCCCGCTACCACGGGCTGTGGGCGCAAATCACCTCGATCACTCAGGACGGACCGCGCGCGGTCAAGATGACGTTTGAACCGGGCAACCGTGAACTGGCCCTGCTGGCCGGCATGCGCCCGATCCTCAGCAAGGCACAGTGGGAAGGCCGCGATTTCGCGAATGCGCCGCTGGCCGACGTGCCGCTGGGCAGCGGGCCCTACGTGGTGACCGGCTACGAGGGCGGGCGCTACGTGCAACTGACCCGCAACCCCGATTATTGGGGCGCCGATGTCCCGATGCGGCGCGGCACCAACAACTTTGACAAGATCCGCATCGACTTCTACGGTGACAGCACCGTGCTGCTGGAGGGGTTCAAAGCAGGCGAGATTTCCGCGATCCGTGAATTCAACGCCGAAAGCTGGACCTCGCAATACGATTTCCCCCGCGCGCTGAACGGCGATGTGGTCAAGACCGAGATCCCCCACGGCAAGCCGTCGGGCATGACCGGGCTGGCGATGAACACTCGCCGCGCGCCCTTTGACGACTGGCGCGTGCGCTCGGCGCTGATCCATGCGTTCAACTTCGAATATATCAACGACACGCTCACGGGGGGCGCACAGCCGCGCATCACCTCGTATTTCTCGAACTCGGTCCTGTCGATGCAGGACGGCCCCGCCGCCCCCGATGTCGCGGCCCTGCTGGAACCCTTTGCCGCCGATCTGCCCGAGGGCACGCTTGACGGCTACGCGTTGCCCGTCTCGGACGGCAGTGCGCGCAACCGTCAGGGCCTGCGCGCGGCCACCAACCTGCTGCAACAGGCCGGTTTCTCAGCCGAAGGCGGCACCCTGCGCGGACCGGACGGCACGCCGTTCACCTTCGACATTCTCCTGCCCAAGGGCAGCACCGAGAATATCGCCATCGCCGATATCTACATCGGTGCGCTACAGCGTCTGGGCATCACCGCACAGATCGAAACTGTGGACGATGCACAATTCCTGGCCCGCACCAACAGCTTTGATTTCGACATGACCTTTTTCCGCCGCGCCCTGTCGCTGTCGCCGGGCAACGAACAGCGCTATTATTGGGGCAGCGACGCCGCCACCGCCGAAGGGTCGCGCAACCTGCCGGGCATCCACAGCCCTGCGGTGGATGCGATGATCGACACGATGCTTGAAGCCAAGGAACAGGACCAGTTCATCGCGGCCACCCGCGCGCTGGACAGGGTGCTGACAGCGGGGGCCTATGTGATCCCCTTCTGGCAATATTCCGAAGGACGCATTGCCCATGTCAAGGAAATGAAGCACCCTGACGTTATCCCGATCTATGGTGACGGGCCGAATTACATGCCCGAAGTCTGGTGGTGGGAGCCGTGATGTCACGAATCTGTTACAAATGAGCAGTAACCGCAGCCTCATGAATATTCTCGTCCTGTGCACCGGCAACTCGGCCCGGTCGATCCTGTTGGAACATATCCTGAATGACGCAGGCATTGGCCGCGTCCGTGCCTTTTCGGCAGGGTCGCAGCCGACCGGTCAGGTGCATCCGCAATCGCTGAACCTGCTGGACGCGATGGAGATCGACACCTCCGGCGCGCGCTCCAAAAGCTGGGACGAATTCGCCGCCGATGATGCGCCGATCATGGATATGGTGATCACCGTGTGCGGGTCCGCTGCGAATGAAACCTGCCCGATGTGGCCCGGCGCGCCGGTACGTGCGCATTGGGGCGTCGAAGACCCCGCCGCCGCACCCAAGGCTGAACAGGAAGCGGCGTTTCTCGAAACCTTCGAGATATTGAACCGCCGGACGCAAGCTTTGCTGGACCATCCATTTGAAACCATGGACGCGGGCGAGCTGGACGCACTTTTGAAACGGATCGGCACCCTGTCATGATGCGCAAGCTGTTGGCCGAGGGGCTGGGCACCGCCCTGTTGCTGGTCGGTGTTGTCGGCTCGGGCATCATGGGGCAGACGCTGGCCGACGGAAACACTGCCATTGCGCTGCTGGCCAATGCGATTGCAACGGGCTGTATGCTTTATGTGATCATCACAACGCTGGGGCCTATCTCGGGTGCGCATTTCAACCCGGCGGTGACGCTGGCCTTTTGGCTGCGGGGAGAGATCACGACGCGGCCTGCATTGGGCTATGTCGCGGTGCAGATCGTCGGTGGCATATTGGGCGTCTGGGCCACCCATGCCATGTTCGATCTGCCAATTCTGCAAGCCTCGACGACGATGCACCGCACAGGCTTTGCGCAATGGTGGTCCGAAGCGTTGGCAACTTTCGGGTTGCTGTTCGTGATCTTCGGCGGGCTGAAATCACGCCCCGATGCGGTGCCGACGCTGGTGGCGCTGTACATCACGGGGGCCTATTGGTTCACCGCATCGACCAGCTTTGCCAACCCCGCGGTGACCATCGCACGCGGGTTTTCCGACACGTTTGCAGGCATTTACCCCGGACACATCGTGGCTTTTATCGTGGTGCAACTGATCACTGTGCCGCTGGCGCACCTGATCCTGACACGGCTGTTCCGCGACTAAAGCGTCCCGCCTTTAAACTGAAACAAGAGGATCGCTTTTCGCGTTGGAGGTGCCGCCGACAGGCAGCGAACAAGCGATTCAAGTTTAAGGCGGGGCGCTTAGGCCAGCGAGGTCACCCACAAGATCATCGCATCCTCGGGGCTGGTGCTGACGACGTTGTGACCCATGGTGGCATCGTAATAGGCACTGTCGCCACGGCGCATCTCGATCGGTTCGTAGAATTCCGTGTACAGCGTGATGACCCCTGTCAGCACGTATAGAAACTCTTCGCCGTCATGGCGCACCCAGCCGTCGAATTCGTCCATGCTGCGGGCGCGGACACGGGCGCGGTACGGCAGCATCTGCTTTTTCACCAGCGTTTCGGCCAACAGTTCGTGTTCATAGGTGGCGGTCGCCTGATGGTTGCCCTGCCCGTCCTTGGTCACCGACATACGGCCATTCACCCGTTCGGCCTGTGGCGGGGTGAACAGCTGCGGCACGGAAATCTGCAAGCCCACGGCCAGCTTTTTCAGCGCGTCATAGGTGGGCGACATCTGACCGTTTTCGATCTTGGACAGGGTCGACCGCGCAATCCCCGCCTGTTTCGCCGCTTGCTCCAGCGTCCAGTCACGCGCCTTGCGCAGATCACGCACCCGCGCGCCCAGATCCAGCGGCTGGGCGGGCATATCCTCGCCGCTGGTGCGGGCGATTTCGATCAGCGATCTGGGCGTTTGTCCGGTCATGCCGGTGTCTATAAGCTGCGCTCCTGCACCTTGCAACGGCGCTGCGGGCGGTCTACCGATTTGCCATGCTGTCCGTCTTTGCCCAAGGGGTTCATCCCCGCTGCCCCGCTCCGTTCAATATGGCCGACCACGTCTTGCGTGCGGGTGCTGCCTGTCCCGACCAGCTTGCGTTGCAAATCCTGCACCCAAACCAGACCGAGGACTGGACCTATGCCGCCCTGATCGCTGCAATTCGCGGCACCGCCACGGGGCTGTTGCAACACGCCCAGGCGGGCCAGATGGTCCTGATGCGGCTGGGCAATACCGTGGATTTCCCCATTGCCTATCTGGGGGCCATCTGGGCCGGACTGGTGCCAATCCCGACCTCGGCGGCGCTGACCGACCCCGAGGTCGCGGCCATCCTGAGCGAGCTGCCGGTCGCCGCGATCCTGCGCGATCCCGCGGTCGCCTGCCCCGACGATGCGCGCTGCATCCCGCTGGACGCGCTGCAAGCCATGCGCGGGCTGGCACCGGCAGATGCGGCGATGGGCGATCCCGACCGGCTGGCCTATGTCATCTACACCTCGGGCACATCCGGCAAACCGCGCGCTGTCGCCCACGCCCACCGCGCCATCTGGGCGCGCGGCATGATGCATCAGGGCTGGTACGGGCTGCGCGCCGATGACCGTCTTTGCCACGCGGGCGCGTTCAACTGGACCTATACGCTGGGCGCCGGCCTGATGGACCCCTGGACGCTGGGCGCCACCGCGTTGATCCCGGCACCGGGCACGCCCGCCGCCGCGTTGCCCGACCTGCTGGCCCGCCACCGCGCCACCATCTTTGCCGCCGCTCCCGGCGTCTACCGCCAGATGCTGAAAGGCCGCGATACCCTGCCCCTGCCCGCCCTGCGTCACGGGCTAAGCGCGGGCGAAAAACTGCCCGACCGCATTCGCGACGCATGGACCGCTGCCACCGGTACGCCGGTCTACGAGGCTTATGGCATGTCCGAATGCTCCACCTTCATCTCGGCCAGCCCGACCAACCCCGCCACCGAAGGCGCGTCCGGCCAACCGCAACCGGGCCGCCACATCGCCATCGTCGATGACACCGGCACGCCACAACCCATCGGCCAGCCGGGCATCATCGCCGTACACCGCAGCGACCCCGGCCTGATGCTGGAATACATCGGCGCGCCGGACGAAACCGCGCAGAAATTCGCAGGTGACTGGTTCCTGACCGGAGACGAGGCGCAGATGAGCGCGGATTTCCAGATCACCTATCTGGGCCGCGCCGATGACATGATGAACGCAGGCGGCTACCGCGTGTCACCCATCGAGGTGGAACAGGCGCTGCTGTCCCACGACGGTATCACCGCCGTCGCCGCCACCGACGTATTGGTCAAGGCCGACACCCGCGTGATCGCCGCCTTTTACACCGGTCCCGTCGCACTGGATGAAACCGAATTGAAAGCCTGGGCCGAACCGCGCCTGGCCCAATACAAACGCCCCCGTCTGTATATTCACGTCAACGCCCTGCCCACGGGCGCCAACAACAAGATCCTGCGCCGCCAGTTGCGCGCGGACCATGACGCAGCCCAATAAGCGCGGGGGGTGCATCCGCCCCCAAACCCCGCTATGTGAGCCCAAACAACCAAGGTGACCCCGATGCCCGCAGCCGCCATCAAGCTTGATATCATGTCCGACCCGATCTGCCCGTGGTGCTATATCGGCAAAACCTATCTGGACCGTGCGCTGGAACAAAACCCCGACCACCCGTTCCAGATCGAATGGCATCCCTTCCAGCTGAACCCCGACATGCCGCCCGAAGGCATGGACCGCCGCGCCTATCTCGAGGCCAAGTTCGGCGGCAAGGAAGGCGCGGTCAAAGCCTATGCGCCCGTGGTTGAACACGCGCAAAAGGCCGGGCTGAAAATCGACTTTGAAGCGATGAAGCGCACGCCCAACACCCTGAACGCCCACCGGCTGATCCATTGGGCCGGCATCGAAGGCCGCCAGACCGCCGCGGTGTCGTCCCTGTTCAAGGCCTATTTCGTCGAAGGACGCGACATCGGTGACATCGACACGCTGGCCGACATTGCCGACGGGATCGAACTGGACGCCGCCGTGATCCGGCGCTTGCTGGAATCCGACGCCGACCAACAGCAGATCATCGACCGCGACGCGCACAGCCGCAAAATGGGCATCACATCGGTCCCCACATTCATCGTTGCAGGCAAACACGCCGTGCCGGGCGCGCAGCCGCCCGAACTGTGGTCAAAGGTCATCGCAGAGCTGAACGAACAAGAAAGCAACAACTAGGGCCTGTTGCCTGCCTTATTTTTAACAAAATTGTAGCAAATCCAGCGAACCTGCCGTATCCTTTTGGGAACGAGGGGCAAAAGTCCCCGTCTCTAATAATAAAAATAACCTATTGAGCGGGTGACATGGCAGAACAACAGGTATCGCCTTCAGAGGCGGGCAGCCTGCGCATATCCGAAATCCGGATGATCGCACTGGCCGAAATTGCAACAAAATCCACAGATCTGGACCATTGGTCCTATTACATCGAACTGAACGAACTGAAACGCCGCCCGCTGTCGATTGAATGGCTCGAAGGCGTCATCATGCTGGCCGTCATCGGCCGCATCCGCCCGGCCCGCGTGTTCGGCTGGATGAACAAACTGCGCGACCGCCGCGAAAAGGCCGGCCAGCTGGACGCCTTTGTCGCCTTTGACGCGCGTCTGCGCAGCTATCTTTACCCCGAAACGCTGACCAACCACGGATACGATCGCCAGACCTTTGCCGATCTGGACCACGACAGCGTCTGGACCCAGGTCGAAAGCCACCTCAGCGCGTTGAGCGATGAAGGCTACGAAGTTTTCCTGAACTCGGGCACCCTGTTGGGTGTGGTCCGCGATGAAAAGCTGATCGAACATGACGACGACATCGACCTTGCCGTGATCCTGAAAGCAGGCACCGAGGAAGACGCCGCACAGGAATGGCGTACCCTCAAGGGGCGGCTGCAAGATCTGGCTTTGTTCGACGAAGAAAACCACAATCAGGCCGCGATCTATAAACTGACCCCCGCAGGCCAGACCCAGATCGACCTGTTCCCCGCATGGGTGCAGAACGGCAAGGTTTTTGTCTATCCGCACACCCACGGCGAACTGGCATTGGAAGACGTGCTGCCGCTGCGCAAATGCGCGGTCACCGGCAACGCCCTGCCCGCCGCGCCCGAAAAGATGCTGACCCTGAACTATGGCGCCGGCTGGGACACGCCCGATCCGCTGTTCAAATTCCCATGGGCCGCCGCGAACGACCGCTTTGCCCCCTTCCTCGAAAGGCTGGCCCGATGATCCGCCCTACCAGAACCGTCTTGACCTATGGCACGTTCGATCTGTTCCACCACGGCCACGTCCGCCTGCTGCAACGCCTGTCGCAACTGGGCGACGAGCTGATCGTGGGATGCTCCACCGATGAATTCAACGCGGTCAAAGGCAAACGTTGCGTGATGCCCTATGGCCAGCGCCGCGAAATCCTCGAAGCCTGCCGCTTTGTCGCCCGCGTGATCCCCGAGGAAAGCTGGGCGCAAAAGCGGTCGGACATCGTGAATTACAACGTGTCGATCTTTGCCATGGGCGACGACTGGGCCGGTCATTTTGACGATCTAGGCGACCTGACGCGGGTGATGTACCTGCCACGCACCCAAGACGTGTCCACAACCGAGCTGAAAGCGCGCATTCAACAGCGGGCCGGCGCCCACTGACCCGGCGTCTGCGTCTTCGTCCTGACCATGTTGTGATTGTTTAAACGCTGGGTTAAACCCCTGCGTGTATGACGCCGTTGCGCGCCACTTCCAGGAGCCAACAGCCCGTGACCACTCAAAAATCCTCGCCGATCGGCCGTGTCGAATTCATCGCTTTGATGGGCATGATGTTCGCCACGATTGCCTTTTCCATTGATGCGATGCTGCCCGCCCTGCCCCAGATCGCCGACGACCTGACGGACGGCGACGCGGCACAGGCGGCGCTGATCCTGTCGGTGTTCCTGATGGGCATGGGGCTGGGCACGTTTTTCACCGGCCCCCTGTCCGACGCGCTGGGGCGCAAACCGGTGGTTTATGCCGGTGCGGCCCTCTACATCGTCTCGGCCGCGGTGGGTTGGTACGAAGACAGCTTTGTGCCGGTGCTGATTGCGCGGTTCTTTCAGGGTCTGGGGGCGGCCGGTCCGCGCGTCGTGGCGCTGGCGATCATCCGCGATCTCTACGAGGGGCGTGGCATGGCGCGGATCATGTCCATCGTGATGATGATCTTTACGCTGGTGCCCGCCTTTGCCCCCGCCATGGGGGCGGTGATCATGGGCTTTACCGGCTGGCGCGGCATTTTCGGGGCCTTTGTCCTGTTCTCGATCATCTCGGTGGGCTGGCTTGGCTTGCGCCTGCCCGAAACCCTGCCCCGCGCAGACCGCCGCCCGCTGCGTTTCCGCCTGATGCGCGACGCGGTGATCGAGATGTTCCGCCACCCCACGGTGCGCCTGTCGATCATCGTGCAAACCCTGATCGTGGCCATGCTGTTCAGCACGCTGATGCTGATCCAGCCGATCTATGCCGATGTCTACGGACGCGGCGACAGCTTTCCGTTCTGGTTCGGGCTGGTGGCGCTGGTGTCGGGGCTGGCCAGCCTGACCAACGCGCTGGTGGTGGTCAGGCTGGGGATGCGCCGTCTGGTGACCTGGGCGCTGGCCACCCAAGTCGTTCTGGCGGGGGCGATGCTGGTGCTGACAACCGCGCATCTGTCGGGCGAATTCTATCTGTTCCTGTTGTGGCAGCTTTCGCTGTTCTGCACCGCCAGCTTTGCCATCGGCAACCTGAACGCGATTGCGATGGACCCGATGGGCCATATCGCGGGCATGGCCGCATCGGTGATCGGCGCGTTTTCCACCCTGGCCGCCGCCGCCATCGCATCCCCCGTGGCGCTGTTCTATGACGGAACCGCGCGTCCCCTGGCCGTTGCCGCCCTGCTGTTTGTGGCGGTGGGCTATGTGTTGATGCTGTGGATGGGCCGGATCGAACGGGCCGAGGCGCAGGTCTAGCAGACCTTACGCTTAGGGTCCTGACCCTAACCCTTTGCCTTGGTCTTTTTCTTCTCGGCCACAACCTTTTCCGCCAGATCACGGGCAATCGCAAAGGCGCCCTTGATCTTGTCCGCGTCCGATTTCCAGTCGCGGCGCACCACGATCTTGTTGTCCTTGACCTTGGCCAGCCCGCGCTGGTCCTGAATAAAGGTGACCAAGCCCGCAGGCGACGCGAACTTGTCGTTGTGGAATTGGATCACGGCCCCTTTTGGCCCGCCGTCCAGCTTGGCAATACCCGCGCGCTTGCACATCGCCTTGATCCGCACCACCAGCATCAGCGTGTTGACCTCGCGCGGCAGTGTGCCGAACCGGTCGATCAGCTCGGCGGCAAAGCCTTCCAGCTCGACCTTGGTGCTCAGACCGCTGAGACGACGATACAGGCCCAGACGCACGTCCAGATCTGGTACGTAATCCTCGGGAATAAGTACAGGAACGCCCAGGTTGATCTGCGGCGCCCATTGCTCGTCGGCCTCGCTCAGACCTTCCAGCTCGCCCGCCTTGATCTTGGAAATCGCCTCTTCCAGCATCGACTGGTACAGCTCGAACCCTACATCGCGCATCTGGCCCGACTGTTCCTCGCCCAGCAGGTTGCCCGCGCCGCGAATGTCCAGATCCTGACTGGCCAGCGTGAACCCCGCGCCCAGCGTATCAAGGCTGCCCAACACCCGCAGGCGTTTCTCGGCCACCGCCGTCAGCTTGGCGCGCGGTTTGGTCGTGAGGTACGCATAGGCGCGGGTTTTCGACCGCCCCACACGTCCGCGAATTTGATACAACTGCGCCAGCCCGAACATATCGGCGCGGTGCACCACCATCGTGTTGGCGGTGGGAATATCCAGACCGGATTCGACAATCGTCGTGGCCAACAGAATGTCGAACTTGCCATCATAGAATGCGTTCATCCGGTCATCCAGCTCGCCCGCCGCCATCTGGCCGTGGGCCACGACATAAGTCAGCTCGGGCAGTTGCGCCTTCAGGAACTCCTCGATTTCCGGCAGGTCCGACAGGCGCGGCACCACATAGAACGACTGCCCGCCGCGATAATGTTCGCGCAGCAACGCCTCGCGCACGGTCACCGCGTCAAACTCGCTGACATAGGTGCGGATCGCCAGACGGTCGACGGGTGGCGTGCCGATGATCGACAGATCACGCACCCCCGTCAGCGACAGTTGCAGCGTGCGCGGGATCGGGGTGGCGGTCAGCGTCAGCACATGCACGTCCGACCGCATCTGTTTCAGCCGTTCCTTGTGGCCGACGCCAAAGTGTTGTTCTTCATCAATAATCAGCAGGCCCAAGTCCTTGAACCGCGTGTTCTTGGCCAGCAACGCATGGGTGCCGATGACAATATCCGCCGTGCCGCGCGACATCGCCTCGCGGGTGTCGGAGGCCTCTTTGGCACTGACAAACCGGCTGAGCGTGCGCACCTCGATGGGGAAACCACGGAACCGTTCCGAAAAACTTTTGTAGTGTTGCCGCGCCAGCAGGGTCGTGGGCGCAATCACCGCCACCTGCACGCCCGCCATCGCCGCGACAAAGGCCGCGCGCATCGCCACCTCGGTCTTGCCAAAGCCCACGTCGCCCACCACCAGCCGGTCCATCGGCGCACCGCTGGTCAGATCCTGGATCACGTCACCGATAGCCTTGAGCTGGTCATCGGTCTCCTCGTAGGGGAACCGCGCGCTGAACGCGTCCCACATGCCGGGCGGAGGCTCAAGCACCGGCGCGCGGCGCAGGGCGCGTTCGGCAGCGATGCGGATCAGCTTGTCGGCCATCTCGCGAATGCGCTCTTTCAGCTTGGCCTTTTTCGACTGCCACGCGCCGCCGCCCAGACGGTCCAGCAGACCCTCGTCATGGCCATATTTCGACAGCAGTTCGATGTTCTCGACCGGCAGATACAGCTTTGAATTCTCGGCATATTCCAGCAGCAGACATTCGTGTGCGGCCCCGGCGGCGGTGATCACCTCCATGCCGTGATAACGGCCGATACCGTGGTCCACATGCACGATCAGATCGCCGGGCGTCAGGCTGGTGGCCTCGGTCAGGAAATTGTCGGCACGGCGCTTGCGCTTGGGCTGGCGGATCAGCCGGTCGCCCAGCACGTCCTGTTCCGAAATCACCGTCAGATGCTTGTCGCCCACCGGCCCTTCGAACCCGTGTTCCAGCGCCCAAACCACCAGATGCAGTCCACGCTTGCCGATGCGCGTGCCGTCGGTGATTGGAATGGTCTCGGCCAACCCCTCGTCCTCGATCAGCCCGCTCAGCCGTTCCCGCGCACCGGCGGAATAGCTGGCAACCACCACGGGGCCATCTGCAAGCTTTGCTTTGATATGCGCGGCCAACGCCCCGAAAAGGCTGATACTTTCCTGCTGCCGCTCGGGCGAGAAATTGCGCCCGATGCGCCCGCCTGCGTCCACCACGCCCAGGCCCGTGGACTGTGCCAGCGCCCGAAACTGCACCACGCGGCGGCCTTTTACCGCGGCCTCCCAAGCGGCATCGTCCAGATACAGACCCTGCGGCGGCGCGGGTTTATAGACCGAATCCATCTTGGACCGGTTCAGCATCGCCAGCCTGCGCGTCTCGTATTGATCGGCAATCGTGTCCCACCGCGCCAGCCGTGTCGGTGTGACCTGATCGTCCAGCGTGATCGCGGCATCCGGCAGGTAATCAAACAGCGTCTCAAGATGGTCGTGGAAAAACGACAGCCAGTGTTCGGCGCCCTGATGCTTGCGGCCTGCGCTGATCGCCTCGTACAGCGGATCGTCGGTGCCAGCCGCGCCGAATTCCAGCCGGTAGTTCTGGCGAAACCGCGTCACCGCCGCCTCGTCCAATATCACCTCGGACACCGGGGCCAGTTCGATCACGTCCAGCTTTTCGGTGGTGCGTTGCGTCGCCGGATCAAACCGGCGCGCTCCGTCCAGCACATCGCCGAACAGGTCCAAGCGCACCGGCCCCAGATCGCCGGGCGGGTAAATGTCGATGATCCCGCCACGCACCGCGTAATCGCCGGGTTCGGTCACCGTGGGCGATTGCACGAACCCCATGCGCACCAGAAATCCGCGCAACGCCGCATCGTCAATCCGGTCACCGACCCGCGCCGCGAACGCGGCCTCGCGCAGGACCGACCGCGCGGGCAGCTTTTGCGTGGCGGCGTTCAACGTGGTCAACAGGACAAACTTATCCGGCATCCCATGCGCAAGTGCGGCCAACGTCGCCATCCGCTGCGCCGAAATATCGGCATTGGGCGACACCCGGTCATAGGGCAGACAATCCCACGCGGGGAATTCGACCACCGGCACATCGGGGGCGAAAAACCGCAGCGCATCGCGCATGGCAACAAGCCGTTTGTCATCGCGCGCCACATGGCACACGGGCACGCCGCGCGCCAGTTCCGTCAGAATGCGGGTGGCGTCGAACCCTTCGGGCGCGCCGGATACGGTGATATGTGCAGGATCAGTCATTTGCGCGCTTCATGTGGTGCAGTCCACCCCACTGTCAACCGCCCAACGCGCCGATGTTCAGGTTCTGGTACATGCCCCACATCGCCGTGACGAAAATGGCCAGCATACCAATCGCCTGCGTATAGGTGCGGTGACGGGTCAACCGGCGGCGCAAGCCTTCGCTGGTCAATTGGTCACGCTCGATCAGCCGCGCGGTGGACAGGTTCAGCGCGCCCACCAAAGACATCGGGAACGCCAGCAGGAACACGGCCTGCGCGAATTCGATGTCATAGATCCAGCCCAGCAATCCCAGCATGGTCAGCACAAAACAGACAAGGCCCAGCAACCAAAGGCCGGACAGCCGTGCGATATACAAAAGCCGATTCACATTGATGCGCACCAGATCTTCCAGATCTTCCTCGACCTGGCCACCCGATTTGCGCGCCCGTGCCACCATGTCGAATGGCACCCCCAGCACCCAGTGGCTGGCCGTAGACCACATGACCGCAAGAACGATCCAGAACCAGAGGTTGGAAAACGACCGCATGTCGATCAGTTCGAAAATCGTTTGATGCCAGTTCAACGCCGCTGCCTTTTGCGTGGGATTTGTTCCTCTTACCGCCGCACCGAGCCAATTCCTACCCTTGCACGGTGCAATTTTACGTGGCACCCAAGAATGACTTTCAAAAAGGCAACACATCATGCGCCCAACGCTCGCACCCTTCCCCGCCACCCGTCTGCGCCGCACCCGCACCACGCCGCAAATCCGCGCGCTGGTGCGCCAGAATACGCTGTCGGTCGACGATTTTATCTGGCCGGTGTTCGTACGCTCGGGCGAGGATGTCATGGAACCCATCCCCTCGATGCCCGGCGTCTATCGCCGCTCGGTCGACAAGGTGGTCGAAGCCGCGCGCGAAGCGGCCGATCTGGGGATCAAGGCGATCTGCCTGTTCCCCTACACCGGCATCGAAGACCGCACCGAGGATTGCGCCGGCGCCTGGGACCCAGAAAACAACATCAACCGCGCCATCCGTGCGATCAAATCGGCGGTGCCCGACATCGCGATCATGACCGACGTGGCGCTGGACACCTATAACATCAACGGCCACGACGGTTTTGTCGAGAATGGCGAGATCGTCAACGACCGCTCGGTCGAGGCATTGGTGAAAATGGCGGTGGCACAGGCCAATGCCGGAGCCGACATCATCGGGCCGTCAGATATGATGGACGGGCGCATCGGTGCCATGCGCCGCGCGTTCGAAAGCGCGGGCCATCAAAACGTGATGATCCTGAGCTATGCCGCCAAATACGCCAGCGCCTTTTACGGCCCCTTCCGCGATGCGGTTGGCGCATCGGCGGCCCTGACGGGTGACAAGAACACCTATCAGATGGACCCCGCCAACGCGGACGAAGCCATGCGCCTGATCGAGCGTGATCTGGCCGAAGGTGCCGATATGATTATGGTCAAACCCGGTCTGCCCTATCTGGACATCTGCCGCCGCGCCCGCGACACCTTTGGCGCGCCGACTTTTGCCTATCAGGTGTCGGGCGAATTCGCGATGATCCAGGCCGCCGCGCAAAACGGCTGGATCGACGGTGAACGGGTGATGATGGAAAGCCTGACTGCCTTCAAACGTGCGGGCTGCGATGGGATCCTGACCTATTTCGCCCCCGCCGCCGCGCGGTTGCTGGCCAAGGGTTAAATCCCTTAATCTTGCCATTTAAACTCCGGGGGGCGCGGGGGGGCAGCGCCCTCGCATCCGCGCTGCCCGCAAGTGAGTACGTCAAAAGACAGGCATACCCCCGCCCATAGGTGCCTTCCCGCGTGACAGGTGGCAATCTTGCGCCTATAGTTTCGGCCAAGACCGGACAACCGGCAGCAGAGCAACAATCACAGGCGGTTCACAATGACCCTATCCTCCCTCTCACGTCGGGCTTTTGCCTTTGGCGCACTTTCCTCTACTGCGGTGCTTGCGGCCTGCGGCAATGGCGTTGGCGGACGCGGTCCGGCGATGATCGACGCGCGCGTCGATGCAACCCTGGCGGAAATGTACCGGCTTTACCCCAACACCCAATCGCTTGCCCAAAAGGCCAACGGTATGCTGGTCATGCCACTGGTCACCGAAGCGGGCCTTGGGCTGGGCGGCGCTTACGGGCGCGGCGCATTGCGGGTCAACAACGTGACGGTGGATTACTATTCGGTCACCAAAGCCTCGGGTGGCTTGCAAATCGGAGCGCAGCAATATGCGCACGTCCTGTTCTTCATGACCGAACAGGCGCTGTCCGACTTCCGCCGCTCGCCCGGTTGGGCCGCAGGTGCCGATCTGGAGTATGTGATTTCGGATCAGGGCGACAGCCTGAACGCCGAAACCACAACCGTGCTGGCACCGGTTCTGGCGGCGGTGTTTGGCCGGGCCGGCCTGCGTCTTGGTGCGACGCTGGAAGGCACCAAATATTCGCGGATTATTCCGTAAGTTGCCCCAAGTGGAAGGGGCAACCTGACCTTACCTTCAACACCCGCCACCGGCGGGTGTTTTGCCAAACGGCCTTAGGCCGCGCGCACCGGCATCAAACGGTTGGTCCGGTCCTCGATCACGCTGATGCTGGTTTCAATCGAGTCGATGACCTCGCTGAGCTGGCGTTCGGCGCGGTGCAAACGGCCGACAATTTCGTTCAAACCATCGACGTTCTTGGCGTATTTAGATTGTTCGATCTTGCACATGACGCGGCTCATCTCCAATCCCGACATCACCCGCCGCATATCCGTCGACATGCCACGATAGGCCGCAACAGCGCCCATAACCTTGGACACCGAAGCGGTTTCGCGGATCTGGCAATCGGTGATCAGCGTGGCAAGGCGTCTGGCCTCGGCGTCGCTGTCCAGCCCGGCCACCGCTGGGTTGTTGCGGAATTGTGTCGCAACGTCCTGGGTCAACACCCGGACACCGGCGTTAAACCGCGCCAGACCTGTATGCGCGACCCCGTCCACCACGGCTGTTCGGAACCGCCGCAGAATGTCGCCCAATGATTGGGCCATCACCTGATGATTGGTCGAAATCACGCTGATCGGCCCGTTTGCCCCCTCAAGGCTGCGGGCCTGAATGCTCAGGTTGTTGGGGATCAACGCTGTGCTGTGGAAAATCGTGTCCACCATGTCACCATAGCGGTGCATGTTGTGCACCGCCTCGGCCAGACCGCGCATTGCCTGAAGTCCATGATCGACCCGCCGCCGCATCCCCGTTGCCCGCGCGCCCAGTTCCTCGGACAGTGCATAGCTCATAAAGGTTTCATAGTCGGAATAGCCCATATCGCGCAGCTTTTGCAGCAACAGGTCCTGCGATTGTTCGGGCGTCACGCGCCCTGCATTTTCCTCGTCACGCAGGGCAGCATAAAGATCGCCGACTTCCGCAAACAGATCGCTGCTGGGTTTCAGCCGCAGCGACAGATATCCATCGTCCAGCGGCAGCACCACGGCAAAGACCCAATAGTGCGTGTGATCGGTCGCCAGATTCTTGACATAGGCGCCGATGGGCCGGCCCGCCGCGATTTCCTGCCACATCAGGTGAAACACACCCGACGGCATGTCCGGGTGGCGCACGATTTTGTGCGGTGCGCCCTCCAGATCGGACCAGTCAAAGCCCGATACGTGAACAAAAACGCTGTTGGCGGCCTGAATCACCCCGCGCTTATCGGTGCGCGAGAAAAACAGGTCTTCCAGATTGAAACGGTCAGTGTCGCGGGTGGGATGATCGTTGGACAAGGTGCGGCCCTTAAATATGAGATGTACCCCATACCTAGCCGCGCAAAGTTTCCAGTTGGTTAAACGCGCCGATCAAAATGGCTCTGGCAGCACCTGCCAGAGCCGAAACGACTTGCTTAGCCCATGGCACGCAGGCGTTTGATCAGGCTGGATGTGTCCCAGCGCCCGCCGCCCAGCTTTTGCACGTCCTTGTAAAACTGGTCCACCAGCGCCGTCACCGGCAGCGACGCGCCATTTTCATCGGCGGTGTCCAGACAAATCCCCAGATCCTTGCGCATCCAGTCCACTGCAAAGCCGTGCTCGAACTTGTCGTCCAGCATGGTTTCATAGCGGTTGGACATCTGCCACGACCCGGCAGCGCCCTGGCTGATCACCTCGACCACCGCGCGCCCGTCAAGGCCCGCTTTCTCGGCAAAATGCAGTGCCTCGGACAGGCCTTGGACCAGACCGGCAATGGCAATCTGGTTGCACATCTTGGTCTTTTGGCCCGCGCCGCTTTCACCGATGCGGCGGCACATCTTGGAATAGACCTCCATCACCGGCTGCGCGCGATCATACGCGCCCTGATCGCCGCCACACATGATCGACAGCACACCGTTTTCGGCGCCTGCCTGTCCGCCCGAGACCGGCGCATCGACAAAGCTGATCTGCGCCGCATCGGCAGCGGCATAAAGCTCGGCCGTCACTTGCGCCGAAACGGTGGTATGATCGACAAAGATCGCGCCGCTGGTCATCCCCTTGAACGCGCCATCGTCACCGGTGCAAACCGACCGCAGGTCGTCGTCATTGCCCACACAGGACATCACGAATTCGGCACCTTTGGCCGCCTCGAACGGCGTCTTGGCCATCTGGCCGCCGTAGGTTTCGACCCAATCCTGCGCCTTGGACGCGGTGCGGTTATACACGGTTACGTCGTGACCTGCCTTTTGCAGGTGCCCCGCCATCGGTGCGCCCATGACGCCCAATCCCAGAAATGCCAGCTTTGCCATTCGTTCTTCCTTTTACGTCGGTATTGCCTATCGCTTGCGCCTTTCCTAACAGTCAGGCACATCGGGTCAACTGTGCAAGTAAAGTGAGAGTCCGTCTATGGCATTGGTATTTCAGTGGCTGGTGCGCCTGACCGCTGGGCTGATCGTTCTGGCAGTGCTGGGCGTGGGGATGATCTATTACCTCGCGTCGCGGTCCCTGCCGGACTATGACGCGACGCTGCGGGTCGACGGCCTGGGCGCCGAGACAGAGATCGTGCGTGACAATGCCAACGTGCCCCACATCCTTGCGCAAAGCGATGCCGATGCGTTCTTTGCGCTGGGGTTTGTCCACGCACAGGACCGTCTGTGGCAGATGATGCTGCTGCGGCGCACGGCGCAGGGGCGGCTGTCCGAAGTGTTCGGCGCGCCAACGGTCGAGACCGACAGCTTCATCCGCCGCCTGGATATCTACCGGCTGGCCGTGCAATCGGTCGCCGTGCAAACCCCGCAGACGATCACCGCACTCGAAGCCTATTCCGCAGGCGTCAACGCGCGCATCGCCCAGATCAACGATCAGGCTCTGGGCCGCGGCGCGCCCGAATTCTTTGTCTTCCCCATGGCGCTGGCCCCCTGGCAGCCCGCCGACAGCATCGCCATCGGCAAGCTGATGGCCCTGCAACTGTCGGGCCAGCTTGACGCCGAAGTGATGCGGGCACGCATGTCGCTGGCCCTGCCCGATCCGGCACGTCTGGTCGACATCCTGCCCGATGCCCCCGGCACCGGCGTGGCCGCCCTGCCTGAATATGCGTCGCTGGTGCCGGATGTGCCGCGTTATGCGGCCGTGTCACCGCAAAAGATCAACCCGCTGTCCCCCTTTGGCCCCGAGGCCTTTGCCGGTGCGTCCAACGCATGGGCTGCCGCACCGTCGCGGTCCGCATCGGGCGGCACCTTGCTGGCCAACGATCCGCACCTGGGCTTCAGCGCGCCCGGCATCTGGTATCTGGCGCGACTGGACCTGGCGGCGGGCGGGGTGATCGGTGCGACGATCCCGGGAATGCCCGTGGTGCTGACCGGCCGGTCGGACGCCTTGGGATGGGGGCTGACATCGGCCTATGTCGACGATCAGGACCTGCTGATCGAACAAATCAATCCCGACAATCCCACGCAATACCGCACCCCCGACGGCTGGAAAGAGTTCGAGACCCGCAAGTCGATCATCACCATCAAGGATGCCGAGCCGATCACGCTGACCCTGCGCTGGACCGACAACGGGCCGGTGCTGCCCGGCAGTTTCAAGAACATCGGTGCCGTGACGCCTGCGGGCCATGTGGCGGCGCTGAGCTGGACGGCCTTGTCGCCCAAGGACACCTCGCTGAGCGGTGCGGTCGGGCTGATGTCGTCGCGTGACGTGGCCGAGGCGATCAACGCGTCCGAGCTGTTCATCGCACCCGCTCAGAACCTGACGCTGGCCGATCTGGACACCATCGCCATGAAAACCGTCGGCGCCGTGCCGCGCCGCGATCCCAACCACCAGTCCAAGGGGCGGATGCCATCGTTTGGCTACCTGCCCGAGAACCGCTGGCAGGGGGTGATGTCCTTTGCCTCGAACCCCGGTTTTGTCGCGCCCCTGGGCGGTATTCTGGGCAACACCAACAACAAGACGGTCGAACGCCCCTTTCCCAACCACATCAGCTATCGCTGGGGCGACACCCAGCGGGTGCAACGCTGGCAACGGTTGATGCAGGCACGGCAGGTGCACACCCGCGACAGCTTTATCGAGGCGCAACTGGACACGGTCAGCGCCACCGCGCGGTCGCTGTTGCCGCTGATCGGGGCCGAACTGTGGTTCACCGGAGAAGCCGCCCCCGACGGCACCGCCGAACGCCAGCGCCAGCGCGCGCTGACACTGCTGGCCGACTGGAACGGCGAAATGAACGAACACCTGCCCGAACCGCTGATCTACGCGGCATGGATACGCGCGCTGCAAGACCGCATGGTGCGCGACGACATCGGCCCGCTGGCAAGCGAGCTGACCCATGTCGAGCCGCTGTTCATCGAACGCGCCTTTCGCGACGTGGACGGTGCATCGGTCTGGTGCGACGTGCGCCAAAGCGCGCCGGTGGAAACCTGCCCCGACATGGCCCGCATGGCGCTGGACGATGCGCTGATCTGGATCGGCGAAACCTATGGCACCCAACTGGAATCGCTGCGCTGGGGCGACGCACACCAGGCCATTCAGGACCACCCGGTGCTGGGCGACGTGCCGGTGCTGCGCTACTTCGTGAACATCCGCCAAAGCACCTCGGGCGGGGACAACACCCTGCAACGTGGCCTGACACGGGGCGGCGCGGGCGCGAATGCCTTCGAAAACGTGCACGGCGCGGGGTATCGCGGGGTTTATGACTTTGCCGATCCCGACAGTTCGGTCTTTATCGAATCCACCGGCCAGTCGGGCCATTTCCTGTCGCGGCACTATGACGACATGGCGCAACTGTGGCGGCGCGGCGAATACATCCCGATGTCGCTGGATCAGGGGCTGGCGCGGGCGGCGTCGGTGGGTATCACCAAACTGGAACCCGCCGCGCCATGACGACGATCCTGTTTAACAAACCCTTTGGCGTGCTGCCGCAGTTCACGGACCGCGGCAGCCCGACGACCCGGCCCACCCTGTCGGATTACATCGACGTGCCGGGGGTCTATCCCGCAGGTCGCCTGGACCGCGACAGCGAAGGGCTGATGGTGCTGACCTCGGACGGTGCGTTGCAGGCCCGCATCGCGCACCCGAAGTTCAAGAAGCCGAAAACCTATTGGGTGCAGGTCGAAGGCACCCCGACCGAGGCGCACATGGCGCAGCTGCGCGCCGGCGTGACGCTGAAAGACGGCCCGACCCTGCCCGCCCGCGCCCGCCTGATCGACGCACCTGCGGGCCTGTGGCCCCGCACGCCGCCCATCCGGGTGCGCAAGACGGTGCCCGATGGCTGGATCGAGCTGACCCTGACCGAAGGCCGCAACCGCCAGGTGCGCCGGATGACCGCGCACGTGGGCCTGCCCACCCTGCGGCTGGTGCGCGTCAGCATCGGCGACTGGACGCTGGACGGGCTGGACAGCGGCATGTGGCGCGAGATCGAGATTTGACAGGTTGCACGGGGGCGCTGCCCGCTAAGAAAATATGCGGGGGCGCTGCCCCCGCGCCCCCGGGATATTTAGAGCCAAAAGAAAGCGGGATCAGACCTGTCCGAACTGGGCGCGTTGTTTGGGGGTCCAGCGGACGGTGATGGCAAAGCCGTCTTCGTCCTGTACTTCGTCCACGGCCACGCCTTCGGAGAAGAGCCAGGCGCGTTTCTTGCCCTGGGCAAAGCTCAGGCGCAGAACCTCTTCGCTGACGCGGCCCTGAAGTGCGTCCGAGATGATCGACATGAAACTTTCCACGCCGGTGCCATGCAGCGCCGAAATCGCGATGATATCCTGATCGCGCGCGGCGCGGGCCTGGGCCGCGTCTGCCTCGGCTTGCGGAAGCAGGTCGATCTTGTTCCAGATCTCGAACATCGGGCGTTCGTTGCCCACCCCCAGCGTGGTCAGGATCTCGCGCACGTCGTCGGCCTGATCCTCGGTCTCGGGGTGCGAGATGTCGCGCACGTGGCAGATGATGTCCGCGGCAAGCACCTCTTCGAGTGTGGCGCGGAAGGCGGCGACCAGTTCCGTGGGCAGATCCGAGATGAAACCCACCGTGTCCGACAGAATTATCTCGGGGCCGTTCTCCAGCTCAACCCGCCGCATGGTCGGGTCCAGAGTGGCAAAGAGCATATCCTCGGCCATCACATTGGCGCCGGTCAGACGGTTGAACAGCGTCGATTTGCCCGCGTTGGTATAGCCCACAAGCGCCACGATCGGGAACGGCACCTTGGCGCGCGCGGCGCGGTGCAGGGTGCGGGTTTTCACCACCTTGTCCAACTGGCGGCGCAGACGCACAAGTTGCAGATCAATCGCGCGGCGGTCCGCCTCGATCTGGGTCTCACCCGGACCACCGACAAAGCCCAATCCGCCACGCTGGCGCTCCAGGTGGGTCCAGGCGCGCACAAGGCGGGTGCGTTGATAGTTCAACGCCGCCATTTCGACCTGCAACACGCCCTCGCGGGTGGCAGCACGGTCGCTGAAAATTTCCAAAATCAGGCCGGTGCGGTCCAGCAGTTTGACCCCCCATGCCTTTTCAAGGTTGCGCTGTTGCACGGGCGTGACGGGACCGTCGACCAGCACCAGCTCGATCTCTTCCGCCTCGAACCGGGCGCGCAGCTCTTCGATCTTGCCTTTGCCGAACAACATACCCGCGTGCACCTTGGGCAGCGGCACGGCCAGATGGCCCACCACTTCAAGATGCCGCAGCGCATGGGCCAAAGACACGGCTTCGGCCAGCGCCAGTTCGGCGCCGCGTCGGTTGCGGTCGGATTTAATATCTGGGTGCAGCACAAAGGTCCGTGTGAAACGGGGCCCTTCGCTTTCGTCCACCTGAAACGGAGGTTTGCTCAAGAGGCGTCTTCGCCCTCGTACAAGCTGATCGGCTGGCTGGGCATGATCGTCGAAATGGCGTGTTTATACACCAGTTGCGACTGACCATCGCGGCGCAGCAGCACGCAGAAGTTGTCAAACCATGTGATGACGCCTTGCAACTTTACACCATTGATCAGGAAAATGGTCACGGGCACCTTGGTTTTGCGCACGTGGTTCAGGAAGGCATCCTGCAAATTCTGTCTGTCCGAAGCCATGTCGGTTCTTACCTTTTTTCTTGTCGTCGGCTTGCGGACCAAGCCATCCCTCATTGCGGGCGAGTATGAAGACCAAGTTCCCGAGTTTCCAGCCCAAAAACAGATGCACCCCGTACCGCGCCGTTGACATTGTCCACCAGTGCGTCAACCGCGCCACAGGTCTGGCGTCAAAAGCGCGATGATGGCCAGTGTTTCCAGCCGCCCCAATATCATTGCGGCGGCAAATACCGATTTGGCCCCTGTCCCCAGTTCCTGCATGCGGATCGGTGCATCGCCCGCCCAGTCCAGCAGCGGGCCAGTGGTGGACAGCGCCGCCACCGCCATGGTCAGCGACGACTCGAAATCCACGCCGAGGGCGCCCAGCACCAGGGTGACAAAGGCCAGGCTGATCGCAAACAGCATGAAGAACACCCAAGCGATGAACGCGCCGCCCTTCAGCACCCGGCGGCCCAGCGACGTGCCCCCGCCGACCGAATTGGGATGCACCAGCTTTTCCATCTCGCGCAGACCGGCCTGATACAACGCAAAGACGCGCAACAGCTTGACGCCGCCCGCGGTGGTGGCCACGCCGCCGCCAATCAGCGCCAGCCCCATCAGGATCATGCCCGGCGTCGCCAGCCCCGACCAGTTCTGCGAGGTTTCCCAGTGGGTGCTGGTAAATCCTGTGGTGCTGAGGAACGACAGAACCGTGAACACGCTGCCCCACAGGGCCTCGGCGGCGGCGATCAGACGGTTTTGTTCGCCGATGTCGATGGCACCGATGAAATGCCGCAAGAACAGGATCAGCGGCACACCCAACACCAGCGCAATGCCGATGCGAAATTCGGGATCGTGCCGCAAGCCGCCGCTTTCCGAGGTGACCGTGTCGGTGGAAAAGGTCATGCGCGACAGGGCAAACAGCATGAACAGCGCCATGACCATTTCGCCACTGATGCCCGCAGTCGACCCCGAAATGCCGCCCACAGGCGAAATCCCCGAGGTCGCCATCACCGACATCGCGTGACACAGGGCCACCAGCGACCGGTCACCGCCAAAGATCAGCAGCACCCACAACAACAGCGTCAACCCCACATAGATCGGCACCAGCGTCTTTGACACCTTGACCAGCCGCGCGCGGCCCTGGGGATGCTGATAGCGCATGTTGCGTTCGTCATAGCGGCCGGGTTCGGCGCGGGCCGTCACCTCGAACCCGCCCAGGTTCAGCGGGGCCAGAATGGCACTGGCGGCGATCCACATCATCAGCCCGCCCATCCAGCCGACCTGCGCACGCCACAAGTGCAGGCTGTCGTTCAGCCGGCCGGGCGTGTCGAACAACGTGGCCCCGGTGGTGGTGATCGAGCTGACCATCTCGATATAGGCGTTGAGAAACGACGTGGTGCCCAGTCCCTCGTGGAACGGCACCGCCAGGAACAAAGGCAAGAAGGCAAAGGCGGCAAACAGGCTCATCAGCGGGCCAAGGGTGCCGTGACGCGGCGCGCGGCCCGCGTGGGCCAGCGCAATCAGTGCGAACAGCACAAGGCCCAGAATGGCCGAATACAAAAACGCCCGCGCCGTCGCCAGTTCGCGGATCACCCCGCCGTGGATCGCAGGCACCAGCATCGACAGCGACGCGGCACCGAACATCAGCAGGAACAGCGGCAACTGCAACACGCGGTCCTGAAGGTTGGACGGGCGCATCATCCTAGAAAAAGTCGATGGACACTTGCATCAGCCTCTCGACCTCGGGGACATCCTTGGCCAGGCTGAAAATGGCAATCACGTCGCCCTCGTCGATGCGGGTGGACGACAGCGGGCGGATCACTTCGCCGCCCTTGCGCAGGGCCCCGACCAGCACGCCTTCGGGGAATTCAATCTCGCCGATCTTGCGGCCCGCCAAGGGCGAGGTCGACAGCACCTCGGCCTCGATCACCTCGGCCTCGGCGTCACCGATGGAATAGACCGACCGCACGCGCCCGTGGCGGATGTGGCGCAGGATAGACGATACGGTGGTGGCGCGCGGGTTGATATAGGCGTCGATCCCCAAGGGGCCCATCATCGGCACCAGGGTCGGATCGTTGATCAGCGCGATGGCATAAGGGCAGCCTTCGGTCTTGGCGCGCACGGCGGCCAGCATGTTGGTCTTGTCATCGTCCGTCACGGCCAGCATCGCATCGGCGCGCGACACCCCTGCCTCGTGCAGCAGCGCCACGTCCAGTCCGTCACCGTTCAGAACGATCGTCCGCTCAAGCGCCTCGGCCGCGCGTTCGGCGATCTTGCGGTTCTTTTCGATAATCTTGGTGCGCACACGGCTGGTGCGCTTTTCCAGCTCGGACGCGACCGCCAGACCGACATTGCCGCCGCCCACCAGAACGATGCGTTCCTGTTTGGCCAGCTTCTTGCCGAAAATCTCCATCGTGCGGGGCACGTCGTCCACATGGGCGAAAACATAGCAATCGTCACCGACGAAAAGCTGGTCCTTGGCCTCGGGGGTGAACAACGTGCCGTCGCGGCGCACACCGACCACGACCGCACGCAGGGTCGAGAACAGATCGGTCAACTGCCGCAGGGGTGTGTTCACCACGGGGCATTCTTCCTCGATGGTGATGCCCAGTAGGTGCGCCTTGCCATCCATGAACCGTTCGGTGTCAAAGGCCGCAGTGGTGTGCAGCCGTTGCAAGGCGGCAGCGGCGACCTCGCGTTCGGGGCTGATCACCACGTCGATGGGCATATGATCGCGGCGGTACAGGTCGGAATAGATCGCATCCAGATAAGACTGTGACCGCAGGCGGGCGATCTTGCGGTTGATGCCGAAAACCGAATGCGCCACCTGACAGGTGACCATGTTCACCTCGTCCGAGTGGGTGGCGGCAATGATCATGTCGGCGTCGCGCGCGCCCGCACGGTCCAGAATGTTGGGATAGCTGGCATAGCCCGCGACACCCTGCACATCCAGTGAATCCGTGGCACGCCGTACCAGATCGGGGTCGCTGTCGACCACGGTAACATCGTTGCGTTCATTCGACAGGTGACGTGCGATCTGCCAGCCAACCTGACCCGCGCCGCAAATGATGACCTTCATGCGTTCCCTGCCCCTTTGGCAACCGCAACCACAGTGATCGGAAACATCTGCATGACAGATGGCCGAAACCGGGTCAATTCAATTGTAAATCCTAAAGATTTCCGCCAGTCTTGCCATATGAAAACACGCATTGCCACCCTGATCCTGACGCTTGCGCTGCCTGCCTGCGCACCGTTGACGCTGTATTACAAGGCGGGCACACCCGTCGCCACGCAACAGCGCGATACCACCGCCTGCCAGGTGGTGGCGCTGCGCGATGCGCCGGTCGCCAATCAAGTGCGCCGCACACCGCCCAGATATGTGCCACCGCGCCGTGTGTGCAACTCTTCCGGTGCGTGCAGCACCACGGGCGGCTATTACCTGCCCGGTGAGGTCTATACAGTCGATGTGAACGCGCCCCTGCGCAAGAGGGTCGAAACCCAGTGCATGGCCGACCGCGGCTATAGCCCCACCAGCATTCCGGCCTGCCCTGCGGGTGTGAAGCAGGCGGCAACACCGGGGGCCACGTCCACCCTGCCCCGTCTGACAGCGAAATCCTGTGCGATCCGCAATTCCGACGGCAGCTTCCAGATCGTCAACCAAGGCTGATCCGGGCGCACGCGGCGCATTTGGGGGGCGCTGCCCCCGCGCCTGCGGCGCTCCCCCGGAGTTTGTCTGGCAAGATGAAGCTTAATCTTCGTCTTCGTCCGCATCGTCCACATGGGCCACGCGCGAGCCTGCCTTGGCCGAGGTGACGACCCCCAGGCTTTTGAGTTTGCGGTGCAGGGCCGAGCGTTCCATGCCGACAAAGTTGGCCGTGCGGCTGATGTTGCCGCCAAAGCGGTTGATCTGGGTCAGCAGGTATTCACGCTCGAACGCCTCGCGGGCTTCGCGCAGGGGCAAGGTGGCCAGCGCTCCGGACAGCACAACGCGCCCCTCTTCGGCGCCCGAACTGCTGTCGGTGCCCGGCAATTCGCGCGCTTCGATCGGGCCGGTGCCATCGCCCAGGATCAGCACCCGCTCAATCAGGTTCTTAAGCTGGCGCACGTTGCCCGGCCAGACCATCGTTTGCAGCAAAGCCAATGCCTCGTCGCTGATGTCGCGTTTGGGCAGGCCCTGAACGGTGTTGAATTCGGCAATGAAATGGTCGGCCAGCACCGGAATATCCTCGCGGCGGTCTTCCAGCGACGGCACCGCGATGGGCACCACGTTGAGCCGATGGAACAGTTCCTGACGGAAGGTTTCGGCGGCAATGGCCTGTTCCAGATCGCGGTTGGTCGACGAAATCACCCGCAAGTCCACGCGCACCTTGTCGTTGCCGCCGACACGGGTGAACTGTTGGTCGACCAGCACGCGCAGGATCTTGGACTGGGTGCCCAACGGCATGTCCGCGACCTCGTCAAAATAGATCACCCCGCCGTGCGCCTGTTCCAGCAAACCCGGCTCGACCCCGCGTTCGGCGTTTTCACGGCCAAACAGCACTTCTTCCATGCGATCCGGCGCGACACCGGCGCAGTTGACCGTGACAAAGGGCGCCGAGGCGCGGTTGGAATTGGCGTGGATATAGCGCGCAGCCAGTTCCTTGCCCGCGCCCGCGGGTCCGGTCAGCATGACGCGGCCGTTGGATTTGGTGACTTTGTCCAGTTGCGAAATCAGCCCTTTGAAGGACGCACTTGCGCCGATCATCTGGGTCGGGCCGGTGTCCTGGCGACGCAGGCTTTGGTTTTCGCGGCGCAGACGGGAGGTTTCCATGGCGCGGCGGATCACCACCAGCAACTGGTCGATGTTGAACGGCTTTTCAATAAAGTCGTAGGCACCCTGTTTGATCGCCGCGACTGCAATCTCGATGTTGCCGTGGCCGGAAATGATCACCACCGGCACATCCGGATTGTCGCGTTTCACCGTTTTCAGAATGTCGATTCCGTCCATCCGGCTGTCTTTCAGCCAGATGTCCAGGATCATCAGCGCAGGCGCTTCGGCGTTGATCGCGCTCATCGCGTCGTCAGAATTGCCGGCCAGACGGGTGGCAAAGCCTTCGTCCTTGAGAATATCGGAAATCAATTCCCGGATGTCGCGCTCGTCATCAACAATCAGAATATCACTCATGTTACCTCACTTTTTTATACGTTGCGGCGTCAGCGGCAGTGTGATCACCGCCATCGCGCCGAAATGCGTCTGGCCCTCGAATACGGGGGCGTCCTCCAGAACCAGCGTGCCGCCGTGTTCTTCGATAATCTTCTTCACGATCGGCAGGCCCAGCCCCGTGCCACTGGACCGCGTGGTCACATAGGGTTCAAAAAGGCGCGCGCGCTCTTCAGGCAGGCCGATGCCGTTGTCTGCGATCTGGATGATGGCACGGGCGTTCTGCGTTTCAAGGTGCACGCGAATGCGCGGGTCAAGCCCCTCTGGCGCGCCTTTTTCGATCAAAGTTTCAATGGCTTCGCCTGCGTTCTTAATCAGATTTGTCAACGCTTGACCGATCATGGTGGCATCCAGATCGGTTGCCAGCGGCGCGTCGGGCAGGTCGGCGTCGATGGTGACACCGGGCTGGCCCGCACGCTGCAAGGTCACGGCATCGCGGACAATCTGCGCCAGATCGTGGCTTTTCCGGTCGGGTTCGGGCATGCGCGCGAATTTTGAAAACTCGTCAACAATCCGCCGCAAGTCATTGGTTTGGCGCACAATAACGTCCGTCATCTGTTCCAGGCTGTCGCTGTCATCGCCCACTTTTGACGAAAACTTGCGCTTGATGCGTTCGGCGCTGAGCTGGATCGGCGTCAGCGGGTTCTTGATCTCGTGCGCAATGCGCCGCGCCACGTCGCCCCAGGCGGCCATACGTTGCGCGCTGACCAGGTCGGTGACATCGTCAAAGGCCACAACATACCCTTCAAGCCCACCATCATCGGTGCGCCGTGTCGCCATGCGCACCAGAAGGTTTTCCAGATGACCGTTGCGGCTGACCTTTACCTCGCCTTGACTGACCTCTTGAAGATTGGCCTTCAAGGCATTGAAAAGCGGGCCAAACTCTGGAACGGCCACGGACAAGGCCGTGGATTGGTTGTTGTCTTGCCAGTCCAGCAGCCGCTCAGCGGAACGGTTCACAAAGGCCACGCGCCCTTCGGGGTCCAGACCGACAACGCCCGAAGTCACAGAGCTGAGCACCGAGTCGAACAAGCGACGACGGCGTTCGATCTGGCGGGTGTTGTCCAGCAGCGTTTCGCGCTGGCCTTTCAGTTGCAGGGTCATCTGGTTGAAATAGCGCCCCAGCATGGCAATCTCGTCGTCGCCCTCTTCCTCGGGCACACGCACATCCATGTCCCCCGCGCCCACGCGCTGCGCCGCCCCTGTCAGACGGCCCACCGGCCCGGACAGACGTTCGGCAAACCACAACCCCAGCCAGATCGCCGCCAGGATCAGGATCACCGCAAAGCCCAGATACAGCAGACCGAATTCAAACAGAACGCGGCCCCGTTCGTTTTCCAGTTGCTGATACAGCCGCACCGTCTGCTGCGTTTCGTCCAGCAACGACAGGATTTCACCGTCCACATCGCGGCTGACATACAGGAAACGGTCGACCAGCGTGGTCAGTGGCACCAGCGCGCGGAATTCGTTGTTGGGCCAATCCTCGACAATCGCCACACCGTCCTTGCGCGCCACGTCGAACTTGCTGTCGTCGGGTTTTTCAAAGTCGAACAGATACGACCGGTCGCCGCGTGCGCGGATCTCGCCGGTGCCGTCGATCAAATAGGCCTCGCGCAGTCCACGCTGAATCTGACGCTGGCCGTCGGTCAGAATTTCAATGTCGCTTTGGCTGGGCTGGGTGCGGCGCACGCGGTCGATGAATTCGGCCAGTGCGCGGGCGTCTTCGACCAGATCGTCATACTGCTCGGCCTCATAAGCTTCGGCTGCTGCCAGGGACGAGCCGACCACATTGCTGACCCGGTCGGAAAACCAACCCTCAAGACCGATGTTCACCGTGAGACCGGCAAAGACCGCAACCGTCACCGTGGGGATCAGCGCCATCAGCGCAAATACGCCGGTCAGACGCAAGTGCAGGCGAGACCCCGCAGATTTGGCCCGCCGCGCGGCGATCAAACGGGCGACCTGGCTCATGACCAGGGCGGCCACGACCAGAATATAGACAAAGTCGGCCAGCAGAATCAGCCGCAGGGACATGTTGGTCGTGCCCTGATCAAGCGGCCCCAAAATCAGGAATGTCGCCAGCGCCAGCGCAGGCCCCAGAATGACCAAACCCAGCGTCGCGGCGTTGCGCACACGCTTTTGACGGCGCAAACGCCCCATTGTCGCCCATCGTGCTTGCCGTGTCCGGGTTGCCACCCTGCACCCACCTGTTGATGCGGTGTCCGAAGACACCTACCGCCATATATCGTGGTCCTGACCCGAAAGTGTCCGGATGGCCACGGTTTGATGTGGCAGTTTTACATCATCTTTCGACCGCGTGTCACCTGTATTCCAAGGTCGGTGATCTTCTTGCGCAGGGTATTTCGGTTGATCCCAAGAAGTTCGGCCGCTTTGGCCTGATTTCCGGCGGTGGCAGACAGGGCAATCTCGATCAGCGGGGCCTCGACCTCGCGCAGGATTCGCCCGTGCAGACCCGCAGGCGGCAGCATGTCCCCGTGCAGGTCAAAGTACCGCTGCAAGTGACGTGCGACCGATGCGCCCAGTTTCTCGGTGTCGCCCACCGATTGCAGCGGCTCCATCTCGGGCTGGCTGCCAAGCGCCTGTTTGACCTCTGTCGCCGCGATCTCGGGCAGACGGCTGGTCAGCCCCAGACGGCGCACGGTGTTTTCCAGCTGGCGCACGTTGCCGGGCCAGGAATAGGTGCGAAAGACCTCGGCGGCCTCGTCCGACAGGGTGCGTTGCGCCGCACCCGATTTTTCGCCACGCGCCAGAAAGTGATGCGCCAGCAAGGGGATGTCATCGACCCGCTCGCGCAAGGACGGCACATGTAGCGTCGCCCCGCTCAGCCGGTAATACAGATCCTTGCGCACACGGCCGTTTTCCATCGCCGCCGCCAGATCGGTCTGGCTGGTGGCCAGGAACCGGGGCACGTCATCGCCCGACGCATCGGTCATGCGCACGATACGCGCCTGAATTTCGTCGGGAATATCGCCAATCTCGTCGATTAACAAAGTGCCGCCGCGCACGCGGGCCATGACCCGCGCGGGGCCTTCCAGGTCTTGCAGGTCAGCAGGTGTCACAGCCACGAAGGGCATCGACCGGCGGTCCGAAAAATCGTGAATCGCACGTGCGATCAGCGACTTGCCCGTGCCACTTTCGCCCCAGATCAGCACTGGCAGGTCGGTGTTCATCACCTGCGCCACCACGCGGTACAGCGCCTGCATCACCGGCGTGCGGCCCACCAGCGGCAGGTCGTCGGGGCGGTCGTCCTCGATCATTTGCGAACGCGGGCGCTTTTGCTTGCTTTCCAGCGCACGCGCCGTGCGTTTCATCAGGTCGGGCAGATCGAAGGGTTTCGGCAGATAGTCATAGGCTTCGGCCTCTGCGGCCTGAATGGCGGTCATGATCGTGTTCTGGGCCGAGATCACGATAACCGGCAGGCCGGGGCGATCCTGCGCGATTTTCGGCAGCATTTCCAAGCCGTTGCCATCGGGCATCATCACGTCCGAGATCACCACATCGCCTTTGCCCTCGCCCACCCAGCGCATCAGGGTGGTCAGCGACGACGTGGCATGTACCTTGCACCCTGCCCGCGTCAGCGCCTGCGTCAGCACCGTGCGAATTGTGCGATCATCGTCTGCAACCAGAACCGTGCCGTCCATGCTTTATACTTCCTTTTTTGGTTTTGTTTGCTTGGGCGCGCGCGCCAGTGACAGGCGGAACACCGTACGTCCCGGCACCGACGTGACCGAGATTGACCCGCCGTGGTCTGATATGATCTTGCTGACCAGCGCCAACCCCAGCCCGGTGCCGTTTTCGCGGCCCGAGACGAAGGGGTCGAACACATCGGCCTTGATCGCTTCAGGCAGGCCGGGGCCGTCGTCGATGATTTCGATCTGCAAGGGCAGCGACCGGCCCGTCCCGTCCGCACGGCGCAGGCGGAACGAATGTTCAAAGTAGCTGTGCAGCCGGATGGTGCCACCGTCCTTGCCTGCCGCCTCGGATGCGTTTTTCAGCAGGTTCAGCACGACTTGCAGCAGCTGGTCGGGATCGCCCTGCGCCATTGGCAAAGAGGGGTCGTAATCCTCGATAATCTTCATGTTCGCGCCAAACCCCAGCAGGGCCGAGCGGCGGGCGCGGTCCAGCACGTCGTGAATGTTCACTTCGCGGAAATCGGGTGGCGACAAGTTGCCGAATTGCTCGACCTGCTCCAGCAGTTTGACGATGCGGCGGCTTTCCTCGACGATCAGGTCGGTCAGCTCCAGATCGTCCTTGCTCAGGCTCATGCTCAGCAGTTGCGCGGCACCGGTGATGCCTGCCAGCGGGTTCTTGATCTCGTGGGCCAGCATCTCGGCCATGCCGATGGCGGATTTGGCAGCGGATTTCACGCTGTCGTGCTGGGTGATCCGACCGGCCAGTTCACGCGGGCTGATCAGCATGATCATCTGCCCCGGCGCGCCCTGAAGCGGCGCAATTTGCAACGCACATTGCAACGGCGCACGCTGGCCACCGCCCACGTCCACGTCATTGACGAACAACGGAGTTTCATAGGTCCGCGCACGGGCGAATGCCTCTTCCAGCGGCGAATCCACGTTCACCTGATCCCACAGCGGCACGCCCACCACCGATTTGGCCGATACGTTCAGGAACCCTTCGGCAGCGGCGTTGATTTCCAGAATGCGGTCGTCGGCGTCGATCAACAGCGCCGGCACGGGCAACGAGGCCCAGATATCTGCGGCTGGGCTCATGCGGCCTCCTGTCCGGTCCAGGGCGACAGCGCATCCGGCAACAGGCGCATCGCATCCTTGGGGGTTTTCGCGGTCAGCACGGCGCGGCGCAGATCGGCAGAGGTGCCGGCCGTGTCCATGTACCATCCCAGATGCTTGCGCGCGACGCGCAGGCCCAGCACCTCGCCGTAAAAAGCCAGCATTTCGGTGTAATGCGCCATCACCATCTCTGCAAAGTCCCGCCCCGTGGGCACCTGCGGCGCGGGCGTGCCATAGAGCGCATGGGCCACTTCGGCCAGCAGCCAGGGCCGCCCTTGCGCGCCGCGCCCGATCATCACGCCATCGCCGCCAGAGTGCGCCAAGGCCTGCCGCGCGCTGGCCACGTCAACGATGTCGCCGTTGGCGATCACCGGAATGCTGACGGCATCCTTGACGCGGCGGATCGCCGCCCAATCGGCGCGGCCCTTGTAGAACTGACAGCGGGTGCGTCCGTGAATGACGATCTGGCGGATGCCCGCCGCCTCGGCCCGTGCGGCGATCTGCGGGGCGTTCAGCATGTCATCATCCCAGCCCAGCCGCGTTTTCAGCGTCACGGGGATGCTGACCGCATTCACCACCGCTTCGATCAGCGTCAGCGCATGGTCCGGCGTCTTCATCAGCGCCGAGCCGGAATAGCCTTGGGTCACCTTCTTGGCCGGGCAACCCATGTTGATGTCGATCACCGCAGCGCCCTGCCCCTCGACCATCCGCGCGGCCTCGGCCATGGGGGCGGCTTCGCGGCCCGCAAGCTGGACGGCGGTGCCCTGCTGGCCCAGGCCCAGCTCGGCCTTTTCGCGGGTGCCGGGGCGGGCGTTCAGCATGTCGGTGCTGGCGACCATTTCAGACACCACCATGCCCGCGCCAAACCGCGCCACCAGGCTGCGATACGGCAGATCGGTGATTCCGGCCATCGGGGCCAGCATCACCGGTGCAATCATGGTCAATGGGTCGTTGTGTTCGGGCAAATGCCTAATCCTTGTGCGTGTCTTCGAGTTAGCCGACCCGAAGGGTGGCCTCAATGCAATATGGCGCATTTGCGCCCGATCTGGCGGCATGTGCCTAATATTTAAGCACACAAACTGCCGAATTGCCAGCCCGCGCCAATGGCCCTACACATCAGACATGACTGTAACACCCTGCACACCCGCATGACATGCGCCGCGATCATTGTCGCCGCGGGCCGTGGCCTGCGCGCGGGCGGGCCTGTGGCCAAGCAATGGCAACCGCTGTGCGGCGCGCGGGTGATCGACCATACACTGGCGGCGTTTCTGGGCCATCCGCAGATTGACCAGGTGGTGCTGGTGCTGCACGCGGACGACATGGGCGGCGCAGAGTTTGCCGACGTGACCCTGACCACCGGTGGCGCGGACCGTGCGGCGTCGGTGCGCGCAGGGCTGGCTGCGCTGAGCGATCCGGCCATCACCCGCGTGGTGATCCACGACGTCGCCCGCCCCTGCGTCACCGCGCGCACCATCAGCGATGTCATTGACGCGCTGGACCACAGCCCCGGCGCGGCGCCCGCCCTGCCCGTCACCGACGCGCTGTGGACAGGTGCCGATGGCCGCGTGACCGGCACGCAGGACCGCACCGGCCTGTACCGCGCGCAAACGCCACAAGGGTTCGACCGCGCCGCCATCACCGCCGCCCACGCCGCCCACGCAGGCCACGCCGCCGATGACGTCGAGGTTGCCCGCGCCGCAGGGCTTGACGTGGCGATCGTCGCGGGGGACGAGGACAACCTGAAAATCACCCATCCGGCCGACTTTGACCGCGCCGCACGGATATTAAGAGGACGCAATGGACATCAGACTGGGTAACGGCTTTGACGTACATGCCTTTGACGACGGCGATCACGTGACGCTGTGCGGCGTGCGCATCGCCCATGATCACGGGCTCAAGGGCCATTCGGATGCGGATGTTGCGATGCACGCCGTCACCGACGCGATCTATGGCGCGCTGGCGATGGGCGACATCGGCCAGCATTTCCCGCCCTCGGACCCGCAGTGGAAGGGGGCCGCCAGCCACATTTTCCTGACCCACGCGGTTGAACTGGCGCAAGAGCACGGTTTTGCCATCGGCAACATCGACTGCACGATCATCTGCGAATTCCCCAAGATCGGCCCACACAGCGACGCCATGCGCCGCGAAATGGCCCGGATCACGGGGGTTGAGCACACGCGTATATCGGTCAAGGCGACCACCTCGGAACGCCTGGGCTTTACCGGGCGCGGCGAAGGTATCGCGTCGCTGGCAACCTGCACATTGGTGAAATCATGACACAAAAACTCGCAACCGCCATCGGCACTGTTCTGGGTGTCGGCTATATCCGTCCCGCATCGGGCACCTGGGGGTCGCTGGTGGCGCTGCCGTGGGCGTGGCTGCTGCATGTGATCGGCGGCTGGCCGCTGCTGATGGCTGGCATCGTGGTGATCTTTGCCGCCGGATGGTGGGCCACCGGCGTGATGACCAAGGGCAAGACCGACCATGACCCATCCGAGATTGTCGCGGACGAGGTCGTGGGCCAGTGGATCGCCCTGCTGCCGCTGTCGATTGGCGCTGCGAACAACGGCGTGTCGATGCTGGCGATGTGGCCGGGCTGGGTCGCGGCGTTCGTCCTGTTCCGTCTGTTCGACATCTGGAAACCCTGGCTGGTGGGCCGTGCAGACCGGCGTGGCGATCCGCTTGGCGTGATGCTGGACGATGTGATTGCCGGAGTGTTCGCGGCCATCGGCGTGGTGCTGCTGGCCGGGCTGGCGCACGGGGTGTTGATGCGATGAGCTTGCCCGTCAGCGTGCTGGAGGCCGCCAAGGCGCGCGGCGTGATGATCGCCACAGCCGAAAGCTGCACGGGCGGCATGGTGGCCGCGGCCCTGACCGACATTCCCGGATCGTCTGCGGTCGTCGATCGTGGCATGGTCACCTATACCAACGCCGCCAAGGTCGAGATGCTGGGCGTATCGCCCGAAACACTGGACGCGTTCGGCGCCGTGTCAGAGGAAACCGCCGCCGAAATGGCCGCAGGCGCGCTGCGCCACAGTCACGCGCAGCTTGCCGTGGCAATCACCGGAATCGCAGGCCCCGGTGGGTCGGATCACAAGCCCGAGGGGCGCGTGTGTTTCGGACTGGCGGGACCGGATGGCGTGACCACTCAGACGGTGGAATTTGGGGCGGTGGGCCGCGCGAATGTGCGGGCGGCGGCACGCGATCACGCCTTGGGTTTGCTGCTGGGTGCACTGACCAAAGGGTGAATGACCCGGCTTCTCACCTTGCACAATTTAAAGGCAAAGCGCCCTATTTTCCGCCCGCAAATAACGCAATAACAAAAACGCCCTGTTTTTAAGCGCGCTGGCGCAAAAACTTGCTTTCCCCCTGCGCAATGGCTTGGCACGTCCCCCAAAACCAAACGGGAGGGGACCCAAATGAACGCCGCTGACACAGCCTGGATCATCACCGCAACGGCCCTTGTGCTGTTCATGACATTGCCGGGGCTTGCCCTGTTTTACGGCGGCCTTGTGCGCGCACGCAACGTCCTGAGCGTGTTCATGCACGTCTATGCCATCGCCTGTCTGATGAGCGTGCTGTGGTTTGTCGTCGGCTATTCCATCGCCTTTGGCGGCGGCGACAGCGGCATCTGGGGCGGCTTGGACAAGCTGTTGTTGCTGGGTGTGACCGCCGACAGCCTGACCGGCACCCTGCCCGAGGTTCTGTTCTTCGCCTTCCAGATGACATTTGCCATCATCACGCCCGCGCTGATCGTGGGGTCGTATGTGGAACGCATCGGCTTCGGCTTTGTGCTGCTGTTTTCGGGGCTGTGGATGCTGCTGTGCTATGCGCCGGTGGTGCACTGGATCTGGGGCGGCGGGTTTCTGTCCGACGGCGGTATTTTTGGCGACATCGGCGTGCGTGACTTTGCGGGCGGTATCGTGGTGCACGAGACCGCGGGGCTCGCCGCGCTGATCCTTGCGGTATTCTTAGGCAAACGCCGCAACCACACCACCCCGCCGCACAACCCCGGTCTGGTGATGATCGGTGCCGCCATGCTGTGGGTCGGCTGGTTTGGCTTCAATGGCGGGTCGCAACTGGCCGCAGACGGCGGGGCCGCGATGGCGCTGACGGTCACGCATATCTCGGCGGCCACCGCATCGCTGACATGGGCACTGTGGGAGCGGTTGAAGTTCGGCAAATCGTCGCTGGTGGGCATCGTCACGGGCACCATCGCAGGGCTGGCGTCGATCACCCCCGCATCGGGCTTTGTCGGTCCGGTCGAGGCGCTGGTGATCGGGGCCGTCGCGGGCATCCTGTGCCAGGAGGCCGTGAACCTGATCCGCAACAAGGTGGTCATCGACGACACGCTGGACGTCTTTGCCGTGCACGGCGTCGGCGGTATCTTCGGCACGATCATGATTGCGGTGTTCGGCGCAGGCACGTGGGCGGCGCAACTGGGATCGCTTGCGATTGTCGGGGTGTACACAACCGTCGTCACCATCGTGCTGATCGTCGCGGTGCGCGCCATCACGCCCTTGCGCGTGGACCCCGAGACCGAGACCAACGGTCTTGACCTCGCCGTCCACGGCGAACGCGCCTACGACATCACCAGCTAGGCGGTAATCACGCCCGCAAAGCCGGCAAGGTCGTTGCCCTGCACGGCCTGCCACAGATCATCGGCGCGCGTCCCCACAAGGGCGTGCGCCTTTTTCATGATCTTGGCCTGCCGGTCGGTCAGCGGGATCGGCGCATCCAGATCGTGAAACGCCGCCTGCCCGTCGACAAAGACCCGCGCCTGCATTTCTGTCAGGCTTTCGTCGGTGTCGACGCGCACGCGGGTGCGGAATTGTGCCAGATCGGCGCGCGCGGCGGTGGCATCGCTGAACTGCGCAATGTCGCCGGTGTCCAGACCGTGTGCTGCCATCGCGGCCACCTGGGCATAGCTGAACTTGCATTCCAGCCCCGTGCGCGGGCTTTCGATGTTGCACACGGTCATCCAGCGCGGGTGGGTGGTGATCTCGACCGTGCTGTCGGGTGTCAGGTCGGTGTCGGCCAGCGCCTCGAGCGTGGCGTGCAGCCCGTGGCAGCAGGCGTGAAACTTGTGACTGACCCGCGTCATGCGCCAGTCGGTGCCCAGCGTCACAGGATCGCCCGCGCCGTGGTGGGTGGGGCCAAAGCCCAGCGGCCCGGCCAGACCGTCGTCAGCCGATATCATCCCCGCCGCCGCCCAGTTCGCAGCCTCGATGCCGCAGCGCGCGGCAAGCCCTGCGTTCAGCGGTTTGCCCATGGTGCCGAACTGCGATTTCAACCCCGAGGCCATGGTGCTGCACAGACCCAGCGCATAACGCATCTGCACGTCGCTCAGGCCCCGCAAACGGCCGGCTGCAATGGTGGCCCCGAACGCACCGGCTGTTGCCGTCTGGTGATAGCCCACCTGATAATGCCCGCGCCCCAAGCAGATGCCGACCGCCACCGACGCCTCGGCGCCGATCAGCGCCGCGTCGATGATGCGGTCCAGCGTCGCGCCTGCCGCCTGTCCTGCGGCCAGTGCTGCCGACACAACCGCGACCGACGGGTGGCCGATGTGCGCAAAATGCGTGTCGTCATAGTCCAGCGCATGGCTGAGCGTGCCGTTGATCAGCGCCGCCGCCGCGGGTGCGCCCTGCCCGCCTGCGAACTGCGTACAGTCACCCGCAACATGCGCAGCGGCGACAAAGCCGTCAAAGCTGCCCTCGGCGGCGCCTGCGATGCCGCACGCGGCCCAGTCCAGCACCGACAGCGCCATGACCGCGCGGGCGTCCGGATCGGGCTCGGCCCGCGCAAACGCCACCAGTTGTTCCGTGATACCTGTCGCTGCCATCACTGCGGCCTCCTTACCTCAGGAGGGCCGCCTAGCTGTACAACTCGGCGGCCCGCCGTTCGAACGCGCGGACGATCCGCTGCATTGCTTCGTTGAACACGACCCCGATGATGCCCTGCAACACGCGGTTGCGAAACTCGAAATCGACAAAGAACGACACGTCGCAGCCGCCTTCAGTGTCCGAAAACGCCCAGTTCGATTTCATATAGCGAAACGGACCGTCCAGATATTCGGTGTCGATCTTATGCGCATCCGGCCACATCACCACGCGGCTGGTGAACCGTTCGCGGAACACCTTGAAGCTGATGACCAGATCGGCCTCCATCACCGTATGATCGCCCTGATCGGTCGTCGATTTGACGCGCGCGGCGGCACACCACGGCAAGAACTGCGGATAAGACCCGACATCGGCCACCAGATCATACATCTGTTGGGCGGTATAAGGCAGGAAACGGGTTTCGGAATGTGTCGGCATCACGCTATGAGTTATGGCAAGGGTTAAGGCCCATGTGTTACGAAACAGTCCTGAGTTCAAGGGGAACACCATGCCAGACCGGCCTTATGTGATTGATCAGATGATCTCGGCCAAGATGATTGCCGCGCGGATCGAAGAGTTGTGCGGTGAAATTCAGGCGGAATTTGACGGCACCGACAAGCTGGTGGTCGTGGGCCTGCTGCGCGGGTCGTTCGTGTTCATTGCGGATCTGGTGCGCGAGCTGGACCTGCCGATCGAGGTCGATTTCCTCGAAGCGTCCTCTTACGGCAACGCGATGGAATCCAGCCGCGAGGTGCGTATCCTCAAGGACCTGCGCGGCGCCATCGAAGGCCGCGACGTGCTGGTGGTCGAGGACATCGTCGACACCGGCCACACCCTGCACCACGTGGTCAACCTGCTGCGCTCGCGCGAGCCTGCGCGGCTGAAATCCATCGCCTTGCTGGACAAACCAGACCGCCGCGAGATCGACATGAAAGCGGATTGGACCGGCTTTGAAATTCCCGACGAATTTGTCGTGGGCTACGGCATCGACTTTGCCCAACGCAACCGCAACCTGGGCTACATCGGCAAGGTGCGGTTCACATGAACCCGATCTGGTTCGTGCGCATGGCCCGATGGGCGCGCAACCCGCCGTCGTCGGCACGGGTGAAGCTGGTGTTCGGGATCATCGCGGTGTTGCTGATGATCTGGGGGATCGAGAAAATGGGCTGGTGGCCCGACTGGGCCACGGCAACGCGCGCACGGCCCTGACATCTGGGGGGGGACGCCGGCGCGGCTACCCCTGAATTTTTTGGCAAGATGCAGGATCAGGCGCCCGCGCGCCGCATCCCCGGAATACCACCCAGCGCCACGGCCAGACCTGTCGTGGCCAGCACCGCGCCCAGCCATTCGGGGGCCGTGGGAACCTCGCCCGCCAGTGGAATACCCATGATCAGCGCCACGGCGGGCACAACGGCAGGGAACAGCGCGGCAGAGCCGACGCCCAGCAGCGCCACCGACCGCGCATAGGCCACCATCGCCAGCACGCCCGCCATCACGCCGTGCACCACGATTTGCAGGATCAGGGTTTCGGTGGGCAATGCAGCCAGACGGTCAAAGGTGCCAAACAGCAGCACACCGGGCACCACGACAACCGCCGACAGCACCGAGGCCACCGCCGTCGCCGCAATCGCGCCCAGTTGCCACAGGCGCAGCAGAATCGTGAACCCCGCCCAGCAGCCGCCCGCGGCCATGAACATCAGTTGCCCCTTCCACGCACCCGGCGCGCCCGACGTGGACCCCGCCAGCGCAATCAGCGCGATGCCGCCCAGCACCATGGCGATGCCGGCAATGCGGGCCGCGTGCAGCTTTTCCCCCAGAAACAGGATCGCGATGCCCGTCGCCACCAAGGCGGCCGTCGACGGCTGTATCACCGCCCCGTGGGCCAACGGCGCAAACAGAAAGCCACCCGCGCCGAACATCAAGAACAGCGGCCCGACCATCAGCGCCAGCACCATGCCGCGCCCCCAACCGACGCCGCCCAGATCGCGCAGCCCCTTGCGCACCAGCCATGGCAGCAGGATCAGCCCGGCAACGCCATAGCGCAGCACGATGACATCAATGGGCAGCAAACCCGTCTGCGCCGCCTGTCGGGCATAGACGAAATACAGCGCCCACATGACCACGGCGGCCAGACCGAAGAAAACCCCGATCAGCCGAACCCGTGCCGCAGCACCTTCGGGGTTATCCAAACTTGGCCAGCCGCGCCGCACGCAGCCGCGCAAAATCGTCGCCCGCATGGTAGGACGAGCGGGTCAGCGGTGTGGCCGATACCATCAGGAACCCCTTGCCGTAAGCCGCCTTTTCGTAGGCTGCGAACTCATCAGGATGCACGAAGCGGTCCACGCGGTGGTGTTTGGGCGTGGGCTGCAAGTATTGCCCGATGGTCAAAAAGTCGATGTCGGCGGCGCGCATGTCTTCCATGACCTGCATCACGGCCTGACGGTCCTCGCCCAGGCCCACCATGATGCCCGATTTGGTGAACATGGTCGGGTCCAGTTCCTTGACCCGCTGCAACAGGCGCAGACTGTGGAAATAGCGCGCACCGGGGCGCACTTCGGGGTACAGGCCCGGCACGGTTTCAAGGTTGTGGTTGAACACATCCGGGCGCGCCTCGACCACGACTTCCAACACTGACGGATCGCAGCGGATAAAGTCCGGCGTCAGGATTTCGATGGTGGTGCCGGGGCTGCGGTGGCGGATGGCGCGGATGGTCTGGGCAAAGTGATCTGCCCCGCCATCGGTCACGTCATCACGGTCCACGCTGGTGATGACCACATGGTTCAGCCCCAGTTTCTCGACCGCATGGGCCACGCGGCCCGGCTCGAAGGCGTCCAGCGCCTCGGGCGGTTTGCCGGTGGCGATGTTGCAGAATGTGCACGCGCGGGTACAAACCTCGCCCATGATCATCATGGTGGCGTGGCCCTGGCTCCAACATTCACCGACGTTGGGGCATCCCGCCTCTTCACAAACCGTGGTCAGGTTGTTGTCACGCATGATCTTGCGCGTGTCGGCATAGCCCTTGCCGCCCGGCGCCTTGACCCGAATCCAGTCGGGTTTTTTCGGCTGCGGATTGTCGGGACGCCGCGCCTTTTCGGGGTGGCGTTGCTCGGGGATTTTCAGATCGCGCATCAGACATCGCTTTCGGCAGATGGTTTAACGTTGAACAGTCTATAACATAAGCGATTGCGGAATGAACACCAGCCTGCGCATGGCAGCTATGTTTCCGGCCAAGATGCATTATCCCGCAGCCACGACGATCAAAATTGCCCGCTTTTTCAAGGCGTCGCAGAATAACACGATTATTTTAGTGGGATATCCCGCCTGAGGTATTTCACCCCGCGCGCCGTTAGTTTAGATTGATTCTAGAAAGGCCCGCATTGCCCGCCGGGTCGCATCATAAACGATAAAGTTCGAAACAGATCGGAGACTGCACCATGGACGGCGAAATGAAATGCCCCTTCAACAGCAAGAAACAAGTGACCAACCGTGATTGGTGGCCTGATGCGCTGAACCTGAAAGTGCTCAGCCAGCATTCGTCGCTGGTGAACCCGCTGGGCGAGGAGTTTGATTACGCCGCCGCCTTTGGCACGCTTGATCTGGACGCGGTCAAACAGGACCTTTTCGCGCTGATGACCGACAGCCAGCCGTGGTGGCCTGCGGACTATGGCCACTATGGCCCGCTGTTCATCCGCATGGCATGGCACAGCGCAGGCACCTACCGTTCGGCCGATGGCCGCGGCGGTGCATCGACCGGCAACCAGCGCTTTGCGCCGCTGAACTCGTGGCCCGACAACGGCAACCTGGACAAGGCGCGCCGCCTGCTGTGGCCGATCAAGAAGAAATACGGCAACGCCCTGTCCTGGGCCGACCTGATGATCCTTGCGGGCAACTGCGCCATCGAATCGATGGGCGGCAAGGTCTTCGGCTTTGGCGGCGGTCGCGTGGACATATACGAGCCCGAGGAAGACATCCACTGGGGCGCGGAAACCGAATGGCTGGCGACCTCCGACAAGGAAGGCACGCGCTACGGCGAGAACCGCCTGTTGGACAACCCGCTGGCCGCTGTGCAGATGGGTCTGATCTATGTGAACCCCGAAGGGCCGGACGGCAATCCCGACCCCATCGCATCGGGCTTTGACGTGCGCGACACGTTCAGCCGCATGGGCATGGAAGACGACGAAACCGTGGCACTGGTCGCGGGCGGTCACACGTTCGGCAAGGCGCACGGCGCGGGCGATCCGGTCTATGTCGGCCCCGAGCCCGAAGCAGGCGACATGCAGCAGATGGGTCTGGGCTGGATCAACAGCCACGAAAGCGGCATTGGCGGCCATGCGACCACATCGGGCATCGAAGGCGCGTGGAAACCCAACCCGACCACGTGGGACATGGGCTATTTCGACGTCCTGTTCAAATACGAATGGAAGCTGACCAAAAGCCCCGCAGGCGCACAGCAATGGACCCCCATTGATGTGGAAGAGGCCGACATGGTCGTCGATGCCCACGACCCCGACAAGAAACATCCGCCGATGATGACCACCGCGGATATGTCGATGAAAATGGACGAAGGCTTTGCCGCCATCTCGCGCAAGTTCCACGCCGACCCCGAACTGTTCGCCGACGCCTTTGCCCGCGCTTGGTTCAAACTGACCCACCGCGACATGGGACCCAAAGCGCGCTATCTGGGCAAAGACGTGCCCGCCGAGGATCTGCTGTGGCAAGACCCGCTGCCCAAGGCGACATTCGCGCCGCTGGGTGATGCGGACATTGCCAAGCTGAAATCCGACATCCTGGCCACCGGCCTGTCGGTGGCGGAACTGGTGTCGGTCGCCTGGGCCTCGGCGTCGACCTATCGCGCGTCGGATCACCGGGGCGGCGCCAATGGCGCGCGCATCCGTCTGGCACCGCAAAAAGACTGGACCGTCAACGAGCCTGCGAAGCTGGACAAGGTGCTGAAAGCGCTGGAAGGCGTGCAAGCGTCGTTCAACAGCGGCGACAAGGGCGTGTCGATGGCCGACCTGATCGTGTTGGGCGGTGTGGCTGCCATCGAAAAGGCCGCCGCCGACGCGGGCCACAAGGTCGACGTGCCGTTCACGCCGGGCCGCGTGGATGCCACGCAAGAGCAGACCGACATCGACGGTATGAACCTGCTCGAACCGATGGCAGACGGCTATCGCAACTATGTGGCCGACGGCATCACCGTGAAGGCAGAAAAGCTGCTGATCGACCGCACGCAACTGCTGAACCTGACAGCGCCCGAGATGACCGTTCTGATCGGTGGTCTGCGCGTGCTGGGGGCCAACTATGGCGACAGCAAAGCGGGCGTGATGACGGACCGTCCCGGCCAGTTGACCAACGACTTCTTTGCCAACCTGCTGGATATGAACATCCGCTGGGGTGCATCGAACGACGCACATTCGGCCTTTGAAGGCACCGATGCCGTCAGCGGCAATGTTGTCTGGACCGGCACCCGCGCCGATCTGGTGTTCGGCTCGAACGCGCAACTGCGCGCGCTGGCGGAAATCTACGGTCAGGACGACGCCGCCCCGCGCTTTGTGCAGGACTTTGTCGCCGCATGGACCAAGGTGATGAACGCCGACCGCTTCGATCTGGCCTAAGCATCACCAGACCAACACTTGGGGGCGTTCCGGTTGACCACCGGGGCGCCCTTTTCCTTTGGAGGCCCCGACAGCGCACGATTGTCGCGCGCCTAGCCGATCAAGCCGCCACCTGCACCCGTCACGGCATCATAATGCCGCTTGAGCCGCATCAGCGCGATCCGCAACACGATCTTGCCCGACCGCGCGGACCACCCCAGCCGCTTTTCTGCTGTCTCCAGCCCTTCCAGATAGCAGCAACACCGCAGCACCACATCGGACAACCCCGGTCCCAATTCACCCAGCGCCGCCGACACGCGCGCACGCGCCGCATCAGGGCCGCTGCCAACACCGCCATCGGCGGCACCGCTGCCCCGCACACCGCCGGTCAGGAAGCCATCCCAGTTCTGCGCGACCTTCGGACCCATATTGGCCAGCTCGAAATCCTCGCGCAGCCGTTCGCCCGCACGCACCAGTTCGGTACTTAGAAATTGCGATCCGTCCTTGTCGCGCCGCCGCGCCAGCGCAGTCAGAGGCGATTCAGACAGGCCGTAGCGCATGCGCCGCGCGGCGCTGCTGTCGTGGTCAGCGCCTGATACACACTCCACTGCCACAGGGCGTGCGCCCGCAAAAGGCAACGGTGCTTCGGCAAACCCGTCGGCCAATTCGGCCTCGCCCGCTTCGTCGATCATCCGCTCCAGCGCCTGACGGCCCAGCGCCGTGATACGGTAGCGTATGATGCGCCCCTGCCCCTCCGGCGTGATCCAGTCCTTCAACGCCATCGCCTCGGCCACGGTCCGGTCAACCACCGCCGTGCGCGTGGTCCCGTCGCGCACCACCACGGCCTTGTCCATATCGCCCGCAACAGCCAGCACCGCACCCTTTTCACACATACGCCGTAGCACCCGCCGCGCGTCCTGCGTCAGCGGGTCGGCATCGGGCGTGTCGTGTTTCGTGTAGATCTGGTTCATATTTGAAGCGTCCCCATGTTCAACATCACATTCTTTGACAGCAGCTACGGCCGCGTCATCCGGCGGGACCAAGCCTGTGGGTTTGTGTTTTCCGTCCCGAAAAAACTGCGCACCCAGCGTCTGTAGGGCCGCATCCACCAATGGTTCGTCGCGGCGGTTTTCCAACCGCCTGACCTGTCGCAATACCGTTGAGGCGTGACATCCTGAAATGCGGGCCAGTTCCCTGATGGTCAGCCCCGCTTCTGTATGTGCCAAGTAGGTGCGCGCTGCCTTTGGCACCCACGTCGGCGTGTCGGCAATACACGACTGTTGTTCCGAAATTCGGTCCATCCTCATAATTTTCCCCTGAGCGACGTCTGCTTGGTTATCCACAGACTTATCCCCACAACCTTGGGGTGCAGTTGTTACTCATTCCTTAATAATTAAGCGATGAGGCAATCATTGTTTCCAAAAGATAAACTCAGGTGAAGGCGCCGTACGGTGCTCCTGCGCAACGCGCAACACCCGCCCAGGCTGTGCCACTGTGGCGATCTGTCGGCCAACACGTGCCCGATGTTCTGCCATTGCAAAGGAACCAGCCCATGCAAGATATTCTGTCGATGTTGTCTGCCATCCAGCGCCCGCGCCTGCTGATGCGGGCCGCCCGTTTCGGCGCCGAGGATTACCGCCGCGAGGTGCACCTGCCGCGCCTGCTGGGGTACGGCAAGCTGCCGCGCTATGGCGCGGCGCTGATACAGCTCATGGAAATGGAATCGACGCTGAATGCCCAGCGCCAGGGGCATGACGCCACCTATTGCCTGACGCGGCACATCGAAGTGCTGATCGCGATCGTGGCAGAGGCGCGTGTAATGCGCACCGCCCAAAGCTAGGGGCGATGCGCAGATAGTTTTTACATGAACGAATCGGGTTCGGCGGCCTTGCGTTTGGCCACGAACGCATCCAGCGCTTCGACGACCGCAGGGTCAATCGGCGGCTGCTGGTAGTCGTTCAGCATCTTCTCGACCCGGACCGAGGCCAGCGCCTGCGTGTCGCGCGCGCCTTCGTCCTGCCATGTCTCGAACGGCTTGTAGTCCAGCAGATCGGACTTCCAGAAGGCGGATTTAAAATTCGCCTGCGTATGGGCGCAGCCCAGATAGTGACCGCCCGGACCGACTTCGCGGATCGCGTCCATGGCCTGGGCGTTCTCGTCAATCTGCACGCCCTTGGCCAGATGGTGCAACGTGCCCAACTGATCAGCATCCATCACGAATTTCTCGAACGAGGACACAAGACCGCCTTCCAGCCATCCGCAGGCGTGCAGCATAAAGTTCACGCCCGCCAGCAGACCCATGTTCAGCGAGTTCGATGTCTCATAGGCCGCCTGCGCATCCGGCAGCTTCGATCCGCAGAACGACCCCGCCGACCGGAACGGCAGGCCCATGCGCCGTGCCAACTGCCCAGCGCCATATGTGATGTGTGCCGCTTCGGGTGTGCCAAAGGTCGGCGCGCCCGAGTTCATGTCGATCGAGGTGACGAAAGCACCAAAGATCACCGGCGCGCCCTTGCGGCACAGCTGGCTATAGGCGATGCCAGCCAGCACTTCGGCCAACACTTGTGTCAGCGTGCCCATCACCGACACCGGCGCCATGGCACCGCCCACGATGAACGGCGAGATGATGCAGGCCTGATTGTTCTGCGCATAGACTTCCAGCGCGCCCATCATCACATCGTCAAAGGTCATGGGCGAGTTGATGTTGATCAGCGAGGTCATCACGGTGTTCTGCTGCACAAAGTCTTCGCCGAACAGCACGCCGCACATGTCCACCGAATCCTGCGCACGGCTGGGCTCGGTGACCGAGCCCATGAACGGTTTGTCCGACAGGGTCATGTGCGCATACAGCATATCCAAGTGACGCTTGTTCACCGGAATGTCGGTGGGTTCGCACACCGTGCCGCCCGAATGGTGCAGCCATTTCGACATATAGGCCAGCTTCACGAACTTCTGGAAATCGCCCAGCGTCGCATAGCGGCGGCCACCGGCGGCATCGCGCACGAAGGGCGGGCCGTAAACCGGGGCCAGCACCAGATTGCGCCCCCCCACGACGACATTGCGCTCTGGGTTGCGGGCATGCTGGGTGTATTCGCTGGGCGCAGTCTTGCACAGTTCGCGTGCCAGCCCCTTGGGAATACGCACCCGTTCGCCGTCCACTTGCGCACCGGCATCACGCCAGCGTTGCAGCGCCGCGGGGTTGTCGGGAAAGTTCACGCCGATCTCTTCCAGGATCGTGTCGGCATTGGCCTCGATGATCTGCAAGGCTTCTTCGTTCAGAATATCCAGGTTGGGAATGTTGCGTTCGATATACTTGGCTGTCTCGAACGACACTGCGCTGCGCTCGGCGCGCCGTGCGGCACCGCCACCACCACGTCCGCGCCGTCCGGTTGCTGCTGCTGTATCCGTCATGATTCCATTCCCTTATTCGTGCGGGTGCCAGTTCTGACCCGCTGATTAGCCCAGCACCACGCCCAAACGCACGCCCTGAACGGCAGCCAAGGGCAAAAAGCGACATATCCCGTCACAGCCCCGTGTCATTGGGATAAAAATAACACCCCTGCGTTCGGCCCAGCCCTGTCAGACGCTTGCCACAGGCGACACACAGCCTTAACAGGTCTGCATGAAACAAAGCTCCCATGACCGCCTCCTGATCATCGACTTCGGCAGCCAGGTAACGCAGCTTATTGCGCGTCGCTTGCGCGAACTGAACGTCTATTGCGAAATCCACCCGTTCAACACCGTAACGGATGACTTCCTGAAAGAATTCGCGCCCAAGGCCGTGATCTTTTCGGGCGGCCCGTCGTCAGTGTTCGCCGAAGGCGCGCCGATGCCGCCCATGTCGGTCTTTGACCTGGGCGTGCCGATCCTTGGCATTTGCTACGGCCAGCAGGTGATGATGCATTGCCTGGGCGGTAAGGTCGAACGCGGCCACGGCACCGCCGAGTTTGGCCGTGCCTATGTCAGCAAGGGCGCAAAACCGCTGGACTGGCTGAACGGCTGGTTCCTGGAAGACCGCGAACAGGTCTGGATGAGCCACGGCGACCACGTCAGCGCGCTGGCCCCGGGCTTCGAAGTCTACGGCACCTCGCCCAACGCGCCCTTTGCCATTACGGCGGATGTCGAACGCAATTTCTTCGCCGTACAATTCCACCCCGAGGTGCACCACACCCCCAACGGCAAGACGCTGTACCAGAACTTTGTCAAACTGGCGGGGTTCAAGGGCGACTGGACCATGGACGCCTACCGCGAGGAAGCCATCGCGCGCATCCGCGATCAGGTCGGCGACGGCAAGGTGATCTGCGCGCTTTCGGGCGGTGTCGACAGTTCGGTCGCTGCCGTGCTGATCCACGAGGCCATCGGCGAGCAGCTGACTTGCGTCTACGTCGATCATGGTCTGATGCGCAAAAACGAAAGCGAACAGGTCGTGGGCATGTTCCGCGAACATTACAACCTGCCGCTGATCCACGCCGACGAATCCGAACTGTTCCTGGGCAAGCTGGACGGCGTCAGCGACCCCGAGACCAAGCGCAAGATCATTGGCGGCCTGTTCATCGACGTGTTCGAGAAATACGCCAAGCAGATCGGTGGCGCGGATTTCCTGGCACAGGGCACGCTGTACCCAGATGTCATTGAAAGCGTGTCGTTTTCCGGCGGCCCCTCGGTCACCATCAAATCGCACCACAACGTCGGCGGCCTGCCCGAGCGGATGAACATGAAGCTGGTCGAGCCGCTGCGCGAACTGTTCAAGGACGAGGTGCGCGCACTGGGCCGCGAGCTAGGCCTGCCCGACAGCTTTATCGGGCGTCACCCCTTCCCCGGTCCGGGTCTGGCGATCCGCTGCCCCGGCGAAATCACCCGCGCCAAGCTGGACATCCTGCGCGAGGCGGATGCCGTCTATATCGACCAGATCCGCAAGCATGGGCTGTACGATGAAATCTGGCAGGCCTTTGTCGCCATCCTTCCCGTGCGCACCGTCGGCGTGATGGGCGACGGGCGCACCTATGATTTCGCCTGTGCGCTGCGGGCGGTCACCTCCGTCGACGGCATGACCGCCGACTATTACCCGTTCAGCCACGATTTCCTGGGCGAAACCGCCACGCGGATCATCAACGAAGTGCCGGGGATCAACCGCGTGACCTATGACATCACCTCGAAACCTCCGGGCACCATCGAGTGGGAATGACTTTCCCGTCCCGGCCATGTCAATGATCCGGGACGGGACAAACAGGCCGTTCCGGGCATTACCGAATAATATGGGTCGATTGTCCGAGCGGCACTTCAATCACCCCACCGTGGCAGAAGCCAAAGGCATCCGTCGCTAAGAACAGATGGGATGCGCGGGACGTGATCGCCGTGTTCTGTCCTACCTCCAAAGTGCCCATGTTCTGCGGCTGTCCGTTCCAGTCCAGCCAGTAAATCGTCAGAGGCACGCCGGAGCGGTTTTCGAATGTGATATCGCCCCAATCCTGTACGTCGGGAGAGGCAACGCTGCCCGGCGCAGGACAGGCTTTCACGCTTTGCGTCGCGGCGACTGCCGGTGCAGCGCTTGTTTTGTCCCCCCGCGACGGCAGTGCGACCGGCAGTTCCCTACTCGTATTCGCAGAAGGCTGCACAAGGTCGTACCAGCATTCCTGCAACTTCAGCAAAGCGGCGGTGGTCCCCTCCAACGGCAAAAAGAAGCTCTCGCCGTCGTGTAGGATCGTCATGTTACGCCCCTTGGCCATGGCTTCGCGCAGAGGGGTATCGAACACGCCATGGGCAAATCCGTCTTCGGCATAGAAGCTGTCTGTGAAACTGTACCTGTCGATATCCAGCGTGACGGGAATTTCGGCGCCCGAAGGCGCCGCGGTCGGCAAGACCAGTTCAAAATTGCCCGCAGGCACCAGAACCATCATCGTGGCAATGTCGGACCCGATTGGCGAGGTTGCGATACAGCCCGTGTTTTGCGACATCCGCACCTCCCACCCACGGGTGTCGCTATAGTGCCGCCCCATATCGAAGGCTTGGACAGGAAAGGCAATTAAAGCAAGAAAAGCTTTAAAAATAAATACATTACGCGACCAAAGCATGGCGTTCTCCAAATTTTAGCATAGTCAGTCAGTTATATTGGGGCGCACCCCGTTTTTTTTTCGTGTGATTGAATCGATTCGATCAAGAATTAATTGATGTGACAAAAAACAGCCTGTCTGAAATGCCTGTAAATCTGGCAGCTGTCTCTGCTGTGAATTGACAATTTCATCCGCTCAAATCAGAGGTAGCGGCCTGTCAGATCGCAGGAGTTGATGATGATCCACCTCGCAGGAATCCCGACCTGCGCCCCGCCGCATCAGCAAAAGGTGCGCGACGCCCTGCCCGACCACATTGCCCTGACCCGTGCCGAACCGGGATGTCTGGAATGCGAAGTGGTAGAAACCGCACCCGACACCTTTGCCGTATCGGAACTCTTTGCCAATCAGGCTGCCTTTGATGCCCATCAGGCCCGCACCCGCGCCAGCGCCTGGTTCACGGTGACCACAGATATGCAGCGCGACTACAAGATCAGCGAAGTCTGAACCCGTCTTGCCTTTCGCCGCGCCCTCTGAGCAGATGCGACACAGGAGAAGGAGACCCCAGATGCCCCTACACACCCCCGGATGAACGATACCCTGCGCGCCTGCCTCTGGATGAGCGGGTCCATCGCGTCCTTTTCCGCCATGGCCGTTGCGGGACGCGAAGTCGCCTTTGAGCTGGATACCTTTGAAATCATGACGTACCGCAGCCTTGTGGGCGTTGTGATCGTCTGTTTGGTGGCTGGGCTGTCCGGCACGTGGCGGCAGATCAACACACAGCAGATGGGCACGCATCTGATCCGCAACGCGGCGCATTTCACCGGACAGAACCTGTGGTTCTACGCGGTGACGGTGATCCCGTTGGCGCAGGTCTTTGCGCTGGAGTTCACCTCGCCCATCTGGGTCATCGTGCTGTCACCGCTGATCCTGGGCGAACGGCTGACACTGGTGCGGGCGCTGGCGGCGTTGATCGGCTTTGTCGGCATCCTGATTGTGGCCCGTCCGAATGTGGGCTCCATCGACGCGGGCATTGTGACCGCAGCCAGCGCCGCAATCTTTTTCGCGCTGACCATCATGTTCACCAAACGTCTGACCCGCACACAGTCGATCACCTGTATCCTGTTCTGGCTGACCACGATGCAACTGGTCATGGGGCTGATCATGGCCGGATACGACGGCGATGTGATGCTGCCCTCAGCGATAACGCTGCCCTGGCTGACGTTGATCGGGCTGGCCGGTCTGCTGGCGCACTTCTGCTTGACCAACGCACTGAAAATCGCACCGGCCACCGTGGTTGTCCCCATCGACTTTATCCGCCTGCCAACCATCGCTGTGGTCGGAATGCTGCTGTATAAAGAAACCGTTGATATCTGGGTGTTTGTGGGGGCCGCGGTGATCTTTGCAGGCAACTACATGAACATCTGGTTCGAAACCCGCCGCCGCTGATTGCGCAGCTTCCGGATCGTTTCACCAAGACAGCGCTGTTAGGTCTTGAGCCATGACAGATCAAAAATCCATATCCGGCCGCGCATGGGCCGAAATGCTGCTCCTGGGACTGATTTGGGGCGGGTCGTTCCTGTCGATCCGCGTGGCACTGGACGAAATCGGGCCGCTGTGGGCCGTGGCGCATCGCACCGGCTGGGCGATGCTGGTGCTGTGGATCGTGGTGGCGCTGCGCCGTATTCCGGTGCCACGCGACCCGCGCATCTGGGGCGCGTTTGTGGTGATGGGGCTGCTGAACAACGTGATCCCCTTTGGGCTGATGGCATGGGGGCAGTTGCACATCGCCAGCGGCCTGACCTCGATCTTCAACGCGGCCACCGCCATTTTCGGCGTATTGGCGGCGTCATTGTTCTTTGCCGACGAACGCATGACCGCGCGGCGCACATTGGGTGTGGCCTTGGGCTTTGCCGGCGTGGCCACCGCCATCGGTCTGGACAGCCTGCACAGCTTTGATTTGAAAAGCTTGGCGCAACTGGCGGTTCTGGGCGGTGCGGTCAGCTATGCACTGGCCAGCGTCTGGGCGCGCAAGCGCTTGGGCGGGTTGCATCCCGTGATGGCCGCCGCGGGGATGCTGACCGGATCAAGCCTGATCACCCTGCCGCTGGCCTGGAGCATTGAGGGGCCGGTCACGCTGTCGCTGGCCCCCGATACGGTGCTGGCCATCGCCTATTATGCCATCGTCGCCACCGCGGGCGCCTACCTGCTGTACTACCGCGTCCTGAACATGGCGGGCAGCGGCAACCTGATGATTGTCACCCTGCTGATCCCACCCGTTGCCATCACCTTGGGCGCTTGGGTGCGCGGTGAAACCTTGGGTCCACAGGCCTATGCGGGCTTTGCCTTGCTGGCGCTGGGGCTGGTGGTGCTGGATGGCCGCACTTGGCGGGTCATAGCAGCGCGACTGGTTGACCAGAAACTCCCGCCCAGATAGCATCGTCTCACAGGTTGGCCCCACCTACACAGCGTACGTGCACAGGTGAATAACCTTGCGTAAGGCAACCAATCTTGCCCATGCGTCAATATTGACGCAGGCCCGTTCTCTACGCTTAGTTTTATTTGTCTTCGCCAACGATCGTTCGCGAAGCAGCTTCTGGGGAGGAGTGACATGACAGTAAAGACCATCGCCATTACGGCGCTTCTCGGCTCGGCTTGCGCCGCGCAAGCGGGCGGCATCGACCGTTCGGGACAATCCATTCTGGCGCTGTTCGAAAGCGGGCGTTACGCCGAGTTCAGCCTTGGGTCGGTGTCCCCCGACACCTCGGGCACGGCCGTTGCCGGTCTGGGCGGTTTCGGCTCGGGCGACATGACGTCCAGCTTCTTGCAACTGGGTGCGGCGTACAAAGCGGACATCAACGACCGTTTGTCCTATGCGATCATCTATGACCAACCCTTCGGCGCGGATGTGGATTATCCCACGGGCACGGGCTATTTCGCGGGTGGCTCCATGGCCGAGCTGGACGCCCACGCCATCACCGGCCTGATGCGCTACAAGTTTGAAAACAACTTCAGCGTTCACGGCGGTATCCGGGTGCAAAGCATAGAGGCGACGGCAGCGGTGCCGTTTATTCCCGGCGGCTATAACGTCAACGGTGATCGCGATATCGGCGTCGGCTATGTCATCGGTGGCGCTTACGAACGGCCCGACATCGCGTTGCGCGTGGCCCTGACCTATAACTCGGGCATCAAGCATGATGTCGCCACATCGGAAGTTTCGGGTTTGGGTTCGAACGCGAGCAACACCCGGATCGAAACGCCGCAATCGGTGAACCTGGACTTTCAAACCGGTATAGCTCAGGACACATTGCTTTTTGGTGGCATCCGCTGGGCTGAGTGGTCCGAATTTGACATCACCCCAGCCGACTACAACACGATCACAGGCGGGTCGCTGGTCAGCTACGACAACGACGTGTTCAGCTATTCGTTGGGTGTCGGCCGTCGTCTGAACGACAACTGGTCGGTGTCGGCATCTGTCGGCTATGAAAAGTCGAACGGCGGCTTTGCCAGCAACCTTGGGCCAACAGATGGCGCCAAAAGCCTGGCACTGGCGGCGATCTACACCAAGGACAACATGAAGATCACCACCGGCATCCGGTATATCAACATCGGCGATGCACAAACGGCCATTACCGGCTTTGCCCCTGCATCGAACTTTCAAGACAACCACGCCGTCGCGATTGGCGTGAAAGTCGGCTACACCTTCTGATCGGTCCCTGGCCATCAACGATCCGAAACCCGCAGCCACACCGGCTGCGGGTTTTTTCATGTGACGAAAGCCGGAACTGGCGTCTTGTCCGGCGCTCGGTTAGGAACGTGGTCAAACAGATAACGGACCCTGACCGATGCTATACCCCGATGCCGCAAGCTGGCGGAACGCCAAGGAAAAACGTGTGCTTGTCTACGGCATGTCAGGCTTGGGCAAAACCCACATGTCAACGCTGCTGCGTGCCTCCGGTGACTGGTTCCACTACTCGATCGACTACCGCATCGGCACCCGCTACATGGGCGAATACATCGCCGACAACGCCAAGGCCGAGGCGATGAAAGTGCCGTTCCTGCGTGATCTTCTGTTGTCAGACAGCATCTACATCGGCTCGAACATCACCTTCGACAACCTGTCGCCCGTCGCCACCTATCTGGGCAAACCGGGCGATCCCGCCCTGGGCGGTCTGGCGATCGACGAATACACCCGCCGTCAGGAACAGTTCCGCCGCGCCGAGATCAGCGCCCTGCGTGACACCGCCTATTTCGTGGACCGGGGCCGTTCGCTTTATGGCTATCCGCATTTCATCTGCGACACCGGCGGGTCGATCTGCGAATGGGTCGATGCCGACGACGATCACGATCCGCTGATGACCGAGCTGTCGGCCAGTTGCCTGCCCGTGTGGATCAAGGGCAACGACGCGCACACCGCCGAGCTGATCCGCCGCTTTGACAAGGCCCCCAAACCGATGGCCTATCTGCCTGCGTTCCTCAAGCAATGCTGGGAAGAATACCTTGCTGAATCAGGGCTGTCCGAAGGACAAGTGAACCCCGATACGTTCATCCGCTGGACCTATGCCCGCGCGCTGGCCCACCGCCAGCCGCGTTACGAGGCGATGGCGCGCTGGGGCGTGACCGTCACCGCAGACGAGGTGGCGGCGATGAAATCTCCCGCTCATTTCACCGACCTGATCGCCACAGCCCTTGAGCGACGCACACAAAACCCTATCTGACCCTTTCCTGAACAAGACCGGACCCAAGCCAATGCCCATCAAGATCCCAGCCACCCTGCCCGCTTACGACGTGCTGACCCGCGAGGGTGTGATGGTGGTGGACGAGGAGCTGGCCGCCAGTCAGGACATCCGCCCGCTGCGCATCGCGCTGCTGAACCTGATGCCCAAGAAGATCCAGACGGAAAACCAGTTTGCCCGCCTGATCGGGGCCACGCCCCTGCAGATCGAATTCAGCTTGCTGCGCATGACCGATCACAACACCCGCAACACCGCCGCCGAACATATGGAGGCGTTCTACCGCCCCGTGTCCGAGGTGATGGAGGAGAAATTCGACGGGCTGATCATCACCGGCGCGCCGATCGAACATCTTGATTTTAACGACGTCGGCTATTGGGACGAATTGCAGCGCGTGATGGACTGGACCCAGACCAACGTTCATTCCACCTTTGGTGTGTGCTGGGGCGGGATGGCGATGATCAACCACTTCCACGGCGTGCAGAAACACATGCTGGAGAAAAAGGCGTTCGGCTGCTTCCGGCACCGCAACCTTGCGCCTGCCTCGCCGTATTTGCGCGGGTTCTCGGACGACTGCGTGATCCCCGTCAGCCGCTGGACCGAAATGCGGCAGGCCGAGGTCGACAGCGTGCCCGCCTTGCGCACCCTGCTGGGCAGTGACGAGGTCGGCCCCTGTCTGGTCGAGGATGTGGACCACCGCGCGCTTTATATCTTCAACCACTTTGAATACGACAGTGACACGCTGAAACAGGAATACGACCGCGACGTGGCTTCGGGCACCGAGATCAACGTGCCGATGAATTACTATCCCAACGACGACCCCAGCCAGCCGCCGCAGAACCGCTGGCGCAGCCATGCGCATCTTTTGTACGGGAACTGGATCAATGAAATCTACCAATCCACGCCATTTGAACTGGCCAAAATTGGGACGTAAACTGTTGATCTGGTTCGTTGTTCTCGGTCTGGTCCTTGTGGCCACCGTGCAAATCGCGGCAGGCTACCGCGAGGCACGCGCGGCGCGGACGCATCCTCCTATCGGACAGATGCTGGACGTGAACGGCACGCAGGTGCACGCGGTTGTCATGGGCCAGGGCCCCGATCTGGTGCTGATCCATGGCGCGGGCGGCAATGTGCGCGACTTTACCTTTGATTTCGCCGAACGGCTGACCGACCGATACCGCGTGATCCTGTTCGACCGCCCCGGACTGGGCTGGACCGGCCTGCCCGATGACGCCGCCAACGGCGCATGGGCGTCGCAAGGCACCCCGCCCCAGACGCAAGCCGCGCTGTTGCAAGGTGCCGCCGACCAGTTGGGCGTACGCAATCCCATCGTGCTGGGCCACAGCTTTGGTGGCTCTGTCGCGCTGGCCTGGGCGCTGGCGCGGCCCGATGATACCGCCGCCGTTGTAATGGTCGCGGGCGTCGCACAACCGTGGCCGGGCGATCTGGGGCCCTTCTACACGGTTCTGGGCGCCCCTTGGGGTGGCGCGCTGGTGGTGCCGCTGATCACCGCCTTTACCCCGCGCCCATACGTCAAGGACCGCATCGACAGCATCTTTGCCCCGCAGACCGCCCCCGAAGGCTATGCCGACTATATCGGCGCAGGCCTGTCCATGCGCCGCACCACCCTGCGCGCCAACGTGCGTCAGGTGAACACGCTGCGCCCGCATATGGTTGCCATGAAACCTCTGCTGCCGACCCTGACCATGCCGATGGAAATCGTGCACGGCGATGCCGACGACACCGTGCCGCTGGCCGTCCACTCGATCCCGCTGTCCCAACAGGTGCCCGGCGCCCATCTGACCGTGCTGCCCGGTGTTGGACATATGCCACATCACGTCGATCCGCAGGCCGTTGTCGATGCCATTGACCGTGCAGCACAACGTGCGGGTTTGCGTTAAGTGCCACGCCGCACCATATTGATGTTAATAGAAGTCACTTCAGGGGAGCACGCCGCGTGACCAAACCATTCGACGGCGCCATCAGCGCCTTTGCCGAAAGCGAAGCGCCCGAGGACATCCGCAAAACCATCGCGCGGGCCGACAAGAACGACGTGCTGTCCGACAGCTATCCGCATTCCGAGCGCATGTCGGGCAAGGCCTATGACAAGCAGATGGAGCGGTTGCAGATCGAACTGGTCAAGATGCAAGCCTGGGTGCAAGAAAGCGGCGCGCGCGTGGCCTGTGTGTTCGAAGGCCGGGATGCCGCGGGCAAAGGCGGCACAATCGAACGGTTCCGCGAAAACCTGAACCCGCGCAGCGCACAGGTGGTGGCTCTGCCCAAGCCCACGGAAAAAGAGGCCGGAGAATGGTATTTCCAACGCTATATCAGACGCTTGCCCAGTGCGGGCAATCTGTCGTTCTTTGACCGAAGCTGGTACAACCGCGGCGTCGTGGAAAAGGTATTCGGTTTTTGCACCGACGCACAGCGCGCCCATTTCTTTCAACAGGTCCAACCTTTTGAAGAGATGCTGGTCGAGGACGGCATTCACCTGTTCAAGTTCTGGCTGAACGTGGGCCGCGAAGAACAATTGCGTCGGATGATGGACCGCGAATCCGATCCGCTGAAGCAGTGGAAGCTCAGCTGGATTGACGTCGAGGGCCTGAAGAAATGGGACGACTATTCCACCGCCATCCGCGAAACACTGGACCGGTCGCATTCGGACCATGCACCGTGGACCGTCGTGCGTTCAGACGACAAGCGTCGCGCGCGTCTGGCCGCGATCCGCTGTGTGCTGCACGGGCTGGACTACACCAACAAAGACGCACAAGCCATTGGCAAGATTGACGAAAGCATCTTTGGCGGACCGGACATCTGGGATGCCTAAACGCGGTTATCACCATGGCAATCTGCGGCAGGCGCTGGTCGATGCGGCGCTTGAGCTGATCGAGCTGAAGGGCCCCACAGGCTTTACCCTGTCCGAGGCTGCCAAACAGGCGGGTGTGACCCCCGCCGCCGTCTACCGCCACTTTGAGGGCCGCGAGGACCTGATCGCCGAAGCAGCCTTGCAGGGTTACGAGATTTTCGCCGACCTGATGGATTATGCCTATCAGTCCGGCCAACCCTCGGCGCTGGCCGCGTTCGAGGCCACGGGCCGCGCTTATCTGGCCTTTGCCCGCAAGCACCCCGGCCACTATATTTCGATGTTCGAAAGCGGCATCTCGATCAACCGCACGCCAGAACTGGCCGCCGCCGCCAACCGCGCCAATGGCGTTCTGGAAAAGGCCGCTGCCGACCTGTCACAACACATTCCGGCCGACAAACGCCCCCCCGCGTCCATGTTCAGCGCCCACATCTGGGCGATGAGCCACGGCGTGGTGGAACTGTTCGCCCGCAACAGCCCCGGACGCGCCAGCCCTTTCCCGCCCGAGGACCTGCTGGAAAGCGGTATCGGCATATACTTGCGCGGTTTGGGGCTGGTGGAGCCGGATAGATGACCCCACAGAGTAAATCCTTGTGAAGAAAGGGTTTCCCAACCGATCAACCCTAAGGAGAAGCACATTTTAGTGAGGCCTCCTTAGTGTCAGGACCAATTAATCCTGAGCCGTCAGCGGCAATTTAACGAAATTTCAGTGGTTTGCGTCGTGCAGCTAAAAGTGGTTCTAGTTGCAAGCAGCCCAAGCCGCTGAAATGAAGTGAGATTGCCGCTGATGGTGCAGGATTAATGGGTCCTGACCCTAAGAATCTGCATTAAATTAGGGCGTTATGACCTTGATCCATCCTTGTCACACGAGGATGGCGGGGTTTCGCATTGCATGATGCATTTCAGTACCTTAGTGAAAGACTCACTCAAAACCCGTCCTAGCAAGTCGCCAGACCAGCCAGGGACCTCCCACTGAAAGCACAATCATGACCACTAAAACCCTCATCGGTGCGGGTGTCTTCGCGACTCTGTGCGCGGGTGCCGCCTTTGCCCAAGACAACATTGCCGTTGGTGCCGACCCGATCTTTGATCCGGTTCAGGACCGCCCGGTTCTGTCGTGGACCGCAGGCATTGCCGCCACTGCACGGTTCGCCACCTCGGACGATTTCGACCATGCCGAAAACGAACTCGAAGGCTTTTTCGAACTGGCCTATTCCGGGTTTCACGGCGGCCTGACCATCACCACCCTGTACCAGGACCCGGCCGATGACGTGGAATACGAAGCCAACCTTGGCTACGGCGCCGAGTTTGGCAACGGCATGTCGTGGGATCTGACCTATGGCTATATCTGGCTGAACAACACCGATGGCCATTCCGAAGAAATCACCGCAACGCTGGCCTTCCCCGTCACCGACAGCATCGAAGGTGCCTTTGCCGTGATCGTCGATCCCGATACCGGCAAAAGCGATCAGGAATTCGCATTCGAAGCGCCCCTGAACGACCGTTGGTCGCTGGTGGGTCTGGTCGGCAACTCTGACCGCGACGACAACGTCTATGGCGAACTGGGCGCGGTCTATGCGATCAACGACAGCACGGCGTTCCAGGTTCTGTACGAAGACACCAACGACGGCGACGGCCTGCTGGGCTTTACCGTGTCCTATGAATTCGGCGGCTGATCCAGCCACCACCTGACAGACAATTGGCGCGTGATCTTGTACAGATTGCGCGCCTTTTTGTACGTAAATTCTAAAAACGAAAAAACCCGCGCCGTGGCGCGGGTTTTTCCAAGTATTCGCGGTGTAAGCCGAATTAACGCTTGGAGAACTGGAAGCTCTTACGCGCTTTCGCTTTACCGTATTTCTTACGTTCCACAACGCGGCTGTCGCGTGTCAGGAAGCCTGCGGCTTTCAACGCGCCACGCAGCGAGGGATCGTACAGTTGCAACGCTTTGGACACGCCGTGCTTGACCGCACCGGCCTGACCGGACAGACCGCCGCCCTTGACCGTGGCAACCACGTCAAATTCGCCTTCGACACCGGCAACGGTGAAGGGCTGGGCCAGGATCATTTGCAGAACCGGACGGGCAAAGTATGTTTTCATCTCTTTGCCGTTCACGGTGACCTTGCCCGAACCGGGTTTGATCCAGACGCGGGCAACCGCATCTTTCCGTTTGCCTGTGGCATAGGACCGGCCGAATTCGTCACGAACCTGCTCGCGCGGGTTCAGATCGGTTTCGGTGCCTTGCACGCCGCCGACATTTTCGGTCACTGCGGCTTGCAGATCTTCGAGTGTGTTGATTTCGTCGGCCATGCTTATGCGCTCCGCGTGTTTTTCTTGTTCATCGACTTCACGTCGAGAACTTCGGGGTTTTGCGCTTCGTGCGGGTGTTCACCGCCAGCATAGACGCGCAGGTTGGTCATGACCTGACGGCTCAGACGGTTGCCGGGCAGCATCCGTTTGACGGCCAGAGTGACCACGCGCTCGGGGTGTGCACCTTCGAGGATCTGCTCTTTGGTGCGCGATTTGATACCACCGGGGTGGCCGGTGTGCCAAAAATGCTCTTCCTGGCGCTTCTTGCCAGTCAGTTGCACTTTTTCAGCGTTGATGATGATCACGTTGTCGCCCATGTCCATGTGCGGTGTGAACGACGGCTTGTGCTTGCCGCGCAGGCGGGTTGCGACGATCGAGGCAAGACGGCCCAGAACGATGCCTTCGGCGTCGATCAGGATCCATTTCTTGTCGATATCCGCAGGTGTTGCGGTAAAGGTTTTCATTGCAGGAGTTTCCTGTTTGCTGTTGCGGGCCACGCGGTGCGTGTCCCTGGTATGCGATGGGCGGGTTATATAGCACGCGCAAGCACGGTCAAGCGGCGCAAATCTTTTATAACCATTGAAAATCAACAGCTTGCAAATAAGGTATTATTATACCCCACCATTCAGACATTGATTTGCTCGGGCGGGTTGTCCAACAACAGGCGCAAACGCCCCACCGCATCCTTGAAGGTCTCAAGCCGCACGCCGGCATTGATGGCAAACCGGATCGCGTGCGGGCTGCGCGCGTCGCGACAGGCGTATTCCTCGCCCGCGCGCACCTGCACGCCCTGCGCCTCGGCGGCCTGACAAAACGCGGTGGCCCGCCAACCTTCGGGCAGCGGCAGCCAGACGAACGGCACATTCTCGCGCCAGCGCAGGTCGTAGCGGCCCAGAATGTTCACCGCCGCCTGTACATATTGGTTGATGCCTGCCTGCACCTGCCCGGTCAGCACCGGCAATTGCGGGTGGGTCAGCAAGGCCGCCGTCAGGTCCAGAATTGGCGTCGGCAGACCAAAAAACGCATGTTCCGCCGCACGGCGCAGCGGTGCGGCCCGCCCGTGCGGGGCGATGGCCATGCCGACCCGCAAGGCCGGTGTCAGCGATTTCGAAATCGACGAGACATACCAGCCCCGTTCCGGCGCCAGCATCCGGTAGGACGGCGCCTTGGCCGCCGCGATCTGATAGCAGTCGTCGTCGATAATTTGAATGTCATGGGCGCGGGCCACTTCGACCAGCTCAAGCCGGCGTTCCAGCGGGGTAAACAGACAGGTGGGATTGTGCACCTCGGGCGAGGTGCAGAACACCTGTGCATCGTTCTGGGCTGCGGCACGGGCCAGCGCCTCGGGGATCACACCATAGGCATCCATCGCCACCGGCACCACATCAGCGCGCACCAGATCGGCAGCACGGCGGAAACCGGGATAGGACAGATCCTCGACCAGAACCGCAGGTTTGCGCCCCCTCAGCAGCGCCTGCATCAAAAGCAGAATGGCGCTTTGCCCACCATTGGCCAGCACGACATCGCTTTGATCCATATGGCCCAACTGCGCGCCCGCCAGCCATTTCACCACCGCCTCGCGCGCAGGGCGCGCGTTGGTGCGGTCGGGATAGTGCATCATGCCGGACGGCGGATCGCGGGCAATATCGGCCAGAAGGCCGCGGATCAGCTGCGCCTGTCCGACGCTGGGCAAATGCGGTGACACCATGTTCACCCGCCAGTCCTGCGCCTCGCGGTTGTGCGCGGCGCTGTCGATCTCGATCGGCGGGGCAAAGGCGGCATCGTCGTCCACTGGGGGCGCCACAAAAGTGCCCCGCCCGACTTCGGCGTTCAGCAATCCTTCGTCGGTCAGAATAGTATAGGCACGCGCCACGGTGCCCGGCGTAATCTTGAGCTGCCACGCCAGGTCGCGCACCGGCGGCAGCCGCGTGCCTTGGGTCAACGCCCCCTCTGAGACCGCCGCGCGGATGATCTGCGCCACGGCTTTGTACTTGGGTCCTGCGCCAGTTGGCAGCGTGTCCGGCCAAATTGTATCCATTACAATGTTTCCATAGATTCTTTTCATCCGACTTTGTATCAATACTCATGGCAATAACGCCAAATTGTGTCAATACAATTCATCGGAATACCAAAGGAGATTTCCCATGACACAGACAACTGCCCTGTCCCCCGACGCCCTGGCCCACCTGCGCGACACGCGCACGCTGCCGGTCATTTCTGTCGTTGCGATCAATCTGGCGGTTGCCCTGTCGAAATGGGCCACTCGCCGCCGCACGCGCCTGGCACTTGGCCAGTTGACGCAACAGCAGCTGGATGATGTGGGACTGACCCCGCACGTGGCTTATACCGAGTCGCGCCGGGTTTTCTGGCGCGCGTAACTTCCCTGTGACGCACGACAGACCTCTTCCTTGCCGCCGGGTTCGTCCCGGCGGTCTTTTCATATCCGGCGGTTATTTCTGCGGGATCGCATAGGTCAGGCTGGCACGGGCCACGGGCGCATCCATTCCGTGCGAATGTATCAATACATCTGTCACCGACAACAGCTTGCCCAGCTTCAAAACCGTGGCACTGGCCACCAGATCGACGCCCGCGGCCGGTTTTCGCATGAAATCAATGGAACAATTCGTGGTCACCGCCAGCGCCTTGGGGCCGACCAAAGCCAGCGTCGCCAGATAGGCCGCCACATCCGCCAGCGCGAACATCGACGGCCCCGACACGGTGCCACCGGGGCGCAAATGACGGTTGTCCACCACCAGACGCACGCGGATTTTGCCACCCCCCACCTCTTCGACGATAAAGTCGTTGGCCACCTGATCGAACTCGACCACCAAAAAGGCCATCAAGTCTTCTGCGCTCATCACCGTTTGCATGGCTTTCCCTCTGCTCTTGCCTGACCTAAGGTTCCTGTCAAACACCTGGAGGGCAAGATGGCAATTCTTGAACGTAAGGTCACGGACGGCGTGGCCCATCTGACGATGAACGCACCCGAGCGGCTGAATGCGCTGTCGGACGAGATGATCCTGGCGCTGCACACCACATTGGACGACATCGCCGAAACGCGCAGCATCCGTGCGGTGATCCTGTCGGGCAGTGGCAAGGCATTCTGCGCAGGTCACGACCTGAAACAAATGACCGAAGGCCGCCAGAAGCCGGACGGCGGGCGCGGCTATTTCGCCGATCTGTTCAATCGGTGCGCGTCGATGATGGCGCGGGTGCAATCCCTGCCTCAGCCGGTCATCGCACAAGTCCACGGCATCGCCACCGCTGCAGGCTGCCAATTGGTCGCCACCTGCGACATGGCCATCGCGGCCCAAGGCACGCGCTTTGGCGTCAACGGCGTGAACATCGGCCTGTTTTGCTCCACCCCGATGGTGGCGCTGACCCGCAACATCCCGCGCAAACAGGCGTTCGAGATGCTGACCACCGGCCAGTTCATCGAAGCCGACCGCGCGCAGGCGCTGGGGCTGATCAACCGTGCGGTGCTGCCCGAGCAACTGGCCGCGGAGACGCAAGAGCTGGCCGATACGGTCGCGGCCAAGCTGGGATCGGCGGTCAAGATCGGCAAACAGGCGTTTTATGACCAGTTGTCGATGACCACCGATGCCGCCTATGCGCACACCGGCAACGTGATGGTCGAGAACATGCTGCACCGGGACACCGAAGAAGGAATTGCGGCGTTTTTGGACAAGCGCGATCCGCGCTGGGAACAGTAGGTCAAATTCCGACGAACTGTTTAACTGATTGGAATAAAAAGAAATAACCTCGAGTTTCTGACTGTTTCCATTTCGGGATTGATTGTTCACGCGGAATCACTGGCAAATCGGGCATTACTGTGTCACAAGAATGACAAGCCAAGTGGCTGAAACGATTTTGGGTCGCCGTCGGCGGAAGGTCCCTCCAGGTCAGCTCTCTCTGACCGACCATTCCCGCAGCGGCGACCCCAAAATATCCCCCCATAAAATAAGCCCTAAACGCACCCCGCGCCACACGCATGTCTGCGCCCCGTTGCGCATGGCCGCGCCCTGCCCTACATCAGCCCTATGACAGATATCCTTCATATTGTGGGCGGCGGCATGGCCGGGTCCGAAGCAGCATGGCAGGCCGCCAACATGGGCGTGCAGGTCGTGATCCATGAAATGCGGCCACAGGTCGGCACCTTTGCCCACCAGACCGGTCTGCTGGGCGAAATGGTGTGTTCCAATTCGTTCCGGTCCGACGACAGCGAACAGAACGCTGTGGGCCTGCTGCATTGGGAAATGCGCGCCGCGAACGGTTTGGTCATGGCGACCGCCGACAAACACCGCCTGCCCGCCGGCGGTGCGCTGGCCGTGGACCGCGACCCCTTTGCCCAGACCATCACCGACACGCTGATGGCGCATCCGAATATTTCCGTGGAATACGGCGAGATCACCGCGCTGCCAGACACCGGCACGTGGATTTTTGCCACCGGCCCGCTGACATCATCGACACTGGGTCAGGCGATTGCCGCCGAGACCGGCGCCGAGGCGCTGGCGTTTTTCGACGCAATTGCCCCCATCGTCTACCACGACAGCATCGACATGGACCGCGCCTGGATGCAGTCGCGCTATGACAAGGGCGAGACAGAGGAAGAGCGCACCGCTTACCTGAACTGTCCGATGGACAAAGAGCAATACGACGCCTTCATCGATGCCCTGCTGGCCGCCGACAAGACCGAATTTCACGAGGGCGAAACGGCGGGATATTTCGACGGCTGCCTGCCCATCGAGGTTATGGCCGAACGCGGCCGCGAAACATTGCGCCACGGCCCGATGAAACCCGTGGGCCTGACCAACCCGCACCAGCCCGACGTCAAGGCGCACGCCGTGGTGCAGTTGCGCCGCGACAACAAGCTGGGCACGCTGTACAACATCGTCGGATTTCAGACCAAAATGAAATACGGCGCGCAGACCGAAGTGTTCAAGATGATCCCGGGCCTGGAAAACGCCAGCTTTGCCCGTCTGGGCGGTATCCACCGCAACACGTTCCTGAACAGTCCCACGTTGCTGGACAGCCAGATGCGCCTGCGGTCGCGGCCCAATGTGCGCTTCGCAGGCCAGATCACCGGCGTCGAAGGCTATGTTGAATCCTCGGCCATGGGTTTGCTTGCGGGGCGCATGGCGGCCACCGAACTGCTGGGCGGCACGCTGGACACGCCCCCGAACACCACCGCGATGGGCGCGCTGATCACCCATATCTCGGGTGGTGCCGAGGCCAAGACGTTTCAGCCGATGAACGTGAACTTTGGCCTGTTCCCCCCCGTTGATGGGCTGAAAGCAGGCCGTCGCGGCCGCAAGGACCGCTACAAGGCCTATACCGACCGCGCCAAGACCGATTGGCAGGCATGGCTGGCCCCGCAGGGCGCGATTGCCTGACGACAGACTGGACGGTGGGGCCGCTTGGCCCTACCTTTGCATCATGTCATCATTTCTGAACAAAGCTTACACAGCCCGCGACGCGGGTGAAATCCGGGCGCTCTACGACGACTGGGCCGCCAGTTACGAGGCCGAGGTCGCAGCACAGGGCTATGCCACCCCCGCCCGTTGCGCGGCCGCATTGCGGAAATATGTACAAGACACGGATGTTCCTGTACTTGATTTCGGCTGTGGCACCGGCCTGTCGGGTCAGGCGCTGCGCGATGCCGGCTTTGACGTGATCGACGGCGTGGACCTGTCGTCGGAAATGCTGGCGCTGGCGCGGGACAAGGCGATCTACCGGTCCCTTGCCCGGATCAAGGGCGGCAAAACCCTGCCTTTTGCCGATGGCACGTACAGCCTGATGGTCGCCGTCGGTGCGATTGGGTCAGGGGCTGCACCTGCTGGCATGCTACACACGCTGATGCGCAAGCTGCCAAAGAGTGGCAAGCTTTTGTTTTCATTGAACGATCACGCATTGAAAGACACCGCCTGCGAGGGTGCCTTGTCCGAATGGACCGACTGCGGAGCCGCCCGCCTGCTGATGCGCGAGGACGGTCCGCACCTGCCCGGAATCAACGTGAACGCCACCGTATATGTAGTTGAAAAAGCGTGAGATTCACCACAAGGTTCGCGCCATCACCGACAGGGCCGCTGCATCTGGGCCATGCCTATTCCGCGATGCTGGCCTATGATATCGCCACGGACGCGGGCGGTGATTTCCTGCTGCGCATCGAAAACATCGACCAATCCCGCGCCCGCCCCGAATGGGAGGCGCAGATTTATGATGATTTGCAATGGCTTGGGCTGTGGTGGCCTGAACCTGTCATGCGCCAGTCTGAGCGAATGGATACTTACCGCAAACAACTCGATTGGCTCTGGGAATGGGACTACGCGTTTGCCTGCTCGTGCTCGCGTCGAGATGTTGAAGCCGCAGTCTCCGCGCCACAGGAAGGCGCGGAAGCAACCATGGGACCAGACGGACTGATATACCCCGGGACATGCCGCGATGTTCGCTCATTTTCAGGCAATTTCGCCCAACCCGAGAATACCGCACTGCGATTGTTCATGGGTAAGGCGTTCCCGTTCGCAGATCACCGAGTCGGAGAGGAAGACGTCTTCTACTTCACGGAAACCGGTGAAGGGCCAAAAGGAGAATCCGGCCTTATCGAATTCACCGCGCGGGAAGCGATCGACACCATCGGCGACGTTGTCCTTGCGCGGCGCGATATGGGCACGTCCTATCATTTGTCCGTGGTGCTGGACGACGCCGCCCAAGGAGTCACCCACGTGGTGCGCGGTCAGGACCTCTTCGAGGCCACCAAAATCCACGTCATCCTGCAACGGCTGCTGAACCTGCCGACGCCTGTCTATCATCACCACCGCCTGATCCGTGACGACGCGGGCAAACGGCTGGCCAAACGCGACGACGCGCGCGCTATCGCCAAATACCGCGCCGAGGGGGCCACGCCCTGCGACATTCGCACGCTGGTCGGGCTGCCGACTTAGGGTGCTGCTTCCAGTTCGACCACGTCCCCGTCCCGCACGGCACGGTAAAAGCAGTTCTGCCGCCCGGTGTGGCACGCAGGCCCCGTCTGCTTGACCATGACCAACAGGCAATCGCTGTCGCAATCAAAGCGGAAATCGACCAGTTCCTGCACATTGCCGGATGTTTCGCCCTTGACCCAGAACGCGCTGCGCGAGCGCGACCAATAGGTGACCTTGCCCGTCGACAGCGTGCGCGCCACGGCGTCTGCGTTCATCCACGCCATCATCAGCACCGCGCCGGTGGTGGCATCCTGCGCAATCGCGGGGATCAGACCGGCATCGTTGTAGGTCAGGGTTGCGGGATCGAAATTTTGGTCGGACATCGGGTAAATCCTAATTTGCATCTCAGGCCGAGACGCTTATGTATCAGGGTGCACCGAAAGGAAAGCGGACATGGCGGACAGCGATCTTATCAAACTTTACTCGGGCCAGATTCTGGCGCTGGCCACCGATATTCCGCACCGCGAACGGTTGGAAAGCCCCGGTGCGACGGTCAAGAAACGCGCGCCGCTGTGTGGATCGACGGTGACGGTGGATGTCTGTGTGGCGGACGGGGTCATCAGCGCCTTTGGTCAGGACGTGAAAGCCTGTGCGCTGGGTCAGGCGTCGGCGGCCGTGGTGGGTGGTGCCGTGATCGGGCGCACACTGGCCGAGGTCGAAACCGCCCGCGACCAGCTGCGCGCCATGCTGAAGGATGCAGGGCCGGTGCCCGACGCCCCCTTTGACGGGTTCAAGGTGCTGGAGCCCGCCCGCGAGTATCGCAATCGCCATGCCTCGATCCTGCTGAGCATCGAAGCCACGGCCGAGGCGATGCAGCAGGCCCTGCAAGCCAACTGCGCCTGAGCGCGCCCGCATTCGGCCCGCATTCGGAACCTGTGAACCAATCTGCGCTCGCCAGTGAATGACACCTGGCGAGGCATGATGACCGCGTGGGATTAACGGCGGAGCGCAGCACCGATCCGTCGTGGCAGGTGTACCGCCCCGACATGGGGGGTGGCGATTTCGCGATGCTGAAAGATCTGTCGGGCCCGATCATCATCAACGGTGTGCATTGGGGCGGTTTGCGGCTGGTCTATACATTTTAAGGCTGTTCCAACCGCAAAAAAAACGCCGCACATCCGGTTGGGATGGCGGCGCAGGAAAAGCGTTTGTCGTGTGGGACCCGAACTGTCCGGCCAAGAGGGACCTTGGTTAACGCGGGACAGGCAATCCCGTTAATGCGTATCTATTTGGGACGGATACGCCAGACAGCCGGCACGACATCGCAGGCAGAAAATCAGACAAAGGCAGGCAGGTGCAGTCCGACAACCAGCATCACCATCAAGGCCGCAGCCCCCACCGCATCTTGCAACAATGTGCTTTCCGCGCGGGTGGCGATGGTTTTGATCATTCGCATGGTGGTCATCGTGTCATCTCCCGTTCTTTGTTGCTCCTTTGTTCTCATATCCTTTACGTTCTGTAAAGAACTTTGTGAGAACATTTGTGAACTTATTGGAACATCAAAAGGGGGATTTACGCTAACCCACTGAAATCAAACGAATGGCTTCGTCCTGCCGCATCAGCCACAATAACATGCGGGCTGCCTTGCCGCGCGCTGTCTCTAGCTTGGGATCATCAGACAACAGCTTGCGCGCATCGCTTTGCGCAATGGCCATCAATCCTGCCTGCCGCTCAAGGTCGGCAACTGCAAACCGTGGCAGGCCCGACTGCGCCGTGCCGATCACATCGCCCGCGCCGCGCATCTGCAAATCGGTTTCGGCAATCACGAACCCATCCTCGGTCTCGCGCAGCACTTCCAGTCGTTTTTGCCCCGTCTCGCTAAGCGGTGCCTGATACATCAGCAAACAGGTGGATGCCGCATCGCCCCGCCCCACGCGCCCGCGCAGCTGGTGCAACTGGGCCAGGCCAAAGATCTCGGCCCGCTCGATCACCATGATCGTGGCGTTGGGCACGTTCACCCCCACCTCGATCACCGTGGTCGCCACCAGCACAGATGTTTCACCCGCCTGAAATGCCGCCATCGCCGCATCTTTTTCGGCGGGCGGCATCTGGCCATGCACCAACCCGACGACACCTTCGCCCAACGCCGCGCGCAACCGTTTGAAACGCTCGCCCGCCGAGGTCAGATCGACCACTTCGCTTTCCTCGACCAGCGGACAGACCCAATAGCATTGCTGTCCCTTGGCAATCGCCGCGCGCAGCCGGTCGATCACCTCGTCCATGCGACCCGTGCTGACCAGCGCCGTGCGGATCGGTTTGCGCCCGGGCGGCTTTTCGTCCAGCACCGACACGTCCATATCGCCGTATTGCGCCAACGACAGGGACCGCGGAATTGGCGTCGCGGTCATCACCAATACGTCCGCCTGCGCGCCCTTGGACCCCAGCGCCAGACGTTGCCGCACGCCAAACCGGTGCTGTTCGTCGATGATCGCAAGACGCAGATCGCGGAATGCAACGTCCTTTTGAAACACCGCATGGGTCCCCACCAGTATCTGGATGCGCCCGTCGGCCAATGCGGCCAGCTTGGCCTTGCGCTCGCTGCCCTTGTCCCGCCCCGTCAGCAGCTCCAGCACCACGCCCGCGTCCTTGGCCAGCGGCTGCAACCCCTCAAGGTGTTGACGCGCAAGGATTTCTGTCGGGGCCATCAGCACGCCCTGACCGCCCGCCTCGACCGCGACCAGCAAGGCCATGAAAGCCACCAGCGTCTTGCCCGCGCCAACGTCCCCCTGCAACAGGCGGTTCATGCGCTGCGGCTGTGCCATGTCGTCGGCAATCTCGGAAATCGCGCGTTCTTGCGCGCCGGTGGGCCGATACGGCAGCGCCGCCAGAACCTTGCGCTGCAACGCTCCGGTGGCGACACTGGAGCGCCCCGGTTTGCGCCGTTCCGCCGCGCGGGCCAGAGCCAGCGTGATCTGGTGCGCCAGCAATTCATCATAGGCCAGACGTTCGCGCGCGGGCGCGGTTATCGCAATATCGCGCAGCGATTGCGGCGCGTGGGCCTGCGCCACAGCCTCGGAAAATGTGGGCCATTTGGCCTGCGCGACCTGAGCGGGATCACTCCATTCGGCCATTTCGGGCACACGGGTCAGCGCGCCACGGGTCGCTTTCCACATCACCTTTTGCGTGACCCCGGCGGTCAGCGGATAGACGGGTTCGAAGGCTGGAATGTCGCCTGCTTCGGCCTCGGGCAGGATGTGATCGGGGTGCAACATCTGTGCGATGCCGTCGAACATTTCGACCTTGCCCGACACCACGCGCCGCGATCCTTCGGGCAGTTGTTTCAGCAAGAAATCGGACCGCCCGCGGAAAAACACGATCTGAAAGGCGGTCTCGGCGTCCTCGACCGTGATGCGATAGGCGCCCCCCTTGTTGCGCGGGGGCTGGTGGCGTCCGACGGTCACGATCACTGTGTAAGTCCCGGGCAAAAGGGCATCTTTCAGCGTCGCGCGCGGGCTGCGGTCGATGCCGGTATGTGGCAGCGTGAACAGCAGGTCACGCGGCGTCGTGATGCCGATGGCCGCCAGCAAGTCGGCTGTTTTCGGCCCCACCCCTTCAAGCGTCTGCGCTTCGGCAAAAAGCGGGAAAAGCTGTTCTGGCCGACCGCTCATGCGCCCTCGATCAGCGCCAGCCAGCCGTCTTCGTCCAGTGTTGTAATGCCCAGTTCCGCCGCCTTCTTGGCCTTTGATCCCGCCCCCGGCCCCGCGACCAATATGTCGGTCTTGGCGCTGACCGAACCGGACACTTTCGCGCCCAGCGTTTCGGCCCGCGCCTTGGCCTCGGCGCGGGTCATTTTTTCAAGCGTGCCGGTGAAGACAACGATCTTGCCTGCCACCGGGCTGCCCGAGGTGTCGGGGCGTTCCGCCGGTTGCACGTCAAGTTGCGCGACGAGCCGGTCGATGGCGGCGCGTTCGGTGTCTTGGGCAAAGGTGGCGGTCAGCGATCCGGCCATGACCGCGCCCACCCCGTCGATGCCCGTGAGGTCCCCCCACGCATCGCTTTCAGCATCGGCCGCGGCGTCCATCGCGGCGGCGAAGGCGTCCCAGCTGCCATAGTGCAAGGCCAGCAGGTTCGACGCCGCTTCGCCCACATGGCGAATGCCAAGGCCGAAGATCAGGCGCGACAGTGCGATTTTGCGGCGTTCGTCGATGGCGTCGAAAAGGTTGCTGGCCGATTTGTCGCCCCAGCCCTCGCGGTTTTTCAACTGTTGCATCCCGCTGCCGTAACGATCGCGCAGTGTGAAGATGTCGGCAGGCTCGGCAATCCAGCCGTCGGCGTGGAATTGCTCGACCTGTTTGGCGCCCAAGCCTTCGATGTCGAACGCACCGCGCGCAACGAAATGCTTTAGCTTTTCAACAGCTTGCGCCGGGCAGATCATGCCGCCCGAACACCGGCGGACGGCGTCGCCCGGCTCGCGGATGGCGTCGCTGCCGCATTCGGGGCAGACCTGCGGAAACGCATAGGGCGTTGCGTCGTCGGGGCGTTTGGTCAGGTCCACATCCGCAACCTTGGGGATCACATCGCCCGCGCGGTAGACCTGTACCCAGTCGCCTATGCGGATGTCCTTGCCTGCGCGAATCTCGCCCCCCTTGGAATCGCGGCCCGCGATATAGTCTTCGTTGTGCAGCGTGGCGTTTGATACCACGACGCCGCCCACGGTAACCGGGGCCAATCGCGCCACGGGGCTGAGCGCGCCGGTGCGGCCCACCTGAATGTCGATGGTTTCCAGCCGGGTCCACGCCAGTTCGGCGGGGAACTTATGCGCCGTGGCCCAGCGGGGGGTGGTCGACCGGAACCCCAGGCGCCCTTGCAGCGCCAGGTCGTTCACCTTGTAGACCACGCCGTCGATGTCATAGCCCAAGGCGCTGCGCATCTGTTCGATCTTGGCGTAATGGGTGATCATTTCGGCGGGCCCATCACACAATTGGGTCAGCGGGTTGGTCTGAAAGCCCATCTGTTTCAAACGGTCGATGGCGGCCATCTGGGTGTCGGCCAGCGGTTCCGAAATTTCGCCCCAGGTGTAGGCAAAGAACCGAAGCGGACGCGCGCGTGTGATCGACGCATCCAACTGGCGCAGCGATCCGGCGGCTGCGTTGCGCGGGTTGGCAAAGGTTTTGCCGCCGCGTTCGGTCTGGCGGGTGTTCAGCGCCGCGAAGTCGGCGTGGCTCATGTAAACCTCGCCGCGCACTTCCAGAATGGAGGGGGCGTTTTCGATGTTTTGGGGAATGTCGTCGATGGTCAGCGCATTGGCGGTCACGTTCTCGCCCACCTGACCATCGCCGCGTGTCGCCGCAGAGACCAGCGCGCCGCTTTCATAGCGCAGCGACAGCGACAGCCCGTCGATCTTGGGTTCCGCCGTGTAGGCCAGCGGGGCATCGGCGGCCAGCCCAAGGTATTTGCGCACCCGCCCGTCGAAATCTTCCACGTCTTCGGCTTGGAAGGCGTTGGACAGTGACAGCATCGACACCGCGTGCCGTATCTTGGAAAACCCTTCGGCGGGTTCGGCCCCGATCTGGTCACTGGGGCTGTCGGCGCGTTTCAGGTCGGGAAAGCGCCCTTCGATCTCGGCGTTGCGCCGCTTCAGCGCGTCATATTCGGCGTCATCAATCTGCGGCGCGTCTTCGGTATGATAGGCACGGTTCGCATCCGCCAGCAGGTCTGCCAGCCGTGCCAGTTCGTCCCGCGCCTGCGCTTCGGTCATGTCAGAGATATTGATGGTGTCGGACACGGGACCTGCCTCTTTCTTGATGTCGCGCCCTAGAGATAGAAGCGTGGCAAGCACAGGTCCAGTTCATTCAGGTCAGAAAGTCTGCGTGAGTGATGTCATCTGCCGCCTGCACCCGAATGCCCTTGGGTGCAGACCCTTGGATTTATGCGCCGATGGCCAGTCGCTGGCTGTCATCGCCCGACTGGATAGCGGGTTCTGGATCGCACAGCACGTAGCCGCGACCCCAGACGGTTTCGATGTAGTTCTGGCCGCCTGTCGCAGTGCTGAGTTTCTTGCGCAGCTTGCAAATAAACACGTCGATGATTTTCAACTCGGGCTCGTCCATGCCACCGTACAGATGGTTCAGGAACATCTCTTTGGTCAGGGTCGTGCCCTTGCGCAGGCTCAGCAGTTCGAGCATTTGATATTCCTTGCCCGTCAGATGTACCGACTTGTTGTCGACGCTGACGGTTTTCGCGTCGAGGTTGACCGAGATCAGGCCCGTTTCAATGACCGATTGCGAGTGCCCCTTGGAGCGCCGAATTATGGCATGAATGCGCGCAACCAGTTCCTCGCGGTGGAAGGGTTTGGTCAGGTAATCATCTGCCCCGAACCCGAAACCCTTGATCTTGTTTTCGGTGTCGTCCGCCCCTGACAGGATCAGGATGGGCGTTTCGATCCGCGACAGGCGCAATTGTCGCAGCACCTCGTGGCCATTCATATCAGGGAGATCCAGATCAAGCAGGATAAGGTCGTAGTCGTAAAGCTTGGCCAGATCGATCCCCTCTTCACCCAGATCCGTCGCATAGACGTTCAAGTTGGCATGGGTCAGCATCAATTCGATGCTTTTCGAGGTCGTCGGATCATCTTCAACAAGCAGAACACGCATTATTAGTCTCCGGATCACGTCTAAAATAAGGCAGTGACCACACACTGTACAAAAAAGGTTAATCACAGGTTACTGAAACTGAGGTTACAACAAGCAACTGCAGGTTGCTAACATTAAACTTTTCATGAATGCGGCTTTGCCCCCCGGAATCGTTGCAAAGCTGTGGCTTTTAAAGCCTCTTCACCATGCAGGCTGACCGCACGGACCCATTCCCCGAACTCTTCCGCGCTGATGTCATAGCGTTGCAGCGCCGCCGCCTGCCCGATCAGACCGTACAGAACGCCCCGCACCACGGCGGCCTTGCGCGACGCCACCCAGCGCCGCGTGCCCGCGTCGGGCAGATCGGCCTGCGTCATCACAGACCCGTCCAGCAATGTGACCGCCCTTGGACCGTCGACTTTTTTCAGATACATGACTGTCTCGTGTAGCACCGTTACAGGTTCAACTGCGCGCCTCGGTCTTAAGGTTCGGTGAAGCCGCCTCTTGAGAGTAATTAGGATTTTCCTATATATCGCCTGACACCCTCGGAGATCGTCATGCCCCTAGACACTGCACACCCGCTGAATTCGCTGGGTTTTGCCAAACCGCCTGCTGAAACACGGGTCGTCGTTGCCATGTCCGGCGGCGTCGACAGCTCGGTCGTGGCCGCCCAGCTGGCCGAAGAAGGCTATGACGTGGTCGGCGTGACCTTGCAGTTGTACGACCACGGCGCGGCGCTGGCGAAAAAGGGCGCGTGCTGTGCGGGGCGCGACATTCACGATGCCCGCCGCGTGGCCGAGGAAATGGGCTTTCCCCACTATGTTCTGGACTATGAAAACGTGTTCAAGGACGCGGTGATCGACGAGTTTGCCGACAGCTATCTGGGCGGGGCGACGCCTGTGCCCTGTATCCGCTGCAACGAGCGGGTGAAGTTCAAGGACCTGTTGGAAACCGCCAAGGATCTGGAAGCCGACTGCATGGCCACCGGCCATTATATCCAGCGCAAGATGGGTGCTGACGGGGCCGAGCTGCATTGCGCCACCGATGCCGCGCGCGATCAAAGCTATTTCCTGTTCTCGACCACCGCGCAGCAGCTGGATTACCTGCGCTTTCCGCTGGGCCATCTGCCGTCCAAGGACGCCACCCGCGCGCTGGCCGCGAAATACGGGCTAAGCGTGGCAGACAAGCCCGACAGCCAGGACATCTGTTTCGTGCCGAACGGCGATTATGCCAGCGTTATCCGCAAGTTGCGCCCCGAAGCGGCGGCTCCGGGCGAGATTGTGGATATGGATGGCAAGGTTCTGGGCACCCATGACGGTGTGATCAACTATACCATCGGTCAGCGTCGGGGCCTGGGCATCGGCGGCCTGGCCGATCCGCTGTATGTGGTCAAGCTGGACGCAGGCACCGCCCGCGTTGTCGTCGGCCCCAAGGAAATGCTGGCGACCCGTACCGTTCCGGTGCGCGAGATCAACTGGCTGGGCGACGAACCGATGATGTCGCGCGACGAATGGAAGATCGCCGTGCGGGTGCGGTCGACACGCCCCCCCACCGACGCGATCCTGCGTCCGATTTCGGCCACCGAGGCGACCGTCGAACTGACCCTGCCCGAAGAGGGCGTCAGCCCCGGACAGGCCTGCGTGTTCTATGACCGCGACAGCAGCCGCATCTTTGGCGGTGGCTGGATTCACAAAGGTTGAAACAACGGGACTTTGAGGGGCTTTTGGTCCCTCGATAAGTCTACAGCCGCGCCAGCACCGCGCGGGCCGCGCGCAGGCCGGGGTCTTCGCCGTTGCGGCCCAGCAGGTCCATCGTGGTCTGCATTGCCGCGCGCTGCGGTGCGGGATCTTGCAGCAAATCCAGCACCCCTTGGGCGATCAGGTCGGACCGGCATTGCGCGCCGATGAACTCGGGCACGGTGCGTGTGTCCGAGACGATATTGATCAAATTGGCGGTATCTATCTGCATCATCCGCTGCACGATTCGACGGCTAAGCCAGTTCATATCGTAGGCGCTGACCATCGGCGTATCGGCGGCCGCCAGCTCAAGCGCTACGGTGCCGGACGCCGCAAGTGCGGCATCGGCGGCGGCAAAGGCCACGCGTTTGGCCCGTGAAGCCGTGTCCACATCCAGCCCGCGCGGGTCCAGAACCTTGGGTACCAGCGGCCAGTCGGCGACGGCGGCGATCACCATGTCGGCCACGGGGGCGGCTGCGGGCACCACGACGCGCAAGCCCGGATGCGCGGCCAGCACGGGGGCCAAGGCGGCCCCCAGACGCGGGGCCAGACGCGACACCTCGCCCTTGCGCGATCCGGGCAGGACCAGCAGCAGCGGGTCGGCGGTCTCCATCCCGTATTGCACGCGGAACCTGGCGACATCTTCCGCAGAAGGTTGCGGTTCAGAGACCACGGGGTGACCGACGAAATCGCAGTCCATGCCGACGGCCTGCATATAGGGCGGCTCGAACGGGAACAGCGCCAGCACGTGGTCAATCACCTCGGCCATATGCGCGGCACGTTTGGGCCGCCACGCCCAGACCGTTGGTGCCACGTAATGCACGGTACGGATGCTGCTGGACGCCTTGACCAGACGGGCGACGCGCAGGCAGAAGTCGGGGCTGTCGATGGTGATCATCACATCCGGTGCCGTATCGACCACCGCCTGTGCGGTCTGGGCGATGCGGCGTTTCAGATGGCGGTATTTGGGCAGCACTTCCATGATGCCCATAATGCTAAGCTCGGACATGTCAAAGCGGCTGGTCAGCCCCTGCGCCTGCATCTCGGCGCCGCCGATCCCGTCAAAGGTCACGTCCGGCACCAGCGCTTTCAGCCCCGCCATCAGCGCGCCGCCCAGCTTGTCGCCTGACGGCTCGCCCGCGATGATGAACACCCGCATCAGTCGCCCGTCCGCGCCCACAGGACCAGCCCGTGCCGGTCGGCCAGCGCGACACATGCGTCGCGGTCCAGAACCAGAACATCACCGGCATCAATGACGATACCGGCAAAGCCTGCGGCGGCACAGGCCTCAATCGTATCGGGGCCGATGGTGGGCAGGTCGATGCGCCGTTCCTGCCCCGGTTTGGGCGCTTTGAACAGGATGGCGCGGTCTTTGGTGTTGGTCGCTGCACGCGCAATCAGTGCGTCGGTGCCCGCCGCATCTTCCATGGCAATCACCTGTTCGCCGGCCACGACACAAGCCTGCCCGATGTCGCGCGCGCCCTCGCGGGCGATGTGTTCGGCGCCGGCCTCGGCATCGCGGCGCATCTGCGCGTCGGGCCATGCCTCGCCATAAACGCCAGCAGTGGCCAGCAGCGCGGGCACCAGGTCTTCGACCCCGCGCACGGCAAAGCCGGTCTTTTCGAAAATATCCAACACGATGCGCAGCGCCCCGTCGTCGCCCTGTTGCAGGGCCTGCTGGAACAGCGGCACCAGCGGCGCGGTTTCGGCATCCAAAGCGTCGGGGTCCAAAGCGGGCCGCGCAATACCACCGACAAAGCAGACATCGGTCACACCACGCGTGCCAAGATCAACCAACAAAGAGCCAAGCGTTTCCAGACGGAAGGTCAGGTCAGGCACCAGCCCGTCCGGCGCATTGCCCGACAGCATGCAGACCAGCGGCGGGCTGTCTTGGGCGTCCGCCACCACCTTGGGCATCTGGCCCGTCCCAACGATCAGCGCCAGCATCGCGGGCTCACTTCGGGGTCAGGAACGACCGGTCGGATTCACCCAGGATGAAATCGACGATCTGTTTGACATAAGCGCTGTCAGTCTCGGCCCCCAGGCGTTCGGCGCGGTCGTGGAACGTGCCCTCGCCCTGTGCCAGCATCTGAAAGGCAGCCCGCAGCGCAGTGATGTCGGCACGCTTTACGCCGCGCCGTTTCAACCCGACCAGGTTCAGCCCGTCCAGATCGCCGCGCGGGGCCTGTACCAAACCGTATGGAATGACGTCGTTGGTCACCATGGTGACCGCGCCGATGATCGCGCCCTGCCCGATGCGGACGAACTGGTGGATACCCGACAGGCCGCCGATGATCACGTCATCCTCAAGCACACAGTGCCCCGCTACGGCGGCGTTGTTGACCACGATCACGCGGTTGCCGACCTGTGCGTCATGGGCAATGTGGCAACCTGCCATGAACAGCCCGTCATCGCCCACACGGGTCACACCGCCGCCGCCCTCGGTGCCGCCGTTCATCGTGACGTGCTCGCGGATGCGGTTGCGTTTGCCGATTTCCAGCGCCGAGGTTTCGCCCTTGAACTTCAGATCCTGCGGGATCTCGCCAATGACGGCAAAGGAGAAAATCACCGTGCCTTCGCCGACCGTCGTACGACCGGTGATGACCACATGGCTTTTCAATTCGACGTCCGGGCCAAGCACGACCTCGGGACCGATCAGGCAGAACGGCCCGACCGTGGCGCTGGGGTCGATCTGTGCGCCGTCTTCGACAACCGCAGAGGGGTGGATGCCACTCATATTGTAGCGTCCTTGGCCGTCACATCCTTGGGCAGGTCCATCATCGCGGTGAACGACGCTTCGCAGGCCATCTCGCCTTCGACTTCGGCCACGCCCGAGAATTTCCAGACCTTGCCGCCCGGCTTGCCGCGCACGGTTTGCAGTTTCAGCTCCAGCACATCGCCGGGAATGACCATGCGGCGGAATTTGCAGCCCTCGATCGCCATGAAATAAACCAGCATGTCGCGGTCGGCCATGTTCAGCGCGGTGCCCACCATCACGGCGGCGGTTTGGGCCATTGCCTCGACGATGGTCACCCCCGGCATGATCGGCTTGCCCGGAAAGTGGCCCTGAAAGTGTGGTTCGTTCATCGTCACGTTCTTGATGCCGCGCGCCGTCTGATAGCCGTCGATGTCCACCACCTTATCCACCAGCAGGAACGGATAGCGGTGCGGCAGGATGCGCTGGATCAGATGGATGTCGGCTGTCAAAAGCTCGGAGGTCATAGGCTGTTCTTTCCGTGGTGTTACAGGCCGTAAGGTTACCAAGCCGCATCCGGCGGGGCAAGCAAACGGCCCTGTGATGCTATTTGGTTCCGTCGCCCAAGGCGGCGTCGATCCGCGCGATGGCGGCGTCGGTGATGTCGATGGCATTGGCACTTAGAAACACGCTGCGCCGTTCCAGGATGACCGCAGCACCTGCGTCGCGCATCAGCGCTTCGAGGACCGGGGCGGCGGCGTTCAAAAAGGCGATCTGCTCTTTCTCCAGCAGTTGCGACAGGTCCCGCCCCTTGGCCTCTTGGGCGCGGCGGGTGCTTTGGACCTTTTCGTCAAAGGCATCCGCCAAGGTCCGAAAGGCTTCGGGCGCCATGGTGGCGCGTTTGTCGGTCAGCTCCTGTTCTTCGGCGCTCAGCTCGGCCTCGATGCTGCGGTTCTCGGTGGCCAGTTCGGCGCTACGCTCTTCGATTTCCTTGGCCACACGCAGGCCAAAGGCGCTTTGCGAATACAAGCGGTCCGTGTCGACCGTCAGGATCGGGCTTTGCACCACCTTGGGCGCAGGTTTCGGCTGTTCCTGCGCGGCAACAAAAGACCCTGCCAGCACAGTGGCCAGCAGGGTCAGAAAGATGCGCGCAAATCGTCGCATCATGCGCCTCAGAACGAGGTCGACAGGGTCAGGTCGAAGCTTTGATCGCGGTCATAGTCTTCTTTCTTGATCGCATCGGTAAAGTTGAACCGCAGCGGACCAATTGGCGTGTCCCACAGGACCGAAACGCCGATCACGTGACGGAACGATCCGCTTTCACCGACGACAGTGCCACCGGTAAGATCAACATCGCTGAGATCCCACAGGTTGCCCACGTCATAGAAGACAGCGCCGCGAATGCCATATTCATCCGGCAGACCCAGCGGGAATTCCGCCTCGAACCGTGCGGTGACAAACAGGTTACCGCCAAGGGAGTTGTCAAAACCACCGCTTTGATCGCGCGGACCGATGCCGCCCGCCTCAAAGCCACGCATCAGGCTGGGACCAAGGATAAAGCGGTCCACCTTGCGGTTGGTGCCCCCCAGCCAGCTCAACGCGCCGCCTTCCAGCGTCGCGGTCAGCGTGATCTCGTCGTTCAGGATCCGCTTTTGACCGACAATCTTGGCCGTGGTGCGAATATATTCGCTGTCACCGCCCAAACCGGCAAAGTCCTGACCGAACTCCAGCAGCACCCCAGCCGTCGGGTCCAGACCCGAACGGCGGGTGTCATAGGTGTAGGTATAGCCAACCGACGACCGGAACTGTGCGCCCGCAGCAATGTCGTTGGAAATAACCGCACCGCTTTCGTTGGGATCGCGCGCCAGAACGTCAATGCTTTCTGCTGTATAGCGCACCTGCAAGCGGCCATTCTCGCTCAGCGGGAAGGCAAGGCTGGGCTGGAAGATATATTGTTCGGTGTCGAACGAGTTCGCATCGCTGTTGGTCGTGCCGTATTGCAGCTTCAGACCGAACGCCAGATCGCGACCCAGCAAGGCCGGTTCCAAGAATGTCAGGCCATAGGTTTCGGACTCTTCCGCGGTCGAGAAGTCCAGCTTGAGTGACTGACCACGACCGACAAAGTTACGTTCGACAAAGGAGATGGCCAACCCGAAACCGTTACCGGACGAGAATGTACCGCCAAAGCTAAGCGAGCCTGTGGGCTTTTCAGCCACATCCACGTCAACGATCACCTGCTCGGGGGTGGACCCTTCGCGGGCGTTCACCTGCGCCGTTTCAAAATAATCCAGCGCGCGGATGCGTTCCGCGCTTTCGCGGATTTCGCGCGGGTTGAACGGGTCACCTTCAGCCACCGGGAATTGACGGCGGATAACGCGGTCCAGCGTGGTGGTGTTGCCTTCGATGTCGATGCGTTCCACAAAAACACGCTGGCCACGGCTGATGACAAATTCGATGTCCAGCGTCAGGTCACGATCGTTGCGGGTGATGCGCGGTTCGACCCGCATGAAATCAACCGTGTTGCGGATCGCCAGCGCTTCCATGCGCGAGATTTCCTGTTCGATCAGGGAGGGCGAGTAGACAACACCGGGGCGGATTTTCGTGACCGCCTGATATTCATCTGCATCCACACCCGGCATTTCGGAAACCGTGGTCACCTGCCCGATCTTGAATTGCTGACCTTCCTGGACGTTGAAAACCAGGAAATAGCCGTCGCGTTCCTGCGTCAGTTCGGCGTTGACCGAGTTGATGCGGAAATCGACGTAACCGCGCGACAGGTAGAAATCACGCAGCATCTGTTTGTCCGCTTCGATCCGGTCGGACACGAAGGTGTCGGCCTTGATCAGCGTGCGGAACAGGCCCGCCTGTTTGGTGCCCAGAACGCGGCGCAAACGACGGTCCGAGAACACGCGGTTGCCGACAAAGCTCAGGCGTTCCACCTCGACGACGTCGCCTTCGAAGATTTCAAACACCAGATCGACACGGTTGTCGCGGCGCTTGATGACGCGCGGTGTGACCCGCGCGGCCAGACGGCCATCGTTCGAATAGGCTTCGGCGATGGCTGCGGCATCTTTCTCGGCAAGGCTGGGATTGAACACCCGACGCTCGGACGAGCTGACCAACCCGGTCAGCGCATCGTCCTTGATGCGGCGGTTGCCCTCGAAACTGATGCGGTTGATCGTCGGCAGCTCGACCACAGTGATCCGCAACGTGTTGCCTTGCGGTGCAATTTCGACAGTTTCGAACAGTCCGCTGGCCACAAGACGCTGATATGCGTCGTTCAGTTGCCCCGCAGACAGGGTTTGCCCGCGTGCGATTCCGGCCTGGCTGAGGATAGCCGACTGGCCAATCCGCGCGTTGCCGTCGACAACCACGCTGTCAAACCGATAGGTCTGAGCCTGCGCTTGCGTTGCGTAAAATGTATAACTCGTTGCAGTTGCTGCAAAAAACACAGAAGCTCGCAAAAGCCCTGTTGCGATGCGCACACGACGCTGTCGCTTGGCTGCACCGCCCTCTAACCCCAGTCTCATGGTTTTGACCCATTCTTTTAGACACCCATTGACCTTCTGAGTACCCAAGAAGGCCGTGCTTGTCAAAACGACAAAGCCCGCCGTGAACGGCGGGCTGTTACAAGTTGTAATGAAGATGCCGACAGATCAGCCGGCGATATAGACGCTGATCCACATCGCGGCACCGATTGCGCCCAGACAAAGCGCCCGATCCCAGTTCAGCAGCATCAAAAGGCTTAGGCCTTTGTAACCGTTTTGCAGTGTTTGCATGGTGCATGTTCCTTTTTCTCGGAACATGCCTAAGCGCCGATTATGGCGTGAGTTTGTTTAAATGTGGCTTAAATAAGGCAGCGTGCTGCGACCTGCCCTTTATAGCAGTTTCGAAAAAACCTGACTCACTTAACGCTGCCTGAAATCTTAGATTTCAACGCGTTAAGTGATGGCTTGCCTATCGTGTTTTCCGAAAAGTGCGTCAGGGGCAGAAAATATCGTTTCCAAGGGCAAAAATCATCAGCGTCAGCACCAAGGTCAGACCGATCCCCATCAGAATACGCAGCGCGCCATCACTTGGCGGGCGTTTCATCACCGCCTCGTAGGCGTAAAACACCAGATGCCCGCCATCCAGCGCCGGGATCGGAAACAGGTTCAGCAGGCCCACAGCCGTGCTGAGCACAGCGATAAACCGCAGGAAAGACTGCGTGCCCTGGCTGGCCATCGCACCCGAGGTCTGGGCAATGCCGATGGGACCGGACAGGTTGCAGGTGCTGATCGCGCCAGTGATGATGTGACCAAGGCCGGACAGCGATCCGGTGATGATGCCACCGGTTTCGGCAACTCCGTCACCGAGCGCGCGCAATACGCCCATTGGCTCGGTGGCCAGTTCGAAGGCCATGCCCCCCGCGATGCCAATGCGCCATTCGGTTTTGTAGCTGCCGTCGGCTTGAGGTTCGTCCACGCGCTTGGCAGACAGCGTCTTGTCCAGAACCGTGCCATCACGCCAGACCTGCAAGGCCACTGGCGCGCCGTCTGATGCCTCGACCGTGTTTTTCAATTCTTCGAACACCGAAATTGGGGTGCCGTTGACCGCGACGATCACGTCACCCACATCCAGGTCGGCCTGATATGCAGCACTGCGCGGGATCAGCCCCACGACCAACGGCGGGAATAGCTGCGGTCCCTGCACATCCAGTTCGCTGCCATTGCGGTTGACGCGGTAGTCCAGTTGCGTGGTCTTGGGCAGGCTGCTGAGGAACGGGGCAAAGCTGTCATCGCGGATCAATGGCACCGGACGGCCGGCGATTTGCAAAATCTCGTCACCCGGCTGCAACTCGTTTACCTCGGTCGGCAAGGCGCGCAGTTCGCCCACCGTCATCTGGTCACGCGTGATGCCAAGGCTCAGGAACAACGCCGCGAAAAGCAGGATCGAGAACACAAAGTTGAACACAGGGCCCGCAGCCACGGTCGCCGCCCGCGCCCACAGTGGCGCGCCGTGCATTGTGCGGCGCAATGCGACCGCGTCGGCCTCGGCCGCCTGCATCGCATCTGCATCCTTGCCCGAGGCGGCGTTCGCATCGCCTGCGAACTTCACATAGCCGCCGAAGGGAAGTGCTGCGATCTGCCACTGGGTGCCGCGTTTGTCGGTGCGTTTGTAGATCACCGGGCCAAAGCCCAGCGAAAACACATCGGCATGAATGCCCGACCAGCGCCCGACGATATAATGGCCATATTCGTGGATCGTCACGATCACGCTGAGCGCCACGACAAAGGCGACGATGATCCAGATCAGGCCACCGGCCTGTGGAAGCAATCCGATAATGTCCAAAACTCTACCCTGCTCTTTTTGCTATTATGTCTCGCGCGGCCTTGCGTGCCAAATGGTCAGCAGCCGCGACGTTATCAAGTGTCATAGGCGCGTCAATGTGACCGCCCGCCGCGTCCATCTGCGTCAGCACCTGTTCGACCACTTCGGCCATGGCGGTGAAATTCAGATGGCCTGCGATAAATCCGTCCAGTGCGGTTTCCTTGGCGGCGTTGAACACCGCCCCCGCCAGCCCGCCGCGCGCCATCACCTCGCGCGCCAGCCGCAATGCGGGCCAGCGGTCGGTGTCGGGGGCACGAAACGTCAGGCTGCCGATGGCCGCAAGGTCCAGCCGTTCGACCGGCAGCGCGCGCCGGTCGGGCCAGTGCAGCGCATAGCCGATGGCGTGGCGCATATCGGGGGGGCCGACGTGCGCCATCAGCGCCCCGTCATGAAAGCCGACAAGCGCGTGGATCATGGACTCGGGGTGCACCAGCACTTCGATCTTGTCAGGGGCGACGCCGAAATACTCCCGCGTTTCAATGACTTCCAACGCCTTGTTGAACATCGACGCAGAGTCGATGGTGATCCGCTGGCCCATGTCCCAATTGGGATGGCTCGACGCCTGCGCCAGCGTCGCATTGGGCAGGTCGGCCAGCGGCCAGTCGCGGAATGCCCCGCCCGAGGCGGTGATGACGATGCGTTCGACCGCTGCCATATCCTCGCCCACCAGCGCCTGAAAGACGGCACTGTGTTCGCTGTCGACGGGCAGCAGCCGCGCGTTGTGCTTGCGCGCCGTCTCAAGGATCAACGCGCCTGCGCAGACCAGCGATTCCTTGTTGGCCAGCGCAAGTGTTGCCCCCCGTTCCAGCGCCGCCATGCCGGGTGCCAGCCCCGCCGCGCCGACAATCGCCGACATCACCCAATCGGCAGGACGCGCCGCTGCCTCGGTCAGGGCCGCCTGCCCTGCGGCGGCCTCAATCCCCGATCCGGCCAGCGCCGCACGCAGATCGTCCAGACGGTCCTCGTTGGCTGTCACCGCCACATCCGCGTTCAGCGCCCGTGCGTCCGCAGCCAATTGCGAAATGTTGCCCGCACCCGTCAGCGCCACAACGTCATAAGCGTCGGCATCCCCTTTGATCAGATCAATGGTGTTCTGCCCGATCGACCCTGTGGCCCCGAGAATGGTGATCCGCCTGCGCGTCATGTCGGTCAGACCAACCCGGGCGGAAAGCCGATGATTTGCCCCACGATCAGCAAGAACACCGACGCGCCCATCATCCCGTCGAACCGGTCCAGCACACCACCGTGGCCGGGGATCAGCGTGCTGCTGTCCTTGACGCCCATGTGCCGCTTGATCGCGCTTTCTGCGATGTCGCCCATCTGCGAGGCCATTGAAATGGCGATGGAAATGCCGATCAGCTCGCTTGTGGCACCGGTTACGGCCATCGTGATCCAGCCAACAACCGCGGCACCGACCCAGCCGGCAGCGGTGCCTGACCATGTCTTTTTGGGGCTGACGCGCGGCCAGAATTTCGGCCCGCCGATCATCCGGCCCGCGAAATAGCCCACCACGTCGGTCACCACCACGACCACCACCAGCCACAGCATCCAGCCAAAGCCCAGCTCGCCGCGCACCGACATCATGCCGAAACCGGCAAGCTGCACCAGAACCGCGTAGGACATGAAGATCGTGCGGTGCTGCGACAACTGGCCAAAGCCGACCATCATCGGCGCCAACAGGATCGGCAGCGCCCAGCCCGCCGGCAGATAGGCCGACAGCAACAGCGCCGCCCCCGCCAACAGCGCCAGTTGCCATGCCACCGCAGGGGTGCGCGGCGTCAGCATCCGCACCAGTTCCCACACGGACAGCCCGCAAATCAGCGCCACCATCACGTTGAACGCATGTCCGCCGATGGCAACACCGGCCAGCCCCACGACCACCAGAACCGCAGCCGAGCCCATGCGCACTGCCAGATCAGACCACTTTGTGTTGCTTGTGTTCATGTCTTTACCCCTCCGAACCGCCGCTCGCGCCCGCCGTAGGAGGCGCACAGCCGGGCAAATTCCTCTTTGGTGAAATCAGGCCACAGCGTGTCGATGAATTCATATTCGGCATAGGCCGACTGCCATAGCAAAAAGTTCGAAATCCGCGCCTCGCCCGAGGTGCGGATCACCAGATCGGGATCGGGCAGCACGCAGGTGTCCAGATATTTGGGCAGCGTTTCCTCGTCCACGTCCTCGGGCTTGAGCTTGCCATCGGCCACATCCTGCGCCAGCCGCTTGGTGGCACGCGCCACCTCGTCGCGGCCACCGTAGTTCAGCGCGATGGTCAGATGCACCGAGGTGTTGTTCTGGGTCAGCACCTCGAGATCGTCCATCAGCTTGATCAGCTTGGCGTCCAGTTTGACCCGGTCGCCGATAAACCGCACGCGCGCCCCGAACTCGTCCAGCGCACGGGCTTCGCGGCTGATGTACATGCGAAACAGGCTCATCAGCCCCGCCACCTCGGTCTGGGTGCGGCGCCAGTTCTCGGTCGAGAAGGCAAAGATCGTCAGGTATTCGACACCAACGTCGGGGCAGCTTTCGACCACTTCGCGCACGCGCTTCGCACCGGCCCGGTGGCCGAACAGGCGCGGGCGTCCGCGTTGCGTGGCCCAACGTCCGTTGCCATCCATGATGATGGCGACGTGACGCGGTCCGTTGGGGTGCTTCTTGGCGATGACAAGGCTCCTAAGGCGGTGCGAGCTGTGCGGCGGTCACTGATCTGACAGGCGGCCCTGGTGATACAATGACGGGTCCGCTCAGACTTGCATGATCTCGGTCTGTTTGTTCTCAAGCGCGTCGTCGATCTGCTTGATATAGGCGTTGGTCATGTCCTGAACCTCGCCTTCCCAGATTTTCTGATCGTCTTCGGACAGGCCGTCGGCCTTGCCTTTCTTGATCTGGTCCATACCGTCGCGGCGCACGTTGCGGATGCTGACGCGGGCGTGTTCGGCATATTGACCGGCCACTTTGGACAGCTCGCGGCGACGCTCTTCGTTCAGCTCGGGGATCGGCAGCATGATGATGGTGCCGTTGAGCTGCGGGTTGATGCCCAGACCACTTTCGCGGATGGCTTTTTCCACGGCATTGACCATGGATTTGTCCCACACGTTGATCGTGACCATACGCGGTTCCGGCACGTTGACGGTGCCGACCTGGTTGATCGGTGTGCGCTGGCCGTAAGCCTCGACCATGACGGGTTCCAGCATCGATGCCGACCCACGGCCCGTGCGCAGCGAGGCGAATTCGGTCTTCAACGCTGAAATCGCACCATCCATGCGGCGTTTCAGATCGTCGGTATCCAGCATAAAGTCTTCGGACATGAGGTTTTCCCCTTATTGGTCGCGCGCCCCTTCCCCGGGCGTGGTGCGGGTATAGATCATCCCGCGGCCCGAAGGCCAGCAGGGTTTCACATGGCGGTGCGCGGTCTGTTTAACCGTGAACGCGGGTGTAGGTGCCCTTGCCCGCCAGAATACCTTTGAAACCGCCGGGTTCGTCCAGCGAAAAGACGATGATCGGCAGGTTGTTGTCACGCGCCAGTGCAATGGCAGAGGCGTCCATCACGCCCAGACGCTTTTGCAGCACGTCGTCAAAGCTGACCTTGTCATAGCGTTTGGCATCGGCGTGTTTGGCGGGATCCTTGTCATAGACACCGTCAACCTTGGTGCCCTTGAAGATCGCTTCGCAGGACATTTCGTTGGCGCGCAGGGTCGCGGCGGTGTCGGTGGTGAAATAGGGGTTGCCGGTGCCGGCGGCAAAGATGCAGACCCGCTTTTTCTCAAGGTGGCGCACGGCGCGGCGGCGGATGTAGGGCTCGGCCACTTCGTTCATGGTGATCGCGGAAATCACCCGTGTGTGAATGCCCAACCCTTCTAGCGACGACTGCATCGCCAGCGCGTTCATCACCGTGGCCAGCATCCCCATATAGTCCGCCGTGGTCCGCTCCATCCCCTGCGCCGACCCTTGCAGGCCGCGAAAAATGTTGCCGCCGCCGATGACCATGCAGATCTCGACGCCCAGTTCATGCACCGACTGCACCTCGCGGGCGATGCGTTCAACGGTGGGCGGATGCAGGCCAAAGCCCTGGTCCCCCATCAGCGCCTCGCCGGAAATTTTCAGCATCACACGTTTGAATGTGACATCCGAGGCAGCTTGGATCTCGTCGCTCATTGGGTTCTCCGGCTTTTGGGCAGTTTTGTTCGTGGGCAAACTGTCCTAAAACACCGCTCAGTTCAATGCAAAGCACGAAGGTATCGGCAAGAAATGGGCGCTTTGGGGTCACTTGATCTGTCATCTGTCGATCCGCAGCGCCCCGTGCTGATTGCGGGGCCGACGGCATCGGGCAAATCCGGGCTGGCGCTGGCCATCGCCCAAGCGCAGGGCGGCGTGATCGTGAACGCCGACGCCAGCCAGATTTACGACTGCTGGCAGGTGGTGACCGCGCGGCCCGATGCTGCCGATCTGGCCCGTGCGCCGCATCTGCTGTACGGGCATGTGGCCTATGACACCCCCTATTCCGCAGGCCACTGGCTGCGCGAGGTGGCGCCGTTGCTGTCGGGGGGCGCGCGGCCCATCATCGTGGGCGGCACCGGGCTATATTTCACCGCACTGACCAAGGGGCTGGCCGAGATTCCGGCGACACCCGACGCTGTGCGCGCATCCGGCGATGCGATTCCCCTTGCCGGGCTGTTGGCAGAGCTCGACCCCGAAACGACCGCGCGGATCGACACCAACAACCGCGCGCGGGTGCAGCGCGCGTGGGAGGTGCTGCACGCCACGGGGCGCGGGCTGGCCGCGTGGCAGGACGACACGCCGCCGCCGTTGCTGCCCGAGGACGCCGTCACCTGCATCGCCCTAAGCAGCCCGCCCGACTGGCTGAACGCGCGCATCGCGCAGCGGTTCGACATGATGCTGGCGGGTGGCGCGCTGGACGAGATCGCACAGATGCGCGACCGCTATGACCCCGCCCTGCCCAGCTGCCGCGCGATTGGTGTGCCCGAGTTGATGGCCCATGCTGCGGGCGAAATGACGCTGGACGCCGCCCGCGACGCGGCGGTGATCGCAACCCGCCAATATGCCAAGCGCCAGCGCACATGGCAGCGCTCGAAAATGGCGCACTGGCAATGGGTTGACCCGTCTTTGGGATGAGTTCGCTTTCACTTTGAACATATTCTGGCCGTATTTCAGGGGGTATCTGCCAAGAATATTGCGATTATCGGACAAATGCGTATAGATGGCGCCATGACCCTAGATGCCATCCGTATCAACACGATCACCCCTGCGGGCGGCGCACAGGACTGGCGCTGGACGTTGGCGCATGACCAACCCCATCACCTGTTGATCTGGACCACGCGCGGACAGGGCCGGCTGTTGCTGAACGGCACCCGGCGCGGCGTCGGGGCACATAACGCGATCTTTGTGCCTGCGGGCGAATTGTTCGCGCTGGAGCTGAGCCGCCAAAGCATCGGGCTGACCGCCACCATTCCCGTGGGCACCGAGGTGCGCCTGCCCCAGACCCCGCGCCAGTTGCGCCTGCGTGAAAACGGTCCGATTTCGGAACTGACCGGATTTCTGGACGCCGCCCAACGCGAAGCCACCGCCAGACGCAGCCTGACGCAGGACGCGCTGGACGGTTATATGGCGCTGGTGTCGGTCTGGCTGCGCCGCCAGATGGCCGAAGATGACCACCTGCCGCAAAAGCAGAACGCCGGTGCGCGGCTGTCGGCCCGGTTTTGCGCCCGCATCGCCCGCGATTACGCGAACGGGATGAGCTCGGGGGAACATGCCGAAGCCCTGGGCGTGACCGGCACCCACCTGGCGCGCGCCTGCAAGGCCGCGACCGGCCACACCGCCGCCGAACTGCTGGGCCAGCGCATCCTGCACGCCGCGCGTGCCGCACTGGCCGACACCGACGTGCCGATGCAGGACATCGCCCGACACCTGGGGTTTGGCAGCGCGGCCTATTTCACGCGCTATATCCAGACGCATACGGGCAAGACACCCAGCCAGTTGCGCAAGGCCGCCAACCCGCGCGCCATCTGATACAGAACGCGCCGCGCGCGATGCCGGTTTGCGTCGCTTTCAGGCCAGCCTTCTGTCGCTTTTAGACCAAAAAGCCCAAACCTTCCGTTGACCCCGTGGGGTCAGTGTTGCCAGATAGCAAAACACATTTGCCATCTGCCCGCCGCGCGCCATCTTGAACACAGCGCGGGCCAAAGGACAGGGACGGACCCGCCGCGCGGGCATTGCAACAAGGAAACCAGACCGCCACCCATCCGGCACAAAAGGTCACAACGGGCCAATCCGACACCAAACGGCCAAGCCAGAAGGCAGGTCACCACCCGCGGCGGGCATTCCCGCCGCAGCCGACCAACAGGGACATTCATGGGACTATTCATCCTTAGAAGACTGGGTGTGATGATTGTAACGGCCTTGTGCCTGACGTTTATCGTGTTCTTCCTGACCAATCTTTATCCCAACCTTGAAAAGCTGGCCAAAAGCCAGGGCAACGTGCGCATGTCGGACGAGGCTGTGAGCAGCTTTCTGGGCAAGCGCGGCTATCTGGACCCGATGCCGGTGAAGTTCGGCCGCTGGCTTGGCGTGGTGCCCGGTTGGGTGACCCAAGCGCCCGACGGCACCGTCACGGGCCGCTGTTTTGCCGAAAACACCCCACCCGAAGACCGCCCCACCTTTTGCGGCGTGCTGCAAGGCAACTGGGGCCAGTCCACCGTGTTCAAGGAAGACGTGGGCGGCATCGTGCTGGAGCGGCTGGGCAAGACCGGAAAGCTGATGGGGTTTGTGTTGCTGGTCATGGTGCCCGCATCACTGATCGTCGGGGTGCTGGCGGGGATGCGCGAAGGCTCGGCGCTGGACCGGTCGCTGTCCACCTTCTCGATCGCCACGACGGCGACGCCGGAATATGTCTCGGGCGTGATCTTTATCGCGGTGTTCTCGTCCTCGGCCTTTGGGCTGAAATGGTTCAAGGGGTCGGCCAGATCAGCGATGGAGGATATAACCTTCGAGAACTTCACCCTGCCGGTTCTGACGATTGCGCTGTACGGTATGGGGTACATTGCCCGCATGACCCGCGCATCGATGACCGAGGTGATGACGGCCCAATACATCCGCACCGCGCGGCTGAAGGGCGTCAGCTTTGGCAACATCGTGCTGAAACACGCCCTGCGCAACGCGCTGATCGCGCCGTTCACGGTGATCATGCTGCAAATTCCGTGGCTGTTGAACGGCGTGGTGATCGTGGAAACCCTGTTCAATTACCGCGGCTTCGGCTGGGTTCTGGTGCAGGCGGCAGGCAGCAACGACATCGAGCTGCTGCTGGCCGTGTCCGTCGTGTCGGTGATCGTGGTGCTGCTGACGCAACTGATCTCGGACATCGGCTACGTCATCCTGAACCCGCGCATCCGCATTTCATGAGCGAGGCCTGACAGATGGAACCGTTGACATGGACAGGCACCCTGAGCGGGCTGAACGTCGCCTTTTTTGCTGTGGCGGCCGCGCTGGCGCTGGCCATCATCGCGCGCCTTGCGGTTTCGGTTTTCGCATCCGACAGCGGACCGCTGGGCGTGAACGCCGATGGCACGCTGATGGCGCCTTCGGGTGTGACCGGACTAAGTGCCAAGGCCTTGCACTACAGCTTTTTCGCAGTGATCACGATGGTGCTGATCTATCTGCTGGGGGGCGTGATACTGGGCACCAAAGCGGGCATTCTGGGCGGGCTGTCGCGTCTTATGTGGCCGGTCTGGACCGCGCTGATTGCGCTGTTTGCCGTGTCGATCACGTTCAAACGCAAGCTGGGGCTTTATGGCAAGCTGTTCGACAGCACGATCGGCATGGTCGGCTTTGGTCTGGTGATGTTCTGGGTATTCACCGGCGTTCTGGGCGGCGCGTTCGACTTGCTGATCACCCATGACCCGCTGGGCCAGGTTTCGGGGATGAAAAACGCCCTGCCCGGCACTCCGCTGAGCGGCGCCGAAGCGGGTGAGTTCCAGTGGTTCCTGCTGGGCGGTGACAATCTGGCGCGCGATGTGTTCTCGAGGCTGGTCAAGGGCGCGTGGATCGTCGTCAAGATCGCGCCGATGGCGACGCTGTTTGCCTTTATGGTGGGCATCACATTGGGCCTGCCTGCAGGATATTACAGCGGCCGGCTGGATACGTTCCTGTCGTTTCTGGCAAACCTGATCCTGGCCTTTCCGGTGATCTTGCTGTTCTACCTTCTGGTCACGCCCGAGATTGCAGCCACCGGCATCCCCAACGTCATGGCGGCGGTGCTGTTTTCCTTTCCCATCGTGTTTTGCGCGGTGCTGTTGAATTCGCGGTATTACACCCGGCCTACAGTGCGCACGCCGCTGTTGATCGTGGTGCTGGGTGGGCTGGTGTGGGCCTATCTTTCGCTCATATCGAACGACGGGTCGATTGTGGCGAATGGCAGCTACCGCGTTCCGGGACTGCCCGCCTTTGCCGACTGGATCGACATGGGCAGCGGATTGCTGACGGTGTTTGTGGCGGTGGTTTTCGTCAATGCGCCCACAGTGTTTCGCATCGTGCGGGGCCTCGCGCTGGACATCAAGACGCGGGATTATGTGGCCGCAGCCCAAACCCGTGGCGAGGGGCCGTGGTACATCATGTTGTGGGAAATCCTGCCCAATGCGCGCGGCCCGCTGATCGTCGATTTCTGCCTGCGCATCGGCTATACCACCATCCTGTTGGGAACATTGGGCTTCTTCGGTCTGGGTCTGGAAAGCGAAAGCCCCGATTGGGGCACCACCATCAACTCGGGCCGGCGGTTGCTGTCGATCTATCCGCACGCGGCGATGGCACCGGCCTTTGCGCTGATGACGCTGGTGCTGGGGCTGAACCTGCTGGCCGACGGGCTGCGCGAGGAATCGTTGCGCGATTGACAACGCGGGGCCGATTTCGGGGGCGCTGCCCCCGGACCCCCGGGATATTTACGGCCAAAAGAAGCCCCGTAAGGGCGCTTGCGGCAAGGGAGAACGACAATGGTCAAAGACGCCTATGACGGCCCCATTCTGGAGATCGACAAGCTGTCGATTTCGTTTTTCACGCGGCTGCGGGAAATCCCTGCGGTCATGGACTTTTCGGTCAGCATACAGCCGGGTGAGGCCGTGGGGCTGGTGGGCGAAAGCGGCTGTGGCAAATCCACCGTGGCGCTGGGGGTGATGCAGGATCTGGGCGTGAACGGGCGCGTCGTGGGCGGGTCGATCAGGTTCAAGGGCCGCGATCTGGGCGCGATGACGCAAAAGGAATTGCGCAGCATTCGCGGGTCGGAGATTGCGATGATCTATCAAGAGCCGATGGCATCGCTGAACCCTGCGATGAAGATCGGGCGGCAGTTGATGGAAGTGCCGATGATCCACGCCGGCATGAGCGAGAAAGACGCGCGCGCGCGGGCGCTCGAGCTGGTGACGGACGTCAAGCTGCCGGACCCCAAACGCATATTGGACGCCTATCCGCACCAGCTTTCGGGCGGGCAGCAGCAGCGGATCGTGATCGCAATGGCGCTGATGTCAGAGCCGTCCCTGCTGATCCTGGATGAGCCCACCACGGCGCTGGACGTGACGGTCGAAGCGGCCGTGGTCGAACTGGTCAAGGGTTTGGGCAAGAAATACGGCACCTCGATGCTGTTCATCAGCCACAATCTGGGGCTGGTGCTGGAAACCTGCGACAAGATTTGCGTGATGTATTCCGGCGAAGCGGTCGAGCGCGGCAGCATCGAGGATGTCTTTGACGAGATGCAGCACCCCTATACGCAGGCGCTGTTCCGGTCGATCCCCCTGCCCGGAGCCGACAAGAACGCGCGGCCCCTGATTGCTATTCCCGGCAATTTTCCCCTGCCCCACGAGCGGCCCGTGGGCTGCAACTTTGGCCCGCGCTGCGACTATTTCGAAGCGGGGCGCTGTGATCAGGGTGACATTCCGATGTTCCCGGTGCCCGGTGACGACGTGCACAACACCCGTTGTCTGCGCTTTCAAGAGATCGACTGGCAGGCGCCGCCGGAACTGGCCGAGGTCAAGCAGAAGGGCGATATCGGCGAGGTGGTTCTGCGTATGGACAACCTCAAGAAATATTACGAGGTCGCCGCCAACGCGCTGTTCGGTGGGGTTGCGACAAAGGTGGTCAAGGCCAATGAAACCCTGACCTTCGAGGCCCGCGAATCCGAAACGCTGGCGATTGTGGGCGAAAGCGGCTGTGGCAAGTCGACCTTTGCCAAGGTGCTGATGGGGCTGGAGACAGCGACCCAAGGGACAATCACGCTTGATAACCGCGAGATTCAGGACATCCCGATTGAAAAACGCGACACGCAGACCGTGGCCGACGTGCAGATGGTGTTCCAGAACCCGTTCGACACATTGAACCCGTCGATGACCGTGGGCCGCCAGATCACGCGCGCGCTAGAGATCTTCAGGGTCGGCAAGACCGAAGCCGACCGGCGGCAGCGGATGCTGGAGCTGCTGGATCTGGTCAAGCTGCCGCGCGAATTTGCGGACCGGATGCCGCGGCAACTGTCAGGCGGGCAAAAGCAGCGGGTCGGCATTGCGCGGGCCTTTGCCGGCGACGCGCGGATCGTGGTGGCGGATGAACCTGTGTCGGCGCTGGACGTGTCGGTGCAGGCGGCGGTGACCGATCTGTTGATGGAAATCCAGCGCGAACATAAAACCACGCTGCTGTTCATCAGCCATGATCTGAGCATCGTGCGCTATCTGGCCGATCGTGTCATGGTGATGTACCTGGGCCATGTGGTTGAACTGGGCACCACGGAACAGGTTTTTTCGCCGCCCTACCACCCTTACACCGAGGCGCTGTTGTCTGCCGTGCCCATCGCCGACACGCGGGTGAAGAAAAAGCACATCGTGTTGGAAGGCGAAATTCCATCTGCCATGAACCCGCCACCCGGTTGCCCGTTCCAGACGCGCTGTGGGTGGAAGGGCCAGGTGCCCGGCAATCTGTGCGACACCGAAGTGCCCCCCTTGCGGGACATGGCGGCGGGGCATCAGGTAAAATGCCACCTAAGTGCCGAGAAATTCGCCGAGATGGAGCCGGTGATCCAGATCGCGGCAGAATAGAACAAGGGCATAGAAAAGGGCCGCAGCGTGAACTGCGGCCCCTGAAATGTCATAAAGCGCGGGCTATTTGGATTTGTCGCCGCGGGCAATGTCAGGGATGTTGTCGACAACAGTGTCGGCCAGCGCGGTGATCATCGCCACGTAAAAGTCGGTACGGTCCGGCGCGACAAAGATCACACCTTCTTGCGGGGTCGTGTCGGCTGTGGATGCCTTGATCCAGAGCGGCATGGCCTCGGCATTGATCTCGTTGTTGCCATCGGTGTAGTTGATGGTCGCGCGCAGTTCGTTGAATTCTGCGCTGTCTGGCAACACGGAATCACCGTCCAGCAAGACGCCCTTGATCTCGACGTCGATCACCGGATCGCCCGCGTCGCCTGTCAGGTCCAGACGTTCGGCAATCAGACGCTGCAGATCTGTTTCGATCTGCGGGTAATACTGCATCGCGTTGGCGTCGACGTTTTCATTCAGGGTCGCATGAACGTGCACTTCAGAAATCGGCGTTTCGGCGAAAGCCCCCAGTGGCAGCAGGGCAAGCGCTGTTACAGCGGTCAGTTTTGCAAAAGTCGTCTTCATGGTCTTACTCCTTCAACGGCCGTTATGGCCCAGGTTGTGCTGACCAACGGACAGACCTGCAAAGTGGTTCCGAAGCCGAGTGCGAAAGGGAGAAATCTGAGCGCCAGACCGGCGGAAAAGCGCTCATATATCTGAAATTAAACAGCTTTTCGGAAAACAGCGCGGCAACAACGCGATTCAAAGACACACGAGTTGCGTTTCTCGAAGTGGCGGGACCCTGCCTGCGCCACGTCTATAAAGCGCCGCTGGGAGCGGTATCCGGGCTGCAGCGGTCCGCCTTTGATGGGCGCTGTCAGGAAAGCGGCGCCCTTGCGCGGGTCGCCTAGCTGCCCCAGATGATTTTCACGTAATTCTGGGTTTCTTTGTAGGGCGGCACACCCTTGTGGCGTCGCACCGCTTCGGGGCCGGCGTTATAGGCCGCCAGCGCCAGCCGCCAACTGCCAAACGCACGGAATTGCTGGCTGAGATAGCGTGCGCCGCCGTCCAGATTTTCGTGCGGATCGTTGGGGTCCACCCGCAGACGCTGCGCGGTTCCGGGCATCAGTTGTGCCAGACCCAGCGCGCCCTTGTGCGATTTGGCCGTGGGGTTCCAGCCTGATTCCTGCTGGATCAACCGCAAGAACAGGTCCTCGGGCACCCCGTGACGGCGCGCGGCCTCGCGGGCGGCGGTCAGGTAGACGCCCTTGTACTTGCCGCTGTAGGCTGGGTTGATGTCCCATTTCGTCGGCGTGTTCACCTTGGGAGGCTGCAATTTGACCGACGCCGTATATTGCTGCGACGCACGGCTGTCCAAAACTTTGGTCTGCGATCCGAACAACTTTCCCCGACTGCGCGTTGAAAACACGTCTGCCTGTGCCGCACCGGTCAGTGTCGCACCGATCACCAGCGCAGAAATACATACGCGCATATCGTTCAGCCCCCGAAGATACAAAGCCCGCACGGCTTTGGTTTCATACGTGGGCGCACTATACTTAATCTTGTGCCTTGGGCCACCCCTTAACCGTTAGGCTTCTGTTTACCACGGGTCGGCCAGTCTGTAGGTTGTCACGACCGTTCGGGAATCGCCCGATCGGGTACGAATGAGTGAGAGGACATCATGGCTGGCTCAGTGAATAAAGTGATCCTTATCGGCAATCTGGGCCGCGACCCCGAAGTGCGCAGTTTCCAGAACGGCGGCAAGGTGTGCAACCTGCGCATCGCCACCTCGGAGACGTGGAAAGACCGCAACACCGGCGAGCGCAAAGAGCGGACCGAATGGCATTCGGTGGCCATCTTCCAAGAAGGTCTGGTGCGGATTGCCGAGCAGTACCTGAAAAAGGGTTCGAAAGTGTATATCGAAGGCCAGTTGCAAACGCGCAAATGGCAAGACCAGTCCGGTCAGGACCGTTATTCGACCGAGGTTGTTTTGCAAGGGTACGGCGGCGCGCTGACCATGCTGGACGGACCCAACGGTGGTGGCGGCGGCGGTGGCGGCGGCAATTACGGTGGTGGCGGTGGCGGCTATGACAGCGGCCCGTCCGATGACCGTTATGGCGGCCAGTCTTCCGGTGGCGGCAACAGCGCGCCGATGCCGTCGCGCGATCTGGACGATGAAATTCCGTTCTAAGGATTTGGTTCTGCGCGACGGCTAGCCGTCGCGCAGAACATCCAACACGGCCTCGGGCGGCACATCGCCCGTGACAAAGGCATCGCCAATGCCGCGCGCCAGCACAAAGCGAAGCTGGCCATTCACAACCTTCTTGTCCTGCCCCATCAGCTCCAGCAACGCCTGCGGCCCCGGCAGATCACCGTCAATGTCCGCCAGATCGGTCTTCATGCCCATGTCGCGCAAATGCGCGCGCACGCGGCTGGGGTCTTCCTGGCTGCACAGACCCAGTCGTGCCGACAGGGCAAAGGCCAGCGCACAGCCCACCGCCACACCTTCGCCGTGAAACAGACGGTCGGAATAGCCGGTCGCGGCCTCAAGCGCATGGCAGAACGTGTGACCAAGGTTCAGCAACGCCCGCTCGCCTTGTTCTGTTTCGTCGCGCGACACGATATCGGCCTTCATCTGCACCGACCGGCGCACCGCCTCGATGCGCGCGGGCACGTCGCCTGCGGCCAAGGCTGGCCCCTGCGCTTCGAGCCAGTCGAAAAACGCGGCATCGCCCAGCAGCCCGTATTTCACCACCTCGCCGTAGCCTGCCAGAAAATCGCGCGGCGTCAGCGTGCCCAGCACGTCCACGTCTGCCAGCACCAAAGTGGGCTGGTGAAAGGCACCGATCAGGTTCTTGCCGTGCCGCGCGTTGATCCCCGTCTTGCCCCCGACAGAGCTGTCGACCTGCGCCAGAAGCGACGTGGGTATTTGCACAAAACGCACCCCGCGGCGCAGGATCGCGGCGGCAAAGCCCACCAGATCACCAATCACGCCGCCGCCCAGGGCCACGACGATGTCGCCCCGCTCGACCTTCTCATCCAGCAGCCAGTCCACGCAGGCCATCAGATGCGGCCAGCTTTTGGTGGCTTCGCCTGCGGGCAATGTCATGGCCGCGCTGTCGATTCCGTGGGCGCGCAGCCCGTCCTGTAATGTCGCCAGATGCAGCGCCGCCACAGTCTCGTCCGAGATCACAACCACCCGCGACCGCTTCAGAAACGGCGCGATGTGCACGCCTGCTTCGCCCAGAAGGCCGGTGCCGATCAGCACGTCATAGTCGCGCCCCGGCAGGTCCACATGTACGGTTTCACGCATCCAGTTTCTCCAACACATCGGGCCGCGTCAGCAGCGCCGTCAGAACCCGATCGGCCATATCGTCAATGCTGTACGACGGTTTTGACGCAACATGCAGATCGGCCAGCTTGTAAATCGGCACCCGCGTTTCATACAGCCGCGTCAGCTTGCCCTTGGGGTCGGGGTCGCGCAGCAAGGGGCGCGTGTCTTTGTACCGCACCCGCTGCCACAACAGCGGCAGGTCAGCGTTCAGCCAGACGGAGACACCGCGTTGCGAGATGTTGTTGCGATTCTCCTCGCTTAGAAACGCACCGCCGCCCGTGGACAGAATGCCGTGGGAATTGTCCAACAGCCGCGAGATCACCTGCGTTTCCTTGATGCGAAAGAACGGCTCGCCGTCGCGTTCAAAAATCTCGGGCACGGTCATATTGGCAGCCGCTTCGATTTCGTGGTCGCTGTCAAGAAACGGCACACCCAGTTTCGCTGCCAGCGCCTTGCCCACGGCGGTCTTGCCTGCGCCCATCATTCCGACCAGCACAACGGTTTTGTGCAGCGCAAACTGCGCAGCATCTGCTGGACTATCTGGCATAGATTGCTGAATTTCGCTCATATTCCGGTGAATGACGTGATATTGGAGAAAAGGCCATATATAACTTGGTCAAAATCATAAGACCCGGGGCAGGCTGAGACATGGGAAAACTAATCAAGTATCTGATATATCTAATCGTTCTGGGGCTTATAGGCTTGGTGGTCTATGCCTACGTCGGTCCGTTTTTCGGCGCGGATTTTGACCCGCCGCAGACCGAAGTGCGTGTGCCCGTGACGCTCGATGGCAAATAAGGTCGGCGTCATTTCGCGCAGGTCGGGCCGCATTCTGGCGCTGATGCTGGGAGTTGCTGTTCCCGCTGGGGCTGCGCTTGCGCAAGAGGCACCGCTGTCGGTCATCGACTGGCTGGACCGCAACGCCCCCACACCCGCCGCGCAAAACAGGACGCCCAAGGATGAACCGGCCGTCGCCCCCAGCGGCAATGTGCCTGAAATCACGGTGGCGCCGCTGGATGGCCCCGCGGCGCGGCGTGTGGGGCTGGCGCCTGCGTCGGTGACCGGCCTGCCTGACACCCTGTGGCAAGCATCCGACGGGGCCGAGCTGGCCGATGCCATTGCCAACACCAAGGCCGTGCGCCTGCCTGCCACGCAATCGCTGTTCTACACGCTGCTGCTGGCCGAAGCGCTGCCGCCTTCGGTGCACGATCAAACGTTCAATCTGGCGCGGGTCGATGCCCTGATGCGCATGGGCGCGCTTGATCCTGCGCTGGCGCTGCTTGAACAGATCGGCCCCGATGCGTCGCCAGCCGTCTTTGCCCGCTATTTTGACGCCAGCCTGCTGGCCGGCACCGAGGACACCGCCTGTGCCAAGATCACCAGCAGACCGTCGCTGGCCCCGGATTATGCGACACGTGTGTTCTGCGCCGCGCGCGCCGGTGACTGGGACACTGCCGTGCTGCTGCTGGGCACCGCCCGCGCGCTGGATGCGATCACCGAAGCGCAGGCCGATATGCTTGAGCGGTTTCTGGATCCCGACCTGTTCGAGGGGCAACCCGACCTGCCCATCCCTGCCAAGGACGATCCGCTGAGCTTTCGCGTGTTCGAGGCCATCGGCACCCCCATTTCCACCGCCTTGTGGCCGCGCGTCTATGCCAACGCCGATCTGCGCGAACTGGCGGGCTGGCGGTCGCAGTTGCTGGCGGTCGAGCGGTTGGCCCAAACCGGGGCTGTCGCGGACAACCGACTTCTGGGCATCTACACAGACCGGCAACCCGCTGCCTCGGGCGGGCTGTGGGACCGGGTGCGCGCCGTGCAACGGTTCGAAACCGCGCTGAACAGCAACAGCGCCGAGGCGGTGGCCAAGACCCTGCCCACCGCCTGGTCCGAGATGCAGGCCGCCGGACTGGCGGTGCCCTTTGCCAACCTATACGGCGACCGCCTGCCCGCGCTACAGGACCGCGCCGCAAGCACCGCAGCGTTCGAGACGATGCTGCTGTCGCCCGCATATGAACAGGCCGCCACCCGCTATCCCACCGCTGCCGCGCGTGCGCCGCTGCTGGTGGCGCTGGCGCAGGGCGACACCACGGGTGCGCAACCCAACGGGCCGATGGAAAAGGCGCTGGTCGATGCTTTTTCCGTGGCGACGCCGGATGCCACGCTGATCGGTCTGGCCCGCACCGGCAAGCTGGGGCTGGCATTGCTGAGCGCGCTGGATCTGGTGAACGAAGGCGCCAAGGGAGACCCCGACAACCTGCGTCAGGGCCTGGCCACCCTGCGGGCGCTGGGACTGGAAGACAACGCGCGCCGCACCGCGCTGGAAATCATGCTAAGGCCCGCGCCATGAGCGCCGACACAGACCGCTGGATTTCCACATTCATCGAAGCACAGGCCGCTGAACTGGGGGCCGCGCAGAATACGCTGTTGGCCTACGGGCGCGATCTGAAGGATTTTGCCACCTGGGCCACCCGTCAGGGCCGCAGCTTTGACACCGTGAAACAGGCCGACATCGAAACCTATCTGGTGTTTTGCGACGATCAGGGACTGGCCAAATCCACCCGCGCGCGGCGGCTGTCGTCAATCAAGCAAATGTACCGCTTTGCCTTCGAGGAAGGCTGGCGCGCTGAAAACCCCGCGATCCAGATTTCGGGACCGGGACAGGACAAACGCCTGCCCAAAACGCTGGACATCGCCGAGGTGGACCGCCTGCTGGAAGCGGCCCGCGCCTCGGGGCGCAATGACGCGGATGCGGCGCGCAATACCTGCCTGATGGAACTGCTGTACGCGACCGGAATGCGGGTCACCGAACTGGTGGGCCTGCCGGTCAGTGCGGCGCGGGGCGATCCGCGGATGCTGCTGATCCTGGGCAAGGGTGGCAAGGAACGCATCGTGCCGCTGTCGCCCCCCGCCCGGGCGGCGCTGGCCGATTGGTTGAAAACACGCGACGCCGCCGAGGATGTTGCCCGCGCCAAGGGCAAGCCCGCATCGCGGTTTTTGTTCCCGTCACGTGGGGCAGCGGGGCACCTGACACGTCACCGGTTCTACCTGATGATCAAGGAATTTGCCGTGGCGGGCGGCGTGAACCCTGACAAGGTCACACCGCACACCCTGCGCCACGCCTTTGCCACGCACCTGCTGGCGGGCGGGGCCGATCTGCGGTCCATTCAGGCGCTGCTGGGCCACGCCGATGTGGCCACGACCGAGATTTACACGCATGTGCTGGACGCGCGTCTGACCGAACTGGTGTTGGACCATCACCCGCTGGCAGGCGACGGGGTGCACAAAGCGACGGGCAAGCCCCCCAAGGACGACCAATAACTGCCCCGTTGCCCCGGTTGTGCTGCAAACATCTGCCCGCCTTCCCTTGAATGCGCGGCCCATCGCCCCCATAACCCTATGAACCCTCAAGGATCATAAACGTACCAATGGACCCATCTTCTGCAACGCTGGACAGCGCTTTCTGGATCACCTGCGGGATCATCCTGTTTCTTTTGTTTCTCTCCGGCTTCTTCTCCGGCTCGGAAACGGCCCTGACCGCCGCCTCACGCGGGAAACTGCGCAGCCAGGCCGACAAGGGGTCGCGGGGGGCACAACGGGCGCTGAAAATCACCGAAGACAATGAACGTCTGATCGGGTCGGTCCTGTTGGGCAACAACCTTGTGAACATTCTGGCGGCCTCGATGGCCACGGCGCTGTTCACCCGCGTGTTCGGGGAAAGCGGCGTGGCGCTGGCGACGCTGGTGATGACGCTGCTGGTGCTGATCTTTGCCGAGGTGCTGCCGAAAACCTATGCGATCACCAACGCCGAAAGCGCGGCTGCCGCCGTGTCGCGGCCCATTGCGCTGATCATTCTGGTATTTTCGCCCATCGTGGCCGCCGTGCGCTATTTCGTGCGCGGTGTTTTGTTCCTGTTCGGCGTGCGCATTGATCCTGACAGCAACGTCTTGGCCGTGCGCGAGGAAATCGCGGGTGCGCTGCATCTGGGGCATTCCGAAGGTGTGGTCGAGAAAGAAGACCGCGACCGTATTCTGGGCGCGCTGGATCTGGGCGACCGTATGGTCGAAGAGATCATGTTGCACCGTTCGGGCATTGAGATGATCAATGCCCAGGACGACCCCGAGACCATCTTTGAGCAATGTCTTAAATCCAGCCACACCCGCCTGCCGCTGTACCGTGATGACGTGGAAAACATCATTGGCGTGGTTCATGCCAAGGACCTGCTGCGCGCGATGTACAAAATCGTCGGCGGGCCGGATGGCGACGCCAAGGCGCTGAAGTCCTTTAACATTCTGGACGTGGCCACCGACCCCTATTTTGTGCCGGAAACAACCACGCTGGACGACCAGATGCGCCAGTTCCTGCGTCTGAACACGCATTTTGCGCTGGTCGTAGACGAATACGGCAGCCTTCAGGGGCTGATCACGCTTGAGGATATCCTGGAAGAGATCGTAGGCGAGATCACGGACGAATTTGACCCCGACGCCGACCACCCGCTGACACGCGGCGAGGACGGGCAGTTTGTCGTCGACGGGTCGATGACCATCCGTGACCTGAACCGCGCCACCGAATGGACCCTGCCCGATGACGAGGCGAACACCGTCGCCGGTCTGGTGATCCACGAGGCACAGATGATCCCCGAGGTGGGTCAGGTGTTTTCGTTCCACGGCTTCCGGTTTGAAGTGACCGCGCGCGACGGCAACCGGATCGCGGCGCTGGCTATTCGGCCGCTTGTCCGGCGCTAGAGGCCGCGTGCATCGGCATCTTCATGAGGAGATGATAGCCGTCTGACTGCGCCTCAAGCGTAAACTCTGCCCCGATTTGCAAGGCCGCCGCCTGCATCAGACGCTGGCCCAGACGGGTCACTTCGTTTTCCTCGGCGGGATTGGCGTTGCCAATGCCATCATCGCGGCAATGCACGTGCAATGTGGCGCCATCGGCGGACATCTCTGCCGAAATCGTCACCGTGCCCCGCCGCCCGTCAGGAAAGGCATGTTTGATCGCATTCGCGGTAAACTCGCTGACGATCATGCCGATATTGGCCGCCGTTGACGACACGACCTGTACCGCGCAGATATCCATGTCCAGACGCACGTTCGACGGTGCCGACGCCTCGAGCAGCGACGCCACGCGCACCAGATAGGGGGCCAGTGCGACGCGGTCAGACTGGCTGGTCTGGTACAATTCCTGATGCAGCATCGCCACCGCATCAATGCGCCGCTCGACCGCGGACAGGGCCTCGACTGCCACGGCATTGTCCACGCGTGACTTGTACATCCGCACGACCGATAGCACCGTTTGCAGTGAATTCTTGACGCGGTGGTCAATCTCGCCGCGCAAAACCTCGGCCTGATGCAGGGCAAGCCGCAATTCGACCTGGCGCATCAGTTGCCCACCCAGCACCCGCAGCGTGGTGCGTTGCAGATCGGTCAGAACACGCGGTTCGGTGTCCAGCACGCACAACGTGCCAATCGGCAACCCGCCGTCCGAAACAAGCGGCACGCCGGCATAAAACCGAATGTGTTCATCGCCCACAACCAACGGGTTGTCCGCTGTGCGCACGTCGCGCGTGGTGTCGGCAATCTCGACCAGATCATGTTGCAAAATCACATGGCTGCAAATCGACCGGTCCAGATCGGTCTGCGGCGCATCCAGCCCCACGCGGGCCTTGAACCACTGGCGGGTGTCATCGACCAATGAGATCAACGAGATCGGGACCTCACAGATTTCCGATGCCAATTCGACGACTTCATCAAACTGCTTTTCTGCATCGGTGTCCAGAATGCCAAGCTCGCGCAGATGTGCCAGCCGTTCGCTTTGTTTGGGGTGAATTTGTGCGCGCATTCGTGGTCCTTAAAATGCTTAGGCCCCGGTTCTATACATTTGCTCCTTGCGTTCAAGAGATTATGGTCACGACCCCTTACGCACGCAATCGCGCACCTTCCGGGTCAAAGGGTGGCTTGGCCAGGATCGTGGCACGGTGCGGCTGGCCCAGCACCATCACGTCGACAACATCACCGGCCCCTGCCCCGGTGACGTATCCCAGTGCCAGCGACATCCCCACCGAATAGCCATAGGCGCCAGAGGTCACGCGCCCGATGCCCTGCCCGTCCTTGAAAATCGGCTCGCCGCCTGTCGCATCGGCGTTTGACGCGTCGGTATCGGCGGCGTCCAGCGCCAGCAACACAAGGCGTTCGCGCGCAGGCTGTGCGCGTGTCGTGGCCAGCGCGGTGCTGTTCAAAAACACCTTGTCCATCTTGCACAGCCGGTCCAACGCCACCTCTTGCGGCCAGTATTCGGGGCTGTATTCGCGCCCCCAAGACCCATAGCCCTTTTCAATCCGCAAGCTCATCAACGCGCGGCTGCCCACGGGGCCAGCGCCAAACGTTTTGCCTGCCTCGATCAGCGCGGCATACACCTGCGCCTGGTCCTGCGTGCGACAATGCAGTTCCCACCCCAGATCGCCGGTGAACGACACGCGCAGCGCCAACACCTGAACGCCCGCCAGTTCGATCCACTGCGACCGCATGAATGGAAAATCGTCCGTGTCCAGCGATGCGTTGGTCAGACCCTGCAACAGTGCGCGGCTGTCGGGACCGGCCACGTTGAACCCGCACATCGCTTCGGTCATGCTGTCAAACGTCGTGCCATCGGGCAGTGGCACCGCGCGGAAAAAGCGCTGGTGATAGCGTTCCGCCATGCCCGAGCCGATCACCCAGAATTCATCGTCGGCGGTGCGCGTCACAGTGAAATCACCCGCGATCCCGCCGCGCTTGCCGATCAGCGGCGTCAGGCACGACCGCCCCACCGCCACAGGCATCCGGTTGGCAAAGACCGCGTTCAACCAAGTTTCGGCACCCGGTCCCTTGCAGCGGTATTTGGCAAAGTTCGAGATGTCGATAATGCCCGCACGGTCGCGCAGCATCCGGCATTCAGCGCCCACAGGGCCCCACCAGTTCTGCCGCGTGAACCCGTCAGTGTCCTGCGCGCCCGGTGCATCCGCAAACCACAGCGGATGCTCCCAGCCTGCGTTCAGCCCGAACACCGCGCCCAACTGACCTTGCACATCATAGACGGGCCGCGTGCGCGCAGGTCGCCCTGCGCTGCGTTCTTCGTTGGGAAAGTGGATCTTGAAGCGGTTGGCATATTGGTCGCGCACCCGCGCCTTGGTAAACGCCTTGTCCGCCCAGTCCCCGAACCGCGCCATGTCCCAAGCGAACATATCGTACTGCGTCTCGCCCTCGATGATCCACTGCGCCGCCAACAGGCCCATGCCGCCCGACTGCGAAAAGCCGGGGATGATGCCGTTGCAGCAGAAATAGCCGCGCAACTCGGGCACCGGTCCGAACAACACATTGGCATCGGGCGACCAGATCATCGGCCCGTTGATCACCCGCTTGATCCCTGCCGTCCCCACCACCGGCACCCGGTCAATGGCCCGCATCATGTTGTCCTCGATCCGTTCCAGATCGTCGGCAAACAGTTCGTGACCAAAGTCCGGCGGTGTCCCGTCCTCGGCCCAGAACCGCATGTCTTTCTCGTAGGCGCCAACCAGCAGCCCCTTGCCCTCTTGCCGAAGGTAATATTCGCCGTCCCGGTCCGCGACCGAGGGCAAACGGCGATCCAATGCGGTAATCTCGGGGATGGTCTCGGTCACGAAATACTGATGCTCGGTTGGTTGCAGCGGCAGCGTCAGCCCCGCCATCGCCGCCACCTCGCGCCCCCACAAACCGGCGGCATTGATGACCCAAGGCGTTGCAATATCGCCCTTTTGCGTGCGCACGATCCATGTGCCGTCAGCCTGCTGTTCCGTTCCCGTGACAGGACAGAAGCGCACAATCTCGGCCCCCATGGCCCGCGCGCCCGCGGCATAGGCATTGGTCACGCCGGACGGGTCCACATTGCCGCCCTCGGGTTCCCACATGATGCAGCGGATACCGTCGAAATCCACCAGCGGGTGCAGCCGCTCGGCCTCGGTCCGGTCCACTTCGACAAAGTTCATGCCGTAAAGCTTGGCCTTGGCCGCTTGCAACCTAAGCTGATGTTCGCGCGCCTGCGTCTGCGCCAGATACAGCGATCCCGGCTGAAAGACACCGCAGCCCTGTCCGGTCTCTTGCTCCAGTTCCCTGTACAGACCCATCGTGTAATGCTGAATGCGGCTGATGTTGGTGCTGTCATGCAGCCCATGAATATTGGCCGCCGCGTGCCAGGTGCTGCCCGATGTCAGCTCGTCCCGTTCCAGCAACACCACGTCGCGCCAGCCCAGCTTTGCCAGATGGTACAGGATCGAACATCCGATAACGCCGCCGCCGATCACGACAGCTTGGGCATGGGTGCGCATGGGGCCTAGCCTTTGTTCAGTGCTTCTGCCCCAACCTGCCGCCTTGTGCTGCGCAAGATTGATCATTTCCGACGCCCCATGTCGGCCAAACACCAAGCGCGGAAATAAACCTTCTTCATCTTGCCAGGCAAACTCCGGGGGTCCGGGGCAGCGCCCTGGCCTGTCCGCGCAGCCCGCCCCAGCGACGCAAACCGTCGCAAACGGACCAGCCCACGCCCCCTTGCCCCCTAAAATCGGGGGCGTACCACCCCAACCGGAGGCGACCCCATGCAAACCACCACCCGCGTCGCGGTCATTGGCGGAGGCGTCGTTGGAGCCTCGGTTCTGTATCACCTGACCAAACTTGGTTGGTCCGACGTGATGCTGTTGGAGCGGTCCGAGCTGACATCGGGCAGCACGTGGCACGCGGCGGGCGGGTTTCACACGCTGAACGGCGACACCAATATGGCCGCGCTTCAAGGCTATACGATCCGACTGTACAAGGAACTGGAACAGATCACCGGCATGTCCTGCGGCCTGCATCATGTGGGCGGCATCACACTGGCCGACAATCAGGACCGGTTCGACATGCTGCTGGCCGAACGGGCCAAGCACCGATTCATGGGGTTGGACACGGAAATCGTCGGGCCGGACGAGATCGCCAGACTTGCCCCCGTTACCAACATCGACGGCATCATCGGTGGGCTATACGACCCGCTTGACGGGCACCTTGATCCGTCCGGCACCACCCACGCTTACGCGCGGGCGGCGCGGATGGGCGGGGCGACGATCCAGACGCACACGATGGTGGTCGAAACCAACCAACGCCCCGATGGCACCTGGGATGTGGTCACCGACAAGGGCACGATCCATGCCGAGCATGTCGTGAATGCCGGCGGTCTATGGGCGCGCGAGGTTGGCGCGATGGCGGGCATCTATTTCCCCCTGCACCCGATGGAGCACCAATACATCGTCACCGAAGACGTGCCAATGATCGTCGATATCGTGAAAGCGGGTGCTGAGCATCCGCATGTGATGGACCCCGCCGGCGAAAGCTATCTGCGGCAGGAAGGGCGCGGGCTGTGTATCGGTTTTTACGAACAACCCTGTCGGCCTTGGGCCGTCAACGGCACGCCCTGGACCTTTGGCCATGAACTGTTGCCCGACGATTTCGACAAGATCAGGGACAGCATTGAATTTGCGTACAAACGCTTTCCGGCGCTGGAGACCGCAGGCGTCAAATCGGTGATCCACGGGCCGTTCACCTTTGCCCCCGACGGCAACCCGCTGGTCGGCCCCGTGCCCGGCGTGCGCAACTACTGGTCGGCCTGCGGGGTCATGGCGGGCTTTTCCCAGGGCGGCGGCGTCGGGTTGACGCTGGCGCAATGGATGATCGAGGGCGAACCGGAACGCGATGTGATGGCGATGGACGTGGCCCGCTTTGGCGACTGGATCAGCCCGGGATACACGCTGCCCAAGGTCATCGAAAACTATCAAAAACGGTTCTCCGTCAGCTACCCGAACGAGGAACTGCCTGCCGCGCGTCCCAACCGCACCACGCCGATGTATGATATCTTTTCCGACATGGGCGCGGTCTGGGGTCAGCAATACGGGTTAGAGGTGGTCAACTACTACGCGCAGGACGGCGAGCCTGCGTTTGAAACACCGTCCTTCCGCCGCTCGGATGCCTTCGACGCCATCGCCCGCGAGGTGCGCGGCGTGCGCGGGGCTGTGGGCATCAACGAGCTGCACAATTTTGGCAAATACCGTGTCACCGGCCCGCGTGCGCGGGCATGGCTGGACCGCATCATGGCAGGCCGCGTGCCTCAACCGGGGCGGTTGTCGCTGACCCCGATGCTGTCGGACAAGGGCAAGCTGATCGGTGATTTCACCATGTCCTGTCTGGGAGAGGAAGAGTTTCAACTGACTGCGTCCTATGGCAGTCAGAACTTTCACTTTCGGTGGTTCACCAATCACTTGGAAGACGATGTTCATATCGAGAACATCAGCGACACCCGCACGGGGTTCCAGATCGCAGGGCCAAAAGCCCGTGATGTCCTGGCCGCCTGCACTTTGAACGACATCTCGGAAATGGCCTTTCTGGACGTGCGCCGGATGGTCGTAGGCATGACCGACTGCATCGTGCAGCGGGTCAGTTACACCGGCGATCTGGGATATGAAATCTACTGCGACCCGATGGGCCAGCGCGCGCTGTGGTGGACACTGTGGACCGCAGGTCAGGCGCATGGGATGGTTCCCTTTGGGATGCGCGCGATGATGTCGCTGCGGTTGGACAAACATTTCGGAAGCTGGATGGCCGAGTTTTCGCCTGACTATACTGCCGCCGAAACCGGGTTGGACCGGTTTATCAGCTTTAAGAAAAACACCGATTTTATTGGCCGCGCCGCCGCCGAGGCCGAGCGCAGCAAGGGGGCATCGCGCAGGCTGGTCGCCTTTGCCGTCGATGCTGACGACGCGGATGTGCAGGGCTATGAGCCGATCTGGCTGGACGGCGAGGTTGTGGGTTTCTGCACATCGGGTGGCTATGCGCATCACAGCGGCAGGTCGATCGCCCAAGGGTTCCTGCCGACCCAAGCGGTTTCGGACGGGTTGAAGGTACACATCGAAATACTGGGCCAGATGCGCTCCGCCACCGTGACGTTGACGCCCCCCTTTGATGCCGATGGCGCACGAATGCGCGGCTGACTATGGTGGGCGCATGGATCATCACAACATCATCCCCGCCATCGTTCTTGCCGCAGGGCAATCGTCGCGTATGCGTGGCGCAGACAAGCTGTTGCAGGATGTGGACGGCGAACCGCTGATCCGGCGGCAATGCCGGATCGCACGGCAGGTCTGTGCGCAGGTCTTGGTGGCGCTGCCGCCCGCGCCACACGACCGCTATACCGCGATCAGCGGGCTGGATGTGACGCCGGTGCCTGTGGCCGATGCCGCCGAAGGCATGGGCGCGTCGTTGCGCACAAGCTTTGCCGCCTTGCCGGCACAGGCTAATGCGGCGTTGCTGCTGCTGGGGGATCTGCCGGATTTAACCGCGGACGACTTGAAGACAGTCTTGCAGTCTGTTGATATTAAATCAGAAAACTTGATTTGGCGCGGGACGACAGCGGACGGGCGTGCAGGCCACCCCATCGTGTTTGCAAAGTCGTTGTTTGCACAGTTTGCAAACCTGACAGGCGACAACGGCGGCCAGTCGATTGTGCAAAGCGTTGGTGAGCGCGTCGCGCGGATTGCCCTGACAGGCAACCGCGCGCGCAATGATCTGGACACGCCCGAAGATTGGGCCAACTGGCGCGCCGCGCGGGATTAACCCAGCAGCGACCGCGCCTCGAAGGACCGCAGCGACCGGCGGGCCGATGTGTAATCTTCCAGCCCCTGTACCGTCTCAAGCTCGGGGAACAGCGACAGGATTTCCTGGCGTTGCTCTGATCCGATCCCGCGCAGCGACATATCGCCGGGCTGGAAGCTTTCGGTCCATGTGCCGTCGCCCAGGATAACCTCGTGATGGTCGAACATCAGGTGGATATAGCTGACGCTGTCCGCCTGAACGATGTCCACCCCATCCATCATGGTCAGATGCTTGGCTGCGACCAGAACTTCGCGGTCGTCGAACATGACAGCGGCCAGATCCGATGTAATCAGCATCCGGTGGCTCGGGCTGACCAGCATGTCGCGATCCGGCAGACCACGGCCCAAAGCACCCTGACGGATCAACACAGGGTTGAACTCGGGGCGCGCGGCCAGCTCGGCGCGGGTCAGATCGCGGCGACCGGCCCAACGCAGTTTTTGCAGGCCGTTGTCACGGGTGAACACACGCATACCGGGTTTCAGTGACTCGACAGCCACTTCGCCCTTGTCGGTGGCGATCATGGTGCCGGGGGTAAAGCACATGATGATCTGTTCGATCTCGGAATAGTTGGTGCGGCCCGAAATGTTGCCATGTTCGTCGAAAAACTCGATACGGCCCGATTCAGTGCCGGGACCGTCGGAATAGACCTTGGCGCGCGTGCCTGTCAGGTCGATCACGTCGATGTCTTTGCCATCCGGATCTTCGCCGCCCACAATCGTGCCGCCATCGATACCGTCAAAGGTAAACCGGTCACTGCCAAAGCCGCCGTTGGCCGTGTCATGGTTCTTGCCCATCACGAACAGGTCCTGACCATCGCCGCCGGTCATCGTGTCGTCGCCTGTGCCGCCGATCAGCGTGTCGTTGCCCGCGCCACCGATCAATTTGTCCTGACCCTGACCGCCAGTCAGCAGGTCATCGCCTTCGCCACCGTCAAGGCTGTCATCACCGTCACCGCCCGATAATGTGTCGTTGCCAGCGCCGCCGATCAGCGTGTCCTGACCTGTACCGCCATCCATCAGGTCGTTGCCTTCGCCGCCGTCAAGATAATCGTTGCCGTCACCGCCCGACATCGTGTCGTTGCCGGCGCCGCCAATCAGCGTGTCCTGGCTGTGCCCGCCATCCAGCAGGTCATTGCCTTCGCCGCCCTCGATATAGTCGTTGCCATCGCCGCCATTCAGCACGTCATTGCCGCCCTGGCCAAAGATAACGTCGTCGCCTGCGCCACCGTCGATGGTGTCGTTGCCTGCCACGATGGGGGTTACAACCGCATCGTCGATCAGGTCACCCGAGAAGGTAAAGCCCGACTGCGTGCTGCGCGATTCCAGCGTAAATTCAATAAACGTGCGGTTTTCGAACTGCGCGCTGAACCATGCTTCTTGATCTTCGGGGTCGTTGTTACCGCTGCCGATCGCCTTGACCGTCGTCGATGTGGTCTGAACGTTCAGGACCGAGTTCGACGCCACACCAAAGGCCGAGAAACTGGAGGCTTGCAGCGTCACCGCTTCTTGGTCGCCGGTGCCGTTTTTATCAAGGTCGTTGAACGTCGCGACCGAGTTCAGCGCGACAGGCTGACCTGTTGCGGGGTTGAAAAATTCGAACCGGAATGTGGCGGTGTCGCCCTTGCCCGAGCTGACATACTGATTGTTCAGCAGAATTTCAGAACCACGGCCACCGGTCAGATCGACCGACAGTTTGCTGTCGGATTTCGACACCAGAACCAAGCGTCCTGAAATCGGCGTGCCATCCGCCAGCGTTGCAACGTTGCTGTAAATGGCCGAGTCGCCCGCGCCCGCATTGTTTCCATAATAGGTCTGGGACACGACGTTTTCACTGCGCAAGGACAATGCCGAAGCATCCTTGCCGGGGGCTGTGCCTGTGCCTGCGTCACCAAAAAGCGTGTCGTTGCCGTCACCGCCCGAGATGTAGTCGTTGCCGCCCTCGCCCGAGATCCGGTCCTGACCGTTGAAGCCGGAAATTGAATCGTCTCCTGCGCCACCCTGAAGGGTGTCGTTGTTACCTGTACCATTAATCACGGTCATAGCAGCGGTTTCCCAATTTGAACCATCAGACATCACGCCCCCACGCTCGTCTTAAAGATGTATTAGCAAACAATTTTAGGAAGTATATGGGGATAGTGCAAAAACAGGCCCGCGATCACACAATATTGCCTTAGTTGCCACATCCAAATGCGGCACATTTTCCCAAACAGAAACAGTTTTGGCAAATTGATGATATTCCACGCGAAAAACGACACAGCCCCCTGCGTCGTTTTCCTCGTCCGGTGTGACCTGGGGCCACACCGGCGACTCACTCACTGCATATGTAGGTTGAGCGCGAGGCGCGCTTATTTGGTCAAAAGGACCGCCTCGTGCTTTTTCAGGGACCGGCGTGCCGAGGTGTATGCGTCAACGCCTTCGCGCGTTTTCAGCTCTGGGAAGAGCTCGAAAAGTTCGTTGCGCTGTGCGTTGCCGATACCGGCCAGTGTCATATCGCCAGGCTGGAAGCTTTCGGTCCAGGCCCCGTCTGACAGGATCACTTCGTGCTGGTCGAACATCACGTGGATGTAGGTCGTTTCGCTGACGTCAACAATATCGACCCCTTCCAGACCGGTCAGGTGCTTGGCCGCGACCAGAACCTCACGCTCTTCAAAGTAAAGCGCGGTCTTGTCGTTGGCCACCAGAACGCGGTGGTTGGGCGATACCATCATGTCACGCTCGGGCAGACCGCCCCCCAGCGCGCCCTTCTGGATCAGGACAGGCTTGAGGTGTGCCGCACGCTCGAATTCGGCGCCGGACATCGACTTTTGACCCACCCAGCGGATTTCCTGAATGCCGTTGTCGCGGGTGATGACCCGGTCGCCGACTTGCAGGTCCTCGACGCGACGCTCGCCTTTGGGCGTGGCGATCAGGGTGCCGGGGGTGAAGCAGGGGATGATCGATTCAATCTCGTAGAAATCAAGCGTGCCCTTGCTGGTGCCATCGGCGTTCAGGAACCGGATGGTGCCCGAGGTTGAATCGCCATCTGCATCGACTGTGCGCGAAACATACTCGTATTTGCCCGCACCGGTCAGATCCAGCGTGTCGAAATCATCGCCGCCTGTGCCGCCGTCGATGGTGTCACCGGCATTGGCGTTCAGGAAGGTGTCGCGACCGTCGCCACCAGACATACTGTCGTCGCCGCCGTTGCCGCCGTCGATGGTGTCGTTGCCTGCGCCACCGGTCATCACGTCGTCGCCGGTTGCACCGATGATCATGTCATCGCCGTCGCCGCCGTCCAGCGTGTCGTCACCGGTGCCGCCGTCGATCCAGTCGTCGCCGTCGCCGCCGTACAACTTGTCAGCGCCGTTTTCGCCAAGGATCGTGTCGTTGCCCGTGCCGCCATAGACGGTGTCAGAGTTGCGGCCTGCGTTGATATAGTCATCGCCTTCGCCGCCGTCGATCTCGTCGTTGCCCTGACCGCCCAGAAGCGTGTCATTGCCGACACCGCCAAAGATGGTGTCGTCGTCGATCTCGCCGTCGATGTAATCGTCGCCTTCGTCGCCGTACAGCAGGTCATCGTCGTCCGCGCCGTAGATCACGTCGTTGCCTTCGCCGCCATAAACGGTGTCACGGCCGTTGTCCTGACGTTTGTCGGCACCGAACGGGTTCGATCCGTCGTCTTCGATGTTGGTCGAATCCGGGACCTTCAGCGGGTCGTTGCCGGCGTAGATCGTGTCGTTGCCGATGCCGCCGTAGATGATGTCGCTGCCTTCGCCGCCGACAATCCGGTCGTCGCCGTCGTCACCATACACTTCATCGTCGTCGATGCCTGCGTCGATCACATCGCTGCCGGTGCCACCAAAGACGGTGTCGCGGTCGTCGCCGGTGCTGATGGTGTCGTCGCCGGCGCCACCGTCCACAAAGTCACGCTCGTTTTCAGCAGCAGGCGTACCTTCTTCGCCGGTGAACAGGCCCGGATAGCCCTTGTCGATCTTGAAATCGTTGTCGGGATCGCTCGAGGTGATCACGTCGTTGCCTTCACCGCCATAGATGGTGTCGGACCCGTCGCCACCTTTGATGACATCGTCACCGTCGCCGCCGTTGATCAGATCGTCACCGGCACCGCCGTTGATGGTGTCGTTGCCGCCCTCGCCGTTCAGCGTGTCATCGCCCATGCCGCCGTTCAGGCTGTCATTGCCTTCGCCGCCATTGACCAGATCGTCGCCGTTGCCGGCAAACACGGTGTCGTTGCCGTCGCCAGCCTCGATGATGTCAGCATCGGCTTTTGTCGGATCGTCCGAGAACTCGTTATCGCCCGCATCGACCATATCGCCACCGACATCGCCGGTGTAGCCTGCGTTGATCAGATCATTGCCGTCTGTGCCGCTGACGATACCGTCGTTGACCGTCACTTGGATGTTGGCCGTGTCCATCGCCCCGGTGGGATCCTGGATGGTGTAGCTGATGTTCACGATGCCTTCGTAATTGGCGGCAGGTGTGAACAGGACCTTGTTGTCCTGAATGACAGCAACACCCAAAGCCGCAGGCACCGCCACGTTGGTGATGGTCAGCTTGTCGCCATCGGGGTCGGTGTCGTTGGCCAGTGCGTCGATCAGAACCGAATCCTGATTGAAGGTCGCGGCCACGTCATCCACTGCATCGGGCGCGTCGTTGACGTTGTTCACAGTCACAACCGCTTCGCCGGTGTCTTCGCCGCCGTTGCCGTCCTGAACCACGTAAGTGATGGTCGCGTCACCGACAAAGTCGGTGGCCGGCGTGAACACAACCTTGTTGTCAACGATTTCGACAGAGCCTTGGTCGGCCGGAACGGTCGCCGACTTGATGGTCAGCGTGTCGCCGTCCACGTCCGTGTCGTTGGCCAACACGTCGACGGTAACTTGCGTGTTCTCGTCTGTTGTCGCGGTGTCATCCACGGCAACCGGATCGTCGTTGACGGGAGTCACGGTCACGACCGCCTCGCCGGTGTCTTCACCGCCGTTGCCGTCCTGAACCACGTAAGAGATGGTCGCGTCGCCGTTGAAGTTGTCGGCGGGTGTGAACACCACTTTGTTGTCCACGATTTCGACCGAGCCTTGATCGGCCGGCACAGTCGCCGATTTGATCGTCAGCGTGTCGCCATCGGGATCGGTGTCGTTGGCCAGAACGTCGATGGTGACAGCTGTGTCCTCATCCGTGGTCGCGGTGTCGTCCACGGCATCGGGGCCGCGGTTCACTTCGTCGCCGATGATGTTTTCAATCTCGGTGAAGGCCAGCGTGTCGCCAGTGGGTTTGCCGTCGCCGTCCACAAAGACGATCGTGCCGTCGAAACCGTTGCCGTTGCTGTCCACCACTTTGTCAGTGATGTAGAACGATCCTTGGCCTGTCAGGTCCAGTGTGTCGTTGTCGGTGTTCAGCGCCGGATCAGCGTTGAAGCCACCTGCCCCGCCGTCGACCACATCACCTGCGCCACCAAAGATCACGTCGGCATCGTCGCCGCCGGACAGTGTGTCGTCACCTTCGCCGCCGGTCAGCGTGTCGTTGCCGCCTTCGCCAAAGATCATGTCGTCGCCGTCGCCGCCGTTCAGCACGTCGTTGCCGTCTTCACCGGCAGGCACACCAACCGTCGCGTCAAAGTATACGTCCGTGACGTTGATGCCCGAGTTGTTCGAGCCATTCTGATCGTGTTCGATCACGATGCGGCTTACGGGGCCGGGAATGTCGACCAGGATCGAATAGTTGCCCGAGGTGTCTTCCTCGTAGCCGCCATTGCTGTCCGCCGTGTCGACGCCAAACTTGCCGTCGCTGTCGATCAGCGTCAGCTTGCCACCGCCGGTCATGTCGACGTTGATCTCTTTGCCGTCGGCGTCAAAGGCTGTGATGCGCACCACGCCGTCGCCGTCAATGTCGTTGACGCGGAAGGACACGTTTTCGACCGCATCGCTGAACGACAGCTCATAGTCGGCCTGGTTGCCCTTGCCTTTGGTTTCGCTGTCCAGCGAGCTGAAAGCGTCAACGCCTTTGCCGTCATCCTCGATCGAGTGGACTTTTTGCTGGTCGGTTGAAAATTCGGTATCCGCCGCGCCGGTTTCTTGCAGCACTTTGAACGTTACATTGACGTTGCCGGTGTTCTGCGTGAAGCCGTCCAGATCTTGGCCGTTGGCCACGCCTGCCTGATCCCACTCAAAGCTTTCGCGCACGGTTTCGGTCGATGTCGCGGGCGTTTCGCCGGCATTGTCGCCGTAGATTACGTCGTCGCCCGAACCGCCGTCGATGCTGTCGTCGCCCGAACCACCCACCAACAGGTCGTTGTCCGCGCCGCCGTTGATGGTGTCGTCGCCACCCTGACCATAGATCGTGTCGTTGCCTGCGTCACCGTTCAGGAAGTCAGCGCCGGCACCCTGCGCCGCTGTCGCTTCGCCGTCGACGCCTTCGATGGTCTCGAATGTTTCAACGATGCCGATGTCGGAAACGTAGATGTTAGACTGACCGTGGCCGTCGCCTGCGTGGATCACTTCGATCCGGCTGACGGGGCCGGTTACAGTCACGGTCACCGACGCGTCTGCATCGGTACGTGCATCATGATAGTCGTCATTGGCGGTGATGGTGTTGTTGCCCCCCACGGACAAACCGGAACCGGCCTGAAAATCAACCGGGATCAGCGATCCATCGGGGCCATAGGCCAGCACGCGGACAAAGCCCACGTCAGCGTCGATGTCGGTGATGTTAAAGCGTACCTGATCAACAGCTTTATCGAAGCCGATATTGTAGGTGCCGCTTTCGCCGTTGTCCGCTTCGGATTCAAGGCTGGAGCGCGTGTTGATGCTGTCCTTGAGACCACCAACATAAATCGCTTCGTTGTCGAATTCGGTTTCAAGGCCATTTGAGTGATGCGAGGGACGCGGCGGAGTGCTCACGGTCACCTTAACGCCACCAACCTGTTGGCTCAGCGTCATGTTTTCCAGGTCGTCGCCGTCGTCGACCTTACCATACCATGATCCGTCCGGATCGGGCAGCTCGCTCCAGCGGAACATGTTTTCGTCGCCGGTGGTCTTGCCGATGGTGCCGCCGGTATAGCCGCTGTCACCGTAAATCAGATCGTCGCCGGTGCCGCCGTATACAGTGTCGTCGCCCGCGCCTGCATAAACTTCGTCGTCGTCAGCGCCCGCATGGACCACGTCATTGCCGCCGCGCGCATCCACGATGTCCTGATCACCAGTGTCCGAGCCGATGATTGCATCATTGTTGTCAATTTTGTCGCCTTCCGGATCGCCGGTGTAGGCCGCGTTGATCACGTTGGCATTGTTGTCGCCATCCACCACGCCGTCGCGTGTTGTTTTCTCGGGTTCCACGGGGGTCTTGGGATCATAATAATGTGTCATCTGTGTATTTCCTCTAAAGGCGTGGCGCACGCCGATGCCGCACCACCGCGGACAAACCAATCTCGAACCCTTTAAAGAGCGATCCTGCGGCGGCCGGGCGACCCGCGCAGAAACACACAAATGATGGGAAGATGACCTGACACACAGGTTCAGTCGCCAAGGAAAGACCTTGACCACATTGCGTATACGGTGTTGCGGCAGCAACCCAGCGCACGCACATCTCCACATCAAAATTGATGTGTCTCAGCGCGGTCGCCCCCGTGACCTACAGACATCGCCCCCCAGTTGGGCAGGTTCAGTCATACAATTGCCAATGGGTCGAACAAAGCAAAAAATGTCCATAAATTCGCAACATTGCGGCAAAGCTGCCGAACTTGGGCCCTAGTTCAGCCTGAAGTTGCGCGGCGTTTTGACGTCACTGTTTCCGCCTTCCCCCCCCAAACCCTGTGTTTTAATGCCCCATCGCACAGCAGATCGGTCAATCTCTGGCAAATTCGTTTCCATTCCGGAAACAAATGCACCCCAAATGGTGGCGCCTAATTATTGCCTCAATTGAACGCAGGTCGACGTCGGAGGCGTTCCTGAACAGGAACCAATTGTGTCTGAAATGGGTGTTTGGTTCATTTTGGCCAATAAAGCCGGAAAGTTATCCGATTCGTTGCGGATTCGGATCCGTCCGGCGAACGGCCCAACATGCCGTGAAACAACAGGTCCAAGACTGTTGAAAAAACCACAGGGTATTCACGTCCGCGATGCGGAAGATGGTGGGGCTTGAAGCGGCAAGTCGCAGAAACCCGGACCAGTGTCAGGGGTTTCATTCGCGACGCGGCCCCTGGCACCTAATCTCTGAACGGGTCTGAGCCGCCCGACGTCAGAAGCCCCTGCAACCTTATTCGCCCAGATCAACAGGTCCGTGTTCCGCGTAGGCGTCACCGGGGCCGGGGTTTGTGGCGTGCGTGTGCCCGCCCAGGTGGGTCATCACGCCCCACACCGCGTTCAGCGCGGTTTGCACGGCCCCTTCGACCCACGCGGGCGTCCAGCTTATGCCGTCACCCGCCAGAAACAGCCCGCGTTGCTCGGGCGGCATCTGCGATTGTTCGAAATGCCCGTACATCCGGTAGTTATACCGGTAATGCCCCGGCAGCGCGCCCTTGAACGCGCCCAGAAAATTCTCGTCGCTTTCCCAGCTGACCGTGATCGGGTTGCCGATGATATGCTGGGTGATGTCCACCTTGGGATAAATCTTGCGCAGCGCGTCCAAGGCCAGATCGACCCGCTTTTCAACCGGCAACGGTTCCATCTTCAGCGCGTCCGACATCCACGAATAGGTCAGGCACATCACCGCAGGCGCGTCGGGGCCATCTTCGAAAAGATAGGTGCCACGGGTCATACGGTCGGTCAGGGTCACGCTCATCACCTCGCGGCCCGTGTCCGGGTCGCGGTCGCGCCAGAACGGGCGGTCGACCATCACAAAGGTTTTCGACGACTGCATGTAACGGGTGCGGTCCAGCGCCATCCACATGTCTTGCGCCAGCAGACGTTCCTCGAAATCCATCGACGTGGTCATCAGCCAGCTTTGACAGGTGCTGATCAGCGCGTCGAATGTCTCGACACGGCCCCAGCGGTCGGTCACTTCGAACGGGCCATCGTCGCCCTGCTTGCGCACTTTCACCACGCCGGGGCGGGTCGATCCGCCGTGCAATTTTTCCAGCGTCATCCCTTCGGGCCAGTGTACCATCTTGTCGGGGCTGCGGGTCCACAGGCCGCGCGGCACCTGTTCGACGCCGCCAACCATATAGTGTTGATCGTCATCCAGCCCCAGCAAGTTCACCCGCAGGATTTCCAGCATCGAATTGGGGAAATCACTGTCCCACCCACCGGTGCCGAAACCGACCTGGCCAAAGACCTCGCGGTGCCGGAACGACAGTTTTTTGAACGCGTCGGACGAGGCGATAAAGTCGTAAAAACTGCGGTCGTCCCAGGCCCGTGCAATTGGGTTCCACAGTTCCTTGACCAACGCCGCATCGCGGGCCTTGATCGCCGCTTGCAAGGCGCCGAACTGGGCGTGATCCTCCAGCGCCTGCTGATAGGCGGCCCCGACCTCGCGGAACAACGGCGGCAGATCGTCGATGGTTTCGGCATAAAGCGTCTCGCCCGCCAGGTCGATGACGGTTGATCCTGCGGCCTTGGTCAGCGGGTTCGGAAAGGGGCGCGTCTCGATCCCCAGCATATCGACATAGTGATAAAAGGCGGTGGACGAGAGCGGGAAGCGCATACCGCCCAGTTCGGCGATTGCGTTGGTGGTGCCCTCAAAGCTTTGGCTGCGCAGCCGTCCGCCGAATTGGCCGGATTCAAAGACGACGGGGCGCAGACCCAGCTTCATCAGCTCATAGGCGCAAATAACCCCCGAAATGCCCGCGCCGATAATCCCCACCGTGCGCCCGTGGCTTTCAGCGGGCACCGCGCCCAAGCCTGCGGGATTGGTGATCCAGTCGTCAAAGGCAAAGGTAAAGTCGGGGCCAAAGGCGGTGACATAGGGTTGGGGTCTGGGGTCAGATGTCATCGCGGTTCGTTCCAGTTTCGGTGTAAATCTCGGGGCGGCGGTCGTGCAGATAGCGCACAGTTTGGCGGGTGCGCGCAATCTCGGCCCGGTCAAGATCGGCCACGATCAGCCCCGGGCCCCGACCCGCCCGCGCAATATCGCGGCCATCGGGCGCACAGACGCAGGACAGGCCGCAATAGTCGAAATCACCTTCGCTGCCGCAATAGTTGGCATAGACCACAAACAGCCCGTTTTCCTCGGCCCGTGCGGGGACCAGCCGCGTGGCAACACTCTCATATGGGATCATGTTGGCGGTGGGGGTCAGCACCAGATCGGCCCCGTCTCGCGCATAGGCGCGGGTCAATTCGGGAAACTCGATGTCGTAACAAATTGCCAGTGCGATCCGCCAGCCGTTCCACGACACCACCGGCGCGCGGGTATGCCCCGCTTGAAACTGCGCGCGGTCCACATCGCCGTAAAGATGGGTCTTGCGGTAGTGCGCGATGCGCGCCCCCGCCGCGTCGATCAGTTGCACGGCGTTGAAAGGGGCACCGCCTTGCGGGTCAGCCTGCGGGTAGCCATAGAGGATCGCCAGCCCGTGACGCCGCGCGATGTCGGCCACCTGCGCCGACGCAGGGCCATCGGCGGTCTGCGCCAGTTCCAGAACCCGCGCAGCCCCGATGTTATAGCCGGACAGGTACATCTCTGGCGTGACCAACAGATCGCAACCGGCGGCTTTGGCCTGCGCGGCCGTGTCGTTCAACCGCGCGAGACTGTGCACCATATCCGGTGCCGCGGGCGCGACTTGCATACACGCGATTTTCAAACATGCCTCCTGTGGCGTTACCGATCCTGTCGCCCAAGGTGATGCTACATTTCGGCGTTTTCATCCAGCGGCCAAATGGGGCGGCGCACGTTGACGTAGGGGCGTCGGCTCATTTGCGGCGTGGACAGCGCGCCGCTGTCGCACACAATCACCTTGCCCGCGATCGGCTCGAACGCGGCGCGAAAGTGCTGCATGGACTTCACCGCGACGACTGATTTCTGCTCGGGCTGGATGCCGAATGTCTTGAACTGTTGCAGGTCCAGCATCTGGTCGCGCTCCGTCGTCACCAGAATGTCGATGCCGTCGACCCGCAGAACCGCCGTGGGACCAAAGCTGCGGCGCAATCCGCCCATCATTGGCCCGTCGCCGGTCAGCCAGCCGTCCGAAATGTGCATGATCGTTCCCGTCAGCGCCAATGGCCCGCCGCCAAAGGCCGGATCGTTCTTGCCGCCAAGGTCCAGCGTCACCGTGTCGCCGACAGCGCCCGCACACAACACGGCGGCGGCGTCGGGGTCGATCATCGGGGCAAAGGTCGCGTTTTCCAGCCCCGCGTCCAGCATGGCAGCCAGCAGATTGGTCGCATCGCCATAGGCACCCGATCCGGGGTTGTCGGCATAATCCGCGATCACCAGCGGCCCCTTGGCGGTGTCAAAGGATGTGGCGACCGCACAAGCGTCTTCGACGCTTAGAAAATCGTTGGCGACGCTGTTGCGGGCCTCCCAGATCTCCGCCGCGATCTGTTGCGAAATGGTGTGGGCACGTGCCTCGGCGCCATCGGTATTGGCATCATAGGTCACCAGAACCGTGGGGCCCATGTCGTGAATATCCGCATCGCTAAAGCCCGCGTTGATCGACACGCAGTGAATGCCCGCTTCGGCCTCGTGCTCTAACGCGCGCGCATAAAGCGGGACGATCGGGCCGACATCGGTGCGCCCGCCGTTGGGATCGTCCAGCATCGGACAGGCCACGCGACAGGTTTTCGGATGACTTTTGCCCGCCATCGCGGCCTCGAGAATACGGCCCGCCTGTTGGCCGCGTTCACGCAGGTCGATGTGGGGGTAGGTTTTGTAAGACACGATGATATTGGCCAGCGCCGCCATCTGCGGGGTCACGTTGCAATGCAGGTCCAGCGTTGTGGCGATGGGCATGTCCGGCCCCACGATGTCGCGCAGACGTTGCAACAATTCGCCCTCGCCGTCCTCGCAAAATTCGGTGACCATGGCCCCGTGCATGGCCAGCAGGATGCCGTCCAATGTGTCCTTGTGCTGTTCGACAGCGGCGCAAATCTTGCCTGCCACATGTTCGAATGCGTGCCGCGACACCTTGGATCCCGGCACGGCATAGGCGGAAATCACATGGGTCAGGTCCCAACCCGCTTCGTCGGCCACATCGGTAAACCCGGACAGGCCGGTGTTGCCGTCGGACAGACGCGCCAACGCCTCGTCACCTTCCATCAGCGCATCAACCTCAAAGTTATGCAGCTCGGTCAGGCCCTTTTTGAACGTGTTGCTTTCATGAAGAAATTCAGCAGTGAGGACATGGTGCGTCATGGGTTATCCTTGGATTGGGTGAAAACAGGCGACGGGGTGCGGTCCGCGGCTCAGCACGGGAACCGTCTCGCGGCATTTCGCCGTGACATTGGGACAGCGCCCGGCAAAAGCGCAGCCGCGCGGCAGGTCGAAACCGCTGGGGATCTCGCCGGTCAGCTCGGTGGCCTCCTGACGGGTGTTTGGATCGGGGGCAAAGGTGCTGGCCATCAGCGCGCGGGTGTAAGGATGGCGTGGGGCGGCGTTGGGATCGGGCAATTCCTCGACCACTGCGCCCAGATACATCACCACGATGCGATTGCAGAAATAGCGGACCAGCCCAAGGTCGTGGCTGATGAACAGGTAAGTCAGGTCCAGGTCGCGCTGCAGTTGCTGGATCAACGACACGATCTGCGCCTGAATGGACACGTCCAGCGACGCCGTAGGCTCGTCCAGCACGATGAAATCCGGGTTCAACGCCAAGGCGCGTGCAATGCCGACCCGCTGGCGTTGCCCGCCGGACAACTGGTGGGGATAGCTTTGTGCCATTGATCCGGGCAGGCCGACTTTTTCCAAAAGCTCGGCAATGCGACCGTGCGGCACCCGCTGGCCTTGCACCACAAAAGGTTCCGCCAGCGCATCTGCCACCCGATACCGCGGATCAAGCGAGGAATAAGGGTCTTGGAACACCATCGCCATACGCTGACGCATCTTGCGCAACTCGGCCCGGCTTAGCTGCGTCAGGTCGGCGCCTTCAAAGCAGACAGAACCTTCGGTCGGCTCGATCAGCCGCAACACCAGACGGGCCAGCGTGGACTTGCCACACCCGCTTTCACCGACCACGCCGACGATGTCGCCACGCGCAATCGACAGCGACACATCGCGCACCGCCAACATGCTGCGCCGTTTCTTCAGGAAACCGCCGGGGGTGTCGAACCGCTTGGACAGGGACTGGATCTTGACAAGAGGTTCAGACATCCGGCGCTCCGTTCAGGGGGTAATGGCAGGCGACCGTGCCCGCGTCGGACAGGCCGCGCTGAACAGGAACCTTGGTGTCGCACCCTGCACCCGCGCGCGGGCAGCGGGGGTGAAACCGGCAGCCCGAAGGATAGGCCGTGGCCGATGCCACGTTGCCGGGAATGCCCGTCAACGATCCGGGTGCCATGCCCTCGCGGGGGATGCAGTAGATCAGGGCGGCTGAATAGGGATGCTGTGGGCTGGCAAACAGCGCATGCACCGGCTTTTGCTCGGCCAGCCGGCCCGCATACAGCACCGCCACCTTGTCACAGGCCTGTGCCACAACGCCCATGTCGTGCGTGATCAGCACCAGCGCCAGACCGCGTTCGCGCACCAGACGGGTCAGCAAATGGATAATCTGCGCCTGAACCGTGACATCCAGCGCCGTCGTCGGCTCATCCGCGACGATCAGGTCGGGATCGCCCGCCAATGCCATCGCAATGACGATGCGTTGCTTCATGCCGCCCGACAACTGGTGCGGATAGGCAGAACAGATGGTGTCGGCCTGCGGAATGCGCAGTTGGGTCAACAGCTCGATCGAGCGCGCCCGCGCCGCCTTGCGGTCCAGCCCTAGGTGCGTGCGGGACACGAAATCGACCTGTGGGCCAATGCGCTGCACAGGGTCCAGCGCCGTCATCGGGTTTTGGGTGATAAAGGCAATCCGGCGTCCGCGCAGGGCCCGCAGCTTGCGCTTGGGCTGGGTGACCATGTCGGTGCCGTCAAATTCAAGCGACCCTGCGGTGACGCGCCCGCCGATCAGCGGCAGCAAGCCGGTCAGCGCCAGCGCGGTCAACGATTTGCCCGATCCGCTTTCGCCAACCAGCCCCATGATCTCGCCCTTGGCCAGGTCAAAGCTGACGCCTTCCAGCAGGGTCAGTGTGCCGATGCTCACCGACAGGTTTTTGACACTTAGCAACATCAGCTTTCCCGCACGCGCGCGCGCACGTCCAGCGCATGGATCAGCGCATCGCCGAACAGGTTGATCGCAAAGACGGTCACGGCTACGGCCACCCCCGGAATGATGATGATCCACGGCGCCTTGAACATCTGTGCCGTGCCCGACGACATCAGCCCGCCCCAACTGGGTGTCGGAGGCTGCGCGCCCAGGCCGAAGAACCCCAGCGTCGCTTCGAGGATGATCGCGTCACCCGTGGCCAGCATCGCGGCGACAATCACCGGTGCCAGCGCGTTCGGCAGCAGATGACGCATCAGGATATGACCGTGGCTGGCCCCCAAAGACAGCGATGCCTCGACAAATGTTTCGGATTTGATCGCCATGATCTGCGACCGCGTCAGCCGCGTGAACAGCGCCAGATAGGCAACGCCGATGGCGACCATCGCCCCCGTGACACCGGGGCCGATGATGGCCACCAGAATAAGCGCCACCAGAATTTCGGGGAAAGACCACGTCAGGTCAATCACCGCCGTCACCGCGCGGTCGAACCGCCCACCGAAGTATCCTGACGCTGCCCCCAGGCACATGCCGCAGAACACAGAGATACCAATTGCAATCGTCGACACGCTCAGCGAGGTCCGCGCGCCATACATGATGCGCGTCAGCATATCACGGCCGAACTCGTCGGTGCCCAGCCAATGCGCCGCATCCGGTGCTCGGAACGCGTTGGGCAGGTCCTGAATGTCGTATTCATAGGGTGTCAGGTACGGCGCAAAGACCGCAACGAAGACCACAAGTATCAGCCAGGAGCCGGCGATCACGCCTTTGGGGCGGCGCATGACGCGGCCCAATGTGGTGTCGGACAATTTCATTACAGCCACCCCCATTACAATGCCGCCCTGACACGCGGGTCCATGGCCGCTTGAATAAGATCGCCCGCCAAAGTGCCCAGCATCACCGCCATAGCCAGGATCAGCAGACAGGCCTGAACCACGGGATAATCATGCTGGTTTAGTGATTTGATCAGCAGGGTGCCCAGACCGGGACGGGCAAAGACCACCTCGACCGTGACCGCGCCGCCCAGGATCCAGCCGATGCGCAGCGACAGGATGGTGACCACAGGAATAAGCGCGTGCCGCAGCACATGGCGCAACTGGATGCGTGCGGGGCGCATGCCTTTGGCGTGCAAAAGCATCAGGAAATCGCGCTGGCCCGCCTCGACCATCGCCACGCGGGTCACCCGGGCAACCAGTGCAGTGCCGCCCAGACCCACGGTCAGAACCGGCAGAACCATCGCCGACCAGTCGCGCGCGCCTGACACCGGGAACATGCCCAGCCAGACGGAAAACACCAGGATCAGCAAAAGCCCCAGCCAGAACCCCGGAACGGTTGAGCCAAGCAGCACAACCGTCATAATCAGCTGGTCGGGCCAACGGTCACGGTTCAGCGCCGCGATCGTACCCAGAACAATCCCGAAAAAGGTCGAGAACGCCAGCGCACACAATCCCAGCGCCAGCGAATGCGGCAAGGCTTGGGCGATCAGATCGGCCACTGGCCTGCGGGCGACGATGGCTGTGCCCAGATCACCTTGAAGGACACCGCTGAGCCAGATCCAGTATTGCACCGCCAGCGGCTTGTCCAAGCCATAGCGTGCAGTGATGATCTCGCGCTGTTCGGGGCCTGCACCGATCTTCAGAAGGTTGTCGATCGGATCGCCGGGTATCAGGTGGATGATCGAAAAGATCACCACCGACACCGCAAGGAAAACGGGGATCAAAAGCAGCACGCGTCTGATGACATAGCCCAACATGATCTGACCCCCGCGCGTTCTTATTCGACCGGAGCCATGTCCATCAGCACGGTCGCGCTGACGGCTGGTGCGTTGAACACTTCTGGCAGCTTGATGTGTGACGTGTTGTAGCCGACGCTGATCACAGGCTGATAGATTGGCGCGACGGGGAACTGCGACAACACGTATTCGTGGTAGGCGGTAAAGTTCGCAATCCGCTCGGTCGAGCTTTTGGAGCCGGTCATCGCGGCAGAGCGAAGCGTCTCGGCCTTGGGATCATCGAACATCGAAATGTTCGGATAGCCCAGCCGGTCGCCTCCAAAGAACCAGTCCACAATATCGGCGTTGTCCCAGATATACGACCGCACTGCGATTTGCTGTTCACCCGACTTGTACTGGTCCCGGATCATGGCGCTGTCAAACGTTGCGATCTGGCCGTCGATTCCCACGGCTTTCAGCTGCGCCTGCACGACTTCGGTCAGACGGCGAAACATGCTGTCGCTTTGCGTCCACAGCGACACGGTAAGCGGTGTGCCATCCTTTACCCGCACGCCATCCGCACCCATGGTCCAGCCGGCCTCGTCCAGCAAGGCGTTGGCCTTGTCGGGGTTGTAGGCAATCCGGTATGCGTCGGCGACTTTCTCCTCGGGCAGTGCCGAAATCAGGAAAGTGTCGGCCACCTGGCCGATGCCGCTATAAATGTTGTCCAGAATCTCCTGCTGGTTGATCGCAAGGGCCGCAGCCTCGCGCACCTTGATGTCGGTGAACGGTTCCTTGACCACGTTCATGACCATGTAAACCAGCTCGCGCCCCGGAACGCTGACCAGCTTCAGGTCGCTTTGTTTTTCAACCTCGGGGACGAAATCGGCGGGCACCGACAACAGCATGTCAACACCACCGGATTTCAGTTCCAGAAAGGCAGTCGATTCTTCGGCAATTTCGCGGAACATCAGCCGTTCGAACTTGGCCGGTCCGGTGTTTTCAGCCAGCGGCGACCCCCAGGTGTAATCGTCGTTGCGCACCAGAACCGTTTCCTCGCCAATGGCGAAACTTTCCAGCTTGTAAGGACCGGTGCCGACGGCCTCGGTCACACCGAAATCATCCCCCATCTCGGCAAAGGCCTTTGGCTCAGGAATGCCCATGAACGCGCTGGCAAGGTTGTACAGCAGGTTTGGGTCGGGGTGCTTCATCAAGAATTTGACGGTGTGGTCATCCATGACCTCGACCGTATCGACGGCCGCCACCAGATAGGCGTTGTCGGTGCCGTCATACATCGGAATCCAGTCCGCAATGGTCTGGGCATTAAACGGCGCGCCGTTGTGGAAGGTCACGCCCTGTTTCAGGTGGAACACCCAGGACATGCCGTCCTCGGCCTCTTCCCAGCTTTCGGCCAGGTGTGGGTGGTAGCTTCGATTGGCATCCTGAGCGACCAACCGGTCAAAGATCAGGCTGCTGGCCACGTTCAAAGATGTGGCTTTGACGGGGTTATATGTCGGCTGTCCCACTTCGCTGGATGCAAAGACCAATGTGGCCTCTTGCGCAAAGACGGCCGGTGCCATCGAAACCATAGCGGCAAGCGATACGCTGGCGGCGATCAGGTGTTTTCTAAGTGTCATGGCTGTTGAGCCTTCCCTATTGTGTGGCGCTTTTTTGCTATTTTATGCTTGTGTCGGACGGCGCGCCGATGTGTCCGACAAATCCGTTGTATCCGGCAGATACCGCTGCCATCCGGTCTTCGACATCGGCCCCCAACTCGTTGAACACGCCGTTCACTGTCAGGCTGATCAAGCTGGAAATCGGGGCCGTGTTGTCCCAGAACAGGTTCAGATCGGTCGGAACAGCAAAGACTTCATCGACCAGCCCCGCGCCCCAGTTGCAGTAAAGATCGGTGATCAGGGAAACCTTGACGCCGCGATCCTTGGCCGCGCGCGCAAGCTTCTCGGCCATGCTGGAATATTTGCGCCCGTCGATAATCACGAGACAGGATTTTTCGGGATCACCCTGCAAGACCTCGGAAAACGTGCCGCCCGCCTGATCGGTCAGCCAGACATGCGGGCGCAGATATTGCAGGCCATGGGCCAGAAACTCGGCGTGGCCGCGTTCGGTCTGGAACCCTGCCACAAAAACCTGCGGAGAGCGGGCCAGCCGTTTGACCATCGTCTCAAAGGGTTTTTCGGCCGCCATTTCGTAGACGGCGACCAGCGCCGCAATCTCCAGCTCCAGCGCGCGGCTCAGCTCTGCGCCGCCACTGCGGGACCGTGCATGAAAGTCCTTCAACCGGTCCCCGATCAGCCAGGCGCTGTCACCCAGATCCGCCTGAAGCCTTGATTTCAGCTCTTTGAAACTGGCCAGCCCGATGTGGCGGCAATACCGTCCGACGCTGGCCTCGGACACGCCGATCTTGGCGGCAAGGGTCGCCGCAGTCTCGAAGGGAAGCGTTTTGACGTTTGTCATCATATAGCTTGCGATCGCCTTCTCGGCCTTGGTCGCGCCTTCGACGCTATTGGCCAGCAATTGCTGAATGCTGAGTGATAACTTGTCCTGATGTGCCAACGCGCTTTCCCCTCGAACCCGGCTTTTCGAGTTCAAAATGTTAGAAAACTTTCAATCTGTCAATCTTGCAATATTTATTTCTTTTACGTACACCTGAACCAATCTCGCCAAACCAGGGGTTCGACATGACGGACATTTCCAGACAGACGCGCGCACCGCTGACCATCGACAGGGCCGAATTGCGGCTGGTCCGACTGCCGCTGCTACAGCCGTTCGTGATCTCGACCGGCACGATGTATGACCGCATTTTCCCGCTGCTGACGCTCTATTCAGGCGAATTCGCCGGATATGCCGAAGGGGTGATGGACCCCCTGCCCGACTATCTGGGTGAAACGCTGCCCGCCGCGATGGCCCTGCTCAAGGAACTGTTCTTGCCGATGATCGTGGGGAAGTCTTTTGAAAACCCTGCGGCACTGGACGCGCTTCTGGCCCCGTGGCGCGGCCACCAGATGACGAAGGCGACGGTCGAAATGGCATTCTGGGACCTGTGGGCCAAGTCGTTGAACCTGCCGCTGCAAACCGTTCTGGGCGGGACCGGAGATGCAATTGACGCAGGCGTTTCGCTGGGCATCGGGTCCATCGACGACACCGTCGCGCGCGTGGGTGCGCATCATGACCAGGGTTACAAACGGATCAAGCTCAAGATCAAACCGGGGCATGACGTGGCGCTGGTCGGTGCGGTGCGCGCCGCCTTTCCAGACATCCGGCTTAGCGTGGACGCCAACGCCTGTTATACTCTGGCCGACGCGGGCCTGCTGCAAAAGCTGGACGATCTGGCGCTGGATTACATCGAACAACCGCTGGCATGGGACGACATTCAGGACCACGCAGTGCTGCAAAAACGGATGACAACGCCGATCTGTCTGGACGAATGCATCAACTCGGTGCGCGCCTGCCGCCAGGCGCTTCAGGCCGACGCGGCGCGGGTGATCAACATCAAGGTCGCACGGTCAGGCGGATATCACACGGCGCTGAAAATGCACGATCTGGCGGCGGCCTTTGACGTGCCGGTCTGGTGCGGAGGGATGCTGGAATCGGGCATCGGACGTGCGCACAACATCCACCTGTCGACCTTGCCCAACTTCACCAAACCCGGCGATGTATCCAGCGCCAGCCGCTATTTTGCGCGCGACATCATCAACGAACCGCTCGAGGCAACAGACGGGCGCATGGCGGTGCCACAAGGTGCGGGCATCGGCGTCACGCTGGATGAAAGTTTTCTGTCAGAGATGACACTTTCAATCGAAAGCTTCTCCGCATGACAGCACCGGTGATCCGCGAACTGTCCGGCATGGCAGAGTTCACCAAGGCCGAAGCCCTGCAACGCGCTGTCTGGGGTCAGGATGATCTGGCCGACCCCTATGATCTGATGATGGTCATCCAGCACGAAGGCGGTCTTGCCGCCGGCGCCTTCTTGGGCGACGAACTGGTCGGCTATGTCTTCGGCTTTCCCACACGCGATCCGCACATCCAGCATTCGCACCGCCTTGCGGTGTTGCCCAAAATGCGGGGGATGGGATTGGGCGCGCGTCTGAAATGGTTTCAGCGCGACTGGTGTCTGGCACGGGGCATCACCCACGTGCGCTGGACATTCGATCCGTTACGCGCAACCAATGCGGTGCTGAACGTGGGCAAGCTGGGCGTCGTCGTCGACACCTATCTGGCCGACTATTATGGGAAGATGGTCGGGATCAACGCGGGCACCCCGTCTGATCGGCTGATGGCGGACTGGTTTCTCGATACCGCACGCGTCGCAAATTGCGCGGCACGAATTGCGCAGGTTCATGCAGATGATGCGCGGCGCGTCACCATACCAAGCGACTTTGCATCCATGCTCGCGTCGGACCCCGATACAGCACTGGCCGAAAGGTTGCGCGTACGCGAAGAGATTGGCCGGGCTTTGGAAGATGGTTTTGTCATCAGCGGATTTATCGGCGATCAGTCGTGCTATATTCTTACGAAGCCTGCCGCATAGCGGTGTCGGTGGTACACTGGGCCGCGATACCGGACAACCGGGATGATCTCGCCCGGGTCCCCGGATTTCACATCGTCGACATGGTGGTTCTTGAGCGTGCGGATGTACCAGAAATTCTGCACCGCCCAAAGTTTCACCGGTGTGCCTGCCACTTTATGGACGCCAAACACATCCAAGCCACCTGACAGAAACAACAAAAGCCAAACGGCTCGCTCCACCCGACGACCCTTTCACAAGGCACGAATCGCGCAACGCGAGAGACTGCCGCGCGGGGTCGGCGCATCAGCCCTGACAAACCGAGCCTGTAGAAAACAGTGGTTTCGGGGTGCGGATGTGGGACAGAGTGAAAATTAAACGTTTGATTGATGTCGTTATTTTCACGGAGAACCCTGCAAAAACAGGGTGGTACCCAAGGCCGGACTCGAACCGGCACGCCTCGCGGCGGGGGATTTTGAATCCCCTGCGTCTACCATTCCGCCACTTGGGCCTCACATGGGCCGTTTAGCCTGCCGGTCTGCGCACGTCCAGAGGCTTTTTGCACAACCGCACCACATGGCACAGTCTTGACGGGCAGGTCCCTGCGTGGTTTTCCAAGACGACGCGCCACAACGAGGGCCATAGGGTGATACGCAATTTATACGACTGGGTTCTGCGCCTTGCAGATCATCCCAACGCACTGTGGTTTCTGGCCGCCATTGCCTTTATCGAAAGCTCGGTTTTCCCGATCCCGCCCGATGTGCTGATGATCCCGATGATCATCGCGCGCCCCTCGCGGGCCTGGCTGATTGCCGGCGTTGCCCTGGTGGCATCGGTGCTGGGCGGTCTGCTGGGCTATGCCATCGGCGCACTGGCCTTCGACACGCTGGGACAGCCGATTCTGGCCATGCTGGGCAAGGCCGATGCCATGGCCGAATTCAACACGCGGTTCAACGATCTGGGCTTTTGGGCGGTCCTGGGGGCGGGCATCACCCCCTTCCCGTTCAAGGTCATCACCATCATGTCGGGCTGGACCGGAATGCCGCTGGGCACGTTTATCATCACATCCATCCTGGCGCGCGGCATCCGGTTTTTCGTGGTGGCCGGTCTGCTTTGGCAGTTTGGCGCACCAATTCGTGATTTCATCGAGCGGCGTTTGGGTCTTGTCTTTACTCTGTGCCTGCTGCTTTTGATCGGCGGGTTCGTCGCCACGAGGTATCTATGACACAACGCCACTGGATCATGATCGCCGCCCTTGGATCGGCCGCAATGATGCTGGGCGCGCTGGGGTTTCAGTATCTGGGTGGGTTTCATCCGTGCAAGCTGTGTTACTGGCAGCGTTACCCGCATGTCATCGCCGTGGTGATCGGGGCGATCGCGCTGTGGATGCCGAACCGTCTGCTGATCCTGCTGGGCGCACTCAGCGCTGCCGTCACCTGCGGTTTTGGCGTCTATCACGCCGGTGTTGAATGGAAATGGTGGGAGGGTCCGACCACCTGCACGTCGGGTGACATCACGGGTATGAGCACCGACGCCCTGTTCGACCAGATCATGAGCGCCCCGCTGACCCGCTGTGACGACATCGTGTGGCAACTGGCGGGCCTGTCGATGGCGGGTTGGAATGCGGTGTTGTCGTTTGTCTTGGTCGGCTGCTGGCTGATGGCGCTGCGCCGCGCTTAGGACGACTTGCGCGTCGACAAAAGCAACGAGGTTTCCGAGGCCACGACCCCGTCCAGACGGCGCACGTCGAACAGCACCCTGTCGAAACTTTCCAGCGTTTCCGTCCCGATTTCGATGATCACGTCCCAGCGGCCATTGGTCGAATGGATGTGGCGCACCGCACTCATGCCCTGAAGCTGGCGAATGATCCGCTCGGTCCCGCGTCCTTCGATGCCGATCATCATCAGTCCGCGCACCGGGTCTTGCAACGCATCCTCGCGCAGGACGACAGAGAACCCCAGAATATCACCGCGCGCTTGCAGCTTTTCGATGCGCCCGCGCACAGTGGTGCGGGTGACGCCCAGACTGGCGGCCAGATCCGACAGCGACGCGCGGGCGTCGTGGCGCAAGGCCGCAATCAGGCGTCTGTCCATTTCGTCCATTATAGCATTCCGTTTTGAGCAGTCTGCACCCGATACGGTCATTTTGATTGCTTGTCGAGAACCCGTTTCGCGCAATATCTTTGTATAAAGCCAGACAGGAGAGCCGCTATGACCACCCAGAACTGTATACTGATCGGTGCGCCGATGGATTGTGGCAAACGCCGCACCGGTTGCTTGATGGGCCCCGACGCCTACCGCACCGCCGATCTGGCGGGCACGCTGCAATCCCTGGGCCATGACGTGCAGGACCGCGGCAACGTCACCCCTGCCCCGGTTGATCCCATCCCGCACGACCGTCTGCACAAGCTGGCCGAAACGATTGCATGGACCAAGGCGCTGGCCGATGCGAGCGAGGCTGCCTTGCAGGACGGATTTCCGATTTTCATGGGCGGTGATCACGCGCTGGCCCTTGGCACTGTCCTGGGGGCCACGCGCCACGCCGCAGCCCAAGGCAAACCGCTGTTCGTGCTGTGGCTGGACGCGCACACCGACTATCACACACCGCAAACCACCGATACCGGCAACCTGCACGGCACGCCAATGGGCTATCTGGCGGGCCGTGACGGCTTTGACGGGTTTCCCGTGGTCGACCACCCCGTCCCCCACGACAACATCTGTATGCTGGGCCTGCGGTCGGTCGATCCGGCAGAACGCGCGGCGCTTGAGGACACCGATGTCACCTATATCGACATGCGCGCGATTGACGAACACGGGATCGCAGGGCCGTTAAACACCTTCCTGAAAAAAGTGCACGCAGCGGACGGGATGCTGCACGTGTCGCTGGATGTGGATTTTCTGGACCCCTCTGTCGCCCCCGCCGTCGGCACCACGGTTCCGGGCGGAGCCACCGTACGAGAGGCGCATCTTGTCATGGAAATCCTGCACGACAGCGGGCTGATGACCTCGCTGGATCTGGTCGAGCTGAACCCGTTCCTGGACGAGCGCGGCCGCACCGCGCAACTGATGGTGGAACTGACCGCATCGGCCCTTGGCCGCCGCATCTTTGACCGCCCCACACGCGCATTCAGCTAAGGAGACCGCCATGCTGACCCCCTCTGACAAGGCCCTTGTGCCCTTCGTATCCGTCGACCACATGATGCAACTGATCCACCACATCGGGATCGAAGACGCGCTGAAAGGGCTGGCCGACTATATCGAAGCCGACTTTCGCCGCTGGGAGCTGTTCGACAAATCGCCCCGCGTGGCGTCGCATTCGCCCGAGGGTGTGATCGAGCTGATGCCCACGTCAGACGGCGAGGTCTACGGGTTCAAATACGTGAACGGCCACCCCAAGAACACGGCCGACGGATTGCAAACGGTCACCGCCTTTGGCCTGCTGGCAGATGTGGCGACGGGTTATCCTGTGCTTTTGTCCGAGATGACCATGCTGACCGCCATGCGCACGGCGGCCACGTCGGCGCTGGTGGCGCGGGTGCTGGCGCCCAAGGGGGCCACGACCATGGCCATGATCGGCAACGGCGCGCAGTCCGAGTTTCAAAGTATCGCAATGAAGGCGATTGTGGGCATTGATACGGTGCGGCTCTATGACGTGGATACCAAAGCCACCGCGAAATGCGCCGCCAATCTGGCGAACAGCGGGCTGACCGTCATATCTTGCGACAGCGCGCAGGAGGCGATCGAGGGCGCGCATATCCTGACCACCTGCACCGCCGACAAGCAATATGCGACGATCCTGACCGACAACATGGTCGGCGCGGGCGTGCACATCAACGCCATCGGCGGCGACTGCCCGGGCAAGACGGAACTGGCCCCTGCGATTTTGCAGCGGTCGGATATTTTCGTAGAATTCCCCGCCCAGACACGGATCGAAGGTGAAATTCAGCAACTTGCACCCGACCATCCGGTGACCGAATTCTGGGAAGTGCTGAGCGGCGCCAAACCGGGGCGCACGTCGCAATCACAAATCACCCTGTTCGACAGCGTGGGCTTTGCCACCGAGGATTTCAGCGCGCTGCGCTATGTGCGCGACCGGATCGCAGGAACGGATTATTTCCACCCGCTGGACTTGCTGGCCGATCCCGATGATCCGCGCGACCTGTTCGGGATGCTGCAACGCGCGAAGGGTTAAGGCCAGCCAACCCGTGCGCGGGCGATGACCCGATCTTACGCTTCCAGCTCGGCATCCCAGTACAAAAAGTCCATCCACGCCTCGTGCAGGTGGTTGGGCGGGAACTTGCGGCCCATGTTGCGCAGTTCCTCCGCGGCGGGTTGGCGCGGCGGTTTGCGCAGGGCCATACCGGTGCGGTGCAGCGCCTTGGACCCTTTTTTCAGGTTGCACGGGCTGCACGCCGCCACCACGTTTTGCCAACTGGTCACGCCGCCACTGGCGCGTGGCACCACGTGGTCAAAGGTCAGATCGCCCTTGGCCCCGCAGTACTGGCAGCGGAATTCATCCCTCAAAAATAAATTAAAGCGCGTGAAGGCCACGCGCTTTTGAGGTTTGACATAATCTTTTAGGACGACAACAGACGGTATCCTGAACACCGTACTGGGGCTTCGGACCACTTCGTCATATTCAGCGACGATGTCCACCCGATCCAGCCACGCCGCCTTGACCGCTTCCTGCCAAGGCCACAGCGACAAGGGATAATAACTCAGCGGTCTGTAATCCGCATTCAGCACCAACGCCGGATGCTGTTTCAACGCGCCCGGTGCGCGTGTGAATTCTGTTCTGAAATCGCCGTCCATTTCGTGCAATCACCTTCGCCCGATTTGACACTCAAAGCACTTTGACAGCATCGGGTCAGATGCCTCTGCGCGCGCCCTCTGGAATCGACTATATCTCGTAGCAGGTTTCTGACAAGTCCGGTTTTTCGCACTAAATGTTCCAAACGCCCCAAGGCGCAAAATTTCACATCCCCGTTACAAAAACAGGCACCTGAACGGGTGCCTGTATATACGACGACCAAGGCGACATAGGTCAATTGCTGGCAAGTGGGATGTCGTTCCAACCTTCACGCACGCAACTGCGGGCCCGCGCCGATCGGATGGCGCGCCCGTTCTCACGCAATTCGGGCATGATCTCGCGGCTTAGATCATAGACAGCCAGCGCCAGACACAGCGGCGGCATGTCCTTGGTCCGCGACAGGTTCACGAAATGCACATCGATATACTGGCCCGTGCGTACCCGCCACTGGAACGACCGGTAAACGGTGCTGTCGGGTGTCGCGTTCAACCGCTCGGCAAACAGCGCGTTCCACGGTGTGTCGCGCAGCCAGTCGGTTTGCTGCCAGTCCTGCAACCCGACCACCCAAACATCGGCCCCCGACAGGTTCGACACGGGTTGATGCCGGTTCATCGCCTGATCGGGCGCGTCTATCTGCAACATGGCGCGCCCCACCCCGTCGGGCATTCCGGCCATGCGCAAAACAAATTTGCGTCCCAGCTCTTTTTCCAGCGTGACCGGTGGAACAAAATCCTCGGCGCCGCGTTGGGCGTAGACGATAGGTGCATAGAGTTGCGCGCCCACCAAAACCGAAAATGCTATAACCGCCTGAGTTAAGGCGGATTTCACCTGTTTATTCAACATGATCTATCCCTGTTTGCCATTGCTCTTTTGCTATTATGACAAGTCAGGCATAAAAATTCGTTGAAAAAAAGGGTTGCGGCCCTATCCGGTGTCAGAATCCCAGCTTGTCGCGCAAAAACGCCAGTGAAATGCTCAGACCGTCGGGTGCGATGCCGTGGGCGGTGCCCTTCATCACATGCGCAAACACGTCTTTCCAGCCCGCCTCTTGCAAGGCTTCGGCGGCCTGCGGCAACGATTGCGGCGGCACTACGTCGTCCTGATCACCATGCACCAGCAGGATCGGGGGGCGCGTGACTGCTTCGTCCGACAGCACCTCGGGGTTCAGCAACCGGCCCGAGAACGCCACGACACCGGCCAGCGCATCCTCGCGGCGCGGGGCCACGTGCAAGGCCATCATCGTGCCCTGACTGAACCCGAACAGCGCGACCTGTTCCGGCATCAGGTCCTCATCGACCATCAGCGCATCCAGAAAGGCGTTCACATCCTCGACCGCTGCGCGCATCCCGCGTTCCGCAGCCTCTTCGCTTGATCCGTCGATCCACGGGATCGGAAACCATTGAAAGGCGTTGGGCATCCCCTCGATCCGCTCGGGTGCGTCGGGCGATACGAACAGCGTGTCGGGCAGATGTTCCGACAAGGGATCGGCCAGCCCCAGAAGGTCGGCCCCGTTGGCGCCATAGCCATGCAGAAAGACGACGGCCGAGCGGACCTCGCCTGATGTCGGTTCGCGGCGCTGCGAGTGTAATACGCGAGTCATGTGATCCCTTCCCTGCCTTTTGCTATTCGGTAGTACGCAAACAGACAGCGCGCCGCAACCGACCGCCAGGGGGTCCAGCGTTCGGCCATCTGTCGCAACTGTTTTGGCGTGGGGCGTTCCGGCAGATCATACAGCACCCGCGCCGCCTCTTGCAGGGCCAGATCACCCGGGGCGAACACATCCGCACGGCCCAGGCTGAACATGGCGTAAATCTCGGCGGTCCAGACGCCGATGCCCTTGACCGCGACCAAGGTGGCAATGACCTGCGCATCGGGCGCGTGGCGCAAGGCGGCATAATCGATGTCGGCCCGCGCCAGCGCCTGCGCATAGGCGATTTTCTGACGGCTCAGCCCCACGGCGCGCAGCCCGTCATCGCCCGCAGCCAGAACCGCGGCCTCCGTGACCAGCCCAGCCTCCAGCATCCGCGCCCAGATCGCAGCAGCCGACGCGGTGCTGACCTGTTGGCTGATGATCGCGGACAGCAGATGCGCAAAGCCGTCGGCACGGCGGCGCAAGGGCAGCGCGCCGGTCTGCGCCAGTGCCTGCGCCATGCGCGGATCGTTTGCCGCCAGCCACGCGGCCCCCTCTGCCACATCGGCATCGGTTTCGATGATGCGCCCCACACTCACAAGCTGTCGGCCCAGCGGGCGACGGCAGCGACATCGGGCAAATGTGTGCCGGTGGGTGCGGCGGGGCGCGACAGCATCACCATCTGCAATCCCAAGGCACGCGCCGCCGTCACCTTGGTTTCCGAAGCGGCACCACCGGTATTGCGAAACAAAACCGCATCCACTGCCAGATCACGCAACAAGGCAACCTCGGCCGCGTGGGAAAACGGCGGGCTGCCGAAGACATAGCGCATGTTGGACCGTGGCGGCGGGGCGTCGTGTTGCGTGGTCTGGCGCACAAACAGCTGACCCTCGAACGCGGCCAGATCGGGCAGCATCGCACGGCCCACATTGGTAAAGACACGGGCAAAGGGCGCAATCGCCGCCCGCGCAGCGGTCATATCGGTCACATCTGTCCAGCGATCCCCCGCTTGCGGCGTCCACGCAGGACGGCGCAACAGCACATAGCAGGCCCCCGCGTCCGAACAGGCCGCCGCAGCAGCGGTGCTGACCGCACCCGCAAATCCGTGGGTCACATCCAGCAGATGGGTCCAACCGCCGTCCCGCAACATCTGCGCCAGACCGGCACGGTCCAGCATCGCACCGTCATCCCGGACGACATCAACCTCAAGCCCCGCACGCCCGCGCATCTCGGACAGAACCGCCGCCGTTTCACCGGCGCCGCCCAAAACCAGAATACGCGCGCGCGGCGCTTTTGGTCCCATGCCAGTCCCCTTGATGGTGCCTCAGGCGGTCACAGGCTCGCCTGCTTCGATCATATCGACGCGGGTGGCGTGACGGCCACCTTCGAATTCCGCATTTAGAAACGCATCGACGATGTCCAGCGCCAGCCCCTCGCCCATAATCCGCACGCCCAGCGACAGCATGTTGGCGTCATTGTGCTGGCGGATCATACGTGCTGAGAACGTGTCTGAACACACACCACACCGGATGCCTGCCACCTTGTTCGCGGCCATCATGATGCCCTGCCCCGTGCCACACAGGATGATCCCAAACCGGCAATCGCCCGATGCCACACGTTCAGCGGCAGCTTTGCCATGCAACGGGTAATGCGTGCTTTTCGGTGTGGTCGGGCCGATGTCCACGACCTCCCAGCCTTGATCAGCGATATGCGCGGCGATGGTCTGGCGCAGGTCAATCGCTGCGTGATCGCTGGAAACTACGATGCGTTTGGTATGTGTCATGGCATTTGGTCCCGTGTCCCAGCCCGGTCCGGCACGCGTGTCACGTCGGATCGGCTGGTCAGTGTTTTGCGTTCAGTGATCTGATGGACGGGCTATAGCATAGGGCACAAAGGCGTACAGCCGCTGAATCGCGGCTTTTGTGACGCTACGTGTCGCAAGCCATCGCCTTGGTCCGGTTGAAAATATCTGCATTCCAATGCTTGCCGATGTCAAATTTCAGGTTTACGCATCTCAAAATGACAGATTCAAATAACAGCCGGGCCAAGCGTAACGTGGCCGTTCTGGTCTGCGCCCAAGCGTTCTTGGGCAGCCAGATGCCGATGATTTTCGTGGTGGCGGGGCTGGCGGGGCAATCGCTGGCGACCAACGTCTGCTTTGCCACGCTGCCGATTTCGCTGATCGTACTGGGGTCGATGCTGTCGGCCACGCCGGTGTCGGCGATCATGCAACGCTTTGGCCGCCGCGCAGGCTTCTTTGTGGGCGCTGCCGGCGGGGCCGTCGGCGGGATGGTCGGGGCCTATGGGCTGTATCTGGGGTCGTTCCCGATCTTTCTGGCCGGCAGTTTTCTGACTGGTATCTATATGTCGGCCCAAGGCTTCTACCGCTTTGCCGCCGCCGACACCGCGTCGGATGAATTCCGGCCAAAGGCGATTTCCTACGTGATGGCGGGCGGGCTATTGTCCGCTGTGATCGGTCCGCAGGTGGTCAAGCTGACGGCAGACGCCTATGTGATCCCCTTCCTTGGCACCTACCTGGCGGTCATCACCGTCAACGTGGTCGGTTCCTTGCTGTTCCTGTTCATCGACATTCCCAAGCCGCCCGTACCCGCAATGGACGCGCCCAAGGGCCGCAGCCGTCTCGAGCTGTTGAAAACACCGCGCATTGCCGTGGCTGTGATCTGTGCGACCGTGTCCTATGCGCTGATGAACCTTGTGATGACCTCGACGCCGCTGGCGGTTGTGGGCTGTGGTATGACGGGCGACTTGCTGCCCGGCACGGACCTGAGCGGGCTGAGTGCTGCCGAGCAGCGCTCGACCTTTATCAATCTGGCGTCGAACGTGGTCACCGGTCACGTGCTGGCGATGTTCGCGCCATCCTTCTTCACTGGCCACCTGATCAACCGCTTTGGTGTGGAAAAGATCATGGGGCTGGGCATCGCGATCTTGGGTGCTGCGGGCATCGTGGCCTTGTCGGGCGTGACCCTGTCCAACTTCTTTGTCGCGCTGATCTTGCTGGGTCTGGGTTGGAACTTTGGCTTTATCGGGGCCACGACGATGCTGTCGGGATCGCACCTGCCGCATGAACGTGGCCGGATGCAGGGCCTGAACGACCTGCTGGTGTTTGGCGGCGTGACCATGGCGTCGCTTGCGTCGGGCGGTCTGATGAACTGTTCCGGCGGCAGCGCCGTGCAAGGCTGGGCCGCAGTCAACATCGCGATGGTGCCGTTTCTGGTGCTGGCGGGCGGGTCGCTGATCTGGCTGATGCTGCGCCCCAAAGAGGCCACAGCCTAAGCCGTCAGGACCAGCGCCACAGCAACAGCGACTGGCGCGCCGGATTAACCTGCAACGCCCCTGCCGCCACGCGGCCCGGATCGCGGGCCGCCTGTTTCAGGATCGCCTGCGTCAGGAACCCTTCGGTCAGCGCAGGCGCGCCCGGCCCTGCAGCGCGGCGCAATGCGGCGCGGGTCGGCAAGGTGCTCAGCGTCTCGCGGCAGAGGGCGGCAATCGCCTCGGCGCGCCCGTCCACCAGCGGCACGCGCTTTTGCGCCTCAAGCTCGGGCACAGCCTGCAGGAACCGCGCCAGACCTGTCGCCGTGCCAAAGGCGCGCACCTGGATCTCGGCCTGCGGTCCGGCCCACAGCGCCTGTGCTGCCGCCCACATCAGCGCACCCGAGGTGTCTGCCAGATAGGCATTGAAGTGATCCGCATCCTCGAACGGGTCGCGGTAGATATCCCAGCGCCGCGCGGCGACCAAACGGTCCAGCGCGCGGGCCGCATCGGCATCCAGCGCATGGGCCAACGGTGTCACCACCTCGTGACGGCGCACGATCCCGTCCTTGGCAATCTCTTCCAGCGCGTCACGCCACCATTGCAGACGCATCTCGGCAATCATCGCCTCTTGGGTCACCCAAGGGGCGCGTGCCACTTCAACGTTGAACGCATACAGCGCAAACAGCGCCGGACGCGCCGCAACAGGGGCCGCCATGGTGGCGCGAAAGCGGTCGGGATCGGCCTTTTGCACCAAAGCGGCACAGGCGGTCAGGTCACTGTCGAACGGCATCAATCGCCTCTTGGATAACACTTTGCGTTTGCGGCACATCGACAATGTCCAAATGCCCCACGTTCGGGACGATATGGTACTGCCCCACCTCGGTCACGCTGCGCATCAGCGGCGCATAGGCGTCGGCAACAAAGGCCTCGTCCTGTGCGCCAACCACCAGCGTAAAGGGCGGCAGTGCTGCAACATCACCCAGAAAATCGGACCGCGGCGCAAAGCTGCTGTTCAACCGATAGGAATAGGCCGTGGTCGCAGTGTGTCCCAACGGGCCGTCCAGAACGGCACGCGGCATGTCGAATTGAATGATCGTCAGGTGGTTCAGCGCCCGCACGCCCACCGCGTTCAACATGCTCAACCCGATGACACGGCGCACCAGCACCCGCGCCCACCCGCCCGAATTGCGCCGCGTGGTGGCCGCGTTGTGTTTCAGGAACGGGGCCAGCAGCACGGCGCGGTCCATCAGGCCACCCTGCGCGCCACCGGCCATGCGCACCACCAGCCCGCCGCCCGAGGAATGGCCCACCATCACAACCTTTTGCCCCGTGCGGGCCTGATCGGTGATCAGATCGGCCAGATCATCCTCGTACTGACCAATATAATCCACATCACCCCGCCGCCCCGGTGCCGCGCCGTGACCACGCAGATCCGGCACCACCACGTCCGCCTCGGACGCCAGCGCAGAGGCCAGGGCGTGAAACTGCATGCCATGCCAACCCGATCCGTGGATCAGCACAACCAGCGGCACATCTTCGCGCCCCGCCGCCCCGTAGCGCCGGATTTGCAGTGCATATCCGTCACGCATCTGGACAGGCGTGGTGGCGGGCACATCCTCTAGCCCCCGCGCCAGCGTTTCGGTGAAATCAAGGCCGCTGTCGTCGCTTGACTTGGCCGTGCCGGGGCGTTGCGTGACGATCAGCCCGATTGCAATCGCCAGGGACGTAACGGCCGAAATGGCCACAAATTTGAAAATACTAAGAAACATCGCGGATCAACTTCCATTTTATTGCGTCCAGCAGCGCCTCGAACGAGGCATCGACTATGTTGGCGCTGACGCCGACCGTAGACCACCGCCGCCCCTGCCCGTCTTCGCTGTCGATGATCACGCGTGTGACCGCCTCGGTGCCACCTTGCGTGATGCGCACCTTGAAATCGACAAGCCGCAGGTCTTCCAGATGCGCCGAATAGCGGCCCAGATCCTTCGACAGCGCCTTGGACAGAGCATTTACGGGGCCACGGTCGCTGCCGGTTTCGTCCATGCTTTCGCTGACCGACAACAGCTTTTCGCCATCGACCTTCACCACGACCACCGCTTCGGACAGGCTTATCATCTTGTCATATTTGTTTTTGCGCCGCTCGACGGTGACGCGGTACCGTTTGACCTCGAAAAAGTCGGGCAATTGCCCCAGCTCCTCGCGCGCCAGCAGCTCGAACGACGCCTGCGCGGTGTCATAGCTGTAACCTTCGGCCTCGCGCGTCTTGATCCGGTCCAGAATGCGGCCCAGCGCGGGGTCGGCGCGGTCCACGGCCAGCCCCATGCCGGTCAGCCGCTCGCGCAGGTTCGACTGGCCCGCCTGGTTCGACATCGGAATGATCCGCGTGTTGCCGACGCGGGCGGGGTCGATGTGCTCATAGGTCGTGGGGTCTTTGGCGATGGCGCTGGCGTGCAATCCCGCCTTGTGGGCAAAGGCGGAAGCACCGACAAAAGCCGCCTGTTTCTGTGGCACCCGGTTCAGGATTTCGTCCAGCATCCGGCTGATGCGGGTCAGGTTCTCCAGCGCCTCGGGCGGCACGCCGGTCTCGAACCGGCTGGCGTAGGGCTCTTTCAACAGCAGGATCGGGATCAGCGTGGTCAGGTTGGCATTGCCGCAGCGTTCGCCAAGGCCGTTCAACGTGCCCTGAATTTGCCGCGCACCGGCATCAACCGCCGCCAGCGCACAGGCCACGGCGTTTTCGGTGTCGTTGTGGGTGTGAATGCCCAAGTGGTCACCCGGAATGCCCGCCGCGATCACGGCGGCGGTGATCCGCCCCACATCCGCAGGCAGCGTGCCACCATTGGTGTCGCACAGTGCGATCCACCGCGCACCTGCGTCATAGGCGGCGCGGATCGCAGTCAGCGCATAGTCGGGGTTCGCCTTGTAGCCATCAAAGAAATGTTCCGCATCAAAGATCGCCTCGCGGCCCTGTGCGACCAGATGGGCCACGGATTTGGCGATGTTGTCGGTGTTTTCGTCCAGCGTGATGCCCAGCGCCGTTTCGACATGGAAATCATGGGTTTTGCCCACAAGGCAGACGGCGGGGGTGTTTGCGTTCAACACGGCGGCCAGCACATCGTCGTTCTCGGCGGACATGCCGTTGCGCTTGGTCATGCCGAATGCGGTCATGGTGGCGCGGGTTTCGGGGGCCGCGTCGAAAAAGGCACTGTCGGTGGGGTTCGCGCCAGGCCATCCGCCTTCGATGTGGTCGATGCCAAGGCTGTCGAGCGCGCGGGCGATGGTCAGTTTCTCGTCGGTCGAGAACTGCACGCCCTGGGTCTGCTGCCCGTCGCGCAGAGTGGTGTCGAAGAGGTAGAGGCGTTCGCGGGTCATGATACCCTCCCGACGAGTTGGGCTGTGGTGTTTACGAGGCGCCCAGCAGCAACTTTATGTTCGCTTTTCAGATCATAGGGCAGCCCCCGGCCGCGGGTGGGGGAGAAGCCCCCGCCCGGGGGGGCGGTCGGGGGCTGCCCGGTTTGCCGCCGGACGGAAGACTGAAGACAGCGCACCATCACAGATCCTCCAGCTTATCGGGATCAAACGCAGGCCCCGCCACCAGATCAACGCCGTCCTTGCGCATCTTCACCTCGACACCAGCGGCCACCAGCATCTGCTTCATCGCATCCAGTTTCGAGAAATCCTTGTTTTGCATAGCTGTCGCTCGCAGTGCCAAAAAATTCTCAGCAAGTTTTGCAAGGTTTGAACCAACCACTCGTCGTTCGGCAACATGAAGTTCAATCTCTTCCCAAGTATAAAGGCCGAGAAAGACAAGGTGTGCGGCAAGTTGATCAGCGTCCGCAGAGCCATTCATCTTTGAGAGAATTTCGAGAGCTGCATGTGTGTTCAAATCATCAGCTAAAGCTTCGATCATCGCATCGATAGGCTCAATCAGCTTAGCTTTGGAAAGATCCCCATATTTCTCGATCAAGTCCAAGAAACCATGAAGTTTGAATTCTGCATTCACAGCCTTCTCCACGGTCCAGTCCATCGGCTTGCGATAATGCGTCGACAGCATAACGAAACGGATCACTTCCCCCGGCACCCCCTGCTCCAGCAAGTCGCGGACGGTAAAGAAATTGCCCAAGGACTTGGACATCTTCTTGCCCTCGACCTGCAACATCTCGTTGTGCATCCACACGTTCGCCATACGGTCCGTGCCGTTGGCGCAGCAGCTTTGCGCGATCTCGTTCTCGTGGTGGGGAAACATCAGGTCATTGCCGCCGCCGTGGATGTCAAAGCGGTCGCCCAGCAGCGCCTTGGCCATGGCCGAGCATTCGATATGCCAGCCCGGACGCCCCCGCCCCCACGGGCTGTCCCAACCCGGTGTCTGGTCGTCCGAAGGTTTCCACAGCACGAAATCCATCGGGTCCTCTTTGTAGGGCGCCACCTCGACCCGCGCGCCCGCGATCATGTCATCGACCGACCGTCCAGACAGCGCACCATAGCGGGCATATTCACGCACGCGGAACAGCACGTGGCCTTCGCGCGCATAGGCAAATCCCCCTTCGATCAGCCCTGCGATCATCTCGACCATCTCGGCAATATAGGCCGTCGCACGCGGCATATGATCCGGCTCCAACGCGCCAATCGCGCCCATGTCGTCCAGAAACCACTGCGACGTCTCGGCGGTGATCTCGCCAATGCTGCGCCCGCTTTCGGCGGCGCGGGCGTTGATCTTGTCATCCACATCCGTGAAATTGCGCACATAGGTCACGCGCGGATACTGCGTTTTCAGCAGCCGGTAGAGAATATCGAACACCAGCACAGGCCGCGCATTGCCCAGATGCGCGCGGTCATAGACCGTCGGGCCACAGACATACATCCGCACGTTTTCAGGGTCCAACGGCACAAAGCTCTCTTTGCGGCGGGTGGCGGTGTTATACAGATGAATGTCCATCAGGCGTCCTCGCGCAGGTGTTGGCGCGGGCCTAGCAATTCTGATGTGTCATGGAAACAAAGAACCGGCCCGCTGAGTGGATCAGCAGATAATGCAGCAGCAAATAATGATGCAGGTTTTTGTCATGGCGTCAGCTAACCCGTGGCGGCACGCGCGGTCAAGCCCCGGCCAGCATAGACCCGGTGTTGACAATTCTGGGCTGCTCTGACCCCTTAGCCGAAAATCAGTACGGCAAAGGAACGGCAGATGAAGATTTCGCATCGGGTTGCAAATATCAATGGTGGTGGATCGGACGGCTGGGACGTGTTTCTAAAGGCGCGCGGCATGATCGCCGAAGGCGTCGCCGTGACCGAGCTGACCATCGGCGAACACGACATCCGCACCGCCGCCCCCATCCTGCAAGAGATGCACCGCAGCGCGATGGGCGGGCACACAGGCTATGCCATGGTGCCGGGCATCGACGCCTTGCGCGACACGGTGGCCGCACGTGTGCAAGCACGCACCGGCGTGCCGACCACGCGCGACAATGTGATCATCACGCCGGGCGGTCAGGCGGCCCTGTTCGCGGCGCATTCGGTCGCCTGCGACCCCGGTGATACAGCGCTGTACATTGATCCCTATTATGCCACCTACCCCGGCACGATCCGCGCAGTCAGCGCCATCCCGCAATCGGTGCCCGCCTACGCTGACAATGCCTTTCAACCCCGCGCGGCGGACATCGCCAAGGCGGCTGAACACGGGGCCACGTCGCTGCTGGTCAACTCGCCCAATAATCCCACCGGCGTGGTCTACAGCCGCGAAACGCTGGACGGCATCGCGCAGGTCTGCAAGGCGCACGACCTGTGGCTGATCTCGGACGAGGTTTATGACACGCAAGTCTGGACCGGCGACCACCTCAGCCCGCGCGCCCTTCCGGGCATGGCCGAGCGCACGCTTGTGGTGGGGTCCATGTCCAAATCCCACGCCATGACCGGGTCGCGCTGCGGCTGGATCGTGGGGCCTCAGGACGTGATCGCCAATCTGGTGAACCTTGCCACCAACACCACCTACGGCGTGCCGGGCTATATTCAGGACGCTGCCAACTTTGCCCTGAACCAGGGACCGCAGGTCGAGGCCGAAGTCTCCGAACCCTTCCGCCGCCGCCGCGACAAGGCGATGCAGGTGCTGGCAGGCCAAAACACCGTCAGCCTGGTGCCAGCACAGGGGGCCATGTACCTGATGCTGGACATCCGCGCGACGGGGCTTAGCGGCGATGACTTTGCCAACAACCTGCTGGACGCGCACCACATTGCCGTGATGCCGGGCGAAAGCTTTGGTCAGGCGGCGGCGGGTCACATCCGTGTGGCGATGACCATCGACGACGACCGGTTCATCGCAGCGCTGAAAACCCTGTGCGATTTCGCGGCGGGGTTGGCCGGGAAGTAAGTTCCCCGGGGCGAGCGACGCCGCGGCGTTGCCGCCCCCACGCCGAAAACAGGTCCCAAGTGACGCCCATCAGCATGGCAATGGGCATGACGACGCGCAGGTCCCGGGCGTGGTCCATTGCCGCCTGAGCACGCTTTGCATCTGCGCCTATCCCGCCCCCAACAGGAACCCCTCAAAGGCCGACAGCGTTCGGTCAGACACATGATGTTCGATCCCTTCGGCGTCCATTTCGGCCACGTCCGCGGGCACACCCACCGCCACAAGAAACGCCACCACCGTGCGGTGCCGTCGGCGGACGCGATCGGCAAGTGCTGCACCTGCATCGGTCAGGAACACGCCGCGATAGGGCCGCGAGGTGACAAGCCCTTCGCGCTTCAGCCGCGCAATCGCCTTGGTCGCCGTCGGCTGGGCCACCCCCATCCGCGCCGCAATGTCTGCAACCCGCGCCTCACCCATCTCGGCATGTAGATCACCGATCAACTCGGCGTAATCCTCCAGCAGTGCCACCGATTGCGCTGCGCGGGCGCGGGCGAAACGATGTGCGTGGGTCGCGGGGCTCGAGGGTGTGGTCGACATGGGCAAAGCATCCGGTAACAAGCTAGGCATGATATATAGCCAAGGCTTAGAAATATTACCATCAAGATAGCCGCATCCGATCCACGCACGAAAAATTGCCGGTTGTATATCACATAGCCAAGGCTATGTTTCGACCAGAACCAACTGGAAAACCCCATGCCCACCCTGACAGATAAAACGCGCAGCGGCATCACAGCGGTCCTGCGCGGAGAGCGCCCCGGCTGGCGCGGCAAGCTGTTGTTTGCAGGCCCCGCGATCATCGCATCGGTCGCCTACATGGACCCCGGCAATTATGCGACCAACATCCAGGCCGGTGCGGGCTATGGCTACAAACTGCTGTGGGTGGTGGTGCTGGCGAACTTTATAGCCATGCTGTTTCAGGCGCTGTCGGCACGGCTGGGGATCGTCACGGGGCGCAATCTGGCGGAACTGTCGCGGGACAACTTCTCCAGACCCGTGGTCTGGATCATGTGGGCCATCAGCGAAGTCGCCGCCATGGCCACCGATCTGGCCGAGTTTCTGGGCGGCGCCATCGGGCTGTCGCTGCTGTTCGGCCTGCCGCTCTTCGCGGGCATGGTGGTCACCGCCATCGTGACCTATGCAATCCTGATCTTCGAGGCGCGGGGGTTTCGCCCGATGGAGCTGATCATCGGGGCGATGGTTGGCGTGATCGGGCTGTGCTATCTGGCCGAACTTCTGATCGCGCCCGTGGACTGGGCTGCCGCCGGTCTGGGGATGGTGCAGCCGGTTCTGCCGGACACCGCCGCGCTGACCATCGCCGTGGGCATCATCGGGGCCACGGTCATGCCGCATGCGATCTACCTGCACTCGGGCCTGATGCAATCGCGCGCCGTACTTCGACACGACGCCGACCGCCGCACCGTGCTGCGGTTTTCAAACATCGAGGTGGTGCTGGCGCTTGCCGTGGCGGGCATGGTCAACATCGCGATGGTGATCATGGCAGCCAGTGCGTTCCACCAGGGCCATTCCGACGTGGCCGAAATCGAAACCGCCTATCACACGCTGACCCCGCTTCTGGGGGCCGCGGCGGCGGGCATGTTCCTGGCCTCGCTGATCGCCTCGGGCATCTCAAGCTCGGTTGTGGGGACCATGGCGGGGCAGATGATCATGCAGGGGTTCCTGCATGTCCGCGTGCCCATCTGGCTGCGCCGTCTGGTGACGATGGTTCCCGCCTTTGCGGTGGTCGGCATGGGGGTGAACGCGACCCAGGCCCTGATCATGAGCCAGGTGGTGCTGTCGATCGCCCTGCCCGTGCCGATGGTCGCGCTGATCATCTTTGCCGCGCGCAAGGACATCATGGGGAATTTTGCCATTGGTCCGGTGCTGAAAACCCTCGCGATCCTTGGGGCGGTGGCGGTGCTGGGGCTGAACTTTGTCCTGCTGGCCGATTTCTTCGGCCTGTCGACCCTGATCTTTGCCGGATAGCCACGCGGGGAAAAACCCCGCAACTTTCACCACACAACACCAAAGTTCTGCGCTAACCTGTTTCCATTTTCAGGAAAGGTTTTGCCATGACCCGGTTTGTCGCTGCCCTTGTATTGGCGCTCTGGCCCGCGTTGGCCGGTGCGCAGTTTTATCCCGACTACAATTCCATCACCGTCAACGACTTTGCCGACATCCTGCCCGATGACACAGAGGCCGCGATTGCCGCGCAACTGGATGCGCTGCGCGCCGACACCGGTATTGAAATGACCGTTGTCACCCTGACACGGCAAGAGACCTACGACCCCGACGCCACGCTTGAGGAATTTGCCACCGGCCTGTTCAACCACTGGGGCGTCGGCAATGCCGACCGCAATGACGGGATCATGGTGCTGGTTCTGCCCGGCGACCGCGCCATGCGGTTGGAACTGGGCGCAGGCTTCGGGGATGCATGGAATGACGTGGCCGAAGCGGTGGTGCAGGATGCGTTCCTGCCCAGGTTCAGGGACGGCGATTACCCCGCCGGCATCATCCAAGGCGTCAGCGCCACCATCGACGTGATCGCCCGCCCCTTTGCCGCCAACGCACCACCCCCCGCACCTGCAGAACCCGCCACGGGTGGCAGCTTGTGGTGGTTGTCGATTTTTCCGCTGGGCATCGTCGGTCTGATATTCGGGCTCAAGTTCCGCGCGAAGATGCGCAAATGCCCGTCCTGCGGAAAGCGCGGCGCGCTTGAGGTGAACGACGACACGATCAAAGCAGCCACCCGCACCCAAAAGGGAGAGAAACAGCGTACGACACGCTGCACCAACTGCGATTACAGGGATACGGCACTGATCGTGGTGCCGATGCTGTCTGCCAACCGGGCGTCTTCGTCCTCCGGCAGCAGCTCTTTCGGTGGCGGCTCAAGCGGAGGCGGCGGTGCGTCGGGCAAGTGGTAAACCACCTGACAAACGCACCGCCGCCAACATGTTCAGATCACCGGGACGCCCGTCAGGCGCCCCGACTGTATCGGTCGTTTAGAAGTTGTACGAACCGCGCAGTGTGAATGTGGTCGCATCTGCGTCCACGCCCGAACCTGCGATGTCGTCAAAGCTGTGCTCCAGCAGTTCGCCGCCCATGGTGAACTGGTCGTTCACTTTGTAGGCAACGCCCAGACCGTAGAATTCGCCGTTTTCGCTACCCAGCGATGTGTCGGCGCGTGCGGCACCAGCTGTGGCGTAGATCATGGTTTTGCCCAGATCGTAGCCTGCTTTCAGCTTCAGACGTGCAACGCTGTCGGCTGTTGCGGCACCGCCCAGGTCGACGTCCAGTTTGTCATAGTCGACTTCGCCGCCCAGAACGAACTGACCGAAGTCATAGTTGTAGCCACCGTGCACACCGTATGTACCGCCGGAACCGTCTGCAGCGCCTGTGCCGTCGATGTCGGCATAACCCAGCTGGCCACCAGCGTAGAAGCCGGTCCAGTCGCCACCGGTGTATGTTTCAACGGGTGCGGGTGTGTAAACGGGGGCTTCGATCACCGGATCAGCGGGTGCGCCGGCGTAGGAAGCTGTGGCAGCCAGTGTCAGTGCGCCTGCATATACGATACGTTTCATAGTGTTGCTCCTAGTTTTCTATTCTTAATCATTCATGACCGCGGGCACCGCTATGCGATTCTGCACATGCAGCATTCTGTTCCCACGGACTGTGAGCAAAACGCCATTCCGGGGGTAAAGTTCCACCCACGTTTTCGTGTTCTTTCACTTAAGGCGGGAACCCGCGCAGGAACCCGCGTGGATGCGCGATGCCCCGCCGTGGCCCGATTGCGACCCTATGTCGCAAACGGGCAGGAAAGCCGCCGCACTCCGGCGCAGGATCATCTGACCCCGTACAGGATCGCGGCTTTGCGCGCTCTGGCAAGGAGACTGGGATGCAGGCTGATCTGTGCAAAATCGCCCTTGTTGTGCGCACCATCGGTGCAGAACGCGGACGCGCGGCACGCGGCAGGCCCTGAAGGGGCTTACCCCGATCACCCTGCCCTTTGTCCTGCAAACGGAACCCTGCATCATGAACGATCACTCCCCCTCGCGCACCGGTGGCCGCGCCGCGCGCCGCGCGGCACGCGCGGCCCCGCTGGCCGACCACCTGCGCCCCATCCGCCCCGGCATGACCGGTGGCCAATACAAACCGCTGAGCGATGCGGATGTCCTGCGCATCCACGGTGCCGCATTGGACGCGCTGGAACGCATCGGTCTGGCCGACGCGCCACCGTCCGGTGTGGCCTATCTGACCGCTGCGGGGGCCATCCAGGGTGCCGACGGGCGCATCCGTTTTCCCCGCGCGCTGGTCGAGGACACGATCGCGCGCGCCGACCGCACCCTGACCCTGCACAGCCGCGACGGGCTGCATGACCTGGACCTGTCGGGCACCCGCGTGCACTACGGCACCGCCGGGGCTGCTGTGCATATGGTGGAACCCGACGGACGCAGCTACCGCGAAAGCACGGTGCAGGACCTGCACGACGCCGCGCGGATCTGCGACCGGCTGGACAACATCCACTTTGTCCAGCGCCCCATGGTCTGTCGCGACATCTTTGACAACTTCGAGATGGACATGAACTCGGTCTATGCCTGCACAGCAGGCACGACCAAACACATCGGTCTGTCCTTCACCGATCCCGCCTATGTCGCCCCCGCCATCGAGATGCTGCACATGATTGCAGGCGGCGAAGCGGCATGGCGCGCGCGTCCCTTTGTCAGCAACTCGAACTGCTTTGTGGTCCCGCCGATGAAATTCGCCACCGAATCCTGTCTGGTGATGGAGGCGTGCATCAAGCACGGCATGCCCGTGCTGTTGTTGTCGGCAGGCATGTCGGGGGCAACCGCGCCAGGCAGCATCGCGGGCGCGATTGTGCAGGCGGTGGCAGAATGTCTGGCAGGTCTGGTCTATGTCCACGCGGTCAAACCGGGCGCACCGGCGATCTTTGGCACCTGGCCGTTCGATCTGGACCTGCGCACGGGTGCGATGACCGGCGGGTCGGGTGAACAGGCGCTGCTGACGGCAGGTTGCGCCCAGATGCACCAGTTCTACGACCTGCCCGGCGGCGCCGCCGCAGGCATTGCGGACAGCAAACTGCCCGACATGCAGGCCGGATGGGAACAGATGTGTTCCAACGTGATGGCGGGGCTGTCGGGGCTGAACATGGTCTACGAGGCGGCGGGCATGCATGCATCCTTGCTGGGGTTCTGCCACGAAAGCCTGATCATGGGCGACGATCTGATCGGTCAGGCCCTGCGCTGTGTGCGCGGCATCGAAGTGACCGACGACACCATGGCACTGGACCAGATGGCCGCCGTCTGCATGGGCGGTCCGGGCCATTATCTTGGCACCGCAGAAACGCTGGGCCGGATGGAAATGGACAACGTCTATCCCGCACTTGGCGACCGCACCTCGCCCAAGGAATGGGCCGAACGCGGCAAGCCGGACCTTGTCGCGCGGGCGACCGAGCGCAAGAATGACATTCTGGGAACCCGCTCTGCCGCGCGGTTCGATCCGGCGCTGGATGCCGCCATACGGGCAAAGTTCAACATCCACCTGCCCGCATAGAAAAACAGGCGTCCGGGACTGGGGAACACCGGACGCCTGCCTTGATGCGCCTTAGCCTTCGTTCGGCGCAGGCAACATGCCGGCCTCGGTGGCGGCGGCAACCTCTTCGGCGTCCAGCGCGCCGTTGGCGTCCAGATCAAGCAGGGTGAACTGGTCAGCCGTCATATCGGGATAGGCGGCCTGCAACTCGTCCAGTGTCAGGTAACCGTCCTGATTGGCGTCCAGCTCTGCCGCGGTGTTCGCGCTGGCGATCAGCGGGGTCATGGCAACAGCGACGGCGGCGGCGAATGTTGTGAACTTGGTCATGGTGGTACTCCTTGGTTCGTCTTGGTGAATGAGGCCTCGTTGGGCGCTCATAGGGTTTGATGCGAAAACAGACCTGCGCGTCCCTGCCCCGTCGCCCGCCACAACCCACGCGCGATACCACGCCGATCCGCGCCATAGCCTTCGGCAGCCGGTCGCCCAAAAAGGCCCCGCCTTACAGATCGGCAGAAACCCCCCGTCTGTTCAGCGGCTGCCCTGCAGGGTTAGGTCGCGCCATGACAACACAATCACCCCTGACCCGCCTCATCCCCATGCTGACCCGCCGTGCGCGTCGGCTGACCCGGTCCCACAGCGCCGCCGACGATCTGGTACAGGAAACACTGCTGCGCCTGATCCAGCGTGCCCGCCGTGGTGGTCCCATCGACGACCTGCCCGCCTATGCCATGCGCACACTGACCAATCAGGCGCGCATGTCGTGGCGGCGTGCATCCGAGACCGAGGAACTGGAGGAAGACCACGCCACGGTTCAGCCCGAAGCCCCGATGCGGCTGGACTGCGCCGACGCCCTGCGGGTGATCGAAACATTGCCGCGCGATCAGGCCGACCTGATGCGGCTGGTCGCAGGCGGAGAAAGCTCTCCCGCGCGGCTGGCCAAGCTGACAGGCGTGCCGCAGGGCACGGTGATGTCACGCCTGTCGCGCGCACGCGCACGGCTGCGGCAGGAGCTTGAGGGAGAACTGGACTGAAAACAAAAAGGGGGGCGCAACGCCCCCCTTTCTACTTTATGCGTTCCAGGCCCGGTCGCCCTTGGCGTCCTTGACCCGCGTCGGCAGACCGATGTCGTCCAGAAGCGTGAACAGCGGCTTGGGGTCCAATTCCTCGACGTTGACCATTTTGGCCACGTCATAGGTGCCGTCAGCAATCAACATCGCAAAGGCCACGGGCGGGACGCCGGCGGTGTAGGAAATGCCCTGACTGCCAACCTCTTCATACGCTTCCTTGTGATCGGCCACGTTATAGACGAACACTTCCGCCTCTGCGCCGTCCTTGGTGCCTTTGACCAGATCCCCGATACAGGTCTTGCCCGTGTAATTCGGCGCAAGGCTGGAGGGATCGGGCAACACGGCCTTGACCACTTTCAGCGGAATGACCTCCAGCCCCTCGGCGGTCACAACCGGCTGTTCGGACAGCAGGCCGAGGTTTTGCAGAACGGTAAAGACGTTGATGTAGTGATCGCCAAAGCCCATCCAGAACCGCACATCCGCCTGCGGATAGTTGGCCGCCAGCGAATGCACCTCGTCGTGGCCGGACATATAGGCCTTTTGCTTGCCGACGACGGGCAGATCCCATTCGCGGCCCACCTCGAACATCTTGTTTTCCTGCCACGCGCCGTCCTGCCAGCTGTAGACGGTGCCGGTGAACTCGCGAAAGTTGATCTCGGGGTCGAAGTTGGTCGAGAAGTATTTGCCGTGGTTGCCCGCGTTGATGTCGACGATGTCGATGGATGTGACCTCGTCCATATATTCATCCACCGCGAAACGGGCGAATGCGTTGACCATGCCGGGATCGAACCCCGCGCCCAGAATTGCGGTCACACCCGCCGCCGCGCAATCGTCGCGGCGTTTCCATTCATAGTTGCCGTACCAGGGGGGCGTTTCGCAGATTTTGGCGGGGTCTTCGTGGATCGCCGTGTCGATATAGGCGGCACCGGCCTGAATGCAGGCCTCAAGCACCGTCATGTTCACAAAAGGCGAACCGACGTTAATAACAATCTGCGCGCCTGTCCCCTGCAACAGGTCGACCACGGCGGCGGTGTCCATCGCGTCCACCGCATGCGCCTTGAACACGCCGTCCTGTTTCATCGCGCCCTTGTCGTGCACGCTCTGGATGATGGCCTCGCATTTCGAAACCGTCCGGCTGGCGATATGCAAATCCCCCAGCACATCGTTGTTTTGCGCGCATTTATGCGCCACGACCTGAGCGACGCCACCTGCGCCGATGATAAGAACATTGCGTTTCATGTATCCAAGAGACCTCTTATGTCTGGTGTTCAGGAAAGGGCTGCCGAAAAATCGGCATAATCGAATTCGCGCACCATGCGCAGGGTTCCGTCCAGCTCGCGAATGGCGATTCCGGGCATTTTCACCCCGTTGAACCAGTTTTTCTTAACCATTGTGTAACCGGCGGCATCCTGAAATGAAATCCGATCGCCGGGTTTGATCGGTGTGTCGAACCGGAAGTCGCCAAAGATATCGCCGGCAAGGCAGGACTTGCCGCAGATCATCCACGGGTGATCGCCGGTGTCGGGGCTGATTTTCGCAGGCTCGCGGTAAATCAGCAGATCCAGCATATGCGCCTCGATCGACGCATCGACAATCGCCAGATCCTTGCCGTTGTGCAACGTGTCCAGCACGGTCACCTCCAGCGTCGCCGCCCCCGTGATCGCGGCCTCGCCCGGTTCCAGATAGACCTGCACGCCGTGGGTTTGCGCGAACGCCTTCAGCCGGGCGGCCAGACGGTCCAGCGGATATCCTTCGCCGGTGAAATGAATGCCGCCGCCCAGGCTGATCCAGTCCATCCGCGCAATAATCGCGCCAAAGCGGTCCTCGATCAGGGTCAGCATCTCGTCAAACCGGTCGAAATCATCGTTTTCGCAGTTGTTGTGGAACATCAGGCCGCTGATCTTGTCGGCCACGGTGGCGATTTGCTGCGGATCATGTTCGCCCAAACGGCTGAACGGACGCGCCGGATCGGCCAGATCAAAGCCCGAAGTCGACACGCCGGGATTGACCCGCAATCCACGTGTGTGCCCTTGGGACTGAGCGTCGAAACGGGTCAGCTGGCCAATGGAGTTGAAGATGATCTTGTCGCTGTGGGACAGCACTTCGTCGATCTCGTGATCGGCATAAGCCACGGAATAGGCGTGTGTTTCGCCGCCGAACTTCTCGGCGCCCAGCCGCACCTCGTACAGCGACGACGAGGTTGATCCGTCCATGTATTCCGCCATGAAATCGAACACCGACCACGTGGCAAAGCATTTCAACGCCAGCAGCGATTTCGCCCCCGACGCCGCGCGCAACCACGCGATTTTCTCCATGTTTTGCAACAGACGGGATTTGTCGATCAGGTAATAGGGCGTTTGCATGGGCGTGCTCCCCTTGGTGCCGTGTCTCAAGCCGCCCACCTAAGGCGGTGGAGGCGGTATGGCAAGGGTATAGGGTTTGACCGAGACAGCCATCGCAGGATTTACCCACGACACGCGCTAGCCACATGCCGTGCCCGCGTCCGTGTCCGTGTTCCGACGTTACTTGCAGTTCTCGTACTGCCACTCCCGCAGGATTTTCTCCTGATCTCCCGCGTGATCCCTGAACTGTTCCGCGCGATTTCGCATCTCCTTTGCAAATGCCAGATTCTGGCCCTCGCAGGCATTGACCGCGTAAGTGAAACGGGTGTGCGCGGAATGGTAAACTTTCCATGCATGGGCAAATCCCTGTTCCGCGCGAAAGGCCAAAGAACAAATTTCAAGGGTGTCCTGAACCGGTTTGGCGATTGCGCTTTTCATGCGATCAAAACGGACATTGGCCTCTTCAAGCAGCTCTCCCGCGCTGTCGAAATTACGCCCGCCGTGATTGTATTCTCCTTCGCAGGACGCAAATGCGGCACTCGAGAAAAGCAAGGCAGCGCCAAAAGGTAAAATCAACTTAACCATATCAAATGAAACTCCGTTTTTTTGACAATAAAAACGGCCTGAAGTTCATTTGACAAGTTCCCGAGGTGCATTTCCCCCAAGGATTGCGCCGAGACTGCTCGGATTGCCAGCATCTCACGCTGAAACGCGCGGGGGTGCGCAAAAGCGCTCCACGCCACCGAAGCCGCGCCGTATGTCTCGCGGCAAAGGCTGCCTTCGCTCCCTCCACCCCCAAAAAAAAGGGAGAGCCGAAGCTCTCCCGTAAAGTCTCGCCACTCAGGCTCAATATGTTAACCGCTCGGAAATTTTTTTGCCTGCGGCCTGAGCGTCGTCAGGGGGCGAGCGCACCCGCCCCGTGTCAAGGTGAGAAGGACAATATTCCGCCCCACCCTATCTCGTCGGGGGTCCGGCCGTTTCTGGGATGGCCGGACCCCCTGCACGCTTCCCGCAAGGGGAACGCGATGTTTTATCAGCTACAGCCGGACGTACCGCCGCAGGTGTTGCACTTCATGCAGGTGCCGTTGCGCACCAGCGTGTAGTTGCCGCATTCGCCACAGGCTTCACCTTCATAGCCTTGCATCTTCGCCTTGACCCGCGCGTCCAGGCTGACTGCGCCCGACGCCACCGACGTGGTCGACATGCTGGCCGCGCCGCCAGTGCCGGTGGCCACTTCGGGCACCAGCGTTTGCAACGTTGCAACCGGATCGGCCATGCCGCCCTGCAACAGGGTCAGATCCTGCGGCAGACGCTTGCGCAGATAGCCGGTCGACGAAATCTGTTTCAGCACTTCCAACGACTTGCTGGCGGCACTTTCGCTGATTTCGCTCAGGTTGCTCACGCCTTCCTCGACACCGCGACCGATGCTGTCGAACGACGCGCCCTCGGGCTGCACATGGGCCAGATCGGTGCGGTCCAGATAGGACACCGCCAGTTCGCGGAAGATATAATCCAGGATCGACGTTGCATTCTTGATGCTGTCGTTGCCCTGAACCATGCCGGCCGGTTCGAACTTGGTGAACGTGAACGCATCGACAAACTCTTCCAGCGGCACGCCGTATTGCAGACCAACCGACACCGCGATGGCAAAGTTGTTCATCATGGCGCGGAAACCGGCACCTTCCTTGTGCATGTCGATGAAAATTTCACCCAGGTTGCCGTCGGCATATTCACCGGTGCGCAGGTACACCTTGTGCCCGCCAACGATGGCCTTCTGGGTATAGCCCTTGCGACGCTCGGGCATTTTCTCGCGGTGCGATTTGACGATTTCCTTGACGATGATCTTTTCAACGATCTTCTCGGCCAGAACGGTGGCTTTTTCCTGCATCGAACCGGATGCGAGGATCTCTTCCGCCTCTTCGTCATCCTCGACCAGCGCGGACGCCAGCGGTTGCGACAGTTTCGAACCATCTCGGTACAGCGCGTTGGCTTTCACCCCCAGCGACCACGACAGTTCGTACGCCTTCTGGCAATCCTCGATGGTGGCATCGTTGGGCATGTTGATCGTCTTGCTGATCGCGCCCGAGATGAACGACTGCGCGGCGGCCATCATGTAGATGTGGCTGTCGACGCTCAGATACCGCTTGCCCTTCTTGCCGCAGGCATTGGCGCAATCGAAGATCGCGTAATGCTCTTCCTTCAGGAACGGCGCGCCTTCCAGTGTCATGGTGCCACACACGTGGTCGTTGGCCAGTTCGATATCACGCTTGGTGAACCCAAGGTGGCGCAGCAGGTCGAAGGTGGGATCGTTCAGCTTGGCCGCAGGGATGCCCAGCACCTTGGTGCAGAAATCCTCGCCCAGCGTCCACTGGTTGAACACGAACCGGATGTCGAACGCGCTTTCAAGCGATGCGTCGATCTTGGCCAGCTCGTTGGGACCAAAGCCGTGACCGGTCAGCGACGTGTGGTTGATGCCGGGCGCATTGCCGATGGTACCGTGGCCCACGGCGTAGCTGACGATTTCCTCGATCTGGGCCGAGCCATAGCCCAGCTTTTCCAGTGCCGCAGGCACCGACCGGTTGATGATCTTGAAATATCCGCCACCGGCCAGCTTCTTGAACTTCACCAGCGCAAAGTCAGGCTCGATCCCGGTGGTGTCACAGTCCATCACCAGACCGATGGTGCCCGTGGGGGCAATCACCGAAGTCTGGGCGTTGCGATAGCCGTGCTTCTCGCCCAGGCTCAGCGCCTCGTCCCAAGTGGTTTGGGCCATCTCGACCAGACGCATGTCGGGGCAACCGGCGATGTCCAGCGGCACGGGTTTCACCGCCAGCTTTTCATAGCCTTCTTCGTTGCCATAGGCCGCGTTGCGGTGGTTGCGGATCACGCGCAGCATGTCCTTGGCGTTTTTCTTGTAGCTCGGGAACGACCCCAGCTCGCCCGCCATCTCGGCGGATGTGGCATAGGCCACGCCGGTCATGATCGCGGTCAGCGCACCACACAGCGCGCGGCCTTCGGTGCTGTCATAGGAATAGCCCATGTTCATCAGCAGCCCGCCAATGTTGGCATAGCCCAGACCCAGCGTGCGGAAATCATAGGACCGCTGCGCGATCTCTTTCGACGGGAACTGCGCCATCATCACGCTGATTTCCAGCGTCACGGTCCACAGACGCGAAGCGTGCATGTAATCCTCGACCTGGAACACGCCGTCTTTGAGGAAGGTCAGCAGGTTCATCGACGCCAGGTTACAGGCGGTGTCGTCCAGGAACATATATTCCGAGCACGGGTTCGAGCCACGGATCGGACCGTCTGCGGGGCACGTGTGCCATTCGTTCACCGTGTCGTGGTACTGGATGCCCGGATCGGCACAGGCCCATGCCGCGTGGCCCACCTGCTCCCACAGATCGCGGGCGCGGATCGTCTTGGTCACGCGGTTGTCGGTGCGGCTGATCAGCTCCCAGTCGGCGTCTTTTTCAACAGCCGTCAGGAACGCGTTGGTCACCCGGATCGAGTTGTTCGAGTTCTGCCCCGAAACAGAGCTGTAGGCTTCGGAATCCCAGTCGGTGTCATATGTCGGGAACTCAATGCTGGTGTGGCCCTGTTTGGCATAATCCAGCACGCGTTTGATATATGTCTCGGGGATGGCGACCCTTTTGGCGTCACGAATGGCCGCCTTCAGCCCTTCGTTCACCTTGGGGTCATAGGCGTCGGCCTCTGCCCCGTCCCATGCCTTGATCGCGGCGAACAGCGCATTCAGCTTCTGCTCGTGCATTTTCGAGCCTGCGACGATGCTGGCCACTTTCTGCTCTTCGATCACCTTCCAGTTGATGAAATCCTGAATGTCAGGGTGGTCCGCGTCGACAATCACCATCTTGGCGGCGCGGCGCGTGGTGCCGCCCGATTTGATCGCGCCGGCTGCGCGGTCACCGATTTTCAGGAACCCCATCAGGCCGCTGGACTTGCCACCGCCCGACAGTTTTTCACCTTCGCCACGAAGCGAGGAAAAGTTGGTGCCGGTGCCCGAGCCGTATTTGAACAGACGCGCTTCACGCACCCACAGATCCATGATGCCGCCGTCACCCACCAGATCGTCGGCGACCGACTGAATGAAGCAGGCATGGGGCTGCGGGTGTTCATAAGAGGATGTCGAGCGGGTCAGCTCGCCGGTTTTGTAGTCCACGTAATAGTGGCCCTGCGCCGGACCGTCGATGCCGTAAGCCCAATGCAGGCCGGTGTTGAACCACTGCGGGCTGTTGGGCGCCGCGCGTTGGGTCGCCAGCATGTGGCGCATTTCGTCGTAATAGGTCTGCGCGTCTTCTTCGGTGGAGAAATAGCCACCCTTCCAGCCCCAATAGGCCCAGGCGCCGGCCAAACGATCAAAGACTTGCTTGGACGAGGTTTCGCCGCCCATTTCCGCGCCTTCCGCGGGCACCGAGCGCCACAGGAATTCGGGAACGCCTTTTTCTTTTACTTTTTTGACCTTGCTGGGCACGCCAGCCTTGCGGAAATATTTCTGCGCGATGACGTCGCTGGCCACCTGGCTCCACGATGCGGGCACTTCGACATTGTCGAGGTGGAAAACGATCGTCCCGTCGGGATTGCGGATTTCAGACACGGTTGTCACGAAATCCAGCGATGCATAGGCATCTGATCCGGCTTGGGTGAACTTTCTGTCAATTTTCATTGCGCTGCCTCATATCCAGCTTTTTCAGGTTGAAACGCTGACGTTGCAGCGGTCCGCTCGGTGCAAGTGCCGGGATGAATTAGACACGTCTTTTTGTGCTGAAACCGTATGTTTCAGCCCGTGTTTCCGTCTTGAATGACGCAATTTTGTCTGTCCCAGCGTCGCCGATGTGATCTTAGTGTTGTCCACTAAATGTTGTGGTGATCGGCGATGTCTGCACAACCTGACGTATCCACCCGCATCAGGTCAACGAAAATTTTTAGGTTTTTTTGCCAACAACAGGCTTGACCGACCCTGGCGATTGCGCCGCGTCCGGGCGTCAGTGATTCAGTCTCGCTGCACGGCAAAATTATGCCCAAAACTTACCCACAGGCTGCATTCGGAATTTCTGAACATTGCAGGAAACTTAGCCCCTTCATGTGACGTTATTCATTAAGTTGTACCCAGCTTAATCCACCGTTCTGCAACGCGGCACGAAACGGTTTGTTCTCCGTGGGGATTTGTGGTCGTTTGAACGGAACTGACAAAAAAGGCACGCACATGAATCGGTTTACGGCACTGTTGCCCATCTTTCTGGCGGCCTGCGCACCCCAATATGTAGAGACAACCGTTAGCGATCCACAAGATTTGCCCGCGCGTCGTGCGTTATTCGCCCAAGACCCCACCGGACTGCACGAAGCGTTTCGGCAGGCCTGCGACTCGCCCGGCGACAAATTGGCCACGCCGTCGCGGGGAATCGTTCAGTGCCGCACCCTGCCGACGCCCGATTTCGCGGCCTTCTTGCTCTTGGAATATGACGGTGCGCTGAAAACCCCCACCGTGGTCATGCAGAAACAACAGCGCCGCACAGATGCGGGGCCAGAATCGACCATGATCGAATTCAGCTATTTCGCAGAAGTTCCTCAAAAGTCGGGCCAGGCGCGGCGCATCTATTACAAGGACCGCCAACTGGACCAGTTGCTGGATCAGATGATGCGTGCCGCCGGCGGCACAACCGTCGAATAGACAGCCCGAAAACCTGAACGGGCCCGCGCCAAGCGCGTGCCGTTACAGAACAAACATCATGGGAAATATATGGTCGGGGCGAGAGGATTCGAACCTCCGACCCCCTGTACCCAAAACAGGTGCGCTACCAGGCTGCGCCACACCCCGAACCATGGGCGGTGCATAACGGCCACCCCGCCGATTGAAAAGGGCAAAAACGCCCAAGCTGCCCTATTCTGTGCAGGGCCATGCCGCGTCGTCGTCGGCAAAGGCCGGATGGCGCACCTGACTGCCCACTGTAATCCCCAACCGCTCGGCCAGCCCACCGTTAATCTCAAGCGCGGCCAGCAGATTGTCACCGCCGTGAATCGGCGTTTCATCCAAGGGAACAGCGCGGTGATGAATGTTCTGCACAACGCCCTGCGCGTCGATAAAGATCATATCCAACGGGATCAGCGTGTTGCGCATCCAGAACGACATGCTGCGCGGACTGTCATAGACAAACAACATACCCGCCGACTGCGCCATCTTGGGCCGGTTCATCAGCCCCAGCGCGCGTTCTTCATTGTCATCTGCGATTTCGACGTTGAACCGCGCACGGCCCCAATCGCCACGCAGATCGACCGCTCCGGGTGCGCAAGCCGCCCATGCCGCAGAATGTCCGAAACCCAGAATAAGACCAGCCAGTAGAATGCCGCGCATTGTCAGTCGTCCTTTGACAGCGCCGCCTCCCATGCATGAACTTCGGCGGCCATACGACCTCGTTTGCCATCTATCACCCGAATTGCCAAGGCTTCGCCCGGCTGCAAATCGGCCAATCCCGCGCGGCGCAGCACCTCGACGTGCAAAAACACATCCTCGGCACTGCCAAAAATATTGGCAAAGCCGAACCCCTTGCCCTTGTCGAACCATTTGACCCGCCCCGGTTCAAGCGGCGCATCCACAACGCCAAACTCCGCCAGATCGGCCAGCGCCTGATCGCCCTGACTGGTTTCGGGCGGTGCGATCGACAAAACTTCAATCGCCTGAACACCCCGTTGCGTGCTTTGCACAACAACACTGACCCGCGCCTGATCGGACACCGAGCTTTGGCCAAAGTTCCGCAACACGTTCACATGCAACAGAATATCCGGCCCGCCAGTGTCCGCGACGATAAAGCCGAACCCTTTGACAGGGTCGAACCATTTGACCAAGCCGGTCAAAGTCTCAAGCTTGTGATATTCGTCAGGCACAGAACAGTCTTTCATCTGCAAAACAATATAGTTGACGTGTTAACCAAGACTTGCACGATTTACGCACCCTTTTTCAAGCGCGAAACCCTATGGTTTTCAATAAACTGCGTTTCACACTGCACGCATTTCAGGGGTTCAACCGGTCAATCTGCCACGGCTCTGACGGATTTTCGCGCCGCCACCGATAGCGATCATGCAGCCTGAAATCGCCATCCGCCCAGAATTCAATCTCGACGGGAATGATCCGGTAACCGCCCCAGAACGGCGGACGTTTGGGATTGGTGCCGTGCTGTGCCGTCACCTTGGCAACCTCGGCCATCAACGTTGCGCGGTTCTTCAAGGGTTGGCTTTGCCGGGACGCCCAGGCACCCAGACGGCTTTTCAGCGAACGCGATGCATAATACGCGTCCGCCCGCGCCCCGTCCTCGCGGGTGACCGTGCCACGCACCCGCACCTGACGGCGCAGCGATTTCCAATGCATCACAAAAGCGGCGGCCTTGGCCTGCTCGATCTCTTGTGCCTTGGCGCTTTCGTAATTGGTGTAAAAGATGAACGCGTCGTCGGTGATGTCTTTCAACAAGACCATCCGCGCATTGGGCATGCCCGTTGAATCCACCGTCGACAAAGCAATGGCGTTTGGGTCGTTGATCTCGGACGCCTCGGCCTCGGACAGCCAGTCGCGCACCAGGGCAAACGGATCATCCCCCGCGAATTTCCCACTGCGTTCCGCCATTTTGATCCCCTTATATACCGTCACATTGATTGGCCTGCGGTCCGCGCAGCCGTAACACCGGTGTAACATAGTGCGCAAAGACCGCCCGCCATGCATACCAACTCTCTTGATGGCACGGGGTCAATCGCCTAAAGGTCGCATAGGTGAAGTGGCTTGAAGGCAAAGGGGTTTTTGATGGCGCATGAGCTGATGAAGGGCAAACGCGGTTTGATCATGGGCCTTGCCAATGACAAGTCCATCGCATGGGGCATTGCCAAGACACTGGCAGACGCCGGTGCAGAGCTGGCATTTTCTTATCAGGGGGACGCGTTGAAGAAACGTGTGGACCCGCTGGCCGCCTCGTTGGGCAGCAACATTGTCCTGCCCTGCGACGTGGGCGACGAAGCGTCGATAGATGCGCTTTTCGCGTCATTGAAGGACATATGGGACAATCTGGATTTTGTGGTGCATGCCATCGGATTTTCGGACAAAAACGAGCTGCGCGGTCGCTATGTCGACACCAGCCGCGCCAATTTCGCCATGTCGATGGACATTTCGGTCTATTCCTTCACCGCCGTGATGCAGCGCGCGGAAAAGATGATGGCCCCCGGCAGCAGCGCCGTGACGCTGACCTATTACGGCGCCGAAAAGGTGATGCCGCATTATAACGTGATGGGCGTGGCCAAGGCCGCGCTTGAGGCATCGGTGCAATATCTGGCCGAAGATCTGGGCAAGGACGGCATCCGCGTCAACGCCATCTCGGCCGGTCCGATCAAGACGCTGGCCGCCTCGGGAATCGGGGATTTCCGGTACATCATGAAGTGGAATGAGTACAACTCGCCCCTGCGCCGCAACGTGACCATCGAGGACGTGGGCAAGGCATCCCTGTTCCTGTTGTCCGATCTGGGCAGCGGAACCACGGGCGAAAACCTGCACGTCGATGCAGGCTATCACGTGGTCGGCATGAAAGCCGTCGACGCCCCCGACATCACAAAGTGACACGCCATGGCACCCGAAAGCCTGCTTGCCTTTAACACGATCCTGATCGCCGCCCTGCTCAGCCCCGGGGCGGCCTTCCTGACATCGGTGCGCATGTCCGTCAGCGCGGGCCGCGCGGCGGGGATTGCGACAGGCTTTGGGCTGGGGACGATGGCGGCCCTCTGGACTTCGGCGGCGCTGATGGGGCTGGAGGGGCTGTTCGCCCTGTTTCCATGGGCTTACACCACGCTCAAGATCGCCGGTGCGCTCTACCTGATCTGGATCGCCATCCAGACATGGCGCCACGCCCGCGACCCGCTGGGCGATGTGTCCGTGCCACGCGGACGGGCGTTTCTGGCGGGGTTTCTGGTGAACCTCGGCAATCCCAAATCCATGCTCTTCGCCGGTGCGATCATCGTGGTGATCTTCCCCAAGGGGCTGGAGCCCGCGCAGATCGCCCTGATCGTCGCCAACCACTTCGCGCTCGAAGTGCTGTTTTACACCGCCTGCGCCCTGCTGCTGTCCAGCGGCCCGGCCCGCGCGCGCTATCTGGCGGCCAAGCCTGTGCTGGACCGCATCGCGGCCGTGGCGCTCGGTGGCTTTGGCCTGAAACTGCTTACAGGAAAGTAATCCCATGACCGACCGCTTGCCCCACGAAAAAGGCTTTCACATCAGCTGGGACCAGATCCACCGCGACAGCCGCGCTTTGGCATGGCGTCTGGACGGGCATGGCCCCGAAGGGGACGCCGGTGAAAAGGGCGGCGGCTGGCGCGCCGTGGTGGCGATCACCCGTGGTGGCATGGCCCCCGCCATGATCGTCGCGCGCGAACTGGACATTCGCACCGTCGATACCATCAGCATTAAATCCTACGACCATCAGGACCAATCCGAGGCCCGCGTGCTGAAATACCCCGACGCCGAGATGATGGGCGACGGCACCGGCATCCTGATCATCGACGATCTGGTGGACAGCGGCAAAACCCTCGAAGTGGTCCGCGCCATGTACCCCAAGGCGCATTTCGCCACCGTCTATGCCAAGCCAAAGGGCCGGCCGCAGGTCGATACATTTATCACCGAGGTCTCTCAGGACACGTGGATCTTCTTCCCGTGGGACATGGCGCTGCAATATGTCGAGCCCTACCGCGGCAAGGACTGACCAAACGGTCCCTCTTCTCTGGTTCAGGAAATCCCCGCCGGAGGCACCTGCCCTCACACCCGGAGCCAACCGATGACTTTGCCACGCACCGCCACCACATTCGCCCCGCCCGTCATGGAAGCACGCCGCTGGCTGGACGGGGTCACACATCCCGCCGACCGCCCCCTGATCAACGTAAGCCAGGCCGCACCGGTTGACCCGCCGCCCCCCGCGCTGCGGCAGGCGATGGCAGATGCGGCGCTGACCAAAGACGATGCGCACCTCTATGGCCCTGTGCTGGGCATGCCCGCCCTGCGCGACGCGCTGGCCGCCCAGATCAGCACGCATTACGAAGCGACAGTCACGGGCGATCACGTTGCCATTACCTCGGGCTGCAATCAGGCCTTCGCCGCCGCGATTGCGACCCTGTGCGCCGAGGGCGACGAGGTGATCCTGCCGACGCCCTGGTACTTCAATCACAAGATGTGGCTGGACATGTCCGGCGTGACTTCGGTCGCCCTGCGCACCGGTGACGACCTGCTGCCCGACGTCGACGCAGCCCGCGCCCTGATCACACCGCGCACCCGCGCGATTGCGCTGGTCACCCCCAACAACCCCGGCGGCGTGGAATACCCCGCCGAGCTGGTCCGCGCCTTTTACGATCTGGCGGTCGAGGCAGGCATCGCGCTGATGGTTGACGAAACCTACCGCGATTTCGACAGCCGCACCGGCGCGCCGCACGCGCTGTTCCAGCAGGACGGCTGGCAGGACACGTTCATACATCTGTATTCCTTTTCAAAGGCTTACCGCCTGACCGGCCACCGTGTCGGCGCGCTTTCCGCGTCGCCCGCACGTCTGGCCGAGGTCGAGAAATTCCTCGATACCGTCGCCATCTGCCCCGGCCAGATCGGGCAATATGCCGCCCTTTGGGGGCTGGAAAACCTGTCGCAATGGGTCGCGGGCGAACGCGACGAAATCCTGGCCCGCCGCGCGGCGATTGCCAGCGGGTTCGACGTGCTGGCGGCCCAAGGCTGGCGGCTGCTGGGCTTGGGTGCCTATTTTGCCTATATGGAGCATCCCTTCGCGGCATCCTCGGCAGAACTGGCGCCGCAACTGGTGCGCGAGGCAGGCATCCTTTGCCTGCCGGGCACCATGTTCCACCCCGACGACGACGCGAGCGGCGCGCGCCATCTGCGCATCGCTTTTGCCAATCTGGATGTCGCTGGAATCGCTGAGTTCTACCGCCGTCTTGCGGCGCTGAACCTGCCACGCTAACGCGCCTCGCTGACGACCCTTGCCCCTGCGCGGCACGCTCGCTAGACAAGGCAAACTTTTATCCGAGGACCCGCATCATGGCTGCACGCACGAAGAATATGTCGAAAACCGCCGTCTGGATTTTGATGGCCATGCTGATCCTTGGCCTTGGCGGCTTTGGCGCGACCAACCTGTCGGGCACATTGCGGACACTGGGCACCGTCGGTGACAAACATATCGACATCGACCAATACGCGCAGCAACTGAACCAGACGATCCGGTCTTACGAGGCACAGACCGGCCAGCAGTTGTCCTTTGCCCAGGCGCAGGCCATGGGGCTGGACCAATCGGTGCTGCAACGTCTGGTCAGCCAACGCGCGCTGGACAATGAAACCGACAAGCTGGGCCTGTCCATCGGCGACGCCGCCCTGCGCGACGAAGTCGTCCAGATCCGCGAATTTCGCGGCGTCGACGGGAAATTCGACCGCGAAGGCTACAAGATGGCGCTGGAAAATTCGGGCCTGACCGAGGCAGAATTTGAAACCCGCCTGCGCGAAGAAGCCGCGCGCACTCTGTTGCAAGGGGCGATTTCCTCGGGCGTGGTCATGCCCGACACCTATGCCAAAACGCTGGTCGATTACGTGGGCGAAACCCGCAACTTCACATGGTCGCGTCTGAACGCCGATGGTCTGGAAACGCCGGTGGTCCCCCCCACCGAAGACGAGATGCGCGCCTATCACACCGAGCATCAAGCCGACTACCAGCGCCCCGAAACCAAAACGATCACCTACGCCCTGCTGACCCCCGACATGCTGGTGGACACGGTCGAGGTGGATCAGGCCGACCTGCAACAGGCCTATGACGCGCGTGCCGACGAATACCAACAGCCCGAGCGTCGCCTGGTCGAACGCCTGCCTTTCCTGGATCAGGAAGCCGCAGACCGCGCTGCCGCCGCACTGGAAATGCAAGGCACCACCTTTGAACAGCTGGTGCAGGACCGTGGCCTTGATCTGGCCGATGTGGACATGGGCGACATGAGCCTGTCCGATCTGGGCGAAGCCGGCGAGGCGGTCTTTGCCGGTGAAGTTGGCGATGTCGTGGGCCCGCTGCCGTCCGATCTGGGGCCTGCCCTGTTCCGCATCAACGGCGTTCTGCCCGAACACAACACGACATTCGAACAGGCCGAACCGGAACTGCGCGCCACCCTGGCCGCCGACCGTGCCCGCCGTCAGGTCGACGTGCAGTCGCGCGACTATGACGACCTGCTGGCCGGTGGCGCGACGCTGGAAGACCTGGCCAAAGAAAGCGCCATGACATTGGGCACCGTCGACTGGTTCGAAGGGTCGGACGACAAAATGGCAGGCTATACCGAATTCCGCGAGGCGGCCGCCACCATCACGCAAGACGACTACCCCGAGATCGAAAGCCTCAGCGACGGCGGTATCTTTGCGATGCGACTGGACAAGGTCACCCCCGCCCGCGACGCCACCTTTGACGAGGCGCGCGACGACGTGGCCGCCGACATGACAGCCCAACGCACCGAGGCCGCGCTGACCGCCAAGGCCGAAGCTCTGATGCCGCAACTGAAAGACGGCGCAGGCTTTGCCGATCTGGGGCTGGATTCCATCGAAGAGGCCGATCAGGCCCGCAACGCCTTCATCCAGAACACACCGCGCAGCTTCGTGGCGCAGGTGTTCGAAATGGAAGAAGGCGATGTGAACCTGGTCACAGGCCAAGGCATGGTCGTGATCGTACGTCTGGACAAGATCCTGCCCGCCGCCGACAACGCCGAAGCCACCGCGCTGCAAGCGCAACTGGTCGAGCAGATGAACCAGTCGCTGTCGCAGGATATTCTGGACATCTACACCGCCGACACCACCGTGCGTGCACGCCCGCAGATCGACCAGCGCGCCGTGCAAGCGGTGCATGTGAACTTTCCCTGACCCATGGCTTTGACACCCGCATATGACGCCTTTGCGGCCGGTTTCGAAGCCGGCCACAACCAGATCGTCTATACCCGCCTGGCCGCCGACCTTGATACGCCTGTGTCGCTGATGCTGAAACTGACAGGGGCTGCCGAAAACGCCTTTGTTCTGGAATCGGTCACCGGCGGCGAAGTGCGCGGGCGCTATTCGATCATCGGGATGAAGCCCGACCTGATTTGGAAATGTCAGGGCGAAACCTCGGCGGTGAACCGGTCGGCGCGCTATGACAACGATGCCTTTCAACCCATGGATGGCAACCCGCTGGACGCGCTGCGCGACCTGATCGCGGAGTCGAAAATCGACCTGCCCGACGACCTGCCCCAGGCCGCCGCCGGCCTGTTCGGCTATCTGGGCTATGACACCGTGCGGCTGGTCGAACACCTGCCCGACGTCAACCCCGACCCGCTGGGCCTGCCCGATGCTGTGATGCTGCGCCCCTCGGTGGTTGCCGTGCTGGACGGGGTCAAGGGCGAGGTCACGGTCGTGTCGCCAGCATGGGTCAGCGACGGCCAAAGCGCGCGCGCCGCCTATGCACAGGCCGCCGAACGGGTGATGGACGCCGTGCGCGATCTGGAACGCGCCATGCCTCGCGAAACCCGCGATCTGGGTGAGGCATCGGTCAGCGACGAGCCGGTCAGCAACTTTACCCATCAGGGGTATCTAGAAGCCGTGGAAAAGGCCCGCGACTACATCCGCGCCGGCGACATCTTTCAGGTGGTTCCCAGCCAACGCTGGTCGCAGGCGTTCCCGCAGCCGCCGTTCTCGCTCTACCGCTCGCTGCGCCGCACCAACCCGTCGCCGTTCATGTTCTATTTCAACTTCGGCGGCTTTCAGGTGATCGGGGCCAGCCCCGAAATTCTGGTGCGGGTGTTCGGCAACGAGGTCACCATTCGCCCCATCGCAGGCACCCGTCCCCGTGGTGCCACGCCCGAGGAAGACCGCGCGCTCGAGGCTGATCTGCTGGCCGACCAGAAAGAGCTGGCCGAGCATCTGATGCTGCTGGATCTGGGCCGCAACGACGTGGGCCGCGTGGCCAAGATCGGCACCGTGCGCCCTACGGAAGAATTCATCGTCGAACGCTACAGCCACGTGATGCACATCGTATCGAACGTTGTGGGCGAACTGGCCCCGGGCAAGGACGCGCTGGATGCGTTCTTTGCCGGTATGCCCGCAGGCACCGTGTCGGGTGCGCCCAAGGTGCGCGCGATGCAGATCATCGACGAACTGGAGCCGGAAAAACGCGGCGTCTATGGCGGCGGTGTCGGCTATTTCAGCGCCGGTGGCGATATGGACATGTGCATTGCCCTGCGCACCGCCGTGGTCAAGGACCAGACGCTGTACATTCAGGCCGGTGGCGGCGTGGTCTACGACAGCGACCCGCAATCGGAATACATGGAAACCATGCACAAATCCGGCGCGATCCGCCGTGCGGCAGAAGATGCGGCACGCTTTGGCGGGGGCAACGGGTGACAGCGAAAACCCGATAGGACAAGGGGCCAGCCCCTCGTGCGCCCCGGGATATTTCAGAACCAGAGAAGAGACACCCGCGACATGAGCCGCCCCCCCTTCGAGATTGCCGGAAAACGCATTGCAGCGGGCACCAGCGGCGTGGTGGATCTGCCGGTGTCGATCCTACCCGACCACACGCCCGTGCATATGTCGGTCAAGGTACATCACGGCAAACGCCCCGGCCCCACCATGTTTGTGTCGGCCGCCGTGCATGGCGACGAGGTGATCGGGGTGGAAATCGTGCGCCGCCTGCTGCGCGCGCCGCAACTGTCCAGCCTGCGTGGCACGCTGCTGGTGGTGCCTGTGGTCAACTCTTTCGGCTTTCTCAACCGCTCGCGCTATCTGCCTGACCGGCGCGACCTGAACCGCTGTTTTCCCGGCACGCCGTCGGGCTCGCTGGGATCACGGCTGGCGCATCTGTTCCTGCACGAGATCGTCATGCGCTGCGATTTCGGGATCGACCTGCATTCGGCGGCGATCCACCGCACCAACCTGCCCCAGTGCCGCATCACCCCCGGCGACAAGATCACCGCCAAGATGGCGCGCGATTTTGGCGCGCCGGTGATCCTGAATTCGCCCCTGCGCGACGGGTCGCTGCGTGGCGAGGCCGCGGCGCGCGGCACGCCGGTGTTGCTGTATGAGGCGGGCGAAGGGCTGCGGTTCGACGAATTCGCAGTGCGCGCCGGTGTCGCAGGCATTCTGCGGGTGTTGCGCGCGCAAGACATGCTGCCCGCCAAGGGCATCGCCAGAGGCAAGTCGGAATCGCTGATCTGCAAGGGGTCGCACTGGCTGCGCGCCCCTGCGGGCGGGCTGTTGCGCACCTTTCGTGACACCGGCGAAGTGGTGGAAAAAGGCGACGTTCTGGCCGCCATCTCGGACCCGTTCGGTCATGTCGAGGTAGAGCTGAAAGCGCCCCACGGCGGCATCCTGATCGGCCGTGCCATCCTGCCCGTGGTGAACGAAGGCGATGCGATTTTCCATCTGGCCGAACTGGGCCCGCGCGCCGACGAAGACACCGTCGAGGACATGACCGCCCAGCTAGAGGCCGATCCGATCTTTGACGAAGACGAGATTATCTAGGGCGGCCCCCCCCGGGAACTATTCCCCCACCTGCGACTTCAGCAAGGCCGACACCGGGGCCAGCGCCACACGCTCGGCACGGTCTTGCAAGCCCCACAGCAGCAAGGCCGAGATCGTATCGGGGCGCACGCGGCCCAGCATGATCACCCCACCCTCTTGATCGGCACGAAAGGCGGCCTGATCCAGAAAGCGGCGGATGACGGTGGGCGTCTGGTCGGCGCTGTCGAAATCGCGGAACACGGTGGCGGCGGGCACACCGTCGCGCACCGCCAGTTTTTGCGCCGTGTTCAGCCCCTTGGATTGCATCACGACGCCATACCCGCCGCTGCCCAGAATGCTGACCACCTGATCGGAGACCGCGCGGTCTTCCTGAAAGCCCGCGCCGGTCCCTTCCAGCACACCGATGGCCTGCGGCACGGCGTTCAGCGCGGCGGCAATGGTAACCTCGGCGTCGGTGGGCGTGGCCCCCGCGGGCAGGTCGACCATCGCCAGAACCTCAAGCCCCTCGGCGCGGTAGGCGGCCGAGCGTTCGGCGGCGTCCGGCAGGTTGGCGTCGATGGCAAAGCTCAGCGGATAGGGAAAGCTGCGCAGGGCGGCCAGCCCCACGGTGTCGCCGCTCAGGTCCGCACCGGCGTCGATCAACACGACCGACATCATCGGCTTGTCCGGGTCCACGGCCACGTCCGAGGCATAGGCGTCGATGGGTTTGAGCGCCAGCGGCGTCTCGGCGGGGGTCACTTCAGCGGCGGGCGGGTCGTCGCGGTCGACCAGCGACCCGACACGATTTTCCATCAGCGGCGCGGGCACGGTGCTATCTTCGGTGCTGTCTTCGGTGCTTTGCGCCGGTGCGGGGGGCTCGGCGTCGGGCAGCGCATCACTGCTTTGCGCGTCAGGGCTGTCAGCCTCGGGCTGTGCCGTCTCGAAACCGCTTCCAGTGGCAACCTCGGGTGCGGGCGGCTGGGCCGGTTCGGTGGAAATGCTCAACTCGTCCGCATCGGGCTGCTCCGGCAAGGCCGCCTGCGGGCTGGGCAGCACCGGTGCGTCGGTTTGCACCTGTACGCCGCTTTCCGCATCGGGTGTCGCAGGCGCGTCGATGCCGCTGGTGCCGCCGGTTTCGGGGCGTGCGGGCGCGTTGGTGTCTGCGTCGGCCAGGGCGGCCACATCGTCGGCCTCGGGCTCGGACACTTTGGGCGCGCCTGCCTCGGTCGCCAGATCGGCGTCACCTGCGGTTTGCGGACCATCAGCGGCCCCGGCTTCGGGCGCGGTGCCAGCGGCGGGTGCGGCCACGGCCATATCAGGCGCGGGCGGCGCATCAGCCAAAACAGATGCCAGCCCTGCGGCACCGATGCCAACAACAGCGCCCACCACTGCTCCGCTCAAAAACCCTCGCGCCATAATCTGTTTGTCCCTGCCTGTTGTGTGCCCACCCTAACGGGTTTGTTGCGCCCTTGTCATCGCCCACTCTGCCCAGTTCTTAGCCCCCCGCCCCTTGACGCTGGCGGGCAAGCCTGAACAAGTATGCCTCGCTTATACAGTGCAGGTGGCCTTGGCCTCCAGCCCCCTAAATACAAAGTTTGACCCATGCTGCTGCTGATCGACAACTATGACAGTTTTACCTACAATCTGGTTCACTACCTGGGCGAATTGGGCGCCGAGGTGGCGGTTCATCGCAACGACGCGCTGAACGTGCAAGAGGCCATGGCGATGAACCCTGCGGGTATCCTTTTGTCGCCCGGCCCCTGCGATCCTGATCAGGCGGGCATTTGTCTGGCGTTGACCCAGGCCGCTGCCGAAACCCGCACGCCGCTGATGGGCGTGTGTCTGGGGCACCAGACCATCGGTCAGGCCTTTGGCGGCAAGGTGGTGCGCGCGCCCGAGATCGTGCACGGCAAGATGGGCACGATGCAGCACACCGGCACCGGGCTGTTCGCGGGCCTGCCCACGCCCTTTGCCGCGACGCGCTATCATTCGCTGATCGTGGACCGCGCCACCTTGCCCGATTGCCTTGAGATTACGGCGGAACTGGACGAGGGGATCATCATGGGCCTGCAACACCGCGACCTGCCGATACACGGTGTGCAGTTTCACCCCGAAAGCATCCGGTCCGAACATGGCCATGCTTTGCTGAAGAATTTTCTGGATCTGCTAAAGGTGCCCGCATGAGTGACGCCCTCAAACCCCTGATCGACGCCGCCGCCAATGGCCCGCTGACCCGCGCCCAAGCCGAGGCCGCCTTTGCCATCCTGTTCGACGGCGAGGCGACACCGGCCCAGATCGGCGGGCTGCTGATGGCCCTGCGCACGCGCGGCGAAACGGTGGATGAATACGCTGCCGCCGCCGCCGTGATGCGCGCCAAATGCAATCCGGTGCAGGCCCCGGACGGGGCGATGGACATCGTCGGCACCGGCGGCGACGGCAAGGGCACGCTGAACATCTCGACCGCGACGGCGTTCGTGGTTGCAGGTGCCGGCGTGGTGGTGGCCAAACACGGCAACCGTAACCTCAGCTCGAAATCCGGTGCGGCCGATGCGCTGACCCAGATGGGGCTGAAGGTCATGGTCGGCGCCCCCGTGGTGGAACGCGCCCTGCGCGAAGCAGGCATCGGGTTCATGATGGCCCCCATGCACCACCCGTCGATTGCCCACGTGATGCCCGCCCGGACCGAGCTGGGGACGCGTACCATTTTCAACATCCTTGGCCCCCTGACCAACCCCGCAGGCGTCAAGCGCCAGCTTACAGGGGCCTACCGGCGTGACCTGATCCGCCCGATGGCCGAAACGCTGGGCCAGTTGGGCAGCGACAAGGCGTGGCTGGTCCACGGCTCGGACGGCACGGACGAGCTGACGATCACCGGCGTGTCCTGGGTGTCGGCGCTGGAAGGTGGTGCCGTGTCCGACTTTGAAATTCACCCCGAGGATGCGGGCCTGCCGGTGCATCCCTTCGACGACATCGTCGGCGGCACGCCCGAGGAAAACGCCACGGCCTTCAACGCGCTGCTGGACGGCGCGCCTTCGGCCTATCGCGACGCGGTGTTGCTGAACGCGGCGGCGGCCCTGGTTGTGGCAGACGCCGCACCCGACCTGAAAACCGGCGCTGAAATGGCCCGTGCGTCGATCGACAGCGGTGCCGCGCGCGCCAAAATCGCCGCCGTGGCCAAGATCACGCAAGAAGGTTAGACCTTCGCCCCCCTTCCACCTGACAAGAAAGCCATCCGATGACCGAGACGATCCTGGACCGCATCAAAACCTACAAGCTGGAAGAAGTGGCCGCCGACAAGCAGGCCAAACCCATGAGCGACCTCGAGAACGAGGCCAAAAGCGCCCCGCCCGTGCGCCCCTTTGCCGAGGCGCTGCACAGCGCATCGCGCGAAGGCTACGGGTTGATTGCCGAGATCAAAAAAGCCAGCCCGTCCAAGGGTTTGATCCGCCCCGACTTTGATCCGGCCGCCCATGCGCACGCCTACGAGCTAGGGGGGGCTGCCTGCCTGTCCGTGCTGACCGACACGCCCAGCTTTCAAGGGGCCAAACAGTTCCTGATCGACGCCCGCGCCGCCTGTGCCCTGCCGGTGCTGCGCAAGGATTTCATGTACGACCCCTATCAGGTGGTCGAAGCGCGCGCGCTGGGGGCCGATTGCATTCTGATCATCATGGCCTCGGTCAGTGACCAACAGGCGATCGAACTGGAAGACACCGCCATCGCATGGGGCATGGACGTGCTGATCGAGGTTCACGACGAGGCCGAACTGCAACGCGCCAGCAGCCTGAAAAGCCCGCTGATGGGCATCAACAACCGCAACCTCAAGACGTTCGAAACCTCGCTGGACACCACGCGCACCCTGTCGAAACTGGTGCCCGAGGACCGCACGATCGTCTGCGAAAGCGGGCTGAACACGCCCAAGGAGCTGGGCGAAATGGCGATGTACGGCGTGCGCAACTTCCTGATCGGTGAAAGCCTGATGCGCCACGACGACGTGGCCGCCGCGACCCGCGCGCTGCTGGCCCATCCGCTGCAAGCCGGCGGAGGGCTGTAGCGTGGCCGATACCCCCAGCGCGAAGCTGTCGCATTTCGACGCCGAGGGTCAGGCGCATATGGTCGATGTCACCGACAAGGCCGTGACCGACCGTGTCGCCGTGGCCGCCTGTCACATCAAGATGGCCCGCGAAACCTTTGAAATCATTACCGAAGGCCGCGCCAAAAAGGGCGACGTTCTGGGTGTTGCGCGGCTGGCCGGGATCATGGGGGCCAAGCGCACCGCAGACCTGATACCGCTGTGCCACCCGCTGCCGATCACCAAGGTGGCGCTGGAGCTGACCCCCGACGCGACCCTGCCCGGCATCCGCATCACCGCCACCGTCAAGACCACCGGCCAGACAGGTGTGGAAATGGAAGCGTTGACCGCCGCCTCGACCGCTGCACTGACCGTCTATGATATGGCCAAGGCCGTGGACAAGGCGATGGAGATCGGCGGGCTGCATGTGGTTCTGAAAGATGGTGGAAAATCAGGGCGGTACGAAGCGTCATGATCCCCGTCGCGCAGGCTTTGGACCACCTTTTTGCCCTTGTGCAGCCCTTGTCTGTTGAAACCGTGCCACTGCGCCGTGCCCATGGTCGGGTGCTGGCTGAGACGGTTCTGGCGCAACGGACCCAGCCGCCTTTTGCGGCCTCGGCGATGGATGGCTATGCGGTGAAATCCGCCGAGGTCGAGACCGACGCGCTGTTCAAGGTCATCGGCGAATCTGCCGCCGGTCACGGGTTTGCAGGCACCGTCGGCGCGGGGCAAGCGGTGCGCATCTTCACCGGCGCGCCGGTGCCCGCAGGCGCGGATTTCGTTGTAATTCAAGAGGATGTGACCCGTCGCGGCACATTGATCACGCTGAACCACGGCGTCGACACCGCCCCCAACATCCGCCCCGCGGGCACTGATTTCACCAAAGGCACGCCCTTGTCCGCGCCCCGCCGTCTGTCGGCGGGCGATGTGGCGTTGCTGGCGGCGATGAACATCGCACAGGTGCCCGTGACCCGCGCGCCAGTGGTGGCGCTGATCTCGACCGGCGACGAGCTGGTGATGCCGGGCGAAGTGCCGGGGGATGACCAGATTATCGTGTCGAACACCTTTGGTCTGGCGGCCTTGCTGGAAGGTCTGGGGGCCGTGCCGCGCATCCTGCCGATTGCGCGCGATACGCCCGCGGCGCTGCGCCAGGTTCTGACGCTGGCGGCGGGGGCGGATTTGATCGTGACCATCGGCGGCGCGTCCGTCGGGGACCATGATCTGGTGGCCGATGTGGCCGCCGAAATGGGGATGCAGCAATCGTTCTACAAAGTGGCGATGCGCCCCGGAAAACCGTTGATGTCCGGTATGTTAGCGGGCGTTCCTATGATCGGCCTGCCCGGCAATCCTGTGTCTGCCATGGTCTGCGGCACGGTGTTTCTGGCCCCCGTGATCCGGGCGCTGCAAGGGCTGGGCGAAGCCCCCGCGCCACGTCGCCAGATGCCGCTGACAGCCCCGCTTGAGGCCAACGGGCCACGTGAACATTACATGCGGGCGGTGGTTGATCTTCACGGGGTTGCAGATGCGGGTCGGCAGGACAGTTCGTTGCTGAGTGTTCTGGCCACGTCGAACGCGCTGATCGTGCGCCCGCCGGATGATCCGGCGCGGGTGGCGGGGGACGTGGTGGATGTGATCGACCTGTAGCAACAGGTTGACACAAAACGGGAACATGAATAGAACAAACCCAAACCAACGGTGTTGAGGGGCCTATACATGCTGACCAAAAAGCAACTGGATCTGCTGGAATTCATTCACAAAAGGGTTCAGCGCGACGGCGTGCCGCCCAGCTTTGACGAGATGAAAGAGGCCCTGGATCTGCGGTCCAAGTCGGGCATCCACAGATTGATTACTGCGTTGGAAGAACGGGGTTTTATCCGCCGGCTGGCGCACCGTGCGCGGGCTATCGAAATTGTTAAGCTGCCCGAGTCCATGGGCGGCGCGCCGACCTCGGGCTTTGCGCCGCGGGTGATTGATGGCGACCGGCCGGACGGGCCGCCGCCTGCTTCCGCGCTGCCGGTCGCGGCGATGTACGCCACCGAACTGCCGGTGATGGGCCGGATTGCCGCCGGTGTGCCGATCGAGGCGATCCAGCAGGCGTCGCATTCGGTGGCGGTTCCGGGTCAGATGCTGACCGGCAAGGGCGACCACTATGCCCTTGAAGTCAAAGGCGATTCCATGATCGAAGCGGGGATCAACGACGGCGATGTCGTGGTGATCCGTGAGACTTCGGTCGCGGAGAACGGGGACATTGTGGTGGCGCTGATCGAGGATCAGGAGGCGACGCTGAAACGCTATATGAAACGCGGCAATACCATAGCGCTTGAGGCGGCGAACCCTGCCTACGAGACCCGCATTTTCACCGATGACCGTGTCAAAGTGCAGGGCAAACTGGTCGGGCTGATCCGCACATACTAGGCAGATTGGTACATATTCGGGCCTGTCCGGTACATATTCCGGGCCGCTGGATTGGCGGGTTTCGGGCCGGAAAAGCGGATTTCGTACATATTTGGCGGTGTTTGGTACATCTTTTCTGGCGGCTCTGCGGGGCCGCCTTTTGCGTTGGGAATATTGGCGTGAAACGGGTGGGTTTCTGAACGAGACCAGACCTTCGGTGCGCTGTTGGGCAAGGTCGGCCTTGCGGGACGGAACTGACGTTTGAAATGGAACGCGAAGCCGCGCATCGTCGGGCCGTGGTGCGGCGATCCGACCTCTTTGACTGGCAGTTTATGGCAGCCAAGCACATTCCTAGCTGGCAGTAACACACAACAGCAGCCAAATCGCCGTGCCGGCGGACGGCCCGGCGATGCGCGGCGGCCTGCGGCCTTGTCCCGCGCGAGAGGAAAGTTGAAACGGGTGGGTTTATCGAAGGCTGGGGAAGAGGTTTGCGTGACCTCGCCACAAAGGGCAGCGCCCGACCGCGGGTGGGCGCAGATACCCTCGTGCATACCACTTTATCGGGCCGCTTTGGCGTGGGATGAATGTGGCATGAGACGGTGAGAAAGCGCCCGCCCATGGGGCGGTCGGGCGCTGCCCGGCGGTGCTACGCACCTTGATTCCGGGCTTTGGTGGTGGCAGCTTTGTTCAGATTACCTCACATTGCCACAGCGAACGGTGCAGGTCCGCGATATTGGTCCCGTTGCACTAAAAACCCCATCACCGCGCCCAGCCCGACCACATCCGGTCGCCCGCCACCTGTCGTGCGGTGCGCAGGCGGATGCCGTCCCTGCCCTGCACCAGCGCAATCGCCCCCGTGGTGCGCAGGCGTTTGGGGTCGTAGACATCGCAGTCGCCCAGCGGCGCGTCGGGGGTCACGCTGAGCACCACGACCTGACCGGCGGCGCAGGGGCCGAAACCCGCCAAAGCGCGTTTGCCGATCAGGTGCACCAGTTCGATCTGCCCGACGGTTGCGAGCTTGGTCCGGGCGGCGACAGCACCGGTCTGCCAGCGGGCTGCGGCGCGCTGTTGGTCTGCGCCGTCGCCGTCGTTTTCCAGCCAGTTTTGCGCGACGAACCCTGCGCCTTTTTCCTTGCTCAGCGCGCGCCCCTTGGCGGTCATCACGCCGACAATGCCGCCGTCTTCGGCGATCAGGGCGGCGGGGCGGTCGGCGGTGGTCCACAGCACGAACCCCAAGGCCATGACCGCCAGCCCACCGAACCGTGCGCGTCCCTGCCACAGGATCAGCACCAGCGCGCCCAGGGCGATCAGCGGCAGCACCCAAGGGGCGGCTCCGTGCACATAGCCGCGCGCACCGTCCAGACCCGCGACCCAATCGGCCACGGCCAGAATCCAGCGCAGGCCCAGACCCATCAGCCACAAGCCGATCCCGTCCAGCCCCAGCGGGGCCAGCAGCAAGGCCAGCACCGCCGCCGGCACCACCAGCAGGCCCATCAGCGGCACCGAGGCCAGATTGGCCAGCAGCCCGTAATGCGACATCGTGTTGAAATGCGCAGCACCAATGGGTGCCGTGGCCAGCCCCGCCACGGCCGAGGACACCAGCACCGCCAAGACGGGGCGCAGCCAGCGCGGGCCACGCGACAGCACGCCGCCGCGCATCCAGCCAAAGACCGCCACCAAGGCGACCGTCGCGGCAAAGGACATCTGGAAACCGGGACCAAGCAGTGCCTCGGGGCGCAGGACAAGGACGATCAGTGCTGCCATCGCCACCGCGCGCAGGCTGATGGCGCGGCGGTTCAGCATCACCGCACAAAGCGCGACGGCGGCCATGACATAGGCGCGTTCGGTGGCCACGTTGCCGCCCGACAGCGCCAGATAGCCCGAGGCCGCGACCAGCGCGCCTGCGGCGGCGATCTTGCGCACCGGCCAGTGCAGCGCCGCCCCCGGAACGGCCGCCAGCACCAGCCGCAACAGCCCCAGCACAAAGCCGCTGAGCAGCCCCATGTGCAGGCCGGATATCGCCAGCAGGTGCGCGGTGTTGCTGGCGCGCAGGGTGTCGAGGGCGCGAAGGGAAATGCCGCTGCGGTCGCCGGTGGTGACGGCGGCGGCGAACCCGCCCACGTCGCCGGGCAAGGCGGCGCGGACGTGCGCGGACATCGCCATGCGCAGCCGGAAGGTGACCAGCGACCAGCCGTCCTGTGCGGCCTCAAGCCCGACCATCGGCACGCGGGTATAGCCCACCGCCCCCAGCCGGTTGAACCATGCGTGACGCTGGAAATCGAATCCGCCCGGTTCCACCGGACCGCCGGGGCGTGACAGATGCGCCGTGGTCATCACCCGCATCCCCGGTTGCGGGTCGATCCCCGCGCCGTCGCCATGGAGCGACACCCGCACCCGCAACGGCGTGCGCGCGGGTGACACGCGTTCGAGCACCACGCGGTCCAGCGTGACGCGCACCGCATCCGATCCGCTGCGATCCAGCGCCACGACGCGCCCCTCGACCGGGCCGTAATAGCGCCAGCCCAGCACCGGCCCCGCCACGGAATGTGCCCGCACGGCGGCCAGCAGTGCGCCCGCCAGTATCAGCACCAGTGCAAAGAGGATCGGGCGAAATGCCTCGGTCATGCGGCGGCCCAGCAGCCACAGCGCCACGGCAGCGGTGCCCGCGCCCGCCAGCAGCAAGCCGTCCGGTTCAAACCGCAGCGCGAAAAACCCGCCGATGCCCGTGGCCAGGCAAACCGGCACCCAGTGGAACAGATGCCCGCGCTGGATCAGCATCGCGTGTTCGGCGGCGCGTTGGATGCGCATACTTGCCCCTTATGGGTCCACTGGGTAGACAGGCGCAAACTCTAGCCATCTTCTGGTTACTGAAAGGTAAACGCCCCATGACAACCCAAGTCGTCACCCGTTTCGCGCCCTCGCCCACGGGCTATCTGCACATCGGTGGCGCACGCACGGCGCTGTTCAACTGGCTGTATGCGCGCGGGCGCGGCGGCAAGTTCCTGCTGCGCATCGAGGACACGGACCGCGCGCGGTCGACCCCCGAGGCGACGGCGGCGATCCTGCAAGGGATGGCGTGGCTGGGTCTGGACCACGACGGCGAGGTGATCAGCCAGTTCGAGCGCGCGCCGCGCCATGCCGAGGTGGCGCTGGAGCTGTTGGCGCAGGGCAAGGCGTACAAGTGTTTCTCGACCCAAGACGAAATCGCGGCATTCCGCGAGGCGGCCAAGGAGGCGGGGCAATCCACGCTGTTCCGGTCGCCCTGGCGGGATGCGGATGCATCGACGCACCCCGACGCGCCCTATGTCATTCGAATCAAGGCCCCATTGGACGGCAAGACGGTGATCCACGACGAGGTTCAGGGCGATGTGACCATCGGCAACGAACAGTTGGACGATATGGTGCTGCTGCGCTCGGACGGCACGCCGGTCTATATGCTGGCCGTGGTGGTGGACGATCACGATATGGGCGTGACCCATGTGATCCGGGGCGACGACCATCTGAACAACGCCGCGCGCCAGATGATGATTTACAACGCCATGGGCTGGGATGTGCCGGTTTGGGCGCATATTCCGCTGATCCACGGGGCGGATGGCAAGAAGCTGTCGAAGCGTCACGGTGCCTTGGGGGCGCAGGAATATCAGGGCATGGGCTATGCCGCCGCCGGCATGCGCAATTACCTGTCGCGTCTGGGGTGGAGCCACGGCGACGACGAATTTTTCACCGATGCGCAGGCGCGCGAATGGTTCGATCTGTCGGGCATCGGCAAAAGCCCCGCACGCTTCGACACCAAGAAGCTGGAAAACCTGAGCGGACAACACATTGCCGCGAGCGATGACGCTGCGTTGCAGCGCGAATTGGCCGATTTTTTGCAGGTGACGGGCCAACCGGCGCTGAGTGACACACAGGCCGCGACGCTGGCGAAAGCCATGCCTTTTCTGAAGGAAAGGGCGAAAACCTTTCCTGAACTGCTTGAAAAAGCACGGTTTGCGCTGATCTCTCGTCCGGTCCAAGTGGATGAAAAGGCTGCCAAAGCTTTGGATGTGGAAAATCGCACACTGCTCGCGCAATTGACGCCGCATCTGCAAAATGATAGCTGGTCCCGTGACAGCCTGGAGGCGAAACTAAACGACTTTGCCGAGCAGAACGACACCAAGTTCGGAAAACTGGCGGGCCCTTTGCGGGCGGCGCTTGCAGGTCGCGCGGTAACCCCTTCTGTGTTTGACATGATGCTGGTTTTGGGACCCGACGAAACCCTTGCCCGCATCACCGATGTCGCTACCTGAGACTGGTTAACCCGTTCTAAAGGATAAGCGACGTAGCAATTGGCCCGCACTTCGGTTCGGGCGCCGCCGGTGGCATCTAGCGCCCGGGCGAAACTCAGGAAGGGACCGCATGGACGACTCGACTAAGACTGCTAAACTCACGATTGACGGCAAGGACTACGAACTGCCGATCCATTCGCCCACCGCAGGACCTGACGTTCTCGATATCCGCAAGCTGTATGCGCAGGCGGGCGTGTTCACCTACGATCCGGGCTATACGTCGACGGCAAGCTGCGACAGCACCATCACCTTTATCGACGGTGACGAGGGTGTGTTGCTGCACCGGGGCTATCCGATCGACCAACTGGCGGGCAAATCGCATTATCTGGAAGTGTGCTATTTGCTGCTGTACGGCGAACTGCCGTCGCCTGCCGAGCTGGAAGATTTCGAACATCGCGTGACCAACCACACGATGCTGCACGAGCAGATGATGAATTTCTTCCGTGGTTTCCGCCGCGATGCGCACCCGATGGCCGTGATGGTCGGTGTGGTCGGCGCGATGTCTGCGTTCTATCACGACAGCACCGACATCACCGACGAATGGCAGCGCGAGGTCGCGTCGATCCGTCTGATCGCCAAGATGCCGACGATTGCCGCGATGGCCTATAAATACACCATCGGCCAGCCGTTCGAATATCCGCGCAACGATCTGGACTATGCGTCGAACTTCTTGCGCATGTGCTTTGCCGTGCCGGCCGAGGAATATGTGGTGGACCCGATTCTAGCCCGCGCCATGGACCGGATTTTCACCCTGCACGCGGACCACGAACAGAACGCATCGACATCGACCGTGCGTCTGGCGTCGTCTTCGGGGGCGAACCCGTTTGCCTGTATCGCGGCCGGCATCGCCTGCCTGTGGGGTCCGGCCCACGGTGGTGCGAACCAGGCTTGCCTGGAAATGCTGAAAGAGATCGGCACGCCCGACCGCATCCCCGAATTCATCGCCCGCGCCAAGGACAAGAACGATCCTTTCCGCCTGATGGGTTTCGGTCACCGCGTCTACAAGAACCACGACCCGCGCGCGACTGTGATGAAGGAAAGCGCCGACGAAGTGCTGGAGCTGCTGGGCGTCGAGAACAACCCGACCCTGCAAGTGGCGAAAGAGCTGGAGAAACAGGCGCTGGAAGATCCGTATTTCGCGGAGAAGAAGCTGTTCCCGAACGTCGATTTCTATTCGGGCATCATCCTGGAAGCGATGGGTTTCCCCACGTCGATGTTCACCCCGATCTTTGCGCTGTCGCGCACCGTCGGCTGGGTGTCGCAGTGGAAGGAAATGATCGCAGATCCGCAGAACAAGATCGGCCGTCCGCGCCAGTTGTACCTGGGCGAAACCGCCCGCGATTACGTGGACATCGAAAACCGCTAAGGCGTTTTGCAGAGACATCGGAAAGCCGCCCTTCGGGGCGGCTTTTTTCGTATTTCGGCACCAAATGGCCGAAATTGTGACCACTGTTTCGCATGTAGCGACAGTAATCCACCGCACGCCCAAAAGACCAATTGACCGGTTGCTTTCCCACACCTAGCGTCTGATCCGTAACCATTTTTTCCGGGGAAACGATAATGGGCGCACTTGCATTTATCCTGCCCGGCCTGCTGCTGGGCTGGGGCATTTTTGAATTGATCGACGACGAACAAGACGACAGCGACGAAGACATCAACGGCACCGATCAGGCGGACGATCTGGACGGCAAGAACGGCAACGACATAATCAAGGGCGGCGCCGGTGATGACAACATCGAAGGCGGCAGCGGCGATGACGTGCTGCGCGGTGACGACGGCGACGACGTGATCTTTGGCCAGCAGGGCCGCGACGACATCGGCGGCGGTGACGGCGATGACGCCATTGTTGCAGGGCGCGGCGATGACACGGTGCGCGGCGGCGCAGGCGACGATTGGGTCGAGGGCGATCAGGGCGACGATTCTCTGGAAGGCAGCGCGGGCGATGACCTGTTGCTGGGTGGCAAAGGGGCCGACACCCTGTCGGGCGGCGCGGATGACGACGTGCTGGTCGGCGGCAAGGTCGCGGGTCTGCCGCTGTCGTTCGAGCAGATGAAGATGCTGCGCGACGGAGCGACGGTCGAGGATCTGGAAGACGAGATTCCCCCCAGCACCTTCCAGTTGCGCGACGATGGCGAGGTTGATGTGCTGAACGGCGATGACGGCGACGACCTGCTGGTTCTGGGTGCGGGCGACGATGGCACCGGCGGCACCGGGCTGGACAGTTTCATGATCCTGCAAAACCAGGTGGGCGATGCAGGCCCCGCGGTGGTGCAGGATTTCGAAGAGGACGAGGCCATCGGCGTGCTGACCAACAGCGCAACCGACCCCGAGATCACGGTTCAGGACGATGGCGACGATGCGCTGGTGCTGGCCGATGATGTGGTTGTCGCACGGGTGATCGGTGCGGCGGGCCGGATTGATGCGGGTGATGTGTTTATCTACAACACGTCGGCAATCAACGCGCTGGCGGCGTGACGATCTGCGGCCAGTGTCCTTTGCGTTTGCGTTGAGGATGATTGGTGAAGCCGACCTTGCTGTGTGATGCGGTTTAGGTCGGCTTGGAGGTCAAAGTGACCTTGCCACACAGGGCAGCGCCTGACCGCGGGTGGGCATCGGAACGTCATTGGCTGCCACTTTATGTCTAGTCTTTGGCGTGGGGGTGATGAACCGCGCAACAGTGAGAAAGCGCCCGCCCATGGGGCGGTCGGGCGCTGCCCGGCGGCACTGCGTGCCTTGATTCCGGGCTTTGGTACGTGGGGTTAGCGTTGAGCGCGCCACACCACGGCCCGGCGATGCGCGGCTTTGCGTATCATTGTCAAAGCTAACTTCGCCCCGCCTACCAGACCTTGGTGCATTGCGCGGTGAATGGCGGGGTTTGAGGCGAATATAACCTTGCCACACAGGGCAGCGCCTGACCGCGGGTGGGCAGCTGATACCTTGGTCCATGCCACTTTATTTCACCGCTTTGGCGTGCGGGTGAAGAACCGAAATACGGTGAAGAAGCGCCCGCCCATGGGGGCGGTCGGGCGCTGCCCGGCGGCACTGCGTGCCTTGACTCCGGGCTTTGGTATTTCGCAGCAGCCCCTTACCGCCCTTCGAAGTTCGCTTTGCGCTTCTCGGTAAAGGCCACCACGCCCTCGACAAAATCGCGGCTCTCGGCGCATTGGCCTTGTTCCGAGGCTTCCAGCTCAAGCTGTTCTTCCAGATCGTTGGCCCAGCTTGCCCGCAGCACGCGTTTGATCGCGCCGTAGGTTTTGGTGGGGCCGTTCGCCAGATGCGCGGCGCGGCCTTTCCAGTGGGTTTCGAACTCGGCGTCCGGCACCGCTTCCCAGATCATGCCCCAGTCGTCGGCCTGTTTGGCGCTGATACGGTCGGCGAAGAGGGCAGCACCCATCGCCTTGGACATGCCCATGGTGCGCGGCAGGGTATAGGTGCCGCCGGCGTCGGGGATCAGGGCGATGCGGGCAAAGGCCTGCATGAAATAGGCGCGTTCGGCGGCGATGACCACGTCGGCGGCCAGCGCAAGGTTGGCCCCTGCCCCCGCCGCCGCCCCGTTCACGGCGCAGATGGTCGGCACCGGGCAATTCACGATGGCGCGCAGCATTGGCGCGTATTCGTCGCGCAGGGTGCGTTCGGTGTTTTCCGCACCCAAGCCCCCGGTGCCATCGCCCAGATCCTGACCCGAGCAGAACGCGCGGTCGCCCGAGCCTGTCAGCACCACGACCCGCGCCTCTTTGCCCGCGCGATCGACGGCTTGGGCAATCTCGGCGCGCATCTGGCTGTTCAGCGCGTTCATCTTTTCGGGGCGGTTCAGGGTGATGACGGCGACGCCGTCGGTCAGGTCATAGGTCAGCGTTTCGTAGTGCATCCGGGGTCCCTTTTGGTTGCGGGTGGCGGCGCGGGGCCGCCCCGTTTGGCCGCAGCTTAACAAACACGGCGCCCGGGCACAGCAAAACCGCGCGTCACTCGTCCAGAATTTCGGCCAGCCGTTTGGATTCTGCGGCGCTGAGCGGTTGGTCCTGCGGCGCGGGGCTGCGGGCGCGGCTGCGCAGGTAGAGGCCCGCGCCCAGCAGGGCCAGCAGCAGCATCACCGGCCCTGCCCCCCACAGCAGCCAGTTGGCGCCGGTGGCCTGCGGGCGCAGCAGCACGTATTCGCCGTAGCGGGCGACGATGAAATCGACGGTTTCGGCGTTGGTGTCGCCGGCCACCAGACGTTCGCGCACCAGCAGGCGCAGGTCGCGGGCCAGTGGCGCGTGGCTTTCGTCGATGCTTTCGTTGCGGCAGACCAGACAGCGCAGGCCCTGGCTGATCTCGCGGGCGCGGGTTTCGAGCGCGGGGTTGTCCAGCACCTCGCCCGGCTCGACCGCCCAGAGGGGGGTGGCCAGCAGCAGCAGGATCATCAGCAGATGTTTCATTGCGCAGGCACCGCCGATGTCTTGCGCGCCCCTGCCGCCACGCGAAAGCGCCGGTCGCTAAGGCTGAGACCGCCGCCAAGGGCCATCAGGGCGCAGCCGATCCAGATCCAGTTGACCAGCGGTTTGATATAGGTGCGCACGGCCCAGCCGCCCGCGTCCTGTTCGTCGCCGATCACCACGTAGACGTCGCGCGCCAGTGACTGGTCGATCGCGGCCTCGGTCGTGGGCATTTGCGCCACGGGATAGACCCGCTTTTCGGGGCGCAGTTGCGCGATCTCGCGGCCGTCTTTCGCCAGCGTGACAAAGCCGGTGGTGGCAAAGTAATTCGGCCCCTCGCCGCGCTGCACGTCGGTCAGGGTCAGGGTATAGGCACCGACGTCAAAGGGCTGGCCCAGTTGGGCGACGCGGATATCCTCGGACTGCCATGCGGTCAGCCCTGCGATGCCAAAGACGGTCACGCCAAAGCCTGCGTGGGCCACAGCCTTGCCCCAGTCGGCGCGTGGCAGGCGGAACAGGCGGGCCATGCCGCTGCGTCCCGTGCGCGTCCACAGGTCGACCGCCGCCCCCATCACCAACCACGCGCCCAGGAACAGGCCCACCGGCCCCAGCATGCTGCGGCCCGTCTGCATCACCCAGACCAGCCCGGCCAGTGCCAGCGCCAGCACGAACACCGGTGCCATCAGCCGCACGGCGCGCCCCAGTTTGGCCCGCTTCCACGGCATCACCGCGCCCACGGGCAGCACCAGCCCCAGCAGCACCATGAAGGGGGTGAAGGCCATGTTGAAGAACGGCGGCCCGACGCTGAGTTTGCGATCCAGGAACATCTCGGCCACCAGCGGCCACATGGTGCCGACAAAGACCACGAAGCACGCGACCGCCAGAAGGATATTGTTCACCAGCAGCGCGCTTTCGCGGCTGACCATGCCGAAGACGCCGCGCGCCTCCATGGCACCGGCGCGCGCGGCATAGAGCGTGAGCGCACCGCCGACGAAGACCGCGAGGATCGCCAGGATGAACACGCCGCGTTCGGGGTCGTTGGCGAAGGCATGGACCGAGGTCAGCAGGCCCGAGCGCACGATAAAGGTGCCGATCAGCGAAAAGCCAAAGGCCAGGATCGCCAGCAGGATGGTCCACGACTTCAGGCTTTCGCGTTTTTCCACCACGATGGCGGAATGGAACAGCGCTGCGGCCAGCAGCCATGGCATGAAGGATGCATTCTCGACCGGATCCCAGAACCAGAAGCCGCCCCAACCCAGTTCGTAGTAGGCCCACCACGATCCCAGCGCGATGCCGATGGTCAGGAAGATCCACGCGGCCAGCGTCCAGGGGCGCACCCAGCGGCCCCATGCGGCGTCTACCCGCCCCTCGATCAGGGCGGCCATGGCAAAGCTGAAGGTCATGCTAAGGCCGACATAGCCCAGGTAGAGAAACGGCGGGTGAAAGGCCAGTCCGGGGTCTTGCAGCAACGGGTTCAGGTCCTGCCCGTCGAAGGGCGGCACGGCAAGGCGCAGGAACGGGTTCGAGGTGAAGAGGATAAAGGCAAAGAACGCCACGCCAATCGCCGCCTGCACCGACAGCACACGCGCGCGCAAGGACGGCGGCAGGTTGCCCCCGAACCATGCGGCCATGGCGCCGAACAGGGACACGATCAGCACCCACAGCAGCATGGACCCCTCGTGGTTGCCCCACGTGCCGCTGATTTTATACAGCATCGGTTTCGCGGAATGGCTGTTTTGCACCACCAGACGCAGCGAGAAGTCCGAGGTGACAAAGGCCCACATCAGCGCGCCAAAGGCCGCCAGCGTCAGGAAAAACTGCGCTGCGGCGGCGGGTTCTGCCACCGCCATCCACGCCGCATTGCGCCGCTGCGCGCCGATCATCGGCACCACGGCCTGTACGATCGCCACGAGAAAGGCGAGGATCAGGGAAAAGTGACCAAGTTCTGTAATCATGCAGGCCTTATAGGCCGGCTGGCGTCGCCTCACAATCCGCCGCGGGGGGCGTCGTCATTGTGTCGCATCGGATGTGTTTGGGGAGCCCTTCGCGCGGAACAAGGCCGAAGGCCGCCGCGCATCGCCGGGCCGCCCCACGGCACGGCGATTTGGTTGCTGTTGCGCGTAACATGTCGGTGGGAGGTGCTTGGCTGCCATTAAGTGGCAGTAACTGAGGTTGGATCGCCGCACCTCGGCCCGGCGATGCGCGGCTTCTCGTTCTATAGCGAAGGGCTCTCCTAAGCCGCCCGTTTCCAGGCCTCCAGCGCCGCGTTGCGGTCCGGCAGGATCGCCGCCGTGGTCAGGCGGGCGTCGTTGCCGGTGTCGGCCACGCCGACGCTGTCGGCGCCCAACTCACGCAGGGCGCGGATGTTGTCCATGACCTGCGGCACATGGGCCATGGTGCCGACGATCTGGCGCTGGAATTCCTGCGCTTTGACCTGATGGCGCGCGCCGAAATAGAACGACACGATCACCCCCAGCAGCCACCACAGCGGTTCGGGCACCAGTGCGATGCCCTGCATCCGTTCGGCAAACCACAGCGGTTCCACCATGGCCGAGACGAACAGCCCCAGCGTGCCAAAGGCCAGCATCGGGCGCGGCAGGCGGTTCAGCCCGTCGACAAAGCGGTCGAACCACCCCTGCCGCGCCACGCTGTATTCCGCGCCGAACTGGCGCATCGCCTGCACCTGCACGTCGTGGGCGCGGGCGCTGCCGGCCTCGGCGTTTTCGCGAAACACTTCAACCGTGTCGCGCACCACGTTGCGCCCGTTGCCGAACAACAGGCCGAACATCCGTTCAATCATCCCCATACTGCCACCCGTGCGTTAAATTCTGCTGTTGTCATGTGATAGGCCGCGCTGATGAATTCCTCGGCCCGCTTGATCCAGCCGCCTTTGCCGCCGGCCCGTGTGCGGGCGTATTTGCGGCTGGCGGGGCGGCGGTCGGCGATGCGGAAGTAATAGTTGCGGCGCGCGATTCCGTAGGCGTCGACCATGGCCTGCGGGGCCTGATTGTAAGCTGCGTGCGCCACCTTGAGCGACTGCGGCCCCAGCGCGCCGTCCACGGCCACGCTGTGCCCCATTTCGCACAGCAGCCGTTGCAGGATGCGCACGGCATTGGCGCCGGCGTTGACGTACATATCGAACACCGTCGCGTGCAGGCCGACGGGCAGTTCCGCGATCAGGGGGCGTTCGAAATAGTGGCGGATAAAGATGTCGACCGCCTGCGCCCGTGTCAGCCGTTGCACGTCGGTTGCGTCCACATCGCCGTCGGCGTCCAGATCCAGCCCCAAGCGCCGCATGGTGTGGATGGTGACGCCAAAATTGGTCGCCCCGCCCGGATCGTCGGGGTCGTTCACATAGCCGCCCTCGCGGGCGACGATTTCCTTTGCGATGTCTGTGACGGTTTGCATGGTCAACCCCTGCTGCTGCTGCTGCATCTGGCGCAGAGACTGGGTTGAAAATGGTTAATACAGGCTGAGAGGACCGTGCGGTCAGCCCTCGGGGTCCTTGTAGACGCCTTGGGCCTTCAGCGCGTCAACGACCTCTTTGGGCATGTAGGTTTCATCGTGTTTGGCTAGGATTTCAGTGGCTTCGAACACGCCGTTGACGTAGCGGCCGGTGCCGACCATGCCCTGATCTTCGCCAAAGAGATCGGGCAACACGCCGCTGAACACCACGGGCACCGATGCGCCGCCGTCGGTCACGTCAAAGCGGATGATCTCGCCCTGCCCGCGCTGCAGCGACCCTGTGGCCACCAGTCCGCCGATACGGAACACTTCGCCGGGCCCCGGCGGTTCGGCGATCACCTGGCTGGGCGCGCGGAAAAAGTTGATGCCGTCGCGCATGGCATAGCCGATCAGCGCGGTGCTGAGGGCCAGCGCCACGGCTGTGACCAGAATGATCTGGATGCGCCTTTGTTTCTTGAGGCTTTTCATCACGGCTCCGTCTGCTTTTCCGCATGGAAAAGGTTCACAGGTATCTAGACCCAAACGGCGCGCCGATCAACGCGCGCCGTTCGGCTGTAGTGTCGCACCTATCGGCGCCCCTTAGAAAACCGGACCTATCCGCAGATCGCAGCGAAGGGCCGGTTTGAGGTCGTTTCAACTTTCCCCTCGTGCGGATTCAAGGCCGAAGGCCGCCGCACATCGACGGGCCGCCCCACGGCACGGCGATTTGGCTGCTGTTGTGTGGAACAGATAGGTCGTAGGTGTTTGGCTGCCATTAAGTGGCAGACACTGAGGTTGCATCGCCGCACCTCGGCCCGTCGATGCGCGGCTTTGCGTACGACAGCGATGCCCCGCACACACGCCTTTGACCCGAACTGCGCGGAAGGGCCGGTTCGGGTCAGAAATGCGTGACGTTCCACGCTTTAGGGAAACAGCGGTGCCATCATCAGGCCGGCGGTTTCCGGCAGGCCAAGCATCAGGTTGGCGTTTTGCAAGGCCTGTCCGCTGGAGCCCTTGGTCAGGTTGTCGAGGGCTGCGACCACGATGCAGCGGCCGGCGATGCGGTCGCCCACCACGCCGATGTGGCAAAAGTTGCTGCCGCGGATGTGGCGGGTGCTGGGGGCCTCGCCTTGTGGCAGGACCTGAATGAACGGCTCGTTCTCATAAGCCGCCGCCAGCGTGGCGTGCACGGCATCCGCGTCGCCCGAGACATAGCAGGTGGCCAGAATGCCGCGGTTGGCGGGGATCAGGTGCGGGGTGAACTGCACCTGCACCGGGCGGCCTGCGACTTTGGAGAACTCCTGGTCGAACTCACCCAGGTGCCGGTGCGTGCCGCCAAGGGCGTAGGCGTGATAGCCTTCGCTCAGTTCGGCGTGCAGCAGGTTTTCTTTCAGCGACCGGCCCGCGCCGGAAACCGCGCATTTCAGGTCCATGATGATGTCGTCCAGCCCGATCACACCGGCGGCGATCAGCGGGCGCAGGGCGAACTGGCCCGTGGCCGCATTGCAGCCCGTGCCCGCCACCAGCCGTGCGGCGGCGATGTCGTCGCGGTAGAATTCGGTCAGGCCGTAGACCGCTTCGGACTGCATTTCGACGGCGGCGTGGTCGTTGCCGTACCATTTTTTATAGTCCGCCGGATCGCGCAGCCGGAAATCGGCGCTGAGGTCGACGATTTTCAGCGTTTTGGGCAGGTCGCGGATGACCTCCTGGCTGGTCTTGTGGGGCAGCGCGCAAAAGCACAGGTCGATGCCCGACCAGTCGATGGTGTCGAAGGCCACCATGTCGGGCAGGTCCAGATGGCGCAGGTGCGGGAACACCTCGGCCAGCTTTTGGCCGGCCTTGGAGAACGCGCCCAAGGCCTTGATTTCAATGGATGGATGTTCGGCAATCAGCCGGATCAGTTCGGCGCCAGTGTAACCGCTGGCCCCCAGAATTGCGACAGAATGGGTCATGTCAGACCTCTATATTGGGAATGTGGGAAAGGTGTTCAGGCGGCGACAAAGGTGATTTGTCGTCGCATGAATTGCACCGCGCGATCGCTGACCCGCTTGGGGTCGCCTGTGGTCAGATAGCCGGCTGTGCCGCTGCCCATCTTGTCGGGGTGGCGGATCAGATAGTCGGCCAGGCTTTCGCCCACCAGCGCGGCCTGTGAATAGACCTGCACGTCCGCGCCCAGCGCCTGTTGGAACACGTCCTGCATCAGCGGGTAGTGGGTGCAGCCCAGGATGGCCGCTTGCGGATGGGGCATCTTGCGTTTCAGCGCGTCGACGTGACTGCGCACCAGCGCCTCGGCCAGGATCATGTCGCCGTCCTCGATGGCATCGACAACGCCGCCGCAGGCCTGCGCCTCGACATCGACGCCGATGGCGCGGAACGCCAGTTCGCGCTGAAAGGCGCGGCTGCTGACGGTGGCGGGGGTGGCGAAGAGCGCCACGTGTTTCACGGCCACTTCGCGCGGCGGGGAATTGTCGCCCCACTGCCGTTCGGTCATCGCCTCGATCAGTGGCACGAATACGCCGAGCACGCGCTTGCCCTCGGGCACCCAGCCTTCTTGCATCCGGCGCAGGGCGGCGGCCGAGGCGGTGTTGCAGGCCAGAATCACCAGATCGCAGCCCGCATCGAACAGGCGCTGCACGGCGGCGGTGGTCAGGTTGTAGATGTCGTCAGCGGTGCGCACGCCATAAGGCGCGTGGGCGGTGTCGGCGAGATAGATGAAATCAACGTCCGGCAGGCGCTTTTGCGCTGCTTCCAGAACGGTCAGACCGCCCAAACCACTGTCAAAAACACCAATTGCCATAGCGCGTTAGCCCGCATTCCCAAGGCGCCGGTGATCTGCTCAGCGGTGCCGTTCCTCAAATTCATAGCCCAGATCAAAGGTTTTGACCGGGTTTGGATTGAGGTCATACGTCGCTTTGCGCAGGAAATCCATCATCTGTTTGCTGTCGCGTGCCAGCGGGTTCAGCACATCGCGTCCCAGGGGTTCACCGACCACCACGCGCACAGGCGTGTCGACGCGCTTGCGGAACTCCTTGATCAGAAGGCCCAGCCGCAGGGTGTTGTGCATGTGGCTGGCCAGTTGGAACAGGCGGCTGGTGTGACCATCAAAGTAAAGCGGCACCACCGTGGCATTCGATTTGGCGACCATGCGCGCGGTGAACCCGCGCCACCGCGGGTCCATGGGGCGCGAAAACGGTTTGGCCGCGGTGCTGACCGTGCCGCCGGGGAAAATGCCGATGGCCCCGCCCTGCGCCAGATAGCCCAGCGCGGTGCGGCGGGTTTCGATGTTTTGGGCCAGTGCCTCGCGAGTCTGGTCAAAGCTGATGGGCAGCAGCACGCGGTTCAGTTCCTCGGCGCGGTTGAACACCGAATTGGCCAGAATCCGGAAATCGCCGCGCATGACGGACAGGATATGTCCCATCATCATGCCATCAAGGATACCGTAAGGATGGTTGGCGATCAGGATCAGCGGGCCGGTGCGCGGAATGTTGTCCAGCGCGCCGCCCACGACGTCCAGTGACAGCCCGTAGCGTTCCACGATCACCGACCAGAAATCACGGCCTGCCGCGACCTCGTCCTGGTAGCCGTCGGCGCGGCGGATCAGGTTCAGCCGCCCGGTCGAGTTTTCAATCAGGCGGATCATCGCACGGCCACTGCGCGAAGTGGCCGAATGCGAATAGGTGATGTCACGCGCGATGGCGCGCTTGGACGGGGCCATTGTCATCTCCGTGACCAGAGGCGTGTTTTACTGCAAACCACAGTATCACACGCCCCCCGTTACAGGAATGTGACGATTGCGCCCTACTCGGCCGCTTTCGCCATATTTCCGCCGCCTGCGCGGATCACTGCCAGCAGTTCCTCGCGCCGTTTGGCGGCCTTGGCTTCGTTGGCCTGTTTCACCGGACCAAAGCCACGGATCGACTTGGGCAGTTCGGCCAGTGCGACGATGGCCTCGCGGGTGTCATCCGTCAGCAGCGGCAGCACCTGTTTCATGTCGGCCTCGTACTGGGTGATCAACGCGCGCTCCATCTTGCGCTCGGTCGTGTAGCCGAACACATCCAGCGGCGTGCCGCGCAGGCCCTTGAAGCGGGCCATCAGCGCCAGCGGTTTTTCCAGCCACGGGCCAAAGGTGCGTTTGACGGGGCGGCCATCGCTGCCCATTTTGGTCAGCACCGGCGGGGCCATGTGGTATTTCATTGTGAAATCGCCATCAAACTCCGCCTCGGCCTTGGCGCGGGTGGATTGCAGCAGGCGGGCGACCTCGTATTCGTCCTTGTAGGCCAGCACCTTGTGATAGCCTTCGGTCACGGCGGCGCGCACGGCGCGGTCCTCGATGCCTTCGACCATCTTGCGATAGCGTTTGGCCAGACGTTTGCCCTGGTATTTCACCAGATGATCGGCGCGGTAGCTGATTTTCTCGTCCAGTGTCTTGGGCAATGCCACGACCTTGGGCGTCAGGATTTTTTGCACCTGATCGGGGTACAGCACCGCCCAGCGCCCAATCTCGAACGCGCGCAGGTTGCGTTCAACCGCCGCACCGTTCAGCGTGACCGCTTCGACAATCGCGGCGTGGGTCAGCGGCAGCAGGCCGCGCTGCCATGCGGCGCCCATCAGCATCATGTTGGAATAGATGGAATCGCCCAGCACCGCCTTGGCCAGATCCGAGGCATCGAACAGCGCCACCTTGTCTTGCAGACGGGCCTGAAGCGCCAGCGTCAGGCGGTCGGCGGGCAGTGCGAATTCGGTGTCGCGGGTGAAATCGCCGGTGATGATCTCGTGGCTGTTGACCACGGCACCGGTGCGGCCCGTGCTGGTCAGGCCCAGCGTCTTGGCCCCCGCGCTGACCACCAGATCGCCGCCGATCAGCGCGTCGGCTTCGCCGGTGGCGACGCGGATGGCGGTGATGTCGGCAGGGTTGTTCGCCAGACGGCAATGGATGTGCACCGCCCCGCCCTTTTGCGCGAGACCGGCCATTTCCATCATGCCCGCACCCTTGCCGTCGATATGCGCGGCCTGGGCCATCACGGCGCCCACGGTGACGACACCGGTGCCGCCGACGCCGGTGATGACCACGTTGAACGTGCCGTCAATCGCAGGCAGGTCCGGTTGCGGCATGTCGGGCAGGTCCAGCTTGGTGGTGGGATCCTTGCGGACCTGCGCCCCTTCGAGGGTCACGAAGGACGGGCAGAACCCCTTGAGACAGGAGAAATCCTTGTTGCAGGACGACTGGTCGATGGCGCGCTTGCGGCCCAGTTCGGTTTCTTTCGGCACGATCGAAACGCAGTTGGATTGCACGCCGCAATCGCCGCAGCCTTCGCAGACGTCGGTGTTGATGAACACGCGCTTGTCCGGGTCGGGGAAGTTGCCGCGTTTGCGGCGGCGGCGTTTTTCGGCGGCGCAGGTCTGGATGTAGACGATGGCGCTGACGCCTTTGACCTCGCACAGGCGTTTCTGCACGGCGTCCAGTTCGGACCGTTCGTGGGTGGCGATGCCCTTGCCAAAGCGGTTCAGATCCACGTCTTCTTTCTCGTCATAGACGACTTCGATGGTGGGCACGCCCATGGCGCGCAGCTCGTCCACGATCTTGTAGGCGCTCAGGCCGCCCTCGTTGGTCTGGCCGCCGGTCATGGCGACGGCGTCGTTATAGAGGATCTTGTAGGTGATGTTCGCCTTGGACGCCAAGGCGGCGCGGATCGCCTGAATGCCTGAGTGGTTGTAGGTGCCGTCGCCCAGGTTCTGGAACACGTGATCGGTGGTGGAAAACGGCGCCTCGCCGATCCAGTTGGCCCCCTCGCCGCCCATGTGGGTGTAGCCCACGGTGTCGCGGTCCATCCACTGCGCCATGTAGTGACAGCCGATGCCCGCATAGGCGCGGCTGCCGTCGGGCAGTTTGGTGGATGTGTTGTGCGGGCAGCCCGAGCAGAAATATGGCAGGCGTGCCGCGATGTCTTGTGCGTTGTCGTTGCGCCGTGCTTCGGACAGGGACGCAAGGCCCGCCTTGATGCCGTCGGTGTTGCGGCCCTCTTCGATCAGGATGTCGCCCAGTTTTTCGGCAATCAGGATCGGGTCCAGCGCGCCGCGTGTCGGGAACAGTTCCAGACGGCGGCCGTTTTCCCATGTGTCGCCCTTGTGCCAGCCATAGACGCGGCGGCCGTCGCGGTCGTCAAAGATCGCTTCCTTGATCTGTACCTCGATCAGTTTGCGCTTTTCCTCGACGACGACGATCAGGTCCAGCCCGGCGGCCCATTCGTGGAAGGTGTCCATGTCCAGCGGCCAGGTCTGGCCGACCTTGTAGGTGGTGATGCCCAGACGCTCGGCCTCGTTGGCATCAATGTGCAGCAGGTCCATCGCGTGCATCAGGTCCAGCCAGTTCTTGCCCGCCGCGACAAAGCCGATCTTGGCCCCCGGTTTGCCCCACATACGCTTGTCCATGCCGTTGGCGCGGCTGAACGCCTCGGCGGCGTTGCGTTTGTGGTCGATGATGCGGGTTTCCTGATCGACGGGCGTGTCGACCAGACGGATGTTCAGGCCACCCTTGGGCATGTTGAAGTCGGGAAGCACAAAATTCAGGCGGTTCGGGTTGCCGTCGACCACGCTGGTGGCTTCGATGGTGTCCTTCATGGTTTTCAGACCGACCCACAGACCGGAAAAGCGGCTGAGCGCCCAGCCGTAAAGGCCGTAGTCCATGATTTCCTGCACACCGGCAGGCGACACCACGGGCATATAGGCATCGAGCAGCGCAAATTCGGACTGGTGCAGCACGGTCGAGGATTCGCCGGTGTGGTCGTCGCCCATGGCCACCAGCACGCCGCCGTGCGTCGAGCTGCCCGCCATGTTGGCGTGCTTGAACACGTCGCCCGAGCGATCCACGCCCGGCCCCTTGCCGTACCACAGGCCAAAGACGCCGTCGTATTTGCCCTCGCCGCGCAGTTCGGCCTGTTGGCTGCCCCAAAGGGCGGTGGCGGCCAGATCTTCGTTCAGGCCCGGTTGAAAGGTGATGTCATGTTCGGCCAGCGGTTTGGCGGCGCGCATCATCTGCATGTCGACCGCGCCCAGAGGCGATCCGCGATAGCCGGTGACCAGCCCCGCAGTGTTCAAACCAGCAGCGCGGTCGCGCGATTTCTGCATCATCATCAGCCGCACCAGCGCCTGCGTCCCGTTCAGCAGGACCGTGTGGCGGTCCAGGTCATAGCGGTCATTCAGTGAAATCTTCTGCGTGCTCATCTCCGCACCTCCCAGTTTGGAACATTTAATCGCAAGTTAGCACGATATTAGGTCATAAACTATGACCTGTATAGCAATTATTGCGATTTTTCGCCACGGGCCTTTTGACGAGTGGTAGGTTTCCATGTCTTTTACTATAGGGTGATCTTATTGATCAGAAAGCGATGTGATGGACTGGGACAAGCTAAGAATATTTCATGCCGTGGCAGACGCCGGCAGTCTGACCCATGCGGGTGATCGGCTGAATCTGAGCCAATCCGCAGTCAGCCGCCAGATTCGCGGGCTTGAAGAATCGCTGGCCGCGACCCTGTTCCACCGCCATGCGCGGGGTCTGATCCTGACCGAACAGGGCGAATTGCTGTTTGACGCCACCAGCGCCATGACAAAACGGCTGGATGCGGCTGCCGCGCGCATCCGTGACAGCGAGGAAGAGGTGTTCGGCGACCTGCGCGTGACCACCACCACGGGTTTCGGCACCCTATGGCTGGCCCCCCGCCTGCCCAAGCTGTATGCCAAGCACCCCGACCTGCGTGTTGACCTGATGCTGGAGGAACGTGTGCTGGACCTGCCCATGCGCGAGGCTGACGTCGCCATTCGCATGAAAGAGCCAAGCCAGGCCGACCTGATCCGCAAAAAGCTGATGACGGTGAAGATGTGCCTGTTTGCGTCGTCGCAGTACCTGAAAGAAAACGGCACCCCGAAATCTTTGGATGATCTCAAGGATCATCGCCTGATCTGCCAGAACACCGATTCCGCGCAAGTGGGTGCCAGCGTCAGCCTTGTTCAAGAGCTGTTAACCCACGAGGTCAGTTCGATGTTGACCGTGAACAACTATTTCGGCGTGCTTCAGGGCGTGCTGCACAATCTGGGAATCGGCGTGCTGCCGGATTACCTGGCCAACGACTTTCCCGACCTCATGCGCGTGTTGCCTGAAATAGAGTCGACCGATATTCCCGTATTCCTCGCCTATCCCGAGGAATTGCGGCATTCACAGCGGATTTCAGCCTTTCGCGACTTCGTGCAGGAAGAGATCCTTTTGTACCGCAAGCAGTTGAAAAACAAACAAAAACCATAGCCATGCAGCAAACGCATAGCGGGCATTCCACACGGCATTCACATTCTGCCTTGTTTGGCAGCAATGCTGCCCCTAAATCGGCCATGAAGACGATGACTGCCTTCGGCGCATCATCTTCATACCTCCCTGTTGGACTTGGCCGAGCTTCGTGCTCGGCCTTTTTTTTGGCCGAAACCCAACTTTGATGCGCGCGCCAAGCGGTTGTGGCGCCATTGTTCGATCCGCTGCGAAATACGCAAATAATAGATCGCGCATAACACCCAAGCGGGGTATTGGTTCCGCGCTTCACGAAGAATTTTTTCTGCAAAAACAACAGGAACCAATTGGCGCGTTGTGCGGTTGTCTGATCAGCAACGCAACGAAAGGAACTACAAATGACACGCAAGTTTTTGACAACCACCGCCACAATCGCCGCTTTGATTGCCGTTCCCGCTCTGGCACAGACCAACGACTCGGCTTCGGACCTGCAAGGCAACTCGCCTGCTGTGACCGAGGGTGGCAACATGAATGCCGCGGCTTCGAACCAGTTCAAATATGACACTGAATCCCCGCGCGTTTCGAATGGTTACGCCGAATATGACACCAACCAGATCGCCATGTCGCAATCCGCTTTCCGCGCTTTGTCGAACGCACGCGGCGACGACATGGAAACCACCGACGGCACCATGATCGGCATGATCGAGAACGTGAACATCTCGAGCCAGGGTAACCCCGAGCTGGTGGTACAGTTGACTGACGACCAAGCCGCAAAATTCAACGCCGACGTTCTGTTGATCACCGTGACACCCGGTAACGTGTCGATGGAAGGTGACAAGATCGCACTGGCGATCACGCTGGACGATCTGGTTCTGGCCGCTGAACAAGGCGACAAAGGTTCGCATGGTGACCGCAAGTCGGTGACTTTGCCCTAACCACTCTTAATCTTGCTGCCCCCTTCGCGGGGGGCGGTTTGATATTGAAAGGCCGTGCTTTCCTTACCTCTCAGCACGGCCTTTCTTTTTGCCGTTCAGAAATCCGGCCACTCTCCCCTTTCCCCGCGCGCCAAGCTGCCATAAAGACAGGCCACCATCTGTCACGGGGGACATGGGCGCATGACCGAACCAGCAATTACACCTGACCTGATCGCCAGCCACGGGCTGAGCATTGATGAATACCAGCGGCTGTTGGAGATCATCGGGCGGGAACCGACATTTACCGAACTTGGCATTTTCTCGGCCATGTGGAACGAACATTGTTCCTACAAGTCATCCAAGAAATGGCTGCGCACCCTGCCCACCGACGGCCCGCAAGTGATCTGCGGCCCCGGCGAGAACGCGGGCGTGGTCGATATTGGTGACGGACAGGCCGTGGTGTTCAAGATGGAAAGCCACAACCACCCCTCGTATATCGAACCCTATCAGGGGGCTGCCACCGGTGTGGGCGGCATTCTGCGTGATGTGTTCACCATGGGCGCGCGGCCTATCGCCTCGATGAACTCGCTGAGTTTTGGCGAACCGTCGCACCACAAGACACGGCAGCTGGTCAACGGCGTGGTTGCGGGCGTGGGCGGTTATGGCAACTGTTTCGGTGTGCCTTGCGTGGGCGGCGAAGTGCGCTTTGACCCTGCGTACAACGGCAACTGCCTTGTGAACGCCTTTGCTGCCGGTCTGGCGGATGCGGACAAGATTTTCTATTCGGCGGCTTCGGGCGTGGGCATGCCTGTCGTCTATCTGGGTGCCAAGACCGGCCGTGATGGCGTGGGCGGTGCGACGATGGCGTCGGCCGAGTTTGACGACACCATCGAGGACAAGCGCCCCACGGTGCAGGTGGGTGACCCGTTCACCGAAAAACGTCTGATGGAGGCGACGCTGGAGCTGATGGCGACCGGTGCGGTGATTTCCATTCAGGACATGGGGGCCGCCGGTCTGACCTGTTCGGCCGTGGAAATGGGCGACAAGGGCAAGCTGGGCATTCGCCTGCATCTGGAAAACGTGCCAGTGCGCGAAACGCAGATGACGGCCTATGAAATGATGCTGTCGGAATCGCAGGAACGCATGTTGATGGTGCTGCGCCCCGAGCTTGAGGCCGAGGCCAAGGCGGTGTTCGACAAATGGGACCTGGATTTTGCCATCGTCGGTGAAACAATCCCCGAGGACCGTTTCCATATCGTTTACAATGGCGAGACGATGGCCGACCTGCCGCTGTCGAAGCTGGCCAGCTCCGCGCCCGAATACGACCGTCCGTGGGTAGAGACCCCAGCTGCCGCACCGCTGGCGGATGTGCCGGGGATCGACCCCATTGACGGTCTGCGCGCGCTGCTGGCGTCGCCCAACTACGCGGGCAAACAGTGGGTGTACGAGCAATACGACACCATGGTCATGGCCGACAGCGCCCGCACGCCGGGTCTGGGCGCGGGCATCGTGCGCATCCACGGCACCGACAAATCGCTGGCCTTCACGTCCGACGTGACCCCGCGCTATGTCAAGGCGAACCCCGTCGAGGGTGGCAAACAGGCGGTCGCCGAAGCCTATCGCAACCTTTGCGCCGTGGGGGCCAAGCCCTTGGCGACGACCGACAACCTGAACTTTGGCAACCCTGAAAAGCCCGAGATCATGGGCCAGTTCGTGGGCGCGATCAAAGGCATCGGTGAAGCGGTCGCGGCGCTGGACATGCCCATCGTGTCGGGCAACGTGTCGCTCTACAACGAAACCGACGGCACCGGCATTCTGCCGACGCCGACCATCGGCGCGGTGGGCATCCTGTACCACAGCGACGAGATCATCGGCTGTGACGTGCGCGACGGCCATGTCGCCCTGTTGATCGGGGAAACCACGGGGCATCTGGGTCAGTCTGCGCTGTTGTCCGAAGTCTTTGGCCGCATCGAGGGCGACGCGCCGCATGTGGATCTGGAGGCCGAGGCCAAGCACGGCCAGTTCATCCGCGACAACCGCGATCTGATCACCGCCTGCACGGACCTTTCCGATGGCGGTCTGGCGCTGGCGGCGTTCGAGCTGGCCGAGAAGACCGGCGTTGGCGTGACCCTGGACGCATCGGACACGCCGACGCTGTTCGGCGAGGATCAGGCGCGCTATCTGGTCGCCTGCAACTTTGACAAGGCCGAGGCGCTGATGACAGCCGCCGGACAAGCTGGTGTGCCGGTGCACTATGTCGGCAAATTCGGCGGCGATCAGGTGCGGTTCGGGTCGGTGTCGGCCCCGCTGGCCGATCTGGCACAGGTGTTCCGCACCAGCTTTGCCGCAGCGGTTGCATGACGTCAGGCGGGGCTGCGGCCCCGTCTGCTAATACTGTCCTATTTCCCCCAATAACAATTGGGTAAAGGCCGTGGGCGGCAAGGCCCCCGGCTGGGAAAACGGGTCGGAAAAGGCATAAATCACGTACATGATCACGCCGGTATAGCCGCCATAGAGCGACAATAGCGCCAGATGCAGCGGCGTGGGCGGAAATATGAAATAGGGCACCGCGACGCAAATAACGCCGGTGATCGCCGCAAACCAGAACAGACCCGACAGCACCCGCACGGCGTTGTTCTCGCGCTTTTGACGCAACTCCGCGATCTTCTGGGTGGACTGGACCATATGGGCGCGCAGGTCGGTCTGGCGGGGTGTTTGCGGGTCTAGGTCCAGCACTGTTTGATAGACCTCTTCGCGGTACTGCCACCCCTGCCCCGACAGCTTGCCGCTATGCGACAGGGCCTCCCATTCGTGGTCGATCACATGGCGGACATAGGTGGCCAGCGTGGTCTGCACCTGCTGCATCTGGGGCGTGTCGTAGCGGCGGATGTCGTTGAACACATCGGCGATGGCGGTGGCCTCGGTCACCAGATCGGCGCGGATGTCCGAGTAGTCCTGCAGCTCTTGCGCAAAAACAAGCGCCAGGATCAGCCCCTGAAGCGAGGCCACGCGAAAGGTGATCGACCCCGCCATATCCTTTGTCTCGGTCGTCTGTCGCCCGCCCCAGAAGGCGCGGGTGGTGCCGTAGATAACATAGACCGCGATGATGTTGATCAGGGCGATCCCGATGCCCATGGCGAATTCGTGAAGATGCATGATGGTCTCCCACGGTGTGAGGGAAGCTTAGGCGGGGACGGTGCGCAGGTCTACTTGGATTGTGTGTGGGGGGGATGGGCGGACTTTGCGGCCTTTCAGGGCCGCATCAAATGCCGATAAACCAGCCATAGATGCAGCAGATGTGCTGCGAAAAACAAGATAACCACTATTGCGGCGATATGAGTTGCAGCCCCCGCGACAACGATAAAAAAGCCTGTGACGATAATTGCCAAAACTGGCGTGAATGTAAGTGCAGCGGTGCGCGGCGCTGACCATGTAGGTTTACCGTTCAAACCCCATTGCATCGGCAAGCGCGCCGCTGTCGGAAATTTGCTCCCAGCAACTAAAGAAGAGAAAATGATAGCCAAGATGACAGAGGCGCAGAATGCATAAATCATGGTGTTAGACCCGTTGGTATCAAAGTTATTATGAACACTCATTAGTTTCTAACAAGGGTAGGTCTGGGCTCAAACCAGACATTCGCCGCGACAACAAACGCCAGCCCCAACCACCAAGCCCGGAATCAAGGTGCAAAGCCCGGAACAAGGCACGAAGTGCCGCCGGGCAGCGCCCGACCGCCCCATGGGCGGGCGCTTTCTCACCGTATTGGGCATCTTCGAACACACGCCAATGATTAGACATAAAGTGGCACCCACGGACGTGCCGATGCCCACCCGCGGTCTGGCGCTGCCCTCAGTGGCAAGGTCACGTACGGCTCGGACCGGGCCATAGTGAAGCAGCATCAAATCTCGGACTGAAGGTGCGTCTTAAATTGTCGGCACGCTTCTGGCGTGACGGTCGGGCGCGGCCCTTTGTGCCGCTCACTTCCCGATCAGCCCCATCAGCCGCGCCTTTTCGCCTACGTCGTCCTTGCGCGAGATCACCTCGGCCAGTTCTTCAAGCGAGGCGATCGAATGGCCCGCGCGAAAGCTGTCCACGTGGGGCAGCATGGCGGCGATGCCGCGCGCCTTGGGGGCGAATTCGTCCCAGCGCAGCAAGGGGTTCAGCCAGATCAGCCGTTTGGCCGACAGGTGCAGCCGCTGCATCTGCTTGGCCAGCACCTCGGGCGCGCCGCGGTCCAGGCCGTCGGTGATCAGCAGAACCACGGCGCCCTGCCCCAGCACGCGCCGTGACCAGTCGCGGTTGAACGCCTCGATACACTCCCCGATGCGCGTGCCGCCTTCCCAGTCCTGCGCCTCGGCGCCGGCGGCGGCAAGGGCTGCGTCGACGTCGCGGTGATCCAGATGGCGGGTGATGTTGGTCAGCCGCGTGCCAAAAGTAAAGGCGTGGACCTTTGCCCAGCCTGCGCCCTTGGCGTTGCTGACCGCGTGCAGGAAATGCAGGACCACCCGCGAATACTGGCTCATTGAGCCCGAGATGTCGCACAGCACCACCAGGTTCGGCCAGCGTTTGCGCGGCGCGCGGCGGGCGATGTCGCGGACCTCGCCGCCCGTGCGCATGGCGGCGCGCAGGGTTTTCGCGGGGTCGACGCGGCCCCGCAGCGCCGCCTGCATCCGGCGGGTGGGCATCGGTTCGACCGGCAGACGCATCCGCGCCAGCATCCGCTTGGCGGCGGCCATCTCGGCGGTGCTCATCTGTTCAAAGTCCAGCGTTTTCAGCTTTTCCTGCGCCGAAGTGGTAAAGCTGGCATCGACCTCGATCTGGGTTTCGCCGTCGTCCTCGTCCTGTTCGGGGTCAAAGTCGGGTGCTTCGGCCCCGTCCAGCAGCGCCTCGGCGGCGCGTTTTTCGCCGGCCTGCCCTGCCCTTTCCTCTTGAACGCCCCGGATCGCTGGCAGCATCGCGGCCATCATATGTTCCAGGTAGCGCGGATCGCGCCAGTACAGCCGGAAAATCTGGCGAAAGATCACGCGGTGTTCGGGGCGGTTCACGAAACAGGCGTGCAGGGTCCAATAGAAATCGCGCCGCTCGGTGAAGCCTGCCACCTCGACCGCGCGGACGGCGTCGATGACGCGGCCCGGACCGATGGGCAGGCCCGCGCGACGCAGGGCGCGGGCGAAATGGGTGATGTTGCCCGCAAGGCGCGGGTTTTCGGGCAATTCGAGGGGGAGGTGTTCGACCATGCGTCAGCCCCCGGGGGCCAGCCCCCGGTCCCCCGGGATATTTGGGGCCAAAAGAAACATCAGGTGGGTTCCAGGCTGGCGCGGGCCTGATCCAGCAGGCGTTTGGCTTCGGAGCCTTGCAGTTTGGCGATGTCGTCCTGGTATTTCAGAACGGCCCCCAGCGTGTCGGCGATGACCTCGGGCGACAGGGTCAGCACGTCCAGCGCCAGCAGGCATTTCGCCCAGTCGATGGTTTCGGCAACGCCCGGTTTCTTGAACAGATCCTCGGTGCGCAGTTGCTGGACAAAGGCCACGACCTCGCGGCTGAGGTTTTCCGCGGCTTCGGGTGCGCGGGCGGTCAGGATGTCCATTTCGCGGTCGAAATCGGGGTAGTCGACCCAATGATAGAGACAGCGGCGTTTCAGCGCGTCGTGCACCTCGCGGGTGCGGTTCGAGGTCAGGATGACGATGGGCGGCTCGGGGGCCTTGATGGTGCCCAGTTCGGGAATGGTGACCTGAAAGTCGCTGAGCGCTTCAAGCAGGTAGGCCTCGAACGGCTCGTCGGTGCGGTCCAGCTCGTCGATCAGCAGGACGGGCGCGCCGTTTTCGTCGGGGCGCATGGCGTCCAGCAGCGGGCGTTCGATCAGGAATTCCTCGCTGAACAGCTCGGCTTGCAGGGCGGCGCGGTCGGCGGTGCCTGCGGCCTCGGCGGTGCGGATGGCGATCATCTGGGCGGGAAAGTTCCATTCGTAGACCGCACTCGAGGCGTCCAGCCCTTCGTAGCATTGCAGGCGGATCAGGCGGCGGCCCAAGGCTGTGGCCAGCGCCTTGGCGATCTCGGTCTTGCCCACGCCGGCCTCGCCTTCCAGGAACAGCGGGCGGCCCAGCGACAGGGCCAGAAACACCACCGTGCCCAGCGCGCGGTCACAGACATAGCCCTGATCGCCCAGCATCTGCTGCACGGCGTCGATCGAGGTGGGTTTGGTCATCGCTCTCTCCCTTGTTGCGACAAACGTGCACCGCTGGCCTGTCAGGTCAAGGTCTGGCGCGCGGCCAGCGTTGACGCATGATGTGGCGGATGGCATTATAAGGGCAGCGAAAACAGAGGTTTTGCGGGACGATCACCCTGACAACAACCCGATCAGAGGCGGATAGGCAGATGAAGCGTGACCAGAGCTGGTCCTGGGCAGGGGCGCACAGATGCGCATAGCAGCCGTAACTTGTGTCAAGAACGAAGGGCCCTTTCTGCTGGAATGGATCGCCTTTCACCGCCTGCTGGGCGTGACGGATTTTCTTTTTTATTCAAACGATTGCACTGATGCGACCGACAAGATGCTGGACGCGTTGCAGGCGCGTGGCATCGTGCGGCACCTGCCCAACCCCGCCGAGGGGCGCAATTACCAGATGGAGGCGTTGAAGGACGCCAAGGGTCAGGACATGATCGCGGGCGCCGACTGGGTCTGGGTCGCGGATGTGGACGAGTTTTTGAACATCCATGTGGGCGACGGCACCATTCCGTCGCTGATCGAGGCCTGTGGCAATCCGCAGGCGATCAGCGTGAATTTCCAGTTCTTCGCCAATGACGACGTGGACGCATTCGCGGACCGTCCGGTGATCGAACAGTTCACCCGCAGCCACAATCCCGACCTGTGGTGTGGCGAGACGGCGGTTGAGGTGAAGACTTTGGTGCGGGCGGATTTCCCGCTGAAATATTACGGCGCGCACCGCCCGTTTTTCCGCGAGAAGCTGCCCAAGGGCAAGCGGCCCACGTGGACCGATGCGTCGGGCCGCCCTGTGCCGCACCGGTTTCTGGTGGCGGCCAACCCGCGCCGCATCCGCCGGTTTCCCGCCCATGGATCGCGCAACTTTGCCACGTTGAACCACTATGCGCTGCGGTCGCTGGACAGCTATCTGGTCAAAAATGACCGGGGCGACGTGAACCGCGAGAACCGCGCGTTTGATGACACCTATTGGCGCGAGCGCAACGATGCCGCGTGGGAAGACACGTCGATCCAGAAGTACCTGGGCCCCCTGCGCCGCGAAATGGCCGAGCTGATGGCCGACGCGGAGATCGCCGCCCTGCACGCCGAAGCGGTTGCGGCCCACATCGCCAAGCGCGACGCATTGCTGGCGCAGCCCGAATACCAACAGATGCAGGCGCAACTGCGCGCCGCGTCAAAGCTGCCGCCGCAGGAACAGGCGCTGATCGAGGCGCTGGGGCTGGAGCCTGTGACATGAGCTTGCGGGTCGTCAATCTGGGCTTGCCCAAGACCGGAACGACGACACTGGCCCGCGCGCTGAAGATGGCGGGGTTCAAGGTGGCCGACCATCGTGTGCGGCCCAAGCAGACCACCGTCAAGTCATTGCACAACCAGTACGTGGCCGAGCTGCTGTATCGCGGGTATTTCGAAACCGGCGATCCCGGTGCGCATCTGGACCCGTTTGAATGCGTGTCGGAAATCAGCCTGCTGCGCGAGGGCAAGTCGCTGTGGCCGCAGATGGATTTCGGCCTGATCGAGGCGATCCGCGCCCATCATCCGGGGGTGAAGTTTCTGGCATCGAACCGCGATCCATTCCAGCTGAGCCAGTCGATGCTGGCCTGGTCCGATCTGGGCGTGGCGCGGTTGCCGCAGGCGGGCATTCCCGGCCTGCCCGCAGGATACGGCGAGACCACCAAAGAGCGTGAACAGTGGATCGGCGGCCATTATGCGCATTTGCGCGCGATCTTCGCGGGCCGCGACGATTTTCTGGAATATGACGTGGCCGACGCGGACGCGCGCGACCGCATTTCAACATTTCTAGGCGTGCCCCTGCCGTGGTGGGGCCGCGTGAACAGCAATTCGAACAAAAAGGCGTCATGATGCGCATTCATCTGCATATTGGTCTGGAACAAGTGGGCGCGGACCGTCTGCAATCGGTCATGGCCGACAAACGCGAACAGATGCTGGCCAAGGGCTATCTGTTTCCGCGCAGTCTGGGGCCGAAGAACCACACGCGGCTGTATATGGCGGTGACGGACCCTGCGCATGTGGACCCGCTGCGGTACAACCGCGGATATATTCCGCAGGACAAACAACAGGTTCTGTATGATGCCGTGGCCAGCGATCTGGCGCGGGACGTCGCACAGCACAATCCGACCGATCTGATCCTGTCGGCCTCGCAACTGGGGACCAGTCTGGCGCATCCGTCCGAGGTGGCGCGTCTGCACGCGCTGCTGTCGCCGCTGTCGGATGACATTCGCATCATCGCCCATGTGGACGAACAGGCCAGCCTGCTGGTGCGCTGGTACGCCGAACAGATCCTGGAAGGGCGCGGCACGTCGCTGGCACAGGAAATGGCGTTGTCCGGGTCAAAGACGTGGTGGGACGATTGTCTGGCCGCAGCCCCCGTGATCGACCCGCAGGCGGGGGTGTTCATGGAAAATCAGGCCGCCCCCTTCTGGCTGGATTACCAGCGGCTTGTGTCGCATTGGGAGGACAGCTTTGGAGCGGGCAGCGTGACCTTGCGCCCCTTTGATGCTGACGGGTTTGCCGCCGATACGGTCACGGACGAAATCCGTGCCATGTTCGGGATCGACGCGGTGCTGGGCAAGGCCACGCCCGACACGGTGCCTGTGCCCACCTCTGCCGCGGCGCTGACGCGCGGGCGGCAGATGAATGCGCTGTTGTTGCAGGTTCTGGCCGACCGCAAACGCATTTTGCCGCGCCAGTTGTGGCGGTCGTTTATCAATGAAATCAACGTGGACGGCGATCCGGTGGATGTGGCGTCGCTGTCGGCCATCTCGAAAACCTTTACCACGGGCAACACCGCCTTGTTGAAAACGCAACCGGCGCTGAGCAAGGACACCTTCAAGAAGCCCCGCGCCAAGGGCACGTGGGAAGAGGCCGACCCCAAGTTCGGCTTTCGGGCCACGCAGTACCTGTTGGGGTTCATGTGGCGCATCGACAAGGCGACCCGCGAAGAGCGCAAGACCAAGGGGGCCGATCTGGATGCCGCCAAGGCCACCAAATCGCCCAAGGGTGCGGCGCAGGCCGCAGCGCCTGCCGCAGCACCCGCACCCAAGTCCGACGGGCTGACGGAGGTTGCGCGCAAGCTGATGCCGCCCCTGGCGATCCAGAACTTTGACAAGCTGAAAAACTCGTCCTTTGCCCCGCACAACAAGCTGGGATCGGTGGACGAGGAGCAGCTTGCCGCGGCCTTCACGCCGGTGCCTCAGCGCGACCTGCCGCCGGGCAGCAGCGGCAACGTGATCGTCGGCTGCATGAAGAACGAAGCGCCCTATATCGTGGAATGGGTCGCCTATCACCGTGCCATGGGCGTGGACAATTTCCTGATCTACACCAACGGTTGCGAGGACGGCACCAGCGAAATCCTGGACCGTCTGCAAGAGATGGGCGTGCTGCAACACCGCAACAACGACGGCTGGAAGGGCAATTCGCCCCAGCAATACGCGCTGAACCAGTCGCTGAAAGAACCGGTGATCAAGAACGCCGACTGGATCATTCACATCGACGTGGACGAATTCATGAACGTACGCACCGGCAACGGGACGCTTCAGGATTTCTTTGACGCGGTGCCCGATGCGACCAACGTGGCGATGACATGGCGGCTGTTCGGGCACAACGGGGTGACCGATCTGGCGGATGAGTTCGTGATCGACCAGTTCGACCATTGCGCGCCGAAATACTGCCCCAAGCCGCACACGGTCTGGGGCTTCAAGACCATGTTCAAGAACATCGGCGCCTACGAGAAAATCAGCTGCCACCGCCCCAACAAGCTGGACGAAGCATTCAAGAAGACGGTCAAATGGGTCAATGGCTCGGGCAAGGACATGACCAAGGAAGCCGCCGAAAACGGCTGGCGGTCGTCGAAAAAATCCATTGGCTACGATCTGTTGCAGCTTAATCATTATGCGCTGCGGTCGGCCGAGAGTTTCCTGATCAAACGCCAGCGCGGGCGCGCGCTGCACGTGGATCGGTCCATCGGGATCAACTACTGGATTCGCATGGACTGGTCCGATTTCCGCGACATCACCATCAAACGCAACCTGCCGCGCCTGCGCGCGGAGTACGACCGGTTGATGCAGGACGACATCCTGCGCGGCTGGCACCAGAAGGGTCTGGACTGGCACAAAGCCAAAGCCGAAGAGCTGCACGCCATGCCCGAATTCGAGGACCTGTATCAACAGGCGCTTGAAGTGAAGCTGACAGAGGTCGAGCGGGTGGCTTATGCCCTTGCTTTGGATATGGAGAGCTAACGATGGACGGCACCACAGACGTTGCAAACACCGCCCAGCCCAGCATCAAATCGCGCGGGCTGCGCTTTCCCAAGGCGGCGTTCATGACGCCCGCGATGCGCAGCGCCCTGCGCAAGGACACTTATGAAAACACGCTGGTCGCGGCCTGCAGCCGCACCGCCCTGCCCGAGGACACGGTTCTGGACATCGGGGCCGGGATCGGCGCGGTGTCCGCCACGCTGGCCAAGCAGCAGAACGTCAAAATGGTTCATGCGGTCGAGGCGAACCCCGAACTGGCCACCTATCTGACCAATATGTTCGCGCTGAACGGGATTGAAAACGCCAGCGTGATTTCTGGCACGTTGGGCAAACGCAAAAGCACCGCCGATTTCCACGTGCGCAAGAACCCCGCCCTGTCATCGCTGACCGTGCACGAGGACAGTCCGGCCGGTGTGATCGAGAAGATCGAAGTGCAGAATGCCAAGAGGCTGATCAAGGATCTGTCGCCCACGGTCATCGTCATCGACATCCAAGGCTCCGAGGCCGAGCTGATCCCCGATCTGGACCTCAGCGGCCTGCGCGCTGCGGTGGTCAAGCTGCACCCCAAATTGATCGGCCCCGAAGGTGTGAACGCGGTCTTTGCCACGATGATGGAGGCGGGCCTGAACTACGACGCGCGCGGCTCGAACGGGAAGGTCGTGTCGTTCCTCAGGACGTGGCCCACCGCGTGAACAGTCTTGCCGTCTTATGCGTCCGCAACGAGGCGGCGTTCCTGCTGGAATGGCTGGCGCACCACCGCGCCTGCGGGTTTACGCATTTTCTGGTGTTCTCGAACGATTGCGACGATGGCACCGACGTGATGCTGGACGCGCTGGCCGGTCAGGGCTGGCTGACCCACATCCGCAACGACGGCCCCTATGACAAGGGCGGCATCCAGTTCACCGCGCTGAAAAACGCGCAAAAACTGGACGTGGTGCAACAGGCCGACTGGATATTGCCGCTGGATGTGGACGAGTTCGTCAACATTCACGTGGGCGACGGCACCGTGCCCGCCCTGCTGGACGCCCTGCCCGACGCCACCGCGATCACGCTGACGTGGCGGCTGTTCGGCAATGGCGATCACATCCGCTACAAGGACGCGCCGGTCACGCGGTTGTTCACCAAATGCGCGCCTGCGGTGCTGCACTGGCCGTGGCGCGCGTCGATGTTCAAGACGCTGTACAAAAACGACGGCACCTACCGCAAACTGGGTGTCCACCGTCCGCGCGACCCCGACACCGCGCGGTTGGATCAGGCGCGCTGGTTCGACGGTGAAGGTCGCGAACTGGACGCACAGTTCAAGACCAAGCGGTTGTTCAGCAATTTCGGACAACCCAATTATGCGCTGGTGCAGCTGAACCACTATCCGCTGGGCGCAATGGAAAGCTATGTGATGAAAGCCGACCGGGGCCGCGCGGTGCATTCCGATCATGTGCTGGGGCTGGATTACTGGGTCGAGCGGAACTTTTGCTCCGACACCGACACCAGCATCGCGCGTATGAGCGCCGCCAGCGCGCCGATACTGGACACCCTGAAAGCCGATCCGGTGCTGGGCGCACTGCACCAGCGGGCCGTCGCATGGCGGCACGCCCGTTTTGACGCGCTGATGCAGCAAGAACCGTTTCGCGCGCTGTTTGGCCGCCTGCTGATGGCGGGCCACACCCGCCCGGTGTCGCCGCGCGCCGCGCGATTCATGGTGCAATATGCGAATCGTGGCCGCCGCACCGATGCCAACGCCGCAACAAAGACCCAGCAGTAGCTTCAAATTTCCGCAATTTTGCCGTATTGGGCCGATAGCTCTGCGTTCAAACACGCGTGGAAAACCCGCGCCACTGAGGTTCCGAGGCCCCCGATGCACGACACGATCGAGACATTCAACGCCGAGCTTTCCGGCCTTGCCAAGGGCGAATGGCTGACCAAACTGGCAGGCATCGCCGAGGAACAGGGCTATTTCGAACCGCTGGGTTCGCGTCATTTTTCGGCCTTTGTGGAAAAAGGCACCACGCTGCTGGTCACCTTCGAGACGATCCAAGGGATGCGCGTGCTGTCCGAATCCGCGGTGCCGCTGGGCTGGAACATGGTGCGCGACCACGGCTGGTCGCATCTGTGCGTGGCCTCGGACGGGGACACATGGTTTCGGGACGAGGCGCTTTATGCCTATTTCGACCGGCTGGTCGACGACTGCTTTTTTGACGAATTCGAAACAGTGCTGTTTTACGGTGCCGGCCCCTGCGGCTATGCGGCGGCGGCCTATTCGGTCGCCTCGCCCGGGGCGCGTGTGGTGGCGATCCAGCCGCAGGCGACGCTGGACGCCCGCGTCACCGAATGGGACGACCGATTTGTCGACATGCGCCGCACCGATTTCACCGCGCGCTATGGCTATGCCCCGGACATGCTGGACGCGGCGACGCGCGCCTTTGTCATCTATGACCCGCGCGAAGACCTGGACGCGATGCACGCCGCCCTGTTCACCCGCGCCAATGTGCATAAGCTGCGCACGCGCTATCTGGGCGATGCGATCCAGACCAACATGATGGAAATGGACCTGCTGAAACCGCTGCTGGAGCAGGCCGCAAACGGCACGCTGGACGACGCCAGCTTTGCCACGCTGTGGCGTGCGCGCCGCGCTTATCCGCCTTATCTGCGCAACCTGCTGTCGACGCTGGAAATCGACAACCGCGCGCCGTTGATTCAGGCGCTGTGCACCAATGTCACCAGCCGCATGGAGGCGCCCCGCTTTGCCCGCAAGCTGAAAGAACTGGTCAACTGACGCTGGTGCGCTGCCGCGCCGCGTGCTAACGGCAGGGCATGACAAAGACCCTTGCGATCCGCCGCCCCGATGACTGGCACCTGCACCTGCGCGATGGCGCAATGATGCGGGCCGTTTTGCCGCAAACCGCCGCCCATTTCGCCCGTGCGATCATCATGCCCAATCTGGTGCCGCCCGTGGTCACCGGCGCGCAGGCCGCGGCCTATCGCGACCGGATCATCGCCGCCCTGCCCGAGGGCATAGATTTCACCCCGCTGATGACACTGTACCTGACCGAGGACACGGATGCCGCCGATGTGGCTGCCGCCCATGCCTCGGGTCTGGTCAAGGCGGTCAAGCTGTACCCCGCAGGCGCCACCACCAACTCGGCCTCGGGTGTGGCGAACTTTGACCACGTGCGCCCGGTGCTGGAGAAAATGGCCGAGATCGGCCTGCCGCTGTGCGTGCACGGCGAGGTCACCGATGCGGACATCGACATTTTCGACCGCGAGGCGGTGTTTATCGACCGCGTTCTGGACCCGATCCGGCGCGCGACGCCGGGGCTGCGCGTGGTGATGGAGCATATCACCACCTCCGACGCCGTGGACTATGCCAGCGCGCAAGACGACAGCTTGGGTGCGACGATCACCACGCACCATCTGGTGATCAACCGCAACCACATCCTGGCCGGTGGCATCAAGCCGCATTATTACTGCCTGCCCGTGGCCAAACGCGAAACGCACCGTCTGGCCCTGCGCCGTGCGGCCACATCGGGCAACGCGCGCTTTTTCCTCGGCACCGACAGCGCGCCGCACACCGACGCCAACAAGCTGCTGCCCTGCGGCTGTGCGGGCTGCTTTACCGCGCCCAACACCATGTCGATCCTCGCACAGGTCTTTGAACAGGACGGCGCGCTGGACCAGCTCGAGGCGTTTACCTCGCTCAACGGCCCCGCGTTCTACGGCCTGCCGGTGAACGAGGCGACGATGACCCTGACCAAAACCGCCCCGACCTACCCCACACACATCGACACCGACGACGGTCCCGTGACCGTGTTCGACCCCGCGATGCCGCTGGACTGGTCCGTGACCTGACCTTCATCTTGCCCGATAAACTCCCGCCAGAGGCTCCCGCAGCTTCGGCACGCTCAACCGCCCAAGGATGCACGCCATGATCCCCACCAGCTTTCCCGACGCCGCCGAAATGGCCCGCCTGACCGCCCGCATGTTGCTTGAGATCGAAGCCGTGCACCTGAACGCCAAGGATCCCTTCACGCTGGCCTCGGGGCTGCCCAGCCCGACCTATATCGACTGTCGCAAGCTGATCTCCTATCCGCGCATCCGGTCGACGCTGATGGATTTCCTGACCGTCACCGTCATGCGCAACGCAGGCTTCGAGGCGTTCGACAACGTCGCGGGCGGCGAAACCGCCGGCATCCCCTTTGGCGCGCTGGTGGCCGAACGGATGGCCCTGCCCATGACCTACGTGCGCAAAAAGCCCAAAGGGTACGGCCGCAACGCCCGGATCGAGGGCGTGATGACAGAAGGCCAGCGCGTTCTGCTGGTCGAGGATCTGACCACAGACGGCGGATCGAAGCTGTCTTTCGTCGATGCGATTCGCGAAACCGGCGCCACCTGCGGGCATACGGCGGTGATCTTCTACTATGGCATCTTCCCCGAAACCGAAAAGACCTTGGGCGATCATGGGGTTGCACTGCACCACCTGTGCACATGGTGGGACGTGCTGGCCGAAGCCAAGGCGCAAGGCACCTTTGACGCGGCCACGCTGGAAGGTGTCGAGGCCTTTCTGAACGACCCGCGCGGCTGGCAAGAGGCACATAAAAAGGCGTAAATCCGCCACATCATCTGGTTTAGGGCACTGCATTTGCCCACCAGATGATGTAGGCTGACCCCCAGACCAAGGTTATCCACAGGATTTCCAGATTGCCTGCGCTGCACGGTGCCGTCTAAGACAGGACACCCGCGCGAGCCGGGTCAATAATCGGGGTGAGCAATGAACGAGATCAGCAGTTTTCAAAACGGCACGCCTGAGGTTCAGGCCGCCGAAACCATGCCGCATTCCATCGAGGCCGAACAGCAGCTTCTGGGTGCGATCCTGACCAACAACGACATCTATGACCGCGTGGCGTCGATCATCGGGCCGCACCATTTTTACGACCCTGTGCACGCGCGCATTTACGACATCGCCTCGGCTCGTATTGCCAAGAACAACCTGGCCTCGCCAGTGACGCTCAAGGCGTTCATGGAAGACGACGAGGGCCTGAAAGAGCTGGGCGGCCCCGCCTATCTGGCCCGTCTGGCCGGTGCCGCGATCAGCGCCTTCGCGGTGCGCGACTATGCGCAGATGATCTATGATCTGGCGGTGCGCCGCGATCTGATCCTGCTGGGCCGCGACATCAGCGCCAAGGCCGCCAAGGTCGATGTGTCGAATGAGCCGCGCGAACAGATCGTCGAGGCCGAACAGCAACTGTACAAGCTGGCCGAACAGGGCCAGACCGAAAGCGGGTTCCAGTCGTTCCTGAAGGCGGTGACCGATGCGGTGAACGTCGCCAACGCGGCCTACCAGCGCGAGGGTGGCTTGTCGGGTGTGTCGACCGGGTTGATCGACATGGACAAGAAGCTGGGCGGCCTGCACCGGTCGGATCTTCTGATCCTTGCGGGACGTCCGTCGATGGGGAAAACCTCGCTGGCGACCAACATCGCGTTCAACGTGGCCAAGGCGTACAAACGCGGCATCCTGCCCGACGGGTCAGAGGGCGCGATTGATGGCGGCGTGGTGGGTTTCTATTCGCTGGAGATGAGCGCCGAACAGTTGGCCGCGCGTATCCTGTCCGAGGCGTCCGAAGTGCCCAGCGAGCAGATCCGCCGCGGTGACATGACCGAGGCCGAGTTCCGCCGGTTCGTGGACGCGGCCAAGTCGCTGGAAGCCTGCCCGCTCTATATCGACGACACGCCTGCCCTGCCGATCAGCCAGCTGGCCGCCCGCGCGCGGCGGCTGAAACGGACGCACGGGCTGGACGTGCTGATGGTCGACTATCTGCAACTGGTGCGCGGCACCGGCAAATCGGAAAACCGGGTGAACGAGATTTCCGAGATCACCATGGGCCTGAAAGCCATCGCCAAAGAGTTGGACATTCCGGTGATCGCGCTGTCGCAGCTGTCGCGCCAGGTGGAAAGCCGCGAGGACAAACGGCCCCAGCTGTCGGACCTGCGGGAATCGGGTTCGATTGAACAGGACGCCGACGTGGTGATGTTCGTGTTCCGCGAGGAATACTACAAGGAACGCGAAAAGCCCGGCGATCACGATCTAGAAGCGATGGCCAAGTGGCAAGAAGAAATGGAACGCCTGCACGGCCGCGCCGAGGTGGTGATCGGCAAGCAGCGTCACGGGCCGATTGGCACCGTCGAGCTGAGCTTTGAGGGGCGGTTCACCCGCTTTGGCAACCTTGTGCAGCCGTGGCAGCAGAGTGGTGGCGATCAGGAGTTTTAGGGGGGGTGATGGGGGGCAACGCCGCCGTTCACAAACGACCGCAAAGCCGCGCATTGACGGGCCGTGGTGCGGCGATCCGACCGTCGTGCATGGCACTTTATGGCAGCCAAATACATCCGAACTAACTGTTACACACTACAGCAGCCAAATTGCCGTGCCGGCGGACGGCCCGGCGATGCGCGGCGGCCTTCGGCCTTGACTCCGCGCAAAGGGAAGAACTGACAGGGCTAAAACCTGACATTCTTTGCGATCTGCACCAAGGTCCATTCAGCAACCACAAACCAGACATTCACCGCCTATTTCGTCTTCCCCGACACCTTGGGCGGACGTTACACCTTGACCTCGGACCCAAACATGGCACAACCCCGCGCATGACATCAGCGACTTTGACAATCGACACCGGCGCCATCGCGCGAAACTGGCAATCCCTGGACGCGCGCACCGAAGTGGAAACCGGCGCCGTGGTCAAGGCAAACGGCTATGGGCTGGGCGCGCCTGTCGTCGCCCGTGTGCTGGCCCGCGCAGGCTGCCGCAGCTTTTTCGTGGCCACCGCCGAAGAGGGCGCGACCCTGCGCGCCGCCCTGGGCCAAGGGCCTGCGATCTATGTGTTTTCCGGCCATATGGACGGCGACACCGGTGCCATCCGCGAGGGGCGTCTTACGCCCCTGCTGAACTCGGTTGACCAGATGCTGCGCCATGTCGAGGCGCTGCCCGGATCGCCCTTTGGCTTGCAAATGAACACCGGCATGAACCGGCTGGGGATGCAGACGTCGGAATGGTCGGCGCTGCGTGACATCGCCGTGGCACAACGCCCCGGCCTGATCATTTCGCATCTGGCCTGCTCGGACGAGCCCGACCACGAGATGAACGCGTTCCAATTGCGCCAGTTCCGCGAGATGACCGATGGCATCGACGCGCCGCGCTCGCTGGCCGCGACCGGCGGCACGTTGCTGGGCGAGGATTTCCATTTCGACCTGTGCCGTCCCGGTGTCGGCCTGTTCGGCGGCCTGCCCTTTGCCGAGGCCGAGGCGGTCGTGACGCTGGACGCCCCTGTCATTCAGGTGCGCGATGTAGCGGCGGGCGAATCCGTGGGCTACGGCAATATGTGGATCGCACAGCGCCCCTCGCGCATTGCGACGATTTCGGCAGGCTACGCCGACGGTCTGATCCGCGCCATGGGCAACGGGGTCGGCGCGCATGTTTACGCGGATGACACCGCCCTGCCCATCGTTGGCCGCGTGTCGATGGACCTGATCACCGTGGATGTCACCGATCTGGGCCACGATCCGGCGAGCCTGCAACTGCTGGGCGCGCACCAGACGGTCGACGATCTGGCCACGGCTGCGGGCACCATCGGGTACGAAGTGCTGACCTCGCTGGGCCATCGTTACACCCGCCGGTATACCGAGTGAGGTTTCTGGCCGCCATCGGGGCCACGGTTCTGGGCCTGTTGGGCGCCGTCGGGCGCGTGACGCTTTATGCGGTGCAAACGCTGGGCCATCTGCTGCGCCCGCCCTTCTATTTCCGTGAGCTTGCGATTGCGCTGCTGAACATCGGCTGGCTGTCGCTGCCGGTGGTCGGGCTGACCGCGATTTTCACCGGCGGCGCGCTGGCCTTGCAGATTTACGCAGGAGGCGCACGGTTCAACGCCGAGGCGGTGGTGCCACAGATCGTTGCCATCGGCATGGTGCGCGAATTGGGCCCCGTGCTGGTGGGCCTGATGATCGCCGCGCGCGTCACATCGTCGATTGCCGCCGAGATTGCGACGATGAAGGTGACCGAACAGATCGACGCGCTGGTGACGCTTTCGACCCATCCGATGAAATACCTGACCGTGCCGCGCGTGCTGGCAGCAACCCTTGTGGTGCCGTTGCTGGTGGCGGTGGGCGACGTGATCGGCATCGCGGGTGGCTGGGCCGTGGCCACGGGCACGCTGGGCTTCAACCCGGCCGCATACCTGAAAAACACCATCAACTTTCTGGAACTGCGCGACGTCGTGTCGTCGCTGGCCAAGGGCGGCGTGTTCGGCTTTATCGCGGCCCTGATGGGCTGCTATTTCGGCATGAACTCGGGACGCGGGGCCCAAGGGGTGGGCCGCGCGACCAAGGGCAGCGTCGAGGCCGCCGCAATCCTGATCCTTGCGGCCAACTTCGTGCTGACGGGGGTGTTTTTCTCGCTATGATCACGCTTGAGAATGTCCACAAATCCTTTGGCAACAACCACGTCCTGCGCGGTGTGAACCTGCATGTGCCCAAGGGCACGTCGATGGTGATCATCGGCGGTTCCGGCACCGGGAAATCCATCACGATCAAGGCGGTACTTGGACTTGTCACGCCCGAACAGGGCACGATCACGGTGGACGGCACCGACATCACCCGCACCGACCGTGACGCGTTTCTGGCGCGCTTCGGGATGCTGTTCCAGGGTGCGGCCCTGTTCGACAGCCTGCCGGTCTGGCAAAACGTCGCCTTCCGGCTGCTGCGCGGGTCGCTGAAACGCCCCCGCGACGAGGCCCGCGCCATCGCCATCGAAAAGCTGCGCCGTGTGGGCCTGACCGAGGACGTGGCCGACCGCCTGCCCGCGGAACTGTCGGGTGGTATGCAAAAGCGCGTAGGCCTGGCCCGCGCCATTGCCGCCGACCCCGAGATCATCTTTTTCGACGAACCGACCACCGGCCTTGATCCGATCATGGCGGGCGTCATCAACGACCTGATCCGCGAGATCGTGACGGAGATGGGCGCGACCGCCGTGACCATCACCCACGACATGTCCTCGGTCCGCGCTATTGCGGACAACGTAGCGATGCTGCACGAGGGTGTGATCAAATGGACCGGTCCGGTGGCCGAAATGGACGCCGCTGGCGACCCTTACGTCGATCAGTTCATCCACGGTCGTGCGACGGGGCCCATCGCCGCGGTGCGCTAGAGGATGAGCCTCGACCTCGTCCTGAATATCGTTTTCTGTCTTGGCACGGGCGGCTTTGTGATGGTGTCGGTTTACCGGCTTCAGGCCAAGCTTAACATGGCGCACTGGCCCGACCACTGGTACGGCACCCTTCTTGTCAGCACAATCTTTGCCTGCTTTGTCCTGCTGATGCAGTTGGACTTTTACGGGCTGAACCCTGTGATCCCGATCTACAACGCCATTCTGGACCTGCTGCCGTTTTGATATAATCTGCGGGCGATGACGCCGTTTTCAGACAACGCCCTGTTTGCAATAACACTTGCGCTGCTGGCGGCGGGTCTGTTCGCGGTGCTGGCGCGCCTGCGCCCTGACCTGCCGTGGCCCTTGCGCCTGATGCTGACGACCATCGGCACGCAAGGACTGTTCCTGCTGTCCGTGCTGTTCGGCCTGGACCAGACGTCCCCGCTCGAGGCGGTTCTGGTGGCGCTGTCGGAGCTTGTCGGCTTTGACTGGCCCCAAACACAGTGGTTCTAGCCCCCTTGCGCTGGCTTGACTTGACGCCCGGGCGGCGCACAAGATCATGCGATGTATCTGCTTGCTTTCATTGCCGCCGTGGTTGGCCTGATCCTTGGACTTATCGTCTGTTTTGTTTTGCAGTTTCTGCGCTATGGCCCCGATGATCCGAACTGGCAGTATGACGAACTGCTTTACGAGGGGGTTGTCATCCTGTGCGCGGTGGGGACCGTGGTCGTCGTCCTGTTGAACGAAGCCAGCATCCTGTCGTTCGTTTCACAGGTCTGGATCGCGGTATTGACCTTGATCGGCATCTGCCCCACCTGCGTGTGACCCATGCCTTGGGCGCATCACTGACCTTTGCAAAAGAAAGCAATTTGCCAATCTCATGCACCGCTGGATCAACCTGTCCCTGCTTGTCCTGTTTCCGCTGTCCTGGTTTGCCCCGCTGGTGCGTGCAGGGCTGTTGCCGCTGTTCGGCCTGTCCGAAATCAGCGTGATGACCGGCCTGCAATCGCTGTGGGCGTCGGATGTGTTTCTGGCGTTGGTGGTCACCGTATTTGCACTGTTTGCGCCCTACCTGAAAACCATCGGTCTGGCGCTGCTGCACTGGAACCTGCTCAGCGCGCGGTGCCTGCCGGCCTTGCATGTGCTGGGCAAACTGGCGATGGCCGACATCTTCCTGATCGCGCTGTATATCACCCTGACCAAGGGCATCGGCGTTGGCCGGATCGAAGTCGCGTGGGGTCTGTACCTGTTCACGGCGTGTATTCTTGCATCGCTGTGGGTCGGGTTGCGCACCAAACAATCCGGCCAAGACACGGGTATTGTTTCTAAAAGCGAAACAGATGCCGCTGATTTGCCACAACACAACCCCGCTAAGATCAGGTGAAGAAAACCGGGAACAAAATTTTCGCTTAGCGGTTACCCCTGTATCGGCGTATACTTGCCGATAAGATGGTTTTCTGGGGGGAAGACATTTGACAAATTCATTGGGCGCGCTTGCCTACCTGATCCGATTCCTCATGCAACGGGCCGCACTGGCCTTTTTCGCACTGACAGCGCTTGGATTGCTGGCCGCAACAGTGATGGCCGCGACGGGACAGTGGCCATGGATCGACCTGCCTCTGGCGTGGAATGGCGCACCTGTCCCCGATGCGGGCATGTACGCCCAGATTGCGCTGACCGTCTTTGCCGTCTGCCTGTGCTTTTTCCTGCCCAGTGCGCGCCGCACCATGCAGCTTGAAAACGCACACCGCGATTTCTCGATCAACATGACCGACATCGCCCGCGCCTATGGGGCCGTCCATGCTGCGGATCGCGGCGATGCCTTTCGGTTTTCCACCGAATTCGACGCGGTGCGCGAGCGTCTGGCGTACCTGCGCGACCACCCTGATCTGAGTTCGCTCGAACCTGCCCTGCTGGAAGTGGCCGCGCAAATGTCACACATTTCCAAGGAACTGGCCGAGGTCTATTCCGACGAACGGGTCAACCGCGCCCGCAGCTTCCTGGAACAGCGCCAGTACGAAGTCGACCAATTCAACAGCCGGCTGGACCACGCCAAGTCCGTCAGCGCCGAATTCAAACACTGGCTGACCAACGTCGAGCTGGAAGAGGCCGTGGCCGCCGCCCAGCTGGACCGCCTGCGCGCCGAAATGCGCGAGGTGATGCCCGAGCTGGGCCTTGAAACCATCGTGGCCACCGACAACACCGTCACCAAAATGGTTCCCAAAGCCGCCGAATAGCCCGCCCGTCTTCATCGTGCCAGATAAACTCCGGGGGAGACGCGCAGCGTTGGGGGGCAGCGCCCCTTCAACCCCGTCAATATCCCCGCCCCCCGCATTTACCTTTTGACGCCCCCGCCCGCGTCAGGCACATCAGTGCAATGGCAAAATCACCCTCATTCACCTGCACCGCCTGTGGTGCCACGCATACCAAATGGTCCGGGCGCTGCGACGCCTGTGGCGACTGGAACACCATCGTCGAGGACGCAGGGCTGTCTGCGGGCGGCAAAAAGTCCCTTGGGGCCAATCGCGGCTCGGCCATCGTTCTGACCGACCTGCAAACCGAGGAATCACCGCCCCCCCGCACCCATTCCGGCATTGACGAGCTGGACCGCGTGCTGGGCGGCGGGCTTGTCCCCGCCTCGGCGCTGCTGGTGGGCGGCGATCCGGGCATCGGCAAATCGACCCTGCTGTTGCAGGCCGCAGCGGAGTTTGCCCGCGCGGGCGTCAAAACCATCTATGTCAGCGGCGAAGAAGCCACAGCACAGGTGCGGATGCGCGCCAAGCGTCTGGGCCTGTCCGACGCGCCGGTGCAACTGGCGTCGGAAACCAACCTGCGCAACATCCTGACCACGCTCGAGGCGGAACGCCCCGGTCTTGCGATCATCGATTCGATCCAGACCATGTGGTCCGATACCGTGGACAGCGCGCCGGGATCGGTCAGTCAGGTGCGGTCCGCCGCGCACGAGCTGACCACCTTTGCCAAACGCAAGGGCGTATCGGTGATCCTTGTGGGTCACGTCACCAAGGACGGCCAGATCGCAGGCCCCCGCGTGGTGGAACATATGGTCGACACGGTGCTGTATTTCGAAGGCGAGCGCGGCCACCAGTTCCGTATCCTGCGCGCGGTCAAGAACCGCTTTGGCCCTGCCGATGAAATCGGTGTGTTCGAGATGACCGGTCGCGGGCTGGAGCAGGTCACCAACCCCTCGGCGCTGTTTTTGTCCGAGCGCGGCAAACCCAGCGCCGGATCGGTGGTGTTTGCCGGCATCGAAGGCACCCGCCCCGTGCTGGTCGAACTTCAGGCCCTCGTGGCCCCCTCGCCGCACAGCCAGCCGCGCCGCACGGTCGTGGGCTGGGATGGCGGCAGGCTGGCGATGATCCTTGCGGTGCTCGAAGCACGCTGCGGCATCCCCTTTGCGGGGCTTGATGTGTACCTGAACGTTGCGGGCGGCATGAAAATTTCCGAACCCGCCGCCGATCTGGCCGTCGCCGCTGCCCTGCTGAGTGCGCGGGAAGACGCCGCCCTGCCCGAAGGGGCGGTCGTTTTTGGCGAAATCAGCCTGTCGGGCGCGCTGCGCCCCGCGCCGCAAACCGAAAACAGGTTGAAAGAGGCGCAAAAACTTGGTTTTACCACCGCACTTGCCCCGTCAGGCGGCAAGGCCATCGAGACATCCGGTATCAAGGTGCAACAAATGCAAGACTTGACCAGTTTCGTGGGTGAAGTATTTGGCGCAGGTTAACGCCGCACAGACAAGGAACGGATGATGGACGGTTTCACAATCATTGATGGCGTGGTGGCCATCGTCATCATCCTGTCGGCGCTGCTGGCCTACGGGCGCGGCATCGTGCGCGAGATCATGGCGATTGCCGGCTGGGTCGCCGCGGCCATCCTTGCGTTCCTTTTTGCCCCTCAAGTTGAACCGCTGGTGCGTGAAATCCCCGTTGTGGGTGAATTTCTGGCCGACAGTTGCGAACTCAGCGTGATCGGGGCCTTTGCGCTGGTCTTTGCCGTGGCGCTGATTGTCGTGTCGCTGTTCACCCCGCTGTTTTCATCGTTGGTGCAACGCTCGGCCCTGGGCGGCGTGGATCAGGGGCTGGGCTTCCTGTTTGGCGTGGCGCGCGGCATCCTGTTGGTTGTGGTGGCGTTCTTTGTCTACGACACCGTGATCACCGGTCAGGAATTCACCATCGTCGACGAAAGCCGCTCGGCCGCCGTGTTCGGTCGCTTTACCGACGACATCCAGGACCGCAAACCCGAACAGGCCCTTGGCTGGATCACCCGCCAATACGAAGGTCTGGTCGGCAGCTGCGAACAATAATGCAAACAGCGCGTCCCGCCCCGTCCCCTTCAGGGTTGTACGGGCGGGCCTGCGCCCCTAGATGTGACATACACGCACCGCATTGTGCCGCCGGAAACGGGTTAATTTGGCACAATTCACCCACACGTTCACAATCTCATAACTATTTCGGCCCAAGGGCGTGACACCACGTCATGGCCCCATTATCAGACCCCTGACAAACCCCAGATTCGGAGCCAATCGCCCGTGACTGAATGCATGATGCCACCCGCACATCCCTTTGATGACGACAAGCTGAAAGAAGAGTGCGGGGTTTTTGGTGTGATCGGCACCCAAGATGCCTCGAACTTCGTCGCGCTTGGCCTGCACGCCTTGCAGCACCGAGGACAGGAAGCCGGCGGTATCGTCAGCCATGACGCCGAGCTTGGCTTTCAATCCGCCCGCCGCTTTGGCTATGTGCGCGACAATTTCACCAGCCAGAAGATCATGGAAACCCTGCCCGGCCCGCTGGCCATCGGTCACGTCCGCTATTCGACCTCGGGCAACAAGGGCCAGACCGCGATCCGCGACGTGCAGCCGTTCTTTGGCGAATTTGCCATGGGCGGAGCGGCGATTGCCCACAACGGCAACATCACCAACGCCAACGCCCTGCGCCGCGAGCTGATCGAGCGCGGCTCGATCTTTCAGTCGTCATCCGACAGCGAATGCATCATCCACCTGATGGCGCGCAGCCTGCAACGCAACATCCCCGAACGCATGGAAGACGCCCTGCGCCGGGTCGAGGGCGCGTTTTCCATCGTTGCCATGACCCGCACCAAGCTGATTGGCGTGCGCGATCCGCTTGGCGTGCGCCCGCTGGTGCTGGGCCGCGTCGGTGACGGCTGGGCGCTTAGCTCGGAAACCTGCGCGCTGGACATCATCGGTGCCGAATTCGTCCGCGAGATCGAACCGGGCGAAATGGTGGTGATCACCGACAAGGGCGTCGAAAGCCTTTTCCCCTTCCGCCGTGTCGCCCCGCGTTTCTGTATCTTTGAACACGTCTATTTCTCGCGCCCCGACAGCATTCTGGGCGGGCGCAGCGTGTACGAGACCCGCGAAAACATCGGCCGCGAACTGGCCAAGGAATCGCCGGTTGATGCCGATCTGGTCTGCCCCGTCCCGGACAGCGGCACGCCGGCGGCCATCGGCTTTAGCCTGCAATCGGGCATTCCCTATGCGATGGGGATCATCCGCAACCAATACATGGGCCGCACGTTCATCGAACCGACCGAGCAGATCCGCAACATGGGTGTGCGTCTGAAACTGAACGTGAACCGCGCGCTGATCAAAGGCAAACGTGTCATTCTGGTGGACGATTCCGTGGTCCGTGGCACCACCAGCCGCAAGATCAAGGAAATGATCTTGGACGCGGGCGCCGCCGAGGTCCACTTCCGCATCGCATCGCCCCCCACGGCTTGGCCCTGCTTCTACGGCGTCGACACGCCCCAGCGCGAAAAGCTGCTGGCCGCGACAATGTCCGAGGACGAGATGCGCGAACATCTGGGCGTTGATTCGCTCAAGTTCATCTCTCTGGACGGTCTGTACCGCGCCGTGGGCGAGGTCGAAGGCCGCAACAAGAGCTGCCCGCAGTACTGCGACGCCTGCTTCTCTGGCGAATATCCGGTGAAACCGTCGGACATGCTGGAAAAAGGGTTCGAGATGAAAGCGGCGGAATAACCCCGCCGCTTCATCTTGCCAGATAAGGGTGCGGGGGCGGTGCTACTGCCGTCGTAAGGGCGAACGTGGAACGTCAGATCATTTGATCGTCGCGTCATGGACCGAATTGGACTGGGAAACCGGACGTTCGCTCAAGTGGCGGCGAATGGCGGGTTCGAGGCCTCTCTGCATTCCACCCGCGCGGAATCAAGGCCGCAGGCCGCCGCGCATCGCCGGGCCGTCCGCCGGCACGGCGATTTGGCTGCTGTTGTGGATTACCGCCAGCTAGGATGTGCTTAGCAGCCATAAACTGCCAGTCACGCAGGTCGTATCGCCGCGCCACGGCCCAACGATGCGCGGCTTCTCACTCCATTTCAAACGGCAGCTCCGTCCGCACCGAAGACCTTGACCCATATCACACCTAAGGCTTGGACAGTATCACTTCGGCACCTCGTCCCGCTGCTGCCAGCATCTGTCAGCAAACCGTGCTAACCTGCCCCTCATGGACCCGTTCACCCAGATCACCGCCCAATGGCCCGCACCCGCGCGTGCCCGTTTCGATGCCCTGCGCGCCGCCATCCTGGCGGCGGCCCACGACGCAAGTGTCGGTCCTGTCACGGAATCCTTGAAGTGGGGCCAGCCCGCATGGCGGCCTGCATCCCCGCGTACCGGATCGACCCTGCGCCTGAACTGGTCGCCCGAGGCGCCCGATGTGCTGACCGCATATGTGGATTGCAAAACCGATCTGGCGCAGCGCATGGCCAGCCTCTACCCCGATCTGACCAACGACGGACGCCGCGCGCTGGCGCTTCCCTTAAACGCCCCGCTGGATACGCAGCCCATCGCGCATCTGGCCGCGATGACCCTGACCTATCACCGCAAACCCTGAGACACGCGGGCGATTCCCGCCGCCCACAAGCCCCGTGCCACACAATGCCGCAGGCTTCGGCAAAGCTTGGCGCAGACGGTGGCGCCTATTGGCTTATGGCAAGATTCCCCCATCTTGCGGCTGTCCACGGCCATGATACCCCACGCCTTCGATTGCCCCCGAAGGACCTGTCGTATGGAAAAAGCCTCTCCTCAAACCACGCAACTGGCGACGCAGAAAAACGCGGTGCGCCTGAACCAGCCCGTCTTGTTGGGCGTATTCGGATCAACCACGGCCCCGCGCGCGATGATCCGCTATCCGAACGGCCGCATCGACACCGTAAGACCCGGCGACAAAACCCGACTGGGTCAAGTGGTCGGGATCGGTGACGACGCGCTGCACATCGCCCGCAATGGCCGCACCGAAGTGCTGCGCCTGCCGCAGCCCGGCGAGGTCGTCAGTTCCCTGCGCCCCCACGCCCGCCCCAGCGCCGAGACAAACGCGGCCTGATCGCGGACACGCGCGCGCCTCTTGACCTTGGCGCGCAATGGCTCCATCACGCAGCCCATGACAAACGCCCCCAAACTTGCCCTGATCACCGGCGCCTCGCGCGGCCTTGGTGCCGCACTGGCCGAAGCGCTGGCCCCGACCCATCACATCGTTGCCGTGGCCAAGACCACCGGCGCGCTGGAAGAGCTTGACGACCGGATCAAGGCACTTGGCGGCAGCGCCACGCTTGCGCCCATGGACATCACCGTGCCCGAAGCGATGGCGACCCTGTGCCGGGGCATTCACGACCGTTGGGGCGGTCTGGACATCTGGGCGCACACCGCCATCCACGCGGCCCCGCTGACCCCCACCAGCCACATCGACAGCCGCGACATGGCCAAATCCATCGCCGCCAACATCACCGCCACTGCGACGCTGATCAACTACGTGGCACCGCTGCTGGGCACCGACGGCACCGCGTTGTTCTTTGACGACCCGCGCGCGGGCGAGAAATTCTTTGGCAGCTATGGTGCGACCAAGGCGGCGCAAATCGCGCTGGCCCAAAGCTGGCAGGCCGAAACCACCAAGACCGGCCCCCGCGTCGTCATCGCGCAGCCCGACCCGATGCCCACCGCCACCCGCGCGCGCTTTTTCCCCGGCGAAGACCGCGCGCCACTGGCCGATCCGCACGCCCAGGCGGCGCGTATTCTGGCAAGCCTCTAAGCTTCTTTGGGTTCTCGAAACCCCTTTCCGAAGGGCCGGTTTGCCTAGGGTCAGGACTCATCAATCCTGCGCCGCCCTTCGATGAGTCTTGCGCGCAACGCCTTTGGCCCGATTTGACACAAATCCACACTGCACCCGCCGCCTGCCCTTGCCGCAATGCTGCCGCCTGAATACTAAGGACAAAAGGGGCACAACATGCGTATTCTCATCACCAACGACGACGGCATCGCGGCACCGGGGCTGAAAACCCTGCACGCCATTGCCACCCAAGTGGCAGGCGACAGCGGCGAGGTCTGGACCGTGGCGCCCGCGTTCGAACAATCGGGCGTCGGCCATTGCATCAGCTACACCCGTCCGATGATGATCTCGCAACTGGACACCCGCCGCTTTGCCGCCGAGGGCAGCCCGGCCGACTGCGTGCTGGCCGGCATCCACGATGTGCTGGGCGACGTGGACCCCGACCTGATCCTGTCAGGCGTGAACCGTGGCAACAACTCGGCTGAAAACGCGCTCTATTCCGGCACGCTTGGCGGCGCAATGGAAGGCGCGCTTCAAGGCATCCCGTCGATCGCCATGTCGCAATATTACGGACCCGCCAACGCCCAGATCGCCGACCCGTTCGAGGCCGCCCTGATCCACGGCGCTGACACGGTGCGGCGCATTCTGGATGCCACGCCCGACGACACCGGCGACTATCAGTTGTTCTACAACGTCAACTTCCCGCCCGTCCCTGCGGCAGATGTCAAAGGCACCCGTCTCAGCAAACAGGGCCGCCGCCCCGGCGTGCGGTTTTCGACCGAACCGCATCAGGCCCCCTCGGGCCGCCGGTTCGTGTGGATCAAGGGCGGCAACCAGCAGGTGCGCACCGCCCCCGGCACGGACGCTGCCGACAATCTGGACGGCTATATCACGGTCACGCCGATGCGCGCCGACCTGACCGCCCATGACATGATGGACCGCCTCAAGGCGCTGAACACATGACCGAAGACGAGATCGCCCAACGCAAGATGCAGTTCCTTTATGCCCTTCGCTCCAAAGGGGTGACGGAAAAGGCCGTGCTGGAAGCCATGGAAGCGATCGACCGTGGCCCGTTCATTCGCGGCCTGTTTGCCACCCGCGCCTACGAGGACATGCCCCTGCCCATCGCCTGCGGGCAAACCATCAGCCAGCCGTCCGTGGTGGGGCTGATGACGCAGGCCTTGCAGATCAGCCCCCGCGACAAGGTGCTCGAAGTGGGCACCGGATCGGGCTATCAGGCGGCGATCCTCAGCAAGCTGGCGCGCCGCGTCTATACCGTGGACCGCCACCGCCGTCTGGTGCGCGAGGCGCGGGTGATCTTTGAAGGGTTGAACCTGACCAACATCACCGCGATCACCGGCGACGGCAGCTTTGGCCTGCCCGATCAGGCGCCGTTCGACCGCATCCTGGTCACCGCCGCCGCCGAAGACCCCCCCGGCCCGCTTCTGGCGCAACTCAAGGTCGGCGGGATCATGGTGGTGCCGGTGGGTCAGTCGGACGCGGTGCAAAGCCTGATCCGCGTGCGCAAGACCGAAGCAGGTCTGGAATATGACGAATTGCGCCCTGTGCGCTTCGTCCCCTTGCTGGAAGGCTTGGGAAAAGATACATAATACGCGGAATTATGCCGATTTGGGCGTCCGTGTGGCACATTGTTGACCCTGTGTTGCATGGGCGGACAAAACCCGTGACATAAGACGCAACAGACACGATCAGGCCCAAAACAAGGCCCCGAACCCGCATAACGGGGCGTGCCAAGAGGACGAGCAAGATGATCCGACCCCTTTCGCGCCACCGCGCGCCCCTGCTGCTGGCCACCTGCGGTGCACTTGCACTTGCCGCCTGCGATCAACCGCTTGATCTGGATTTGCGCGGCGGCGCCGGTGCGTTTTCCACCGCCGACGCAGCCGTGAACGCCACCGCGGACCGGCCCCGCCCGGACGACCGCGGTGTGCTGTCCTATCCCAACTACCAGGTTGCTGTCGCCCGCCGTGGCGATACGCTGGGCGCTGTGGCCGCCCGACTGGGTCTGAGTGCGTCCGAGCTGAGCAGCTATAACGGCATTGCGGTGGACACCCCCCTGCGCGCGGGCGAGATCATCGCCCTGCCCCGTCGTGTGGCGGAACCGTCGCCTGCCACCGGTGCCATCGGGACCGGACCGATCCAGCCCGCGCAGGTTGATGTGACCACGCTGGCGGGCAATGCCATCGACAGCGCCGCCGACACCACGCCGACAACAACCCCGCTGGCCCCCGCGCCAGCCAAACCGGCCGCGGGCCAGACCGGCAAAGAGCCGATCCGCCACAAGGTCGAACGCGGCGAAACCGCCTATACCATCGCACGGCTGTATCAGGTGCCGGTGCGGTCGCTGGCCGAATGGAACGGGCTAAGCAGCGATTTCGCCATCCGCGAAGGTCAGTTCCTGCTGATCCCCGTCGCACAACAGGCCCCGCCCAAGCGCACAGCCGCCGCTGCCACCACCACCGCCCCCGGCGCAGGGTCGCCCACGCCGACACCGCCCAGTGCGGCCACGCCATTGCCGCAGGATGACACCGCCAAACCTGCGCCCGTCGCCGCCAAACCCGCAGCCCCCGTGGCCGACATTGGCAAGCAGACGGTCAAACCCGACAGCAACACGGCGATGGCCTATCCGGTCAACGGCTCGATCATCCGCGCCTATTCCAAGGGCCGCAACGAAGGCATCGACATCAAGGCCGCCGCAGGCACCCCGGTCAAAGCCGCAGCCTCAGGCAGCGTCGCCGCCATCACCCAAAGCGCCGATGGCGTGCCGATCATCGTGGTCCGGCACCCCGACAACCTGCTGACCGTCTATGCCAACGTCGCGGATGTGGCCGTGAAAAAGGGTGACAGCGTCAGCCGTGGCCAAAGCCTGGCCAAGCTGCGCGCGGGCGACAACGCCTATCTGCACTTCGAGGTCCGCAAGGGCTTTGACAGCGTCGATCCCACGCCTTACCTGCCCTGACCCTGCGATATCGGGCAACTCTGTGGCGAACCCGCGTTGGTTCGCCACATCCGGGGCGCATTTGCTGTCAATTGCGCCAGAATTAGAGACACTTACACAAAAATAACCATGTCAGCGCCCAAGCGTCGCCGCGATGCGCATTCAGAAACAATCCAAGCACAACAATTGGATTGGTTTCCTCAATGGCCGTCTACTACGGATACACCAACGTCATTCGCGGCACGCAAAGCACGGTCAACGGAAACCCCGTCGACTATGCCTATACGCCCAACGGCACCTGGCGCTACAGCGGCGAAGACACCTATTTCGTGATCGAGGAAAACGACGGCGCGACCGTGTTCAACGGTGACGGCGATACGAACGAATATGTCGATTCCAACGAACGCTTTGGCGGCGCATGGGAACAAAGGGTCGAGGTTGACGGCGTCGACCGGCAGGTGATCTGGGACTATACCTTTACCGTGACCGACGGCACGAACACGTGGCGCGTGGGCGTCATCGACGTGGACCTGAACAACGACAACGACGTCATGGATGCGGGCGAAAACGGTTATTTCCTGGTGTTTCCCGACGGGATGCCCCCGGCCGACACCAACCTGACCACCGGAGCGGTCACCGAAAACGACGACAGCACACCCCACATCGGTCTTGGCGGGTCTGTGGTGTGCTTTGCATCCGGCACGATGATCGAAACCCCCGACGGCCCCCGCGCGGTCGAAGACCTGAGCACCGACGATCTGGTGATCACCGGCACCGACGGCGCGCAACCGATCCGCTGGATCGGCGCGACGACGGTCGTGTCCACGGGTGATCTGGCACCGGTTGTCATCACCGCCGGCACCCTGGGCAACGACGCCGATCTGGTGGTGTCCCCCCAACACGCCATCCTGCTGACCGACTGGCGGGCCGAACTGCTATACGGTCAGGAAGAGGTGCTGGTGCGTGCGGTCGACCTGATGAACATGGACGGCGTCTATCGCAGCACTGGCGGGCTGGTGACCTATCACCACATCCTGCTGGACGCGCATCACGTGGTTCAATCTCACGGGATCTGGTCGGAAACGCTGTACCCCGGCGACATGACCAAACAGGCGGTGAACCCTGCCGCCAAGGTCGAGATCGAGTGTCTGTTTCCCGACCTTGTCACCTATGGCCCCAAGGCCGCACCCTGTTTGCGCGCCTATGAGGCAAAACTGCTGTCGGCGGCTTAGCGTCAGGACCAGAAGCGGACCTTGGACGCAGCATGGGTCAAAGTCTGCTGTGCGGAACGAAGCTGCCTTGCGCAAAGCCGCGCATCGACGGGCCGAGGTGCGGCGATCCAACCATAGTGTCGGCCACTTTATGGCGGCCAAGCACATCCCACCTGTCCGTCACACACAACAGCAACCAAATCGCCGTGCCGTGGGGCGGCCCGTCGATGCGCGGCGGCCTGCGGCCTTGATTCCGCGCAGGGAAATGCGCAAAAGACTCGAAGCCGACCTTCGCCGCGTCTGCACGAACGTCCGGTTTTCCCCTCGGACTCAGATGTTGCCGCAAAGCCCAAAGTCATCCGACATTCAACACCCCGCCGCCTAAAGCGTGACGCCCCGGCGGCCCGCAAGGTCCACAAAATACTGCCATGCCACCCGCCCAGACCGCGCACCGCGCGTGGCCTGCCATTCGATGGCCTCGGTCCGCAATGTCGCGTCGTCGATGTCCACGCCGTAAGCGTCGCAATAGCCACGGATCATCGCAAGGTACTGGTCCTGATCGCAGGGATGAAAGCCCAGCCACAACCCGAACCGGTCCGACAGCGACACCTTCTCCTCGACCGCCTCGGCGGGGTTGATGCCGCTTTGCCGTTCGTTTTCGATCATGTCGCGCGGCATCAGGTGGCGGCGGTTCGACGTGGCATACAGCACCACGTTCTCGGGCCGCCCCTCGATCCCGCCATCCAGAACCGCCTTGAGCGATTTGTAATGGCTGTCGTCATGGCCAAAACTCAGGTCGTCGCAATAGAGCAGAAACCGCCCCGATGCCGCGCGTAGCAGGTTCAGCAGACGGCCCACGCTGGGCAGGTCCTCGCGTTGCAGCTCGACGATCTTCAGCTGCGGATAGTCTGCCTGAACAGCACCGTGTACCGCTTTGACAAGACTGGATTTCCCCATGCCCCGCGCCCCCCAGAGCAGCGCGTTGTTCGCGGGCAGTCCGCGCGCAAACTGCGTGGTGTTCGCCAGCAGCGTATCGCGCGAGCGGTCGTTGCCCACCAGCAGGTTCAGCGGCACGCGGCTGATCTGGTGCACCGGTTCCAGCCGGTCGGGCCCGGTGTGCCAGACAAAGGCGCTGGCGGCGTCGAAATCGGGGGCCGGTTGCGGCGCGGGCGCCATACGCTCCAGCGCCGCCGCGATGCGGTCCATCGGGTCGTCGATCACTTTTTCAGGTCCTCGTCGTCATCACCGTTCAGAATGTCGTCCAGACCTTCTTCGTCTTCTTCATCGTCGAAATAGCCTTCTTCGCGCAGACGTTGGTCGCGGCGGCGTTCCACCCCACGCACCAGCCAGATCGAGATTTCGTACAGGCCAAAGACCACCACGAACAGGATCAACTGGGTCACAACATCCGGCGGCGTGACCAGCGCGGCCACCACCAGAATGCCCACGACCGCGTATTTGCGCACGTTGGCCAGCCCTTCGGCGGTCACCAATCCGGCCTTGCCCATCAGGGTCAACAGCACCGGCAACTGGAAGCACAAACCAAAGGCCACGATCATTTTCAGCGTAATATCAAGGCTTTCGTTGACCTTACCCTGAAACACGATGTCGATGCCCTTGGTCGAGTCCTTGACCGTACCGTCCTGCACAATCGCCGTCAGGATCGACGCAGCATCGGCAAAGCCCAGAAAGAACTGCATCGCCATCGGCACGACCACATATTGCGCAAAGGCCGCCCCCAGCAGGAACAGCGCGGGCGATGCGATCAGAAAGGGCAGAAAGGCCGATTTTTCATTCTTGTACAGCCCAGGTGCGACGAAACGCCAAAGCTGGTAGGCGATGACCGGAAAGGAAATCGCCAGCCCCCCCACCATCGAAATCCGCACGAGGGTAAAGAAATACTCTTGCGGCGCGGTGTATTGCATCACCGGGTTGGGGTTGCCCAGATCGCGCATGGTCTGCTCGATCGGGATCAACAGGAAATCCAGGATCGCGCTGCCGAACGAAAAGCAAAAGATCATCGCCACCACAAAGGCCAGCACCGACCGGATCAGGCGGGTGCGCAGCTCGGCCAGATGCTCGATCAGCGGGGCGCTGCTGTCTTCTATGTCGTCTGCGTGGCTCATGTGGTGCCTTTGGGTGTGTCGTGTGTGTCGGATGTGTCATCAGCCAATGCCGCCTCGGCAGCGTCGGCGGCCTTGCGGGCCTCTTCGGCCTCGCGCGCCTTACGGTCTGCGGCGGCGCGGGCGGTCGAGGCCTGTATCTTCTTGGCCTTGGCCGCGCGCTCTGCGGCCAGTTTTGCGGTCTCGCTGTCGCTATCCATGTTGCGCAACGACGACGACACATCGCGCGCCGCATCCTTCACGCCGTCCATCGCGGTGCCCAACGGGTTGGTCGCCGATTTCAACGTCTTGGAAATATCACGCATACCGCTTTCGTCAGCCGCGTCGTTCATGGCGCTGGTGAATTCGCGCGCCATGCCCTTGGCTTTGCCAACAAATTGCCCAATCTGCCGGAACAACACCGGCAGATCCTTGGGGCCGACGACGATCAACGCCACGACCCCAACGACCAAAAGCTCGCTCCAGCCCATGCCGAACATGGATCAGACCTTGTCTTTTTCGGTCTCGGGCGTCACGTCCTTGGCTTGCTTGTAGTCGTCATCGTCATCCAGAGAATTCTGGCCTTCGCTGACGCCTTTCTTGAAGCTGGTGATGCCCTTGCCGACTTCGCCCATCAGGCTGGAAATCTTGCCGCGCCCGAACAGCACCAGCACCACAACCGCAATCAAAAGCAGACCCATCGGTCCAATATTGTTCAGCATATCAAGTCTCCCGCTGTACGCGCCCCGCGGCACGTTTCGTGTTGTATCGGCTTTTGTCTATGCAACCGCGCCGCCGGGTAAAAGCCGCAATGCCGCTTTGCCCCCTGCGTTTGGGGTCAGTGTCCATCACAAAAATCTGGCCTTTTGCACAACTGACACGTATTTGTCAGTAATGACGCGCCAAACCCGCCTTCACGCCCTAATCGATGCCTTGCGCACCGGCACCACCCAGCGCGCCGCCGATCTGGCGCAGCGGCTGTCGGTGTCCCAACGCACGCTCTACCGCGACATCCAGACGCTTCAGGCGGCGGGCGTTCCGGTGCAGGGCACACGCGGCACCGGCTACCAATTGACCAACCAGATCCGCCTGCCCCCGCTTGACCTGGCCCCGCCCGAGCTTGAGGCGCTCAGCCTTGGCCTTGCCATCCTGGGCCAATCCGCCGACCCCGAACTGTCGCAGGCCGCGACCGCGCTGGCCGACCGCATCGACGCCCTGCTGCCCGAGGCGGCGATTGCCCCTGCCGACGCGTGGAAACTGGAAAAACCGCCCTTTGCCGATGCGGCGCGCGGGGCCTCGCACATCCCGCGCATCCGTGCCGCGATCCGCGCCCGCCAAAAACTGCGCATCACCTACCATTCGCGGGGCGACCGCATCACCACGCGCACCATCCGCCCGCTCGCGCTGAGCAGCCTCGGCCCGGTCTGGACCCTGAGTGCATGGTGTGAACTGCGCGCGGCCATGCGCGACTTTCGCCTGGACCTGATCGACACATCCGAAGCCCTGCCCGAGCTGTTCCTGGACGATAGCCCCTAACCCGTTCTTTTGGCTAAAAATATCCTGGGGGAGACGCGCAGCGTCGGGGGCAAAGCCCCCAAACTCACCCCTTCAACCGCCACTCGGTCTGCGCAGGCAAGAACGCCTCGACCGCTGCCGTGGCCACCACGATCACCTCGTCCCCCGACGGCACGTCCATGCCGCCGAACACGGCCCGCACCTCGGCCCGACCGCGCGGCAGCACCGCGACCAGCGCGTCCACATCCACCGCCTCGGGCTGTTGCACCGCCACGGTCACCTGCACGCGCATATCCGACGCATCCAGCCCCAGCGTGCCGAACAACGGCAGCGACGATCCGCGAAACGCATCCTCGATGGCACGACGCGCCGCCTTGGTATAGTCGCGCCCGTGCAGGTCGTTGCCCTGCCCCATCTCGATGATCACCCGCTGCTCAGCCATCTGCCCGCTCCATATCAAAGGACACGGTCAACGCCGCCTGCGCCATCACCGTAGGGTTGCCCACACCGTCGGGGCGCGGCACATCCAAGCCGCCGTGCACCACCTCGATCTGCGCCTGCCCGTAAGGAAAGATCGCCCGCAGCACTTCGACATCCACCAGGTCCGGCTGCTGCACCGCGACCCGCACGGCGATCTGCATCGCCTCTTTGGGAAAGCCGAACAATTCCGCCAGGTTGATCGAATTGCGCCACAGCGCATGGCGCACCGCTTTGGCGGCCGCATCGGTGTAGTCGGCGCGGCGCAGGGATGTCCCCAGCCCGAACTCGATGATCAAAGGTCCGCTCACGCAATCGCCCCCGCAGGAAAGACAAAACATTTGTCGCGCCGCACCCGCAGCCACATCACCGTGCCCGGTTGCGGCAGGAACACACCCGGCACGGTGGATTTCATCACCGTCCCGTCATGGTCTAGCCGGAATTCCACCAGGCTTTCGTTGCCCATGAAGCGCGCGCGCTCCACCACCGCCCGTGCCGCCGTGCCTTCGACGGCTGTCGGCACCGGCCCCACGCCCGCACGGTCGAAATCAATCCGCACATGCTGCGGGCGGAACACGATGTCGACCTCGGTGCCATCGGCGATGCCGGGGGCCAGAAACCGCCCGAACGGCGTCATCGCCAGCGCCCCCTGCACGGTGGACCGGCGCACGTTCGCATCCGAGAAAAACGCCACCGACGCGCGGTCCAGGGGCCGCGTGTAGACGTTATAGGGCGCGCCCTGCTGCACGATCCGCCCGTCGCGCATCAGCGCAATCTCGTCGGCCATGCGCATCGCCTCGTCCGGCTCGTGTGTGACCAGCAGCACAGCGGTGTCCTCTTCCTTGAGGATGCTCAGCGTCTCGTCGCGGATGCCGTCGCGCAGACGGTTGTCCAGCCCTGAAAACGGCTCGTCCATCAGCATGATCCGCGGCTGCGGTGCCAGCGCACGCGCCAGCGCCACCCGCTGCTGTTCCCCGCCCGACAACTGGTGCGGGTACATGTCGATAAACCGCTGCATGTGCACACGGCCCAGCATCTCCTCGACCCGCGCGCGTTTCTCGGCGCGGGTGCCGCGCAGCCCGTAGGCCACGTTGCCCTCGACGCTCAGATGCGGAAACAGGGCAAAGTCCTGAAACATCAACCCGATCTCGCGCCGCTCCGGCGGCACGCGGGTCACGGTATCGCTGATCAGGGTGCCATCGACGTATATCTCGCCGCTGTCCTGCATCTCGACGCCCGCGATCATCCGCAGCGTCGTGGATTTGCCGCAGCCCGACGGCCCCAGCAGACAGGTCACCTGCCCCGGCATGATGCTCAGCGACACGCCGTCGACAACGGTACGCCCGTCAAAGCTGCGCCGCAGGTCGCGGATCTCCAGTCTGGGCACCTCGGTCAAAGGCTCTCTCCAAGTCTGATAAAATCGGTCGGGCTTGGGCTATCAGGCCACGCGGCCCCCCGCAAGCACCGCCGCAAAACCCGTACATAAATCACCCGAATATGTACATATTTACGGACACCCCGCAGCGCACAGCGCCGGGGGCAGCGCCCCCCCCTGAACAATAACAATCGCGCAAGCGGCAATCAGATCAGCGTGAAGCCAACCCGCGCGCAGTCCACGCCGTTGACCTGCACAATCAATTCATTCGCACCGGGATGCAGGGCAAAGGTGCTGGCCCCGCCCTTCATCAGATGCGCCTTGGACATCACCAGCGGGTGCCCCGCCTGCACCTTGCCCGCCTTCAGCTTGAACACTTTTTCACGGTCCCGCCCGGGTCCGGCAAAGCGGATGCGGTAATCAACCAGCACCGGCAACGCCGCCGGTGCCTGCAAGGTCACATCAAATCGCAGACGGTCGCCGATGGCCACCGTTTCGGCCTCCAGCCGCACCTGCACATCCACCTCGGCCCCGGCGGCGTATCCCAGATGCGCCATCGCGCCGGGGTGCCCGGCCTTGATCCGCGTGCGCAGGGCGTGGCGGGCCATCCAAGCCAGCTCTGACGGGTCCTGCGCATCCGCCCCCTGCCAGTCCTGCAATCGTCCCAGCACGGCATCGGTGTCGGTTTTGGATATATCGTTCAGATGGTTGGCCACCGACCGCGTCACGAACCGCGCCGGATCGCCGTGCAACCGGTCCAGCAGCGGCAGGGTCTGCGCAGGGGTCAGGCCAATCGCCCGCCCCCACGGCAGTTTCGGCCGCGTGCCCTCGCTGACCAGCCGCCGCACGTGGTAATTGTCATCCTCGGCCCAGACCACCATGCGCGCCAAAGTTTCGTCCGGCCAGCGGTTCAGAAAGGCGCGGATCGAGAATTCCATCGAAAACCGCTGTGTCGCCGCATGGATCAGGTCCAGCGCCCGGTCGCGGTGATGTTCCAGCCCGTGACGCACCGCCAGAACGCCCGGCACCGCGTGGATAAACCGGCCAAAGTCGTCGTCGCGCAAGCTAGGGTCCAGCGGCGGCGGCATCATCGCTTGCAGCTGGTCCGCCATCTGGGGAAAATCATCCGACAGATGTGGCGTGATACAATCCGCAAACCAGTCAAGGCAGTCCATCAGGCTGCGCGCGGCCACGCCCGACAGGGCCAGACGCGCGAACGCGTCCCCGTCCAGCCCCGGCAGACCGGCGGCATATTCGGCCCCAAGCTGGCCCAGAGACTCCGCGTTAAACAATTGGTCTTTCAGCGAATATCCCTGTGCCATGGGCTTGGTCCCTTAGATCGTGGCGTTGGTGGCACCACCATCCAGCAACAGGTTCTGCCCGACGATAAAGCCCGCATGGACCGAGCACAGAAACGCGCAGGCCTGACCGAACTCTGCTGGTGTGCCGTAGCGCCCGGCGGGGATTGTCGCGGCGCGCTGTGCGCGGGCCTCGTCCATCGAAATCCCCTTGGCCTTGACCACACCGCCATCCAGCGCGACCGCGCGGTCGGTGTCGTGGATGCCCGGCAACAGGTTGTTGATGGTCACGCCCTTGGATGCCACCTGACGCGCGGTGCCCGCGACATATCCCGTCAGGCCGGTGCGCGCCGAATTCGACAAGCCCAGTTGCGCGATCGGCGCCTTGACCGACTGCGAGGTGATGTTGACCACACGGCCCCAGCCGCGGTCCATCATCGCAGGCATCAGCGCCTTCATCATCGCAATCGGGGCCAGCATGTTGGCGTCCAGCGCCTTGATGAAATCATCCCGGTCCCAATCGGTCCACATGCCGGGGGGCGGGCCGCCCGCGTTGTTGACCAGAATGTCGATCTGCCCTGCGGCTTCCAGAACCTTGGCCTGTCCTTCAGCGGTGCTGATATCGGCGGCCACGGTCACCACGTCGACGCCGTATGCGTCACGGATCGCCGTCGCGGTTTCCTCCAGCGCCTCGGCCCCGCGTGCATTCAGCACCAGGTTCACGCCAGCCTCGGCCAGCGCCTCGGCACAGCCGCGGCCCAACCCCTTGGACGACGCGCAGACAAGCGCGCGTTTACCCGATATTCCCAAATCCATGTGATCCTCCTGTGATGGGTTGTGCACTGCGTAGCACCTCACGCAGACGGGATGCCAGAAAAACACCGACCCGTTGACCCGCTGTTGCCACAATTCTACTGTAGTGCCTTGAACAATCCACGAAATTCCTGATCCGAGTGCGACCCATCCCCATGCGCAAAACCACCATCCCGCAGACCCCGGCCCATTCGGTGCCGGTCTATCCCGCCGAGAGTTTCACGGCGACGGACGGGGCAAACATGGGCGATGCGCTGTCGTTTGCAGGAGAGCTTGAGCTGGACGATGCCTATGCCCTGACGCCGCAGGCGCGGCCTGTGCAACTGGCGATTCAGGTGTTGGACGACGGGTTCGAAATTGCCGCCGAAAGCCCCACAGGCGTGCCGGGTGCCGCGCTGCATCTGGATTGCGCGCTGACGCTGATGTCGCCCGACGGGCAGACCACCGATTCCATCGTGGTCGTGGAAACCGACGGCACAGGGAATGTCGCGCAGATTTACCTGCTGCCACTGGCCAACCTGACGCCGCGCACCGATTATGCGTTGGTGGGCATCGACACCGAAAAAGCCGCCGAGAAATTTGCCGAAGTGGCCTGTGCCCGCTTTACCCGTGGCACCCACATCACGCTGGCGTCCGGCGCACAGGTCCCGATCGAGGATCTGGCCGTGGGCGACCGGGTGCTGACCCGCGATGACGGCACGCAAAAAGTGCGCTGGATCGGCCAGTCGACCGTGCGCGCGGTGGGCGATTTTGCCCCGATCTGCATCCGCGCCGGTGCGCTGAACAATCATCACGATCTGGTGGTCAGCCCCGACCACCGCCTGTTCATCTATCAACGGTCCGATCAGTTGGGCGCCGGGCGGTCCGAGCTGTTGGTCAAGGCGCGCCATCTGGTCAACGGGGACACCGTGATCCGGCAGGACGGCGGCTTTGTCGATTATTTCCAGCTGCTGTTTGACGCCCACCAGATCATCTATGCCGAAGGAATCGCGGCGGAATCGACGCTGATCGACACCCGGACCCGCCCCGCTGTGCCCGACGAGGTCACCGCGCAACTGACCGGCAGCACAGCGCACGCCAACGCGGGGCTTTCCGGGCTGGATGTGCAGGAAACCCTGCTGAACCGTCCCGACGCCGCCGAGTTGCTGCGCAAGGCCAGCACGCGTTAGGGTCAGGACACTAAGCATCCTTGCGCCGGACGCACCTGCGGAATATACGCCCCAACATGCTGGACACCGCCCCCAACCGCCCCGAACTGCCGCCCGAGATTGCGCGTCGTCGCACCTTTGCGATCATCTCGCACCCGGATGCCGGCAAAACGACCCTGACGGAAAAATTCCTGCTGTTCGGCGGGGCGATCCAGATGGCCGGACAGGTCCGCGCCAAGGGCGAGGCGCGGCGCACGCGTTCGGACTTTATGGCGATGGAAAAAGACCGCGGGATTTCCGTGTCGGCCTCGGCCATGTCGTTTGATTTCAGGAACTTCCGGTTCAATCTGGTCGACACGCCCGGCCACTCGGATTTCTCGGAAGACACCTATCGCACGCTGACGGCGGTGGACGCCGCGGTGATGGTGATCGACGGGGCGAAGGGCGTGGAAAGCCAGACGCAAAAGCTGTTCGAAGTGTGCCGGATGCGCGATCTGCCGATCCTGACCTTCTGTAACAAGATGGACCGCGAAAGCCGCGATACTTTTGATATTATTGACGAAATTCAGGAAAACCTGGCCATCGACGTGACGCCGGCAAGCTGGCCCATCGGTGTGGGCCGCGATTTTGTCGGCTGCTATGACATGCTGCGCGACCGGCTTGAGCTGATGGACCGCGCCGACCGGAACCGTGTCGCCGAAAGCATCCAGATTGACGGGCTGGACGATCCGAAGCTGGCCGATCACGTGCCCGCGCACCTGCTGGAAAAGCTGCGCGAAGAGGTCGAGATGGCCCGCGAACTGCTGCCCGCGATGGACCACGCCGCCATGCTGGAAGGGTCGCTGACCCCGATCTGGTTCGGCTCTGCGATCAATTCGTTCGGGGTCAAGGAACTGATGGACGGCATCGCCACCTATGGCCCCGAGCCGCAGATCCAATCGGCCGAGCCGCGCCAGATCCTGCCCGAGGAGAAATCCGTTTCCGGCTTTGTTTTCAAGGTGCAGGCGAACATGGACCCCAAGCACCGCGACCGCGTGGCCTTTGTCCGGCTGGCATCGGGGCACTTTCACCGCGGCATGAAGCTGACCCATGTGCGCACCAAGAAACCGATGGCAATCTCGAACCCTGTGCTGTTCCTGGCGTCCGACCGCGAACTGGCCGAAGAGGCATGGGCCGGCGACATCATCGGCATCCCCAACCACGGCCAGTTGCGCATCGGCGACACGCTGACCGAGGGCGAGGCGATCCGTGTGACCGGCATTCCGTCCTTTGCCCCCGAACTGCTGCAAGGCGTGCGCGCGGGCGACCCGATGAAGGCGAAACATCTGGAAAAGGCGCTGATGCAATTCGCCGAAGAAGGTGCGGCCAAAGTTTTCAAACCGGCCATCGGCTCGGGCTTTGTCGTGGGCGTGGTCGGGCAGTTGCAATTCGAGGTGCTGGCCAGCCGGATCGAGCTGGAATACAGCCTGCCGGTGCGGTTCGAGCCATCGCAGTTCACGTCCGCACGCTGGGTGAACGGCACGCGACAAGCCGTTGATAAGTTTGTAGAAGCGAACAAACAGCACATTGGCTATGACCATGACGGCGATGTCGTTTACCTGACGCGGCTGCAATGGGACATCGACCGCGTTGTGCGCGATTATCCCGACATTCGCCTGACCGCGACCAAAGAAATGATGGTGTAGACGCGATGCGTTGGGGCAAGCCGGACAAGGCGCCCGAGCGCGCCAAGACGACGCTGATCGCCAAGGACATCGTGACCGACCCCGACGCGCTGCGCTGGGGCACGGTGTCGACGATCAAGGCCCCTGTGCAGCAGATCGCCCGGTTCATCGCCTATCATCTGGACGCCGGCGCGGCGCAGATGGACATCTTTCTGGATGTGCCCGACGCCACGATCGCACAGCAATTGCAGCACCCACAGGTGCGCTTTCACCAATGCGACGACGCGTTCTGGGCCGACAAGCCCGCCAAGGCCCGCGAAAGCCACCAGTTGCGGCAGGCGTCCAACGCCACGCAGGCCTATAAGGCATCCGACCTGCACTGGTTGGCGCATATCGACGTAGACGAATATATTCTGTCGGATCAACCGCTTGCCCAGCATCTTTCACGCGTTCCGGCCGATATGGCCTTTGCGCGAATGCAGCCCGTGGAGCTGATGGCATCGGACGATCCGTGGACCGGCCCCGCCTATTTCAAACGCACCCGTAAATCGGTCAAGGCCAAGACCGCCGACCTGATCGACATCTACCCGACCTTTGGCGCCTATGTGCCCGAGGGGTTCATCAGCTATACCGGCGGCAAGAACATCGTGCGCACCGGCTTTCGGCGCATCCGTCTGGGCATTCATGCGATGATGCACGCCGGGGCCAAGGTTTCGAACGGCCAGATGCTGGAAACGGTACACGTGGGACACGCCCACGCGCCCGATTGGGCGACGTTCCAGCGCCATTTCGACTTTCGGATGACCCACGGATCGTACCGGAAGAAAACGAACGGAAACATGATTTTGAACGACGTTCTTCAAGTGTTGATTGAAGAAGAAGGCGACAGCGGTCTGCGCCGGTTCTACGACGAGATGTGCGCAGCCACTCCCGAACGGCTGGACCTGCTGCGCAAACATGACATGCTGGTCACGGCGGCGCTGGACCTGGACGAAAAAGTCACCCGCATACTTGCCCCGCAGGAGCCTGTCACATGACCACCTGGGGCCTGTCTTCCACCATCCTTGCGCCTGCGCGCGACATCCTGCGCTTTGCCGCCTATCATATCGAGGCAGGCGCGCACCGGCTGTACATCTATCTGGACGACCCCGACAGCGACGCCTTCGCGCCGTTGAAAGCGCACCCGAAAATTCGCGTCACCCGCTGTGATGCGCAGCACTGGCAAAAGCTGGGCGGCAAGCGGCCCGAAAAACATCAGGTCCGCCAAAGCCGCAACGCGACCCACGCCCATGCGCGACGCGCCGAGGTGGATTGGTTGATCCACATGGACGCCGACGAATTCCTGGTGTCGGACCAGCCCGTCGCCGACGTGCTGGCCGCCCTGCCCGCCACCGTGCAAACCGCGCGCGTGCGCCCGATGGAACAGCTTGCCGGCGACGGGCGCCATTTCAAGGCGTTCATCCCCAACGGCCCCGCGCGCGAGAAGATCGTCAATCGCCTGTACCCCAACTATGGCCCGCACATCAAAGGCGGGTTTTTGTCCCATGTGGCGGGCAAGCTGTTTGCGCGCACGGGACTGGAAGGGCTGGACGTGCGCATTCACAACGTTTTCCGCGACGGCGAGATGAACCCCAACGAGGTTGAATTGAGCCAGGTCGATCTGGCCCATTGCCACGCAAAGACATGGGAGGACTGGCTGGCGTCCTACCGCTATCGGCTGGAAAAGGGATCGTACCGCGCCGGACTGGCCCCTGCCACGCCGCGCGATGCGGGGGGCCTGAGCCTGCACGAGTTGTTCCGGTTCATAGAGGCCGACAGCGGCGAGGATGGCTTGCGCGCCTTTTATCGTGAAGTCGCTGAAGACTCGGACGATTTGCGGTCCAGACTGGCCGCCGAAGGGCTTCTTTGCACGCTTGAGTTGAAATTAGACGAAATAGTTCCCCGCCACTTCCCTGATTTCACGACATGATTTGACCACGGGCCTGTGCTTTGGTATGGGCAATCAATGTCGCGGCCTTGGGGCTGCCCTTGGGCCATGCGGGCCGACATTTCAAAGCTGCCGCGGGCCAAGTCAGTGTCCGCAAACTTCGGACATACATGATAAAATTCTCAGATCTGAACCTGAATCCCAAAGTGCTGAAAGCCATCGAGGAAGCAGGATACGAAACCCCGACCCCCATTCAGGCCGGTGCGATTCCCCCCGCTTTGGACGGACGCGACGTTTTGGGCATTGCCCAGACCGGCACAGGCAAGACCGCCGGTTTTGTGCTGCCGATGATCACCCTGCTGGCCCGTGGCCGTGCCCGTGCGCGGATGCCGCGCAGCCTGGTGCTGTGCCCCACCCGCGAACTGGCCGCACAGGTTGCCGAAAACTTCGACACCTATACCAAACACCTGAAACTGACCAAGGCGCTGCTGATCGGTGGCGTGTCGTTCAAGGAACAGGACACGCTGATCGACAAGGGCGTCGACGTGCTGATTGCCACGCCGGGCCGTCTGCTGGACCATTTCGAGCGCGGCAAGCTGATCTTGTCGGACGTGAAAGTCATGGTCGTGGACGAAGCCGACCGGATGCTGGACATGGGCTTTATCCCCGACATCGAACGTATCTTTGGTCTGACACCGTTTACCCGTCAGACGTTGTTCTTCTCGGCGACCATGGCGCCCGAGATTGAACGCATCACCAACACATTCCTCAGCAACCCTGCCCGCATCGAAGTGGCCCGTCAGGCCAGCGCCTCGGAGACCATCGAACAGGGCGTGGTGATGTTCAAAGGATCCCGCAAGGACCGCGAAGCGTCGGAAAAACGCAAGGTTCTGCGCATGTTGATCGACGCCGAAGGCGACAAATGCACCAACGCGATCATCTTTTGCAACCGCAAGATGGACGTGGACACCGTTGCCAAGTCGTTGAAAAAATACGGCTATGACGCGGCCCCTATCCACGGCGACCTGGATCAAAGCCAGCGCACGCGTACTTTGGACGGCTTCCGTGCAGGTGACCTGCGGTTCCTGGTGGCGTCAGACGTGGCCGCGCGCGGCCTGGACGTGCCCAGCGTCAGCCACGTGTTCAACTTTGACGTGCCCAGCCACGCCGAGGACTATGTGCACCGCATCGGGCGCACTGGCCGTGCAGGGCGTGACGGCAAGGCGATGATGATCTGCGTGCCGCGCGACGAAAAGAATTTTGAAGACATCGAACGTCTGATCCAGCGTGAGATTCCGCGCCTTGAAAACCCGCTGGGCCACATCGGGACCGAGGCACAGGGCGATGCGCCCGAGGATACGACCGAGAAAAAACCGACCTCCAGCCGCTCGCGGTCACGGTCGCGCAGCCGCAAGACGGACGACACCCCCAAGGCCGACACCGCAGCAGAGAACACGCCAGAGACGCAGGCCGATGCGACCCCTAAGCAGGCTGATGAGGCCCCCAAGCAGGCGGACAAGCCCGCCGAGACGCCAAAGCCCGAAGCGGCCCCTGCCGAAACCCGCGCAGAGCCGTCCAACGCCCCACGAGACAACCAGCGCACCGACAGCCGTCAAGACAGCTCCGACAGCAAGCGCAGCTCGTCCAGCCGGTCGCGGGGCGGTCGGGATGACCGTGGCGGCAGCCGCGTGATGGGTCTGGGCGATCACACGCCCACCTTTATCGAGAAAAGCTTTGCCGAACGCTACGACGGCTAAGCGGCGGGGCTAAGCCCCTGTCCCAAAACTAAAAATGCGCGTCAGGCCACAGCCCGACGCGCATTTTTTGTATCTATGACACCAATGGCGTCAAAGCGGGTTTAGACCAGCTTGGCATCCATCGTAATCTCGGCGTTCAGCAACTTCGAGATCGGGCAGTTTTCCTTGGCCGTCTTGGCGCATTCGTCGAACGACACCTTGTCGGCGCCGGGGACGCTGGCCGTCAGGTCCAGGTGCACCTTGGTCACTTCAAAGCCCGCGTCTTTTTTCTCAAGCGACACAGTGGCCTTGGTTTCGATGCTGTCAGCTTGCAGACCTTTTTCGCCCAGGATCATGCTCAGCGCCATCGAGAAACAGCTGGCGTGGGCCGCACCGATCAGCTCTTCGGGGTTGGTGCCATTGCCGTCTTCGAAACGGGTGTTAAAGCCGTAGGGCTGGTCTTTCAGCACGCCGGTTTCAGTCGAAACATAGCCTTTGCCGGTCTTCAGATCGCCCGACCACTTTGCGGAACCGCTTTTCTTAATCATAGGAAACTCCTTTTGCGCGTGAAAAAGGGGCGCAAAGCGTGCGCCCCCGTTATATTTTCAACGCGGAAAGAAGCGGTTTGGTTCCGCTCAGGTCAGACGGCTGATGATCACCGTCACTTCGGGTTTCTTGCCGATCTCGTCCTGCGCGGTCTTGCGCACAGTCCGGCGCAGCGCCTGTTCCAGCGCCTCGTCGTCGCGCATGGTTTTGGGATCGGCACGGCCCAGGAACTGGCTCAGGTCCGCTTCCAGGATTTCCACCAGCGGCGCATTGCTGCTGCCGGTTTCCGCGATGCCCATGGTTTCGCACCACGGATCGCCCAGCGGTTCGTCCTGTTCGTCGATGATCAGCGTCACGACCACATGACCGTTCAGCGCCATGCGGATACGGTCGCGCACGACCCCGTCCAGCGCGCCGATCTGCACCGACCCGTCCAGATAGGTGCGGCCTGTTTCGACGTATTCGGCGACCTTGGGTTCATTGCCGCTGAGGTCGATCATCATGCCGTTGACGGCCAGAATGCCCTGCATCCCCTTGGCATCCGCGATCTTGGTGTGTTCACGCAAATGGCGGTGTTCGCCGTGCATGGGCACCAGAATCTGCGGTTTGACGACCGCGTGCATCTCTTCTAGGTCGGGGCGGTTGGCGTGGCCGCTCACGTGGTAGTGGCCGCTGTTGTCGTCGACAATATCCACGCCCATTTCCGAAAACGCGTTCATGATCTGGATCACGCCGCGTTCGTTGCCCGGGATGGTCTTGGACGAGAACAGGAATGTATCGCCCTTTTTCATCTCAAGCCCCATGTATTTGCCACGGGCCAGTTGCGCACTGGCCGCGCGGCGTTCGCCCTGGCTGCCGGTGACCAGCAACAACAGGTTCTCGCGCGGGATGCTGCGGGCATCCTCGGGGGCGACGACCTGCGGGAATTCGGTCAGGACGCCGGATTCGATCGACGCCTCGACCATGCGTTTCATCGCGCGGCCCAACAGCACGACCGACCGCCCTGCCCGATCGCCCGCCTCGGCCAGCGTTTTCACGCGGGCCACGTTCGATGCAAACGTGGTGGCGACGACCATGCCCGTGGCGGCATTCATCATCTTTTCGATCTCAGGGCCAACGGTCACTTCGGACCGGCCTGCGTGGGGGGAAAACACGTTGGTGCTGTCACAGATCAGCGCCTTGACGCCGCCCTTGGACACTTCGCCCCACAACTCGGGATCCCATGCCTCGCCCACCAGCGGTGTGCGGTCCAGTTTGAAGTCGCCCGAGTGGATCACGCGGCCCTTGGGGCTGTCGATGACCAGACCCGAGCTTTCGGGGATCGAATGCGAGATCGGCAGGAAGCCGACCTTGAACGGGCCTGCATCCACCTGGTCGGGCCAGGCCTCGACCACGGTGACGGCATCGGCCGGGTGGCCGTTTTCGGCCATTTTGCGCTTGGCATGGTTCGCGGTGAACACACGCGCGAAAATCGGCGCTTCGAGCCGGCCATAGGTGTGGGCAATCGCACCGATGTGGTCCTCGTGCGCGTGGGTGATGAACACCGCCTCGATCCGGTCGCGCCGCTCTTCCAGCCAGCTGATGTCGGGCAGGATCAGGTCCACCCCCGGCGTGCTGTCCATGTCGGGAAAGGCCACGCCGATGTCCACAACGATCAGACGTTCCTTTTCAGGTTTGCCGTAGCCGTAGACATAGCAATTCATGCCAATTTCGCCCGCCCCTCCGAGGGGCAGGTAGATCAATCTTTCACTGCTCATAAGTCAGTTATTTTCCTTGTTGTATCGGTGGATCACGGTCAGCCCGTGCATCGTCAAATCATCATGAAATTCGTCAAACAGGTCTTCAGTCTGCTGGAACAATGGTGCCAGTCCGCCGGTCGAGATAATTTTCATCTCGCGCGCCCGTTCGCCCTTGATCCGGGCACATATCTCTTTCACCAGCCCGACGTAACCCCAAAAGACGCCGGATTGCATACAGGCAACAGTGTTGGTGCCGATCACCTTCTGCGGCTTGGCGATGTCCACGTGGGGCAGCGCAGCAGCGGCGTGGTGCAGTGCCTCGAGGCTAAGGTTCACACCGGGCGCAATCACCCCGCCGATATAGGCGCCATCGGCGCTGACCACGTCAAAGGTGGTGGCCGTGCCAAAATCCACCACGATCAGATCGCCGCCGTACAAGTCATGGCCCGCCACGGTGTTGACCAGACGGTCGGGGCCTACGGCGGTGCCCGCATCGACGCGCACATCGACGGGCAGCAGGCAATCGGGCTTGCCCACCACGATGGGGCGTGTGTGGAAATAACGGTCGGCCAGAACGCGCAGGTTGAACACCACGCGCGGCACGGTCGAGCTGATGATCATATCGGTGATGTCCACGTCGATCTCGTGGAACTTGATCAGCGTCGACAGCCAGACATAATACTGGTCCGCCGTGCGCTGCCAGTCGGTCGATGTGCGCCATGTGCCGATAAAGCTTTCGCCGTCCCAGATCGAAAACACGGTGTTGGTGTTGCCGCAGTCAATGGCCAGAAGCATTCCCCGCCCCCCTTAGAAATAAACGTCCGCCGCCGCGATCGCCACGCGGCCCTTGGACGTCTCAAGTACAAGATTGCCCGCGCTGTCCACCTCGGCAAAGGTGCCTGTGGTCTCGTCGCGGGTGGTGCGGGCGGTGATCACCTGCCCCAGTCGTGCGGCGTGGCTCATCCATGCGGCACGGATCGGCGCAAAGCCGTATGTGGTGAACTGGTCTTCGAAACGGGCATAGGCTGCAGCCAGAAGCTCCAGAAAATCCTGCGCTGTGATCACTGTGCCCAGCTCGCCCTTCAGCGACACCGGCGGCACTGCGCCTGCCTCGACCTCGGACACCGCCGGGGCGGCGGCAAGGTTCACACCGATGCCGATGGACAGGTGGCGCAGGCTTGGCCCCTGTCCTGCGCTTTCCAGCAGGATACCGGCCAGCTTGCCGCCGCGCAGCAGCACGTCATTGGGCCATTTCAGGGCAAACACATCAGCGCGACCGGTGGCCGCGACCAATGCTTCGTGCAGCGCCAACGAGGCCACAAAAGACCGCAGCGCCGCATCGCTGGCCGACCCCGACACCGGCAGCAGCAGCGTGGCGGCAAAGTTGCCCGCAGGCATGGCCCAGGGCCGCCCGCGCCGCCCGCGTGCCGCGGTTTGCTGTTCGGCCATGATCCAGACCGGTCCCGACGCATCGGCGGCCATGCGTGCCGCTTCGGACAGCGTTGAATCGACGCTTTGCAGCACGTGGCGTCCGTATCCGTCAGGCCAGCCGGTCATGTCTTCTCTGGTTCAAGGAAATCCCCGCCGGAGGCTCCCATGGGTGCCACCGGCGTCATCGGATCAGTTGACAAGAGACGCAGCCGCCGCAGCCGCCGCCCCTTCGACGCCGAACATATTCACGATGCCCAGGATCATCACCACGGCCGAGGCCATCAGAAAGCCCCACAGCACCGGCGACTTGCCGCCATCCAGCCCTTCGGCGTTCTCGTCGCCAAAGTACATGTAGAACACGATGCGCAGGTAGTAGAACGCGCCGATCACCGACGCGACCACACCGGCAATCGCCAGCCACGCCAGCCCGCCCTCGTAGGCCGCGCGCAGCACGTAAAGCTTGCCGAAGAAGCCCAGCATCGGCGGCACACCGGCCAGCGAGAACAACAGCACCAGCATCGCCAGCGCCTTGCCCGGCTCGCGTTTGGAATACATGTTCAGCGACGCCACATCGACAACCGGCTGTCCGTCCCGTTCCATCATCAGGATAAAGGCAAAGGTGCCGACGTTCATCGTCACGTAGATCGCCAGATAGACCAGCATCGCCTGCACGCCAAAGATCGTGCCAGATGCCAGACCCATCAGCGCATACCCCATGTGGGCAATCGACGAATAGGCCATCAGGCGTTTGATGTTGGTCTGGCCGATGGCGGCAATCGCGCCCAGGAACATCGACAGCAGCGAAATCAGCGCAACCACCTGTTGCCAATCCCCCACTGCATTGCCGAAGGCATCATGCAGCACACGGGCAAACAGCCCCATCGCGGCCACTTTGGGGGCGGTGGCGAAAAAGGCGGTGATCGGTGTCGGTGCGCCCTCGTAGACGTCCGGTGTCCACATGTGGAACGGCACGGCGGACACTTTGAACGCCAGACCCGAAATCAGGAACACCAGACCAAACAGCATCCCCAGCGACACGTCGCCGCTTTGGGTGGTCTGGATGATGCCCGAAAACAGCGTGGTGCCTGCATAGCCGTAGATCAGCGATGCGCCATACAAAAGCAGACCCGAGCTAAGCGCGCCCAGCACGAAATACTTCAGGCCCGCCTCGGTCGACTTGACGGAATCGCGGCGCAGCGACGCGACAACGTAAAGCGCCAGCGATTGCAGCTCCAGGCCCATGTACAGCGACATCAGGTCGCCCGCGCTGACCATCATCATCATGCCGACCACGGCCAGCGTCACCAGAATGGGGTATTCAAACCGCAGCAACCCGCGCGCGGACATGTATCCTTCAGACATGGCCAGAACGGCGGCGGCGGACAGCAGCAGCGTCACCTTGGCAAACCGCGCGAACCCGTCGTCGATGAACATGCCACCAAAGGCGGTGTGCGTTTCCGGTGCGGCCAGACCGACCCAGAATGCGACCAGCACGAACAACGCCGAGGTGGCCCAGACCAGCGCAGGGGCCAGCGCGTCCTTGCCGGTGTAGACTGCGCCCAAAAGGCCCAGCATCGCAAAAACGGCCAGAACGATCTCGGGAAGAATTAGCGTCAGATCAGCGGACATGGGTCCCGTTCCTTTATCAGTTTCCGACCATTGGGGTCGCAGCAGCGGCTGCGGCCGTGGCCGTGTCGTAGTTGTTGACCAGTGCGGTGACCGACGGCCCGATGATGTCCAGCACAAGCGCCGGATAGACGCCCAGCAGCAGGGTCATGACCACCAGCGGTGCAAAGATCAGCTTTTCGCGGCGGGTCATGTCTGTGATGGCCTTCAGGCTTTCCTTGATCAGGTCCCCCATGACCACGCGGCGGTACAGCCACAGCGCATAGGCCGCCGAGAAAATCACACCTGTTGTGGCCACGGCAGCGACCCATGTGTTGACCTGGAAGGCCCCCATCAGCGTCAGGAATTCACCCACGAACCCCGAAGTGCCCGGCAGGCCGACGTTGGCCATGGTGAAAAACATGAAGATCATCGCATAGGACGGCATCCGGTTGACCAGACCGCCATAGGCGTCGATCTCGCGGGTGTGCATCCGGTCGTAGATCACGCCGACACACAGGAACAACGCCCCCGAGATAAAGCCGTGGCTGACCATCTGGAAAATCGCCCCGTCCAGACCCTGCTGGTTAAAGGTGAAGATCCCCATGGTGACAAAGCCCATGTGCGCGACCGACGAATAGGCGATCAGCTTTTTCATGTCTTCCTGCACCAGCGCCACCAGCGAGGTGTAGACGATGGCAATCGCCGACATCCACAGCACCACGGGCGCCAGAACTTCGGACCCCACAGGGAACATCGGCAGGCTGAACCGCAGGAAACCGTAGCCGCCCATTTTCAGCAGGATCGCGGCCAGCACGACCGAACCCGCCGTCGGGGCCTGAACGTGCGCGTCGGGCAACCATGTGTGCACGGGCCACATCGGCATTTTCACCGCGAAGCTGGCAAAGAAGGCCAGGAACATCAGGGTCTGCATACCGCCGACAATCTGGATGCCCAGAATGCTGAACGTGCCTGCGTCAAACTCGTGGCTGAGCAGTTGCACGATGTCGGTGGTGCCCGCGTCCGAGAACATGGCAACCATCGCCACCAGCATCAGCACCGACCCAAGGAAGGTATAAAGGAAGAACTTGAACGAAGCATAAATGCGGTTCGCCCCGCCCCAGATGCCGATGATCAGGAACATCGGGATCAGACCAGCCTCGAAGAACAGGTAGAACAGCACCAGGTCCAGCGCCATGAACACGCCCAGCATCAGCGTTTCCAGCAGCAGGAAGGCGATCATGTATTCCTTCACGCGTGTTTCCACGTTCCAGCTGGCCGCGATCACCAGCGGCATCATGAAGGTGGTCAGCATCACGAACAGAACGCTGATCCCGTCGACGCCCATCTTGTATTGCAGGCCCAGCAGCCAGTCGGCCTGTTCGACGAACTGGAACCCGGTGTTGCTGGGGTCGAATTCGAACAGGATGAACAGCGACACAAGGAACGTGGCCGTGGTGGCGAACATGGCCACCCACTTGGCGTTGCGCTGCGATGCGGCATCGCTGCCGCGCAGGAAGACCGCCAAGATCAGGGCCGCAACAGCCGGGATAAAGGTGGTGAAGGAAAGCAGGTTGTCCATCAGTTTGCTCCTCCGAGGGTCATCCAGGTGATAAGTACGGCAATCCCGATGACCATCGCGAAGGCATAGGTAAAGATATAACCAGACTGTGCGCGACCGGCCAGACGGGTCAGGAAGGGCACGATGCCCAAGGCCACACCGTTCAGCGTGCCGTCGATCACGTTGCCGTCGCCCTTTTTCCAAAGCTGGCGGCCGATCCATTTGGCAGGCCGCACAAAGACGACGTCATACAGTTCGTCAAAGTACCACTTGTTCTTGAGGAACAGATAGATGGGACGCTGGTTTTCGGCCAGACGAGCAGGCAACGTCGGGTTCCAGATGTAGAACCACAGCGCCATCAGGAAACCTGCAAGCATCGCGATGAACGGCGAAACCTTGACCCATACGGGGGTTGCGTGCGCGTCTTCCAGAACGTGGTTGTCCGGCCCCATGTACAGCGCGCCCTCGCCCGGCTTGCCTGCGAATGCAACGTGGTGTTCGCCACCGGCTGCGTGTTCACCTGTCGCATGGTCGCCCTCGGCTGTCGCATGGGCTTCTTCGGCGCCTTCGACATGCGCTGCACCATCAGCCGCAGCTTCGGCAACCGGAATGCCATAGAACTTGCCCACCTGATCGGCGTGACCAAAGAAGCTGTTGTACCAGATCATCCCGGCAAAGATCGCGCCCAGCGACAGAACGCCCAGCGGGATCAGCATGACCATCGGGCTTTCGTGCGCGTGGTCGTGGGTGTGTTTGTCACCACGGGCCTCGCCGTAGAACGTCAGGAAGATCAGGCGCCAGCTATAGAAGCTGGTAAAGGCAGCCGCGATCACCAGCATCCAGAAGCCATACATCGACCCGCCGCCATAGGCGCTTTCGATGATCGCATCCTTTGACAGGAAGCCCGCGAAACCGATGTGCGTCAGCGGAATGCCAACACCGGTGATGGCCAGCGTGCCAATCATCATCGCCGCGAAGGTATAGGGGATCTTTTTGCGCAGACCGCCATAGTTGGTCATGTCCTGCTCGTGGTGCATGGCGTGAATGACCGAACCGGCGCCCAGGAACAACATCGCCTTGAAGAAAGCGTGCGTCAGCAGGTGGAACATCGCCGCCGAATACATGCCAACGCCTGCGGCCACGAACATATAGCCCAGCTGCGAACAGGTCGAATAGGCAATCACGCGCTTGATGTCGGTCTGAACCAGACCCACGGTCGCGGCGAAGAATGCGGTCGTTGCACCGATAAAGGTGATGAACATGGTCGCCTCGGGGGCGAACTCCATAATCGGGGACATGCGGCAGATCAGGAACACACCGGCGGTCACCATGGTCGCCGCGTGGATCAGCGCCGACACAGGTGTCGGACCTTCCATCGCGTCGGGCAGCCATGTGTGCAGGAACAGTTGCGCCGATTTGCCCATCGCGCCGATGAACAGCAGGATCGCAATCAGGTTGGCCGCATTCCATTCGCCCCAAAGGAACGACAGTTGGGTTTCGGCCAGGCCGGGTGCGGCGGCAAACACGTCGTCAAACCGGATGCTGTCGGTCAGGAAGAACAGCGCAAAGATGCCCAGCGAAAAGCCGAAGTCGCCCACACGGTTGACCACGAACGCCTTGATCGCGGCGGCGTTGGCCGACGGCTTGCGATAGTAAAAGCCGATCAGAAGATACGAGGCGACGCCCACGCCTTCCCAGCCAAAGAACATCTGGACCAGGTTGTTCGAGGTCACCAGCATCAGCATGGCAAAGGTAAAGAACGACAGATACGCGAAAAACCGCGGCTTGTAGCTTTCGTCGTCTTTCCACTGCGGATCGTGATCCATGTAGCCAAACGAATACAGGTGCACCAGGCTGGACACCGTGGTGATCACGATCAGCATGATCGCGGTCAGACGGTCCAGACGGATCGCCCAATCGGTGCTGAGCGAGCCGCTTTCGATCCAACGCAGGATCTGGATGTTCTCGGTGGTGCCGTCAAACGACAGGAACACAACCCACGACAGAAGCGCCGACAGGAACAACAGCCCCGTGGCAATGCACATCGCCGCCGTTTCGCCAAACGCGCGCCAGCCAAAGCCGCACAGGATCGCGCCGACCAAAGGGGCAAACAGGATAGTCAGTTCCATGAATTCAGCCCTTCATCACGTTGACGTCTTCAACCGCGATGGTGCCACGGTTGCGGAAGAAACACACAAGGATCGCAAGACCAATCGCGGCCTCGGCAGCGGCGACCGTCAGCACGAACAGGGTAAACACCTGCCCGACGAGATCGCCCAGGAAGCTGGAGAAGGACACAAGGTTGATGTTCACCGCCAGCAGCATCAATTCGATGCTCATCAGCAGGATGATCACGTTCTTGCGGTTCAGGAAAAGCCCGAAGATGCCGATGACAAACAGCGTGGCTGCCACCGTCAGGTAATGTTCAAGTCCGATCATTCTCGTCCCTCGGCTTTTTGGTTTATTTCAGAACCGGTGCGGATCGCGGCCTGTGCAGCAAGATCCCCGCCGGTGGTCAGTGCAAAGTTCATTACAGCCCCTGCCCCGGTTTTACGTCTATCAGTTCCATCGCCTTGGCCGGATCGCGCATCATCTGTGCGACCACGTCCTGACGTTTCACATCCTTGCGGTGGCGCAGCGTCAGCACGATGGCCCCGATCATCGCCACCAGCAGGATCAGACCCGCAAGCTGGAACAGCAGGAAATACTGGTCATACAGGATCAACCCCAAGGCTTCGGTGTTGTGACGGTCGACCGGGATCGCCTGTGCGCGCAGCCCTTCGGCGGCGGCGTTGGCTTCCCATGCGCCAAAGGCCATGACGAATTGCATCAAGATCACCAGACCGATCAGCAAGGCCAGCGGCATATAGCGCGCCATCTCGGCCTTCAGCTCGGCAAAGTCGATGTCCAGCATCATCACCACGAACAGGAACAGAACCGCGACCGCGCCGACGTAGACAATGACCAGCAGCATGGCGACGAATTCCGCGCCCAGCAGCACGAACAGGCCCGCAGCCGACAGGAACGACAGGATCAGCCACAGCACCGAATGCACGGGGTTGCGGCTGATGACCGTGAACAGCCCACCGGCGATCACCGAGATCGCAAACAGGTAAAAGGCAAAAACGCTCATGTCTCTTTGTCCTCTTTCAATACGGCCTGTGCCAGGTCCATGGCCTTGGTCGTTGCGGGGATGCCTGCAAACATCGACATCATCGCTATCGTTTCGCTGATATGCTGGTCGGTGGCGCCTGCCTCGACCGCGTGGCGCACCGTCTGGCGCACCGCTGTTTCGTTCTGTGCGCCCTGCATCACCAACCCGGCCAGCGTCAACAGCAGGCGCGTGCGCGCGTCCAGACCGCCCTCGTTGAAGGCGTTGCCGAACATCGCTTCCATCACGTCCTTGGGCATGGTTGGAAACATGCCTTCGAACTTGCGGATGTCGAACGCCTCCATCGCCGGAAAGGTTTTCGCCATTTCCTGCATCTGGGCCATCATCGCGGCAAAGGGGTTGGTGGGATCACTCATCGGTACGGCGCGTCCAGTTCCAGGTTGCGGGCAATCTCGGCTTCCCAACGGTCGCCGTTTTCCAGAAGCTTGGTCTTGTCATAGAACAGCTCTTCGCGGGTCTCGGTCGAGAATTCAAAGTTCGGCCCTTCGACAATCGCGTCCACCGGGCAGGCTTCCTGACAGAAACCGCAGTAGATGCATTTGGTCATGTCGATGTCATAGCGCGTGGTGCGGCGGCTGCCGTCTTCGCGGGGTTCCGCGTCGATGGTGATCGCCTGCGCGGGGCAGATCGCCTCGCACAGTTTGCACGCGATGCAGCGCTCTTCGCCATTGGGATAACGGCGCAGCGCGTGTTCACCACGGAAACGAGGGGACAGCGGCCCCTTTTCGTGCGGATAGTTCAGCGTCGCCTTCGGCCGGAAGAAATATTTCATCCCCAGCTTCATGCCGCCCCAGAAATCCTGCAACAGGAAATATTTGGCCGCGCGGGTATAGTCGATCTCGGTCATGCTTAGCCCCCTACGGTCCAGCGCGCATACACGCCCCAGAACCATTCGAATTTTGCGGCAAATGCCACGAAGACCACCCAAACCAGGCTGAACGGCAGGAACACTTTCCAGCCCAGACGCATCAGCTGGTCATAGCGGTAGCGTGGGGTGATTGCCTTGACCATCGAGAAGATGAAAAAGACAAAGCCCATTTTCAGGATCATCCAGACGATGCCATCGGGCAGGAACGGCACCGGCGACAGCCAGCCGCCGAAGAACATCAGCGAAATCAGCGCGCACATCAGCACCACGGCCACCAGTTCACCAATCATGAACAAAAGGAAGGGCGTGGACGAATATTCGACCTGATAACCGGCCACCAGTTCCGATTCAGCCTCGGGCAAATCGAACGGCGGGCGGTTGGTTTCGGCCAGGGCCGAGATCAGGAACAAAAACAGCATCGGGAAGTGCGGCAACCAGTACCAGTTGAACACGCCCCAGTCGCCGTCCTGCGAACGGACGATGTCGCCAAAGTTCATCGAGCCCGACGAGATGATCACACCGATGATGATCAGACCGATGCTGACCTCGTACGAAATCATCTGCGCGGCGGACCGCAACGACCCCAGGAACGGGTATTTCGAGTTTGATGCCCAGCCGCCCATGATCACGCCGTAGACCTCAAGCGATGAGACGGCAAAGACGTACAGGATGGCGACGTTGATGTTGGACAACACCCAACCGTCGTTGAACGGGATCACCGCCCAGGCGATCAGCGCCATAACCAGGCTGACCATCGGCGCCATGAAGAACACCGACTTGTCGGCGCCCGCAGGCACGACGACCTCTTTGACGATATATTTGCCAAAGTCCGCAAAACTTTGCAGCAGGCCAAAGACGCCCACGACGTTCGGCCCCCGGCGCATCTGGACAGCGGCCCAGATCTTGCGGTCGGCGTACATCAGGAACGCCAAAGCGACCAGAAGCGGGATCACCAGCAGGAAAATCTGCCCGATTATCAACAGGGCAATGCCCAACGGATGGTTCATGAAAAAGTCAGCCATAGGTCCTCACACCGTCGGTATCCCTTTTTCCGCACAGTTGGCAGCCTCGACTTCGGCGTCGATGGTGCGCAATCCGCGCGGCAAGGATGGCGAGATGGTGTAAACAGCATCTGCCTGCCACACGCCACCCTCTTCGTTTACATTTGTCCGCACATGGCGCGCAAATCCGTATCCACGGATCAGCGTATAGCCAGCGGCGGCGCATTGCGCATAGTCAGACACGTCTTTCGTGCTGAGCGCATTGGTCATTTCCACGTCGAACTGCACCAGATCGTTGTCCAGCAACGACGTCTGCACGCCCCGATAATCGGGAATCAGACGCTCGGCCGTGATTTCCGGTTCGGAACAGGCGGCCAGCGGCGCCAAGGCTATGAGGCCCACGCGGATCATTCAGCGGCCATCGCCCCTTGAGTGCGCGCTTTGGCGTTGGCGCTCAGCTCGGCCATCAACTGGCTGGAGCGTGCAATCGGGTTGGTCAGCCAGAAATCGGACACCGCGTTGCGGAACGCGGCCTTGCCCAGTTTGCCGGTGGCCACGGGCTGCCATGCGTTTTCCGGCACCTCGTCCAGATCGGCAATGTGCGGCACCGCTTCAACCAGCGCCGAACGCAGGGTGGCCAGATTGTCATAGGGCAGAACCGCCTCCAGCTCGCCCGACAGCGCGCGCAGGATGGCCCAGTTTTCTTTGGCCATACCGGGCGCAAAGCTGGCGCGTTGGGCCAGTTGCGGGCGGCCTTCGGTGTTGATGAACACGCCGCTTTCCTCGGTATAGGCGGCACCGGGCAGGATCACGTCGGCGCGGTGTGCACCACGGTCGCCGTGGCTGCCCTGATAGATCACGAACGCACCTTCGGCGATTTCGACTTCGTCGGCGCCAAGGTTATAGATCACGTCGGCCTCGGCCACCGCGTCCATGCCACGGTCGTTGACCGCGCCCACGTCCATCGCTCCCACGCGGGATGCGGCAGTGTGCAGGACCATGAATTTCGACTTGGTGTCCTCGGCCAGTTTCATCGCGGCCGCCAGAACGGCAGCGCCGTCCGCTTCCTGCAGCGCGCCCTGACCCACGATCACGATCGAAGGCGCGTCCAGCACGTCGCCGTAGTCTTTGCCCAGCAAGCTGTCCAGCGCGGCACGGTCGGTGCCGACGTGCGCGTAATCGTAGGTCAGATCAACAGCTTCACCCACCAGACCCACATTCGCGCCTGCGGTCCACGCCTTGCGGATGCGCGCGTTCAGAACGGGGGCTTCGGTGCGGGGGTTGGTGCCGATCAGCTGGATGAACTTGGCGCTGTCAATATCCTCGATCCGCGCGGTGCCCGCATAGGACGACCGGTTGCCCGCCTCAAGCTTGGCGCCATCGGTGCGGCATTCGACAACGCCGCCCTGCCCTTCGATCAACTGCTTCAGCGCGAAGATCGCCTCGACCGGGGCCAGATCACCAACCATGCCGGCCAGTTTTTCAGCGCCCTTGATCTTGGACGCGGTCAGTTGCAGCGCCTCGCCCCAGTCGGCTTTGCGCAGCTTGCCGTTTTCACGGATGTAAGGCGTGTCCAGACGCTGGCGACGCAGACCGTCCCAGACGAATCGGGTCTTGTCCGAAATCCATTCTTCGTTCACGCCGTCGTGGTTCAGCGGCAGGAACCGCATCACTTCGCGACCCTTCGTGTCCACGCGGATCGACGAGCCAAGCGCGTCCATCACGTCGATGCTCTCGGTCTTGCTCAGCTCCCAGGGGCGGGCGGTGAACGCATAGGGTTTCGACACCAGCGCGCCCACGGGGCACAGGTCGATGATGTTGCCTTGCAGGTTCGAATCAAGCGTTTCGCCCAGATAGGACGTAATCTCGGCATCTTCGCCGCGCCCGGTCTGGCCCATCTGGGTGATGCCCGCCACTTCGGTGGTGAAGCGCACACAACGGGTGCAGGAAATGCAGCGCGTCATGTGGGTTTCGACCAGTGGCCCCAGATCCAGATCTTCGGTCGCGCGCTTAGGTTCGCGGAAACGGCTGAAATCAACGCCGTAGGCCATCGCCTGGTCCTGCAGGTCGCATTCGCCGCCTTGGTCGCAAATCGGGCAATCCAGCGGGTGGTTGATCAACAGGAATTCCATCACGCCCTCGCGGGCCTTCTTGACCATCGGGCTGTTGGTTTTCACCACCGGCGGCTGGCCTTCGGGACCGGGACGCAGGTCGCGGACCTGCATCGCGCAAGACGCCGCAGGCTTGGGCGGGCCGCCAACGACCTCCACCAGACACATCCGACAGTTGCCTGCGATCGTCAGCCGCTCGTGGTAGCAAAAGCGCGGAACCTCGACCCCGGCTTGCTCACAAGCCTGGATCAGGGTCATCGCCCCGTCTACTTCGATTTCGTGGCCGTCGATGATGATCTTGCGAAGGTCGCTCATGCGTCAATTCACCCTGAGTAACGAACCGATCTGGCTCGATTTTTCGATTTCGTTGCGCCCAAGCGCGCAATACGTCTCTGGCTGTCCGACGACAACCCCATTGGCCGCCAAATATGCCTTGCCGCGCTTTTTCAGGCGCGCCTTTTCCGTATCGGATTTCCGATAGGCGTCGATTTCAGCGTCCGTATAGCCCAAAGCATGGGCCTGGCTCTTCAATCCGTTGAGATAGCCAAGGGCGCGGATCATCCGCGCCGAGATATTCGGGCAAGCGCTGCGAATCTCGTCGGCCAGCCCAAGGGCCAGCAGCCCGTCGTCGATCGGTGTGTCCCGCAAATGCGGTTTGGCCACGGCGGCGGTCGTGGTGGCCATCGACAAGGCGATTGTAGCGCCCAGAACCAGTGTCGTCAGTCGCATGTTCAAGTCTCCTGTGCTGCGAAACGGGCCGCGCACGCGCGCGGGCCCCTTTCCACAGATGGGAAACCTGCGCCTTGATATGCAATAACAGGGCGATGCCACCGGGGAAACGGGGCGATATGTCGCCGCGTTGGTCATAGAACGTTGCATTTTCCTTGCAGGATCAGCCGATCATTGCTGACCGTCAATGCGCCGTTTTCCGGGTCCGGTCCGCTTGTCCACACGATGTTCGACGTGCCGAAATTCTCGATGCAATATTTCGTCGCCGCGTGACGGCCCGCCTCGCGCGCACCATCAAGGCTTTGCGACACCTGCCGCACCTCGATCTGAAAGACCGAGCGGTCGTCGCTTACCTTCTTGGCGCTGGTGCGGAAATAATGCCCGTCAAAGGCAATGCCCTTGTCGCGCTGGTTACAGCCCGCGACCGCGACAGCCGCCGCAAGAACAAGAATCAGACGCATCAAAAGATCCCCCAGATCGCCATGACAGCCAGCGCCAGAACGCACAGCATGCTGATCGACCAGAACAAGCTGCGCATCGGCTGGTTGGTGGTGCCGATGTGCACATAGGCCATCACGATCCGCGCGGTCAGAAACACCGACGCGAACAGGTTCACCCAGAATGGTGCAGCACCCATCATGATGGCCGCAACCACGGCGGCGATGAACGGTCCTGCGCTTTCAACGGCATTCGCATGGGCGCGCGCCTTGCGGTAGGTCGGGTTGGCGTAGTCGCGTTTGACCTGCCCGCACAAGGCACGTTCGTCGTCGGTGCGGCCAGCGGCCGACAGCGCGGTCAGCACGATCATCAAAACCGCATAACCGGCCAGCGAAACGATGGCGTGGGAATAAAGGATCATGTCCATGATTTATTCCGCCGCCACGGCACTGACGCGGCCTGTGCGTTTGTGTTTGATACGGTCCTCGATCTCGTCGCGGAAGTTGCGGATCAGACCCTGAATAGGCCAGGCCGCCGCATCGCCAAGCGCGCAAATGGTGTGGCCCTCGACCTGTTTGGTCACGTCCAGCAGCATGTCGATCTCTTCGACCTCGGCATCGCCTTTGACCAGACGGTCCATCACGCGCATCATCCAGCCGGTGCCTTCACGGCAGGGCGTGCACTGGCCGCAGCTTTCGTGCTTGTAGAACTTCGCCAGACGCCAGATCGCCTTGATGATGTCGGTGTCCTTGTCCATGACGATCACCGCCGCCGTGCCCAGACCGGACCGCTGCTCGCGCAGATAGTCAAAGTCCATGATCGCCTCGCGCATATGGTCGCCGCGAATACAGGGCACCGATGACCCGCCGGGGATCACAGCCTTGAGATTGTCCCAGCCGCCGCGAATGCCGCCGCAATGCTTTTCGATCAGCTCTTCGAACGTGATCGACATCGCCTCTTCGACGACGCAGGGGTTGTTCACGTGACCGCTGATCGCAAACAGCTTGGTGCCTGCGTTGTTGGGGCGACCAAAGGACGAGAACCAGTCCGGCCCACGGCGCAGGATCGTCGGCACCACGGCGATGGATTCGACGTTGTTCACTGTGGTCGGGCAGCCGTACAGACCCGCACCCGCAGGGAACGGCGGCTTCATCCGGGGCATCCCCTTCTTGCCTTCAAGGCTTTCCAACAGCGCGGTTTCCTCGCCGCAGATATAGGCACCGGCCCCGTGGGCCACGTAAATGTCGAAATCCCAACCGGATTTCGCGGCGTTCTTGCCCACCAGACCCGCGTCATAGCATTCGTCGATGGCCGCTTGCAGGGCTTCGCGCTCGCGGATGTATTCGCCGCGAATGTAGATGTAGCAGGCGTTTGCGTTCATCGCGAAGGATGCGATCAGGCAACCCTCGATCAGCGTGTGCGGATCGTGGCGCATGATCTCGCGGTCCTTGCAGGTGCCCGGTTCGGATTCGTCCGCGTTCACAACCAGATAGGCCGGGCGACCGTCGCTTTCCTTGGGCATGAACGACCATTTCAGACCGGTCGGGAACCCCGCCCCGCCGCGTCCGCGCAGGCCGCTGTCTTTCATCTGGGAAATGATCCAGTCACGCCCCTTTTTGATGATCGCGCCTGTGCCATCCCAATGGCCACGCGCCTGCGCGCCTTTCAGCGTGCGGTCGTGCATACCGTAGAGGTTGGTAAAGATCCGGTCCTTGTCCTGCAACATGTCCGTTCAGCCTTTGTCTTGCCGGCGCGCGCGCCAGATGTTGAAACCCATCCACAGCGCCCAGCCGAAACCGGCAAGCGCTGCGAGGTCAAAAAGGGCGTGGGTCCGGCTGGTCCAGCCGAGGTAGCCCCCTGCGATCGTCGTGCCAAGCCAGAACAACGCCACGCCGACAATCCACAGCGCCAGACGCTGCCCTGTCTTGTTTGTGCTATCCTGACCCTGCATCAAATCTGTCGGCGTTTAGTAAACGCCGCCTTTCTTGACCTTGTTCGAAAACTCTGTGCTGCCACCTTTGGCCAGCACCTTGGCCTGTTTGACCCATTCATCACGGCTGACCCGACCTTTGAACCCCACAAGGTTCTGATCGGCCCATTCGACTTCTTTCTTGCGCCATCCGGCCACCTGAGAAAAGTGGTAGATGCCGATTTCGTTCAACAGCCCTTCCAGCTTGGGACCGACGCCCTTGATCTGTTTCAGATCATCCGGGCCGCCGTCGCGCGGCGCGTCCAGCATCTCGGGCTTGCCATCGGCGGCCACGGGCGCACGCGCAGTGGTCGCGGCAGCGGTTGCGTCCTTGTTCGCGGTTGCCTTGGCGGCGGGCGCTTTCTTGGCCGGTGCCACTTTGGCAGGCGTTGCTTTTGCGGGGGCCGCATCCGCCGGTTTTTCGTACTTCCAGTCGCCCTTGCGCGCGGCCAGTTCTTCCTGACCGGCCAGACGCGCCGAAGGTTTCACCAGCACCTTGTCCTCTGCGCCAGTCGCAGCAGCGGCAGCCGGCGCGGCGGCAGTGGCCGCCTCGGGCTCTTTGACCTCTGCCATCGGGGCCGCAGCATCCGCTACGGGCGCTGTTTCAGCGGCAGGTTTGGGCGGTGTTGCGGGTTGCGACGGGGCCACGGTTTCCTGCGCCTGATCCGCCAACGCGCCGCACAACATGGATTTCAGAAGAAAGCCGCCGACACCAAAAATGACGAGCCCAACCAGGACCGAGCCGAAAAAGCCCAACCCTGAAAAGGCAATCAGCAGAATGGCCAGAACCACCCCTGCCACAGCCGACAGCATCCAACACTTGCGTGTGCAATCCTGCATTGCCTTGTTCTCGTTCATCATCGTCCCTCTCCTGAAATTATTTATTTATTATAGAGACCGTCCTTTTTGGCGCGGTTGGAAAATTCGGTCTGTTCACCGGCGGCCAGCTTGCCCGCCTGCTCGACCCAGTTGTCGCGGCTGACGCGGCCCTTGAACCCGACAAGGTTCTGGTCGGCCCAGGCCACTTCAGCATCGCTCCACTTGGCGATCTGGTCGTAATGGAAATAACCCATCTCGTTCAGCATCGCTTCCAGCTTGGGACCGACGCCTTTGATCAGTTTCAAATCGTCGGCACCGGCCTTGCGCGGGGCTTTCATGGTGCGGGGCTTCTTGCCCGCCCCTTGCGTTCCCGCGTCGGTCTCGGGCGCTGTTTCATCGCGCGGCGGCTTGGCCTTGGACTGTGCTTCGGACGCAGGCGCAGGCGCCACTTCGGCCTTGGTTTCGGTCACGGGCGCAGAGGGGGCGGTGCGTGTCTTGGGCTTGGCGGGCGGTTTGCTGGAGGCATTGGCCGCCTTGCCCTGCCACCGTGCGGTCAGCGGCACTTCGGTCCCGTCGATACGCTTGATCGTGTCCCCGATGTCAGTCGCCAGCTGGACGCTGGCGTTATACTGCGTCTTGCCGCTGTCGTATTCGGTCAGCGAGGTCAGACCGCTGAGCGGCTCGGACGCATAGCGCCCGTTTTGCGGACCCGGCGTGGGCACGCGGCCTGCGGCCATCTCGTCGATGATCTCGGCCATGCGGTCGGTTGTCAGATCCTCGTAATAATCCTTGCCGATCTGGGCCATGGGCGCGTTGGCGCAAGACCCCAGGCATTCGACCTCTTCCCACGAAAACTTGCCGTCCGCAGACAGCTCGTGCGGCTTGGCCGCGATCTTTTTCTTGCAAACCGCCATCAGGTCCTCGGCGCCGCAGATCATGCAGGACGTGGTGCCGCAGACCTGAATATGCGCCACAGAACCAACCGGTTGCAGCTGGAACATGAAGTAGAACGACGCCACTTCCAGCCCGCGAATATAGGCCATGCCCAGCATCTCGCAGACGGATTCAATTGCGGGGCGCGTCAGCCAGCCTTCTTGCTCTTGCGCGCGCCACAGCAGCGGAATGATGGCGCTGGCCTGACGGCCCTCGGGATATTTGGTGATCTGTGCCTCGGCCCAGGCCTGGTTGGCGGGGGTGAAGGCAAAGCTTTCGGGTTGGTCAGGGTGCAAGCGGCGGAGCATCAGTTCGACTTTCGGTTCGCGTGGCAGAGGTGGGAGCCTCCGGCGGGAGTTTTACGGGCAAGATGAAGTGCAGGGATGACCGGAGTGAACATCACCGGTCAATCTCTCCGAACACGACATCCATGGTGCCGATGATCGCGGCAACGTCGGCCAATTGGTGGCCACGGCTGATGTGGTCCATCGCCTGCAAGTGCAGGAACCCGGGCGCGCGGATCTTGGCGCGGTAGGGCTTGTTGCTGCCATCGGCCACAAGATAGACACCGAATTCGCCCTTGGGGGCCTCGACGGCGCAGTACACTTCGCCTGCGGGCACGTGGAACCCTTCGGTATAAAGCTTGAAGTGGTGGATCAGGCTTTCCATCGAGGTTTTCATATCGGTCCGGCTGGGCGGGGTGATCTTGCCACGGGCCAGAATGTCGCCGGTGGCTTCGCGCAGCTTGCCGATGGCCTGCTTGATGATGCTGACCGACTGGCGCATCTCTTCCATGCGCACAAGGTAGCGGTCGTAGCAGTCGCCGTTCTTGCCGACGGGAATCTGGAAATCGAACTCGTCGTAGCATTCATAGGGCTGCGACCGGCGCAAATCCCAGGCCATGCCAGAACCGCGCACCATCACACCAGAAAAGCCGTATTCCAGAATGTCCTCTTCGGTCACCACGCCAATGTCGGCGTTGCGCTGTTTGAAGATGCGGTTTTCGGTCAGCAGCCCGTCGATGTCGGCCAGAACGGCGGGGAATTCATGCGCCCACTGTTCGATGTCGTCCAGCAGCGCGTCGGGCAGATCCTGATGCACACCGCCGGGGCGGAAATAGGCCGCGTGCAGACGTGCGCCACAGGCCCGCTCGTAGAAGATCATCAGCTTTTCGCGCTCTTCAAAGCCCCACAGCGGCGGGGTCAGCGCGCCGACGTCCATCGCCTGCGTGGTCACGTTCAGCAGGTGGTTCAGCACGCGCCCGATTTCCGAGTACAGCACGCGGATCAGGGATGCGCGGCGCGGCACCTCGACGCCGGTCAGCTTTTCGATGGCCAGACACCAGGCGTGTTCCTGGTTCATCGGGGCCACATAATCCAGCCGGTCGAAATAGGGCAGGTTTTGCAGGTACGTCCGGCTTTCCATCAGCTTTTCGGTGCCACGGTGCAGCAGGCCGATGTGCGGATCGCAGCGTTCCACAATCTCGCCATCCAGCTCCAGCACCAGCCGCAACACGCCGTGTGCCGCCGGGTGCTGAGGCCCGAAGTTGATGTTGAAGTTGCGGATTTTCTGCTCGCCCGTCAGGGCGTCTTCGAAACCTTTGGAGCCATCCATCATGATAAATCCTCTTCAATCTTACGCGGCTCGGAAGTGGCAAACGCCCAGAGCAGTATGTAGGGGCCCATATATGGAACGAGGCAAAACACCAACGTCCACACCGGATAGCCATGTCGTTTCTGAATGACGCGGGCGGGAAGCGCAAACAGAGCCAGAAGGATCAACATCGCAAAAAGAGCAGATGTCGAATAGTACCAGTCCGCCTGAAAATACTGGCCGCCCATCAGCGCTTCTCCAGCTCTTGCAGGCGCATCCCGATCCACCACAGCAACGCAATGGTGCCGAACGGGATCAGACAGACCGCAGACCAGTATTTATTGATGCCAAAGAACGGCAGCAGCTTGATCATCGGAATGATCGTCAGCGCCGACAATATCAGCCACCAGACGCCACCCATCACTTGGCATCCTTGCTCACGTGTCCGTCCGGCGCGACCTTGTCATCGCCGGGCAGGATGTATTCGGCACCCTCCCAGGGGGACATGAAATCGAACTGGCGGTATTCCTGCACCAGACTGACGGGTTCGTAGACCACGCGCTTTTGCGCCTCGTCATAGCGGACCTCGGTGTAGCCGGTGGTCGGGAAATCCTTGCGCAGCGGATAGCCGCGAAACCCGTAATCGGTCAGGATGCGGCGCAGGTCGGGGTGACCCGAGAACAGGATGCCGAACATGTCGAAGATCTCGCGCTCGAACCAGTTGGCCGAAGGGTGCACGTTCACGATCGACGGCACCATCGCCTCTTCTCGCACTGACACGCGCAGGCGGATGCGATGGTTCTGGTACATGCTGAGGAAGTGATAGACCACATCGAACCGCTTGGCGCGGCCGGTGTAGTCCACCGCCGTGATGTCCACCAGCGACGAGAACCGGCAGGTCGCGTCATTTTTCAGAAACTCGACCAGCCCGACGATGTTGTTGGGGGTGACATCCACGTTCAGCTCGCCGTGGCTGATGTCCCAGGACAGAACGCAATTGGGGCGCTTGGCCTCGATGTAGGTTCCCAGTTCTTTCAGTGCATCGCTCATCGGTTATCCTTACCCGAAGTCTGTCTGTGCCGCGCGGTCCATGCCGCGCCCTGCCCGCCGTGGCGGACAGAAATCTGTGTCCGGCTCAGCGGACGATTGTTCCCGTGCGGCGCATCTTGCGCTGCAATTGCATGATCCCGTACAGCAACGCCTCGGCCGTGGGCGGGCAGCCCGGCACGTAGATGTCGACCGGCACGATGCGGTCGCAACCGCGCACCACCGAATAGCTGTAGTGATAATAGCCGCCGCCATTGGCGCAGGACCCCATCGAGATCACGTAGCGCGGCTCGGGCATCTGGTCGTACACCTTGCGCAGGGCCGGTGCCATCTTGTTGGTCAGCGTGCCCGCGACGATCATCAGGTCCGACTGGCGTGGAGACGCGCGCGGCGCGGTGCCGAAGCGTTCCAGATCATAGCGTGGCATCGACGTGTGCATCATCTCGACCGCGCAGCACGCCAGACCAAAGGTCATCCAGTGCAGGCTGCCGGTGCGGGCCCAGTTGATCAGATCCTCGGTCGAGGTCAGCAGAAAGCCCTTGTCCTGCAACTCGGCGTTCAGGCTCTGGGTTGCGACCTCGCGGTCGGCCCCCGCAGCGTTCGGTGATGTGGCAATTGACATATGCGCTTCGCTCCAGCGTTTTGTCGGGATGACGGGGTGCGAATTTCCGCCCATCCGCATGTTGTTCTCGGGTGTAGCCCAGCCCTGCAAGAGCGTCAACGCGACATGCTTGCACGATCACAGGGAAAAAGCAGGCCGATCCGAAGGGTTGCCCACAAAATGACCGGCAAACGCGCCCGGCCCCGCTGACACACCCGTATGAAATGACAAAAGCCGCCCGTATCGGGGCGGCTTTCCAATATTCGCTTACCCGTGGCTTACTGCCACTCAAGCGCGCCCTTTTTCCACTCGTAGGCAAATCCGGCGGTCAGAACGCCCAGGAAAACCATCATCGACCAGAAACCTGCCATGCTGATGTCCTTGAACGCGACGGCCCAGGGAAACAGGAAAGCGATTTCAAGATCGAAGATGATGAACAGGATCGACACAAGGTAGAACCGCACATCGAATTTCATCCGCGCATCGTCGAATGCGTTGAACCCGCATTCATAGGCGCTGACCTTTTCGGGGTCGGGACGGCGCACGGCGATGACCAGCGCGGCGAGGATCAGAATCAGGCCCAATGCAATGGCAACGGCCAAAAACACCAGAATCGGAAGGTATTCGCGCAGCATCTCGTCCACGTGTGGTTCCTTTGCTTTGCCGGCGCATCAGATCGCGCGGCCCCGGAGATTGGTGCAGGTTTACGCCGCGCGTGCGTCGGGGTCAACCGAGAGGCGGGCAGTTTGGCGCCCCCTATGCCCCCCGTCCCTCGCGCGGCTCAGGATTTGTCCGTGTCCTCATCCTCGGCGTCGCTCTTGGCCTCGGGATTGGTATAGTCGTTGGGGTCGAAGTCCTCTGGGTCATAGGCCTCTTCGTCCTCGGCGATGCCGGTGACGTGGGTGGTTCCGGTCTCTTCGTTGTAGACCAGCCCGTAACTTGCTTTGCCTTGGGCATTGTAGCGCAGATATTCATGGATGCCCGCGTAGATAAATGCCACCGCGAAGGGCAGGATGATCAGGAGTGCGATCCAGTGAAGTAGCATAAAGCGCTCCTTTGAAATGTGGATGGGTCAGCGGGGTCCATCGCCCGACAGGCAACCGGACCCGTCCGCTTTGGGGTGTGTTCAGGTCACTGCAACCAGATGGCGCATGGGGAAGGTTTGTCAAACGAAGCAGAAGAGATCAAGCAAGGCATATGGATGCCGAAGCCGACCAGGGGCGCTTTGAAGCCGGAGTGTCAGGCGCTCAATTTTTTACGAATGGCCGCCATGTTACCGGACAGCCACCAACGATTAGGCCGTTTTTCGAGTACCCCTGCACTTCGGAAAACTGGCACAGCCCCAGAACGCATCACCCGTCTTGCCGTTATTGCGCTTTACCATCTCTTTTCCACACTTCGGACATGCTATTTGACCAGAGTGGACAGCGGTTTTTTTGCTTGCGGACTGCTTCTTGTCAGCCTCTTTCCTTTCCAAATATTGCACGTGTTCACTGCGCGTTGCCTTCGTGCTTTGCGGAATTTGATCGCGCAGTTTTTTCACGTAAGCGTCAACTTGCACTTCAGTGAGCAGCTGCTTCTTTTGAAGCCCGATAAGTTTGCCCAAGTCCTTCAAACCCCAGGCAACGCTTTCAGGCATAGCCGTCTTTGGTTCCGCTGTTCCCGTAAAAACAACAAAATTGTGCAGGACGTTCTGATCGACCTGCAAAATCTCCTGCACGGCCTTTACGTGTGCATAATTCTGTCGAAGTGGATTTTGAAAGCTTCGCTTGCTGCGCTTTTGAACCTGTGTCCATTTCTGTTGGTCGGCGCCGCCAAAAATCCAGCCAGACATATTTTTGGTTTCGATCACAAATATCCCGAAACGGGATATCACCAGATGGTCTATTTGGGTTGTGCCGCCTGCGACGGGCAAAATTAGATCCGTCAACACCCTGTACTGCTGTTCGTTCAGAACAGATGTAAGCGCGTTCTGAACCCGCCTTTCACCTCTGGCACCCTTTCGTTCAGGTTTGTTGTAACTGGCCTCTACGGCCCAGATTGCGGACTTCAAAAGAAACTTCAGCATTAGAACGCGCGCCTTATTTCAGTGCCGATCGCTTCTGCAACCGCAGTTACATTCATGTCTACGCCAGCCATTTGTGCGTGCAAGAGGGACGGCAGCAATGTCGCACGTACCGGCCATTGCTGAAAGCCTCACCGAACGGCCACTTTTGGCAGACCTCATCACCGTCCCTCGCACGCGCCCCTGCCCGCACAAACGGTCAGGGCGTGCAAAAAACTGCTTGCGGGCCTTTGCTGTCTTTCATAGATGTTACGTTATAACATATCACATACAAGGTTCTCACTATGAAAGATTCGCGTCTCCCCGTCACCGTTTTGTCCGGCTTTCTGGGCGCGGGCAAAACCACCTTGTTGAACGACGTCCTGAACAACCGCGACGGGCGGCGGGTGGCGGTCATTGTCAACGATATGTCCGAGGTGAACATCGACGCCGATCTGGTACGCGATGGTGGCGCCGACCTGAGCCAGACCGACGAGAAACTGGTCGAGATGTCCAACGGCTGCATCTGCTGCACCCTGCGCGACGATCTGCTGGTCGAAGTGCGGCGTCTGGCTGCGGAAAACCGCTTTGACTACCTGCTGATCGAATCCACCGGCGTGTCCGAACCCCTGCCCGTCGCCGCGACCTTTGAATTCCGCGATGCCGACGGTCAAAGCCTGTCCGATGTGGCGCGGCTGGATACGATGGTGACCGTGGTCGACGCGGTGAACCTGCTGAAAGACTACGCCAGCCACGATTTCCTGCGCGACCGTGGCGAAAGCCTGGGCGATGGGGACGACCGCACGCTGGTTGACCTATTGGTTGACCAGATCGAATTTGCCGATGTTGTCGTGCTGAACAAGGTGACCGACGCCGGAGCGGACCGCACCACCGCCGCGCGTCTGATCATCACCGCCCTCAACCCCGATGCCAAAATTATCGAAACAGACTATGGGCACGTTCCGCAACAGCAGATCTTCGACACCGGGCTTTTTGATTTTGAAACCGCGCATGACCACCCGTTGTGGGCCAAGGAACTGTACGGCTTCACCGACCACATCCCCGAGACCGAAGAATACGGCGTCTCCTCCTTTGTCTACCGCGCACGGCGGCCGTTCCATCCGCAAAAAGTACACGATGCGCTGAATGGTCCCCTGCCCGGCGTGATCCGCGCCAAGGGACATTTCTGGATCGCCACCCGCCCCGACTGGCTGGCCGAATTCTCGCTTGCTGGCGCGCAGAGCAAAATTGTGCCCCTTGGAACATGGTGGGCCAGCGTGCCGCCTGAACGGCGACCGGATCACCCGCAAATGCGCAGCTATCTTGCGAAAAACTGGCAAGACCCGTTCGGTGACCGGCGACAAGAGCTGGTGTTCATCGGGTCAGGCATGGACAGGGCCGCGATCACGGCCACGCTGGATGCTGCACTGGTGGATGAAACAGATATGCAGCCCGCCCTGTGGGCCGGTCTTGCCGATCCCTTCCCGGGCTGGCGCAAGACAGGCGAAGCCGCGTGAGGGGGCAGAGGATGATACCGGCCCGCGCCTCGAACACGCGGACCACATTGAAGCGCAAGGCCCGCAAGGGTTGCAAAATGGCCGCCTTCGACGGGCTGCCACCCCCCTTGCGCCACTGGGTTGCGCAAGAGGCCGTTCTGCCATGGTCGCCCCGCTCTGTCCTGAAGGTCTGGCGAAAGGCCATCCGCGACAGCGGCGGCGACGACGCAAAGGCACGGGCAAAGCTGCGCGAGGTGGAACGCAGAACGCTGGCCGCAGACCTGCGCCGGACACCCCCCTTGTCCCTGCGACCTGAGATTGCGGACATGAAGTCAGGGCGCGGTGAAGGTTCAGTTTGAGCCCATTCCGCATTCCCCTGCGCGGAATCAAGGCCGCAGGCCGCCGCGCATCGCCGGGCCGTCCGCCGGCACGGCGATTTGGCTGCTGTTGTGGATTACCGCCAGCTTGGATGTGCTTGGCTGCCATAAAGTGCCAGTCACAAAGGGTCGATCGCCGCACCACGGCCCAACGATGCGCGGCTTCTCACTCCATTTCAAACGGCAGCAAAGTCCGCATAGTCGACACCCAGATTGCGCAGCCTGAGCGTCGATTTGGCATTTCTGTAGGCTTGGTCTGGATTGACCAACCATGATCAACGCATAGGGCCAAGGTTGCCGGCTTGCTGTTCACCGGCAGCTGTAGACCAACCCCGTACAACGTCACCCCATCCACGCCGCCTTGCGCTTGTCGAAAAACGCACCGATCCCCTCGGCGGCTTCCTCAGTCTCCCAACGCTCTTTCAGCGCCTGAATGGTCATGTCGATGGTGCCCGCATCAATGCGCGGCCCAAGGGACCGTGCCAGCGCCTTGGCCGAGGCGACGGCCCCCGGCGCTGTGCTGAGATAGGGCAGCACCTCTGCTTCAACGGCGGCGGCCAGATCATCCGCAGGCACCACCCGCGCCAGCAGGCCCAGTTCCACCGCCTCAGCGGCATCGAACAGGCGGCCGGAAAAGAACACCCGCCGCGCGCGCCCCTCGCCCATGCGGGCGATGACATAGGGGCCGATGGTGGCGGGAATAATGCCCAGACGTACTTCGGTCAGGCCCATCTTCAGATGGTCCGCGCCAATGGCCACATCACAGACCGACGCCATGCCGACCCCGCCGCCAAAGGCGTTGCCCTGCACCATGCCGATCAGCGGTTTCGGCATTGTGTTCAGCGCCTGCAACATATGCGCGAGCTTGCCTGCCTCTCGGGCACGGGTGTCAGGGTCGGCGGCCATCTGTTCGCGCATCCAGTCCAGATCGCCGCCCGCACAGAACGATTTGCCCGCACCGGTCAGCACCACCACCCGCACCGCATCATCCGCGCCCAGCGCCGCCGCCGCGTCTGTCAGATCGGCCAGCATCTGCGCCGACATCGCGTTGTGCTTTTCCGCGCGGTCCAGCGTCAGCGTGGCCACACCGCGTGCATCCACGTCGATCGAAATCGTCTTGTACATATTCCTGTCCTTTTCGTACGTCTTTAGCTGCGCAGGCTCTGCGCAAAGGCTGCCGCCTCGGCGATCACATCCGCATCCAGCCCGGTCTGATAGCCCAACCGTTTCAGATGCGCCGCCACCGCTTCGGTCGCCACGTTGCCGGACGCGCCGGGGGCATAGGGACAGCCTCCCAAACCACCCACCGCCGCATCGAACACCCGCACGCCCATGGCCAATGCTGCATCAATGTTGTCCATCGCGCGCCCGTTGGTGTCATGGAAATGCCCCGCCAATCGGCCCACAGGCACCACATCGCGCACCGCCAGCAGCATCCGCGCCACCGCATCCGGCGTGCCCTTCCCAACAGTGTCGCCCAGGCTGACCTCGTAACAGCCCATGCCAAACAGCTTGTCCGCCACATCGGACACCGCCTGCGGTGCGACGGGGCCGTCATAGGGACATTCCACCACGCAAGACACATAGCCCCGCACCGGCAGATCAATGTGGCGCGCAGCCTCGATCACCGGGGCGAACCGTTCCAGCGATTCCGCGATGGTCGCGTTGATGTTGGCCTTGGAGAACCCTTCCGAGGCCGAGGCAAAAACCGCAATCTCGTCCGCGCCTGCCGTCTGCGCATCTTCGAACCCGCGCATGTTGGGGGTCAGCGCCGCATAGCGGATGCCGTCGCCACGGGTGATCCCCGCCAGCACCTCAGCACTGCCTGCCATCTGCGGCACCCACTTGGGGCTGACGAACGACGCGCATTCGATGCGGCTGAAACCGGCGCGGCTTAGCATATCGACCAGCTTGACCTTGTCGGCCACCGATATCTCTTTGGATTCGTTCTGCAATCCGTCGCGTGGACCGACTTCGAAAATCTCACAGGCACCCAGACTCATGGCAATTCCTCCCTTGCTCGAAACCAGCCTAGGCTTCCGGTTCCAATTGCACCAGTGCCGCGCCGGCCTCGACCTGCGCGCCCTCTTCCACCAGCACCTCGGCCACCACGCCGTCGCGGATGGCCAGCAGGCTGTGCTCCATCTTCATCGCCTCCAGAACCGCCAGCCGTTCACCCGCCTTGACCGCCTGCCCTGCCTTGGCGAACAGCGCCCGCACCAGCCCCGGCATCGGCGCTTCGATCAGGTTGCCATCGCCGCCTGCGGCACTGGCGCGTTCCAGCGGGTCAACAACGGTATAGGCAAGTCCATAGCCGTCAAAGACGGTGAGCTGCGCGCCTGCCTGCGCCACATCAGGCGCGGCCTGCCCGTCGATCTGCCAGAAGGCACCGACGCGGCGCACTGAAACCGCTGTGCCGTCCACCGTCCAGTCCTGCGCCGAGGGGCTGATGACATCGACCGTCATCACGATATCCGCCTCGCCCTGCACCAGCGTCAGGCTGCGCGTCAGCGGCGCCCACAGGGCAAAGCCTGTGTCCGTATCAGGCCGGTCCAGCCCCAGCGCCACCATCCCCGCCGCCACGGCATGACGCGGCGCGGCCTGCGGAGCGGCCACCAGATCGTCCAGATCACGCGCGATCAGGCCGGTGTCCACCTCGCCCCGGCCAAAGCCCTTGTGGCCTGCCAGCGCGCCAAGAAACGCAAGGTTGGTCACCGTGCCGCCCACCTGCGTGCCCGCCAGCGCGGCGCGCAACCGCGCCAGCGCCACGTCGCGGGTGGGGCCGTGCACGATCACCTTGGCGATCATGGGATCGTAAAACGGGCTGATCACATCGCCCGCCCGCACCCCGCTGTCGGCGCGGCACCCGTCAGGAAACTGCAGATGCGTCAGCGTGCCGGTCGCGGGCAGGAACCCCTTGGGAACATCCTCGGCATAAAGACGTGCCTCGAAGGCGTGGCCGCTGATGCCCAGCTCCTCTTGCGCCGCCGGCAGCGCCTCGCCCGCTGCGACGCGCAGTTGCCATTCCACCAGATCGACGCCGGTGATCGCCTCGGTTACGGGGTGTTCCACCTGCAAGCGCGTGTTCATCTCCATAAAGAAAAACCCGTCAGCGTTCAGCCCGTTCGACCCGTCCACGATGAATTCGACGGTGCCCGCGCCCGCGTAACCGATGGCCTCGGCGGCGCGCACAGCCGCCGCCCCCATGGCGGCGCGAATTTCGGGTGTCATGTCGGGGGCCGGTGCCTCTTCGATCACCTTCTGGTGGCGACGCTGCAGCGAACAATCGCGTTCGAACAAATGCACCGCGTGGCTGCCGTCGCCAAAGACCTGCACCTCGATATGGCGCGGCTTACTGACAAATTTCTCGACCAGCACATCGGCATTGCCAAAGGCGGTCTTGGCCTCGGACCGCGCCGAGGCCAACGCCTCGTGAAAGCCCGCCGCAGTGTCGACCTGACGCATCCCCTTGCCGCCGCCGCCCGCGACGGCCTTGATCAGCACCGGATAGCCGATCTTCTCGGCCTCTGCCGCCAGCAGATCATCCGACTGGTCCGCCCCGTGATAGCCGGGCACCACGGGCACGCCTGCCTCGACCATCAGCGCCTTGGCCGCGTCTTTCAGCCCCATAGCGCGGATCGCACTGGCCGACGGGCCGATGAACACCAGCCCCGCCGCCTCGACCGCCTCGACGAAATCGGGGTTCTCGGACAGGAACCCATAGCCGGGATGGATCGCCTGCGCGCCTGTATCCAGCGCGGCCTGAATGATCACATCGCCGCGCAAGTAGCTGTCCGCAGGTGCCGACCTGCCAATGTGCACGGCGCGGTCGGCCATCGCCACGTGCTTGGCCCCTGCATCCGCATCCGAATAGACCGCCACGCAAGTGACGCCCATGGCCTGCGCCGTTTCCATCACCCGACAGGCAATCTCGCCGCGGTTCGCAATCAGGATCGTGTCAAACATCATTCCCGTCCTCTAAATCTTTCACTGGGCCATTTCTTTTGGCCAAAAATATCCCGGGGGTCCGGGGGCTGGCCCCCGTCCTCCGCCGGCAAAACTCACATCCGGAACAGACCAAAGCGCGTATCAGCGATCGGCGCGTTCAGGCTGGCGCGCAGGCTCAGGTCCAGCACGTCGCGGCTTTTGCGCGGGTCGATCACCCCGTCGTCCCACAGCCGTGCGCTGGCATAAAGCGGGTGCGACTGTTCCTCGAACATATCAATCGTGGGCTGTTTGAACGCCTGTTCGTCCTCGGCGCTCCATGTCTCGCCGCGCGCTTCCATGCCGTCGCGTTTGACCGTGGCCAGCACCCCCGCCGCCTGTGCGCCGCCCATAACGCTGATGCGGCTGTTGGGCCAGGTCCACAGGAAACGTGGCGAATAGGCGCGCCCCGCCATGCCATAGTTGCCCGCCCCGAACGATCCGCCCACCAGCATTGTGATTTTCGGCACCGACGTGGTTGCCACCGCCGTCACCATCTTGGCCCCGTGGCGCGCGATGCCTTCGTTTTCGTATTTGCGGCCCACCATGAAGCCGGTGATGTTTTGCAGGAATACCAGCGGGATTTTGCGCTGCGAACACAGTTCCACGAAATGCGCGCCCTTTTGCGCGGCTTCGGAAAACAGCACCCCGTTGTTGGCGATGATCCCCACAGGCGTGCCTTTGACATGGGCAAAGCCGCAGACCAGCGTTTCACCGAAACGGGATTTGAACTCGTCGAACACGCTGCCATCGACCAGCCGCATGATCACCTCGCGGATGTCATAGGGCGTGCGCGCATCCGCAGGCACAACCCCCAGCAGTTCCGCCGGATCGTAGGCAGGCTCGTCATAGCTGACCGCCCCCGCCGTCAGACGCGACGCTGCACCTTCCAGCGAGCCGACAGCCCGCCGCGCCAAAGCCAGCGCATGTGTGTCATCCTCGGCCAGATAGTCCGCCACGCCCGACAAGCGCGTGTGCACGTCGCCGCCGCCCAGATCCTCGGCGCTGACCACCTCGCCCGTGGCGGCCTTGACCAGCGGGGGGCCGGCCAGAAAGATCGTGCCCTGATCGCGCACGATGATTGTCACGTCGGACATGGCAGGCACATAAGCCCCGCCGGCCGTACATGATCCCATCACCACGGCAATCTGCGGGATACCTTTTGCACTCATCTGCGCCTGATTGAAAAAGATACGGCCAAAGTGGTCGCGGTCGGGAAAAACCTCGTCCTGATTGGGCAGGTTCGCGCCGCCGCTGTCCACCAGGTAGATGCAGGGCAGATGGTTCGCCTCGGCGATCTCCTGCGCGCGCAGGTGTTTCTTGACCGTCATCGGGTAATAGGTGCCGCCCTTTACCGTGGCGTCGTTGCACACGACCATCACGTCGCGGCCCATCACACGGCCAATGCCGGTGATGACACCCGCGCCGGGGGCCGCTCCGTCGTACATGCCGTGGGCGGCTGTCGCGCCGACTTCCAAAAACGGGCTGCCGGGGTCCAGCAGGTTCGCCACCCGCTCGCGCGGCAGCATCTTGCCCCGGCTGACGTGCCGGTCACGCGACCGCGCGCCACCGCCCAGCGTTGCCGCCTGCGCCGCCTCCTGGATCTGTTGCAAGGCCGCCTCGTGCGCCTGCTGGTTGGCCTTGAAGTCAGCCGAAGAAGTCAAAATCTGTGACGTCAGTTTCATGCCGTCCCTTTCCCAGTTTCTGCCACCGCTTGCGCACGCAGCGCCTTGCGGATCACTTTGCCCGTCACCGTCATCGGAAGCGCATCTACGAATGCGATTTCGCGCGGGTATGAATATTGCGCCAGTCGCGCCTTGACGTAGTCTTGCAAGCTTTGTTCCGTCGCCGTGGCCCCGTCTTTCAGCACCACATAGGCCTTGACGATTTCGGTGCGCAGCGGGTCGGGTTTGCCGACCACGCCGACGGTCGCCACGTCCGCGTGGGTCATCAGGCAATCCTCGATCTCGGCGGGGCCGATGCGGTAGCCGGACGAGGTGATCACGTCATCCTCGCGGCCTTTGAACCGCAGATAGTCGCCTTCCCACAGGCCACGGTCACCGGTCAGCATCCAGTCGCCGCGAAACTTTTCCGCCGTCGCTTCGGGCCGCTGCCAATAGCGCAGCATCATGCTGGGCGCGCCGCGGCGGATGGCGATGTCGCCCTCTGCGTCCGTCGGCTGGCCCACGTCGTCGATCACCGCGATGTCAAAGCCGGGCACCGGTTTGCCGATGCATCCCGGGCGTGGCGGGAAATCGGCGGCGCAGCTGCTGGCGACCATGTTGCATTCGGTCTGCCCGTAAAATTCGTTGATCTGCACGCCAAAGGCATCCCGCCCCCAGGCCAGCATCTCGGCGCCCAGCGGCTCGCCCCCACTGGCGACGGAGCGCAGGCCGGACAGTTGCGCCCCTGCCGCTTTCAGCATCCGCAGGGCCGTGGGCGGGAAGAACACATTGCGCACACCGCCGTCCGCGATGATCTGCGCACAGCGGTCCACGTCGAACTTGGGCATTCGGGCGGCGACCACCGGCACGCCCAGTCGCAGCGCGGGCATCAGCACATCAAAAAGCCCGCCGATCCATGCCCAGTCGGCAGGGGTCCATAGACAATCGTGCGGTTGTCCTAGATGGTCGTGGCTCGCACTGACGCCCGGCAGATGCCCGTCCAGCACGCCGTGCCCGTGCAGCGCGCCCTTGGGCGTGCCGGTGGTGCCCGAGGTGTAGATCAGCACGCAGGGCACGTCGTCCCCGCCTGCCGCGAACGCCACCGGATCACCGGCAATGCCGCAGGTCGCGGCCATCAGCGGCGTGGCCAGATCGCCCAGCAAATCGGCCCCTTCGGCATCGGTCAACACCAGCGTGGCAGCGGCGTCCCTGATACGGGACGCCAAAGCATCGCGTTGGAACAGTTTGAACAGCGGCACCGAGATTGCACCGATCTTCCAGATCGCCAGATGCGCCGCGGCGCACCACGGTGATTGGCTAAGCAACACGCCCACGCGGTCACCCCGCCCAACTTGCGTCAGCAAACGGCGGGCGATGCTGTCGACCATCCCCGCCAGTTCACCGTAATGCACATCACAGCGCGGCCCGTCCGACAGGTCGATGATCGCCACCGCCTGCGGATCATGGTCCAGACAGGTCCGCGCTATGTTAGGCGGTTTGGTCACTCACCAATCCCGCTGTTGGCCAGATACAGCGCCTGCTGTCCGGTCAGCCGCATCAGGCAGCTATAGGTGGCGGGACCGCCCCCCGTGCCGCCGCCCCAGTGCGACCGTTCGTAATCGCAGGTCGCGTCGCGGAAGGGTATCCACGCCCGCTGCATGTCACGCAGCGCCGTTGCAGAAGGCGCGCCGTCGACATATTCATCCGCTTCGCGTGCCCGCCTGAGGGCACTTGCGTAATTCTCGTTCAGCTTGGCATCCCAATACTGCAACTCGCGGTCCAGACAGCCCGACATCGCTGCGGTGGACGAGCCACCGGGCGTGTTCTCCATGCAGGCATCGGCCGAGACGCCGATGCAAGCCATCTGCCCCGCCATATCCGAGGTCGTCGCCAGGCAGGATGCGGTGGCTTCGGTGCTGAATGTCAGATCCTGCGCCGCCAGCGGGGTCACGGGGCTGGCCAGAATGGCCGCGATCAAGGTTCGTTTCAGTTGCATTTTCAGTCCTTTGTTAAGTCGTCCAACAGCTTAACGCCGCCGCTCAGGTTTTCGGCGCATCGGGTGGCGCGGGAATTTTTTCCAGCAGCGCACCAAAGCGGCCAATCGCGTAGACCCGTCTGTTCCCGTCATGCCCCGTGCAACTGATCACCAGCCGCACACCGTCGCCCTGCCCCGGTCGGCCCACGCAATCGCTCAGCCGCGCGCCTGCGCCGGTTTCGGCCACGTAAAGCCGCGCGTAGTGGTCCAGCAACGCGCTTTCATCCACATGCGCCGCGATCCAGCCCAGCCGGAACAGCCACAGCGCCCCACAGACCGTCACCACCGCCAGTGGCATCCAATACAGCCAGCGTGGCCGCAGGGATGCGGGCCTAGCGCGGATCATCGCCCAGCTCTTGCCGCAGCTCCGACAGCTCGCGGTCCAGAAAATACGAGGTGATCGACCGGATGATCACCAGCAACAACAAGAAGATCAGGTCGGTCGCCGCCAGGCTGAGCGCGGTGTGGATGACGTCCGAGACGATGAACAACTCAAGCCCTGCAAGGATGTAATTGCCCAGTTCCAGCCGCGCACGGTTCGAGGTGCGCAGACGCTGGCCGCTGTCGCGGTACAGCTCGGCACGGATAAACCCCGCCATGAACCGCAGCGCCCCGATGACCAGCAGCAGGATGGCGAACAGGTCAATGCCCGCCGCGATCCATTCCAGAACCTCGACCAACATTGGCAAGCTGGCGTGCAGCACGGTTTCTTTCGTCCCCAGGTCCAACAGCCGGTCCATCTGCGCCCCCTCCCCGAGTGCCGCCTTAGGCCATCGCGCCCATCAACTCGCGTCCGATCAGCATCCGGCGGATTTCCGAGGTGCCCGCCCCAATTTCCATCAGCTTGGCGTCGCGGAAAATGCGGCTGACGGGGCTGTCGGACAAAAACCCTGCCCCGCCCAGCGCCTGCACCGCCTGATGCGCCTGCACCATCGCCTGCTCGGAGGCATAGAGACAGCACGCCGCCGCGTCCTGCCGCGTCACGGTGCCCTTGTCGCAAGCGCGCGCCACTTCATAGACATAGGCCCGCGCGCTGTTCATCGCGGTGTACATATCGGCGATTTTGCCCTGCATCAGCTGGAAGTTCCCGATGGGCTGGCCGAATTGCTTGCGCTCGGACACATAGGGCATGACCTCGTCCAGGCAGGCGGCCATGATGCCCAGGCCGATGCCCGCCAGCACGACACGCTCGTAATCCAGACCCGACATCAGAACGGCAACGCCCTTGCCCTCTTCGCCAAGGATATTTTCAAACGGCACTTCGACACCGTCAAAGATCAGCTCGGCGGTGTTGCTGCCGCGCATCCCCAGTTTGTCGAAATGCGGCGAAGTTGAAAAACCCACCATATCCTTTTCGATCAGGAAGGCGGTGATGCCACGGCTGCCTGCATCGGGGTCTGTCTTGGCATAGACCACCAGCGTGTCGGCGTCGGGGCCGTTGGTGATCCAGTATTTGTTGCCGCTGAGCCGAAAGTGATCGTTCCGCTTTTCGGCACGCAGTTTCATACTGACCACGTCGCTGCCCGCACCCGGTTCGGACATCGCCAGTGCGCCCACGTGTTTGCCGCTGACCAGACCGGGCAGGTATTTCGCCTTTTGCTCGGGCGTGCCGTTCAGTTTGATCTGGTTCACGCACAGGTTCGAATGCGCGCCGTAGGATAGCGAGACCGAGGCCGACGCCCGCGCGATCTCTTCAACCGCGACGGTATGCGCCAGATAGGACATGCCCGAGCCGCCGAATTCTTCCTCGACGGTGATGCCCAGCAGGCCCAGCTCGCCCATCTCTGTCCACAAAGCGGGGGGGAATTCATTGGTCTGGTCGATCTCTTGCGCCATCGGGCGCACGCGCTCTTGCGCCCAGCGGTGCACCATCTCGCGCAGGCTGTTGGCATCCTCGCCCAGATCGAAGGTCATTGAATGGGTAAACATTGGCGCATCCCTCCCGTTATTGAACGCTTGTTCATTACTTACATGCCTGTCCCCTGCTGGGTCAAGTCTGATCACCATCGCGGCCATGGAACAAGCTTTGTGATCGGGCGTTGATCTGCCAACACTTGAGGAAATAGGAGACCGCCATGAAAGATCATGCCAACCAATCCGAACTGAAAGACACATTCTGGGACCGTATGGGCGACATCAACGCCGGTATGCTGGCCACGCCCAGCGACCGCGCACGCCCCATGTCGCACACGCTGCACGATGACGACCGCACCGCGCTGTGGTTCATCACGGCCCACGGCACCGACATTGCCGACGCCGCGAAAAAAGCAAGCGCCGCCACCTATCTGGTCGCCTGCCAGCACAACAAGCTGTACGCCACGGTCGAGGGCAAGCTGGACGTCGTGACCGACCCCAAGGTGCTGGATGACCTGTGGTCACCCGTTGCCGATGCCTGGTTCGAGGGCGGTCAGAAAGACCCCGACGTGTGCCTGGTGCGCATGACCCTGTCAAAGGCCGAGGTCTGGGCGACCGACGGCGGTGCCAAGTTCCTGTTCGAGATCGCCAAGGCGAACCTGACCGAAGCCAAGCCCGATATGGGTGATCACGGGGTTTTGACGTTTTGAGGCGTCTGGGCACATGGATTGCTGTCGCGGCGCTGGGGATCAGCGGCGCGGCGCAGGCTGAACAGGTGGGCGAGATCGGCGTTGACTGGGCAGGCAATGACATTGTGATCGAAGCCATTCCCGACCCCGAGGTCACCGGCGTGACCTGTCACATCGCCTATTTCGACCGTGGGCTGATCGACCGGCTGGCCAACGGCAACTGGTTCGAGGACCCGTCGAATTCTTCGATTTCCTGCCGCCAGACCGGCCCGATCAAGATCGGTGACATCGACCGCAGCGAGGAAGGCGAGGACGTGTTCCGCACCTCGCGCTCGATTGTGTTCAAATCCCTGCGGGTGAAGCGTATCTTTGACGAGGAAAACCAGACGCTAATTTATGTGGCCCACGCCCGTGAGCTGACCGAGGGCAGCGCCAAGGTCAGCATGTCCACGGTGCCGCTGTACGGGGCTGATTGATAGTGGGCGTCGCATACGGAGCATTTACGACCTAACACCGGACGTTGGGAACGGGATGCGCCGAGGCCGAGAGTGCGAACGAAGCTGCTGTTCACCAAGCCCGGAATCAAGGTGCGTAGCACCGCCGGGCAGCGCCCGACCGCCCCATGGGCGGGCGCTTCCTCACCGTCTTACGCCTCCTCTGCCACACGCCAAAGACTAGAAATAAAGTGGCACCCACGGGCGTTCCGCTGCCCACCCGCGGTCGAGCGCGGCCCTCAGTAGCAAGGTAGCTTAGGGCGCATTCCCACCGTTCACTGCGCCAGACACGAACGGCCGCGTTCCTTTCCCGCATGCGATTTGAGGCAGCCAGAAAGCTAGGCGCTGGCCGCCTGAAACACCGCTGACACTTCACTGCGGATGATCCGCGCGATCAGCGCGGAGTCGTCCAGCGAGAACGTCAGCGGCACGCGCATGTCCACGATGCCTGCCAGCACGCGATCGGTGGCGGGCATCACCTCGGACGCGGCATAGCGCCAGCTGTCGTATTTCGAAGTGAATGCGGTGGGTTCGGGCGCCCCGAACCATTTCAGCTCGACCCCGCGCGCGGCGCAGCGTTTCAGCACCGCCAGAATGTCGTCTGCCCCCCAGTCCAGCAGCAGGAACTGAAAGGACGAGCCGACGATGCGTTCCACCGTGGCCCGTTCGACAATCTTCAACCCCGGCGTGCCGCGCACGCCATCCTCCAGCACTTTGTAACGGTCGTTCCAGCGGGCGCATTGCGTATCCAGATTGGCCAGTTGCGGACGCAGGATGGCGGCGCGCAGGTTGTCCATGCGCCCCGAGATGTTGGGCGTGGTATAGCGCAGATCCGCGAACACCTCGGCGTCCGGTGCCGCCAGATGGCGTTCGTACAGCATATAGCTGCCCGACAGCATCACGGCGCGGGCGGCAACTTCGGCGTCGTCCGTGACCAGCAAACCGCCCTCGCCCGCGTTCACATGTTTGTAGGTCTGGCAGGAATAGCACCCCACCACCCCGTGCCGCCCGGACGGCACACCATTCCACGCGGCCCCCATGGTGTGTGCGCAATCCTCGATCACCTGAATGCCATGGCGGTCGCAGATCTGCATCAGCCGGTCCATGTCGCAGATATGCCCGCGCATGTGGCTAAGCAGCAGAACATCGGCGGTGTCGCCCTTGGCGTCCAGATCGTCCAGATCAATCGTCAGGTCTTCGGTCACGCCGACAAAGACCGGCACAGCCCCCAGCGATGCAATCGCCCCCGGCACCGGCGCCAGCGTAAAGGCGTTGGACAGCACGCGGTCGCCCGGTTTCACCCCCACCGCCCGCAGCGCCGTGGCCATGGCATAGCCGCCCGAGGCCACCGCCAGACAATACTGCGCGCCGACCAGTGCCGCGAACTCCTGTTCCAGCATCGCGGCCTCGGCCACTTCTTCGCCCACGGTGTTGTAGCGGTGCAGACGCCCGTGGCGCATGACCCGCACGGCGGCTTCGATGCCTGCCTCGGGGATCGGCTCTTGCTGGGTAAAGCTGCCCTTGAAAATCTCGCTCATACAGCGACCTCGCCGCGCAGCAGTTGCCGCGCCAGCGCGGGCAGGTCGGCGTAATCGTGCAGCAAGGCCTCGGGTTCCAGGGCCGCCATATCTTCGCCCGAGGGCCCGAAGGTGACCAGCACCGACGGCACACCTGCGGCACGTGCCGTGTTGCGGTCGGTGTCGCTGTCACCGATCAGGATGCAGTGATCGGACCCGCCCGCCTGACGCGCCGCCGCGAACAACGGCGCGGGGTCCGGTTTGCGGACGGGCAGCGTGTCCGCCCCGATCATCGAGGCAAAGGCATCGCGCACGCCCAGCGATTGCAGCAGCTTTTCGGCCAGCCCGGCGGGTTTGTTGGTGCAGATGCCCACGGCGATGCCATCGGCCTTGATCGCGGCCACGGCCTCCATCGCGCCGGGGTACATGACCGTGTGCAGGTCGATCGCGCCGTCATAGGCTTCGAGCAGCACGGGGTAATATTTCGCAATCAGTGTCTCGTCGAAGCGTCCGATGCGGTGCAGGCCCAGTGTCAGCATCGACCGCCCGCCGCGCAGCGCGGCCCCCGCGTCGGCGGCGGTCAGCACGTCACCCGCCCCTATATCGCGAAAACAGGCGTTCGCGGCGGCCAGCAGATCGCCGCTGGTGTCTGCCAAAGTGCCGTCCAGATCAAAGATTACCGATGTCATGCCTGTCTCCTGATGGGCGGATCATTGCCGTCCTGTCATTGTTCGTGTTACGGCCAGCAATCTTGTTTGATGGGGCCGACGGTTGCGCCGCTTGGCAAGATGGATAAAACGGTCACACCAAGAACACAAAGAGATTTGGCATGAGCATCGCGACGGTCATCCTTGCCGCAGGCAAAGGCACACGGATGAATTCGGACATCCCCAAGGTCCTTCATCCCATCGCAGGCGCGCCCATGCTGGTGCACGCCCTGCAAGCGGCACGGTCGCAAGAACCCGACCGCATGGTCGTCGTCGCAGGCCACGGGGCCGAGGCGGTGAGCCAGGCGGTGCTTGGCTACGACGAAGACGTGCGCGTTGTCGTGCAAGAGGAACAGCTGGGCACGGGTCATGCGGTGCAACAGGCCCGCGCGGCGCTGGACGGGTTCGACGGCACGGTGATCGTGCTGTATGGCGACACGCCGTTCGTGCGCCCCGAGACGCTGGAAGCGATGGTTGCGGCGCGCGCCACGCAGGATGTGGTTGTGCTGGGGTTCGAGGCGGCCGATCCGGGCCGCTATGGCCGCTTGAAGATGAACGGCGAAACCCTTGACGCGATTGTGGAATTCAAGGACGCAACCGAAGCCGAGCGTGCGATTACCCTGTGCAACTCGGGCGTGGTGGCCTGTGACGCGGCGACGCTGTTTTCGCTGCTGGACGCGGTCACCGACGACAATGCAGCGGGCGAGTTTTACCTGACGGACATCATCGGCCTGGCCCGTGCGCGTGGTCTGAGTGCCGGCGTCGTCACCTGCCCCGAGGCGGAAACGCTGGGCATCAACTCGCGCGCCGAACTGGCCGCCGCCGATGCGCTGTTCCAACAGACCGCGCGGGCGGCTGCGATGGAGGACGGCGTGACCCTGCTGGACCCGTCCAGCATCTATTTTTCCTATGACACCTTCATCGGCCGCGACACTGTGATCGAGCCGCACGTGTTTTTCGGCCCCGAAGTGACCGTCGAATCCGGCGCCCGCATTCGCGCGTTTTCGCATCTGGAAGGGTGCCATGTGGCGCGCGGCGGGGTCATTGGCCCCTATGCCCGCCTGCGCCCCGGTGCCGAACTGGCCGAAGACGTGCGCGTCGGCAACTTTGTCGAGATCAAGAATGCCACCATTGACGCAGGTGCCAAGGTCAACCACCTGAGCTATATCGGCGATGCCTTTGTGGGGGCTGCCGCCAACATCGGGGCGGGCACCATCACCTGCAACTATGATGGCGTGCTGAAACACCACACCCACATTGGCGCGCGCGCCTTTATCGGGTCGAACACCATGCTGGTGGCCCCCGTATCCGTGGGCAACGAAGCCATGACAGCCTCAGGGTCGGTGATCACATCCGACGTCGAAGACGGCGCGCTGGCCATTGCCCGCGCCCACCAGGTCGAAAAACCCGGAATGGCGCGCAAGCTGATGCAAATGCTGCGGGCCAAAAAGGCCAGACAAACAAGGGGCAACTGATATGTGCGGAATCGTCGGCGTTCTGGGCAACCACGAAGTGGCCCCCATTCTGGTCGAGGCGCTGAAGCGTCTGGAATATCGCGGCTATGACAGCGCGGGCATCGCCACCGTGAACAACGGCACGCTGGACCGCCGCCGCGCGGTAGGCAAGCTGGTGAACCTGAGCGATCTGCTGGTGCACGAGCCGCTGGCCGGCAAATCCGGCATCGGGCACACCCGCTGGGCCACCCATGGCGCGCCTTCGGTCACCAATGCACACCCGCATCAGGCGGGGCCTGTGGCGGTGGTGCACAACGGCATCATCGAAAACTTCCGCGAGCTGCGCGCCGAGCTGTCGGAGGCCGGTTTCCAGTTCGTGACCGAGACCGACACCGAAACCGTCGCCCTGCTGACGCAGATGTACATGGACGCAGGCGCAGGTGCAGTCGAGGCCGCGAACCAGACGCTGGACCGGCTGAACGGTGCCTTTGCGCTGGCGTTCCTGTTTCAGGGCGAGGACGACCTGATTGTCGCCGCGCGCAAGGGCTCTCCGCTGGCCATCGGGCATGGTGACGGTGAAATGTTTGTCGGCTCGGACGCCATCGCGCTGGCCCCGCTGACCGACCGCATCACATACTTGGAAGAAGGCGACCGGGCGGTTCTTACCCGCACGTCGCTGGAAATACACGATGCCAACGGCGTGTTGGCCAACCGCGCGATCAAGAACATCCAGATCGACGCTGCGCGCGTGGACAAGGCCGGCCACAAGCATTTCATGGCCAAGGAAATCGCCGAACAGCCCACGGTGATCGGCAATGCGCTGGCCAACTACCTGACCGCGGACGGCCACATCGCCCTGCCCGACCCCGGTGTGGATTTCACCGCCATCGACCGGCTGACGCTGGTCGCCTGTGGCACCGCCTACTATGCCTGTCTGACCGCGAAGTACTGGTTTGAACAGATCGCCCGCATCCCGGTCGAGGTCGATGTGGCGTCCGAGTTCCGCTATCGCGAGCCGCCGATCCCCGACCGCACGCTGGCGCTGTTCGTGTCGCAGTCAGGCGAAACCGCCGATACGCTGGCCGCCCTGCGCTATTGCGAGGGCAAGGCTGCGCGCATCCTGTCGGTGGTCAACGTCCCCGAAAGCTCGATCGCGCGCGAAAGCGATCTGGCGCTGCCAATCCATGCGGGCATCGAAGTGGGCGTCGCCTCGACCAAGGCGTTCACCTGCCAGTTGACCGTGCTGCTGATGCTGGCGCTGAAGGCGGCGTCGGACCGGGGCACGTTGTCCGAGGAGGCGCTGGCCGATCATGTGTCGGCCCTGCGCAGCCTGCCTGCGCTGATGACCACGGCGCTGGAGCAGAACACGGCGATGCAGAACACCGCCCGCCGCCTGTCCGAGGCGCGCGACGTGCTGTTCCTGGGGCGCGGCCTGATGTATCCGCTGGCGCTTGAGGGCGCATTGAAGCTGAAAGAAATCAGCTATATCCACGCCGAAGCTTATGCGTCGGGCGAATTGAAACACGGCCCCATCGCCCTGATCGACAAACACGTGCCAGTGGTGGTCATGGCCCCGCGCGATGCGCTGTTCGACAAGACGGTCAGCAACATGCAAGAGGTCATGGCGCGCAAGGGCAAGGTCGTGCTGATCTCGGACGCTGCCGGGCTGGAAGAGGCCGGCGACGGTGTTTGGGCGTCGATTTCCATGCCGACGGTGCACAACGCCGTGGCCCCCATCCTCTATGCGCTGCCGGCGCAATTGCTGGCCTATCACACGGCCGTCGCCAAGGGCACGGATGTGGACCAGCCGCGCAATCTGGCCAAGTCGGTGACGGTGGAATAATGGGCAAGCAATTCGACCGCATCGAAGAAGACCACGCCAATTTCATCGCCCAGCAGCACATGTTTTTCGTGGGCAGCGCGGCGGACACGGGCCGTGTGAACATCAGCCCCAAGGGCATGGATGCCTTGCGCGTGATGGCGCCAAACCGCATCGTCTGGCGCAACCTGACCGGATCGGGCAACGAAACCGCCGCCCATCTGGCGCTGCACAACCGCATCACGCTGATGTGGTGCGGCTTTGAAAAGCGCCCGATGATCATGCGCGCCTATGGCACCGCCCGTACCCTGCACCCGCGCGATGCGGAATTTGCAGAACTGGATGCCATGTTCGAACCCTCGCCCGGCGCGCGCCAGATCTATGACGTAAGCGTGGACATGCTGCAAACCTCGTGCGGCTATGCCGTGCCCTACTTTGACCACGCAGGCCCCCGCGATACCTTGCAAAAATGGGCCGACACCAAAGGCCCGGAAGGCGTCGCAACCTACTGGGCCGACCGAAACCAGACCAGCATTGACGGTCTGCCGACACATATATTGGACACCGACACATGACACCCGAAGCGGCCCTGGCCGAAATCAACGAACACGCCGATCCCGAACGGGCGACAGGCGCGCAAGCCTATCACAAGGCCGACCGCACCTATCTGGGCGTGCCCAATCCGGTGTTGAACGACCTGACAAAGACATGGCGGCAAGAGCTGGACATAGACACCCGCGTCGCACTGGCCGACGGTCTGTGGAAGACGGATATTTTCGAGGCCCGCATCGCCGCCGCCAAGCTGCTGACACAGGCCCGCATGGACCCTGACGCCGAAGCCTGGGCGTTGATCAAGTCATGGGCGCCCGATTTCGACAGTTGGGCCATTGCCGATCACGCCTGTCAGGCAGGGCAGAAACGTCTGATCGCCGATCCCTCGCGGCTGGACGAGGTCGAGGCATGGACCACATCCGATCACATGTGGACCAAACGGGCCGCATTGGTCATCACCCTGCCCTGGACCAAACAGAACCACCCCAAACCGCAAGAGGCTGAAGCCCGCGACCGCATTCTGGGCTGGGCCGCCAGCTATGCGCCCGATGGCCGCTGGTTCATCCAGAAGGCCGTTTCGTGGTGGCTGCGCGATCTCAGCAAACACGACCCCGACCGCACCCGCGCCTTTCTGGCCGAACACGGCGACACCATGAAGGCATTTGCCCGCAAGGATGCGGCGAAGTTCTTGTAAATATGTGACGGGTGGTGGTCTGACAACCGCCGCCCCTTCGGCATGGGCTGCACCGCAACGCATGCGGTGCGGCGCTTCGTGACTGTCGGCTGTCCGTGAAGATCCTCTGTTATTCTACCGCTTGGCGCGTTGGTAGAAGAGGTGTGCAAGCGACAGGACCAGCGCGAAGGACACTGCGCCCAGGTAGCGTTCGTAAATGCCGTCAATGTCCGTTGGAAGAAAAAAGAAGACGGGCGCAGAGACAACCCAAAGGATGCCGACGGCGATCAAGATATTGCGGTAGCGGGGACTGGCCCGTGCTGCGCCGCGCGCCATGGCAAAACAGGCGACAGTCATCGTGACGCCCAGTCCATAGACCAAATAGATGTGGATCACCCAGCCTTCGCTGTCATTGTCGCCGTATTCGTTTCGGGCCCCGATGAGAAACACCAAAAGTCCAAACACGACGAGCGCGACGATTCCGACGCTCCAGTCCCATCCGCCGAGATGGACATGGGCTGCCGACAAGGCGAGACCGATCAAAGCGGCGGAAAAGGTGTAAAGCCCGATATCGACAATGAATTCATAGCGTCCGGCCCCCAGATCGCTGATGGTATCGGCAATCCAGTCATGATCGGGCACCACGAAATCCGCAATGAAAATGGAACTTGCGAGCGCGATGCAGCCCAGAACGGCAAGCAGGCTGAGGAACCTCAGCAGGAGCGGTTGCTCGGCGATTTCGGCAGGCATCTGATGGTCGGTTTCGTCGGTCGGCGGCATCCGGGCATTTCCTCGGTTTTGGTATGCCACCACGTAGCCCGAGAACCGCAGTTGTAAACGCGCGCCGCAGGCTACCGCGCTGTCGGCACCGCGCGCCGCTTACGACGCCGTGAACACCTCGACCTCGGGCAGATCCGTCAGCGGTGCCCCCAGCGTCTGGAAGGCCGACAGCGACATGCGGCTGCCGCCCGTTGCAGGCCCGTCAATCGGGATCAGCGTCACCGCCACCGACTTGCCCGACCCGGCAAAGACCACGCGCCCCGGCTGTTCGCTCTTGACCAGCGGTGTCTTCAACCACAGCCCCGGCTCGGACGGGCTGCCCAACGATGCCACGGTCAGGCCCAGACGCCCCCCGGCCTTGGCGGGTGCCGCGGTGGCGGCTGCCTTTTCCTCGGCGCTGACGGTGTCAAAATCGGCCACCGTGCGTGCGCCCGTGGCGGGCACGGCGGCTGCGGGACGCTCTTTGGGGCGCACGTCGGTGCTGACCCCGTCGGTGCGGGCTTCGGCCACGTCCGGGCGCGGTTGCAGGAAGGCGGGCAAACGCGCGCAACCCGTGAGGGTGCAGGCGCAAATCAGGATCAGGGCTGTCGTTTTCATAAGCGCCAGATAAGCACAGGCAGCAAACCGCATCAACGTGCATTCCCCCTTGCTGCGCTTTCCCGCCGCCCTTACCTATGGTGTCATGAATGCACCGTTGATTGACCCCTTCGCCCGCGCCATCACCTACCTGCGCGTCTCTGTCACCGACAGATGCGACTTTCGTTGTGTCTATTGCATGTCCGAGAACATGACCTTTCTGCCCAAGAAAGAATTGCTGACGCTGGAAGAGCTGGACCGCATGTGTTCGGCCTTTGTCGATCTGGGCGTGGAAAAGCTGCGGATCACCGGGGGCGAACCTTTGGTGCGCCGCGAGATCATGACGTTTTTCAACAGCATGGCCCGCCATCTGGACGCAGGCACGCTGAAAGAGCTGACGCTGACCACCAACGGCAGCCAGTTGGAACGCTTTGCCAAGGATCTCTATGCCGCCGGTGTGCGCCGCGTGAACATCTCGCTGGACACGCTGGACGAACAGAAGTTTGCCGACATCACCCGCTGGGGCCGCCTGCCCCAGGTGCTGCGCGGTGTCGACGCGGCGCTGGCTGCGGGTCTGCATGTGAAGATCAACGCCGTGGCGCTGAAAGGCTTTAACGAGGACGAACTGCCCACGATCACGCAATGGTGTGCCGAGCGTGGCATGGACCTGACGTGGATCGAGGTCATGCCGATGGGCGATCTGGGCAACGAGGACCGTCTGGGCCAGTACTGGTCCCTGAAAGATGTGCGCGCGCGTTACGCCGAACATTACACCGTCACCGATCTGGCCGAACGCACGGGCGGGCCTGCGCGTTATGTGCGGCTGGAAGAAACCGGGCAGAAGATCGGCTTTATCACCCCGCTGAGCCACAATTTCTGCGAAAGCTGCAACCGCGTGCGCCTGACCTGCACGGGCGAGATTTACCTGTGTCTGGGGCAAGAAGACATGATGGACCTGCGCGCACCGTTGCGGGCGCATCCCGATGACGACGCCCCCCTGCACGACGCCATCCGCGCCGCGATCGGGATCAAGCCCAAGGGCCACGATTTCGACTATTCCCGCCAGAAGGCCGACGGGCAAATGCCCCGTCACATGAGCCACACCGGCGGCTGAATGCGCCCGACCGCCCTTTACCGCACCTACGTGGCCGCCGCCGCGTTGGTTGTGCCCTTTGCCGCCCATGCCCGCATCCGCCGGTTGCGGCGCGACGGGGTTGCCGCGCACCGTGCGCACGAAATATTGGGCAACACCACGGAACAACGCCCCGGCGGGCTGCTGGTGTGGTTTCACGCGGCCTCTGTCGGGGAAAGCCTGTCGGTACTGCCGCTGATCGCGGCGCTGGGGCGGCAATTGCCCGAGGCACGGTTTCTGATCACATCCGCCACGCCCACGTCGGCGGCCATGATCGCCGCACGGATGCCGCCGCGCTGTGTGCATCAATTCGCCCCGCTGGATGCCGCAGGGCCGGTCAAACGGTTCCTGAAACGCTGGCGACCCGATGCGGCAATCTTTGTCGAATCCGAACTGTGGCCGCAAATTCTGGTGCGCACGCACCGCGCCAATGTGCCGCTGGCGCTGGTGGGGGCGCGCATGTCGCTGCGGTCGCTGAACCGCTGGGCCAAATTCCCGCGCACGGCGGCATTCATTCTGGGTCAGTTCCGGCTGATCCTGACCCAGAACGCCGAGATGGCCAAAGCCCTTGGCAATCTTGCCCCGCCCCATACCCATGTTGAAACCGGCTTTAACCTCAAAAGCCTGTCGCCTGCCCTGCCGGTTCACGGCGCCGCCCATGCGCGGCTGGCCGACACCATTGCGCAGCGTCCCACATGGGTTGCCGCCTCGACCCATCCGGGGGAAGAGGCCGACGCGCTGCTGGCCCATGCCCATGTGCTGAAAACCCACCCCGATGCGCTGCTGATCCTGGCCCCGCGCCACCCGGACCGGGGCGACGAAGTGGCCGCGCTGATCGAGAACATGGGGCTCAGCCACACCCGTCGCACCGATGGCCACGCGCCCGACGCACAGGTTTATCTGGCCGATACACTGGGCGAAATGGGCCTGTGGTATGCGCTGGCACCCTTCGTGTTTCTGGGCGGATCGCTGCAACCGCATGGCGGGCACAACCCCTACGAGGTGGCGCAGGCCGGTGCCGCGATCCTGACCGGGCCGCATCTGTCGAATTTTGCCGAAACCTTTGCCCCGCTGGAAGCCTGCGGCGCCGTGCGCATCGTGGCCGACGGGCAGGACTTGGGCGAACGCGCGCTGCACTGGTTCGACACGCCACAGGCCCTGCGGGTGGCGCAAAAGGCCGCGACCGATTTCGTGGCCAAAGGCGACACCGACGCCGCCCATATCGCCGACCGGCTGATTGCAGTGCTGGACCTTGGCCCATGACCCGTCGCGTTTTTGTCACCAACTTCAACCGCAACTTTACTGGCGTTTCGGCCACCGCCGCGAATGTGGTGCGCCAGCAGGTCGGGCGTTATGATCTGCATCTGGTGGGCCAGCCCCTGCCCGGCTGCCCTGCGCCGATCACGGTCAAGCAAGCACGCGCGCTGTCACGGGAACCATGCATCTGGCACGTGCGGCGCAACACCGAAATGCGCGCCGCACTCTGGGCGCGCGACGTGCTGCGCCTGCCGGTCAGGATCGTGTTCACCTCAGCCGCACAGCGCCGCCATTCGGCCTTTCCGCGCTGGTTGATCAGCCGCATGGACGCGGTGATTGCCACCACCGACAAGGCCGCGACCTTTGTGCCGCATGTGCGCGCGACCGTGCCGCACGGCGTGGATACCGACCTGTTCTGCCCCGCCCCCGACCGCGCGGCCGCATGGGCGGCGCTTGGGTACGGCGGCACGCGTGGCATTGCCACGGTGGGCCGCATCCGTCCTGAAAAAGGCACCGACCACTTCGTCGCCGCGATGATCGAGCTGTTGCCAACCCTGCCCGACACCACGGCGCTGGTCATCGGGCGCGCTGCAAAGTCGCATCAAGGGTTTCTGAATGACCTGAAATCACAGATCGCCGCCGCAGGCCTTGGCGACCGCATCCTGTTCCCCGGAGAAGTCGCCGCCGCCGACCTGCCCGCCCTGATGCGCGCGCTCAGTCTGGTGGTGCAACTGCCCCGCTACGAAGGCTACGGCATGGTCCCGCTGGAAGGGATGGCCAGCGGCGTGCCTTTTGTGGGCACCGACGCGGGCTATTACAAAGCGTTCACCAACGCGGGAACCGCCGGCCTGATCGCCACGCCAGAGGCGGCTGCAGCGGCAGCCCGCTCCATCCTGACCAACGGTTTCGACAAAATGGCCCAAGCCGCCCGCGACACCGCCTGCACCCAATTCTCGGCCCAAGCCGAAGCTGACGGCATCGCAAAGGTCTACGCGGCCCTCTGATCTTTCTTTTGGCCAAAAATATCCCGGGGGAGGCCGCAGGCCGGGGGCAGCGCCCCCGACCCGACGTTTACATCACGCCGCAGGCATCCGCTGTTCGACGATGCCCGCCCACCACGAGCACCCCGCCGGAATGGCTTCGTCGTTAAAGTTGTACTCGGGGTGGTGCACCGACGCGCCTTCGCCGTTGCCGACCAGAATATAGGCGCCCGGACGCTCTTCGAGCATAAAGGCAAAGTCCTCGCCGCCCATGACCAGCGGCGCGTCATCGCAGTTGCCCGAAACAGACCGCGCCACGTCGGCGGCAAATTCGGTCTGGGCGTCGTGGTTGGTCATGACCGGATAGCCACGGTGGTAATCCACATCTGCCACGCCACCAAAGGTGGCCGCGATTCCGGAAGCGATCGCGTTGATCCGCGCTTCGGCAAGATCGCGCATCTCGGCGCTCATGGTGCGCACGGTGCCCTTCAGGTGCACCCGTTGCGGGATCACGTTGAACGCTTTGGACGAGGTTTCGAACGAGGTGACCGACACGACAACCTGATCCACCGGATCGGCGTTGCGGCTGGCGATGGTTTGCAGCGCCAGCACCAGCTGCGCGGACATCACGGTGGTGTCGACGGTTTCATGCGGTTTCGCAGCGTGGCCACCCTTGCCCTCGACGTAAATGTCGAACTGGTCGGTGGCGGCAAAGAACGGGCCCGTGCGGATCGCGAACTGCCCTGTGGGCAGGCCGGGCCAGTTGTGCATGCCGTACACTTCCTGCACGCCCCAGCGTTCCATCAGGCCGTCTTCGCACATTTCGCGCCCGCCGCCGCCGCCTTCTTCGGCGGGTTGGAAGATCAGCACCACGGTGCCGTCAAAGTTCCGGGTTTCGGCCAGGTATTGCGCCGCACCCAACAGCATCGCGGTGTGGCCGTCGTGGCCACAGGCGTGCATCGCGCCATCGGTCTTGGACGCATAGGCCAGCCCGGTCTGCTCGTGGATCGGCAGCGCGTCCATGTCGGCGCGCAGGCCGATGACCTTGCCCGATGTGTCCGTCTTGCCCTTGATGATGCCGACGACGCCGGTGCGGCCGATGCCGGTGACGATCTCGTCGCAACCAAAGTCTTTCAGCTTGTCGGCCACCAGCGCGCTGGTGCGGTGGGTGTCGAACAGGATCTCGGGGTTTTCGTGCAGGTCGCGGCGCCAGGCGGTGATGTCGGCGTGCAGTTCTGCAAAGCGGTTCTTGACGGGCATGGTCTGTCTTCCTTCTTGGTATAAATATGGGGCGTCAGGTGCTTAGGCCTGCGCCAGCCGTTGTTCGACAATCTCGGCGAACCAGCTGCACCCTGCGGGGATCGCCTCGTCGTCAAAATTGTATTCGGGGTGGTGCACCATCGCGCCGTCGCCGTTGCCCACAAGGATATAGGCACCGGGCCGCGCGTTGAGCATGAAGGCAAAGTCCTCGGCAGCCATCACCGGCGGAATGTTTTCGGCCACGTCCCCCGCCACGGCGCGGGCGGCGGCGATGGCGTATTCGGTGTTGTCCGCCGCGTTCACCGTGACCGGATAGCCCACGACATAGTCGACCTCGGCCACGCAGCCGTAGGCCTGTGCCGTGGCGGTTGCGATTTCTTGCACACGTTTCTGCGCCATCGCGCGCACGTCTTCGTCCAGCGCGCGCACGGTGCCCTTCATCGTGGTCGCCTGCGGGATCACGTTGCTGACGTGGCTGTCGGAATGCAGCGCGCCCACGGTCACCACCACGGACGACAGCGGGTTGGCGTTGCGGCTGGCGATGCTTTGCAGCGCTACAAGCACATGGGCGGCGGCCAGGTTGGGGTCGATCGCCTCGTGCGGGTTGGCGGCATGGCCGCCCTTGCCCACCACGCGAATGGTGAACTCATCGGCGCTGGCCAGCAGCGGGCCGGGGCGGATGGCGAACGTGCCGGTGGGAAAGCCGGGCATGTTGTGCATCCCGTAGACCTCCTGGATGTTCCAGCGGTCCATCAGCCCGTCCTTGACCATCTCGCGGCCACCGCCGCCGCCCTCTTCGGCGGGTTGGAATATCAGCACGACGGTGCCGTCGAAATTGCGGGTCTCGGCCAGATATTGCGCCGCCCCCAGCAGCATCGCGGTGTGGCCGTCATGGCCACAGGCGTGCATCTTGCCCGGCACGGTCGACGCATAGTCCAGCCCCGTCGCCTCGATGATCGGCAGCGCGTCCATGTCGGCACGCAGGCCGATCACGCGGTCGCTGTTGCCGCGTCCCTTGATCACGCCAACCACGCCGGTCTTGCCGATACCGGTGGTGATCTCGTCAACGCCGAACGACCGCAGCTTGTCTTCGACGAACTTGGCCGTCTCGTGCACATCGAACATCAATTCGGGGTGCGCGTGCAGATGGCGGCGCCACGCTGTGATGTCACTGTGCATCTCGGCAAAACGGTTCTTGATCGGCATCTTGCGGTCTCCTTCGGGGTCTGGGTCAGGTCTAAATTCCGGGGCCAAGGTTCATGGCCGAGCCGTCGCTGAAGCGTGACAGGCGGAAACGATGCAGATCATGCCCCACCTTGTCGCCCGTGACCAGCGCCGCCAACACCCGCCCCATGCCGGGTCCGATGCCAAAGCCGTGGCCGCTCATGCCGGTGCCCACGGTCAGGCCGGGAATGGCGGCCACGCGGTCCACCACGGGCACGATGTCGGGCATGGTGTCGATCATGCCGGCCCAGGTCCTGGCTTGGCGCACCTCGCCCAGGCCGGGCATCATGGCGGCGAACTGACGCAACAGCTTGGCTGCCTTGCGGTGGTTCGGCGTGGGGTTCAGCACGCGCATCTTCTCGAACGGGCTGACATCGTCATCCGCCCAGCGGCGCGGCGTGCCCCATGCGTCGGGATAGCCTGCGGGCGCACGCGGCAGCAGCCGCACACCGAACGGATCGGCACGCAATTGCGTTGCATAGTGGCGCAGGCTGCGAAAGGCTTGCGGGCCGACGAACAGTTCTGAAAATCCGCCCTGCGCCAGCGAATAGCCGCCATCGGCGCGGTGCCGGAAGGCGACGCTGCTGTCGGTTGCCCCGCCTTCGTAAACGGCATCCATCGGCTGTGTCGCCACCACGGTCGCCCGCACGCTAAGTTGCGGGACAAAGACGCCGTGCCGTTGCAGGAACAGCGAGGACCACGCACCGCCCGCGAGCACCACTTGCGGTGCCTTGATCCGGCCCGTTTCGGTGATGACACCGGCAACCGCACCGCCTTCGATGTCCAGCCCGCGCACGGCGCAGTTTTCGACCAAAGTGGCCCCTTCGCGCACGGCAATACCGGCCAGTGCCGGCACCGCGACCCAGGGTTCGGCGCGCATGTCCTGCGCGGTGTAGATGGCACCGGAATAGCGGCGCGACAGGTTCGGGATCAGCTTGGTCGTCTCGGCGCTGCTGAGCATCTTGCTGTCCAGCCCATAGCTGCGCGCATGGTCCAGCCATGTTTCGTATTTGGCAAAATCCTTTTCGGATTCAGCCAGATAGGTCACGCCCTCTTGCCGCAGACCGATGTCCACGTTGGTCTGTTGTGCCAGCGCGCGCCAGTGGTCCGCCGCCTCGAGCATAATGGGGATCTCGTCGGGGTCGCGCCCCTGCACCCTGATCCAGCCCCAGTTGCGGCTGGACTGTTCGGCGGCGATGCGCCCCTTTTCCAGCAAGACGACACGTTGGCCTGCGCGGGCCAGAAACAGGGCCGTGCAAACGCCGATCACACCGCCGCCAATCACCACGACATCCGCCTCTTTCGGGGCGGGTCCGGGCCATTGTGCGGGTGTGTCCATAAAAGTGGGAAAGCTCATGCGCCGCACCCTACGCCTTGGATTGGCAGGTGCAAGGTGCGGCGAAATCACAAAGGGAACTCAGGTTGAAAAATGGCGTGTTTTTAAGCAAGTGACGCGGCGACAGATGCACACACCTGACGCACCCCGCGGGCGCTGATCCACACTGCGGAAGAAATCCGCCGATTGCCGACCCCACGGGCGGCAAGCCCGCGCCCTTTTCCGAAGGCACGAGAAACGCAACACGCGCTTTGGTCTTGACGCCAAACCTATCAAACGAAACATTGCTCCAAAGTTTTCGCTTGGAATGGGCACAAGAAACGCCCATCGCCAGACCGAAAACATCGCCTCAAGTTGCCCTATTGGAGCTTTCTCATGAAATTTCGCTTTCCAATCGTCATCATTGACGAGGACTTTCGTTCGGACAATTCGTCCGGTCTGGGCATCCGTGCAATCGCCGAGGCGATCGAGAACGAAGGGTTCGAGGTGCTGGGCACGACCAGCTATGGCGATCTGTCGAAATTTGCCCAGCAGCAATCGCGCGCAAGTGCCTTTGTGTTGTCGATCGACGACGAGGAATTCACGCCCGGCCCCGATCTTGATCCGGCCGTTTTGAACCTGCGGTCCTTCATCGAAGAAGTGCGCTGGAAGAACAACGACGTGCCGATCTATGTCTACGGCGAAACCAAGACCAGCCGCCATTTGCCCAATGACATCCTGCGCGAACTGCACGGATTCATTCACACCTTCGAAGACACGCCGGAATTTGTCGCGCGCCATATCGTCCGTGACGCCAAGACCTATCTTGAAGGCATCCAGCCGCCGTTTTTCAAGGCGCTGCTGGATTACGCCGAAGATGGATCATACTCGTGGCACTGCCCCGGGCACTCGGGCGGGGTCGCCTTTTTGAAAAGTCCCATCGGGCAGATGTACCACCAGTTCTACGGCGAAAACATGCTGCGGGCGGATGTGTGCAACTCGGTCGAAGAGCTTGGCCAGTTGCTGGATCACAACGGCGCCATCGGCGCGTCCGAGCGCAATGCGGCACGCATCTTCAACGCCGATCACTGCTTTTTCGTCACCAACGGCACCAGCACATCGAACAAGATGGTCTGGCACCACACCGTTGCCCCCGGTGACGTGGTCGTGGTGGACCGCAACTGTCACAAATCCATTCTGCACAGCATCATCATGACGGGCGCCATTCCCGTCTTTATGAAGCCGACCCGCAACCATTACGGCATCATCGGGCCAATCCAGAAGTCCGAGTTCCAGATCGAGGCGATCAAGGAGAAAATCCGTGCCAACCCGCTGTTGGCGCATCTGGATGCGGACACCGTCAAGCCGCGCATCATCACGCTGACGCAATCGACCTATGACGGGGTTTTGTACAACACCGAGACAATCAAGGACATGTTGGACGGCTACGTGGAAAACCTGCACTTTGACGAAGCATGGTTGCCGCACGCCGCGTTCCACCCGTTCTACCGCACCTTTCACGCGATGGGCCGCAAACGCGAGCGGCCAAGCCAGTCGGTGACCTATTCCACCCAGTCGATCCACAAACTTCTGGCGGGTATTTCGCAGGCCAGCCAGGTCCTTGTGCAGGACAGCAAGAACACCAAGCTGGACCGCCACCTGTTTAACGAAGCGTATCTGATGCACAGCTCGACCAGCCCGCAATACAGCATCATCGCCAGCTGCGACGTGGCCGCCGCGATGATGGAGCCTCCCGGCGGGCGTGCGCTGGTCGAGGAAAGCCTGCTTGAATCGCTGGATTTCCGCCGCGCGATGCGCAAGGTCGACGAAGAATATGGCAACGATTGGTGGTTCCAGGTTTGGGGCCCGGAAGAGTTGGACGAGGAAGGGATCGACAGTGCCGACAACTGGGTGCTGAAAAAGACCGACGCAGAAGGTGTGCAGCCATCCGATGGCGAAGAATCCTGGCACGCCTTTGGCGACATGGCCCCCGGTTTCAACATGCTGGACCCGATCAAGGCGACGATCATCACGCCGGGCCTGAACCTGGACGGCAAATTCGATATGTCCGGCATTCCTGCGTCTATCGTGACCAAATATCTGGCGGAACATGGCGTGGTCGTCGAGAAAACCGGCCTTTACAGCTTTTTCATCATGTTCACGATCGGCATCACCAAAGGGCGCTGGAATTCGCTTTTGACCGAATTGCAGCAGTTCAAGGATGACTACGACAAGAACGTGCCCATGTGGCGGTGTATGCCCAAGTTTTGCGCAAAACAGCCGCGTTACGAAAAGATGGGGCTGGGCGATATGTGCCAGCACGTGCATTCGCTGTATGCGAAATTTGATGTCGCTGTTCTGTCGACCGAGATGTACCTGAGCGATCTGGTGCCCGCGATGAAACCGACCGATGCGTTTTCGCATATCGCTGCGCGGACGACGCAACGGGTGCCGATTGATGATCTTGAGGGACGTATCACCACCGGATTGGTCACGCCTTATCCGCCGGGCATTCCGCTGTTGATCCCCGGAGAGGTGTTTAACAAGAGTATCGTCGAATATCTGAAGTTTAATAGAACCTTCGCGCGCGAATGCCCGGGGTTCGAGACGGACATTCACGGGCTGGTTCAGGAGCTGGATGAGAACAACCAGATCCAGTATTATGCAGACTGTGTGGCAGCCGACTGATTGCTGGGGGGGGGGGGGCCTGCCCCCCGGCGCCTTCACACAGTTACAAGTTAATCCCTAACAAAGCTGGCCGTAAAATGGCCGCCCCCTACCCCAGCCGCGCCACCAGATCGCGCATGAACTGGTGGCCCAGTTCGAACTGCGCCACGGTGATGAACTCGTTGGGCTGGTGCGCCTGTGCGATGTCGCCGGGGCCGCAAACCACCGCAGAATAGCCTGCCGCCTGAAACTGGCCCGCTTCGGTGCCGTAGCTGACCACATGACCGCCGTTGTCGCCGGTGATCTGGCGCACCATCATTTCCGCGGCGCCGTTTTCTTCCGGCTTTAGCGGTGGCACGGCAAAACGTTCGCTGATCTCGACCCGCGCGTCCGGGTGCACGGTCTGCATCCGTGCCTCGATGGTGCGGACGTGGTCCAGATAGCTTTCTTTCAGCGCCACAGGGTCATCCCCCGGCACCGCGCGGAAATCCATCGAGAACCGGCAATCCTTGGCGGTGATGTTGTGCGCAGTGCCGCCGCTGATCTGGCCCACGTGCCAGGTGGTCACGGGTGGATCGAACATGGCCCCCAAGGCCGTGGGCGGGTTGGCAAAGTTCTCGGCGTTGCGTTGGTTGGCAAAGTCGATGATTTTCGCGCCCTCAAGGATGGCGGACACGCCGGTGTGCAGCAGCGACGAATGCACCTCGAATCCGATCACATGGGTGTCAAACCCCTGCCCGCCCTTATGGCCCGTCACCGCTTGCAGCATCGACGGCTCGCCCACGATCACCAGTTCGCCCTTGGGCAGGACCGGCTGCATCGCTTCGATCATCGGCGGCGCGCCGGTACAGCCGATTTCCTCGTCAAAACTCAGCGCCAGTTGCAGGGGGCGTTTCACGTCGGCGTATTGTGCCTCGACCAGCGCCCAGATCGCCAGCGCGTCAAAGCCTTTCATATCGCAGGTGCCGCGCCCGTAATATTTGCCGTCGCGTTCGGTCACGGTCCACGGGTCGCTGTCCCACGGCTGACCATCGACCGGCACCACGTCCGTGTGGCCCGACAACACGACGGCGCCTTCCTCCCACGGTCCCACGTGGGCAAACAGCGCCGCCTTGTGCGGCTGGTCCGGATCGGGCCAGCGGTGGGCTGTGATGCCATGAGACCCCAGATAGTCCTCGACCCAGTCGATCAGCGGCAGGTTGGTGTCACGCGACACAGTGGGGAAGCTGATGAGCTTGGTCATCAGCTGCAAAGGCGTAAGGCGTTCGGGCATATCAGTATCCGCTATCGGTGGTCAAAACTTTGTGGCCGGGCGAAATCTCGCGGTATTCCGATGGTGCGGCAACATAATCAACAGGGTGAATGGGCGACGGGATCGGCTTGAAATTCAAGTCTTTTTCGTCTTTGCGCTGGCGGGGGTCAGCGATGGGCACCGCCTTCATCAACGCTTGGGTATAGGGGTGCTGCGGGTTTTCGAACACGGCACTGCGCGGCCCCATTTCCACGATACGGCCCAGGTACATCACGCCGACGTGGTGGCTGACCCGTTCGACCACGGCCATGTCGTGGCTGATGAACAGGAACGACAGGTCCATTTCTTCTTGCAGTTCCATCATCAGGTTCAGCACCTGTGCCTGCACCGACACGTCCAGCGCGCTGACCGCCTCGTCCGCGATGATCAGCTTGGGGTTCAGCGCAAGGGCACGCGCGATGGCGACCCGTTGGCGTTGCCCGCCGGACAGTTCGTGCGGATAGCGGCGCATGAAACTGCGCGGCAGCTCGACGCGGTCGAACAGCATTTCGATACGTTTGCGGCCCTCGTCGCCCTTGAACATGCCATAGTTCTGCATCGGCTCGGCCACCTGGTCCGAAAGCTGCATCTGCGGGTTCAGCGACGCGAACGGGTCCTGAAAGATCATCTGCATGTCCAGCCGCGCGGTGCGCAGATCACGCTGGTTCAGGGCGATGATGTCCTTGTTGCCCAGCTTGACCGCGCCCGAGAGCGGCTCGACCAGACGCAGGATCGACCGGCCCGCGGTGGACTTGCCGCAGCCGGATTCGCCCACAAGGCTCAGGGTCTGGCCCTTGTTGATGGTGAAAGACAGATCCTCGACCGCGTGGACATTGGCCACCGTGCGCCGCAGCAGCCCGCCCTTGACCGCAAAGCGCGTGGTCAGGTTGCGCACGTCCAGCAGCACCTCGTTTTCTTCGCCGACGATGGGCTTGATCTCGCCCTGGTTGCGGCCCAGCAGCTTCATCGGTTCGGGGTATTGTTTGCCGGTCATCTCGCCCAGCTTAGGCACGGCGGCCAGCAGCGCCTTGGTATAGGGATGTTGGGGGGCCTCAAAAATGTCGGCAACGGGGCCTTCCTCGACCTTCTTGCCGCGGAACATGACGACGACGCGGTCGGCCATTTGTGCCACCACGGCCATATCATGCGTGATGAACATCACGGCAGTGCCGGTTTCGCGCTTCAGCCGGTCCATCAGCGCCAGGATCTCGGCCTGAATGGTCACGTCCAGCGCCGTCGTCGGTTCATCCGCGATCAGCAGGCGCGGCTCGCAGGCCAGCGCCATGGCGATCACCACGCGCTGCCGCATCCCGCCGGACAGCTCGTGCGGGTATTGTTGCAGGCGGCGTTCGGGTTCGGGGATGCGGACCTGACGCAAAAGCTCCAGCGCGCGGGCGGCTGCCTGTTTTTTGGTCATTCCCTTGTGCAGCCGCAGCCCTTCGGTCAACTGCCGGCCCACAGTAAACACCGGGTTCAGCGCCGTCATCGGTTCCTGAAAGATCATCCCGATCTCGTTGCCGCGAATCGTTCGCATCAGGCTTTGGTCAGCCTGCGCCAGATCGACCTTCGCGTGATCCTTGCGGTCGAACATCAACTGCCCGCCAGCGATCCTGCCCCCGCCAAACTCGACAAGACGCATCAGGGACAGCGAAGACACCGATTTGCCCGACCCCGATTCGCCCACCACGCAGACGGTTTCGCCTGCATTGATTGAAAACGAGACATCCTCGACGCCCAGGACCGGGCCGTCCTTGGTCTGGAATTCGACGCGCAGTTCTCGGATATCGGCAATCGGCCCTTCGGCCCCATGGTCCAGCATATGTTTCCCCGGCTGTTTTGACCTGAACGCTACGGCCATTGTTCGGGCACTGTCAAACCTATCCCGACGAATGCACAATTATCGAGCATCACGAGGGTTGCTTTTTCCGCCAAGTCTGTTTCGATGTGGTCATTCGTCTGGGGGATGCGCTAGAAAAACTGACGTAATCGGTTGGTTACGTTAGGGAAATTAATAACTCCCGCCGACGCGACACTGCGCGCACCCGCAAACGGGGCGTGCCAAAGGCACAAACATGTGTCCAACAAGGAGTATGTTATGAAACTCAAGACCCTATTGCTTGGCGCGGCTGCCAGCGTTGCCCTCGCTCCGATGGCAATGGCTGCCGGCCACGAAGGCCCGCGCGGCCGCGATGGCGAGGTGAAAATCCTCTATTGGCAAGCGCCCTCGATTCTGAACCCGTTCCTGTCGGGCGGCACCAAGGACATCGAAGCGTCTTCGCTGGTTCTGGAACCGCTGGCCCGCTACAACGAAACCGGCGAAATGGTGCCCTTCCTTGCCGTCGAAGTGCCCACGGTTGCCAATGGTGGCGTGTCCGAGGACCTGACCACCATCACCTGGAAAATCAAAGAAGGCCTGTTGTGGTCCGACGGCACGCCCGTCACCTCGGCCGACGTGAAATTCACCGCTGAATACTGTATGCACCCCGAAGGCGGCTGTGCGCAGGGTGCGTTCTTTGACGGTGTCGAAACCGTCGAAGCGGTGGACGATCTGACCGTCAAGGTCACGTTCAACCAGCCCAAGCCGAACCCCTATGGCCCCTTTGTCGGCGGTCAGTCCCCGATCATTCAGGCCGCGCAGTTCGCTGACTGCCTGGGTGCCAAGGCGCCCGAGTGCACCGAAGCCAACTATAACCCCATCGGCACAGGTCCGTTCACCGTCGCAGACTTCAAACCGAACGACGTGATCCAGTACGAAGCCAACGAAAACTACCGCGAGGAAGGCAAACCCGCCTTTGCCAAGGTCACCTTGAAAGGTGGCGGCGACGCGAACTCGGCCGGTCGTGCGGTTCTGGAAACAGGCGAATTCGACTATGCCTGGAACCTGCAACTGGCGCCCGACGTCATCGCCAAGATGGAAGCCGCCGGTTACGGCAAGGCCATCAACGGCTTTGGTCCGCTGCTTGAGCGGATCGAGATGAACCTGACCAACCCGTCGCCCGATCTGCCGCCGGAAACGCGGTCGACCGTGGCCGAACCCCACCCGATCCTGAGCGACGTGAAGGTGCGCAAGGCGCTGTCGATGGCCATCGACCGCGAACTGCTGACCGAAGTGGGCTATGGCAAGGCCGGTGCGCCGACCTGTAATCTGGTGCCTGCGCCCGCGATCTATGCCTCGGACAACACTGACTGTCTGACGCAGGACCTGGAAGGCGCCAAGGCGCTGCTGGAAGAAGCCGGCTGGACCGACAGCGATGGTGACGGCGTGCGTGAAAAAGACGGCATGAAGCTGTCGCTGCTGTACCAGACATCGACCAACGCCGTCCGTCAGGATTTCCAAGCGTTGATCAAGGATTGGTGGAGCCAGATCGGCGTTGAAACCGAACTGCGCAACCTTGACGGGTCCGTGTTCTTTGGTGGTGACCCCGGTTCGCCCGACACCTTCCAGAAGTTCTATGCAGACGTGGAAATGTACGCCAACACCTTTAACGGCACAGACCCCCAGCAGTATCTGGCGGCCTACCGTTGCGGCGGCGAGCCGAAGCCATCCAGCCAGTGGCAGGGTGAAAACATCAACCGCTTCTGCGATCCGGCCTATGACGCCATGATCGACGAACTGGGCCGCACCGGTGATCTGGATGCGCGCAGTGCGCTGGCCAAGAAGATGAACGACATGCTGACCAAGGACACGTACACCATCGTGCCGCTGGTCAACCGTGCGCGCGTCTCGGCACATGCCAATTCCTTGGGCGGTGTCGTGCTGAACGTCTGGGATTCCGAACTGTGGAATGTCGGCGACTGGTATCGCATCAAAGAATAATGCATAAAGTTGTTGTGTCCCCTTCTTTGGAAGGGGGCACAGCCTTTCGACCCTTGGGACAGGGTCGCAATAATCAAGACTGACGCACAAAGGCGCCACACACATGATAACCTTCGCAATCCGCCGGTTGATCCTGTCGATCCCGACGCTTTTGTTCATCAGCCTCGTGATCTTCCTTCTGCTGCAACTCGCCCCCGGTGACCCGATGGCGCAGGTGCCCCTGACGGTGCCGCCGGAAGTCAAAGAAAAGATGCGCATCGCACTTGGGCTGGGTGAACCGCTGTATGTTCAATACTGGAAATGGATGGTTCAGTTTTTCTGGGTCGAGCCGATGGTCTTTATCGACTGGCTGACCCGTGACAGCACCCTGCTGGGCTGGCTGCCCGACACATCCTTTTACGATGGCCGCCTGCGCATGTTGTCTTGGCAGACACGTGGCCCGGTGATGGATCTGGTGGTGCAATCCATGCCCCAGACGATCTGGGTTGTCGGCATGGCCTATATCGTGGGGGTGCTGATCGCGCTGCCCATCGGCATCTATTCGGCCTATCGCCACTATTCGATCTTTGACCAAACCGGCACATTCGTCACCATGATCGGCTTTTCGATCCCGCCGTTTTTCACCGGCCCTCTGCTGATCGTGATTTTTGCGGTGCAACTGGGCTGGCTGCCGTCGAACTACAACACCGTGCACGAAGTCACCAACTGGGAAACATTCGTCTACCAGCTGAAACAGATGGTGCTGCCGGTGATGGTGCTGGCGCTGCAAACCACGGCGCAGATCAGCCGTTACATGCGGTCGGCCATGCTGGACAACCTGGGCCAGGACTATGTGCGCACCGCCCGCGCCAAGGGTCTGCGCGAAGGCGTTGTGGTCATGGTGCACGTGCTGCGCAACTCGATGATCCCGGTGGTCACCGTGATCGCACTGGGCATACCTGCTATCTTTGGCGGCGCGATCATCACCGAGAACGTGTTTGGCGTAAACGGCATTGGCTACCAGTTGCTGATTGCGCTGTTTGCCAATGACATCCCGACCGTGATGACGCTGACCTTTATCTTTGCCATCCTGATCGTCATGTTCAACCTGATCGCCGATATCCTGTACGGCGTGCTCGACCCGAGGATCCGCTATGACTGACCAACCCCTCGTGTCCGGTCCCGACCCCGAGATTGACGAACAAGCCTACGGCGCATTGCAGGACAAGGGGCCCATCGCCCCGCCCCGCAGCCAATGGTACGACGTCTGGAACCAGTTCAAGCACCACAAGGGTGCGATGTTCGGCGGCTTTTTCCTGATCTTCATCACGCTGTTCGTGCTGGTCGGTCCTTATATCTGGACGCTGGACGCACAAAAGCTGGACATTCGCGCCAAGGACATGCGCCCGGTCTGGACCCTGATCTGGGACAGCGAGGCCAAGGCCGCGTGGGGCCATCCCTTTGGCACCGACCAATTGGGCCGCGACTTGCTGGCCAGCATGATCAAGGGCGGCCGCGCGTCGATGGCGGTGGGCTGGGCTGCGATGATCCTGGCGCTGGTCATCGGCACCTTTGTCGGTGTTGTCGCGGGCTACTTCCGCCGCGCCGATTTCTGGCTGATGCGCTTTACCGATCTGGTGCTAAGCCTGCCGATCCTGCCGCTTCTGCTGGTCGCCGTGACCCTGTTCCGCCAGCCCCTGCGCGCCAACTTTGGCCCCGAGACAGGCATGTTCATCCTGATCGTGGGCGTGGTCGGCATCACCTCGTGGATGCAAACCGCACGGATCGTGCGCGGCGACATTCTGGCGCTGAAGGAACGCGAGTTTATCCTGGCGGCGCGGTCCATCGGCACCAAGAATTCCAAGATCATCCGCCGCCACCTGCTGCCCAATGTGATCTCGCCGATCACCGTGTCGGCGACGCTGGGTCTGGCCACCGCGATCATCACAGAAAGCGCGCTGTCGTTTCTGGGCGTCGGCTTTCCGTCGGACTTCCCCACCTGGGGCAAGCTGCTGGCGGATGCGGTGCAACGGATGGAGCAGTTCCCCGAGCGGGTCTTGCTGCCGGGCATTGCGATTTCGCTGACGGTGCTGTCGGTGAACTATTTGGGTGACGGGTTGCGCGACGCGCTGGACCCGCGCATTCGCGGGCGCTGAGCGCAGCCGTTTCAGCAAACGACACGCGGGCGGTCCTTGGTGGGCCGCCCGCGCGCGTTACAGCGTCACGCTTTTCATCAGTGACAGATCACACCGCCAAAGTTCCGAAAGCGCGCCGCCCAGCGGGGTTTTGATGATCCAGCTCCAACGCGAAGTGCACGGACAGCCTGTGGTCAGCGATCACTCCACATGGCGCTTGATGCGGCGCAACATCAGCCACACAGCCCCGATCACCGGCAGGGTCACGGCGGCGATGAGCGTGCCCTTGCTGATGCCCAGTGGCGCGGTCAGCGGATACAAAAGATAGCCCGCCAGCGACACCGCATAATAGCTGATCGCCACCACCGACAGCCCCTCGACCGTGTGCTGCAACCGCAGTTGCAGATCCGACCGGCGGTCCATGCTGGCCAATATCGCCTGGTTCTGCGCAGAGCGTTCCACATCGACCTGCGTGCGCAACAGTTCTGACGCGCGAATGGCACGGGCCGACATGGCGTGCAGCCGTGCCTCTGTCGCCTTGACGGTGCGCATCGCAGGCTCGTAGCGGCGCATCATGAACTCGGCAAAGCTTTGGCGTCCCATGAACCGCGCTTCACGCAGCACCGCGATGCGTTCCGCCACCAGCGCGGCATAGGCCCCTGTCGCCGCAAAACGATAGGCCGACCGCGCCCCCTGCTGTTCCAGCGCCACCGACACATCCAGCAGCGCGTGCAGGGTTTCTTCGGTGCGGGCGTCGGGGCTGCGCATGGCACCGGTCAGGTCGTTCAGCTGGGTGTCCAGCGTGTTCAACGGCCCCGCCAGATCGCGGGTCTTGGCAAAGCCCAGCAGCGACATGGATTTATAGGTCTCGATCTCGCACAGGCGCTGCACGATCCGCCCCACGCGCCCCGGTCCCGTCGTGTCGCTGACGTAGACCGCGAACCGCAGGTGCCCCGCCGGATCAATGCGAAAATCTGACGCGATCACCGCCGAGCCATCCAGCACATCTGCCACCGCGGTGCTTTCGGCCACCAGCCAGGTGTCCAGTTGCGGCAATATTCGCGCGTCCTCCGCAGGGCGCGGCATGATGCGGATCAACGCCGACGTCATGCAGACCCCCGCCATGTCGCCCAGCCAGTGGCGCGGGAACACCTCGAACTCGGCCGGATCAAAGGCGCGGTCGCTCAGGCCCGTCTGGAACACGGTGTAGGTGACAAATTCGGTGTGCTGTTCCCATTTGATCGTATATTTGCCCATCGCCCCAAAATAATGCGTCGCCCCCGCATCGGGACGCGGCGCGCCGTAGTGGTCCAGCAATGCGGTCAACCGGCCATGGGCATCCGCGCGCGCGAGGTCATCGGAGCTGTGCTTGATCGCCATATAGGCCGCCATCGCCGGCGCAGTCAGCACCGAAAAGGGCCGCGCGTGCAGTTCCGACGTCAGGCGGTGGCGCAGGGGATGGTCGTTCATTGGCGGCATGGTCTGGCCCTGTCTGTGCTACTGGCCGACAGACATAGCGGGCGACTGGTCAAAAAGATACAGAAAAATGTAGCAATATCAAAGCACTACGGAATACATATGTATACCGCCTCTGACACGCCTACCCCAAAAACAAAAAGGCAGGCCAACATGGGCCTGCCTTTTCGCGTTGTTTATCAAAAGGTTCAGTCGATCATCGGCAGCAGTTTGTCGATCGACGCCTTGGCATCACCGTAGAACATGCGCGTGTTTTCCTTGAAGAACAGCGGGTTCTCGATGCCCGAATAACCGGTGCCCTGACCACGTTTGCTGACGAACACCTGCTTGGCCTTCCAGCATTCCAGAACCGGCATACCGGCGATGGGGCTGTTGGGATCGTCCTGCGCTGCTGGGTTCACGATGTCATTCGACCCGATCACGATGGCGACGTCCGTATCGGGGAAGTCGTCGTTGATCTCGTCCATTTCCAGCACGATGTCATAGGGCACCTTGGCCTCGGCCAACAGCACGTTCATGTGCCCCGGCAGACGCCCCGCAACGGGGTGAATGGCAAAGCGCACGGTCTTGCCCGCCGCACGCAGCTTGCGCGTCAGCTCGGCCACGCCCTGCTGCGCCTGCGCCACCGCCATGCCGTAGCCGGGGATGATGACGATACTGTCGGCTTCGTTCAGGGCTGCGGCAACGCCGTCCGCCTCGATCGCGACCTGTTCGCCCTCGACCTCCATCTGTGGCCCTGATGTGCCGCCAAAGCCGCCCAGGATCACGCTGACGAACGACCGGTTCATCGCCTTGCACATGATGTAGGACAGGATCGCACCGGACGACCCCACCAGCGCGCCGACCACGATCAGAAGGTCGTTGCCCAGGCTGAAGCCGATGGCCGCCGCCGCCCAGCCGGAATAGCTGTTCAGCATCGACACAACCACCGGCATGTCTGCACCGCCGATGCCCATGATCAGGTGATAGCCGATGAACAGCGCCGCCAGCGTCATCAGGATCAGGGGCAGGAAACCGCCCGTGTTGACGTACCAGATCAGGCAGATCAGCGAGAGCCCCGCCGCCGAAGCGTTCAGAACGTGACCGCCGGGCAGCTTGGTTGCTGCCGAATTCACCCGGCCCGCCAGCTTGCCGTAGGCAATGACCGATCCGGTGAAGGTCACCGCACCGATGAAGATGCCCAAGAACAGCTCGACCTGCAGAATGTTGATCTCGACCGCTTCTTTCTTGGCGATAAGCTGCCCGAAGGTGCCCAGCTCCTTGACCGTGCCGTCAGCGATAGCCGCCGCCACGTTGCCAATCTCGAAGTGCGCCACAAAGCCGACGAACACCGCCGCCAGGCCGACCAGCGAGTGCATGGCAGCCACCAGTTCGGGCATCTGCGTCATCTGCACCTTGGTCGCCAGCTGATACCCGATGGCCCCGCCCGCCGCGATCAGCACGAGGGACAACAGCCAATAGCCCGCCCCCGGTCCGATCAGCGTGGCAAAGACCGCCAACGCCATACCGGCAATGCCGTACCACACCGCGCGCTTGGCGCTTTCCTGTCCCGACAAACCGCCAAGGCTGAGGATGAAGAGGATGGCTGCGACCACATAGGCCGCTGTCGTAAATCCAAAATCCATTGTCTAAGCCCCTTTAAGATTTCTGGAACATGGCGAGCATACGCCGTGTCACAAGGAAGCCGCCGAAGATGTTGATCCCGGTCATAAAGACCGAAACCGCTGCCAGAACGACGACCAGGAAAGACCCCGACCCGATCTGCACCAAGGCGCCCAGAATGATGATCGACGAAATCGCGTTGGTCACCGCCATCAACGGCGTGTGCAGGCTGTGCGCCACGCCCCAGATCACCTGGAAGCCCACGAAAACCGACAGGACGAACACGATAAAGTGCTGCATGAAGCTGGCAGGTGCCACAAGGCCCACGGCCAGCAGCAACACAGCCCCGACGACCAGCAGGGTCACCTGGCTTTTGGTCTGCGCCTTGAACGCGGCCACTTCGGCCTCGCGTTTTTCGGCAGGTGTCAGTTCCTTGGCCGCTTCCTTTTTCGGGGCAGCCGCGATGGCGGCCACTTTGGGCGGCGGTGGTGGGAAGGTGACTTCCTTGGCGTGGGTCACGGTTGCGCCGCGGATCACGTCGTCTTCCATGTTGTGGTTGATCACGCCGTCTTTGTCCGGCGTGAGGTCGGTCATCATGTGGCGGATGTTGGTCGCAAACAGGGTCGACGCCTGTGTCGCCATCCGGCTGGGGAAATCGGTGTAACCGATGATGGTCACGCCATTTTCCGTGACGATCTTTTCGTCCTTGACGGTCAGCTTGCAGTTGCCGCCACGCTCGGCCGCCAGGTCGACGATGACCGAGCCCGATTTCATGGATTTCACCATGTCTTCGGTCCACAGTTCGGGCGCTTCGCGGTTGGGGATCAGCGCCGTGGTGATGACGATGTCCATTTCAGGGGCCAGCTCGCGGAATTTGGCCAGCTGCGCCTCGCGGAATTCGGGGCTGGAGACCGAAGCGTAACCGCCCGAGGCCGAGCCGTCCTGCTGTTCTTCCTCAAAGTCCAGATAGACGAATTCGGCGCCCATGGATTCGATCTGTTCGGCCACTTCGGGGCGCACGTCGAATGCATAGGTGATCGCACCCAGCGATGTGGATGTGCCCACAGCCGCCAGACCGGCGACACCCGCGCCCACAACCAGAACCTTGGCCGGGGGCACCTTGCCCGCCGCCGTGATCTGGCCGGTGAAGAAACGGCCAAAGTTGTTGCCCGCCTCGATCACCGCGCGGTAGCCCGCGATGTTGGCCATCGACGACAACACGTCCATCTTTTGCGCACGGCTGATGCGCGGCACCATGTCCATCGCAATAACGGTGCTGCCCTTTTTGGCCGCGGTTTCAAGCAGGTCTGCGTTGGCACCGGGGTTGATCAGCGAAATCAGCGTCTGGCCATCGCGCAGACGTTTCACCTCGACCTCTTCGGGCGCGCGCACTTTGGCCACGACATCCGCTGCTTTCCAAAGGGCGGCTGCGGTTTTGGCAATCTCGACCCCTGCGGCTTTATAGTCGGCGTCGGCAAAGCCGGCCTCGGCGCCGGCGCCGGTTTCGATAATGCACTCGTGCCCAAGCTTTTGCAGCATCAGCGCACTGTCGGGCGTCATTGCCACACGGCGTTCGCCGCTCAGTATTTCCTTTGGTGTTCCGATTTTCACCGCGCACCCCCCGTTTGATTCCATATCCGCCGCCCTGACGGCGGTTAACGACATCGTGACTAGCCTGCGACGTCCCCAGATACAAGCATCTACGCTGCGGCGCAGAGCAATAAACGCAAAGGAAATGCGGCAAACGCGCATCTTTCATGCGCGACGCCCTTGGGGCAGCCATCCATCCGCTGTGGTGCATTGCGCACGATCCGCCAAGGGACATCACGGTTGGGATTCACCCATCGTTAACCCCGTGCCCTTTAGGTTTGTGCCATGCCCCAGATCCCTTGCCCATTGGCCACCGACAGCACATTTTTCTGCACCGTTCGCCTACAGGACAGGCGGTCCGACCTGCTGCTGCGTGAAATGAACCGCCTGCGCAATGCCACGCGCACGGCCCTGACCGCCTATCCTTTTCAGATCGACGACATCGTGGTGCTGCCCAATGCGATCCACACCATCTGGACCTTGCCTGCGGGCGACGCGGATGTGTCGCGCCGCTGGGGCTTGTTGAAAGCGCAATTTTCGCGCGGCCTGCCCGCACCGGCCCACCGCCATCCGGCAGCGGTGCGCAGCGGCGACAAGGGGATATGGCAACGCCGCTTCTGGGCGCACCGGTTGACCGATCTGGAAGACATTGCCGCGCACCGTCACCTGATCTACGCCGCGCCGGTGCAGTTGGGGCTGGTCACAGATCCGCGCCACTGGCCGCACACGTCGTTGCACCGCGCGTTGCGGGCGGGCACGTGGACGGTGCCGCAAGCCAGCGCGGCAGCCTGACAGGTCAAAAGGTTACGCGGTCTTCAACGCCGGACGCGCCTTGCCCGCGGACCAGTCGCGCAAGGCATCACCAAAGGCACCGAACAGCACCTTGGACACCGGGTCCATGCCCGCGTTGTATTCGGGGTGCCACTGCACCGACATGGTAAAACCGGGCGCGCCGTCGATATAGATCGCTTCGGGCGTGCCATCGGGGGCATAGCCGTCGATCACGACACGGTTGCCCGCCGCCTTGATCCCCTGCCCGTGCAGGGTGTTGGTCATCACGGCTTGTTTGCCCAGCAGACGGTGGAACGGCCCACCGTCGGTAAAGTTGACCTCGTGCCGCAGGGCAAATTTCTCTTCCAGCGTCCCGTCGGGGGGCATCCGGTGATTTGTGCGCCCCGGCAGGTCGCGGATCTCGGGGTACAGGCTGCCGCCCATCGCCACGTTCACCTCTTGAAAGCCGCGGCAAACGCCGAAAAACGGCTGCCCCCGTTCGACGCAGGCCCGAATCAACGGCAGCGTCACCGCGTCGCGCGCGCGGTCGAAATCGCCGTGCGCTTCGGTCGCTTCCTCGCCGTATTCCTCGGGGTGCACGTTGGGTCGGCCGCCGGTGAACAAAAACCCGTCGCAGACCTCCATCAACTCTTCTGCGGTGTTCAATGCAGGATCTGCCGCCACCAAAAGCGGGATCGCGCCGGACACTTCGGCAATGGCCGAGGTGTTCATCATGCCACCGGCGTGCACCTTGTAATCGTCACCGATCACATGCGCGTTGCTGATAATTCCGACAACCGGACGTGCCATAGGGCCTCACTTGCTCTCGTCGTTCATGCAAAATCGTATACCGCAGGCCAAACCAATTGCCCAGCCTGACGCGCCGTCCCGCAGCCTGATCCTAGATTTCGCCCATCAAAGCGGCAGCTTCAACGCCCGCCATCGCCGCAATCGCATCGTTGTCCGATGTGTCCCCGGTCACGCCAACCGCGCCCACGACCTTGCCCGCCTTGTTGCGCAGCAGCACGCCGCCCGGCACCGGCACCACCTGCCCGCCGAACACCCCGTTCACCGCCGCCATGAAATAGGCCTGATCTTCGGCCCGTTTCATCTGCGCCGTGCCGGACATGCCCAGCATCACCGCGCCGTAAGCCTTGCCATGGGCAATCCCGAACCGTCCCGGCGATGCGCCATCGCTGCGTTCAAAGGCGACAACATGGCCGCCCGCATCCAGCACCACCACCGAAAGCGGCTTCAGCTCCATCTCGCGCCCCGTGCTGATCGCCTTCCGAACAATCTTGCGCGCTTGGTTCAACGTCACTGACATCCGCTTCTCCTTTTGTGGTTCAACAAATCCTCGGGAGAGCGCCGCCTTGCACGGAGGCAGACAGCCCCCTGCCCGATCAGCCTCGGCCCCGGGCCTCAGCCTTGCGCCTTCAGCTCAAGCCGCCGCGCGTGCAACACAGGCTCGGTATAGCCCGACGGTTGCACCCGCCCTTTCAGCACCAGATCACAGGCAGCGGCGAAAGCCACGCCGTCAAACCCCGGAGCCATCGGCGTATAGGACGCATCGCCCGCGTTCTGCTTGTCCACGACAGCGGCCATCTTGCGCAGGCCCGCCATCACCTGATCCTCAGAGATCACCCCGTGATGCAGCCAGTTGGCCAGCGCCTGCGCCGAGATGCGGCAGGTCGCGCGGTCTTCCATCAGGCCCACGTCGTGAATGTCAGGCACCTTGGAACAGCCCACGCCCTGATCGACCCAGCGCACCACGTAGCCCAGGATGCCTTGCGCGTTGTTCTCGATCTCTTGCGCAATCTCGGCGTCGCTCAGGTTGCGCCCGTCCATCACCGGAATGGTCAGCAGATCTTCCAGCGTGCCGCGCGCCCCGCCTGCCTTGATCTCGTCCTGACGGGCCAGCACGTCAACGTCGTGGTAATGTGTCGCGTGCAGCGTGGCGGCGGTGGGCGACGGCACCCAGGCGCAGTTGGCCCCGGATTTCGGATGGCCGATCTTGGCTTTCAGCATATCGGCCATCAGGTCGGGCATGGCCCACATCCCCTTGCCGATCTGCGCGCGGCCCTGCAAACCGCAGGCCAGACCGATATCGACATTGCGGTCTTCATAAGACGCAATCCAGGCGGCGGACTTCATCTCGCCCTTGGGCACCATCGGCCCCGCCTCCATCGAGGTGTGGATCTCGTCGCCGGTCCGGTCCAGGAAGCCGGTGTTGATGAAAGCCACCCGCGATTTCGCGGCGCGGATGCATTCGGCCAGGTTCACCGAAGTGCGGCGTTCCTCGTCCATGATCCCCAGTTTGACGGTGTTCGCAGGCAGGCCCAGCACCTTTTCGACGCGGGTGAAAATCTCGTCGGCAAGTGCGACCTCTTCCGGTCCGTGCATCTTGGGTTTGACCACATAGACCGATCCGGCCACCGAATTGCGCAGGCCGTTCGACTTTTTCAGATCGTGCATCGCAATCATCGTGGTGATCATCGCGTCCATCAACCCTTCGCTGATCTCGCGGCCTTCGGCGTCCAGAATCGCGGGGTTCGTCATCAGATGGCCGACGTTGCGCACCAGCATCAGCGACCGGCCTTTCAGCGTGCCCGCGCTGCCGTCGGCTGCGGTATATGCGATGTCATCCGCCATCTTGCGGGTCATCTGCTGGCCGCCCTTATCAAAGGTCTCTTGCAGATCGCCGGTCATCAGGCCCAGCCAGTTCCCATAGGCCACAACCTTGTCTTCGGCGTCCACCGCCGCGACGCTGTCTTCGCAGTCCATGATCGTGGACATGGCCGATTCCAGCCGCACATCGGAGATGCCCGCAGGGTCACTGCCGCCGATGTCGGTGCCACGGTCCAGCATGATCTGGATGTGCAGACCGTTGTTGCGCAGCAGCAAGAAATCGGGTGCATCCGCATCACCGCCAAAGCCCACGAAGGCGTCCGCTGTGGCCAGTTCCGCGCTGCCATCTGCGGTGGCCAGCGCCAGCACACCGTTTTCGACAGTCACGCCAGTGACCGACGTCCAGTTGCCAGCAGCAAGCGGCGCTGCCTTGTCCAGAAATCCCTTGGCCCAGTCGATCACCCGCGCACCGCGTTTGGGGTCGTACCCCTTGCCCGCAGGCAAATCGCCCAGCGCGTCGGTGCCGTACAGCGCATCATACAAGCTGCCCCAGCGCGCATTGGCCGCGTTCAGCGCGAAGCGGGCGTTGGTGATCGGCACGACCAGCTGCGGGCCGGGAATATTGGCAATCTCGGGGTCCACGCCAGCGGTGTCGATCTTGAACGGTGCGCCCTCAGCCACCAGATAGCCGATTTCGCGCAGGAACGCGGTATAGCTTTCGGCATCATGCGGCTGGCCACGGTGGTCCACATGCCATGCGTCGATCTGCGCCTGAATCTCTTCGCGTTTGGCCAGCATCTCGCGTGTCTTGGGACCAAGGTCGGCCACGATCCCGGCAAAGCCTGCCCAGAACGTGCTGGCATCAACGCCGGTGCCCGGCAGGGCGCGATCTTCGACAAAAGCGGCCAGTTCGGGGGCAACGCTCAGGCCGCTGCGATCCACATAATTGGTCATGACAAACTCCGTATTCTACTGTGTTGGCGCTAAAGTTAAGTTGAAACCTTGTCGCCGTAAACCTCTGACGGACCGATTGGTCATATATCTTTACCAGTTTATCGTTGGGTCGATTTGCGTCCTGAAAATACTGCGACCAAACACGACAAAACCGGCCAGAGCCCAAAGGCTGTAGCCGGTTTCGCGCGCGTAAACCGAAAATGCTAGGTGATCGTTACTCTGTCACGGCTTGCGTGGCCACAGGTTCACTGCTGGTGGCCTGATCTTCGTCGGTCCCAAAACCCCCGAAGACGTAAATCACTCCGGCAAGGACGGCCAGCGCCACGGCAGCGCCGATGCCCACCAGCGACGGCTTGTGGCGTTTGGTTTGTTTATCGATATTTGTGTCAGATGCAGACATTATGAAATCCTCTCGCATGGCTGAAAGGGCGGGTTGCCGCCCCAGCGTCATGGGAATAACGTCCGCACCTACGCTTTGTTCCATATCAGACCGACGACAGGACAGCCCATGCGCGATGCCGCCCCCCAAACCATATACCTTGCCGACTACACGCCCTTTGGCTTTGACGTGGACGAGGTGCACCTGACGTTCGATCTGGCCCCTTCGGCCACCCATGTGCGCGCGCGCATCCGGTTCAGTCCCAAACCGGACGCCACCGACCGCACGTTCTTCTTGCATGGCGAGGATCTGACCCTGCTGGGCGCAAAGATCGACGGCGAGCCTGTGACCCCCAAGGTCACCCCCGAGGGTCTGACCTGCGATGTGCCGTCGATCCCGTTCACGTGGGAAAGCCATGTGCAGATCGACCCCGCCGCCAACACCGCGCTGGAAGGGCTGTACCAGTCGGGCGGCATGTTCTGCACCCAATGCGAGGCGCAGGGCTTTCGCAAGATCACCTATTACCCCGACCGCCCCGATGTCATGAGCACCTTTACCGTGCGTATCAACGGCCCGCATCCGGTGCTGCTGTCAAACGGCAACCTTGTGTCTTCGGGCGACGGCTGGGCCGAATGGCACGATCCCTGGCGCAAGCCTGCCTATCTGTTCGCGCTGGTCGCGGGCGATCTGGTGGCGCATCGTGATACGTTCACCACCATGGAAGGCCGCAAGGTTGATCTGGCGCTGTACGTGCGCCCCGGCGACGAGGGCAAATGCGCCTTTGGGATGCAGGCGCTGAAAGACAGCATGACATGGGACGAACAGGTTTACGGGCGCGCCTATGATCTGGAAGTGTTCAACATCGTCGCTGTCGATGATTTCAACATGGGCGCGATGGAAAACAAGGGGCTGAACATCTTCAACGCCTCGGCGGTTCTGGCCTCGCCCGAGACATCGACGGACATGAACTTCGAGCGGATCGAAGCGATCATCGCGCACGAGTATTTCCACAACTGGACCGGCAACCGCATCACCTGCCGCGACTGGTTCCAGTTGTGCCTGAAAGAAGGGCTGACCGTCTACCGCGACAGCCAGTTCACATCCGACATGCGCAGCGCGCCGGTGAAACGCATCGGTGACGTGATCGACCTGCGCGCACGGCAATTCCCCGAGGATCAGGGGCCGCTGGCCCATCCGGTGCGGCCCGAAAGCTTTCAAGAGATCAACAACTTTTACACCGCCACCGTTTACGAAAAAGGCGCCGAAGTGATCGGCATGCTGCGCACGCTGGTGGGGCCGGATTCGTACAAGAACGCGCTGAATATGTACTTTGACCGCCACGACGGACAGGCCTGCACCATCGAGGACTGGTTGCAGGTCTTCGAGGATGCCACGGGGCGCGATCTGTCCCAGTTCAAACGCTGGTATTCACAGGCCGGCACCCCACATCTGAGCGTGACCGAAGACTACAAGAACGCGACCTACACGCTGACCTTCACCCAGCACACCCCGCCCAGCGCCGCCACGCCCGATCCCCAACCGCTGGTGATACCGGTGGCCGTGGGCCTGCTGGACGCGAACGGCAACGAGGTGATGGAAACGCAGGTTCTGGAAGTGACCGAAGGCACGCAAAGCTTTGCCTTTGCGGGGCATGACGAAAAGCCCACCGCATCCATCCTGCGCAACTTCTCCGCGCCCGTGGTGCTGGAGTTTGCCGCCGATCACGCCGCCCTTCTGGCTCATGACACCGACCCGTTCAACCGCTGGGAATCGGCGCGTGCGCTGGCACTGGCGTCACTGCTGGCGACCATCACCAAAGGCACGAGCCCCGATACGGATTACCTGCAAGGGATCGCAACCGTGCTGCGCGACGACCAGCTTGATCCGGCATACCGCGCGCTGATGCTGGGCCTGCCGGGGCAATCGGAACTGGCCGCCGCGCTGCACCGGAACGGCAACACGCCCGATCCGCAGGCGATCTACGACGCTGTGCAGGCGATGAAACAGGCGCTGGCGCAGACGCTCAAGGACGATCTTCCAGCGCTTTATGCCGACAATCAGGTGACAGAACCCTATGCGCCCGATGCCGAACAATCGGGCAAACGCGCGCTTGGCAATGCGGCACTGTCGCTGCTGACCCGTCTGGACGGCGGTGATGCGGCGCAGGCGCAATACGACAGTGCCACCAACATGACGCAGCAACTGGCCGCGCTCGCAAACCTGATCCGTGCGGGCCGTGGCGATGCCGCATTGGCCGATTTCGAAGCACAGTGGAAAGACGACCGTCTGGTCATGGACAAATGGTTCGCCCTGCAAGTGGGCGAGGCCAAACCCGACGATGCCGCCGACACGGCCAATGCGCTGACCCGTCACCGCGATTTCAACTGGAAGAACCCCAACCGCTTCCGCGCCACGCTGGGCGCTTTGGCGCAGCACCACGCGGGCTTTCATGCCGCTGACGGATCGGGCTATGCGCTGCTGGCGGATTGGTTGATCAAGCTTGATCCGGTCAACCCGCAGACCACCGCGCGGATGTGTTCGGCCTTCCAGACGTGGCGGCGCTACGACCAGATCCGCCAGTCGCTGATGGCCAAGGAGCTGGACCGCATCGCCTCCACCCCCAACCTTAGCCGTGACACCACCGAGATGATCACCCGCATCCGCAACGCCTGAGGCCTGTCATGACCAATCCCCGTCCCGTCTGTCTGATCACCGGTGCCTCGGCTGGCATTGGCGCTGCCTGTGCCGAACTTGCCGCCGAACGCGGCTATGACCTGTTGCTAAGCTATCGCAGCGATGCCGCCGGGGCCGACGCCGTCAAGCTGCGCGCCGAGGCCGCCGGGGCGCGTGTGGTGCTGGTGCAGGCCGATGTGGCCGAACCCGACGCCATCGACCGCCTTTATGCCACGCTGGACGCCGAGTTTGGCCGCATCGACGCGCTGATCAACAACGCGGGCGCGATCGACACCATCGCGCGGCTGACCGACATGGACCACGCGCGCCTGACCCGCATCTTTGCGGTCAACGTGATCGGCGCGATGCTGGTGGCCAAGGGCGCCGTGCAACGGATGGAAGCGCAGGGCGACGGTGGCAGCATCGTCAACATCTCTTCTGCCGCGGCGCGTTTGGGCTCGGGCGGGCAGTTCGTGGACTATGCCGCGACCAAAGGGGCCATCGACACCTTTACCAAGGGCCTGTCGGACGAGGTCGCCCCCAATGGCATTCGCGTCAACGCGGTGCGCCCCGGCATTATCGAAACCGACATTCACGGCAAGGCCGGTGCGGCGAAGCGTGTCGAACAGCTGGGCCCGATGACGCCGATGCGCCGTGCGGGCAGTGCGCAAGAGGTGGCAACCTCGGTGCTGTATTTAATGTCGGACGACGCCAGCTATATCACCGGCGCGTTTCTGGATGTGACAGGGGGGCGCTAAGATGCCGATACTTTTGGGTCTGATCGCCGTGGGCATGGGCGTCTATTTCTTCCTACTGCGGGTGCGGCGCGGGTCGGACATGGTGGCCGAAGTCATCGACATGGCCAGCGACGCCCGCGCGGCCGCCCGCCGGTTCGGGTTCAAGCGGCGCACCAACGTCCACCCCGTCGACAGCATCGACGATCCCAATCTGGCGCTGGGGGCACTGGCCACGGCCTTTCTGGAGCTGGACGACCTGCCCACGCGCGACACGCGTGCCGCGCTGAACCTGCAATTGCGCACACACGGGATCGCGCAGGATGCCGAAGCCGCACAGGAAATCGCGGTGCTGGGCCATTGGTTCGTCCAGACCTGCGGCAGCGCGCAGGCCGCTGTCACCCGTCTGGCGCGGCGGCTTTACAAGCTGGACGGCGGCGCATCCTTTCCAACGCTGATGACGGTTCTGCAAGCCACGGCCCAGGCCTCGGACAGCGGGCTGAGCAAACGCCAGATCGAGGCGCTGGACGAAATCAAGCGCGCCTTTCGCCTGACGTGAGCGATTATGTCTTTGAACGCAACGGCCGCCGCGCGTCGACCGCAGTGACGGTTGTGGTGATCTGGGCGCTGCTGGCGCTGGCGATGGTGTTTCTGGATGCCTCGGTCTGGGTGGTGTGGCTGGGGGCGCTGGCCACCCTGCCCGCGCTGTATGATCTGGCGGTGGCGCGGGTGTCATCGCTGCGGCTGTCCGACGCCGCTGTGGACTGGCAATCCGGCAAACGCACCGGCAGCGCGCCCTTGAGTGCCATCAAGACCGTGCGGCTGGACACGCGTCTGGATATGTCGGTCAAGGCGACCCTGATCCTGCACACAGGCGCGAACATACGGCTGCCGCTGGATGTGGTGCCCCCGTCCCGCGCCTTCGAGGCCGCGCTGAACGATCGCGGCATCCCCGTTGCGCGGCATCATTTCCGGCTGATCGGTTAGCTTTTGCGCTTGGGCCGCATCTTGGGCCGGATCGCATTGGGCAGCGCGCAATAAGGCTGTTTGCGGGTCCATCCCGCGATGTCGCGCCTTTTGGCGGCGCTGCGCATCGGCCCCCAGTCGGCGGCCACACCGCGCCATTTGCTGTCACGCCCGTAGACCACCCCGTCGCGCGGTACGGTCACCGCCAGAATGCGCACCGCGCACGACAGGTTGGCCGCCCCTTTCATCAGGTCCGGCCCCGTGCCTGCGTTGCATTTGTATCCCCGCGCGGTCGACGGCAGGATTTGCAGCAACCCGTACCACCGCCCGCCCCCCCCCACGGCCTGCGGTTTATAGGTGCTTTCGTGTTTGGCCAGCGCCGACAGAAACCCCAACCAGAACGCGCGCCGGTCGCGGGTGCGGGCATGCGGGTAGTTCGGGCACCAGGTTTCAATATCGCGCGGCACGGTCTGAACCAGCGGCGCACCGTGTGTCTTCAGCGCGGACAGCGCCGCACGGTTCCACAACATGTGATTGGGCTGATGGGTCCAACGGGTGCGCGGCACATCGCCATCCCGCGCAGGCGGGCGTGGCATTTGCGACAGGTCGGCCAGCGCCGCGGTCACCGCCGACGCGCCCCAAATCGTCACCACAATTGCCATCAACATCCGTTTCATCGCAGCACTATGCGCAACAGCTTTGCGTCAAATCAAGCGATCACAGCACGCCCGGACCGCCCCACTGTGCCCGCCACGGCAACAGAGCCGCGAAAACACGACATATTGTTGCCAGATTGACCAATGTCGCCACGATTCGGTGACGCAAAAATTCGCCGGTCACGGTTCAGGGAGGGTGAGATCTGGCCGAAGGTGTCGGTGCGATTTTCGGCAAAATTTCAAGTAAATGTAAAAAACTTCCCCTAGAGCGGGAAATATGGCGCGCGCCACACCTGTCGTCGCTCAATCAGCGTCAAAGCTCCGCACCTCCGCCACGATTGCGCCTCAAACCAGGCTCAGATTGGCACCAGACAATCAAAATAACGAGTACATGTGATGCGATCGAAGTTCAAAGTGGCCAGCCTGTTCACAAAGCTCCGCGATGCGGCGCGCCGGTCTTCCTCGCACCTGGCGTTTGACGGTGTTGTCGACCCCAAGGGATTGACCGCGCGTCCACCGCGCACGGTCGATCCCGTCCTTGCCCCGGCCCTGAGCATTCCCAGCCCCGATCCCACCGGCGAAGACCGCGCCTGTGACCTGTATCAGAACAGCGGCCAACGTCTTGCCCGTCAGGAAGATTGGTCCGGCGTGTCCAAAGCGATCCGCGCAGCCGAGGCAAAAGGCACCCGCACCCCCGGCGGGATGCCCGTGGCGGACCTGATCGCCTTTGGCGCGCGTGCCGACGTGGTCCATGCAGCAGAACACGCCCTGCTGTCTGGTCGCCCCGCCAAGGATGCGCCGCTGCTGGACGGGATCATCGCGCTGGAAGAAGTGCTGGCCGAGGCCCCGGACGACTATGCAGTCGCCTGCGTGGTCGCCATGGCGCATATCGATATTGGCTGGGCCTGGCGCGGCACCGGCTTGGCGGTCGAGGTGCCCCAGCGCAACCTCGAGGCCTTCGAGGCGCATTTCGACCGCGCCCGCGACATCCTCGACGGCTTTTCCATCCTCAACCAGCCCTCGCCGCTGTTGGCCGCCGCCCAATGCGCCGTGCGCAGTGGCCTGCCCACCGACACCAACCGTCTGATCGCCGCCTACGAGGCACTGATCGACATGGACCCGCTGAACGCGCGCGCCTATCGCAACATGGGCACCCATCTGCTGCCGCGCTGGCACGGGTCGGTGCAGGATCTGGAAGTACAGGCCCGCCGCATGGCCAGCCGCAGCCAGGCCGTCTGGGGCGCCGGCGGCTACACCTGGGTCATGCTGGACGCCATCGCACTGGATGACGCAGCGTGCAGCCAGCTTGACATCGCATTCTTCATCGAAGGGCTGCACGACATCCTGACCCGCCGCACCGACCAGCACACGGTCAACCTGTTGGCGGCCTATTGCGCCAACACCATGGGCATGACGCTTGATGCTTCGGACGATGTCGCCTTTGTGCGCGGCCAGATCGCCGATTGCGCCAAATGGATCATCCGCCAGCACCTGACCGAGTTGCACCCGATGATCTGGGCCCATGCCGCACGCGGGTTTGACAACAATCTGCGGGTGCGTTGCCCCGACCGGTTCGCCGCCGCAGGGGCCGCCGATGCCCACCGCATCCTGTGCGATATGTTCCGCCGCGAGCTGTCACAGGGCAAACGCGTGGTGTTCACCGACCGCGGCGCGCAGCTGGAGCCGGCTTAACGCAGCACCCGTCGGGCGGCCGCCGCCAGCAGCGCGCGCGCATAGATCGTATGGGCGCCTTTCAGGGTGTCGAACACCGGACCCAGCACCAGATCGCCGGATTTCGACCGGACCGGCACCACAACCGTCCCGAACAGCAATTGCGTATCGCTGCCCTGCCCCGACACCATGAACCAGGATTTCGTGCGGCCCGACCGTTCGGCCATCATCAACTCGGTCTCGCGCCGCATCTCGACGGTCCAGATGGCGAACTGCTCGGACTGGCCATCCGCGACCGCCCGCGCTTGGGCATCGGTCGACGGGGCGCGCGCGGCAACACGCAGCACAAACCGTTCGGCGCGAAACAGCGGTGAAGTATAGAAAGCGGCCACATAGTCGGCCAGCGTCACTTGCCCTGACACCACGCAACTGTAGCAGTCCGTGAAATGCCCCGAACGTTCGGCATAATCCGCAATCAACCGACCGGGCGGAATGTCCTGACCAACAACTACAACCATGGGCCACCAGTATCCCAGATGCTGCGTCCTGCATAGCCTGCGCGGTGCCGCACCCTCTTGCAGCACAGCGGGTGCTGGACTACACCAGCCTGCAATGCCCCACAGCCTTTGGTGAGACCATGCTTGACCTGTCCTACGACCTGCCGAAACCCCGCGTGATTGCCGGTGCCAAACACGATTGGGAACTGGTGATCGGGATGGAAGTCCACGCACAGGTCGCATCCAACGCCAAGCTGTTCTCGGGCGCGTCGACCCAATTCGGCGCCGAGCCGAATTCGAACGTCGCCTTCATCGACGCCGCGATGCCCGGCATGTTACCCGTCATCAACGAATATTGCATCGAACAGGCCGTGCGCACGGGTCTGGGCCTGAACGCCGAAATTCACCTGAAATCGGCCTTTGACCGCAAGAACTACTTCTATCCCGACCAGCCTGCGGGCTATCAGATCAGCCAGTTGTATCACCCCATCGTGGGCGAAGGCGAAGTGCTGGTGGAACTGGGCGACGGCACCGCGCGCCCGGTGCGCGTGGAACGCATCCACATGGAACAGGACGCGGGCAAGTCTATTCACGACATGGACCCCGATATGTCCTTTGTCGATCTGAACCGCGCCGGTGTCTGCCTGATGGAAATCGTCAGCCGCCCCGACATCCGCAGCGCCGAAGAGGCCGCCGCCTATATCCTGAAACTGCGCCAGATCATGCGCTATCTGGGCACCTGCGACGGCGACATGCAAAACGGCAACCTGCGCGCCGATGTCAACGTGTCGGTCTGCCGCCCCGGTGACTATGAACGCTACCGCGAGTCCGGCGATTTCGGCCATCTGGGCACGCGCTGCGAAATCAAGAACATGAACTCGACCCGCTTTATCCAGCAGGCCATCGAGGTCGAAGCACGGCGCCAGATCGCCATCCTTGAGGCCGGCGGCGAAGTCGATCAGGAAACGCGCGGCTTTGACCCCGTCAAGGGCGAGACCCGCACCCAGCGGTCCAAGGAAGAAGCGCATGATTATCGCTATTTCCCCGACCCCGACTTGCTGCCGCTTGAGATTGAACAAGACTGGGTTGACCAGATCAAATCCTCCCTGCCCGAACTGCCCGACGCCAAAAAAGCCCGCTTTATCGGGGACTTCGGCCTGACCGACTATGACGCCTCCGTGCTGACCGCCGATCTGGACAGCGCCGGCTATTTCGAAGCCGTGGCCGCAGGCCGCGACGGCAAGATGGCCGCGAACTGGGTCATCAACGAACTGTTTGGCCGCCTGAAAAAAGACGACAAGGACATCGACGCAAGCCCGGTGACGCCCGCGCAACTGGGCGGGATCGTCGATCTGATCGCCTCGGACGCGATCAGCGGCAAGATCGCCAAGGATGTGTTTGAAATCACCTATACCACCGGCCGCGACCCCGCCGAGATTGTCGAGACCGAAGGCATGACCCAAGTCACCGACACCGGCGCCATCGAGGCCGCGGTGGACGAAATCATCGCCGCCAACCCCGATCAGGTCGCCAAGGCGCAGGAAAACCCGAAACTGGCAGGCTGGTTCGTCGGTCAGGTGATGAAAGCCACCGGTGGCAAGGCCAACCCCAAGACGGTGAACCAGCTGGTCGCGCAAAAGCTCAAGGGCTGATCCCCCCTTCTTTTGGCTAAAAATATCCAAATCCCGCGCGCGCCCCAAACGGGCGCGCCGCCACGTCGCGCTTTACCTTCGCACCCGCGGCCCTCACCTTGGGTCAACCCAAGTGACATGAAGGCAAACCATGACCAATTCCACCCTCCACTCTGACCTGTTGTTCCGCAGCAAACCGATGTCCGTGCGCCCCGAATGGATCGACTATAACGGGCATTTGAACATGGCCTATTATTCGGTGCTGATGGACACCTCGGTCGATGATCTGTACCCGCAATTCGGGTTCGGTCTGGACTACTTGAAATCCACCGGCTGCACGACCTATGTGGCCGAATTCCACATCTGCTATGTGCGCGAATTGCACGAGGGCGATCAGGTTTACTCCACTGTCCAACTGCTTGATTTCGACGAGAAACGCTTTCACCTCTATCAAGAGCTGTGGCACGAGGACGGCTGGCTGGCCGCCAGTGGCGAGGGGCTGACGCTGCACGTCGACCAGTCCGGCCCGCGCGTCGCGCCCATGCCCGATCACATCATCGCGAACCTGCGCGCGATGCACACCGCCCAAAGCGCGCTGCCCTGGCCGGATCGTGCCGGTCGCAAGATCGGTATTCGCCGCAAAGGGTGATGCGCCCTTTCACATCTGTCGGGCACTTGGTATATCCCCCTCCGCAATGACATTACGGGGGCGGTCGCACAGGTCATGACACACTATGAATACAAAGTTGTTCCAGCACCCGCCAAAGGTCTGAAGGCCGAGGGAATCAAAACCCCCGAAGCACGTTTTGCCAACGCGCTAGAGTCGTTGATGAACGAGATGGGCGGCCATGGCTGGGAATATATGCGCGCCGACACGCTGCCATCGACCGAACGGTCCGGCCTGACCGGATCGACGACCGAATGGCGCAACATGCTGATCTTTCGCCGCGCAGTGCAGCAAGCGGACAGCGACGCCACGGCCCTGCCCGAGACGTCCGTGCAGGTGGCGGCACCTGTGGTGCCAACACCCGTGGCGGCACCTGTGGTGGCAGCGCCTGTAACGTCGCCGGTAACGCACGACACCGCCAAGCAAGACGCCCCGCAAGACGAGACACCGGACACCACCAACGTGGTCGCCCAGGATACCACCGTTGACGAAACAGCGGACACATCGTCGGATCAGACCCCGGATGCGGATGCAGACCCAGACGTGGACCCCGACGAACAGAAAACACCGCGCGCCGGGGCCACTCATATGCTGTCCGACAACGGCGTCGAGGAAACGTCCGAAGTGTCGGGCATGTCCAGTTCGCTGCAAAACCTCGCCAGCAACCGCAGTCGCCTGAAAGGGGTCACCCGCAGCGACAAGTAATTACGCGTCGGCGTCAATCGCCAGCGCGTGAATACGCCCGATCAACTCGGCCCCGATGGCCGAATGCACAGCGCGGTGACGGGCAATCCGGCTTTGACCCGCAAAGGCATCCGCACGGATGCGCACATTGAAATGGCTTTGCCCCGCCTCGGGGGCATTTGCATGACCCGCATGGGACGCGCTGTCGTCCACCACCTCTAACTCGCGCGGAGAAAAGGCATCGTTCAACTTTTCCGCAATCTCGTCTGACACTCGCATTAATTTGCTCACTTTTTTAACTGCGCCCCCTTCTATCTCCGCCCCAATATCCTAAAGTAACGGCCCAGAGTCGATAAGGTTGTCCCAATGTCCAAGTCTGATCCCTTCGGTTTCGATATGTCCGTCTCCTCCGCCAAGAAAAAGAACCCGCGCGGACGCCGCGGGATGTCGGGGGCGTCCGAAACCTCGACCCGCATTTGCGACCACGACGGCTGTGACGAGCCCGGCAAATACCGCGCGCCTAAGGCGCCGGATGTGCTGGACGACTATTTCTGGTTTTGCCAGCAGCACGTGCGCGAATACAATCTGAAATGGAACTTCTTCGACGGCACGACCGAGGCCGAGCTGAACGCGCAGATGTCCAAGGACAAGGTCTGGGAGCGCGCGACCAAGCCCATGGGCGACCCCGAGGCGCGGGCCTGGGCGCGGCTGGGCATCGAGGACCCGCATCAGGTGCTGGGCGCCAATGCCACGCAAAACCCCGGCAAGGCCGGTGGCGCGGGGAAAAAACTGCCGCCCACCGAACGCCGTGCCATGGAAATTCTGGAAGCCAAGGACCACTGGACCAAGGCCGAAGTGCGCAAGGCCTATAAACTGCTGATCAAGGTGCTGCACCCCGACATGAACGGCGGCGACCGCAGCCAGGAAGAGCAGTTGCAAGAGGTCATGTGGGCGTGGGACCAGATCAAGGCCAGCAAGAACTTCAAGGACTGACTTTAGGGACTGAAGGCCACCAGGCCCCCGAAATGCAAAACGCCCCGCAAAAGCGGGGCGTTTGTCGTTTGGCGCTGATGGAGGAGCTCAGCGTCCGCGCGTGGTGCTTATTCCGCGGGCAGCAGAACGGTGTCGATCACGTGGATCACGCCGTTCGACTGTTTCACATCGGCGATGGTCACGGTCGCAACCTGGCCGCGCTCGTCGGTGAGGGTGATGTTGTCACCGTCCATTTTGGCTTGCAGTGTGCAACCGCCAACGGTCGGCACGTCATGCTCGCCGCCATCGTCCGCGATCATACCGGCAATCGCATCCGACATCGCGTCGGCGGCAACCACGTGGCAGGTCAGGATCTTGGTCAGCATGTCTTTGTTTTCGGGCATCAGCAGCGTGTCAACGGTGCCTTCGGGCAGGGCTGCGAACGCTTCGTTGGTGGGCGCGAACACGGTAAAGGGGCCTTCGCCCGACAGTGTGTCGACCAGACCGGCAGCTTTGACAGCGGCGACCAGCGTGGTGTGGTCGGCCGAGTTCACAGCGTTTTCAATGATGTTCTTGTCGGAATACATGGCAGCACCACCCACCATCGGGTTGTCCATGGCCGAAGCAGCAAAGCCAAAGCCAGACAGGCTCAGGACCAGAGCGGATGTGGCGAGTGTTTTAGTCGAAAACATAGTGATCTCCCAAGTTCATTTCAGTCATCGGCGTCATGCCGTATGTGACAAGAGGTACGGGGGCCGATGGCTGTTAGTTTCAAAAAAGATGCTTATTTTTGATCACGATGATTTCAGTGCCCCGCAGTTGATTTGACTGAACCAGGCGCTAACGACGCCACGTCCCGCGCTTTCACGGGGCTGTGGTGCCTGCCCCCCTTGCCCTTCCGTTCGATATGTTGCACCAACTGCCGGGTGCGCAACGGCGCGAGATACCAACGACAAGGACAGATGATGGCCGACGGTGACCTGGATATTAATGCGAAACCCACCGAAGAGATTTCCGTGCGCGATGTCTTTGGCATCGACACCGATATGGTCGTCAAAGGTTTTGCCGACACTTCGGACCGCGTGCCCGATGTCGACAGCACGTATAAATTCGACGCCGACACCACGCTGGCCATTCTGGCCGGGTTCACACACAACCGCCGTGTGATGATCCAGGGCTATCACGGCACCGGCAAATCGACCCACATCGAACAGGTCGCCGCCCGCCTGAACTGGCCCGCCGTGCGCGTCAACCTGGACAGCCACATCAGCCGGATTGACCTGATCGGCAAGGACGCGATCAAGTTGAAAGACGGCAAACAGGTCACTGATTTCCAAGAGGGCATCCTGCCTTGGGCCTTGCGCAACCCCACGGCAATCGTATTCGACGAATACGACGCGGGCCGCGCGGACGTGATGTTCGTCATCCAGCGTGTGCTGGAAGTGGACGGCAAGCTGACGCTGCTGGACCAGAACAAGGTGATCCACCCGCACCCCTATTTCCGCATCTTCGCCACCGCCAACACCGTTGGTCTGGGCGACACCACGGGCCTGTACCACGGCACGCAACAGATCAACCAGGGCCAGATGGACCGCTGGTCGCTGGTCTCGACGCTGAACTACCTGTCGATCGACGCGGAAACCGCGATCGTGCTGTCGAAGAACCCGCACTACAACACCGCCGAAGGCCGCAAGACCGTCAAACAGATGGTCACCGTCGCCGACCTGACGCGCACCGCCTTCATGAACGGTGATCTGTCCACCGTGATGAGCCCGCGTACCGTGATCGCATGGGCCCAGAACGCCGAGATTTTCCGCAACATCGGCTATGCGTTCCGCCTGTCGTTCCTGAACAAATGCGACGAGCTTGAGCGTCAGACCGTGGCCGAGTTCTATCAGCGTCTGTTCGACGAGGAACTTCCGGAATCGGCGGCCAGCGTGAGCTTGGGGTGAGCCTGAAGGCGCTGACAACCGCAGCCGCCCTTGGCGTGCTCGGCGTCGGTGCCGCACAGGCAAACCGCGATCTTTCGATCTACCCCGCCGCCCAATGCGCGGCCTTGTGGCTGGGCTATTCCGATTACGCGGCGCGGTCGCTGTATCTGAAGGTTGACCCAACAGACGCCACCCGCGCCGCTGCATTCCGCGCCGTTGCCCTGCGCCTTGGCACTTCGCCGCGCGCTGACATCGACCGCTATATCGCGGACCAGCGCCCGCTGATGGAAACGATGGTCGAGGCGATGATCTTTGGCCGCGACCGCCAAAGCGCGGATGTGTTTGAAGCCCTCGGCGAAACCTGCAAGAGTTTCGCCAAGGACCACCCCGAGACCCGAAAGCTGTCATGAGCAAACCCACCGACAACCCCGCAGACGCGTTCAAAAAGGCGCTTGGTGAAGCGACCAAGGTCATGGCCAATGACCCCGACCTGAACGTCAGCTATTCCGCCGACCCGTCGGGGCTGTCGGGCGATGCGATGCGGCTGCCGCAAGTGACCCGCCGCATGACCCGCCAAGAGGTTCTGCTGGCCCGTGGCACCGCCGACGCGCTGGCGCTGCACCGGCGGTACCACAACGGTCAGACCCATTCGAAATACCTGCCTTCGGGCGAGGTGGCGCGCGAGCTGTACGAAGCCATGGAAACCGCCCGCTGCGAAGCGATGGGCGCGCGCGACATGCCCGGCACCGCCGGCAACATCGACGCCAAGATCGCCAACGAAGCGGCGCGCAAGGGCTATGATCAGGTCAAACAGGCATCAGACGTGCCGCTGGCCACCGCAGCGGGCTATCTGATCCGCCATCTGGCCACGGGCCGCGAACTGCCCCCCGGGGCCAAGAACGCCATGGAGATGTGGCGCGGCTTTATCGAGGAACAGGCCGGCGTAACGCTGGACAATCTGGACAAGACCCTGAGCAGTCAGGCCGATTTCGCCCGCTTCTCGCGCCAGATCATCAAGGATCTGGGCTATGGCGACCAGATTGGCGACGACCCCGACCAGGTGGACGAGGATCAGGAAGACCAAGCCGAAGAAGGCGCCGAAGAAGAACAGGATCCCGACAGCACTGGCAACGACGATGACGACGGCGAAGAAGCCGAAGGGTCGCCCGAGGAGTCGCAGGAAGAACAACAGGACGCTTCGCAAGCCCAGGTCTCGATGGACGAGATGGCCGATCAGGAAATGGGCGAAGAGGCCGAGATGCCCGACGGCGAAGCGCCGCTGGAACCGCCTGCCCCGCAGCCCTACAGCGACGCCGACCCCGACTATAAGGTCTATCTTGCGACCCACGACGAGGAGATCAGCGCCGACGAGCTGGCCGAACCGGTCGAACTGGAACGCCTGCGCGCCTATCTGGATCAGCAGCTTGAACCGCTGAAGGGTGCGGTCAGCCGTCTGGCCAACAAGCTGCAACGCCGTCTGCAAGCCCAGCAAAACCGCAGCTGGGAATTTGATCTGGAAGAGGGCACGCTGGACGCGGGCCGTCTGGCGCGGATCGTGGCGAACCCGACCACGCCGCTGAGCTTCAAGGTCGAGAAAGACACCGAATTCCGCGACACCTGTGTAACGCTGCTCTTGGACAACTCCGGCTCGATGCGGGGCCGCCCGATCAGCATCGCGGCGATCTGTGCCGATGTTCTGGCCCGCACGCTGGAACGCTGCAACGTCAAGGTCGAGATCCTGGGCTTTACCACCCGCGCGTGGAAAGGCGGACAGGCCCGCGAGGCATGGTTGAACGATGGCCGCCCGCAAACGCCGGGCCGCCTGAACGACCTGCGCCACATCATCTACAAATCCGCTGATGCCCCGTGGCGTCGCGCGCGCCCCAACCTGGGCCTGATGATGAAAGAGGGCTTGTTGAAGGAAAACATCGACGGCGAGGCGCTGGAATGGGCGCACCGCCGCATGGTGAACCGGTCCGAGGCACGCAAGATCCTGATGGTGATTTCCGACGGCGCGCCGGTGGATGACAGCACGCTAAGCGTCAACCCCGCCAACTATCTGGAAAAACACCTGCGTGACGTGATCGCCATGATCGAAAAACGCCGCGCGGTGGAACTGTTGGCCATCGGCATCGGCCACGACGTGACCCGCTATTACGACCGCGCGGTGACCATCACCGACGTGGACCAGTTGGCCGGCGCGATGACCGAACAACTGGCGGCGCTGTTCGACAGCGACCCGCGCGCACGCGCCCGCGTGATGGGGATGCGCAACGTCAGATAAAACCGCGCCGCGCCCGGCACGAACACCATAAAAGACCAAGAGGATACAGGCCCATGTACCAGTCGTTCGACGTGACCGCACGCCCCGAGCAAGGCCCCCCTCGTCTGCAAGCGCTGCGCGCCGAACTGGCCGCGCAAGGGCTGAGCGGCTTTCTGATCCCCCGCGCCGACGCGCATCAGGGCGAATACGTCGCCCCGCGCGACGACCGGCTGGTCTGGCTGACGGGCTTCACCGGATCGGCGGGCTTTTGCGCCGTATTACCGGATGTGGCAGGCGTGTTCATCGACGGGCGCTACCGCACCCAGATCAAGACGCAGGTGGCCAACGTCTACACACCCGTCCCCTGGCCCGAGACCGGGCTGGCCGACTGGCTGATCGACCAGATGCCATCGGGCGGTGTCATCGGCTTTGATCCGTGGCTGCACACCGCAGGGCAGATCGAGCAACTGACGCAGGCGCTGGCGGGCACCGGCATCACCCTGAAACCCACCGACAACATGGTCGACGCCATCTGGAACGACCAGCCCGGCCCTGCAATGGAACCGGCCAAGGTGCACCCGCTGGAGTTCGCCGGCGAAAGCCACGCGGACAAGCGTGCCCGTCTGGGCACTGAGCTGGCCCGCGCCGGGGAAACCGCGGCCATCATCACCCTGCCCGACAGCCTGTGCTGGCTGCTGAACATCCGCGGTGCCGACATCCATTGCAATCCGGTGGCCCAAGGGTTCGCCGTGCTGCACGCGGACGGTCAGGTCGATCTGTTCATGGCCGACGCCAAACTGGACGACGTGCGCGACCATCTGGGTGCCGAGGTTACGGCCCATGACCCCGACAGCTTCCTGACCGAGATTGCCAAGCTGACCGGCCCTGTGCGTATGGAAAAATCCTCGGTGCCCTTCATCGTGGCCGACACCATGGGCGACAGCGGCACATGGGGCGACGATCCCTGCGCCCTGCCCAAGGCGTGCAAGAACCCAGCCGAGATCGAAGGCAGCGCCAGCGCCCACCTGCGCGACGGGGCCGCCGTGGTCGAACTGTTGGCGTGGCTGGATGCCCAAGCCCCCGGCACCGTCACCGAAATCGAGGTCGCGACCCGGCTCGAAGCCTCTCGGCGCAATGACAACGCCTTGCAGAACATCAGCTTTGACACCATCGCAGGTGCCGGCCCGAACGGTGCGATTGCCCACTATCACGTGACCGAAGACACGGACCTGACGCTTGAGGACGGGCACCTGCTGGTGCTGGACAGCGGCGGGCAGTATCTGGACGGCACCACCGACATCACCCGCACCATCCCCATCGGAACACCGGGCGCAGAGGAATGCGCCGCCTTTACCCGCGTGCTGATGGGCATGATCGCCGTGTCGCGCCTGCGCTGGCCTGCGGGTCTGGCCGGCCGCGACATCGAAGCGATCGGCCGCGCGCCCCTGTGGTACGCGCATCAGGATTTCGATCACGGGCTGGGCCACGGGGTTGGCGCATATCTGTCCGTGCACGAGGGCCCGCAGCGCCTGTCCCGTGCCAGCCACGTGCCGCTGCAACCGGGCATGATCCTGTCCAACGAACCGGGCTACTACCGCGAGGGCGCCTTTGGCATCCGCATCGAGAACCTGCTGGTGGTGGAACCCGCAACCGCGCCCGCGCACGGTGACGCGCACCGCGCGATGCTGTCGTGGCGCACGCTGACCTTTGTGCCCATCGACCGCCGCCTGATCCTGCCCGACGAAATGGACAAAGCGTCGCGCGACTGGCTGAACGCCTACCATGCTGAGGTGCTTGAGAAAATCGGCCCTCGGGTCAGCCCCGACACGCTGATCTGGCTAAAGAACGCGACGGCACCAATCTGACCCATAGCAGGATTGTTACAAAGCTGCTAAAGACTGCGTTCAGCGTTCCGAGGAGGAAAACCCATGGCCAATCACATCACAATCCGCCCTGCCACAGGCAAATGGAGCGTGCGCGCCGGCGGTGCCGTCATCGGTGAAAGCGAAAAAGCTCTGGAACTGACCGAAGGCGACTATCCCTTCGTGATCTATTTCCCGCGCGGTGACATTGCCACGGCATTTCTGGACCAGACTGACAAAACCACCTTTTGCCCGCACAAGGGCGACGCCAGCTATTATTCGGTGGTGACCAAATCCACCACCCTGGAAAACGTCGCGTGGAGCTATGAGGACCCCAAACCCGAAGTGGCCGAGATCAAGGGCTATCTGGCCTTTTACGCGGGCAACGGCGTCACTGTCGAAAAGATCTGATCGCGCACGGCGTCAGGAGTGTTCTTCTGCCGCCGTCGCCGCCAGCGCGCGGTTATAGGCGCGCAAGGCATCCACATGGAACAGCGCGCCCAGCAATTCGGGCGGCCTGTCCTCGCCCCGCAAAGCCACCACCGGAATAAACGCAGCCGATGCGGTCTCGAACACCGGCATCGCGGCTTCCAGCGTGGCCGAGGCATCCAGATAGGTGCCCTCGCGGATCATGTCCCAACACGCGTCGTCATCCGCCGCACGCGGATCGTCCGGCTTGCGCATCACGCTTGTTACACGGAACATCGCCAGCAAATAAGCCTGCGGCCCCGCCGCCAGATGCACGCCGCGCCGCTCTAGCTGGGTCAAAAAGAAACTGCGATGCACCAGACGGCTGGCCAATGCCGTGCTCAGCGACACCGACACCATCACCGCCAGCCCCGTCTGCCAGTCGCCCGTCAGCTCGAACACGATCAGCGTGGTTGATATGGGCGCGCCCAGCACGGCGGCGGCCACCGCCCCCATGCCCGCCAGCGCATAGAGCGTGACCGACCCCGACACATCGGGAAACACCCCCGTGGCAATCAGGCCAAAGGCCAGCCCCGTCAGCGCCCCCACCATCAGCGACGGCGAAAACACCCCGCCGCCCATGCGCCCGGCCATGGTGATCGCCACCGCGATCACCTTGATTACGGCAAAGATCATCACCTGTTGCAGCCCCAGCGTGCCGGTCAGCGCCAGCGAGGTCGTCTCGTAGCCGACGCCGATGATATGAGGGAAAAAGATCGCGATACCGCCCAGCAGCGCCCCCGCCACCGCTGGCCGCAACCAGCGCGGCAGATGGGTGCGCGTCTGCACCACCGTGCCCAGATCATCGGCCCAGAACACCGCGCGCATCAGCACCACCGCCACCAGCCCGCAAACCAGCCCCAGCATCAGGTAGGCGGGCAGTTCCACATAGAATTGCAGCATCTCGGGCTGCGCCAGCCGGAATTCGGTCACGCCGCCAAATTCCAGCCGGTTGATCACCGTTCCCGCCACCGACGCAATCACGATGGGCGCAAAGGCGTGCACGGCGAAGTGGCGCAAAACCACCTCCAGCGCGAACAAGGCCCCCGCGATCGGCGCGTTGAAACTGGCCGATACGGCGGCGGCCACGGCACAGCCCAACAGGTCGCGCCCGGTGACCCCGTCCGCCTTGATGAACCGGCACACTTTGGTCGAGATGACGGCGGCCATGTGCACCACCGGACCCTCGCGCCCGGTCGACCCGCCCGAGGACAGCGTGATGAACGACGCAAGCGCCGACGCCAGCCCCGCGCGCGTCTCGACGCGGCCATCGTGCATCGCCGCCCCCTCGATCACCTCGGCCACGCTGCGCGCGCGGCCGTCGCGGGTGAACACATGCAGGATCACCCCCACCACCAGCCCGCCAATGATCGGGATCGTCAAAATCAGGTACCACGGCAGGCTTTGGGCAAAGCTGTGCAGGTGCTGCACGTCTTCGGTGCCATAAAGAAACGCCTGCAAGCTGTTGATGCCCTTGCGGAAAAACAACGCGGCAAAGCCCGCACCAATGCCGATCACCAGTGCAATGAACCAGAACTGTATCTGCGAGGGGCCGCGCTGCCGCACCACCCGAAAGCCGTCACGGCAGGCTGAAATCGCCTGTCCGTAGGTCTGAGAAAAGATCGACTGCTTCGGGGTGCTCATGGCCTGCCATTTTCCGCTCCCCTCTCTCTAGGTCAAGCGACATCAAACCAAAAGCCCCGCCATCGTCTTCTGTGGTTTAATAAATCCCGGGGAAGACGCGCAGCGGCGGGGGCAGCGCCCCCGAATGCCCTCAGCCGTCCAGCAATGCGCTGGCCGCAGCCCGTGCCGCATCGGTCACCTGGTCGCCCGCCAGCATCCGCGCCACTTCGTCCACGCGCGCGGGCGCGTCCAGCGGAATGACCTGCGACGTGGTCATGCCCTTGGACACGGATTTCGACACCTGCCAGTGATGCGCGCCCAATGCGGCCACCTGCGGCGAATGGGTCACGACCAGAACCTGCCCGCCCTCGGCCAGCGCCTTCAGCCTGCGCCCCACCGCATCGGCGGTGGCCCCGCCCACACCGCGGTCGATTTCGTCAAAGATCATCGTCAGCCCCGCCTGCCCGCCTGCCAGACACACCTTCAGCGCCAGCAAGAACCGGCTCAGCTCGCCGCCCGAGGCGATCTTGTTCAGCGGCCCTGCCGGCGCGCCGGGGTTGGTCGCCACGGTGAACGCCACGGCGTCGCGCCCTTCGGGACCTGCCGCTTCGTCGCTGATGCGGGTTTCAAACACCGCACGGTCCATTTTCAACGGGGCCAGTTCGGCGCTGACTGCCTTGTCCAGCTTGGCAGACGCATTGGTGCGCGCCTGCGTCAGGTCGGTGGCTACCGCGTCATAGGTGGCCTCGGCCTCGCTCAGCACCTTGCGCAGGTCGGCCAGGTCGGCATCGCCTGCGTCCAGCGCTGCAAGCTTTTCGCGCAATGTCTCGGCAAAGCCTGCCAACTCGTCCGGGGCCACGTCATGCTTGCGGGCCAGTGCGCGGATGGCGAACAGCCGTTCCTCGGTCTCTTCCAGCTCGATCGGGTTGAACGACAGCCCGTCGATGGCGGCAACGACACCGCTTTGCGCTTCGTCCAGTTCGACCATGGCACGCCCAAGGGCCGCAATCGCGCCGTCCAGCGTGCCCTCGGCCTTGTCCACAGCCCCTTCAAGCCAGCGCAGCGCGTTGTTCATCGCGCCCTCGGCCCCGTCATAGCCCAGAATTTCATAGGCCTTGACCACGTCCGACCGGATGCGCTCGGCGGCCTGCATCAGACGGCGGCGGGTATCAAGCTGCGCCTCTTCGCCCGGTTCGGGGGCCAGTTGGTCCAACTCGCCCACAGCATGGCGCAAAAACTCTTCTTCGGCGCGGATCGCCTGCATCGCCGTCTCGGCCGTGGTCAGCGCCTTGCGGGCCTTGCCCACGGCACTCCACGCCTCGCGCAGCTTGGCCTTGCGCGGGGCCAGCCCGCCGAATTCGTCCAGAATGTCGCGATGCCCGCGCGGGTTCAGCAACCCGCGGTCATCATGCTGGCCATGCAGTTCCACCAGCGTGTCGGACAGCGCGCGCAGCACCTCGCCCGAACAGCGGCGGTCATTGACCCACGCGGTCTTGCGGCCGTCTGCCGTGTTGATGCGGCGCAGGATCAGCTCGTCGCCATCGGGCAACCCGGCCTCTTGCAGCACGCCATGCGCCGGATGGTCCTCGGGCAGATCGAACCACGCGGTCACCTCGCCCTGATCGGCCCCTTGGCGGACCAGATCGGCACGCCCGCGCCAGCCCAGCACAAAACCCAGCGAATCCAGCAAGATAGACTTGCCCGCGCCGGTTTCACCGGTCAGCACGTTCAAACCCGGCTGGAACGCAAGCTCCAGCCGGTCGATGATCAGCATGTCCGAGATATCAAGCCCGCGCAGCATGTCAGTTGCCTGTCGGGTGGCTGCGTTCCTTTCGGATTACAACCACCGCCCTTTGATCATCTGGCGATAGATCTGGCTCAACCAGTTGTCGCCTGCCGCTTCCAGCTCAAGCCCGCGACCGGTCAGCAGTTTGTAGCTGTCTTCGTACCAGTCGGTCGACCGGAAGTTATAGCCCAGAATGGCCCCTGCGGTCTGTGCCTCCTGGGTCAAGCCCAGCGACAGATAAGCCTCGACCAGACGATGCAGCGCCTCGGGGGTGTGCGACGTGGTCTGGAAATCCTCGACCACAACACGGAACCGGTTGATGGCAGCGATATAGTTGCCCCGCTTCAGGTAATAGCGCCCGATCTCCATTTCCTTGCCGGCCAGATGGTCAAAGGCCAGGTCGAACTTGAGAATCGCGGATTTGGCGTATTCGCTGTTGGGATAGACCTCGATCACCTTGCGCAGCGATTGCAGCGCCTGGAAGGTCAGGCCCTGATCGCGGCCCACCTCGTCGATCTGGTCATAATAGCTGAGCGCCAGCAGATACTGCGCATAGGCGGCATCGTCGTCATCGGGGTAAAAGTCGATGAACCGCTGCGACGCCGAGCGCGAGTTTTCATAGTCCTTGTCCCGGTGATAGGAAAACGCCTGCATGATCAGCGCGCGTTTGGCCCATTCGGAATAGGGATAAAGCCGTTCAATTTCAGCAAAGTAGAACGCAGCCTGATCCGGCTTTTTGCGCTCAAGCTCGAATTCGCCCCGCTCGTAAATCTGCTGGGCTGTGTAGGTCTCGAGCGGAACTTCCTGCTGGTTAAAGATAGTGCCCGTTGTCGGACGATCCTTGCCACCACCACAGGCGCTCAACGCCGTCGCCAACACAAGGGCACACACTACCCCGGTTCGGGTCCCGCCGCTGGTCATGCCTTGCCATCCTCATCGCTGTCCATCGCCTGCTTCGCAGACTGAATTACACCGTCTCTAGCACAGAAAATTGGCAGGCAAAACGCCCCAATGCACTGTTGTTGAAACTGAATGATTGATGTCACGTCAAGCGCGCCGAGGCAAGCTTAGGCAACTTGCGGGATTTCATCCCAAACCAGACCATAGCCCGGCAGGCGGCGCGATTGCTGCGCGTCACAGATCACCATGCGCACTGCATCCGGCGTTGCAAAAACCTTGCGCAACAAGGTGTTGGTCAGCGAGTGACCGGCACGCACACCGACATAGTGGCCAATCAACGGCGCACCGGCCAGGGCCAGATCCCCCAGCGCGTCCAGCATTTTGTGGCGCACGGGTTCGTCACTGTGGCGCAAGCCACCAGGGCTGAGGACGCGGTCACCGTCGAACACCACGGCGTTTTTGCCGGGGTTGCCGCCCAATGCCAGACCGTTGGCCTGCATGGCGATCACGTCCGCCTGACGGCAGAAGGTGCGGCTGTCGCACAATTCGCGCGCAAAGCTGCCGTTGTTCATCACCAGCGATTTCTGCTGGTGACCAATGGCCGCATCGGCAAAATCAATTTCGAAATCAATGCGCAGCGTGTCCGAGGGGCGCAGCGTCGCGCTGGCCTCGCCGTCGGTCACGGTGACCTCTTTCAACATCTCGAATGCCCGCACCGGCGCGTTCAGCGCCCGCAGGCCGCGCTGCATGATGCCGCGCACGAAAGGTGCCGCAGAGCCGTCCAGGATCGGCACTTCGGGGCCGTCGATTTCGATCAGCGCATTGTGAACGCCACAGCCCGACAGCGCAGCCATCACATGCTCGACCGTTGACACGGTTGTGCCTGCGGCGTTTTCCAGCTTGGTGCACAAAGGTGAACGGTTGACCGCATCCCAACGGGCGGGGATCAGCGCATCGCCCAGAACGTCACGGCGTGCGAACCAGATCCCGTGTTCGGCCATCGCGGGCCGAATGGTCAGCGTCGCAGGCTTGCCGGAATGCAGACCGGTGCCAGTGAAGCTGATAGGGGATTTGACAGTTGTTTGCACGTTCGGTGTCCTTGGCCATTAGCGGTATATCTTAGTTAGAGGCCGGGGGGCTGTCCCTCAACTCAAACTTTGTAACGTAATGAAACATCCGGAATCAGAACCGGCGATAAGGCGCCTGCACCCGTGCAAGCGCTTGTATTAAAACAAAAAAGGGCCACCCGAAGGCAGCCCTTTTCGTTACAAGTGACCTAGCGTCAGTTTGCTTGACGGCGCAGGAAAGCGGGGATCTCGATGCGTTCCTGATCGGGATCGTTCGCCTCGACCGGCTGCGGCGCGGGGGCAGCAGAGCGACCCGACTGCACGGGCGGCTGCTGACGCGCGGGCTGTTGTTGCGCACGCTCGGGCTGTTGCTGGCCTTCGCCGTGACCGGTCATGCGGTTGATCAGTGTGTTGATGCCAAAGCGCGGGCGTTCACCCTGTGCAGCCGCAGGGGCCTGCTGACGCGGGGCCGATGCAGGGGCTGCTTTTTGCGCGGCGGCGCGCAGACGTGCCAGCGCCTCGGGCGACGGCGTGCCGGGAGCCGGTGCGCGCGGAGCGACGAACGTGTCCGGCTCGGCATTCAGCGAGTCGTGGTGCTGCGGTTCAAACGCGGCCACTTGCGGCTGGTACGCGGGCGGAGGCAATGCGTCGCTGTCGTCCTCGGCAAAGATGTCCTCGGCCATGTCCTCAGCCGCGGCTTGCTCGGCGTTCATGTCTTCGAACAGGGTCGGCTCTTGGTATGAAGTGTGGGCCGCAACGTGCTCTTCTTCATAGACTTCTTCGACCGGTGCGGGCGCAGGCGCGGCTGCAACTGGAGCTTCTTCCTGCGTGACCTGTGGTTTCAGCGGAGCCGACATCTTGCGGCGCGGCACCGGCATTTCGGTGTTCACTTCGACCGCGTCGATGCCTGTGGCCACAACGCTGACGCGCATCATGCCGCCCATGTCTGTGTCCAGCGTCGAACCGACGATGATGTTCGCCTCGGGGTCCACTTCCTCGCGGATGCGGTTGGCGGCTTCGTCCAGTTCGAACAGGGTCAGATCGTGACCACCGGTGATGTTGATCAGAACACCCTTGGCGCCGCGCAGGCTGATTTCGTCCAGCAGCGGGTTGGCAATCGCCTTCTCGGCGGCCTGGATCGCGCGATCCTCGCCCTCGGCCTCGCCTGTGCCCATCATCGCCTTGCCCATCTCGTCCATCACGGCGCGCACGTCGGCAAAGTCGAGGTTGATCAGGCCCGGACGGACCATCAGGTCGGTCACGCCTTTAACGCCCTGATACAGAACATCGTCTGCCATCGAGAACGCTTCGGTGAATGTGGTTTTCTCGTTCGCCAGCCGGAACAGGTTCTGGTTGGGAATGATGATCAGCGTATCGACGACCTTTTGCAGCGCCTCGACGCCGTCTTCGGCCTGGCGCATCCGCTTGGCGCCTTCGAACTGGAAAGGTTTCGTGACAACACCGACGGTTAGAACGCCAAGTTCACGTGCTGCCTGAGCAATGATCGGGGCCGCACCGGTGCCGGTGCCGCCGCCCATGCCTGCAGTGATAAAGCACATGTGTGCCCCCGCCAGGTGATCAACGATCTGTTCAATGCTTTCTTCGGCAGCCGCGGCCCCGACCGAAGCGCGCGCGCCAGCGCCCAGACCTTCGGTGACCTTGATGCCCAACTGAACCCGGTTCGCGGCGGCAGATTGTTGCAGCGCCTGCGCGTCGGTGTTGGCGACCACAAAGTCGACGCCGTCCAGTTGTTTTTCGATCATGTTGTTGACCGCGTTGCCACCGGCGCCGCCGACCCCGAACACGGTGATCCGTGGTTTCAGCTCGTCCTGCCCCGGCAATGAGAGGTTCAATGTCATCACTAATCCGCCTGTTTTTGTGTTCCGGCCCGCATTCGCGGTGTTTTTCGTCCCAAATCTGAACTTATCCTAAAGACTGTGCACAGGCGCGTCACGTCAAAACTGGGCTACAACCCCAAAATGTTGATGTTTTTTTACCAAAGACGCGGGATTTCGCCGATCACACCGTATGATGTGGGCAAAGCAAAGGCGCACCCTGCACCTAGAGGTCGCAGGCATACGAAACGCAGGCCCGTTTAAGTGCGCCCAAAAGCCATGGGGCGCGCGTTTGATCTGTCTGTGTGGCTGACTGCTCAATCCGCCGGGGGCCTCTTCGGACCTTGCGCAGATATTACATCAGGGCAGCAGCCCGCGCCAGTGGATTCCCGCACCCGTCGGCGAAAAATGACCGGCGCGGGCGCCCTGCCCTTACCAGTTGTCGCGGAACCAACGCACGGCACGGCGCAGCGAACGCGCGGGGTAACGGTCGGCCGGAATGTCGAAATCCCACCATTCGTCCTGCGGGTGTGCCGCAAACAGCGCCAGCCCCACAGCCGAGGCAAAACCGGGGCCGGTGGCCGCCTGCGGCAACCCGTGCACGCGCAACGGGCGGCCCAGACGCACCTGCTGGCCCAGAATTTTAGACGCCAGCCCGTCCAGACCAGGGATCTGGCTGCCGCCGCCTGTCAGAACGATCTGCTGGCTGGGCAAATGGTCAAAGCCCGCCGCGTCCAGACGCGCGCGCACCTCTTCCAGAATTTCCTCGACCCGTGGCCGCATGATGCCGATCAGTTCGGCACGGCTGGCGGTGCGGCGGTCGTGTTCATAGTCGCCGGTGTCGCCGCCGATCTCGATCATTTCGCGGTCGTCCATGCCGGTGGCGTGCACTCCGCCGTAAAACGTCTTGATCCGCTCGGCGTTGGCCATCGGCACTTGCAGCCCCATCGAAATGTCCGACGTGACGTGATCGCCCCCCATGCGCACCGCATCGGCATAAATCATGTGTTTCTTGATAAAGATCGACACACCCGTGGTGCCGCCACCCAGATCGATACAGGCAGCCCCCAGCTCTTGTTCGTCCTCGACCAGCGCCGAGATGCCCGAAACGTAAGCTGACGAAGCCACGCCCGCCAGTTCCAGATCGCAGCGTTTGATGCAATGCGCCAGATGCTGCACGGCTGCGGCATCGACCGTCAGCATGTGCATGTCCACCGACAGCGTGTTGCCCAACTGGCCGCGCGGGTCCGACAGACCCGACCGGTGGTCCAGCGCAAAGTTCACCGGCTGCGCGTGCAGCACCTCGCGGTCGTCGCCATAATCCGGCACGTCGCAACGGGCCAGCACGCGGGCCACGTCCTGTTCGCTGACCAGATCGCCGTCCATCTCAAGCTGTGCATCCAGCCCGTAGCTGCGCGGTTCGGCCCCGGCAAAGCAGGCAATCACGTGATCGACACGAATACCGGCCATCTTCTGCGCGGCCTGCAAGGCGGTGCGAATGGCGCGTTCGGTTTCACCCATCGCGCAAATCTCGCCGAAGCGGACACCGCGCGACCGTGTGGTCGCCGCACCGATAACGCGGAACCCCGACTGACCCGCGAGCGATCCGATCTCGCCGCCTTCGTCCATCTTGGCCGATCCGTCAAAGCGCAGGACCAGGCAGGCAATCTTGGACGATCCAACGTCCAGAATGGCCACAACACCGCGTTGCATCGCCATCTTGCGCATGTTGCGCATACTGCGCTGGCTGTCATAGAGGTCATTCATCATATCACTGCCTGTCCATCTCGATTTGTCGGATACGCCACATTTCTTGTGTTGCGGCTTCGTTCATTTTGACTGTCGGGCGCGCTGCGATGCGCAGGTCCACCCGCGCCACGTCGCGCGACAGCACGTCCTGCGCGTTTTCCAGCGCGATCACCCGCTCCAGCGCACGGACCGCACCGTATTCGGGCAAAAGCACGCGTTGATCGCGGTCCAGCACCACATCCCAGCGGCGCAGGCCAATCCGTACGACACCGCGCAACCGGCTGCCCAGCGGTGCGGCGGCCTCGATCAGTTCCAGCGCCTCGACCACGGCCTTGTCCGCGCCTTCGCCCGCCACCAGCGGCAGGTCGGGGCGCAGGCTGCGGCGGTCAATGCCGGACACATGCGCGCCGGTTTCGTCGATCAGGGTCAGCCCGTCGGCCTGCCGCCAGATGGCGACCGGCACACGCGGCGTCACGTCGATTTGCAGGATACCGCCCGGACGGATGCGCACGGTGGCCTCTTTCACCGGGTCCAGCCCTGCGACAGTGCGGCGGATGTGCTCCAGGTCCAGATCAAAGGACGACGCGGGGAAATCAATCGGCAAGATTTCCCGAATGTCCTCGGCGGTTCCGGTGGTGGCGCCGTCAATGGTCATCACCTGCACCATGAACTCGGGGCGTTCCTCGATCGCGCGACGGGCCTCGGCCACCGTGTCCAGCAGTGTTTGGCGGCGCACGTCATCGTTCAGGTAAATCGCCCCGGCCACCAGCGCCGCCGTGAACGGCAGGCCAAAGCGCAGGCCAAACCGGAACCCGGGCGTCAGCATCAGACGCTGCAACCGCCATGCCCAACGCGACGGGGCCGGATCGGCCTTGGGTGTGCGGTTGCGACGGATCAGCGATTGCACGATGCGTCCTCCACCATCCAGCGGCACAGCTTGCCAAAGGACATGCCGGTTTTCTCGGCCTGTTCGGGCGACAGCGACGTGGGCGTCATGCCGGGTTGGGTGTTGGTTTCCAGCAGGATCAGACCGTCAACGCCGCGCGCTTCGTCCCAACGGAAATCGGTTCGGCTGATGCCACGGCACCCCAACGCCTTGTGCGCGCGCACAGCGTATTCCATGCACAGGTCAAAAATCTCTTGCGGCACATCCGCAGGCACCACATGGGTCGACCCGCCGGGTTTGTATTTGGCGTCGTAGTCGTACCAGCCGGTCGTCAGAATATCGGTGACCGTCAACGCACGGTCACCCATCACGCTGGTCGTCAGCTCGCGGCCCGGGGCAAAGGTTTCGACCATCACCTCGGCCGGCATGGTGTCGCTTAGCTGCGGCGGGCCGTTGTTGTCCAATCCCACCAGGTAGACACCGACGGACGAGCCTTCGTTGTTGGGTTTGACCACATAGGGCGGCGCCATCACGTGGCCTGCCATCACCTCGGCCTTGGTGCAGATGATGCTGTCAACCACGGGCAGACCGGCAGAGCGGAACACGTCCTTGCTGCGCTGCTTGTCCATCGCCAGCGCCGAGGCCAGCACGCCGGAATGCGAATAGGGCACGCCGATCCATTCCAGCAGACCCTGCACACAACCGTCTTCGCCCCAGCGGCCATGCAGGCAGTTGAGAACGGCATCGGGCTTGATGTCTTGCAAACGCGCAACAAGGTCGGGGCCTGCATCGACCTCGACCACGTCAAATCCTTCGTCCCGCAAAGCGGCGGCGCAAGCGTGTCCGCTTGAAAGTGAAACCTCGCGTTCTGCGGAAGGTCCACCCAATAGTACCGCGACTTTCGGGGGTGTCCTGCTCGACTGACCCACGTTAGTGCCTCTGTATCCCAAGCCCTTTTGCGGACTCTTATCGTTGTGACCTGTTTCGGTCCTGATCGTTTAACTGATCGTTGTTTTTAGTCGTTATTTTGGTCGTTCTGCCATCGTGTGAACCGGCAAATCCGCGCGCGGTTCGCCGATGCGCATAATTTCCCACTCTAGCGTGATACCGCTGGTTGCGTAAACCTCTTTTCGCACCTTTTCACCAAGGTTTTCAAGGTCCGCCGCCGTGGCATCGCCGGTGTTGATCAGGAAATTGGAATGCTTGGGGCTCATCTGTGCGCCGCCCACCGTGGCCCCGCGCAGGCCCGCGTCGTCGATCACCTTCCACGCTTTCAGGTCGTGGACATCATCCGCCTGCCCTGTCGACGAAAACCCGGCAGGGTTGCGAAAGGTCGAACCGGCGCTGCGGTCCTTGGTGGGCTGGGTTTCGTCGCGTTTTTGCAACTGCGCCGCCATTCGGTCGTGCAATGCGGCGGGATCACCGGCAGGGCCGCGCAGCGCGGCACTGACCAGCACCGCCCCCTGCGGCAGGTCGCTTTGCCGGTAGCGGAAATTCATCTGCCCGGGCGTCAGGGTCACCATTTCGCCGCTGCGCAGGATCACGCGCGCAGATTGGAACACATCCGCCGTATAGCTGCCGTAGCAGCCTGCGTTCATCCGCACGGCACCACCGATGCTGCCCGGAATGGTGCGCAGGAATGTCAGGTCCACGCCCGCATCCGCCGCGCGCCGCGCCACATGCGCGTCCAGCGCCGCAGCGCCTGCGATCACGGTGTCGCCCGAAACCTCGATCCCGTTGAACCCGCGCCCCAGCCGGATCACCACCGCACGCAAACCACCATCGCGCACGATCAGGTTGCTGCCCACGCCCATCGGGAACACGGCCACATCGCCGGGCAAGGCCGCCAGAAACTGCGCCAGGTCCTCCTCGTCCGCAGGCTGGAACAACCAGTCCGCAGGCCCACCCACGCGTAGCCATGTCAGATCGCTAAGGTCGCGATTGGGGGTCAGTTTGCCACGGACGGGCGGAAGATCGGTCATGTCAGGCTCGGGTTTTGCGGGTCAGGAAACGGTGAATGATCCACCCCATACCAAAACAGGCGCACAAAAACAGGCCCATTGCCAGCAAAGCCACGATCACGCTGTTGTTGTAGGGCGGCACGCCAAGGCTGAGCCAGATCAGCGCGGCGATGATCACCAGCGACGCCGGCACATAATACAGATACAGCCGGATATAGCCGCGCAGGCCGATGTACATCGCCACAGCCCCCAGGATCAGCGGCGGGACAAACACCGTATCCGGGATCATTTCCCCAAGGTCCGGCTGCGCAGCCAGCGGCCCAGATAGATCACCGGCCAGCGCAGAATCGACACGCCCGCCACCATCACCAGCAACCCGATCCACGGCCCGTGTTGCATGGTGACATAGCCCAGTATCGGTATGCCAAAGGCAATCAGCACATAGGCGGCACGCCAGTGGTAATCACGGCTGGGGGTCATGGCGATCAGGTTGGCGGCCAGCGCCCACAAACAGGCGAATGTCAGCGAAAGTGTCATAGGTCAGGAAGCTCCGGTCGTTGCCCCCTCAGGCGTGCGTAGAAATAACGCAGCGGATTGCGAAACATCGAAACGAAAGCAGCCAGCGCCAGCAGCCCCGCCCACCACGCCACCTGCATCCCGATCATCGCGATCAGAACAGGCGCCGCGATCAGCAAGGCGACACCGGGCACATATTGGCGGCGCATCGGCAGCATGGCCACGGCAGCGGCGGCCAGAACCCACCCCACCGAAAGCCACAGCAAGGTCACGCCGCGCCCTTTTGCAACCGTTTCGGCAAGGCGTTGGCCCAAGTGCTGATCGTCCCTGCCCCAAGGCAGACCACCATGTCACCGGGGCGCGCGTGCTGGCGGACCAGCCGTTCCAGATCATCCTCGTCCATCACGGCAAAGGCGTGGCGGTGCCCGCTGCGGGTCAACCCCGCGACCAGATCGTCACGCGACGCACCTGGAATGGGCTGTTCGCCTGCGGCGTAAACCTCGGCAATGCCGACCACATCGGCGTCGTTGAAACAGGCACAGAATTCGTCAAAATGATGCGACAGGCGCGAATAGCGGTGCGGCTGGTGCACCGCGATCACGCGGCCTTCGGTCGCCTGACGGGCGGCGCGCAACACGGCTGCTATTTCAACCGGATGGTGGCCGTAGTCGTCGATGATCGTCACGCCGTCGACCACACCCACACGGGTAAAGCGGCGGTTCACACCACCGAAATTGGCCAGCGCCTTGCGGATCTCGCCGCTTTTCATGCCCAGATGCCGCGCCACGGCCACCGCCGCCAGCGCGTTCGACACGTTGTGGTCACCCGGCATCGGCAAGGTGCAGCCTTCGATGATCTTGTCTTCGGCCCGCAGAACGATGTCAAAATGCGCGATACCGGCCTTGTACGTCAGATTGACCGCCCGCACATCGGCCTGCGCGTTGAACCCGTATGTGGTCACCCGCCGGTCGGTCAGCTTGCCTACAAGGCTTTGCACATCCGCGTCATCGGTGCAGCACACGGCCAGCCCGTAAAAGGGGATGTTGGACACGAAATCCAGGAACCCCTTGTGCAGGTTCTCCTCGGTGCCCCAATGTTCCATGTGCTCGGGGTCGATGTTGGTCACAATAGCAATCGTCGCGGGCAGACGGTTGAACGTGCCGTCGCTTTCGTCCGCCTCGACCACCATCCACTCGCCCTCGCCCTTGCGGGCGTTGCTGCCATAGGCGTGGATCACCCCGCCGTTGACCACCGTGGGGTCAAACTTGCCCTCGTCCAGCAGAGCGGCGACCATCGTGGTGGTCGTCGTCTTGCCGTGGGTGCCCGCAATGGCGATGTTCGATTTCAGCCGCATCAGCTCGGCCAGCATCTCGGCCCGTCGCACGATGGGCAAACCGCGCGCCCGCGCCGCGTCCAGCTCGGCGTTCCCCGGCTTGATCGCCGACGAAATCACCACGACCTGCGCGTCTTCGATGTTCTCGGCCCGCTGGCCCACGAACACCAATGCGCCCAACTCTTCCAGCCGGTCGGTGATCTTGGATTTTTTCAGATCCGATCCCTGCACCACATAACCGTGGTTCAACAGCACTTCGGCGATGCCCGACATGCCGATGCCGCCGATGCCGACGAAATGAATGGGGCCGACGTCGCCGGGAAGTTTGGTGGCTGCGTTCATTGTTCTGTCTCTTTCCCAGCAAGCGTTTCGACCATTGCGGCCAGTTCAAGCGCCGCCGCCGGTTTGGCGTGACCGTGCGCGGCGGTGGCCATTTGCAATGCTCCGTTCGGATTGTCCAGAACCGCATAGATCTGTTCCGCCAGCGCGTCAGGGGTCAGCGCATCTTCGGGGATCAGGATCGCAGCCCCCGCATCGACCAGCCCGCGCGCATTGGCGGTCTGGTGATCGCCGGTGGCGGCGGCAAAGGGGATCAGGATCGACGGACGGCCGATCACACCGATGTCAGCCACGGACGATGCCCCCGACCGCGATATCACCAACTGCGCCTCGGTCATGCGGCGCGGCACATCGTCAAAGAACGGCTGCACATCCGCGGCGATGCCCGCCTGCGCGTAGTATTCGGCCACACGGTCCATGTCTTCCTCGCGGGCCTGATGGCTGACACGGATGTTGCGCACCATCTCTATCGGCAGTTGAGCGATGGCAGGAGGCACCACGTCGCTTAGCACCCGCGCGCCCTGACTGCCGCCGATCACCAACAGCTCCATCGGATAGTCACCGGGCACGATGTACCCTGCCTCGGCCCGTTCCAGCACCGCGCGGCGCACGGGGTTGCCGACGTAATACCCCTCGATGCCCTCAGGCAATTCGGTGGGCCACGTCCCGCACGCCACCGCCAGCACCCGCTTGGCAAAAATCTGGTTTACGCGGCCCAGCACGCCGTTTTGTTCGTGGATCATGCGAGGCAGGCGCAACGCGGTCGCCGCCGCCATCGCCGGGATCGACGGATAGCCGCCAAAGCCCACAACGACGTCGGGCCGGTCACGCATCATCTTGTAAATCGCCCCCAGCACGCCGCCCGCGATGCGGAACGGCACCGCGGCCTTGGCCAGCACACCGCCGCGCGCAAATGTGGCACTGCTGATCTGTTCGATCTGCGTCGAATGGGGAAAGCCGCCCGTGTACCGTGCCCCGCGCGCGTCCGTAGACAGCTTGACCCGCCAACCGCGGCGCAACATCTCTTCGGCCAGCGCCTGCGCGGGGAACATATGTCCGCCCGTGCCACCGGCTGCGATCAACAAAAGCGGCTGTTTCATCGGCTGCGGCCCCGGCCCAGCAAATCGCTGATCTCGCCCTGGGGACGTGTGCGGGTGAACGCCAGCAGCATCCCCAGCGCGATCCCCGAGGCAATGACGGACGAACCGCCATAGCTGACAAAAGGCAGCGTCATCCCCTTGGCCGGCAGCAACCGCACGGCCACGCCCATGTTGATCATCGCCTGCACGCCGAAGGTACAGGCCAGACCGGTGCCCGCCAGCCGGATAAACGGATCACGCTCGCGCATCAGGCGCAGCAGCGACCGCACCACCACAACCGTGTACAGCGCGATAATCACCAGCACGAGGATCAGCCCGTATTCTTCGGCCGCCACGGCAATGATGAAATCGGTGTGCGCATCGGGCAGTGACCATTTCACCTCGCCCTCGCCGACGCCCACGCCGAACAGCCCCCCCTCGCGGATCGCGTTGGTGGCATAGCCCATCTGGGTGGTCGGGTCGATATCGGTGCTAAGGAAGCCGTCAATCCGGCGCGCAAAGTGTTCGGAACTGGAATAGGCCACGGTGCCCGCCATCACGACCAGCCCGGCCATGCCCACCAGAAGCAGCATCGGCGCACCGGCGACAAAATACATCACGCCCCAGCCGAACAGCACCAGACAGGCCTGACCAAAGTCGGGTTGCAACGCCAGCATCAGCACGATGGTCACGCACAGGATAAACGACCACATCCGGCCCGGAGGTCCGTTCAAGTCCTGGCCTGCGGCCATCATCCAGGCGGCCACAACCACGAAACCCGGCTTCAGAAACTCGGACGGCTGCACGCTGGCAAAGCCCAGCGAGAACCAGCGCGTCGCACCCTTGCCAAAGTCGGTGCCGAAAAACGGCAGCAGCATCAGCGCGATAAATGTCAAAAGAAAACCGACGACCGCCAGACGGCGCACCATCACCGGCGTCATCATCGACGTCAGCATCATCGCGACCAGCGCAACACAGCCGAAAAACGCCTGTCGTTGCACGTAGTGAAACGCTTCGAACCCGTTTTTCGCAGCCAGCGGCGGCGACGCAGCCAGCCCCAACAGCAACCCGATGGTGAACAGGATCAAAATGCACGACATCGACCACATGTCGATCGTGCGCCACCATTTCGGCAGAATCGGCTCGCCATCGCGCACCGGTGCTGCACCATACACCATTTCTGTCATGTCAAACCGCCTAGAACTGCCTCAGGTCGCCCCTTTGCGGGGTCTAGTGCGCATCATAGCCGGAAAAACCGCTGCGGGCTAGTGGGTTTCACCCCTGCCCGCCACTGGGCAAGCGCCCGCCGATCAAGGGCGCGCGCGGGTGCCGCGAATGGGATAGTTCTTTTCGCGCACGAACGTGATGCCCCGCAGAAGCGCGTCCAGATCGGGGCGCGCAAAGGGGGCGTTCGACACATCGACGATTTGCAGGTTGCCGTCCCCGTTCACCACGAATGTCCCCGGCTCGGCAAAGGGGCGGTCGGTTTCCTGCGGGCTGCGCGGGTCCGAGATGAACAGCCCCAGTTGCGCCATCTGGTCAGGGCTAAGATCATAAGCCACCGGCAGCTCAAGCGCCTGTTCTTCAACCATCTTTTGCGCCTTCTCCAATGGGTCGGCCGACACGGCAATGATTTCGACCTTCTGGTCGTAAAAGGCCGACGCCATCTCTTGCAGTTGCGACAGATAGCGTTTGCAAATCGGGCAGTGCAGGCCGCGATAAACGACAACCAACTGCCATTCATGTCCGTTTTGCGCCTTGCCCAATGTGCGGGTGCTGCCGCCAACGGTGTTCAACTGGATTTGCGGAAACGGCGTGCCTGCATCAAGCGTGTTCATGGGACGGTCCTTTCAGAATTGCGTTGCCCCATACCTATGCGTTGCGACGCGCGCGTCAAAGCCTGTCAGCGGTTTCTTGACCAGACCCGCACAATCAGGCAGGGCTGCGCGATGCAAATCGACACGTTGATCATAGGCGCCGGTGCGGCCGGCATGATGTGCGCGGCCCATGCGGGCGGGCACACGGGCAAACGCGTGATGATCGTGGACCACGCCAAGGCCCCCGGAGAGAAAATCCGCATCTCGGGCGGCGGGCGGTGCAATTTCACCAACATGTACTGCGACCCGCAGGCGTTTTTGTCAGCCAATCCCCATTTCGCCAAATCGGCGCTGGCGCGCTACACGCAATGGGATTTCATCGAACTGGTCGACCGCCATGGCATTGCCTGGCACGAAAAAACCCTGGGGCAATTGTTCTGCGACGGCTCGGCCAAGCAGATCGTGGCGATGCTGAGGGGAATGATGGCCGATGCGGGGGTGACGCTGCATTTGCAAACCTCTGTCGGCAATATTGCAAAGTCCTCAGACGGCTTTGCAGTTGCTTTGCAAACTCCAGAGGGAGCTTTGCAAATTCAAACGCAGAACCTGGTTCTGGCCACCGGCGGCAAGTCGATCCCCAAGATGGGGGCCACCGGCCTGTCCTATGACATCGCGCGGCAATTCGGCCTGCCGGTGACCGAAACCCGCCCCGGACTGGTCCCCTTTACCTTTGCCGAAGGGCGCTTTGTTCCGCTGGCCGGTGTCGCCGCGCCCGCGCGCATGGCGGCGGACGGCCCCAGCTTTGAAGAGGCGGTGTTGTTCACCCACCGTGGCCTGTCCGGCCCTGCGGTGCTGCAAGTGTCCAGCTACTGGCGCGAGGGCGAACAGGTCACGCTGAACCTTGACCCACAGAACACCATCGCCCCCGCCCTGCGCGCGCAGCGCCAGCACTATGGGCGGCGCAACCTGACGACGGAACTGGCCGCCCATCTGCCGTCGCGGCTGGTGGATTTCATGAAAGACGACTGGGCGCTGACCGGCAATCTGGCCGACCAGTCCGACGCCCGCATCGACGCGCTGGTGGACCGCATCCAGAACTGGCACCTGACCCCCACCGGCACCGAAGGCTATCGCACCGCCGAGGTCACCCTTGGCGGCATCGACACCGACGCGCTGTCGTCCAAGACGATGCAGGCCAAGGACGTTCCGGGCCTCTATGCCATCGGTGAAGCGGTCGATGTCACCGGCTGGCTGGGCGGCTACAACTTTCAATGGGCGTGGTCGTCGGGCATGGCCGCCGCGCGCGCGATTGCGTCAGCTTAGGGTCAGGGCCTTAGGGTCAGGACCCATTAATCCAGCGCCGTCAGCGGCAATTTCACGAAATTTCATTGGTTTGGGTCGTGCAGCCAAAGTGGTTCTATTTGCAAGCGGCCCAAGCTGCTGAAATGAAGTGAAATCGCCGCCCGTCGCTCCGAAGGAGCGCGGTATCATGTTGGCACGCCTTTGGCGTGACGGGTTCGACGGATTTTCCCGATGCCTGCGGCGCATCTGCTTGAAATAGAAACACTATTTCTGCAAAAATGCTGCTTGTCAGCGGAAAAACCTGTCGAACTGACGGTGCAGGGTTAATGGGTCCTGCCCCTAAGCCAACCCCAACCGCGTTTTGACCTCGGCCACGAAGTCATCGCCGCGTTTCTCGAAGCTGTCGTATTGGTCAAAGCTGGCCGCCGCCGGCGCCAGAAGCACCGTATCACCTGCCTCCGCCTCGGCCATCGCTGCCGCGACCGCCTCGGCCATCGTCCCGCACACCTGTGTCTCGGCGTCCAGTTGCACGGCAAAGGCCGCCGCCTCGCGTCCGATCACATAGGCTTTTTTCACCGACCCCGACACCGCGTTCAGCGGGTCCAGTCCGCCCTCTTTCTGCAAGCCACCACAGATCCAGCGGATGTTCTGGAACGCCTCCAGCGCCTTCAGCGCGCTGTCCACATTGGTGGCCTTGCTGTCGTTCACATAGGACACGCCGCCCGCCTCCGCGATCAACTGGCTGCGGTGCGGCAGACCGCCGAAACTGTGAAATGCCGCCTCGATCACGCGCGGGGCCAGCCCCAGCGACCGGCAGGCGGCAAAGGCGGCGCAAGCGTTTTGATGATTGTGCGCCCCCGGCAACCCCTTGACGCCGCGCAGATCAATCGACGCCACCTGCTTGCCCTTGCGGTATTCCGACAAGAAGCCCTTGCGCGCAAAGATATTCCAGCCCGGGCCCGCCAGCTTGGCCGCGACCGAAATACGGATCACGCGGTCGTCCGTCGGCCCCTCGGCCAATTGCCCCGCCAAAAAGCGCCCCTCGGCCTCGTCCACACCGATCACCGCGCGGTCGGGGCCGCCTTCGGCAAACAGGCGGCGTTTGGCGGCGAAATAGCCCCCCATGCCGGCGTGCCGGTCCAGATGGTCGGGGCTGAGGTTGGTGAACACCGCCACATCCGGCGTCAGGCTGCGCGCCAGATCGGTCTGATAGGATGACAGCTCCAACACCACCACGCCGCCATCCTCGGGCGGGTCAATGTCCAGCACCCCGCGCCCGATGTTGCCCGCAAGCTGGCTGTCACGACCCGCTTCGGTCAGTATGTGATGGATCAGCGCCGAGGTGGTCGATTTGCCGTTCGATCCGGTGACCGCAACCACGCGCGGGACGGTGTCATAGGTGGCCCAGTCGGGCGTTGCAAAGCTTTGGAAAAACAGGCCGATGTCATTGTCCACCGGCACACCCGCCAGCTGCGCGGCCGCGACGATGGCATTGGGCGTGGGGTACAGATGCGGAATGCCCGGGCTGACCACCAGCCGCGCGATGTCCTCGAATGCGCTGGGGTGGTGCAGGTCCTGAACCGCGAACCCTTCGGCTTCGGCCTTGGCCTGTGCGGCAGGGTTGTCATCCCAACAGACCGGGATCGCCCCACCCGCGGCCAGCGCACGGGCGGCAGACAGGCCGGACCGGCCCAACCCCAACACCGCCACTTTTGCACCCGCCAAACCCTGTACTGGAATCATCATATCGCCCCTGTTAACTGTGCGCCGCAGAATGGGCGCAATACGCGTCTTTCACAAGCCGGAGTGCCGCGAAATGGCCGATGTTGAATCCATCCTGCGGACGCTGAACAGCGATGCCCGCCAAGGTGACGACTGGGGACAGGTCGCCCAGTACATCCCGCAATTGGCCGACGTGGACCCTACGCAATTCGCGATCTCGGTCGCGCTGGCCGATGGCCGCCTGCTTGAGGCCGGAGATTGCCATGTGCCCTTTTCGGTCCAGTCGATCACCAAGATTTTTACGCTGGCCATCGCATTGGGCCGGTCCGGCGACCAGCTTTGGACCCGCGTGGGCCGCGAGCCTTCGGGGCGGGCGTTCAATTCAATCGTGCAACTGGAACAGGAAGACGGTCGCCCGCGCAATCCGTTCATCAACGCAGGGGCCATCGTGACCACGGACGAAGTGCTGGGCACACGCACCCCGCGCGAGGCACTGGGGGAAATCATTGCCTTTGTCCGTGCTGCCGCCGGATCGGACGACATCTACATCAACGACGCCGTCGCCGCGTCGGAAACCGCCTATGGCCACCGCAATTTTGCGCTGGCGCATTTTCTGGCGTCCCGTGACAACCTGAACAACAGCCCCGAAAAGGTGCTGGGCACCTATTTCCACCATTGTGCGCTGGAAATGACGACCGGCCAACTGGCGATGGCGGGTCGGTTTCTGGTGGATGGACCCGCGATGCCCGGCCTTGTCTCGCCCCGCCGGATCAGACGTCTGAATGCACTGATGCTGACCTGTGGCCACTACGACGGCTCGGGTGATTTTGCCTATCGTGTCGGCATCCCCGGCAAAAGCGGTGTGGGGGGCGGCATTCTGGCCATTGTGCCCGGACAGGCGTCGATTGCCGTCTGGAGCCCCGGCCTCAACCGCTATGGCAATTCGCACAAGGGCACAGAGGCCCTTGCACAGCTTACAACAGCCATGAACTGGTCGATTTTCTAGGCGGGCGCTTTCAAGCGGTCAGCGCACCTTCAACGTCGCCAGACCGATCATCGCGAGGATCAGCGAGATGATCCAGAACCGGATCACGATCTGCGGCTCGGCCCAGCCCTTTTTCTCGTAGTGGTGATGGATCGGCGCCATCAGGAACACGCGCTTGCCGGTGCGTTTGAAATACAGCACCTGGATGATGACGCTCAGCGCCTCGACCACGAACAGACCGCCAACAATGGCCAGCACCAGTTCGTGCTTGGTCGCAACCGCAATAGCGCCCAACGCGCCGCCCAGGGCAAGGCTGCCGGTGTCGCCCATGAACACCGCGGCAGGCGGCGCGTTGTACCACAAGAACCCCAAACCGCCGCCAAAAAGACCCGCGGTAAAGATCAGGATTTCGCCGGTGCCCGGCACATAATGCACGTCAAGATAATCGGTAAAGTCGACGCGGCCCACCGCATAGGCGATCACGCCCAATGTGCCCGCGGCGATCATCACCGGCATGATCGCCAGCCCGTCCAACCCGTCGGTCAGGTTGACCGCATTGGCCGACCCCACGATCACGATGATCGAAAACGGCACGAACAGATAGCCCAGGTTGATCAGCGTGTCCTTGAACACCGGCAGGGCAAGCTGGTTTTGCAATTCAACGGGATGGTACAGCGCCGAGACATAGGCCGCGATGCCCGCGATCAGGAACCCCAGCAACAGCCGCACCTTGCCCGACACCCCTGCGGTCGTTTGCTTCGAGACCTTGGCGTAATCGTCGGCAAAACCGATGGCGGCAAAGGACATGGTGACAAACAGCACAACCCAGATGAACGGGTTGTCCAGCCGCGCCCACAACAGCGTTGACGTCAGCAGCGCGCCCACGATCAACAGCCCGCCCATGGTCGGCGTGCCCGCCTTGACGAAATGCCCCTCGGGGCCGTCGTCGCGAATGGGCTGGCCCTTGCCCTGCGTCCGGCGCAGCACGTTGATCAACGGCTGACCAAAGATAAATCCAAACAGCAACGCCGTCAGAAACGCCCCACCGGCGCGGAAGGTAATATAGCGAAACAGGTTAAAGAAATCGCCACCATCCGACAGCAGGGTCAACCAATAGAGCATTTCAGGTATTCCAACTCATGTTTTTTCTGGCCCGAAGCGTGTTCAGGCGTTTTCGACCGGATGGCCCATTTTGCGGATTGCGTCAACGACCAGCGCCAGTTTCATGCTCAGCGAGCCTTTGGCCAGCACAACGTCGCCTGCGTCCAGCCGCGCGCGCAGCACCTTGGCCATATCTTCCGAGGTTTCGCACCAGCGGCCGCGCTGGTGTTCGGGCAATGTGTTGTACAGCGCACGCATCAGCGGGCCGATGCAATGGACGCGGTCCACCTTTTCCATCGCTTCCAGATCGGCCAGACCGGCGTGCAGTTTCTGTGCGTCGTCGCCCAGTTCTTTCATGTCGCCCAGCACCGCGATGCGGCGGCCCTGACGCACGCGGCCCATGCCATTGGTCACCTCGGCAGCCGCCAGCACCTCAAGGGCCGCGGCCATCGACGTGGGGTTGGCGTTATAGCTGTCGTCGATCAGTTCCAGCGTCAGATCACGCTCGACCGGGTCCAGGTAAATCGTCTCGCGCGCGCCGCGCCCCTTGAAGGGGGTCCAGCGGCCCAGACTTTGCGCAGCCAGCGCCAGATCGGCGCCCAGCTCGGCGCAGGCGGCCAGCGCCCCCAGCCCGTTCATCGCGAAATGCTGCCCCGCAGTGGCGATCTTGAACACCAGCGGGCTGCCGTCCACTTCGGCCTGAACGATGGTGGTGTCGCTTTGCAGTTTCACGTCTTTCAGAACGTAATCAAAGCCATGCCAGCCAAAGCCCACATCCTTGCGCTTGGCGTCCAGCGCCTTGGCTTGCAGGATGGCGGCGGTTTCCACGTCGTTGTTCAGGATGGCAGAGCCGCCGTATTCCAGCCCGTCGATGATGCTGGCCTTTTCCACCGCGATGCCAGTGATGTCGTCGAATGCCTCAAGGTGTGCGGCGGCGACGGTGGTGATCAACGCCACATGGGGCCGCGCCATACGCGACAGGGGGGCAATTTCGCCGGGGTGGCTCATGCCGATCTCAATCACCGCATATTCGGTGTCTTGCGGCATCCGCGCCAGCGTCAGCGGCACGCCCCAGTGGTTGTTGTAGCTGGCAACCGAGGCATGGGTGCGCCCCTGATCGCCCAGCATCGCCAGCAGCATTTCCTTGGTCGAGGTTTTGCCAACGCTGCCCGTCACCGCCACCACACGCGCACGGGTGCGCGCACGCCCCTTGCGGCCCAGCGCTTCCAGCGCCTTCAGCACGTCGGGCACGATCAACAGCGGCGCGTCGTCGGCCACCCCTTCGGGCACATGGGTGACCAATGCAGCGGCCGCCCCTTTTGCAAGCGCCTGTGCCACGAAGTCATGCCCGTCGCGCACGTCTTTCAGCGCCACGAACAAATCGCCCTGTTCCAGCGTCCGGGTGTCGATGGACACGCCGGTCGCCACCCAATCGGTGGTGACGGTGCCGCCCGTGGCCTCGGCGGCATCGGCGGCGGTCCACAGCGGCGTTGTCATGTCAGTCGTCCTTCAAGTGCTGCAACAGCCAGGCTGGCCTGTTCCGCATCGTCAAAGGGCAGCACGTCGTCGCCGACGATCTGCCCGGTTTCATGGCCCTTGCCCGCAATCAGCAACGCGTCGCCGGGTTCCAGCATATCCACCCCGCGCAGGATCGCCTCGGCGCGGTCGCCCACTTCCATCGCATCGGGGCAACCGCCCAGCACGGCGGCGCGGATGGTGGCGGGGTCCTCGGACCGTGGGTTGTCGTCGGTCACGATCACCACGTCGGCATTGGCCGCCGCCGCCGCCCCCATCAAGGGCCGCTTGCCCGCGTCGCGGTCACCGCCCGCGCCGACGATGGCAATCAGCCGGCCCATCACATGCGGGCGCATCGCGGACAGGGCGGTTTCGATGGCATCGGGTGTGTGGGCGAAATCCACAAACACCGCCGCCCCGTTTTCGCGGCTGGCAGCCAGCTGCATGCGGCCCCTGACCGTCACCAGATGCGGCAGCGTGTCAAACACATGCGACGGCTCTGCCCCGCAGGCAATCACCAGACCGGCGGCCAGCGCCACGTTGTCGGCCTGAAAATCCCCGATCAGGTTCAGCCGCGCCTGGAAGACCTTGCCCTGATAGACCAGCCGGATGTCCTGCCCCGTGGCGTCCATGCGTTGCCCTGCCAGATGCAGATCGCCGCCTGCGCGGCCCACCGTCATCACCTGCTGGCCCCGTGCCTTGGCAATCGCTGCCATATCGACACCGCGTTCGTCGTCGATGTTGATCACGGCGGTGCCGTCCTCGGGCAACACACGGGCGAACAGGCCCGACTTGGCGTCGAAATAGGCGTCGAAGCTGTGGTGATAATCCAGATGGTCCTGGGTAAAGTTGGTGAAACCTGCGGCCCGCAGCACCACGCCGTCCAGCCGCCGCTGGTCCAGCCCGTGCGACGACGCCTCCATCGCGGCATGGGTGATCCCACGCGATGCAGCCGCCGCCAGCGTGCGGTGCAGCGTGATCGGTTCCGGCGTGGTGTGGGCCAGCGGTGCGGTCCATGCTCCCTCGACGCCGGTGGTGCCCAGGTTGATGGCGGACAGGCCCAGTTCAATCCAGATCTGGCGCACAAAGGTGGATACAGACGTTTTCCCATTGGTGCCGGTCACCGCCACCATGACCTGCGGCTGCGCGCCAAAGAACAGCGCGGCGGTGCGCGCCAACGTCTCGCGCGGGGTGTCGGTCACAACCAGTGCTGCATCCGATGCCGCCAGCGCGTCACGGGCCAGTTCGGCCCCGGCGGGATCGGTCAGAATGGCCGATGCGCCGCGTTGCAACGCGCCTTCGATGAAACTGGCACCGTGCACCCGGCTGCCCGGCATGGCGGCAAACAGCGTGCCCTCGCGGGCCTCGCGGCTGTCGACGCACAGGTTGATCAGCTGCGGATTCGCCCCCGACACGGCCATCAGCCCCAGAGAATTCAACGTGATACTGCGGGGCGTGACCATAAGAGTTGCCTTTTCGGCTTAGTTGCTGCTGGTCAGCGTTATATCAGCCAGTGTGGTCGGTTCAACGGTTGGTCGCAGACCCAGCAGCGGCGCCAGACGGCGGACCATCTCGGCGGCGACGGGCACGGTGGTCCAACCGGCGGTGCGGCGCGGCTTGTCGCCCGATGTCTCCACCGGCTCGTCCAGCGACACGACCAACACGTACTTGGGGTCATTGGTCGGGAACATGCTGGCAAAGGTCGAGATGTTGCGATCCTTGTAATAGCCGCCCTGCGGGTTCGGCTTGTCCGCCGAGCCGGTCTTGCCGCCCACCGCATAGCCCGGCACATCGCCAAAGCTTGCGGTGCCCTCGGTCACAACCTTGCGCAACATCATGCGGGCGGCTTCGGCTGCCTTGGCACTCATCACCCTTTCGCCCTGCGACGTGCGCCCGTCCTGCTTCAGGATCGTGGGCTTTACGGTATAGCCACCGTTGGCAATCGCCGAATAGGCCGCTGCCAACTGCATGGGCGAGGTCGAAAGGCCGTGACCATAGGAAATGGTCACTGCGCTCAGCTCGGTCCACTGTTTCGGCAACAGGGGCTTGCCTTGTGCCGCTTCGACGATCTCGAACGGGGTTGATTCAAAAAAGCCCAGCTTTTTCAGGAACTCTTGCTGCCGCTCCACCCCGATTTGCAGCGCCAACCGGCCCGAACCGCGGTTGGACGAATGCATGATAATGTCCGTAACGCTGAGCACGCCGTAGTTTTTCGAATGGAACTCGCCAATCGGATAGCCCCCCACCCGCATCGGCGGAGACGTGTCGATCATCGTGTCGGCGGTCACCAGCCCCAGATCCATCGCCTGAACGGCGGCGAAAATCTTGAACACCGACCCCAGTTCGTACACGCCCTGCACCGACCGGTTGTACAGCGGGCTGTCCGACGGGTCGCCGGAAATCGCGGGACGTGGCCGGTTGTTGGGGTCAAAGGTGGGCAACGACACGACCGAGATCACCTCGCCGGTGTGCACGTCCATCAGGATTGACGTGGCGCCCTTGGCGTTCATCAGCTTCATGCCGCCCCACAGTACCCGTTCGGCAGCTGCCTGAACCGTCAGGTCCAGCGACAACGTCAGCGGTTTGCCCGCATTGTCGGGATCGCGCAGATAGTCGTCAAAAAACTTCTCGACCCCCGCCACGCCGATCACTTCGGCGGCGCTGACGCCTTCCTTGCCAAAGGACGCACCACCCAGAACGTGGGCCGCCAGCGTGCCGTTGGGATACAGCCGCATATCACGCGGGCCGAACATCAGGCCCGGATCACCGATCTCGTGCACGGCCTGCATCTGCTCGGGGCTCATGGTTTTCTTGATCCACAGGAACTTGCGCTTGCCGGTGAAATCCTTGACCAGACGGTCGTGCTTCAGGTCGGGAAAGATCTGCACCAGCTTTTCAGCGGCCCCCATCGGGTCGATCATATGGGTGGGCTGCGCATAAAGTGCGTGCGTTTCAAAGTTGGTGGCCAGCAATTGCCCGTTGCGGTCCACAATATCGGCCCGCGCCGCCGAGATAGACGCCCCCGGCGCATAGGCGCGTGGCTCCATCGGTTCGGAAATCGACAAAAGCCCCATGCGCGCGCCCACAACCACAAAGGCGCAGACAAAGAACATGCCCAAAATCAGCAAACGGCTTTCGGCACGCGCCCGCATCCGGTCGCGCATTTCCTCGTGGCGGATGCGCTTGTTTTCGCGCTCGATCGCATCGGGGTTCTCGCCGTTCGCACGGGCCGGCAGAATGCGCGCCAGCGGGCGCAGGGGAACGCGGATCATTCGCTTGCCTCCGTGTTCGAGACATCCACCGGATTGGTGATGGGCAGCAGGATCGGCGCAGGCGGATAGGCAACCTGATCAATCATGCCGAACTGCTCGGGGGCCAGCGGCAACAGGCCGAGACTGTCAAAGTTCACATCCGCAAGGTCGCGCAGCCGGTCGGGACGGTTCAGATAGGCCCATTCGGCCCGCAACACCGCCAGCCGCGCATGGGACTGCTGGATCTGCTGGCGCAGCTTGTCCGTGTCGTTCAACGCCTTTTGTGTCGCGTAATTCTCGCGGTAGGCCCAGAACGCCAACCCGATCACGGTTATCACTGTCAGAATATAAAGAACCGATCGCATTTATTCGAACACTCCTGCCGTGTACGGCATTCCAATGGATTTAGCGTCAATCTGACCTGACGGGACGTCGGTGCGCGTGGCCACCCGCAGCTTGGCCGAGCGCGCGCGCGGGTTGGCGTCAACCTCGTCCGCGTCGGCGGCAATGGCTTTGCGGGTCTTTTGGGTAAACTGCGCGGCTTCGGTTTCTGTCTCGGGGGCATAGCGGTTGGCATTGGCCTGACTGCCGGTGCGCGCGGTCAGAAACCGTTTGACCATGCGGTCCTCGACCGAATGGAACGTGACCACAGCCAGTTGCCCGCCGGGTTTCAACGCCCGCTCAGCCGCCATAAGCCCCTGATAAAGCTCGCCGTATTCGTTGTTCACCGCAATGCGCAGCGCCTGGAAGCTGCGCGTCGCGGGATGCGACTGGTTCGGCTTGGACCGTGGCAGGCAGGATTCGACAATCTTGGCCAGACGCAGGGTCGTGGTGATCGGCGCGACGCCACGTTCACGCACGATCGCCTTGGCAATGCGGCGGCTGGCGCGTTCTTCGCCGTAATGGAACAGCACATTGGCCAGCACCGCCTCGTCTGCTTCATTGACCAGATCGGCCGCTGACGGGCCGTCCTGGCTCATCCGCATGTCCAGCGGTCCGTCGCGCATGAACGAAAATCCGCGCTCGGCCAGGTCCAGCTGCATCGAGCTGACACCCAGATCCAGTACAACACCGTCCAGATCCTGTGCATATTCGTCCATTTTGGAAAACACGCCCTGCTGCATGACGATCCGGTCGCCATAGTCGCCTGCCCAGCCTGCCGCCATCTCGAAGGCCAGCGGGTCGCGGTCCACCGCGATAACACGGTCGGCACCGGCATCCAGCAGCGCACGGGTATAGCCCCCCGCGCCAAAGGTTCCGTCCAGCCATGTCCCGGTGATGGGTGCGCAATGGCGCAGGATGGCGTTGATCAGAACCGGAATATGTGGCCCCCCAGCCATGATTATTCCAACTCCCCGTCCAGATAGACGGACGGATCAACATCCGGATCATAACCATCACCCTCAAGGTCGTCATGAACCGCGTCAAAGGTGTCAGGATTCCAGATTTCAAATGTATCGCCCGAGGCGGCAAAGCGGGCCATGTCGGTCAGCCCGATCTTTTCACGCAGCTTTGCCGACAGGACGATGCGGCCTGTGTCGTCCACCACGGTTTCGATGGCCTGCGTCGAATACAGACGCTCCATCGCCTTGCGCTTGGCCGAGCCGCGCGGGTGTTTGGAAATTTTCTCGTCAACCTCGTCCATCGCCTCGATGGTGAACCCTTCGAGGTAATCGCGAGTCTTGCCGCCATAAACGATGATGATTCGGGGCGGCAGGCCTTCTTTCCAGTCAGGATCGGACCCTTCGATCACACGACGAAACGAGGCCGGGATTGACACCCTGCCCTTTGCGTCCACCTTGTGGTCGCTTTCGCCTCTGAACCTGCGTGCCATCTGGCCTGGTCCGTCCCAATGTTGCGCCCGTTATCGTTCGGGCTTTGTGTGTCTCGCGCCCCCGCGAATGTCGTCCCCAGAGCTTGAAATAAAAACGGCGGGTTGATCTGCTGCCACTGATCAACCCGCCGCCTTGTCCCGCTTGGCGGGATGTCCAGCTGCGCGCGCCACCTGGGGGGATGTCTGCTCGCTCGCGCGCCGGATCTTTGGTCTGATGAAAGCGAGGTGCCTGTATGAAACCTGCTAGAGTCTTGTTTGTCTGCGTGGGGTCGTTTGGTGCCCCGTGTCTCGTTCTCATCCGATGAACAAGTGATCGCATGGGAATTCATGGGCGGCAATAGTTTTTTATGGGACCAAGCCACAAACTGTGCCCTGCGAGCAGGGTTATACACAACATATTGTGGATAAAAATCGGCGAAATTTGGCTCAATTTGTTTAAACAAGGCCAAAAGACACAACATATTGTGCGCATGTGAAGCTGAAAATAGGCGCCCATAATTTCCCGAAAAACTTATCCACAGCGCCGCCGGATATCCCATGTTTCCCTTACGTTCTCAAGAGGCAATGCCCATCACCCGCTGAATCACCCCCGAATCTGCAAATCACGGCCCTGTGATTCGGATTTCAGAGGTCATTTCCCAATCCCGTCCCATGATTTCCCACAGCACCCACGCCAGCCCGCCCCGATCCCATGAAATCCCGCGACTTGCACATGAACTGCAGATCAGGTGAAAGTCGCTGTAGCATGACATCGAAAACTTCAGTGATTTACACAGAAACCTGCAGCAAAGTGTTTTTGGGGTTTGATGGGGAGTGGGCTACGCAGCGCTAGGCCCTAGGCCCTAGGCCCTCAATGTCAGACCAGACACCTCAGCAAGGACAGATTGTGAGGTTTCAGTCGCACCACCTCAAATCCGGCATTAGCCCATCGCGGGCGCAATCTTATTACTGAGCTTTCGCTCGTGTCTCAGCTTCCAACGCGCGAGTGACACTCAAGCATAATGAAGAGAGGTGCGATTTTACCGACACGAGTTCGGCGCGGCGCACTTCAGAAGATGCGCCTTCGTTCATTGCATTTTGCATACTGACCAGAACGGCATCTTTCTTAGAATAGAAGTAACCCTCGCGCCCATAACCGATGCCAATTGCACAGCGGCTATGCGCTTGCGCGATGCAAACCGCAAACCGCAAACACAGAAATTTGCGCGATGGTTCAAGATCGCCCCAGCAAGAATAACTTTAATCTATGGGATCAGGTTTATGTGTAATCGCCGCGTCGTTGACCGCAGGCCCGGCAGACCCGCTCTGGCATGCTATTGCTCTGCCGCCAACTGTGCAGGCCAAACAGACAGGGCACCCGTGCCAACTTGCGTACAAGACTTTTCATCGAAACCAATAGTCCTTTTTTCAATCACGCGCGGCGGTTTTCCTTCTTCTCATCAAAGCTAAGATTAAGCGCTTAGAGAGGCCTGCTCATGAAAATGTAAATGAGGTTTCGAACGAGCCGTTATGAAGGATAATCATTCAAAGACGTTAAACACGACACTGGCTACGTCATGCGTAGTCTCACATATCAGATGTTTAGAAAAGGTTGATTCTTCCAAAAATCACCTTTTTGGCGATTAGTTTTTCTATGACAGTTAAATAATCGGTGTTTGCTATATTTAGCCGCTTTGCTGAGCGTAATTAAAGCTTCGCCTATTAACAAAAAGACGATCTGGAGCAGATATTCACTTTGAAACTCCCGTTCACCGGCATAATCAAAAGTTCCTGATCAGCACCCCGCGCGCCACTGCCATCCCGCTGTTTGCCGATTGAATAGGTCGTCTGCACCGCTTCGATCGTGAATGCCGCGAAGACCTCTCTGATCTCGGGCACATCATTCAGCGACAGCAAGAACTTCCCCTGAATCGCGGCAAGTTGCTGCGCCATCCACCTGAAATCATCACGGCTGAACATGGCCGTTGCGGGCATACTTGCCCTGATCGGGCCAAAGCTGGGGGGGGATACCCCTGTTGAAACTGGTGTTGTGGTTCCCGCGCATGACGCTGGCGCTTGGCGTGCCGGGCGCGGCTTGCATATATATAGAGGCAAGCCGCGCCCAGTATCAGGCGAAGATCAGGCCATGCCGCCGTCGATCAATCCCTTGGCGATCTTGGCATAGGCTTGCGCCATCGGCCCGTCGCCCGCGGCCACCGGTGTTCCGTTGTCGCCGGCCAGCCGCGTTTCCAGATCAATCGGCAAGGCCCCCAGCAACGGAACACCCATCTTCTGCGCCTCGGCCGCCACGCCGCCGGTGCCGAAAATCTCGTGCTGCGCGCCACAGTCGGGGCAGACGAACATCGACATGTTTTCAATCAGCCCCAGCACGGGCGTTTTCAGCGTCTTGAACATATCCAGCGCCTTGCGTGCATCAATCAGCGCCACATCCTGCGGCGTGCTGACCACGATGGCCCCCGTCAGTTCGGACTTGGTGCACAGGGTCAGCTGCACATCCCCAGTGCCGGGCGGCAGATCGACCAGCAGCACGTCCAGCTCGCCCCACTGCACCTGCCCCAGCATCTGTTGCAGCGCGCCCATCAGCATCGGGCCACGCCAGACCACGGCCTTGCCCTCTTCCATCATGAAGCCGATCGACATCAGCGTGACGCCATGCGCGTGCAACGGGATGATGGTCTTGCCGTCTGGCGATGCAGGGCGTTTGTTCACCCCCATCATGCGCGGCTGCGAGGGCCCGTAAATATCGGCATCCAGCAGCCCCACCTTGCGGCCCTGTTTGGCCAGCGCCACGGCCAGGTTCGACGACACGGTGGATTTGCCCACACCGCCCTTGCCCGACCCGATGGCCAGGATGCGCTGCACGCCCGACGGCTTGGTCGGGCCGTCCTGCGGCTTGGGGTGGCCGCCGATCTTCAGGCTGGGCGGTGGAGTCGCGGGTTTGGCGGCGGGGCCGTGGGCGGTCAGCGCCACTTGTACGCTGTCCACCCCCGGCACCGCGGCCACGGCTGCCTGCGCCGCCTCGCGGACCGGCCCCATGGCCTGCGCGGCCTCGGGCGTCGGTGCCTCGATGACAAAGCGCACGGCGCTGCCGTCGATCTGGATGGCCCGAATCAAATCGCGGCTGATCAGGTCGCCGCCATCGGGCAAGGCGACTCGTTTCAGCGCGGCGGTGATCAGATCGTTTGTAAGTGTCATGTCATACCTCTTTCCACAGCCATTGTTGTGGCAGTTGCCGCCGCAGGTGCAACCCCTAACGGCGGCTTGCACAAAGCTTGGGCGCTTTGCAAAAATAGGTCAGCACCCCCTATGCATTTGCTGCATGGCAGCATTGTTGATACGTCTATTGTGCAGGCGCAGCATTTCACTAAATTGAGGTCAACACGAACGCAAACGAACGCAAAACAAACATCCGAGGCACCGACGAACATGGCCTATCTGAACCAGACCACCACATACGCAAGCCTGACCGAGCGTCTGCTGGCAACCACAGCACGCCTGCTGGACGCCGCTGCAGCCCGTCAAGCAAAACGCGCCGTCTACCGCGCAACATTCAACGAGTTGGCAAGCTTGGGTGATCGCGATCTCGCTGATCTCGGCCTGCACCGCTCGCAAATCCGCCGGATTGCCACCGAGGCAGCCTACGGCGAGAAGTAATACGGGTTCGGGCATTTCCACCTCCTCCCGGAAATGTCCGTCACGACGCGGCGGTATCTCTCCTCCTCCCTGATGCCGCCGCACCTTTTCCCCGATCAAACGGGGATACGACATCGCTGCCGGTCTCTCCTCCTCCCTGACCTGCGCAGTGACTAACGCGGCGACACCGCTCCTCCCTCAGGTGTCGCCGCACAGGATACCCCGGTCAAACGGGGGTACGGATCGCCACTTGGGTCTCTCCTCCTCCCTGACCCGGTGGTGAACTAGGCGGCGGCCCTTCCTCCCAAGTGCCGCTGCACCTTCTACCCCGGTCAAACGGGGATACGGATCGCCACCTGGCCTCTCCTCCTCCCTGGCCCGGTGGTGAAAATACGCGGCGGTCTCTCCTCCCAGAACCCGTCGCACCCTAAAATTGTCGGGCCTTTCCTCCTCCCTGGTCCCGGCAATTGCAAAGGCGGCGGTCCCATCCTCCCGGGGCCGCCGTTTTTTTATGTTTTGTGGGGGTTTTCGAAACGTGGTGCCTGCGCGAGGCGCAATTGGCCGCTGTGCGGGACCTAGCTGCCATTCGCTAAGCCGCGCATCGACGGGCCGAGGTGTGGCGATCCGACCTGTGTGACTGGCACTTTATGGCAGCCAAGCACATCCTGACTATCTGTCAGACACTACAGAAGCCAAATCGCCGTGCCGGGGGGCGGCCCGTCATGTCGTAGACATGCCTATGGCATGATGCGCGGCGGCCTGCGGCCTTGTTCCGCGCGGGCGGAATGCTGAACTGGCTCTTTTCTGACTCTCGCCGCAAATCGCCCTAAGGCCTGCTTTGAGCCCCTAGGAAAGCAGACCTGTCGATCGGTTTGCCCAGCAAAGTCGCTTGTCGAAAAGCACTGCTGGCTCACGCTGACAACAGGTGAGGATTACGCAGTGCCAGACCGATTAATGCAACATCCGACGCCCCGCAGCCCCGCCCCGGCGCTGTGGCGTCGGAATATGATGCATTGCCGCTGCGATATGATCCAAAAAAGCGCTGACCGCAGGGCCGGGGTTCTCGTCCTCCCAATGCGCCAGCACGTCGCGTGCCGCCTGCCTGGGCCGCACGTCCTGCGGCAGGGTGAACACCCACTCCAGAAATCCAGCCCGCGCGGCCGCGTCGCCATCGGCACCCGCGTCGTCCAAATCAGCAAGCCCTTCCACGATCCTTGAGAACATCTGTTGCCCTTTCCATCACGCCCCGTGACGCATTTGTTGGGCGGATAGCCAAGGAGGAAGGGCAGCACGGGAACAGGCCCGCACAACAGCCGCCTCCATCGCCACCCGCGATTCACGTAACACCAAGGCTGGTTTCCGGGCTTGGGGCGGGCGGCCTTCCGGCCTGCGACGGGCACCTTCCCGGGGACTGTCCCCAGTGGCCTTGCCCGCTGCATCCCACCCTCACCGTTGCGGGGGCAGCGCCGGAATCACACCGGCTTCCCAATTCTCCGCCCGTGGGCGGCACCTTGGACTTTCAGATTAGAAGTGCAGCCGATTCACAGCAAGTGCAAAGACGGCAGCAAGCGGCTGTTTGCGACGTGCCCTGAGGTCATGCCCTAAAACGGAATGTCATCGGTGCCGGTGATGAACTTTGACACGACCTTTTTCAGCCCCGCCTTTTCAAACGCGATCTCCAGCTTGTCGCCCTCGATCCCAACAACCGCACCATAGCCGAACTTTTGGTGAAACACCCGCTCGCCGACGGTAAAGCTGCTGACCGCGCTAGCGTCGATGGTGGTGTTGCGGCTTTCACGGGGCTGGCTGACCGACCGGTCCTGACTGCGCGCCTGCAACCGCCGCCATCCGGGCGAGTTGTAGACATTGGCATCGGCTGCCGCATCATGCAGACGCGATTTGACCTCGGCCATGCCGGCCGCGCCATAGTTGCCACCGTGCAGCCCCGGCGGGGTCAGAACATCGACGTGGTCGGCGGGCAATTCGTCAATGAACCGCGACGGCAGGGCCGATTGCCACTGGCCGAACACAAACCGGTTCGACACGAACGAAATCGTGCACACTTCCTCGGCGCGGGTGATGCCGACATAGGCCAGCCGCCGCTCCTCCTCCAAACCCTTCAGCCCGCTTTCATCCATCGAGCGTTGCGACGGGAACAGGCCGTCCTCCCAGCCGGGCAGAAACACCATGGGAAATTCCAGCCCCTTGGCCGCGTGCAGGGTCATGATGCTGACCTTGGCGCCCTCGCCTTCCTGCTCGTTGTCCATGATCAGGCTGACGTGTTCCAGAAACCCTTGCAGGTTCTCGAAATTGTGCAGCTGGTTGATCAGCTCCTTGAGGTTCTCCAGCCGCCCCGGCGCCTCGGGTGTCTTGTCGTTCTGCCAGTGGGCGGTATAGCCGCTGTCATCCAGAATCACCTCGGCCAGTTCGATATGGGTATAGTCGGGCGCGGTGTCGGTTTCGGTGTCCACCACGCTGTCGTCGTCATCCAGAATGCGGGTGCCATTGGCCCGCAGCATCGCGGACCAGCGGTCGATCCCCTCGACCAGCTTGCGCAACTCCGCGCCGCCCTTGCCCTTGATCAGCCCCTGATCAACCGCGATCCGCGCGCCTTCGACCAGGTTCACACCATTCGCCCGCGCCGTGATCTGGATGGTCTGCTGCGCCTTGTCACCCAAGCCCCGCTTTGGCGTGTTGACGATACGTTCAAACGCCAGATCATTGTCCGGCGACACCACGACGCGGAAATAGGCCATCGCGTCGCGGATTTCCAAACGCTCGTAAAAGCGCGGGCCACCGATCACGCGGTACGGCAGGCCAATGGTCAGGAACCGGTCCTCGAACGCGCGCATCTGGTGCGAGGCGCGGACGAGGATGGCGATTTCGTCCAGGTTCATCGCGCGCAGGCCACGGGTGCCGCGCTGTGCCGCCTCGATCTCTTCACCGATCCAGCGCGCCTCTTCCTCGCCGTCCCAATGGCCGATCAGGCGCACCATCTCGCCCTCGGTCTCTTCGGTCCACAGCGTCTTGCCCAGCCGGTCCGAGTTGCCCGCGATCACCCCTGACGCAGCGGCCAGAATATGCGGGGTCGACCGGTAGTTCTGTTCCAGCCGCACCACATGCGCGCCCGGAAAATCCTTTTCAAACCGCAGGATGTTGCCCACTTCGGCCCCGCGCCAGCCATAGATCGACTGGTCGTCGTCGCCCACGCAACAGATGTTCTTGTGCCCGCTCGCCAGCAGCCGCAGCCACAGGTACTGGGCCACGTTGGTGTCCTGATATTCGTCCACAAGGATGTATTTGAACCAACGCTGGTATTGCTCCAGCACATCGGGGTGTTTCTGAAAGATCGTGACCATGTGCAACAGCAGGTCACCGAAATCGGTGGCGTTCAGGTCGATCAGACGGCGCTGGTATTGGGCATAGAGCTCTACACCCTTGTGATTGTAGGCCCCCGCATCCGCAGCCGGGATCTTGTCCGGGGTCAGCGCGCGGTTTTTCCACGCGTCAATAACACCGGCCAGCTGTCGCGCGGGCCAGCGTTTGTCGTCAATGCCCGCCGCACTGACCAGCTGTTTCAACAGACGCAATTGGTCGTCGGTGTCCAGAATGGTGAAATTCGACTTCAGCCCCACCAGTTCCGCGTGCCGCCGCAGCAGCTTGACGCAGATGGCGTGGAACGTGCCCAGCCACGGCATGCCTTCGATCTGCTGGCCCAGCATCTGGCCCACGCGGTTCTTCATCTCGCGCGCGGCCTTGTTGGTGAATGTCACGGCCAGCACTTCGTTCGGACGGGCGCGTCCCGTCATCAGCAGGTGCACGATTCGCGCGGTCAGGGCGCGGGTCTTGCCGGTGCCCGCCCCCGCCAGCATCAGCACAGGGCCGTCCATCTGTTCAACCGCAGCGCGTTGCGCGGGGTTCAAACCGTCCAGATAGGGTTGAGGACGCGCAGCCATGGCGCGGGCGGACAGCGAAGCGCCTTCGAAGGCGTCCATTTCATCGAAATCACTCATGCGACCTTCTTAATTCGGAACGTGCATTAAGAAAAGCCATGTTCCCAAAATGTTCCGATCACAAATTGCGTTTGATCCGTTTGGCGCAAAGCGGGTCTGACATGGCGCTTTTTGCAGCGCGGCGGGCCGGAATTTCCAGAATAGGGTGCAAGTGGCTGTTCTGAAACAGTCCGAACAGGTAGAAAAATCAAGGGATGGGACCGTGCAGGACAGACAGACATCATGTTGCTGTACCCTGCGACAAATTCGTCCTAGACCTACGCCACCGCAAATCGACCGTTCCAACAAAGGATCCCCGTTTTGACCGAATTCTCGAAAATCCTCATTGCCAACCGTGGTGAAATTGCCATCCGCATCATGCGTGCCGCCAACGAAATGGGCAAAAAGACGGTGGCCGTCTTTGCCGAAGAGGACAAGCTGGGACTGCACCGGTTCAAGGCGGACGAAGCTTACCGCATTGGCGAGGGCATGGGGCCGGTGGCGGCCTATCTGAGCATCGAGGAGATCATTCGCGTGGCCCGTATGTCGGGCGCGGATGCGATCCACCCCGGTTATGGCCTGCTGTCGGAAAACCCCGACTTCGTCGATGCCTGCGACGCGGCGGGGATCACGTTCATCGGGCCCAAGGCGGAAACCATGCGCGCGCTTGGCGACAAGGCCAGCGCGCGGCGTGTGGCGGTCGAGGCCGGTGTGCCGGTGATCCCCGCGACCGAAGTGCTGGGCACCGATATGGACGCGATCCGCGCCGAGGCAGCCGAGGTCGGCTATCCGCTGATGCTGAAAGCATCCTGGGGCGGCGGCGGGCGGGGCATGCGCCCGATCAACGGCCCCGACGAACTGGAAGAAAAGGTGCTGGAAGGCCGCCGCGAGGCCGAGGCCGCCTTTGGCAACGGCGAGGGCTACCTGGAAAAGATGATCCTGCGCGCCCGCCACGTCGAGGTGCAGATTTTGGGCGACAAACATGGCGGCATGTACCACCTGTATGAACGCGACTGCTCGGTCCAGCGCCGCAACCAGAAGGTTGTGGAACGCGCCCCCGCCCCCTACCTGACACCCGAGCAGCGCGAGGAAATTTGCGCGCTTGGCTATAAAATCTGCAAACACGTGAATTATGAATGTGCCGGCACCGTCGAATTCCTGATGGATATGGACGACGGCCAGTTCTATTTCATCGAAGTGAACCCGCGCGTGCAGGTCGAACACACCGTCACCGAAGAAGTCACCGGCATCGACATCGTGCGCGCCCAGATCCTGATCGCCGAGGGCAAGACAATCGCCGAAGCGACCGGCAAGGACAGCCAGTCGGACGTAACCCTGAACGGCCACGCCCTGCAAACCCGGATCACTACCGAGGACCCGCAGAACAACTTTATCCCCGACTATGGCCGCATCACCGCCTATCGCTCGGCCACGGGTCTGGGCATCCGTCTGGACGGCGGCACGGCTTATGCGGGCGGCGTGATCACCCGCTATTACGACAGCCTGCTGACCAAGGTCACCGCCAAGGCACCCACACCCGAGATGGCCATCGCCCGCATGGACCGCGCCCTGCGCGAGTTCCGTATTCGCGGCGTCAGCACCAACATCGCCTTCGTGGAAAACCTGCTGAAGCACCCGACGTTCCTCGATTACAGCTATACCACCAAGTTCATCGACACGACGCCCGAGCTGTTCCAGTTCTCGCGCCGCCGCGACCGGGGCACCAAAGTTCTGACCTATATCGCGGACATCACCGTGAACGGTCACCCCGAGACCAAGGACCGCCCCCTGCCCGCCAACGTCCGCGCGCCCAAGCCGCCGGTGCCCGCGCAGGAACCCAGCATGGGCACCCGCAACATGTTGGAACAACAGGGCGCGCAGGCCGTCGCCGACTGGATGAAGGCGCAAAAGCAACTGCTGCTGACCGACACCACCATGCGCGACGGGCACCAGTCCTTGCTGGCCACGCGGATGCGGTCGATCGACATGATCAAGGCGGCCCCCGCCTATGCGGCAAACCTGCCGCAACTGTTCAGCGTCGAATGCTGGGGCGGTGCGACGTTCGATGTGGCCTATCGTTTCTTGCAGGAATGCCCCTGGCAACGCCTGCGCGACCTGCGCGCGCGGATGCCCAACGTGATGACGCAAATGCTGCTGCGCGGCTCGAACGGGGTGGGCTACACCAACTATCCCGACAACGTGGTGCAGTTCTTTGTGAAACAGGCCGCCGACAGCGGTGTTGACGTGTTCCGAGTGTTCGACAGCCTGAACTGGGTGGAAAACATGCGCGTGGCGATGGACGCAGTGGTCGACAGCGGCAAGATCTGCGAAGGCACCATTTGCTACACCGGCGACATGCTGAACCCCGACCGCGCCAAATACGACCTGAAGTATTACGTGCAGATGGGTCAGGACCTGAAAAACGCAGGCGCCCATGTGCTGGGCCTGAAGGATATGGCGGGCCTGCTGAAACCCGCCGCGGCCAAATCGCTGATCCACGCGCTGAAACAAGAGGTCGGCCTGCCGATCCACTTCCACACCCACGACACGTCGGGCGCGGCGGCGGCCACAGTGATGGCGGCGGCGGATGCGGGCGTGGATGCAGTCGATGCGGCGATGGATGCGTTTTCGGGCGGCACCTCGCAGCCCTGCCTTGGCTCGATTGTCGAAGCCTTGCGCAACACGCCCCGCGACACCGGCCTTGATATGGCTGCCGTGCGCGAGATGTCGGACTACTGGGAAGGCGTGCGCGCGCAATACGCCGCGTTTGAATCCGGCCTGATGGCCCCTGCCTCCGAGGTTTACCTGCACGAGATGCCCGGCGGTCAGTTCACCAACCTCAAGGCGCAGGCGCGCTCGCTGGGGCTGGAAGACCGCTGGCACGAGGTGGCGCAGACCTATGCGGACGTGAACCAGATGTTCGGTGACATCGTAAAGGTCACGCCCTCGTCCAAGGTCGTGGGCGACATGGCCCTGATGATGGTCAGCCAAGGCCTGACCCGCGCGCAGGTCGAAGACCCCAAATCCGACGTGGCATTCCCCGACAGCGTCGTGGACATGATGCGCGGCAACCTGGGCCAGCCTCCGGGCGGCTTCCCCGCAGGCATCCAGAAAAAGGTGCTGAAGGGCGAAACGCCGTCAACCGACCGCCCCGGCAAGCACCTGAAACCCGTGGACATCGAAGAAACCCGCGCGCAGGTCATCAAGGAGCTGGAAGGCAAGAAGATCGACGACGAGGATCTGGCCGGCTACCTGATGTATCCCAAAGTGTTCATGGACTATATGGGCCGTCACCGCAGCTATGGCCCGGTGCGCACCCTGCCCACGCACACTTTCTTTTACGGGATGTCGCCCAGCGAAGAAATCAGCGTGGAAATCGACCCCGGCAAGACGATGGAAATCCGCCTGCAAGCGGTGGGCGACACCGGCGAGGACGGCGAGGTCAAGGTGTTCTTTGAACTCAACGGCCAACCGCGGGTGATCCGCGTGCCGAACCGTCTGGTCAAATCCACCACCCAGCAGCGCCCCAAGGCGGAACTGGGCAACACCAACCACATCGGCGCGCCGATGCCGGGCGTGGTGGCCACCGTGGCCACGTCGGTGGGTGCGCAGGTCAAAGAGGGCGACCTGCTGCTGACCATCGAAGCGATGAAGATGGAAACCGGCATCCACGCCGAACGCGACGCCACGGTCAAGGCGGTGAACGTCCAGCCCGGCAGCCAGATCGACGCAAAGGATCTGCTGATCGAGCTGGAATAGCCCCCCCTCTGTCCGGCCCCGCCGGGCAGAACCACCAAAGGGATCAGCCATGCAACACCTCGCCCTCATCTCCCTACTGGTCCCCGACTATGACGCAGGCATCGCCTTTTACGTCGACCGGATGGGATTCGAGTTGCTGGAAGACACCGACTTGGGCGGCGGCAAACGCTGGGTGCGCGTGGCCCCTGCGGGGGCGCAAACCGCGTTCCTGCTGGCCCGCGCGGTGGGGACACGCCAGACAGATGCCATCGGCAACCAGGGCGGCGGACGTGTCTGGCTGTTTTTGCAAACCGACGACTTCGCCACCGATCATGCGCGCCTGCAGGCCGCCGGTGTCACGTTCGAGGAATCACCGCGCCACGAGCCTTATGGCACCGTCGCCGTCATGCAGGACATTTTCGGCAACCGCTGGGACCTGATCCAGTTCGCAAATCCCACGGCCTGACCCCGCCGCCTGCGACAAGATGAACTTTTTTTGACGAACCTCAATTTTCCACTTGCAGCCGGAAGCCCGCGTTTGTAGATCAGCCCTACCAAAAGGAAGCGGGCGTAGCTCAGGGGTAGAGCATAACCTTGCCAAGGTTAGGGTCGGGCGTTCGAATCGCCTCGCCCGCTCCAATTTGGTCCTGCCCACCCACGCAGGAAACAGACAAGGCCGCCTTCGGGCGGCCTTGCTGCGTTTCAGGGGGCCGGTTTTTCCGCAGCCACCCCGCCCCATTGCCCTTGCCGGAATCGCGCCCCGCCGGTAAGAACGAATAAAGAACACATATCACGCGGTGCGCGGGCTCTTGATCCTTGGGGTCCGACCCCGTTTTATGTGTGCAAAAAGGGCGGTCGACATGCTGACATCTGTAGAACTTTGCGCCGGTGCCGGCGGTCAGGCCCTGGGGCTGGAGCGCGCGGGCTTTGCCCATACGGCGCTGGTCGAGATCGACAAACATTGCTGCAACACCCTGCGCCACAACCGCCCCGAATGGAACGTTCTGGAAGAGGACATGCGAATCTTCAAGGAACGCGCGTCCGATTATCGTGGCATGGACCTGCTGGCCGGTGGCCTGCCCTGCCCGCCGTTTTCGGTGGCGGGCAAGCAACTGGGCGAACAGGACGAACGCAACCTGTTCAACGACGCGCTCGACATCGTGGCCGACGCCCGCCCCCGGGCGGTGATGATCGAAAACGTGCGCGGGTTTCTGGATGCGGTGTTTCACGACTACCGCGAAAAGCTGAAAACGCAGCTGGATAAACTGGGGTACAAGACCGACTGGCGGCTGTTGAATGCATCCGACTACGGCGTGCCGCAGCTTCGGCCCCGCGTGGTGATTGTCGCCGTGCAAAAAGAACGCGCCGATTTCTTCGACTGGCCCGATCCGCAGCCGCACAACCCGCCCACCGTGGGCGAAACCCTGCGCGACCTGATGGCGGCGGGCGGCTGGCGCGGTGCCGATGACTGGGCCGCCAAGGCGGACGAGATTGCCCCCACCATCGTCGGCGGATCGAAAAAACACGGCGGCCCCGACCTTGGCCCCACCCGCGCGCGCGCCGCATGGGCCACGCTGGGCGTCGAGGGGCGCACCATCGCGCCCGAAGCGCCCGATGCCCTGCATCAGGGAATGCCCCGCCTGACCGTGCCCATGGTGGCGCGCATTCAGGGCTTTCCCGACGACTGGCACTTTACCGGCGCGAAAACCAACGCGTACCGTCAGGTCGGCAACGCCTTTCCGCCCCCCGTGGCACAGGCCGTGTCGACCCAGATCGCCAAGGCCCTGCGCAAACGCGTGCTGCGCGCGGTGGCGGGCTGACGGTGCAAACCGCCCGGTTCCGGCCCTAGACCTGTGAAACAGTCGCTTCCTGACAGCATCGTCACCCCAGACCACCGCGATCACGCGCTGCTGTCCACCATCGCCGCCGACATCACCGCGCGTGCAGGCGGACCCGAGACGCTGGCCACGCAATTCGCCGCCATGCTGCGCCGCTGTGTCGATGATGTGATCATGACGCCCAAGACAGGGCGGCGGTCGTACGAGGAACTGGAAAAAACCGAGAAAACCTATATCGGCACGCGGGTCGAGATCGAACTGCGCGCCATGCTGCGCCTGCCACGGGGCAAACTGGACACGGTTGTGCGGGGCCATGATGTCGACATCAAGAACACCATGGGCAGCAATTGGATGATCCCGACCGAGGCGATTGACCATCCTTGCATTCTGGTCGCCGCCGACGAGGTGCGCGCACAATGCTATCTGGGGCTGATCGTGGCGCGGCCCGACTACCTGACCGCCGGTCAGAACAAGGACGCCAAGAAAAGCGTGTCAGCCCAGGGCTTTGCCAACATCCTGTGGCTGCTGCGCCATCATCCCTATCCGGCAAACTTCTGGCGCACCGTGCCGCCCGAGATTGTCCCGCAGATTTTCGCAGGCGCCTCGGGCAATCAGCGCATGGCGGCGCTGTTCCGGCACATTCAGGGCACGCCCATCACCCGCGACGTGGTCGAAGCGGTGGCGCAGCAACAGGATTTCATGCGCCGCATCAGGTCGGACAAGGGCCGCGGCACCCGCGACCTGCTGGCGCGCGAGGGCATCGCGCTGCTGTCCGGCCACTATGACGCGCCGCTGATCGCGGCCCTGGGCCTGCCCCACTGCACGGGCAGCGAATTCGTGTCCTACCGCCCCGTCACCCAAGAGCAGGCCGATCTTGCGACCGCCCATGGCATCGCGCTGAACTGGTCGGATTAGCTCAGCGGAAACTGACGCAGACAGGTTCTCGCCTTGGTCTGGAAATCGCGAATGTTGGCTTCGGCGTCCTTGCGGCCCATGACGGCGCGCAGCGCTTTCAGCTTTTGATCCTGCGTGCCCGTCACATAGCGCGCCAGAATTAGCGAGGAGGCCGTGTGAAACATCCGCACGTCAGACTGCGGGATCATCCCCGCCCGTGCCATCGCCGAGGGCACCAGCGACAGGATCGCCGCACAGCGCAGGGCCGCGGCCTCTTGTCCGGAATATGTCTTGCGGGCCTCGGCGGCCCCTGCAACCAGTGTCATGGCAAGTGCTGCCGAAAGAAGAATACGCATGGGAAACCCTTTATCTCAGTGTCTTAAAACGCTTTGAACGTCATCGTCGTCAGCGACCGTTCAATGCCGTCGATGTCCAGCAGATGATCGTTGATATATTTGCCCACGTCCTCGCCTTCGGGGATATAGGCCTTCATCATCAGCTCGTAATGGCCGCTGGTCGAATACAGTTCCGAATGGATCTCGCGCAGGGCGATCTCCTTGGCCACCTTATAGGTTGTCCCCGGCTTGCACTGGATCTGGATGAAAACGCATGTGGACATAGGGCCTCCGGGGCGGTTGATGTGGTTGTATTGCTGACACAAATACACCGCCCTGCGCAATCCCTGCCGCGCGCTCTTGGCCTGCGCAGATCCTGCGCCTATAAGGGCCGCACAGTCATGCGAGGCCTCAAATGCGCAGTGCGACCATCACCCGCCAGACGGCGGAAACCGACATTTCGGTCACCATCAATCTGGATGGCACCGGTTCCTATGACAACCAGACCGGCATCGGGTTCTTCGACCACATGCTGGACCAGTTGGCCCGCCACTCGCTGATCGACATGACGATCCGCGCCAAGGGTGACCTGCACATCGACGACCACCACACGGTCGAGGACACCGGCATCGCGCTGGGTCAGGCGCTTGCGCAGGCGCTGGGTGACAAGCGTGGCATCGTGCGCTACGGCAGCTGCCTGCTGCCGATGGACGACGCCCAGGTGCGCACCGCGCTGGACCTGTCGGCACGGCCCTACCTGATCTGGAACGTGACGCTGCCGACGGCGAAAATCGGCAGCTTCGACACCGAACTGGTGCGCGAATTCTTCACCGCATTCGCCACCCACGGCGGCATCACCCTGCACGTCGACATGCTGCACGGGATCAACAGCCACCACATCGCCGAGGCCACGTTCAAATCCGTCGCCCGCGCGTTGCGTCAGGCGGTGGAAACCGATCCGCGCAAAGCCGATGCGATCCCCTCGACCAAGGGCGCGCTGTAACGTGCTGACAGCGATCATTGATTACGACAGCGGCAACCTGCATTCGGCGCACAAGGCATTCGAGCGCGTGGCAAACGAAACCGGTGGCGGCACCGTTTGTGTCACATCAGACGCCGACGTGGTAGCCAAAGCCGACCGCATCGTGCTGCCCGGCGACGGTGCCTTTCCGGCCTGCTGGGCGGAACTGAGCGGCCATTCCGGCCTGCTGGCGGCCCTGCGCGAGGCGGTCGAGGTCAAGGCGCGGCCCTTCCTTGGCATCTGTGTCGGCATGCAACTGATGGCAACGCTGGGCCGCGAGTATCGCGACACCAACGGGCTGGACTGGATCGGCGGTCAGGTCGTGGCGATCACGCCCGACGATCCGGCGCTGAAGGTGCCGCATATGGGCTGGAACGATCTGGTGCTGGACGCCCCGCATCCTGTGTTCGACGGCATCAACACCGGCGATCACGCCTATTTCGTGCATTCCTACCATTTCGAGGTCGCAGACCCCGCGCAGCGTCTGGCGCATGTGGATTACGGCGGTGATGTCACAGCCGTGATCGGCACCGGCACCATGTTGGGAATGCAGTTCCACCCCGAGAAAAGCCAGCGCACCGGTTTGCAGATGATCGCCAATTTCCTAAGCTGGAAGCCTTAGGGTCAGTCCACACGGCTCCAGGTCTGGCTTTGACACACCAGACCCAGGCATCCCTTTACGGTCATGGTCTGGCCCGACACCTTCAGCGTGCCATCATATTCACGCTTGTGCGCCGGCACATAGGCGCGACCGGCAAAGCCGTCGCCTTGCGGCACCATATCCCAAAACAGCCGCTTGCCCACGTTGGGGTGGTCAATCTCGTTGCCCTGCTGGTCAAAGGCACGCGTCATAGTCCCGCAAACGGCATTGCCGCAGGGTTTGGCCACCACATAGGCGGTCTGGCCCTTCTTGTCGGGTTGGGTTTTCCACGTGCCAACGGGCGATCCGGCCTGAACCGCGCCCGCCCACAACGCCAGCGCCCCGCCCAACAAGGCCGCTCCAAGACGCGGCGTGACGCCACTGAACGCATTGAGAATCGCAATCATGCAAGACACCTCCTTGTGCGAGAAACGGACCTGCCCTGCCGCATCCGAATCGCGGTGTGGCCTCAGGAACTACGGAACCATTTAGCCCTGTTTCGCATCAGTTCAAGACAGTCTTGTGACCTCGGCCCCCCGTGCCACTGAAGTTCGACTAGGATGTAGGCAGAGTATTAAGACCGGACCTTCACGCGGGCTGCAGCGAAGGTCGGCTTTGAGGCCTTTCCACATTGCAGTCGCGCGGAATCAAGGCCGCAGGCCGCCGCGCATCGACGGGCCGCCCCACGGCACGGCGATTTGGTTGCTGTTGCGCGTGACGGACAGGTCGGATGTGTTTGGCCGCCATAAAGTGGCATGCACGACGGTCGGATCGCCGCACCACGGCCCGTCGATGCCCGGCTTTTGCACTCCATTTCAAAGGGCGATCTGTCCCGCACAGCGGACCTTGACCTCTGCCCCTATGCCGCTCCTGTGTGTAGACGCGGCGAAGGTCGGCTTCGAGCCCTTATTGACTGATCCTGCAACTTGCACAAACGGCAGCTTTCCAGAAGAATGGAAAAGAAACTAATGTGATAGCTCGCCTATCGTAGACCTTGCTTCAGAGGATCGACAGCTTGGATTTCCTAATAAATACAGCAGCACTCTTGGTTATCCCTGCGGTGATGTTTTCCTTTTGGCGCTGCACTGAACGCGACGAATACGCGGACTTGCGAGCCAGTGGGCAAAAACTCAACATGAATATGCACAACCTCCGCGCCGCTTACCGACGCACACCCGGTGATCCCTTACGTGGCCCACACAAAAAGCTGGCAAGGATAGGCTTTTATCACTGGATCGCCATTCCTGTGGGATTCTCCACGGTCTTGGCCATTGCAGTGGTCTTGGAATTGTTCAAAAGAAGCCTGTCCTAATCGGACCAGCACACCTTAGATACCGCAGAAGCAGACGTTCAAAGACCACAATCTAAAGACAGCTCCGTCCCGCACACCGGACCTTCGCACGCGCTGTGTCGAAGGTCCGGTTCGGACACGCCTGGCCCCTCGGGGGCCAAACTAAAAAGCGCTTACCGACGCAGCGCGGAGCTTACTTCACCCGGCTCCACGTCTGTTTCTTGCAGATCGGCCCAACACAGCCCGACACTTTTAACGTGTTCCCTGACAGCGCCATTTTTGATCGGTATTCCTTGCCCGAAGACGGCTGCCAGATGATCCCGTCACTGTATTTCCCGCCACCGTCGGCCTTCATGTCCCACACCAGCTTTTTGCCGATGGTGGGGGATTTATATTCGCCGGTGTCGTTGAACGTGTTGGTGATCGTGCCGCACAGCGTCGCGCCACAGGGCGCGAATTTGACGTAGGCATAGGCGCCATGGTCCACTTGTGTCTTCCACGTGCCCAAAACCGGATCGGCCAGCGCCGCCCCTGCCATGGCCACGCCCATTGCTGCTGCAATAATAAAGCGTTTCATCGGTTGTCCTCCTGTTGTCCCAATACCCTGATACACCGCGGCCCTGTCTGGCAAGGTTGTCGTAAGGTCGCGTTGCAAATCCGGCGGCTCCGTGCCAAAGCGTGGCGAAACGAAAAAGGTGCCGCCATGATCCTCTATCCCGCAATTGATCTCAAAGACGGCCAGGCCGTGCGTCTGGTGCATGGCGACATGGACCAATCCACCGTGTTCAACGACGACCCCGCAGCCCAGGCGCGCGCCTTTGTCGATGCGGGCTGCACGTGGCTGCACCTGGTCGATCTGAACGGTGCCTTTGCAGGCCAGCCGGTCAACGCCGCCCCCGTCGAGGCGATCCTCAAGGCCTGCCCCGTGCCCGCCCAACTGGGCGGCGGCATCCGCGACATGGCCACCATCGAACGCTGGCTGGACAAGGGCCTGGCCCGTGTGATCCTGGGCACCGTGGCCGTCGAGAACCCCGATCTGGTGCGCGAAGCCGCCCGCGCCTTTCCCGGAAAGGTCGCCGTGGGCATCGACGCGCGCAACGGGCGCGTGGCGACCAAAGGCTGGGCCGAGGAAACCGACGTGATGGTCACCGACCTTGCCAAATCCTTCGAGGACGCAGGCGTCGCTGCGATCATCTACACCGACATCATGCGCGATGGTGCCATGGGCGGACCCAACGTCGACGCCACCGCCGATCTGGCCCGCGCCGTGTCGATCCCCGTGATCGCCTCGGGCGGCGTGTCGTCGTTGCAGGACTTGCAGGCGCTCAAGGCCACCGGCGTGATCTCGGGCGCAATCTCGGGCCGCGCGCTCTACGATGGCGCGATTGATCTGGCACAGGCGCTCAAGGTTCTGGCGCAGGACTAAGCGACAGGCTTGCCCCACGCCCCGCGCCCGCCTATAGCAACCCCATGCTGAAAACCCGCATCATCCCCTGCCTTGATGTCGCCGATGGCCGTGTGGTCAAGGGCGTGAACTTTGTCGATCTGGTGGACGCAGGCGACCCCGTCGATGCCGCGCGCGCCTATGATGCCGCCGGTGCGGACGAGCTGTGCTTTCTCGACATCCACGCCACCCACGAAAATCGTGGCACCATGTTCGACGTGGTCCGCCGCACCGCCGAGGCGTGTTATATCCCGCTGACCGTGGGCGGTGGCGTGCGCACGTCGGACGACGTGCGCGACCTGCTGCTGGCAGGGGCTGACAAGGTCAGCTTCAATTCCGCCGCCGTGGCCGACCCCGACGTGCTGGCCCGCGCCGCCGACCGCTTTGGCAGCCAATGCATCGTCTGCGCCATCGACGCCAAAACCGTGGAACCGGGCCGTTGGGAAATCTTCACCCACGGCGGGCGCAAACCCACGGGCATCGACGCGGTGGAATTTGCCATCATGGCCGCCGCCAAGGGCGCGGGTGAAATCCTGCTGACCTCGATGGACCGCGACGGCACCAAACAGGGCTTCAACCTGCCCCTGACCCGCGCCATTGCCGATGCCGTGTCTGTCCCCGTGATCGCCTCGGGCGGTGTCGGCACGCTGGACCACCTGGTCGACGGCGTGCGCGAAGGCCACGCCTCGGCGGTGCTGGCGGCATCCATCTTCCACTTCGGCACCTACACCATCGCCGAAGCCAAGGCGCATATGGCAGCGGCCGGCCTGAACATGAGGCTGACATGACCCTGAACGACCTCTACGACACCATCCTTGCCCGAAAATCCGCCGATCCCGACAGCAGCTGGACCGCGCAATTGCTGGCCAAGGGACCGGAAAAATGCGCCGAGAAATTTGGCGAAGAGGCGATCGAGGCGATCATCGAAGCCATCCGCGACGACAAGGCCGCCCTAACCTCCGAGGCCGCCGACGTGCTCTATCACCTGCTGGTCATGCTGGCCGCGCGCGACGTGCCGCTGGATGATGTGCTGGCTGAACTCGCCCGCCGCCAGTCGCAATCCGGTATCGCCGAAAAAGCATCCCGCTAGGCTTCTTTTGGCCAAAAATATCCCGGGGAGTCGCGCCAGCGACGGGGCAGCGCCCCGCACTCCGGCAGCGCCCCCGCCCGCTTACAGCTTCGAGCTGATGATGCCGGTGGCAAACCCGCCCATGCGCAATTCACCGAACAACCGCTGGTATTCGATCTTGGGACAGCGGTTCTGGATCACCGTGATCCCGCGCGCTTCCGCCTTGGCCGCCGCTTCGGCATGCTCCACACCGATCTGCATCCAGATGGTGCGCAAATCGGGGCAGACCTCCAACGCCTCGTCCACAATCTCGGGCACCGCTTCGGGCTTGCGGAAAATATCGACCATGTCCACGGGGGCGTCGATGTCGGCCAAACCCGCCACGATCTTCTGACCGAACAACATCTGCCCCGCGGCACCGGGGTTCACCCCGATCACACGGTAGCCGCGCAGCGACAGATAGCGCGCCACGTAATAGCTGGGCCGCACCGGATTGGTCGACACCCCCACAACCGCGATCACCTTGGTGCGTTTCAGCACGTCTTTCAGCAGTTCATCCGAATATTGCATAGCCACTCCCCGCATCTGCCGTTGTCCTACACCGGTTCGCGCCATAAAAAAAGCGCCCCGAAAAGCCGGTTGGCCTGGGGCGCTAAGGTGTGGAACGAGGGACAGTGCTTGGGACATCAGGAGTTCCAGACCTGCTGTCTATGACCCTACAGATAAGTGCTTCTTTCGGGTTATGAAGACCGTCTCTCATTTGTGTGAACGAAACGTAAAAACCATAAGCCACATTTCGCTCAAACCGCGCGCGGCCCACGCCTCAATCCAGAATGTCCTCGACAATATCAAAGACCTCTTCGACCAGGTTCTTCAGGCGAAAACCCTTCTTTTTCTTGACCTTGCGTGCCTTCTTGGGCTTGGCCCCTTGCGGCTTTGGCCCCCGCGTCAGCTGCACCCTCTGCGCCACCCGCTCTTGCACCGGCAACATCTTGAGATCGTGCAGCGGCGCGCCGCATTGTGCGCAGGTCAGTTCGTGACGCGCACGGTCCAACACCAGCGCGGCCCGCGTCCCGCAATAACAACAGGTCGCGATCTTGGTCGGGTAGCCCATGAAATGCCTTTGCCTTAGCTGCGTGCCTTGGTGGCATATAAGGCCAGTGCGGCGGCATTCGAGACGTTGAGCGACCCAAACCCGCCGCTTGCGTCAATTCGTACCAACGCGTCGCAGGTTTCCTTGGTCTTTTCGCGCAATCCCGGCCCTTCGGCCCCCAGCACCAGCGCCACGGGCTCCGACGTGCGCCCGGCCACAGCGGCTTCGATGGTCTGCTCGGCCTCACCGTCCAGCCCCAGCACCAGATAGCCCATGCCTTGCAGTTCGGTGATGGCATCCGCCAGGTTGCGCACCCGCAGATAGGGCTGGCGCTCCAGCGCGCCGCTGGCGGTTTTGGCCAGTGCACCGGTTTCGGGCGCGGAATGATGGCGCGTGCCGATGACGGCGGATGCGCCCAGCACTTCCGCCGACCGCAAAATCGCGCCGACATTGTGCGGGTCGGTCACGCGGTCCAGCAGAATCACCCGCGGCACCTCCGCGCCAATCGCCACATCGGCCAGCCGCCCCCATTCCAGCGGTTTGACCTCCATCGCGGCCCCCTGGTGCACCGATCCGGGGTCCAGCGGCGCCTTGAAGCTGCGCGGATCGACGATTTCCGGCTCGATCCCCGCCTCGGCAATCGCCTCGACCAGCTTGTTGTGGGCGTTCAACGTCACGATAAGACGCAGTTTTTCGCGTTTGGGGTTCATCAACGCATCGCGCACGGCGTGCAGGCCAAACAGCCAGACGGTCGTCGCCGCCTCGACCTTTTTGGCCTGTTCCTTGGCCACGACCCACTTGGGTTTTTTCACTTTATCCATCGCCGAACCTCGTCTGTCGCTGTGCCCCGCACGCAGACAATGTCCGCGCCGGTGCATGATCCTGGGCAAAAGGCCAAATTCTGCCTTGACGCCCTTTGGGACCGCTTGTAATCACGCCCCCACGCCCAGCGCAATGCGCATGGGCCGAAAGTGGGCGACAGGCCGCAAGGTGTGGCAGGGGACTGTAACTCCCTCGCGGAGACGCACGCCTGGTTCGATTCCAGGGTCGCCCACCACTTTCCTTTTGTCAAAGACTTAGACGATGATGTGCGTCTTCGATGTTCAGGATTGATGGGGTCTGAGCTTAGGGAACTGGCAACATATTCCAATGACCTGCAAAACGCTGGGCCTGCTTGAAACTGAGGGTTGGAAACAGCCTGCATTCGACCTTCATCTGACAGGTGCAGAACGCCTGGCGATTGTTCGTGCGCGGCGAATGTCCGGTCTGAGCCCAGAGTGACCCAGCCACAAAGGGCAGCGCCCGACCGCGGGTGGGCATCGCAACGTCGTTGGATGCCACTTTATTTCTGATCTTTGGCGTGTGGGTGAAGAGGCGCAAGACGGTGAGGAAGCGCCCGCCCATGGGGCGGTCGGGCGCTGCCCGGCGGCACTACGTGCCTTGTTTCCGGGCTTTGGCGAGTGACAGCAAAGTCCGCACTGATGACGCAAGCGCAAGTTCGCCTGAAAACCGCTAGAAATGTGCTGAAGGAATTTTGATTTTATCGAATGGCCACTCTCCGCCCCTCAGCCCCAGACCACCCAGACCCAAGCCATCGCCAGATAGGTCATCTGATGCAGCGCCTGATCCACGCCCATCGCCCGCCAGTATCCGCCGTCGGCCGGTGTATGGCAGGTGCGGTCAGACCAGCGGCCCTTGGCCCAGTCGATGTGATAATGCGCCAGCCATTCTGCCACAATAACAGGCAGCACCAGCGCCACAGGGGCGCCCATAACCAGCAGCGCCACCGCCGACCCCAATGCGTGAACACCCGCATGTTGCGCGCGCCCTGCGTGCACATAGCGGCCGCGATCCGACAGCATTCTGGGTGTCTGCAAAAAGAAATCGGCAAACATATGCTTGATCTGAAACAGAAAAAGCAGAACCAGCAAGGATGTCGTCGTGGCGGTCAAAGGGCCGTCTTCTCCTGTGTTCCCCAAAGCTTAGAGCGTTGACGGACGCGCGTCCATCATTGAGACAGGCAAACCACCCCCCGCCCCTGCAATCGCCCAGATACCCCATTGCCCGACGCGCGCGCGCCTTGCTAGGTTGGCGCGATTGAATGCAGGGCGCATGTGCAGCACCCACGCCCCTCAAGACAACGTTTGGACAGTCCCATAGAACGCAATATTTTCAGCTTTATTTTCAAGCACTCCAAACGCGACCAATTCATTCTGCTGCTGGTCACCCTGACGCTGTTTCCGATGCTGTACCTGACGCTGGAACTGCCCAAGCGTATCATCAACGACGCCATCGCCGCCCAGTCGGATGTGGTCGAATTCTACGGCATGACGTTCACGCAGATCCATTTCCTGCTGATCCTGTGCGGGCTGTTTTTGCTGTCGGTGATCGTGCACGGGCTGATGAAAATGCGCATCAACACCATGAAGGGCGTGCTGGCCGAACGGATGCTGCGCCGCTATCGCTATGGGCTGATCGCGCGCATCCTGCGGTTTCCACAGCCCTATTTCGAGCGCACCTCGCAGGGCGAGCTGGTCAGCATGGTCACCTCGGAAAGCGAGCCGATGGGCGGGCTGATGGGCGACGCGCTGGCGCAGCCGGTGTTGCAGGCGGGGCAGATGCTGACGATTCTGGGCTTCCTGTTTGCGCAATCGGTCACCTTTGGTCTGGCGGCCTGTGCGCTGATCCCCTTGCAGGCGTGGCTGATCCCCAAATTGCAGCGGCGCATCAACCTGTTGAACAAGAAACGTGTGGTGCAGGTGCGTGCGCTGGCGGCCGAGATCGGCGAAAGCGCCTCGGGGGCGGCGACGCTGCGGGTGAACGGCGGCTGGCGCTACCGGATGGCGATGATCACCGACCGGCTGGGGCGGCTCTACGAGATCCGCTTTGACATCTACCAGAAGAAATTCTTCATGAAGTTTCTCAACAACTTCATCACCCAGCTGACCCCGTTCTTTTTCTTCTCGATCGGTGGCTATCTGGTCATTCAGGGACAGGTCAGCCTGGGCGCGTTGGTCGCCGCGCTGGCCGCCTACAAGGACCTGTCCAGCCCGTGGAAGGAACTGCTGGACTACTACAACCAGTCGCAGGACATGCAGCTACGCTGGGAAACCATTGCCGAGCGGTTCGCCCCTGCGGGCATGATCGACGAGGACAAGTTTTACGGCCAGCCCGACAGCTTGCCGCATCTGGACGGCGATGTGGTGCTGGACGGCGTGACCGTGCGCGACGCCGACGGCAACGCGGTGCTCGAGGACATCACAGTCACCCTGCCCGCGGGCCGCAGCATCGCCATCACCGCCCCCAGCGACGAAGACCGCCGCGCGCTGGCGCAGGTCATGACCCGCGAGACGATGCCCACCAGTGGCCGCGTTCGCATCGGGAACCTTGCGCTGAACGATCTGCATCAGGGCGTGATCGCCGCGCGCATCGGCCATGCCACATCGCGCCCGGTGATGTTTCAGGGCACCTTTGGTGACAACATCATGATGGCGCTGAAACACCAGCCGCACGGGTCAGGCAAGGACACAGCCTTTGCCGCCGAGGCGCTGCGGGCCGGCAACAGCGACGACATGCTGGATGCGCCGTGGCTGGACCATGGGCGTGCAGGGGCCGCGGATGACGATGCGCTGCTGGACTGGTGGCTGGCGCTGGTGGGCGGCATGGGCAGCAGCCCCACCCTGTTCCGCCGCGCCACCGAACAGCGCATTGACGCCGCAACCCACCCCGATCTGGCGCAGCGTCTGGTCGATCTGCGCGCCAACGTGGCCGCCGCACTGGAACAGGCCGATCTGGCGCGCCACGCCTATCTGTTCAGCGAAGACACCTATAACCCCGCCCTGCCCGTCGCCGAGAACCTGCTGTTCGCCACCGCCCGCCAGCCGGTGACGCCGGAATTCATCGCAGGGCAAACCGAATTTCTGGCCCTGCTGGCCGAACTGGATCTGGACCGCGACCTGCTGGCGCTGACCCGCGACGTGATCGACCTGTTGCGCCAGATTTTTGGCATCGACGGCACCGACCACCCGCTGTTTCGCAAACTGACGCTGGACGCCGAAACCTACGAATCCGCTGTCGCCATCCTGTCGCGCCAGCGCGAGGGCACGGCGCTGACGCCTGCCGACACCGCCTTGTTGCTGACGGTTCCGTTCCAGATCACATCCGACCAGATCGGCGCGGGCTTCCCGGACGAGATCAAGGACCGCGTGCTTCAAATGCGCCGCCTGCACGCCGCGGCGCTTCAGGCCAGTATGGGGGCCGCCTTTGCCCCGATCCGCGCAAGCGAGATTGTCGCGGGTCTGACGGTGCTGGAAAACGCGCTGTTCGGCAAAATCTCGAACGGGGCCGGGTCCAAGGGCGACGAGGTGCGCGCCAAGGTGGCCGAAGTCATCGAAGACAGCGGCATCGGCCGCGATGTGATGCGGCTGATCCTGGACGTGCCGATTGCGCTGGGGGGCGCGAACCTGCCCGCGTTCTATGCCGAACCCGCCGCGGTCAGCCGTGCCGCGATCAAACGGCCCGACGTGCTGATCCTGGAATCGGCGTTGGCCAGTTTCGACAGTGCCACCCAAGAGGCCATGTTCGAGAACCTGCGCACCTTGCTGCCCGAAACAACGCTGGTGTTCATCGCCTCCGGCTTCGACAGCACCGACGCGTTCGACATGCAGCTAGAGCTGGTCGACGGGCGCATCGTCGGCGGCACCGCCGCGCAATCCAGCACCGAGGACAGCGCCACCAGCGCCGATCTGGCCCGCAAGGTGCAGGCGCTGGGGTCAACCGACCTGTTTTCCGGCGTGTCGCGCAAACAGTTGAGATTGCTGGCCTTTGGCGCCCGCTGGTACACCTGCCCCGCAGGCGACTACGTGTTTCACAAGAACGACCCGCCCGCCGACGGCGCCTATATGATCCTCGAGGGCGAGGCCGACCTGTGGCTGCCGCGCGCCGGTCAGGACAAGCAGCTGATCACCACCGTCGGCCCCGGCGCGCTGGTGGGCGAGCTGGGCCTGATCCGCAACGAACCGCGCGCGCTGGACATGCAGGCCAAGACCGACCTGACCTGCCTGCGCATCGGCGTCGAAGAGTTCCTGGCCGTGGTCGAGAACGACGCGACGACGGCGTTCAAACTGTTGCAGGTGGTGGCGGGGTATGTGAGCACTTAGGCGTGTGAGATCGTCAGGTGATGGATATGAGGCATGAGCAACCTCGCCACAGAGGGCAGCGCCCGACCGCGGGTGGGCATCGGAACGTCAGTGGCGACCACTTTATGTCTAATCTTTGGCGTGAGGATGCAGAGGCGCAAGCCAGTGAGAAAGCGCCCGCCCGTCGCGCCAGAGGCGCGCCGACCTTAGATGGCGCACCTTTGGTGCGACGGGCGGTCGGGCGCTGCCCGGCGGTGCTACGCACCTTGACTCCGGGCTTTGGTGAATATTCGCACCCCCCTACGGCATCAACACCGCCTTGCGCTCTACCGAAATCGTATCAACACTCAAATCATCATAGGTAATCCGCACATCCAACTGCTGCACCGTCCCCGCCGCATAGCTGCGATAAGGCAACCCGTCCGCATCCGTGATCGCCCCCGGCGTCGGGCTGTCCACATGACAGTCGGGCATCGGCCAGACCTCCATCGCGCCACCGTTCACCGCCATCTCGATCTGCACCAAACCGCAGCGCCACGCCCACAGGTGGGTCACGTAAACCAGATCCTGACCGTCATAATCGCGCACCGCCACCCAATTGCCCTTGGTCGCGGTCAGGATCGGTTTGACCTCAAGTGCTGTCAGGAACTTGCCCGTGGCCACCTGTTCCTCGGCCACCAGAGCCGGCGAAGCCGCCGCCTGCGCCGTGCCATCACCGCCCCCTGCACCCAAAGCGATCAACGCAACCAGAATATCCAACATATCAAAACCCTCTCTCAAATCTCGCCTTTTGCCGTTGACACAACCGCTCTATAGTCGTCGCAAAAGACAACCGCAGGTATCGGGGCAGTTACGATTATGGCACGCAAACCGGCCAAAAAACAGGATTTCAACGTGGTTGTCGTCGGCCAGTCCGGGCGACTGGGCTACGAGGCGATCCTGTTCGCCGCATCCTTGCGCCACCATTCCCCGAATTTCAAAGGCCGCCTGCTGATCGCCGAGCCGCAACCCGGCCCCCTGTGGCCCAACGATCCGCGCATCAAACCGGACGTGCGCGCGGCGCTGGAACAGCTGGGCGCCGAAATCGTGCCCTTTCACAACGCGCATTTCGGGGCGAATTACCCCTATGGCAACAAGATCGAAATGCTGTCGGCCCTGCCCGAAGGTGAACCGTTCGTGTTCTTCGACACCGACACGCTGATCACCGGCGACCTCGCGACCGTGCCGTTCGATTTCGACCGCCCGTCCGCGTCGCTGCGGCGCGAAGGATCCTGGCCCAAGCCCGAGCTTTACGGCCCCGGCTACGCAGGCCTGTGGAAATCGCTTTATGACAAATTCGGGCTGGATTTTGAAAGCAGCCTCGATCTGTCCGAACCGGATGAATACTGGGCGCGCTACCTGTATTTCAACGCGGGCTATTTCTTTTACAAATGCCCCCGCGTCTTTGGCGACCGCTTCCGCGAATACGCGCTGGCAATCCGCGACGATGCGCCGGTCGAACTGTGCTGTCAGGCGCTGGACCCCTGGCTGGACCAGGTGGCGCTGCCGCTGGTGATCCACAGCCTGGGCGGCGGGCGCGACACCCTGCCGCCCGGCCTGCTGGACGGGTCGGTCAGTTGCCACTACCGGCTGCTGCCGCTGCTTTATGCCCGCGAGGCCGCCCATGTGATTGCCACGCTGGAAGAGGTCGCCGCCCCCAACAAGCTGAAAAAAGTGCTGAAAGGGTCCGAGGCGATCAAGCGCATGGTCTATCAGGGGCGCGGCGAAAAGGTGCGTGCGCTGTTCGATCAAGACAACCTGCCCCGCCGCGAACAGGCAATCCGCAACCGGATCAAATCCGAAGGGTTCTGGATGCGCTGAGCCACCGTGCGCTGTGATCACGCGACCTTAACACGTGAGCGGCATCCTTGGCCCCGTTGCAACACCCCGCCGGCAGGGCCATCACCCCCGTCGGCAGCCTACCAGGACCAGAGGCGCGCGTGCCGCGTCATATCTGAACGGTTCAGACATGCAGGGATAAAATCCTGTCTCACACTCCGATCTGGCGGCGCCGCCTTTTTTAACGGGCTTTCCACGATCCAAATCAGATGACATGAAACAACTGCCCCGGAGGATTCGGGCGCAGCCATTCCGCATAGGTGTATGTGACCCAGAGCGGCCTTTGGGCGCGGTGTGGCGCAAGGTTTGGTGTGCGGGACTTAGCGGACGTCCACCAGAGCCGCGCATCGTCGGGCCGTGGTGCGGCGATCAGACCTCAGTGTCTGCCACTTAATAGCAGCCAAACACATCCTACCTGTCCGTCACACGCAACAGCAGCCAAATCGCCTTGCCGGCGGACGGCCCGGCGATGCGCGGCGGCCTGCGGCCTTGATTCCGCGCAGGCGAATGCGGAAAAGACTCAAACCGGACCCTCACCGCACTCTGCGCGAAGGTCCGGTTTTTCATTTCAAGTCAGCCAATATCCTGATGGCCAACGTCGCCTGACGCTCACCGCCTCAGGCGGGTTTGTCCAGCAACGTATAGGTCGAGATCAGCGCGTCCTGCACTTGCGCACGGGCGATCTTGCCGCCCTCGTTGCGCTTGCTGCGTGCGCCGACGGCCTTCTTGATCACGCGACCGATCTGCTGGTTCAGCGACACGCGGGCGCGTGTTGCAGCGCGGCTGCCGGCCTGTGCGCCGCCGGTGCTGGCCAGTTCGTATTGCGCGGCGAAATCGTCATCCTTGGCGATGTCCTGCACCACGTTCAGAATGAAGTGGTCCTCGAACTTGCCGGCAGCATCCATCGCCTTGGCACGGGCCACGACGTCGCTGATGACCTTGCGTTTGGCAGCCAGACGCTGGCCGAGCGCATCATCGGCCGGGGCCGACTGAATGACATGGGTTTCCACCAGTTGCTGCATGTAATGCGTCAGGTTCATCCCTGCCGCTTTCGCCTGCTTGTCCATGAACTGGCGCACGGCGGGTTCCATGGTAAAGGTGACGGTGCTGGCCTTGGCCAGTTTCTCAAGCCGCTTGGCCCGGCGCGCAACGCGGTCTGTCGCATCATTTGCGGACCCTGCGTCGGCAGCTTCCACGGCCTTGGCTTTTGGATTCTTTGTGATCTTTTCAACTTTGCCCATTTTGGGTCTCCTGTGTGAAAACATACTTGTCATGTATGCGATGCGCGACCCCCTGCCAACATACATATGATGTATGCGATAGGACGAAATCCGCCGCCGCGCCCCGCCCGCAAACGCCCGTTGAGTGCGCCCCGCTTTCCGCCTACACCTGTTCACGAGAATTCCCAGAGGAGAACAGACCATGACAGACGCACCCGCACACGGCTTTGACACGCTGCAAATCCACGCAGGCGCCCGCCCCGATCCGGCCACCGGCGCGCGGCAGACGCCGATCTACCAGACCACCGCCTATGTGTTCCGCGATGCCGACCACGCCGCGGCGCTGTTCAACCTGCAAGAGGTCGGCTTTATCTATTCGCGCCTGACCAACCCCACCGTCGCCGTGCTGCAAGAACGCATCGCCACGCTTGAGGGCGGCGTCGGCGCGGTCTGCTGCTCATCCGGTCACGCGGCACAGATCATGGCGCTGTTCCCGCTGATGATGCCGGGCAACAACGTGGTGGTGTCCACGCGCCTCTATGGCGGCACGGTCACCCAGTTCACCCACACCATCAAACGCTTTGGCTGGAACGCGAAATTCGTCGACTTTGACGATCTGGACGCGGTCAAGGCGGCCTGCGACGACCAGACCCGCGCCGTGTTCTGCGAGGCCATCGCCAACCCCGGCGGCTACATCACCGACCTGGACGCCATCAGCGCGATTGCCGACGAAGCCGGCGTGCCGCTGATCGTCGACAACACCTCGGCCACGCCCTACCTGTGCCGCCCCATCGAACATGGTGCCACGCTGGTCGTGCATTCGACCACCAAATACCTGACCGGCAACGGCACCGTCACCGGCGGCTGCGTCGTGGACAGCGGCAAATTCGACTGGTCCGCATCCGACAAGTTCCCCTCGCTCAGCGCACCTGAACCCGCCTATCACGGGCTGAAGTTCCACGAGACATTCGGCGCGCTGGCCTTCACCTTTCACGGCATCGCCATCGGCCTGCGCGATCTGGGCATGACCATGAACCCCCAGGCCGCGCATTACACGCTGATGGGCACCGAAACCCTGTCGCTGCGCATGGACCGCCACGTTGAAAACGCGATGAAAATCGCCGAATGGCTCGAAAACGATCCGCGTATTGATTACGTCACCTACGCAGGCCTGAAATCATCGCCCTACAACAAACGGGTCGAAAAGATCTGCCCGCGCGGCGCGGGTGGCCTGTTCACCTTTGCGGTCAAGGGCGGCTACGAGGCTTGCGTGAAGCTGGTCAACAGCTTGGAAATCTTTAGCCACGTCGCCAACCTGGGCGACACGCGGTCGCTGATCATCCATTCGGCCTCGACCACCCACCGCCAGTTGACCGAGGAACAGCAGGTCGCAGCCGGTGCCGCCCCCGAAGTGGTGCGCGTGTCCATCGGCACCGAAAACGCCGACGACCTGATTGCCGATCTGGATCAGGCGCTGGCCAAAGCCACCGCATAATAACTGCATAAACAAAAACGGGCGGGGGTTTGCGCCCCCGCCCGCCATCATCGCTCTGCGCTGAAATTACTGCGCGATGTCGAAAATGACCGACACTTGCGCGTCTACCGTCACCTCGCCCGAGGCGACCGGCGCACCGCCGTCCATGCTGCGCGACATTTCCATCATCTTGGGACGGCCACCGTTGTTAAAGGCGGTGATGCGACGGACCGGGCCCAGCTCGACCCCCGCAGCAGCAGCCAGTTGCGCCGCCTGCTCCATCGCGTCCTGCACCGCACTTTCGCGCGCCTGCGCTTCCAGCGGCGCGGGCGATTGCACATCAAAGCGCAGGCCCGACATCTGGTTCGCACCGTCTTGCAGCACCAGATCAATCAAGCCACCCAAGGCGTCCAGATCGCGCACCCGCACGTTCAACATCGACGTGGCGACAAACTCGACCGGCTTGTCCGCAGCCTCGCCGTTGTTCATGTCCCGCGGCTGCATGTTCTGGTCGGCATAAACCGTCAACTGGCTGGTCTGCACGTCCGATGATTCGATGCCCTGCTCGGTCAGCCGTTGCAGGATGGCGTCCATGTTTTCATTCACCGCCTTCACCGCATCCTGTGCCTGCGGGGCGCGGTGCATCACGCCCAAACTGATCACGGCCATGTCAGGGGCCACGGCAACCTCGCCCTGCCCTTGCACTTCGATCTGCGCGGGCATCACATTACCCGCATCCTGCGCCAAAGCGCCGCCTGTCATTGCCGCCAGTGCCAGCGCGCTGGCCATCATCATATTGCGCATGTCTCGTGTTCCTCTTTGGTTATTCACGGGGGGCGTTGGATCGCCCCGCAGACCCTAAATGTGTGGTCCTCCGCGCATTGACCAGAGGCATCAGGTCTTTTCCTTTTCATGGGCGGCAGGCTGTTCTATTCTACCTCTCAAACATCCGGTGGTGCATCGCAGTTCCGGTTCGAGCGATAAGGTCATGATATGAAGCCAAATTTCGCGCTAAACCTGTCTTTTGACGGCATCCGCCTGCTGCACCGCGCGGCGGGGGGCTGGCGCGTGGTCGGCGAAGTGTCGCTTGCCGCCGAAGATATGGCCGCCGAACTGGCTGCCCTGCGCAAGACCGCGTCCGATCTGGAACCGCGCGGCGTGCGCAGCAAGCTGATCATTCCCAACGAACAAATCCGCTATCTGACCATCGACAGCGGCGATATCGACACCGATGGCCGCTGGGCCGCCGCCTTTGCCGCACTCGAAGGGGCGACGCCCTATGCGGTGGACGACCTAAGCGTCGACATCTGTGCCGACGGTGCCCAGACCCACGTGGCCGCCGTGGCCCGCGAAACGCTGGACGAAGCCGAAGATTTTGCCATGCTGCACCGGTTCCATCCGGTCAGCTTTGTGTCGGTCCCCGGCGACGCCGGTTTCCTGGGAGAGCCGTTCTTGGGCGTGACCAGCCACGCCGCCGACCTGCTGGAGCCGGGCGACGAGGTGATAGCCGATGGCATCGCGGTTGTCGTGGTCGGTGACATCAAGACGCCGGTGGGTCCGGTTGTCACGGACGACGCAGCCCCTGTGGTAGATCCCGTGGTGGACGCGCCCCCCGCCGTGGCCGAAGTGTCGCCACCAGTCGCTGACCCCGACGCTGACCCCGAAGTGCCCGCGCAAACACCTGCCGAGGACCCCAAGGCCGACAGCCAAGCCGACCGCGCCACGCCCCCCGCGCCTGCACCTGAACCCAAGGCGGAAGAACCGGCCCCTGCCGCCAAGACGCCCAAGGCCGAAACGCCAAAATCCGCCCCCCCCGTGGCAGAGACCAAGCCAGAAACCAAGCCGAAGGCCAAGCCCGTGGCCAAACCGGACACCAAACCCGAGACGGCAGAACCTGATCCCGCCGCCTTCGGATTTTCCAGCCGTCGTGCGCCTGCGGCCAATCCGCCCGCAGTGGGTGGGGCCAATCGCAAGGACACGCCTGCGGGCAAACCGCCGCCTGTCGCCGTGGCCCCCACCATGGCCCCGCCCCCGACAGCCGCCCCCCGCATCACGCCGGTGCCAGCCGCACCGCCGCTGACCGCCCCCGTGAGCAGCCCGAGCCTTGCCGCGCCTGACGACACGGCAACCCCCATCGCCCTGGCCAAGGCCAGCGTCACCGGCTTCATGAGCCGCCGCCGCAAGCCCAAGCGCATCAACCCCGCCGCCGCACCGGCACCGCTGGCGCAATCCTCGCACCCTGTGACCGACCCGCCCGTGGACGAAGCGCAACGGATGACGGTGTTCGGCGCGCGCAGCAAACCCGGCACCAAGGTCGGCGGCAAACCGCGCTATCTGGGGCTGATCCTGACCGCCGCCCTGCTGGTGTTTCTGGCCGGCATCGCCGCATGGGCTTCGGTGTTCATGGACGAAGGGCTGGCGCGGTTCTTTGACCGCGCCGAAGACCCCGTCGTGGTCGATGTCCCGCCGGAACTGCTGCCCGAACCGGACCCCGAACAGATCGACGACCAGATCCAGGACGGTGCCGAAGTGGCCAGCCTCGACCCCGCGCTCAGCGACGAGGATGCCGCCGTTCTGGACGCCCTGGGCGACCCGCAGGCCCAGCCGCAGCAGGAAGAAACAGCCCCTGACCCCGAACGCGAACGTCAGGCCGCCGAGGCGCGTTATGCCGTCACCGGCATCTGGCCGCTGGCCCCGCAAGAACCTGAAGCGGCACCGGTTGTCCCGCTCGAAGACCTCTATGTCGCCTCGATCGACCCGGTTAGCCCCGCGCGTGACGCGGTCGCGCTGCCTGCGCCTGCCGATCTGGACACCGATATGGCGCTGGTCGCCCTGCCCTCGCCCGCCGCCGCCGGCACCCAATTTGCGCTGGACGGCGAAGGCCGGGTGATCCCAACGGAAGAAGGCGCGGTAACCCCCAACGGCGTGACCCTGTACAAGGGCCGCCCCGCCGTGGTGCCGCCCGAAACGCCCACCCGCTTTGCCGAGGAACCCAACGTCGACCCCGCGCTGGAACGTCTGGCCCGCGCGCGCCCCCGCGCCCGCCCCGACGATCTGATCGAAAACACCGAACGCGCCACGCTGGGCGGCCTGACCCGCAACGAGCTGGGCGAAGTGCGCCCGAAACTGCGCCCCGCCGTGGCCAAGGTCGAAGAAGAAAAAGACGAAGTGCCGACCGCGCAGGCCACCACCGTGTCGTTCCGACCCAATGGCCGTCCGCGCAACTTTGCCCGCACCGTCGCCCGCGCCCGCGCCGCACAGCCCGAACCGACCCAGGCCGCCGCCGTTGCGCCCGTGACCACCACGGCCCCTGTGGCGGTGGCCCCGAAAATCCCGTCCAAAACCAGCGTCGCAGCCGGCGCCACGGTGAAAAACGCCATCAACCTGCGCAAGGTCAACCTGATCGGCGTCTACGGCAAACCCTCGTCCCGCCGCGCGCTGGTGCGCCTGTCGAATGGCCGCTACCAAAAGGTCCAGGTCGGCGACCGCATCGACGGCGGCCGCGTGTCCGCCATCGGCGACAGCGAGTTGCGCTATCAAAAAGGTGGACGCAACGTGGTACTGAAGATGCCATAGGGCCAAACGCCCCAAAGCCGCATCGCCCAAGCGCCGATCATATCCCGTCCCCCCGAAACGCAAAAAGGCGGCCCCGCAGGACCGCCCTTTCTCCTCCCTGACCGATGCGTCAGTTCGCTTCCGCGCCTTCCAGCTCGCCATTGGCGATCTGCTCGGCCTCGATGCTCTCGAACAGCGCCTTGAAGTTACCCTCGCCAAAGCCATCGTCGCCCTTGCGCTGGATGAACTCGAAAAAGATCGGCCCGATCACGGTCTTCGAGAAGATCTGCAACAGGATGCGCGTCTCGCCCCCGTCCACCACGCCTTCGCCATCAATCAGGATGCCGTGGGTTTTCATCCGCTCGATCGGTTCCTCGTGGTCGACCACACGGGTTTTCGACAGGTCGTAGTATGTATCCGGCGGGCCGGGCATGAACTTCACGCCTTTCTCGGCAATCGCGTCGGTGCTGTCGTAAATGTTGTCTGACCCGACCGCGATGTGCTGGATGCCCTCGCCCTTGTACTTCTTCAGATAGGCCACGATCTGCCCGGTCTCGCCGCGATCCTCGTTGATCGGAATGCGGATGCGCCCGCAAGGCGACGTCAGCGCGCGGCTGAGCAGGCCGGTGAACTTGCCTTCGATGTCAAAAAACCGGATTTCGCGGAAGTTGAACAGATCGCCGTAGAAATTGAACCACGTGTCCATGTTGCCCTTGTGAACGTTGTGGGTCAGGTGATCGAGGTAAAAGAACCCGACGCCGCGCGGCTTGGACTGCTCCAGCCACTCGAACTCTTCGTTGTAGGGCGAGGTTTCGTAATACTGGTCGACGAAATAAATCAGCGAATCGCCAATGCCGTAGATCGCGGGCACGTCCATGACCTTGCCACCGCCCTCGTAGGGTTTCGCGCCCTTGGACACCGCATGATCGAACGCCTTTTGCGCATCCACCACACGCCAGCCCATCGACGGCGCGCAGGGCCCGTGTTCGGCCACGAACTTCGCCGCATAGCTGTCGGCGTCAGCGTTCAGCACATAGGTGATATCGCCCTGCTGCCACAGCTCGACATCCTGCGTCTTGTGTTTGGCAACCTTCACATAGCCCATGCGCGCAAACAGATCGCGCAGCTCTTGCGGCTCGGGGCTGGCAAACTCGACAAATTCGAAACCGTCGGTGCCGGCGGGGTTATCTTCGGTGATCTTGGATTTCGGTGCATCGTGCGGGAACGGACCCATGGGGCAATCCTCCTGAACAGGGTGATAATCTCTTGGGACTAACAATAGCCCCCTGCCGCCGCAGTTTCTGCGCATTCTCTGTCATGCCACTGGCAATTTTCGCGCCTTTCGCGCACAATCCAACCAAACAACGCGGAAAATACGCATCATGCTGGACGATCTCGACACCCGCCTTCTGGAAGCGCTGCAAAAGAATGCCCAAGCCACCGCGCAAGAGCTGGCCGACACGCTGCACCTGTCCCCCAGCCAGATCGGCCGCCGCCGCCAACGGCTTGAGGCGGCAGGCTATATCGAAAGCTACACCGCGCGGCTGAACCCCGCCAAGCTGGGGCTGAACGTGCAGGGGTTCGTGCAGGTGCATCTGGGCACCCACGGGCCGGACCATTCCGCGGCCTTTGCCCGGCTGGTGCGCAGCCGCCCCGAGATCACCAGTGCCTGGACCATGACCGGCGACGCCGATTACCTGCTGCGGGTGTTCTGCGCCGACCTGCCCGCGCTGAACGCGCTGATCCACGAGGTGCTGCTGCCGCATCCGGCGGTGGCGCGGGTGCACAGCCAGATCGTCATGGACCAACTGAAACGCGATGGCCCCCTGCCGACCTAGGCCAAAGTCAGAGCCGGAGCGGTTATTCAAAATGCCACCGCTGATCGACATATAGTTGGGAGGAAGTTGCCGTTCGACAATGGTATCGGAACGTCTGCCTTTTTTGGATCGTCAGATCCTAGTTGCCATCAGTTTCAGATACGAAGCCTTCGATTTGGTTGCGAAATGAACTCGAAAAATACGTGAACGTCTCTTCGCTGATCGCCTGAAACTCTCCGTTGATGATGTCGCGCCCGTCCACGATGCGAGACACACGCGGCTTTTCCAGGCGTGGGAGTGTCACGCCAAGCATCGTTTCGCAGTCTCCCGCCGTATTGTTCCGCGCAATCTCGAAGAACTCTTGCGTCTCGAAGTTCAGGCTAAGCTGCGTTGTCCTGCACCCATTATTGTTCAAAGGAACGGCGTCGATGAGTTGCCCTTCCCATTGCGTGATCCGGAAGGTTTCATCCGCAACTTTCCCGACATGGTACGATTGGCTCCAAGAGTTTTCGTCGGGTAGTGTAAGCGCAATCTGGCGATACGCACACGTACCTTCATTACGACTGCATTCAATATCAACGTGGTTAACCGGATAGGCGATCTTTTCGTCAATGATCTCAACTGTACCTTTTACGAATGCCCAGTTGTTGATTATCGTTCCTCCGAAGTCCAACGGAAAGAAACTGACGCTGGTCATATTCACACGAGAAGCACGGTATCCAAGCGAATGGATTTGCCACACAGTTAGCGCACCCGTGGGTTCTTCTCCCAAATCCGATTGGAAGGCGCGCTTTGCGCCCTCGTAGTCAGCAAACCCATCATACATCAATGAGTTCAAGTTGGCTTGCATAACCAGATCGCCCACTGGCGACGTCGCGAGGTTAGCAGCACCGCTAAACATCATCGGGACTGAACTACGTCTCTCGTCCTCGGACAATGCGAGAAGCTGTTCTGGCACAAAATCGCTATACTTTGCGACAGCGTCTTCATCTGCATGGGTGACGCTGGCGGAAAGAATCAAAAGAATTCGGAGGAGAGTGTGCATACGAAACAGATGACATCGGTGCCGGACACCGGTCAACTAAGGACTGCAATTGCGTTCTGCCCGAAGCCGACATGAATGCGACGTGCAGCATCGGTTAGAATGGCCTCAAACCCGACCTTCGCTGCGATCCCCACCAACCTCCGGTCTTCCACTTCCGCCCCGTTGATGACGGACAGGTCAATTTCATCTGACCTCTGACACGCCGGCACTGGCGAAAAAGCGCCCCACGCAGTTGCTGCACCGCAGCCAAACCCGTTGTTCTTTGCACCAATCCCCGCCACTATGGACGCAACCCAGCATCAGGAGCCCGCGCCCATGGAAGGCTTTCTTTATCAGGCCTCGATCTATCTGCTTGCCGCCGTCATCGCCGTGCCGATTGCCGCCCGACTGGGCTTGGGATCGGTGCTGGGCTATCTGACGGCGGGCATATTGATAGGCCCCGTGCTGGGCCTTGTGGGATCGGAAACCGAAAGCCTGCAACACTTTGCCGAATTTGGCGTGGTGATGATGCTGTTCCTGATCGGTCTGGAACTGGAACCGCGCGCCCTGTGGGACATGCGCCACAAGCTGCTGGGCTTGGGTGGCTTGCAGGTCGCCCTGTCAACGCTGGCCTTGATGGGCGTGGCCATGGCCTATGACCAGCCGTGGGGCGTGTCGCTGGCCATCGGTTTGACGCTGTCGCTGTCGTCCACCGCCATCGTGCTGCAAACCCTGTCGGAAAAGGGGCTGATGCAGACCAACGGCGGGCGCTCGGTGTTTTCGGTGCTGCTGACGCAGGACATCGCGGTGATCCCGATCCTGGCATTCCTGCCGCTGATCGCCGTCACCATCCCGATGAAGCTGACCGAAAACGGCGCAATCGTACCGGCCACGGACGATCACCACGCCATGAGCCTGGTGGACGGGCTGCCCGCATGGGGCGTCACGCTGGTGACCATCGGCGCCATCGCCGCGGTGATCCTGGCGGGCATCTTCCTGACGCGGCCCGTGTTCCGCTTTATCCACGCGTCCCGCCTGCGCGAGATGTACACGGCGCTGGCGCTGCTGATCGTGGTCGGCATCTCGTTCCTGATGATGCTGGTGGGCCTGTCGCCTGCGCTTGGCGCGTTCCTGGCCGGTGTGGTTCTGGCCAGCTCGGAATTCCGCCACGAGCTGGAAACCGACCTTGAGCCGTTCAAGGGGCTGCTGCTGGGCCTGTTCTTCATCACCGTCGGATCGGGCATCAACTTCCCGTTGCTTTTCGGCAATGCGCCCGCGATCCTGTCGATGGCGCTGCTGGTGATCCTGCTCAAGGGCGCGATCCTGTGGGTGCTGGCCATCGTGTTCCGCATCAAGGGCCGCGACCGCTGGCTGTTTGCCCTGTCGCTGGCGCAGGCGGGCGAATTCGGCTTTGTGCTGGTCAGCTTTTCCGTGGGTCAGGGCATTTTGCCCACCGGCATCGCGGAAATCCTGCTGCTGGTGATTGCGCTGTCGATGCTGATCACACCGCTGTTGTTCATCCTCTACGAGGCCATCAGCCGCCGCATGGCGGATGGCAGCGCCCAATATGAACCCGACGAGATCGACGAAGAAGGTCCGGTGATCATCGCGGGCATCGGCCGCTTTGGCCAGATCGTCAACCGGCTGGTGCAGGGCTCGGGCTTTGACACGGTGGTGCTGGATCACGACATGGAAACCATCCAGTTGATGCGCCGTTTCGGGATCAAGGGGTTTCTGGGCGACCCCACCCGCCCCGACATCCTGATGGCCGCCGGCATCAAGGACGCCCGCGTGCTGGTCGTCGCACTGGATGACGCCGAGGCGGCGGTCAAGCTGACCACCTATGCCCGCAAACTGCGCCCCGACCTGCACATCGTCGCCCGCGCCTATGACCGCACCCACACCTACCGTCTGTATCAGGCGGGGGCGAACGACATCGTGCGCGAAATGTTCGACAGCTCGCTGCGCGCGGGCCGCTACGTGCTGGAAAACGTGGGCCTTTCGGAATACGAGGCCGCCGAAGCCGAACGCGTGTTCTACCACCACGACCGCGACACGGTGCGCCAGCTTGCGGCGCTGTGGAAACCGGGCGTGAAGATCGAGCAGAACAAGGAATACGTCGAGCGCGCCAAGGAGCTGCAACGCGACCTGGAAACCGCCCTGCTGTCACGCGATCCCGAAAAGAAACGCGCCTGACCTTCCATTCTTTTGGCCCGAAATATCCCCGCCGGAGGCACGCAGCCCCCGGCGGGGGCTGCAAACATCACGTGGCGCGGCAGCGCCTCATATCTGTGTCAACGTCTCGACCTCAGCCGCCACCGCTTCGGCCCATGCGGCATAGACCAGCGGGCCGGGGTGAAAGCCGTCCGTCGCCATCACCTGTGCGTCAATCGCAATGTCGGGGCGCACGCGGCGCAGGTCCGGCATCTGCTCCACCATCCCCGCCAGTGCCGCGTCGAACAGTGCGGCCCGCGCCGCCATCGCCGTGGACAAGGGGCGCGGCAAGGCGGGCAGATCGCCCATCGGCGGCAGCGCCGAGGCACAGATCAGCCGCACGCCGCATTTTGTACGTAAAAGGTCATAAAGTGTACAAGACTGCGCAACCCAGCGCGCCACCGGCACGCCGTTCTTGCAATCGTTCACCCCCAAACCGACCACCGCCACGTCAAAACGCCCCAGCTCCATCGCCTGCACCTCGGCCAGCACCTGCGCCGTGGTGGCCCCGCTGCGGGCGTGCAACTGCCACGTCACATCATATGCGCCCCCCAGCCGTGTCGCCAGTTGCCCTGCCAGCGCATCGTCCTGCAACGCCACCCCCACACCCGCGGCCGAGCTGTCGCCGACGATCAGCACCCGCAACGGCATGCCAGTGCCAAAGCGGCCCGAACGCGGCCCTGCGGCCTCGGGCAGGCGCGGCACCCGCGCACGCACCCACAGCCCCTGGGCCGCAAGCACCGGCAACAGCGCAAGGACCGTCCCGCGCTTCATCTCAGCCCGCCGCCACGCCGGCCTCGGCAAAGGTCGCCATGCCGCTCAGACAGGCCACAGCGCCTTGCATCACGCCAATCGCCAGCGCCGCACCCGAGCCTTCGCCCAGACGCAGGCCCAGTTGCAACAGCGGCTCTTTTCCCAATTCCGCCAACAGCTTGCCATGCGCGCCTTCGCTGCTTTGATGGCCTGCGACCGCGTGGTCCAGCGCGCCTGCGACTTCGGTTTCCAGACAGGCCGCGGCGGCGCAGCAGATGAACCCGTCGAGGATCAGCGGGATGCCTTCGATGCGCGCACGCACCATCGCACCGGCCATCGCCGCCATTTCGCGCCCGCCAAAAGCCGACAGCGCCGCAAGCCCGCGCACATCGCCGTGCCGCGCCAGCCCCGCGTCCACCACATCGCGTTTCACAGCCAGCCCGGCGTCATCAACACCGGTGCCGCGCCCGACCCATGCCTCGGCCCCGCCACCGTACAGGGCCGCTGCAATCGCCGCTGCCGCCGTGGTGTTGCCGATGCCCATTTCACCCACCACCAGCAGGTCCGACGCGGGGTCTACCGCGTCCCAGCCGGTGCGCAGGGCCGCAACGCAATCGGCCTCGCCCAAGGCTTCGGCTTGCGTAAAATCGGCCGTGGGCCGGTCCAGCTCAAGCGCCGCGACCTGCATCCGCGCGCCAAAGGTGCGGGCCAGTTGGTTGATCGCCGCCCCGCCGGCCTGAAAGTTTCCGACCATCTGCGCCGTGACCTCGGGCGGAAAGGCAGACACGCCGCGCGCCGCAACCCCGTGGTTGCCCGCAAAGATCACGATCTGCGGCGCCACCAGCACCGGCCGCGCCATGCCGCGCCATGCGCCGTACCAGATCGCCAGATCCTCAAGACGGCCCAAGGCACCGGGGGGTTTGGTCAACTGGCCGTTGCGCTCCGCCGCCCCCGATTGCGCCGCGGCATCAGGGCCGCGCGCTGTGTGCATCAGCGCGGCAAAGTCGTCCAGTGTCTCGAATGCGGGTGCCATTGCGGAAAATCCTTTTGCTTGCCTCGGGGTTGGGGCCTGTTTACCCGTTGGCGCGCATAGAACAAGCGCAGCAAAGGCACCGCGATGATCAAAGACGACAACAGCCGCGCATGGGAGGTGATCGTGGCGCTGGCCCTGCTGACCCGCCTGCCCTTGCCCCACGCGCCAGCGGCGGCCTTTGCCCGGCAGGCGCAGGCGGCCTGGGCGTTCCCGCTGGCGGGGCTGGCGGTGGCCGGGATTGCGGCGGTGGTCGGCTGGCTGTGCATGGCCGCAGGGCTGCCTGTGCCGGTGACGGCGGGGCTGATGCTGGTGGCGCTGGTGGTGACCACGGGTGCCATGCACGAGGACGGGTTGGCCGACACCGCCGACGGCTTCTGGGGCGGGTTTGACCCTGCACGCCGGTTGGAGATCATGAAAGACAGCCACATCGGCACCTATGGCGTGCTGGCGCTGGGTCTGGGGGTTGGCCTGCGCTGGATGGCGCTGAGCGCGACGCTGGCGATGGGTGTCGGACCGATGGTGGCGGCGGTGGTGCTGTCGCGGGGGCTGTTGCCCGCGCTGATGGCCTGGATGCCACATGCACGGCGCACCGGTCTGTCGCATCAGGTGGGGCGACCGTCGCGGGCGGTGGCGCTGGGGGCCTTGGGGCTGGCGGTGGTGCTGGCGCTGGTGGTGGCCGGATGGGGCGTGATCTGGGCGCTGGTTCTGGCCGTGGTGGCGGTGGGCGCGCTGGCCGCGCTGGCGCGGGCCAAGATCGGCGGGCAGACGGGGGATGTCTTGGGGGCGGCGCAACAGGTTGCGGAACTGGTGATTTTGCTGGTGTTGATGCCTTAGCGGCGCGGAGGTGATGAGGGTGAGCTAGCTTTGACCGTCGCGTTGTAGGAAATACAAGCAGACGTTCAGGCCGATTGCAGCGAATGGCGGATTTGAGCCCATCTATGACGTTCTCGCAGGAAGCTGATAGAAAGGTGATTTATCCAAGTGCGGCTGCTTAGGCCATCTGCGGCGCGCTGATCTCCGACGCCAGCCGCTCGACAAACGTGTCTATGCGCAGCGAGCGCACGGCGCGGGGGTTCAGCAAAGCCACGATGTCGGCGTCCGGGAGGGACCAGTCCGGCAACACGCGAACCAGCCTGCCCGCGCGCAGATCCTCGGACACGCTCCATTCGGACCGCTCCACGATACCGAATCCCTCCAGCGCCCAGGCGCGCAGGACTTCGCCGTCGTTGCAGGCATAGACCGGCTGCATGCGCAGGTTCATCTCGAGGCCGTCCGGGCCCGTCAGCGGCCAAAGCGTGGCGTCCGCCCGGTTCTCGCGAACCACGCCGACCCTGTGGCCAGCGACGTCCTCCGGGCTCTGCGGAAGACCCGCGCGCGCGGCGTAGTTGGGCGACGCCACCAGCAGGCGACGGTTCGGCGCAAGCTTGCGCTGTGTGATCCGCAGGTGTGGCAACCGCCCCACATGGACCAGGACATCCCAGACCTCATCGCGCATTGCGCCCACGGGATCTTCGCTGAGGCTGAGCACCGGGCGCAGCTCCGAGTTCTCGGCGCCGAAGCGCGCGAGAACCGGCGCGACGCGCAGCCGCCCGAAGCCAAAAGGTGCAATGACATGAAGCGGCCCCTCGATCCGGCCCGCCCGGGCAGCCATGTCCTCCGCAAGGCTTTCGACTTCGCCCAGAATGCCCTTCGCCCGACCCACGAGATAAGCCCCTTCGGCCGTGAGCCTGAGGTGCCCCCGACCGCGCTCGATAAGCCGCAGATGCAGGCGGTCTTCCAGCAGTGCCAACCGCTGCGACACCGCCGGGGGCGTGACACCCAGAGTGCGCGCCGCCGCCGCAAGGCTCGGTACTGCGGAAAGGGCCGTGAGAAAGCGAAGATCGGAGACATCAAGCATTAAGGCAAAGCTTAATGCCAACTTCAGATCATGTGAATATGCCCTGAACCATTTTAAGCATAGACATCGCGCAAATGCTGGAGGATGACCCCGATGACAAAGCCCGATCTGTCGAGCCAGAATGCCCTGCCCACGCCCGCACTGCTGCTGGACGAGGCAAAGATGATGCGCAACATCGCGCGACTTGCCGAGCGCGCAGAAAGCCTCGGCGTCTCGCTGCGCCCCCATCTGAAGACGGCAAAGTCCGTCGAGGCCGCACGCCGCCTGACCGGCGGGACGCCCGGCCCCATCACCGTCTCGACCTTGGCGGAGGCCGAAGTGTTCCACGACGCAGGGCACGCGGATATACTCTACGCCGTCGGGATCGCCCCGCAAAAGCTGGAGCGCGTGCAGACGCTGCGCGCCCGTGGCTGCGACCTTGTCGTGATCCTCGACAGCGAGGCGCAGGCACAAGCCGTGGCGCAGGCCGGGGTCCCTGCGCTGATAGAGATCGACAGCGACGGCCACCGTGGCGGACTGCGGCCCGATGACCCGGCATTGATCCGGGTTGGCCGCATCCTGCACGACAGCGGATGCTTGCGCGGCGTGATGACACACGCGGGCGAAAGCTACACGGTGCGCGGCGACGCCGCCCATGCCGCCTTTGCCGAACTGGAGCGCAAGGCCGCCGTCGCCGCAGCAAAGGCGCTGCGTGACGCGGGCGTGCCGTGCCCCGTCGTCAGCGTCGGTTCGACGCCAACGGCCCATGCTGCGCGCGACCTGACCGGGGTGACGGAGCTGCGAGCCGGGGTCTACATGTTCTTCGACCTTGTCATGGCCGGGATCGACGTCTGCACTGTGGATGACATCGCGCTCAGCGTGCTGACGACCGTGATCGGACACCAGCCGGCCAAAGGCTGGACCATGATTGACGCAGGCTGGATGGCCCTGTCGCGCGACCGCGGCACGGCGGCGCAGGACGTGGATCAGGGGTATGGCCTGGTCTGCGACGAGAACGGCCATGTCCTTCCCGACCTGATCGTGAGCAGCGCCAATCAGGAACACGGCATCGTCTCGCTCCGCCCTGGCGCGGACAGGCCGATGCCGGACTTGCCCCTGGGGACACGCCTGCGCATCCTGCCGAACCACGCCTGCGCGACCGCCGCGCAGCATGATCGTTACAACGTGCTGCCGGTGGACGGCGGCCCGATGCAGACCTGGCACCGCTTCGGCGGCTGGTAAAGAGACCCACATGATCCTGATCACCGAGGCCGAGTCATCTGCCATTGTCACGCCCGAACTCGCATTTGCGGCGGTGCGCGAAGCTTTCATCGCCGCCGTCGCACCGGGTGCCGCAAGCTTCCCGGTGGTGATCGGCCACGGCAGTGATCCGCAAAACCGGTTTACCATCAAGTCCGCCTCGGGTGCAGAGCTGGCCGGGCTGAAGGTCGGGGCCTACTTCCCCACCAACGATGCACGCGGCCTGCCACGGCATGCCTCTACCATCGTGCTGATCGACCAGACGACGGGACGCATCGGCGCTCTGGTCGAGGGGTCGGCAGTGAACTGCTACCGCACTGCGGCCGCGGATGCGGTGGCGACGGATGCCCTTGCGCGCCCGGATGCCGAGGTTCTGACACTGTTCGGAACAGGTCATCAGGCTGCCTACGAGGCGCAGGCAATCGCCCGCATCCGGAAGCTGTCCCAAGTCTTGGTGGTCGGCAGAGATCCCGCCCGCACGGAAGCCTTCGCGCAGAAGTTGCGCAGCTCAAACCTGCCGGCGGAGGCCGCAGAGGCCGAAACAGCCGTCCGCGCCGCCGACATCATCGTCACGGCGACAACAGCCACCGCCCCACTCTTCAAGGCGGCCTGGGTCCAGCCGGGAACGCACATCTCTTCCGTGGGGGCCGACTCCCAGGGCAAACAGGAACTGCCTGCTGATGTCTTCCGAGACGCGCGTCTCTTTTGCGACCTGCCGGAACAGTCAGTGCGCATCGGGGAGTTCCAGCACGCGGGCCCCGAGGCAACCCCGACGGCCATTGGATCGGTTCTGTCCGGTGACGCGTTGGGGCGCGGGCATGCCAGCGAGATCACAATATTCGACAGTTCGGGCATCTCGCTGCAAGACTTGCACATGGCGAAAGCGATCATCGACCATCAAGCTGGAGGCGGTGCAGCCAAAATATAGAGGCTGCGGCCCACACCTTTACCTTCGCGCGCGGCCCAGACCCGCCAACAAATATGAATGGCAGCTCCGTCCCGCATAGCAGACCTTCGCACGCGATGCTTTGAAGGTCTGCTTCGATCCAAAGCCCCCCACAACGCAAAAACCGCGCCCCTTGACGGGACGCGGCTGTGCCACCCTGTTGGACGTGGCGTGACTTATGCGGCGGCCGGTGGCGCGCGGCTGACCAGAACGTCGTTGATCTCTTTCGATGCGGCCATTTCGTCGCCACCGCTGACAGCGGCCACTTCGCGGGTCAGGCGTTCAAGCGCCGCCTCGTAAAGCTGACGTTCGGAATAGCTTTGCTCGCGCTGGTCGTCGGTGCGGTGTAAGTCGCGGACCACTTCGGCGATGGCGATCAGGTCGCCCGAGTTGATCTTTTGCTCGTATTCCTGCGCACGGCGCGACCACATGGCGCGCTTCACCTTGGCCTTGCCCTTGAGGGTCTTCATGGCCAGGTTGATCACATCGGGGCTGGACAGCGCGCGCATACCGATTTCGGTCGCTTTGTGCGTCGGCACCCGCAGGGTCATCTTGTCTTTCTCGAAGGAGATGACGAACAGCTCCAGCGAGATTCCGGCAACTTCCTGCTCTTCGATCGAAACGATCTGCCCAACGCCATGGGCGGGGTAGACGACAAATTCGTTCGGGCGGAAGTCAAGAGATTTGGACTTTGTCATTTTTATCCTCGCAAACAGGCTGCAGCATTTGGGGGTCAGACGCGAAAAACCAACCGTGGCATGACCGGAACAGGCCGTACCGCAATCGGGATCGGATCAGTGATTTAAAGGTCAGGCCAGTGGCGGGCCAAGGATGAATGCTGCATCTGTCGTTTCATACAGGCACCATCATAACACAAAAACCGGCCCTTTGATAGTTCACCTTGGGTCAATTCCGCGTTTCCAAAAGCGTTTCAGCACTTTAAGCCACGTTTTTCACGTCGTTTGGGGCGCCGCAAGGCCCTTGCAGCGCCAAGTGATTCGGTCAGCCGCCTTCGCCGGGCGCTTCCGAGAAATACTTCTCCAGCTTGCCCTCTTCGCCGTCACGTTCTTCGGCTTCGGGCAGTTGGTCTTTTTTGGTGATGATGACCGGCCACAGCTCGGAATACTTGCGGTTGAACTCCACCCATTTTTCCATGTCCGGCTCGGTGTCGGGGCGGATGGCGTCGGCGGGGCATTCGGGTTCGCACACACCGCAGTCGATGCATTCATCGGGGTGAATCACCAGCATGTTTTCACCTTCGTAGAAGCAGTCCACGGGACACACTTCGACGCAGTCGGTGTATTTGCAGGCGATGCAGGCATCGTTGACGATATAGGTCATGCGGGCGAACCTTGTTTGCGAATTCGCAGTCTAGCTAAATCAGGCCAGCCGATCATTCAAGATGCCGCGCCCGGGAAAGATCGGCTTTGCGCCGATCGCGCTTTGTGGGGCGACCTTTTCCCTCGTAGGCCGGATTTTCAGGCGGTTTGTCCTCGGGGGGCGGAGCGGCGGGGGTCAGATCGGTGTAGAGCGCCTGTGCCTCGGGGGCCGGACCGCGCCGGGTGCCGATGGCCACAACGCGGATGACGCGCACGGTGTCGCCCTGGGCAAAGGTCAGCGTGTCACCGGCGGTGATCATCGTGGCGCGTTTGGTGACGCGTTCACTGTTGACGCGCACATCGCCGGCCGCCACCCGAGTGGCCGCCAGCGAACGTGTTTTGAAAAAGCGGGCGAACCACAGCCATTTGTCCAACCGCAACTTGGCGGCAGGCGCGTCGGCTGTGGTCACTTACTTGTTGTCCTTCAGACCCATCAGGGCTGCGGCAAAAGGATTGTCCGGGTCGATGGCCTTTTCCTTTTTGGGAGGACGGGCGCTGAAGTTCTGGCCGCCTTGCGGTTTGCCACCGCCCGCGCGCGGGCCACCGCCCTGCTTGCCACGGGGTTTGCCCTTGCCTTGACCCTGGCCCTTGCCTGCGGGACGACCGCCGCCTTGACGGGCGTTGCCGCCGCCGCTGCGTGCAGGGCGCACCCAGGTGAAGGTGTAAAAGGTTTCGGTTTCGGGTCCGGCCACTTCGGCGTCGGCGGCCTTGCCCACCGGCACTTCGGTTTCGCTGGCGTCGGGGATGTGGTCGCTGACCTCTGGCGCTTCGGCCGCTTCTTCGGCGATGAGGGCGATGCCCTCGTCGTCGATGGCGGCGACTTCGGCGGGAACGTCATCTGCGGCGGGCGCATCTTCGGTGCCTGCGGCGGCTGTGGGCAGCACGTCCTGGGCTGCGTCCATCACCGGCACATCGTCCACGGTCTGACCCGCGTCCGTCGTCACGACGGCGTCGGTTGCCTTGACCTTTTCGCGTTCGCCCATCTCGGCGTTGTAGCCCAGACCCTTCATCAGGTCGGCGAACTGTTCCAGCGTCATACCCGTGATCGACAGCATGTCGGCCTTGGCTTCGAACCCGCCACGGCTGTCTTCGGCGCGCAGCATGTCGGCCAGACGTTCCAGCATGTCGATGCGGATCGCGCGGCTGCCTGCCAGACGGTAGCCCGCCATGGTGTCGGCCCCTTCGGGTGCACCAAGCGGTGCGGGGATGGTGACCAGACCGGGGGGCGGTGCCTCGGGGAAGTCGTCCAGACCGTTGGCCAGCGACCACAGCACCAGACGCAGACGGGTCGGTGCGGGTTTCAGCAGCAAAGGCATGAAGATGGTGAACTGGCCAAAGCGGATGCCATGCTTGCGCAGCAGGCCGCGCGCGTCCTGATCCAGCGACTTGACGTCATCGGCGACCTTGCCACGGGGCACGACGCCAAAGTTTTCGACCATCTGGAAGGCAAAGCCACGAGCCAGGCCGGTCAGCGCCTCGTCTTTCGACAGGTTCAGAAGGGGTTCGAACAGTGCGGCGATCTTGCGGTCGATAAAGTGCTGCAAGCGGCGCTTGACCTTGTCGATCACATCCTGACCGGCCACGTCGTCGACAAATGCCTCGACCTGCGGCTTCAGCGGGTCGGACCCGGCCACAAGTTTGCCCACAGCGGTCGAGCCCCACATAAGGCCGCCCTGTTCGGTATAGTCGATCTCGGTGTCCGGCGCGTTATAGAACCGGTCCGCCCGCAGGTGGAAGTGCGGTGCAAGCGCCTGCAAAGCAGCCGACTTGATCGTCTTTGTTTCGGCGGCACCCGCGCCCTTATCCTGAGTGAAGCGGAAGCCTTCCAGCTTGCCCACGAATTCACCCTCGACAGTCACCTCACCGGCGTCATTTACATCGGCCACTATGGCCTCCTTCTGGCCCAGTCGGCGCAACAGAACACTGGTGCGCCGATCTACAAATCGTTTCGTCAGCGCGCTATGGAGCGCATCCGACAGCCTGTCTTCTACATGCCGCGTCGCATCGCGCCAATGGCTAAGATCACTTGTCCAACCTTGCCGCTGCGCCACGTAGGTCCACGTTCGAATGAACGCAAGACGTTTGGACAACGCATCAATGTCCCCATCGGTTCGATCTATACGTCGAATTTGTCGCGCAAGCCAGTCATCGGGCAGCACGCCGCCCTGGTGCAGGTAGTTGAAGATCACCTCGCACTGGTTGGCGTGTTCCTGATGGCTGATGCCGCGAAAATCGGGTATCCTGCAGACATCCCACAACAATTTCACCGAAGCCGTGTCGCTGGCGCGGGCGAACACCTCGTCCACCTGCGACAGGGAGCGCAGGGTTTTCAGATCATCCGCCTCGCGGGCGCGCACCAGAACTTCGTGGTCGGGCGGGGCCTCGAGGCTGCGGATCAGCGTGTCGATGGTTGCGAATTTCAGCGCGTGGTTGCGCCAGTTGAGTTTGGACAGCGGTGTGAAACGGTGATCCATGATCGCCTGCGCGACGCCCGGATCCAGCGGCGGGGCATCGCCGGTCACGCCGAAACTGCCGTTTTTCTGCCCGCGCCCTGCCCGTCCGGCGATCTGCGCCAGCTCGTTCGGGGCCAGCGGGCGCATCCGCCGGCCGTCGAATTTGGACAGGCTGGAGAAGGCCACGTGATCCACATCCAGGTTCAGCCCCATGCCGATGGCGTCCGTCGCCACAAGGTAATCGACCTCGCCCGACTGGTACATCTCGACCTGGGCGTTGCGGGTGCGGGGGGAAAGCGCGCCCATGACGACGGCCGCGCCGCCCTTGGTCCGGCGGATCAGTTCGGCGATGGCATAGACGTTTTCGACCGAGAAGCCGACGATGGCCGAGCGGGGCCGCATCCGGCTGATTTTCTTTTCGCCCGCATAGGTCAGGTCGGACATGCGTTCGCGGGTCATCCACTGGACATGAGGCACCAGCGCCGCGATGGGGCCGCGCATGGTGGAGGCGCCCAGAAACAGCGTTTCGTGTTGGCCGCGTGCGCGCAACAGCCGGTCGGTGAACACGTGCCCGCGTTCGGGGTCGGCGCACAGCTGGATTTCGTCGACGGCCAGAAAATCGCAGCCCATCCCCTCGGGCATCGCCTCGACCGTGCAGATCCAGTATTGGGTGCGCGGCGGCACGATCCGTTCCTCGCCGGTGACCAGCGCCACCACGGACGGGCCGCGCAGGGCGACGACGCGGTCGTAAACCTCGCGCGCAAGCAATCGCAACGGCAGGCCGATCACGCCTGTGCGATAGGCCAGCATCCGTTCGATGGCATAGGTCGTTTTACCCGTGTTCGTCGGGCCCAATACGGCCACGACGCGGCTGTCTTGTGCCACAGTTAAGATCCCCGATTTAACTTACAGCGCGCGGCCGATTCCGTCCGCTTCAAGACGCATCAGCGCATCCTTCGCGCTTTCGTGCGCGGGATTCAACTCTAGAACGCGGGCATACGCCTTGGCGGCCCCGATGTTGTCCCCGAACTCTTGCAGCATCACCCCCAGCCCGAAGGCCGCGTTATAGTTGTTGGGATTTAACGCCAATGCGTGCCACAGGTCGTCCAGTGCCGGGCCATAGCGCCCCGACTGGTAATAGGCGGTCGCGCGGGCATGATAGCCTTCGGCAAAGTCGGGCGCGTGGTCTGTCAGGGCGGTGAAATGGTCGATGGCTGTGGCAAAGTCCTGCGCCTCCATCGCCTTGCGGCCCCGTTCCAGCAGCAGGTTCATCGCCACCGATCCCGATTGCGACCACGTGCGCTCAAGCTCGCGTTCGATCTGTGCCGCCTGCCCCGCATCGGCGGTTTGAAGCTGATCCAGCAGGGTCGACACATCGCCTTGCGCCAGTGCGGGTATGGAATTCCCGACTGTCAGCACGATTGCCGCAACGATAGGGTAGCGAAGGAGAGTTTTGATGCCCATAGTATCTGTGAATGTAACAGCTTGGCCGGGCAAATCCAGACACCGGCGGCAGCAATCGACAAAAAGGGCATGACAGATGAGTGATGTGGTTCAAGAAGCGGTAAAAGTTCTGAACGAAAAGATGCAGGGCGAAAGCTTTTCCGGCACTGCCAAGTTCGAGATCGAGGGCGAAGGGTCCGTGATCATCGACAGCGACGGTGCGCACGCGGGTGATGAAGACGCCGATGTGACACTGACCGCCGATGCCGACACGTTCCAAGGCATCATCGACGGGTCCACCAACCCCACATCCGCCTTCATGACCGGCAAGCTGAAAGTGGACGGCGACATGGGTATGGCGATGAAACTGGCGTCGGCGCTGGCCTGATGGCTTTTGAACCCGCGCCCCTGTTCACCGAGCATCACCCCGGTCCGCCGGGGGGGCAGGCCCATTGGGCCACCACGTCGGACGGGTTGCGGGTGCGGATCGCCCATTGGAATGCAGACGCGCCCAAGGGCACCGTGCTGCTGTTCCCCGGGCGCACCGAATACGTTGAAAAATATGCCCCCGCTGCCACCGAGCTGGCCGCGCGGGGGCTGGCGACCGTGGCCATCGACTGGCGCGGTCAGGGGCTGGCCGACCGGATGCTGGACGAGGTGCGCACCGGGCATGTGGTCGATTTTCTGGACTATCAAAAGGACGTGGCCTGCATGGTGGCGCTGGCCACCGAGATGAAGCTGCCGCAGCCGTGGTTTCTGCTGGCGCATTCGATGGGCGGCTGCATTGGCCTGCGCGCCCTGTATGAGGGGCTGCCGGTCAAGGCGGCGGCGTTCACCGGCCCGATGTGGGGCATTCGGATTGCCGGGCATCTGCGCCCCGTCGCCTGGCTGTTGTCGCAGGTGATGCCCAAGATGGGCCAGGGCCACCGCCTGCCCCCCGGCACCAAACTGTCGTCTTATGTCATGTCCGACCCGTTCGAGGACAACCTGCTGACCCGCGACCGACAGATGTGGGACATGATGGTGGACCAATTGAACGAACACCCAGATCTGGCGCTGGGTGGCCCCAGCATCACATGGCTGCGCGAGGCATTGCTGGAGACGCAAGAGCTGTCCAAGCTGCCCGCCCCTGGCATGCCGTGTATTGCCTTCATGGGCACCAACGAGCGGATCATTCACACCGAGCGTGTGGTTCAGCGGATGAACAGCTGGCCCGGGGGTGATCTGGTGATGGTGCAGGACGGCGAACACGAGGTGATGATGGAAGGTCCGGCCAAGCGCGGTCCCCTTTTCGACCAGATGGTGCAAACCTTCTTTTCAGCGGCCTAGGAACCCAGCGGCTGCGTGCTAGGTTGGCCTGCATGGCTGACCCGCTTTTGACATTCACCGAACAGGGCATTTATTGCGCACGGGGCGATTTTTACATCGACCCGTGGCGCCCTGTGGACCGTGCGCTGATCACGCATGGCCATGCCGACCACGCGCGCCCCGGCATGGGGCGCTATCTGGCCACCGATCTGGCCGCGCCCGTCATGCGGCACCGGCTGGGTGACATTCCGCTTGAGACAATCGGCTACGGCGAGGTACGCGACATTGGCGGCGTGTCGGTGTCGTTTCACCCTGCGGGCCACGTGCCCGGATCAGCGCAGATCCGCGTGGAGCACGGCGGCGAGGTCTGGGTGGCCTCGGGCGATTACAAGGTGGTCGATGACGGGCTGTCGACCCCGTTCGAGCCTGTGCCTTGCCACCATTTCATCACCGAAAGCACATTCGGCCTGCCCGTGTTCCGCTGGAAGCCGCAGGACGAGGTCGCCGCCGATCTGAACGCATGGTGGGCGGCCTGTGCGGACGCGGGGCAGACGGCCGTGCTGGGCGCCTATGCGCTGGGCAAGGCGCAGCGGCTGCTGTCGATGCTGGACCCTGCCATCGGCCCGATCCTGTGCCACACCGCCATTGAGAACACCAACGCCATCCTGCGCGATCAGGGGCTGCAACTGCCTGACACCGTGCACGCCACGGCGGATGTCGACCCCAAGGCGCATCCGCGCGCGCTGTTGATGGCGCCGCCCTCGGCCACGGACAGCAAATGGGCGGCCAAGTTCGGCGCGCGGCAGACCGGCTTTGCCTCGGGGTGGATGGCGCTGCGCGGCATCCGGCGGCGGCGGGCGCAGGATCGCGGGTTTGTCATTTCCGATCACGCCGACTGGACCGGATTGCTGTGGGCCATCGAACAGACCGGCGCGGAAAACGTATATGTCACGCACGGTTATACCGAGATTTTCACACGCTACCTGAATTCGGCAGGCTGGACCGCGCAAGTGATCCCCACACAGTTCGGCAGCGAAGAGGAAGACGCGGCATGAACCGCTTTGCCGCCCTGTTCAACGCGCTGGATCAAAGCACCAAGACCACCGCGAAAGTCGCTGCTTTGGCTGAATATTTCGCGGATGCGCCCGAGCCGGACCGGGTCTGGACCATCGCCATGTTCTCGGGGCGGCGGCCCAAACGCGCGGTGACCACGACACGGCTGCGGGAATGGGCGGCGGAACGGGCGGGCATTCCGCTGTGGCTGTTCGAGGAAAGCTATCCGATCGTTGGCGATCTGGCCGAGACGATCGCGCTGGTCCTGCCGCCACCGACACGGCAGACCGATCACAGTTTATCGCATTGGATCAACGCCCTGCGTGGGCTAGCTGACTCTGATGATGAAGCGCGCAAAGCCTTTGTTCTGGACGCATGGGACCAGTTGCCCGACACGCAGCGGTTTCTGTTCAACAAGCTGATCACCGGCGGGTTTCGCGTGGGGATAAGTCAAAAGCTGATGACCCGGGCACTGGCACGTGCCACCGACCGAGACGAGGCCGAGCTGGCGCACCGTTTGATGGGCAACTGGCAGCCCGAGAGCATCAGCTGGCACCAGTTGATCGAGGCGGACGACCCGCAGGCAGATGCCGCGCGGCCCTATCCGTTTTACCTGGCGTACGGGCTGGACGACACACCCGAAGATCTGGGCCCGCCAGAGGATTGGCAGGCGGAGTGGAAGTGGGACGGCATCCGCGGGCAGGTGATCCTGCGCGGCGGGCAGCATTTCGTCTGGTCGCGCGGCGAGGAACTGATGACCGACCGGTTTCCCGAACTGGCCCGCGCGCTGGATTTTCTGCCCGATGGCACGGTGCTGGACGGCGAATTGCTGGCCTGGGGCGACGGCGTGCCGCAGTCGTTCAACGCCCTGCAAAAGCGGATCGGGCGCAAGACGGTGCCAAAAAAGCTGCTGAGCGAGGCGCCGGTGATCTTGTATGCCTATGACCTGCTGGAGGACGGTGGTGCGGACATCCGCGCCCTGCCCCTGTCCGAACGCCGCGCGCGGCTTGAGGCGCTGACCGCTGACCTGCCGCCCGAAGCCCCCGTAAAACTGTCGCCGCGCATCGCCTTTGACGATTGGGCGCAATTGCACGCCATCCGCGCCACCGCCCGTGACGCGCAGGCCGAAGGGCTGATGCTGAAACGCGCCGCCAGCCCCTATCTGGCAGGGCGCAAAAAGGGCGACTGGTGGAAATGGAAGCTGGACCCGCTGACCATCGACGCGGTGATGATCTATGCCCAGTCGGGCGCGGGGCGGCGCGCCAACCTGTTCACGGACTTCACCTTTGCCGTGTGGAAGGGCAACGATCTGGTGCCGTTTACCAAGGCCTATTCCGGCCTGACCGACGCCGAGTTTCGCAAGATCACCGCATGGGTCAAGAAGAACACCCTGCAACGGTTCGGCCCGGTGCGGCAAGTCACGCCGCACCATGTCTTCGAGATCGCGTTCGAGGGCATCCAGGCCAGCCCGCGCCACAAATCCGGCGTTGCCTTGCGGTTTCCGCGCATGTCGCGCTGGCGGCAGGACAAGCCGGTGCAAGAGGCGAACACGCTGGACGATTTGAACGAAATGCTGCGCGTCTACGGCTAGGCTTGCCCTTGTCCATCTGCACACATACCTATGAACCAACACAAAATAGAGGTTTCCCGATGTTCCAGCTTCCCTTTCCTGTCCAAGACGCCAACGCAGCCGGTGGTGACAAGCATTTGGGCAACCTGCCCGAGTGGAATTTGGATGATCTGTACACAGGCGAGGACGCCCCCGAGCTGAAACGCGATCTGGACTGGCTGGAAGAGGCTTGCGCCAGCTTTGCCCATGATTTCGAGAACAATCTGGCCGGTCTGGACGCCGAGGGGCTGCTGGATTGCATCCTGCGTCAGGAAAAGATCAACCAGATCGCGGGGCGCATCATGTCCTATGCCGGTCTGCGCTATTACCAGCAGACCACCGACGGTGGCCGTGCGAAATTCATGTCGGACGTGCAGGAAAAGATCACCAATTTCACCACGCCGCTGGTGTTTTTCACGCTGGAGCTGAACCGGCTGGACGACGATCACCTGTCGAAGCTGATGCACCAGAACGCCGATCTGGCGCGGTATGAACCCGTGTTCGACCGTATTCGTGCGATGAAACCCTATCAGCTGTCCGACGAGATGGAGAAATTCCTGCACGATCTGGGCGTGGTGGGCGACGCGTGGGAACGGCTGTTCGATGAAACCATCGCCGGTCTGGAATTCAACGTCCAAGGCGACGATCTGACCATCGAGGGCACGCTGAACCTGTTGACCGACCCCGACCGCGACACGCGCCAGGCCGCCGCCGAGGAGCTGGCGGATGTGTTCGGCAAGAACATCAAGACCTTTGCCCGCGTGCACAACACGCAGACCAAGGAAAAGGAAATCATGGACCGCTGGCGCGAGATGCCCACGGCCCAGACCGCGCGCCACCTGAGCAACCATGTGGAGCCCGAAGTGGTCGAGGCGCTGCGCACCGCCGTGGTCAACGCCTATCCCAAGCTGAGCCACCGCTATTACGAGTTGAAACGCAAATGGCTGGGGCTGGACCGGATGCAGGTCTGGGACCGCAACGCGCCGCTGCCGCTGGAAGACCCCAAGCCGGTCTCATGGGAGGCGGCCGAAAAGACGGTGATGGATGCCTATAACGCATTCGATCCGCGCATGGGCGAGATTGCAGCGCCCTTCTTTACCGAAGGATGGATCGACGCGCCGGTGAAACCCGGCAAGGCGCCCGGTGCATTCGCCCACCCCACCGTGACCGATGTGCACCCTTACGTGATGCTGAACTATCTGGGCAAACCGCGCGACGTGATGACGCTGGCACACGAACTGGGCCACGGCGTGCATCAGGTTCTGGCCGCGGGGCAAGGCGAAATGCTGTCATCCACCCCGCTGACGCTGGCCGAGACCGCATCGGTCTTTGGCGAAATGCTGACCTTCCGCAAGATGCTGGACGGGGCCAAGACCAACGCGCAGCGCAAGGTGCTGCTGGCGGGCAAGGTCGAGGATATGATCAACACGGTCGTGCGCCAGATCGCGTTCTATGACTTTGAATGCAAACTGCACGCAGCGCGGCGCGGGGGCGAGCTGACGCCCGAGGACATTGGTGAGTTGTGGATGAGCGTTCAGGGCGAAAGCCTGGGGCCGGCCTTTGATTTCATGGACGGCTACGAACACTTCTGGGCGTATATCCCGCACTTCGTGCATTCGCCGTTCTACGTCTATGCCTATGCCTTTGGCGACGGTTTGGTGAACGCGCTCTATTCCGTCTATGAAGAGGGCGCGGAAGGGTTCGAGGACAAATATTTCGACATGCTGCGCGCTGGCGGGTCGAAACACCACAAAGAGCTGCTGGCACCCTTCGGCCTTGATGCGTCGGACCCGGCGTTCTGGGACAAGGGCCTGTCGATGATTTCGGGCTTTATCGACGAACTGGAAGCGATGGAAGACTGATCCAAAAGGACCGGTGCGGGCAATGATCCGCGCCGGTCCCCCCTTCTGCGGTTCAACAAATCCTTCCCGAAGTGCGCGGTCTACCCCCGCGCCAACCTGACGAATGCAATGATTACAATCCTCCCCCTTACCCCCGACGACCTGCCCCGCGTGGCGCGTATTGCCGTGCACCCCGATCAGGTCACGTTTTCTGGCACCATCCAGCAGGCCTTTGACACCCCGACGCCCGATATGGACGCCTATGCGATCCAGCACGGCGGCGATCTGGTCGGCTTTTTCAAAATCGACCGCGCCTATAGCCGAGTTCACAGCTTTGCACCGCCCACCGGCCTTGGCCTGCGTACGGTCATGGTGGACGCAAGCCGTCAGGGGATGGGGGTTGGCCGTTCATTGTGCCAAATGCTGCCCGCGTATTTGCAAGAACACTACCCGCGCGCGTGCAGTCTGTGGCTGACGGTGAACCTGCGCAACCCCGGTGCGGTGCGCGCCTATGTCAAAGGCGGCTTCGTCGACACGGGCGAACACTGGCTGGGCGGCGATGCCGGACCGCAGCACATCATGAAGATGCCGCTGCGCGTTACTTCAACTGCGAATCCTTTGACCCACGCCGGTTGAACCCGCCACGGTCTTGCGGGCGGCCGTCGCGTTCGGCGGCACAATCGACGCACAGTTTCACGCCGGGCAACGCCACGCGGCGGCGTTCGGGAATTTCCTCTTCGCATTCCGCGCAGAACAGCAGGCTTTCGCCCACGGGGGCCTTGCGCGCTTTCATCCGCGCCAGTTCATCGTTGATCGACGCTTCGATCTGCTCCGACACTGCGCCGTCTTTTGCCCATCCACCGGCCATCTGTGTTCCTCCGTCTTTCACTGAATATGTAGTGCTGCGCGCCCTCACGTCACCCTTTGGAAACTTAAGGTTGTATGTTTACCCTGCGCCAACTGAAGACAAAGGACCAGACCATGCGCACCGCCCTGAAAATCATCGCCGCCCTTCTCGTGCTTGCTGTCGTGGGGTTTTTCCTGTTTGCGCCGGGCTATGTCGAAAGCACCCGCAACGCGGTGGTGCCGCATGACCCCTACCCCGTGTCCGATGCGGCCCGCGCGCTGCACGACGACATGATCGTGGGCGACTGGCACGCCGACAGCCTGTTGTGGAACCGCGACATCACCGAACGGGGCGATCGGGGTCAGGTGGACGTGCCGCGCCTGATCGAGGGCGGCGTGGCGATCCAGATTTTCACGGCGGTGACCAAATCCCCCGCCGGTCAGAATTACGAAGAAAACTCGGCCGATGCCTTTGACAACATCACGCCGCTGGCCATTGGCCAGTTGTGGCCCGTACGCACGTGGAACAGCATTCTGGAACGCGCGCTGTATCAGGCGGAAAAGCTGCACAAGGCCGCAGACAAGGACCCCGAGCACCTGACCATCATCAAGAGCCTTGCGGATCTTGAGGCCCATCTGGCCGCCCGTGCGGCAGGCAGCCAAGCGGTGGGTGGCATCCTGGGGATCGAGGGCGCGCATCCGCTGGAGGGTGACATTGCCAATCTGGACAAGATCGAGGCCGCAGGGCACCGCATCATCGGTCTGCAACACTTCTTCGACAACGCCTTGGGCGGGTCGCTGCACGGCGAGGGCAACCTTGGCCTGACCGACTTTGGCCGCGCCGTCGTGGCCGACATCGAAGGACGCGGCATGGTGCTGGACCTGGCGCATTCGTCGCCGCAGGTGGCCCGCGACGTGCTGGCGATGACCGACATGCCGGTGATTGTCAGCCACAGCGGCATCCACGGCTTTTGCCCGGTCAAACGCAACTTTCCCGATGACCTGATGCGCGAGATTGCGGCCACTGGCGGCGTGATCGGCATGGGATACTGGGCCGAAGTGGCCTGTAACGACATCACACCCTCGGGCATCGCCAAGATGATCAAAGCCGGCATCGACACGGTGGGCGCGGATCACGTGTCGCTGGGGTCGGATTTTGACGGGTCGGTCGAAACCGCCTTTGACACGTCCGAGCTGCCCGCACTGACCAGCGCCATGCTGGATGCGGGTATTTCCGAGGCCGACATTCGCAAGATCGCGGGCGAGAATATGCTGCGCGTACTGCGCGCGCGGCTTAAATAGCGAACCCTGTGGCGCGCACGCGGTCCAGGAACCGTGTGGCAAGCTGCGGTTCGGTGGTGCTGAGACATTGGTGGGCAAAGTACCACCAGATGTATTTGTCATAGGCGCGCCGCGCCGGTTCCGCCCGCAGATGCGCGACCAGTTCGGCGTGATCATGTGCCTGATCCGCGATATGGGCGAAATCGGCCTGCCCGCACAGAATCACCGGCTTGCGGTGCAGATAGGCCTCGATTCCCACGGCCGAGTTGATGGTGACCACGCGGTCGCAGGCGGCGATGATGTCGTGAATGTTGCCGTCGCTGACCGTAACCCCCGGCATTTTCCGCAGGCGCGCGCGCAGTTTGGGATCGGTGTCGCGCGGATGCGGTTTGACCACGACGGGGCCACGGTCGGCCTCGAGAACGCCCTTGAGCATCTCCCAACGGTCCAGCCACATGGTTTCGCCCACGGTGCGGTGTGCTTCGGATTGAAAGAACACCGCCGTGCCGCCGTCGGGCAGGTCGGTTTCGTCCTGCGGCTGCTCGTACCGAGAGGTGCGCGCGCCGACCAGCCGCGCCTTGAGCTTGCGAAAGAAGGCGCGCGCTTCTTCCGCCTCGATCCCTGCGGGGTTGAACGGCTGGTTGCCTATGGACGAAAAGGCGCGGATGCCGGTCGGGTCCATGTTCCAGAACGGATAGATATAGGCCACGCCCGCGTTCAGGATGCGCGGATGGGTGAACCGCCCGTGGTTGATGATGTGAAAGGCATCGTCGGCCTCGACCTCGGCCATGACCATGTCGCGGTCCAGTTCGACCACATCAAAGGGCACTTTCAACGCCGTCAGCCCCTCGGTCAGACGCGCGTAAAACGGCATCAGCCCGCCGCCCAGCGGCCCCAGCCACGACCGTGGCACATGAAAGACGATCCGGCTCATTCATCACCTGTTTGTTGTTGAACGGCAACGCCTTGCCGCTTGCTGCTTCTGTGCCAGCTTTGGCACATTTGACGACGCTTGGGATACATAAAAAATGCCCCGCCCCTTGCGGGGCAGAGCGTTGCATTTTTGGTCCATCGGACAGGATCAGGCCGTGGCCATCAGACCCTTTTCTTTCGCCAGGTCGCGCATCCGCTTTTGCAGCTTTTCAAAGGCGCGCACTTCGATCTGGCGGATGCGTTCGCGGCTGACGTCATATTGGCTGGACAGGTCTTCCAGTGTCACGGTCTGGTCGGACAGGCGGCGTTGGGTCAGAATGTCCTTTTCGCGGTCATTCAGCACATCCAGCGCCTCGGCCAGCATTTCGCGGCGCACGGTCAGCTCGTCGCGTTCCTCGTAATCCGCGGCCTGGTCGGCGTCTTCGTCTTCCAACCAGTCCTGCCATTGCATCGTGCCCTCGCCTTCGGAGCCGACGGTGGCGTTCAACGACGCATCCCCGCCCGACATCCGCCGGTTCATGCTGATCACCTCGTCCTCGGTCACGCCCAGGTCGGTGGCGATGCGCTTGACGTTTTCAGGGCGCAAGTCGCCTTCTTCCAGCGCGCCGATGCGGGCCTTGGCCTTGCGCAGGTTGAAGAACAGTTTCTTCTGCGCCGATGTGGTGCCCAGTTTCACCAGGCTCCACGACCGCAGGATGTATTCCTGGATCGAGGCGCGAATCCACCACATCGCATAGGTCGCCAGACGAAAGCCGCGCTCGGGGTCGAAGCGTTTGACCGCCTGCATCAGGCCCACGTTCGCCTCGGAGATAACCTCGGCCTGGGGCAGGCCGTAACCGCGGTAGCCCATGGCGATCTTGGCCGCCAGACGCAGGTGGCTGGTCACCATCTTGTGGGCGGCCTCTGTGTCCTGCTCTTCGACCCAGCGTTTGGCCAGCATGTATTCCTCTTCAGGCTCCAGCAAAGGGAACTTGCGGATTTCCTGCATATAGCGGTTCAGGCCGCCTTCCGGCGTCGGGGCCGGCAGATTTGCATAATTTGCCATCTCTGTCCTCTCTGCCCCATGTTTAGGGGCTTAACATCGATATGGGGGGTCCACAGGGCCATCGCAAGAGGCCACTTCCCCATTTTCGCCACCCAGCATACACGAACCGTACAGCAATGTTAGCGCGTGACAGTGCGCTCACGCACAAGTGTGCAGTCTGTTACACACGCTCTGCCACGCGGGTGTGAACAACACCTTAACGTGCGGGCCGCCTGTTTCCGTCGGTAAGGATGATAAAGCCTTAGGCCAAGGCGTCCAGCAGATCGGTCATATCGGCGGGCATATCGGCTTCAAACCGCATGTTTTCGCCGCTGACGGGGTGCACAAAGCCCAAAACCGCCGCGTGCAGCGCCTGCCGGTTGAACCCGTTCAGCGCCGCCAGAGCAGCATCGTTCAGCGCGCCCTTGGGCAGTTTGCGTTTGCCACCGTAGACCGGATCGCCCACCAGCCCGTGACCGGCGTGGGCCATATGGACGCGAATCTGGTGCGTGCGGCCGGTTTCCAGCCAGCATTCCATCAGCGCCAGCACATCCGGTGTCCCGAACCGCTGGATCGTGCGTGCCCGCGTCACCGCGTGTCGCCCGCCCTGAAACAGGACCGCCTGCCGCTGGCGGTCGGTCTTGTGGCGGGCCAGTTGGGTGGTCAGTTTCAGGATATTGCCCGGCTCGAACGAGGCACCGCGAATCCCGCGCAGGCGCGGGTCGTTGGCATCGGGCACACCGTAGACCAGCGCGCGGTAATAGCGTTCGACCGTGTGGGCGGCGAATTGGTCAGCCAATCCGTGATGCGCCACGTCCGATTTGGCGACCACCAGCAGGCCGCTGGTTTCCTTGTCGATGCGGTGCACGATGCCGGGGCGTTTGACCCCGCCCACGCCCGACAGATTGTCACCGCAATGGTGCATCAGCGCGTTCACCAGCGTTCCCGACGGCGTGCCGGGGGCCGGATGCACCACCATGCCCGCAGGTTTGTTCACAACCACCAGATCGTCGTCCTCGTAGACCACGACCAGCGGAATGTCTTCGGCCCCGATATGGCTTTCGGTGGCCACGGCCACCGTGATGATCACATCGGCGCCCTCGGCCACCTTGGCCTTGGCGTCGCGCACAACCGTGCCGTCCACCTGCACCGCGCCATCCTCGATCAACCGGCCCAGCCGCGTGCGCGACAGGGATGCATCCACTGGCACATCGCGCGCCAACGCCTTATCAAGACGTGCAGGCGGCGCTTCGCCCACCCGAAAACGAACGAGTTGATCTGACATGTCCAATCCTCACGACGCGCCCGATGGTCCCGAACCGCCTTATCTCAAAAACCTGCGCCGTCTGGTGACGCTTCTGACTGCCACGATGATCGTCGGCATGGCCGCGATCTTTGTGTTGATGGCAATACGTCTCAATAGCCCGACAACGCCGCCGCTGCCAGAGCGCATCACCCTGCCCGACGGCACGACCCCCACGGCTTTTGCCCAGACCCCGCAGTTTATCGCCATCACGACGCCGACGCAGGTGCTGATCTACAGCCCCGACGGCGCCACGCTGAGACAAACCATCACGCTGGACTGATTTCTTTTGGCCAAAAATATCCTGGGGTCCGGGGCAAAGCCCCGAATTCTGGCCGGTCAGATATAGTTGGGGAAGAATGGTACCACCTCCTGGTCTCGAACCAGGGACCTCTTGATCCACAATCAAGCGCTCTAACCAACTGAGCTAAGGCGGCACTGCGCGGTGATGTAACCAAGACGTTCCGCTTTGGCAAGGCCGATCAAAAACGAATTTCCCATTCCCTGCGCCCAAGTGGCCTTAACTGGCGTATAGGCACGGATTTGAAACTCTGTCATGCTGGCATGGTGCCCTTGCCACGCTTGCCAATCAAGCCTGTCTTCGCTAGCACAGTCGCCTGACACAGCCGGAGGCCATCATGGGCATCAACAGCGAACGCGACATCGAAGCCAATCTGCAAATCGGTCCGACCGACAAGGGCATGGTCCGTCTGTTTGTCGAAGGTGGCGGTGCCGAAATTCCAATGGATTTCGAACCCGACGAGGCCCGCGAGATTGCCGAAGAGCTGATGGCCGCCGCCAAGGCCGCCGAGTCGATCAAGCGCTGAGACCGGCGGGCCGTCAGGTCTGTGTCACGAACACCCCGTTGAAAAACCCGGCCACCGCCTGCGTGTCATCCAGCGGCAACACGTCGGCCACGTATTGATCGGGGCGCACGATCACCACGCAGCCCGCGCTGCGGTCGATTCCGCGCATGTCGAAAATGTCTTGGGCGGGGTTGGCGCAAAACACCTTTTCATAGTCGATCAGGCCAAAGCGTCCCTTTGCAGGGCGCAAGACGGCTGGCATGTCCATCAGGTCCAGATCGCGGTGCCCCTGCTGCATCACCGCGCGCAGGTCCACCACCGCATCGATGTCCCCGACGCCCCAGACCTGTGCGGCGCCTTGCGCCCACGCGCAAAAGCGGTGCAGCGCGCCACCGTTGGCCCCGGTGTCGTCCGCACCGGCAAAGGCAAACAGCCGCCAGCGTCCGTCGGCCTGGATCACATGGCCCAGCTCCATGGGCCGCGCGTCGCCCAGCCGCACCACCGGCGCAGAATGGAACCGCTGCCCCACTGTCAGCCCCGCAGCCCGCGCCTGATGCGCCCCCGCGCCGCAGATCATCGAAGGGCGATACTGCACCCCCATGCCGGCGGTGAACCGCCCTGCCTTGATGAACGTCTCTTGCAGCTTTGACGCTTGCGCCGCATTGCCCGCCTGTGGCGGGGCCGAGAAGATGCGGGCAAATTCGCGGTCAAAGTCGATCAGGTCTTGCGCCACCTGCTGGCGTTCGTCCGAATAGGTGCGCAGCAGGCTGGCATCGCTTTGACCGCGCAGCACCGCCGCCAGCTTCCAGCCCAGATTGAAGGTATCGCCCATGGACACGTTCATGCCCTGCCCCGCCTTGGGGCTGTGGGTGTGGCAGGCGTCGCCGGCGATGAAGATGTGGCCGCTGTCATCCTCGAACCGGTCGCACAGGCGCTGGCCGATGTCATAGACCGACCACCACGCCACGTCTTTCACTTCAAGCGTATAGGGATGCAAAATCCGCCCCGCCGCCGCGACCAGTTGGTCGATTGTGATGTTGCGCCCGGCCGCACGCTCGTCCGCGCCCAGCTTGTCCAGCTCGATATACATCCGAACCATATAGCCGCCTTCGCGGGGGATGATCAGCACGCTGCCCGCATCCGCCGACTGAATCACCGATTTCAGCCGCACGTCGGGAAAGTCTGTCACCGCCAGCACATCCATCACGCCCCAGGCCTGATTGGCCGCAGCCCCCTCAAGCGTGCGCCCGATCTGACGGCGCACGGTGCTGCGCGCGCCGTCGCAGCCCACGACATAGCGGGCCTGCACCACCTCGGGGCCATTGGGGCCGGTGAACTGCGCCGTGACCGGATGGGTGCCCGCCCCCACCTGCAAGCTGTGCAAGGCGCGTCCGTAATGCGGTTGCAGCCGCCGCGCGCCGTTGGCCATGCAGCGCAGGTAAAAATCATGCACCCGCGCCTGATTGAGAATCACATGCGGAAACTCCGACAGGCCCGGTTCGACATCATCGATCTTTTGCGTGCGGGTGATATGGGCGGGCTGGTCGGGATCGGGTTTCCAGAAGGTTGTTTCATTGACCCAATAGCCCTCGCGCAGCACGTCCTCGGCAAAGCCGAAGGTGTTGAACATCTCGATGCTGCGACACGAAATCCCGTCGGCCTGCCCGACCTGTAGCGGGCCGTCCTTTTGGTCGGCAATCGCCACCGAGATGTCAGGAAACTGCGCCATCTGCGCGGCCAGTGTCAGCCCCGCAGGGCCACAGCCGACAATCAGCACATCGACCTTTGCGGGCATCTGCGCCGGATCGTGGCTGGCGGCGGCCTGCGCCACATGCGGATCGCCGCTGGTGTAGCCGTTCAGATGATATTGCATGCGTGCCCCCCGCGTCGGTCCTTGACCTACGCTAGAGCTTCGGGCGGCCTGTCTGCCAGCGCAATCGTGCCTGTGTGCACTGGATTGCCTGACAGCGGCGGATTAACCGAAGCCCGAAACCCCCGCCGGATCGCGCAAAGCCTGCAACCGCCGGGCGGCGTGGGTAGCGAATTTTTGCACCATCACCTTGCGGCGGGCTGCGGGCAGCTTGTCCTCGGGGGCCATGCGGATCACCTCGGCATCATAGGCGTCAGCGATGATCAGGCCGGTTTCATCGGGAAGCAGGTCGGTCGGGAAATCCGCATCCACCGCCCAGAAAAAGCGGTCGCACCATTCAAGGTAGCCCTGCCATTTGCTGTCGGTCATATAGTCGGCGCGGCTGGATTTGCACTCGACCACCCAAATCTCGCCCTTGGGGCCCAGCGCCATCACATCCACCCGCAAGCCGCGTGTGGGCACCAGTTCCTCGACCGTGACCATGCCCAGCGCCGCCAGGTGCCGCGCCACGCCACGCGCCAGTATCTGCCCCGGCGCGAGGGCGGTGATATCAGAGACCAGACTCATGGGCTGAAAATATGAACAATCCGTGAACATTTGCAACCCCCGCGCAGGAAAGCTTGGAAGACTGCGCGCCCGCATCTATGTTAAGTCCCGACACAAGCACGCCGGAAAGGCCCGCATGACATCTGATCGCCCCCTGACCGACGCCCAAGCGCGCGGCGTCCGCCACGCCCGCGAGTTGGAAACCCACCTGACATGGCTCGACACGTTCTCTGGCACCGCGCTTGGCGTTCTGTCGGTGGCGTCGGGCATCTATACCTATCTTGGGGTGTCCTCGCTGCTGGACGACACCGGCGCGATGTCGGTCTTTGCCGCGATTGCCTATTCGGTGGCGGTGTCGGTCGGGATTTTCGTGTTCTGGTCCTATATGATGCGGCTGTTCCCGGCGGTGCGCAGCGCGCAGTCGCGGATCGGGCTGATGCTGGCCATGGCGCTGGGATCGCTGGCCATCGTGGCAATGTCGTCCTGGCTGAACGCGGCTGCGCTGGCCGGATCGGCGGCGGTCGAGCAGCACCTGGCCACCACGGTGCAGGACTATCAGACGGCATTGGAAGAAACCCACGAAATCGCGCTGAGCGCCCAAGGGTTGGAACGCGATGTCGCCCGCGTGCGTCAGTCGTTCGAGGATCTGTCCGAGCAAGAGGCCGCAGGTGCCTTGTCGGGGCTGGCCGGTCGCGGGGCTGTGTTTCGCGTGCTGCGCCAGAAATCGGCGGAACTGGCAGGGCTCGAGGCGCAGATTGCCACCCAAACCCCGCTGGTCAGCGCCGCCTTTGCCGAGGGCAACGCCATCCTGAGCCGGATGCGCGCCCTGACGGTCGAAGCCGGGCCAGTCGAGGCGCGATCCGTCGAGTTTTCCGAGGCCACGGTGCGGCTGGCCGGGCTGATCGCACAGTTGCGCCAGCTGTCCGTGGCGCCGCTGGTTGAACGCGCAGCCCAGGATCTGGCGGCGTCGGTCGTGCTGCCCGAACTGGACGGCAGCACCAGCCAGATCCGTACAGATCAGGCGTCGACCATCACCAGCGTTCTGGATGTGCTGGCCCAGCGCGCCGCGACACTGGAACGCGCTGCTGCCGCCGTGGTCGCGCAGACGCCGCCCCCCGATGTGACCTATACGCCGATTTCCTCGGCCGATGCGGTGATCTTGTATGCGCGCAACTTCATCCCCTCGTGGGCCGGCGCCATCGCCATCGACCTGCTTCCTGCGGTGCTGGTGTTCATCCTTGCCATCACCCACGCCGCCATCCGGCAGGGGCGCGAGGGGGCAGCCGTGGATGACACCATGACGTTGGCCGAGTTGCGCACCGCGCTGGGTGCGATCCGCGATGTGGAACTGGCGATGAACAATATGCCCGACACCTTGGACAAGGAGCTGCGGGACAAAGAGGCGCGCGAGAAAGCAGCACAGGACACCCCTGTGCGCACCCTGCCCGCGACGCCCGCGAAACCGGACAGCGCCGCATGACCGAGGCCACCGCCTCGAAGTGGCCGTCGGTGAGCCGCATCCTTGCGGGGGTGCTGGTGTTCCAGCTTGGGCTGGGCCTGTTGCTGGTCATTGGTGACATGGCGGGCGCGGGGCTGTCGCTGCCCTCCTTCGGACCGAACCAGCCGCAGTTGACCGAACCGGTCAGCCCCGGCGACCAGCGCCGCACCTTTGACCCTGACCGCCCGCGTCCCGCAAACCCAACCAACCCGCTGCCGGGACGGCTGACGCTGACCGCACTTGAGGACAGCACCTATCGGCTGGAGGGCACGATTGCCCCCGATGACGCCGCCCGCATCACCGACCTGCTGGCCGAGGCCGACCCCGTGCCTGCGCGGCTGGTGCTGCAATCGCCGGGCGGTTCGGTGGCCGACGCGCTGGAACTGGGCCGCTACATCCGCGCAAACGACATCGCCACCGAGATGCGCGCAGGCGAAGTGTGCTATTCCGCCTGTCCCTATATTCTGGCCGCCGGCACCACCCGCACCATCGCGGACACCGCCAGCGTCGGCGTGCACCAGCACTATTTCGGCCAAAGCACGATCCTGCCCGCGTCTTTCGCCGTCGAAGACATCCAGCGCGGTCAGGGCGAGGTGATGATCTATCTTGATGAAATGGGCATTGACCCGCTGGTCATGCAGCACGCGCTGACCACGCCCCCCGATGAAATCTATGTCCTGCTGCCCGAGGAGCTGGAACGCTACAACTTCATCGCGGACGAATAGGCTTCATCTTGCCCAATAAACTCCGGGGGAGGCCGAAGGCCGGGGGCGGAGCCCCCAATTAAACTTGCAGCGCCCCCAAGCCCCTTGCCAAGTGCCTGCGCGCACCCTACCTAAAGCAGTGGCGGGTTCTGCCCTTCTCGAAACGGTTACGTTCCAGTGGCCTTAAGCATTTCCGAGGGGACTGGCTCTGTTTGGACCCTGGTCCATTTACCTGGTGCCCACCTGTACATACAGGTCCTCGGGAACAAATTACCAACGGCTGCGGTGGTTCCCGCCACTTACCGCAAAATTGCACAGCAACGGCGCATCAGCGCCGATTGCAACGCACCTCCGCACGATTAGATTGTTGTTCAACAGCAGCATTCAAAGGAGATATTCCATGTCCCTGCGCCCCACCCTAGAGACACGCCGCGCCCAGCCCACGCTGGAAGGGGCCGGTGTGAAACTGCACCGTGCCTTCGGCTTTCAGGACCCGTCCGAGCTGGACCCGTTCCTGTTGTTCGACGATTTCCGCAACGAACGGCCGGAGGATTTCGAAAAAGGGTTCCCATGGCACCCGCACCGCGGGATCGAGACGATCACCTATGTGCTGTCGGGCACGGTCGATCACGCCGACAGTCTGGGCAACACCGGATCGCTTGGCGCCGGTGACGTGCAATGGATGACCGCCGGGCGGGGTATCCTGCATCAGGAAATGCCACACGGGAACCCGCGCGGCCAGATGCACGGGTTTCAGCTGTGGGGCAACCTGCCCGCGTCGCAGAAGATGACCGCGCCGCGGTATCAGGACGTGACGGCCGCGGACATTCCTGAGGTGACCGACGATGACGGCACCACCGTGCGCGTGATCACCGGTGAGTTCTGGGGCAAGAAAGGCCCCGTGGACGGCATTGCCGCCGATCCGCAATATCTGGACGTGACCATGCCTGCGGGCGTCAAGAAGACGTTCCACATCGACACCTATCGTCGTGCGTTCGCTTATATCTTTGACGGCAGCGCGGCCTTTGTCGATGCATCCGCGCCGTCAGGTGTTCTGTTGGAAAAAGAGATTGCGGGCCAGGAGGTCAACATTCGTGATCTTTCCGGCGACCGCACGCTGGTGCGCTTTGGTTCGGGTGACGAGATTACGGTGCAGGCCGGCGAAAAAGGTGTGCGGTTTCTGCTGATCTCGGGCGCGCCGATCAACGAGCCTGTGGCGTGGCACGGGCCCATCGTGATGAACACCCAAGCCGAGTTGCAGCAGGCCATGCGCGATCTGCGCAACGGGACGTTTATCCAGCCTGCGCACTGACACCAACGGCCTGTGCGCCCCACCCGGGCGCGCAGGCACGCGCGTTCAGCGGTCGGGCGCGCTGCCCACCGACCGGCGCACCATGTCCCAGTAAATATCCTGCACCTCGTCCAGCCGCAGCCGCCCGCCTGCGCGGAACCATGTGTTGACGCCTGTCAGCATGGCGATGACGGCCAGCGTCGCAATCTTGGGATCCGGCACGGCAAACACGCCCGTTTGCGCGCCGCGCCGCAGGATCGCTTCCAGCCGGTCCTCGTACTGTCTGCGCAGCGCCTCGATGGCGGCGAAATTGTCCGGTTCCAGATTGCGCAGTTCCATATAGGCGATGAACACCGCATCGGGCCGGTCGTGGTGGAAGCCGATGTGAAACCGCACGAAGCGTTCCAGCTCGGCCACCGCATCGCCGGTATCCTGCGGTTGGGCGGCCAGCAATTCGATCAAATGGTCACGCATCAGGTCGAACAGCAGCGTCTGCTTGTCGGGGGTATAGTTGTACAACGCCCCCGCCTGCACCCCGACCTCGCCTGCGATCCGGCGCATCGACACGGCGGCATAGCCATCGCGGGCGAACAGGCGCAGGGCCGCGTCGCGCACCCGTGGGCCGGTGATGTCCGAATGTGATCCTGCTGTGCGCGCCATTTGCATGGATTATCTGAACACCCGTTCAAAACCAAGTGCCTTGCGCCACGCGCACCGCTGGTGCATCAAGCTTGCAACAGATCATCACAGGCAGGTTCATGCGCCCCAGCCCTTTTTCAGCCCTGATCGCGCTCCAGTTGTTGCTGGTGGCGTGCACCCAGTTCCCCGAGCTGGACGCCGCCGTGTCCGAGCGTGCCAAAGCTGCGGATTACCCGGAGCTGGTCGATGTCGGCCCCATTCTGGCCCGCACCGCAGACACCGGCCCTGCCCCCGAAGTCCAGCAAAGCAACCTGGAAAGCCGCGTCGCCGCCTTGCGCAACCGCGCCGAGCGGCTGAAACGCACCCGCGTGATCGACGCAACCGCGCGCACGCGGCTGGATGAAGACCCGCGCGCGGACAACTGAGTATTCAGCCCGGCTGCGCAAGGCGACGATGCGCAAACAGGAAATGGCGCCGCCTTCAGGGCGACGCCAGATCAAATGTATCACACTGGCCAAGTGTCTTTCTTGCCCAGGCCCGAGGCAATATCAGAAACGATGCACGTAGGAGAGGCCAACAGTGATCGGATCAATCTTGGCCGTGCCAATCGCGGTGCCGTCCAGGGTCGCATCGGTTTCAATATCCATATACCGGACGTTCACACGCAATGCGCCGCGATCAGAGATCTGCCAATCTGCACCGATTGTGGCGGCCAGCCCAAAGCTGTCATCCAGTTTGAGATCGCCAAGGCCTGTCGTCTCTTCAAAGAAAGTGGTGTAGTTCAGACCAATGCCGAAGAAGGGTGTGATCTTGCCCTTTGTGGGCACGTGGTAGACCAGCGAGATGGTGGGCGGCAGGTGTTTGGTCGTGCCAATCTCGGTGCCGCCAAGGGAAATTCCATGCTCGAAGGGTGTCGCGGCCAACAGCTCGATGCCAAGGTTGTCGCGGATAAAATATTCACCGGTCAGCGAAAGTTGCGTGTCGTCGCCAAGTGTGGTCGCCGAACCTGCAAGAGTGCCATTGTCGGATTTCGGATTCACATTGATGATCCCGATGCCGAAGGTCCAGTCGCCCTGAGATTGCGCCATGGCAGGCATCGCAAGCGTCATCGAGAGCGCGCCCAGTGCGAGAGCGGGAATAAAACTGTGGGCCACGATTTTCATGGGGTCGATCCTTTGGTTCTTAATTGTGAGGACAAGGTGCCACAACCGTGCGGCCCCGATCATGATCCAGATCAAATGAACGGGCTGTTTCTGTTTGAAAATGCAGGATAAAATTGCATACCGGCTATGCAAATGGCGCGACAGCGGCGGTGATGTTTCATCCCGCGACAACAACACGTGCCGCCGAATTGCGGCTCTCATTGCCTCTTGCGCTTGCGTGGCGAAATTGTCCCGTCGTGCTTCCTTCGAAGCCTGAGAAAGGATCGCACCATCAAACGGTGGGATCAGGCAGCCAGGCCAACCGCCGCGCGGACGATCAGGCAGACGGGCATTGGCGTGTTTCTTGCGACCGCCCGCACTGCGCCATGTTGCGTGCCTTGCGTGAACGGGGTAGATGCGCAAAAAACACCATGCATCTATAAGGAAACGTCCCATGTCCCAGCCCCTTCGTCTTGGTATTGCCGGTCTGGGCACGGTCGGCATGGGTGTCGTGAAGATTGTGCGCCAGCAGGCGGCGCTGCTGTCTGCGCGCACCGGGCGTGACATCACCATTTCCGCCGTGTCGGCGCGGTCAAAGGACAAGGACCGCGGCATCAGCCTGTCGGACTATGCGTGGGAAACCGACCCGGTGGCTTTGGCCAAGCGCGACGATGTGGACGTGTTCGTGGAACTGATGGGCGGCGAAGACGGCCCGGCCAAGGACGCGACCGAAGCCGCCCTTGCCGCGGGCAAGCATGTGATCACTGCCAACAAGGCGATGTTGGCCATGCACGGGCAGGCATTGGCCGAACAGGCCGAAGCGGCGCAACGGTCGTTGCGGTTTGAAGCCGCCGTTGCCGGTGGTATCCCTGTGATCAAGGTGCTGACCGAAGGGTTGGCGGGCAACGGCATCACCCGCGTGATGGGCGTGATGAACGGATCGTGCAACTATATCCTGACACGGATGGAAACCGCCGGCCTGAGCTATCAGGACGTGTTCGCCGAAGCGGACGGCCTTGGGTATCTTGAGGCCGACCCGCAGCTGGACGTGGGCGGTATTGATGCGGCGCACAAGCTGGCGATCCTGTCGTCGATCGCCTTTGGCACCCGCGTCGATTTCGCCGGGATCGAGCTGGAAGGCATCGAGCGCATCAGCATCGAAGACATCCGCGCCGCCGCCGACATGGGCTTCAAGATCAAGCTTTTGGGCGTCGCGCAAAAGACCGGCCGCGGGCTGGAACAGCGGATGCAGCCTTGTCTGGTGCCCGACACTTCGCCCTTGGGACAGTTGCAGGGCGGCACCAACATGATCGTGTTGGAAGGCGACGCAGTCGAGCAGATCGTGCTGCGCGGCCCCGGTGCGGGTGCCGGCCCCACCGCCAGTGCCGTGATGTCCGATGTCTGCGACATTGCGCGCGGCTTTGCGCTGCCTGTCTTTGGTCAGCCCGCCACCACGCTTGAGGCGGCCAAGCCGGCGCTGTCCGTGCTGCCCGCGCCCTATTACCTGCGCATGGGTCTGGTCGACAAACCCGGCGCGCTGGCGAAAGTCGCCGCCGCACTGGGCGAGGCAGGCGTCAGCATCGAGCGGATGCGCCAATATGGCCACGCCGATCTGGAAGCCGCCCAAGTGCTGATCGTCACCCACAAGACCACCCGCGCCAGCCTTGACGTGGCCATCGCGGCCATGGAAGGCACCGGCGTGCTGGCCTCGGCCCCTGTCGCGCTGCGCATCGAACACCTGTAAAGTTGCGCCACTGCGCGCCACCCGCTACACGTTTTTCAACATAAATTTATAAGGACCACCCCCATGACTGACGCCGCAAAATTTCAAGACCGTATGTTGTCACTGGGCCTTGCACGGGTGTCCGAAGCAGCGGCGCTGGCTTCGGCCAAGCTGATCGGCCACGGCGACGAAAAAGCCGCCGACCAAGCCGCCGTGAACGCCATGCGCGAGCAGTTGAACCTGCTGGACATCGCGGGCGTGGTTGTGATCGGCGAAGGCGAACGCGACGAGGCGCCGATGCTGTTCATCGGCGAGGAAGTCGGCACCGGCAACGGCCCCGGCGTGGACATCGCGCTGGACCCGCTGGAAGGCACCACGCTGACCGCCAAGGACATGCCCAACGCGCTGACGGTGATTGCCATGGGGCCGCGCGGGTCGATGCTGCACGCGCCTGATGTGTATATGGAAAAGCTGGCCATCGGTCCGGGCTTTGCCCCCGACACGGTCACGCTGGCGATGACCCCCGGCGAACGTGTCAAGGCGCTGGCCAAGGCCAAGGGCTGTGAGACCTCGGACATTACCGTGTGCATTCTGGAGCGTCCGCGCCATGCCGACATGATCGCAGATGTGCGCGCCACCGGTGCCGCGATTCGCCTGATCACCGACGGCGATGTGGCGGGTGTGATGCATTGCGCCGATCCGGACACCGGCATTGATATGTATATGGGCGACGGTGGCGCGCCCGAGGGCGTGTTGGCCGCTGCTGCGCTGAAATGCATGGGCGGGCAGATTTACGGCCGCCTGCTGTTCCGCAACGACGACGAAAAGGGCCGCGCGGCCAAGGCGGGCATCACCGATCTGGACCGCATCTATACCCGCGACGAGATGGTCACCGACGACGTGATCTTTGCCGCGACCGGCGTCACCTCGGGGTCGTTGCTGCAAGCGGTACAGCGCGAACCCGGCTGGCTGACCTGCGAGACCTTGCTGATGCGGTCGCGCACCGGCTCGGTGCGGCGGATGCAGTATCGCACGCCGGTCTAAGACTGTTTTCGCTTCGGAGACTGGGGCCGACCGGCCCTCCGGGGGGAGTTTGTTTTGCAAGATGAAGATGGGGATGTGGCCATGTATTTAGGCGTTGAGACATCTCTGACCGGCCGACGCTGGGTCGGGCCCGCTGTCGAAGTACAGCGGGCAGCGGACCTGATCGTGCAGCAAAAGGGACTGCCCGCGCCCGTGGCGCAGGTGCTGGCGCGGCGCGGTGTGGCGGTGGAAGAGGCCGATGCGTTTCTGGCCCCTGCCCTGCGCGACCTGCTGCCTGATCCGCGCCTGCTGAAAGACATGGAAAAGGCGGCGACACGCGTGCTGGAAGCCGTGGCGCGGCGCGAGCGGATCGCGATTTTTGCCGATTATGACGTGGATGGCGGGACATCGGCGGCGCTGTTGCTGGACTGGTTGCGGCAATTGGGCTTGCGCGCGACGCTCTATGTGCCCGACCGGATCGACGAAGGCTATGGCCCCAATGACGCGGCCATGGCCGATCTGGCGGCGAAGCATGACCTGATTGTCTGCGTGGATTGCGGAACGCTGTCGCACGGCCCGATTGCGGCCGCCGTGGGCGCGGATGTGGTTGTGCTGGATCACCACCTGGGCGGCGAGACGCTGCCAGAGGCGGTTGCGGTGGTGAACCCCAACCGGCAGGACGAGGATGGCGATCTGGGGCACCTCTGCGCCGCTGGCGTGGTGTTCCTGATGCTGGTCGAATGTGGCCGCCAGATGCGCGGTGCGGGCAAGGCCGGGCCGGACCTGATGCGGATGCTGGATCTGGTGGCGCTGGCCACGGTGGCGGATGTGGCGCCGCTGATCGGCGTCAACCGCGCCTTTGTGCGCCAAGGCCTGCGCGTGATGGCGGCACGTGACCGTCCGGGCCTTGCCGCGCTGGCCGATGTGGCGCGGCTGGACACGGCGCCTGCGGCCTATCACCTGGGTTATTTGCTGGGGCCGCGCATCAATGCGGGCGGGCGGATCGGTCAGGCCGATCTGGGCGCGCGCTTGCTGGCCACCACCGACCCGCACGAAGCCGCAGCGATGGCCGAAAAGCTGGACATGCTGAACACCGAACGCCGCGACATCGAGGCGGCGGTGCGGGCGTCGGCCATGGCGCAGGCCGAGGAGCGCGGCTTTGACGCGCCGTTGGCCTGGGCGGCGGGCGATGGCTGGCATCCCGGTGTGGTGGGCATTGTCGCGGCACGACTGAAAGAGGCGTCGAATCGCCCCTCGGTCGTGATCGGCATCGAGGATGGCATCGGCAAGGGATCAGGGCGGTCGGTGACAGGCATTGATCTGGGCGCTGCAATCCAACGGCTGGCCGCCGAAGGACTGCTGATCAAGGGCGGCGGGCACAAGATGGCCGCGGGGCTGACCGTGCGTGCCGAGATGATTCCGCAAGCCATGGAACGGCTGGGCGTCTTGCTGGCCAAACAGGGTGCGGACCGCATCGGCGTGGCCGACCTGCGGCTGGACGGGACGATGATGCCCGGCGCGGCGCAGGTCGAACTGGTCGAGATGATCGAACAGGCAGGCCCCTATGGCGCCGCCGCCCCCGGCCCGCGCTATGCCTTTGCCGATATGCAGATATTCCACGCCAAACGGGTGGGTGAAAACCACCTGAAGCTGAGCTTTGGCGACATAGGTGGCGCGCGCATGGACGCGATCTGTTTCGGGGCCTACGACGGCCCGCTTGGCCCCCGTCTGGAACAACACGGCGGCGCGCGCTTTCATCTGGCGGGGCGTTTGGACATCAACACCTTTCGTGGACGGCAAAGCGTGCAGCTGCGTCTGGAGGACGCGGCAGAGGCCGGATAAGAAATTTGTCCAAGAACTGCATTTTTGGTCTTGCGCCCTGCGGCGCGATTGCATAATCAGCCCCTCACAAGACAGTGGCCCGTTCGTCTATCGGTTAGGACGTCAGGTTTTCAACCTGAAAAGAGGGGTTCGACTCCCCTACGGGCTGCCACTTGTTTTTCCCCTTATTTACAGGTCGAACAGCGGCAACATGGCCGTTACCCCGCCTGTTGAGTTGTCGCATCCGCACTGTCCAGACCGCGCCGCAAGTCGGGGCTGTAGAATGTCTGACGCCCCCGCCCTGCCCGTTTCGAGGCATAAAGCGCCACGTCCACGTCATCGAGCAGGCTGCGCAGGTCGGCGTCCGATCCCGGTTCATAGAACACGGTGCCAATGCTGGCCGAGATGCAGCAATCGTTGCCCTCGAAGGGCATCGGCACCTCTAGCCGTTTGATCAGGCGGCTGCCGATGCGGCGCAGGGCCGGTATATCGCACACCTCGGGCAGCACGATCACGAACTCGTCCCCGCCCAGCCGTGCCACGGTATCCTCGATGCGGGTTTCGTCGACCATGATGCGTGCGACGGTTTGCAGCACGTGGTCGCCCGCCGCATGGCCCAGCGTGTCGTTGACCAGTTTGAAGAAATCCAGATCCAGTTGCATCAGCGCAAACTGCGTGCCGCGTTCCAGCGCGCGGGCCATAACGTGATCCATCGCACGGCGGTTTTTCAGCCCCGTCAGCGTATCGGTGAACGCCTGTTCCTCGGCGGCGATCATCGCGCCCTGCAAGCGCTGGTTCAGCTTGCGCCAGGCTTCCATCGCGGTCGATTTCGCCTCGACCAGGTAGAGCATTTCGGTGGCCAGATCGGTGGGCGCAAAATCGGCATGGGTCAGGTCGTATTGGCGCACGCCGTCGACCACCGAGATGCCAAAGGACAGGTTCACGATGATCATCCCGTCCTGTCCGCTTTCGACGGCCACGCCCTTGAGTTCGGTGACCGGGGCGTCGCGCAGTTGCAGGTGCAGCTTGATGCCTGCGCTTTCGCGCAATGTGGCGATGCTGGTCACTGTGCGGGGTCGTTTGAGCGCGAACACCTCGAGAAAACGCGCGCCGATCCAGTCCAGATCGGGCCGCAGTTTGCGCAAGGTTGCCCCCACGTGGGTGATATGTCCGGTGTGGTTGATCATCACATGCATCGGGCACAGCACATCCAGCACGGCGGGATTGGCTGTCGGGTCGGTCATGGCGCCGCCCCCAGTGCAAAACGGCGTCCTTCGGCGAATTCGGTTTCCACCAGCCGGATCGACACGGTTTCCATGCCCAATGCGCCGCCTTCGTATTCCAGCAGGGCCAGAACGCCATAGTCGTCGGCCATGGTGCGCAACAACCCCATCATCACGTGGCCGAAGCTGGGGATCGTGGTCCCGCAGATCAGGCTGAAATGCGTTGCGGTGTATTCGTGAAGTTCGATGTGCGGCAGGATCAGATCGCTGACCGCCAGCCGCGCGCGGTCTTGCAAATCGTCCAGCGAATGCAGCAGTTCCACAAAGGACACGCCGCCAAAGCGCATCAGGCGCCTCAGCCCTTCGGTGTTGGGGTGGCTGACCAGATAGGTGCCCACGTCTTCCATCAGGTCGGCTTCGGAGCGGTTCAGAACCTCGCCCACCGCCGCGATCAGCTGCGGGGCCAATGCGTCGTCATAGATCAGCATCGGTTCAAATTCGACAAAGCCCAGATCGGCCAGCGATGCGGCCTGTGACCACTTTTCAGGACCGTAGCTGTCAGTGACAAAACATTCGATCGCGCGATAAATTAACCCATGCATGGCGGTCTCTTTCCCATTCCCGCGGCCTTTATGCGGGACAAGTGTTAAGATGCCGCAAATAGTTAAGAATTGACCTAGTTTGGCAGGGGGTCGCGGGCGGAAGCGATCAAAAGTCGGTGGGCGCGCCGCCTTCGGATTTGCGCCGCGTGACGAACGCGGCCAGCTCGGCGCGAATGGCGTCGTCCATGGGCGGTTCTTCAAAGGTGGCGATGATGTCCTTGAACAACTGATGCGCCCGCTCGGGCGTCCAGAGGCCCCCCGCCGCGTCCCACCCTTCGTAGTTTTTCCAATCACTCAGGAACGGTTGGTAGAAGGCGGTCGTATAGCGGTCCTGGGTGTGCTGAACGCCAAAGAAATGGCCCGAACTGCCCACTTCCCTGATTGCATCCAGCGCAATTTCGTCCGGTCCTGTCGCCCACAGCGCCGGGTCCAGATACCGCTGGATCTGCTGTAACACTTCGCAGTCCATGATGAATTTCTCGGGCGAGGCGATCAGCCCGCCCTCCAGCCAGCCCGCCGCGTGATAGACCATGTGCGTGCCGGACTGCACCGCCGCCCACAGGCTGTTCGACGTTTCCCACATCGCCTGCCCGTCCGGTACATTGGCCGCACAGACCCCGCTGGAGCGCATCGGCAGTTTGTAGAACCGCGCCAGTTGCCCTGTCATCTGGGTGGCGCGCATGTATTCCGGCGTGCCAAAGGCCGGCGCGCCAGATTTCATATCCACGTTTGAGGTAAAGGTGCCAATGGCGCAGGCGGCACCGGGGCGGATGATCTGGGCCAGCACCACGGCGCACAGCGCCTCGGCCAGCGATTGTGCCACCGCGCCCGACATGGTGACCGGTGCCATTGCGCCAGCCAGCGTGAACGGTGTGACCACCAGCCCCTGATTGCGCCCCGCCAGACGCATCCAGCCGTCCAGCATGGGAATGTCGTGTTTCAGCGGCGAGGTCGAGTTGATGTTGGTGAACATCTTGGGACTGGCTTCGAATTCGGCATCGGTCCAGCCGCCGGAAATGCGCACCATTTCCATCACGTCCTCGACCCGTTCGGCGCCCAGGCTGTAGGCGTGGACGACCTTGTCGGTCAGCGTCAGCGTGTCGTACAGAACGTCCAGATGCCGGACCGAGGCGTGCACGTCCACAGGTTCGACCGGATAGCCGCCGGTAAAGTGGATGCAGTTGAAATACTGGCTGAGTTTCAACAGGTTCTGGCACATCTCGCGGGTGCCGGGCACCTTGCGGCCCAGGTCCATGTCCCAGTAATTCGGCGGGCTGGACACGTTGCCAAAGTTCATGTGGTTCCCGCCCAAGGTGATGGCATGCGCAGGGTTGCGCGGGGTCAGGGTAAAGGTGTCCGGGGCCAGTGAGAGATAGTGCATCACCATTTCGCGGCCCATGCGGACGTTCTCGCCGTCAATAATGCAGCCTGCCGTGCGCAGGATGGCCAGCGCCTCGTGGTTCAGAAATGCGACGCCGATCTCTTCGAGTATCCGCATCGCACCGTCGTGGATGGCGTGGACGCCCGCCTCGGTCAGCGGCTCGACGGGGCGGTCCACCAGCAGCGGCGGGTTCCACGGCATTTGTTCGATCACCGCCGTGCCGCGCCGCGTGGCGGCACCTGCACGGCCACCGCTGCGCGTTCTGCGGGGGGTATCGGTCATCGGGGCATCCTTTGGGCTGCGTGCCCCCAGCAAGCCCCGAAGCCGCGCGGGCTACCTTTCCGTTTGCGACCCGATGCGTCGTTTTAGGACGGCGGCCTTAGGCCAGCCCGTCCAGCCAGGCGGGCAAATGGCCGATGTCGGCCAGAACCACGTCGGCCAGCGGGGCAAGCGTTTCCGCCATCGCCAGCCCTGTCAGCACGGCCACGGTGCGCATTCCGGCGGCGCGGCCCGCGTGCAGATCGTGGGTACTGTCGCCGACCATGATCACCGACTGAGGGTCCAGACCCGTCGCCGCGCAAAAGGCCAGCAACTGCCCCGGCGCAGGCTTGCCGCCGTGGCCGCTGTCAAAGCCTGCGATGAAGTCGAAATAAGTTTCCGCGCCTGCACCCGTCAGGTGGGCAAGCGCCGGCGCGTGGGCATCGTTGGTTGCCACGCCCAGTTTAAGGCCACGGTCGCGCAAGGCCGTCAGCAAGGGGACCAGCGGCACCGCTTCGGCCTGAGGGGCCTTTTCGGCCTCTTCGTTCAGCATGGCCAGCAAGGCGGGCTTGGACATTTGCGGGAAATGCGGGGCCAAAGCGGTGGCAACTTCGTCAGCGGTGCCTGCGATCACGATGCTGTCACGGGAGAAGCTGCGGGTTTGCAGATCAAATCCGATGACGGCGCCCACTTGCGAGGCACGGGTCCGATCGCCGTTGCAGGCGCGCAACAGGAACGCCTCGGCCCATGCCTCCCAGGTTGCGGCGAAATCGAACAGGGTGCCGTCCTTGTCGAAAATGATGCCTTTGACCGCACTCATGTCCAGTTCACCTGTTCGCCACCGGGAAGGGCCGCGCGCGCGCGCATCGGCGCATCATAGGACAGACCGGCACTGTCGCAAAAGGCCACGACCCAAATGTCGTCCATCATCACGAAATCCAGAACCGACCCCAGAAAGGCAGGATCGGTCGCGCCGTTGCGCAGGTCATCTGCGCCCGCGCCGCTTGCCCCCTGAAACACCGGCAACAGTTCCTCGTTGCCCGCCAGCCATGCCAGCGCCTGCAAGGCGACGGTTTCAGCTGAATTTGGCTTGGTCATCTTCGTTCACCCAGTTTTGAGGCCAATTTGAAATACTTTCTTAACCATTTGGGCACAGAAAGGAATGACTGCTTAACCAAATGCTTGAATTTCATCAGAGAGGCATCAGCATGTATGCCAAGATCCTAATCGTGGAAGCGATTGCGACCAACCGGATCGTGCTCAAGGTCAAACTTGCAGCCGCGCAGTATTACGTGATGCAGGCCAGTTCAGTGGCCGAAGCTGTGCGTCAGGCTGCGGATACGCCGCCTGATCTGGTGATCTGCGCCGTGGCCCTGCCCGATGGCACGGCGGTCGATCTGGTGCAACGGTTGCAAGACACGGGCGCAAGCAGTGCCGCGCCGGTGATGGCGGTGGCCCCGGGCATCAGTGCTACCGCGCGGCTGGATCTGCTGGACGCCGGGGTCGAGGATGTGGTGATGGACATCTATCACGACGCGTTGCTGCTGGCGCGGGTGCGCAGCATGTTGCGCGCCCACAACGCGGCCACCGAATGGCAGATCCGCGACGACACCACCCGCGCGCTTGGATTTAACGAAGGTACGTCACAATTCGTCGGGGTGCCCGACATCACCGTGGTCAGCACCAATCCGATGCTGAGTGCGCGTGCGATTGTCGACATGCGCGCGCTGATTGCGGCACGCCTGACCTCGAGCCTGCCGGACATGGCGCTGAATCGACACAACCACACCACGACCAAATCCGATACACGCAACACCGATGTGTTTATCCTGTTCGCCGATACGGGCAACGCCGAACAGATGCTATCGCTGCTGTCGTCGATCCGGTCACATCCTGCAACACGGCACAGCGCGATCCTGTTTCTGTATCCCGAAGATGCGCCGACGCTGGCCGCTCGTGCGCTGGATCTGGGGGTCAGCGCAGTGACCTATACCCAAACCGACCCGCGCGAACTGGCGATGCGGGTGCGCAAACTGATGCTGCGCAAACAGCTTGCCGATCAGTTGCGCGCGACCGTGCGCACCGGGCTTGAGGCTGCGGTCTGCGATCCGCTGACCGGCCTGCACAACCGCCGCTATGCGATGCCACATCTGGCGCGACTGGCCCAGCGGGCTGGAACCGCTGGCCGCCCCTTTGCCTTGATGCTGGCCGATCTGGACCACTTCAAAGACGTCAACGACATCTATGGCCACGCCACCGGCGACGCCGTTCTGGTCGAGACCGCCCGCCGTTTGCGCGAAAACCTGCGTGCGGTCGATTTGGTGGCCCGCGTCGGAGGCGAGGAATTTCTGATTGTGCTGCCGGGGGTTGGGCTGGGCGATGCCCGGCGCGCGGCGCGGCGCATCTGTCGGCACATCGGCAACACCCCCTTTGACACGAGCGGGACAACGCCGCCGATCAAGGTCACTGTCAGCATCGGGCTGGCCATTGGCGGAATGCCCAGCGATGCAGCACTGGCCGCCGAGGACCCGGATGCGGCTGCGCGGGTGCTGATGGAACGCGCGGACAAGGCGCTGTATGAAGCAAAGGTCAAAGGACGCAACTGCGTGACGCTCAGCCGTCCGGCGGCCTGAGCGCGGCGCCTGAGTGGGCACACGGCCAGAGGCAAATCAGTCTTTCGGCGGTTTGCCCTTCTTGTCCTTGCCGTGCCGCATCACCTCGCTGACATTTTCGGCATAGGCGACGCGATCTTCAGGCGACATGGCCGCGACATGGGCCAGCCACGCCGTGTGCGCAGCAGTCTGCACAGCCAGTGCGGCCGCGTTCTGCCGGTCCAGAATGGTCTGAACCTGTGCAGGGTCGAACGGCGCGGCCTTCAGCGCCTCGATCATTTCAGCATAAAGCGCGCGGCGGGCCTGGCGGCTGTTGGTGTCCTTGGGAAGCTGGTCGCGCACGGCGTGAAAAATCTCGCGTTGCGCATCGCGGGGCAAGGCACGGACATAAGGCGTGGCATAGCTGATCATCCCCGGCCCCCGCGACGGCGGTCCGCCAAAGCGCGCAAAGGTGCCGGCCAGCACGCCCACAACCGCAAGGTTCAAGGCCAGCGAAACGCCAAAGGCGATGCGCATCCAGCGTGGCGCGCGGACGCGTTGGGTTTTTGCGACATCATCCATCAATATCGGCTCCTTCATCCGCGACCCATCCATAGGCCGTAACCTCGGCCGGGTCAGTTGTTTCGTCGACCTGATCCGCAACCAGCAAGGTCAGCGCGGCCTGCGGCAGGTATTGCGGCGGGCTAAGTCCGATCCAGAAGCCCGCACAGGTGGCCGCCACCAACCCGCCGACGCTTTGCCAGCCGCCCAACAGCCCCGCCAGCCAGCCGCGCCGGGGCGCAGCCGCCACCACCCCGCCCGGTGCGGGCTGTGTCGCCAAACCATCGGCCAGCACCCGCGCCATCAGCGCGTCAGGCACCTGCGGAGTGCCTGCATCTTGCAGCCACGCATCCAGTGCTGCATCGGTCGTATCGTGCCTATCAGCCGTCATCGGAGTATCCCAACGCTTGTTTCTGCGGCGCCAGTGCCGCCTTGAGTGCCCGTTTCCCCCGCGCGGTCAGGCTTTCCACCGCTTCCACGCCCACATCCAGAATGTCGGCAATCTCGGGGTTCGCCAAGCCTTCGATGTGGCGCAGGACCACCGCTTGACGTTGTCGTTCCGGCAAGGTTTGCAAGGCTTGCGTCAGCGCGTCCATGCGGGCGCGGGTCTGCATTTGCCCTTCGACGCCGGGCGCCGGATCGGCGGGTTCTTCAATGTCGTCCAGCGCGGGGCCGCCACGCCGTTTGCGCAGACGGTCGGTGCACAGGTTGGCCGTGACACGGTAAAGCCATGTCGAGACCTGTGCGCGGTCGGCCTCCCACTTCGGGGCGATCTTCCACAGGCGCAGCATCGCGTCCTGCGCCACATCCTCGGCCTCGGCGCGGTCGCCCAGAACCCGAAAGGCATGACCGAACACCCGCGGCGTCAACCGCAGGGTCAACGCACGTGTCGCCGCCGCATCACCACGCGCATAGCGCGCCAAAAGCGTGGCATCGTCGGTTTCTGTGTCCTGATCCAGGGGCATATCCATTCCGGTCCGGGGTAGTGAAATGCGGCCCGCCGCGCAAGTTGCGGCGGGCCTGCGTCATCTTGGGTCAGTCGTTGGCAGGCTTGTCACCTTTGTGACCATCCTTGTGCTGGTGGTCCTTGCCGTGGCCCTTGCGCATGTGCTGTTCCATTTTCTTGGTCATCTCGGTGAATTCGGCCTCGGAAATGCCACCGCTTTTGTCAGCATCCGCGCGTTCGAACATTTTCGCGGCGCGGTCGCCCTTGGGCTTCATTTCATCCAGGCTCAGCTTGCCGTCTTTGTCCGCGTCCATACGCTCGACCATACGGGCGTGGCGTTCCTTGGCGCGGGCTGTGGCGGCTGCCACGGCTTCGTCTTCGCTAAAGAAGCCATCACCGTCGGTGTCGATTTTTGCCATCCGGGCATCACCACGGGCTTGCATCTCTTCCAGCGTGATCTGGCCATCGGCGTTGGCGTCCAGATCGGAAAAGCTGGGGCGCTTGTGGTCGTCAGCGCCTGCGCGGTCGGCCAGAACGGTTGTGCCTGTGATCGAAACGGCTGCACCGATAACGGCGGCGATGAATGTTGTATGTTTCATAAGCTCTTACTCCGGTTTCTTATTCAGGCGCGGCGCTGCTCGCCGCCCCTTATGCACAGTAAAACGGGGCAGCTTGCGCATTCCGTCGGAAAAAGTTCACAACAGTTCAAGCTGCCTTTATATGCTGTGCCGCCCGCTGATGCGCGACATCCCGACGCAAGGACAAAAGGTGACATTTCAATTCAGCCGCCGATGCACCATCTTCGACATAACAGACAGGACGCCCCATGCGCGATGACCCTCAAATGGCTGAACACAAAATGACTGATACCACCGTGAACGAACCACAAGCCCCGACCGAGCAAAAAGCATTTCCCGCAATGCTGCGCGGCTGGCGAAACCGCTGCCCCAATTGCGGGCAAGGCCGGTTGCTGAAGGGATATCTGAAGGTATCGCCCGTCTGCACGGTCTGCCGTCAGGATCTGGCACAGTTCAAGGCCGAGGACGGCCCGGCCTATCTGACGATTCTGATCGTCGGCCACCTGATGGCGCCGTTGCTGCATATCGCCTTTGTGACGTGGCGTCCTGAGCCTTTGGTGCTTTTTACGATCTTTGCGGTTGGCTGCGTCGCCTTGTCGCTTTACCTTCTGCCCAGACTGAAGGGGGCCATTGTCGGCTTCAAATGGGCCCGCAAGATGACCGAGGATGCCACACCGGCCTAATCACGTTCTTGCGCGGCCTGTCTCAAGAGGGCCGAAAATGACCGCCGAAGCAAAAATTGACAAAAGCCAGATCCGCCACGCCGCGACCGTGATCGTGCTGCGCGACCGCTGGACCAGCCCGCGCATCCTGATGGGGCAGCGTGGGGCCAAGGCGGTGTTCATGCCGAACAAGTTCGTGTTTCCGGGGGGTGCGGTTGATCCGGGCGATTACCACGTGCCGCTGGCCGGTGCCCTGCCCGACGGTTGCGCCGCGCGCATCGCCGAGGACAGCGCGCCCGATATGGCCCACGCCCTGTCTGTCGCCGCCGTGCGTGAATTGTTCGAGGAAACCGGTCAGGTTCTGGGCCAGCCCGGTGAATGGGATACGGACGTGCCCGACGACTGGACCGACTTTGCCGCCACCGGGCACGTGCCCCATGCCTCGGCCTTGCAATTCGTGTTCCGTGCCATCACACCGCCGGGGCGCCCGCGCCGGTTCGATGCGCGGTTCTTCCTGGTGGATGCCGACACGCTGGTCACTGACCCCGACGATTTCTCGGCCGCCTCGGACGAGCTGTCGCATTTGCAGTGGGTCGGGTTGGACGATGTGCGCAGTTTCGACATGCCGTTCATCACCGAGGTGGTGCTAAGCGAAGTGCAAAAGCGCGCGCAATCGGTCGAGCCGCCTGAAAGCGTGCCCTTCTTCAAGAACAACGAGGAGGAGAACCTGTTCCTGCGTCTGCGCGGGCATCTGCCCACCGACTAGGGTCAGATCACCAGCACCAGTGTCAGGATCGAAGCGCCCAGCACCGCCATGCCCGCCCATTCGCGCAGGCTGACCCGTTCGCGGAAGAACAGCACCGTGGCCATCAGGCTGAAGATCAGCTCGACCTGTCCCAAAGCGTTCACATAGGCCACGTTCTGCAAGGTAAAGGCGGTGAACCAGCAGAACGATCCGAGCAGAGATGTCAGGCCGATCCACACCGCCACCCGGCGTGCGCGCCAGACGGCTGTCATCTGACCCGCTTCGCGCAGGCGCAACCAGACCGCCATGCCAACAAGTTGCATCGCGGTCACGCAGGCCAGCGTCAGCCCCGCCCGCGCCAGCGGATCCTCAAGCGGCAATTGCAGCGACGCGCCCCGATAGCACACGCCGGAGACCGCAAAGAGGATACCCGAGAGCAACCCCAGACCCGCCGCCCGGTTCGCCAGATCACGCAGGCCCCAGCGCACCAGATCCGGCGGAGCAGACAGCAGCAGCACGCCAAACAGCCCCAGCGCAATCGCGCCGAACCCCGGCAGGCTCACGCCCTCGCCCAGCAGCACCCAGCCGACCAGAACGGTCTGGATCACTTCGGTTTTCTTGAATGTGATCCCCACCGCAAAATTGCGCGCCTTGAACAACAGCACCACGCAGACCGTCGCCAGCACCTGTGCCAGCCCGCCAAAAGCGCCGTAGAGCCAAAAGGCCGCCGTCAGCGGTGGCCGTTCCTGTCCCGTGGTCTGGAAATAGGCATAGGCCAGCACGGCAACCAACGGCGCGGAATAAAGGAACCGTGCAAAAGTAGCCCCCGCCGCAGACAGTTGCGTCGTCGCCAGCTTTTTCTGCAAGACGAAACGCAGCGTCTGGAAAAACGCGGCGGCAAGGGTGACGGGAATCCAAAGGCTCATACCCCGTCTTGCCGCGAATTCCATGCCTGCGCCAGAGGGGATGCGCACCAAAGGGCGTCACCATAAAGGGCGATGCCCCTTGGCTGATCAAATCTGCGGGTTGGGATTCTCTGTATGCCCGTCCACGGCAATCGCCTGTCCCGACACCATCCGCGCCGCGTCTGAGCCGAGGAAAACCGCCATATCGGCGATGTCGCGCGCCTCGACAAAGGATCGCATCGACGTGCCCGCGGCGTAGCCTGCGTAAACCTGATCGCGGGTCATATCCTTGGCCTCGGCCTCGCGCTCCAGCACGCCTTCCATGCGCGGACCTTCGACGCTGCCCGGACAGATCGCGTTGCAGCGCACGCCGAACGGCCCCAGCTCCATCGCCAGCGTTTTCATAAGCCCGATCACCCCCCATTTTGCAGCCGCATAGGGTGTGCGATAAGGATAGCCGAATTGCCCGGCGGTCGACGATGTCAGAATGATCGACCCGCGCCGTGCCTTTTTCATCAGCGGGGCCGCGTATTTTGCCGCCAGGAACGCGCCCTCAAGATTGACACTCAGGCAGGCGCGCCAGTCGTCCAGCGCCACGTCCTCGACCGGGGCCGTGGGGCCCGCGATACCGGCGTTGGCACAAACCACATCGACGGTGCCGATCCGGTTGAACACCTCACGCATGTGGCCTTCGTCCGCGACATTGGCGCCGATGCCGGTCCAGTCTTCGGGAATATCCGCCAACGCCGAACTGTCCAGATCGGTCACCCACACATCAAAGCCAGCGACATCAAACGCCTCGGCCATCGCGCGACCGATGCCGCGCGCCCCTGCGGTGATCAGAACCCGTCTCAAGGCCGCTGCCCCACGGCGCGGCCCATGCCTGCGGGCGCATCCAGTGCCGCGTGGGCGGTTGCGACGCGTTCAAGTGCTGCAAGGATATGCGGCGCAGGGTCGGACGGGCGGCGGGTTTTCAAGCTGACATGCAGCAGGAAATGCTCGCCCGTGGCCAACAGCGTTTCGCCTGCGTACATCTCATGGAACAGGTGCAGCTTTTTGCCTGCCCCCGACAGCACCTGTGTGCGCACGTCGATCACGGTCCCTGCCAGCGCCTCGTTCACGTGGCGAATGTGCGTCTCGGCGGTGAAATAGCTGCCGCCCGCGCTGATGTAGTCCGCATCGCACCCGATCATCTCCATGAACCGGTCGGAGGCATCGCAGAAGGCTTGCAGATATCTGGATTCGTTCATGTGACCATTGTAGTCGGTCCAGTCCAGCGGCACGGCGCGGTGCACGGTCAGAAGCGGCGCCGACACGTCGTCCAGATCGTCCACCCGTGCCGCCAACGGCGACCCCGCGCGCAGCGTCTTTTCCTGCGCGTTCATCAATGCACCCGCGCCCCAATCCTGCGCCTTCAGCGCGCGCATCATCGCCACAAGGTTGGTGTCGCGGATACGCTCAAGCTCGCGGATCGAATAGGCCCCTGACTGGTCATCGGACTGGTCTGCGATCAAATCCACCAGCTCGTCGGTGAACTCTGGCACATCCATCAGCTTGGTCCACGGCCATTTCAGCGCGGGGCCAAACTGTGCCATAAAATGCTTCATCCCCGCCTCGCCGCCCGCGACGCGGTAGGTTTCGAACAGGCCCATCTGCGCCCAGCGGATGCCAAAGCCGTAGCGGATCGCATTGTCGATCTCTTCGGTGGTGGCCACGCCGTCTTTGACCAGCCACAGCGCCTCGCGCCAGACCGCTTCGAGGAACCGGTCCGCAATATGCGCGTCAATCTCCTTGCGGACGCGCAGCGGATAGAACCCCAGGCCTTTCAGGATTGCGTCGGCCCCATCCAGAAAGGCGGGCGTGTTGGCCTGCGTCGGAACAACTTCGATCAGCGGCAGCAGGTACACCGGGTTGAACGGGTGCGCGACAATGATCTGTTCGGGGCGCGCAGCGCCCTCTTGCAACTCGGACGGCTTGAAGCCGGACGTTGACGAACCGATGACCGCATCGGGCAAACATGCGCTCTGAATCTCGGCCAGCGTGGTGTGTTTGATTGCCAGTTGCTCGGGCACGCTTTCCTGAATCCATACGGCCCCGTCCACAGCGCCTGCGATGGTGTCGTGAAAGGTCAGCGTTCCCTCGGGCGGCAGCGCCACATCGACCATGCCGGGCAGCGACCGGCGGGCGTTGGCCATGACCTCGCCCACTTTGCGCTCGGCCTGCGGGTCGGGGTCAAAAATCTGAACGTCCCATCCATTCAGTGCAAAGCGCGCGGCCCAGCCGCCCCCGATCACGCCACCGCCAATAACGGCTGCCACCTGTTTGTACATTCCATACCTCGTTCACTCGTGAAGTCACACTTCACTGATTTTAGTTCATTCCTTCGCGCAGCCTAGGGCCGTGTCGTCAGGCGCGTCAGATCGTATCCGTTGAAATCCAGAACCTCGCGTGCCGCGGCCATGCGGTCAGCGCCGCCCGTGCTGTTGCGGTCCAGTATCCAGCCCCAGCCGCCATCCGGCGTGCCAATGGCTGCGGTGCGAAACCCGTCATCGACCCACAGCACCCACAATGTGCGGTCTGCCGTGCCAGAGGGATCGCGCAACACGTAACGCCCCTGCCCCGTGGTCTGCGCGGGCCAGACCTCGGCGACTGTGCCGCACTGGCCCGCAGCGTTGCACCGGTGCCACGCCAGGGTAAAACCGGTCCCGTCCTGCCGTGCGGTCACGCCCCGCAGGTTCGCATCCTGCGGATAGGCGGCGCGCACCACCCAGTCACCGGCAAACTGCTGCGCCTCGAACCGTGTGGTCGAGGCGATGATGATCGACGCATCACGATAGCCCGTCGCGGGCGGCACCTGTGCGCAGCCTGCCAGCATTGCCAGCGCCAGTCCGATCCCCGACGCGGTGCGCAGCACCCGCTCAGCCCTTGGGCGCACGTTTGACCAACCCCAGCTTTTCACGCACTTCCGCAGGGCCGATGACCCGCGCGCCCATGTTTTCAATGATGGTGCCCGCACGTTCGACAAGCTGCCAGTTCTCTGCCAGCACCCCCTTGTCCAGCCACAGGTTGTCCTCAAGCCCCACGCGGACATGACCGCCGGCCAGCACGGATGCCGCAACATAGGCCATCTGGTTGCGCCCCAGCCCAAAGGCCGAGAAGGTCCAGTCGTCCGGCACGTTGTTGACCATCGCCATAAAGGTGTTCAGATCATCGGGCGCGCCCCACGGCACCCCCATGCACAACTGCACCAGCGCGGGGCTGTCCAGAACGCCGTCCTTGACCAGTTGCTTGGCATACCACAGGTGGCCGGTGTCAAAGGCCTCTATCTCGGGTTTGACGCCCAGTTCGGTCATCATCCGGCCCATCGCCACCAACATGCCGGGGGTGTTGGTCATGACATAATCGGCCTCGGCAAAGTTCATCGTGCCGCAGTCCAGCGTGCAGATCTCGGGCAGGCATTCGGCCACATGGGCCACCCGTTCGGTCGCACCGGCCATGTCGGTCCCTGCCTGGCTCAGCTGCATCGGGTTCTCGACATCGCCAAAGGTGATGTCGCCCCCCATGCCCGCCGTCAGGTTCAGCACCACATCGGTGTCGCTGTCGCGGATGCGGTCGGTGACCTCGCGGAACATCGCCAGATCGCGGCTGGGCGCGCCGGTTTCGGGGTCGCGCACGTGGCAATGCACCACGGCGGCGCCGGCCTTGGCCGCGGCAATCGCGCTGTCGGCAATCTGCTTGGGGCTGCGCGGCACGTGATGGCTGCGGTCCTGCGTGGCCCCCGAACCGGTTACGGCACAGGTGATAAAGACATCTTTGTTCATGGCCAACGGCATGGCATCGCTCCCCGTATTTCATCTTGCGTTACAGCATATTATGGCGGCATCCTCGCAGCATACTTGACGAAATACGAAAAGAATTTGATGAATTCCGAAAATATCATCCAAGTGGTCGTGCTGGTGCTGGATGCCACCAACACGCTCAGCTTTGCAGCGGCTGTCGATCCCTTGCGCGCAGCGAACCGTCATGCGGGGCGCGCGGTGTTCCAATGGCATCTGGCCACGCCAGCGGACGCGCCGGTATCGCTGACTTCGGGGCTTGTGATCCCGGCCAATCCGCTTGCGCGGATCGCCCGATGTGACTGGATCGTGACGGTGTCCGGTTTCAACCCGGACGGTCAAAGCACGCCTGCGTTGTTGGCCAGCCTGCGCCGCCTTGCCGCCACCGCCGATCACGTTGCTGGTGTCGATGGCGGCCCGTGGGTGCTGGCGTTGGCGGGACTGCTGGACGGGCACACGGCCACCGTTCATTGGGAGGATTTCGAGGCATTCGCCGCCCGTTTCCCCGACACGCACACCGTGAACGCACGCTATCAGGTCAGCGGCAGGTTCTGCACCGCAGGCGGAGCCGCCCCGACGCTGGACATGATGCTGGCCCTGATTGCGGAAACGTGCAGCCCCGCGCTGGCGCGCAAGGTGGCGGGCAGCTTTATCACCGACACCACCGCCGCCGCGTCACAGCCGCAAATCCGCCAGCCCCAGCGTGCCCAACACAACCACGTCACCGCCCGTGCGCACGCGTTGATGGAAACCACGCTGGACACGCCGGTGCCCATTGCCACCATCGCCCAGCGGCTGGGTCTAAGCACACGCGCGTTGCAATTGCAGTTCAAGGCAACCATCGGCCTGTCGCCACAGGCCCACTACATGGCACTGCGCATGGCCGAGGCCGAACGGCTGGTCACCCAGACACGCCGCCCGCTGCACGACATCGCGCTCAGCACCGGCTTTTCCAGCCAGTCCGCCTTTGCCCGCGCCTATGCCGCAGCCCACGGCACCAGCGCGCGCGCGCACCGTAAATCTGCATAGGCCCTGATTTCTTTTGGCCCTAAATATCCACTGCGCAACGGCAAGCCCCACGGGCCCGCCGTCGCCATTTAGCATAGACTGTTCAATACGGCATCGCATGGGCGCGATGGGCGGTGTCGATCTCGGCCAGCACCTCGTCGGACAGCGTCACATCAACTGTGCCCAGCGCAACCTCAAGCTGGTCCAGCGACGTGGCCCCGAAAATCACCGACCCCATGAAGGGCCGCGTGCAGCACCACGCCAGCGCCATCTGCACCGGGTCCAGCCCGTGCCGCTGCGCGATGTCCAGATAGGCATCGACCGCACCGAACACCCGGTCGGTCTTGCGCCCGCCCAGATCGCCGTTCAGATCCATGCGCGATCCTTTCGGCACTGTGCCGCCTTGGTACTTGCCCGTCAGCAGCCCCGCCGCCAGCGGTGAAAACGCCAGCAGGCCGACATCTTCGTTCACGCTCATCTCGGCCATGTCGGTGTCATACAGGCGGCACAGCAGCGAATATTCGTTCTGCACCGTGGCCACCCGTGGCCCGCCCGTGCGCGCCGCCGCTTCGATCCATTGCGTGGTGCCCCACGCACTTTCGTTGCTTAGGCCAAAGGCGCGGATGCGGCCACGGTCCACTTCGCGTTGCAGCGCGCCCAGACAGTCTTCCATGTTCTGAATGGTCGATGCACGGTCCTGATCCGACGGGTCAAAGGTCCAGTTTTTGCGGAACATATAGCTGCCACGGTTGGGCCAGTGGAACTGATACAGGTCGATGTAGTCGGTCTGCAACCGGCGCAGCGAATCGTCGATCGCCTCGGGGATCGTCTCGGACGAGATCGGCGCGCCCTCGCGGCGGTGCATCATGCCCTCGCCCGAATGCTTCGTGGCCAGGATATAGTCAGACCGCCGGTTGCGATCCTCGTTCCACAGCCCGATGATCCGTTCGGTCCGGCCCACGGTTTCGGCGCTGACGGGGTTCACCGGATACATTTCGGCGGTGTCGATAAAATTGATCCCTGCGTCCAGCGCCCGATCAATCTGGTCGAACCCCTCTTCAGCGGTGTTCTGTGTGCCCCAGGTCATTGATCCAAGGCACAGCTCGGTCACTTTGATGCCTGTTCGGCCCAACGTTTTCATCTTCATCGGTTTTTCCCTTTTCTTCCGCCCAAGATGCTAACGCCAGAGCCTGAAATCACAAGTCGTATCCCCCCACATTTCAAGGGTGGTTTAGCAAACAAGCCTTAACCAGACGTAACTTGTTGCGTGCGGCCGTGCCCCTTACGGACCAATGGGTTGGCCCGCCTTTTGCACGCGACGAAAAACGATGCATTTCTGGCGCTTTCCCACTTGGCGTTGCGGCCTGTGCAGATCATGGTGACAGGATATGCGCCTGCTGATTTCCCTTGCTGCCCTTTTGCTTTCGGTCCTGTTGCTGCAACTCAGCTCGGGCGGGGTCGGGCCGTTGGATGCGCTGTCAGGGCTGGCGCTGAACTTTTCACGCCAGGAAATCGGGATGTTGGGGTCGGCCCACTTCTTCGGGTTCTTCATCGGCTGCTGGTGGGCGCCGCGCCTGATGGGGTCGGTGGGCCATTCACGTGCCTTTGCCGCGTTCACAGCCACTGGGGCCATCGGGTTGCTGGCGCATATGATGGTGGTCGATCCCTATGCCTGGGCGGTGATGCGCGTGGCCTCGGGGCTGTGCGTGGCCGGCTGTTACACGGTCATCGAGGCGTGGCTGCAAGCCAAGGTCACCAACGAAACGCGCGGGCGCACGATGGGCGTGTACCGGGTGGTCGACATGACCGGATCGCTGGCGGCACAACTGATCATCGGGGTGCTGACCCCTGCCAGTTACATCAGCTATAACATGCTGGCGATCCTGTGTTGCGCGGCCCTGTTGCCGCTGACCCTGACCACCGCGCAACAGCCCGACACCCCCAGCGCCCCGCGCCTGCGCCCGCGCCTGGCGTGGGACCGCTCGCCGCTGGCCGCAGCCGGTGTGATTGTGGCAGCGCTGTCGTCGGCCAGCTTTCGAATGGTCGGGCCGGTCTATGGTCAGGACGTCGGGCTGAGCACCGGGCAAATCGCGTGGTTCCTGTCGGCTTTCGTGTTGGGCGGGGCGCTGGCCCAATACCCCGTGGGGTGGCTCGCGGACAAATACGACCGGCGCTGGGTGCTGATCTGGCTGTCGGCTGCGGCGATGATCAGTTGCGGCATCACGGTGTCGGCCACGGGGCTGGGCACAGCGGGTATCATGCTGACGGCGGGGCTGTTCGGGCTGACCACCTTTCCGATCTATTCGGTGGCCGCCGCCCACGCCCACGACTTCGCCAGCGATGATGAGCGGGTCGAGTTGTCAGCGGCGCTGATGTTTTTCTATGCCATCGGTGCGATTGCGGCCCCTTACGTTGCCTCGGCGCTGATCACCACATACGGGCCTGGCGCGCTTTTTGGCATGATTTCGGTCGGGCACGGGGTGCTCATCGTCTTTGGCCTGACCCGCCTGCGCGCCCGCCCGACCAAGCAAAAACGCACCCGCTATATCTATGCCCCGCGCACCAGCTTTGTCATCGGGCGCCTGATGGGGCGCAGCCGCGAACGCGACTGACCCTTTCCCCGCCCCCTTTGCGCTGCTAAAGCAGCATGAAACGCAGACCATAGGCGCAAAAAATGACCCGTCACCTGATCACCTCCGCCCTTCCGTATATCAACGGCATCAAACACCTTGGTAACCTCATCGGCTCGCAATTGCCCGCCGATCTGTTCGCCCGCTACCAGCGCGAGCGCGGCAACGAGGTGCTGTTCTTGTGCGCCACCGACGAACACGGCACGCCCGCCGAACTGGCCGCCGCCAAAGCCGGTAAACCCGTGGGCGAATACTGCGCCGAACTGCACGAGGTACAGGCCCGCATCGCTGAAGGGTTCCGGCTGTCGTTCGACCACTTTGGCCGGTCGTCCAGTCCGCAGAACCACAAGCTGACCCAGCATTTCGCGGGCCGCCTGTTTGATGCAGGCCTGATCGAGGAAGTCGCGGAAAAGCAGGTCTATTCCAACGCCGACAAACGCTATCTGCCCGACCGCTATATCGAGGGCACCTGCCCCAACTGCGGTTATGACAAGGCGCGTGGCGACCAGTGCGAAAACTGCACCAAGCAGTTGGACCCCACCGACCTGATCGACCCGCGCTCGGCGATTTCGGGGTCGACCGATCTGGAAGTGCGCGAAACCAAACACCTTTTCCTGCGTCAAAGCAAACTGCGTGACACGCTGGATCAGTGGATCGACAGCAAGACCGGCTGGCCGGTGCTGACCACGTCGATTGCGAAAAAATGGCTGCATGACGGCGACGGGTTGCAAGACCGCGGCATCACCCGCGATCTGGACTGGGGCATTCCGGTGAAACGCGGCGACGCGGACTGGCCCGGGATGGAGGGCAAGGTGTTCTATGTCTGGTTCGATGCCCCCATCGAATACATCGCCTGCGCGGGCGAATGGGCCGAGGCGCAGGACACCGATTGGGAACGCTGGTGGCGCACCGACAAGGGCGCGGACGACGTGACCTATACGCAGTTCATGGGCAAGGACAACGTGCCCTTCCACACCCTGTCGTTCCCCGCGACCATCCTGGGGTCGGACGAGCCGTGGAAGATGGTCGACCATCTGAAATCGTTCAACTATCTGAACTACGATGGTGGCCAGTTCTCGACCAGCCAGGGGCGCGGGATCTTCATGGATCAGGCGCTGGAAATTCTGCCCGCCGACTACTGGCGCTGGTGGCTGCTGGCCAACTGCCCTGAAACTTCGGACAGCGAATTCACATGGGAGCAGTTTCAGCAAGGGGTGAACAAGGATCTGGCGGACGTGCTGGGTAACTTTGTCAGCCGTGTCACCAAGTTCTGCCGTTCGAAATTCTCGGAAGAGGTGCCCGCCGCAGGCAGCTATGGGCCCGCCGAAGACGCGCTGATCGCAGATCTGCAAGCGCGGCTGAAACGCTACGAAGACCTGATGGACGCCCGCGAAGTGCGCAAATCGGCGGCCGAGCTGCGCGCGATCTGGGTCGCGGGCAACGAATACCTGCAATCGGTTGCGCCATGGACCACGTTCAAGACCGACCCCGATGCCGCCGCCGCGCAAATCCGGCTGGCGCTGAACCTGATCAACTTTTACGCGACCCTGTCGGCGCCGTTCATCCCCGACGCGGCAGCTTCGATGCGGGCGGCGATGCATATGCAGAGCGACGCGGTCTGGCCGTCGGATGTGGGCCAAGCCCTGTCCGAGCTGAAACCGGGTCATGTGTTTTCGGTGCCCGAAGTGCTGTTTGCCAAGATCACCGACGAAGACCGCGAGGGCTGGGAAACCCGTTTTGCCGGGGGACGCTCGGCCTGATATCGGGCAAATCTGACCGTGGAATAACGCCGCCCCAAGGGGCGGCGTTTTGCGTTTGAAACGGGTCTGGGTCAGAATTCTTCCCAGCCATCCTCTTCAGGCTCGGCCAGTTCGAATTTCAACGCGGTGTTGCCAACCATCGGCGCACTGCCCACAGAAGTCGGGCGGACAGCCGGTGACGACGTGGCCGGGGCGGATTGTGCTTCAGCAGATGGCTGGGACGGTGCGACGGCCTGGACTGCGGGTCGGGGTGTGTTCCCCATACGGAAGGCCGAAACCGCAGCCGCCAAACCATCCGCTTCGGCGGTCAGCGCGTGGCTGGCGGCGGTGGTCTCTTCGAACATGGCGGCGTTCTGCTGGGTCACGTGATCCAGCTCGTTCACCGCGGTGTTCACCTCGCTCAAACCGTTGGACTGTTCACGTGCCGAGGCTGCGATGGCGGACACACGTTCCGAGATATCAGACACCGAGTTCACGATGGCCGCCAGCGCATTGCCGGTGCGGTCCACCAGATCGACGCCCTGCCGCACCTGATCGCCCGAGGCCGAAATCAAAGCGTTGATTTCGCGTGCCGCTTCGGACGAGCGTTGTGCCAGTGCCCGCACTTCGGTGGCCACCACCGCAAACCCCCGCCCAGCATCGCCTGCGCGCGCCGCTTCGACACCAGCGTTCAGGGCCAGCAGGTTGGTCTGGAATGCGATGTCGTCGATCACGCTGGTGATCTTGGAAATCTCCTGGCTCGACGTCTTGATCTCGTCCATCGCGCGCACCGCTTCGCGGGCCACGTCGCCACCCTGTTCGGCGTTCTGCTGGGCATCGGCCGACATCTTGCTGGCGGCATCGGCGCTTTCAGCCGCTGACATGACCGAACTGGTCAGCTTGTCCAGCGCCGCCGCCGTTTCCTCAAGCGTCGCCGCCTGTTTCTCGGTCCGGCGTGACAGGTCGTCGGCGGCGCTGGTGATCTCGCTGGTCTCGTGGCGGATCGATTCAGCGTTTTGCATGACAGCGCCGATTGCTGCTTTCAACGATGCCGTCGCACCGTTGAAATTGCGACGCAGGGATTCGTATTCATCGGGGAACACCTCTTCGATACCGGTGGTCAGGTCACCCTCGGACAGGAGTTGCAAGGCCAGCCCCAAGGCTTCGACCACGCGCTGCTGCTCTTTGGAAATACGGGCGCGGGTTTCGTCAGCCTCGCGAACCGCATGGCGGGTTTCGGTCACATCGGTCCCCAGAAACACAGCCCGTTCAAGGTGGCCGTCAGCCCCCTTGATGCCGGCGAACGCACCATCGAAATGCAACATATCTCCGCCGCCATTCGGTTTGCCAATGTCAAAACAGCCCTGCACAGCCGCCCCCTTCAGCACCGTGCGCGCCAGATCCTCGGGCAGGCTGGTGTCGGCCTGGACACTGCCAAACAACGTGTCGAAACGCGTGCCGATCACCTCGTTTGCGCCTACCCCCAAAGCCTGCGCCCCGTTGTCGTTCACGTTGACACAAATACCGCGCGCATCGAATTCCAGGCGGATCTGGTTTGCATCAATTGCCTCCAACAAAACAGCGTCGCGGTGTGATTCCGTGTTGTCGGACCATTCAATAACCGAGCCGATCATCTTGCCCGCCGCATCCAGCGCCGCGTTGGCCTTGACGGTGATATGACGATCACCGATCTGCATCGATACTTCTTTGGGCAACGCGGCGGCACCGTTGCTGCGTGCGGCTTGTGCCAGCGCAGAGACGTCGCCCATCTGTGACAGATCGGCGCCCACCCATGCGGCGCCCGCCGCGCCCTGCCAACGCGATGTCAGATCTGTCCCCATTTCAGACAGCAAGGCGGTACAGGCCGGATTGACAAAAGTGACGATGAATTGCGTATCAACCATCATCATCGCCGCCGATGACCCTTCGAAAGCGGCACTTTTGAAGGCAGCCTCACGCTGCGCATCCTTGGCCATCCCAAGATGCTGGCGGAATTGGTCCAACCGTTGCGCAATGCTGCCAATTTCGTCATTGCGCCGCGTGAACGGGATGGCCGTATCGTAATCCTCGCGGGCCACTTTGGTCATCGCGCCTTCAATGCGGATCAGCGGGCGCGACATATATAGCCACATGTAAATCCCCGTCGCCACCAGCGCCAATATCATCGCAAGGCCGACTTCGATCATGCTTTGGCGTCGCAGGGCTGCCAATTCCATGACGCCCGGCGCGTGTGTCCAGACTGTGACGACGGCACCGACGACTGACTTGTCAGCGCCAAACTCCGCGGGCACGGCGGTCATTGCTCCATTTGGAGATTCGACAAGCTCCCCCTGGGCAATCGCGGTCCGGGCCAGCTCTGTTGCCGCGACCATGTCGAAGGCACCGGTCGGCGTGTTATGCAGAACCTCGCCACCGACGCTGAACGCTAGCCCCGCGACGGCATCGGGCTGTGCCTGACGAATGACATCCTCGACCGTTTCGGCAATCGCCTTGACGTTGCCGAACTTGATAGAGCCACCCAATTGCTGCGCCAGCAGGCGGCTCACTTCGTTTGAGCGCAGCCGCAAGTCTGCGTCATGCGCTTTGGTGGCTTCTTTGTTGTCACGCCAGACCGAGAACGCGAAAATCATGATGACCACAAGGGCCACCCCCAAAAGGTTCTTGGCCAAGACACTGGCCATCCCGCTTTTCAGCCGTTTCACATACAGTTGCACTGACATCCGACACCCTTTTTCATCGGCCCGCTCGCCTGCCTGGCGCGCGCGACCCGTTTGGCAATTGGATGTCGTTTAAAGCGGTAGTCTTACGACAGGCTTAACGCAGCCCTTAAAATACCCCGCCCCGCTTAGCCTGCATTTGATTTCAATTGTATCGGTACGCGCGCTTAACCGAAGAAATGGATCTTGCCGCAGGCGAGTGTGACAATCTGCAGGGTTGGCGCGCAGGCATCGTAGCTATTTCGAACGGAACGGCGGGTTTTCATCGGACATGCAAATTATTTGGGAAAGGTTTGTTCTTACCGAAGACTTGGCGCCAGAATGGTAAGTCGCCTAATGGCAACCCAATACTGAGCTGCCGGTGGGTTAATCGACCCGACTGTGTTGATCGCGCGATGTGACGGTCCGAAAGCGAGGTGACCCTTTGGCCGCTCAGCCGACCTTACGCTCACGCCAGGGTTCGGAAGCGCGGCCAACAGCAGCTTTGACGGACTGCGCTGCAGCATTCTGATCTAGGTCTGGCGGTCGGCTCTGGTTCGTTCGCGTCGGCGGGATGCCCCCTGACACGAAGGTTGGTTTCCGGACCTTAGCTGCGTCTGCGAAGGTTCTGTGCCAGAATTGCGGAAGCGGCCATTCAAGCCTTAGCAGACCGAAGCCACACTATGCTGTTCTGCGCTGCAAGGTCGGCTATCGCGGGAAGCGAACACGATTTTCTGCCAGCCGCACTCCACGGACCTGAACTGTCGCCCTAAGGCAGACGTTTGGCTGACCACGGATGCAGTGGTGCGATCTGCTTGTGACGACCTTCTTTGAATATTCGCAGACAGGCGTCCTGGTGGAAGATGTTTCCTTGCAAGATCAGTGCCGCAGCAACCGTCAGGATGACGATTGCTGCGCGCGACACCAGCTTCCAGGCGCCGCCACCAAATGGTCAGGCCGAGGGACAGAAGAAGAAACGGACCATCTCCGTGCTCGCATCGGGACCTTTCGGATCGGTATAGCTGCCCGCGGATTGTCCGCCCGACCATGCGTGTCCGAGGCCTTCGATCACCCAGTGTTCCACCGCTTCCCTACCGGCGTCATCGTAGGTCGTGAAGCGCCGATAGGACCGACCTCCCCCAGTGCCCGCATCCTCGGTCTGAAGATTCTGACCCGGCCCGCCTTCGAGCGCCTGCCGGACAATCTGTTCGCCATTCGACGGGTGAACTGTGGCATCGGCATCGCCGTGGAAGACGATGGACCGGGTGGCCGCCGTGCGCGCAGCGCTTACGGTTTCGCGTCCGGCCATTGCCGAAAAGGCGGAGGGGACGTCCCTGGCCGATCCTGCAGGAAGACCGGAATGGGCGCCCACTGCCTTGAACACGTCCGGATAGACCCCGCCAAGAATGACGGCCATCGCAGCCCCCGCCGACAAGCCCGCCACGAAAACCTGATCTTCCGGAATGGCATAGCGGACGATGACCTCGCGCGTCAGGCCGGCAAGGATGGCGGGCTCGCCGCGGTCCCGCTTCTGGTCGCCCCGGCTGAACCAGTTCCAGCAAGACTGGGCATTGTCCCCGCGCGATTGCTGCGGATAGACGACGACGAAGCGATGTTTCTCGGCCAGGGCGTTCATGCCGGTTCCGGCGGAAAAATCCTCGGGCGTCTGGGTGCAGCCGTGGAGCATCACGACGAGGCCGATGGCCCCCTCCTGCGCCGAGGCCGGCACATAGGTGCGATAACGGCGCGTCCCGGCGGCGCAGGTATATCTGTCTTCGGCAAAGCGCGCGCCGTTGGGAATGTCCACGGTTTCCGAGGCCGGACCTTGAGACTGAAGCCGGGACATCAGGCCGGACAGGGCCTGAGGCAGCGCCTCGCCACCGGGGCGTCCGGACATCGAGCCGGCAGTGAGGCCGTGTTGCGCGAGCGTACGGGCAACGAGGTCGTTGGCGGAGGCAAGTTGCGCGGCACGCGACTGCCCTGCCGCCTGGCGCCATGCGCCGACGTTGAAATTGATCATCTGTTTCGTCCTTGTGAGGGCCGCCGCTACTGGATGCGGTCGGCAAGAGCCTTCTTGATGTCCGCGGAGGCTTGGAGGCTGCCGAGAACCGTGATCGAGCCGATGGTCGCCCGAGCGAGGTCGGGCGTGACGTCCGAGGCGATGCGCGCGAGGCCCACCACCTTGATGTGCAGGACCTCGCCGGACGCGCGAAGCTGTTCGAGCTCCTCCCGGCCGAAGTCTCTGAGGCCGAGCTCCATGGTATGGCGCTCGATGGAGCGATCGACAGCCTCTCCATGCGTGTCGAGTTGCTTGCGGATCGCGGTGCGGATGAAATCGCTGCGGTTCGAGTAGAACCCCTCCTGCACCAGCAGATCAATGCGACCGAGGTCAACGAAGCCGAGATTGATGGTGATCTTCTCGTTCTCGGGTTGCTTGTCCCGGATTTGTCTTACTTCGCCCATAACCGTTTCTCCATCTGTATGGATGGTATATGGATGTTATTCGATGGGTTTCAAGGTGAGTTCACCACTCTGACCGAGAAATGCGTCACGCTTACATAAACCTGAGCCAAAGAGCCGGACGCGCGCGATCCGCTGCGCAGCCGCAAGTCTGGTTCGAGGCCAATTTAGCCATGATTGCCCAAGCCGATATGGCGCGTGAAACGAACCCGTCTGAGCGCGCATGATAAGGATGGTCACCGTGCAGGCAGCGCCCGTTCCCAGAAGGGAAAAGGGCCCGCCTTACCGGCGTGCCCCTTCCGTACCCGTGTTTGCGGTCAGTCGTGAACCATCAGGACATTCAGGTCCAGTTCTTCCATATGGGACATGACCCGGTCGAACCGGAATGCAGGTGGTTCGACGGGGAAGACGTGGATATCCGTCGGGTCCCCGATGTAGCGAAAGAAGGGCTCGAACACTGCCGGAACGAGCCAGCCGAAGAACCTGGTGTAGGGGGTGTCCAGGCGATAGCTGTGGACGGTGCCCGCAGTCACTTGGCAAAAGTCACCGGGGTGCAGGGTCATTTCCTGACCGTTGACCCACAGCGTCATCCGGCCTTCGAGACAGAAGAAGTTCTCGGTATGGTGCTTGTGGTAGTGCCACGGAATCGGCTGTCCGGCGGGACCTTCGGTCATCACCGAGAAGAATGCGCCGTCCGTCGAGGCGGATGTCTGCAGGAAAGAGAAAAGCTGATCGGCGGCCACCAGGCGTTCCCCTTCGCCTTCCATGAGCACGTAGGGTCGGCGATCTTCGGGCACGCCGCGCTCGGTCACAAGGACGGCCTCCGCCGCGGGCAGGTCTTTCGTCCAGGTCACATCCGCGACCTGCGCGGCTGCGTCCAGGCGTTCCTGTGCAATCGTCAGATCGGGCGCGTCGGGCTGGACCGGACGGGAAAACGGCGTACCAAGCGCCTCGTAGAAACCGGCAAGGCCTGACCCGATGGACCAGGTGAGGACCCGAGTACGCCAGCTCCTCATGCGATAGCCGTGGACAGTCCCGGCAGGAACGTAGGCATAGTCCCCGGCAGTCAGCAGGTGGACCTTGCCATCCAGATGCAATTCCAGACGACCGGCCATGACATACAGCGCTTCGTCGGTATCGTCATGGCGATGCAGCGGCAGGCCCGCATCCATCGACCCCGTGAGCACTGCGGCCTGACAATCGCCACCGGTGTCCTGAGGCCGCGCGATCAGCGTCGCGACCTGACCGCCGATCAGGTGGTGCTCGCCCTCTCCGTCGCGCAGCGCATAAAGCTCCGGCTTGCCCGGAAGTTTACCGGTGGCCTGCGCGAATGGGATCTGCCCTAGCGGTGCGTCCGCAAGGGCAACGTCGCCGGTAATGGCCGCGGCGGCACCGCCGATCGCTGCGTTTCGAAAGAAGGTCCTGCGTGTCAGTTTCATGCCGATTCCTAAGCACTTGATTGTTTCGATCGGTGGGTATCGCGCCAGACTGATCAGGTATAATAGGAATTTCTGACTTAATTATCACAGGCTCTGATTTATGGAGCTTCGCCAGCTGCGCTATTTCACGGTGCTCGCCGAAACCTTGCATTTCGGGCTGGCAGCCGAACGGCTGAACATCGTCCAACCCGCCCTGTCGATGCAGATCAAGAAGCTTGAAGAGGAATTGGGTGTGACGCTGTTTGCCAGATCAAAGCGCAAGGTCGCACTTACCCACGCCGGCGGCTTGTTTCTGCAGGAGGCCCGCCGCTGTCTGCACCATGCCGAGCAGGCCCAATACATTGCGCGTGCAGCACATCAGGGGATCGTAGGCACTCTTCGGCTTGGCATATCCTCGGGCGCGATTGAATCGGGTGTCCTTAGAACGGTGATGCAGTCGTTTCGCGAGACCAGTCCAAAGCTCTTGATTGAGCCGGTCGAGATCCATCCAGCACAAGCCCCCGCCGCAGTGCTGCGGAATGACCTCGACGCGGCCTTGGCCACGGTCGCATCACTGAGCCTACCTGAAGGACTGTCGATGCATGAGATGATCGCACAGTCAGCGATCGTGGTTCTGCCCGAAAATCACCCCCTCGCTGCGAAAGAGGATGTCGCGCCAGAGGACTTGCGGGGCGATACGTTTATTGGGTTCGCCGGACCAGATGATGTTTCCGGTCTGGCTCTGACAGCGGGGGTCTTGGGGTATTGGCCGACATCTTACCGGACCGTCAGCAATCCCTCGATGACCGTGGGCCTCGTCGCTGCGGGAGTTGGGGTTGCCATCATTCCTGAGGTCATGGCGCGTTCGGAAGCCGGCGCGGTCTTTCGATCGCTCAGGAACAGGACCTACGATCTCGACGTCACTTTGATATGGGCGCAGGATCAAAACCCAAGCGCAGCGGCCGCAGTCAGGCGCATGCTGGATGAAGTTACACGTTGAGAGAGCCGATGCCGTACTTTCGGCATCTCGGAGGTCAATGCCATTGAAATCGCGCCCACCAGAAGGCATCGCGCTTGTGCTGCACGTGCATTGGTTGTCCGGTGTATGATCGGAAAGCCCCGCACTACCGACCTCTGGCCAAACAAAATGCTGCGCAATGAACGAATGTCCGGTTCGGTTAAGCTGCAGCGCAGCGCTGGTCAGCATCGTGAATGTACGGAGAGGCCCGGTTGCGTCTATCGTCACCATGGGCGGAAAGCTGTCATTCGCTGCATCACGCGCCAAGGTTTGCCATGTGAGCGGAGCAGACGTTTATCCCCGTGTCTATGTTTTCCGGTCTTCGTCAGGTCCGACGTTAAGCAGAATCCAAATGGCAAAGACCAGGGCACCGGAAACCACAATAGAAAGGGTGTAATAGTTCCAGAATAGCACCGCTACAGCTTCAGGGACATCGAAGCGATCGTCAGCGATAGCTTGAACAGTCTTCGAGAAGGGCCCCGTCAAGAGGATCAACAAAACGGCAAAGCAAACGACTATTGGTTTCGCATATACCGAGCGCCACCATCCCAAAGGTCGCGAAACCAGATAGGTCAATAACGCAAAGATCACAAAGTTTGTACTTGCCGCTCCCAAAAACTCCGACCAATAAAAACTGCCAGTCAATGATTTAACCCTTCTGTAAGTAGGTGGCTATGAGGTGCCGCTGGTTTCTGGACACCTGACTTCTTCTGTTTGCGCTGTCGTTCTTCGAAGTCAACGGGTGACAGCATGCCGTTGGTCGTGTTTTGGCGTATTGGGTTGTAAAACATCTCGGTGTATTCAACGACGTCGCGTCCGGCCTGCTCCCTATTCCTGCATTTTGCCGCTTAATCTTTTTGCGGTTCAAAAGCTGGGAGCGGCCATAGGCTTCAAGAAAGACGAATGTCCGCTCTGGGCCGCAAGCAACAGACTTCAAAAGGGGCGGAGATAGCGATGGTGCGTGTTTTTCGCACCTTCATTCTGGGTCACTTTTCACATCCGGCGACCCAACCTAACGACTTGGCCAAATTTCTGCGAAGACATCTGAAACACCACGGCCAATCGCAGCGAATGTTCATGCAGAGCACGTCGACAAGGCGCAGCGAACTCTTGATTGAGGGGAATATGTGCGCAATGCTCTCCTTAGGCGGGAGTGTTCGTTTTGTTCAAGAATAGGTTTCGATCCGGTAACGATACACAGATCACCCTGCAGCAATCGCTCGAACGTGAGCGGCTGCTGGCAAAAATCGCTCAGCTGGGTATCTGGGAATACGATGTGGCGACTGAAACGGTATCCTTGGATGATCGCAGCTGCGAAATCTATGGTGTCAATCGGGCCGAATTCGATGGCACGACAGAAGCTTGGATAGCGCTTTTGCATCCTGAAGATCGCGATGCAATCACCAAGCGCATGCGGATGTTCCGCGACGCCACAGCAGATGCCCTTACGATCACGATCCGTGTTCTCAGCCCCAATCTGGGTGAGCGATACATCAGTCTTGGCGCACAAATGGAGCGGGACGAACACGGCAGGGCACAACGCATGTTTGGTGTTGTGCGCGACGTGACGGACGAAAAGATGTTCGAGCAAAGGCTTCAGGAACGGGCGCAGCACATGCAGGCTGTGATCGACAATATGTTCGACTGCATTGTGGCGATTGATGCATCCGGCACCATCACGTCCTTTAATCCTGCGGCCGAAGCGGTGTTCGGCAGGCCGTCCGGAAATGTCATCGGACAAAACGTATCAATCCTGATGCCACAGACCTATGCGGACAATCATCACCAATATATGGCCAACTATTTGTCCGGGGCAGAACCATTGGTTATTGGCAGAGTTCGCGAACTTGCCGGAATACGCAAGAACGGCGAGATATTCCCGATGGAATTGGCTGTGACTGAATTTCACCACGCCGGAGAACGAGGGTTTGTCGGAGTTATTCGCGATTTAACCGAGCAAAAACGCGTTGAACGGATGCAAACAGAATTCGTGGCCACAGTCAGCCACGAACTGCGTACGCCATTGACGTCGATTGCCGGGGCGCTCGCCTTGCTCAAAGGCGGTGCCGCCGGAGCAATCCCCGAGAAGGCCACAAAGCTTCTTGATACGGCAGTGCGCAACAGTCACAGACTGACCCGCCTGATCGAAGATCTGCTTGATATGGAGCGGCTGACGTTTGACCGGTTGAATTTCAACTTTGCCGTCCACCCGGTAGATGCGTTGTTGAAGCAGGCAATCGAAGCCAACGAAACATATGCGGGCAATAGCGATATCTCCCTTGAACTGATGGCCCCAGTGCCAGAGGTTTCGATCCGGGTTGACGATGGTCGCTTTGTTCAGATCCTGTCTAATTTCCTCTCCAATGCCGTAAAGTTTTCTCCGCAGGGGGCGCGCGTCCTTGTTGAAGCGACACTGGAAGGCGAAGATATACTTTGCACCGTGACTGACTTTGGCTCCGGCATTCCGGACTCTTTTCAAGAGCGCTTGTTCCAGAAATTCTCGCAGCTTGATGCGTCGGATACACGCAACACAAGCGGGACGGGACTGGGCCTTGCTATCAGCAAGCAGCTGGCCATCAACATGAACGGTTCGGTTGGCTATACGCCCGCGAAAACTGGCGGGGCCCAATTCTGGGTGCGCTTTCCTGTTGTTGCGGATGTGCCGGAGAACCACGTTTCGTAGTATGTCGGGTTTTGTAAGGGCTGCAATGCAGCATTCAACGCTATGGTCAGTGCCCGCAATGGGCCGTTCACTGCCATTGGGACCCACAGCGTTGCCCGCATGCAGAGTTACATCTGTAGGTGCGTCTATCTAAAAGCGAATTAAAGTCATTTACGCGAACAGACCTGCATCTCCAGCAAGACCGATGCCAAGCATTTGCCATGTGCATCAAGGGCCAGTGACCGCGTTACGCCGCCAGCCAGTGCGCCACGGATCACGAAATTCAGGGCCTGGAGCTGCGGGATTTCATAGCGGGAAATGTCACGCGCGTTGAATGTTTCGAAATGCGCCGCGACCCGTTCGGCCGTTACCATGTCGCGGATCAGGGGCCAGTGTGCGGGGTCGTAGGCGATGACCGATATGTTCGAGATGTCTCCCTTGTCGCCGGTACGCGCGTGGGCGATGTCATGCAACTTCATGCGACGCTCCTTTCATTTCGAAAGTCGCGGCAACTTTGTCGGCCGGCATCAGCGTTGACGCAATGGCAAGCACCTCGCGTATGCTCTTTGTCACGCCCCCGCCTCCCGCCGGACCGGCGAGATAGAGACCTTCGACTTCTTCTCCTATCGCTTGGGCGGATATTGCGTCGTGACACCGCGCGGCATAGCGCATGCGCACTTCGGCGGTGTTGGCGGTGTCATGCGTGGATGGCCAGACAGAATTGACACCGATCAACTCGCTGCGCTGTTCGATGATTGTGCTGGACGTCTGCGCGAGCCGTTCGCGTACAAGGGAAATGGCCAGATTGCCACGCGCCACGCAATTCGCCCCGGCGTAGCTGATCTGGCCCTCGCCGAACCAGCCATCGCGGTATCCGACAGAGACCTTCAGCAACCCGGTTGCTTTTGTGCCCGCCCCATCGGTCACGGCCACGCGGTCGGGCGCGAGTTCCTCGAAATTCACCTTCGAGAAGTCCGCGACCACATCGGGCTGTAGATAGCGGGCGGGGTCGTGGATTTCGTAGAGCATCTGTTCGATGCAGGTCGCCCGGCTGACGCGTCCTCCGGTCCCCTCCAGCTTGGTGATCACAGCGTTGCCATCGCTGTCCACCTCAGCCAGCGGATGCCCGACATTGGCCAGATCAGGCACATCTTTCAAACCGGGGTCGGCGAAATATCCGCCAGTGATCTGTGCGGCACATTCCAGAAGGTGGCCAACAAGGATACCCCGCCCCAGTCGGGTCCAGTCATCCCGCGCCCAACCAAATTCATGGACCAACGGAGCCAGAAACAAGGAAGGATCGGAGGCACGTCCACAGATGACCACATCCGCGCCTGCGTCCAATGCCGCGACCAGCCCGTCAATCCCGATATAGGCATTTGCAGACACCAGCCGATCTCCAAGCTCCGATGCCGGCTTGCCGGTTTCGTCTAGGACAAACTCGCCGACCTGATCGACCACATCGTCACCCGTCACGGCTGCCACCCTCAGCCCGGTCAACCCAAGCTCTTGCGCGACGGCGCGGGTTTTTTCGGCGGCGGCACGCGGGTTCGCCGCGCCCATGTTGGTTACGATACGCGTGCCATTCCGCACACAGGCGGGCAGCACAGCGCGCATGCGTCGTTCCAGCAGGGGATCGTAGCCCTTTGTGGGGTCGGTACTGCGCGCCTGCTGCGCAAGCGCGATCGTCCGTTCGCCCAGACACTCGAAAATCAGGTAGTCGAGCTTTCCGCGCTCGGCCAGGTCCACTGCGGGTGCGATGCGGTCACCCTGAAATCCGGCACCGGCCCCCAGACGTAAAATGCTCATGCCAGTGTCCTCCTTTGGACGCGCCCCGAGAAATGTGCCGCCAAGAGGATCGCGAGGGCCAGGAACGGCGTCACCGGCTGCGGATAGATCGCAAGGGCGATGACAAGGACATAGATCGCAACATCAACGGTCTTGCGCCCGAAAAGCTGTGCACCCGACAGCAGCGCCGGCACAGCAAGCACCAGCACCAGACCGGCAGCGACGGCTTCCAGAATGTCGAGCGGGCTGCCGCCCAGAAGCATTCCCGGATAGAGCAGCAGCAGGAAGGGCACGAGATAGGTGACCGCACCCAGCCGGACAGCTTCGCCAGCGGCAGGCAGCCAGTTGGTATTGGCGATGCCTGCCCCGACAAAGACCGCGACGCAGACGGGCGGCGTGATGACTGAGATGGTCGCAAAATAGAACACGAACAGATGTGCCGCCAGCGGATCGACGCCCACCGCTGTCATCGCGGGGGCCAGAACGGCAGCGACCAGAACATAGGCGGCGGTCGTCGGCAGCCCCATCCCCATGATAAGGCAGACGGCCCCCACGATCATCGCAACCAGCACGACGGAATCTCCGGCCATGCTGACGATCAGCGACGACAGGGTAACGCCGATGCCGGTCAGGTTGATCATCGACACCAGAACCTGCGCACCCGCCAGCAACACCCCGATAATAACAAGGCCCTTGCCCGCGTCTTCCAGTCCGTTGAACAGCTTGTCTGCCATCTGGCGGATGCTCAGCCGCCCGGTTTCGGTCCCAACGAAGGCAATCAGCAGACCGATGATGCCATAGAAAGCAGAGGTCGAGATCGAGCGACCCATCCAGATCCCGATGCCCAGTCCACCAAGCGCGCAAAGGATCGGCAGAACGCGGCGCGGCGCGAGAATGGTTGTCCACGCAGGCATTTCGTCCTCGGGTACGATGGCCAGACCGCGGCGCAGCGCCACGAAATGCACGGTCATGAACACTGACAGGTAAAACAGCACCGCGGGCAGGATCGCCGCGACGATGATGGTAAGGTAAGGAACGCCCAGGATTTCGGCCATGACAAAGGCCGCGGCCCCCATGATCGGCGGCGCGATCTGGCCGCCGGTCGATGCGACCGCCTCGACCGCCGCCGCGAAGGGGCGCGGGTAGCCAAGGCGGATCATCATCGGAATGGTGAAGTTGCCCGTGGTCGCCACATTGGCCACGGCCGAGCCCGAGATCATACCGAAAAGCCCGCTGGCGATGGTTGCAATCTTGGCCGCGCCGCCGGGCTGACGTCCGCCCAGCCGCATGGCAAGATCCATGAACGCCTGACCGCCACCCGTATGCAGCAACAGGGCACCGAACAGAACGAAAGCGGCAATCACCGTCGCGGCCACGCCCGTCAGCATGCCCCAAATCCCCAGGTCACCGAGGAAAATCGTTTCGGTCACGAAAGCCGTGTCAAATCCCCGATGGCGCAGTGGCCCCGGCAGGTAATTCCCGAACAGCGCGTAGCCCAGTCCCAGCAGGACAAGGACCGGAAAGATAAGCCCGACAGTGCGCCGCCCCAGTTCCAGCACCGCCAGCACCAGACCGACAGTCAGCGCCTTGTCCAGTGTCGTCGCCCAGGGAAGGGTCGTCATGATCGCGTCGTAGTTCACCACGACATAGCCACAGGCCGCCACCGAAACCGCACAGAGCGCAAGATCGATAGCCAGCCCCGCCGGACGCCAGGGTTTCCCGGCGCCCAGTGGAAAGAGCGCAAAGCCCAGACAGGTCACCAGCGCGAGAAAGAGTGCTCTTTGGATCAGCCCTTCGAAGGGGCCGGTCGCCGCCGTGTAAAGAACAAAGAGGCCGACGAAGATCGCCAGAGCCCGCTGAACGCGTTGGAGTGTCATGGGCCCTGCCTTACTTTGCCGGCTTCAGCTTGGCAGGCAGGTCGATGCCTTGCTCTTCGAACCAGCGCACGGCACCGGGATGCAGCGGAATGGTCCCGAACTGCAACGTGATGTCGGCAAGGCTCTGGCCCTTCAGGCTAGCCATCGCGTTGGCTTGGGCCTCTTTGTCCTCCATCACCGCCTTGACGATCTGATATGCGGTTTCTTCGTCCATCGTAGAGGGTGCACCCACACCGACGCCAAAGCTCCAGGTCGTGTAGGCAGGCACGCCATCTGCTGCACCTTCGGGAATGTCGACGACCGAAATGTCAGGCATCTCGGCCCTAAGCGTGTCCGACTGCTGGGCCGTCAGACCCAGAACGGTGATGTCGGTCGATGTGGCGATGTCCATGGTCGACCCGTCAAGCCTGTTGCCCGAACCCGATTTCACATATCCGGCGACACGGTTGTCCTTGATCATGTCAACCACATCGGTGGTCGAGCCGCGCACGTAGTCCGCCGTAAGACCCAGCGTATTGAAAACCGCCTCGGTCGTTGATTCCGTCGCCGATCCCTTGATGCCGGGATTAAAGCGCACGCCTGCAAGGCCCGACAGGTCGGTGACACCTGCATCTGCCCGCATGACCACGTTCTGCGGCGCACCGGTATAGACCCAAAGCAGTGTCAGGTCCTGTTGCTTGTCTTCGAATTCATTGGTGCCAGCGACGGCGTGCTGCGCGACGTTTGTCGTGACCAGCCCAAGGTCAATCTGACCGCGTTCCATCCGGCGGATGTTGTCCATCGTGGCACCGGTTTCCACCACCGAGGCGCGCAGCCCTTCGGCGTTCTCGTTGATCAGCTGGCCCACGGCGACAAAGTAGCCGTAATGGCTCGACGAAGCCGAGGTCGATCCGATCAAAAGGTCGGTGTTTTGCGCAGACACGGGGCCGGCAAGCAGCGTTGCACCCAGCAGGGCGCGTACAAGATGTTTCATGGTTTCCTCCCATTTTGCACCGCATTGCGGGCCATTCGAGAGTGCACCAAGCCATCTATTGTGAAAAGTGCGATATTGTTGATAATTGATGCATGAATCGCAACACACCTTCTATCGCAGATTTTCAAGCGGCCCTGACCGTCAGCGAAAGCGGCACGTTTCGCGCCGCGTCCGAGGCATTGGGCATGTCGGCGTCGGCCCTGTCGCGGCAAATCGCGGCACTTGAGGCGCGGCTGGGCACGCGGCTGTTTGATCGTGACACACGCAACGTGACCCCCACGACCTCAGGACTGGCTTTTGCCAAGCTGGCCGAGCGGATGATCAACACATCCATGGATGTCATGTCCGAGTTCGACGCGCATCTTTCCGCAAGCAACGGGCGGCTGACGATCGCCGGTCTGCCCTCTGTGACGGCGGGTTTGCTGCCGGATCTGCTGGCCAGCTTTACCCTTGCCCATCCTGACATCGACCTGCGCATCGTTGACGCGCTGTCCGGCAGCGTGGTGGAGGCCATCGAAACCGGGCGTGCGGACATCGGGTTTACGGCGGGCACCATGTCGGCGCGGATGCGGCTGACATTTCACCCGTTGATGGATGACCCGTTTGTCGCGGTCGGTGCGCCGCAAGGGCCGCTGTCCAAAGACCGGGTCTATGACCTGGCCGAGCTGATCGACATGCCGCTGATCGCGATGGAGCCGGGCACCAGCGTCCGCGAACTGCTCGACGGTGCGTGCCAACGCCTCGACAGGGTCGTCTCTCCGCGGTTCGAGGTCGCCCACCTCGCAACGGCCGGGGCACTGGTCGCGGTCAATCTGGGCATCACGTTGCTGCCAACGCTGACGCTGCCGGTCCTGCCGATGGGCCGGCTGGTCCAGCGCCCCATTTCCGACTTCGGTGCGAAGCGTCGGATCGGGCTTGTCCACCAACCCGGCCGATCCCTTTCCCCGACCGCTTCGGCGTTTCTGGCCCACGTGAGGCGGCATCTTATGGCAGCAGGATAGAAGCGGACCTGTCGCGCTTTCGTGCCGCCCCCGGTGCTCGTTAAGGCCACCTTTTGCTCGAAGGTGACAGGGCTTCGCAACATTAAGCTTGGTGACAGCTTTAACTTAGCGACTTTAGTGGGTGGGTATGGCGGAAGAGAACCGTCGTCTGAAGCGCATATATGCTGAGATGAGCATGCAGAACGACCTGCTGAAGGAAGCACTTGGAAAAAAGCGCTAAGACCATCTTACAGGCGAGAGATGGCCGTGGAAGCGGTAGCAGGGCACGCCGTCAGTATCGCGCTGGCCTTGCGCGCCAAGGGCAAGAAGCACCGCAACACCGTGCTGGCGCGCTATCTGTCCCGCAGCAGCGCCGACACCGTGCGGATTGACCGCTGGTTGCCGCCAGAGATCCGGGGGGGGGACGTATTATGAGTCGGCAAAAAGCCACCAAGTGCTTCTGCGGCCGCGCCGCGTTTTTGCGTAAGGAAGAAGTATCAAAAGCCATCACAGGCCTAGGGAATGAGATGAAGCATTGATTAGTCCAGAATTTATCAAACTCTTTAAATTTCAATAATTTAAGTCGAAAATATGGTGCGGGCGGTGGGACTCGAACCCACACGGGCACAAGGCCCAACAGATTTTAAGTCTGGTATGTCTACCATTCCATCACGCCCGCAGCGTCCTTATCCCTAGGGGCTGCTGGCCGCGTGCTCAAGGGGTTTTCAGATGTCTTTGCCCGGATCGGCCGGGAGCTGTGGCCCCAACGGTGCACCGGGTGCGATCAGGGCGCGTTCGGACAACCAAGGATTGTTGGCCAGCGCCGCAAGCAATTGCGCGCGCGCATCCTCGCGCTGGCCCAGCTGCAGCAGGGTCAAAGCCCGCCCCGATTGCGCGGGCACATGGTCGGGCAAGCGCGCCAGGGCCTCGTCCAGATCAGCCAACGCGCGCACGAAATCGCCTTGCAGGTAATAGACAAAGGCCCGTTGGTTCCAGCCCTCGGCATAGTCCGGGCAATAGGCGATCAACCGGTCAAAATCCGCTTTGGCACCCAGATAGTCGTAACTGTCGCGCCGTGCCATGCCGCGATCCAGCACCTCTTGGGCCTGGGCGTCGGGGGCGCGCAGATAGACCTGCCACAGCCCTTCTGCCGCACCACGCGCCGCAGCCTCGGACTGCGCGGCGCGCGCGTCGTCAAACAGGGCTGCCAGTTCGTCCGAGTGGTCCCGGGGCGCGGGGCAGTCGTCCGCCCAGACGGGAAGACCCAGAGACATCACACAGACAGCAGCGTACAAAGCTTTCATGACCCAAAGCTTGACGCAGATTGCCCTTGGGTCAAGTCACATCTGCGAGAACCGCTTCCTTGACCGCCTCCATCGCCACATAGGTCGATGTCGAAGCCACGTAGGGCAATTGCGAAATCGTCTCGCCCAGAAACTGGCGATAATCGGCCATATCCCGCGTGCGCACCTTCAGCAGGTAGTCAAAGTTGCCGGCAATCATATGCGCCTGTTCGATCTCGGGCACTTTGACCACCGCCTGATTGAACGCGATCAACGCGCCCTCGCGGGTGTCCGTCAGGCGCACTTCGACAAATGCCACGTGATCCATGCCCAGACGGATCGGGTCCAACATCGCACGATAGCCCAGAATAACGCCGTCTTTTTCCAATTTGCGCAGCCGCGCCTGTGTCGGAGATTTCGACAATCCGATGCGCGCGGCCAGGTCCGTCACGCTCATCCGTCCGTCTCGCGCCAGTTCAGACAGAATCGCACTGTCGAACCGGTCCAACCCTACCCGATCATATTCCATGAGAAATCCTCGAACTTCGGTCTAAATTACCGACAAGTAAAATCATTATAGTCAAATCGCCTTCTGATCCAGCGATACAATGGTACATCTGCCAAAAGGATAAATCATGGCCCGCGACACTGAACAATCCCTGCGTCTTCACATCGACGCTGCGACCTATACCGACCAGAACACGGTGCTGGCCGAACTTGTTTCGTTTGCCCGTCTGGATCAATCTGACCGCGAGGCGATCACCGCCCGCGCCGCCGCTTGGGTGCGCCAGATCCGCGCCGCCGCCGATCCCGGTCTGATGGAGAGTTTTCTGGCCGAATATGGCCTGAGCACCGACGAGGGCATTGCCTTGATGTGTCTGGCCGAGGCGCTGCTGCGCGTGCCCGACGCCGACACCATCGACGCGTTGATCGAAGACAAGATCGCGCCATCGGATTGGGGCACGCATCTTGGCAAATCGACCTCGAGCCTTGTGAACGCCTCCACTTGGGCGCTGATGCTGACGGGCCGCGTTCTGGACACCCGCCGTCCCGGCCCCGTGCGCCAGTTGCGCGGCGCGATCAAACGTCTGGGCGAGCCGGTGATCCGCACTGCCGTGGGCCGTGCCATGAAGGAAATGGGCCGCCAGTTCGTGCTGGGCGAAAACATCACCTCGGCGATGAAACGTGCGGCCGGCATGGAGAAAAAGGGCTATACGTATTCCTATGACATGCTGGGCGAAGCCGCCCGGACCGAAGCCGACGCGAAACGCTATCACCTGAGCTATTCGCGCGCGATTTCCGCCATCGCCACCGCCTGCAATCAAGGCGACATCCGCAAGAACCCCGGCATTTCGGTCAAGCTCAGCGCGCTGCACCCGCGCTATGAGGTCGCGCACGAAGAGGCCGTGATGAACGACCTGCTGCCGCGCCTGCGCAGCCTTGCGCTGCTGGCGAAATCGGCGGGCATGGGGTTGAACATCGACGCGGAGGAAGCCGACCGGCTGTCGCTGTCGCTGGAACTGATCGACCGCGTGCTGTCCGAGCCTGCGCTGAAAGGCTGGGACGGTCTGGGCGTTGTGGTGCAGGCCTATGGCCCCCGCGCGGGCCGGGTGATCGACACGCTCTACGATATGGCACAGACACACGACCGCCGGATCATGGTGCGCCTGGTCAAAGGCGCCTATTGGGACACCGAGATCAAGAAGGCACAGGTCGAAGGGCTGGACGGCTTTCCCGTCTACAGCCAGAAGGCCGCGACAGACGTGTCCTATATCGCCAACGCACGGCGCCTGCTGGGCATGACCGACCGGATCTATCCGCAATTCGCCACCCACAACGCGCATACGGTGGCTGCCGTGCTGCACATGGGTGCCGATCCCGAAACCTTCGAGTTCCAGCGCCTGCATGGCATGGGCGAAGCGTTGCACAACATCGTCATGGCCGATGCCGGCACCAACTGTCGCATCTACGCCCCTGTGGGCGCGCACCGCGACCTGCTGGCCTATCTGGTGCGGCGTCTGCTGGAGAACGGGGCGAACTCGTCCTTCGTCAACCAGATCGTTGACGAAGATGTATCGCCCGAACAGGTGGCAAGCGATCCGTTTGACGCCCTGCCCTTCCCCGGCCCCAAGATCATCCGCGGCACCGAGCTGTTCCAACCCGAGCGCCCGAACTCGAAAGGCTATGACCTGGCCCACGCGCCGACGCTGGCCGCCATCGACGCCGCCCGTGACCCGCTGCGTGCCAAAACCTGGGACGCGGCCCCGCTGCTGGCAACCAAGGTGGCCCAGGGCGCGGTGCACGATGTGTCCAACCCCGCCGATCCGTCAGATACGGTCGGCACGGTTCAGGCGGCCACGCCCGCCGATGTGACAGCTGCATTTGACGCCGCAAAGACCTGGGACATTCCCACGTCCGACCGTGCGGCGATCCTGAACAAGGCGGCCGATGCTTTGGAAGCCAACGATGCGCCGATCTTTGCCCTGCTGGCGCGCGAGGCGGGCAAGACCCTGCCCGACTGTGTGGCCGAACTGCGCGAGGCGGTGGATTTCCTGCGCTATTATGCAGCGCAGGCAAAGGACGATGCCGACCCCGCAGGCACCTATGTGTGCATCAGCCCATGGAACTTTCCGCTGGCGATCTTCACGGGGCAAATCGCGGCAGCTTTGGCCGCAGGCAATGCCGTGCTGGCCAAACCCGCCGAGCAAACGCCGCTGATCGCGCATCTGGCCGTGACGTTGATGCACGAAGCAGGGGTGCCCGCCGATGCGCTGCAACTTCTGCCGGGCGGCGGTGACATCGGTGCGGCGCTGACCTCGGATGCGCGCGTTGGTGGCGTGGCCTTTACCGGCTCGACCGCGACGGCGCTGAAAATCCGCGCCAGCCTTGCAGAACACGCCGCCCCCGGCACGCCGCTGATCGCGGAAACCGGCGGTCTGAACGCAATGATCGTGGACAGCACGGCCCTGCCCGAACAGGCCGTGACCGCCATCATCGAAAGCGCGTTCCAGTCGGCAGGACAGCGGTGTTCGGCCCTGCGGTGTCTGTACATCCAAGAGGACATCGCCCCCGCCTTTACCGCCATGCTGACCGGCGCAATGGACGCATTGGTGATGGGCGCGCCCTGGGACATCAGCACCGATGTCGGCCCCGTGATCGACGAAACCGCCCGTCAGGGCATCGCTGATCACATCGCCACCGCCCGCGCCGAAGGGCGCTTGCTGCACGCCCTGCCCACGCCGCAGACGGGGACATACATCGCCCCCACCCTGATCAGCGTGAACGGGATCGAGGACATGACCCGCGAGATTTTCGGGCCGGTCCTGCACATCGCCACGTTCAAATCCGGCCAGATGCACCGGGTGATTCAGGACATCAACGCCACCGGCTACGGGCTGACCTTTGGCCTGCACACCCGCATCGACGACCGTGTGCAGTTCGTGTCGGACCGTATTCTGGCGGGCAACGTCTATGTGAACCGCAACCAGATCGGTGCGATTGTCGGCAGCCAGCCGTTCGGCGGCACCGGCCTCAGCGGCACCGGCCCCAAGGCGGGCGGCCCCGATTATCTACGGCGGTTCTCGGCGCCGGTTGCTGCGCAGTCTGTTGACGACTGGGACCACGACGCGCCACAGCCCTTGCCCGCCCTGCGCGCGCAATCATCGGACAAGGTTTCGGAACACACGATGCCCGGGCCCACAGGCGAGACAAACCGCCTGAGCACATGGGCAGGTGCGCCGGTCTTGTGCGCCGGTCCCGGCCCCGAGACGGTGCAGGCACAGATCAAAGCCGTCGAGGCGCTCGGCGGTCGTGCACTGGCGGCCACAGGCCCCGTCGGCCCGCATTCGCTGACCGTCGGCCCCGCCTATTGCGGTGTCCTGTGGTGGGGCGACGCGGAAACGGCCGCTGTGCTGAACCGCGCATTGTCCAAACGTGACGGCGCGATCATGCCGCTGATCACCGGCCAGCCCGACGTGGGCCACGTGCTGTGGGAACGGCATTTGTGCGTGGACACCACCGCAGCCGGCGGCAACGCGGCGCTCTTAGGCGAAGTGGCCAAGAACCCCGCGCCCTGACCGCTACACGCGCGCAACCACCCGCACCGCGCCGTCGTGCAAAAAGACGGCGCGGTTGAACAGATCCAGATCCACCGGATTGGGCAGACGGAAGTCGCCCCAATCCGGTGGCCCCGCCTCTCCGGCAAAGCCCCGGTCAATCTGCGCAATCAGCACGACAATCACTCCGCTGTGCCGCGCATAGGCCGCCAAGGCGGCGACCTGAGCGCCCAAGAGCGGCAGGCGGCGGTCCTGATCCAGTATCTGCAGGTAATCGACCACAGCCACGCTGCCGCGCCCCGCATCGCCCAAAACTCAATCCCACGCTCTTCATCTTGCCAGATAAACTCCGGGGGCGGCGCACAGCACCAGGGCCAGCGCCCCCAAACCCGCGCGCGCCATATTGACCCCGCCCGCGTTTCAGACCAGCTTGCGCCCATGTTTCCCATTCGCGATCATAACCCCTCGGGCCGCACGCCTTATGTCACCTACGGGTTGATGGCCGCGAACATCCTGATTTTCCTCAGCTATGCGGGGATGATGTCGGACGCACGCGCGATCAATGCATTCTACATCGAATGGGCGTTCATCCCCGCACGGATCAGCGCGGGCGAAGGCTATTACACGCTGGTGTCGTCGATGTTCTTACACGGCGGGTGGATGCACTTGGCCGGCAACATGCTGTTTCTGTTCATCTTCGGCGACAATATCGAGGACGAGATGGGCCATGGACCTTATCTGGGGTTCTACCTGCTGTCCGGTGTCGCGGCGGCCCTAGCCCAATACGTGGTGGCCCCCTTCTCTGGCGTGCCGACCGTCGGCGCATCGGGCGCGATTGCGGGCGTCATGGGCGGATATCTGCTGCTGTTTCCAAAGGCCAAGGTCGACATCCTAATCATCTTTATCGTGTTCTTCCGCATCTTCCCGATCCCCGCCTGGGTCATGCTGATGTTGTGGTTCGGGATGCAGTTCGTCGGCGGATTGGGCGCCAACCCGGATGCGGGTGGCGTTGCCTATTGGGCCCATGCGGGCGGGTTTATCGCCGGACTGGTCTTTGCCATTCCGCTGTGGCTGCGTCGTGGCGGGACCGCGTTCTGGTCGCGCACCCATGGTCATCCACCCCACCCCGAGGCGCAATACGTCCGCTCGCGCATTCCAAAGGTGCGGCGATGACCGCGCTGCGGGTCGATGCCCGCTGTCACTGTGGTGCGGTGCATATCCGTGCGACCCTGCCCGAGGGGCTGCAGGACGTGGCGCGCTGCGATTGTTCGTTCTGCCGCAGGCGTGGTGCGGCCGCCGTCACGGCACGCGCCGCCGATCTTGAAGTGGTGAAGGGCGCGGAAAACCTGACGCTCTACAGCTTTGGCACCCACACGGCGAAACATTACTTTTGCAAGACCTGCGGCATCTATACCCATCACCGGCGCCGGTCGGACCCGAAGCAATGCGGGGTCAATCTGGGCTGTATCGACGGGGTCAATCCGCGCGAGCACGAGCCAATCCGCTGGACGGATGGGGTGAATCACGTCTCGGATCAATAGAGACCTTGCCGCTGGCGGGTTTGGGGGCGCTGCCCCCGGCGCTGCGCGCTTCCCCCGGAGTTTGTCTGGCAAGATGAAGAGGCTGGCCTGTCAATGCGCCAGCCCGCAACTTCAGGCGCGGATGATTTTGGCGAACTGGGAATACAGAGCTTCGTTGGCGCAAACCACGTTGCCGCTGTCCAGCAGATCGGCGCTGGGGTCCATCGGTTCCAGCAGCGCACCGGCTTCGCGGGCGATGATGACACCGGCAGCCATGTCCCACGGCTTCAGGCGGCGTTCCCAGAACCCGTCGTAGCGGCCTGCGGCCACATAGGCCAGATCCAGCGCGGCAGAGCCCCAGCGGCGCACACCGGCGCAGACGGGCAGCAAACGGCCAAGGTCTTTCAGTGTATCGGGAAGATCGGCGCGCCCTGCAAAAGGCAGACCGGTTGCAAAGATCGCCTCGATCATATGGCTGCGGCCCGACACGCGCATCCGGCTGTCGTTCATCCACGAGCCTGCGCCCTTTTCGGCAAAGAACATTTCATCCTTGGCGGGGTCAAAAACCACACCGGCCACAACCTGGCCCTTGTGCTCAAGCGCGATCGAAACAGCCCAGTGCGGCAACCCGTGCAAAAAGTTGGTGGTGCCGTCCAGCGGGTCCACGATCCAGCGGCGGGTGGGGTCTGTGCCCTCTTCCTCGGCGCTTTCCTCGGCGCACCAGCCATAAGTCGGGCGCGCGCCCATCAGTTCGTCCTTGAGGATTTTCTCGGCGGCGATGTCGGCACGGCTGACGAAATCGCCTGCGCCTTTCATCGACACTTGCAGCTGTTCGACCTCGCGGAAGTCCTTGACCAGCGAACGGCCCGCCTTGCGCGCGGCTTTGATCATGATGTTGAGGTTTGCACTGCCAACCATTGGGGACTCTCCTAGAGGGATCAGGCCGCGCGTATACGCGCCCTGTTCCAAGATGCCAAGGGCCTGTGCGTATCATGCCGCGCCGTGGCGTTACGGGTTGCCCCTGCGCAGTTACAGGTCCACGCTGCGCGCAATCAATGGGAGAAAGATCAATGACAGACCAGATGCACCGTATCACCCTGGCCAGCCGCCCTGACGGCGCGCCGACCGCGGACAACTTCAAGATGGAAACCGGCCCCGTGCCCACGCCCGGCGAGGGCGAGGTTCTGGTGCGCGTCCACTATATGTCGTTGGACCCCTACATGCGTGGCCGCATGGACGATGCGAAATCCTATGCCGCCCCCGTGCCCATCGGTGGCACCATGGAAGGCGGCGCGGTGGGCGAAGTGATCGCGTCGAACTCTGACGCGTTCAAACCGGGCGATTTTGCCTTCGGCATGTTCGGATGGGCGACGCACGGCGTGCAACCCGCAAAAATGCTGCGCAAAGTTGACCCTGCGCACGGGCCGATCACCGCAAGCCTTGGCGTGTTGGGCATGCCGGGGTTCACCGGCTATCACGGGCTGACCGAGATTGGCCGCCCCAAATCAGGCGAAACACTGGTTGTGGCCGCCGCCACCGGACCCGTCGGGTCGATGGTGGGTCAGGTCGCCAAAAGCATGGGGCTGCGCACCGTGGGCATCGCGGGCGGTGCAGAGAAATGCAAGATGGCAGTCGAGACCTTTGGTTTTGACGCCTGCCTGGACCACCGCGCCTATGATGACGCCAAGGCGCTGCGCGAAGCCTTGAAAGCGGAATGCCCCAAGGGCATCGACATCTATTTCGAAAACGTCGGCGGCAAGGTGCTGGAGGCGGTCATGCCGATGATGAACCCGCACGGGCGCATCCCGATCTGTGGCATGATCGCGTGGTACAATGCCGGGGGCTTGGGTGACGGGGCCAATGCGCCGCTGACCGCGCCAAAGCTGTGGCGGACGATCCTGGTGAACTTCCTGTCTGTTCAGGGCTTTATCATCTCGAACCACTGGAACCAGTTCCCCGCCTTCCTGTCCGAGATCGGCCCGAAGGTCGCCAGCGGCGAGATCAAGGTGGTCGAAGATGTGGCAGAAGGTCTGGAAAACGCACCGGAAGCATTTATCGGGCTGCTGCAAGGCAAGAACATGGGCAAACAGATCGTCAAGGTGATCTGAGCCACAAGCAGGGGCGGTGTGCGCCGCCCCTGCTTTCTGCGCCCCTGTCTTACGCCCGCTGCAACTTGCGCGCCTCGGTGCGGGCCAGTTCGATCAGCCGCTCCATATAGGGTTTGCCGCGCTCGTCACTGCGCACCGCGGCATAAAGACGGCGCGTCAGCCCATGGGCGGTCAGCGGCCGCGTCACGTAGTCGGACGAATATTTCACTTCGCGCACCACCCAGTCAGGCAAGACCGCGACACCACGGTTCGAGGCGACCAACAGCAGGATCACGGCCGTCAGTTCGGCCTGACGCACGGTGGCCGGTTCAACCTTGGCCGGGTTCAGCAACTGGCTGAACACATCCAGACGGCTGCGTTCCACCGGATATGTGATCAAGGTCTGGTCGCGGAAATCCTCGGCTTCGATATAGGATTTTGCGGCCAAGGGATGATCCTTTGAAGCGACGAAAACCGGCGCATAATCAAAAAGTTCGATAAATTCGACACCTGCAAGTTCTTCCGGGTCCGAGGACACCACCAGATCGACCTCTTCTTTCAGCAGTGCTGGCAGCGCCTCGAACGCCAGACCAGGGCGAATGTCGACATCGACATCGGGCCAGTCCTTGCGAAAGCGTTCCAGCACCGGAAACAGCCATTCAAAGCAGGCGTGACATTCGATGGCGATGTGCATCCGCCCCGACCGCCCGTCGCGCAGGCCGCTGAATTCGTCCTGCATCGCCTGCACCTGCGGCAAAATCTGTTCGGCCAGCCGCAACAGCCGCAAACCTGCCGCCGACAACTTCATCGGCTTGGACCGGCGCACGAACAGATCGACGCCGGCCTGATCCTCCAACCCTTTGATCTGGTGGGACAATGCGGACTGGGTGATGTGCAACTGTTCGGCGGCCTTGGCCAGGCCTCCGGCGTCGTGAATCGCCTTGATCGTGCGCAGGTGACGGAATTCGATATGCATGTGGAACTCATGTTCATGATGAGAGTTATGAATTTGTCTCACATCACAAAGCATGCGACAAGGCTCCAACACCGCACGCCTGTAAGGAATTTATCCATGACCGCCCTTTCGTTCGAAGTCTTCCCGCCCAAGTCCATCGATGCAGGGTTCCGTCTGTGGGACACAGTGCAGGCGCTGACCCCGCTTGAGCCGCGTTTCTTCTCGGTGACCTACGGCGCGGGTGGCAGCACCCAGGATCTGACCCACGAGGCGGCACAAACACTGCGCCGGTCGTCAGGTCTGCCAGTGGCGGCACACCTGACTTGCGTGGGCGCGACCCGCGAGAAGGTCTTGCAAACAGCCGACAAATTCGCGGATGCAGGCATCACCGACATCGTGGCGCTGCGCGGCGATCCGGTGGACGGGACCAATTTCCAGCAGGTCGAAGGCGGCTTTGCCAACAGCATCGAACTGGTCGAGGCACTGGCCGACACGGGCCGGTTTACCATCCGTGTGGGCGCCTATCCCGAAAGCCACGCCGACGCCGCCGACACCGCGCAAAACATCGCGTGGCTGAAAGCCAAGATCGACGCCGGTGCAACCGAAGCGATCACCCAGTTCTTTTTCGAGGCCGAAACATTCCTGCGGTTCCGCGACGCGTGCGTCAAGGCGGGGATCACCGCGCGCATCGTGCCGGGTATTCTGCCGGTGGGCAACTGGACCAGCATCCAGAGATTTGCCAGCCAATGCGGCGCCGACGTGCCGGTGACACTGGCCCAAGGGTTCGAGAACGCGGCCCGCGACGGCAACGGCGACCTCTTCGCCTTGGCCCACTGCACCGAAATGTGTGACGAACTGCGCGGCGAAGGCGTGGATGCGCTGCACTTTTACACGCTGAACCGCCCCGACCTGACCCGCGAGGCGTGCCGTGCGCTGGGTCTGATCCCTGCGGCGGCCATGCGCAACGTCGCGTAAGACTTGGCAAAGCGGGCAGGCGTTTCTAGCGTTTGGTATCAAACCGGAGATCCCCATGCCCCGCATCGCCAAACGCCCCGAAGACCTTCTAGGCCTCGATGAGCTGAAAAAGCTCTCGGGGCTTGAATTCGTTCAGGGGATGCTTGACGGCACCCTGCCCGGCCCGCCCATTGGCGAGACCCTGAATTACGGATTGCACGAGGTCGAAAAAGGTCGCGTTGTATTTCGCGGATCGCCGGAGTTTGGGGCAACCAACCCATTGGGCACGGTCCACGGCGGCTGGTACGGCACCCTGCTGGACAGCGCGATGGCCTGCGCGGTGCAAACCTGCATACCGCGCGGATCATTTTATACAACGCTGGAATATAAAATTAACATCACCCGCGCGATTCCCTTGGGCATGGTGATCGACTGCATCGGCACCGTGGATCATGTGGGGCGGTCCACCGGTGTGGCCAAGGCTGAAATTCGCGGGGTTGAGGATGGCAAGCTCTATGCAACGGGATCAACGACTTGCATCATCATGAGTGCCGGTTAAAGGCACCAGCGCCCACCTAAAACTAAATTGACATCATACATGTCAATATGACATTTATGATGTCATGAATGAAGCAGACAACCTTTACCGACTCATCTGGATGTCGCGCCCGTTGATGCAGGCTGCAGAAGCTGCGGTTGAACAAGGTCTGGATGGCAGCGGACTGACTGTCAGAACGCGGGCGGTTCTTGAAATCCTTCTTGCCCATGACGCGGCAACGGTGCCCGAAATCGCCCAAAACCTTGAGATAAAAAGACAATATGTTCAGGTGATGGTGAACGAAACGCTTGCAGAAAACCTGACATGCAAGCGTGACAACCCGCGCCACAAACGGTCCACCATCATCGCTTTAACGGACAAGGGGCGCGCGTTGATCGAAGACGTCGTTCAACGGGAAAAGTCGCTTGTCGCGTCACTGGCTGCAGAGCTGGATGCCGGGGATATCAACACCGCCCTTGGAATCGTCGAAACGCTGATCGACAAACTGAAAACAAAGGCTGGTGACGGCTGACATGATCTGGATACTTCCTTCCCTTGTCATATTCGGCGCAATCTTGTGGCTGGCCAATGGCATCCGACAAATCGGTGCGGTCAGTTCAGGCGACGCGATTTCAGGCAGGTCTGGAACGGCTTTGCTGCTGATTGACCTTCAAACAGTCTTTTGGGATTCGGATCTGTTCAACGAACCTGCCAAGGCAGCCGCAGAATCACTGATACTGGCTGAAATAGATGCGGCAAAATCGGACAATATACCGGTCATCGCCGTACGACATGAATGGTCCATTCCCGCGACAACGGCGGTGGCGCGGTTGCTGATGAACGGCCAGGCCATCGCGGGGACAACAGGCACCGAGATTGCAGCGCCTTTCGCCGGGCTTGCAGACCAAACTTTGGTCAAGCGTGTTCAGGACGCGTTCGAGACCAAAGAACTCGACGAAATTCTGGGGCAACTGAACGTCGGAACGCTTTGCATTGTCGGTTTGGATACGAATTATTGTGTTGCCAAGACTGCCCTTGCCGCCCGCCAGCGCGGATATGAGGTTGAAATCGTCAAGCGGGGCGTGCTGTCAGCCGACCCGAAACGCGCCGAGAAAACGCTTATCGCGCTGCGCGACAAACACGTGATGTTGCGGTAAACCGGACTTCACTGTACCGACGCGCCGCGAAACCAGTTCGACCACCACGACTGCACAGGTGCACGGGCGGCTTCTGCAACGCTGGGATGCACACGCTCGGACGGGTCCAGCCCGACCTTGCGCGCGCGCCGCGTGATGAACAATCCGCCAAAGCCGCGCCATGTGCCAACCGACGGGGCCAGCGCGTCTTGCGGAAACCGCGCGGCCCAGCCTTCGGGCAGCGGCAGCCCGCAGCTTTCAGCCTTTTCCAGCATCCACACCAGCGAAATGTTGGACAGGGGCCGCGCCGCGTCAAAGCCGCCCAATTGCCCGCCCACGTCGCCGTGCGTACCGCGAAACCACATCTGTTCCAGATGGCCCGGCCAATCTGTGTGCGTTTCCCACATGACCGGCGCATAGGCCATCCGCGTTTCGTTGCGGGCCAGCGCGTGATAGCCGTGTTTCACATGCGGCCCAAGCTGGTGGTTATGAAACGAATGGTGCGGCGCGCTGAGCCGCCACAGCACGGGCGCGTTCAGCCCCAGCGATTTCACCGTGTCCCAGGCACCGATCATTTCAATCGGGACATCCTCGTGGCAGTGCATACGGGCAAAAGCGTGGGCCGCATCGCTATCACCGCCCGCCTCGTAGTGGCGGTATACCTCGCGAATGTTCCGTTCTGTGGCGTTCTCCGCCTTGAGCAGCCCGATAAAGCCGATGATCCCCGCAAGCGACCGCACTGCATAAGCGCCGCGTGAATAGCCCATCAGGAAAATCGTATCGCCGGGACGGTAGCGCGACGCCAGATAGCCGTAAGCGCGGCGGATCTGCCGGTTGATCCCGCGCCCCAGAATGACGTCACCTGCGCGGCGCCAGTTCGACCATTGCAGGCCGGATTCGTAATAGACAGAAACCTCTGATCCGGTTTCACGCAGCAGTTTGTATGTCAGCCCCGCGTTTGTCTCAAAGTCGGGCATAAGCGTCGACATTGTGCCATCAAGGATGATCACATGGGCGGTTGGTCCGCGCCTGCGCGGCGAAGTGGACGGTAACCCCGACCCAAATCGTTCGCGCAGCCATCCGGCAACTGCCCTATTCAGCCGCGATAGGCTCATTCTTCAGCATTTCCCAAACTCGCATCGGTGTGAACGGCATATCCGCCTGTCGCACACCGCGTTCCCACAGTGCGTCCTGCACCGCATTTGCCACAGCCGCCAGCGCACCAACGGTCCCCGCCTCGCCGCAGCCTTTCATGCCCATGATGTTGGCCGTGGACGGCACCGGCTCGGATGTAAATCCGATCCACGGGACGTCATAGGCACGCGGCATCGCGTAATCCATGAAGGACGCCGACAGCAGCTGGCCGTCTTCGTCATACACGACATGTTCGGTGATGGCCTGTCCGATGCCCTGGGCCACACCGCCGTGCACCTGCCCCTCGGCCAGCATCGGGTTGATCAGGTTGCCGAAATCGTCGACCACCGTATAGCGGTCCACGGTGGTCACACCGGTGTCGGGGTCGATCACCACCTCGGCCACATGGGCCCCGTTGGGGAAGCTGCGAGCCGGCAGGCTGGCACGGGCTTCGTGTTTCAGCAGATCGTCCCGCTCGACCTCGCGGGCCAGAGCCGCGACTTCCAACATGGTGGGCGTCAGGTTGCTGCCCTCGGCACGGAAGCGTTCGTCGTCGAATTTGATCTCCGACGGCTCAACCCCCATTTCGCCCGCGAGGAATTCCTTGAAACTGGTCATGATCACATCGACCGTGGCCAGCGTCGCGTTGTTCTGCGTGGTGACCGATCGCGACCCGCCGGTGCCGCCGCCCTTTTTGATCAGATCGCTGTCACCCTGAATGACGGTGATCAGTTCATGCGGAATTCCGGTCTGGTCGCTGAGAAACTTGGCATAGACGGTTTCATGCCCCTGCCCGTTGCTTTGCGTTCCGACATAGATCGACACTGTGCCATCCTCGTTGAAAGTGACCTTGGCCCCTTCCGAAGGATCACCCAAAATACTTTCGATATAGTAACAGGTGCCACGCCCCCGCATCAGACCACGTTCGGCGTCCGCAGCCTTGCGCGCGCCAAAGCCGTCGTCGTCGGCTTCGATCACTGCGCGGTCCAGTATTTTGTTGAAATCACCCACGTCGTAGGTTTCTCCCGTGGCGGTCTTGTAAGGAAACTGGTTGGGCTTGATAAAGTTCCGCCGGCGCAGTTCCCACGGATCAACGCCCAGCTCGCGCGCGGCGCGGTCCATGACACGTTCCAGCACATAGATCGCCTCGGGGCGGCCGGCCCCGCGATAGGCGTCAACCTGCGTGGTGTTTGTGTAATAGCCTTCGACCTGCAACCATGTGGTTTGCACGTCATAGACGCCCATCAGAACCCGCGAGAACAATTGCGTCTGAATGGGTTGCCCGAACTGGCTGTTATAGGCCCCGAGGTTGCAGCGGGTGCGCACGCGGTAAGCGGTGATCTTGTGATCGGCGTCAAAGGCCAGTTCAGCCACCGACACCAGATCACGGCCGCCATTGTCACTTAGCATCGCCTCGCCGCGTTCGGACATCCAGCGCACCGGACGGTTCAACGTGCGGGCGGCATGGGCCAGAACGAACGGCTCGGGATAGCCCATTGCCTTCATGCCAAAACCGCCGCCCACGTCGGGGTTGGTCACGCGAATTTGTTCCTTGTCGACCTGTAGCGCCTCGGCCAGTTGGTCCTTGTGCGCCCAAACCCCTTGAGCATTGATGGCCACGTGGATGCGGTCGCCCTCCATCTCGGCGTAACAGCCGCGCGGCTCCATCGAGTTGACGATGATCCGGTTGTCGCCAATCTCAAGGCGGACGGTGTTGGCCGCCGCATCAAATGCCGCCTGCGTGGCGGCCTCGTCGCCCATGCCCCAGTCGAACGCACGGTTGTCTGGCGCTTCGGCGTGCAGCGTCTCGCCGCCCGGTGTCAGGTCCATCTTGGCAGGCAGATCGTCGTAATCCAACAAGATCAGCTCGGCGGCATCGCGGGCCTGCTCGTATTTGTCGGCAAAGATCACCGCCACCGGCTCGCCTACATAGCGCAGCTTGCCTGTGGCAAGGATGGGCCGCTTGGGCGCCGCGCCCTTGGTTTTATCGCGATTTTCAACCGTCGCGCCCTGCATTCCGGTGTTCATGCCCGCCGCTTCCAGATCGTCATAGGTCAGCACCAACTGCACGCCGGGGGCGTCTTTGGCCTCGGACACGTCCAGGTCGGTGATGGTGCCGTGCGCGATGGGCGACCGCAGCACATAGGCGTGCAAAGCGCCATCCGGTATGATGTCGTCCACGTAGCGGCCCGCCCCGGTGAGAAAGCGCACATCCTCGACCCGTACAGTCGACTGACTTTTCCCGAACTTGTCCATGAGTATCCCCTGTTCGCATGACTTGCGTTGCAGCGGAGATTAGCCGCGCAGCCCACATTGTCCAGAGACGGCGGACGCAAACGCCGCGTCGGGGTTGGGGGGATGCGTTGTGTGGGGGCGCGGCCCCCGGCGCGGGCGCGCCTCCGCCGGGATTTTCCGAACCAGAGAACAGGGTCAGGCGGCGTGCGCGGCTATGAGTGCTTTTCCTTTGTTTGCGGCTTTGCTAAGCCCGACAGGTCATTCATTCCCTGCCGGAGACAGCTCATGCCCTTGGAAAAATCATTTAACGCCGCCGAGGCCGAAGCACGGCTGTATTCCGCTTGGGAAGAGGCCGGATGTTTCGTGGCAGGTGCCAACGCCAAGCCGGGCGCCTCGTCCTATTCCATCATGATCCCGCCGCCCAACGTCACCGGCGTGCTGCACATGGGACATGCCTTCAACAACACGCTTCAGGATATTCTGGTGCGCTGGCACCGGATGCGCGGCTTTGACACCCTGTGGCAGCCCGGCACCGATCACGCGGGCATCGCCACGCAGATGGTGGTGGAACGCCGCCTGGCCGAAGCGCAACAGCCCAGCCGCGTCGAAATGGGCCGCGAGGCGTTTCTGGAGAAGGTCTGGGAATGGAAATCTGAATCCGGCAACACCATCGCGGGCCAATTGCGCCGCCTGGGCGCCTCCTGCGATTGGTCGCGCGAGGCGTTCACCATGTCCGGTGCCCCCGGCGCGCCCGAGGGTCAGGAAGGCAACTTCCACGATGCGGTGATCAAGGTGTTTGTTGATATGTTCAACAAGGGGCTGATCTATCGCGGCAAGCGGCTGGTCAACTGGGACCCGCATTTTGAAACCGCGATTTCCGATCTGGAAGTCGAGAACATCGAAACGCCGGGCCAGATGTGGCATTTCAAATATCCGCTGGCCGGAGGGGCCACCTATACCTACATTGAAAAGGACGAAGACGGGAACATCACGCTGGAGGAAGAGCGCGATTACATCTCGATCGCCACCACGCGCCCCGAAACCATGCTGGGCGATGGTGCGGTTGCGGTGCACCCGTCAGATGAACGTTACGCGCCCATCGTCGGGCAGCTTTGCGAAATTCCGGTGGGGCCGAAAGAGCACCGCCGCCTGATCCCGATCATCACCGACGAATACCCCGACAAGGATTTCGGCTCGGGTGCGGTCAAGATCACCGGCGCGCACGACTTCAACGACTATCAGGTCGCCAAACGGGGCGGCATCCCGATGTACAACCTGATGGACCCGCGGGGCGCCATGCGCGCCGACGGCCGCCCCTATGCCGAAGAGGCCGCGATTGCGCAGGCCATCGCCAATGGCGAACAGGACTTCGACGAGGTGATGATCGCCGCGATGAACCTTGTGCCGGAAGAATACCGCGGTCTGGACCGGTTCGACGCCCGCGCCCGCGTCGTCGACGACATCACCCGCGAGGGGCTGGCCGTGATGCATATGGTTCCGGTGACGGACGCCGGAGGCAACGAAAGCGTCGAGGCGGTGCCGTATGTCGAGCAAAAGCCGATCATGCAGCCCTATGGTGACCGGTCCAAAGTGGTGATCGAACCGCTGCTGACCGATCAGTGGTTCGTGGACACCGACAAGATCGTCGGCCCCGCGCTGGATGCGGTGCGCAATGGCGATGTGAAAATCATCCCCGAGAGCGGCGAGAAGGTCTATTATAACTGGCTGGAAAACATCGAACCCTGGTGCATTTCGCGTCAGCTGTGGTGGGGGCATCAGATCCCGGTCTGGTACGGCTTTGACCTGCACGCCTTTGGCTTCTCGGACGACGAAGGCGACGGCGCGCTGGACATGGTCGAAGTGGGCCGCCTGCTGTCGGCGCAATCGCTGCGCGACCGGGCCGACCGGCATATGTGCGGTGCGGATTTCGACGCGGTTCATGCGGATTTCACCGCCACGCTGGCCGAACTGCCGACACCGCTGGGCCATGCGCGCATCGTCGAAGTGGCCGACCGCGACACCGCCCTGCACCAGTTCACCGCAGCGCTTGCCGAATATGCCACGACACAGGACCCGACCACGCTGATCTATCCTGTCTGGCGTGACCCCGACGTGCTGGACACGTGGTTCTCGTCGGGTCTGTGGCCCATCGGCACGCTGGGCTGGCCGGAACAAACGCCTGAACTGCAACGCTATTTCCCCACATCGGACCTGATCACCGGGCAGGACATCCTGTTCTTCTGGGTCGCGCGGATGATGATGATGCAGCTTGCGGTCGTGGGCGAAAAACCCTTCTCGACCGTCTACCTGCACGGCCTTGTGCGCGACGCCAAGGGCAAGAAAATGTCGAAATCCACCGGCAACGTCATCGACCCGCTGGACCTGATCGACGAGTTCGGTGCCGACGCCCTGCGCTTTACCAATGCGTCCATGGCCAGCCTGGGCGGCGCGCTCAAGCTCGATACCAAGCGGATCGAAGGCTATCGCAACTTTGTCACCAAGCTGTGGAATGCCGCCACCTATGGCGAATTCAAGGGCACCTTCGATCTGCCCCACTCTGACGATGTGCCGCAAACCACCCTGCCCCTGAACACATGGATCAAGGGCGAGATTGCCAAAACGCTGGAAACCGTGAACGCCGCATTGGACACATACCGGTTCAACGACGCGGCCAACACGCTGTACAGCTTTGTCTGGGGCACCTTCTGCTCGCAGTATCTGGAGTTCACCAAACCCGTGCTGGACGGCGAAGACGCGGCGGCCGCCGCTGAAACCAAAGCGACCTATGCCTGGGCGCTGGACCAGATCCTGATCCTGCTGCACCCGATCATGCCCTTCGTCACCGAAGAACTGTGGAGCGCCAAGGCGCGCCCCAAGATGCTGGTGCACACCGACTGGCCAACCTATGCCGCCGCCGATCTGGTTGACCCCAAGGCCGACGCCGATCTGACATGGACCGTGGCAATCATCGAAGCGATCCGCTCGGCCCGCGCGCAGATGAACGTGCCGGCGGGGGCCTTTGTGCCGCTGGTGGTCAAGGACATGGATGACACCACCCGCCGTGTCTGGACCGAGAACGAGGCGCTGATCACCCGCTTTGCCCGCGTCGAGGCGCTGACCGAGGTGACCGATATGCCCAAGGGCACCGTGGCGCTGGCGGTCTCGGGCGGCAGCTTTGGCTTGCCGCTGGCTGATGTCATTGATGTGGCTGCGGAAAAGGCGCGTCTGGACAAAACGCTAGGGAAGCTGGCGAAAGAGTTGGGGGGCCTGCGTGGCCGCCTGAACAACCCCAAATTCGCCGACAGCGCCCCCGAAGAGGTCATCACCGAAACCCGCGCCAACCTTGCTCTGCGCGAGGCCGAAGAGGCGAAGTTGAAAGACGCGCTGGCGCGTCTGGCCGAACTGGACTGATCTGTCCCCCCGGCCTGCCCCTTCTCTGGTTCAATAATCCCGGGGGAGGCGCGCAGCGCCGGGGGCAGCGCCCCCGGGACGTCGCCCGCCAAAGGCGCTAACGGAACACAGCCGCCCGCTTTTGCATGGTTGCTGCGACCACTTCCAGCTGGTCGGGCTGGCCGATCAGCTTGGCCTGCTCGGCGCTTTCTGCCATCAGGATCGCATCAGAATAGCCACCATAACTCTGCGTGATCAATGCCTTGGCCGCGCGGATGGCCGAAGGGCTCTTGCCCGCAATCTCGCCCGCCAGTGCCAGCGCCGCCGCCAATGGATCGTCAGCCAGTTCGGTGACCAGCCCCCAGTCCAGCGCCTGCTGTGCGTCCACGGGTGTTGCCGTATAGGTCAACCGCCGCGCCACGTCCTCGCGCACCAGACGGGGCAGCAGCACCATGCCACCCATATCCGGCACCAGACCCCACTTCATTTCCATCACAGACATTTGCAGATCCGGACCGGCGATGCGCATGTCCGCACCCAACGCCAGTTGGCAGCCCGCGCCAAAGACCGGACCGTGCAGGGCTGCGATCACCGGCACCGGTACACGGGTCCAGATCATCGCGACCTCTTGCCATTGGTTCGTGGTGCCGTTTCTGTGGCTGCGCGGCACCAGGGCCGCGGCGGGATCATCGCCCATAGACTTGCCCAACCCGCCGATGTCGATGCCCGCACAAAACGCCCGTCCCTCGCCCGACAGCACAACCGCGCGCGCATCCGAGGCCGCAACCTCTTGGCCTGCTGCGATAATCGCGTCGATCATGTCCTGATCGACCGCGTTCATCTTGTCGGCGCGGGTCAGGCGCACATGAGCGATATGGTTTTCATAGGTGACGGACACGCGGGACATGGGCAAAACTCCTCTTTCGCAGCACCTCAACGCAAAGTCGCCATGATTTCCAGTCCGACGTCAGGGCACACCTGCGCATCGTGCCCTCTTTTCAAGATCGCAGTCCCACAGTATTCCTGCGCCCATGACACATGCACGCCTTACCCCGCTCGCCCAATCCCTGCCCGCTTCGGTCCCCTTCGTGGGCCCCGAAACCCAAGAGCGCGCCCGCGGCGCTGCCTTTGACGCGCGGTTGGGGGCCAATGAAAACGTGTTTGGCGCGTCACCCAACGCCCGCGCCGCCATGGCTGAAGCCGATGCGTGGATGTACGGCGACCCCGAATCGCACGACCTGATTGCAGCGCTGGCCGCCCATCTGCGCACTGATCCAGCGCATATCATGGTGGGCGAAGGCATTGACGGGCTGCTGGGCTATCTGGTGCGTCTGTGCGTCGGTGAAGGTGATGCGGTGGTCACCTCGGACGGGGCGTATCCGACATTCAATTACCACGTCGCAGGCTTCGGCGGCGTTCTGCACAAGGTGCCTTACAAGGGCGATCACGAGGATCCGATGGCCCTGTTCACCAAGGCCGCCGAAGTGGACGCCAAGCTGGTCTATCTGGCCAACCCCGACAATCCGATGGGCACCTGGCACGAGGGCGAAACGATTGTGCGCGCTCTGGATGCGCTGCCCAAGGGCTGCCTGCTGGTGCTGGACGAGGCTTACATCGACTGCGCCCCTCCGGGGACCGCGCCCGATCTGCCCTTTGACGATCCGCGACTGGTGCGGATGCGCACCTTTTCCAAGGCTTACGGGCTGGCAGGCGCGCGTGTCGGCTATGCATTGGGGCATCCCGACCTGATCACTTCGTTCAACAAGGTGCGCAACCACTTTGGCATGAACCGCGCGGCGCAGGCGGGGGCTTTGGCCGCGTTGGAAGACGACGCGCATCTGGCGCATGTGCTGGACCAGATCGACGGCGCGCGCCGCCGGATTGCTGACATTGCCATCGAAAACGGGCTGGCCCCGCTGCCGTCGGCCGCGAATTTCGTGGCGATTGATTGCGGGCGCGACGGTGCCTTTGCCAAGGCGGTGCTGGACGGGCTGATCGCGCGGGGCATTTTCGTGCGGATGCCGTTTGCGGCACCGCAAAACCGGTGCATTCGGATAAGCTGCGGGACATCGGAAAACCTGGATGCCTTTGCCGCGGCATTGCCCGACGCACTGGCGGACGCTGCAAAGCAGGGCTAACGTCGGCTGGCGGAAAAAGCTACGCGCCGCGCTTTTCTGCACTATGATAACAGGCATACCCACCGGATATGCCTGCCATGAACAACCATCCGACGCAGTCCGCACCTAACTTTACCAACGCCTGCATCGTGATGTTCGGCGTCAATCTGTCTTGGGTGTTCCTGCTGCTTTGGGCGCTGTGGGGCCTGCTGGCTGTCGCGGCTCTGGGTTGGTCCCTGAACCGCTGGATGACATGGCTTGAGGCCCGCAAAACGCGGGCCTGCCAGCCAGTCACCCCGCCGCGATCACCTTAGAAGCGGCTTCAAGCGCGCCGCGCCCGTGTGGCAGATCCAGCGCCTTCAGCCCTGAATCGATGCCGCCCAGCATACCCATAACCATGTGACCGCTGACGTGGCCCATGTGCCCCAGCCGGAAATAGCCGTGCCACGCCGGATCGTTCGGCTCGGCCATACCCAGACCGATGCCCAGCGTCAGGCCCAGGTTTTCTTCGGTCCAGTTGCGCAGTTTGGTGGCGTTGGGCGCACCAAGGCCGATGGCGGTGACGGAATGGCCGCGTTGTGCCGGATCGGACACGTTCATTTTCATCGGGCCATCCGTTCCCCACGCTTCGACCGCAGCCCAGACGGCGCGGGCCAGCAGGTGATGGCGTCGCCAAACGTTATCGATGCCTTCGTCGTGGATCATGTCCAGCGCAGCCCGCAACCCGTACAGGTGGTGCGTGGGTGCCGTGCCGTTCCAATATTCAAAAAACGCCGTCGGATTCGCGCGTGGCGTCCAGTCCCAATAGCGGCTGACACGGTCCATCCGCGCCCGTGCTTCGGCCGCCTTGTCGCTGAAGAACACGAAACACATCCCCGGCGGCACCATCATCCCCTTTTGTGATCCGGCAATCACCACATCAACGCCCCAGGCATCCATCTCGAACGGATCACAGCCCAGCGAGGCCATGCAATCCGCCATCAGCAAGGCAGGGTGATCCAGATCGTCCAGCACCGCACGCAGGGCGGCAATGTCATTCTTGAACGAAGTCGAAGTGTCCACGTGCACCGCCAGCACTGCCTTGATCTGGTGCGCCTTGTCCGCCGCCAGACGTTCGGCCACGCGCACCGGATCAATCGCCGATGACTTGCCGAAGTCAATCACTTCCGCGTCGATGCCCAACCCCACGGCCACATCCGCCCAGCCCAGACCAAAGCGGCCCGTTGCCGGCACCAGTACCTTTTCCCCCGCCATGACGGTGTTGCTCAGGCAAGCCTCCCACGTGGCATGGCCGTTGCCGATATACATCGCCACATGCTGCTTGGTCCGCGCCACCCGCTTGAGATCCGGCACCATCCCTTCAACCATCTCGATCAGCGCGCCGTGATAGATGTTGGGCGCGGGTCGGTGCATGGCGCGCAGCACCCGATCGGGCATCACGGACGGGCCAGGAATGGCAAGGTAATCGCGGCCAAAGGCGGCAAGCGGGTGTTGAGGCATGAGGGGCTCCTGAGGATTGTTCGCGGGCACACTACGCCTGCACGGCGCGGCGTCAATTGCCCTTGGTCCGCTTGGGCGCTTGCACGGGGCTTGATCGACAAGTACACCAAAGGTCAATTAAAACCACGAGGACCGCAGCCCAGTGCAGCGTGTGATACAAACATCGTGACAACACCCCCCGAAAAAACCCAAGCCCCGGCAATTCCGCTTGCTGCGCCCACGACGGCCCCTGTCAACTATGCCTCGGGCCACCTGATGGCCTGGCTGTGGCGGACCTATCTGAAGAAACACATACCGACGCTGGCTGTGGCCGTGCTGTTCATGATCCTCGAAGGGTCGATGCTGGGCGCGCTGTCGTGGATGATGCAGCCGATGTTCGACACTGTCTTTGTGCAGGGAAACGGCGACATGCTGATCTGGGTCGGTGTGCTGCTGGTGGGAATCTTCGTTGTGCGGGCCGTGTCGTCGGTGGTGCAAAAGGTGCTGCTGACGCGAATTGCGCAGAAAACAGCCGCCGCCCTGCGGATCGACCTGCTGGACCACATGATGAAGCTGGACGGGGCATTCCACCAATCCCACCCGCCCGGTTTTCTGATTCAACGGGTGCAACAGGACGTAAACGCCGTGGGCGATGTCTGGCGCGCGATTGTCACCGGCGCGGGTCGCGATTTTATCGGGTTGATCGTGCTGATCGGTGTGGCCATCAGCGTCGATCCCGTCTGGGCCCTGCTGGCCTGCGTGGGCACGCCCCTGCTGGTGCTGCCGGCCGCGATGGCGCAACGCTATGTGCGCCGCCATGCCCGCAACGCGCGTGATCTGGGCGCTAACCTGTCCACCCGTCTGGACGAGGTGTTCCACGGCATCGTTCAGATCAAGCTGAACGCGCTGGAGGACTACCAATCGACTCAATACCGCGGCCTAACCGACCGTTTCGTGCGCACCGAAGTGCGCACCGCCTTTGGCGGGGCTGCGATCCCTGCGATGATCGACATCATGTCAGGTGCGGGTTTCATGGCCGTTATCCTGTATGGCGGCGCCGAAATCATTGCCGGTGACAAGACCATCGGCCAGTTCATGACCTTTTTCACCGCCATGGGCTTTGCCTTTGACCCGCTGCGCCGCCTGGGCGCGATGAGCGGTCTGTGGCAGGTCGCCGCCGCCGCGATTGAGCGGATCAAGGAACTGTTGGACGCACCGGTCAACCTGAAATCGGCCAAAGCCCCCAAAGCCGTGCCCACCGGCACGCCCGAGATTGCGCTGGAAAACGTCACGCTGGCCTACGGCGACACAACCGTTCTGCATGACCTTAGCCTGCTGGCCTCACCGGGTAAAACCACGGCACTGGTCGGGGCCTCGGGTGCTGGCAAATCCACCATCTTCAACCTGCTGACACGCCTGGTTGATCCGCAAAAAGGCGTGGTGAAAATCGGCGGCATCCCGGCCGCGGAGATGAAGCTGCACGAACTGCGCAGCTTGTTTTCGGTCGTGACGCAAGAGGCGCTGCTGTTCGACGAAACCCTGCGTGAGAACATCCTGCTGGGGCGCACCGACGTGACGGACGCGCGGCTCAAGGAAGTGCTGGACGCGGCCCATGTGTCGGATTTCCTGACCAAACTGCCCAAGGGTCTGGACACCCATGTCGGCCCACGCGGATCGGCCCTGTCAGGCGGCCAGCGCCAGCGCGTCGTGATTGCGCGCGCGTTGTTGCGTGACACACCGATCCTGCTGCTGGACGAAGCGACATCGGCCCTGGATGCACAGTCCGAGCATGTGGTCCAAGAGGCGCTTGACCGTCTGGCCGCAGGCCGCACCACCATCGTGATCGCGCACCGTCTGTCCACCATTCGCGGGGCTGACAAGATCGTGGTGATGGACCGGGGCAAGGTCATTGACCAAGGCACCCATGACGAACTGCTTGGCCGCGGAGGCATCTATGCCGATCTGTACCGTTTGCAATTTCAGGACGGCAAAACCGTAATCGACGAGGCTGGATCGCGCCGCCTCAAACCGCTCTCCGCCAAACCAACAAACCCGCGCCCCGGCCTGCTGACCCGCGTGCGCGAACGGCTGTTCGGCTAAATTATCAGCTTGAATCAAGGATCATTGTCGGAAACAGTAGGACTGTTTTCGAAAAGGCCCTTGATCTAATGCTTTCTATCCGCCGTTTTGCGCCGCTATTGTGGGTCGTTTCAGCCGCCATTGCCCCTCTGCAAGCGCAGGCACAAAACACCCGCGATTTTGAAATGCTGGTCACCAGCACCTGCCCCGAGCCTATGCGCTTTGCCCTGCGCTATCTCGACAGCAGCAACACCTGGCGCAGCAAAGCCTGGTGGTCACTGGACCCCGATGACCGCTTTTATATCAGTTCCGGCGGCAATCGGCTGACCCACAAGCTGGGTCTGAAATATCTGTATGTCTACGCCGAAACCGTTTCAGGGCGCGGGTACTTTCCAAGAGACGACGGCAATCCCATCAAAATTTCGGAATACAAATACGCCATGTCCAAGCCCGTCGAGGGTAATGTCGACGGCGATGTCTTTGAGTTCTCGCTGCATTGCAACGACAGATAACTAACGGAAAATCTGCTTATGTTTCGCTATCTGGTACTGATCGCCGCACTGCTGTCCTCCGGGCCTGCCCAAGCGCTTGACTGGCCCGAAGCGCACACCCGCACGATCTTGCTGCACAACCGCTGCGACGAGACGTGGGATATCTTGATAAAATACTCGCCGCGCAAAGACGTCTGGCGCAAAGCCGGATTTTTCAGCCTCGGCCCGGGCAAAATCTCACGCGCGATCCACGATGGCAGCGCCTTGCAGCATCGCGACAATGCGGTGATCTATATTTACGCGGAAACTTCAAATGGCCGTCGGGCTAAAACCGGCGATCACGGTGTCAACTATGGGGGTGATCACTTCAAAGCCTATGAAGGAAACCGCCTGCTGCGCGGCGGTTTCGTGGAAATTCCAATTCTCTGCTAAAGCGCGTCGCATTTTCGCGCACCACAAAAGCCGGTTCCCACCACGATGCAAAATATCGTCTACCGCCTGTAACTGTCAGCCAGCCGCGCCGGCGACACCCCGCAGGCATAGCGCGCCAGCGTCCACAGATTGCGCCCGCCGCGCCGGATCCAGCCATGTTGACGATATTTCGCGGCACTGGTCACCGCCACGGCATCCAACCGCACCAACCTGCCCCGCAGGCTGCGTGCCATCGCCACATCCTCCATCAACGGCTGATCTGCATATCCGCCAACGGCATCATACAAGCTGCGCGGCAACAACAGCCCCTGATCACCATAAGGCAGCCCCAAGCGGCTGCGCAGATTGGCCCAGCCCGCCACAAACCGCCCGCCACGATCAAAACGCAGGCGAAACCACCCCGCCTTGTCACTGCTTTGCAGATGTTCGCCCGCCACGGCACTCCAGCCCTCTTGCAACACCGTGTCCGCGTGCAACACCAGCAACCACCGCCCCTGCGCCGCGGCCACCCCGCGCTGCAACTGCCCGCCGCGTGACGCAGGGCCAACAACCACCTGCGCCCCCCATGCATCGGCCAGCGTCGTGGTGTCGTCGGATGATCCGCCATCCGACACGATCAGCTCGCGGATCAGCCCGGCCTCCAACCCTTCGACCAACGCCGCAAGGCAAGCCGCCAGTTGCGGCGCTGCGTTCAGCGTCGGAATCACGACAGATATCGGTGCGCGCATGGGCCTGCCCCCTTTTTCCTGCGGTTGCGACTGTTATATGTCACAAGACACCCAAAGGGAGCCACCCATGACCGACCGCACGATCCTGCGCCTGAGCGGCGCCGACACCCGCGAATTCTTGCAGGGCCTGGTGACCAATGACATCCGCAAACTGGATCAAGGCCTGGTCTATGCCGCCCTGCTGACACCCCAAGGCAAATATATCGCCGACTTCTTCTTGAAGGCCGATGGCGAAGATGTGCTGCTGGACGCCGACTCCACCCAGGCCCCCGCACTGATGCAGCGTCTGTCGATGTACAAACTGCGCGCAGATGTGGCGATTGCTGACACCAATCTGCACCTGCACCGTGGCGTGGGTGCAGCCCCCGATGACGCCCTGCCCGACCCGCGCCACGCGGCGCTTGGCTGGCGCGCCTACCGCGACACCCCGCAGGAAGACGACAGCATCGACTGGACCGCCCTGTACGTCGAAAACCTTGTCCCCAATGCGGGCCGCGAGTTGCACCCCGACACGTTCATCCTCGAAGTCGGGTTCGAGCGTCTGAACGGCGTCGATTTCCGCAAGGGCTGCTATGTCGGCCAGGAAGTCACCGCGCGGATGAAACACAAAACCGAACTGCGCAAAGGGCTGGCACAGGTCCACGTGGACGGCCCCGCCGAGCCGGGCGCCGAGATCACCGCCAACGGCAAACCCGCAGGCACCCTGCACAGTCGCGCAGGCGACCGCGCGCTGGCTTATCTGCGCTTTGACCGCGCAGGCGGTGATATGCAAGCAGGCGACGCCACCGTCCGCAGACTGGACTGACACTGCTTCTTTTGGCCTGAAATATCCCGGGGGTTGGGGCAGAGCCCCAAAAAGAAAACACCCGCCACAAAGGGCGGGTGTTTCAAAACAAACCTGAAACCCGAAGCATTACGCGCGTTCAGCGTATTCCATGGTTTCGGTGTTCACGATGATGTCTTCGTCGTTGCCCACAAACGGCGGCACCATGACCTTGACGCCATTGTCCAGAATGGCCGGCTTGAAGCTGTTGGCAGCCGTCTGACCTTTGACCACCGGCTCGGTGTCGACGATCTTGCAGGTGACTTTCTGCGGCAGCGTGGCGTTCAACGCTTCTTCCTCGTGGAATTCCACGACGATGGTCATGCCGTCTTGCAGAAACGGGCGACGCTCGCCCAGCAGTTCGGCGGGCAACTGGACCTGCTCGTAGGTTTCGATGTCCATCACGACCAGCATCCCGTTTTCTTCGTAAAGAAACTGCTGATCTTTCTGCTCAAGCCGCACCCGCTCGACCTTGTCCGCAGACCGGAAGCGTTCGTTCAGCTTGGTGCCGTTGCGCAGGTTGCGCATTTCGACTTGTGCAAAAGCGCCGCCCTTTCCGGGCTTTACGTGGTCGACCTTCACAGCCGCCCACAGGCCGCCGTTATGTTCAAGCACGTTTCCGGGGCGGATTTCGTTTCCGTTAATTTTAGGCATGAGGGTAAACCACGGCAAAAGGTTGATGAAGAAGTGAAGCACCCTATATCTTGATGTGTCGCGCCGCGCAACACGGCTATCTACTGCGCTGCACTGCGGCAGATATGCGCCTAGCGCATGGACGCTATGCAATATCGGGGTATCCGAATCGACGTGAATAGGCCATAAGAAGCTTCACGCCGAAAAGACAAGAGCAAGAATAAAGGAAGGACGAAGAATGAAAGACTTCGTTGACGGCACGGCCTTCAATAACGAGCAAGGTAACCGTGCACGTAAACTCTTTGCAGCCGTTGTGTTGGCTGCTCTGGACGACGCCATTGCTGACGATAAGAAGTATGGCAACGGCCCGGAACAGATCGCCCGCTGGGCACGTTCGCGCGACGGGCGCGAAGTGTTGAGCTGTGCAGGGATCGACCCCAACGAACGTGTGGTGTCGGGCCTGATGGAATTTGTCGGCAAGGGTGTTCGCACCTCGGTTGCGCTGTCGCGCGAAGAAAGCGAACGTCGCAATGCCGCACAACAGGCCGAAGCCGCCTGATCCATACGACCAACTGCTGCTGAATTTGACAAAAACGCGCCCTCTGCCGGGCGCGTTTTTTGTTGTCTGCGCGCCACACCCTCCGCGATTGCAGATTTCCCGGTTGCAGATCACACGCCCTCTTGCCTTGGGCGTTTGCGAATGCGACGCAGTGCGCCATGACACGTGCAATCATGATACAAGGCACCGGCAGCAACGTCGGCAAGTCTATGGTCGTCGCGGGCCTTGTGCGCGCTTGCGTGCGGCGCGGCATGGTGGTGCGCCCGTTCAAGCCGCAGAACATGTCGAACAACGCCGCCGTCACCCCCGAAGGCGGCGAGATTGGTCGCGCCCAGGCGCTTCAGGCCCGCGCGGCGGGCGTAGCACCGCATGTGGACATGAACCCGGTTCTATTGAAACCGCAAAGCGAGACCGGCGCTCAGCTGATCGTGCAGGGCAAGGTCATCGGCACGCAAGAGGCCCGCGCCTTTGGCCGCGAACGTGGCGCGCTGATGGCCCCTGTGTTGGACAGCTTCCGCCGACTGGGGGCGCAGGCAGATCTGGTGGTGGTCGAGGGCGCAGGCAGTCCCGCCGAGACGAACCTGCGCAAGGGCGACATCGCCAACATGGGCTTTGCCGTGGCCGCAGGCGTGCCGGTCATCCTGATGGGCGACATCGACCGAGGCGGCGTGATTGCCCAACTGGTCGGCAGCCATGCGGTTCTGGACGACACCGACCGCGCGCTGATCCGCGGCTTTGCCATCAATAAATTCCGTGGCGACACCAGCCTGTTCGACGACGGGCTGACCGACATCGCCACGCGCACCGGCTGGCCCTCTCTGGGCGTTTTGCCATGGTTCGACGCCGCCCATCGCCTGCCCGCCGAGGATGTTCTGGACCTGCCCGCCCGCGCAGGCAGCGGCGCGGGGTTGGTGGTGGCGGTGCCGGTGTTGCCGCGCATCTCGAACTTTGACGATCTGGACCCGTTGGCCGCCGAGCCGCACGTTGACCTGCGCCTGATCCAGCGCGGCACCCCCCTGCCCGCTGATGCCGATCTGATCCTGTTGCCCGGCAGCAAATCGACCATCTCCGATCTGGCCTGCCTGCGCGCCGAAGGCTGGGACATCGACATTGCCGCCCACGTCCGGCGGGGCGGGCATGTGATGGGGCTGTGCGGCGGTTATCAAATGCTGGGGCAGACCGTCGCCGATCCGGCGGGCGTCGAAGGGCCGTCCGCTACGGTCGCGGGATTGGGGCTGTTGGATGTGCACACCACGCTGGCGCCGCTGAAAACGCTGGCCTTGCGTCATGGCACTGACACCGCCAGCGGCACCGCGTTGACCGGCTACGAAATCCACATGGGCGAAACCACAGGGGCCGACACCGCCCGCGCATGGTTGCAGGTCGATGGCGCCCCCGCAGGGGCCGCATCCGCCAACGGGCGGGTGAAGGGCTGTTATCTGCACGGTATTTTTGGGTCAGATGCCTATCGCGCGGCCTTTCTGGCGCAACTTGGCCAGCCCAGCGATCTGTCCTATGACCATATGGTCGACGACACACTGGATGCGCTGGCGCAGCATCTTGAAACACACATGGATATTGATCTGCTGTTACGGTTGGCGGCAGAGGTCTAGGACCTCTGCGCCCTATTCCAGTTCCTGCGCCGCCAAAGCGCGATGGATCTCGCGGCGGACAAGCTTGCGCACGTTGCGAGTGATGCGTTCACCCAATGCGCCCTGCAATTCCTGACGCACGATGTCTGACACCAGATCACGCAGCGCGTCCTCGTCCAGAATATCCTCGTCCGCGTTCAGCATTTCTGCCGATGTGTCAGCGCGCGGGGTTTGCCCGCCGAACAGCGTGGCGTCGGGCGCGGCATCGGCCGTATCTTCGGCGTCGGCGTCATCGGTCGCATCTTCCCACGCCATGGTGGGATGTTCGGTGCCCGCGTAATCGTCACGCCCTGCACCATCGGGTTCCCACTGGTCGTCGGTGCGTGCGATCACTTCTTCCAGAACGGCAATCTTCGCGCTCAGGCTTTGTGCGGAGCGTGAAGCTTCGGGGCCGCGATATTCGGGCACATCGCGCAGCACCGATGCCTCGGCCTCTTGCGCGTCAACGGCGCGAAACACTTCGTCCAGCGAGCGGCCATCGGTCAGGTCTGCATCCTGAACAGGTGCTGCGCCGTCTTCATCGGTGTCTTCCAGACCTGCGTGATCGTCTTCATCGCTGGCGTCCGGGCCAGACGCAGCCTCATCCCGGTCATCGCCATCCTCTTGAACGGCCGCCTCGGCAAGCGTGTCGGAATCGTCTGAGTGATCTTCTTCATCATGCGTTTCGGCCATCAACGCACCGATTACCGCGTCGGCATCAGATGCTGTATCGTCCGCGCGCTGATCTTCGCCAAAGCTGTGGTCTGCCACGACCTTGTCGGTGTCGATGCTCTCGCGTCGGGGCGCTTCGGCGACACGCAAGGCGGGCGTCAACACCAGGCGGTCGGTGCTGGCCTTGGGCTTATCTTCGGCGGGGGTACGTCTGTCTTCGGACACCAAACGGCGAATAGACGACAGAACGTCCTCGACCTCGGCATTGGTCACTGCATCAGGCATATTGTTTTTCCACTCTCACCTCGGACCGAAGTGTACCGCGAACCAAAGATTCTCACAACAGGCGTGAAAAATTGTCAGTCTTTTTCCGTCACTCTTTGCCCAGCGCCTTCAGGACACGGTCCAACTGCTTGCCTTGTTTGGTCGCCTTGGCGGGGCCGGTCTTGACCAGATTGTAATAGGCTTCGGGGTCGTAGATCTGAACATTCAGACCCAACTGTTGCGCCGTCAGCAGACCCATCGAGGCCAGAACCGCATAAGCGGCAACATAGACCTGCGCCTGTGCCTGAATGCGCAAAGCCTGCGAATCCAGCAATGTTTGCTCGGCATCCAGAACGTCCAGCGTTGTCCGCGCGCCCAAAGTCGCCTCTTCGCGTACGCCCTTGAAAGCAACGCTGGCGGCACGCACCTGCTGTTCGCTGGCTTGCGATTGCGCCATCAGTGCCTGAAGGTCGGCAATCGCATTACCCACCCCTTCGGCAATGTCTTTCTGAACCACATGCAGGTTGCCACGTGCCGCATCACGGCGGGCCATCGCGGCCCGATTGGCCGAAGACAAACGTCCGCCCTGATAGATCGGCCCGCCAACTCCGATACCCACCGAACCATTGCGACGGTAGTTGTCGTTGCCAAAGTTCTCGGTCACGGAAAGGCTACCGTTCAAAGTGACGGTGGGAGACATATCGCGGTCGGTGGCAACCACCAGAAGATCGTTCGCAGACACCTGATGCTGCGCGGCTTGCAGGTCGGGGTGACGGCGCATGGCAAGCGCCTTGGCCTTGTCCACATTGCTTTCGGTGCGCGGCAGGCTGGGCGGAGGCGCAAGTTGCCCCGGCTCGCGGCCGACGACGTTGCGATAAAATTCAATGGCCTGCGCCAGGTCGCGTCTGGCTGCGGCAACACCGCTGCGGGCTGCGGCCAGTTGCGCCTCGGCCAGCGACACATCGGTGCGGGTGACTTCGCCAACCTCGAACCGGTCCTTGGCCGCGCGCAATTCCTGCGTCAGCAGACGCTGGTTGTTTTCGCGCAACGCCACGAACTCGTAAGACTGCCGCACAGTCATATAGGCCGAAACGGCCCGCAAAAGCACCTGTTGTTCGATCGACAGCAGCGATGAACGTGTGGCCAGAACAACTTCTTTCGCGGCTTCAATGCGCGATGCCGACGCTCCGAAATCATAAACCAGCATCTGCGCCACAATCCCCATGGTCGTCGAGGTGCCTTGCAGCGAGACGCGGTTGAACGATGTGATGCCGAAGATATTGGTGTTGGACGAACCCGACGTGCCAAAGGTGTGGTCGATGCTGGCAGACCAGTTCACAATCGGCCGCAGCAACGCCTGTGCAGACGCCACATCTTCATCAGCCGCCCGCAGCAGAGCGCGGTTCTGATCCAACAGCCCGGAATGCGTGTAAGCCCCCGCCAGCGCATCCGCCAATGTGTCCGCGCGCGCGGGCGCAGCAAGAGCAATACCAAAGGCACACACGATGCTTAGCACACCGCCAGAAACGCGTCTCACAGGTGATTTCATCTCGATTCCGTCCTCAACATGCGATGCATTTCACACCGTCTTGATCTGGTTACAACTGCCCGGGACCGCCAACGCGATGCGATTACAGTTGAAATTGGTTGTGTGCCTCGAAACCGGGCAAAACAGGCGCACCTGCATTGAACACATTACGCCACGATATCCGTCCGTCGATTTTGTAACCGATGCGCACTTCGCCCAGCGCGCCGTCCATGAACAGGCAGCCGATGCGACCGCCGTCCTTGATCTGATCCAGCAACGTTTGCGGCACACGGGCCACGCCACCTTGGATGATCACAACGTCGTAGGGACCGTGCTGTACCGCACCCTCGGCCAGGGGGCCGGTGTGCAAGGCGACATTGTCCGCCCCTGCGGTCATCAGCGCCTCTTGGGCTTCGCGTGCCAGATCCTCGTCCTCTTCGACGGCGACGACTGCTTCGGCCATATGCGCGATCACGGCCGAGGAATAGCCATAGCCTGCACCCACATCCAGGACCAGGTCGTCGTTGCCGATGTCCAGCGTGTCCAGCATCTTGGCCAAGGTACGCGGCTCCAGCACAACGCGCCCTGCCCCCAACTCGATGTTTTCACCCATGTAAGCCGCCTCGCGTTGCGCCACGGGCACAAAGTCCTCGCGGGCGACGGAAAGCATGGCTTCGATGATCGGGAACTTGGTCACATCCGAAGGCCGCACTTGTGTGTCGACCATCATCGTGCGGCGCATTTCAAAGTTTGTCATGAACTGAACTCATCTGTTCGGAATCTGTCAAAAGCAGATGTGCCACATTCCGAACAGCACGGCAACGGGCCGATGGCCCGAAATACAAGCGACACATGCGCGCGCACGCACACACAAGTGGCATCTGGTGCAGATAGCGTACCCGCTCAGGCGCCAAGGCGCCAATTGCGCACTTTTCACGCGATCAAACCGATGTCACCAAATAGGGCTGACCAGCCGCCACACAATCGTCGCCCCCCCGCGCGACTTTGGGCCCGTGGCCCGCGTTGTCGCCAAACAGCCTCAGGCGGCAGTCCGTGCCGTTCGGAATGTCGATGCAAGAAATGCGCAAAGTTGGCCACAGGAATGCACTTGCGCTCTTATTGAAAACGGCTTATCACCCCGAAAACCACGAAAACCCTTGTTTTCAAGGCGCTGGCGAGTTGGCGGAGTGGTGACGCAACGGATTGCAAATCCGTGTACAGGAGTTCGATTCTCCTACTCGCCTCCACACTCCTTTGAATGTTTGACGAAACCGGTTTCGGCCCTGCGCAACAGGGGCAACGTTACCTGCCTTTTTGCGCGATCAGCCGGTACAGGTACAACGCCAGCAAGCCGCCCAGCAGCACATTTGTCACCGGATTGACCCATTCCGACACACGCGCATACTGGTTGCCCAGCGCGTAGCCTGCAACGGTCAGCAGGCTCACCCACAACACGCTGCCAACGAATGACAGCGCCAGAAACCGTGCAAGCGGCATATCCGTCAGCCCCGCGGGCACCGAAATCAGCGTGCGCACGCCCGGGATCATCCGCCCGATCAAGACGGCCAAGTTGCCATGTCGGTCGAACCAGGCGCGGGCGCGGTCGAAATCGTCTTCGGACAGCGTCAGCCAGCGTCCGTGCCGCAGGATCAAACGGCGCAGACGCGCCTCGCCCAAGGCTTGCGCGGCCCAATACCACAGCGTTGTGCCCAGCAAGGACCCCAGGCTGCCCGCCACGATCACCCCTGTCATTGTCAGCTTGCCCTGATGCGCCAGAAACCCGCCCAGCGGCATGATCACCTCAGACGGGATCGGCGGGAACACATTCTCGCCCAGCATCAACAGAAATACCCCTGCAAGCCCGCTTTGCGCGATCAGCCCGGTGATCCAGTCAAACATGGTTTACTCCGATGGTGCCGCGTCATTGCATTGCGCCCATCCGTCAGCGTCGCGGCAGAAGCTGACCTTTTGGTGGTGATCAAAGCTGCGGGTGCTGTCCACCGCGGCAAAGCGTTCGACATGAACGCGGTCACCGTCCAGATGCAGAAGGTTGAAATCGTTCGGCTCGCCGCGCACGCGATTCGACAGGCCGGTGCCTGCGTGGATCTGGATAACGCCACGGTGATCTTCGATGCGCGCAAAGGTTTCGGCGCGCCAGCTGTGCAGATGCCCCGACAGCACGATGTCGGTGCCCGCGTCGCCCAGCGCCTTGATCGCCGTACGTGCGCCGCGCATCAGCTTTTTGTCCTCACCCGGCAAATGTTCCAGCGGGTGATGCACCACAACAATGCGCAAAGCCCCCTCGGCGGCGTCCCGAAACCCGCGCCGTACGCGGCGGATGTCGCGCGGGCTGAACCAGCCGCGTTGAATGCCCAGCGGATTGACCGAATTGATCCCCACGACCGAAGCCTGCGGCGCGTGCATGACCGGTTGCAGATCACGGTTGATCCAGCGGCGATACCGCCGGAACGGCCAGATCAGACGTTCGAAGAAGTTGTAAAGCGGTGTGTCATGGTTGCCCGGAACCACCAGCGTCGGTGCGTCAATGGCGTCGATGAACGTGCGCGCCTGCTGGAACTGACGGTCGCGCGCGCGCTGCGTCAGATCGCCGGAAATCGCCACCAGATCGGCGTTCAACCCGTTTATGCGTTCCAAAAGCGGGGCCATCAACTCGGGACGGTCACGGCCAAAGTGCAGGTCTGACAAGTGGATGATCCGTCTCAACGCACCACCCCGTCCTCACCATGCGGTGTTAATACGGTCAGCGCACCCTGGCGCAATTCCAGATCGAACGGCCCTTTGATCCGGGTACGTTCCCCGTCCCGTGCCACCAGCAAGGACTTACGTTTACACGTGATGTGCAGGCTTTGCGCGCAAAGCAGGTCAAAATCCTGATCGCGTTGTGCCCGGCCCAGCATCAGCGCCAGACCGTTCTTCAACAGCCCCATGCGCCCGGCGTTGGGTGCGATCAGCACAGCCAGTTGCCCCGCTTCGATACACTCGGCCCCTTCAAGGCCCATCTGTTCCAGCTGAAATGCGTTTGAGACTGCGAACAACAGCGAGGTTTTGATCTCGCGCGTTTCGCCGTCAGCCGTCACTTGCAGCTTCAGCCTGCGTGGCAGGCGCAACATGGTTTTCAGAACCGACCAATAGGCGGCGACCCGGCTGCGACCCCAGCGGGCATAGACGGTTTCACGGGTGCGCAGGATTTGCGGATAAATCCCAAGACTGGCGTTGTTCAGAAACACGCGGTCGTTGATGATCCCCACGGGCAGCGCCTTGCGCCGGTTGCGTGCAATCACGGCAATCGCCTCGGCTGCGTCTTCGGGGATGTCCAGCGACCGACCGAAATAGTTGAACGTGCCCTGCGGGATGACCCCCATCGCCGTCTGCGTGCCGACAAGGCCCGAGGCCACGGCACAGATCGTGCCATCACCGCCTGCGGCCACCACCAGATCGGCCCCGTCGCGGGCCAGCTGTGCGGCCCGCGCGGGGATGTCTTCACCGGGTGTCAATCTGATGATCTGGGCCTCTATGCCGTTGTCTTCAAAGGCACGTTGCAGGTCCTGAATGTCAGGGTGCCCTGCCCCGCGTCCTGATTTCAGATTGACCAGAACCTGCGCCTTCAATGCGGGCATGTCAGGTTGAAGATCGGGCGCTTTGTTTGCTTGCATCGGTCCGCCTCTCACTTCGGTTTCCCTGCGCAAGGCGCAGGCCAGTCAGCACCGATGCCAAACGCTTCGGCAGGCGGACCTTGATACTGCAACGCAGCACCATGCGCCCGAGTTCCCGACAGGGACAGGAATGACACGTTACAGGATCACGCGATGCTCGGCCTGTCCGGCCACGTCCATCGCTTGGACAAAGGTCATGCCCGCTTGGGGTTCGTCTGTCGTATCGCGGTCAACGGCGGCAGAGGTGACATAAAGGGTCTTCAAGTCGTCACCGCCAAAGCTGGGGCAAGACGCCTGCACCGCAGGCACGCCATAGGCCCGCACAAAGGTTCCGTCAGGGGCGTAACTTGCGACGCGACTGGCCCCCCATTGCGCGCTCCACAAATTGCCGGTGGCATCCACCACCGCACCATCGGGAAACACGCCATCCGCGCGCAGATCGACAAAAACGTCGGCCTCGCCCGCGGGCCAGCCATCGCCGTCCAGCGCCGTACGCATAATCTGTTGGGTCACCGTGTCGGCGTAATAGGCATGGGTGCCAGCAGGGTTAAAACAAATGGCATTGCTGACGGTCACCTGATCCACCAGCTTGCGCAGTTCGCCGCGATAATACCGGTAGATCGCGCCTGCCTTGCGCTCTTTCTGCTTGCCCATCGTGCCAATCCAGAAGCCGCCCTGCGGATCGGCGCGCCCGTCGTTGGAGCGCGTCACCGGATTGTCAGCCTCAAGTGCTGCCACATGCTCTTGCACGCCTGTGTCCAAATCGAACGTGAAAAGGGCCCGTTCCGATGCAATCAAAAGCTGCGTGTCGTTGATCCAGCCCGCAGCCGAGACATGGTCGTCAAACGCCCACACCTTTTCGCCATCGGCTGTCCGGCTGAGCAGCTTTTTACCCAGAATGTCAAACCAGAACAGTTGCTTGCGTTCGGGATGCCACAACGGACCCTCACCCAAGGTACAAACGGTATCGCTGAAAATATCCATCTTAACGTGCTTCCTTTGCCATATCATAGGCTGCGACAATGCCCGCCGCCCGTGCGCGAATGTCCTGTGCCGTCATCCCGGGCGTATACAGCGCCGTGCCAATGCCAAACCCGTCGGCCCCCGCCGCCATCCAGTCGCCAAAATTCTCGGCCCCGACGCCACCCACCGCATATACCTGTGCCGCTGCTGGCAGAACGGCGCGCATCGCTTGCAGGCCCTTTGTACCGACCAGGAAAGACGGGAAAATCTTGATCCCGTCCGCGCCCGTGGCCAGCGCCGCAAAGCATTCGGTCGGCGTAAGACAGCCGGGATAAGACAACAGGCCCGCCCCCTTGGTCGCGGCAATCACCGCAACATTGCAATCGGGCGAAACGACCATCTGCGCGCCGATGCCGGCCAGCCGTTCAACATCGGCGACGGTCAAAACGGTGCCTGCACCAACAAGCGCGTCCGCACCGAATTCGGCCTGCATCTTCTGGATGCTGTCGAAAGGATCGGGCGAATTCAGTGGCACCTCGATCTTGGTAACCCCAGCGGCAATCAGCGCCTCGCAGGCGGGCAATGCTTCGGACGGGGTGATCCCGCGCAGGATCGCAATGATGTTACGGCTCATTGATGCTCCAGTTCTGCATGGGCGGCGCGCAGACCGGCCAGTGTCATATCAGTTGGGTCCAGACGCAACACCGGCACCCCTTGGGCCTTCAGCGCAGCCTGATAAGCGTCGGCGGATGCCGCAGCGCCGATCACTGCGACCTGCTGGCCCAGCCAGTAGGGTTTCGAAGCGGCCAGCTCGACCCCGATCAACAAGCCGGACAGCCGTGCGCGCGCGACAGCCCCTTCCAGCCCGCCCAACAGCGCCTCGGCCCGCAGGCCGAACAGTTTGGCCGCGACAGCTTGCGGACGGCCCATCGCATCATCGACCGCTGCGGCAAAGGCGGCCGCGTCCCAGCCGGTGGACGACACCGAATGGCGCAGCACTGATTGCTGCGACAACAGCGCGAACATCTCGCCGGTCATAAAGGTCTGAAAACTGACAATCTCGCCCGCGCTCAGGTGGGCCCATTTGGAATGGGTGCCGGGCAGACAGGCGACACCGTCGAAATCGGATTGGGTGGCAATCAACCCTTTGATCTGGGTTTCCTCGCCGCGCATCACATCGGCGGGGGTGCGTTGGCTGACGCCCGGCAGAATGTGGACCTGCAACCGCTTGTCCTGCGTCGGCACCCGCAGCGCACTGTGCGCGTCAGGCGGAGCGCAGGGCACAGACGCATAGGGCGCCTCGGCCCAGCCCTGCCGCGCGCCGGCCATGCCACAGATGACCACAGGCACCGGTATCGTCCCCAAAGCATCCTCGCACAGTGCCAAAAGCACCGCCTCGTAGTCTTGCGAGGTCAGCGTGCCCATGCCGCGATCGCTGTGGCGCGCGTCCAGCACCTGACCGTCGTCGGTCATCAGCCACAGCCGCATATGGGTGGTGCCCCAGTCAACCGCGATCCAGTCCACGGTCATCCCGACACCGCCACGCCGCCATCAACAACCATCGCCTGACCCGTCATCATCCGGCTGGTCTGCGACGACAGGAACAACACCGCATCAACAATGTCGCGCGGTGCCAGATGTTCGGGCAGGCATTGCCGTTGCAGATGCGCGGCCAGATCCTCGGGCGTGGCCCACAGATCCATCTGCCGACGGGTCAGAACCCAGCCCGGCATCACTGCGTTCACACGGATCTGATCGGGTCCAAGCTCACGCGCCAAGGCACGGGTCAGGCCGGTGACCGCAGCCTTGGCCGTGACATAGCCCGCCATGCCAGCCATACCCATCATGTAAGATATTGATGAAAAGTTCACGATGGAACCGTAACCTGCCGCCTTCATCATCGGCGCGGCGGCTTGCGCTGCAAAGAACTGCGGGCGCAGGTTGACGTTCTGGCAGGCGTCCCAATCTTCCACCGTCGTGTCCGCGATAGACTGGCGTGTATCATTGGCGGCATTGTTCACCAGCCGCGTGATCGGCCCGTGGGCCTGCGCCGCAGCCTGAATCGCGTCCTTCAACGCTGCAATATCCGTGATGTCACACCTCAGGAACAGCGGATCGTGTTCATACCTGCCAGACATTTCAGCCACCAAATCACCGGCATCAGACCGCTGAACGAATGCCACTTTGGCCCCCTGCTCAAGGAACCCCTCGGTCAGCGCCGCACCAATGCCCGACCCGCCGCCAGTGATGAACACCGACGCGTCCGCAAGGTCATGGAAAGTCGCAAGAGATGTCATCTGTGGTCCTTTCATGGCGCCCTCGTCACCGATCAAAGCAGCGTCCTACCATCATGCTAAATCCATGATGTGGGGGAAGACAACTGATATGAAGCAACATTGAGGTATCGTTGCAATCTATTGATATCACTTGGTTAGTTTGAACAGGCAGGTTTGGCGCAGATGCCCCGAGGAAACATTGTTTTATATGCACGCTTTAAACTTTATTCTTTTAGAATCATGCCTTTACCAAAAGATTCTCAACTTCCTTTGAACCCCAGAATGCAGGTGGATAACACAGTCTGAGGAACATCACCTTTGGAAAAATCTGATAAAAACATCCTGGTTTAGCCGATAAAACAGGCTGCATTGACCTGTGGATAACGCCTTTCCAGACATGAGCTAAGCACGGCAGGAGCTTGAAAATAAGCAAGAACCCCCTCGAAACTTATCCACAGTGATGAATATTAGGCCGGTAAATTTGACACCTATGCAAGCGGCGTCACGCAGATTAAAGGCAACCCGCGCCACAGAGTGAAGAAACAGTGATTTTCCGATGATTTCCGCCGATCCGCCGGGCCAAACCAAGGCAAGTTACCGAACTGTGGATGAAAGTCGATAAAGTCGCAATAAAACAATTTCTCTGCAACTCCAGCCAAATCAGTCGGAAAAAATGTAGAAATACTGAAACCTAAACCTTACAATCATTCAGCAATTTCGAACCTTTTCACTGCCCGCGCAGCCACTCCATCACTGCCGGGCGCACAGACATCGCACCACGGTGGCGGGTGTCCGCAATCACCTTGCGCAATTCCTCAAGGTTCGACCGGCGCAGCAACGACTTTACGGGCCCGATTGACGCAGGGCGCATCGACAGACGCCGCAGGCCGATGGCCGCCAGACACAGCGCCTCGACCGGACGGCCCGCGTCCTCGCCACAGAACGACACCGGTGTGTTGGATGCCGCGCATCGCTCGACGATCTGTTCAAGAAAGCTTAGGAAACTGACGTTCAGCGTGTCATAGCGCCGCCGCACCCGCTCGTTCTCGCGGTCGGCGGCAAAGAAGAACTGTTTCAGGTCGTTGCCACCGATAGAGATGAAATCGACCTCTTCGAAGAACTTGCGCGGCGCAAACCCCAGCGACGGTGTTTCAAGCATCGCGCCAACTTCGATCTTTGACGGCAACGGATGCCCCAGACGCCGTTCGCGCTCCAGCGCCTTGTTCACCTCGTCACGGGCCTGCGTGTACTCTTCGTACTGCGCCACAAAGGGGAACATCACGTACAAAGGTCGGCCATTCGCCGCCCGCATCAGCGCCTGCAACTGCATCCGCAGAATGCCGGGTTTATCCAACCCCACGCGTATCGCCCGCCAGCCCATCGCCGGATTCGGCTCGTCGTTGGGTTTCATGTAGGTCAGGACCTTGTCCGACCCGATATCCAGCGTGCGGAAGACAACCGGCTTACCCTGTGCCGCATCCATGACACGGGCATACAGCGCGCTCAACTCGGACCGTTTGGGCATCTGGTTGCGCACAAGAAACTGCAACTCGGTGCGGAACAGCCCCACCCCCTCGGCCCCCGAAGACGGCAAAGACGGCAGATCGGCCATCAGCCCTGCGTTCATCATCAAATCAATCTTGGCACCGCACAGGGTTTCGGCAGGTTTATCGCGGATCGACGCGTACCGTTCCAGCGCCTCGGCCTGCATCGCGATCTTGTCGCGAAAGGCCGATACCACGTTGTCGTCGGGCCGCAGGTGCACGATGCCCTGATCCCCATCCACCATCACCGGATCGCCGTTCAACGCCTCGGTTGTGATCCCCTTTGCATGGACGACCAGCGGGATCGCCAGCGCACGTGCCACGATGGCCGCATGGCTGCCGACCGAGCCTGCTTCAAGCACAATCCCTTTCAGCCTGCGGCCATAGTCCAGCAATTCGCCCGGCCCGATGTTGCGGGCAACAAGGATCGGATCGGGCGGCATTTCCGCGCCGGTGTCCTGCCCTTGCCCGGTCAGAATGCGCAGCAAACGGTTCGACAGATCGTCCAGATCGCTCAGCCGTTCCCGCAGATACCCGTCCGAGGCTTGGCCCACCCGCGCACGCGCGAGCGACTGTTCTTTCTCCACCGCCGCCTCGGCGCTAAGACCACGGCCGATGTCCTCTTCCATCCGCCGCATCCAGCTTTTGGAGTTGGCGAACATCCGGTAGGCTTCCAGAACCTGCCGCTGTTCCTGATCAGGCCCCGCAAGGCTCAGCATTTTGTCCACGCCGATGCGCAATTCGTCCACGGCGACGTTCAGACGCTCCATTTCGCGCTGCGGATCGTCGGCAATGGGGTTCACCACGACCACGCGCGGCTCGTGCAGCCAGATGTGCCCCTCGGCCACGCCCTCTTGGCCGGTCGTTCCCTTGATCATCACCGGATGGCTGTGGCGGGCCGACATCGCGGCACCCTCGCCGACGAAAGCGCCCAGTTCGGTCATCTCGGCCAAGACCATCGCGACCACTTCCAGCGCATAAACTTCGTCCGAAGAAAATTCGCGCGCGTCCTTGGATTGCACGACCAGAACGCCCAGCGCCTCGCCCAGGCGCTGCACGGGAATCCCCAGAAAACTTGAATAAACCTCTTCGCCGGTCTCGGGCATGAAACGGAAACCGCTGGCTTTGGGGGCGTTGGCGGTGTTCACCACCTGACGACGTTGCGCCACACGGCCCACAAGGCCCTCGCCCAGGCGCATGCGTGTCTGGTGGACGGCCTCGGGCTTCAGCCCTTCGGTGGCGCACAGTTCCAGCGTGTCCTGATCGCGAAATAGATAGATCGAACACACTTCGCAGCCCATCGACGACGCGATCAGCGCGGTGATCTTGTCAAGCCGTGTCTGCCCGGGTGCATCTTGCGCCAACTCGTCGCGCAACCGACCCAACAATTTTCGGCTCTCGGTGTCCGTGCGCTCTGTCATTCTGGCGCCCCCCTTGGTGTCCGGTATCAACTTAGATCATACCGAACGCCAAGAAGAAACGGGTTTTGCGCACCAGCCGCGGATTTGCCACATGCCTTTGCGGAATGTCGCAAGGACTGCCCTAAGTGCGGGCGGGCCAAGGCGTAGCGCCCTGAGATTAAGCGGCTTTTTCCAGCTCAAATGCGTCGTGCAGCGCCTGAACCGCCAGTTCCATGTACTTGCGGTCGATCAGCACGCTGATCTTGATCTCGGATGTGGTGATGACCTTGATGTTGATGCCCTCGTTGGACAGCACGCGGAACATCTTGGCAGCCACACCGGTGTGGCTGCGCATACCGATGCCAACGACGCTGACCTTTGCCACGTCCAAATCGGCGATCATCTCGTCGAAATTGATCACGCCGGACTGCTTGGCCTCTTCCATCGCCTTTTCGGCGCGTTTGACCTGATCGTTGGGGCACGACCACGTCATGTCTGTGCGGCCCTCTTCGGCGATGTTCTGCACGATCATGTCCACGTTCACGCCCGCTTCGCTCAGCGCGGTAAAGATTGTGGCGGCGATGCCGGGGCGGTCGGCCACCGACACAAGGGTCATTTTCGCTTCGTCGCGGCTGAATGCGACACCGGCTACAACATTGCTTTCCATGATTTCCTCCTCGTCACAGACCAGCGTACCGGCTGTGTCCGATTGTTCCTCGAAACTGCTAAGCACGCGCAGCTTGACCTTATACCGCATCGCCAGCTCGACCGAGCGGGTTTGCAACACTTTTGCGCCCAGCGATGCCAGCTCCAGCATCTCTTCGAACGCGATCTTGTCCAGTTTGCGCGCCTTGGCGCTGACCCGCGGATCGGTGGTGTAAACCCCGTCCACGTCAGTATAAATATCGCAGCGTTCGGCATTGAAAGCTGCCGCAAAAGCGACAGCGGTGGTGTCACTGCCACCACGGCCCAGCGTGGTAATGCGCCCCTCGGGGCTGACGCCCTGAAAGCCTGCGACCACGGCCACGCGCATACCTTCTTTGAACTTGGCCATGATGTTGTCGCTGGGAATTTCCTCGATCCGCGCCGACGAATGGGCGCTGGTGGTTTTCACCGGCACCTGCCAGCCCTGCCAGGACCGCGCGGGCACGTCCATTTCCTGCAAGGTCAACGCCATCAGACCGGCAGTCACATTCTCGCCGCTGGACACGACCGCATCATATTCGCGCGCGTCATACATCGGCGAGGTTTCGTTGACCCAGCCGACCAGCTCGTTGGTCTTGCCCGACATTGCCGAGACAATCACGATCACATCATAGCCTTTGGCCACTTCCACGCCCACGCGTTTCGCGGCACGGCGGATGCGGTCAAGGGTGGCCACGGATGTGCCGCCAAATTTCATCACCAGAACGGGCATGATGTCCTCACCTCAAAATCCGAGGCTTCCCTACGCGCCGCGAACACCAATGACAAGCGTCAAGGCACCGAATGCCCATTCCACTTCTGTGGTTCCATAAATCCTCGGGGGACGGCGCGCCAGCGTAGGGGGGCAGACAGCCCCCAAACCACGCTTGCCGCAGACGGTCAGAACGGATGGACCTGCCCGTCATAGGTCAGGAACGACCCGGTCGATCCAATGTCCAGATCAGCAAACCGCGCGCTCAGACCCGCAACACTTTCATCAACAGTGATCAAAGCACCGCTGCCGCCCATTTCTGTCTGCACCCAACCCGGATGGTAGATGCCCACGGCAATCCCCTCGGGCTGAAGGTCCGCCGCCAGATTGCGCCCCAGGTTCAGCGCCGCCGCTTTGGACGCACGGTAGATATAGCTGCCACCGGGCGCGCGGGTGTCTGACCCCATCTGGCTGGCAATAATGGCGATCTTGCCCTTGGCCGCCCGCAGGTTCGGCAGCAGAGTCTGCACCGTCTGGAACACGCCCGTCACATTGGCCGCGAAACCGTTGGCCCACATATCCGCAGGATAGCCGCTGTCCATATCCTGATCTTTGTCCATATAGACGCCTGCATTGCACACCAGCAGATCAACAGGGTCCTCTCCCAGGGCCGCTGCCAGCTTTGCAAAGTCCCCAGGCTGGGTCACATCCATGGTCACGTCGGCGTCAGACGACCGTCCCGTGCCTGTCACATGGTGGCCCTCGGTCCGATACCGCGCGGCAAGGCCCGCACCGATGCCACGTGTGGCACCCGAAATCACAATTCTCATAAGTCAGTTCACCTTTGATTTGGGTAGGAAGGGCAGCGGCATCACCGGCACGCCATCTTCGATCAACGCTTTGGCCTCCTCGGGCCTTGCCTCGCCGTGGATGGCGCGTTCGGGGGCGTCGCCCAGATGCATCGCGCGCGCCTCGCGGGCAAAGTTGCCGCCGACGTAGGTCGAATGCGTTTCAACGTGTTTGCGCATCTGCGCCAGTGCGGCCTTGACCTCGGCGGCCTTGGCGTCGCGCGCGGCCTCTGCTTCGGCTGTGGCGGCGGCATCACGGGCCGACGATACACGCGGCGCCATCACGGCCTTGTCCACCGATGCGCTGCCACACACGGCGCAATTCACATGACCCGCGCCGCGCAGGGCGTCAAACGCTTCTGCGGATTTGAACCAGCTTTCAAAGGCATGGCCCCGATCACATTTCAAAGCATAGCGGATCATGATTGCTCCAACGGCGGACGACACATCCGAGATATACACGAATGCCGCCCCGTCAAGCGGAAGGGGGCCGTGTCTGGCTCTTAGGTCAAAATCTTGGGGTCGAAGTCCCGAATAATCTGGGCCAGTTCCGGTTCCTCGACCAAACGCGCGGCTTTCTTGCGACCCACCCAGCGACGTTTGCGTTCCATCGCTTCGGGGAAATTCTTGGCCAGCGACTTGACCCGCACGGGGTAAACCATTGCGACGCAGGGCATATCGCTCTCATCATCGACCGACTTGCTATAGGAATACAGCCCCACGGGTCGCCAGTCGACCTTGCCCAAAACGCCCGCCTCTTCCCAGGCTTCGGTCAGCGCCGCCTCGCCCGGCGTTTGGCCGTCCATCGGCCAGCCCTTGGGCACGATCCAACGGCCCGACCCGCGCGATGTGATCAGCAACACCTGCACCTTTCCGTCCATCACGCGCCAGCACAGCGCGGCAAACTGGGTGCGCACATCGGTTTTGCGCGCACTGTTCACCGTGATGGGCAGTTGCTTGATCATCGGAGCGGTCATCGAAATCCTCGAAGCGATTGGTACAAATACAACGCACTAGCTTTTACAATGCATTGATTTTAGGGCGATGCCAGACACTAGCCAATTTTTTACGAAGTTTTAGTAAAGAAAACGGAGTTTTCGCAACAGCCCCGCTGAGAAGAAGGGGCTTGTGGCCGCGTGGCAGCGGGTAAATACTGCTGTTTGATGGGAAAAGCTGTTCGTAAAATCATGGTCTTGGCTGCGACGCTGATCTGCGCCGTCAGCGCGCCCGCTCTGGCGCGCGACTTGACAGTCTTTGCCGCTGCCAGCCTGCGCGGCGCATTGGACGAGGTTGCCGCCCTCAGCGACACGCCGGTCGCGATTTCATATGGCGGATCTGGTGCAATGGCACGGCAGGTGGCCCAGGGCGCACCTGCGGACGTGGTTGTGCTGGCCAATCCGCAGTGGATGGTCTGGCTGCAAGATCAGGGTGTCGTCGCCGCCGACCTGCCGGTGACGCTGTTGACCAACACGCTGGTGCTGATCGGCAACGATGGCCCCGCCCTGCCCGATCCAGACGCCGACGCCCTGCTGGCACGCCTTGGTGACAGGCGGCTTGCCATCGGCCAGCGTCAGGCGGTGCCTGCGGGCATTTATGCCCGCGCGTGGCTGGAACATATCGGCGCGTGGGACAGGCTTGTGCCGCATCTGGCCGAGGTCGAGAACGTCCGCGCCGCGCTGGCGCTGGTCGCACGCGGCGATGCGCCGTTGGGTGTGGTCTATGGCTCGGACGCGCTGGCGGACCCCAAGGTCACGGTGCTGTGGCAAATCCCCGACGACCAGCACCCGCCAATCACCTATCCGGCGGCAGCGCTCAGCCCCGAAGGCGCGCGGTTCATGGACATTCTGCGCAGCCCACAAGCCGCCGAGATTTTCAAGAAACACGGCTTTGGCCTGCCCTGATGGACGCCGCCGGATACGAAGCATTGCGGCTGTCACTGCTGGTTTCGGGCACTGCGACGTTGATCGGGCTGCCGCTGGCGTTGTGCTGTGCGTGGCTGCTGGCACGGCGTGATTTTCGGGGCAAGGACCTGCTAAGCGCCGCAATTCACCTGCCGCTGGTGCTGCCACCTGTGGTCACCGGCTATTTGCTGTTGTTGTCCTTTGGCCGCACGGCACCCCTGGGCCGGTTTCTTGAGCAGACGCTGGGGCTGGTTCTGGCGTTTCGCTGGACCGGTGCTGTGCTGGCTGCGATGGTCATGGGGTTTCCGCTGATGGTGCGCGCCATGCGGTTGGCGATCGAGGCGGTGGACCCGCGCATAGAGGCCGCCGCCGCCACGCTGGGTGCCCCGCGTTATGCCGTTTTCGCAACCGTCACCCTCCCGCTGATCGCACCGGGCATCCTCGCGGGCGCGGTCATGGGTTTTGCCAAGGCCTTGGGCGAATTCGGCGCGACCATCACCTTTGTCGCCGCCATTCCCGGCCAGACGCAAACCCTGCCCTCCGCCATCTACAGCTATCTGCAAGTCCCGGGGGGCGAGGCCCGCGCCGCACAACTGACCCTGATCGCCTGTGCCATCGCTGTGGCGGCGGTGGTGGTGTCCGAATGGCTGTCACGGCGCATCGCCGCGCGGATCGGTGCCACATGAGCCTGAGCGTCGACATCTGCCACCGCTTCGACGGCTTCACCCTGAACGCCGCGTTCCAGGCACCTGCGGGTGTCACGGCCCTGTTCGGACGCTCGGGCGCCGGCAAGACGACCCTGGTGAACGCCGTGGCAGGGCTGCTGCGTCCTGATGCGGGACGGATCACGCTGAAGGGGCGCGTGCTGTTGGACCGGAACGCGGGCACATGCCTGCCGCCGCACCAGCGCCGATTGGGCTATGTCTTTCAGGACGCGCGGCTGTTTCCGCATCTGAGCGTGGCGGGCAATCTGGACTATGGCACGCGGTATGCGCCCGCTGGCGGCACCGCCATGTCACGCGACGATGTGATCGAACTGCTGGGCCTTGGCACCCTGCTGGACCGCCGTCCGCGCCATCTGTCCGGTGGCGAAACTCAGCGCGTCGCGATTGGCCGCGCCTTGCTGTCGCGCCCCGAGATGCTGTTGATGGACGAACCGCTGGCAGCTCTCGATGCGTCGCGCAAGGCCGACATCCTGCCCTATCTGGAGCGGCTCAAGACTGCGTACAGCCTGCCCATTCTCTACGTTTCGCACGCGCTGGACGAAATTGCGCGACTGGCCGATACGCTGGTGCTGCTGTCAGATGGCGCGGTCCATGCGGCGGGACCGATCCGCGCGCTGCTTTCCGATCCTGCGCTGGTGCCTCTGCTGGGCGTGCGCGAGGCGGGGGCGGTGATCGACGCCACGGTGACCCATCACGCCGACGACGGGCTGACCACGTTGCGCATCGCGGCGGGTGATATTTATTTGCCCGGAGTGCAGGCCCATGTGGGCGACAGCATTCGGGTGCGCATTCGGGCGGGAGACGTGATTGTCGCACGCGCGCGGCCCACGGGCCTCAGCTCGGTCAATATCCTGCCGGTGACGGTGACGGCCGTGCAGATGGGCGACGGGCCGGGGGCCGCCATCGCGCTGGACGCCGCAGGCGACGCCCTGCTGGCGCGGATCACCGCACGGTCAGCGCGGGATCTTGGGCTGCGTGTGGGCATGAACTGCTTTGCCGTGCTCAAGGCAACATCGGTGGCGCAGTCGTCTATCGGGCATCACCTGCCTTAAGGGTCAAACCCTGACGCCCTTGCCCCGCTCAAGACGTTCTTTCAACTTGGCCACCAACACCTCACGCGGGGTGTCGGCATCAATCGCCAGCTTGCGCAGCGCGAAATGGATATGCGCCATCTCGGCATAATAGCTGGTGTAGGCGTAGTTCACCGCAGCCCCCGCCACAGCACCCAGAACCGGCACCGTCTGCGCCGCCAGTTTCTGCCCCAAGACCACCGCCAGCTTGGGCGCAACCCGGGCAATCAGCGTCTGCATCGCGGCCCCGCTCAGCGCCACGCGCGCGGACAAAAACCCGATGTCCGCCCCGTCATCTTCGGCAAGCGGCCCCGCAGCGGCAAAGACCTGCACGCAGTCGAACCGCACGTTATCGGCGCTGGTGTCAAAGCCCAGCTTGTGCGCCTCGCCCTCGATCACGCGCAACAACAGCGTGGTGGTCACCGGCAGCTCGGCCAGCGCCGTAGGCAGACCGCCAAAACCGCCAGCCGCGCCCATCGCGGCGCTGACCGTGCGGTTCACCCAATTAGACTGGTCCTTGACCATCTTGCGCGATCCGCTGGCCGCTTTCATCGCCTGGGTCAACGCCGTTACGGTCGCCCCTTCCAGCCGCTGCCGCACATCGCCGGGCAACCGCCCCAGCAACCCGTCGGCACGCGCACCGATGGCGTTCAGCAAATCAATGCCCAAGCCGCCCGCCTTGCGATAGCGCGCGGCAAGCCGGTCCAGTTCGGCCTCCAGGTTCAGTACAGCCAGTCCGGTGTGTTCAGGAAAGGTCACTTCGTTCATGTGCAGTCCTCCTGCACTGATAGATCGGTGCGGATTGCGCAAAAATCAATGCCGACGATCAGCCGACAGCGTCCCAGCGCCTGACATCGCCCTCGATCCCGTCCCAGGCCCCTGCCACCAGCGCACGGCCAAGCACCCGTTCGGGGTTGGTGGGCGGCGGCATGACCACATGATCCAGACGGGTAAAACCGAAGCGCTGGTAATAGGGCGCATCGCCCACCAGCATCACCCGCGCCCAGCCCATTTCGGCAGCCACTTGCAGCGACACATGCATCAACAGACCGCCCAGCCCCTCGCCCTGCCGCGTCGGGTGCACGGCAACGGGGCCCAGCAGCAGCACATCCGCCCCGGCCACACGCACGGGCCAATAGCGGATGGCACCGCCCACAATGCCGTCACGGTCGCGCGCCACGTGGCTTAGCCCGGCAACCGGTGGGATACCGTCGCGCAAACGATAGGACGACAGCGCCTCGCGGCCCGGCGCAAAGCACAGGTCGTACAAAGCTTCGACTTCCCACCAATCATCGCGGGTCTCGGGCGTCAGGGCGTACATCGGCGGCAGGTCTTACTTGGCTGGTTCCGTCTGGCCTTTGCCCTATCATGCAGCTAACCCTTTGCCAAACCGAACTGAAAGGCCACGCACATGTTTTACCGCCCCGCCGACGGACACCCGCTGCCGCACAACCCGTTCAACGCCATCGTCACCCCCCGCCCCATCGGCTGGATCTCGACGCAGGATGCGGACGGCACGCCCAATCTGGCCCCTTATTCGTTCTTCAACGGCGTGGCCTACGTGCCGCCACAGGTCATGTTTGCCTCGACCGGCGTCAAGGACGATCAGGACAACACCAAGGACAGCGTCGCCAACATCCGCGAAACCGGCGTGTTCTGCGTCAACATCGTCGAAGCCGCCGCGCGCGATGCGATGAACGCATCATCGGCCACATTTCCCAAGGGCACCGACGAGTTCGCCAAGGCCGGTATCACCGCCGAACGCTGCGAGACCATCGATTGCCCACGCGTCGGCGGCGCACCTGCGGCGCTGGAATGCAAGGTCACCCAGATCGTGCAGATCGAAGGCGCATCCAACTATGTCGTCTTTGGCGAAGTCACCGGAGTACACATGCGCGACGACACCATCGTGGACGGACGGTTCGACATCACCACCTATCAACCGCTGTCCCGTCTGGGCTATCGCGACTACACCGTGATCAAGGATCTGTTCGAGCTGACCCGCCCCGACGATTGAACCACGTTGGGGGCGCGCGCTACAAAACACATCCAGAAGTTGAAAATACCCCCTTTGAGGCACTTCAAAGGCACTGTTGCTTGACCCCGCGGCCTTTGGTCTTGCAGGCTTCTGCATGAACAAACGAGCGCATGGACCCCATCGCTTTGGCCGCCATTTTAGCCGGTCATTTTAAGGGCTGCCATTTTGATACCATCCGGCCAGACATATGGGCCGGTCATTTCGGGCTTTGCCCATATACATTAATCCAATGGAGTTCTTTGCATGACCCAACTCGTGATTTCCGACGGCATTACCAGCCTTGCCAGTGTGTTCTACGGTGCGCTTGACGATGCTTTTCTTGACGGCACGGTGACCGGCTTTAGCACCACCCAGGTTACGATCAACACGGCTTCAGCGGTCATAACACTGAACGGCACAGGGTTCGGCGCGAATGGCTCGGGATATTTCGGCAATCTGGACTCGATGAGCTTTGCCTTTACCAACGGGGAAACGATAGACTGGACTGACATCGGTCTGCTTGTGCAAGACATCGTCGCCGCCTACGACGCCGAGGAAGACCCTGTGTCACCGCAGATCGACGCCGTCGAAAACCTGCTGTTGCCGTTGGGCTGGGACATAACGTTCAACGACAATGACGATATCCTGAATTCAAAAACCACCGGCGCCGACGGAATCAAGCTTCACTTGACCGGCGACAACTACTTTGACCTGCGCGGCGGCGCCGATGATCTGTTCGCGTCTGACGGCAAAGACACGGTCTTTGGCGGCGCTGGCAGCGACACCATCGACGGCGGGAATGACAACGACCGCCTGTACGGTGACAAGGGCGACGACGAGATTAGAGGGTCCAAGGGCCGCGACCTGCTGCGTGGCGGCACTGGCGACGACGACCTCAATGGCGGCAAAGGACGCGACAACCTGAACGGCGGAGCGGGCAATGACACGCTGGATGGCGGTTCGGGTGATGACAAACTGCGCGGCTCGAACGGTGCGGATACGTTTGTGTTCAACAGTGCCGTGTCCTCGGGTGATTCAGACATCATCTATGACTATGAGCTGGGAACCGATGTCCTCATCCTTGACGCAAGCGATCCCGGATCCGTGACAATCACCGACACGCTTGATGGCGCGGTAATTGCCTATGAGGACAATGAGATTCTGGTCGTTGGCGTAACAGCAGACCAGCTGAACGAAGATCCCAACCTGCAAATCTTGTGATTTTCACGGCAAAGGCGGCCCCGGCGGGGTCGCCAATGCCGCCCTGCCCAATGTGCAATGGCGCAACACTTTGGCGCGGTTCTGTGCATTGACCATATATTGATTGATGCCCCCGCTGTTGCCTACCTATTTTGCTAGAACATTCACACATTTTACAAAGGCTTGGGCATGTCCACATTGACGCTCTCTTCGGAGATCAACAACGTCGCGACCACATTCTTCGAGATCATCGACGACCTCTATGCAGACGGCTCCGAAATCACCGGGTTCAGCGCGACGCAGCTGATCGTCACGACGGCATTTGGGACGATCACGATCAACGGCACGAACTTCTCCATGAACGGCGACAACGTCTACGGGGATATGGACCAAATGGTCTACAACTTTACCAACGGTGACGTGCTGACCTGGGACGACGTCAATCTGACCGTTACGGAAATGCAAAGCGCGTTCGAGCAAGAAGAGAACGGCTTTACCAATGACTCAGTGGAAAACCTGCTGCTGAATCGCGACTGGACCATCTATGCAAATGACAACGATGACATCCTGACATCCAAAACGCGCAGCAAAGACGACGTTAAAATCCACCTGACGGGTGACGATTACTTTGACCTGCGCGGCGGCGCCGATGACCTGTTCGCGTCTGACGGCAAGGACACCGTCTTTGGCGGTGCAGGCAGCGACACCATTGATGGCGGGAATGGCAACGACCGCCTGTACGGTGACAAGGGCGACGACGAGATTAAAGGGTCCAAGGGCCGCGACCTGCTGCGCGGCGGCACGGGCGACGACGACCTGTCCGGCGGCAAAGGACGCGACAACCTGAACGGCGGCGCGGGCAATGACACGCTGGACGGCGGTTCGGGTGATGACAAACTGCGCGGCGCGGATGGCGCCGACACCTTTGTCTTCAGCAGCGCGGTCTCGTCGGGCGACGCGGACATCATCTATGACTACGAACTGGGCGTCGACTTCCTCAGCGTCGATGCCAACGTACTCGAAGGGTCCACGATCATCGACACCGCAGAGGGCGCTTTGCTGACATATGACGACAACACCTTGCTGGTTGTCGGTGTCACCTCGGCTCAACTGGCCGACGACGTGAACTTCACTTTCTTCTGATCCGACAAGCAAAAGGCGGCCCCGATGACCGCCTTTTCCAATCTTCAAACCATATTCTTTTGGCCGAAAATATCCTCGGGGGACGGCGCGTCAGCGCCGGGGGGCAGACAGCCCCCTGACCGGCTTCGGCGCTCAATGACCGCCCAGAATCCCCGTGCGCACGCCATAGTTGGCCGCAACCGCATAATCAGGGTCGTCGTCGCTGTCGATCACCAGATGCCCCGCCTTGGACAGCAACGCGTGACAGTCGCGCGACAGGTGCCGCAACTGGATGCGTTTGCCCAACTCTTCGTATTTGCCCGCCAGCGTCTCAATCGCCTGCAAGGCCGACTGGTCCACCACGCGGCTGCCGGCAAAGTCCACGGTGACGCTCAGCGGATCGGTTTCCACGTCGAACATCTCCATGAACCCGTCGGTCGACCCAAAGAACAGCGGCCCCTGAACCTTGTAGATCTTGGAGCCGTCAGATGCGTTTTCGATCTGCGCATGGATGCGGCGCGCGTTGTTCCACGCATAGGCCAGCGCACTGACGATCACACCGACAACCACCGCCACGGCGAGGTCTTCCATCACCGTCACGACCGTCACCAGCACGATCACAAAGGCATCCATCAAGGGCACCTTGCGCAGGATCATCAACGAGTTCCACGCAAAGGTCCCGATCACCACCATGAACATCACGCCCACAAGAGCGGCCAGCGGGATCAGCTCGATCACGCTCGATCCAACCAGGATAAAGGCCAGCAAGAACAGCGCCGCCGTGATCCCCGCGACCCGCGTGCGCCCGCCGGATTTGACGTTGATCATCGACTGGCCGATCATCGCACAGCCACCCATGCCGCCGAAAAAGCCGGTCACGGTGTTGGCCACGCCTTGGGCGATACACTCCTGGCTTGCCCCGCCGCGCTGGCCGGTCATGTCGCCCACCAGGTTCAGTGTCAGCAGGCTTTCGATCAGCCCGATGGCCGCCAGAATGACCGCATAGGGCAGGATGATCTCAAAGGTTTCCCAGTTCAGCGGCACCATCGGAATGTGAAACGACGGAAAGCCGCCTTTGATGCTGGCCAGATCGCCGACCCGCGGCACGTCCAGGCCAAAACCGATGACCACAGCCGCCACGATCCCGATACCCGCCAAAGGCGCCGGTATCGCCCGTGTCAGGCGCGGCGTCACCCAGATGATCGCCATTGTGGCCGCGACCAGCGCCAGCATGATCATCAATGGCGGACCTGAAAGCCAGACCCCGCCGCTGACACCGTGGCCAGTGTCGACCATGGTGCCGGGCACCTTGAACTGGCTCATCTGCGCGAGGAAAATCACGATCGCCAACCCGTTCACAAAGCCCAGCATGACCGGATGCGGCACCAACCGCATGAACTTGCCCCATTGCATCACGCCGGCAAAAATCTGGAACAGCCCCATCAGGACGACCGTGGCAAAAAGATACTCGACCCCGTGCTGCGCCACCAAGGCGACCATCACAACCGCCAGCGCCCCCGTGGCCCCCGAGATCATCCCCGGACGCCCGCCCATGATCGCGGTGATCAGCCCCACGATAAACGCCGCATAAAGCCCGACCAGGGGATTCACCCCTGCGACAAAAGCAAAAGCCACCGCCTCGGGTACCAGTGCCAGGGCGACGGTCAGACCCGATAGAATTTCGGTCTTCCACTGCCGCCCGTCCAGTACGGTGTCGCCGGGCGACACGCGAAAATCGCCGAAACGGGTGTGGATAAGGTTCGAGATCAAAGCCATGGGTGTCCTGTACGCTGCGAATATGTCGCCAATGTTAAAGGCCCCCTCTAACGGCAACAGCGCCGAGGGGCCAGAGACAATGCTGTTTGGGTACAGCAAACACAGGTTGTTTTCTTAGCTTTCGCGACGATTTGAACAATCCGCGGGCAATGGAAAATGCAAGGTTCGCCCTGCACAACTTCGGGGGCGGCGGTGGCGCCGGGACGCAACGGGAACCCTGTTTTGCATCGGTGGACGTCGGCATTCCGCTCCACGCCTTGGACCTGAACAGTGTCCTGTCGCTTGATTCCCTGCGCGGGTGCATCATATTAGAGTGCTGCGCGGCATTGGTCGCAATGTGTTACTTATACTTTATGGACCTGCTAAATGTCAGCTGACGACTCTGAAATTCTGCCCTCGACCCTTATTTCCGCCGAAAACCTGCGCAGCAATGCTGTTTTTGCCCATGCCATCCGGCACAGCCGTCTGCCGCTGTGCATCACCGATCCGTCGAAACCGGACGAACCCATCGTCTTTGCCAATCCTGCCTTCGCCGATCTGACCGGATATGCGGAAGAGGATTTTATCGGCAAGAACTGCCGTTTTCTTCAAGGCCCCGAGACGACACAGGAAAGCGTCAAGCAGATCCAAGAGGCCCTGCGCACGGACAGCGTGGCGATGGTCGAGATTGTGAACTATCGCAAGTCGGGCGAGAAATTTATCAATGCCCTTCAGATTGGCCCCGTCTTCGACGACGCTGGCAACCTGATTTTCCACTTCGGATCACAGATGGACGTGTCGACCGCGCGGGAAAAAGAACGCCAGATGGCCGCGCTTAAAACCAACGAGCTGCTGCACCGGTTGAAGAACATCGTCAACGTCATGACCGTCGTGATCGAGATGACAGGCCGGTCGGCAACCGATACCGCCGAATACAGCAAACGGATTGCCGAACGTCTGCGCGCATTGGGCCAAGCCCACTTTGCCACCTTTTCCCACGACGAACGCAAGGTTCTGCATCTGGACGAACTGGCCAAGATGCTTTTGGTCGCCTATGCGCCGCTGGGCGAAGAACAGGTCCGCGTCAGCGGCGAAACCGTCATTGTCCCCGACCAATACATGACCGTGATCACGCTTTTGCTGCACGAACTTGCGACAAATGCGGTGAAACACGGCAGTCTTAGCGTTGAACAGGGTGTCGTCGACCTGACATGGGACACCAACGATCCCGCGGCCCTGAACCTGCGCTGGAAAGAAAGCAACGGCCCCGCCGTCAGCCAGCCAACCCGCGAAAGCGGCTCGAAGATTATCAGCTCGCTGGTCAGGGCTTCGGGTGGCACACTGACCTTTGACTGGCGGGCCGAGGGTCTGGTTGCGGACCTTACGTTGCCTTTGGTGGGCAGAGCACCGGCGCCCTAGGCCTACGTGAAGCAGCGGGGGCCGAACCTGTCAGGCTGGTTGCAGGTACATCACCCCCTTGCAGCCCCTCCCCGACACGTTAGTCTGCGGCCCATCGCACCCCCTGAACAAAGGCCGCTTCCATGACCCCAACCCGCATCGCCGTCATCGGCGGCTCTGGCATTTATGACATAGACGGGCTGAAAGACGCCAAATGGGTGCAGGTCGCAACCCCCTGGGGCAAGCCGTCGGACCAGATCCTGACCGGCACGCTGGACGGTGTCGAAATGGCCTTTCTGCCGCGTCACGGGCGCGGCCATGTGCACACGCCCACTTCGGTCCCCTACCGCGCCAACATCGACGCGCTGAAACGGATCGGCTGCACCGATGTGATCAGCGTGTCCGCCTGCGGGTCGTTCCGCGAGGAAATGGCGCCCGGTGATTTTGTCATCGTCGATCAGTTCATCGACCGCACCGTGAACCGCGACAAGACGTTTTTTGGCACCGGCTGCGTGGCCCACGTCAGCGTCGCCCATCCCACTTGCCCGCGCCTGTCCGACGCCTGCGAAACAGCGGCGCGCGATGCGGGGATCAACGTGCATCGTGGTGGCACCTATCTGGCGATGGAAGGGCCGCAGTTCTCGACCCTGGCCGAAAGCCGCATGTACCGTGAAAGCTGGGGCGCGGACGTGATCGGCATGACCAACATGCCCGAGGCGAAACTCGCCCGCGAGGCCGAGCTTTGCTATGCTTCGGTTGCGATGATCACCGACTATGACAGCTGGCATCCAGACCATGGCGAAGTGGACGTGACACAGATTATCGCCACCCTGACCGGCAACGCCGACAAGGGCCGCAATCTGGTGTCGCGCCTGCCCGCGCTGTTGGGGGCCGAACGCGCGCCCTGCCCGCACGGCTGCGACCGCGCGCTGGAATACGCGATCATGACCGCCCCCGAAGCCCGCGACCCCGAGCTGGTGGCCAAGCTGGATGCCGTGGCCGGTCGGGTTTTGTCCTAACCAAAGGTCTGCAAGATGCGCCGACATGTTCTGATCCTCGGCGCTGATGGATTTATCGGCCGCCACATAGCCTTTGCCGCCCGCCGCGCGGGCTGGCAGGTGACGGCGCACGCCCGCAATCCGGCAGCATTGAAGCAAATGGGGTTCGACACCCTGCGTGCGGACCTGACCGATCCGGCAACGCACGACCCGGCGTTCTGGCAGCCGGTGCTGGCAGGGGGCGTACATGTGATCAACGCCGCCGGTGTGCTGAACGGCCCTGATGCCACCCTGCATGCTGTTCATGTGGCGGCCCCTGCGGCGGTCTATGCCGCTTTGGACCCCGGTGCGCGTGGTGTCCTGATCTCGGCCATCGGGATCGAGGCCGATACCCCTTTTGCCCGCCACCGCCGCGACGGCGAGGCCGCAGCGCCCCAGACCATCACCATATTGCGCCCCGGGCTGGTGCTGGGGCAAACTTCTTACGGAGGGTCGTCGCTGGCCCGCGCGCTGGCCGCATTGCCTTTGGTGACGCCGGTGGTGGGCAAGGGCGACCAGCCGTTCAACCCGATCCACGCCGACGATCTGGCGGCGATTGCGCTGCACAGCCTTGAAACCCCGCCGGCGCCCGGTCCGCATGTGGTGGGCGGCCCCGAGACCGTGACGCAAAAGCAGATGCTGCGCGCCCTGCGCGGCTGGATGGGTCTGCGCCCTGCGATCCCCCTGCCTATGCCCCGCCCGCTGGCCCGCCTGATGGGCACCGTGGGGGATGCCATGCGCTTGGGCCCGATTTCCCGTACCGCCGTCGACCAACTGTCCCAAGGCGTGCACGCCCCCCACGCGCTGCCGGAGGGCCCGCAGCCCCGCGCCTTCTCGGACATCCTGCTGGCCCAACCCTGCGGCACCCAAGACCTGTGGCACGCACGCCTGTACCTGATTCGCCCCGTGCTGCGGCTGGTGCTGGCGGCGATGTGGCTGGCCTCGGGTCTGATTGGCCTGACCCTGCCCGCAGCACAGTTCTTGCCGCTGGTGCCAGACACCCTACCCGATACACTCTTGATCGTGACGGCACGCGCCGGAGGCCTTGCCGATCTGGCCATCGCCGCCGCATTGCTGCGCGGTTGGCGGCCGCGGCTGATGACGGCTGTGCAGTTTGGGATGATTGCCGCCTATACCGTCGCCTTCACCACATTGAACCCCGCGTTATGGTTGCTGCCCTTGGGAGGTCTGTTAAAGAACGTCCCGCTGCTGGCCCTGATCGGCATCGCCGCGATTGTGGAAAGAGAACGCTGATGGACGCCTACCTGACCGCCAAATGGTTGCACATCCTGTCGTCCACCGTGCTGTTCGGCACCGGCATCGGCACGGCGTTCCAGATGGTCTGGGCAATGCGCAGTGACAATCCGGTGGTAATTCACCGCACCGCATCGGGCGTGGTGGTGGCCGACTGGCTGTTCACAACCCCCGCAGGGCTGATCCAGCCACTGACCGGCCTGTGGCTGATCCATCTGCAGGGCTATCCCCTGACCGAGCCGTGGCTGTTGCTGACCTATGCGCTTTATGCCGCGGCCTTTGTCGCGTGGGTGCCCGTCGTCGGCCTGCAAATCCGCATCCGCAATCTGACCGCCGCCGCAACTGCGGTCCCGGACGCCGCCCGCCGCGCCTTTCGCATCTGGTTTGCCCTTGGATGGCCCGCCTTCCTTGCGCTGATCGCCATCTTCTGGCTTATGGTCCACAGACCGCCACTTTGGGGCTGATCCCCTTAACAACGGAAATCCCCATGAAAACCGTCCAAGATTACATCCGCACCATCCCCGATTTCCCGCACGAGGGCATCATGTTCCGCGATGTCACGACGCTGTTTGCCGACCCGCGCGGCTTTCGCATGGCCATTGACCAGATGCTGCACCCCTATGCAGGCCTGCAAATCGACAAGGTCGTGGGATTGGAAGCGCGCGGTTTCATTCTGGGTGGTGCCATCGCGCACCAACTGTCCAAGGGGTTCGTCCCGATCCGCAAAAAGGGCAAGCTGCCCGGTGCGACCATCGAACAAGCCTATACGCTGGAATACGGCGAGGCGGTGGTGGAGATCCATGATGACGCCATTCAGGCGGGTGAAACCGTGTTGATCGTCGATGACCTGCTGGCCACCGGCGGCACCGCCGAGGCGGGGATCAAGCTGATCGAGCGTCTGGGTGGCAAGATCATCTCGTGCAGCTTTATCATCGACCTGCCCGATCTGGGCGGCCGCGCCAAGCTGGAAGCGATGGGCATGGATGTGCAGGCGCTGTGCGCCTATGCAGGCGACTGAGCCCCCTTCATATTGCCCGCAAAACTCTGGGGTGAGGCGCGCTGGCGCCGAGGGGCAGCGCCCCTAGCCTATCCGCGCAGCACCGCGCCGGGGTTCATGATCCCCGCCGGGTCCAATGCCGCCTTGATCGCGCGCATTGCCGCCAGCTTGACCGGATCGCCATAGCGTTCCAGATCGCCCACTTTCAGCCGCCCGATGCCGTGTTCGGCGCTGACCGATCCACCCAGTTCGTGCACGAGATCGTGCACCGCCTGTTTGATCCCGTCCCGCTCGGCCAGATGGTCTGCCTTGGTGTTGCCCTGCACGGGAAACACGTTGAAATGCAGATTTCCGTCGCCGACGTGGCCAAAGCAGTTGATGCGAAAGTCGCCCAGGGCCTTGATGCGCGCATTGGCTTGGGTGATGAACTCGGCCAGTGCACCCAGCGGCACCGAAATGTCGTGACTGCTGATCGCGCCGATGCGCCGGTTGGCTTCGGGGATGTGTTCGCGCACGGACCAGAAGTCGTCTGACTGGGCTTGCGATTGGGCGATGATTCCGTCGCTGACCAGCGCCTGCTCGGCGCCTGCCACAAACAATGTCTCCAACGCCTCGGTCGGGTTCTGCCCCGCCGACAGGCCGACCTCGACCAGCACGCACCATTCGGGCGGCGTGTCCCACGGGCGGCGGACGTCGGGCAGCTTTTCGGCCAGAAAATCCATGCCTTGCCGGTGCATCAGCTCGAACGCGCTGATCGCGTCGCCCAGCAACTCGCGGCCCAACGTCAGCAGCTTCAAAGCCGCCGCAGGGCTTTCGACCACCAGCATCGCGGTGCCGCTGTGCGCGGGGCGTGGCGACAGTTTCAGCGCAGCGGCGGTGATGATGCCCAGCGTGCCCTCGGCCCCGATCAGCAGGTGGCGCAGATCGTAACCGGTGTTGTCCTTGCGCAGACGGCTTAGCCCGTTCCAGATGCTGCCGTCGGGCAACACCGCTTCCAAGCCCAGACACAGATCGCGCGCATTGCCATAGCGCAACACGCCAGTGCCGCCTGCGTTGGTGCTCAGGTTGCCACCGATCCGCGCGGTGCCTTCGGCGGCCAGCGACAGCGGGAACAACCGACCCGCCTGCGCTGCGGCCGCCTGCACATCGGCCAAAATCACACCTGCCTCGACAATCGCCACGTTTTCGTCCGGGTAGACCGCGCGCACCGCGTTCATCCGCTCCAGCGACAGGATCAGCGGCACGGGGCCATCCACGACAACCTGCCCGCCGACCAGCCCCGTGCCGCCACCATAGGGGACGATCCCGATGCGGTGCTGGGCGCACAGGCGCACAATCACAGCCACCTCGTCAGCGCTGCGCGGCAGGGCCAAAAGGGTGTCTTGCCCCTGATACCGCCCGCGCGGTTCTTCCAGATAGCGGCTTTCGGCGCGGCGAAAGCGGTCGGCGGGCAAGGCTGCGGTCAGCAGCGCTTCGGTCTGGGCAGATAGTGAGGTCAATGTCATGGCCGCACCATCCTGCCACAGCGGCGCAATGGCAAGCCCCTAGCGGCGCAACCATTCGGGCCGCAGCACCATGATGGTGGGCCGTGACGGCAGGCGGTCGCGCGACACCTGCAAGGCGGGGCCTCCCACCTCGACCACCGCGAATTCATCCGCCATGCCCGTCAGAAAATCATCCAGCGTATAGTCCGAGAACCAATGCATCGGCAGCACCACCGACGACTTCAGCCGCTTCAACACGCGGGTCATCGTGGGCAGGTCCAGCGTCATGCCGCCGTCAATCGGCGCCATCACCACGTCCAGCCGCCCGATGGCCGCATATTGCGCGGCGTCCGGTTCGTGGTGCAAATGCCCCAGATGGCCGATGCACAGGCCTGCCATCTCGAACACAAAGATCGAATTGCCCTTGGGTTCGCTGCCACCATACTGGCTGCGGATGTCAGTCGAGACATTGCGCACCAGCACTTCGCCCAGATCGACGTGATGGTCGATCCCCACACCGAACGGCCCCCAGCCGTTCAGTGTGTGGGCGATGGCCGGATCTGGAAACGCTGTCCAATGGGTGTCGTGGGCGTGGTTCATCGTGACCACGTCGGGGATCATCGGCACGTTGCCGATGTAGCCGGTGAAATCGGTGACCATGTTCAGTCCGCCGTGGCTGCGGATCAGAAAACTGGCGTGGTCGATATAGTGGATCAGCACCGTCTCGTTCGGCACATCGGCGTCATAGCTGGCCGTCTGTACGAAGGCCGCGCCGTCAATGGCATCCGCCAACGCGATGCAATGGCTGGGCGTGCGCGTGGCCTGGGCCTGCGCCGCCCCTGTCATCAGTGTCAAAGCTGTCAGCAGTCGGATCAACATGATGGCCATCCTTGTGACCCTTAGTCTAGCGCATCCTGCGCCAAAGTCATCCTGCGTCAGTGCGCCCGCGACGGTCGTGGCGCAAGGATGCGTACAAAACGTGCGTCCGCCAGCGGCCGTCGATTTGCAGATAGGACTGCGCGACGCCCTCGTATTTGAAACCGGACTTTTCCAGCAACCCGCGCGAGGCGGCGTTTTCGGGCAGGCAGGCCGCTTCGATCCGGCTAAGGTCCTGACGGGTAAAGGCATAGTGTACCACCGCCTCGATGGCTTCGCGCATATAACCCTTGCGCGCGAACATCTGGCCCGTCCAATAGCCCAGCGTGCCGGCCTGCGCAGGCCCGCGCCGGATGTTGTCCAAGGTGATCGCGCCCACAAGCACCTCGTCCGAACGACGGATCAGGAACAGTGGCAAAGCCGAGCCGTTGGAAATGGACCGCTGCGCCCAGTACACGCGGTTGGTAAACGCCTTGCGCGACAAATGATCCTCGGCCCAGCCGGGTTCCCACGGGGTCAGGTAGTCTTTGGAATGCGCCCGCAACGCGGCCCAGGGGCGGAAATCTGCATGGATCGGCGGCCGCAGCGTCAACCGCTCGGTCTCGATCCGCAGTTTCCGCTTGGACAGCAACATCAGGCGACCCGACGCTCCTGCAAGGCATCCAGCGTCGGGGCTGTATCAACCGGCCCATACAGTGCCAGCGCCGCAGGTGCGGTGGCCGCGATATGTTCCGCAAACTCGCGTACGTCGCCGGTGGTGACCGCATCAATGCGCGCAATGGTTTCTTCCAGCGGCGGCACGCGGTCCCAGATCTGCACCAGTCGCGCCAGACGTTCGGCCCGGCTGGACGGGCTTTCCAGTCCCATCAGCAATCCCGCTTTCATCTGGGCACGGGCGCGGGCGACTTCAGCAGGGTTCATGTCGGAGGCTGCACGCTTCATCTCGTCGATGGTGATCTGCGACAGTTCAGCCACCTGATCGCCGCTGGTGCCCGCATAGACGGTCATCATGCCGGTGTCGTCATAGGCCCCTGCCTGCGCAAAGATCGAATAGCACAGGCCACGGTTTTCGCGCACTTCCTGGAACAGCCGCGAAGACATGCCGCCGCCCAAGGCACTTGCGTAAATCTGCGCGACATAAATCTCCTCGTCACGATAGCCAGGGCTTTCGAACGCCAGTGCAAAATGGGCTTGTTCCAAATCTTTGACCTGACGCATTTCACCGCCGCGGAACTTTGCGGGTGCCAGTTTGAAGGCGGGCGTCGGAACCATACCGCCGAACATCTCTTCAGCCAGTTTGACGATACTGTCGTGGTCCACTGCACCTGCCGCCGACAGAATCATTTCCTCGGGGCCGTAATGCTGGGCCACGAACCTGGCCAGATCCTTGCGGCTGAATGCTTCGATCCGTTCGGTCGGGCCTAGGATGGTGCGCCCGATGGGCTGTTCGGGATAGGCCTGCGCCTGCAACCAGTCAAAGATCACGTCGTCGGGTGTATCCAGCGCCTGACCGATCTCTTGCAGGATCACGCCACGCTCGATCTCGATCTCGTTCTTGTCGAAGGACGGGTTCAGCAGGATGTCCCCGATCACGTCCAGCGCCAGCGGCACATCCGCCTCAAGCACCCGCGCGTAATAGGCGGTGACCTCGCGGCTGGTGTAGGCGTTGATATAGCCGCCCACGTCTTCTATCGCCTCGGCGATTTGCAGGGCGCTGCGTTTGGCCGTGCCCTTGAACGCCATGTGTTCCAGAAAATGCGCGATGCCGTTCTGCTTGGGCGTTTCATGCCGACCACCGGCATTCACCCAGATCCCGATAGACGCCGAGGCCAGCCCCGGCATGTGTTCGGTCACGATGCGAAAGCCGTTGGCAAGGCGGTGCTGTTGCAAGCTCACTGTGCGATGTGTCCCTTGATATGGTCCTTGAGCGCGGCAAGGTCGTTGGCCACCCGCGTCACCCGTTCGGCGCGTTCATAGAGGTCTTCCATGCGCGGGGGAAGGGGGGGATGGATGCCGCTGGCCTTCTCGACCGCATCGGGGAACTTTGCCGGATGGGCGGTGGCCAGCGTGATCATTGGCGTGCCTTGCACACGGTGTTCATTGGCCACTTTCACACCCACAGCCGAATGCGGGCACAGCAGTTCAGTGCTGTTTTTCAGTGTGGCGGCGATGGTGGCGTTGGTCTCGGATTCCGAGGCGCGTCCGCTGTCGTAGTTCTCTTGCAGAGCTTCCATCGCGCCCTGGCTCACGTCGAAACCGCCGTCTTTCAACTCGTCCATCAGTTGCGCCACGGCCTTGCCGTCACGTCCATACGCGTCGAACAGCGCGCGTTCAAAGTTGGACGACACCTGAATGTCCATCGACGGGCTGATCGACGGGACGGTATCGCCCTTGCGATAGCCCTGCCCTTTCAGGCAGCGGTCCAGAATGTCGTTCTGGTTGGTCGCCACCACCAACCGGTCGATGGGCAGGCCCATGCGTTTGGCAATGTAGCCCGCGAAAATGTCACCAAAGTTGCCAGTGGGCACGGTAAAGCTGACCTTGCGGTGCGGCGCGCCGACGGACACGGCGGACGAAAAGTAATAAACCACCTGCGCCAACACGCGGCCCCAGTTGATGCTGTTGACGCCCGCCAGTTTTACCGCATCGCGGAATTCGAAATCGTTGAACATATCCTTCAGCCGCGCCTGACAGTCGTCAAAGTCGCCATCGACGGCCAATGCGTGCACGTTGCTTTCGCTGGGCGTGGTCATCTGGCGGCGCTGCACTTCGGAAATGCGGCCATGCGGGTACAGGATGAAGACATCGACATTGTCCAACCCGCGAAACGCCTCGATCGCGGCCGAGCCGGTGTCGCCGCTGGTGGCGCCAACGATGGTCACCCGTTCACCGCGCCGCGTCAGGGCGGTCTGGAACAACTGGCCGATCAGTTGCATGGCAAAGTCCTTGAACGCCAGCGTCGGGCCGTGGAACAGCTCCAGCAAGAAATGTCCCTGATCCAGTTGCACCAGTGGCGCGCGGGCGGCGTGGCCGAAACCGGCATAGGCGCGGTCGATACAGCCGCGGAATTCTTCGTCGCTGAAGGTTTCGCCCACGAATGGGCGCATCACGCGAAAGGCGATCTCTTCATAACTTTGGCCTTCCATCGCGGCAATGTCGTCATGCGAAAGCGTCGGGATCTCGGACGGCACATACAGGCCGCCGTCACGGGCCAGACCTGTCAGCATGGTGTCTTCGAATGTCAGCTCGGGCGCTTTGCCACGGGTCGAGATATATTTCACAAGTTGGGCCTTTCTGGTCGGCGGCGGCTGCCGCGCAGGGCAAAAACAAGGGTCATCGCAGCCCAGATCAGGGCCAGCGAGAACCAAGTGATGGCGTATTGCAAGTGATCGTTGGGAATGCCCGCGGTGTCCACAGGCAAAGGTGTGACAGGCCCGTCCGGCAATGACGTTTCGCGGGCCACCACCAGCAGGGGTTCCGCATTCAGGGCCTGCGCCATCGCGGGCAGGTCACGGGCGAACCAGATGTTCTCTTTCAGGTCAGGCGCGGGCGTAAAGCTGTCGATTTCCTGGGGCCAGTGCAGGTTGCCCGTTACGGTCACCTCGCCTGTGGGCGCAGTGACCGCATCACGCTCTTCCAGCCGCACGAACCCCCGGTCGATCAACACGCGACGACCCGCATCGGTCAGCATTGGCGCGATCACACGGTACCCCGCGCCGATCTGCTTTTGGCTAACCAGCACATAAATCACCTGATCGTCGTAGGTGCCGGTCACGGCAACGGGCAGGTATTTGTCAGCCACAGGATCAGGATCGACGGGCAATGCCACAGAATCAGCTGAAATACGGGCCGTGATGTCGGCCAGAACGGCCTGTTTCCAGCTCAGCCGCTGCACCTGCCACACGCCCAGCGAAATCAGGACAGCGGCGCCGCCCAAGCCGATACCGATCAGAAACAGAATACGTCCCATGCCCGTCTTTCAATCCTGTCTTTCGATGCCCGATGGAATGACAAAAGGCGCGAGGTTCACCACGCGCCTTTCGGGTTTTAGGGATTTGCCGGCGATGTGCAACCAGACCCGGCTGATTAGCTGGGCACGCCCCAAATATAGACGGCGAAGAACAGGAACAGCCAGACAACGTCCACGAAGTGCCAGTACCATGCAGCCGCTTCGAAACCGACGTGGCGTTCTGGGGTGAAGTGCCCCTTCATCGCGCGGATCAGGCAGACCAGCAGAAAGATGGTCCCGATGATAACGTGAAAACCGTGAAACCCAGTGGCCATGAAGAAGTTGGAATAGAACTCGTCAGCGCCGAATTCCCAGCCTTCGTGCAGCAGGTGCGCGTATTCATAGGCTTGCAGAGCGGTAAAGGCGATGCCCAGAACGATCGAGATGGCCAGACCGGTCACCAGATCCTTGCGGTTGTTTTCATGCACCAGCGCGTGGTGCGCCCATGTCACGGCACATCCCGACAGCAGCAGGACCAGCGTGTTGATCAGCGGCAGGTGCAGCGCGTCAACCGGAACGATGAAGGGGGGCGTATAACCCGAACCAATATATTCCTCCATCGGATAGAGGGCATGTTTGAAGAACGACCAGAACCAGGCCGAAAAGAACATGACTTCGGACATGATGAACAGGATAAAGCCATAGCGCAGGCCGATGCGCACGACCGGGGTGTGATCGCCAACATGGCTTTCTTCAACCACTTTGGACCACCAGGCGAACATCACGTAAAGCACGCCCGCGAACCCGACAAGGAACACATAAGGTGTGATGCCGTGCATCCAAAGCACGCCGCCAAACAGCATGATGAAGGCAGCTACAGCGGCCAGAAGCGGCTCGATCGACGGAGCCAGAATGTGATAGTCATGGTTCTTGGCATGGGCCATGTTCAGTCCCTCAGTTCAGGTTGGTATCGTTGCTGTCCACATCGAGGGCGGCATAGCCTTCGGGCAGATCAATTTCATAGAATGTATAGCTCAGCGTGATCGTATGCACGTATTTTGCATCGCGGTCATCGACAATCTCGGGGTCGACGAAGAAAGTCACAGGCATCTGCACCCGTTCACCGGGCGCCAGAATTTGCTCGTTGAAGCAAAAGCACTGGATCTTGTTGAAAAAGCCGCCCGCCGAATAGGGCGTCACGTTATAGCTGGCTGATCCCGCAATCGGGTGGTCGGTTGGGTTATATGCCTCGAAAAAGGCCAGTGCCGTTTCCCCGATGCGCAGTTTCATCTTGGTTTCGACCGGCTTGAATTCCCACGGCATTTCACTGTCGACCGAAGCGTCGAACCGGATGGTGATTTCCTGATCCAGAATGTGATCCACGCCCTCGGCAACCTGCCCCGGCGTGCCGCCAAAGCCGGTTACACGGCAGAACCAGTTATAGAACGGCACCGATGCCCACGACAAACCACCCATGATCAGCACAACACCGACCAGTTGAACAACGGTACGCTGTGGCCCCTGAAGACGTTTCATTTCAACGCCTCCGCGCGCGGCACTTCAAAATCACCGCTGGTCACCTTGGCAAAGGTCAGCGCCAGCACCAGCACCACAAACCCTGCCAGCAACAGGCCAACGCCCAGGTTGCGGCCACGGCGGCGGCCATGAATCTCGTGTTCTGCCTTGATCGCCATCACCAGCCTCCAATACCCGAGCTGCGCAACAGCGCCTCGGCCATGATCGCACCGAAGTGCAGGAACAGATACAGCAGCGACAGCTTGAAGAACGACTTCTCAACGGCATAGCCATCGGCTTCGGCATCCGCTTCGTCACGGCGCCAGATTGCAACGGCCCCTTTCAGGAACAGCGCGTTCAGGATGACGGCGGTGGTCAGATAAATCAGCCCGCCAATCGACGTGAACGCGGTGCCCACAGCCAGAACCGCCAGAACAACGGTATAGGCCAGGATATGTTTGCGCGTGGTCCGGCGTCCGTGCGTCACGGTCAGCATCGGCACGCCCGCATCGTCGTAATCCGACTTCATGAACAGCGCCAGCGCCCAGAAATGCGGCGGCGTCCAGATAAAGATCAGCGCGAACATCAGCCATGCCTCAACCGACATGGACCCGGTGGCCACAACCCACCCAATCACCGGCGGAAAGGCCCCCGCCGCGCCACCGATCACGATGTTCTGCGGGGTCGAGCGTTTCAGCCACATTGAATAGATCACGGCATAAAAGAAGATCGTGAAAGCCAGCAAACCGGCGGCCAGAAAGTTGGCGGACAGCGCCAGCATCATCACCGAAAGGCCCGACAGCGCGACGCCAATACTCAGCGCCTCCCCCGGCTGGACCTTGCCCGCGGGAATGGGGCGGTTGGCTGTGCGCTTCATGATGTGGTCAATGTCGGCATCCCACCACATGTTCAGCGCACCCGAGGCCCCTGCCCCGATGGCGATAAACAGGATCGACGCAAAGCCGACAACCGGGTTCACCCCGTTGGGTGCCGCCAACATGCCGACCAAAGCGGTAAAAACGACAAGCTGCATCACGCGCGGCTTCATCAGCGCGAAATAATCGCCAAAGGACGCTTCGGCCTCAAAGGCCTGTGGCTGGCTGCTGATGTCGGTCATTTGGCTCTCACGTATCATGTGAAGTCAGGAAAGGCGGGGAATCACGCCCCCGCCCTGTTGGCTTACTTGCTTACTTCGAAGCGATCTGGAAGCTTTTCGGCATCGGCAGGCTCGCGAATTCTTCGCGGGCTTTTTCCAGCCATGCAGCATAGGCCTCTTCCGACACGACCTTGACGGTGATCGGCATATAAGCGTGGTTGATGCCGCACAGTTCGGAACACTGGCCGAAATAGACGCCTTCACGCTCGGCCTTGAACCACAACTCTGCCAGACGTCCGGGCACGCCGTCTTGTTTGACGCCAAAGGCAGGCATCGCCCACGAGTGGATCACGTCCGCACCGGTTACCTGCATCACGACGATCTTGCCCACGGGGACAACAACCGCATTATCGGTGGCCAGCAGGAATTCGTCCTTGGAATAACCCGCGTCGATCAGTTGCTGCTCGACCTCGGGGGTCATCATGTTCTGACCGCCGGTCGCCGGAGCGCCGATCATGTAGCTGGAAAATTCAATGCCTTCGTCCACATAGGAATAGTCCCAGTACCACTGGTAACCGGTCACCTTGATGGTCAGGTCGGCGTCTGGAATTTCCTGCTGCTTGAACAGGATCGGCAACGAGAACGCACCGATGAACACCAGAATCACGATGGGAATCACAGTCCATGCGATTTCGATTGGTGTGTTGTGGGTAAAGCTGGCCGGTTTCGGGTTGCGGCGCGCATTGTAGCGGATGCCGACCCAGACCAGCAGGCCGATCACGAACAGCGAAATCGCCGTGATAATGATCAGCAGCATATGGTCCAGCCACTGCAAATCACGTGCCAGTTCGGTCACGGCGGGCTGAAAGCCCATAACGCCGTCGCGCGGGGCGCCCACGATTTCAAGGTTGTCCTGCGCCATCGCTGGCAGTGCGGCGGTGGCGGCAAAAAGGCCGGAAACAAGGCCTTTGATCGAGAAATGCTTGGTCATGTATCGTCCTGATCTTGTGATCGCTGTTGGGCGCGGGGAACGGACAAAGCAAACTGCGCTTTCGCCTCCCGTTGTATTACCCGCGCTTACAATCATATTCTATCTGCAAGATAAAGCCATTCTTACCGCGTCAAAGAGACGCCATCACCTAAAAAAATCAGGATCAGCCCCCAATGACCGATGCCCCATTTGCCCCGTTTGACACTCTGCTGGACCGTGATGAGGCACTGAAGGTGCTGCGCGCAGCCACCGACGGGGCTGATGACGGCGAGCTTTTTTTGGAACGCCGCCGGTCCGAGGCACTGGTGTTTGACGACGGGCGTCTAAAGACCGCCAGCTACGATGCGTCCGAAGGATTCGGGCTGCGCGCGGTGCGGGGTGAAGTGGCCGGATATGCCCATTCTACCGAGCTTTCGGTGGCTGCGCTGAAGCGCGCGAGCGAGACCGCGCGGTTGGCGGTGGGCGATGGCGGCGGCACATGGGCCGACGCGCCACAGGCCACGAACACGCGTCTTTATACCGACGAAGATCCGATTGCCGGTGCTGCCTTTCCGGTCAAACTGGACACATTGCGCGAGATCGACTCATTCGCCCGCGCTCTGGACAAACGGGTGGTGCAGGTGTCGGCCACCATCGCGGCGTCCTTGCAAGAGGTTGAAATTTTGCGCCCCGAAGGTGGATCGGTGCGCGACGTGCGCCCGATGACCCGCGTAAACGTGTCGGTGATCGTCGAACAGAACGGCCGCCGCGAATCAGGCACGGCAGGTGGTGGCGGGCGTGTGGGCCTTGATGGCCTGCTGGACCCGGCCGACTGGCAAGGCAAAGCACGCGAGGCGCTGCGGGTGGCCGTGGTCAATCTGGATGCGGTCCCTGCCCCTGCGGGTGTGATGGACGTGGTGTTGGGCCCCGGCTGGCCCGGTATTCTGCTGCACGAGGCCATCGGCCACGGGCTTGAGGGCGATTTCAACCGCAAGGGATCGTCTGCCTTCGCCGGGTTGATGGGCCAGCGCATTGCCGCCCCCGGCGTGACAGTCCTGGACGACGGCACCATCCCCGACCGGCGCGGGTCGATCACCGTCGACGACGAAGGCACTCCCAGCGCCCGGAATGTGCTGATCGAGGACGGCGTGCTGGTCGGCTATATGCAGGACCGGCAGAACGCGCGGCTGATGGGTGTGGCCCCCACCGGCAACGGACGGCGCGAAAGCTATGCGCATACACCGATGCCGCGCATGACCAACACCTATATGCTGGGTGGCAATGTGACACCGGGCGACATCGTGGCCGATCTGAGGGACGGCATTTACGCTGTGGGATTCGGCGGCGGCCAGGTGGACATCACCAATGGCAAGTTCGTGTTTTCCTGCACCGAGGCGTACCGCGTGCAAAACGGCGTGGTGGGCGCCCCTGTCAAAGGGGCCACCTTGATCGGCGACGGTGCCACTGCGCTGCAACAGATCCGTGCCATCGGCAACGACCCCGCGCTGGACCCCGGCATGGGCAACTGTGGCAAGGCGGGGCAATGGGTGCCTGTGGGCGTGGGCCAACCAACGTTGATGATCGGCGGGCTGACCGTGGGCGGCAGCGGCGGCTGAATACTGCGCGGGTGCGGGATTGTTTTTGTCGAAATCGCTCTGATTCCTTCATCGGTTGTTAACCTCGTCGCGGCATAACGCTTGTAGCAACAGGCGGAGCATCGGATGACTGATCGAGGAGCATATCCTTCTTCCATTCACCCCCCACTCCTACCCACCCCGGAAGACGACCAGTTTTTTCGTCTCCGCCTGTTGCGATCTCGCCGGGTCGGCATCTCGACGTTCAACAGATTGCTGATCGAACACGGCACCGCGCAAAATGCGTTGGATGCGTTGCCGGAACTGGCGCGCGCTGCTGGTGTGGAAAACTACACCCCTTGCCCCGTCGCCGTCATCGAGGCCGAGCTGAAAGCCGGCCAGACGGCCGGGGCAATTCTAATCTCGCAAACCGCGCCGGACTATCCCGAAGCCTTGCGCGACCTAGCCGATGCGCCCCCGTTTTTGTGGGCCATCGGCGATCTGTCAGTGCTGAACCGGCCGATGGTCTCGATCGTCGGCGCGCGCAATGCCTCCAGCATTGGCACACGTATGGCCAAATCATTGGCACGCGATCTGGGCGCAGCCGGTTATGTGATCGTTTCCGGTCTGGCGCGGGGCATTGATGCCGCGGCACATTCGGCGGCTTTGGACACCGGCACCATCGCAGTTCAAGCGGGCGGCGTCGATATGATGTACCCGGCAGAGAATACGGAACTGGCACTGGCCATTCCAGAACACGGCCTGCGGCTATCGGAACAGCCCATGGGCCTGCAACCGATGGCGCGACATTTCCCCCCGCGCAACCGCATCGTATCGGGTTTAGGCCGTGCGACAATCGTGGTCGAAGCTGCAGCAAAATCCGGCAGCCTGATCACCGCGCGCGATGCGCTGGATCAGGGCCGCGAGGTGCTGGCCGTGCCCGGCAGCCCGCTGGATGCACGCGCCTCGGGCTGCAACATGCTGATCCGTGACGGGGCCACGCTGGTGCGCAATGCCGCAGATGTGATCGAAGCACTTTCGCCGATGGCCCCCCGTACGCCCGTTCTGCCGATGGACCTGCCGCACACACCGCCACCACAAGCACCCCGCGACCGGCGCACATTGCGTGAAACCGCCGCCCTGCACAGCCAGATCCTGAACCGTCTGGGCCCTGCACCGCTGGCCGAGGACCAGTTGATCCGCGACATTGCCGCCGCCCCGTCGGATGTGGCCCCGGTCCTGCTGGAGCTTGAGCTGGACGGACACATCGAACGCAGCCCCGGCGGCCTTCTGACACGCCCCAATTAGGGGCCATCACAAAGCCCCCAAGCGATGGCATGTTGACATTCAAGGCTTGCACCCCACATCTAGCGCCGCCATAGACGCCCAAGTTTTACTGTCCCCGAGGTGCATCATTCATGCCAGTCGTCGTCGTCGAATCTCCGGCTAAGGCCAAGACAATCAACAAATATCTTGGTGACAACTACACCGTTCTGGCCTCTTACGGCCATGTTCGGGACCTGCCCCCCAAAGACGGTTCCGTCGACACCGAGCATGATTTCGAGATGCTTTGGGAGATTGGCAGCGACAGCAAGAAGCACGTCAAAGCCATTGCCGACGCCCTGAAAGACGACAACGAACTGATCCTCGCAACCGACCCCGATCGCGAGGGCGAGGCGATCAGTTGGCACCTGCAAGAGGCGCTGACCAAGCGCAAATCGATCACCAAAAGCACGCCGGTGTCGCGGGTTGTGTTCAACGCGATCACCAAGACCGCCGTGACCGAAGCGATGAAAAACCCCCGTCAGGTCGACATGCCACTGGTCGAGGCCTATCTGGCCCGCCGCGCGCTGGACTATCTGGTGGGCTTCAACCTGTCGCCGGTTCTGTGGCGCAAGCTGCCCGGTGCAAAATCGGCGGGCCGCGTGCAATCGGTCTGTCTGCGCCTGATCACAGAGCGCGAGATGGAAATTGAGGCCTTCCGCGCCCGTGAATACTGGTCGGTCAAGGCACTGCTGGCGACCCCGCGCGGACAGGAATTCGAGGCGCGTCTGACCACGCTGGCCGGCAAAAAGCTGGACCGTTACGACATTGAAAACGGCACACAGGCCGAAATGGCCGTGCAGGCGATCACCAGCCGCGATCTGAAGGTGCAGTCGGTCGAGGCCAAACCCGCCAACCGCAACCCCTCGGCCCCGTTCATGACATCGACCCTGCAACAGGAAGCCAGCCGCAAATTCGGCATGGGCGCGCGCCAGACCATGAGCGCCGCGCAGCGTCTGTATGAAGCGGGCTATATCACCTACATGCGGACCGACGGCATCGACATGGCCCCCGAGGCCGTGCAGATGGCGCGCGACGCGATCAAGGACCGTTACGGCGCCGAATACGTCCCCGGCACCCCGCGCGTCTATAAAAACAAGGCGAAAAACGCGCAAGAAGCGCACGAATGTATCCGCCCGACCGAGATGACGCAGGACGTGGACGCGCTGAAAATCAGCGATGGCGACCAGCGCAAACTGTATGATCTGATCTGGAAACGCACGTTGGCCTGTCAGATGGAAAGCGCGCGACTGGAACGCACCACCGTCGATGTGGGCAGCCAGGACGGTCAGGTGATGCTGCGCGCCACCGGTCAGGTCGTGCTGTTTGACGGTTTCCTCAAAGTCTACGAGGAAGGCCGCGACGATGACGTAACCGACGACGACGACAAGCGCCTGCCGCAGATCAGCGAAGGCGACAAGATGGACAAGCGCGCCGTCACGCCCGAACAGCACTTTACCCAGCCCCCGCCCCGCTACACCGAGGCGACGCTGGTCAAACGCATGGAAGAGCTGGGCATCGGCCGCCCTTCGACCTACGCCAGCATTGTCACCACGATTCAAGACCGTGAATACGTCCGCAAGGATAAGAACCGCCTGATCCCCGAAGACAAGGGGCGGCTGGTGATTGCCTTTCTGGAAAACTATTTCCGCAAATACGTGGGCTATGATTTCACTGCCTCGCTCGAGGAAGAGCTGGATGATGTCAGCGCAGGTGATCGCGATTACAAATCGGTTCTGGCGACCTTCTGGCGGGATTTCTCGGCCGCTGTGGCCGAAACGTCCGATTTGCGGATCACCGAGGTTCTGGAAAAGATCAACGAGGTTCTAGAGCCGCATCTGTTCCCGCCCACCGAAGACGGCACCGACCCGCGCCTGTGCCCCAACTGCGGCAATGGCCGTCTGTCGATGCGCACGGCCCGTTCGGGCGGCGCATTTATCGGCTGCTCGAACTACCCCGAATGTCGCTACACCCGCGCCTTCGGCCCTCCGGGTGCCGAAGACACGGGCGGTATCCCGCCCGAAGGCAAAACATTGGGCGAAGATCAGGGTGACAAGATTTACGCGTTCAAAGGCCGCTTTGGCCCCTATGTGCAACGCGGCGAGGTCACGGACGACAACAAGAAACCGCCGCGCCAGTCGATCCCCAAGGACTGGCCGCCCGCCGATGTCGATCTGGGTCAGGCGCTGCAATTGCTGTCGCTGCCCCGCCTGGTTGGTCCCCACCCCGAGGATGGCGTCAGCGTCTGGGCAAACATCGGGCGCTATGGCCCCTATCTGAAACACGCCGAAAGCACATCCGAGCGCGGCGGCACCAACGCCAACCTTGAAGGCATCGACGAGGTCTGGACCGTGGGCATGAACCGCGCCGTGCAGCTTTTGGCCGAAAAGGTCGCCTCGCGCGGGGGGCGTGGCGTGGCCGCCAAGCCGATCCGCGAATTGGGCGAACACCCCGATCAGGGCGGTCCCGTCAACATCATGAAGGGCAAGTACGGCCCTTATGTGAAATGGGAAAAGGTCAACGCGACGATCCCCAAAGAGGTCGAGCCTGACGACCTGACGATGGATGCCGCCGTTTTGCTGATCGAGGAAAAGCTGGCGAAATCGCCGGCCAAGCGCAAAGCAGCGCCCAAGAAGAAAGCCGCAGCGAAGAAACCGGCAGCCAAAAAAACGGCAGCTAAGAAACCTGCCGCGAAAAAGCCCGCAGCCAAGAAGACAGCCGCGAAGAAACCGGCGGCCAAAAAGGCCGATCCAGACGAAGGTTGATCCTGATACCGCCACCAGTGCGCAAAAAGCGGCTGGTGGCGCAATCACCCCCTGCAGTGACCCGGTGCGCCCCTGCGTCTTGTTGACACCAAGGCGACCTAAGGTCAGAACTCTGTGGACACTGAAACAAGGGGATATTCATGAAAAAAGTCTATGGCTCTGCCGCCGAGGCGCTGGATGGCGTTCTTTCGGATGGCATGTTGATCGCGGCAGGGGGCTTTGGCCTGTGCGGCATCCCCGAACTGCTGTTGCAGGCCATCAAAGAGGCCGGCACAAAGGATCTGACGTTTGCTTCCAACAACGCCGGCGTAGATGATTTCGGCATCGGCATCCTGTTGCAGACCAAACAGGTGAAGAAGATGATTTCGTCCTATGTCGGCGAGAACAAGGAATTCATGCGCCAGTATCTGGGGGGCGAGCTTGAGCTGGAATTCAACCCCCAAGGCACCTTGGCCGAGCGTATGCGCGCAGGCGGCTCTGGCATCCCCGGTTTTTACACAAAAACCGGCGTCGGCACCCAGATCGCCGAGGGCAAGGAAGTGAAAGTGTTCGACGGAGAGGAATACATCCTGGAACGCGGGATCGTGGCCGACCTGTCGATCGTCAAAGCGTGGAAAGCCGACGACACCGGCAACCTTGTGTTCCGCAAGACGGCCCGCAATTTCAACCCGCCCGCCGCCATGTGCGGCAAGGTCTGCATCGTCGAGGTCGAGGAAATCGTACCGCGCGGGTCGCTGGACCCCGACAGCATTCATTTGCCCGGCATCTATGTGCACCGCATCATTCAGGGCGAACACGAAAAGCGCATCGAACAACGCACCACCCGCCCGCAGGAGGAAAAGTAATGCCTTGGGATCGCAACCAGATGGCCGCGCGCGCGGCACAAGAGCTAGAAGACGGCATGTACGTGAACCTTGGCATCGGCATTCCGACGCTGGTGGCCAACTATGTCGGCGACAAGGACATCACCCTGCAATCCGAAAACGGGATGCTGGGCATGGGCCCCTTCCCCTTTGAAGGTGAAGAAGACGCCGACCTGATCAACGCGGGCAAGCAGACCATTACCGAGTTGTCGCGCACGGCCTATTTCGACAGTGCCATGTCGTTCGGCATGATCCGTGGCGGCAAGATTGCCGCCGCGATTCTGGGCGCCATGGAAGTGGCCGAAAACGGCGACCTGGCGAACTGGATGATTCCCGGCAAGCTGGTCAAGGGCATGGGCGGTGCGATGGATCTGGTCGCGGGCGTGGGCCGTGTGATCGTGGTCATGGACCACCAGAACAAGGCCGGCGAATCCAAAGTGCTGAAAGAATGCACGCTGCCGCTGACTGGCAAGGCCGTGGTGGATCGCATCATCACCAACCTTGGCGTGCTGGATGTGGTCGAGGGGGGGCTGAAGATCGTGGAATGCGCCGACGGCGTCACCGAGGACGAACTGCGCGCAGCGACCGAGGCGACCATCGTCTGAGACTGCGCTCAACAGGGCCGTATAATATAGTAAGGGGGGCCGCACGTGGCCCCCTTTTGCGTTTGTGGATCAGTTCATCGCCGCAAAGACGCATCCGTCGCTGATCAGTTGCGGCGGTGTCAGGCACAAGCCACGGGCAACCTGAAAGGCCGCCAGCACCTTGGGCACGTAATCGCGGGTTTCGGCAAAGGGAGGAACGCCCGCATGTGTCTGCACCGATCCCTCGCCCGCGTTATAACCTGCCAGCACCAGAATCGGATCGTGGTCGAACCGGCCCATCAGCCAGTCCAGATATTGCACCCCGCCGCGAATGTTCTCGGCGGCCACCAGGCTGTTGGCCACGCCAAAGCGCGCGGCGGTGTCGGGCATCAGTTGCATCAACCCTTGGGCACCCGCACGGCTGACCGCATCAGGTTTGCCCGCGCTTTCCACGGTCATCACCGCCAGCACCAGCGCGGGGGACACGCGGGTGCCGATGGTCGATTTCAAAATCTCGACGCCTTGGGCCTGCGCTATTCCCTGCATCTGCTGCAAACGCGGTGCGGCCACCCCGCCTGCGCTGATCGCGGCCATGGCCTCTTCCAGACGCCCCGGCCCCGCCTGCGCCAGATCGGGCGAGATTTTCTCCCAGAACCAGTCGTAAGACCCTTTTGCTGTCTGGGGGGCTTTTGGGGGCGCCGTAGGTTTGGGCGCCGCAACCGCCACTTCGGTCGGGTCAATCTGGATCGTGATCCGCTTTTTCGTACCGGCTGCGGGCGGTTTCACCCGCTTGGCCTTGAAATCAGGAAAGGGTGCAGGCGATTCTGCCCACGCAGGCGCACAGGCCAAAGCCGCCCCCAACAGGGAAATAGCAAAAAAACGCATGTCAGGACCTGCTCTCGTGTCCGGCTATTGTTGATTATTTTGCCTATCCTTGCAGAAAACCGGATCGCAAACCAGAAAATCAGCCCCCAAACATGGCCAAACCGCCACATTCTGTATGATTTGGATCACACAAACCGTGATTCCAAAATTTCTTCGCGAACAGATTTGTTGTTTTTCAAAAGGTTAACCGATTGTTTCCACGCCAACCTTGAAAAACTTATTTTGTCCAGTTTCCCGCCCAATTCGCGCCCCATTCAGACAGCTATATAGCGTCATACCAAGTCGAACACGGGCCAATAGAGAGAGCGGCCCACACAGTGCAGACAAGGTTAACACAAACAAACTGATCCTTTGGAGGGACACTACGATGACAAAACTGACAAACTTCTTCAAGAACTTCCGCGCAAACGAAGCTGGTGCCGTGACCGTTGACTGGGTTGTGCTGACCGCCGCCGTTGTTGGCCTGGCAATCGCCGCTTACACTTCGATCGAAACCGGCGCGTCGAAGCTGACAGCTGACACCAACTCCTTCCTGGGCACACAAAAGCCTGGCGATATCTAAACACGTAAATAGGCTTAAACGCTTATTTCACTCGACGCTAAAGCCGCGTCCTGCACGCAGGGCGCGGCCTTTTGCATCCGCCTTTCCAGGCAGAGTTTCATGTAACTAGCACCAAGGCTCTTTCCATGCGCAAAATGATCAACAGGATCCGTTCCGATGAAAACGGTGCCGTCACGGTTGACTGGGTCGTTTTGACCGCTGCCGTTGTCGGACTGGCCGTCGCCATCGTACTGGCACTCAAAAACGGGATGGTGGGCATCTCCGCCGGCACCGAAGCCTTTATGAAGAGCTTTTTCTAACTTCACCAAAGACCAACGGACCGAGCCACCACCTCGAAAAGACGCCGCGCCTGAAACAGGTTGCGGCGTTTCGACCTTGGGTCGGATCGATCCAATTGTCTTAACCTAGCCACTCACAGTCCGCGTTTTCGCCACATTGTTGCGATATCAGGGACGACAAGAAACAAGCGCACCGGACACCGGGCGCGCGCCACATCGAACAAGAGGTAATCAGATGCGTGCTGTATTTGGACTGGTCCTGATTGTCGGTTTCGCCCTTGCGGGTGGCGCCGTGTACATGGCCAAAAACTACATCGGGGCCTATCAACAAGAACTGGCCAAAGAACGCGCGGCGCGTGCCCAGGTGGTGCCGACCGTCGAAGTTTATGTCGCAGACCGCCAACTGAAATACGGCGAGCCGTTCACTGCAGAGGACGTGCGCATGGTCAACTGGCCGGTTAACGCCATCCCCGAGGGCGCATTCACCGGTGACAATATCCTGTGGCCCGAAGGCAAACCGGGCCAGCGCGTTGTTCTTCGCGCCATGGAAAAGGACGAAGCCATTCTGTCGGTCAAAGTGACAGAACCGGGCGAAGAAGCGGGCCTGACATCACGTCTTGAGCGCGGGATGCGCGCCTTTGCCATCAAGGTGGACGTGGCCAGCGGTGTTTCGGGCTTCTTGCGGCCCGGCGACCGCGTCGATGTATACTGGACCGGCCAAGTGGGCCGCGAGCTGTCTTCGGAGAGCGGCGATGTCACCAAACTGATCGAGGCAGGCGTCAAACTGATCGCCATCGACCAATCCGCCGCCGGTGATCTGGATGGCGCGGTGATTGCACAGACCGTGACTGTTGCGGTCAAACCCGCGCAGGTCGCAGCCTTGGCCCAGGCCCAGTCAACAGGCCGTCTGGCGCTGTCTTTGGTCGGCGCGGATGACGACACGGTTGCCGGTGCAATCGAGGTCGACCAACGCACTTTGCTGGGCATCGCGACCAAGGAAGTCGCCGCCGAAGTGAAGGCCGCCGAGGTTTGCACCATCAAAACCCGCCGTGGCGCAGAAGTGGTCGAGATTCCGATCCCCTGCACCAACTAAGCACAAAGCAGCATGTTTTCATGATCTTACCCAAGGCCGCCCCTGAAAGGCGGCCTTGGGCATTCTTGCTCTGTTGCCACTTATCCACATAAACCAAAGGCGCGAAGGCGTTGATTCTTGCAAAAAAAAGCGAACTGGCGCATGGTTCAGGCAATTCAGGGCACCAAGACCCTAACCAGGCGTGATCAAAAGGGCAGGTCACAATGACATTGAACAGTTTTCTCAAGGCGGCCCTTCTGGGCCTTACGCTGGCGGCTGCACCGCTGGCGCTGACACATTCCGCACAAGCAGACACGTTGCGCGTGGTCAAAAAGGGCACAGCCAGCACGCTGAACGTACCCATGAACCGCGCTGTAGTCGTTGAAAGCGACATCCCCTTTTCGGAACTCAGCATCGCAAACCCGGCCATCGCCGACATTTCGTCGCTGTCCGACCGCACCATTTATGTTCTGGGCAAGTCGCCGGGGCTGACCACGCTGACGCTGCTGGACGCCTCGGGACGCCTGATCACAAACGTCGATGTACGCGTCGCCGCAGACATCTCGGAATTCAAGGAACGCCTGCGGCAGATTTTGCCCGGCGAAAACATCGAAGTGCGCACCGCGAATGACGGCATTGTGCTTTCGGGCACTGTTTCGTCCACCCAACGTTTGCAACGCGCGCTTGACCTGGCCTCGCGCTATGCCCCCGACCGCGTGTCCAACCTGATGAGCGTCGGCGGCGTGCAGCAGGTTATGCTAAAGGTCCGTTTTGCCGAAATGCAGCGGTCGGTATCGAAATCGCTCAGCTCGTCGCTGGCGCTGAACGGCACCACGTTGGGCGGCGACCTGGGGATCAACGGCGGGACCGGCACAACCAACACATCCGGTGGCATCACCAATTCACTGGGCGGAAACGTCCCGGGCACAAACACCAACGCGGGCGCCATTCTGTTCGGCTTTAACGCTGGATCGACCCAGGTTGGCATCCTTCTGGAAGCCCTTGAAACCAAAGGTGTCGTGCGCACGCTGGCCGAACCGAACCTCGTGGCGCTTTCGGGCCAAGAGGCGAAATTCCTCGCCGGTGGCGAATATCCCGTTCCGGTCAGCCAGGATGGCGGCACAATCACCGTCGAATACAAACCTTTCGGCATCGAACTGAACTTTATCCCCCGCGTGGTGGACAAGGATCTGATCAACCTCGAACTAGAAGCTGCCGTATCGGCGATTGACCCGACCAATGGCTTTTCGGTCAACGGCTTCGAGATCGACGCCTTCACCCGTCGCGAAACCTCGACCACGGTTGAAATGCGCGACGGCGAAAGCTTTGCCATTGCGGGACTGCTGCAAGACGACTTTTCCGACAGCAACTCGCAGCTTCCGTGGCTGGGCGATGTGCCGGTTCTGGGCGCCCTCTTCCGCTCGGCCTCGTACCAGCGCAACCAAACGGAACTGGTGATCATCATCACCGCCCACCTGGTGACGCCAACACGCGGCGAAGCGTTGGCCCTGCCCACCGACCGGGTGCTTGCGCCGACTGAAAAGGACCTGTTCCTGAACGGGCGCGTGGCCGCCGGAACGCGGACACCCAAAAAAGGGGCCGCAGGCGAAGTGGCCAAACAGGATTTCAGCGGCTCTTACGGCTATGTGATGGATTGATGCGATGCGAGGCCAGAATATCATGAAAAAACAATCCGCTTCCGTACTGGCCCTCTTGGTCGCCCTCGCCGCTTGTACATCGACCGATCCTGTCTACACGCAATTCTACCGCGAGGCGGGATCGACGATAGACAACGGATCGTTCGGGTCAGCCACGCAAAACAACACCCAAATCATGAACGGCGAACGTCAATACACCGTTGATCTGGCAAACCGCTTTGCGACCGAGATCACCTCGATGGTGACCTTTGCATTCAACAGCTCGCAACTGGACGGCACGGCACAGGCCATTCTGCGTCAGCAAGCCGACTGGATTCGCCAATTCCCCGAAATCCGCTTTCGCGTCTACGGGCACACAGATGCCGTCGGATCGGCGGCCTACAACCGCCGTCTGGGTCTGGCCCGCGCCAACGCAGTCGTGGCTTATCTGACCTCGATGGGCATTTCGCGGTCGCGTCTCGAAGCGGTCGCCTCGTTTGGCGAAACCCAGCCGTTGATCGTGACCCAGGGCCGCGAACGGCGCAACCGCCGCACCGTGACCGAAGTGTCCGGTTTCGTCGCCCGTCATCCGCAGGTGCTGGACGGCAAATACGCCGAAATCATCTACCGCGACTACGTCGCATCCGCCGTGCCGCCCAGCCAGCTGGAAGGCATCAAAGGGTCTGATTTGCGCACTGAACAATAAGCGCAACGCGCGCCCATCGTTCCGAGATTCCTAACAATTGGGCCGTTTTGGCCCCATTCCTGCCCAGATTAGCTGCGAATTTACCCCCAGTGGGACAACTGTGTTCGGTGCCTTGCACCCGACTCAGCTACGGTGGGATAGATTTGGGCGAAAGACAACGCCCCGGCTCTACCTGCCTCCCCTTGTAAATGAGGAAGATAGGTAATGAGCATCGCCATGCCACAACCAGAAACCGCCCCGATTGTCGCCTGCACCGTCAGCCGCGATGTGCAGAACTTTGACCTGCTGATCGAGGACATGGAAACCACTCTGGGCGAGGCCTGGGGTGATCTGGGCTTTGTCGAGGCGTTGGCATTTTTTGGTCAACCCGAGGCCGAGGCGCTTGAGTTCATTGCATTGGCCATGGATCAAGAGGACGAGGAAAACCTTGTCCTGATGACCGAAGTGATCACCCAGGCCAAGGCGCGCAAGATCAAGGTGATCCTGATCGCCGAGGACGTCACACCCGCATCGCTGCATTCGCTGCTGCGCCAAGGTGCGGATGAATTCATTCCCTACCCGTTGCCCGAGGGCGAATTGCAACTGGCCATCCAGCGCATTCAAACCCCGCCCGCGCCGGAAAAAATCGAAACAAACACCCCCGCCCTGCGCGCAGGCACCAGCAAGGAAGGCGCGGTGATCGTGGTACACGGCATTGCCGGCGGCACCGGTGCAACAACGTTGGCGACCAATCTGGCGTGGGAGTTGGCCACCTTGAACAAAAAGGGCGAAACCGCCCCCACCGTATGCCTGTTGGATCTGGATCTGCAATTCGGCTCAGTGTCGACCTATCTGGACCTTGCCCGCCGCGAGGCGGTCTATGAAATGATGTCTGACACCGAAAACATGGACGACGAAACATTCGGCCAGTCACTGCTGACTTTTAACGAAAAGTTGCATGTGCTGACGGCCCCCGCCGACATGCTGCCGCTGGACCTGATCACGCCCGAAGACATCAGCCGCGTGATCGAAATGGCCCGCAGTCACTTTGATTATGTCGTGGTCGATATGCCCTCGACGCTGGTGCAGTGGACCGAAACGGTGCTGCACGCCGCCCATATCTACTTCGCAACCATCGAACTGGACATGCGGTCGGCACAAAACACACTGCGGTTCAAACGCGCATTGCAGTCCGAAGAACTGCCCGCGGAAAAGCTGCGCTATGTGTTGAACCGCGCCCCAAAGTTCACCGATCTCAGCGGCAAGGGCCGGGTGAAACGCATGGCCGAAAGCCTTGAAATAAACATCGAAGTGTCGCTGCCCGACGGCGGCAAACCGATCACCCAAGGCGCTGATCACGGGCTGCCGCTGGCCACCTCGGCCCCGAAAAACCCGCTGCGCCGCGAAATTGCCAAACTGGCAGCATCAATTCATGAAACAAAATCCGAACAGGCCAAGGCGGCCTGATCTGAAACCGGGGGAAGCCCATGTTTTCCAAGTATAAAAAAGCCGCGACAACAGCGCCTGCTGCATCCGCCCCTAAGGCGGCGTCGGTTGCCAAGGTTACGCAGATGCCCGCGACAACGATCAAGCCCGATCTGACCCGCGTATCCCGGCGCTCGACCATCGCCGCGGCGACCGCTGCGCCGGTTGAAAAGGAACGCAAACGCAAAGAGCGTATGGGCGAAATCAAGCTGGAACTGCACCGCGCCCTGCTGGACAGTCTGAACCTGGCCGCGCTGGAAACCGCGTCGGAACAGGACCTGCGCCACGAAATCAGCGCAATCGCAGCCGAATTCCTGCAAGAACGCAGCATTGTTCTGAACCGCGACGAACGGCACACGCTGAACCAGGAGCTTTACGACGAGGTCAAAGGCCTCGGCCCGCTTGAAACGCTGCTGAAAGACGACACCGTCAACGACATTCTGGTCAACGGCCCGCAACAGATTTTTGTCGAACGCGACGGCAAGCTGGAACTGACCGACGTCACCTTCAAAGACGAACGCCACCTGCTGCGCATCATCGACAAGATCGTGTCGGCGGTGGGTCGGCGCGTCGATGAAAGCAACCCTTACGTTGACGCCCGTCTGAAAGACGGCTCGCGCTTCAACGCCATGGTGCCACCGATTGCGGTCGACGGCAGCCTGGTGTCGATCCGTAAATTCAAAAAGGACAAGCTGGGCATCGACGATCTGGTGAATTTCGGGGCCTTCACCGAGGAAATGGCTGCATATCTGCAAGCCGCCGTGGCCACCCGCCTGAACATCATCGTGTCGGGCGGTACCGGTTCGGGCAAAACCACCACGCTGAACGCCCTGTCGTCCTTTATCGACAACGCCGAACGTATCCTGACCATCGAAGACACCGCCGAACTGCAACTGCAACAGACCCACGTGGGCCGCATGGAAAGCCGCCCGCCCAACGTCGAGGGCAAGGGCGAGGTGTCCCCCCGCGACTGTCTGAAGAACGCCCTGCGGATGCGTCCCGACCGTATCATCGTGGGCGAGACGCGTGGCGAGGAAGTCATCGACATGTTGCAGGCCATGAACACCGGCCACGACGGGTCCATGACCACCATCCACGCCAACAGTGCGCGGGACGGCGTTTCGCGTCTGGAAAACATGATCGCCATGGCCGGTATCGAAATGCCCCTCAAGGCCGTGCGCAGCCAGATTTCATCGGCTGTGAACCTGATCGTGCAGGCCTCGCGTTTGCAGGACGGCTCGCGCCGCATGACCTCGATCACCGAGATCACCGGCATGGAAGGCGACGTGATTTCGATGCAGGAAATCTTTCGCTACCAGCGCGTGGGCCTGACGCCCGACAACAAGATCATCGGCCATTTCACCGCGACAGGCGTGCGTTCGCACTATGCCGAACGCTTCCGGATGTGGGGCTATGATTTGCCTTCGTCCATCTACGAACCCATCGCAGCCCAATAAGGAACGCCGCCATGAGCGCAGAACCCATTATCTACGGCCTGATTTTTGTCGGCGTCCTTGTGCTTGTCGAGGGGCTGTACCTTGTGGCCTTTGGCAAGTCGATTTCGCTGAACTCGCGCGTCAACCGCCGCCTTGATATGCTGAACAAGGGCGGCCGCCGCGAAGAAGTGCTGGACCAGTTGCGCAAGGAAATGCAGCAGCACATGAACGCCAAGTCGATCCCGCTTTATTCGCTGTTGGCGGAAAAGGCGCAAAAGGCGGCCATCGCGTTCACCCCCAAACAGTTGATCGGCGTGATGGCGGGCCTGGCCTTCGTGGCCTTCATGGGCCTGACCATCGGCACCGAAACCGAACCGCCCGTGCGCATCCTGCTGTCGATCGTGATCGGTGTCGGCGCCGTCTATTTCTGGGTCTCGTCCAAGGCCAACAAACGGCTTGGCATGATCGAAGAGCAACTGCCCGACGCCGTCGAGCTGATGGTGCGGTCGCTGCGCGTGGGGCACCCGTTCGTGTCGGCCATCCAGATCGTATCGAAAGAGGTCAAAGACCCGCTCGCGTCGGAATTCGGCGTGATCGCAGACGAAAGCGCCTATGGCCGCGACGTGGGCGAGGCGTTGAAAGACATGGCCGAACGTCTGGACATGCAGGATTTGCGCTTTCTGGCCGTGGCCGTGACCATCCAGCAGCAATCGGGTGGTAACCTGGCCGAAATCCTTGCCGGTCTGGCACAGGTGATCCGCGCTCGTTTTCGTCTGTTCCGCCGGGTCAAGGCGATCACCGCCGAGGCGAAATGGTCTGGCAAGTTCCTGTCCGCTTTCCCGCTGGTGGCGCTGGTCGTGATCAATCTGGGCGACCCCCACTACTATGATGAAGTGCGCGACCACCCCTATTTCATTCCCGCCTGTTTCATCGTGGCGATTTTCCTGGGCGTCAACCTATTGGTCATGCGCGCCCTGACCGACATCAAGGTATAAGGGAGCGTACCTTTGGACACGTTTACACAAATCCAGACCATGATCACCGATCTGCTGGGCCCGCTTGGCCCGATCATCATCGCCGGTGTACTGGGGCTGATGTTGGTCACCGGCACCGTCGTGATGATGCTGCGCCAGCCCGAAGACCCGATGGCCAAACTGAAACGTCAGATTCAGGCGCCGGGCGGCGACGCACCGCGCGAAAAGCTGCGGCAGGGCGGGCACAACGAACAGCTTGACCGGTTTGCAGGCTTTCTGGAACCCAAGGACGTGGCCGAGCTGAGCAAGCGCCAGTTGATGCTGACCCAAGCGGGCTATCAGTCACGCGATGCGGTGCGGATTTTCCACTTTGCCCAGTTTGCGCTGGGGATCGCCGGGCTGATTATCGGCGTCATCTATGTGAACGTGCTGAACGCCGATGTGGAAATGACCACCCAAAAGATGGCCATGTGGACCTTGGGACCGGGCGGCGTTGGATACTATCTGCCCCAGTACTGGGTCACCCGCCGCGTCGAGACGCGCAAAGAGGAAATCACCCGCGGTTTCCCCGATGCGCTGGATATGATGCTGGTCTGCGTCGAGGCCGGTCAATCGCTGGACCAGTCCATCGTACGTGTGGCCCGCGAATTGCGTGCCTCTTATCCTGCGCTGGCCGACGAATTCGACATCGTCGCCTACGAGATGAAGGCAGGCAAGGACAAGGAAGCCGTTCTGAACGACATGGGCGAACGCTGCGGCGTGCAGGATGTGTCCAGCTTTACCACCGTGCTGGTGCAATCGGCCAGCTTCGGCACCTCGATCGCCGAGGCTCTGCGGGTCTATGCCGGTGAAATGCGTGACAAACGCGTGATGCGCGCCGAAGAAGCCGCAAACAAGTTGCCAACGAAGATGACCCTTGCCACAATGATGCTAACGGTGCCGCCACTGCTGATCATTCTGGTTGGCCCTTCGGTGCATGGCATCACCCAATTGGGCAATATGAGTAATTAACCCTATGATATCAGCCACCAAAGCGGCCCTTCTTGCTGCTCTCTTGGCTTTCGGATTGGCCGCCTGTTCACCGGGCGGCCTTTCGTCGTCTCAGGATGGCGTATATGCCCCGGGCGTCGACACCCGCAAAGAGGCCGTGAACGGTATTGATGTCGGCCACCGGCTGATCGCTGCGGGCGAATATGAACTGGCGATCAAGGCCTTTACCCGCGCCGCGCTGGATCAGGGCATGGACGCTGAAATTCTGTCGGGTCTGGGCACCGCCAATCTGGGCCTGGGCCGTCTGGGACAGGCCGAAACCTTGCTGCGCCGTGCCGCCGCCGAACAGGACGCATGGCCCGAGATTTACAACAATCTGGGCGTTGTGCTGATGGAACGCGGCAAAACCGCAGAGGCCGAACAGATTTTCCGCAAGGCCTACGCGTTGGATGACGGAGAAAGCACACTCATCAGGGATAATCTGCGCTTAGCACTCGCAAAAACGGAAAATTCTGTTACGGTGGACCCAGAAAATAACAATTATAAATTGGTGCGGCGCGGCAGCAGTGACTATCTGATCCGGCCAGCATCATGATCGAGGCAGCAGTAAAGGACGCAATAAATGCGCCACCCTATTCTTTTTTCCGCCTGCATTGCAGGCGCTATGGTTCTGTCCGCATGTGAAAAGAAAAGCGGCGACGCTGCCGTGCAACGTGCGTTTCAGGACGTGAATGTCGTTGATGAAAGCAATTTGAACGACGTGATGCTGACTGTGGCCGACCCCAACGAAGCGGTCGGTTATTTCCAGCGCACAGCAGCAAGCGACCCCAGCCGAATTGACCTGCAACGCGGGCTTGCCATCTCTTTGATCCGCGCCAAGCGCACCACCGAAGCGGCCACAGCCTATGGCAAGGTCGTCAAGATGGACGGCGCCACCGCAGACGACCAAGTGGACTATGCCGACGCGCTGATCCGCTCGGGCGACTGGTCGCAGGCCGAAAAGGTGCTGGACGGCGTCCCCCCCACCCACGAGACATTCAAACGCTACCGGCTGGAAGCGATGGTGGCCGACAGCAATCAGGAATGGAAAAAAGCCGACAGTTTCTATGAGATCGCCGTCGGTCTGACCACCCAGCCGTCGGGCGTGATGAACAACTGGGGCTATTCCAAGCTGACACGCGGCGACTATACCGGCGCCGAGCGGCTGTTTGGCGAGGCAATCCGCCAGGATCCGACCCTGTTCACGGCCAAGAACAACATGATCCTGGCCCGGGGCGCGCAGCGTGACTATACCCTGCCCGTCATTCCAATGGACCAGATCGAGCGCGCGCAACTGCTGCACACGCTGGCGCTGTCCGCGATCAAACAAGGCGACGTAGAAACCGGCAAAGGGTTGCTGCGCGATGCGATCGAGACGCACCCCCAACACTTTGAAGCTGCGGTCCGGTCCCTTCAGGCGTTGGAAAACAACGTCACGAACGGATAAGGCCCGTGGCGATCACGGCTTTTTCCGCATGGTGGTTCCTGCCCTTCGTGTTGCCATTGTGTTTTTACGTGGCCTTCACCGACCTGCGCGAAATGCGCATCACAAATCAGGCCGTTATCGCCTTGTTTGTCGTGTTCCTGCTGGTCGGGCTGATCGCCCTGCCGCTGGAGCAATACCTGTGGCGTCTGGCGCAACTGGGCATTGTTCTGCTGGTGACCATCGCGCTGAATGCCGCCGGCGTCATGGGGGCAGGCGATTCCAAGTTTATCGCCGCCGCCGCCCCCTTTGTGGCCGTGGGCGACGTGCAGTTCTTGATCGCCCTTTACGCCGCCAGCCTTCTGGCTGCCTTTGCCACACACCGTCTGGCCAAACACAGCCCCCTGCGACGGGTGGCCCCCCATTGGGCCAGTTGGGACCAAGAGAACAAGAAGTTTCCGATGGGTTTTCCGCTGGGTGCCACACTGGCCCTCTATCTAGGTTTTGGCGCTGTCTTTGGAAGCTGATGGCGCCACACCACACATATCTTAAATAAATCGCCACATTATTGGCCCAAATTCACGTTACTGCACATTTCACCCAGACAACACACAGGCACCCGCCCATGACCATGCAGCAAACATCCGTGATGGCCCCGCCCGCCCCGAAGCGGCTGGAAGAGATGAAATTGCCCATCGTCATGATGCGCGACATCCTGATCAAGACAATGTTCCGCAAGAACCTGGACATGGTCAGCGACCTGGCACCCGCCCTGTGCCTGCCCATTCCCGTCACGCAGGAACTGATCGACATGGGCCGCGACCAGCGCCTGATCGAGGCGACCGGCACGCTGAATGCCAACAATGGCAACGAAATGGGCTATCAGTTAACCGACACCGGCAAGGCCCGTGCACTGGATGCACTGACCCAATCGGAATATTTCGGCGCGATGCCCGTGCCCTTGGATGTCTACCGCGAACAGGTGGAACGCCAGTCAATCCGCAACATCATGGTCAGCCGCGACCAGTTGACCAACGCCATGGGCCATCTGGTCCTGCCAGACAGCCTGCTGGACCACCTCGGCCCCGCCGTCAGCGCGGGCCGCTCGATCCTGATGTACGGCCCCCCCGGCAACGGCAAATCATCCATCTCGAACGGCATCCGCGACGCCTTGGGCGACTGGGTCTATGTGCCGCGCGCCATCGAATACGCAGGTCAGGTGATTACCGTTTATGATCCCATCGTGCACACCGTCGCCGAACATCAGGTGGACGACCCCAACGCCTTGCGCCGCGTCACCCGCTTCGACCGCCGCTATGTCTGCTGCGAACGCCCCACGGTCATCACCGGCGGCGAGCTGTCGCTGAGTATGCTGGATCTGGTCTATAATCCCGTCGCGCGCACCTATCAGGCGCCGCTGCAACTGAAATCGACCGGCGGCATTTTCATCGTCGACGACCTTGGCCGACAGGCGGAACCACCGCAAAGCCTTGTAAACCGCTGGATCGTGCCCCTGGAAGAAAGCAAGGACATCCTGTCGCTGCAATCGGGCGAAAAATTCGAAGTGCCCTTCGACACGCTGGTCATCTTCTCGACCAACTTCCACCCGAACGAGATTTTCGATCAGGCGGCCCTGCGCCGTATCTTCTTCAAAATCAAGATCGACGGCCCCAATCAGGCGAACTTCCTCAAGATCTTCGCCATGGTCGCCCGCAAGAAAAAGATGGCGCTGGACGAACCGTCGCTGGTCCACCTGCTCAAGGTGAAATACCCGACCATCAACAATGTCTATGCCAATTATCAACCGGTTTTCCTGATCGACCAGATGATCGCGATCTGCGACTTCGAAGGCATCCCCTACAAGATGTCGCCGCAACTGATCGACCGCGCCTGGGCCAATATGTTCGTCAAGGATGAAGTGATCATCAAATAACCCTTCATCTTGCCAGATAAACTCCGGGGACGCGCGCAGGCGCGGGGGCAGCGCCCCGAATGCGCTGGCCCATCCGCAAGCCCGCGCTACACTGTGGAGCATGACCACACTGCCCCCCCTTTTTGCCAACTGGTTTGCCGCCAAGGGCTGGCACATCCACCCGCACCAGCAGGACATGCTGGACCGCGCCGATGCCCCCGCCCTGCTTCTGATAGCACCCACGGGCGGCGGCAAGACGCTGGCGGGGTTTCTGCCCACGCTGGTCGATCTGGCCCGCCAGCCGCATGACGGATTGCACACGCTCTATGTCTCGCCGCTCAAGGCGCTGGCCGCGGACATCAAACGCAACCTGACCACCCCCGTGACCGAAATGGCCCTGCCGATCCGCATCGAGGACCGCACCGGCGACACCCCCGCCACCCGCAAACGCCGTCAACGCGCCGATCCGCCGCACATCCTGCTGACCACGCCGGAATCACTGGCGCTGCTGACCAGCTACCCGGATGCGCCGCACATCTTCAAAGGGCTCAAGCGGGTGATCGTCGATGAAATCCACGCATTGGCCGAAAGCAAGCGGGGCGACCAGTTGATGCTGGCACTGGGGCGGCTGCAAACCCTGTGCCCCGACCTGAAACGCGTAGGGCTATCCGCCACGGTCGAAGACCCCGCCGCCATCGCCCACGGTCTGGCCCGCCACCCCGACCCTTGCGCGATCCTGATGGCCGACCCCGGCCCTGCCCCCGACATCGCCATGCTGACGACAGACGCGGCCCCACCATGGTCCGGCGGTGGCGCCAAATACGCCATTCCGGCGGTGCTGGAACAGGTCCGCCAGCACAAGACCACGCTGATCTTTCACAACACCCGCGCGCAGGCCGAAATTTTCTTTCACAACCTGTGGCTGGCCAATGACGACGCCCTGCCCATCGGCATCCACCACGGCTCACTGGACCGCGCCCAGCGGCAAAAGGTCGAGGCGGCGATGGTTGCAGGCCAATTGCGGGCGATCGTTTGTACCGGCACGCTGGACCTGGGGATCGACTGGGGCGATGTCGACCTGATCATCCAGATCGGCGCGCCGAAAAACGTCAAACGTCTGGTCCAGCGGATCGGCCGCGCCAACCACCGCTACAACGCGCCTTCCAAGGCCCGCCTTGTCCCCGCCAACCGCTTCGAGGTCGTCGAATGCGTCGCTGCCATCGACGCGGCACTGGCCGGTGAACTGGACGGCGACCCGCGCGGCCCCGGCCCCCGCGACGTGCTGTGCCAACACATCCTGATCACCGCCGCCGCAGGCCCCTTCGACGCAGACGCGCTTTACGCCGAGGTCACGACCGTCGGCGCCTACAGTGCCCTATCGCGCCCCGACTTCGACGCGTGCCTCGATTTCGTGGCCACCGGCGGCTATGCCCTGCGTCGCTACGACCAATGGCAGCGGCTGAAGCAGGCCCCCGACGGCACATGGGCCTTGCGCGATCCACGCGGCGACCGGCGCATCCGCATGAACATCGGCACCATTCAGGACACTGACACACTGAAGGTGCGCATGAAAAACGCGCGCGGCGGCAAACCCTTGGGCGAAATCGAAGAAGGCTTTGCTGCCACCCTGACCCCCGGCGACACTTTCCTGATCGGCGGGCAGATCGTGCGGTATGACTCCTTGCGCGAAATGACTGTGCAGGTCACCCGCGATGCCGCCAAAAAGCCCAAGATCGCGACCTTCATGGGGACCAAATTCGCCACCTCGACCCAGCTCAGCCAGCGCATCCTGCGCCTGTTCCAGCAGGACACATGGCCCGACCTGCCCGGCCACACCGCCGAATGGCTGGCCTTGCAGCGGCAGGTCAGCCGTCTTCCGGAGCCGGGACGGCTGTTGATCGAATGCTTTCCCCACGACGGGCGCATCCACCACGCGATCTACGGCTTTGCCGGCCGCAACGCGATGCAGACACTGGGCCTGCTGCTGACCAAACGGATGGAGGAGCTGGGCCTTGATCCGCTGGGGTTTCTGGCCACCGATTACGCCACGCTGATCTGGGGGCTTGAGCCTATCACCGACCCCGCGCCCTTGTTCGACATCGACGCGCTGCGCGACGGTCTTGATGGCTGGCTGGCGGGCAACGCGGTGATGAAGCGCACCTTTCGCGCCTCGGCCACCATCGCGGGGCTGATCGACCGCAACACGCCCACGGCACGCAAATCGGGACGACAGGCGACGTTTTCATCCGACATCCTCTATGACACGCTGGCCAAATACGACCCCGACCACCTGATGCTGGACATCACCCGCGAAGAGGCCATGCGCGGTCTGGTCGACTTTGGCCGCATCGAAGACATGGCCACGCGCATCGGCTCTCGGATCGACCTGATCACCCTCGACCGCCTGACACCACTCGCCGCCCCCCTGATGCTGGAGATGGGCCGCGTTCCGGTCAAAGGAATGGCTGAGGAGCGGCTTCTGGCCGAAGAAGCCGCCCGCCTGATGGCAACAGCGGGCCTGAAACCCTGATCCTTTCTTTTGGCCCCCAATATCCCGGGGGAGGCGCAGCAGCGCCGGGGGCAGCGCCCCCAAATTCCGGCTTTCCCAAGACAAACACACCCGCTATGAACAAATCATGAACGGATGCGACATCACACTCCAAGGTGCCCGCCTCACCGCCCTGGGATCGGGCGCGTTGTGGTGGGCCGACCACAGCCTGCTGTGTGTCTCTGACCTGCACCTGTGCAAATCCGAACGCATGGCGCGCCGCGGTGGCCCCGGCCTGCCCCCCTATGAGACGCGCGATACCCTGACCCGCCTTGCCGCGGATCTGGACCGCACACAGGCCAGCACCGTGGTCTGCCTGGGCGACAGTTTCGACGACCTGCAAGCCGCCCAGTCGCTGCCCGAGGACGAGCGGCTGTGGATCACCCGCCTGCAAGCGGGCCGCCGCTGGGTCTGGATCGAGGGCAACCACGACCCCGGCCCGATTGACCTGGGCGGCACCCATCTGGCCGAACTGGCCCTGCCACCGCTGACCTTTCGCCACATTGCGGCCGTTGGAAGCAAAGGCGAGATTTCAGGGCATTACCACCCAAAGGTCACGCTGCCCACGCGTGGACGGCGCATTTCGCGGCCTGCGTTTCTCGTGGACGATGACCGGCTGATCCTGCCCGCCTACGGCACCTATACCGGCGGTCTGCGCAGCCACGACGGCGTTCTGGCGCAGCTCATGCGTCCCGAAGCCACCGCGATCCTGACCGGCCCCGTACCCGCACAGGTGCCAATGCCGCGCCTATAGCAGACCTACCACAGGCTTTGGCTTTCAGACTGTCAGCCCCTCGGGCGCAGGCAATCCGTTGGCGCGACAGCACGCCGTGACCGTATTGGCCAGAAGGCACGCAATGGTCATCGGCCCGACGCCACCCGGCACCGGCGTGATTGCACCCGCGACGGCGGCGCAACTGTCATAATCGACATCCCCCACCAGCCGCGTGCCGCCTTCGGGCTTGTCGATACGGTTGATGCCAACGTCGATCACGGTCGCACCCGGTTTGATCCAGTCGCCCGGCACCATTTGCGGACGGCCCACAGCGGCCACCACAATATCAGCGCGTCGCACAACGTCGGCCAAATCCTTGGTCCGCGAATGCGCAATCGTCACGGTGCAACTGTCGCCCAGCAGCAACTGCGCCATCGGCTTGCCCACAATGTTGCTGCGTCCGATCACCACCGCGTCCAGACCCGAAAGCGATCCGTGGTGATCGCGCAGCATCATCAAACACCCCAGCGGCGTGCAGGGCACCATGCTGTCCTGTCCGGTGCCCAACAAGCCCACGTTCGAAATATGGAAGCCGTCCACATCCTTGGCCGGGTCGATGCTGTTGGTCACCAGATCTTCATCCAGATGATCAGGAAGCGGCAATTGCACAAGGATTCCATGAATTTCCGGATCGTTGTTCAACGTCTGGATCAGCGCCAGCAGGTCCGCCTCGGACGTGTCCACATCCAGCTTGTGCTCGACGCTTTTCATGCCCACCTCAACGGTCATCTTGCCCTTGGATCGCACATAGACCTGGCTGGCGGGATCTTCGCCCACCAGCACCACGGCCAGCCCCGGCGTGATCCCGTGATCCGCCTTCAGCGCCGCCACATGGGTCGCCACCTGCCCTCGCACCTTGGCCGCAAAAGCCTTGCCATCAATCACAGTCGCCGCCATCTGAGCGTCCTCTTCTCTGGTTTCATAAATCCCCGCCGGAGGCACGGAGCCGCCGCAAGGTTTCGACCGAAGCACGCGGGGATCGATCCCCCGAGGCTCCGGCCCGCTTTGGTTTAGAACAGCCCTTCGATCTGGCCATCCGCGTTCAGCATGATCGTTTCCGCCGATGGTTTGCGCGGCAGCCCCGGCATGGTCATAATCTCTCCGCAGACGGCCACCACGAAACCGGCCCCGGCACTCAGCCGCACCTCGCGCACCGGCACCGTGTGCCCTGTGGGCGCACCGCGCCGGGTCGGGTCGGTCGTAAATGAATATTGCGTCTTTGCCATGCAGACCGGCAGCGCGCCATATCCCTGATCTTCCCAGTCCTTCAACTGGTTCAAAATCTTGTCGTCCATCACCGCCGCATCGGCGCGATAGATCTTTTTGCAGATGGTTTGAATCTTTTCCGCCAGCGGCATGTCGTCAGGATAGATCGGGGCAAAGTTTGCGGTGTTCGCCTCGGCAATCTCGGCCACGCGGGTCGCCAGCGCCTCGGCCCCTTCGCCGCCCAGTTCCCAATGCCGCGACAGGATCGCCTCGGCGCCCATGCTGGCCACGAAATCCTTGATCGCCTGCACTTCGGCATCCGTGTCGGTGACAAAATGGTTGATCGCCACGACCACCGGCACGCCAAAGGATTTCAGGTTCTCGATATGACGGCCCAGGTTGGGGCATCCGTTTTGCACCGCCTCGACATTCTCGGCCCCCAGATCGGCCTTGGCCACGCCGCCGTTCATCTTCATCGCCCGCACCGTGGCCACACAAACCACCACCGACGGGGCCAGTCCTGCCTTGCGGCACTTGATGTTCATGAACTTTTCGGCCCCCAGATCGGCGCCAAAGCCGGCCTCGGTCACCACGAAATCGGCCAGTTTCAGCGCCGTCTTGGTGGCAATGACCGAATTGCAGCCGTGTGCGATGTTGGCAAACGGGCCACCGTGCACAAAGGCGGGGTTGTTCTCGAGCGTCTGCACCAGGTTGGGCTGCATCGCGTCCTTCAGCAGCACGGTCATCGCACCATCGGCTTTCAGGTCGCGCGCGAACACTGGCGTGCGGTCGCGGCGATAGGCGACGATCATGTCGCCCAGCCGCTTTTGCAGGTCATTCAGATCATCAGCCAGACACAGGATCGCCATCACTTCAGACGCGACAGTGATGTCATCCCCCCCCTCGCGCGGGAAACCGTTGGCGACACCGCCAAGGCTGACGTTGATCTGGCGCAGGGCGCGGTCGTTCATATCCACCACCCGCCGCCACACCACGCGGCGCACGTCGATGTCCAGTTCGTTGCCCCAGTAGATGTGGTTGTCAATCATCGCGGACAGCAGCGAATGGGCGCTGGTGATGGCGTGAAAATCACCGGTGAAATGCAGGTTCATCTCTTCCATCGGCACGATCTGCGCATAGCCGCCGCCTGCGGCTCCGCCCTTCATGCCAAAGTTCGGGCCAAGCGACGCTTCGCGGATGCAGATAGCGGCGTTCTTGCCAATGCGGTTCAGCCCGTCGCCCAGCCCCACCGTGGTGGTCGTCTTGCCCTCGCCAGCGGGCGTGGGGTTGATCGCGGTCACAAGGATCAGCTTGCCGTCGGTCCGATCCTGCACGCTGTTGATGAAGCTTTGGCTGACCTTTGCCTTATCATGGCCATAGGGCAGCAAATCATCTGACGGAATCCCCAGCTTGCCGCCGATCTCTTGAATCTTCAGCTTGTTCGCTTCGCGTGCGATCTGGATGTCCGTTTTGTAAGCCATCAACGTCTCCTAACCGGCACACCCGTTCGTGTTGGGTGTGCCCTTATGCATACAGGCCGGTCCAGCCCAAAAGGCAGGGCATTTCCGACATATTGCGCTTCTGGACCGTCCAGAACGCATCAATCGTTTCGTTTCGGAAACCGCGAGGCCTAGCGGCGGGCTTCCGACAGATGTTTCCACACGCGCTGGTCGGGGATGTGCAGCACCAGCGTGTCACCGACAGCAAAGTGCCCCGCCCGCTCGACCCACGCCGTCACCCCGCGCCGGTTGCGCGCCGCAGGCTTGAAAGATTTGCCAAGCCCCGGCATCTCGCTTTCGATCTCGCGACCCGGAAGAACACAGGGGCGGTTTTCCATGTCGACCACCAACGTCGCCCCGCTGGGCCCCTGCAAGCGCGAAGACGGCGGAATGTGGGTAAAATCGGGAATGCCCTCGACAATCATCGACGCCCCCAGCAGCGCAGGATCCAGCGCATCGACACCCATCTTTTCTGCAATCTGGGCCAGCTCTTCGGCGGACAGGATGGTCACCTGTCGCGCATTGCCAATCTCGGTGCCCTTGGGATGCTGTGACGTCACGCGGCTGCACGACGGGCGCGAAAAGCCGCTGTGCACCTCGCCCTCGAACCCTTCCAACGTGGCCAAGACACTTTCCAGCGGCTCGGACCGCAAGGCCCCCGCGACGCTGCTGTCGTCGGGATTGGTGTTTCGGCCCAGCCATGTAATGCGGGCAGTGAAGGATGTAGGTTTAAGCGCGGGCATAGGCGACAACCTTTCGCTAAGGGCTCAGAGTTCGGGCGCAATCTGGCCCCATGACAGGCAAAAGAAAAGCCCCGCAAGGCGCTATTTATGCACTGGGCAGCGTTACGATGATCGCACCACGATCTGTTGCAACCACAGTGTGCTCGTACTGCACCACGGGTGCGGGTGGTTCACTATAAAGCGTCCAGCCATCGTCGCCGTCATCCGCCCACTGACCGCCCCGCGACAAGAACGGCTCGACCGTCAGAACCAGTCCCTTGTTGATCCGGCGTCTGTCGCCGCGGGTGGGCCAAGTGGCAATCTCTTCGGGGTATTCATGCAAGGATCGACCCACGCCATGGCTGGCAAGGTTATGGATCAGCGTATAGCCGCGTCCCGATGCGAACCGCCCGATGGCATTCCCGATACTGGCCAGCGGCTTGTTGCTGCCCACCTGCGCTATCCCGATCTGCATCGCGCGCCGACCATCGCGGCACAGGCGGGTCATGTCACCGTCAAACGGTGGCACCTGAAAGCTGGCCCCGGTGTCGGCGAAATAGCCGTCCTTCGACGCAGACACGTCAATGTTGACCAGATCCCCGGCCGCAATGACGCGCTCTGACGGGATACCGTGGGCGATTTCTTCGTTCACACTGATGCAGGTCGTCCCGGGAAAGTCATAGCAAGCCTGCGGCGCGGAAACGGCTCCGGCGCTTTCCAGAAAGGCGCGTCCGATCTCGTCCAGTTCACGTGTTGTCATGCCCGGCTCAAGTGCCCGCGCCATGGTCTGCATCGTGTCCGCCACAATCCGGCCAATCACCTTCAGACCGTCTAATTCGTCCTGCTTTGTAATCGTCATCTGTGGCCTTTCCCGTTCCGTCCGTTCGACACGGCGCGCGTCCCTTAAAGCAAAAAGGCCCCGCATCCGCGAGGCCCTTTCCGTCTTTCCTACCAACCTCAGGTCGGTTCAGGTTCCATCCCGCCCTCGGACGAAGGCGGCTTTTTCTTCGCCTTGGCCTTGGGAATGGCGGTCAGGCTGGGCTTCTCTTCGCTGGCAGCCGTGCCATCGTCGTCGCCGTCACCCGCCTGCGGCGGCTCGCCGTTCATCACGCGCTTGATCTCGTCGCCGGTCAGCGTTTCGTATTCCAGCAAGCCTTGGGCCAGACGTTCGAATTCGACGTTCTTTTCCTTGATGATCTTGGCCGCCCAGTCATAGCCGTCCTGGATGAACATGCGCACTTCCTGTTCGACGGTTTCCTTGGTGTTGGCCGAAACCGAGAAACCGGCGGTCGCACCTTGGTAGCCTTGAGCCGCTTCGGAATAGTCGATGTTACCGACCTTGTCCGACATGCCCCATTGCAGCACCATCGCACGGGCCAGCGCGCTGGCCTGCTGGATGTCGCCCGCAGGACCGTTCGACACCGAATCCTCACCGTATTTGATGATCTCGGCAGCCTTGCCCGCCATGGTCATGGCCAGACGCTGTTTGCACTCGTCCTTGAACATGTTCAAACGGTCCATTTCAGGCAGACTCATCACCATACCCAAGGCACCGCCGCGCGGAATGATCGTCGCCTTGTAGACCGGATCGCACTTGGGCAGGGTCATCCCCACCAGCGCGTGACCGGCCTCGTGGTAGGCTGTCATTTCCTTTTGCTCGGGCGTCATCACCATGCTGCGCCGCTCGGGGCCCATCATGACCTTGTCCTTGGCGGATTCGAAATCAATCATCGTCACGAAACGGCGGCCCACACGGGCAGCCATCAGCGCCGCCTCGTTCACAAGGTTCGCCAGATCAGCACCCGAAAAACCGGGCGTGCCGCGCGCGATGATGCGCAGGTCGACATCGGGGCCCAGCGGGGTCTTGCGTGCGTGCACGCTCAGGATCTTTTCGCGGCCCTTGATGTCGGGGTTCGGCACGGTCACCTGACGGTCAAACCGACCGGGACGCAACAGCGCAGGGTCCAGAACATCACGACGGTTGGTCGCTGCCAGAATGATCACGCCTTCGTTCGCCTCAAAACCGTCCATTTCAACCAGCAACTGGTTCAACGTCTGTTCACGCTCGTCGTTGCCACCGCCATAACCGGCGCCCCGGTGACGGCCCACGGCGTCAATCTCGTCGATGAACACGATGCAGGGCGCGTTTTTCTTGGCCTGCTCGAACATGTCGCGCACACGGGATGCACCCACACCCACGAACATTTCAACGAAATCGGACCCCGAGATGGTAAAGAACGGCACGCCCGCCTCGCCCGCAATCGCGCGCGCCAGCAGCGTCTTACCTGTACCCGGAGGGCCAACGAGCAACGCACCTTTGGGGATCTTGCCGCCCAGACGCGAAAACTTCTGGGGGTTGCGCAGGAATTCAACGATCTCTTCCAGCTCTTCCTTGGCCTCGTCGATACCGGCCACGTCGTCAAAGGTCACGCGACCCGACTTTTCCGTCAGCATCTTGGCCTTGGATTTGCCAAAGCCCATGGCGCCCCCTTTGCCGCCACCCTGCATCCGGTTCATGAAATAGATCCAGACACCGATCAGCAGCAGGAACGGCAGCAGCGACATCAAAAAGGTCTGGAACCCCGATTGTTGCTGTTGCTCGGCCTTGACCGGCACATTGTTGGAAATCAGCAGGTTGGTGACCTCGGCATCCGTCGGCTTGATGGTCACATAGTCGGTCTCGCCTTCGCGAAAGCGCACTTGCTCTCCGTCCAGTGTCACGCTGGTGACCTTGCCGGATTCAACCGACTGAACGAATTCGGAATAGCTGATTTCACGGCTTTGCAGTGTGCTGCCTGTGCCGCTGAACAGATTGAACAGCGCAACGATCAATACAAGCAGTACGACCCAGAACGCGATATTGCGTGCATTACCCAAGGATACTCTCCCAAAAATTCTCGGGACCGAACGGCAGTACGCCACGGTCACCCGCATAAGATAGACATGCTGTCCGTCAGTTCAATGCGATAACAGCATCATTGACGGGATAGAAGTGCGGCAAAAAAGGTTTCTTGCCCGCCGGTGATCTCGGCGGACCAACCTGCGGCGTCGTCAAAAACCGGTGCGGCGACCAGTTGCGCGCCGTCCCAAACCGCAGGCAGGGACAGCATCGCGCCACGCGGCAAGCCCAGATCGCGCCAGTCAGGGCGTTGCGACAAAGCGTCCTCACCCAAAGCGCCAATGCGCCATCCAGGGTTGTTTTCAGGGCCATCCACCCGCCAGCGGTTGTCCCAAACCTCGTCCAGTTTGCTAGTACTGTCGCGCACCGCGTTCAACTCGCGGTAAATCCACATGACCGGCCCGGCAAAGCTGATCTGACAACCGTCCAGCGTGGTGGTGCGCCCGTCGTTCACCGCCGCCTGTACCCCCGCGATGCCCGCACGCCGTGGCGGATAACCGCCGCCGTTGATCCACATCACCGCCTGCACCAGCAACCGCCGCGAGATTTCGGCAGGCAGATCCCGAAACTTCTGCACATCCACACGCACCGAACCGCATTGCACCTGCGCCACATCGCGCGCCGCCTGAAAAGCCTGCCAATTCAGCGCCTCGCGCGACTGACGCATATTCCGCGCTACCCCCGCCAGCGTCTTGGCGGTCAGCCCCAGCGGCTCAAGCTGTGTCAGCGCCTGCCGCATCGCCACGCGGGCAAAGCTGGTGTCGTCGTTGCTGGGATCATCGGCCCAGGCAATGCTGTGACGGCCCAGATAGGCGCGCAACTCGGCGCGGGTGATGTCCAGCAAGGGGCGCACATAGGTCACACCGTCGCGAACCCGTCGGGGGGCCATGGCAGACAATCCGTCCACCCCCGCCCCCCGCGCCAGACGCATCATCAGCGTTTCAGCCTGATCGTCAGCGGTGTGGCCCAGCAAAACCGTGCGCAGACCCACACTGTCAGCCCATTGGTTGATCAGATGATACCGTGCCGCCCGTGCTGCACCTTGCAGGTTGCCCGCGCCGTCCCAGCCACTCCAGGTCTCGACCTGATGCGGCAGCCCCCGCGCCGTGCAAAATGCTGCAACAAGGGCCAGCTCTTCGCGCGCGCCCGAGCGCAACCCGTGATCCACGCTGATCACATGCACCTGAATGCCCTGCGCCTGCGCAAACGCGTCCGCCAGCGCCAGCAGCGCCATCGAATCGCCGCCTCCAGACACGGCGACGCCCAGTTTTTCAGGTGGGTCAGGCAGCAAGTGCGCCGCGAGGGCTGCACTTAAAGCGGCGTCATCATCCATGATCAGCCGCAGGCCAACGTGCTCATTTCGCTTTGCGCCCGCGCCGCGGCATCCGTTCCGCCAAAGCGCACGGGCACTTCGCCCAATGTCACGCAGGCTTCACCGGTCTTGCCCAGACGGCCCAGCGAAACCCCCAGCAGGTACAAAGCCTCGGGAGCTGTTGCACCGGCCTGATCCGCAGAAAAGGACGCCAGATAGGCCCGCGCAGCCTCGCGCGTATCGCCAAGCGCTTCCAGCGCCTTGCCACGTCCCAGATCGGCCGCCGCAGCTAGCGGACCGCCCGGGTAGTTCTGATTAAAGGTCGCAAACTGGTCAGCGGCGCCGCGAAAGTCACTTGCAGCGAGCGCCTCCGACGCCCGCGTAAAGTCGGCCTGTTCCTGCGTTGCCAATTGTGCCTCGTTCGTGGCGGGCGGTGTCACCGGACCCGGCAACGGTGTCGCCCCGCCAGTGTCGCCACCCAAAGTCGGCGTATCGCCAAGCGCACCCAGATCGCCGCCTTCCAGCTCGACCAGCCGGAATTCAAGATCGCCGATCCGGTTGGTGCCATCCTCGACCACGCGGCCAATGCGGAACTCAAGCTGTTCGGTCTTTGCGGTGACCCTTTGCAGTTCGGACTCGATGGCGTTCAGCCGGTCCAGCGAACTGCCCGCCCCAACATCCACCGAAGCCGAACCTGTTGTCGAAAGCTCGCGGCGCAGCTTCTGGATTTCCACGTTGAGAATGGTCAACTCCTGCCGGATGTCAGCCAAGGTGCTGCCATCCGCCGATTGCGCCATACCCGTGGTCGGCGCCCAAAGCGCCACGACCGTTGCCAGAATTGCGATACGCCGCATCACCTTACCCCGTCAATCCACCGGCCAGCACTGTCACAGCGCGGCGGTTCTTTGCATAACATGCTTCGTTGCTGCACACTTCGATGGGCCGTTCCTTGCCATAGCTGATGGTGCGCAAACGCGACGACGGCACGCCTTGGCTGACCAGATAGGCCCGCGCGGCATCGGCGCGACGTGCGCCCAGTGCAAGGTTGTATTCCCGTGTGCCCTGCTCGTCGGCGTGACCTTCGATGATGGCCGTATAGTCACCGTTCTGGCTCAGCCATGCGGCCTGCCCGTCCAGCGTGGCGCGGCCTTCGGCGGTCAGGGTCGACTGGTCGACCAGGAACAACACACGGTCGCCGACCGATTGCTGGAAGTACGCGACCGAGGTCGGGTCACTTGCGCTACCGGGGACCATGCCGCCGTTCATACCGGTGCCATTCATGCCATTGGCGCCATCTGCGCCAAAGCGGTCGGGGTTTGTACAAGCCGCCAATGCCAGCACGCCTGCCAGCATTACGAGTTTCGTCGAGAGTTTCATGCTTAAAGCCTTTTGAATTGAGTTCGTAATCGCGCGTTCGGGTTAGTCTAGCACGCTTGCCCGCAAAGGGGAATCGTGCGGCTTAATTCTGCAATGGGCCCCAGCTTGGGTCCGATCCACCTTCGGGGGTTTGCACAGGGCGCAGGTTGCGGCCCGAGATGTCCACCGAATACAGCGTCGAACGCCCTGAATCCCCTTGGGTTTCACGGGTGAACATGATGACGCGGCCATTGGGCGCCCAGGTCGGACCTTCGTCCAGGAACGATGCGGTCAACAGACGTTCCTCGCTGCCGTCCAGTCGCATCACGCCGATGTGAAAACGGCCCTTGGACTGTTTGGTGAACGCCACCAGATCGCCGCGCGGCGACCACACGGGCGTGCCATAACGCCCCTCGCCAAAGGAGATGCGCGTCGGCTCGCCGCCGCTGGCGGACATCACGTACAGTTGCGGCGCGCCAGAGCGGTCGCTTTCAAACACGATCTGGCTGCCATCGGGCGAATAGCTGGGTGCGGTCTCGATCGACGGGGCCGACGTCAGGCGCGTGGTCTGGCCCGAATTGATGTCCAGCGTGTAAATATCGGTGTTGGCACCTTGGCTTAGCGAATAAACCACCGTCTGCCCGTTGGGATGGAACCGTGGCGCAAAGCTCATGGTGCCTTCCTGGCTTTCCAGAACGCGGCGCTGCACGCTGCCAACGTCCAGCACAAAGATACGCGGAAATCCGGTTTCATAGCTGGTGTACAACACCCGGTCGCCCGACTTCGAGAACCGCGGAGCCAACACAATGCTTTCGCTGCCGGTCAGGTACTGCACGTTCGCGCCGTCATAATCCATCACCGCCAGACGTTTCTGACGATCCGCCTTGCCGCCGGTTTCCGACACGAACACCACGCGGCTGTCGAAGTAACCGCTTTCGCCGGTGATCCGGCTGTAAACCGCATCGGCCACCTTGTGCCCCATCCGGCGCCATCCCGACGCGGTGCCAGCAAATTGCAGCCCGCTGCCCAGCTCAGCGCCGGAGAACACGTCGTACAGGCGGAATTTCACGGTCAACTGATCGCCCGACACAGCCACCGCACCGGTGATCAGCGCCTGCGCATTCACGGCCTTCCAGTCGGCATATTGGATCGCGGCGTTGAAATCGCTGACCCCGCTGATGAACGCGCTGGCGGGCACTTCGCGGAACAGGCCGGTGCCGATCAGATCGGCCGCCACCAATTGCGCCAGTTGCTGCCCCATCTGCGCGCTTTCGCCGTTTTCAGGCACAAATGCGGGCACCGCAAAGGGCAAGGGTTCGATCACACCTTCGGTGATCTCGATACGCAGCGGGCCTTGCTGGGCCTGCGCTGTGGGGGCGGTCCAGGCCAGAACGGCCATCATGCAAACGAGAATTCGCCAGATCATTTGATGCGCATCCTTTCGGGATTGAACGTCATTTCTATCTCTTGCCACTGCCCGTATTTCTCGGACGGCAGATTGTATCCTTTGGCCCCGCAGCGAATGATCGCACGACGGGCCGCTTCAAACGCCTGATCGGCCGCCGCCCCGGACCCGCCCGAACTGCTGGCCATCCGGATGGAAGACGTCACAGGCCGCGCGTCGGGCGTCATCGACACAGTCACCACCACTGTGGTGCGCAATGCCTCGGACGACAAGGAACCCACGTTCCAGCAGCTTGAAACCGCCACCCGCAAGGCATCCTTCTCACCCGCCGACAGCGGTGGCCCGGTGGGGGCCGCTGGTTCGGATGTGGTGCCGCCAAGCGCTTCGGCAAGGGCTGCGTCCACCGCATCCTTTGTGCTGCTGCTGGTGGCGGGGGGCGTTTCGGGCTTTGGATCGGGCTTGGTTTCCGGTTTGGCCGCCGGTTTCGGATCCGGCTTTGGTTCAGCCGCCGCCGTGCGGACAGGGGGTTTTGGCCGCGAGGGTGGGCGCGGCGACGCATTGGGCGCGGCACTGGGCTTTTCGGCCTCGGTCACGATCTCGGTCGCCGCCTCTTCGGGTGCGGTCGCAGTTTGCGGCTCTTGCACGGTCTCGCCGGTCTCTGCCTGCTCGACCGCCTGTTGCTCCACCGGATCGGGCTTGGCTTCTGGCGGAGGCGGCGCGACAGGCTCGGGTGCCACGCGCTCGACGGGGCGCGGCACGGGGCGTGGGCTGACCTCGGGCACGACAACGGCCACATCAGACGGCGGATCGGGCTGCACCGGTGCGGCATCTTCCACCTCGGCCACGGGCGGCGCGGGCTGTGGCGGCTCGGGCGCGGTTTCCGGCTCGGGCGCTTCCGCCGTTTCCGGCGCGGGTGGCGGGGTCACTTCGGTCTCGGCCGGCGGCGGGGTGGCCGCCGTATCCTCGGCGGCAGGCGGCGCGGGCTGCGCCACTTCGGTCTCTGATGCCGGTGACCGCTGGGCCGCGACAATCGCTTCGTAGGCCTCGGTCGAGATCACCGAAACATCCGTTGTTTCAAACGGCAAGGGTTCGGTCTGGAACGCGCCGCCAAACAGCAACCAGCCGATCAGGCCAATATGGCCCGCACCCGATATGACATGCCCTGCGTCCACTGTGGCTTACCCGCCCGATGCGTCCGTGCCGTCCAACGCAGGACCGCCGGTGTCCGTCACCAGACCAATGTTGGAAAATCCGCCCGCGTTGAGTGCGCCCATGATCTGCATAACGTCGCTGTAGGGCACAGCCCCGTCAGCCCGCAGGAACACACGGTCGCTTTCACGCTCGGCCGAAATCGCGCGCAGCTTGCCAATCAACTCCTCGCGCGGTGTCTCCGTGGTCTGAATCTGCACCGATCCCGTCGAGGTGATCGTCACCGTCAACGGCTCTTCCTGATCCGCCGACAGCGCACCAGCAGCCGTTTTGGGAAGCTCGACCGGCACGCCCACCGTCAACAACGGGGCGGCCACCATGAAGATAATCAAAAGCACCAACATCACGTCCACAAAGGGCGTGACGTTGATCTCGGCCATGGGGCGCGCGCGGCTGCGCTTGCGTCGCCGCCCGCCGCCCCCGTCTTTTTGCATCACACCAGCGCCCATCGCTCAGCTGTCCAACTGGCGCGACAGGATCGTGGCGAACTCGTCCGAAAACGCCTCGTACCCCGAAATGATGCGGTCACTGTCCGACGACAGCTTGTTGTAATAGATAACCGCCGGGATCGCGGCCAGCAGCCCCAAGCCCGTGGCCAGCAGCGCCTCGGCAATGCCGGGGGCCACAACCGCAAGGCTGGTGTTTTGCTGCTCTGCAATCTCGATAAAGGCGTTCATGATCCCCATGACCGTCCCGAACAGACCGATAAATGGCGCCGTCGACCCGATCGTCGCCAGAATAGACAGCCCCTTTTGCAGCTCTTCCGCTTCCTTGTTGATCGCCACGTCCATGCTGCGGTCGATCCGCGCGGTGGCCCCGGCAATCAGCCCGCCGTCATCGCGGTGCGAACGCCGCCATTCGGTCATACCGGCGGCAAATATCTTCTCGGCACTGCCCCGCGGCTCGGGTCCGATTTCGTCGAACAATTCGTCCAGCGGCTCGCCCGACCAGAACCTTGCATCGAAACGCGCAGCTTCCGCCCGCGCCGCACGAAAGCGGATCAGTTTGCGCACGATAATCGACCACGACCAAAAGGACGCGACGATCAACATGATCATGACGAGTTTAACTAAGATTGTGGCGCGTGCGAAAAGGCCCCACAGAGAGAAATCTATCCCCTGCGCCAAAGCCAGCGTGTCTGCTTCCATCTGCCTGCTCTTTGTCTACGGCTGTTATCTCCAGCCTTCCTTGGGCGGAATCTAGCGGAAGACCAAGGGGAAAGCTATCACAATGGCGGCAATCGGCCCTTATTCGGCCCCCAATGCGCGTATTTTCGCTGGAAGCCGCGTCGGCCGGCCTTCGGTTGACATGCAGGCGGCGGTGACCTTGGCGCGAAAGATGGTTTTGCCGCCCAAACGCACCTCCTGGTCGAACACCCAGCGCACAGCGCCCACGGGTTTGTGAGTGGTCACAACGGTCAAACGGTCGCCCAGACGGGCCGATCCGACATAATCCGCCTCAACCCGCGTCACTGCGAAAACGATTCCCTCGGCGCGCATCGCCCGCTGGTCCACGCCCAGCTCTTCCACGATTTCCGACCGCGCACGTTCGATGAACCGCAGATAGTTGGCGTAATAGACAATCCCCGCCATGTCGGTGTCTTCGTAATAAACTGTAACAGGAAATTCATGCGCCATCCGAAACCTCCAGCCGCGCAGCCAGCCGCAGCGCGTGTGTCTTGTCCGTGGCTGCCACCGGCATCACCGGGTCATAAGCCGCGCGGATCACATCGGCGATTTCGGGGCGCAGCACGGTGGTCTGCCCCGCCACGGCCAGCGGCGAGCGCTCGGCAAAGGCAAGGGTAGACCACAACAGGATCGACTGCGCCGCTTGCCCCAACACCAGCGTGTCCGCAGGCAGATCAGCCAGCGCGCCGTCCATCTTCAGGAACACGAAACAGGCCTTGATCCCGCCGTGTTCGTCAAACCGGAACGCACGATACTGGTTCGCATCCGATGCCTTCAGCCGCGCCACCAGCGGTTCCAGATCCGGAACCATCCGCTCCAACCCCGGCACCTGCGTCAGCTCTTCCCACTCGCGAAAGAAAAACCACATGAAATTGCTGCCCAGCTCGGGGTCCATATCCGTGGTCTCGTGGCCCGCCAGCGCACAGACTGCCTCGATCGCGCCCTTGATCAACCCCAGCGTCTCGTCCTGCACGCCAAAGGCAATGGGCGCAATCGGCCGCCCCCAGCGGGCAAAGGCATAGGTTCCGTCCGCACGTGTGAACAGGGCTTCGATCTGGTCAGCAGTCATAGTTTCTTTTGGCCTTAAATATCCTCGCGACAGGCATAAAAGTTATAAACGCCAGCCTCAACCAAACAAATCATCCGGCCCGCGCGGCGCGTCCAGCCCCAGATGCGCCCAGGCCTTCGCCGCCAGCATCCGCCCGCGCGGGGTACGCTGGATCAGACCCTGTTGCAGCATGAACGGCTCGATCACGTCTTCCAGTGAATCGCGGCTTTCGCTCAGCGCCGCACTCAGCGTTTCGATCCCCACCGGCCCGCCGCCGTAGTTTTCCGCAATCAGCCGCAAATACCGCCGGTCGGCCCCGTCCAGTCCCAGATGGTCCACCCCCAGCCGCGTCAGCGCGCTGTCGGCCAGCTTTTTGGTCACCCGCCCGTCGCCTTCGACCACGGCAAAGTCGACGACCCGCCGCAACAGCCGTCCGGCAATACGCGGCGTGCCACGGGCGCGCCGCGCGATCTCGCGTGCGCCACCCTCGTCCGCAGGGGCGCCCAGCTTGCGGGCGTTGCCGGTGACGATTTGGAACAGCTCGTCCTCGGTGTAGAAATTCAGCCGTGTGGGAATACCGAACCGGTCGCGCAGCGGCGTGGTCAGCAGTCCCATCCGCGTGGTGGCCCCGACCAGCGTAAAGGGCTGCAATTCGATCCGCACCGTGCGCGCGGCAGGTCCTTCGCCAATCACCAGATCCAGCTCGAAATCTTCCAGCGCTGGGTAAAGCACCTCTTCGACCACCGGATTCAGGCGGTGAATCTCGTCAATGAACAGCACATCGCGCGCTTCCAGATTGGTCAGGATCGCCGCCAGATCGCCTGCCTTGGCCAGCACGGGGCCGGATGTCATGCGAAAATTCACGCCCAGTTCACGCGACATGATCTGCGCCAGCGTTGTCTTGCCCAGACCGGGGGGCCCGTGAAACAACGTGTGATCCATCGCCTCGCCGCGCTGGCGGGCGGATTGGATGAACACCCGCAGGTTCGCCCGCGCCTCGGCCTGCCCCACGAAATCGTCCAGCATCTGCGGGCGCAATGCGCGGTCAAAGCCGTCCTCGGCCAAGGGTTCGGGCCGCACGGTGGGGTCGATGTCGCTCATGCCTTATCCCTTTGGTGCCAGCAGTTTCAGCGCGGCACGGATCAGCGTCGGTGTGTCGGCCTGCGGATCATCTGTGGCCGCCTGTGCCACGGCACCCGCCGCATCGCCCGGGCCATAGCCAAGGTTGCCCAGTGCCGACAGCGCGTCGGCCTGTGCCGTGGGCGTGGCTGCGGGGGCAGCGGCGCGTCTAGGGGTTTCAATCACCTCGGCGGTTTCGTCACCCATAGCCTGCGCCACGGTGCCGCCCATGGCCATCAGGCCGGGGGCCTTGTCCTTCAGGTCCAGCACCACGCGCTGCGCAATCTTGGGGCCGACGCCCTTGGCCGCCTTGACCGCGTTCCAGTCACCCAGCGCAATCGCCCGTCCCACGCCATCGGGACCAAGCGCGCCAAGAATGGCGAGCGATGCTTTGGCCCCCACGCCCTGCACCGAAACCAGCAAACGGTGCCATTCCTTTTCGACCAGTGTCGTAAATCCGAACAACTGCATCAGGTCCTCGCGCACCACCAGATCGGTGTACAGCGCCGTCACCTGCCCCGTGCCGGGAAGCGCGGCCAGCGTGCGGTCCGAGCAATAGACCAGATAGCCCACGCCGTTCACGTCGATCAGCACGTGGTCCGCTGCGCGATAGTCGATCCGTCCGGTGATTTTGCCGATCATGCGCGTGCCCGTTCAACTGCTGCGGCCAAGCCGCCTGTGGGGCCGTGATGCGCGTGACAGATGGCAATGGCCAGCGCGTCCGCCGCATCCGGCCCTGAGATCACCGCACCGGGCAGTTGCATCTGCACCATGTGCAACACCTGCACCTTGGCCGCGTGCCCCACGCCCACGACCGTCTTTTTCACCGTGTTGGGGGAATATTCGCCCACCTTCAGCCCCGCCTGCGCGGGCACCAGCATCGCGATGCCGCGCGCCTGTCCCAGCTTCAGCGTGCCAGCGCCGTCCTTGTTGACGAACGTCTGCTCGACCGCGGCTGCATCGGGCATATACTGCCGGATCACCGCCGTCAGCTGGCTGTGCAACGACAGCAACCGATCCGCCAGATCCCCTGTCATCGACTGGCACACACCGTTCGCCACATGGGTCAACCGCGATCCGGTCATGTCGATAATCCCCCAACCAAGATTGCGCAGCCCCGGGTCGATGCCCAAAATCCGTGTCATAAATGTCGCCCCGCCCGGCCTTTAGGTGCGACGTTTGTGTCGCGTTAGCCTCCAAGTAGCACGAAACGCGAACATCCGCCAAGGGGTAACACGACAGCCCCCGTTGGCGGCCCGTGCAAAACAGCGCCAAAAAGCGACCGAATCCGCCCCTTTAAGCTGGAAAAACGACCGCTTTTCGAGCCAGGCACAAAATCATGTCAAGAAAAAAACAAACATTCCCGCAACCCATGCGAATTTCGCATATCACACATGCAAAGTTCACAGCTTGTGGTGAAAAATAAGGCGAACTATGTGCCCCTCAGAAGGACGTAATGTCGTTACTCAAACTTAAAGGACTGCACCAATGGCTGCTTTCGACACCACCCGCACCACCTACGGCTCCGCTATTGTAGCAGGCCGCATCTCCCGCTTCGCTTTCAACGCAATCGCTTCGGTGATGGCATGGAACGATGCACGCGTCACACGCAACGCCCTGTCCGCTCTGTCCGACCGTGAGCTGGAAGACATCGGCCTGATCCGTGGCGACATCGACTCGGTGACCATCCGTCGCTAATCCGGCCTTCCGGGCGCTCCCTGCTCCTCCCTCAGGGTACGCCCCCACCGGATATGAAAAACCGCTTCCCCCATGGGGTGAGCGGTTTTTTTGTGCCTACGGATACCCCCCAAACCCCATGCAAAAGGCCGCCCCGACAAATGTCGCAGCGGCCCGAACCTGTCAGCTACAGGGTATGCAGATTAAAGTAGATTGGTGTTCACGAACGCAACCATCGCCTGCGTCACAGGATCGGCCTGCATCACCCATGCCCCCCCCTGTTCAAGCAGCGTACCACTTTGCAGCGCGCCCAGACGGTCGGCATAGGTCAACTCGCCCAGCGACATCAGCATGAACGCCTTGAAGGCGAAAAACCCGATCACCACCAACACGGCCCCTTTCAGCGGGAACTGCATCTTGCGGCGCTTCGGTTTGACGACGATCAAACCATCGCCGCGCAAACGGGTGGTGTATCCATTGGACATACGGCGGTGCTTGCGTGTCAGAAAACGCAGGCGGGAATCAAAATTTTGCTTGGTCTCAACCATGGCAGCCTCTAGCGGTTCGGCCCCCACCGAATTGCCCGTTAACCATGTCGCTGAAATGCGGCAAAATCTAGGCAAAATGTCCAAATATGGGCCAATAAAGGCCTTTCCTATGCATTTCTGCGGATGGTTAATGTCGTCCAGTCACCAATCTGTTCCCGGTGCGCCAGACTGTGTCCAGCTTGTAGATAATGCTCCAGAACACCATCCGCCTGCTCGTTCAACAGACCGGACAGAATCGCCATGCCTTCGGGCCGCAGATTCGCGGCAATATCGGGGGCCAGCGCCACCAGCGGCCCCTTCAGGATGTTGGCAAAGATCAGATCATAGGGCGCAAGCGCCTTCAAATCGGGGTGGTCAAACCCTGCCGCCTCAACGCATTTGACGGCGCCGGCCATGTCGTTGGCCGCCAGATTGGCCTCGGCCACGTCCACCGCGACCTCGTCAATGTCACTGGCAATCACGTCGCCCTGCCAGATACGCGCCGCCGCCATCGCCAGAACGGCAGTGCCACAGCCGATGTCGGCCACGCGGCCGGCCTTCCAACCGTCATTTGCCAACCGGTCCAGCGCGCGCAAACAGCCCAGCGTGGTGCCGTGGTGTCCGGTGCCAAATGCCATCGCTGCCTCGATCAACAGCGGCACGCTGCCCTCAGGCACCTTGTCGGCATCGTGGCTGCCATAGACAAAGAAACGCCCCGCCTCGACCGGCGCCAGTTCACGGCGCACATGGGCGACCCAGTCGGTTTCGGGCAGCTCCGAGATCACGAACGGTTTCGCGTCCATCATCGTGGCCAGCAGCGCCAGCGCGGTCTCGTCCGGTTGCTCCGAGAAATAGCCGCCCACTTCCCACAGACCAGAGCCGTCTTCGACCTCGAACACGCCGATGCCTGTGGGTTCGGGCTCCAACCGCTCCATCGCGGCGCCCAGCGCCTCGGCTGCGGTTTTGCCGGTCAATGTGGTCAGGGCTGTGAATGTGGGCATGTCAACGTCTCCGAAAGCGGTCCAGATTCGGATAGGGGCGTACCGGCGCGGGGTCAATGTCCGATTGCGGCCTCAAAGCCCGGTGCCGACCCTGTTCTGCCGCCCGCAGCATGGCCGCAGGAGCACCCTGATTTGCCCAGACAGTTGAACACCGCGTTGGACGGGAGGAACGCGCCCAGGAACATGAATTCTCCCACGCCAAGGCCCCGCTCGATCGACTGACGTCAAGGACCACTTTGATTTCGACTGGTTAAATTCCGGCTCAGTGAAACAACAAACTTAATGGTGCCTGCCCCGCCTGCACCGCGCGCGCCATCAGAAAACGGCCGATCACGCGCCTGCGTTGATCTCCAGCCAACACGTGCTGGCCGCCACAAATATCTTCGCGCACCACCTGTGACAGGGCCTTGGCCATCTCGGTCTCACCGGCGGCCGTGTGCCACTGCGCTTTCTGTAAAAGCCGTTCAGGCTTATATCCAATTGTCCGCGCCAATTCGGCTGCGTTGTCAGCGCGGCCCGTCAAACGATAAACCTCGAACAGACCGTGCTGTGCAGCCCTGCGCCCTTCTTCTGATATGTCGGGTGCGCTGGCCATCTCCTCCAACCCCGAAACATCGCGCTTGCGTGTGAGGGCTGTGGCGAGTTCCCAATTGAGAACTTGGGCCAAATCAGGCTCCATCCCGCCTGTAAGACGATCCAGCGCGGACTGCGTATGCTGCCGGTCCGGACTAAGGATGCGCTGCAGGTAGCTTTCGACTCCGGCATCATCGCCTTGGATAAGAAGGGCCGCCAACACCTGCCCGTGCATCCTCATGATGTCAAAATCACTTTCGCGAAATACTGCGTCTGGCACGTCGTCGGGCTTGAGATTTCCCATTGCCGCTGCGTAGGTCCACAGTTTCACATAGACTGGACCGCTTAAGCCGTCGGTAACCGGTTCATCGGCATCCAGATCAAAATCCTCAGCATCAGCCCGCGTCCGTATTCCGTTCAGACAGGCTGCGATAACCTCCTTTTCTCGGCTCAGAGTAAAGCAGTCTACGAATGCCCCTTGGTCAAAGCTTTCCAACCGCGCCATGTCAGGACGTTTGGCAATGTCTTTTTGACACTCTTCAAGGCTGCTTCTTTCCAGGCACAGCGATAGCCCGCCCTCGGCCTCGTAATCTTCCAATCCGGTATTAACTACCTCGGTCAATCGTTGTGCTTGCTCGGTCGCCCCGACATCCAGCAATAAACGCATCGTGTCGTCGTACCGCATCGCAGTATGATAGCCGAAATTGTGGCTGGCAAAGATGCTCACCGCCAGATCCAAATGTTTGGCTTCAATCGCGGTCGTGACCGCGTCCGACATGTTGAGGTTCTGCGTATAAGTATCTTTTCCAAAAGGGTAGAGCGCGCTCAGCCGCTGGTATTGCCCGCTCAACTGAACCGTCAGGGGAAGCAATCGCTTGGCCGCCAGCATCACACCGTGGCTCTCAACGCCACCTACCTGCCGGGTGGCTCCATCCCAATCATGTTCGGCCAGCGACAGAACCATCGGCAGAACCGCTTCAAGCGTTTCGCCTTCGCTGGCCATCGCTATAGGCAGGTCCAACATTTTGGCTGCCGAGCCCGCCTGAATCTGTTCCGCCAGAACTGCATCGCGCAACACCTCTGCCGCTGAATAGTACCGCTCAGGCTTCGGAAGAGCCAGAAGGTCCTGCACAAGGGTCTCGGCTGACGCGTCCATCAAGCAAGCACTATCGGCTTCTGCTGAGACAGCCAGACTGGCCAGTGTCGCAGCGGTTAACAATTTTCTAAGCAACCGAGTCTCTTTTCTTTGTCCAAACTGTCCAAAATGGTATTGTCTTGAAACAAGATTTTCAAATTACACCACAACCTTCAATGACGATCCTGCCCTCGGCCCGCCCCCTGCCCCCTATTCGGCGGCAGCAGCCACAGTGCGCGTCAGCACGGTCTCGTGCCCCGGCACCGGATGGCGCGGGATCAGCAGCGCCAGCATCAGCGACGTGCCGGCCATGCCTGCAGCCAGAAAGAACACCGCCGCCGGTGACACCAGCCACAAAAGCCCCAGCGGCGCGGGCAGGCCCACGGCGGCAATGTGGTTGATGGTAAAGGCCACAGCAGCCGTGGGCGCGATGTCCCCCGGATCGGCAATTTTCTGGAAATAGGTCTTGAGCGCCAGCGCCAGACCAAAGAACACGTGGTCCACGACATACAGGAACGCCGCCACGGCAATCCCCCAGCCCATGTAATAAACACCGCCATAGCTCAGGAACACGATTACCAGACCGATGTATTCAAACCCCAGCGTCTTGCGCTCGCCAAACCGCTGCACCACGCGGCCCAGCAACGGGGCCACCAGCATGTTGATCAACAGGTTGATCAGGTACAGCATCGTCAGCTCGTCAACTTTAAACCCGAACTTTTCAACCATCATGAAACCGGCAAAGACCGTAAAGATCTGCCGCCGCGCGCCGGCCATGAATTGCAGCGTGTAATACAGCCAATAGCGTTTGCGCAGGATGAACTGTTTGCGCTGGGGATTGGGCGCTTCGAACTGCGGATAGGCGAACATCGCGAAAATGGCGATGGCCGCAGTCACGCCGCCACCTGCCATGTAGACGATGTTATAGGTCAGGTGCAGCGGCTCCCACAGCAGCAGGATCACCAGATAAACGACAAACGTGGCCGCCGATCCGGTGGCCAGCAGCCAGCCCAGCACGCGCGGCGCGTTTTCCTTGTCGATCCATTGCAGTTGCAGCGACTGGTTGACCGTCTCGTAATAATGAAACCCGATCGAGCTGAGCATGGTCAGCGTCAGGATACCGCCCAGCGACGGGAAATGCGCAGTGACCGCCGTGGCCACCCCAAGCAGCACCAGTGACACCAGCCCCAGCACCTGTTCGCGCACAAAGATGATGATGGCGATCACACCGATGGCCAGAAACCCGGGAATTTCGCGGATCGTGTGCAGCAGGCCGATGTCCGCCCCGTCGAAATTGGCGGCCTCGATGACAAAGTTGTTCAGCAGCGCCGACCAGGTATTGAAGGCAATCGGCATGGCCATCGCCATCAGGAACAGCAAGGCGATGGGACGGCGCCAGAACGGCAAGGTGGCGGCATCGCCGGTTTTTACGAGACGTGTCATGCGGTCCGCATTACGCCTATTGCGAAAACGAGGCGATATAAAAATTGTACCAAAAGAGTGTTTTTGTCAGGGATGTTTTGCCAATGGGTCTTTGTCCTTCAAGATGAACCGATACGACACACGACTTGGCAAGTCGGCTATCAGTTCTTGCAATGCAACCGCCCAAACGCTCTTATCGACCAACTGATTACGCAACCTGGGGTCTTGAATGCAGATATTTCGTTTTTCAGTGGCGCTTTATGTGTTGCTCACCGGTGCTGTTTACAGCCAAACCGCCAGCTACGATCACGGATCCATCTACGATCTTGATCCGCCTGCTTTTGAGACTTCGGGGCGAGGGCTGGAGCAGATTATCGCGGAAAACGACATGGAGCCGATTGACGATCTCTCGCAATCCGATTTCCTGCGCCGCATGGCACGACCGGTTGGGCGATTTGTCTTTACCAACAGCTCAGGGTCGATCTTCTATTGCACGGCCAGCCTCATCGCAGACGACCTGATGTTAACCAATGACCACTGCGTCAATGACATCGCTGAGGGTGTGCTTTGGATGGGCTACTTGCGGCCTCGCGATGACAGTGGTGTCGCCATGTATGAAGTCGAATTGCCCGTTCTCGAACAGAACAGCGAACGGGATTACGCTATATTAAGGGTGCGCGGCAATCCAGGACGCACATGGGGAACCGTGACTTTGTCAAGGCGCGTGCCCGAACCGCGCCAGAGCCTGTTCATGATCCACCACCCCGGCGGCATGGTACAGCATATAACGCGCGGCCGCTGTCAGGCTGCGGACCCCTCGGTCGAGAGAGACGAGCTTATTCACGTTTGCGATACGATGGGGGGCTCCTCGGGCGCACCGATATTTGACTTTGAAACGCGCGAAGTTGTTGGCTTGCACTACCGTCGGTACAGTCTGCAGGAGCAGAACGGTGGGCAATTGATTGCGACGTTGGCGGGTGTATCTTCGATTGTTGCTGACCTGATTGACACTGCCACACCTGCTGCACCCTCCACTCCCGACCTGCCGACAGCTGATATTGTTCTTCCCCAGAACCCCGACGACAACACAGGTCGCCAAGATATTGCAGGGTTACTTGCGGCTTGCGTCGCTTCCGCACATCCGGACAGCGTGTCCTATGGTGAATTGGAACGGACCGCGGCGCAGGCGCTGGAAATTTGTCAAAGGGTCAGGGACGCGGATGCCGATGGCCTTGGTCCGGAGTATGCACATGCCACCGCACTGCTGTTCAGAATTCAAAGAACGCGTGGGGATGAGGTCAGCGCAATGCGATACCTACACACGGCAAGCGAACTTGGCGATGGCTACGCGCTTAGGAACCTTGGCTATTATTACACTGACATGGGCAGGGATTACCCACGAGGATTAAGATTGTTTCGGTCCGCGATCGCTGCTGGAGAACCATGTGCGAGTGGAAATCTCGGCGCAATTTATAACCATGGCATTGGCGTACCGGCGCAACCGAAAGCAGCGGCTGACTGGTACATGCTTGGTCTGGCAGCAGGATGCGAAGATGGCGCACTGGTGGACCCCGCAAGATGGCTCACCCCTGACGTCGTGCGTGAGATGCAGCGACAGCTGCAAGCTGACGGACATTATTTGGGCGCAATAGATGGAGTGGCGGGTTCAGGGACGATTAGCGCTATGCGCAGCTACCTCGAAGCGAACAGCTGAGATCGTAAGCTCTTTTCAAATCTCTTTCTGAGGCAGGATGCGCCCATTCTTATGCTTTTAGGCCACTGGCGACAGCCACGGCTCTATGTACAACTTTGCGGCCTGCTCAACCGCTTGGGCGGACAACCATAGCGGGCGTCAGTAAAAACTTTGCGGGTCGATGTCGATGGCCAGCCGGATGTCGCCCTTGATCTGAACTTGCTTGACCCAGGCGCGCAATGCGCCTTGCAAGGCCACGCCCTTGTCCGCCTTGACCAGCATCCGCACCCGGTGCCGTCCGCGCACGCGGGCAATGGGCGCAGGGGCCGGCCCGTACACCTGCGCGCCCACCTGCCGCAACGGCCCATCCGCCCGTGCCAGATGGTTGGCAATGTCAAAGACCGCCGCGACGTCCGGCCCGCTTAGAATAATCCCCGCCATCCGACCATAGGGCGGCACACCTGCCGCCTCGCGCTGCGCGGCCTCCGCCCGCCAAAAGCCTTCCTCGTCGCCCGCCAGAATGGCGCGGATCACCGGATGGTCGGGCTGATAGGTCTGCAACAGCGCCGTGCCCGGTTTGTCCGCACGGCCTGCCCGCCCCGCCACCTGCCGCATCAACTGGAACGTGCGTTCGGCGGCGCGCAGGTCGGACCCTTGCAGGCCCAGATCGGCATCGATCACGCCGACCAGCGTCAGGTTGGGAAAATTGTGCCCCTTGGCCACAAGCTGCGTGCCGATCACGATGTCCGCCCCGCCTTGGGCGATGTTTTCAATCTCGGCTTTCAACGCGCGGGCGCTGCCGTACATATCGGAACTGAGCGTCGCGATGCGTGCATCGGGCCACAGCAGCGCGGCCTCCTCGCCCAGCCTTTCCACTCCGGGGCCGACGGGGGCCAGCCGGTCCTCGGCCTCGCAGCTGGGGCAGACGGTCGGCATCGGCTTTGTCTCGCCGCATTGGTGGCACATCAGACGTTTGAGGAACCGGTGTTCGACCATACGCGCGTCACACTGGTCGCACGCAATCTGATGGCCACAGGCCCGGCACAGCGTGATCGGCGCATAGCCGCGCCGGTTGATGAACAGCATCGCCTGCTCGCCCGCATCAATCCGCGCCTGCACTGCCTTTTGCAAATCCGGCGAAACCCAGCGGTCAGCCGGCAAGGCGGCGGCACGCATGTCGATCGTGCCCATCGTCGGCATCACCGCAGGACCAAAGCGTGACGTCAGCTCAAGCCGCTTGTATTTGCCCGCCTCGGCATTGGCCCAGCTTTCCAGACTGGGCGTGGCCGAGGCCAGCACCACATGCGCCCCGCAGATCGACGCGCGCAGCACCGCCATGTCGCGGGCGTTGTACAGAACGCCATCCTCTTGCTTGTAAGAGGTGTCGTGTTCCTCATCCACGACGATCAGGCCAAGGTTTTGATAGGGCAGGAACAGCGCCGACCGCGCCCCGATCACCAGCTGCGCGCCACCTTGGCCCACCATCCGCCAGATGCGGCGGCGTTCGGTCATGGTGGCCCCCGAGTGCCATTCCGCAGGCCGCGCGCCGAACCGCGCCTGAACCCGTTTGAGGAATTCAGCCGTCAGCGCAATCTCGGGCAGCAGCACCAGCGCCTGACGCCCTTGGGCCAGACAGGCGGCGACAGCTTCCAGATAGACCTCGGTCTTGCCCGACCCGGTGACGCCGCGCAGCAACGTGGTGCCATAGGTTTCGGACCGTACGGCCTCGGCCAGCATCGCGGCGCCTGCCGCCTGATCGTCGGTCAATTCCTTACCGGGCAGCGACGGGTCAAGACGGCGGAACGGCACATCGCGCGGCGCGTCCTCCTCCGACACCACGCCCTGTTTCACCAGCCCCTTGACCACCGACGACGTGACGCCTGCCATCTCGGACAGTTCTTTCAAGGTGAACGACAGGTCGCCGTATTCGGCCAGCGTTTCCATCACCCGGCGGCGGGCATCGGTGGCGCGGTCCGGCTCCCCCTCGCCGCGCCGGTAGATCTTGCGCATGGACGGCGGATCACCCAAGCCCGGCGCACGGGTGGCCAGACGCAGCATCGCAGGCATCGGCGTCAGCGTGTATTCCGCCGCCTTTAACAAAAACGTGCGCATTTCCTCGCGCATGGGGGCGGCATCCAGCACCCGAATGACAGACCGCACCTTGGATATATCCCAATCCCCCCGTCCCGGACCCCAGACAATGCCCAGCACCTTGCGCGGCCCCAGCGGCACCTCGACGAACGCGCCCAGCATCGCGCCGCCCTCGGGTGCCTTGTAGTCCAGCAACCGGTCCAGCGGCTGCGTGGTCAACACAGCCACAAGGGCACCTTCGTCATAGAATTCGGGGCGCGTCACGTTTGGCCTCGGCAATTGTGGGTTTCAGCGAGTGTTCAGTTGGGGTACATGCAAACACAAAGCAAGACCATCGCGAACTGTTCGCTGTCGGCCTTGTGATTGCGCTAACAGCCACTGGAGGCTCTGACATGAAATTCTTTGTAGACACCGCCGAAATCGACGCCATTGCCGAACTGAACGATCTGGGCATGGTCGACGGGGTAACAACCAACCCCTCGCTGATCCTGAAATCGGGCCGCGACATTCTCGAAGTGACCAAGGAAATCTGCGATCTGGTCAGCGGCCCTGTCAGCGCCGAAGTCGTCGCAATGGACGCCGAATCGATGATCGCCGAAGGTCGCAAGCTGGCCGAGATCGCCGAGAACATCGCCGTGAAACTGCCCCTGACGTGGGACGGCCTGAAAGCGTGCAAAGTGTTGTCGGGCGAAGGCAAGATGGTCAACGTCACCTTGTGCTTCTCGGCCAACCAGGCGCTGCTGGCGGCCAAAGCCGGCGCCACGTTCATCAGCCCCTTTATCGGGCGTCTGGACGACATCAACATCGACGGCATGGACCTGATCGAAGACATCCGCACCATCTATGACAACTACGGGTTCGAAACCAACATCCTGGCCGCGTCGATCCGGTCGGTGGCCCACGTGCAGGATTGTGCGCGCATCGGTGCCGACGTGATGACCGCCCCGCCCGAAGTCATCAAGAAACTGGCGACACATCCGCTGACCAATGCCGGTCTGGACCAGTTCATGAAGGACTGGGCAAAGACCGGCCAGAAAATCCTGTAAGCCTGCGGGCTTGCCCCTGCACCATCCGGCAACGACCGGGCGGTGCTGCACTTTTCCCTGACCGGGGGGAATTTGCGCCAAAACTCCCCTTAAACGGGAATTTCGGCAACACCCCGCACAGGGTGGGGCAAAACCTGCCTTTTTGGCCAAAAAGGGGCAGATTTTGCTGTGAACGCGTGTTAGGGTCCCACAAAATAAAAATGAGCAGTCTATGACCAGCAGCCCGAAAATCGACGACGCCCTGCGCGAGGCGATCATTTCGCGCCCCGACGTGATCCTTGATGACAAGGACATGATGCACGCCCTGATTGCGGCCAACGAACGCAGTATGGGTGGCAATATCGTCGATCTGCGCGGCATCGCGATGGAACGGCTTGAATCGCGGCTGGACCGGCTGGAAGACACCCACCGCAGCGTGATTGCCGCCGCTTACGAGAATCTGGCAGGCACAAATCAGGTGCACCGCGCGATTCTGCGGATGCTGGACCCCATCGAATTTGAAACCTTCCTGCGTGATTTGGGCGGCGAAGTGGCCGAGATTTTGCGCGTGGATGCGGTCAAGCTGGTGCTGGAAAGCGTGCAGAACGACAATGACCCCGCCGTGCAGCGGCTGGGCGATGTTCTAAGCGTGGCCGAGCCGGGATTTATTGACAGCTACCTAAGCCAGGGCCGCGGCGGCCCGGTGCGTCAGGTCACATTGCGTCAGGTCCAGAACGGCAACGCCGAGATTTACGGCAACAACTGCGACTGGATCCGTTCCGAGGCCTGTCTGAAGCTGAACTTTGGCGCGGGGCGTCTGCCCGGCCTGCTGGTCATGGGTGCAGAAGATCCGCATATGTTTGGCCCGCAGCAAGGCACCGACCTGCTGACCTTCTTTACCGGCGTATTCGAGCGCACCATGCGCCGCTGGCTGTCATGAGCCTGATCTCTCCGGCTGCGCGCGACGCGCTGGAGACGTGGCTGGACCACCAGCGTGCGCTGAAGGGCGCGGCGGCCAACACGATCACCGCCTATACGGGCGATCTGGGCGAATTTCTGGCGTTTATCACCGCGCACAAGGGTGCCCCCCAAGGGTTGGGCGCGTTGTCGCATATTACCGTCAGCGATATGCGGGCGTGGATGGCGCACGCGCGCTCGGGCGATGTGGGGCCACGGTCGCTGGCGCGCAAGCTGAGTGCGGTAAAGTCGTTCTATCGCTGGCTGGCCGCACGCGAAGGGTTTGAACCCACCGCCGTGCTGTCCACCCGTGCGCCCAAATACACCCGCAAACTGCCCCGCCCGCTGGCCGTGGATGCGGCCCACGATATGGTCGAGGCCATCGGGATGCAGTCACTGACCCCCTGGGTCGGCTTGCGCGACATTGCGGTTCTGACGTTGCTGTGGGGCTGCGGTCTGCGGATATCCGAGGCGCTGAGCCTGCGCGGCGGCGATGCACCGCTGCCACAGGTCATGCGGATCACCGGCAAGGGCGGCAAGGAACGCATTGTGCCGGTGGTGGCAGCCGCACAACAGGCGGTCGAAGCATATATCGGCGCCTGCCCGCACATCCTGCAGGACGACCAACCGCTGTTTCGCGGAATACGCGGCGGTGCACTGGCCCCCCGCGCGATCCAGAAGGCGATGGAGGCCGCGCGGATGCAGCTGGGCCTGCCCGCCACCGCGACGCCGCACGCCATGCGCCACAGCTTTGCCACGCACCTGCTGAACGCGGGCGGGGATCTGCGCAGCATCCAGGAACTGCTGGGCCATGCGTCGCTGTCGACCACACAGGCCTACACCGCGGTGGACACCGCGCGGCTGATGGATGTGTACAACAGCGCCCATCCCAAAGCCTGATCCGCATGTTCGCGCAACCGCACCCCACAATCCTGCAAATCCCCCTGATTTCCTTTTGCATCCGCGCCGCCAATGGGCCATCAAGGGTGCCATGACTCGCCATATGAAAGCCCTTTCCGTCCATTTGCTGACCGCTACGGGCGCGGTCTTTGCCATGCTGGCTATGCTGGCTGCGGTTGATGCCAAATGGGATCTGATGTTCTTGTGGCTGGTGGTGGCCTTTGCCGTGGATGGCGTCGACGGCCCGCTGGCGCGCAAGTATGATGTAAAGAGCAACGCACCCGAATTTGACGGCGTGCTGCTGGACCTGATCATCGACTATCTGACTTATGTGTTCATTCCCGCCTTTGCCCTGTTCAAATCGGGATTGATGGACGGCTGGACCGGCTGGGTGGCGATCATCCTGATCACCTTTGCCTCGGCGCTGTATTTCGCGGACACGCGGATGAAGACCAAGGACAACTCGTTTTCCGGCTTTCCGGGCTGCTGGAACATGCTGGTGCTGGTTATTTTCGCAACCCAACCAAACTTTTGGGTCTCGCTGGCGCTGGTGACGGTGCTGGCGGTGGCGATGTTCCTGCCGTTGAAGTTCATCCACCCCGTGCGCACCGAACGCTGGCGCAAGCTAAGCCTGCCTGTGGCGCTGGCGTGGACGATTTTTGCAGGCTGGGCCGCTTGGGTGAACTTTCATCCCGACACATGGGCCGTTTACGGGCTGGCGATCACTTCCGTTTACCTGACGTTTGCGGGCATCGCGCAACAGCTGGTCTACGGCCGCGACGGCTAAATCAGGAAACCGCCCGCGCCCTCGTGGCGCAACAGGGCGACCTTGGTCTCGACCCCGCCTGCCCCTGAAAATCCGGTCAGCCCCTTGGCCCCCATCACGCGGTGGCAGGGGATGATCACCGGCACCGGATTGCCGCCGCAGGCCTGCCCCACCGCCTGTGCCGACGCGCCCACGTCGCGGGCAATCTCGCCGTAGGTGCGGGTGAACCCGTAAGGAATCGCAGACATCGCCGAACAGACCGCGCGTTGCAGGTCAGACCCCACCACACGCAGCGGCAGGTCGAACCGTTCCAGCGTACCGGCATCATAGGCGCGCAGTTGCGCCACCGCCGCGCGCAGCAGCTCGGTGTCGTCGGTGCGCCCCGACGCCTGCCACGACAGGCCCGTGATCGCGCCGTCGTCTTCGGTCAGGCACAGAATGCCGAATTGTGTGGGAACATCATGCAGGTTCATGGGCGAAGGATGCGACCAAAGCCGCGCGTGCTCAACCCGTAACATGCGTATTGCGCACCGCCCGCAAGCGGTGCGCAACGGGTTCAGCGTTTGGCCAGCATGTAATACAGCGCGCCGCCAATCAGCGCCCCGATCACCCAGGCATAGCCCGACAGCACCGCCAACGAAGGCACCCAGACCGTCGCCACCGAAAACAAAGCAGCAATGGCAAAAGCCACCACAGCCGGATTGTTCCAGCCGTTGCCAAAGCGGTAAGGGCCGCCGACCTCGTCATACAGTCCCGCCACGTCCAGCGTCTGACGGCGCAGCATGTAGTAGTCGACGATCATGATCCCGTAGATCGGCGCCAGCGTCGCCCCCAGCGTGTTGACGAAGCCGCCGATGCCGAAATTCGCGATGAAGCTGGTCCAAAGACCACCGATGACAAAAGCGAAACCCGATGTAATCAGCCCCGCCATGCGAAAGCTGATCTTGCGGGGGGCAAGGTTGGCAATGCCGTTCACAGCAGGGATGAAGTTGGCCACCAGGTTGATCCCCACCGTCGCTGCGAAAAAGGTGATCGCGGCAATGATGCTCAGCAGCACACTGTCTGTACGCTCGACAATCTCGGTCGGATTGATGATCGCCTCGCCGTAGACCACCGCGGCACCCGCCGTGGTCAGCAGCGCCAAGGCCGAGAACAGGATCATGTTGAACGGCAGGCCTGCAAGGTTGCCCCGCACCATCGCCGGCTTGTCCTTGGCATAGCGAGAGAAGTCCGAAAAGTTGATCATGACGGCGGCGAAATAGGCAACCATCGTGCCGACGATGGCCACGAAACCGTTGAATTCGGTCAGGAACGTCGCATCCGGCTGCACAAAGATCGTCCGCGCCGCCTCCAGCAGCTGGCCATCCGCCTTTTGCCACAGCACGATCACCAGCCCGATCATCACCAGATAGACGAACGGCCCCGCGATGTTCAGGAACGTCTCGACCCAGTCCATGCCGCGCCAGAAGATCACGATGTGAAAGGCCCAGACCACAATGAACGACACCCAGTCAACGCCGGTCAGCCCCAGAACCTCTGTCCCGCCGCTGATGCCCGTCAGCGACCGGATCAACAGCGCCACAGCGGTCGAGGCAAAATAGACCTGCACGCCGTACCAGAACACCGCCACGATGGCCCGCAGGATCGCGGGCAGCTTGGCCCCTTGGGTGCCAAGGCTGGCGCGTGCCAGCACCGGATAGGGAATGCCGTATTTCTCGCCCGGTGCGCCGGACAGATTGACAAGGAACATCACGAACAGGCCCGCCGCGATCAGCGCGGCGAAGGCAGTCCAGCCACTGACCCCGAACGAGATGAACAGCGAGGCCACCAGCGAATAGCCGAACAGTGACTGCACGTCGTTGGCCCAGATGTTGAAAATGGCGAACCAGCCCCAGTTCTTTTCAGCCGGGGTGACGGGGTTCAGCGTATCGCCGCCCCCGCCAATGGGGGTGTCTGTGTGCATGGTCATGAGTGTCCCTCGCTATTTTTGCGAATAATTTGCGAACGGCGGCCTTTGGCCTTGGCGTCCTGATGTTGCGCGGCGCTTGGCGTGCCACGATAACGGGAACCTGTCACATTGCTTTGCGCCTGCCTAGCATCCAGTTGACCAAACGTTAGGGCACAAGGGGCCGATGCCGAAAACGCAAGCGGCCCGCCCCCTTTCCGGGAACGGGCCGCCAGATGTTTAGCTGTACGCGGGCTTAGCTTAACGCATCATCGCAACGTCCGCAGACACCTGCGTGGCTGTGCGTGCCCACATCAGGCAGCACCTTCCAGCAGCGGTGACATTTGTCGCCTGCGGCTTTCTCGAACACCACGCCCACGCCCGAGACTTCCGGCAAGCGGAACGCCTCGGCGGGGGCCGCGTCGGCGGTGACGGCGATGTCGGATGTGATGCACAGATCCTCGAACGCAACCGATTGCAGGGCCGCGCGCAAAGCCTCGTCTTCGACATGCACGACAGGCGCCGCCTCGAGCGAGGCACCGATGACCTTGTCGGTGCGCTGGACTTCCAGCGCCGCCGTCACCGCGCGACGCGCGGCACGCACGCCCGCCCATTTGGCCGCCAGCGCATCATTGCGCCAGTCCGCAGGGGTTGCGGGGAAATCGGCCATGTGAACGGACGCATCGGCACCGGGGTTCCGCTCCAACCAGACCTCTTCCATGGTGAACACAAGGATCGGGGCCAGCCAGGTGGTCAGGCGCTGGAACAACAGGTCCAGCACCGTGCGCGCGGCACGGCGGCGCAACGTGTCACCGTCGCAATACAGCGCATCCTTGCGCACATCGAAGTAGAAGGCCGACAGATCCAGCGTGGCAAAGTTGAACACCGCCTGCCAGACGCCTTGGAAGTCAAAGGCGGCGTAACGCGTGCGCACCACCTCATCCAGCTCGGCCAGACGGTGCAGCACCCATTGCTCAAGCTCGGGCATGTCGGCGGCTGCGGTCCGGTCCGCTTCGGTAAAGTCCGACAGCGACCCCAGCATGAACCGCATGGTGTTGCGCAAACGACGATAGCTGTCGGCGACCCCTTTCAGGATTTCCGGCCCGATCCGCTGGTCGGCGGTGTAATCGGCCTGTGCCACCCACAGCCGCAGAATGTCGGCCCCGTACTGGCGCACAACCTCGTCCGGGACGATGGTGTTGCCGATGGATTTGGACATTTTCATGCCCTTGGCATCCAGCGTAAAGCCGTGGGTCACCACATTGCGATAGGGCGCGCGACCCGTGGTGCCAACCGATTGCAGCAACGACGAATGGAACCAGCCACGGTGCTGGTCGGTGCCTTCCATATAGACGTCCGCAATCCCGTCGTCAGAGCCGTCTTCACGGTCGCGCAGGGTAAAGGCGTGGGTCGAGCCACTGTCAAACCACACGTCCAGAATGTCGGTGACCTGGTTGTAATCGTCAGGGTTGACGATGCCGCCCAGGAACCGCTCTTTCGCGCCGTCAGCGTACCAGACATCCGCGCCATCAGCCTCAAACGCTTCGACAATCCGCGCGTTCACATCCGCATTGCGCAGCAGGAAATCGGCGTCCGTGGGCAACGCGCCCTTCTTGGTAAAGCAGGTCAGCGGCACACCCCACGCCCGTTGACGCGACAGCACCCAGTCGGGGCGCGCCTCCATCATCGAATGCAGACGGTTGCGGCCCGATTTCGGCGTCCAGTTGACGTTGTCGATCTCGGTCAGGGCACGCTCGCGGATGGTCTTGCCGAATGTGTCCAGCCCGTCGCCCACAACCTTGTCGATGGCGGCAAACCATTGCGGCGTGTTGCGGTAGATCACGGGCGCTTTCGAGCGCCAGGAATGCGGATAGCTGTGCTTGATCTTGCCACGCGCCAGCAGGCCGCCAACCTCGACCAGCTTGTCGATGATGGCGCTGTTTGCGTTGCCTTCCTTGCCGTTGGGTTTCAGGATCGCCTTGCCGCCAAAGAACGGCAGATCGTCGCGGAAACGCCCGTCTTCCATGACGTTGTAGGTGATGACTTGCTCCAACATGCCCAGATCGCGGTAAAGCTCGTATTCTTCCAGACCGTGCGACGGCGCGCAGTGGACAAAGCCGGTGCCTTCGGTGTCGGTGACGAAATCGGCAGCACGGAAGTCGCGCAGGTCGTCCCATTCGCCGCCCGCACCGTCGGCCCCTTTCAAGGGGTGCTCAAGGCTGGCCTTGGCCAGTTCGTCCTGCGTGACATCGCGCACGCGGGTGTACATGCCTTCCTCGAGCCGCGCGCGGCCCATGACGTCGGCGGCCAGCGCATCGCTCAGCACGAAACGTTCGCCCACCTCGGCCCAGCATTCGTCGGGCGTTGCAGTCACTTCGTACAGGCCATAGGAAATGCCCGCGCCGTAAACCACGGCCTTGTTGCTGGGCATGGTCCAGGGCGTGGTGGTCCAGATCACGACCTTGGCGCCGTCCAGATCACCACCGGTGCCGACCACGCGGAACTTCACCCAAACGGTGAAGCTTTCCTTGTCGTGATACTCGACCTCGGCCTCGGCCAGCGCGGTCTTTTCGACCGGCGACCACATCACGGGTTTCGACCCCTGATACAGCGTGCCGTTCATCAGGAACTTCATGAACTCCTCGGCGATCACCCGTTCGGCGTGGAAATCCATCGTCAGATACGGATTTTCCCAGTTGCCGGTGATGCCCAGACGCTTGAATTCCTCGCGCTGGATGTCCACCCAACCACGCGCGAATTCGCGGCATTCGCCCCGGAATTCGTTGATTGGCACCTGATCCTTGTCGCGGCCCTTCTTGCGGTACTGCTCTTCGATCTTCCATTCGATCGGCAGGCCGTGGCAATCCCAACCGGGGATATAGCGCGCGTCAAAGCCCATCATCTGGTGGCTGCGCACGATCATATCTTTGATCGTCTTGTTCAGCGCGTGGCCGATGTGCAGGTGCCCGTTGGCGTAGGGCGGGCCATCGTGCAGCGTAAAGGGCGTGCGGCCCTGTTTTTCGCGCAGGCGGTCGTACACGCCGATCTCTTCCCAACGCGCCAGCCATTCGGGTTCGCGTTTGGGCAGGCCCGCGCGCATCGGAAAATCGGTGCGGGGCAGGTTCAGTGTGTCTTTGTATTCAGGTGTATCGGCGCACATGTCGGGCGTCCTTCGGATCAGGTCGGGAATATATGTTCAGTGAGGGTCGGTGCGATGGCTCAAACACCTGTTGCCCGGCGTCTCAAGTGTCAGAGCGCCGGGGAAATAATTCGAATAATGAGCGCGGATAGCATCATCATGCCCGCCTTATAAGCAGCGCAGCAAAGCCCGACAAGACCCCTTCTTTTGGCCTCAAATATCCCGGGGGGACGGCCCGTCGGGCCGTGGGGGCAGCGCCCCTAGTCCGCCGTGTCCTCCTGCCCCGCCGTCTTGCCCTGCGCCCAGCGGTTCAGCCACGCCAGCCCCGCCAGCGACAGGCCCAGTACCAGCAACGAGAAAACCCGCACCAGACCGCCCAGCCCCGAGATGTCGATCAGGAACACCTTGGCCACGGCCAACCCGATCACCACCAGGCCGGCCCGCCGCATCAGCGCCGAATTGGCCGCCATAGACTGATAGAACAGCCCCGCCCCCGCCAGCAGCAGCGCCACGGTATAGGTATAAAGCTCGCCCTGCCCCATGCCGTAAAACAGCTCCATCGCCTCGGCGCCCTGCCAGAAATGGCGGATCACGCAGAACAGCCACAGCAGACCCAGCGCACCGGCCAGCCCCGTCATGGCCAGCCGCAACAGGCGCGGCAACGTCCCGATCCGCCACACGCCCAAGGCCAGTATCAGCGCAGGTGCCAGATAGGCCGGTGCCAGCGTGTTGATCAGCGGCGGCCCTGCCACATCGCCAAACCAGTCGCTTAGCAACGGCGAGGTCAGCACCGCAGCGCCCCCGAGTGCCAGCAGGCCAATCAGCGCAAAGACAGCCGCCAGCCCTGCCCGCACCATGCGCAACAGGGGCCGCCCTGCCATGCGCTGCACCTGTGCCAGCGCCAGCCCGAACCAGATCGTCGCGAACAGCCCCATCGCCCAATGCGATCCGACGCTGTCCTCGTCCAGCACATAGGAAATCGCGCGGTAGACCAGCAGCGTTACCAGTATGCCACCGAACGACCACGCGGCACTGTCCAGCATCAGCATCGCCTCGTCCCGTCGGCCTTGAGCCACGCGCGGGCGCAGCAGCCACAGCCCTGCCACCATCGCGGCAAAGGCGCTGCCATAGGCCAGCAGCATTTCCGCCAGCCCGGTGTCGATGGCCCAGATCATCCCCGGATCGGCCACCAGACGGTAGCCCAGCGTGACCACGCCCGCCGCCACGAACCACGCCATCTGCGGCAGGTCGAACTTGCGGTCCAGCCACGCGGCCACCACAACCGTCACCGCAATCGCCGCCGTCAGGGCCGCCAGCGACAGGATCAGCACCAGTGCAAAGGTGATGCAAGACAGCGCCGACAGCACGAAAAACGCGGTGCGCAGGCGGTGTTCCGGCCCGTCAATGCGGGCAAACCGTTCGGCCATCACGCTCATCAGAGCCGCCAGCGCCGCCGCGTGCAGCGCCCATGGATAGGCCCCGATGGCCGTCGCCGGCTGCCATGTCACTTCGATCAGCACGGCCAGTCCCGGTGCGATCACCGCCGCCGCCAGCGCCCACAGCGGCGCAAACGCCCCGCCGCGCAGCGACCGCCACGCGGTCAGCAGCGACAGCACGACACCGATGCCCACTAGCGCCGTGACCGCCAGCGGGAACTGCGCCTCGGGCGCATCCACATAGGTGTTCAGATAGTCCGTGACGACCTGTGCGCGGTCGATCCCGATCAGGGCCACAGCGGCCCCAAGTCCTGCGACCGGCAGCAACGTCTGGTCCTGCAAGGCCGGTGCCCGCACCGACCAACAGGTCCAGGCCCCCGCCAGCACCGCAAGCGCCAGCACCGACACCCAGAACTCGGCCACCCCGCCGTGCGCGGTCATCACCAGCGAAATCACCGTACTTCCCAGCGCCCCGGCGGCCAACAGCGTCGGGAAAATCGGGCGTACCATTTTCGCAAGCTGATACACCATCGCCCCGCTGTGATCCGGCATCAGTGACCGCGCCGGTATCAGCACCGCCATCAGCGCCAGCGCAAAGACATAGGCCACAAAACCCGCAATCGTATCATCCGCGCCCACCACCAGCAGCCAGCCCGCGACATAGGCCAGCCCAAGGCTGAGCACCGACACCCACGCCCAGCGTTTCAGCGTGTCGATGCCCAGCCCAAGGGCCGCGATGATGGCAAAATAGCCGTAGAAAATCGTCGGATCGTCCGACGATCCGCCCACCACGAATGGTGCGGCAAAGGCACCGATCACGCCCACAGCCGCCAGAAGCGGGCCATAGAACCAGCCCAGCACCAAGGCGACCAGCGCCACCAGCACCATACCGATCAGCGCCGTTTCCGGCCCGATCAGATCATACAGCAGGCGCGCCGACAGCACGCCGCCGAACAGCGACACGATGCCCGCACCGGAAAAGACCGACGGCAGATAGGCAGTGGCCGTGTCCTCGCCATCGCCGAACCGGCGGCGGATGTATTCGCCCGCGCCGATCAGCACTACGCCAAAGGCCAGCGCCGCAGCGACCCGTGCGGTGGGCGGCAACATGCCGTTTTCCACCCCGTATTGCACCAAGAACAGCCCTGCCAAAGCCAGCGACAAGGCCGACACGGCGTAGAACCAGTTTTCAACCAGCCAGGCGCTCAGCCGCTGTGTCCAGTCCGGGCCTTGGGGTTGCGGACGTGGGCGCGGCGCGGCTGGTGTCGAGGTCTGTGTGGTTGTCTGCTCCGCTGCACGCGCGGCGATCACGGCAGCCGCCGGGGGTGGCGGCGTTGCTGCGGGCTTGGCCGGTTCCGCCGGTTGCGGCGACGGCGTTGACGCCCGAGGCGCGGCGGTTTCCGGGCGTTCCAAAGGTTCGGGGCTGGACCGCAAACGCAGCGCCGTCAGCTCTTTTTCCACTTCGGCCAGACGCGATTTGACACCGCTGTGGCTGATCAGAAGATAGAGGACCGCGATGGGAATCGCCACAACGATCCCCCCGATCAAAACCAGAAGACCTTCCATCGCGCCCTACCCCCAAGCAACATTCAAAGCGCAAGTTAACGCGTTGACGCGGCGGCGCAAAGTGGGGAAATCCAGACCTAGCGTTCCTTGGACCCAAACAGCCCCGTCAGGCTGCGCTGGACGATGCCGCGGCTGGTCGGGCGCTTGCCCGCGGGGAACGGCAGCGGGCGGCAGACGTCCATGGCAGCCACGCCGACGCGCGCGGTCAGTGCGCCGTTCACCAGCCCCTCGCCAAAGCGGCGCGAGAGTTTGCCCAGCAGCGAGCCGCCCAGCACCGGCTCCAACATATCGTCGCCCACGGCCACCGCACCGGTTGCCACCAGATGCGACAGCACCGCACGCGTCAGCCGCCAGCTTCCCAAAAAGCCGGAACGCCCGCCATAGACATCGGCCACGCGGCGGATCATCCGCAGGTTGGCGGTCAGCGCCGTGGCCACATCGGCCAGCGCCAGCGGCACCAGCGCCGTCACCGCCGCCACCTGACGTGCGGCGGCCTCGACCTCGCGCGATGCGGCCACATCCAGCGGGGCCAGCAGTTCGGCGTCGGCCAGGGTCAGCAAGGCGGCTGCATCCATCTGGTCACCGCGCAGCTCTTGCAGCCGCTCGCGGCCCCAACGGGTGTCCTCGCGGCTGCTGTATAGCGTCACCAAACGGTCGGTGACCTTGCGTGCGGCGGGCAGGTCGGCGGCCTCGATGGCCGTGGCGGCCTGATGGCGCAGGTCGTCGATGCGGGTCAGCCGCGCAAGGGCGGCCAGTTCGCGCACCGCCATCAGCAGCAGGATTGCGACGAACAGGGCGAACAGCGCCGTCACGATCCAGCCCAGAACCGGCGCCCGTGCGATCAGCCCGTTGGCGAAATCCCACGCGGCAATCGACACCACTGCGCCGATCAGCGTGGTCGTCACCCACCAGAACATGCGCGCCAGCAGCGACGGACGGCGTGCAGCCATACGTGCGGCGGCCTGCATCGCCCGGCCCTGCGGCAGCGGCTCGGCCAATGTGTCGGGCACGGGCGGTGCGTCTGCGACCGAGGGCGTTTCGGACAGATCAATCAGAACCGGACCTTTGGCCATTACAGCGTCTCCTTGTCGGCATGCCATTCATAGCGGATGTCGGGCAGGCCCACGTCATTGCCTGCTCCGTCCGTGTGCTGCACGGGGCGAAAGCCCGCGCGTTCGTAAAAGCGGTTCGCGCCTGCATTCGCGGCAAAGGACCACAGGCCCAACCGCCGGTGGCGTGCCTTGGCATGGTTCAGCAAGGCCGTGCCCGCCGCGCGGTTCTGCGCATCTGGGGCGACGTAAAGCGCCTGTATCTCGGTGTCCTGCAGGGCCAGAAACCCGACCACCCCAGCATCGGTGCGCGCGGTGGTCACCCAGCCCGCGTCGATCATGTCAGCGGCAAACATCACCTCTTCGGCGCGGGTGTGCACCCGTGGCAACCACGGTGTCGCATCCACGTTGGCCCCCAGAATGGCACCCACGGTTCCCGCATCCAGCGGACGGGCGGCGTGGAGTTCGAGCCCGCTCACAGCTTGTCCCCGATCAGGAATTGCGCGGCGCGGTCCAGCCGGATGTGCGGCGGCCCGTCGCCGGGGCGCAGGGTCAGCGTGGCGGGGGCAAATCGCATCACCTGATAATCCCCCGCCAGCCAGTTTTCGCCCCGCTGTGGGTTCAGCAAATGCGACGGATCGCTGGGCAGATGGCCGGGAAAGAACGCCGCCTGCTTGCCGGTGTCCAGCAGCTTGCCCTGCACCATTCCCAGCGTTTCACCGTCATGAGGCATGTCGGTTTCCGTCGTGGCGCGCAGCGACGCGATCGCCAGCGATTGCGTGTCAGCGCCCGCAAAGCGCGCCTTGTCGGTGGCGTCGCGCACCAGCGCCTGCATGATCGCAGTCAGTTGCGCGTGTTGGCTGTGGTGCAGGTGGTCGGCCTTGGTCGCGGCAAACAGGATCTTCTCGACCCGTTTGCCCATCAACAGCCGTGTCAGAAACGCATTCCGTCCGGGGCGAAAGGCCGACAGGATATCGGTCAGCGCGCCGCGCAGGTCTTCCAATGCCGCAGGGCCGTTGTGGATCGCGCCCAAGGCATCGACCAGCACGACCTGCCGGTCGATACGGGCAAAGTGATCGCGAAAGAAAGGTTTGACCACCTGCGCCTTATAGGCCTCGTACCGACGGTCCATCTCGCGCAGGAGCGACCCGCGCGGGCCGGCGCCAGCGGGCAATGGCGCAAAGGTCAGGACCGGAGAGCCCGCCAGATCGCCGGGCAACAGGAACCGGCCCGGAGCACAGTCGGAATAGCCCGCCCGCCGCGCGTCTTGCAGATAGGCGGCAAAGCTGGCGGCAAGCTCTTGGGCTACCGGCTCGTCCAGTTTCGCCGATCCGTCCACCTGCGCCACCTTGGCGCGGTATGCTGCGGCCTCTTCCCGGTCAGCGATGGATGTCAGCGTAGCGGCGGACCATTCGGCATAGGTCTTGTCCATCAGCGTCAGGTCCAGCAGCCATTCGCCGGGGTAATCGACGATGTCCACATGTACGGTGCGCGGTCCTTTCAGCCCCGCCAGCAACCCGGTGGGACGCACCCGTAGGCTGACCCGCAGTTCCGAGATATGCCGTGTGCTGTCCGGCCAATGGGCAGGATCGGCGGTCAGCGCGCCCAGATGGCTTTCGTAATCAAAACGCGGCACCGTGTCGTCGGGTTGGGGTTGCAGGAATGCGGCCTCGATCCGCCCCTCGGACGCGGCCAGCAGATGCGGCATCCGGCCCCGGTCCAGGAGGTTCGCCACCAGCGATGTGATGAACACCGTCTTGCCCGACCGCGCAAGGCCGGTGACCCCAAGGCGTACCACGGGTTCAAAAAGTGTCTCGGACACCGTGTCCTGCACGCTTTCGACGCCGCGCACCAGACTGTCGGCTATTGCTGATATGACCACGGGGTCCCCTTGTTCTGCCCGACCACCCTTGGGGATGGTCCATGTTGTTGTGATGAACATAGGGTGTCCACCACAGGCTTGCCAGTGCGCGCGCGTGGCGCTAGGGCATGCGCCATGCCCCGTTACGCGTTGAAAGTCGAATATCATGGTGCGCCATTCGTCGGATGGCAGCGGCAACCGGACCAGCCATCGGTTCAGGGTGCGATCGAGGCTGCACTGGCAAAGCTGGAACCACGCGCCCACACCATAGCCGCCGCAGGGCGCACCGATGCGGGCGTGCACGCGCTGGCACAGGTGGCCCATTGCGATATGGACAAAGAATGGGACCCGTTCCGGCTGTCCGAGGCGATCAATTATCACCTGAAACCGGCCCCCGTGGCGATTGTCGATTGCGCCGCCGTGGACGACGACTGGCACGCGCGGTTTTCTGCGCTTGAGCGGAAATACCTGTTCCGCCTGCTGATGCGCCGCCCGCCTGCGACGCATCTGAACGGGCTGGTGTGGCGGGTGAACCACACGCTGGACGTGGACGCGATGCGCGAGGGCGCCGCGCATTTGCTGGGCCTGCATGACTTCACCACCTTCCGGTCGTCGATCTGTCAGGCGGAAAGCCCGGTGAAAACGCTGGACGCGCTGGACATCGTGCGCGTCGAGACAGACTGGGGACCGGAAGCGCAGTTCACCGTGCGCGCGCGGTCGTTCCTGCACAACCAGGTGCGCAGTTTTGTCGGCACGCTGGAACGGGTTGGCAGCGGCGGCTGGCAGCCGGATGATGTGCGGCGCGCGCTTGAGGCGCGGGACCGTGCGGCCTGTGGACCAGTGTGCCCACCGCAGGGGCTGTATCTGGCGGGGGTGCAGTACCCTGACGACCCGTTCGGGGGCTAGGATTGGGGGCGCTGCCCACGGCGCTGGCGCGCCTCCCCCGGAGTTTTCCTGGCAAGATGAAGATCAACCCCGTGGTTTTGGCAGGTCAAGCCAAAGCGGCCCGTTGCGGTAGCCGCCGCGGATCAGGTGACCGCGTTTGCGGGCCTCGGGGTAAGTATCCAACCAGTCGCGGTAGCGGTCGTTGGTGACGATGCGGGCGCCGGTCTTGCGGGCGGTGTGCAGGATCAGCGGATCGGCGGGGGTGCCTTTGTTCACCACCGTCACGTGGGCTTCGGGCAGGTTCAAAGCGCGCGCAAAGTCGCTGTCGTGCCAGTATTTTCCATCCAACAGGTGGCCCGCGTTGGCGTCAAAGATCACCGAGGGCGACAGGCCGCGTGCCTTGAGCGTGGCAATCACCTCGCGCACCGGCGCAAGGTTGGGGGTTTGGGTTTTCCAGTACATCACGTTCGAGCCGTCGAGGATGACGGGCGGACCGGTTCGCGGTTGCCTTGGCGGGGGGCGCCGTCTTGGCGCAATCCGCGGGCGGCGTGCCATCAGGACCGCCGCGGCCACCGCCATCGGAACGGCAACCAGCAACAGATCGGACCAGCCAGGCAGCAGCAGCGCCACAGCGACGCCGATACAGGAAATCAGAAAAAGAAGGAATGGTGCGCGCATGTCGCATTGTTAGCCGCGTCACATTTTACAGCCAAGGGTTGTTTTATTCAGCGCGCGTCCGGGTGCCCTGCCAGCACCAGAAGGCCTCCGGCAATCGCCCAGTTCTTGACGAAGATGGTCATTTGCCACGGATCGTCCGGCAGGTAATGGAACACCGACGTGACCATGCAATAGGCGGCCAGTGCCATGGCCATCAGGCTAAGGTATGTCCCGAACCACAGGGCAAATGCCCCCATCACGTTGAACACCATCGCAGGCCAGACCAGCACAGCGGGCCAACCCATGCCACGCAGCAGATCCATCGCGGGCACCGGGTCCATGATCTTTTGCACAGCCCCCGCAGCAAAGAACGCGCCCAAAAGGACGCGCCCTGCGCGGAAAGACCAGATGCGGTAGCCTGTCACGCCGCCTCTGGCGTGAAGGTCAGGCTGACCCCGTTCAGGCAGTGGCGTTTGCCAGTGGGTGCTGGCCCGTCGTCAAAGATATGACCCAGATGGCTGCCGCAGCGGCGACAGTGGCATTCGGTGCGCACGTAAAACAGCAGCTTGCGGTCTTCTTTGGTTTCGATGGCATCGGGCAGGCTGTCGTAAAAGCTGGGCCATCCGGTGCCGCTTTCGAACTTGGTCTTGGCGTCATACAGCGGCAGATCGCAGCCCTTGCAGTGGAACACGCCTGCACGCTTTTCGTCGTTCAGCGGGCTGGTAAAGGGTTTCTCGGTGTCTTCTTCGCGCATCACTGCATATTCGGTGTCGGTCAGCATCGCGCGCCATTCGGCATCGGTGCGGGTGACTTCGAATGTGCCTTCGGATGCGGCGGCAAAGCCCGGGCGGGCAAAGGCCAAGGCGGCAGCAGAGGCCAGGAAATTTCGGCGTAACATAGGGATGATCCTTTCAAGACAAATGTAGGTTTGAACGGGATCGCGTCAATAAAAATGGGTTGGCCGCTAACATGGGGGGCCAGCGACCAACCCGGTCGGAAAAAACTGGTACTTACTTCGGCACAAGAACCGCATCGACGACGTGAATCACGCCATTCGACTGGTCTACGTCCGCAATCGTTACTCTTCCGACATTCCCGTTTTCGTCATAAATATAGACGTTCTTACCCTTGACCTGAGCCGACAGCGCGTCGCCCGACAGGGTCTGCATGTGGTAAAAACCGTCTTTGGAGTTCTTCGCTTTGCGCATCAGCGTTGCTGCCGAAACGTCGCCGGCAACCACGTGGGCCGTCAGCACCTTGGTCAACATGCCTTTGTTTTCAGGCTTCAACAGTGTGTCGACCGTGCCATCGGGCAATTTCGCAAAGGCCGCGTTGGTTGGGGCAAAAACCGTGAAGGGGCCCGCGCCTTGCAGTGCGTCCACCAGACCGGCGGCTTTGACAGCGGCAACCAGCGTGGTGTGATCCGCCGAGTTCACGGCGTTTTCAATAATGTTTTTGTCTTCGAACATCGGCGCGCCGCCCACGTCGGGGTTGGCCGCAAAGGCAGAAGTTGCCAGCACAGTACTCAGGGCAAGGGCTGCAAATGTCTTGATCGGTGTCATATCTTCATTCCTTCCGTGTGTGTGCAGCGGCGTTTCCCCCCTGCTTGACCTGAGCCACGCAACAACGCCGCGTGAAGTTTCACGCGGCGTGCATTTTTTTCTGATTTTTTTTCGAGAGGACGTTTTAGAGCTGTTTTTAAAGGGCCTGTTCGACCGCTGCTGCCGCCAAAACCGCACCCGTAGGTGCGCCCGTGGGCGAGCCGCCGGTGGGTTCGTCGGACAACGCCAGCGTCAGGCTGGCTGCCACGGCCCGCAGATTTTCCGGCAAGGTGACCTGCCATTCGCCCTCAAGCGGGACAACGCCCAGCGACACGGGTGCCGCATCCGGCGCAATGGCCCACAGTTCGGTCACACGGCCCGCCGGGGGGGCCGATGTGCTGCTGCGCACCAGGTTCAGCAGGCCGGAGTCGGGCTGCAACGTCGCGGTCAGCACGAAACTGCGCTGCTCGGGCGTCAGTTGCGCGGTATAGACGGGGCCCGTGGGCTGCAACGGTCCGGGCGTGTAGACAAACAGCGCCACGGCGACCAGCGCGGCAACGCCCAAGCCGATCCACATCGGCGGGCGCAGCCAGCGCAGCGCGCTTGCAGGTTTGCGACCGAACACGCGCGCCATCAGCGCACGGCGTGCGGCAGCCGACGGCTGCACCGGGTCCAGCGCATCGGTCAGCGCAGACAGATTGCGTTGCCACGCCACAACTTCAGCGGCAAAACCGGTGTCATCGCGCACACGGGCGGCAGCGTCTTCCGCTTCCTGGTCTTCCAGCAAGCTCAGCGCATATTCGGCGGCCAGGGCGCGGTCGTCTTCTGTGAGTGCTCTATCAGCCATCGGACATACACTCGCGCAACGCGATCAGCCCACGGCGCAACCATGTGCGCATCGTGTTCAGCGGTTGTTTGAAATCTTCGGCCAGTTCCGCATAACTGCGCCCTTCCAGATAGGCACCGCGCACGGCGGCGGCACGTTCGGGGGGCAGCTCATCCATGCAGCCCGACAGCCGTCGTGCCGACGACGCAGCCACGGCCATGGCTTCAGGGCCGGGATCAGGCGACGCCAGTGCCAGCGCCGGATCATCCACATCCGAGGCAAATTTACGTTTGCGCAGCCGGTCAATGGCCGTGTTCCGCGCAATCGTGATCAGCCAGGTCATCGGGCTGTGCCCGGTGGTCTGATACCGTCCGGCATGGGTCCAAATTTTTACATATGCGTCCTGCATGGCATCCTCTGCTGAGGTCTTGTTGGACAAGACACGCAGGCAGACCGCCAGAAGTTTCGCCGAGGTGGCATCAAACAGCGCCTCGAACGCCGCGCGGTCACGCAGTGCACAACGCGAAATCAAATCTTCAAGGTCCGCATGATCCATGCCCCATATGTGCCACAGCCCTCTGGGGTTTCAACACTTATTCTTGAATTTGTTCTGAAACGACAGGCGTTGTTGCGGCTGTTCGCGCCTTGGGCGGCTGTCCGCCCCCGCGCAGCGGCAGCTTGTAAGTGGCGTTGACAACGCAAACGATTGGGCTTCATATCTTAGCCGTTCAACTTTATCCAGAATTGAACTATTGTTTGTTGACCCGTCAAATAGGTTTGGATTCCGAGACCCGATGAAAGATACCGAAAAAGCCGTCGTTAAGTTTGAATTGCGCCAATTCATCACCTACCGGATCTCGCGACTGCAAAACTCGTTGAACGCCCAAGCGGGTCATGTCCTGTCCAAGCTCAGCGATCTGACACTGACCGAATGGCGTATTCTGTATATTCTGCGCAGCATGTCGACCGCCACCATGAGCCAGATCGTGCAGGAAAGCCGTCTGGACAAGGCGCAGATCAGCCGGTCGATCAAGGCACTGGTCGAAAAAGGCTATATTGCCAGCGCGCAGGATGACCAGGACCAGCGCCGCCAGTTGCTAAGTGCAACAGCCAAGGGGCGCGCGATCAAGGACAAGATCCTGCCGATCATGATACGCCGTCAAGAAGCCATGACCGAAGGGCTGAGCGACGAAGACATAAAGACCTTCTTGCGCATCCTTGACCATCTCGACGAAACCGCCACGCGCCGCGACTTTTAGGGAACGGCGCAGCGGAGGGAATGCCCCCCGCTGCCTTTGGTTCAGCCTTTCAGGATGCCGGGCAGGTTCAGCCCGTTTTCGCGCGCGCAATCCAGCGCGATGTCGTAACCTGCATCCGCGTGGCGCATCACGCCGGTGGCGGGATCGTTCCACAACACGTTGGCAATGCGACGGTCGGCGTCTTCGGACCCGTCACAGCAGATCACCATGCCCGAATGCTGGGAAAAGCCCATACCAACCCCGCCGCCGTGGTGCAGCGACACCCATGTCGCCCCGCTGGCCACGTTCAGCATGGCATTCAGCAGCGGCCAGTCGCTGACCGCGTCCGACCCGTCCTTCATCGCCTCGGTCTCGCGGTTGGGGGACGCGACCGAGCCTGAATCCAGATGGTCACGACCAATCACGACAGGCGCCGACAGCTCGCCATTGCGCACCATTTCGTTGAACGCCAACCCCAGCTTGTCGCGCAGGCCCAGACCCACCCAGCAGATGCGGGCGGGCAGACCCTGAAACGCGATGCGTTCGCGGGCCATGTCCAGCCAGTTGTGCAGGTGCGGGTCGTCGATCAGTTCCTTCACCTTGGCGTCGGTCTTGTAGATATCCTCGGGGTCGCCCGACAGCGCCGCCCAGCGGAACGGGCCAATGCCACGGCAGAACAGCGGGCGGATATAGGCGGGCACAAAGCCGGGGAAGGCAAAGGCGTTCTCCAGCCCCTCTTCCTGTGCCACCTGCCGGATGTTGTTGCCGTAATCCAGCGTCGGCACCCCTGCGTTCCAGAAATCGACCATCGCGGCCACGTGGTTTTTCATCGACGCGCGGGCGGCTTTTTCGACCGCCTTGGGGTCGCTTTCCTGCTTGGCGCGCCATTCGGCCACCGACCAGCCTTGGGGCAGATAGCCGTGCACCGGATCGTGGGCCGAGGTCTGGTCGGTCACGATGTCGGGGTGAATGCCGCGTTCGACCAATTCGGCAAAGACATCCGCCGCGTTGCCGATCAGGCCCACGCTTTTTGCCTCGCCCGCCTTGGTCCAGGCTTCAATCATCTCAAGCGCCTGATCCAGCGTGTGTGCCTTTTCATCGACGTAACGGGTGCGCAGGCGGAAATCGACGCGGGTTTCGTCACATTCTACGGCCAGACAGCAGGCCCCCGCCATCACGGCGGCCAGCGGCTGCGCGCCGCCCATGCCGCCCAGGCCCCCGGTGAGGATCCAGCGCCCTTTCAAGTCACCTTCGTAATGCTGGCGGCCCGCCTCCATGAAGGTTTCATAGGTGCCCTGCACGATGCCCTGTGTGCCGATGTAGATCCACGATCCGGCAGTCATCTGGCCATACATCGCCAGACCCTTTTTATCCAACTCGTTGAAATGGTCCCAGTTGGCCCAATGCGGCACAAGGTTGCTGTTGGCGATCAGCACGCGCGGTGCGTCCTTGTGGGTTTGAAACACGCCCACGGGCTTGCCCGATTGCACCAGCAGCGTCTGGTTGTCTTCCAGCTCTTTCAGCGCCGCCACGATGGCGTCGAAATCCTCCCACGTGCGCGCAGCCCTGCCGATGCCGCCGTAGACCACCAGCTCATGCGGGTTCTCGGCCACGTCGGGGTGCAGGTTGTTCATCAGCATCCGCATCGGCGCTTCGGTCAGCCAGCTTTTGGCGGTGATCGTCGTGCCGGTGTCGGGGAATACGTCGCGAAGGTTGTGGCGCGGGTTTGTCATGATGTGCCTTTCAACTGGGGGGCCATTTCGGCCAGCGTGGTCAGGATGTCCTGCAAGTGGATGCGCAAGGCGCGGGATTTGGTTTCGTCATAGGTCCATGGCGCGGCTTCGTCCGTCAGATAGGTGGACTGGGCCAGCTCCATCTGGATCGCGTGAATACCGGTCGCAGGCTGGCCGTAATGGCGCGTGGTCCAGCCGCCCTTGAACCGTCCGTTCAGGATGTGACTTTGTGTGGCCGCCGCGCAGACCGCCACGGTCGCGGCTTCGATCTGCGGGGCGCAGGTGCGGCCCATATCGGTGCCGATGTTGAAATCCGGCAGGGTGCCGTCGAACAGAAAGGGGATATCGCTGCGGATCGAGTGGCAATCGTACAAGATCGCAACGCCGTGGCGCGCCTTGACCCGCTCCAGTTCCGCCTGCAAGGCCGCGTGATAGGGCGCGTGATAGGCCACGCGGCGGCGTTCGATCTCGGCGGCATCGGGTTCGGTTTGCCAGATGTCGTGCCCGTCAAAGTCGGTCATCGGCACCAGCCCCGTGGTGTTCTGCCCGGGGTACAGGCTGGCCCCGCTGGGGTCGCGGTTGGCGTCGATCACATAGCGATGGAACGTGGCGCGCACGGTCGTAGCCCCCGGCAGCAGCCCGTCATACAATGTATGAATGTGCCAGTCGGTGTCGGACAGCTCTTTGCCGCGTGCGTTCAGTGCACTTGAAATATCGTCAGGAACGAAGGTTCCGGTGTGCGGCAGACCCAGCACAACGGGGCTGTCGCCTTGCATTACCTCTACAGGGTTCATGCCATCTCTCCGGTTACGAAACCGGGCAAACCGGCGGCACCGACCAATTGCCCGTCTTTGATCAAGGTTGCAGCCGCTTCCAGGCTGGGGGCCATATAGCGGTCCTCGACCACCGCAGGCACCGACTGGCGCAGGGTGGCGATGACCGCTTGCAGCGTCGCACTGGTCTGCAAGGGCGCGCGAAAGCCGATGCCTTGCGCACCGCAAATCGCCTCGACGCCCAGGATCACGTTCAGGTTGGCGTTCATCCGCGCCAGTCGACGTGCAGCATGTGCGGCCATGCTCACGTGGTCCTCCTGGTTGGCAGAGGTCGGCGTGCTGTCGGTGGTGCAGGGATTGGCCAGATGCTTGTTCTCGCTCATCAGCGCCGCTGTTGTCACCTCGGCGATCATCAGACCCGAGTTCAGGCCCGGGTCGGGCGTCAGGAAGGGCGGCAGATCAAAGCTGAGCGTCGGGTCCACCATCAGTGCCACGCGGCGCTGGGCAATTGCGCCCAGTTCGGAAATCGCCACCGCAATCTGGTCGGCGGCAAAGCCCACGGGTTCGGCGTGGAAGTTCCCGCCCGACACGATCATGCCGCCGTCAGGGTGGGTGTCATCCACCAGCACCAGCGGGTTGTCGGTGACGGCGTTCGCCTCGATTTCCAGCGTGCGGGCGGCGGCGTGCAGCAGGTCCATCGCGGCACCCGTCACCTGTGGCTGGCAGCGGATGCAATAGGGGTCCTGCACGCGGGTGTCGCCGTCGCGGTGGCTTTCGCGGATTTCCGAACCTGCCATCAGCGCACGTTGCGCACGGGCCACCGCAATCTGGCCCGCATGGCCACGCAGGGTGTGAATGGCGTCTTCCAACGGTGCAGTGCTGCCCATGATCGCGTCAGTGCTGAGCGCGCAGGTGACCACACTGGCCGACGCATTGGCCCAAGCGCCCCACAGCCCCACCAGCGCGCAGGCGGTGGAAAACTGGGTGCCGTTGATCAGCGCCAGACCTTCCTTCGGGCCCAGCGTGATCGCCTCCAGCCCGGCAGCCTTCAACGCGTCGCCCCCTGCCATGCGAGTGCCGTCAAAGACCGCCTCGCCCTCGCCGATCATCACGGCGGCCATATGCGCCAGCGGCGCCAGATCGCCAGAGGCCCCGACCGATCCCTGATCGGGAATGACAGGCATCACACCCTTGGCCAGCATCCCCTGGATCAAAGCAACTGTAGACCACGCCACACCCGACGCCCCCCGCCCCAACGACAGCAGTTTCAACACCATCATTAACCGCGTGGTCGCCGCATCCAGCGGTGTGCCGACGCCGCAGCAATGCGACAGGATCAGGTTGCGTTGCAGGCGCGCGGTGTCCTTGGCCGCGATCTTGACCGAGGCAAGTTTGCCAAAGCCGGTGTTCACGCCGTAAACCGCCGCCTCGCCCGCCGCCGCCTTGGCCACCAGTGCCGCCGCCGCTTCGACGCCGGGGCGGGCGTCGGGGGTCAGCGCCGCGGCCCCCCCGTGGGTCCAGATGTGGTGCAGGGTCGACAGTGTCGTCGTGCCGGGTGTCAGGGTTACGGTCACAATGTGCCTCCGAAAATGCGGGAATGAAGGGGGTTAAAGCCGATGCGATAGGCCAGTTCGGCAGGTTCGGACACGTCCCAGACCGCCAGATCGGCGCGCATATCCGGTGCGATCCGGCCCTGATCGGTCAGGCCCAGCGCACGTGCCGCGTTGCGGGTCAGCCCCGCCAGCGCCTCGGCGGGTGTCAGGCGAAACAGCGTGCAGGCCATGTTCAGCGCCAGCAAGGGCGAGGCCAGCGGCGATGAGCCGGGGTTGCAGTCGGTGGCAATCGCCATCGGCACACCGGCGGCGCGGAATGCCGCGACGGGGGGCATTTGCGTTTCGTGCAGCGTGTAGAAGGCACCGGGCAACAAAACAGCGACGCTGCCCGCCTGCCCCATCGCGTCAGCGTCGGCGGCGTTGGCGTATTCGACATGATCGGCGCTGAGCGCGCCATACCGCGCAGCAAGTTGCGTGCCACCGATGTTCGACAGTTGCTCGGCGTGCAGTTTCACCGGCAGGCCCAGCGCGCGTGCCGCGTCGAAAACCCGCGCGATCTGTGCCGTATCAAAGGCGATGCCCTCGCAAAACCCGTCCACCGCATCGACCAGCCCTTCGGCATGGGCGGCGTGTAGGGTCGGGATGCAGACCTGATCAATATAGCCGTCCGCGTCACCTGCAAATTCCGGCGGCACCGCGTGCGCGCCCAGATAGGTGGTGCGCACGGTCACGGGGCGCGCATCAGCGATCTGCCGCGCCACCCGCAACATTTTCAACTCGGCTTCGCGGTCCAGACCATAGCCGGACTTGACCTCGATGGTGCTGACCCCTTCGGCGATCATCGCGTCCACGCGGGTCAACGCCGATTGCAACAACGCCTCGGGCGCGGCATCGCGAGTGGCGCGCACCGTCGACACGATCCCACCACCGCTGCGCGCGATCTGCTCGTAGGAGACACCTTCAAGCCGTTGTTCAAACTCGCCCGCGCGCGTGCCGCCAAAGACCAGATGGGTGTGACAGTCGATCAGCGCCGGTGTCACCAGTCGCCCACCCAGATCGCTGACCTCTTCGCCCGCGTGTTCCGCAGGCAGATCGGACCGCGCGCCCACCCATGCAATCCGGTCGCCATGGGTCACAATCGCACCGTCGTCAATCATGCCGTAACCGCTGGGATCAGACAGGGTGGCGATGCGGGCATTGGTCAAAAGCATGGTCACGACTCACTTGTTTATTGGTGCGGTTATGCGTATTATGTCTGCACATATTATTCTGTCAAGCGAGGCATCATGGAAAAACTCTGGGCGTCCGAAGCGCTGCTGCCGAATGGGTGGGCGCGAGATGTAACGGTGACCGTCGACGCGGGGCGCATCGTGTCCGCCACGCCAGACACCGCGCGCAGCGGTCCTGATCTGGGCATTCTGCTGCCTGCCCCGGTGAACGTGCATTCCCACGCGTTCCAGCGGGCAATGGCCGGTCTGACCGAACGGCGCGGTCCCGATCCGCGCGACAGCTTCTGGACGTGGCGGCAGTTGATGTTCCGCTTTCTCGATCGGCTGACGCCGGACGATGTGCAGGCGATCACCGCTTTTGTGCAGATGGAAATGCTTTCAGCCGGGTATGGCGCATCAGTCGAATTTCACTACCTGCACCACCAGCCCGGCGGCGTTCCTTACGACAATCTGGCCGAGATGTCGGAACGTGTGGTGGCCGCTGCGCAGCAATCTGGCGCGGGGCTGTGTCTGGTGCCAGTGCACTACCAGTTCGGCGGCTGCGACCAGCGTGATCTGGGCGCGGGGCAAGTACGCTTTGGCAACGACGCCGACCGGTTTGCGCAACTGCACGCGGCGGCAGGTCAGGCGCTGCACGCCCTGCCCGCCGATCATACGCTGGGCGCGGCACCCCATTCGCTGCGCGCCGTGCGTCGCGAGGACCTGACCGAATTCTCCCGCCATTATCGCCAAGGGCCGCTGCACATGCACCTGGCCGAACAAATCCCCGAAGTGGACGAGGTGCACGCCGCATGGGGCGCGCGGCCTGTCGATTGGGCGTTGGAACACATGGATCTGGACGACCGCTGGTGTCTGATCCACTGCACGCAGATGACCCCGACCGAGACGACAGCATTGGCCGCGACCGGCGCGGTTGCGGGCCTGTGCCCGATCACCGAAAGCTCGCTGGGCGACGGTATCTTTGATGGTGTGCGCTGGTTCGATGCGGGCGGTGCCGTGGCCATAGGCTCCGACAGCAACATCCGCATCAGCCTGTCGGAAGAGCTGCGCACGCTGGACTATTCCCAGCGACTGCGCGACGGGACCCGCGCGGCGCTGGCCACGGCGCAGGCATCGACAGGACGCCGCATCTTTGACGCGGTGCTGGCAGGCGGCGCGCAGGCGGCGGGGCGCGCAAGCGGGGCCATTGCCGCAGGCCAGTGGGCCGACATGCTGGCGCTGGACACACAGTCGATCCACCTGGAAGGGCGCAGCGGCGACCTGGCGCTGGACGCCTGGATATTCGCAGGCGACGACCGGCTGGTGCGCGATGTGTGGTCCGCTGGGCGCCATGTGGTGCAGGACGGCGCGCACATCGACCGCGACGCCATCACCGCAAGCTACCGCCGGGTCCTGCGGTCACTGAAAGACGCACTGTGACCAAGGGCATCCGCAACTGGCAGGCGGTGCAGCAAGAGGTGCTGCGCCGCATCAATGCCCGCGAATGGCCCCCCGGCGCGCTGATCCCGAACGAGGCTGATCTGGCCACTGAATTCGGCTGCGCCCGCGCCACCGTGAACCGCGCCTTGCGCGCGGTGGCCGAGGCGGGGCTTTTGGACCGCAAGCGACGCGCGGGCACCCGCGTGGCACTGCAACCGGTGGCGCGGGCCACGCTGTCCATCGCGGTGATCCGACAGGAGGTCGAGGACAAGGGCGCGCGCTATGACCACCGCCTGCTCGAGCGCAAGCTGGCCCGTCCCCCTGCCACCGTCAGCCGCGCGCTCAAGACCGGCGCGGCGGCGTTGCTGCACGTGCGGGCGTTGCATTTTGCAGACGACGTGCCCTATGCGCTGGAAGACCGCTGGATCAATCCGGCCGGTGCTGCGGGCGCGCTGGACCAGCCGTTCGACACCACCAGCGCCAACGAATGGCTGCTGGAACACGCGCCCTATACCGGCGGCGACATCGCCCTGTCCGCGCACAGCACCACGGCGGCCGAGGCGCAGGAACTGGGCTGTGCGGAAGGGGCTGCGCTGTTCGCGCTGACCCGCAACACGTGGAACGGGGACACGGCGGTCACCCGCGTGCGCCTGCTGTTTGCGCATGGCTATGCGATGCAGGCAGACCTCTAGGTTCAGTCCGCGGGCCAGCCGCTGATGGCGCGCACTTCCAGAAACTCTTCCAGCCCCCAAATGCCGCCCTCGCGGCCCGTGCCCGACTGTTTCATCCCGCCAAAGGGTGCGCCGGTGCTGCGGCGCTGTTCGTTGATCTCGACCATGCCCGAGCGCAGCTCGCGCGAGATGTGCATGGCGCGGGCCGGATCGGCGGTTTGCACATAATTGGTCAGGCCATAGTCGGTGTCATTAGCAATGGCGATGGCCTCGTCCTCGGTGTCAAAGGCCATCATCGACAGCACTGGGCCGAAGATTTCGGTGCGCATGATCGTCATATCTGGCGTGCAATCGGCAAAGACGGTGGGCCGCACGTAAAATCCGTGCTCAAGTCCCTCAGGACGGCCAAGGCCACCTGCCACCAGCCGCGCCCCTTCCGCGATGCCCGAGGCGATCAGCCCCTGGATCTTGTCGAACTGCTGTGCATTGACCACCGGCCCGATGTGCGGGCCAACTTCGGACGTACCGCCCACGGTGATCGCATCTGCCGTGGCCTTGGCCTGTTCCACCGCCTGCGCATAGCGCGCCTGTTCCACCAGCATCCGGCTGGGGGCGTTGCACGACTGGCCCGAATTGTTGAAACACCGCATGACGCCGCTTGGCACGGCATTCGCATCCGCATCGGCAAAGATCATGTTGGCGCCCTTGCCGCCCAGCTCTAGCCGGACCCGTTTGACCGTATCCGCGCCCGCCCGCGTGATCGCGCGACCTGCATCGGTCGAGCCGGTAAAGCTGACCAGATCGACATCGCGGTGCGCCGACAACTGCGCGCCCACCCCCGGCCCGTCGCCGTTCAGCAGGTTGAACACGCCTGCAGGCACGCCTGCCTCGTGCAAAATCTCGGCGAACAGCATGGCCGACAGCGGCGCCTGTTCGGACGGCTTCAGCACGGCGGTGCAGCCCGAGGCCAACGCCGGAATGACCTTGAGCACAATCTGCTTCATCGGCCAGTTCCACGGTGTGATCAGGGCGGCCACGCCGATGGGTTCATAGAGGATGCGATCGTGCGGCGTGTCCGGGCGCAGGGGGCGTTCAAATTCGAACGTTTCAAGCGCCTCCAGAAAGCCGGTGAAATGCGAGCTGCTGGTGCGCGCCTGCTGGGTCTTGGACATCTCGAGCGGTGCGCCGACCTCGCGGCTGATCACCGCGCCCATCTCGTCCGACCGGCGCATATAGACGTCGAAAATGTTGCGGATCAGATCGATCCGCTGCGCCTTGGTCGAGGTACGCCAGCTTGGGAACGCCGCGCGGGCGGCGGCCACGGCGAAATCGGTGTCGGCCTGCCCACCCAGCGATATGGTGGCAAAGGGTTGTTCGGTCGTGGGATCAATCACCGCGCGGTCGGTGCCTGCCAGCGGGGCAACCCATTGGCCGTCGATGTAAAACTGACGCTTGTCCAGCATAGCGTGGTCCTTTGGTGCAGTGATCCTGACCCTTGCGCAGATAGTCGCAGCCCCGAAACTTGTCCAGCGCAGTGGCGACGATTGACAGGGCGCTGGTGGCGGCTCAACCTGCGAACGAATGCCCCAGCCCCAAGGAACCGTCATGTCCAAAGACCCGCTTTTGCAGCCCTTCCAGCTCAAACACCTGACGCTGAAAAACCGGATCATGACCACCAGCCACGAACCCGCCTACCCCGAGGACGGGATGCCAAAGGACCGTTATGCCGCTTATCACGCGGAACGTGCCAAGGCGGGTGTGGCGCTGGCGATGACCGCCGGATCGGCTGCGGTCTCACGCGACAGCCCGCCTGCGTTCAACAACGTTCTGGTCTATGACGACAAGGTGGTGCCGTGGATTCAGCGACTGACGGACGGGTGCCACGAACACGGCTGCGCGGTGATGATCCAGCTGACGCATCTGGGCCGACGGACCGGATGGAACAAGGGCGACTGGCTGCCCTCGGTGTCCTCGTCGCGGCACCGCGAACCGGCACACCGCGCCTTTCCCAAGCTGGTCGAGGATTGGGACATCGAACGCATCATCACCGATTTTGCGGACGCCGCCGAGCGCATGCAGGCGGGCGGCATGGACGGGATCGAGTTGCAGGTCTACGGGCACCTGCTGGACCAGTTCTGGTCGCCGCTGACCAATGACCTGACCGGGCCATACGGGGCCGATACGCTGGAAAACCGCATGCGGTTTCCGATGGATGTGCTGGGGGCCGTGCGCAAACGTGTGGGCGACAATTTTATCGTGGGCTTCCGCTTCACCGCGGACGAGGCACAAAAGGGCGGGATCGACGCCGCCGAGGGCTTGGAGATTTCAAAGATACTCGCCGCCGATGGGCGTCTAGATTTCCTGAACGTGATCCGGGGCCGCATTCACACCGATCCGGCGATGACCGACGTGATCCCCGTGCAAGGCATGAAAAGCGCGCCGCATCTGGATTTCGCAGGCGAGGTGCGCCGCGCCACCGGAATGCCCACCTTTCACGCCGCGCGCATTCCCGATGTGGCCACCGCGCGCCATGCAGTTGAATCGGGCCTGCTGGACATGGTCGGCATGACCCGCGCCCATATGGCCGACCCGCATATCGTGCGCAAAATTATCGAGGGCCGCGAGGAAGACATCCGCCCCTGCGTCGGCGCCACCTATTGTCTGGACCGCATCTATCAGGCGGGCGAGGCGCTGTGCATTCACAACGCGGCCACGGGGCGCGAGCTGACCATGCCACACGACATCCCCGCCGCCGACACGCCCCGCAAGGTGGTGATCGTGGGCGCAGGCCCAGCGGGGCTTGAGGCCGCGCGGGTGGCCGCCGCGCGAGGCCATGATGTGACGGTCTTCGAGGCACAGCCCGATCCCGGTGGACAGGTCCGCCTGACCGCCCGCACCCCGCGCCGTCGCGAGATGATCGGCATCATCGACTGGCGCATGGCGCAATGCGCCGCCCGCGACGTGACCTTTCATTTCAACACATGGGCCGAGGCGGACGACTTGACCGCCCTGTCGCCCGACGTGGTGATCGTGGCGACAGGGGGCATGCCCAACATGCACCTGTTCGAAACCCGGACCGAGGCTGCGCATGTGGTCAGCGCCTGGGACATCATCGCAGGCGACGTGAAACCCGCCGCCCGCGTCCTGATCTACGACGAAAGCGGCGACCACCCTGCCCTGCAAGCCGCCGAGATCGCCGCCGCTGCCGGATCGAAGGTCGAGGTGATGACCCCCGACCGCACCTTTGCCCCCGACATCATGGGCATGAATCTGGTGCCTTACATGCGATCCTTGCAAGAGAAGAACGTGACCATGACCGTCGCCCGCCGCCTGCTGGGGGTCGCACGCAACGGCAACGTGCTGACCGCGACCATCGGCACGGATTACAGCGACCACAGCCAACAGGCCGACTATGATCAGGTGGTGGTGAACTATGGCACGCTGCCGCTGGATGACCTCTATCACGACCTGAAACCGCTTAGCCGCAATGGCGGGGCGGTGGACCATGATGCGCTGATAAACGGACGGCCCCAGACGGTTGTGCGCAACCCCGAGGGCCAGTTCCAACTGTTCCGCATCGGCGACGCGGTGTCGGCGCGCAACACCCATGCGGCGATCTATGATGCGCTGCGGCTGGTCAAGGATCTGTAGCGGCGCGCGGGCATCAGGAAACCAACGCTTTTAATCGGGATTGACAATTCCGAGCAATTTAGTCAGCTTTCAGGCATCATGAGAGTCACCCCGTCTGCGGGCCATTCCGGACCGCGGCATCGAGAATATCCGACCCCAAAGGACCACCAATGAAACGCCTGTTTTTGACGACCGCAATCAGCCTGACGGCCACGGCGGCGTTCGCCGACACCCGCACCGATGTACTGACCACCTACGCCGACATCGCCGCCGCGACCTATGGCGACAGCCTGACCACGGCGCAGACCCTGCAAGCCGCCGTTGACGCGCTGATTGCGGAGCCGTCGGAAACCAACCTGACCGCCGCGCGCACCGCGTGGAAAGCCGCCCGCGTGCCGTACCAGCAAAGCGAAGTCTTCCGTTTCGGCAACCCCATCGTCGACGACTGGGAGGGCGGGTTGAACGCCTGGCCGCTGGACGAGGGGCTGATCGACTACGTGGACGCGTCCTATGGCGGGGCCACCGATGAAAACGAAGCCGCAGCCCTGAACGTGATCGCCAACCCCACATTCACCCTGTCGGGCACAGAGATCGACGCGACCGAAATCACACCTGATCTGCTGAAAAACACCTTGCAAGAGGCCGACGGCGTCGAGGCGAACGTGGCCACCGGCTATCACGCCATCGAATTTCTGCTGTGGGGTCAGGACCTGAACGGCAACGGACCCGGCGCCGGCAACCGTCCGTGGACAGACTATGCAGTGGGTGACGATTGCACCAACGACAACTGCGACCGGCGCGGTGCCTACCTGAAGGCGGCGACGCAATTGCTGGTGTCCGATCTGGAATGGATGAGCGCCCAGTGGACCGACGGCGGCGACGCGCGCGCCAACGTGATGGCCGACGAAGGTGCGGGCATTTCCGCGATGCTGACCGGCATGGGCAGCCTGTCCTACGGCGAACAGGCGGGCGAACGCATGCGTCTGGGCCTGATGCTGAACGACCCGGAGGAAGAGCACGACTGTTTCTCGGACAACACCCACAACAGCCACTATTACGACGGTCTGGGCATCCAGAACGTGTACCTTGGCAGCTACACCCGCATTGACGGCTCGACCGTATCGGGCGCATCGCTGTCGGACCTTGTGGCCGAGGCTGATGCCGCGCTGGACACCGAAATGCGCCTGAAACTGGCGACCACCATGCGCGAGCTGGGCGAGATCAAGACCGCCGCCGAGACAGGGTTTGCCTATGACCAGATGCTGGCCGCCGGCAATGCTGCGGGCGAAGAACTGGTGATGGGCGGCGTGAACGCGCTGATCGACCAGACGCGGTCGATTGAACGCGTGGTTGCCACGCTGGGCGTCGACGGGATCGCGTTCGAAGGCTCTGACAGCCTCGACAATCCCGGCGCTGTGTTCGAATAATCGCATGATCACGGGGCGGGTTTTTTCCCGCCCTGTCCCTTTTGCAAAGCCAAAACGCCATGCCCAAACTGCCCAGCCCCTGCATCGACGTGTGCAAATACAAACGCGCCGGTCATTGCATCGCCTGTTCGATGACAAAACCACAGAAAAAGACGTTCAAATCGCTGAAGAAAGAAGACCAGCGGCACGGCTTCGTGCAACTGGTCATGGCGCAACAGGCGCAGATGGGCAAGTTCAGGGCCTGGCCCGATGTCTACGAAAAGAAGTGCCGCAAAAAAGGCGTGGCAATGCCGGTGGTGCCCGAGGGGTGAGATCGGTAGGGGGCTTTGAGGACTTCTATGCCCTTCACCAAAGCCCGGAAACAAGGTGCGTAGCAGCGCTAAACAGCGCCCCCCGCCGCCGCCTAAGCCGAAGTCACACCGTTCCAACCCTACACGAAATCAATATGCCTGTTCATCGGCATTTCCCGAATGCGCTGCCCAGTCGCCGCAAAAATCGCGTTTGACAGGGCCGCCGCTGCGGGGGGCACCATCGGTTCGCCCATGCCGCGCACGTGAATGTCGTTCTCCAGCCCCCGCACTTCGATCACTGGCGCCTGACGCATCCGCAGCCCTTCAAAGGCGTAGAAATTGTCCTGTTCGGCCATGCCATCGGCATAGGTAATCTCGCAGTTGATCGCGTGGCCCAGCGCAAAGATCACGCCGCCTTGCACAAGGTTTTCAAAGTTCACCGGATCAATCACCCGACCGACTTCGGCGGCGACCCAGACCTTGTCGATGCGGATGCCATCCGGCGTCGCGGTCACGTCGATCACCTCGGCCACCGGCACACCGAAGGACGTGCAAAACGCCACCCCGCGCCCGCGTCCCTCGCCGGGTTTTGTCGCCCAGTCCGACATCTCGGCCACAGCCTCCAGCACCTGACGCGACGGTTTGTGCCACATCAGGCGCAGCCGTTCCTCCATCGGGTCGGCCCCTGCAGCATGGATCAGCTCGTCCAGAAACACATCGTGGAAAAACCCGTTGGTTGACGCCCCGACCGACCGCCAAGAGCTGATCGGCGCCAGTTCCGGCGCGCGGTAACCCGACACGCGGTAGTTGGGGATGCTCAGCGGTTGCTCCCACGCCCCCGCCACGATTTGCAGGTCCGGCCCCGGCACGGACCATCCCTGACGGCCCATCTGGCTGGACATCACCGACGGCATCGCAATGCCCAGATCAAAGCCGTGCACCTTGCCATCCCTGACCACACCGCGCCCGCGCGCCATGGCGATCTGGCGGGGGTGGTCGTGGGTCATGTCTTCTTCGCGGCTGTAGGTCAGCTTGACCGGCGTGCCCTTCATCTGCATCGCGATCTCGGTCGCCTGACGCTCCACGTCATCCTCCAGCCGTTGACCAAAGCTGCCGCCCATCATCTGCACATGCACATGGATGTTGTCGACGTTGATGCCGGTCAGCTTGGCCAGATTGGCCTGCACAAAGCGCGGCACCTGCGTGCCGGACCACACGTCGACACGGTCGTCGCCCACCAGAACGGTGGCGTTGCTGGGCTCCAGCGGGGCGTGCGCCAGATAGGGCGCGCGGTATTCGGCCTCGACCACCTCTGTCGTGTCCTCAAACGCCGCGTCCACGTCGCCGTCGTCGCGCTTGCGGCTGTCCAGTTGGTCGTCGTTGAAACTGTCCGCCAGCGCCTGCCAATGGCCGTCCATCTCGGGCGGATAGGGTGCATCGCCCCAGTCGATGTCGATGGCCTGCGCGGCGGCAAAGGCGCGCCAGGTGTTGTCCGCCACCACCGCCACACCGCCGGTCACCGGCAACACCTGTTTCACGCCACGCATCTGCTTGGCGGCCTCGGCATCATAGCCGTTCATCCCCCCGCCCTTGCGCGGGTTGGTGCGCACGGTGGCGTGCACCACGCCCTCGGGGTCAAAGTCGATGCCATAGCGCAGGGTGCCGGTGGATTTCGCCACGATGTCCAGCCGCTGCTGCGGTTTGCCCATGATCCGCCAGCGCGAATGATGCCGCAGCGCCAGATGGTCTGCCGGCGCGATCTGCGACGCTTCGACCGCCAGATCGGTATAGGCGATGCGGGTGCCGTCGGGCAGGATCACATGCGCGCTTTCGGTCGTCATCTGCTTGGGGTCCTGGCCGGTGCGTTTGCCCGCGGCCATCTTCAACGTCTCGCGCGCAACGGCACCTGCCATGCGCAGCTTTTCGTAGCCGTCCGGCACGGTGGTCGACCCGCCGGTCATCTGCATCCCCATGAACTTCATCACCGCATCCATCACGCCGCGCGTGGTGTTGGCCATTGTCGACCGATCCGTGGGGCGGAACGGCGCGCTTTCGGCAGCCAGTGCCGTGTTGTAATAGGCCGGGCTGGGCACGCCGGGGCTGACACGCACCTGGTCCATATCCACATCCAGTTCCTCGGCGATCATCATCGCCTGCACCGAATAGGCCCCCTGCCCGCTGTCGGCACGCGGGGTGATCAGGGTGATCCCGCTGGCGTCGATCAGGACATAGGGTGTCAGCGCCGCCTCACCTTCTTGCAGGTCATCCAAAAGCGGGTTCGGACTGGGCTTGCGGTACATATAATAGCCAAAGGCCACACCGCTCATCAAAGCGACCGATCCCACCATGAACGTCCGGCGTGCGATTGTTCCTGCGCGTCCCATGATCTTATGCCTCGCTCAGTTTGACGGCGGCGGTTTTCACCGCGGCACGAATACGGGGATAGGTGCCGCAACGGCACAGGTTGCCCGACATCGCCTCGTCAATCTGGGCATCGGTGGGTGCGGGGGTCTCGGCCAGCAAGGACGCGGCCTGCATCATCTGACCTGACTGGCAGTAGCCGCATTGCGCGACCTGATGGGTGATCCACGCCTGTTGCACCGCGTGCAGCGCGTCGGGTGTGCCCAGCCCTTCGATGGTGGTGATCTCGGCCCCTTCGGCATCGGCGGCCCATGTTTGGCACGACCGCACCGCCACCCCGTCCAGATGCACAGTACACGCCCCGCATTGCGCGACGCCGCAGCCGTATTTCACGCCCTTATAACCCAACTCGTCGCGCAGCACCCACAGCAGGGGCATGTCCTCTTCGACATCGACCTCGTGGGCGGTTCCATCAACTGTCAGCTTCATGTCTCGCCTTCCATGATCCTGCCACAGTCCGCGCGGAACTGTACCGTTCGGTTTAGAATATCAGAATATTTAAGGCTGCCAATTCACAATTGCCAGATGCGGCCCTGTGATCGGCCTGCCCCGAAACGACACAGGCCGCTGCCCTTTGCGGGCAACGGCCTGTGTTTAATTGATTTTTACCTGCATCATTGTGCAGTCCCGCACCGGATCAGAATTCGACAACCGCGCGGATCGACTTGCCCTGATGCATCAGCTCAAAGCCTTCGTTGATCTGATCCAGCGTCAGCTTGTGAGTGATCATCGGGTCGATCTCGATCTTGCCGTCCATGTACCAGTCGACGATTTTCGGCACATCGGTGCGCCCCTTGGCCCCGCCAAAGGCAGTGCCGCGCCAGACGCGGCCGGTGACCAACTGGAACGGACGGGTCGAGATTTCGGCCCCCGCAGGCGCCACGCCGATGATGATGCTTTCGCCCCAGCCCTTGTGTGCCGCCTCAAGGGCTGTGCGCATGACCTTGGTGTTGCCCGTCGCGTCAAAGGTATAGTCCGCGCCGCCCTTGGTCAGTTCGACCAGATGCGCCACCAGATCGCCCTCGACCTTCTCGGGGTTCACGAAATCGGTCATGCCGAAATAGCGGCCGGTTTCTTCCTTGTCGTCGTTCAGATCCACGCCGACAATCTGGTCGGCACCGGCAAGGCGCAGGCCCTGAATGACGTTCAGACCGATGCCCCCCAGACCAAAGACCACGCAGCGTGCGCCGATCTCGACCTTGGCGGTGTTGATGACCGCACCGATGCCGGTGGTGACACCACAGCCGATGTAGCAGATCTTGTCAAAGGGCGCGTCCTTGCGCACCTTGGCCAGCGCGATCTCGGGGATCACGGTGTGGTTGGCAAAGGTCGAGCAGCCCATGTAGTGGTGGATCGGCGTGCCATCCATCATCGAAAAACGCGTGGTGCCATCCGGCAGCAGGCCCTGGCCTTGGGTGACGCGGATCGCCTGGCACAGGTTGGTCTTGCCCGAGAGGCAATATTCGCATTCGCGGCATTCGGGTGTGTACAGCGGAATGACATGGTCGCCCACTTCCAGCGTGGTCACGCCTTCGCCCACTTCCAGCACGACGCCCGCACCCTCGTGGCCCAGAATGGCGGGAAAGATGCCTTCGGGATCGTCGCCCGAGCGGGTGAATTCATCGGTGTGGCACAGGCCCGTGGCCTTGATCTCGATCAGAACCTCGCCCTTGCGGGGGCCTTCCAGGTTCACGTCCATAATTTCCAGCGGTTTGCCTGCGGCAACGGCAACGGCGGCGCGGGTTTTCATCATCTATCTTATCCCTTCGGTTTTCAGGTCCGGTTGCGCGGCATGAACACGACGCAACCGCAAAAAGTCAAGCCGCCCGCAACCCCAGCAGCGCGCGCGCTTGCGCAGGGGTGGCGATGGGGCGGTCGTGTTTTTCGGCAATCTCGACGCTGCGTTTCACCAGTGCCGCATTCGACGGCGCCAGCGTGTCACGGTCTAGACGCACGTTGTCTTCCATGCCCGTGCGGGCGTGCCCGCCTGCGGCGATGGACCATTCGTTCAGCACCAGTTGCTGCACCCCGATCCCGGCCGCACACCATGGCGCACCCGGCAGCAGGCGGTTCACGGTTTCAACGTAATAGTCGAACACATGCTTGTCGGCAGGCATCGCGTTTTTCACCCCCATCACGAACTGGACATAAGGTGTGTCCTTGATACGGCCATCTGCGTGCATCTTCACCGCTTGCAGAATGTGGGACAGGTCAAAGGCTTCGACTTCGGGCTTGATGTCATAGGTCACCATTTCCGACGCCAGCCAGTCCACCAGATCGGGCGGATTTTCATAGACACGGGTGGGAAAGTTGTTCGACCCCACCGACAGCGACGCCATATCAGGGCGCAACGACAACATCGCACCGCGCGCCTGACCGGCACTCGACCGGCCACCGGTCGAGAACTGGATGATCAGGCCCGGGCAATGTTTTTTCAAACCTTCCTGAAGGGCCGCAAACTTGTCGGGATCGGACGACGGCGTTTCATCCGCGTTGCGCACATGGGCGTGGCAAATGGTGGCCCCGGCCTCGAACGCCTCGTGCATACTTTCCACTTGTTCAGACACGCTGATCGGCACGGCGGGATTGTTCGCCTTGGTCGGCAATGATCCGGTGATGGCACAGCAGATGATAAGAGGGTTGGTCATAGGGTTCGGCCCTTTTGGGTGATGGTGATGTTGTTATGACAAGTGCCGCCGACGGGGGCAATGGTGCGCGCCGGATCAGCGCCCGTCTTGATCGGCAAGTTTTTTCCACCAATCGCGGCATTGTGGAAATTTCCGCTCACAAGATTAGGTGACAGGCCAAAGACAGACCGCAAATAGGCACAAGACTGCGCTATGATGGTCAGCAAACGCCAGCCCCGGAGCCCCCCATGAGCAAGCTTGATCCCGCCTTTGACACCTATCAGTTGTCCGACCGCTATACCGCGCAAACGGGCCGTGTGTTCCTGACCGGCACACAGGCGCTGGTGCGGGTGATGCTGGATCAGGCCACCCGCGACCGCGCCGCGGGGATGAACACCGCCGGCTTCGTCTCGGGCTACCGCGGCTCGCCTTTGGGCGGGGTCGATCTGGAAATGTGGCGGTCGAAGAAACTGCTGGCTGAAAATGCCATCGAATTCATGCCCGCCGTGAACGAGGATCTGGGGGCCACCGCCGTTCTGGGCGCGCAACAGGCCACGCTGGACCCCGACTGCACTGTCGAGGGCGTGTTTTCCATGTGGTACGGCAAGGGGCCCGGCGTGGACCGGTCGGGTGACGCGCTGAAACACGGCAACGCCTACGGCTCCTCGCCCAAGGGCGGCGTGTTGGTGGTGGCGGGAGACGACCACGGTTGTGTGTCCTCGTCGATGCCGCACCAGTCCGATGTCGCGTTCATGTCGTGGTTCATGCCTACGTTGAACCCCGCATCGGTCGCGGAATACCTGGAGTTCGGCGAATACGGCATCGCCCTGTCGCGCTTCTCGGGCACATGGGTCGGGTTCAAGGCGGTGTCGGAAACCGTCGAGGCGGCGCAGTCGATTGACCTGAAGCCCGCGCGCGCATTCAACCAACCTGATTACACAGCACCCGAAGGCGGCCTGCACGTCCGCCCCGCCGACCTGCCCAGCCCCGCGATCGAAACCCGCATCGGAGCCAAGCTGGACGCGGTCGAGGCCTTTGTCGAGGCCAACCCCATCGACCGGCACATCTATGACATCAAGGACGCCAAATTCGGCATCGTCACCACCGGCAAGGGCCATCTGGACCTGATGGAGGCGCTGCGCCTGCTGGGCGTGGACGAGGCCGCCTGCCGCCGGTTGGGCATCGACATCTACAAGGTTGGCATGGTCTGGCCACTGGCCCGCCGCGACGCGCTGGATTTTGTGCGCGGCAAGGAAGAGGTGCTGGTGATCGAGGAAAAACGCGGCATCATCGAAAGCCAGTTCAAGGAATATTTCTATGACTGGCCCGGCGACAAACCCGCGCGCATGGTCGGCAAACACCGCGCGGCGGGTGATCCGCTGATCCCATGGACCGGCGAGCTGTCGCCGCTGATGCTGGCCCCCATCGTGGCCGAACGGCTGGATGCGTTTTTCCCTGATGAAAACCTACCCGCCAAGGCCGCCGCCCTGACCGAAACACCGCCGCCTGTGCTGTCGCGCCCCGGTGCCACGCGCACGCCCTATTTCTGTTCGGGCTGCCCGCACAACACGTCGACCAAAGTGCCCGAAGGCTCGACCGCCGCCAGCGGCATCGGCTGTCACGTCATGGCGTCCTGGATGGACCGCAACACCGTCGGTTACGCCCAGATGGGCGGCGAAGGCGTGCCATGGACTGCTGCCAGCCGGTTCAACGGCAACAAGCATATCTTCCAGAACCTTGGCGAGGGTACGTGGTATCACTCCGGCTCGCTGGCCATCCGCCAGTCTGTCGCGGCAAAATCGAACATCACCTACAAGATCCTGTACAACGACGCGGTTGCCATGACCGGCGGCCAGCCTGTTGACGGCCCCGTCAGCGTGTTGGGCATCGCCCAGACCTGCCGCGCCGAGGGCGTCGAGCGGATCGCTTTGGTGTCGGACAACATCGACAAGTTCGACAAGGCCGACTTCCCCCGCCACACCACCTTTCACGACCGCGCCGACATGGACACCGTGCAGCGCGAACTGCGCGAGGTCAAAGGCACCAGCGTCCTGATCTACGAACAGACCTGCGCCACGGAAAAACGCCGCCGCCGCAAGCGCGGCACCGCCGAAGATCCGCCGCGATTTGCCTATATCAACGATCTGGTCTGCGAGGGCTGCGGCGACTGTTCGGTCGAAAGCAACTGCCTGAGCGTCGAGCCGAAAGAGACCCCCTTTGGCCGCAAGCGCAAGATCAACCTGTCGTCGTGCAACAAGGATTTCTCATGCCTGAACGGCTTTTGCCCCAGCTTTGTCACCGTCGAGGGCGCCACCCGGCGCAAGCGCGAGGTCAGCATTGACCTGAGCGGCCCGCTGGCCGCACTGCCGCAGCCCGATGTGCCGCGTCTGGAGGCCCCTTACGGCCTGCTGGTTGCCGGCGTCGGTGGCACCGGCGTCGTCACCGTCGGCGCGCTGATCACCATGGCTGCACATCTGGAGGGCAAGGGGTCGAGCGTGCTGGATTTCACCGGCTTTGCGCAGAAATTCGGCACCGTTCTGGGCTATGTCCGGCTGGCCCCCACCCCCGCCGACATCCATCAGGTGCGCATCGAAGCAGGCCGCGCCGATGCGTTGATTGCATGTGATGCGGTTGTCGCCTCGTCCCCCAAGGCGTCGGTACACTTGCGCCAAGGCACCCGCACGGTGCTGAACCGCGCCGAGATGCCCACCGGCGATCTGGTGCTGCGCCGCGATGCCGATCTGGAGATTGACGAACGCGAGGCGATGGTGCGCGGCGTGGTCGGCGACGACAACGTGCTGGGTCTGGACGCGGGCAAACTGTCCGAGGATCTGATGGGCGACGCGGTGTTCGCCAACATCATCCTGCTGGGTGCCGCGTGGCAACAAGGGCTGGTGCCGGTCAGCGAGGTCGCCTTGAAACAGGCGATGGTGCTGAACGGTGTGGCCGTGGACAAGAACAAACAGGCGTTCGACATCGGCCGCGTGCTGGCGGTCACCCCCGACGCTCTGGGTGTGATCGAAGAGGATCAGGCCGAGGAAACGCTGGAACAGTTGATCGACCGCCGTGCCGCGTTCCTGACCGATTACCAGAACGACAAATACGCCAAACGCTACCGTGACCGGCTGGCGCGTCTGGCCCGCGACGTGCCGCCCGAACTGGTCGCCGTGGCTGCGCGGTCGCTGTTCAAGCTGATGGCCTACAAGGACGAATACGAGGTCGCCCGCCTGATGACACAGACCGGGTTCGCGGCGAAACTGGCCGAGGAATTCGAAGGCGACTACAAGGTAAACTACCACCTTGCCCCGCCGTTGCTGCCCTTGGGCAAAGACGCCCGTGGCCGCCCGAACAAACGCGCCTTTGGCCAATGGATGACGCCGGTATTGCGCGGCATGGCGCACTTCAAGGGCCTGCGCGGTACGCCGTTCGATCCCTTCGGGCGCACCCACGACCGCAAACTGGACCGCGCCCTGCTGCACTGGTTCGACGAGGTCATGGACCGCGTGGCCGACCGTTGTTCAGACGGCACCCGCGAAGACTGCGCCAAACTGCTGGCCCTGCCGATGGACGTGCGCGGCTACGGCCCGGTGCGCGAAAAGGCAGCGGCGGATGTGATGGCGCAGGCCGAAGCGATCAAATTCTGAACGACGCACCAACCACAGAGGCAGCACCCCAGATCGGGCGCTGCCTCTGACTTTCACCAGACAGCGTGCCCCTCTGGACCGCGCCCGCCGAATACACCACAACACCCCCATGACCGCACTTACTCTTGGCATCGTCGCCGCATTTGCATGGGGCTTTCACGACATCTGCATCCGCTGGCTCAGCCAGTCGGTGCCGCTGCTGGCATCCTTGCTGGCGGTGCTGGTCACGGGGCTGCTGTTTCACAGCGCCTTCATGGTCTGGCACGGTGATCCGGCACCGATCAACGGCCCTGCACTGATCTATGCGCTGGCGTCGGGCGCCACCTTCCTGCTGGCATCGCTGGGCCTGTACGGCGCGTTTCAACGCGGGCCGGTGCGGCTGGTGGCCCCGGTCATCGCCAGCTATCCCGTGTTGTCCGTGGCATGGGCCGCCCTGCGCGGTGCCGAGGTTTCGGCCCTGCAATGGTTGGCGGTTCTTGCCGTGGTGGCAGGCGTCTCTGCCGTTGCCGCCCTAGCCGATGATGACCGCAGCGACGTGCCGCCAAAGGGCCGCACGATCCTTTATGCCGCCGCATCCGCCGTAGGCTTTGCCACCACATTCGCACTGGGGCAAATGGCGGTCGAAACCTCGGACGAGCTGTCGGTCAGCTTTGTCACCCGCAGCGTCGCCATCGCGTTGCTGGTCGCCATCATCGTCGTCGCCCGCGTGCCGTTCTGGGCAGGCCTGCGCGCCCTGCCCGTTCTGGCACTGATGGGGCTGGCCGATGCCGTGGCGCTGGCATGCGTGATGACCGCAGGCCGGATGCCCGACGCGCAGTACGCCGCCGTCGCCGCGTCGTGCTTTGGACTGCTGACCATCGTCCTGGCCTGGGCCATCCTGCGCGAACGCATGACAGCGACGCAATGGCTGGGCTGTGCCGTGACCTTTGCGGGCATCGGTTATCTGGCGATCTGATCACACTGGCTCTGGACACGCCCCCCGTCTTGCCTTCAAGATGGTATACCAAATGTACTGCCCTGATTCACGCCCCGAAGGAGCCACCAGATGTCGAAGATACGCCCGCAGGATCTACGTTCGCGCAAATGGTTCCTGAACCCCGACAACATGGAAATGACGGCGCTGTATCTGGAACGCTACCTGAACTACGGGCTGACCCGCGAGGAGCTGCAATCGGGCAAGCCGATCATCGGCATCGCGCAGACAGGCAGCGATCTTAGCCCCTGCAACCGTCACCACCTGGAACTGACCAAACGCGTGCGCGACGGCATCATCGCCGCCGGTGGCGTGCCGATGGAGGTCCCGGTGCACCCCATTCAGGAAACCGGCAAACGCCCCACCGCGATGCTGGACCGCAACCTGGCCTATCTGGGTCTGGTCGAGGCGCTGTATGGCTATCCGCTGGACGGCGTGGTGCTGAACATCGGCTGTGACAAGACCACGCCCGCCCTGCTGATGGCCGCCGCCACCGTGAACATCCCCGCCATCGCCCTGTCGGTCGGCCCGATGCTGAACGGCTGGTTCGAGGGCGAGCGCGCAGGCTCGGGCACCGTGATCTGGAAGGCCCGCGAACGGCTGGCCTCGGGCGAGATCAACGACGACCAATTCATGGAAATCGCCGCCGCCTCGGCCCCCTCGGTGGGCTATTGCAACACCATGGGCACCGCGACCACGATGAATTCGCTGGCCGAAGCACTGGGGATGCAACTGCCCGGTGCCGCCGCCATTCCCGCCCCCTACCGTGAACGCGGGCAGATCAGTTACGAGACCGGCAAGCGGATCGTCGACATGGTCTGGGACGACCTGCGCCCGTCCGACATCATGACCCGCGAGGCGTTCGAAAACGCCATCGCCGTGAACTCGGCCCTTGGCGGGTCGACCAACGCGCCGATCCACCTGAACGCCGTGGCGCGGCATCTGGGCGTGCCGCTGGACAATGACGACTGGCAGGCACACGGCCACCACATTCCGCTGCTGGTCAACCTGCAACCCGCCGGCACATATCTGGGCGAGGATTTCCACCGCGCAGGCGGCGTGCCTGCGGTGATCGGTGCGCTGCTGCGCGCGGGTCTGCTGCCCAACCCTGATGCCATCACCGCCAACGGTCAGACCATGGCCACCAACTGCACGCAAAAGGCATCGGTGAACGACGACGTGATCCGCTCGGTCGAGGCACCGCTGATGCAGAACGCGGGCTTTATCAACATCAAGGGCACGCTGTTCGACAGTGCCATCATGAAAACCAGCGTGATCGACGCGGCCTTTCGCAAGGCCTACCTCAGCAATCCCGACGACCCCGAAGCGTTCGAAGGCCGCGTCGTGGTCTTCGATGGCCCCGAGGATTACCACCACCGCATCGACGATCCGGCCGAGAACATCGACGCAAACTGCATTCTGGTGATGCGCGGCGCGGGGCCAAAGGGTTATCCCGGCGGCGCCGAAGTCGTGAACATGCGCGCGCCTTCTTACTTGTTGAAACAGGGGATCAAGGCGCTGCCCTGCATCGGCGACGGGCGGCAATCGGGCACCTCCGGTTCGCCCTCGATCCTGAATGCCGCGCCCGAGGCGGCGGACAACGGCGGGCTGGCGTTGCTGCGCAACGGGGACCGGCTGCGCATTGACCTGAACAAATGCACCGCCGACATCCTGCTGTCCGACGAAGAACTGACCGCAAGGCGCGCGGCGTTGCTGGCCGACGGCGGCTACAAATACCCCGCCAGCCAGTCACCGTGGCAACAATATTTCCGCGAGTTGGTCGAACCCTTCGACAAGGGCATGACCCTGCGCGATGCCGCCAATTATCAGGACATCGCCCGCAGCAAGGGCACACCGCGCGACAACCACTAAGCGGCGGCGCTAGCGGCGCATGTGACGCGCGCCGGGCGCGGGCGGATCTTCGGGCGGGCCCGCAAAACACTGCGCCATCGCCATCCACTGTGCCGCGACGGGTCCGGTGGTCCGCAGCGCCGTGTCGGCCACGTTGCGGGTCTGGCAAACAACTTGCGCAAACTCCACCGCCGTTCCGTCGACGCGATTGTCAGGCTGTTCATCACCCCATGTCCATACGGCGCCGGACGGCGCGGTAAGCTGCACAAAGGGTGCAGGTTCCGGCACCTCAAGCCCGCGATTGACGAACGTCCATCCGAATGTCGCCACGCCCAGATGCGCGACGCTGCGGACCCGGTCGTGTTCGGTACGCGTCTGGCCCAGCAGATCAAACACCGCCTGCCCGTGCGCCCATGTCTCCATCAGCCGCGCGGTGACCGATGACAGCGCGCTCATGTCCGGCCCGGCCCATTTCAGGCGTTTCTTCGGGTCCGCAGCGGCAAAGGCATCGGCGGTGGCATGGGCGGTACGCACCCATTCCTCCATTAGCGCACGCCCCCGCAGCCCTGCCAGCCAAGGGTATTGCAACTCGCGCAACGAGATCCCCTTGTCCATGCCCCGCCTGATCGGCGCAAAAAAATCGGCAAAGGCAGCATCGCTTTCCAGCGACTTCGCAGCGGCCACGTTGAACAGATGCAAATGACCGACCACATCGTCGATGGTCCAGCCCTTGAACAGGGTGGGCTGGTCAAAATCGGCCTCGGACAGAGGCTGCAAGATCGCGGCCAGTGCATCGGTTTCGTCGCGGAAATCTTCGGCTTGCTGCATGGGACCTCTGTGGGTTGGCGTGCGGGCAGGTTGGTCAATCCGATTGACGAACGCAACCGCGACGGTGCGTCCCCTGCCATCCCCGCGTTACCGCCAGCGTGTGATCCTGACCGCCGCCGCCGTCGCCACGCCGTAAACCACCGTCCCGCAGGCCACTCCGACAAACACCGCATCGACGCCCATGTCGGTCCAGCCGATCAGCACCAGCGCCACGCCAAAGGCCACAGCCATGCGAAACAGGCTGGCGATCACCGGCCACGCCATCCGCGCCGCCCCCTGGCTGGCAAAGAACAACGCCAACCCCAGTCCGAAAAACGCATAGAACGGCGCCACGGTGCGGAAATAGGCCCGCCCGACCTCAAGCGTCGCGATGTCGGAAGCATCGAGGAAGATGCGCAGCCACAGGTCGGGAAAGACCGCCAGCACCGCGCCGATGCCTCCGACAATGACAGCGGCCGCACATGCGCCCGTCCATGCCACCCGCAACGCGCGGGGCGTATTGCCCGCGCCGATGTTGGCGCCCACCATTGCCGTCATGGCGGTGCCAATTCCAAAAACCACCGGGATCATCAGAAACTCCAGCCGCGCGCCCAATCCATAGCCCGCAAGGGCCGCCGTGCCGAACCGACCGACCAGCGCCACCATCAACACAATGGTCAGAACCGACTGGACCGAGTTGACCGAGGCGATGATGCCCACGCGCAGGATGTCGCGGAACATCTCGCCCTGCAGCCGCCCCAGCGCGCCGCCCATGTCCAACCCCGCACGCCCCGACAGCACCAGTGCGATGGCAACCAGCCCCGCCGCGCCATTGGCCGCAATCAGCCCCAGCGCCAGCCCCGCCATGCCCAGCGCCGGAAACGGCCCCCAGCCCAGCGCCAGCGCGCCCGACAGCGGGATCGACCCCAGCGAGGCCACGAACAACAACACCGACGGCGTGCCCATGTTGCCGGTGCCCCGAATCACGCTGAGCGTGCCGTTGCACAGCCACAGCGCCAGACACCCCGGAAAGAACACGCCCGCATAGGACAGCGCCGCCGCCACGGCGGTATCACCGCCACCCAATGCGACAAAAATCGTGCGCCCGAACAGGGCCATCAACACCGCCGATCCCGCGGCAAAGCCGATCCCGATGATCCACGCGGCCACCGTCAGCCCGCTGGCCCGCGACGTGTCCCCCCCGCCCAGCGACCGCGCCACCGCCGCCGAGATCGCACCGCCCATGGCCCCCGCCGACAGCATCTGTGTCAGCATCACCAGCGGAAACACAAGCGCCAGACCGGCCAGCGCATTCACCCCCATGAGACCGGCGAAAAATGCCTCGGCGATGCTGGTGACCGAGGTCACGAACATCGCCAGCACATTGGGTGCCGCCAGCCGCGCCAGCGTGCGCCCGATGGGATCATGCAACAGGCTGTGCGTCCGCGCCGCACAGGCCGCCGCTGTCGGATCGGGCAGGTTCATCGCGGGGCGCAGGGCGGGGGCGTCAGTCATCAACTCAGCCTTTGCGCAGCGGGAAAATAAAGCAGGTCGTAGATGCGTGCGCGTACAGCTTGCCATCCTCGACCCCCACCAACCGCGCTTCGGCGGTGGCCATCTGGCGGCCGCGATGGATCACGGTGCCGGTCGCACGCATCCGGCCTGCGTCCGGGCGCATGGGGCGGGTATAGTTCACTTTCAACTCGGCGGTTGAAAACCCCTCGCCCGCTTGCAAAGTCGTGTGGATCGACAGCCCCAGCGCCGAATCCAGCACCGTCGCCGCAAACCCGCCGTGCACACCGCCCATGGGGTTCAACACATAATCGCTGGGCGTTGCATCCACCACCGCGTGGCCTTCGCCCAGCTCGTGCGGGATGTGCATCCCGATGGTCGGCCCGATCGACGGTTCGGCCCCGATCTGTCCGCCGGTCAACGCCTGCAAATACGCCAGCCCAGACATCTGCATCGCCGCCGCCCCGTCAAAGGCGGGCATGGGATAGTCATAGCTGCGGGTCTTGGTCTGAAGAGACATGGCGGTTTCCTTTGCGGTCACATTAGTGGGTTCTATTTTGGAACCAACTAGTAAGTTCTCTTTCGGAACCTGTCAATATGGTGTATGATGAACCCATGAAATGGAATGAGCTTGGAACCGATCCCTGCCCCGTCGCCCGCGGCCTGTCCGTGATTGGCGACCGTTGGACCATGCTGGTAGTGCGCGAATGCTTTTTCGGCATCCGCCGCTTTGACCAGATGCAAGAGCGTCTGGGCATCACCCGTCACGTGCTGGCCGACCGTCTGCGCACCCTGGAAGATGCAGGCGTCCTGCGCCGCGAGGTCTATCAGGAACGCCCCGTGCGCTACGAATACCGGCTGACCGAACGGGGCAAGGCGCTGCATCCCGTTCTGGTGTCGCTGATCACCTGGGCCAACGACGCGGTGCCGCCGCCCGAACAGTCCTCTGTCACGCTGGTATCGCGCAGCACAGGGACCCCGGTTGATCCGGTCCTGATCGACGCAAACACCGGCACCCCCATCACGCCCCACACGATCACCGCGCAGCGCAACGAAGGCGCCTGACCCTGCATCTTGCCGGACAAACTCCGGGGGCGGCGCGACAGCGCCGGGGGCAGCGCCGCCTTAAATAAAACAGTCGCGCCAGCGGCATTTCGCCTTTGCCTGCCCTTCCCCCCCAGAACGCGGCCCGCTATGGTAGCGCAACCATAGCCAACCGCGCTTTTGCGACCCGATCCGAGGTACCATGAAACCCTATTCCAAGATTGCCTGCATCGGCGAAGTGATGATCGAAATCGTCGGCCAGCAGACCGGCGATGCCCGCCTGAACGTGGCCGGTGACAGCTACAACACCGCTGTCTATCTGGCGCAACTGGCGCGCGGCACCGACTGCACCGTGTCCTATGTCACGGCGCTGGGGCAGGACACCTTCTCGCAGCGTGCGGTGGCGGACATGGACCGGTTTGGCATCGACACCACCCACATCGAACGCCGCGCGGACCGCAATATCGGGCTTTACGCCATCGACACCGATGATGCGGGCGAACGCAGCTTTACCTACTGGCGATCCGAGAGCGCCGCCCGCACGCTGTTCAGCACGCCCTGCACCGTGGGATTGGACGTGTTGGGCGATTTCGATCTGGTCTATCTGTCGGGCATCACACTGGCGATCCTGCCCGCGCCGGTGCGCAAGGCGCTGATCGACGCGCTGGCCATTTACCGGCAGGCGGGGGGCACCGTGGCCTATGACAGCAACCACCGCCCCCGCCTGTGGGAAGACGCGCAAACCGCGATCGACGTGAACAACGCCATGTGGGCCGTGACCGACATTGCCGTTCCATCAGTCGATGACGAAATGGCCATCCACGGCGACACCACCGAAGGCGCGGTTCTGGCGCGCCTTGACGCTGCGGGCCTGACCGATGGCGCACTGAAACGCGGCCCCTCCGGTCCCTTCGATCTGTCGCGCAGCACCTCGGGCCTGCGCTTTGCCCGCGCGGCCAACGTGGTGGACACCACCGCCGCCGGCGACAGCTTTAACGCAGGCTATCTGTTCCAGCGCGCCCAAGGCCACGATCAGGCCGCGGCGTTGCAAGCCGGGCACGATCTGGCGTCGCGGGTGATCGGCCACAAGGGCGCGATCATCGACATCTGAAGCGCGGATTACCCCCGACCACGATAGGGCGGCACGCCCTGGTCGGGGATCCACACATCCGCAGGCATCGCCCCGGTCTGCCAGAACACGTCTATTGGAATGCCCCCGCGCGGATACCAATAGCCACCGATCCGCAGCCAGCGCGGCGACAGCAATTCGACCAGCCGCCGCGCAATCGAAACGGTGCAATCCTCGTGAAACGCCCCGTGATTGCGGAATGCGCCCAGGAACAGCTTCAGCGATTTGGATTCGACCAGCCACTGATCTGGTACATAATCAATCACAATATGTGCAAAATCCGGCTGCCCCGTCATCGGGCAAAGCGATGTGAACTCGGGTGCGGTGAAGCGTACGCAATAGGACACATCCGCCTGCGGGTTCGCCACGCGTTCCAGCACCGCCTGTTCGGGTGTCTCGGGCAGCTCTGTCTTGCCGCCCAGCTGTTTCAGGTCGCTGTAAATCGTTTCCATATGATGTTCCTTCGGTGGGTCAGACCCCGCGTTTGTTGCCCCAGAGCAAGACGTGAAGTTGCGGCAGGACGCGCGGCGCGAACCAGCCGTCGGCGGTGACCTTGTCGACCAGCCACAACAGCCGGTCCGACAGATCCTGCGGATCGACAGGCTGCGCCGGATCAACCTGCGGGTTGCCGGGTTGCAGGTACAGCGGCAGCGTCGGGTAATGGTCGGCCACCTGTTGCGCCCAAGCATAGTCTGCGTCGTGGAAGATCACGATTTTCAGAACCGTCTGCACGGCCCCTGCCCCTGCCGCGATGCAGGCGTCAAAGGCATCCCAATCCACCGCCTCACCGCTGGAGGGCGGTTTGGGGCTGAGCACAAGCGTATCAAGTTCCCCAAACCACGGTTTCGTCACCGACCCTTGGGTCTCGCAGGCAAAACGATAGCCTTCGCCATGCCCCCGCGCGATCAATGCGGTGAAATCCTGAATGGCCGGATTGCCCCCCGACAGCGAGACGGTCAGCGGCCGGCCGCGCGACAGGCGCGTGATCTCGGCCCAGACCTGATCCGTTGTCATCCGCGCCCAGCTTTGACGATGCACCGGATCGACCGCGTGCAGACTGTCGCACCAGACACAGCGGTAATCGCACCCGCCGGTGCGCACGAACACCGTCGGCTCGCCAATCAGCGCGCCCTCGCCCTGAATGGTCGGACCAAAGATTTCGGCAATGCGCAGCGCGGTCATGGCCGGTATTCCGCCCATGTCTTTGGCGTCTCGCTGACCCTGACCGCAGTCGTCTCGGGCCAGCGCGCGGCGCACCAATCGTAAAAATGGCGCGCCATGTTTTCGCCGGTCGATGGCACGTCCATCACGTCGTTCAGATGCCTGTGGTCGAACGCTGCGTCCATGTACTCTTTCAGCGGCTTCAGCTCGCCATAGTCCCGCACAAAGCCGTCGGCGTTCAGCGTTTCCGCCGCCAGTTCGACCACCACGACATAGTTGTGCCCGTGTAGCCGCGCGCATTGATGCCCGTCAGGCAGATGCGACAGCTGATGCGAGGCGGAGAAATGGAACTCCTTGGTGATCCGGTACATCACGCACCTGCCTTTTGCGCGACCGCTTGCGCCCAAAAGTCGGGGTCTTCATAGGTGGTTGGATCACTCACCCCCGCCAGATCAAAGGCTTCGCGGCGTTCCACGCAGGTGCCGCAGCGCCCGCAATGATGTGTGCCACCCTTGTAGCAGGACCATGTCAGCGCAAAGGGCGTGCCGTGACGCTGCCCTTCGGTGACGATGTCCGCTTTTGTCCGGTGTACGAAGGGCGTGTACAGCGACACATCCGCATAGCCGTCCAGCGCCTGTTTTTGCATGGCCTCAAAGGCTTCGGTAAAGGCCGGACGGCAATCGGGATAGATGAAATGATCGCCCCCGTGCACCGCCGTCGCCACGGCGGCATCGCCCCGCGCGGCGGCCACGCCAAAGGCGACCGTTAACATGATGGCGTTGCGGTTTGGCACGACGGTGATACGCATGCTTTCTTCGGCGTAATGCCCGTCAGGCACGTCGATGTCGTCGGTCAGCGCCGAGCCGGTCAGTGCCGCCCCGATGGCGCGCAGGTCGATGACGTCATGGGGAACGGCCAGACGCTGGGCGCACAGGGCGGCATAGTCCAGTTCCTTGCGATGCCGCTGGCCATAGTCGAACGAGACAAGGCGGGTCAGTTCGTGTTGCTGCGCTACCATGTGCGCAAGCGATACCGAATCCAATCCGCCAGAGCAGATAACGATGGTTTTCATTTTGTACCCTTGTTTTGTTACCCGGGTAGGCTGCGACCGGGATGGCCCCTGTAACCGAGAGTGCAGCGGGAGCCAAGGGCAGGCAGGCAGAAAGTTGCCAAGGGCCGTGACGGGCGGTCCCCGTCGCGGCCCTGCGGTGCCTGTCGATTTCAACAGATCGTCTGCGTTCAGCGCACGATGAAAACCGACATCTGCGCATGCGAAGCAAGATAGCCTGCATTCGACGAAAACAGGTGTTCGGCAGCCCCCGGCACATGGCTGGACATCACCACCAGATCAACCTTCAGCGCCTTTGCAGCCCGTTCAAGAACGGTATCCAGATCGACAGCCGGATCGTGGCTGATTTCAACGTGGGGCGTCAGCGCGACACCCAGTGATTTGGATTTTTCCTCTGCAAATGCAGTCAGCTTTTCCGCGTATTGCGCCGGTGTGCGTGCCACTTGGGTCGGCTGGTTTTGCCCGACACCGACCACATGCACTGCGGCGCCGTAAAGTTTCGCAAGATCTGTCGCCACGCCAAGCGCCTTGTCCAGCCGGTCGGTGTGGGACAGGTCTACGGGGATCATGATATTGGTATACATTGTTGTCTCCTTTCCTCTGTCGTGGAGGGTAACAGACAGCAAACCGGTAGACCTTGCGTTGGATCAATCCAACGCGGTCGGCTGATCCTGGCGCAGCACCCACACCGCAATGCAAGAGGGACAATGCAAACGGCCCCGCGCATGGAACGCAGGGCCGTCTCGATCCGGTTCGGGGCGGATCAGGCGTCCTGCCCGACCTCCTGGCGCTGCACGCCCAGACCGTCGATGCCCAGCTCCATCACGTCGCCTTTTTCCAGATAGACCGGCGTGGGTTTCATCCCCAGACCAACCCCCGGAGGCGTGCCGGTCGAGATCACGTCGCCCGGCTGCAAGGTGAACAGCCCGCTGAGATGTTCGATGATCTCGGCCACGGTAAAGATCATGGTTTGCGTGTTGCCGGTCTGCATACGCTTGCCGTTCACATCCAGATACATCGCCAGCGCCTGCGGGTCCGCAACCTCGTCACGGGTCACCAACCACGGGCCGGTGGGGCCGAAGGTGTCGCAGCTTTTGCCCTTGGTCCACTGGCCGGTCAATTGCGACTGGTAGTGACGTTCGGACACGTCGTTGATCACGCAATAGCCCGCGACATAATCCAGCGCGTCCTCTTTCGAGACGTATTTGGCGGCCTTGCCGATGACGACGCCCAGTTCGACCTCCCAATCCGTGTGGGTCGAGCCGCGCGGCTTCATCACCATGTCGTTGGGGCCGACGATGGCGCTGTTGGCCTTCATGAACAGGATCGGATGTTCTGGGATCGCGGCGCCGGTTTCTGCGGCGTGGTCGGAATAGTTCAGACCGATGCAGCAGAATTTGCCGATGTTGCCGACGCAAGGGCCCAGACGGGGATTGCCGTCGACCTTGGGCAGGCTGGCGGGGTCGATGTCGCGCAGCTTGGCCAGCCCTTCGTCAGACAGCACATCGCCCGCGATGTCGTCCACGACACCGGACAGATCACGCAGCGTGCCATCGGCGTCCAGCATCCCCGGCTTCTCGGCGCCCGCGTCACCGTAACGTAGCAGTTTCATATCGTTGTCCTTCTTCCTGTTAGTGTGTGTTTAGCCCGACCAGCCGCCGTCGATGATGTGGGGCTGTCCGGTGGTAAATCCGCTTTCGTCACTGGCCAGATACACGACCAGCGCTGCAATTTCTTCCGCTTTCGCCACGCGGCCCATCGGCTGGCGCGACACGAAGGCCTCCAAGGCGGCCTCGTAGCTGCCCATCTCTTCGCCCAACGCCTTGACGCGGTCGTGCCAGCTTGGGCTTTCGACGGTGCCGGGGCAGATGCAATTGCAGCGCACGCCGGTCTTGATATAGTCGACCGCCACCGATTTTGTCAGGCCGATCACCGCCGCCTTGGTGGTGCCATAGATGAACCGGTTCGGCGCGCCGATGATGGACGAGCAGGCCGACGACATGTTCACAATCGACCCCGCGCCGCGTTCGACCATGCCGGGCAAGGCCGCGCGGATGGTGCGGAACATCGCCCGCACGTTCAGGTCAAAGGCAAAGTCCCATTCGTCGTCGCTGGCATCCAGCACCGTGCCGTGGTGCACAAAGCCCGCGCAGTTGAACAGCACATCGGGTCGCGACTTGGCCACGCCTGCGTTCACGCTGTCGGTGTCGCGGGCGTCCAGCACCATCGTCTCGATCCCGTCGCCCTTCAGTTCGGCCAGTGCCTCGGCGCTGATGTCGGTGGCAAAGACCTGTGCGCCTTCGGCGGCCATCGCCAATGCGCTGGCGCGGCCAATCCCCTGCCCTGCGGCGGTGATCAGTGCGCGTTTGCCGTCCAGTCTGCCCATTCTCTCTCTCCCTTGGTGAACTTAATGCGGTGCGATGTTGGCGGCCTTGTCTGCGGCGGCGCGCTTGCCCAGAATGCGCTCGCGCTGCCAGATGTAGAAGCCTGCCGCGATGATGATCAGCCCGCCTGCCAGCGTCCAAAACGTGGGCCACTGGTTGAAAAATATGATGCCCGAGATCGAGGCCAGCACGATCTGGATATAGACTACGGGGGCCAGGATCGACGCATCGGCCATGCGGTGCGCCCAGGTGGCAAGGATATGTCCGGTGCCGCCAAAGATGCCGATCAGTCCGAAAAACACCCAGTCGGCAGGCGCCTGAGGCCAGACCCAGGACGTGAACGCAAAGGGCGCGATGCACAGCGTTGCCAGCCCCGACGACCACGTCTGGCTGGTGGCGTTGCTTTCCACACCTGCCAGCAGCCGCGTCATCAGAAAATACATCGACGCGCAAACCAGCGCGCCCAGGTTGAAGAACATCGCGGGGTGAAACTCGGCCCCCCAGGGTTGCATGACCACCAACACCCCGACGAACCCCACGCAGACCGCCACGATCCGGTGCATCCCCACCCGTTCACCCAGCAGCGGAATCGCCAGCAGGGTCACCACGATGGGGCCAGCAAACATGATCGTCGTCGTCACGGTGATCGGCAGATAATACAGCGCGCTAAAGTTCAGCGCCGTGCTGCCCAGCAAAAACGCCGACCGCAGGACCTGCTTGGCCGGTGCCATCGACACCAGCGCCTCGCGGCCTTCACGCGGGACAAAGACCACAAGGGCCAGAAGGAAGTGCACCGCGTAACGTACAAACACCACTTGCAGCGCAGGCAAGCCTGCCAGCACCAGCCATTTGGCCGATGTGTCGATCATGGTGAAAAAGATCACGGCACCTGCCATGGCGGTCAGGCCCATGGCGGTGCGGTCTTCGCGGGGCAGAACAATATGGGGCATTCAGATCGCCTTGACAGGAGTTGCGTGCGCCGACATCCGCAAATGCGCCCAGCCGTCGACTTGCGCAGCGGTGCCGTCAACGGGTGCGTAAGGCCGACCCGCCAAGAGGTCCAGAGCGCGCACGGTATCAAGGCGGCCTTTCACAACCGGCGCACAATCTTGCCGCGTCGGCACGCCAGATATCTGGTCTGCACAGGCCGGGCATTTGCCGCGCTTTCTGAAAAACGGTCGAACATCACATCTCAGGCACAGGCTGGCGCATCCGACGACCAACGGTGAATGGGAATATGCGCCTGTCCCGACAGGCTGGTCCGTGCGGCGTGCCACATATCGCGCCACTGCGCCCAATCGTGCATCACGCTGGCCGGTGCGCTGTCGGAGCGGGCGACGAATTCCGGGAAATGGCTGCGTCCGGTGGGCTGCCCGGTCACGTTGTAGCGCACGTCGAATGACCAGCGGAACGCATCGGACAGGTTATCGCGCGAGGCATGGGGCGTCAGCGGGTGGAAGATCACCGCGCCGCCCGCCTTGACCGGCAGCGGTTGGGCAGCGTCCAGATCAAGACAGCCATCGGCAATCGCAGTCTGACGCTTGGGGCAATGAGGATACATTTGCGGGCGCCCCGGAATGACCTGCAAACAGCCGTTGTCCAGCGTCGCATCGGTAATGGCCAGCCAGACCGTGACCATCTGCGTCGCGTCCCCTTCGGCATGGGCCACGGCGCGGTCCTGATGCCAGTCGGTCGCCGTGATATGCGCACGCGCCTCGCCCCCATCCAGCGCCACCGCAGGCGGTTTCAGTCGCACGTGCTGGATCGGGTTCGAGGTGATCTCGGGACCGATCAGCTCTTGCACCACGTCCAGCAACCCCTTGTGGGTGATCATGTCAAAGACCGCGGGACCAAAATGAAATGGCGTATCCGCAGCAATCGCCTCACCGGGCAATGAAATGTCCATAGGCTGGAACCAGTCGCAACCGGCGCGATAGCTGACCAGCAGCTTTTCAAAGAAATCCCCATCGCAGGGCGGCACCCGCCCATCGGCCTGCCAACCGGCATAAAGCCGGTCCAGCAAGTCCGCATATTCGCGCCTCACGCCGTCCAACACTTGCGGCGACAGCACATCATCAAGAACCAGAAAACCGTCTTTGGCAAACTTCTCATGGTCGTCTGCGGTCAGTCGCATGGGAAACCCCTGTTGTTATTTGAAACCACAGATCGGGGCGCGCGCACGCCCCGATCCTTTAGAGAAAGATCGTCACGATCGGCGGCCACGCCAGCAGCACCGCCAGCGCCAGCAATTGCAGGGCGATGAACGGAAGGAAGCCGCGGAAGATGTCGGTCAGCGAAATCTCGGGCGGGGCCACGGATTTCAGGTAAAACGCTGCCGGACCAAAGGGCGGTGACAGGAAACTGACCTGCATGTTCATACAGAACACCACGCCGAACCAGATCGGGATATACCGCGCATCGACGCTGCCCAGAAACCCGATCTCTTCGGCGGGCAGACGCACCACGATGGGCAGGAACACCGGCATGATCAGCAGCACGATGCCGACCCAGTCCATGAACATCCCCATGATCAGAAACACCACCATCATCACCAGAATGATGCCCATCGTCGGCATGTCCGCGCCCACGATCAGGTTGGCCACATAGGTCGGCCCGCCCACCAGCGTATAGGCCGCCGCCAGCGCGGCCGCACCGATGGTCACCCAGATGATCGTACCGGTGGATTTCAGCGTGCGGATCAAACTGTCCCAGACGATGTCAAAGGTCATCTCGCGGCGCAGCATCCCGATCACAAAAACCGCGACCACGCCCATGCCGGCCGCCTCGGTGATGCCGGTGATGCCGCCATAGATCGACCCCAGAACAACCCCGATGACGATGATCGGCGCGATCAGCCCCTTGCCCATGGCCCAGCCCTTGGCGGTCCGCGCGCGGCCGACCACGAAAAAGATCAGGATCAGTGCCAATATAAACGTGCCCGCAATCCACGGAATATCCGACACCATGCCCAGCGGGATCGGGTCCAGCCCTTCGCGGATGGTGTTTTCACCCGTGACGGTAAAGAACAGCGCCCGCACCATCAGCACTCCGGCCAGCCAAAGCGTGAACCGCGACAGGAACCCCAGGAACATCAGCCCCTTTTCACCACCGCGCGGCTCGCCCGGAACCGGCGCGGGCAAAGGTGCCAGCGACGGGTTCAGTTGCGTGCGCACCACGATGTAGATCAGGAAGAACGACGCCAGCATGAACCCCGGCAGGAACGACGCGGTGAACAGCGCCTTGATCGAGGTTTCGGTGACCAGTCCATAAAAGATCAGGACAATCGACGGCGGGATCATCGTGCCCAGTGATCCCGACGCGCAGATCGTGCCGATGGCCAGGTTGCGGTCATAGCCCAGCCGCAACATCTGCGGCAACGCAATCAGACCCAGCAGCACGACCTCGCCGCCGATGATGCCGGACATCGCCGCCATGATCACCGCCATGATCGAGGTCACGATGGCAATGCCGCCGCGCACCTGGCTGAGCCAGACGTTCAGCGACGAATACATGTCGCGCGCAATGCCGGACCGTTCCAGCATTGCCGCCATGAATATGAATAGCGGGACAGATATGAGAACATAGTTCGTCATCTGTCGGTACACCGCCTGCCCCAGCACCGACAGCGGGCCGCGCCCGAAGGTGCCAAACAACAGATCGGGCGGGAATTTCAGCGCCAGCGTGACAACAGCCAGAAAGGCCGAGGCAAAGCCAAGCGGCATGCCGATTGCCAGCAGCGCAAACATCGCCAGCAGGATGATCAGGGACAGGGTGCCGATATCGACCATGTATTCAGTCCTCTTTCAACGTGGCGCGGATGTTGGCGATCTCGGCTTCGTCGATCTCGTCCATGGGGGTGTGCGCTTCGGGGTCCTTGTTCCAGTCCGCGATCAGGTTCGACACGGCCTGAATGGCCACCAGAACAATGATCAGCAAAACGCCAGGCTTGATAATGCCGGGAATGGGCGGGTCCCATGCGGTGCCGAATGTCTCCATCCGCAAGAACCGCCTGGCCGCATCCGAATAACCGCCCCAGACCAGCGCAAAGGCAAAGCCCACAATCAGCAGAACCGAAATCGAGTCCGACGCCTTTTGCGCCCAGCGGGGCATCATGTTGTAGATGATATAGATGCGGATGTGGCTGCGTTGCTGCATGGCGTAAAGACCCGCCAGCAGGAACACGAATGCCGCGATCCACAGCGACAGCTCGTTCGCCCAAAGCGTCGGGCGGGCAAAGACATAGCGCGACACAACCTCGTAGAACATGACCAGCACCACAAAGGCGGTCATGATCATCGCCAGCCGTCCCAGCACCACGGACACCAGATCAAAGATCCCCTCGGGCGGCGTTTCAATCGCCCCCTTGGTGTCGGACAGAAACAGCGATGCAAACAGCAAGGCCGCCGCCAGACTGATCAGCATGACCTGAACCAGCGGCTTTCCGGCCGGGCGGATCATCTCGTACATTCCGTAAGAGTTTTCCAAAAACAGCCGCTGCCCGACCAGCAGCGCATACAGCACCACCGTCAGCCCTACGAACCCGATCATCGCCGTTTTGATCGGCGCGCGCATCCGGCCCAGCCAAAGCGATTTTTCCTGCATCAATTGCCTCCCCACAAGGTTTTCCCGAACGTCTGAGTCCGGTGAAAGAAGGCGGGCCAGTCAGGCCCGCCTTGATCTCGGCGTCAGACGTGCGTCCGCCGCCGGATCAATCGCTCAGCAGACCCAACTGCTTGAGGTAGGCCTTGTGGCTCTCCAGCAGGGCCGCCGCTTCGGGCGAACGTGTGCCCCAGTCGTCCCAGGCCACTTGGGCGGCACGACGGAATTCGGCGCGGTCTTCGGGCGACCAGTCATACAGCGTGACACCTTGCTCTTTCAGGGCTGCCGCCGCTTCGGCGTTGGCCTTTTCGTTGGACAGGGCAACATGGAACGACAGTTTCTGCCACGCGGTGTCGATGATGCGGCGCTGCGTTTCGGTCAGCCCCTCCCACACGTCTTGATTGCACGCCAGGTGGTCGGACGGCATCGAATGGAAACCGGGGTACGTGGCGTGTTTCACGATGTCGTACAGACCCAAGCCGACGTTGTTCGCCAGACCCGAGGCATCGGCCCCGTCGATGATACCGGTTTCAAGTGCGGTGAAGATCTCGGTAAAGTCCATGACGATGGGCGATGCGCCCAGTTCCTGGAAGATCTCGGTCTCCATGCCCGGAGGCGAGCGGAACTTCCAGCCTTTGACATCTTCGAAACCGGCCAGCGGCTTGGACGAGGACAGCGATTCCTGACCGTAAATCGACCAGCCAATCAACTGCATTCCTTGGGCGTTGTACAGCTCTTGGGCGGCGGCATAGCCGTCACCGTAATACAGCCAGCTGTATTGCTGCCATGGTGTGTCATAGCCGCCCATTATGTCGCCGACGAACTGGAACGCGGGGTTCTTGCCGGTCTGATAGGCGCCGCCCGTGGCGTCGCAATCCAGGATGCCGTTGATCGCCGCGTCAAACGTCTCGGTCGTGGCAACCACCGAGGATGAATAGAACATTTCGATGCTGATGTTGCCATCGGACATGGTTTGGACGTCGTCGATCCACTGCGCCAGCAGCTTGCCGGTGGGGTGTTCGGTGGCATAGTGGGTCTGGATGCGCAGCGTCACATCCTGTGCGAACGCACTGCCTGCAACCATAGCCGCAGCAGCTGTCGACAGCAAAAGTGTCTTCAGTTTCATAGTGTCTTTCCTCCCTAAGCGACATCGAGGCCGCCCTCTTTTTCATTCCAACTTCTGCAACCAGAAGTTGGTCAGGATGGTATACCATCTGCCGGGAGCGTAGCGGGTCACATATCGACAATCAACAAATTTCGGTATACCAAAATGCAAACAGAGACATGTCGCGCAGAACATGCGATACCCATGCCTGCCCTTTCCAGTGATGGACATCTTATGACCGACAACCCGCTATCCGAGCAGATCGCAAACCAGTTGCGCCGCAACATACTGCGCGGAAAACTGGCCCCCGGCGCCAGCATCAAGGAACGCGACAACGCAAGCGAAATGGGGGTCAGCCGCACACCGTTGCGTGAAGCGGTGCGCATCCTGGCCAAGGAAGGTCTGGTCGACCTGCGCCCGGCGCGCAGCCCGATCGTGTCGATCCCGTCGATCAAACAGGTCTCGGACGAGGTCGAGGTGTTGCTGGCGGTGGAAAAGCTGTCCGGCGAACTGGCGTGTCAGCGTGCGACCGATCAGGACATCGCCGAGATCAGCAATATCGTTGACGTGATGGCCGACCGCTTTGACACCGCCGACCCGCTGGACATGTTCGAGATCGACATGAGTTTCCACTCGGCCATCGCGCGTGCGTCGCACAACGAACCGCTCGCGGAAATTCACCGCACCTTTCTGGCGCGGCTGTGGCGGTCGCGGTTCCTGGCAGCGGTCAAGCGACGCAACCGCGAGCGGGTCATCTCGCACCACCGCCAGATCGTCGGCGCCCTTCAGGCGCGCGACCCAGAGGCGATCCGCACGGCTTTGGGCGTGCACCTTGACCACTTGGGCGAGGACATCATCGAAGTGATCCAGCAAGAGCAGGACGCCAAAGATCCCCCGACGTCCGGCGCAACCTAAGCGCCCAAGCGCCGCGCGCTTTGCAAACCGTCGACTGGTACAGGGAATTTGCCGAACAGGGCGGCGTCACAGGTCAGGCGCATGGCGCCCGCGATGGCCCGGAACAGGATGCACACCTAAGACACCCCGCTCGCGCCCCTTTGACAGCAGCGCCGACATTTACATCTTGAGCCGCCATCCGGCCGTGCCAAGGCTTAAACCGCCCAGCACCGCCTGATGGCGCCGTATTTTACGCCAGGTGCGCGCGCAGCATCCATGCGAATTTCTCGTGAACCCGGCCGCGTTCCACCGCCAGATCCTCGGTCAGCGTATCGCCGTTTTCGCTCGACACATGCTCCAGCCCCGACAGGGTCGCCGACAACTGCTCTTGCGCGTCCAGCAGGATCTGGATCATTTCCTTGTCCGACTGGTGACCGTCATGCTCGGTGATCTTCGAGCGTTTCAACATGCCTGCCAGTTGGCCCTCGGCATGGCAATCCAGCGCGCGGATACGTTCGGCCAAATCGTCTTGGGCGACAAAGTGGTCCTCGTACAGCGTCTGGAACAACGTGTGCAGCGGGCCAAAGGACATGCCTTTGACGTTCCAGTGAAAGTTCTGCGCCAGCATGGTCGCCACGGCCGTTTCGGCAACGGCCTGATTCAGCGCCTCGGCAATAGCCTCGCGGGCGCTGGTGCTGATTTCGGATACGGGTTGTCCCATTGGGGTGCTCCTTCAGTTGTTTGAACAGGATGTATGTTGCCCGAACCTGTCGGCAACGCGTCGGACCAAAAAAGCGACCCATCGGCGCAAATAGGCCGGTACGCGGCGGGCAATCAGGAAATACAGGCTGTCGCTGTCGCCCCGGCTGGCTGCATCAATTGCCGCCAGCACCCAGCGTTCATCAAAGCTCAGCTCGGCCTCGCCCACACGAAAGAACCGCGTTGGATGACCAAAGGCCTCAGGCAATGCGCCCAGCAGGGTGTGCAGCGCTTTGTCCGGCGACGCATCAATCATGGCACAGGCCTGTTCCACGCCCAGCCGCGCCGACGCGCGGCAGCCACATGCGGCAATACGCAGCGCCGCCAAAGTGGACCGGTCGGGTTCCACAGGCGCATGATCGGGTGCATACAAAGGCTGAATAGAAGACGGTTTCATGATCAAACCCGCGTGTTTTTAGGTCACTAAGGACTGGACGACTCTAATTTCTGACAATATTGATCAGGTTTATGAAGAAAACAAGCACCCTCTTTGTCGCGGCCTGTCTCGGCGCAACCTTGCTGTCGCCGGCGCACGCACAATCCGACCGCTATGCAGGCATCGCGGACGACCCGCACCTGAACGTGGTCCCGCGCACCGATGCCGAAACGGCCCGCATCGCCAAAGTTCTGGCCCCGCCGCAACATTTCACCAAACCGCAGCGGTTCGAGGACCTGCCCGGCGGTGCCGCAACAGTGCGGGTCAAACCCAACGCCGATGCGTTTTCGCAACCTTCGGGCAACATCGGTTTCGAGGAAGAGCTGGATTTCAAGGTCGGCAACGGGCTGTTCCGCAAGATCTGGGTGTCGTCGCCTTCGTCCACGCTGGCGTCGGACGGGCTGGGGCCGCTGTACAATGCGCGGTCTTGCCAACGGTGCCACCTGAAGGACGGGCGCGGCCATCCGCCGGGGCCGAATGCGGAAAACGCGGTGTCGATGTTCCTGCGCATTTCGATCCCCGACGACGCCGCCCGCATTGCCGACATTCAGGATTATCTGGGCACCGCCCCGGACCCGACCTATGGCACGCAATTGCAGGACTTTGCCCTGCCCGGCCTGCCCGCCGAATACCGTTTGCAGATCGACTATGAGGAACGCGCCGTGACGCTGGCCGATGGCACCACGGTGATGCTGCGTGATCCGACCTACACCGCCGCCGATCTGGGCTATGGCCCGCTGCACCCGCAGGCCATGCTGTCGCCGCGTGTCGCCCCGCAGATGATCGGGCTGGGCCTGCTCGAGGCGATCCCCGCCGCTGACATTCTGGCGCTGGCCGACCCCGACGACGCAGACGGCGACGGCATTTCGGGCCGTCCCAATGTGGTCTGGTCGGACGAGTTCAACCGCCCCATGCTGGGCCGTTTCGGCCTGAAGGCGGGCGCGCCGACGATCCTGCAACAAAGCGCGGGGGCCTTTGCCGGTGACATCGGCATTTCCAACCCGCTGTATCCCGATCCCTTTGGCGAATGTTCGACCATTCAGGACGCCTGCCGCAAGGCGCCGCATGGCGACGGCGACGCGCGTGGATTCGAGATCGACCAGGAAGGGCTGGACCTTGTTGTGTACTACTCGCGCAATCTGGCGGTGCCGGCGCGGCGCAATGTGGGCGACCCGCAGGTGCTGCACGGCAAGCAGGTGTTTTACGATACCGGCTGCGCGTCCTGCCACCAGCCGTCCTTTGTCACCAGCCGCCTGAGCGACCGGCTCGAACAAAGCTTTCAGCTGATCTGGCCGCACACCGACATGCTGCTGCACGACATGGGCCCCGGGCTGGCCGACAACCGCCCCGAGGCCGTGGCCGATGGCACCGAATGGCGCACGGCACCACTGTGGGGCATCGGTTTGACGCAGCAGGTGTCGGGGCATACGCTGTTCCTGCACGACGGGCGCGCGCGGTCGTTGCTCGAGGCGATCCTGTGGCACGGCGGCGAAGCACAGGCCGCCCGCGACCGCGTGGTGAACATGCCCAAGCCCGACCGTGATGCGCTTGTATCCTATCTGGAGAGCCTCTGATGCGCCTAGCTATCCTTTTTGCCCTGCTTCCCCTGTCGGCCATGGCCGACGACCGGGTGGACGCGGCCCTTGACCAGCATATCTTGCCCGCCTTCGCCCATCTGACGGACAGCACCGCAGCCCTTGCCGCCTCGGACGATTGCGCGCCTGTCGCGGCCTGGGCGCAGGCGTCGGACGCATGGCAGGCGGTGTCGCACCTGCGCTTTGGCCCGACGGAAGTGAACAATCGCGGCTTTGCGCTGGCCTATTGGCCCGACCCACGTGGCGCCACGCCCAAGGCGCTGAACACCCTGCTGGGCGAAAATGCCCCAGCGGTGGCCGATGCATCTGTCGCCGGGCGCGGGTTCTATGCGATGGAGTTCCTGTTGTTCGATCCCGCCTATCCCGCCAGCGACGCGCGCTGCGCGCTGGTGCAGGCACTTGCGGCAGATGCGAACGACACGGCGACGGCCATCGCCCAAGACTGGAACGACCGCTATGCCGCCCTGCTGCGCGATCCGACGAATGCGACCTACCAGTCCGAAACCGAAGCCTTGCAAGAGCTTTACAAGTCCTTGCAAACCGGGCTTGAGTTCACTTCGGACACCCGCATTGGCCGCCCCTTGGGCACCTTTGACCACCCCCGCGCCACCCGCGCCGAGATGCGCCGGTCGGGCCGGTCGCTGAACAACGTGGTCGTGTCGCTGACCAGCCTGCAACAGCTTGCACGGGCATTGGCGTCCGAAGACCCGGACCTGACGTCCGAGATCGACGCGGCATTCGACAAGGCGCTGGCCCGCGCCGACGAGATTGCGCAAATCGAAGGCGGTGCGGATTTCAGTCTGGTCGATGAACCGCAGAACCGGCTGAAACTTGAAGTGTTGCAACAGAACATCGACAGCATCCGCGATCTTCTGGCCATGAAACTGGGGCCGCAACTGGGTGTCAGCGCGGGCTTTAATTCATTGGACGGAGACTGACATGGCAAACCGCCGTCAATTCCTGGCGGGGCTTCTCGCCTCGGGGCTGGCCCCTGTGCCGACATGGGCCGATGCGGGCAGCCCTGCGTATCTGTCCGCCGCACGCCTGTCGGATGAAAGCTATGTCCTGACCGGACTGGACCGCGCCGGCGCCGAACGCTTCCGCATCCCCCTGCCCGCCCGTGGCCATGCCGCCGCTGCCCACCCGACGCGCCCCGTCGCCGTGGCCTTTGCCCGCAGGCCGGGCCGTTTTGCGCTGGTGCTGGATTGTCGCGATGGCGCGGTGCTGGCGCGACTGGACAGTCCAGAGGGGCGGCATTTCTACGGGCACGGCAGCTTTGACGCATCGGGTCAGTATCTGTTCACCACCGAAAACGACTATGACGCAGGCGAAGGGCGCATCGGCGTCTGGGACGTGGCGGCTGGGTACACCCGCATCGGTGAGTTTACATCGGGCGGGATCGGCCCGCATGACATCAAACTGCTGCCCCAAGGTGGCTTTGTCGTCGCCAATGGCGGCATCGACACCCATCCCGACAGCGGACGGCTGAAGCTGAACCTGCCCACGATGCGGCCCAATCTGGCGTACCTGTCCGAAAACGGCGATCTGCTGGATATGATTGAGCCCCCCCACCATCACGCGTCGACCCGCCATCTGGCGGTGCGGGCCGACGGGCTGGTGGCCGTGGGGATGCAATGGCAGGGCGACATTGCGCAATCTCCGGCCCTCGTGGGCCTGCACCGGCGCGGCGAACCGCTGCGCCTGTTGGGCGATGCCGCGGCGCTGGAAGGCTACGTTGGCAGCATCGCCTTTTCCGGGAATGGCACGCAGGTGGCCATCACCTCGCCGCGCGGCGGCACGTTGGAAGCCTTCGACGTGGACAGTGGCGTGCTGGTGCAGCGGCTGGCCGAAAGGGACGTGTGCGGCGTGGTCGCAGCCAAGGACGGCTTGCTGGCAACCACGGGTCTGGGCCGGGTGATCCACGCCGACAGCAGCACGCAAGTCTTGCAAACGGCGCAACTGGCATACGACAACCACCTGATCGAGATTGCACCGCTGGGATAGTGGCGGCCTATGCTGGCCTAAAAGTCGGGCATTTATGATCCGGGCCGGCCCTTCAGAAGGATCGGCACCAAGGTCCGATGGAACGACAAGCACGCCGGTCAAGATAGGATGTCGCCCGTCACTTTGCTAAAGTCGGGACCCATTGCGCGAAGCGCCATTCTGCAAGCACTTCAACGGGATCAAGTTATATGGCTAGCCTGGGAATTTTTGACACCTACGGGAACTTACACTGATAAAGCAGGAACTTGTCCCGAAGGCCCAAGTCAATCAGGGTGCGCGCCACGCCATCGCTGACGAACTGCAAGTGCCGGATCATCGGGTCAAACCAGAAGTCCGCGCCTTCCTGTGCCGAAGGATGGACAAAAATTTCCCGTCCAGTCTGGTCATTTGAAAGCAGGTATCCCGCTTCCGGTCGCGCCTTGTAGAGCGCGCGGCAGCGTTCTGTGTTGTCGCGGTCGACTGTGTCCTTGGCATTCGAGAACTCCAGAAGGTAAAAATCGCAATCTACATCGGTTTTTCGATCTGATTGGAAGATCGGCGTCCGGGTGAAGCGACCGTCGCCCAGATCAAACGCACCGAGCGCGTCGCATACCTTCTTTTCCAGAAATACGAATGAGTTCCACAAGAAGACAGGTCTTGCTCTGAGCATATCCTCCAGCCAGTCAGCGTGTTGGACCGAGCGGCTTGTGCAGGCCAACCCACTCAGCCGCGTTGCATCCGTGAGCCCTCTTCCGTAATAATATTGAACATGGGCAGGAAGAACGTCAGCGCCGTCCCAGGTTTCCATGCTCCCCGGCGCCAATGGCTGGACAGGCACATCATCCAGTGTGCTGTTTCCCATAACCCTCATCGACCAGATCGGGGCATCTTTCATCAAGGTGTCTCCTGAATTGCCTCTCCTATTTGGCGGAGACGTTCATCCAAGCGTAATGGATAAACCTAGGAATTGAACAGTCCAGCTTCCGGGTATTCGCAGGGTTTGCAGCATCTGTCACTTTGGGCACAAACCGGATCTTGGCTGCGATCCACCCAAACGACCGCCTGAGCGAGACTATGCGGCAAGACTATGCCGAAAAAACCAAAGCCCCCTGACCGTCCGACGCTAAGCCCCCGCCCCGCTCAGCCATCCATGCGCCGCTGCCAGCTTGTCCTGTACGGTCTGGCTGTGCACGAACGGATAGATGTCATCGTGCCCGATGGACCGGTTCACATGGTTCAGCGCCAGCCCGTAGGCCCCTGCCGTGTCGATCAACGCCTTGGCGTCGGTTTCGGCATAGGCGTCGTATTTCAGGTTGTTCAGCACCGGAAGGGTCAATCCCGCCTCGACCGCGCTGTCCAGCATGTCGGCCAGATGCATTACATGCGCCGAGGTTTCGGCCCAGTCCTCGTGCGCGTGGGCAGAGGCATAGGGCGTGATAAACCGGTCGTTCCAGTCGGCGGGCGCGCCGTTGGCATAGTGACGTTTCAAGGCGTCGCCGTAATCAGCCTGCGGATCACCGAACACGCCCGTGAACTTCCCTACAAAATCGGGATGCGCGGCGGCCAGACGTTCGAACAGGAAATGCGCAATCTCGTGCCGGAAATGCGCGGTCATGGTGCGCAACCGCTCGCTCAGCGCCTCGCGGCGGCGGACTTCCTCGATGGGGTCTGCCTCGGCCAGATTGATGGTGACCAGCCCGTTCTGGTGGCCCATGATGATGTTGGTGTGCCCCTTGGCCGTATCTTCGGACAGCAGGTGAAAGCGCGGATTCGGCCCCGTGTCGGCATCGGTAAACCACCCCCAGCGGCCCAGCGTCGCCAGCACCCAGCGTTTTGACGCCTCGGCGCGCGACCACAGCGCCAGATTGTCACCCTGTTTGATGTCGGGCACGACCTCGGTCATGGCGCAGGACCGGCACAGGCCGGTGTCGGCCTGTTCTGCCACCCAGTTGCAGCCAATCTGCGCACGGTTGGCGCAGCTTTGCGCGTCCGGGATGAAATCATCACGCTCGGGGTCATAAACCAAGGTGCTGCCGCAAATACACCGCTGGTTCGAGAAATAGGCGGTGGCATGGCAACTGGGGCAGGCATAGATGCGCATTGCGTCAAATTCCGTTCAAAAAGGGTTGGTGCAGGGCTGCGACGTCCGTTTGACGTCTCATAAGACCCAAGACGGCGTTCAGGCCACCACTTTGACATCAACCGACTGCGCCGTGGTCTGGTTCCCCGCCGAACGCAAATGTCCGATGTCGGGGCTGACATCAGCGTAATCCCGCCCGTAGCCCACCACGATATGATCGGTGCCGACGATGCAGCGGTTGGTGGGGTCGTATTCCACCCATCCCAGCGCGGCACCGCACCACGCCTTGACCCAGGCGTGCATCGCATCGGCCCCTTCCAGACGTGGCGCGCCCTTGGGCGGGATCGTGCGCAGGTAGCCGCTGACATAGCCTGCGGGAATGCCCAGCGACCGCAGCGCCAGGATCATGATGTGGCTGTAATCCTGACAAACCCCGCGCTTTAGCTTGAAGGCATCGACGGGGTTGGTGTCCACCGTGGTGGCCGTCGCGTCAAAGGTCATGAATGTGTGCAGCGCCTCGCCCAGCCGCATCACGGTGGCGGCCACGCTGTCACCGGCGCGGCGGATGTCACGGGCAAAGGCCGAAATTTCCGAGTTTGCCTGCAAACGCGGCGACGGCCCCAGGAAATGCGTGGGTGACAGGGGCCCCATCTCGCGCAGGTCGGCCAGTTCCACCGCCAGTTGGTCGGCGCTCAGCGGAAAGTCCAGCAGCGGCGCAGGTTCCTGCACCACCACGCGGCAGGCCATCGAAATCACCATCTTGCTGTGCACATCCGAATGCACAAATGTTGTGGTCTGGTTGCCAAAGAAATCGACGCTGTCGAATTGCTCGGACGGCTGCGGGGTGATCGTCAGCATCGACAGCTTCAACTGCTGGCGCTGGCCCAGCGCACGCGGCACCACGCGGACCACATGCCGCCCGTTGCCCGCAGGCAATTGGTAGGTGTGGGTCAGGGACAGGCGAATGTCATATTCCATCGCTACACCAGATAGGTTTCGGTCAGCGCATCGGACAGCGCCCACAATTCGGTCTCGATCTGGTCGAACAATGCGGGGGTCAGCCGGTCGGTGGTCACCGTGGCCAGTTGCGTTTCCAAAAGCAGGATGCGCTGCGCCACAGCCCCCAGAACCGCCCCCCCTGTCTGCCCCGGCAGTTCCTTGATCTGCTCGTGGGCGCGGCTGACATGAAAACGGACCGACCGGGGGTTGTGGCCATCCAGCGCCAACATGTGAAAGACCGACGCCCTGTCCGCCACAACCGAGAACCGCGCGCGGTGCGACACGATGCTGTCGCCCAGCTCCAGCGCCAAGTTCAGCGCGCCATCGGGCGCGTCCTTTTTGCCCAGCGCGCGCAACACCCGCACCATGCCGGCCGCCCGCTCCAGCGAGGTGCCAAGGCTCAGGAACCGCCAGCCGTGCGAGCGGTACATATTCTCGTGCACCAGCCCGCTAAAGCCGGTGATCTTGCGCAAAAGCAGACTGATTTCCGACAGGATCTCGTCCTGTTCGACCTTGGTGCCGCGCAGGCGGTCCACATCCTGCACGATGTCTTTCAGCGCCTTCATCCCGTCGGGCGAAAAGCGGTCCCCGATCTTGGTTGCGGCGTGCAGCGCCTGATGCAGCGGTGTCTCGAACCGTTCGGCCATCTCGGCGACGTCGGCACTCACGCCGTACATCAGATGCTTGCGGATATAGCGCAGGATCGGCGCGTCGGGGCGCAGCCCGTCGCTGATGCGGGCGAAATAGGCGCGAAACAGGCGCACATTGAATTCGGCGCGTTCGACGTTGCGGCCCACCCAGAACAGGTTATCCGCCGCCCGCGACGGCAGCGCCGCTTCCGAGAACGCGCGCGTCGGCGCATCGGCCTGTGGCGTCAGCAGGGTGGTTTGCGGCACCGGCGTGTCCGACACGATCCACACATCGGCCACTTGGCCGCCGCGCTGCATCGCCAGCGCCTTGGGGTCGTTGCCGCCGCTGACACGGGCATAGCCGCCCGGCATCATCTGCCAACCGCTCGCGGTGCGCACCAGAAACACCCGCAAACACATGGGCCGCGCCACCAGCCGGCCGTCTTCATAGACCGGCGTGGTCGACAAGGTCACGGTTTCCTGCCCCACCAGCTCGCGGCCCGAGGTTTGCAGCAGGTGCATCACGTGGTCGGGAAAGCTGCCCTGTTTGTCCGCATCGAACACGAACGTGCCCGGATCGGCCATCAGCGGCACCGTGGAAAAGGCCGAGCCGACCATCATCTGTTCGCAATGTCTGATCACATGGTCACGCTCGGCATCATGCCCGCACCACCACGTCGCAATGTTTGGCATGATCAGCGGCTGGCCCAGATGTTTGCGCGCGATCTTGGGCAGGAAGGCCATCAGCGCGCGGGTTTCCAGCACCCCCGCCCCTTCAGCGTTCAGCGTGCGCAGCGTGCGACGGCGCAGCGCGTCCAGCAGGCCCGGCGTGCCGATCAGCGACCCGGCGTCCAGCTCCAGCGGGTCGAGCATTGCCGCAGGCACACGGTTCCACAGCAGGCCAATCGGCTTCGGCCCCGACACGGTGCGCACCATCGCCTGACCGTCTGTCACGATCAGATCCTCACCCTCGACCAGCAACAGGCCCAGATAACGCGCCAGATAGGCATGTTCGGCATAATGCTGGTTCATCGGCCCGGGGCTGAGCATGGCAATCTGTCCGCCCCCCTTGCCCCGCAGGTCGAACAGGCGTTCCTGGATCGATTGGAAAAACCCCGCGATGCGGTGGACGTTGGCGTTGCTGAACAGGTTCGGAAACACCCGTGACAGGGCCACACGGTTTTCAATGGCAAAGCCGGTGGTGGTGGGCGATTCCACCAGATCGCTGATGACCCACCATTTGCCGTCTGGCCCCCGCCCGATTTCAAAGGACGTGAAATTCAGGAAAGGTTCGGATTTGGGCTGCACCCCCACCATCGGACGCAGCCACGCGGGGTTCTGCCCCAGCAACGCCGCCGGTATCTGCCCCGACCGGACCAGATCATTCGGCCCGTAGAAATCCCGCACCACATGTTCCAGCAGGTCGGCGCGCTGCACCAGCCCGGCACCGATCTCGGCCCATTCGCTTTCGCCCAGCACCACGGGAATATGGCTGAGCGGCCATTCGCGTTCGGACGACACGGTGTCGTCGTACTGGCGATACAGCACGCCGGCCTCGCGCAGATACTGGTCCCCACGGGCAAAACGGTGCGCCAGCCCCTCGGTGGTCAGCCCGCCCAGGTGATCCATCAGGTCCCGCCACGCAGGTTTGACAGCGCCGTCCACGCCAATCATTTCGTCGTGGACGCCTGCTTGCTTGGTGTAATTGGCCAGCAGATCGTTCAGAGCTGCTGGCGGCTGGGTTTGTGCGCTGGCCATATCCGGCTGACTACAACCCCGGGCGTCGGCGCAGGTCAAGCGTGAACGGAAACTCGGGGTGCGGTATTTCCGACGGTGGGGTAAAGGCCCCAGTCGTGTGACCCAAGGGTTCGAACCGCGACAACCGCCGCGCCTCGGCCTCGTTTCCGTTCACCGGGAAGGTGTCAAAGTTGCGCCCGCCGGGGTGCGCCACATGGTATCGGCAACCACCCAGCGACCGGCCGGTCCACGTGTCGTAGATGTCGAACGTCAGCGGCGCGTCGACCTCTAGCACCGGATGCATCGACTGCGCCGGCTTCCACGCCTTGTAGCGCACGGCGGCCACACGCGATTGCGGTGCCTTGGTCTGCGCCAGCGGCACCACGCGTTTGTTGGCAGTGACACGGTAGCGGTCGGGGTTGGCCCCTGTCAGCTTGACCTGCAACCGCTCGACCGAGCTGTCGGTATAGCGCACGGTGCCGCCGATTGCGCCGGTTTCGCCCAGCACGTGCCACGGCTCCAGCGCCTGACGCAGCTCCAGCGTGATCCCCTCGTAGGTCACCTCGCCGCAGAACGGAAAGCGGAACTCGGCTTGCGCCTCGAACCACATCGGGTCCAGCGCCATATCGTGCGCCTTCAGGTCGTCCAGCACTTCGACAAAGTCGTCCCAGATGAATTCGGGCAACATGAACCGGTCGTGCAATTGCGTGCCCCAGCGGGTCAGACTGCCGCTGATCGGATCATCCCAGCAGCGTGCAATAATCGCGCGGATCAGCACCTGTTGCGCAAGGCTCATCCGTGGGTTGGGCGGCATCTCGAAGCCGCGGAATTCCACCAGCCCCAAGCGGCCGGTGGGTCCGTCGGGGGAATACAGCTTGTCGATGCAAATCTCGGTGCGGTGGGTGTTGCCGGTCACGTCGATCAGGCTGTTGCGCAGCAGACGGTCGGTCAGCCACGGCGGCGGCACATCGCCCTTGGCCGGTGGCCAGATCTGGTCCAGCGCAATCTCCAGCTCATACAACTGGTCATGCCGCGCCTCGTCGATGCGCGGGGCCTGGCTGGTGGGGCCAACGAAGGTGCCCGAAAACAGATAGGACAGGCTGGGATGACGTTGCCAGAAATGGATCAGGCTTTTCAGCAGATCGGGACGGCGCAAAAACGGGCTGTCGGATGGTTTGACCCCGCCCACAACCACGTGGTTGCCGCCGCCGGTGCCGGTGTGGCGTCCGTCGATCATGAACTTGTCCGCCCCCAGACGACACTGACGCGCCTGTTCATAGACGATTTCCGTGGTGTTGACGCATTCGGCCCAGTTGGCGGCGGGGTGAATGTTCACCTCAAGCACACCGGGATCGGGGGCCACGCGGATCACTTCGATGCGCGGATCGCTGGGCGGGCTGTAGCCTTCGATCAGCACCTTGTGACCGGTTGCCTTGGCCGCAGCCTCGGTCGCGGCGATCAGCTCCAGATAATCCTCAAGCGTTTCGACCGGCGGCAGGAACACACACAAACGCCCGTCGCGCGGTTCAACCGAAATGGCGGTGCGCACGGCCCCGCTGAGGTCACCATCACTGGCCATGGTCTGTTCCACAACCTCCTGCCCGACGGTGGCGTCGGTGCGGTGGGCCACGGCCTGCGGGCGTGCCGCGATCTCAGCGGGATCGGCCAGCGGGGCGCGGTCATCCATCGGGTCCTGCGGGTTGATGAAAGGAAAGCTGGCCTCGGGGATATGCCGCAGCGTGCCCAGCGGCAGGCGGTAGCCCACGGGGCTGTCACCGGCGACCAGAAACACCTTGCCGCGCCGCATGTTCCACACTTCGGACATCCAGCGGCTTTCGGCGCGCGCCTGCCAGCGCTGCACCGGCAACACATAGCCCGCAGGCGTGGTCAGCCCGCGTTCAAACACCCGCGCGATGCGGGCGCGCTCTTCGGGGTCTTTCAGCTTGTTGTTCTCGGGGGTGACGTTTTCCGGCAGGCTGGCTTCCTTGATGATCCAGTCGGCGGGGTCCTCGAAGGCGGGCAACACATTTTCACGCGGCACCGCCAGATTTTGGGCAATGCTGTCCAACAACGCCTTAGCCTCGTCGGGGCCGACATCTTCCTGTGTATCCTCGCGGGCCAGCAGATCGGGGTTCTTCCAGATCGGTTTGCCGTCCTTGCGCCAGTACAGCGAGAACGTCCAACGCGGCAACGTCTCGCCCGGATACCACTTGCCCTGCCCGTAGTGCAGCAGCCCACCGTTCGAAAACTTGTCCTGCAAACGGCGGATCAGCTTGTCCGCCAGCACCCGTTTGGTCGGACCGACGGCATCGGAATTCCACTCGGGGCTTTCAAAGTCGTCGATGGACACGAACGTAGGCTCACCGCCCATGGTCAGCCGCACGTCGCCGGCCTCAAGCCGTTTGTCGATCTTCTGACCCAGCGCGTTCAGCGCATTCCACGATTCGTCCGAGAACGGCTTGGTGATGCGCGGGTGTTCGGCCGTGCGCTTCACCTGCATGTCGAACGAGAATTCCACTTCGGCAAAGCTGGCGACACCGGTGATCGGCGCGGCATTGGCGTAATGCGGCGTTGCAGCCAGCGGAATATGGCTTTCGCCGGCCAACAAGCCCGATGTTGGGTCCAGCCCGATCCAGCCCGCGCCGGGCAGATAGACCTCGACCCAGGCGTGCAGGTCGGTGAAATCATGGTCGGTGCCCGCAGGCCCGTCCAGCGCAATCAGGTCCGGTTTCAACTGGATCAGATACCCCGACACAAACCGCGCCGCGATGCCCAGATTGCGCAGGATCTGCACCAGCAGCCAACTGCTGTCACGGCACGAGCCCGACGCGCGGTCCAGCGTCACCTCGGGCGTCTGCACGCCGGGCTCCATGCGGATTTCATAGTTGATCTCAGATGCCAGACGCATGTTCAGCCCGACCAGAAAGTCGATCGTGACCATCTTGTCGCGCGACACGGTTTTCAGGAACGCATCCAGCTTGGGCGTCAGCGGCTCGGTTTTCAGATAGATCGACAGATCGTCGGCAATCTCTGCCCCGTAAGAAAAAGGAAAGTCCTTGGCGCTGTCCTCGACGAAAAAGTCGAAGGGGTTATAAACGGACATATCCGCGACCAGATCGACCTCGATCTTGAATTCTCGCACCGGTTCGGGAAACACCAGCCGCGCCATCCAGTTGCCGTAGGGGTCTTGTTGGTGGTTCACGAAATGATCCACCGGCGACACGGACAACGAATGCGAAATCACCCGCGTGCGCGAATGCGGCGCAGGACGCAGGCGTATGATTTGCGGCCCCAGCGTGACCGGTCGGTCGTATTTATAATGGGTCAGGTGATAGATGCTTGCGGTGATCGACATGGGTATCTCCTTTCGCACACCATCGCGCGGCGCATGGGTCGCGGCAACGTCTAAGGTGCGGATTATCGGACAATGTAGCGCCGCGGCGGGGCAATTGCGACCAATAGCTTGAAAACAGAGCAAAAGCCGTGATGCCCCGCCCCAGAGCAGCGCCAATCCTGGATCGCTTGCGCGTCACGCGTTCGGGCTGCGCGCAAAATTTACCGACAATGCGATGCTTCTTTCGCCCCGGATTAATGGTTTTGAAGCCTTTGACCGCCAGTGTCTGCCCCAATACTTTTTCATTCACAATGCACGGATGCAACAATGGCTTGGTTCAAGGGAAAAAATCCCGAGTTGGATATTCTGAAACGCGAAATGCGGGCTTTCGAGGATTCGCATGTTATTGCGCGCCTGTCACCCGACCGGACAATTCAATCGGTCAACGACAATTTCTGCGCGTTTCTGGATGTCGCGCCTGCCGACATCATCGGCAAAAATTACGAACATATCGTTCGCCAAAAAGACCATGCCAAGCCCGAATTCACGGACATCTGGACATCTGTGGAAAGCGGCAAAACCACAAACCAAATCGTGCCCCGGCTAAATGCGCAGGGCGACGAAATCTGGTTTGATGCGACCTATACCCCGATCATGAAACCCGACGGCAGCCATGATTACACCATCGTTGTCGCCCGCGAGATCACGGGGATGCACATGCGCCGCCGTGACAACCGCAGCCAGGTCGATGCGCTAAAGCGGTCGATGGCCGTGATCGAATTCGACCTGTCGGGCAAAATCCTGACCGCAAACCAACTGTTTCTGGACACCATGGGCTATACCCAGGAAGAGCTTGACGGCAAGCATCACAACATATTCATGCCCCCCGAAGAAATCGGAACACCCGAATACAAGGGGTTCTGGCAACGTCTTGGCACCGGCGCCTCTGAAACAGGGCAGGTAAAACGTATCAGCAAAAGCGGCAAGGCATGCTGGCTGCAGGCGACCTACGAGACATTGCTTGATCCCGAAGGGCGGCCTTTCAAAGTGGTCAAATACGCTTTTGACATCACCGAGGCACGCGACATGGAGGCCGATGCCAATGCGATGGTCAGCGCAATCCAGAAAGTGCAGGCGGTGATCGAATTCGACCCCAAGGGCAAGATTCTGCACGCGAATGACATTTTCTGCGAAACAATGGGGTACGAGGCAAAAGAAATCGTCGGAAAGAACCACAGGCTGTTTGTCAGCTCTGACTATGCGAACAGCACGGAGTACCTGACGTTCTGGGAAGATCTGCGGCGCGGCGAAGCCAAGGATGGCGCTTTTGAGCGTATCGGAAAGTCTGGCAGCACCGTGAACATCCGCGCCAGCTATAATCCGATCCGCAACGCCGCAGGCGAGGTGGTGAAGGTTGTTAAATTCGCGGTGAATACCACGCCCTATATCCGCACCGCCGATGCGATGCAGGCGGGGCTAAGCAGCCTTGCCGCGGGCGATCTGACGGTGCGGCTGACCGACGACCTGGGAGAGTTTGACGACATCCGCGTGCAGTTCAACAACGCGGTCGAGCGGCTTGACAGTGTTCTGGCGGGCGTTCTGCGACAGGCACTTGAGGTTACGCAAGAGGTCGCTTCCATCTCGTCCGGCATGAACGACCTGTCCAATCGCTCAGAACGACAAGCTGCCACGCTGGAAGAAAGTGCTGCCGCGTTGGAAGAGCTGACGTTCTCGGTCAAAAGTGCGACAGAGATGACCAACGACACCAGCCATCAGGTCCAGCAGGCCAAAGAGCAATCTGAACGCTCCAGCGTCGTGGTCGGGGATGCGATCAGCGCCATGAACGTGATCGCGGAAAGTTCGCAATCCATTTCGCGGATCACCAGCGTGATCGACGACATCGCCTTTCAGACCAACCTGCTGGCGCTGAACGCAGGCGTGGAAGCCGCGCGTGCAGGCGAAGCGGGACGCGGCTTTGCCGTGGTGGCATCCGAAGTGCGCGAACTGGCGCAGCGATCGTCCGAGGCCGCTCGCGAAATCGCCCAACTGATCGAGGATTCGAAACGTCAGGTTGGGCGCGGGGTCGATCTGGTCGGTCAGGCAGGCGAGGCGCTGCATTCCATTGACACCACAGTCACGGAAATTCGCGACAGCATCCTGCACATCGCCTCGGCTGCAGCCGAGCAAAGCAGCGGCTTGCATGAAATGAACAGTGCCGTCGGTGACCTGGACCGCGCCGTGCAACAGAACGCGGCAATGGCGGGCGAAAGTTCAAGTGCGGTAAAGCTTCTGCAATCGGGTGTGGATTCGATGACCCGGGATGTCGGCTATTTCAAATGCACAGGCGACACCCCAGAAGCTGCACCGATGGAAAAGCGGCTTGCAAGCTAGCTTTTCCAAGTGCGCCAACAGCAGTCATCGCGGGGATCACCGCCGAACCTGTTTGATCTTGGAAGGATTGGCTATAACTGGTTTGTGAAACATGCCAAAACCAGCGTGTTAGCAAAAGGCTGCCAACGTGCCAGATCAAATTTCGCCGCTTATCCTGTTCCGCAACCAGACTTTTCGGTCCCTTTGGATATCGGCGCTGGCCTCGAACTTTGGTGGTCTTGTGCAAGCGGTCGGCGCCGCGTGGCTGATGACATCGCTGTCGGATTCACAAAACATGGTGGCGCTGGTGCAAGGGTCAGTGGCGCTGCCGATCATGATTTTCTCGCTGTTGGCAGGGGTGTTTGCCGACAATTTCGACCGCCGCCGCGTCATGCTGATCGCGCAGGCATTTATGTTCTGCGTGTCGATCATTCTGACCTTCATGGCATTCGAGGGCTGGCTGTCGCCATGGCTGCTGCTGGCGTTCACCTTTCTGATCGGTTGCGGCACGGCTTTGCACAACCCGTCGTGGCAGGCCACCATGGGCGACATCGTCTCGCGCGAGGAACTGCCCTCGGCGGTGTCGCTGAACAGCATGGGGTTCAACCTGATGCGCAGCGTCGGTCCGGCTGCGGGCGGCGCGATTGTGGCCATCGCCGGGGCCGCGGCTGCCTTTGCCGTCAATGCGTTCAGCTACGTGGCGATTATCCTTGCCTTGCTGCGCTGGAAGGCCCCGGTGCGCGACACCCACCTGCCCCGCGAACCCATGGGCAGCGCCTTTGCCGCCGGGCTGCGCTACGTGGCGATGTCGCCAAACCTGATGCGGGTCATCCTGCGCGGGTTCTGGTTCGGCCTGTCGGCCATTGCTTTGCTGGCGCTGCTGCCGGTCGTGGTCCGTGAAACGTTGAACGCCACCGCCTTTGTCTACGGCGTGATGCTGGGCTGCTTCGGGATGGGGGCTGTCGCCGGTGCCTTGTCCAACGCCAGCCTGCGCAACCGCTTTACCAACGAAACCATCGCGCGGGGCGGCTTTGTGGTCTTCGGGCTGAGCTGCGTCTTGCTGGCCTTTAGCGTGCAACCGGTCCTGTCGGGGGCCGCGCTGATGCTGGCGGGGGCGGCCTGGGTGCTGGCGTTGTCGATGTTCAACGTCACGATCCAGCTTTCGACGCCGCGCTGGGTGGTGGGACGTGTCATCGCCCTGTACCAGACCGGCACCTTTGGCGGCATGGCGGCGGGCAGCTTGCTGTGGGGGGCCATCGCCGAACGCACCGGCAACGCCGAAATCGCATTGCTGGGGGCCGCGGGCATGTTGGCGGTCGGCGCACTGATTGGCCTGCGACTGCCCTTGCCGGAATTCAGCGGCCTGGATCTGGGCCCCCTCAACCGTTTCAAAGAACCAGCCACGCGATTTGACCTGAACTATCGCAGCGGGCCGGTGATGGTCATGGTCGACTATGAAATCGCGCAGGAAGATGTCCCCGAATTTCTGGCCGCGATGAGCCTGCGGCGGCGCGTGCGCATTCGTGACGGCGCACAACAATGGGCGCTGTTGCGCGACCTGCACCAACCGGATCACTGGAGCGAAAGCTATCATGTACCAACTTGGGGCGAATATGTACGACACAACGAACGGCGCACCAAGGCGGATGCCGCCCTGTCCGACCGCCTGCGGGTGCTGCATCGCGGCGAAGGATCGCCGTCGGTGCACCGGATGATTGAACGTCAGACCGTCCCGCTGCGCGACGACATGCTGCAAAAAGACTAAGCGCGCCCAATTCGCAAAACCAGCCGATTGAGAAAACCCACAACGTGGGTGGAGTGATCGCCGCCCAGCTGCCGGTGCGCGCATAGGCCCTTGCACACCCATTGGGGGAACTTTGGCCGCGCCCTCTGCGTTTTTGATGTGGAGGAGAACACCATGTCATTTCGCCGCGATTACATCACCAAGCCCATTTTCAAATGGGCCAAAACCGCCCTGCCCGCCCTGTCCGAAACCGAAGCCGAGGCGATTTCGTCGGGCGATGTGCATTTCGAGGCCGAGCTGTTTTCGGGCAAGCCCGACTGGTCGGTTCTGCGCGACATGAAGGCGCCGACATTGACGCCGGACGAACAGGCCTTTGTCGACGGGCCGTGCCGCGTGTTTTGCGACATGCTGGACAATTGGCAGATTGACCATGTCTCAGGTGACCTGCCCGAAGAGGCGTGGGATTACCTGCGCGCCAACGGGTTTTTCGGCATGATCATCCCCAAGGATTACGGCGGACTGGGCTTCTCTGCATATGCCCATTCCGAAGTGGTGCGTTATATTTCCAGCCGGTCGGTTGCCGGGGCGGTCACGGTGATGGTGCCCAATTCGCTTGGCCCCGGCGAGCTGATCTTGCAGTTCGGCACCCAAGAGCAGCGCGACGACTGGCTGCCGCGTCTGGCCTCGGGCCAAGAGCTACCTGCCTTTGGTCTGACCAGCGAGGACGCAGGTTCGGACGCCTCGGCTATGGTGGACGAAGGCGTGATCTGCAAACAGCAATGGCAGGGTCAGGAGGTTTTGGGCATCCGCCTGAACTGGGCCAAGCGCTATATCACGCTGGCGCCAGTGTGCACCGTTCTGGGGCTGGCGTTCCAATTGCGCGACCCCGAGGGGTTGCTGGGTGACACGCCCGACATCGGGATCACCTGCGCCCTTGTGCCCACCGATCTGCCGGGCGTCGAAACCGGCCGCCGCCACCTGCCGTCTGGCACGATGTTCATGAACGGGCCGACCACCGGCAAGGACGTGTTCATTCCGCTGGAAAATATCATCGGCGGGCCGGAGTACGCGGGCAAAGGCTGGATGATGCTGATGAGCGCGCTGGCCGCAGGTCGCGGCATTTCGCTGCCGTCGCTGTCAGCGGCAGGCACGGCGCTGGCCGCGCACACAACGGGGGCCTATGCCCGTGTGCGCAAGCAATTCAACATGCCCATCGGCCTGTTCGGCGGCGTGCAAGAGCCGATGGCGCGGATCGCGGCCAATGCCTATACCATCGACGCCGGTCGCCGCCTGACCACCGCCGCGCTGGACGAGGGTCACAAGCTGGCGGTGATTTCCGCGATCATGAAATACCACGCCACGACGCGGATGCGCGAAAGCATCAACGACGCGATGGACGTGCATTCGGGCAAGGCGGTGATTGACGGGCCGCTGAACTACCTGCAACCGCATTATCGTGCCATTCCCATCGGGATCACGGTCGAGGGGGCCAATATCGTCACCCGCAACCTGATCATCTTTGGTCAGGGCGCGATCCGTGCGCATCCGCATCTGCTGGATGAAATGCAGGCGCTTCAGGAACCGGACCGCGAGAAATCTCTGACCGATTTCGACAGGCATTTCTGGGCGCATGTGGGCCATTCGACCCGCACCTTCTTTCGCGCGTGGTGGTCGGGCTGGACCGGTCGCGGCGCGGTGCCGGACAATGCGGGCGACATTGCGCCGCTGTATGCACGCTTGTCGCGCTGGTCTGCGGCCTTTGCCGTGACGGCGGATATGGCGTTCCTGACGCTGGGCGGAGAGCTGAAGCGCAAAGAGATGATCTCGGCACGCTTGGGCGACGCCCTGTCCGAGATGTCTCTTGTGTCCGCAGCGCTGAAACGCTGGGAAGACGACGGGTGTCACGCCGAGGACCTTCCGCTGGTGAACTACGCCGCAGAAGTATCGTTCAACCGCATCGGACACGCGCTGGACGAAACCATCGCCAATTTCCCCGCCCGCTGGGTCGGCTGGCTGTTGCGTCCGACACTGTTGCCACGGTCGCGGTCACGCGGGCCGTCGGACCTGTTGGCCGAAAAATGCGCGATGATCCTGTACGGGCCCTCGCCCACCCGCGACCGGCTGGTGGGCGCGCTGCATCCGGGGAAACCCGAAAGCGGCCAAGGCTTGCTGGATACGGCTTACCGCATGGTTGTCGACGCGGAACCGCTGACCAAACGGTTGCGCAAGCTCAAGCAATCGCCGGACGCGGCGCTGAAATCCGGTGCGATGACCCAAGGAGAGTTCGAACAGTTGCAACGCGTGAACGCCGCCGTGCAAAGGGTTGTTGCCGTTGACGAATTCAGTCCCCACGAAATCGCGGCGATGTTCCCCGACGCATAGGGTTTTCCAAACGCCCTGCCGTTTGAGCCACCGTGACCGGCGCGGCCACACAGGCCGCACCGGTCCGATATTCAGATCGCGACATTCAGATCGCGACGGTCAAATCACATCGCAGGCAGGATCGTGATGTCGCGGATGTCGCCATCGACCCCTTCGACCATGCCAACGCCGGTGGCAGCACCGGTTTCCAGATCAACCGAATACAGCATGTTGCCGTTCACCAGCCAGGCCATGTTTTCCATCGCTTCGTTGGTTTGCACGTCAAAGGCATAGGTGTCTGCAGGTGCCTCGATGCCCAGCTTGCCGATTGCGCCCAATGTGCCGTCGTTGGGCGACACCTGCTGGATCACGGCGACGATGGTCGCGTCAATGTCGAACATCTTGGTCGCTTCGGGTTTGCCGTAGCTGTTGATATAGGCGGCGGCCACGATCGCGGGCTCTTCACCGACGTGCATGTCGCCTGCCTGCCAGTCAAGGCTGCCATCGACGGTCACGGCACCGGTATCGACATCCACACGGTGGTTGGTGGTGCCGGTCATAAAGCGCAGCTTGTCTGCGGCGGGGTTGAAATCGACGATCACCGGTGTGTCACCCAGCGGCAGGGCTGTGTCCATCACCGCCATTTCGGTGGCTTCGCCGCTGGCGGTGTCAATGCTGACGATGCTCATGTCAGGGGTCACGCCGACCAGCGTGCCGTTCGAAGGACGCAGGTCAATGCCCAGCAGGCTGTCAACGCCCGACACGTCCATCGTGCCCGAAACGGCCAGCGTTTCCGTGTCGAACATCACCAGCGTCTTGTCCCCGACAAGGCCAACGGCGGGGGCCGCAACGGCAGCAGAGAGGGAAAGTCCAAGGGCGGTTGTTGCATAAACGGCAGTACGAAGCATGAGAATTTTCCTTTGTTTTCGGTTCAATGCGGCACGGCGCCTTTCGCCGTCCATGTCCCGAAGACACAAAGGCCGCGCATTTGGATGCAGGGATTTTGAAAAAAATTGCATCCGTCAGCGCGTGCGCCGTGTCTATGCTTTTGAAAGGGTCACAAATGGTGCATCACGGGATCAGAACAAGGACCGGCAGCAGTCCACAAGCGAACGCCGCGATCCACCTGACATCGGCAAACGCCTTGGGGCTTTGGGGGGCGCAGCGCATGACCGACGAACATATGCCACACGACAGGGCCGCGCGGCTGCGTCAGGCATTGGCAGATTGCGCAGATGGTCGCCAAAGCGGCATTACGGCAATCCTGGACATCGAAGGGCCGCAATTACTGGGCGTGGCCTTTCGTATGCTGCAACGCCACGACCTTGCCGAAGAGGCGCTTCAGGATGCTATGGTGCAGGTCTGGCGCAAGGCGGCCACGCAGGATGCCATTGGTGGATCGGCCCGCGGCTGGATCTATGCCATCCTGCGCAACCGCTGTCTAAATATCTTGCGTGACGGCAAAAGGCTTAGCATCATGGCCCCTGCCGATCTGGCGCTGGTTCAAGAGGCCCGCCAGCAGATCGTTCCGGTGGAAGACTGGGAGATGCTGGCAGGCCCCGGAAAGCTGCGCGATTGCCTTGGCGGGCTGGATGCGTCCAGCCGGATGGCGATCCTGCTGGCCTATGTCGCGGGGTTCAGCCACGGCGAGATTGCGGCGCGCCAGAACCTGCCCCTTGGGACGGCCAAGTCCCTGATCCGCCGAGGGCTGAGTGCCTTGAAGGAGTGTCTGTCATGACCGGTCTTTCTGACGATATCCGCGATCTGGCGTCGGACTATGTTCTGGGGCTGATGCCCGAGGGCGAGATGCGCCTGTTTGAAGAACTGATCGCGCGGGACCCTGAACTTTCCCGCCTTGTCAGCAGCCTGCGCGACCAGTTGCTGCCGCTGGACCTGTCTGCCGCCCCCCGCGCCCTGCCCGAGGGGCTGGTTGAACGCACGCTATCGATGCTGCACGCAGACGATGCCCCCGCGACCAAGTCACCGCCCCCCGCCCCGCCGCGTCCCGCGAACATCGCGCGCGCGCCGCGTGGACGCATGGCCGGGGTTATCGCGGCGGCCATGATCGGGATTGCCTTCGGCTTTGGTCTAAGCTGGCTGCAACCCCTTCCCGAACCACAGGTCATTGCCGTGCTTTTGGACGATCAGGGCGTTCCGCAGGCCGTTGTCGAGGACTATGGCAACGACACCGCGACGGTGCGTTTCGTGGCCGACATCGACGTGCCCGCAGACAGATCGTTGCAGGTCTGGACGCTGCCAACGCCCGAGATTGGCGCGACATCGCTTGGCGTGCTTGACCGGACCGCCCCGACGCGGCTGACATTCGACCACCTGCCCGAGCCGATGGCACAACAGCTTTACGAGGTCACGCTGGAACCGGTCGGCGGATCGCCCACCGGACGCCCCACTGGGCCGATCATCGGCAAGGGGTTTGCAGCACCGCAACTGTAACAATGCGCGTGGGATTTCCGGGCATCTGTGGCGCCACAAGGCGCGTCGCAGCTGACATTATCTTTCGCCATCAACACATTGAGATATAATACAAATACCAAACCTGCGGGTTTTCGCCTATGCCATTTGCCAGAATCGCAAAGCGCCGGTAATGACTGTTAAAAAAAATGGGCAGTCACAAAATGTTTCAAATTAAAAATGCGCGACGGGTTCCTTGCGGCATTCTAGCCTTGGGTATGCTGGTTTCAGCCTGCGCAAAAGAACCGCAGGTCACGCACAGCGGGATTGATCAGAACCGCATGACGCTGGCCCTTCTCGAGGTTGACGCGAAACACAAAGCCGGCGCGCGCGTGTGGTGCGTGCCTTTCGCCCGCGATCTCAGCGGGATCGAAATTTACGGCAACGCGAACCTGTGGTGGGACAAGGCCAAGGGGCTTTACCCGCGCAGCAATGCGCCTGTGCCCGGCTCGGTTCTGGCGTTCAAGTCAACCGGACGCAACCCTATGGGGCACGTCGCGGTCGTCTCGCAGGTTCTCTCAGAGCGCACGATTCAGGTCGATCATGCCAATTGGGAAAAGAACATGGTCACCATGAAAATGCTGGCAGTTGACGTGTCGAAAGCGAACGACTGGACCGCCGTGCGGCTGGAAAGCGCGCCGGGCAGCCTTGGGTCGACCTATCCGACCCACGGGTTCATCTACCCCGCAAACACCCAAACCCAAATCGCATCCCGCAATTAACGGCCAGTCTCTGCGCCAGTCGATGAAACACGTCACCGACTGGCGCTGCGATCACCGGAACAGGCGATCAGCAGCCAAAGCCGTCAGGCATCCAGACCGCCGAAATGGAACGCCTTGGTTTCGAGATATTCCTCGATCCCCTCTTGCGCCCCTTCGCGGCCCAGCCCCGACGATTTCACGCCCCCGAACGGCGCCTCGGCATGGCTGACGACACCTGTGTTCAACCCGACCAGCCCCACTTCCAACGCCTCGCCAAAGCGGAAGGCGCGGGCCATGTTGGTGGTGAAGAAATAGGCCGCCAGACCAAAGGGCGTGCCGTTGGCAATCTCCAGCGCCTCGGCCTCGGTCTCGAACTTGAAGATCGGGGCGACGGGGCCAAAGGTTTCCTCGTCTGCCAGTTTCATGTCGGTCGTGGCACCGGTCAACACCACCGGATCGGCATATTGCGCGCCCAGATCGCGCGTCTGTGTCGCGCGGCTGGCGCCCTTGGACAGCGCGTCGTCTACATGCGCGTTGATCTTGGCGATGGCTGCGGTGTTGATCATCGGGCCGATCATCGTGTCCTCTGCCGTGCCCGGACCAACCGTCAGCGCATCCACACGCTTTGCCAGGGCCCCCACGAACGCATCGTGAATGCCCGACTGCACCAGAATGCGGTTGGCGCACACGCAGGTTTGCCCGCCATTGCGGAACTTTGACAGCATCGCGCCCTCGACCGCCGTATCCAGGTCGGCGTCGTCAAACACGATGAATGGCGCATTGCCACCCAGCTCCAGCGACATTTTCTTCAACGTCGGCGCGCATTGTTCCGCCAGCAGCGCCCCCACGCGGGTCGATCCGGTGAACGACAGTTTGCGCACCACCGATGATGCGGTCAGCGTCGCGCCGATCACCTCGGGGCGACCGGTCAGGATGTTCAGCACACCGGCGGGAATACCCGCGCGTTCACCCAGCACAGCCAGCGCCAGCGCCGAATAGGGGGTGAAATCAGACGGCTTGATGACCATCGTACAGCCTGCCGCCAACCCCGGCGCCACCTTGCGGGTGATCATTGCGATGGGAAAGTTCCACGGCGTGATGATCGCGCAGACGCCCACGGGCTCTTTCATGGCAAACAGCTTTTTGCCCGCAACCGGCGACGGGATAATGTGCCCGTTGATCCGGCGCCCCTCTTCCGCGAACCAGCGCACGAAGGACGCGCCATAGATCACCTCGCCCTTGGCCTCGGCCAGCGGCTTGCCTTGTTCCTCGGTCAGGATCAGCGCCAGATCGTCAGCGTGATCCAGCATCAGCTGATACCACTTCATCAGGATGTCCGCGCGCTCGATGTGCGTGCGCGCTCGCCAGCCTTTCATCGCCTCTTCGGCGGCGGCAATGGCGGCTGTGGTTTCCTCGGCGGTGCTGTCGGGCATATGCCCCATCACGTCCCCCGTCGCGGGGTTCGTGACCGGCATATCGGCGCGGGCAATCCAATTGCCGTTGATCAGCGCCGCCTCGCGGAACAGATCGGGGTCGGTCAGACGGCTGCGCAGATCGGCAGTGATGGGATGGTGCACGGTCATGTTCAAGCCTCCAGCGCGGCGCAAATGGCCGCCGTTATGTCATCGGTTGTATTCTGGCCCTGACGCGTGCCAATGCCCTTGGCGGTTGCGGCTTCGATCGCGCCCAGCACAGCGGCAGCGGCGTCCGTTTCGCCCAGATGCTCCAGCATCTGCGCGCCGGACCAGATCGCGGCAATCGGGTTGGCAATGTTCTTGCCCGCAATATCGGGGGCCGACCCGTGCACGGGTTCAAACATCGACGGGCCAGAGCGGTCGGGGCAAATGTTGGCCGAAGCGGCAAAGCCCAGACCGCCCTGAATGGCAGCCCCCAGATCGGTCAGGATGTCACCAAACAGGTTCGACGCCACGACCACGTCCAGATCTTGCGGGTTCATCACCATCTTGGCCGCCATCGCGTCGATGTGCATGTGGCTGACGGTCACCTCGGGGTATTCGGCGGCCAGTTCGCGCGTGACCTCGTCCCAGAACACCATAGAATATTTCTGCGCGTTCGATTTGGTCACCGACGTCAGATGCTTGCGCCGCGCCTGCGCCTGTTCAAAGCCGAACCGCAGGATCCGTTCAACGCCCACGCGGGTGAAGACGGATGTCTCGACAGCAACCTCGTTGCCCTTGCCCTGATGCACGCGCCCGCCGGCACCGGAATATTCGCCTTCGGTGTTTTCGCGGATGCACAGAATGTCGAACTCGGACGCTTTCAACGGCCCCTCGACGCCCGCCAGCAGACGGTGGGGGCGGATGTTGGCGTATTGGTCAAACGCCTTGCGGATCGGCAGCAGCAGCCCGTGCAGCGACACGGAATCCGGCACCGTGTCGGGCCAGCCGACAGCACCCAGATAGATCGCATCAAAGCCGCGCAGGGTTTCGATCCCGTCTGCGGGCATCATTGCGCCGGTCCTGACGTAATAGTCGCAGGACCACGGAAAGGTCTGCGGTTCCAGCGCAAAACCGAACCGTTTGGCCGCAACGTCCAGCACGGTCATCGCCGCATCGGTCACGTCAACGCCGATGCCATCACCGGGGATCAGCGCGAGTTTGTAAGTGGTCATGTCAGTCTCCTTCAACGTGCGTGATCGGGGTTACAGGTCGATCAGCACCGATTTCTTGCGCCGGTTGGCGTGATAGGCTTCGCGGCCCAGGTCGTGGCCCAGCCCGCTGGATTTCCAGCCGGTCGTGGGCAGAATGTGATCGCGCGACCGGCCATAGCGGTTGACCCAAACGGTCCCCGCCTCAAGCTTGCGCGTCAGGCGCATGGCACGGCTGAGGTCACGGGTGAACAGGCCCGCGCAAAGTCCATAGGTGGCATGATGGGCCAGCGCCATGGCCTCGTCTTCGGAATCGAAGGTCTGGAACGTCGCCACGGGGCCAAAGATTTCCTCGCGCACGGCGGGGCTGGTGTCATCCACGCCAGCGATCAGCGTGGGCTGGTAATAGCTGCCCTCGTGATCAAACCGCGCAGCGCCGCATAGCATTTCCGCGCCTTGGGACGCCGATGCCTGCACGATGCTGTCGATCCGGCCCAGTTGCGTGTCCGAAATGATCGGGGAAAACCCCGGCTCGGACGCAAAGGTATTGGCCGGGCGGTAGCGCGCGAAACGCTCGGTCAGCTTGGCGGCCAGTGCGTCGGCCACCTCGTGCGCCACGATCATCCGAGACCCGGACACACAGGCCTGGCCCGCGTTGGACATGATCCCGCGATCCAGGCAGTCCGCCGCCAGATCCAGATCGGCGTCGGCAAAAACCACCATCGGGCTTTTGCCGCCCAGCTCCAGCGTCATCGGCTTGATGCCGGTGCGGGCGATGTTCTCCATGATGGCGCCGCCCGCGCGGGTCGATCCGGTGAACGACACCTTGTCGATGCCCGCGTGTCCTGTGATGGCAGAACCCGTGGTCGGACCATCGCCCAGCACCACGTTGAAAATGCCCGCAGGGATGCCCGCGCGGATGGCCAGTTCGGCCATGAACAGGGTGGAATAGGGCGTCATCTCGGAAGGTTTCAACACCACGGCATTGCCCGCAGCCAAGGCTGGCCCCAGCTTCCAACCGGCCATCGAGATCGGGAAATTCCACGGCGTAATGGCACCGATCACACCGTAAGGTTCATCCGCGATATAAGCAAAGTGGCTGTCCGACACCGGTGCCAGCGCGCCGCATTCCTTGTCCGCGAGTTCTGCAAAGAACCGGATTTGTTCAGCCGTCACCACGATGTCGCCTGTCAGCGCGTGCGCATAGGGACGCGACGAGCAGATCGCTTCGAGCGCCGCCAGCGTTTCGGCTTCGGCCTCCATCAGATCGGCCCAAGCGCACAGGGCGCGGGTGCGGTCGCGCGGTTGCATCCCACCCCAGTTCGAAGTCGCCAGCGCGGTGCGCGCGGCCTGAACGGCGCGGTCGACAACGTCCACATCAGCGCAGGGGATTTCCCCGATGATGGCACCGGTGGACGGCGACACGACGTTCAGCGCCGCTGCGCCAGCGACATATTCTCCGCCGATAAAATGCGCATTGGGAAGGGTCAGATCGCTGGGATCATAGGCAAAGGACATCGGGCACCTCGTATTGCAAGAATTACGTACAGGATCGCCGGAAATATGTACAAACAGGTGCTGAAAGCGCTGGCTGCCCAGCATCATCCGCCATCAGACCGGCGGCGGCAGCAGATTATGTCGCGCGGGGGTCCGTCCCCTTGTCCAGATAGGCGTTGATCGGCGCCGGACGCACCGGCGGTTGCCCGCGCAGCCGTCCGATCTTGTCGACCGGAACACCGGCTTCGGCGGCCAGAACCTCGGCACCGGCAAGCTGGCAATAGCGCCCCTGACATCGCCCCATCCCGACGCGCGACAGTGATTTTGCACGGTTCGCCTCGGGGCCTGACAGCGGCACGGTCGCGCGCAGGTCGCCCACGCTGATGCCTTCGCAACGGCACAGGACCGTGTCGGCGGGAAGATCGCGGACCATCTGCGCAGGCCACGGAAACGCCCGCTGCATGGCGCTGGCAAAGCGTTGCATCCGGCGTATTTCCTTCAGCTCGCGATGCGTATCAGGGGCAGCCATCCCAAGGTCCTGCAAACAGGCGCTGGCAGCAATTTTTCCGGCCAGTTCTGCGCCGTCTGCGCCCAGTATCCGCATCCCGTCGCCTGCCAGATACACATCCGTGGCGGCGCGGCCCATGGCATCTGTTTCGGGCAGCCATTGGTGAAACACCTTATCCCAAGCCATTGAAACACCTGCAAGATCGGCGAGATGCGTTTCGGCTCTAAGGTGCCAGCCAAGCCCCACCATATCGCAGGGCGTCGCGTGATCGCGCCCCCGTGCATCCTGCCAGTGGATCGCCGTCGGCCCGGTGCCATCCGTCGCGATCCGCGTCAGCGTGACGCCTGCGTGATAGCTGCGCCCCAGCCCCGCGCGCATCACCGCACCACCCAAAGTGACGCGGGGACGCGCCAGCGCCATGCCAAAGGCGCCCGCCGCCTGTGTGGTCAGCGGCGCGGTGTCCAGAACCGCCACGACCTGCGCACCTGCCTTGCGCAGTTGCGATGCAACCAACGTCAGCAATGGGCCTGATCCGGCCAGAACCATCCGCCGCCCCAGCGCCACGCCCTGCGATTTCAGCGCGATCTGCGTGGAGCCCAGTGAATAGACGCCCGCGCTTTGCCAGCCAGGCACAGGCGCCAGCCGGTCGGTGGCGCCGGTTGCAAGGATCAGCTTGTCATAAGCAAGAGTATCCAAACCATCCGGCCCAAGCACCTGCGCGCCCTGTGCGCCAAGGGCCACAACAGAACTGCGCGGGCGATAGGTCAACTGGCCCGCGTCCAGCATTCTGTCGAAACAACGGTGCAAATCCAATGCCTTGTCCGCCTCTGACCCGTACAGGGTCTGCGACGGCCGCGTGAATCCTTCGGGCAGGCGGCGATAGATCTGGCCACCGGCCCGCGCCCCTTCGTCCACGACGACGGGATGCAGGCCTGCCGCCACCAGCCGCTGCGCTGCGCGGATGCCTGCGGGACCTGCGCCGACGATCAGCACCCGTGTCATGGCGCGTCACCGGTTGCGGGCCATGCATCCGTCGCGGCGGACCGCAGACGCATTCCCGCTTGCAACGCGGTCGAGCACGCCCGCAGGCGCACGCCGTCCTCCTGCCATATCCAGCAGTCCTGACAGGCCCCCATCAGGCAAAAGCCGGACCGCTGTTCGGGGCCGAACTCGGCCTGTCGCAGGGCACCGCGCGACATCAGGATCGCGGTCAGAACCGTGTCCCCTTCCAGCGCTGTCAACACCGCGCCGTCGAAGGTGAACGACACCTTCGGGCGCGATGCCTCGGCCAACCGGACAAGCCGTCCTGTCATTCTGCGGCCTCTTTGCGGGGCGCCGCATGGGGCAACGCGGGGAACCGTTCGCAGACCTCGGCGAAGGCTACAGTGACACCTTCGGGCCCTTTGCGGCCTTTCATCCGGCGGAAAATCTCGGTCTTGGTGAAGAACCGCCAGTGGATCGGCAGGTCCGCCAAAATTTGCGTCAACAGGTCATAGGCCGCATCGGTCCACTGTGCCTCGTAGCCGTCGCGTTCGGGGCCAAAGTGGAAATGCTGGGTGTGCGGTGTCATGCTGGCGCGCAGTGCTGTGGTCGCGTCTTCGTCCACCACGCCGTCGGTGATGACCACGCCATATTCGCGGCGGGCTGCATCGACCGAGACATAGCCACCAACGACATCCCGCGCGACCAGCGCGGTCGGTCGCTGCAACGGATCACCGCGCCCGCCGCCACCGGCCGAGCGGATTTCAAGCACGTCGCCCGGTTCCAGAATTGCGGTGTCGACATTGCCCAAAGGCCGCGCCTGTGGCGTGCCGGGGTTGATCATCATGTCGGACAGACCTGCGGCATGGCCGCCCAGAGTGCCCCAGGGACGAAAGAACGACCGGTCGCGGTTGCGCGCGGTGATGCGGGTGTCGGGGGAAAAGACGCGGAACGCCATCTCGGTCGCCAGCCCCCCGCGCCAGTACCCTGCCCCGCCGCTGTCCTGGGCCAGTCCGTATTTCACGAATTCCACTGGCACTTCGGTTTCGGTGATCTCAATGGGTGTGTTTTTCAGGTACGCGGCATCCGCGCCCGACCCGTTCGATCCATCACGGTGCGGCATCCCGCCGCCGCCGCCGACAACAGGATTGACCGCCGCGATCACTGTCTTTTGCGTGCGCTCGTCGCGGGTCATCACGTTGATGATACAGTTGTTGCCAGCGGGGGCTGCGGGCATCCGGTCGGGAATGGCCTGACTGAACGCGCCAAAGATCACCGACCGCAGTCGCGCGCAGGTCAGTGACCGCATCCCCACGGCCGCCGGTTCAACCGGGTTCAGAACCGTGCCTTCGGGCGCAATGCAGGTGAAGGGCCGCGTCATGCCCGTGTTCAGCAACATGCGCGGGTTCAGCGTGTAAAGGACATAGTAGACCCCAACCAACAGGATGGTATGACGCGGATTGCCGCCCGACGGCACGTTCAGCGACGACGCCAGTTGCGGGTCCGATCCTGTAAAGTCCAGCACGGCGCTGTCGCCGGTGATCCGCAAGGTCAGCTTCAGGCGGCAGGGGTTCGCCTCGTCGCTGTCTTCGTCGGCGTAGTCGGCAAAGACGTATTCACCGTCGGGTATTGCCCGCAGAATGTCACGCGCCTGCGCCTCGGACTGATCCATCAGCGCGCTGACGCCTTGCAAGAAGCCGGTCTTGCCAAAGCGCGAGATCATCGCCTGCACCTTGCGTTCGCCCGTGCTGAGCGCGCCGGCCAGTGCCTTGATGTCACCGATGTTCAGCGCGGGCTTGCGCACGTTGGTTTCCATGATCCGCAGGATTTGCGGGTCAAAGACGCCCTCGTTCACCAGCTTCATCGGGGGAAAGCGGATGCCTTCCTGATGAATCTCGGTCAGCGAGCGGGACAGTGATGCAGGCACCGCACCGCCCATGTCGGTGTTGTGGATGTGCCCGCCCGCAAAGGCCACGATGTCGTCACCGTCAAAAATCGGGCGCCACAGGTGCGTGTCCGGCGTGTGGGTGGCGACCTGCCCCGAATAGGGATCATTGGTAAACGCCACGTCGCCCGGGCGGTAATCATCGACCATGGTGATCGCCGATCCGTGGGACAGGCCGGGATACCAGGTGGCCCCCAGATCCATCGGGACGGCAAAGGTGTCACCGATCTTGTCCATCAGCAGAACGGTAAAGTCCTGCGTTTCCTTGACAAAGGCGGAATGCGCGGTGCGGTGCAGGGTGTGCGCCATGTTTTCGGCAGCGGCGCGCGCGTGGTTGGCCAGCACCTGAAGGGTCATTTTATCAGACATCGGATTGCTCCACGAGGCTAAGGTGAATGTTCAGATGGGCGTCGATACGCGCCCGCGCGCCTGGCGGCACGGCAAAGGTCGTGTCCTCTTGGGCCACGATTGCGGGGCCGTCGAACACCGCACCGCCGCCCAGTTGGGCGCGGTCATAGATCGGCACATCACGCCAGCCGTTGATCCAGACCGGCACATGACGGTCCGCCGTGGCCTGTTCTTGCGTGGCTTGCGACACCGGGAACGTGGGCTTTGGCGCGCCCCCGAGTGCAGAAAGGCGCAGGTTGACCAGCTCGACCTTTCCGTCGGGGTCTTCGAAGTCGTAGATGCGTTTGTGGGTTTCGTGAAAGGCCGCCGCGATCTGGTCGACCGAGCCCAGCCAGTCGGGCGACAGCGCCACTTCGATCTCGAAACTCTGGCCTGCGTAGCGCATGTCTGCGGACAATCGCAGATCGGCTGTGCCATCAAAACCCTGAGCGGCCAGCCATGCGCGGCCTTCGTCCGCCAGCGCGGCAAAGTCCTGTTCAAGCTGCGGCAGCGCCGCGTCTGTCAGCGGGGCATAGACCGTGCGGATGAAATCGCCGCGCAGGTCGGCCACCAGCCCCCCCAGCGCCGACACCACACCGGGGCGGCGCGGCGCGATCACGCGGGACATACCCAGTTCCTGTGCCAGAAACGCGCCCAGCATCGGGCCGCCGCCACCAAAGGGCATCAGGGCAAAGTCCCGCAGGTCGACGCCTGCGCGCGAGCACAGTTTTTCCACCTCGACGAACATTTCGGACACGGCGATGTCGATGATCGCCTGTGCCGTTTCCTCGACGCTGCGGCCCAGTTGGTCGGCCAGCACACCCACGGCCTGACGCGCCAGATCGACGTTCATGCGCAACTGGCCATAGGCCATTTCCGAATGCCCCAGCCAGCCGCACACCGCCAGCGCATCGGTCACCGTTGCATCGGTGCCGCCACGGCCATAGCAGGCCGGACCGGGGTTTGATCCCGCGGATTCAGGGCCGACGCGCAACACGCCAAGTGCGCCCAGCGTGGCAATCGACCCGCCGCCGATGCCGATCGAGCTGACAGAGACCGACGGGATGTGCAGCGGAAATTCTCCGACTTGTTCATCCGTGCCATATTGCACTTCGCCGTCCACGATCAGCGCAAAGTCCGCCGAGGTGCCGCCAATGTCCAGTGTCAGCACCCGCGCTTCGCCCGCCTGGCGTGCCAGCCACGACGCGCCGATAACACCCGAGGCCGTGCCGGACAGCAACATCGACACACAGTCACGCCGCCCCTGCCCCGCGCTCATCAGTCCGCCGTTTGATCGTGTCAGCATAGCCTTGGCCGGAACGCCCTGAGCGTCCAGACGGCTTTCCAGCGCGGTCAGATACCCCGCAACGCGCGGGTGCACATATCCGTTCAGGATCGCGGTCGAGGTGCGTTCATATTCGCGGATCACCGGCCAGACCTCGGACGAGGTGAAAACGAACATCTCGGGCGTGGCGGCTTCGATCATTGCCTTGACCGACGCCTCTTGGCCGGTGTCCCGCCAACTGTGCAAAAGGGCCACGATCACGCCATCCGCACCGGCAGCCTGCGCCTGACGCGCGGCGTCTGCGACCGAGGCCGCATCGGGCGCCAGTGCTTCGGACCCGTCGGCGCGCATCCGCACCGGCACGCCGAACACCATGTCGCGGCCAATCAGCGGATCGGGCCGGTGGCAGAACAGCGAATACATATCGGGCATCCGCAGCCGCGCCAGTTCGATCACGTCTTCGAAACCTGCATTGGTGATCAGCGCCAGTTTGGCGCCCTTGCGCTGGATGATCGTGTTGATCCCGACCGTGGTGCCATGCACGAAACGCGTGACATATGCCGGGTCCAGCCCCTCGCGTTCGGCCAGCAGGCGCAAACCGTCCAACAGTTCGGCCCCCGGATCGTCGGGCGTCGTCAGCACCTTGAGCGACGCGACACGGCCCGAAACCGTTTCAAGCGCGCAGAAATCCATGAAAGTGCCGCCGATATCGACCCCGATCTTCCAATCGGGTTTGGGCTGTGTTGCGCCATCCATAATAACGTCCTTTCGTCAGGTGCGATGCGTTCGTGCCCAAACCATCAGAAAGTACGGCAGGGGTCCAAGACCCATGCAGAGGCAGACCATAAGTCGAACTTATGGCTACGGGATCAACCGCTCGGCGCAAAGCTTGCGAATCTCGTCGCGCATCCCTTCTTCGGCGCGCGACAGGGTTTTGCCCGCCAGCGTCAGCAGGGACAAAGGCAGCTTTGGACTGTCTTGCAGCGGACGGGTGGTGACGCCCTGGAACTGGTGCCACGGCATCAGCGCATCGACCACTGCAACACCCAAACCCGCCTGAACAAAGCCCACCGCCGAAATCGACACCTCTATCTCGAGCTGGGCGGAAAAGTCATGTCCCTGCGTGCGCGCGGCCTTGTCCAGCTCTTCCCGCGGGCGGGTCGGGCTGCGATAGGAAATGACCGTTTCGGCTTGCAGGTCGGCAAAGGACACGGTGTCTTGTGCAGCCAGCGGATGATCATTGGGCAAAAGGCAGCAAAAGGTGGTGACGCCCAGACGTTCGACCACGATGTCGGGTGTCATCTGATCGTCCATTGCCATGGCCAACGCCGCGTCGCCCGCGCGCAACAAGGCGATCAGCGACCCGATGGGGGCGACATGGCTGCGCAGCAGAACATCGGGGTATCCGGCACGGTAGCGGGCCAGAATGTCGGGCAACAGCGACATCGCGGGCGGCACCGAAGCCGCGACCCGCACCAGCCCCGCCTGCCCCAGCCGCAAATCCTGGGTCTTGCGCCGCAACCCCTCGAGACCTGCAAACAACCGTTCAGCCTCGGCATGGATTTCCAGCGCCTCGGCGGTGGGTCGCAACCGGCCCTTTTCGCGGTCGAACAGTTTGAACCCCAGCTCGTCCTCGCAATGCAGCAAGATCTGGCTGAGCGCGGGCTGCGAGATGTTCAGCGACTGCGCCGCCCCGGTGACCGTTCCCACCCGCATCACGGCGGTGAACACTTCAAGCTGTCGCGCGCGCATGGCACCCCCATAAGTTCGGCTTATGACCTATAGCATATCCGGTCTTTGACGCGGTGCCACCCTGTGCGCTCTGATGTTGGAAACAAGTCACGCAAGGGGACAAGCTGTGGATGTAATCGTTTTGGGCGGAGGGCTGATGGGCACAAGTGCCGCGTTTTTCCTGGCCCGTCGCGGCATCGCGGTCACGCTGATTGACCCCAACGCCATCGGCGCGGGGGCCACAACCGCGTCCTTTGGCAACATCCGGCGCACGGGGCGTTTTCTGCCGCAAATGCCGCTGGCCCACCGGTCGCGCGCGCTGTGGGCGCAATCCGAAACATTGCTGGGCCGCGATGTCGAGTTTCGCGCCACAGGCCATGTGCGCCTGATCTTTGACGAAGAAAGCCGCGCCGACATGCGCCGTTTTGCCGATGCCGCTGCGCCCTGGGGGCTGACGCTGGAAGAGCTGAACGCCACAGAGTTGCGCCGCCGCTTTCCGGGTTTGGGCGCGGACGCCATCGGCGCGTCGTTCTCGCCGCAGGACGGGTCGGCCAATCCGCGACTTGTTGCACCCGCCTTTGCCGATGCCGCTGCGCGCTTGGGGGTGAATGTTCTGCCCCACACCAAAGTGCAGGCGATCACCACCACCGATAGCGGCTTTGCCGTGCAGACCAGCCGTGGCACATTGGAAAGCGCGCTGTTGCTGAACTGTGCCGGCGCATGGGGCAAGGCGATTGCCGCGCAGTTCGGCGAAGACGTGCCGTTGACCATGCATGGCCCGCAAATGGGCGTGACCGAACCGCTGCCCCACCGCATTCTGCCGGTTGTCGGCATGTGGTCGCAAGAGGTTGGCGCCTATCTGCGACAGGTCGAACGCGGCAATGTCGTCTTTGGCGGCGGCGTCGCCCGCACGCCGGTGAACCCCGACACCGGCCACGCCACGGCCGATCCCACCCGCCTGTCGCAGCAGTTGCGCACTGTGGTGCGTCTGGTGCCGTCCTTGCGCGATGTTGCGGTGATCCGACAATGGTCGGGCTGCGAGGGCTACTTGGCCGATGACCTGCCCGTCATGGGGCCGTCGGGCACCACGCCCGGATTGTTCCACGCGTTTGGGTTTTGCGGCCACGGGTTCCAATTGGGCCCCGGCGTGGGTGACGCCATGGCCGAGCTGATCGCGACTGGCAGCTGCGATACGCCGCTGACCCATTTCGACATCAAACGGTTTGCGGCATGAGGTCAGAATTTCGAAACCTTGCCCCATTGCGACTGGTCAAACCGGTTCAGCTTGTACTGGGCGGTTTCGGTGATCGGCTGGCGGTTCAGCACCAGATCAGCCACCAGATGCCCCACCCCCGGACCGATGCCAAAGCCGTGGCCCGACAGGCCCGCCGCCAGCGTCAGCCCCGGCACGCCGATGTCGGAATCGATTACCGGCACACCGTCGGGGGTGCTGTCGATATAGCCCGCCCAGCTTTGCTGCATCCCGACATCCTTCAACGCGGGCAACAAGGCACGGGCGCGGCGCAATGCCTCGTCCACGTGGGCCTTGGAGGGGCGCGGGTCCAGAATGCGGGTGCGTTCCATCGGGGTCTGCTGGTCCAGCGCCCAGATCGCGCGGGTCTCGAATGCTGCCGTCCACGCCTGCAATCCACCCGGCGACAGGGATTTCCAGCGTTTGGCGAACATCGGCAGGAAATGCTTGGCGCCCAGGATCATCCGCAGTGTCGGATCGAAATGGCTGCGCCCCGACACGGCCACGGTGTAGCCGCCGTCATGACGCCGTGTGACCGACGCTGCCGCCGTGTGCAGCGCGTCGGGCAAATCCTTGGGCACCGGGTTCAGCGACAGGATCGAGCTGCGGACAGACGCCTGGGGGAAGAAAATACCCGACTGGTGCAGGAAACTGCCCGCCCATGCGCCGCCCGACAAAACCACTTGGGACGTCTTGATCGTGCCGCGTTCGGTCACGACCGCCGCCACCGCGCCTGCGCTGGTTTCAATCCCGCGCGCGGCGCAGTTTTGCACCACCGTGGCACCGTGTTTGATGGCCCCTTGGGCGATCAGCGGTGCGGCGCGCGACGGGTCTGCAATGCCGTCTGTCGGGGACCAAACGCCACCAACCCACGACTGGCCCGTCGCGGCCCCGCGCGCGGTCGCCTGGGCGCTGTCCAACATGCGGGTGTCCACACCTTCGCCTTGTGCAAAGCGGCCCCAATTGGCCCAGCCGTCCAGTTCGGCCTGATCGTTGGACAGATACAGCAAACCACAGCGCCGAAAGCCCAGATCGGCACCGATGTCTTCGGCCATCTGTTCCCACAGCCCCAGGCTTTTGGTCGACAGCGGCAGTTCGCGCGCATCGCGGTTTTGCTGACGGCACCAGCCCCAGTTCCGGCTGGATTGTTCCGCGCCCACGCGCCCCTTTTCCAGCAGCACCACACGCAGTCCGGCCCGCGACAGCCAATAGGCGGCGCTGACGCCGACAATGCCTGCGCCGATCACCACGCAATCGGCGTGTTCGGGCAAAGTTTCGTGTGTTTCTATGTGCATCAAAGGCGCGGGCATGAAGTTCTCCGATTTGTTGCCAAAACTTACGCCACCCTGTTCAAACACTTGTGCCGGATGTCACCACACAAACAGCATTTCATATCGAATGCGGTTGACTATAAGGGGTGGCTAACGTTCACAAGGGGACACAAGGCGTGCAGACTCCGAAGGATAGCAAATGACAACCCGTTATAAGCTGGACCGGATCGACCTGAAGATTCTGGCCGAGCTTCAGCGCAATGGACGTATCACCAATGTCGAACTGGCCGATCTGGTCAGCCTGTCGCCGTCGCCCTGCCTGATGCGCGTCAAAAAGCTGCAAAAGGCCGGGTACATTGTCGGCTATGCCGCGCGGATCGACGTGGCCAAGCTGGGCGATACGCTCACGGTGTTCACCGAATTCACCTTGACCAACCACCGGCAGATCGACTTTGCCCGTTTTCAGGAGGCGCTGGAAAAGGTCCCGTCCTGCGTGGAATGTCATCTGGTATCAGGTGGTTACGACTATCTGGCGAAATTCGTCACGTCGTCTATCGCCGACTATCAGAACGTGATCGAAGCGTTGATCGACCGAAGCGTCGGGATCGACAAATATTTCAGCTTCGTCGTGATGAAGACGCCTTTTGTCAAAACGCAACTGCCCCTGACCGACCTGTTCGAAGATCGCATCTGACCGCCTTAGCGCGCTTTCGGGAACACCTGAAACATACAGCATCGCTTTTCGCGTTTGAGCCGAAGGCGAAAGGCAGCGAAGACGTGATTCCGGTATTTCCCGAAACGCCTTAGCGGTCAGAGAATTGCGCGATCAGTTCGGGGTCTTGTTCCAGCGAAGACAGCCAGCCGGTATCCAGTTGCGGGATCGACGAGATCAGAAGCCGCGAATAGGGGTGCGTGGCGTGCTGGGACATCTGGCTTGCCGGCAATGCTTCGACGACCACGCCCTTGTGCATCACCAGGACGTCATCGCAGATCGCTTCGACCGTCGACAGGTCGTGGCTGATGAACATGTAACTTAGGCCCAGCTCGCTTTGCAGTTCCTTCAACAACTCAAGGATCGCTGCTGCGACGACGGTATCCAGCGCCGAGGTGATCTCGTCGCACAGGATCAGTTCGGGTTCGGCGGCCAGTGCCCGCGCCAGGTTCACACGCTGCTTTTGCCCGCCCGACAGTTCGCCGGGCAAGCGATGGCGCATGTTTGCAGGCAGATGGACCATGTCCAGCAGTTCGATCACGCGCGCATCGCGCGCTTTGCCGCGCAGACCCTTGTAGAACGTCAGCGGACGGCCAATGATGTTGGCGATGGAATGCGCGGGGTTCAGCGCGGTGTCGGCCAGTTGAAACACGATCTGGGCACGGCGCAGGTCCTCTTTGGAGCGGCTTGCAAGGTCGGGCTTCAATTCGTGACCATCCATCAGAACGCTGCCTTTGTAGGGCGGCAATATGCCTGCGACTGCGCGGGCCAGCGTGGATTTTCCCGAACCGGATTCGCCAATGACCCCAAGATTGCGCCCCCGTTCCAGCCGGAAGTTCACGTTCTCGAGAATCTTGGCTGCGGGCTCACCGTTGCGGATGGTGCCATAGCCTGCGTACAGGTTCGACACTTCGAGAATGGGTGTCTTCTTGTCCTCTGCCGACACCTTTTGCGGCGTGCGTCCCGCAGGTTCGAATGCGGCCAGCAGCTCTTTGGTATAGGGGTGCTGTGGATCGTTCAGAATTTGCTCTGACGTGCCGACCTCTTGCACTTTGCCGCCGCGCAACACGACGATACGGTCTGCAATCTGCGCCACGACGGCCAGATCGTGGCTGACGTAAACGCCGGCACAGCCGCCGTCGGCCATCGCTGATTTGAACGCGCGCAGCACTTCGATCTGGGTGGTCACGTCCAGCGCCGTGGTAGGTTCGTCAAAGATCACCAGACGTGGATCGCCGATCAACGCCATCGCCGCCGACAGCCTTTGCAACTGGCCGCCCGACACCTGGTGCGGATAGCGGTCCCCGATGGTGTCCGGGTCGGGCAGCGCCAGTGCGCGGAAAAGCTCGACCGCCTTGCTGCGCGCCTTGGCCTTGGGCATCAGGTTGTGGATCGTCGAGATTTCGATCACCTGATCCATGATCCGTTGCGACGGGTTGAACGCCGCCGCCGCTGACTGCGGCACATAGGACACTTCGGTCCCGCGCATTCCGGCGCGCTGGCGGTTGGTCATCACGGTCACGTCGTTTTCGCCAATGCGGATCGTGCCGCCGTTGATCGAACAGCCGGGGCGCGTGTGCCCCATCAGCGACAGCGCAATCGTGGTCTTGCCCGAGCCGGATTCCCCGATCAGCGCGAGAATTTCACCCGGCGCGATGTCGAAATCGACGCCCTTGATGATCTCGACCTTGCGGTTCGCATCGGTGATCGCGCCGATCTTCAGATCGTGGACGCTGACAAGCGGTGTATCTTGGGGTGTCTTCGACATCATTCGCTCCTGTCGCGGATACGGGTCGGCAGGTTGTCGATGAACATGTTCACCGAGATGGTCAGCGACGCAATGGCAACCGACGGGAACAGCACAGCAGGTGCGCCAAGGCTGAGCCCTTCGATATTCTCGCGCACCAGTGCGCCCCAGTCTGCATTTGGCGGCTGCACGCCCAGGCCCAAGAACGACAGGCCCGACAGCACCAGCACGATAAACACAAAGCGCAGGCCAAGGTCGGCCAGAACCGGCCCCAGAATGTTGGGGAAAATCTCGCGCAGGATCAGATAGGGGGTCGCTTCGCCGCGCGCGCGGGCGACGGTGACGAAATCCATCGTGTTGACGTTGACCGCCAGCGCCCGCGCAAAGCGGTAGGAGCCGGGCATATAGATCGCCGTCAGCGTCAGCACGAGAACCGGAATAGACGACCCCACAGCGGCCACGACCACCAGACCGAACAGCAGCGACGGGATACCGTTGTAGGCGTCCAGCAGCCGCGACAGGATCATGTCGAACCAACCGCCAGCAACAGCCGCGATCATGCCCAGCAGAACACCGATGGTGCACGCCAGTGTCACAGCGGCCAGCGCGATACCGACGGTATAGCGCGCGCCCATGATGATGCGCGAAAAGATATCGCGCCCCAGATAATCGGTGCCCATCCAGAATTCGGATGTGACGGGGCCGAAATAGTCCCAATCGACAATCTCGCCCGGCGGATGCGGGGCCAGATAAGGGCCAGCAATGGCGACGATCGCCCAGAACACGATAACGGCCAGACCGATGCGGCCCACCCAGTTAAAGACGAACGTGGGGCCTTCGGGTGTGATGTCTTCGGATGCGGTAGCAGAGACAGTATCGGTCATGATCAACGAAGCCTCGGGTTCGACAGAATTGCAATCAGATCGGCCAGCGTGATCAGCGACAGGTAGCTGACGCAAAAGATCATGGCGCAGGACTGGATCAGCGGCAGGTCGCGGGTGGACACCGCATCAACCATCAGCTTGGCAACGCCGGGATAGTTAAAGATCGTCTCGACGATAATGACACCGCCGACCAGATAGCTAAGCGACAGGGCCACAGCGTTGGCAATCGGCCCCAACGCGTTGGGCAGCGCATGGCGCAGCACCATCCGTGGCAGCGACGCGCCCTTGAGCAGGGCCATTTCGACGTAAGGTGTGTTGATCGTTTCGATCACGGCGGCGCGGGTCATGCGGATCATCTGCGCCGAAACCACCAGCGACAACGAAATCACCGGCATGGCATAGGCGCGCAGCATGGCCGACCAACTGTCCAGATCGACGCCATAGCTCAGCGCGGGCAGCCAGCCCAGCCACACGGCAAAGATCAGCACGGCCAGCGTGGCCACCATGAATTCGGGCACCGACACAACAGAGATTGTCAGCAGCGACACCACGCGGTCAAAGATCGAACCGCGCCACATGGCGGCGCAAATCCCCAAGGTCAGCGCGATCGGCACCGACACCAGTGTCACGACACCGGCCAGCCGCAACGAATTCAGCAGACGCCCGCCAATCAGCTCGGCGACTTCCATGTTGTTGACATAGGACGTGCCCATATCGCCCTGGGCCAGACCCAACAGCCAATGCACGAAACGCGACAGCGCCGGTTCGTTCAGCCCCATCGCCTCGCGCAGACCTGCGACAGCTTCGGGTGTGGCCGCCTGACCCAGCAAGATCTCGGCCACATCACCGGGCAACATTGCCGTTGCAAAAAACACCGCAAAGGACACGATGATCAACGTCAGAAACGCGATCCCAAGTCTTTGTGTGACAAGGATGTATGGCAGAAATGATCGGGTCAAAAGGCACCTCGTATCGTTTGGAAAACATCTGAAGGGCCGCGCGGTGTCCGCACGACCCCAGTGTAGAGTGCTAAGCGATCAGGCGTCCAGCCAGACATACTCGGCAAAGGCATAGCCCATCATGCCACCCAGCGGGTTGGCTTCGAGGCCGCCCAGCTTGGAGGTCACGGCGTCGACGTTCGAGATATACGTCGGAATGATCGTGCCTGCTTCGTTGGCAACCATTTCCTGCATTTCCCAATACATCGCGGTCCGCTTGTCTTCGTCCAATGCGCCGCGCGCTTCGATCATCATCTTGTCGAATTTCTCGGACTTGTAGTGGCTTTCGTTCCACGGTGCCTCGGATGCGTACAGCAGCGAGAACAGGATATCCGGTGTCGGACGCGGGTTGATGTTGCCGAAGTGGACGGGCGACTTGAGCCAGTAGTTCGACCAGTAACCATCGGACGGCACGCGGTCGACCTTCAGGTTCATGCCGATTTCCGAGCCAGCTTGCTGTACCACGGTCGCCATGTCGACCGAAGATCCGGCGGCATCGGAGGCAACCATCGGAATTTCCACGCCCAGAAGGCCCGCTTTTTCAAAGTGGTACTTGGCCTTTTCAGGGTCAAAGTCACGCGGTGCCAGGTTGGGGTTGTGATAGCGGTTGGCCGACGACACGGGTTGGTCGTTGCCGATTTCCGCCAGACCACGCAGAACCGATTTCTGGATCGCCTCACGGTTGATCAGCGACTTCATGCCGTCGACGAAATCCATTTGCTCGCCGGGTGCGACGTCCAGACGGATGTTCAGGTTGGTATAGTTGCCAGCGGTCGAGATGCTGGTGCGCACCGCATCATTTCCTTCGATCATCCGCAACGACCGCGGGTTGACCGCCGCCGCGAGCTGGATGTCGCCCGAGAGCAAGGCATTCACGCGTGCGTTGTTGTCGGGGATCGCGAAGAATTCAAAGCTGTCCAGATAGGCGCCCTGGGGCTTGAAGTAGTTGTCGTTGCGCACGCCGATGGACCGCACGCCGGGTTCAAACACTTCGCTTTTGAATGCGCCGGTGCCGTTGGCCGTGGTGAAATCGGTGGTGCCATCTGCCACGATCATGAAGTGGTGCAGCGACAGGATGGTGGGAAGGTCGGCGTTCGGCTCGGCCAGAACGATCTTGACCGTCAGGTCGTCGACCTTGCTGATCTCGGCCATCTGCTTGGCCAGCGAGTTGGCTTTGGAGCCGACGGCCGGGTCAAGGTGACGGTTCATCGAGTACACGACGTCGTCCGCGTTGAGGGTTTTGCCATCGTGGAACTGAACACCGGACTTCAGCTTGATTTCCCAGGTTTGGGCATCGTCGGATTCGATGCTGTCGGCCAGCTCCATCTGAACGTTGCCGTCACCGCCCAGGAATGTCAGGCGGTTATAGTAGGCGCAGCAACGGACGTAGTCGGTGGACAGTGTCGCCTTGGCGGGGTCCAGCGTGTCGGCGGTGGACGACGACCAGCCTGCGGCTTTCAGCGTGCCACCAGTAACGGGCGTAGCGGCAACAGCAGACGTCGCATGGGTCAGAAGTGTCCCACCGGCGGCCACGGCCACACCTGACGCCATCAGCATTTTCAGCAACTCGCGGCGCGATGCACCGCGGCGGATCATGTCTTCAACCGCAGCATCATCGCGGCTGGTCCAGTTTGTGGGTGTTTTGGTCATTTCTATTTTCCCTGGTGTTGTTAAAGTTTAACCCTAGTGATCTTGTCGTCGCTTCAGGCCGTTGAGATCACGCGCCGAAGGCATCGTCGGCCGCTTGGGCCAATTCGATCAACGCGTGAAAATGGTAATCCGGCACGGTGAACTCCTTGGGCGCGATGGTGCCGCCGTATCCGTCCTGGGCATGGCGCCGCTGAATCCAGGCGTTGGTCATGCCCAGCGCGCGCGAGATTCCGATGTCGTGGTACTGGCTTTGCGCCGTGTGCAGGATGTCGTCCTTGCAGCCGCCATCACGCTCGACATGGGCAAATACCTTTTGGAAATAGGCCCGGTCCGGCTTTTCCGTGCCGGTGTCGTCGGTGGTGAAACCGGCCCAGAACGGATTGCCCAATTTGGCGGAATATTTATCAAATGCCCAGCGCCGTGCATTTGTCATCGCAATCAGCTTGTAGCGCGCCTTGAGCCGCGCCATCGCCTCGACGCTGTCGGGAAACGGTACGGCCTCGCCCACGGCGTCGATCATGTACTGGCGGTATTCCGGAGTGTCGGGCAGACCAAAGGCGTTTGCAATGCGGCCATAGCAGCGGCCCAGGTCATCGGGGAACAGACCCGCGTCAGGTTCGTAGCGTGCATCGCGGTACACAGCCAATGCCGCCTCGCCGTTCAGGTCAATGCCCTCTTTCGCTGCGATGTCGGCAAGACCGCCTTTGATTGCCCCTTCAAAGTCGATCAGCGTGCCGACCACGTCAAAGCTGACGTAGGCGAATTCAGTCAGGGGTTTCACATCAAGTGTCGTTGTCATCTTTGAATTCCTGTGTGCAAAGACGCTGATCGCGGTCTTCAGGGGCAGCGTTTATGAACCGTGTTCAAGTTTTCTATCCTCAGGTTCACCTGAAACAGGGTCCTGAAAACGCCGAATATGGGCAGGGGCACGGCAGATTATACTGTATTCGGGAAAACAGCGGTATTTCCCAGCGATCTGCGGTTTTCCCCTTAATACCCGCGATCCTGATCGACCTGACCGGGCAATTCCGCGTTCTCGCGGCTGGCGCGCACCACGTCCAGCGCATGACGTGCGCCCTCTGCGTGGTCCGTGTTTGCGGCGATATGCGGCGTGATAAAAACGCGCGGATCGCGCCACGCCCAATGGCTGTCCGGCAAGGGTTCGGGGTTGGTCACATCCAGCATGGCCGAGGTCAGACGACCCTCCTCCAGAGCCTGTTTCAGCGCGTCCATATCCAGTTGCGCGCCGCGCCCTGCATGAACCAGACGCGCCCCGCGAGGCAGCTTGGCGAACAGATCGGCGTTCAGGATGCCGCGTGTTTCGTCCGTCAACGGCAGCAGGCAGACCAGAATGTCGGACTGCGCCAGAAAGTCATCCAGCCCGTCAGAGGCAAAGACCTTGATCCCGTCGACCGGCCGGCCGGATCGTGACCAGCCAGCCACATCGAATTCCATGTCCGACAATGTCCGCGCAGCCAACGCGCCAATCCGGCCCGTCCCCATGATACCGACACGGGTGCCACGTGCGCGCGGGACCGCGTGGCCTTTCCATTGCCCGGCGCGGGCTTGTTGCACATAGGTCGGCATCTCGCGGTGCAACATCAGTGTCGCCATCACCACCCAGTCGCGCACCATCTCGTCGATGCCAGGTGCCAGCGCACGCACCAATGTAACGCCGTCGGGCATTTTTGGCATGTGGTCCACGCCTGCCCCCGCGCCGATGACGACCTTGAGGTTGGGATAGCGCCCCAGATCTTTCGGCGGCAGCCAGCACATCAGATGTGTGATTGCCGCCGGATCGGTCACCGCGTCCTCGCCCACGACAAAAGGCTCACCCGCTTCTTGGAACATCGGCCCCCAGACGGCGGCCCGTTCGGGCGTGGACAGAAACAGCAGCGCCATCAGCGCATCGCCGCGCGAATTTCGGGATCTTCCAGCGTCAGGTCCAGCACGGTGCGGGTGCGTTCGACAATCGCGTCGATCTCTCCGTCAGTGCAGCACAGTGGCGGCGCGTAGCCAAAGATGCCTTGGGCGAACGACCGCACGATCAGACCCTGATCCCATGCGCGGTCGAACAGCCGCGTGGCAGGCTGGACCGCGGCAGGCAACGGGGTTTTCTTGTCCTTGTCCGTCACCAGTTCAACAGCCGCCAGCATCCCGCGTCCGCGCACGTCGCCCACCAGCGGATGATCGCGCAGGCTTTCCAGCCCCGCCATCAGGCGCGCACCGGCCTTGATGCCGTTGTCGAACAGGCCGCCTTCGTACAGCGCCAGAACCTCAAGCGCGACGGCAGCCGAAACCGGATGCGCCGAATAGGTAAAGCCGTGGCCCACGGCCTTGGCCCCTGCCCCGTCGGCGATGGTGTCATAGACGTGGTCGGACATGAACACGGCCCCCATCGGCACATAGCCCGAGGTCAGCCCCTTGGCGCAGGTCATCAGGTCGGGCACGATGTCTTCTTCGGCGCTGGCAAAGATCGGGCCGGTGCGGCCAAAGCCGGTGATGACTTCATCGGCGATGAACAGGATGCCCAGTTCCTTGCAGACATCACGCATCGCCTTGATCCAGCCCTTTGGCGGGACCAGAACGCCACCCGATCCCTGGATCGGTTCGACATAGAAGGCGGCGACCTTGTCTTCGCCAATCGCGGCCACCTTGGCGCGCAATTCGGCAACCGACGCGTCGATGACCGTTTGCGCATCGTCCCCCAGCGGGTTGCGATACAGGTAATGCGACGAAATCTTGTGCTGCCACGCGTAAGGCACGCCAAAACCGTCGTGGAACCCCGGCAGCGCCGTCAGGCCCGCGCCCATCGTGGTGGACCCGTGATAGCCCTGTTCGACCGAGATGAACTGATCGCGCTGGGGCTGGCCCTTGGAATGCCAGTAATAGCGGACAAATCGGATCGTGCTGTCGACGGCGTCCGACCCGCCAAGGGTGAAATAGATGTGGTTCAGATCGCCCGGACTGCGTTCGGCCAATGCTGCGGCCAGACGGATGGGTGCCTCGGACCCCAGATCGAAATAGCCGGTCGCATAAGGCAGGCGGCGCATCTGGTCGGCAGCGGCCTCGACCACGCTTTCGTGGCCATAGCCTGCGTTCACACACCACAGGCCCGCAAAGCCGTCGATCAACTGGCGGCCCTCGGCGTCGGTGACGGTGGCCCCTTTGGCCGATTGCAGAACGCGGACGCCGCGGGCCTCGTGGCCGCGGAACGACGATACGGGGTGAACAAGGTGCTGGCGGTCCAGCTCGACAAGGGAATTGGTCAGCATGTCAATCTCCGAAAGGATCAGCCCAGTGCCTGCGACACAAGAGCATAGGTGTTGAAATCAGTGGGCGCGGTGGGTTGGGCACAGCAGCGCATGGCGATCCCGCCACCCGCATGGTCCAGCCCAAGGTCCTGCGCATAGCCAGCAAGCCCGCTTTCTTCGACAAGGTCGACGCGCAGGAACTGGCCCGCGCAACGGTTGGCCGCCTCGGCCATCAGCGCCCGCGCGGTGGCGGTGTCTTTGGCAACGATGGGGCCAACAAGCTTGCCGCGTCCAAAGCTGCGGACCATGGCAAAACCGTCTTGGTGCAGCAGAACCTCACCCTCTGCGGCGATGGTCGCAAGCAGCGCGTCCCGCGACAGGCCTGATGCCGCCGTGTCCATCTGCGCCAGCCGCGCGATGTCATCCGCCGTGCCGGTGGTCACGGGCAGTTCGGGCGTTGTTGCGCGCGCTATGCCCTGATGTTGCAGGATGCGACCCGTGGCCTGAAAGCCCAGCTTTTCATACAGCGGCAAGCCATCCGCCGTCGCCACCAACCGCAGTTCGCGTGTGCCGCCAAGGGCAATGACCCGTTCCATCAGCGCACGCCCCAGACCGCGCCCTCGCATGGCGGCATCGACGATAATCATGTTCATCGTCGCCACCGCGCCAAAGCCGGAACACAGCGCCGTGCCCACAACCTGACCGTCCGCTATCGCCACAACGCCATCGGACACAGACAGTGTCAGCGCCCAGTCCTCGGCGCGGTGCGGCCATTGCACCGCTTGTGACATGCGCAGCCCGTCGGGCAAATGATCCTGCGTGAAGGGGGCAAAAGTGATGTTTGTCTGGGGCAACGCCGTGCTGGCGGATTTGGCAGTGGTCATAGAAAGGTCCGTTTTGTTCAGGCTTAGCTTAGCGAAGGGCGGCTGGCAGTTTCGTCTTGTTCCACTGGGCAGGCAGCAGTTTCGATCACATCCCTGCGGCACCGCCGCAGGATATGCCGCCTGCTCCCCCCCCCGTGGTCAGGTGGAGAGGGTCCGGCCCAGCGAGAGGATCATATCGACCGCACCCGAAAGCTCGTCCTGCGTCAGGCATTCTTCGGGGCGGTGGGCGCGGGCGATGTCGCCGGGCCCGCAGATGATGGACGGCACGCCCGCCTGTTGGAACAACCCCGCCTCGGTGCCGAAGCTGACAGCGCCCAGGGGCGCATTGCCCGAAATGCCTGCGACAAGGTGGGCCAGCGGGTGATCCGCATCCAGCGCCAGTGCCGGATAGGTCGACATCCATTCACCGCGCACGCCTTCGCCCAGCGCGTCCAGAACCGGCGCCAGCAACGTCTGAGGATCAACGCCTGCAATCGCGCGTGCTTCAATCTCGGCTTGGGCCGCTTCGGGAATGATGTTGATCGCCTGCCCGCCCTTGAGCGTGCCGATCTGCAAACTGGAGTATGGCGGCGCGAAACGCGGGTCTTGCGGGCCGGTTTCCAGCGCCTTGGCCTGCGTCGTGGCAGCCAGCAGCGCGGGCAGCAATCCGTGGATCGCGTTTGCCCCCAGATCGGGGCGCGAGCTGTGGCCCGCGCGCCCTTCGGACAGCAACCGCAGCGCCGCCTTGCCCTTGTGCGCCAGCACCGGCACCAGCCCCGTCGGTTCACCCACGATGCAGCCCAAGGGGGCCGCACACAGATCGGGCAGTGCCGCCAGCATGTGCGGCACGCCACGGCATCCGGCCTCTTCATCATAGGACAGGGCAATGTGCACCGGCGCGGTGAGGTTCATCTTTTGCAGCGCAGGCACTGCGGCCAGTGCCGCCGCGACATAGCCTTTCATGTCACAACACCCGCGCCCGATCAGCCGTCCGTCGACACGCCGCATCACAAAAGGGTCGGCTTGCCATTCAGGTTCCTGGGCGGGCACGACATCCACATGTCCTGACAGGATATAGCCCGGCACCGAAGCATCACCGATGGTCGCAAACAGATTGTACCGATCGCCCTCTGGCCCCTTGAGCAAGGTGAAGGGGACGTCATGCGCGCGAAGGTAGTCCGCGACAAACTCCATCAACGCGCCGTTGGGCGTGCCCACGACAGAGGGAAATCCGACCAGTCGGTCAAGCAGATCAGCGGGGGACAGGTCCAGTGTCATTGATCAGGCTCAGGATGCGATAACGTAGATCTTGCGCACGGTTTCGATGGTCTTCCACTTGCCGACAAAGCCCGGCTTCATGACAAAGCTGTCACCGGCACCAAAGGAAAATGTGTCGCCTCCGTCTTCGATGATCTCGATGCGGCCCGACAGAATGTGGCAAAATTCGAATGTTTCGCCCTTGATTGAAATGGTCGTGCCGGGTGTTGCTTCCCAAACGCCGGTTCTGATCTGGCCCCATTTGGCAGCCTCGGCCAGTGCTGTGTCTAGCGCCCAGGTCTGAAAAGAAGGCGCGCCTTCGATCAGGCGTTCGGGGGCGGCAACATCCTTGCGCGGGGCAAAATCCGGAGTGCTGGGAATCGCGACGATATGGGGCATGAACAGGCTTTCTTGATTGGCGCAACGGGCGCGTTTGACAGTGTTGCCCACAGACTGCCACCGCCCGCGCCACCATCGTAACCAAAGATACGCGCCCAGCGGCAGGTCGTGCCGCGCGCCGTGCCACATTCGCTATTTCGTGCTTTCAAATCCCCAAACGCGGCAAGCGCTGTGGCGTATTGCGGGTGACTATGGTGCGAACAGAAGCTCGGAGACCGACATGACCTTTCGCCCCAAATTCATCACCTTTGATTGCCACGGCACCATGATTTACTTTGACATGGCGGGTGCTGCGCGCGCGCATTATGCCGACACCTTGACACCCGAGCAGATGGACAAATTCATCGCTGATTTCTCGGCCTACCGGCTGGACGAGGTGCTGGGCGCCTGGAAGCCCTACGCCGACATCGTGCACAACGCGCTGGAACGTACCTGCAAACGCAACGGCGTTGCCTTTGATCCTGCGGTTGCCGCCGAGATCTACACGCGCGTGCCAACATGGGGTCCGCACGCAGATGTTCCCGCCGGACTGGCCAAGATTGCGGACAAGATCCCGCTGGTGGCGCTGACCAATTCGATGAACGACCAGATCCCGCACAACATCGAAAAGCTGGGCGCGCCCATCGCCCATGTCTACACGGCCGAAAGCGCAGGGGCCTACAAACCGCAGATGCAGGCGTTCGAATATATGTTCGACATGCTGGGCTGCGGTCCTGAGGATGTGCTGCACGTTTCGTCCAGCTTTCGCTATGACCTGATGACCGCGCATGACATCGGCATCAAGAACAAGGTTTGGGTGAACCGTGGCCACGAGCCGGCGAACCCCTACTATGGCTATACAGAAATCAAGGACGTCTCGGGGCTGGCCGCCGTCGTCGGCCTGTAAGGAACCGGAACATACCATGAAGTACATGTCATACTGGCACGACACATCCACGCCCTTTGCAGATGCGCAAACCGGCCCTGTCACCGGCCACGTCGATGTGGCCGTGATCGGTGGCGGGTTTACCGGGCTGAATGCCGCCCGCAAACTGGCCCGTGAAGGTGTCAGTGTCGCCCTGCTGGAGGCCGATCACATCGGCGCAGGTGGTTCGGGGCGCAATGGCGGCCACCTGAACAATGGCATGGCGCACGGATATGGCGAGGCCAAGGCCTTCTTCGGCGCGGACCGCGCGCATGCGATCTACAAGGCATACGACCGCTCGATCGACATGATCGAGGATGTGGTCGCCGAAGAGAACATCGACTGCAACTTCCGCCGCTCGGGCAAGCTGAAACTGGCGTCAAAACCGTCGCATGTCGCCGGTCTGCGCGCCAGCTTTGAGCAACTGAACCAAGAGGTCGACCCAGACACGCGCTGGGTCGACAAGGCGGACTTGCCGCAGGAAATCGGCTCTGACGCCTTTCACGGTGCGATGATCTACGAAAAATCCGCGATGATGCACATGGGGCGCTATGTGAACGGGTTGGCAGATGCCGCCCACCGCCACGGCGCGCTGATCTGGGACCGCGCGCCGGTTACCGACCGCCAGCGCAGCGGCCCGCGCTGGGAGCTGACCACGCCCAAGGGCAAGATCACCGCCGACCGCGTCATCGCGGCGACGGGTGCCTATTCGGGGGCCTATGCGAAAAAGCCGCTGACCTATTTCCGGCGGCGGATCATTTCGGTGGGGTCTTTCATCATTGCCACGCGTCCGCTGACCCCGGATGAAATCGCAGCCACCCTGCCCGGCAACCGCACTTGTGTGACGTCCCTGAACATCGGCAACTATTTCCGCCTGTCACCGGACAACCGCCTGATCTTTGGCGGTCGTGCGCGGTTTTCGGCGGTGTCGGACCAGCAATCAGATGCCAAGTCCGGCGCGATCCTGCGCCAGTCCATGGCGCAGATTTTTCCACATCTGGCCGACGTGCAAATCGACTATTGCTGGGGTGGCCTTGTCGGCATGACCAAAGACCGCTTTCCCCGCGCGGGCGAAGCAGACGGGATGATCTATGGCATGGGTTATTCCGGTCATGGCGCGCAGATGTCGACGCTGATCGGTCAGTCCCTGGCTGATATGGCAATGGGGCGGCAAGACACCAATCCGCTGGCCGGTCTGGACTGGCCCAGCATCCCGATGCACAGCGGCAAACCGTGGTTCCTGCCCATGGTGGGGCTGTGGTTCGGCCTGAAGGACCGTCTGTCCTGAAAAACGACGGGGGCGGCAAACGCCCCTGTCTACCCCGCGCGCCCTACCCCAAGGAATGCGACGCCAGACCATAGGTTCGCACATTTTCCGTGGCGCGTCGAAAGCCGCCCAGGTGCATTTCGGTCACCGTGTCATAGACACCCATTCCCGCAGCGGACAAAAACGCCTTGAAGTGTTCGCTTTGTTGAGGCGTGTCCAGACGGACAAAGCGGCCCTCGCATTGCTGGATCAGCGGGCCACACAGGCACATTGCCATCTGGTCGTCTTCGGCAACAACCGGCCCGATCACGATCCCCTTGCCAAAGGGGCGCATCATGGCAAAACCACATACCGCGCCATCGCGCTCCATCACGACGCCGGTCGAAAGGCGGGCCATGGCATCCATAACCTCGGGCCGCTGCGCGCCATAGGCATGGCTGTCCAAGGCTTGAATTGCCGCACGGTCCGATGCCTCGAGCGGGCGCAAGGTCAAACCCGGCGCAAGTTTGGGCAAATGAATTGGCCGCGCCACACCTTGTTGCTGCCAGATGGCGCCAACGGTTTCAAAGCCCGCCGATTCATATAAGGAAAAGCCTGATTTCGTCGCAGAAAGCCGCAGGTCCAGACCTTCGCAATCTTTCAAAATACGCCGCAACAGCCGACGGCCCGCACCCAATGCTTGCAGGCGTGGCGTTGTCACCATCATACCGCACATCGCAAAATCAGACCCCATCTGGAAATACATCGCCGATCCGATGGGGCGTCCGATTTCATCCAGCGCAATATAGCCCTGCCCCAACGACAAAAAAGCATCCAGATCATGCGCACGATGCGGCCAGAAAACCGCCACTGTCAGTTCGTGCATCAACGGGCGATCCGCCAGCGTGATGGGGCGGATCGTTGCCTCGTAGGTGTCCAACATCAACCGCGCTTCGTCGGGGGGCATGGATCGGGACATGAACGCCTGATAGCGCGCGGCACTTGTTGCACCGCCCGAAGACCTTTTTGCCACCTGATCGTTCGTGGTACCGCTTTTGGGTTGCATGTCACGCTTCCTGTTGTCGCCTTTGCGGACACGAGGAACATGCTTCGTGTCGCTGCCATTATGACCTGAAGTTTATGGTTTATTCTACCGAATACGGGGCTGGATTGACACAATCTGCCGCACGGTCACGCAGGATTTCTGGGCCTGCGCCCATACGGGCGACCGCATCCAGATCCTCGGCCATGTGGTCGCACAACCACGTGGCAATCTCGCGCACAATGGGGCGCATCGGCCCGGGTCGCGTTGACATCAGCCGGACCACGCGCCCCGTTTCGATCCAGCGCCCCTGCCACGCGGGCACCAAACGACCACTGCGCAAGCTGCCTGCGACCACGTTCAGCCAGCCCAAGGCGACCCCGGTGCCATCCATCGCCGCCTGAATGATCGCGGCATAGTCGGAAAACCCGTGCCAGACGGCATCCCCGCGCGCCATGGCTCCGGCACCCAGAACCGGGTCCCAGATCGTGCGCGGATGATCCGACAGATGCAAAAAGGTATGACCTGCGCCGCGTTGTGCAGGGTCCACGGGCAGCATCCCGCCATGGGAAGCCAGGTAATCGGGGCTGCACACCGGCACAATCACCTCGGGGGCCAGAACGATGTCATCGGGGCCGACCGATGCGATCAGGGTTGCCAGATCCACCTCGCCCGCCACGGACTTGCGCGTGCCCGCCACCAGATCGAACCGAAGCACCGCCTGTGGGAACTGTTCCGACAGCGCCGCCAGCCGCGACACCAGCCAGTTGGTGACAAAGGCGTTGGAGAGCGACAGGACCACCTCGCTTTCGCTTGCACCGCCTTGCGCGCGCAGCGTTTCGACCGCCTTGGTGATCCGGCCCAGCCCCTCTGTGGTGGCGGCAAACAGCAGACGCCCTGCATCGGTCATACGCGCACCGCCCGCGCCGCGCACGAACAGGGGCTGGCCGATGTCCTGTTCAAGCTGTGCAATGTTGCGGCTGATCGAGGGCTGCGAAATGTTGAAATCCTTGGCCGCGCGGGTAAAGCTGCCGTGCCGCGCAACGGTTTCGAACACCAAAAGCGACTTGGGCGATGTGATCAGGCGGGCCAGTTCAGTCATACGCTGAGCGTATAGAAGTTTCCTGTTTTTTCAAGCTTCATGCGACTCGGTCCAGTGGTCATGCTGGTGAGTGCCACATCAGGAATCCCACCATGTCCACGCCCACGTCCAAAGACCCGCTTTTGTCCCCCTTCACGTTGGGCAAGCTGCACCTGCGCAACCGCATCGTCAGCACCAGCCATGCGTCGATGAACGACGACGGCGGTATGCCGGGTGATCGCTATCAGGCTTATCACGAAGAAAAGGCGCGCGGCGGGCTGGCCATGACGATGATCGGCGGCAGCGCCATGGTGTCGCGCGATTCAAGCTGGGGCGGCGGCCAGCTGGATTTCAGCAGCGACCGCATCATTCCCTATCTCCAAGCCCTGTCGACGCGCGTGCACGATCAGGGTGCTGCGGTGATGACGCAAATCTCGCATCTGGGCCGTCGGGCCAATGCGTTCCACGGCGACTGGAACCCCGTGATCGCCCCCTCGCCCATCCGCGAAGTGCGCAGCCGCGGTTTTCCGCGCGAGATGGACCGTGACGACATCGACCGGGTGATCGCCGATTACGCCAGTGCCGCCAAACGCGCGCAGGATGGTGGGCTGGACGGTGTGGAAACCCTGTGCGGGGGCCACTTGATCGGTCAGTTCATGTCGCCCCTTGCCAACCAACGCACCGACGCATTTGGCGGATCGCTGGAAAACCGCGCCCGTTTCGGGATGATGGTACACGAAGCAATCCGCGAAGCTGTGGGGCCGGACTTTGCCGTTGGTATTCGTCTTGTCATCGACGAAGGCACAACCGGCGGGTTGACCGCCGACGACGGTATCGCGCTGGCGCAGATGTTCGAGCGCGAAGGGCTGCTGGATTTCTTTGACGCGATCTATGGGCGGATGGACAGCGACCTGATCCTGTCCGAGGACAACATGCCCGGCATGTTCCAACCCGATGCGCCCTATCTGTCGTCGGTTGCGCATTTTCGCAAGGAAGTGACCCTGCCGCTGATCCACGCCGGGGGCATCCGCGACACCGCCACCGCCCGCCATGCGATCCGCGAGGGCATTGTCGACCTAGTCGGCATGACCCGCGCCCACCTGACCGATCCGCATCTGGTGCGTCACCTGATGGATGGGACCGAAGACCACATTCGCCCCTGTGTCGGGTCGTCTTATTGTCTTTATAAAAAAGCGACCTGCATTCACAACGCGGCCACCGGCAACGAGCTGAAGATACCGCACAGCGTCACACCGGCAGAAACCCCGGGCCGCGTTGTCGTCGTAGGCGGCGGTATTGCCGGGCTTGAGGCCGCGCGCGTCGCGGCCCTGCGCGGTCACAGCGTTGTCGTGCTGGAAGCGGCGTCGCAACTGGGGGGCCAGTTGCGCCTGGCCGCGCGCGCGCCAGAGCGTGCCAACATGATCGGCATCGTCGACTGGCGGGTCGCAGAATTGACGCGGCTTGGGGTCAGGTTGCGCACCAATTGCTATGCGGACATGGACGATGTTCTGGCCGAAAAGCCCGACACGGTCTTTGTCGCGACAGGTGGTTTGCCCGATCTGGACCAGGTCGAAGGCGCGGAGTTCTGCCAGAATACGTGGGATTTCCTGTCGGGCGCCTTGCCCCCTGCCGCCGAGGTGCTGATCCACGACGGCACGGGCCGCGCGCCGGCACCCTCTTGTGCGCTGCTGGCCGCCAAATCAGGCAGCAGCGTCACCTTTGCCACCAGCGACGGGGTTGTGGGGCAGGAAATGCCCTATCAGGACGGCACAGGATTCAGGAAACGCTTTGCCGAACAGGGCGTGAAGATCCTTGGCGATCTGGACCTGCTGCGCGTCGAAAAGGAAGGCGCGCGGTTGAAGGCGACGTTCGTACACACGTTCAGCGGCCACACCCACAGCGTCGAGACGGATCAGATTATCGTCGAACGCGGCACGCAGGCGCTAAGCGAAATATACCAAGACCTGAAGGCACGGGATGATTTCGCAGGCGCGCTGCACCTGATTGGCGATGCGGTGGCATCACGCGACGTGCACGCCGCGATCCGAAATGCCTATACGATTGCGATGCGGGCCTGACGTTTTCAGGCTCCCGGGGCAGCGCTGATTATTGTCGTGGTCGACGAAGTTCTCGATCTGTCGCTCGAGATCGCCGGGCAGATAGTCGTTCTCCAGAAGAACGCAGTTCTTCATTGTCTGATGCTCTTCATGGTCTGATGCCATCGTTCTACTTTGCCCTGGGTTTCGCGGCCCCACTGGGGCCACGATTCCCTTCACCGCCGGAAAGACGACGCTTTCCAGTCTCAAGGAATTGCTTCGTCCAAGTATAATAGAGGCTGTGAGAGCCACCCTCGCGGCGACATAACGCCGAGATGCTTTCCTCTCCGCGAAATCCCATCAACACAATTCGGATCTTCTCCTCCGCCGAGTAGGTCTGGCGGGTCTTGCGGCGGATGTTTTTGACCAACTTGTCAGCTACGTCTTTCGATGTTCCGGGATTTTTGTTTATCTTCGCTCCTTAAAGGCTACGGTGAACCAGAAACCCTCCGTTGTTCAAATCCTCAAATCTGTCGCACGGGTGCTGACGTCAGACAGCCGTAGCAGTATTGGTTCAACATGACATCGACCGCCCCAATTGTGCCATTTTTCAATATATAGTTGTGTTGGTAAAAGGTTTAGAGCCGCCAGGAAGAGTAACCCGACAGCCATAGCGGGAACGCCCTACAAAGCTCTAGTGAAGGACAGTGTGTGTTAAACAAGTACAAAAGTTACCTGGCTTCAAAAGCCTATATTTTGCTGACCACGCTTGCCCTTGGCAGCGTTGTGGGCATCGGCTATTCCGTGATTACGCTGGACAAGGACAACCATCTGGCAACGGTGCGCCGTGATCTGGAACAGGATCTTTTCACCGCGACAGATCAGATCCAGTCGCGCTTTTTCGAAGCGGTGTTGGTGGCCAAGCACATTGAAAACCTCCTGGCCGCCTCAAATGAGGTGAACGAGGTACAGATTTCCCGCTTTGTGGCTGATCTGCAATTGCACAATCCGGGTGTCCGGGCGGTGGCTCTTGCCCCCGGATTGGTCGTAACCCACAGCTTTCCGATCACTGGCAATCAGAAAACGATTGGCCTGAAATACTGGCAAGTGCCCGAACAGATGGCCAGTGTGGCAAAGGCCTATCGTCGACAAAGCCCGATTGTCGACGGCCCGGTGCCGCTGATCCAGGGGGGCACGGGTTATATCCTGCGCTATCCGGTTTTTCTGCCCAACCCGTCGACCTACGCGGAACAGTTCTGGGGTGTCATTTCGATTGTCATCTCGGCTGACGGGCTTCTCAGCGCCCAGAGACACGATCTTGGCGATACCGAGCGGTACAACTTTAGCCTGCGCGAACTACAGGGCTCGGGCCCTCTCGCTGACGGTGTGCAGGACGATGCCGGACCACCGAACGTGCGACCTGTGACGACGGAGTTCATGATGCTGGGTAGCACATGGCAGGCGTCCGTTTACCCCACGGATGGATGGCCGTCCTATTCCCCACAGAGCCCCTATCTGCTGGCCTTCGTGCTTGTTCTGGGCGTTATTCTGGTCGGTGTGTTGTTCATCATCCGGAATTTCGCGTCGGAAAAGGAAAACGCGCGTGCTCTTTTGGCCGAGTCCATTGGCTGCCTCAACGAAGGCTTCATCGCTTTTGACGATCAAGAACGGTTGATGTTGGTGAACGAAAAATATCTTGAGTATTACCCCGAGATCGGCCCCCTGATCAAACCCGGAATGACCATCAAGGAGTTGCTGGCGCATTCGGTCAATAACCAGTCGGACGTGACCACAATCGAAGACAAAGACACATGGATTGCAGAGCGGCTTGAGCGGTTCAGGAATCCGGGCGTGTCCTTTTTGGAGGCTGCTGCCGACAGCCGCTGGCTGAAGGTAACCGAAGCCAAAACACCGCACGGCTATACAGTGGGCATTTCCACCGACGTGACCGCAGAGCAACGCGCCCTGGAAGCAGCCGAGGCCGCCGACCGCGAAAAGACCGAATTCCTCAACAACGTTTCGCACGAACTGCGAACCCCGTTGACCGTAATTTCAGGGCGCGCCTCGTTTCTGCGCAACAGTGATAGATTGCCCCAGTCCAAAAGCCTCGCCGCGGCGTTGCAGGCCAAAGTTCCCGCCGATGACACGACGGTCACGGCGGTGGCCAGCTTTCAGCGGTTCGTATCGGATCAGGGTGCAGGCATCGAGAATTCCGCAAAGCACATGCTGCGTCTGGTCGAAGATTTGCTGGATTGGACCCGGGTCGCGCGCGGGCGGCTTGAACTGGACCTTGAACGGATCGAGGTCACCGACCTTGGCAAAACCGTCGTCGAGGACTTGCGCCCCGATGCCGAAGCCAAGGGCCTGACATTAACCTATTCCGAAGATGGACCAGCGGAGGCGATGGCCGACACCATCAGGCTGAAACAGATCCTGTACAACCTGATCTCGAACGCCATCAAATTCACCGACACAGGCAACATTCACCTGTCGATCAAGCAGATGGGCGACCAGATTGTGTTCAGCGTGGCAGACACCGGGTGCGGTATCGCGCAGGACAATCTGGAACGGGTATTCCAACGGTTCCAGCAGGTCGACGGGTCGATGTCACGCCAGAACGGCGGACTGGGTCTGGGCCTGGCCATCGCTGAACAACTGGCGGTGCTGCATGGTGGGGCCCTTTCTGTGGAAAGCGAGTTGGGCACTGGCAGCACGTTCCGGCTGACCCTGATGCAGGCAGAAGCGTCCCTTCTGCGAAGGGCGTAACCTACGCGGCAAGTGGCTCTTGCGTGTTGATTTCCGCGCAGATGTGGACCTGCCACGCTTTCGTGCCGTTCCGTGTACGCGTTCAGGGCACTTTTCGCCGTACCACTTTACCGCAGCATCGCGCGCGGCGACGCGCAGTAAGAGATGGGCTTCGCGCATCGTTCCTTATGTTCAGGTCATCGCACCAGGTAGCCGAGCGTAAGCCATTACCCCAAGCGATCCGGCGACAGCCTCGTGCGCAGGCGCTCCATGTCTCTTGCTGGTGGGCCTCCGAACTCCCGCGTGTATTCCCGCGAGAACTGCGAGGCGCTTTCATATCCCAGACTGAAGGCCAAGCTGGCAATGGGGCCGGGCGCAAGAAGCAACCTGCTGCGCGCCTCGTATAGCCGCAGCCGGGTGCGGTATTGCAGCGGGGACATGCCTGTCTCTGCCTTGAAGCGGCGGTAGAAGGTGGGAAGGCTCATCTTTGCAGCGTCGGCGAGATCTTCAGCGAGGATCGGCTCTGTATATCGCGTCCGGATCAGGCGTATCGCACGGGCGACTCCGTCGTCCTGCCCATCGCCGACAGCGATCCTGCGCAGCACTGGCCCCTGCGGGCTCTGTAAGAGACGAAACAAGATCTCGCGCTCGATAAGCGGACCCAGAACGTTAATGTCGCTTGGCCGGTCGATGACGAGCAAAAGCCTGCGATAGGCGTCCAGCAGCTCAGCGTCTGCCGCATGAACTGCGAACGCACGGTGGCCGGGGGCTGCAACCGGCGCCTCTGACGGCTCGATCAGGTCGGCCAACAGAGCGAGATCAGGCCGGAGCGATACCGCCAGATAGGGCTCTTTGCGCGAACAGTTCAGGATATCGATCCGTGTCGGCAAATCGAGGGCCGAGACGTAGGTGTCGCCCGCGCGATATTGCAGGACTTCGTGTCCGATCAGCAACCGCTTTTCACCCTGAAGGATCAGGCTGACCACCGGCTCCTGAACTTCCGGAGCAAGCTCGCCAGGGGCGGAGACTTTCAGAAGACGAACCGCATGCAAGCCTGTCACGGTCTCCCCCTCGGGAAGAAGGCTGACCAGTCGTGTCACCAGATCTGGAAGGGCAAAGGTCGAAAGCGGTCCGGTCATAGTCGTCACACCTACGCCATTGAGAGGATCATGCAAGAGTTTGATGTGATCGGACAGCCCTTCGCACACTTGAAGCAGTATCTGCTGCTCTACAAGACAGCGCATCTTAACCGCTGTCTTTCTTTGGTCGAAACTCACGTTAAAAGGAAGTTTAACATGGATATCACGACATCCAATATCATCATCACCGGCGCATCCTCTGGCATCGGGCTGGCAACGGCGAAGGCTGCCATCAAGAAAGGTGCGAAGGTTGCCTTGGTCGCGCGGCGAGAGGATCGGTTGAATGCGCTGGTGGCCGATCTGGGTCCTAACGCGTTGGCTGTGCCCTGCGACGTGACCGATGCCGCGCAGATCCGAACCGCCATCGACAAGGTCATCGCGGCCTTCGGACGGATCGATGTTCTGATCAACAATGCCGGTCGCGGCTTCTACGCGTCTATCGAGGAGATCGACATCGCCGCCTATCGCGCGTTGCTTGACCTCAACACGATCGCACCTCTGGCAATGATGCAGGCCGTTCTGCCACAGATGCGACGCCAAGGCAGCGGGGCCACCGTCAACGTCAGTTCCGGCGCGACGTTCGGGGTCCTGCCGGGGGCCGCAGCCTACACGAGTTCCAAGTCGGCGCTGAATATGCTCTCAGACGTCGCCAGGACCGAATTGGCGGACATTGGCATTGCCGTCTCGACGATCTACCCCTTTGTGACCGACACCGAATTTTACGAAGCCGTTCAAAAGGGCGAGGCTGCGGCTGAAGCAGAGCTGACCAATGTCGGCTCGGCCATACATTCCCCGGACCGGGTGGCGGACAAGATACTTGGCTTGGTTGAAAGTGGCGCACGTCAGGATGACCTTGTGCCGAAGGCTTTTGGCGGAAGTCTCGAGGATTAGTCACACGTGACCCAAAGCGCCGCGTAGAGAACAACGCTGGTCAGACCGCGCGCGGCGGTTTCATTGGATTTCGGCTTGATCGCACCCTGTGCCGCTCAGGTCTCAGGGCTGCGCATCACTCCGCTTCTCCCCATTGCGCAGCGCTGGGGGAAGCGTCAAACGGCTCAAATCCCAGTGGAAATCAGACCGCTATCCGGCTCACTTCTGCGCGGAAATCTACAGCGTTTAGTCTGATGGAAGCCAAATAATCCTCGCAGCGCGGCACTGTCGAGAGTGCGCACGTTCAAGTCCCAATTAGGTCAACTGACTGTAATCGAGCGCGCTCAACTCGGCAGACTGATGCGGCATGCTTCCCAGCGGAAGAAAAAGGTCTCAGAAAGTGACTTCTCAACCGGTAGAAAATCTGGGTAGACCTAGGCGTTGGTCACATGAAAGGGCTGGACAAATGTCGCAAGATGTACGGCCTTCTGAACGGTCTTTGCCGGTGATCGGCACCGGCTTGATGGCGCGTCATATTTCTGCGTTCAACTGGCGCAAGACACCGTTGGGCCCGATTGAGACCTGGCCGGTGTCACTGCTTTCAGCTGTTCGAATAATGCTTGGCCAACAGCATGCGTCCTGCATTTTCTGGGGTTCGGACATGACGCTGCTCTACAACGACGCATATGCTCCCATCCTTGGGGCGCGTCAGTCCGATGCGCTCGGCCGACCTGCCAAAGAGGTGTGGCCCGAAGTTTGGGAGGACATCTTGCCATTCGTCGAAAAGGCGCTCGATGGCGAAGGGACCTTTTTCAAGGAACTGCCGCTCACCATGACGCGAAATGGCTATGATGAGCAAACGTATTGGACATTTTCCTACAGCCCACTTTACGACGATGACGGTACGATCTGTGGGATGATCAATATTGCTGTCGACGAAACCCAGAATGTCGAGGGACGGGCGCTTCAGGATGCTATGCGGACAGAGTTGTTCCATCGCATGAAGAACATGCTTGCAGTTACATCCTCTGTCGTCTCTTCCAGCCTGCGCTCTTCGCCGGACCTTCAGCACGCGCGTGAAACCGTGGCGGCGCGGATCCGGGCGCTTGGTGAGGCCCAACAGTTGCTGCAAGCGGACGCGGCGATTGGCATTACCGACGTGATCAATCGTTCCCTCAATGCGCACCTGGATCGCGAAGAGCGGCTCTCTCTGACTGGACCGCCGATTGTTTTGACACCGGATCAGGCTCTTGGTCTGTCACTGATCCTGTTCGAGCTGGCAACCAACGCCCTCAAATATGGTGCCCTGTCCCTGCAGGAAGGTCGCATCAGCATCTGCTGGAACCGCGCGGACGACGGAGCATTCACGCTTGATTGGCAGGAGAGCGGCGGACCGACTGTCAGTCCGCCGACGTCGCGCGGGTTTGGCTCTCAACTCCTTCATCGGGTTGGGCCCGGCTATTTCTTTGGCACCGGAAACATCGAATACAATCCCGACGGTGTGAGCTATCGCCTGCACGGCAAGATTTAAGGTCCGCGCCGCAGAAAGAAATCTCGTTTCACGGGTAGGCCCTTGTTCATGATCCGGCTGTCAAATGTACCGGATCGGCCCAGACCGGACCTTCGCCAAGGTGGTCAACTCTGCGGCGCAGCTTTGCCGAACCGGCAATTCGTGCCCCTGCCCAGCATCATCACGCAGGCCGAGCTTCGTTAGGCTGATTTTCAGAGCTGCGCTTACGAACAAACCAATTGCAGCGCTCAATGAAATGCAGAACCTCCAGCCATGAACTCTCGGCCCCAAAGGGCCGAGAGTTTGCTTTCATTTTTGCACTTATTGACATCAAGGTCGCTTGGGGTCAGGCAGCGCAGGCAGTCAAAACAGCATTTCGTAGCCCAAGTTGACCCCGAAACTTTCAAAGCCGCTGGCACCAATGCCATCGTAGAAAGTCGCGGCGTTGAATCTGCGGGTGGAGGACAGCACGCGGTTGACCCCCAGCTCGATCCGGGCACGCGCCCCTTCGTAATCGGGCGAGACCGTCGAGGCAAATCCACTCCCGCTGGTCTGCGACCAGATGCCCGACACACCGCCCACAAGCTCAAGCTCTCCAGAGGCAACAGGGAGGTCCAGCTTGAAATCAAGACCGATTTGGATCTGGCCCAGGCCGATGCCCTGTTCGGGGATGACGTTGCCCAGACTGTCGACATAGCTGTGTTGGTCGTCCGTCACGTAAGATGCATCTAAGAATGGGTACAGGGTTGTGGCTGACCCATACGCAAACTCGCCCGTCACTTTGAACTGCGCCAGCAAGCGGGTGGTGTCAAAGTCGTCCTCGTAGGTTCCGAAAGGAGAGATCGTGTTGCTGGTCTCGCCGTACAAAAGCCGCCCTTCGAAATAAACCGGTTGCCCGGCGCTTTTGGCGACGAAATAAGGGCCGACCATCCACCCCGTGCCATCGACCGAGGACATGCCGGTGTCTTCTGACAGATGGTCAAACTGCACCATCGCACCGATCAACAGGTTTTCGTTCACTTTCCGGTGGCTGCCCAAAGCACCAAACATATAACGGCTTTTGCTGGATGTGTTCGACGACCAAGCGCCCCGCGCCTGCATCCAGACCGGATAGTCCGGGTTGCTGGCAAAGTTGAACTGGCCCTGACCACGGGTGGCATTTACATCGAACGCACCCTGTGCCTGCCCTGACAGGAACCCGGTTAGGCCGGGTTGGTTGCTGATCAGTTGGTTGGCCCGGGTCTGCATGAATGACGCGATCAACTCTTGCGTTTCCTCTACCGTGAAATCGGCAATGCTGACGGAATTCGATGCGATGTTTCCGTTGCTGGCGGCATCCACAGCTGCATCCGCAGGGACAGCCAGACTGACCGCGCCACTGCCGGACGCTGTCAGGCGCGCCTGATAGACCGCATCACTCCCCGTCACGGTGTTGACGATCGCATTCGTTGCAATGATGTCACCGCGGTCAAAGCCTGTCACATTTTCCGAGAAGGTGATCGTCACGGTAAAGGAGGACATGGCGTTTACCTTGCTCGGAGCACCTGTGATGCTAACGGTCGGCGCCGTGCCGTCGAAAGTCGCCGTCACCTCGTTCGAGGCCGTGTTATCGTTGCCCGCCGCATCGGTGAAGCGACCCGCCGCGACCGACAGTGTGATCTGGCCATCGCCCGCAGGCGTCAGTGTCGCGGTGTAGTTGGTCCCCGATCCCGACAGCGTCGCCGTGGCATTGGCCAGGGTCAGATCATCCTCGGCAAAGTCGGTGCTGGCCTCGGACAGGGTGATCGCCGCGGTGTAGACGCCGGCCGTCGGACCCGACAATGCGCCGATCGTGATCGTGGGCGGTGTGCCGTCGAAGGTCGCACTTTGCGTCGCAGACGTCGTGTTGCCATTGCCCGCCGCATCCTCGGCCACGTCCGCAGGCACCGTCACGCTCAGCGCGCCGTCCGCTTGCGGTGTCAGCTCTACAACATAGGACGTGCCGCTGCCCGACAGGGTCGCCGTGGCATTCACCACCGTCAGCTCCGCCGCCGAAAGGCCGGTGACCGCCTCAGAGAACGTCAGCGTGGACGTGTAAACACCCGCCACAGGTCCGCTGAGCGCCCCCAGTGTCGCCGTGGGCGGCGTGCCGTCAAAGTCCGCCGTCACCTCGTTCGAGGCCGTGTTGTCGTTGCCCGCCGCATCGGTGAAGCGGCCTGCCGCGACCGACAACGTGATCTGGCCATCGGCCGCAGGCGTCAGGGTCGCGGTGTAGCTGGTCCCCGACCCCGACAGCGTCGCCGTGGCATTGGCCAGGGTCAGGTCATCCTCGGCAAAGTCGGTGCTGGCCTCGGACAGGGTGATCGCCGCGGTATAGACGCCGGCCGTCGGACCCGACAAAGCGCCAATCGTGATCGTGGGCGGTGTGCCGTCGAAGGTTGCACTTTGCGTCGCCGACGCCGTGTTGCCATTGCCCGCCGCATCCTCGGCCACATACGCAGGCACCGTCACACTCAGCGCGCCGTCCGCTTGCGGTGTCAGTTCCACGACATAGGACGTGCTGCTGCCCGACAGGGTCGCCGTGGCATTCACCACCGTCAGCTCCGCCGCCGAAAGGCCGGTGACCGCCTCAGAGAACGTCAGCGTGGACGTGTAAACACCCGCCACAGGTCCGCTGAGCGCCCCCAGTGTCGCCGTGGGCGGCGTGCCGTCAAAGTCCGCCGTCACCTCGTTCGACGCCGTGTTGTCGTTGCCCGCCGCATCGGTGAAGCGGCCCGCCGCGACCGACAGCGTGATCTGGCCATCGGCCGCAGGCGTCAGGGTCGCGGTGTAGCTGGTCCCCGATCCTGACAGCGTCGCCGTGGCATTGGCCAGGGTCAGGTCATCCTCGGCAAAGTCGGTGCCGGCCTCTGACAGGGTGATCGCCGCGGTGTAGACGCCGGCCGTCGGACCCGACAAAGCGCCGATCGTGATCGTGGGCGGCGTGCCGTCGAAGGTTGCACTTTGCGTCGCCGACGCCGTGTTGCCATTGCCCGCCGCATCCTCGGCCACATCCGCAGGCACCGCCACGCTCAGCGCGCCGTCCGCTTGCGGTGTCAGCTCCACGACATAGGACGCGCCGCTGCCCGACAGGGTCGCCGTGGCATTCACCACCGTGAGCTCCGCCGCCGAAAGGCCGGTGACCGCCTCCGAGAACGTCAGCGTGGACGTGTAAACACCCGCCACAGGTCCGCTGAGCGCCCCCAGCGTCACCGTGGGCGGCGTGCCGTCAAAGTCCGCCGTCACCTCGTTCGACGCCGTGTTGTCGTTGCCCGCCGCATCGGTGAAGCGGCCCGCCGCGACCGACAGCGTGATCTGGCCATCGCCCGCAGGCGTCAGTGTCGCGGTGTAGCTGGTCCCCGATCCCGACAGCGTCGCCGTGGCATTGGCCAGGGTCAGGTCATCCTCGGCAAAGTCGGTGCTGGCCTCGGACAGGGTGATCGCCGCGGTGTAGACGCCGGCCGTCGGACCCGACAAAGCGCCGATCATGATCGTGGGCGGCGTGCCGTCGAAGGTTACACTTTGCGTCGCCGACGCCGTGTTGCCATTGCCCGCCGCATCCTCGGCCACGTCCGCAGGCACCGTCACGCTCAGCGCGCCGTCCGCTTGCGGTGTCAGCTCCACGACATAGGACGTGCCGCTGCCCGACAGGGTCGCCGTGGCATTCACCACCGTCAGCTCCGCCGCCGAAAGGCCGGTGACCGCCTCAGAGAACGTCAGCGTGGACGTGTAAACACCCGCCACAGGTCCGCTGAGCGCCCCCAGCGTCGCCGTGGGTGCCGTGCCGTCGAAAGTCGCCGTCACCTCGTTCGAGGCCGTGTTGTCGTTGCCCGCCGCATCGGTGAAGCGGCCTTCCGCGACCGACAGTGTGATCTGGCCATCGCCCGCAGGCGTCAGTGTCGCGGTGTAGCTGGTCCCCGATCCCGACAGCGTCGCCGTGGCGTTGGCCAGGGTCAGATCCTCCTCGGCAAAGTCGGTGCTGGCCTCGGACAGGGTGATGGCTGCGGTGTAGACGCCGCCCGTCGGACCCGACAAAGCGCCGATCGTGATATCGGGCGGTGTTGCATCAACTGAAAATACCACTGCATCGGAGGCGACCCAATTCTCAAGTCCTTGGCTGTCCGTAAAGGACCCCTTTGGAACGGATACACCAACCGCGCCATCCGCCAGTGGGCTGAGAACAATAGAGTAGGTGTTGCCGCCGGTGCTCGACACTGTCGCGGTGGCGTTTGTCAACGTCAGGCTGGCAGACGTGAAATCAGAGCTGCTTTCCGACAACGTGGCGATCACGGTATATCTTCCACTGCCGTCCGGCCCACTGGGACTGCCGAGGGTGACTGTGGGAGGCGCATTGATAATAGTTTGACCAGTGGACACGGTTGTCGCCGTTACCCCCCTGATTTCGGCGAAGTAGGCGTACCGGTTCCCATTTTGGGTGCTTGTCCCTTCAAACGAAAACCCAACATAGTCAGCGGCGGCATAGGATCCTGCGGCCCCTTGCTGAACAAGGTTCGCAACATCCGTTAGGCTGCAGTTCGCTTGCAGATTTGCAGCGCTTATGGCCGGGAATGAGGTGCTAGTATTTCCACGGAAAAAGGCTGCACCTCCCGAGTTTTGGGTTTGCGTCGAACCACCGCTCAAAGCTTGAATGCGTGCAGCTGCCAAGCCGCCATCTTGACCCAAGACATAGACCCTCATCGTGCATTGCCCGTTCAACGCATGATATTTTTCGAGGCGCGTTGGCGCATCAAAGGCCGCAACAGGCGATGCAAGGGCAATGAGTGTGGCGCAGATAAGGGTAAGGTAGCCAGCAGAGACATTGCGCTTGTCGGCATTTTTTTTGGCGCCACCGCCATCAGACCCACCCGACAAGAGTGCCCGCATCCAAAGTCCAGCCATTGCTAATTCATCCTTAATTGTCGGATATCTGCCATGGTCAGATCGATGTCAGTTCAGCGAACCCACACCGATCCAACCACGATCCATCCGGTGTCGCGTCAAATCGGCCGACTGTCTGCGCTAAAGGGGCGGCCCCCCGGATCATCCTGATATCAGCATCTTGGGGGCACGGCCCGTGCCCCGGGTTCTCAGACGCTCGTTTTCTGCAACTAGATCAAAGCTCTGACAAGGTAATTGGCTTTGAGTGATAAACCTTTGCGTGAAATGATAAGTCTTTACGGCGCGGTGCGGCTAACGCTCCCTCTCGGCGCGTGCGCGCGTGTCCGACGGGGTTTCCCCAAAATGCTGCTTATAGGCGCGGGTGAAATTGCCGATATGCGCATAGCCACAGGCAAAGCCGATTTGTTTGACCGACATGGTGCCGTCGCGCAATGCTGCCTGCGCTTTGGCAAAGCGCGCGGTGCGTGTGTATGCCGCAAGAGTGGTTCCAAACTCCACCTGGAACGCCCGCCGCGCCATCTTGTCGCCCATCGCAAACCGCTCCAGCATTTCACCTTCGGCGAAGCTGTGGTCTGGATCCGCATCAATGGCAGCCTTGAGCTGTCGTACCCTGTGCGCCTGCCATGGCAGCATGCTGCGCGTGTCGGCGTCGTCCAGCGCTATTTGACCAAAACTGGTCAACACCTCGGACAGGAAGCTGATCGCCAGGCCTTCTGCCTTGACGCTGTCCAGGCCGGTCGCCGCGCGCAGGTCATACAGCCGCTGCGCAGTGTTGCGGACAAGCATATCCGTCGGGACCGGCACAGCCAGGTCGATCGTCGCATCAGACGCCATCAAGCGCGCAAGCTGCGGGCCGGTTGTTTCATCCAAGCGATTGCTTAGATCATCACGATACATGGCCACACAAACATGACGCAGAACCTGTCCCGGCGCCACGATCAGCCGAAAACCGGGTGTGTCACTGCGGATCACGGATGTTCCGTCTTGCGTCCAATGCTGCCGCTGTCCGTTTCCCATGACGATGCTGGCCTCGCCTGACAAAAAATACTGAGCCGAGATGTGCTGACCACTTTGATCATGGGGAAAGCAAATCTCGGTCGGCTCATTGACCTCAATGGACGAGGTCACGAGCATTGCCCGGCCTGGAAAAACGTTGAAGTTGAGGTATTGAGAGGCCTGCGCAGAAACAACACGCCTGCTTGCGAATTGTCTTTGCAATGTGTTGCCTTGTATCACCATGTCTTTCACGCTTCATCCGCCCCAACAAGTCGCCGCGATGATTCACTTCGCTGCAAGTGAGGTCAAGGCGATCCCTGGACTGAGACCCTGCACAAGCCTCAACCACGGCTTCTCAATGCGGCATCAGGTGGGTTGCCTTTTGGCGCAGCTTCCGAATGGCGGCTGTCAAAAATGACCTTCACTTTGCAACGTCTGTTTTCTCTGCGCAGAGGCGACCTTCTGCAGATTGTGTTCAAAACTCCCACAAACTGCGCGTGCATGGCCCTGACCAGAATATCGCACTCCCGACGGTCGAATGTGACCGTTTGATGGGGCGTTCTGGTCACTGACAAGAACTAGCGTTCTGAAGATTCAAGCTGTTTCGAACCCACCCGAGTTTTTCAACACAATTGGCCCATTTTGCGCGATCTAGAAAGATGCCCGACGCCTTAATTAGTTAATGTCGCCAACTGCCTCCAAGATAGGTGCGCGAACATTAGACGGCACCACCTTTGTTGGGATCGACAAACAGATAAAGACCGGTCCCATCACCATGACGCCCAGCGCCGAGATTCTAGAACAGCTTCTTGGTCAGTTTTCCAGGCAGGGCCATTTCAGAAACACCACGTTCCGTAACGCTCAAGGAACGAATACGGGCACAACCGAAAGAAACTCAAGGCAAATGGTGGCAGGCGCTAAATCCATGCAAACAATAGAAAAAGGCCGCTTAAAGCGGCCCATTCACATCCAACAAAAAGGTTTGGTGGCGGAGACGAAGGGATTCGAACCCTCGAGACCCTTCCGGGCCTACTCCCTTAGCAGGGGAGCGCCTTCGACCACTCGGCCACGTCTCCGCCGCCGTGTTTATGGGCTGGAGAACAGGAAAACAACTGCTTTTTTGCGGCTCGGGTCAGCGAGTTCAAATTGCCACATTTTTCATGTTAAACAACGCTCTAATAGGCCTTCACATGCATCAGGGAGACAGATTGCTGTCAGGTGCCCGCGCGAAAATCATCCTACGGTCCTGCGCCATTCACGCAAGTCCGCCGGAAAAGCAAAGTCTGCGCCAGCCCGCTCTCGCGGGGTTGACGCATCAGGTGTTGAACAAAAAGTGCAGCACGTCGCCGTCCTTGACGACATAGCCCTTGCCCTCTGCCCGCATCTTGCCGGCCTCTTTCGCCGCCTGTTCGCCGCCCAGTCCGACAAAGTCGTCAAAGGCGATGGTTTCGGCGCGGATAAAGCCTTTTTCGAAATCGCCATGGATCACACCGGCCGCTTTGGGCGCGGATGTGCCCTGGCGGATGGTCCAGGCGCGGGCCTCTTTCGGGCCGACGGTGAAATAGGTTTCAAGGTGCAGCAGCTCGTAGCCTGCGCGGATCAGCCGGTCGAGGCCCGCTTCGCTTAGCCCCATTTCGTCCAGGAACATCTGCGCCTCTTCCAGCTCAAGCTGGCTGATCTCTTCTTCGATCTGGGCCGAGATGATGACGTGCATGTTGCCTTCGGCGGCGGCCATCTCGCCCACGCGTGCAGACAGGGCATTGCCTTCGGCAGCTTCGGATTCGCCGACGTTGCAGACGTAAAGAACCGGCTTGGTGGTCAGCAGTTGCAGCATTTTCCACGCGCGCTGGTCGTCTTCGTCCACGTCCACGACGCGGGCCGGTTTGCCCTCTTCCAGAACGGCCAGAGCTGCGCGCATCAGGCGTTCTTGTTGCACCGCTTCCTTGTCACCGCCGCGCACCTTGCGCACGATGTTTTGCAGGCGTTTTTCGATGCTTTCGATGTCGGCCAACATCAGTTCGGTTTCGATGGTTTCGGCGTCGGCCACCGGGTCCACACGGCCCTCGACGTGGGTCACGTCGCCGTCTTCAAAACAGCGCAGCACGTGGGCGATGGCGTCAACCTCGCGGATGTTGGCCAGAAACTGGTTTCCCAGCCCCTCGCCCTTGGAGGCCCCTTTGACCAGACCGGCGATGTCCACAAAAGTCATGCGCGTGGGAATGATGGATTTCGACTGTGCGATTTCGGCCAGTTTGTCCAACCGCGCATCGGGCACGGCCACTTCGCCGACGTTCGGCTCGATCGTACAGAAGGGAAAGTTCGCGGCCTGCGCGGCGGCTGTGCGTGTCAGCGCGTTGAACAGGGTCGATTTGCCCACGTTCGGCAGCCCGACGATACCCATTTTGAAACCCATGTTCGTTCTCCGAAATCCACGACAGGCTGCTTCTAGTGGCGCACAGCCCTGCGTGCAAGGCGGTGAATCGGCGTGCATTGCGGATATACAAGGCCTGAAAGCCGCCAGCGCCCCGATTTGCCCCCTGCACACCCTGCGGTGGATTGATTTCCCCTGCGAGTTTCGGCATTGCGGTAGCGACATAGAAAAAGGCCACCCCATGACCCGCATCGACGCAAAATTCGCTGACCTCAAAGCCGCCGGTAAAAAGGCATTCGTTTCCTATGTGATGGCGGGCGACCCCGATTTCGACACCTCGCTTGAGATCGTCAAGGGATTGCCGGACGCGGGCGTGGATATCATCGAGCTTGGCCTGCCGTTCACCGATCCCATGGCCGACGGCCCGACGATCCAATTGGCCGGTCAACGCAGCCTTGAGGGCGGGATGACCCTGCAACGCACGCTGGACCTGGCGCGCGCGTTCCGCGAAACCGATGACACGACGCCGATCGTGCTGATGGGCTATTACAACCCGATCTATTCGCGCGGCGTCGATAAATTTCTGGTAGACGCCAAAGCGGCCGGCATTGACGGGCTGATCGTGGTTGACCTGCCCCCCGAAGAAGACAGCGAGTTGTGCATTCCGGCGCAAGCGGCGGGGTTGAACTTTATCCGCCTGGCGACACCAACCACCGACGACAAACGCCTGCCCCGTGTGCTGCAAAACACGTCGGGCTTTGTCTATTACGTGTCGATCACCGGCATCACCGGCTCGGCCGAAGCCGAAGCGACCGATGTCGGCCCCGAGGTTGCGCGGATCAAATCGCAGACCGACCTGCCGATCATCGTGGGCTTTGGCATCAACACGCCCGAGAAAAGCCGCGCGATTGCGTCGGTGGCCGACGGAGCGGTCGTGGGGTCGGCCATTGTGGCAAAGATCGCCAAGGGCGACAGCGTGGCCGACATTCTGTCTTTTGTGAAATCGCTGGCAGACGGGGCGCACAGCGCGTGATGTGACAGGGCATTGATGCGGGATTGATCCAAGGCGCGTATATCGGTAACAAAAACTGACCAATATCGTGTCTTGGAGTCCGCACCATGCCCGTCATCACCGAAATTGCCGATCTCAAACGTATTTACGAGCGGCGCGTGCCGCGCATGTTCTATGACTATTGCGAGAGCGGGTCGTGGACCGAGCAGACCTTTCGCGACAACTCGTCCGATTTCGATGACATCCGCCTGCGTCAGCGCGTCGCGGTCGATATGTCGGGGCGCAGCACCAAAAGCCAGATGATCGGACAGGACGTTGCCATGCCTGTGGCCCTTGCCCCCGTCGGCATGACCGGGATGCAGCACGCCGATGGCGAGATCAAAGCCGCCCGTGCGGCCGAAGCCTTTGGCGTGCCGTTCACCCTGTCGACCATGTCCATCAACTCGATTGAAGACGTGGCCGAGGCGACGACGGCACCGTTCTGGTTTCAGCTTTATACCATGCGCGACACCGATTATGTCAGCCGCCTGATCCAGCGCGCCAAGGATGCGAAATGTTCGGCGCTGGTGATCACGCTGGACCTGCAAATTCTGGGCCAGCGGCACAAGGATCTGAAAAACGGCCTGTCCGCCCCACCCAAACTGACGCCCAAGACCATCGCCAACCTGGCGACCAAATGGGCCTGGGGCATAGAGATGCTACAAGCCAAGCGGCGCGAGTTCGGCAATATCGTGGGGCATGTCCAAGGTCTGAGCGACACCTCGCAGCTAAGCGCCTGGACGGCAGAACAGTTCGATCCGACGCTGGACTGGAACAAGGTCGCCAAGCTCAAGGAAGAATGGGGCGGCAAGGTGATCCTCAAGGGGATCCTGGACGCCGAGGACGCCAAGATGGCGCTGAAGGTCGGGGCCGATGCGATTGTCGTCAGCAACCATGGGGGGCGTCAGCTGGACGGCGCATTGTCGTCGATCCGCGCGCTGCCGTCGATATTGGACGCCGTGGGTGATCAGGTCGAGGTGCATCTGGACAGCGGCATTCGGTCGGGTCAGGACGTGCTGAAGGCGCTGGCGATGGGGGCCAAGGGGACGTTCATCGGCCGCGCCTTTATCTACGGGCTGGGCGCGATGGGCCAACAAGGTGTCACCAAGGCGCTTGAAGTCATTCACCGCGAGATGGACCTGACAATGGCCCTGTGTGGCGAGACAAATGTTGCAAATCTGGGACGGCACAACCTGCTCATCCCCGAAGACTTTGCAGGCCGTTGGCAAGACGGGCACTGACGGGGTAAGGCTGGGGTCATGTTGGTTTTCTCCGATCAGAACCTGGCCTTTCTTGCAGTCCCCAAGACCGGCACGACCGCCTTCGAGATGGCCTTGCGCCCGCGTGCCGACATCATCCTGTCGAAGCGGCGCAAACATCTGACGGCGTCGCGTTTCCACAACAAGGTGGCGCCGTTTCTGGCCGACACCTTTGGCCTGACGGTCGAAACCATCGCCGTCATGCGCGACCCCGTCGAACAGATCCGCAGCTGGTATCGCTATCGCAGCGGCCCGCGCCAAAAGGGCACCAAGGCCAGCACCAACGGATGCAGCTTTGACGACTTCGTGCTGGCCGTGATCTCGGACAACCCGCCGCCCTTTGCGGGCATCGGCAGCCAATTCAACTTTGTCACCTCGGGCAAGGGTGACGTGCTGGTGAACCACCTGTTCGCCTATGAACGCCAGCCGGTGTTCCGCGCGTTTCTGACCGAGGCTTTCGGCGAGGAGATCGTGTTGAAGCAAAAAAATGTCTCGCCCCCTGCCGAGGCACCGCTGTCGGCAGCGGTCGAAGCGAAGCTGCGCAAGGTGCGGGCGGATGAATTTGCGCTGTACGAACGGGTCAAGGCCTCAGGCGGCCATCTTGTCACGCCCGTCGGCTGACCTGAGCGGCAATCACCGGGATCAACACGGCGGCGGCCAGCACCAACAGCGCGCCGATCAGGTAGAATGACGTGCGCAGGCCCCACCCTTCGCTGACCAGCCCCATCAGCGGTGGCCCAATGAAAAACGCACCATACCCCAGCACCGACACGCGGCTGATTGCGGTCAGGCGGGCGGCGGGTTCGACCACACGGCCTGCCAGCGCGATCACCATCGGGACGACGACCGAAATGCCCAATCCCCCCAACGCAAAACCGAAATAGGCCATCATCAGTGTGCTGGCAGCCCCGGCCAGGATCACGCCAAAGGCGGACAATAAACAGGCGCAGGCCAGCAGGACCATCTCGGGCAGGAACCGCGCCAGCGCATGACCACCCAGCCGCCCGATGCCCATGGTCAAACCCAGAATCGCAGGCCCCAGCGCGCCCTGCGCCGGGCCGCCCCCCAGCGTGCGTTCCAGATGCAGCGCCGACCAGCCTTCGGTGCCTGCTTCGGCCAGAAAGCCGGTCAGCACCAGCAGCCCCATCAACCACACCAGCACATGCGGAAAGGCTGCGGGTGCGTCGCCCGTTTCGGGGATCGCAGGCGCTGCGTCATCGCCCAGCATCACCAGACACAGCAGCGCGATCACCACCGCCATCACGGCGAAAACCTCGACTGGCGACCAACCGGCCTCGCGCGCCCAGCCGACGATCAGCGCAGCACCGGCATAGGTGAACGAATACATTCCGTGATTGAGGTTCATCAGATCGCGGCCGTGCTGCGCCTCTTTCTCGGACAGGCGCGCGTTGACCAGCACGTCGACCACACCCGAGCCAGCCGACGCCAGCGTCAGCGCAAACATCAAGCCCAGCAAGCCACCGGTGGCACCGGCCCACAAGAACCCCAACGCCACCGCAATCGCCCCGATGGGCAAGGCCCATGTTCCCGCAATCCGGTCCGCCATGGGTGCCAGCCACATCGCGGCCACAGCACCAAGCGAGGCCAGCAAGATCACACTGCCGTATGCACCGTCAGTCGCGCCGATCCCGGCCTTGATCACCGGCATCTGGGCAAAATAGGCCGCCCACGCGATGCCGATCACCAAAAAGCCGGCCATCGGCTTGCGGCTGATCCAAAGGTCGTTCAAAATACTCATGCGCGGTGCGGTGCCACGGCGCGGACACAGGTACAAGTGTCGACGCTGCGTGCTTGCGCAAAATCCCTCTTTTCACGGCAACCGATCCGGTCTATACGCGCGACTTCACGCGGGGTGGCAGCCTTGGAGGCACCCCGCCCTTATGTATTGGAGAATTACTATGGCTGGAGAGATTCCTGATCTCGAAGCTCTGGAACGGACGGGGACAGGCAAGGGCGCCGCTCGTCAGGCACGCCGTGATGGCATGGTTCCGGGCATTGTTTTTGGTGGCGACGTAGATCCGCTGCCGATCAACATCCCGTTCAACAAACTGCTGAAAATGCTGAAAGCGGGCCGGTTCAAGTCGACCTTGTTCAACCTGAAAGTTGAAGGCCACGACGACGTGCGCATCATCTGCCGCGACGTTCAGCGTCACGTGGTCAAAGACCTGCCCACACACGTCGATTTCATGCGCCTGCGCCGCACCACACAGATCAACCTGTTCATTCCGGTTGAAGTGGTTGGCGAAGAAACATCGCCCGGCCTGAAGCACGGCGGCGTTCTGACGCTGGTCCGTCCCGAGGTTGAGCTGATCGTGACCGCGGGCGATATTCCCGATCACGTCACCATCGACGTGTCCGAAGTCGAAATCGGTGAAAGCGTCACCATTTCGTCGGTGAAACTGCCCGAAGGTTCGAAGCCCACGATCGACCGTGACTTTGTCATCGCACAAATCTCGGCTCCGTCGGGTCTGGCATCGCAGTCGGACGACGAAGAAGAAATGGCCGCGGACGAAGTGCCCGCCACCGAAATGGAAGCTGGCGCAGACGAATAAGTCTAAGCTTTCGCAGTCCTATGAAACGGGGTCCTTCGGGGCCCCGTTTTGCGTTTGAGGTTTGGCATCAATGGGGGCTTGGTCGTAGGTTGGGATGACATTGATCAGAGGCCTCCATGACCATCACTTTGCACGGATACCGTTACAGCGCCTACACCCGCATGGCCCATCTGGCATTGCGAGCCAAGGGCGTCGCGTTCGACTGGGCCGAAGTGAACCCTTTTGCCGCCGACTGTACACCTGTCCATCCCTTTGGCCGCGTACCCGTGCTGGACGACGATGGCTTTTGGCTATTTGAAACGGCCGCCATCACCCGCCACGTCGACCGCGCCTTTGCCGGCCCTGCGTTGACACCCACTGCCACGCGGGCCGCTGCACGCATGGACCAATGTATCGCGGTGATTGACGCCTATGCCTACTGGCCTTTGGTCCGCCAGATCTTTGCCCACGCGGTGTTTCGCCCGCTTGAGAACGAAGCGCCGGACCCGCAGGAGATTGCAAACGGACTGACCGCCGCCGGCCCCGTGCTGACAGTTCTGAGCGACTTTGTACAAGAGGGGCTTATACTGGACAGCCAAACCCTGACATTGGCTGACTGTCACCTGATCCCGATCATTGATTATTTCACCCGTGCCCCGCAGGGACAAAGCGCGCTGGCAGGCTACCCGCCTCTTGCCCGCTATTGGGCGCACATGTGCCAGCACCCTCTGGTGCAGACCACCGATCCGCAATTGCCTGCCACACCCTGACTGGACCCGCCACTGCCCTGCCCCTATGCTGCGCCGCAACATCCAAGGGAGCCGTTGATGAAACTGATTGTTGGCCTGGGAAACCCCGGCGCAAAATACGCAGGCAACCGCCACAACATTGGCTTCATGTGTCTGGACCGGATCGCGCAGGATCACAACTTTGGCCCGTGGAAGTCCAAGTTTCAGGGGCAGGTGATCGAAGGCCGCTTTGGCAGCGACCGCGTCGTTCTGTTGAAGCCTGAAACGTTCATGAACAATTCGGGCCAGTCGGTGATTGCTGCCGCGCAGTTCTACAAGCTTGAGCTGCAGGACGTGATCGTACTGCATGACGAAATTGACCTGGCCCCCGGCAAGGTGCGCTTCAAGCAGGGCGGCGGACACGCGGGCCACAACGGCTTGCGTTCGATCCATGCGCATCTGGGGGCCGACTATGGCCGCGTGCGGTTGGGCGTTGGCCATCCGGGACACAAGGACCGCGTGCCGGGTTTTGTGTTGCACGACTTTGCCAAGGCCGATCAAGACTGGCTGGACGATGTGCTGCGCGGCGTGTCGGATGGCGCGCAATATCTGGCAAAGGGCGATCCGGCAAAGTTCATGAATGCCGTGGCCCTGCGCGTGTCGCCACCCCGCTCGGGCACCGGCGGCAAGGGACCAAGGGCTGAAGCCTCGAAACCCGCGCCCAAAGCCACAGCAGAGCCGGAACCCGAAGCGCCCCGGTCGGCACTGCAAAAACTTGTCGATCGCTTCAAATGAGCCTCGCGGACGCCTTCCGCAATCAGGCGCAATCCTGTGCACGGCTTGAGTCACCCTTTATGGAGCGTCTGCTGACGTTTCTGGCAACAGACTGGCCCACCGACAGTGCGCTGGCGCGAAAACTGGCCAGCTTTACCGGGGACATCGGCCCCTCGGGGCACTCCCTGCCGTTGCGGGTCGCGGGCGGATTGCACGCGCTGGTGCTGTCGGGACGCAGTCTGGCGCTTGCCGAAGCCTACCCGCCGCACACCGCCGCCGATGCCCCGTTGCGCGATGCCGTGCTGGCTGCCTTGGCCGATCACGAGGCCTTCCTGCTTGACTGGGTCGACAGCCCGCCGCAAACCAACGAGGTTCGCCGTTCCGCTGCCCTGATCGCGGGGGCACGGGTGGCTTGCCAGCACTTCGACCTGCCCGTGATGCTCAGCGAGCTGGGCGCATCCGGCGGGCTGAACCTGATGTGGGACCACTTTGCGCTGGCCATTGGCAACACGACCTTCGGCCCTGCCGACCCCGCGCTCACGCTCTCGCCAGACTGGACCGGCCCGCTGCCCCCTGCCACAACACCCAGGATTGCCAGCCGCGCGGGCGTGGACCTGAACCCGTTGAACCCGCGCGACACGGACGATTTGCTGCGTCTGACAGCATATCTGTGGGCCGACCAACCCGAACGTCTGGCCCGCACCCGCGCCGCCGCCGCCGTGTTCGACGCACAGATTACACGCGGCGACGCCATCGACTGGCTGGACCACCGGCTGACCGCCCAACCGGACGGCCAGATGCACCTGATCCAGCACACCGTTGCATGGCAATACTTCCCCGCCGACGCGCAGGCCCGCGGCACGGCCCTGATCGAAGCGGCAGGTGCGAATGCCACCCAAAGCCGCCCGCTGGCGTGGCTGTCGATGGAAACCGACGGTGATGTGACCGGCGCTGTGGGCGCGGCCCTGACCCTGCGACTGTGGCCCGGCGATCTGCGGCTGGCGCTGGGACGTGCCGACTTTCACGGACGTTGGGTCAACTGGTCCGGCCCGACATAGGGTTTGCCCCGCCCCGTTTTGCGTGTTTGACTGGACCCAATTGCCAAGGGGACAACCATGCGCACCTTACTGAAATGGGCACTTCGTATCCTGCTGATGGCGGTGCTGGCCGCCGCTGTCATAGGCTTCTGGAAACGCGAGGAAATCACCCGACTCCTGGCGGTGAACAGCCTGTTTTCCGAAGACAAGATCGTCAACAATTTCAGCCATATGAACGACGCCTTCCTGTCGCGCGAAATCCCGCGCGGCGACGGGCCGATCTCGCCCCTGCCCTACGACGCCGAGATGACCCTGCCCGCTGGGGCCGACACTTGGATCAAGGACCGTGCGGTCACCTCGCTTTTGGTGCTGAAAGACGGTCAAATCGTTTACGAAGATTACTACCTTGGCACGACCGAGGATGATCTGCGCATCAGCTGGTCCGTCGCCAAAAGCTTTCTGTCCGCCCTGATGGGCATATTGGTCGCCGACGGCACCATCGCGTCGCTGGACGATCCGGTGACCAAATACGCGCCGCAGTTGACGGGCGGTGCCTATGACGGGGCGACCATCCGCAACGTGCTGCAAATGTCCTCGGGCGTGACCTTCGACGAGGATTATCTGGACTACGACAGCGACATCAACCGCATGGGGCGCGTGCTGGCATTGGGTGGTGAAATGGACGACTTTGCCGCCAGCCTGACCGAGACATTCACGCCCCCCGGCACGCAGATGCAATACACGTCGGTCGACACGCATGTGCTGGGCATGGTGATCCGCGGGGCCACGGGGCGCGACATCCCGTCCCTGCTGTCCGACAAGATCATCGCCCCCCTGGGCGTCGAGGCGGCGCCTTATTATGTGACCGACGGCGTCGGCGTGGCCTTTGTGCTGGGCGGTCTGAACCTGCGCACGCGCGACTACGCCCGATTTGGCCAGATGATCGAACAGGACGGCATGTGGCAAGGCCAGCAGATCGTGCCCGCCGACTGGATCGACGCCTCGATCCGGCCCACGGCGAAAACCGCAGCGGGCGAGATCGGCTATGGTTATCAATGGTGGGTGCCCGTCGGCGCGACACCGGGCCAAGAGGTCACCGGGCGTGGCGTCTATGGCCAGTATCTGTACATCGACAAGGCTGCCGATGTGGTCATCGTTGTCACCGCCGCCGACCGCAAGTTCCGAGACGCGGGCGTGACCGATGCCACCATCGATATGCTGCGCAAGATCACCCGAGCCACGGAGACCACAGATGGAACCTGACGATCCTGTAAACGTACTCGGCCAGCCGCTGACCCCGTGCAGCACCGACCCGCTGACCGGTTTTTTCCGCGACGGCCATTGCAACACCTGCACTGCCGATCAAGGCAGCCACACGGTCTGCGCAGTGATGACCGCCGAATTCCTCGCCTATTCCAAATACGTCGGAAACGACCTCAGCACCCCGCGCCCCGAGTTCGGATTTGACGGCCTGCGCCCCGGTGACAGCTGGTGCCTGTGCGCCGCCCGTTTCCTGCAAGCGCATGACGAAGGCTGTGCCCCTGATGTGGCGCTCAGCTCCACCCACCAGCGCGCGCTCGACATCGTGCCGCTGCACATACTAAAGGCCCACGCTTCCTGAAACGCAGGCCTTCACTTCATCTTGACAGATAAACTCCGGGGGAGGCGCACAGCGCCGGGGGGCAGCGCCCCCAACCCGCTGTCAGTTCAGCCGAAATTCCCCATCTCGAACCCCAGCGCCTTGGCCACGGTAAAGATGTCCTTGTCGCCGCGCCCGCACATGTTCATGCAGATGATGTGATCCGCAGGCAGCGTAGGCGCCAGCTTCATCACATGGGCCAGTGCGTGGCTGGGCTCAAGCGCGGGAATGATGCCTTCCAGCGTGCAACACAACTGAAACGCTTCAAGCGCTTCGACATCTGTGATGCTGACATATTTCGCCCGCCCGATTTCGTGCAGCCATGCGTGTTCGGGGCCGATGCCCGGGTAATCCAGCCCCGCCGAGATCGAGAACCCTTCCAGGATCTGACCGTCGTCATCCTGCAACAGATAGGTGCGGTTGCCATGCAGCACGCCGGGACGGCCACCGGTCAACGACGCGCAGTGCTCCATCTTGGCGTTCACGCCCTTGCCGCCGGCCTCGACGCCGATGATGTTGACCTCTTTGTCGTCCAGAAACGGAAAGAACAGCCCCATCGCGTTGGAACCGCCGCCAATGGCAGCAATCAGCGTGTCTGGCAGACGCCCTTCGGCGGCATCCATCTGTTCGCGGACTTCCTTGCCGATGATCGCCTGAAAATCGCGCACCATCGCAGGGTACGGGTGCGGACCCGCCACGGTGCCGATGCAATAGAACGTATCGCGTACGTTGGTCACCCAGTCGCGCAGCGCGTCGTTCATCGCGTCCTTCAGCGTGCCACGGCCCGAGGTGACGGGGACGACTTCTGCCCCCAGCAGGCGCATACGGAACACATTCGGCGCCTGACGCTCGACATCGTGCGCACCCATGTAGACCACGCATTTCAGACCGAACTTTGCACAGACCGTCGCCGTGGCCACACCGTGCTGCCCCGCGCCGGTTTCCGCGATGATCCGCGTCTTGCCCATGCGGCGTGCCAGAATGATCTGGCCCAGCACGTTGTTGATCTTGTGCGCGCCGGTGTGGTTCAGCTCGTCTCGTTTCATGTAAACCTTGGCGCCGCCCAGATGCTCGGTCATCCGTTCCGCAAAATACAGTGGCGACGGGCGGCCCACGTAATGCGTCCACAAGTCGTTCATCTCGGCCCAGAAGCTGTCGTCGGTCTTGGCCTTCTCGTATTCTTCTTCCAGGCTCAGGATCAGCGGCATCAGCGTCTCGGACACGAAACGCCCACCGAAGTCGCCAAAGCGGCCCTGTTCGTCGGGGCCGGTCATGAAAGAGTTGAAGAGATCGTTCGCCATCGGGCTGCTCCTGTCTGGTGTAGCCTTGGACCTAGCTTTCAGCGCCCTGCGTGTAAAGGACTAGCCGTTTTTCCGGCCACGGATCATACGCATTATTCGCCCCGGGAAACTGCCATGCTGCCCGCCGCGCAGGCGGATCAACAGCCGGTGCCAGCGGTCGTTTTCCAGCACGTTGGGAATGCGCGCGGAAATGGCTTGGACCAGCACCTCCATCTGCGCGGGGGTGAAGGTCAGATCGGCCTGCACGTCAGCCTCTGCGCCATCTCGCGGCACCTCAAGCGTATACGCTTCGGACGGTGGCAGCAGCGCGTTCACTTCGGCCACGATGGGCGCCTGCCGCGCCACGAAGGCGTCCAGCGCCTGCGCCGAAGCCACCGGCCTGTCGGCGCGAATATCGGGCAATGCGTTGCACAGCGCATCCGACACAAAGCGGCTGCTGCGGCGGCCCCAGTGGCGGTTGAACATACGCTGTAGCTCCAGCTCGGAACGTGTGAGCGATCGGTTGACGCGCCCCCCCGCAAGCGGGGTCAGCGTATCGGCGGGCACGCCCAAGGCATCCGTCAGGCTGCGCAGGATGTCGCCTGCGTGATTGGAATAGTTTACAACAGTCAGCCGGACACCTGCTTTTTCCGCTATCTGTATCATCGCACGCACCTTTGCGGGGGTGGGATAGCTTGCCAGAAAGCTATCAAAGCTGGCAACGGCCCCGCCGCGTTTGACCGTTTGACCATAAACGGAACACGCGTGGTCGTAGGGGTTGCGCACGTACAGGATCACTCGGGAGTCTGCACAAAGCCCCGCGACCTGTGGCAACAGTTCGGGATCGTTCAGGAAAAAGTGGATCAGGCTTTCGTTGGACAAGAGCACGTCATGCTGGTTGCGCTTCAACGCGGCCCTGGTCGTGGAAACCAACGTGCGTCCGTTCACGTTGCCTGCGGTGATCTGCCCCGCGCGCGCCTGCTTGAACGAGGCATGTTCAGGATAGACGATGCCTTGCGCCGCCAACGCATCGGTGCTCAGCGCCAGCGCCGATTGCAATGCGCTAGAACCGGTTTTGCCATGTCCGATGTGCAAAATAAGCCGCGCCAAATCCTGTCCCCTTTCCGGCGGTCAGGTCCGCGCCACAGCACCCTGCGCCGCACGGCAAAAGGCCGCAATCCTGTTTGCATCCTTGACGCCCGGAGCCGATTCAACACCCGACGACACATCGACCTGACGCGCCCCGGTCACCCGAATGGCCTCGGCCACGTTGTCCGGTGTCAAACCACCCGCCAGCATCCACGGCACCGGCCAGCGGCGGCCCGCGATCAAACGCCAGTCAAATGACAACCCGTTGCCGCCGGGCAGTTCTGCCGTTCGTGGCGGTTTGGCATCCACAAGGATCTGGTCGGCGACAGTCAGATAAGTGTCCAGCGTAGCCAGATCAGCCGCGTCCGCCACGCCCACGGCCTTCATCACCGGCAATCCATAGCGCGCCTTGACCTCGGTCACCCGCGCGGGGCTTTCGTGGCCGTGCAATTGCAACATATCCAGCGGCACCTGTGCGGTCAGCGCATCCAGAAACGCGTTGTCGGCATCAACCGTCAGCGCCACCTTGGCCAACCCCACGGGGGCATCGATGGCCAATGCGGCAGCCGCGTCAAACGACAGGTTGCGCGGTGATTTCGCAAAGAACACGAACCCGCCATAGACAGCCCCCGCCGCCGCAGTCGCGGCGACATCAGCCGACGTTCCCAGTCCGCAAATTTTTACAGCTATGTCAGGTGACATATGATCCGGTCAGCCCGCTTCGTCCAGCAGGGCCAGAACCTCGTCCTTGCCTTCGTGCTTTTCGCCTTTCAGGCGCTTCACTTCACGCTCAAGCTTGCGCACTTCGCGTGCCTTGCGCGACGCCTCGGCGCGCACTGCATGTTCACGCATCCATTCCCAGACAAAGCCGACCAGAAGGCCCACGATAATGCCCATGAAAATGACCAGAAACATCGGCAACTGGATCGAGGGGTTCACTGCGAAATAGCCTGCCACTTCGGACGGCAACACTTTCAGCATCACCACCTCGCGGTTGGCAAGTGCGACGGCAATCAGAGCAATCGCGAAAACCGCGATACAGGCATAACGTATATAGCGCATTCAGTCGTTTCCGTTCAGGCGGTCTCGAAGCAGCTTGCCGGTCTTGAAAAACGGCACGTGCTTTTCTTCTACATGAACGGTTTCACCCGTCCTTGGGTTCCGTCCGACGCGCGCATCACGCTGTTTGACGGAAAACGCGCCGAAGCCGCGCAGTTCAACCCGGTCGCCACGCGACATGGCCCCCGTGATTTCTTCGAAAATCGTATTCACAATCCGTTCGACATCTCGCTGATACAGGTGTGGATTTTCGTCTGCGATTTTCTGAATAAGTTCAGACCGGATCATATTTGTCCCCCCGGGGCGTTATTCGCACTTGTCACAAGAGTTGATTATAGGAACAAAAATCCATTGCGGAAACAGGTAGCGCAACCGGCAGGCAAGAATTTGCAGGACGAAGGCGCTGTTTCGGGTGAGAAAATCGCGTTTTGTCACCCTTGCCCATCAACAAGGCACAACAACGCGCGAAACCACAACGTTGTGGCGCAGTATGATTCGGCCAAGCAAAAGGCCCCGCATCCAAAGATACGGGGCCCTATGTCAGAATTTATAGCACTTGCCAGAAGGCAGGGCTGGATCAGTCGTCGTCGCCTTTCAGCGCGGCGCCCAGAATGTCGCCCAGCGATGCGCCCGAGTCAGAGGAACCATACTGTTCGACGGCCTCTTTCTCTTCTGCGATCTCGCGTGCCTTGATCGACACACCCAAGCGGCGCGATTTGTTGTCGACGTTGGTGATGCGCACATCAACCTTGTCGCCAACGCTAAAGCGCTCGGGGCGTTGCTCGGCACGGTCACGCGACAGGTCGGAGCGGCGGATGAAGGATTTCATGCCCTCATATTCCACTTCGATGCCGCCTTCTTCGATCGCGGTCACGTTCACGGTCACGATCGAGCCGCGCTTCACGCCGCCAACCGCTTCTGCGAACTTGTCGCCGCCAACGCCTTTGATCGAGAGCGAGATACGCTCTTTCTCAACGTCGACTTCGGACACAACGGCCTGAACCATATCGCCCTTGCGGTAGTTCTGAATGGCGTCTTCGCCACGCTCGTCCCACGACAGATCGGACAGGTGAACCATGCCGTCGATGTCGCCGGGCAGACCAACGAACAGACCGAATTCGGTGATGTTCTTGACTTCGCCTTCGACTTCGGTGCCCTCGGGGTGTGTTTCTGCAAACACTTCCCACGGGTTGCGCATGGTCTGTTTCAGACCCAGCGAAACGCGACGCTTGGCGCCGTCGATTTCCAGAACCATGACCTCAACCTCTTGCGAGGTGGACACGATTTTACCGGGGTGCACGTTTTTCTTGGTCCAAGACATCTCGGACACGTGAACCAGACCTTCAACACCGGGCTCCAGCTCAACAAATGCACCGTAGTCGGTGATGTTGGTCACGCGGCCGGTGTGTGCCGATTCCAGCGGGTACTTGGCAGCCACCAGATCCCACGGATCTTCTTGCAGTTGCTTCATGCCCAGCGAAATGCGGTGGGTTTCTTTGTTGATCTTGATGACCTGAACGTTGATCGATTCACCGATCGACAGGATTTCCGACGGGTGGTTGACCCGACGCCATGCCATGTCTGTAACGTGCAGCAGGCCGTCAACGCCGCCCAGGTCAACGAATGCACCATATTCGGTGATGTTCTTGACCACGCCCTCGACGGTCTGACCTTCGGTCAGGTTGCCGATGACTTCGGCGCGCTGTTCGGCACGCGATTCTTCCAGGATGGCGCGACGCGATACAACGATGTTGCCACGACGACGGTCCATTTTCAGGATCTGGAAGGGTTGCTTCAGACCCATCAGCGGGCCCGCGTCACGCACGGGGCGCACGTCAACCTGCGAACCGGGCAGGAACGCAACAGCGCCGCCCAGATCAACGGTAAAGCCACCTTTGACACGGCCAAAGATCGCACCTTCGACGCGGGCGTCGTCGGCGTAAGCTTTTTCCAGACGATCCCATGCTTCTTCACGACGGGCCATTTCGCGGCTGATGACGGCTTCGCCACGCGCGTTTTCGACCTGACGCAGGAACACTTCGACCTCATCGCCGGGGGCGATTTTGGGCTGTTCACCGGGATCTGCGAATTCTTTGATGTCAACGCGGCCTTCCATCTTGTAGCCGACGTCGATGATGGCTTGGCCCGCTTCAATTGCGATGACTTTGCCTTTTACGACAGACCCTTCTTCGGGTGTGTCCATTTCGAAGCTTTCGTTCAGGAGGGCTTCGAATTCCTCCATAGATGTTGATTGAGCCATGTGGTCTCTGGTTTCCTAATCTACGTTTTGTTTTCGGGCCGTGCGGTTGTCTCCGCCGGTCTTGAGGGTTTCGTTGGTCGGGCGAGCGGCAAAACAAAGAGGGCCGGATAGTTCCGACCCTGCTCATCTCGATGCCTTGCGGTGTGTTCACCTTGCTGACAGGCGCGCGTATAGCGGGCTTGGCCCTTGTGCGCAAGGTCCAAGCGCCATCTTACCCTAGCAATAGCGCTCGGGCCCGTTCCACTGATCCACGTTATAGCGGTCGCCGTGGCACCAACCGACGGGCAGCACCGCGTCGATGCGGGCCAGGTCGTCGGCGGTCAGGGTCAGTTCGGTGCCGCGCACCAGATCGCGCAAGAACGCGGTGTGGCGGGTGCCGGGAATCGGGATGACGTGGTCACCCTGCGCCAGCAGCCATGCAATCGACAACGCCGCCGTGGGTTCGCCCATATCGGCGGCCAGCGCCTGAAATCCTTTCAGGATTTCAAGGTTGGCTTCCAGATTGGGCGCCTGAAACCGTGGATTGGTTTGCAGGAACGGCAGGCTTGCGGCCTTTTCCGCCGTCGGGGGCGTGTCGGTCAGCAGCCCGCGCCCGACCGGCGAAAAAGCAACAAGGGCGGTGCCCAGCTCGGCGCAGGTCTGCACCAGCCCCAGTTCGGGAAAGCGGGTTTGAAGCGAATATTCCGACTGTACCGCATCGACATGAGCGACTGCCGCCGCACGGCGCAGGGACGACGGCGCGATTTCGGAAAAGCCGATTGCCTTGACCTTGCCCTTCTGGCGCAAAGCATCCAGCGTGCCGGTGACATCCTCGATCGGGATGTCGGCCTGACGGCGGTGGCAGTAATACAGGTCCACATGATCCACACCCAGACGCTTCAGGCTCTTGTCCAGTTCGGCCTCGAAATGCGCAGGGCTGTTGTCAAAGCAGCGGTTGCCGCTGGCGTCTTTCGAGATGGCCGCCTTGGTGGCGATGTGGAACGCATCCCGCGCACCGGGATTGGCTGCCAGATAGCTGCCGATAAAGCTTTCTGATTGGCCCATGCCATAGACGTTCGACGTATCAAGATGGGTCACACCCAGATCGCGTGCCAGATCCAAGATCGCATGGCTGCCCGCTTCGGTCGCCTTGCCATAAAAGTCGGCAAAGGACATGGCACCATAGCCAAGGGCAGAAATGTCGGGACCATTTGCCCCCAGTTTGCGCATTTTCATCGGATTATCCTTTTGCTGCGTTTACAGCCGCAATAGCGGCAGCCACCGCTTCGTCTATGGTCTTGTCCGAGGTGTCGATCAGCACCGCATCGTCCGCGGGCCGCAGCGGTGCCTCGGCGCGGTCCATGTCACGGGCATCGCGCGCTTTGACATCTGCGGTGACCGCATCCAGATCGGCAGGCTGTCCGCGCTGCACCAGCTCGTCATAGCGCCGCTTGGCACGCACTTCGGCGCTGGCCGTGATGAACAGCTTGGCCTCGGCTTGCGGGCAGATCACCGTGCCGATGTCGCGCCCGTCCAGCACCGCGCCCCCGGCCCTGCGGGCAAAAGCACGCTGAAAATCCAGCAATGCGGCACGCACCTCTGCGATGACAGCCACCTGGCTCGCGGCCTGTGCCACCGCCTGCGTGCGCAGGCTGTCGTTGTCCAGATCCGCCGCCACCAGCGCACGGGCGGCCGTCACCGCATCCTCGCCCGTCAGCATCCGCGCACCGACCGCGCGATACAGCAGGCCCGTGTCCAGATGCGCCATGTTGAAATGCGCAGCCACAGCTTTCGAGATCGTACCCTTGCCTGCGGCGGCAGGTCCGTCGATGGCAATTGTGAACGGTTCGGTCATAAACTTCCTTCCGATTGCGCGATACGCCCTTGAACATAGATCACCAGCGCCGCGATCAAGCAGGGTGCAAGGGCTGCGTATTTGACCACGGTGGCCAGGCTGGCCGCCGCGACCGCTTGCGCCGTCAGCGCCTGGGGGCCCGTGCGCAACAGACCTGCAACCCGTGCGTTTTCCAGATAATCGGCCCCCAGATAGACCAGCGCCAACGCGCCCAGCCCGATCTGCAACACCCCGCGACAGCGCGTCCGAAACACCACCAGCAAGACCGCCGTCAGCAGCGCAGGAAACACCGTGTCCAGCATGCGCTGCCGTCCCAAGTACACGTCGATCCCGCCGGTGTCGCGCAATGCCGCGATGTACCCTTGGGCATAGTCCAGATCATAGCCGAACACCCGCGCATCGAACACCGACCACCCGGACGCAGGCGTCAGGCTGCGGGTCGTGGTCCAGACCATCGCCGCAAACAGCAACATCGTGGCCCACAGCAGCGGACCGAACCAGCGGGGCAACGGTTCAGGCATTGCTGCGCGTGATTGCGGCACCCAAACCGCCCATCAGCGGCTCGAAAATCGGGAAAGATGTGGCAATCGGGCCGCCGTCATCCACAGTCACCGGCTTTTGCGTGGCCATGCCCAGCACCAGGAATGACATCGCAATCCGGTGATCCAGATGGCTGGCACAGGTCGCCCCGCCTGGCACATTGCCGTGACCCAGTCCTGTGACGGTCCACCAATCCGGCCCATCCTCGACGGTGATGCCGTTGGCCTCAAGCCCGACTTTCATCGCGTCGATCCGATCGCTTTCCTTGACGCGCAGCTCCTTGACGCCCGGCATATGCGTCTTGCCGCTGGCAAAGGCCGCGACGACCGACAGAACCGGATATTCGTCGATCATGCTGGCCGCGCGTTCGGCAGGCACTTCGATGCCTTTCAGATCGGGCGAGAACCGCGCACGCAGGTCGGCGACAGGCTCGCCGCCCTCTTCACGTTCGTTTTCATAGGTCAGGTCCGCCCCCATCTCGCGCAATGTGGTGAACAACCCTGCCCGCGTCGGGTTCAGACCGATGTTGGGCACCAGCACATCCGAGCCGGGCACGATCAGCGCCGCACAGACCGGAAAGGCCGCCGAGGACGGATCACGCGGCACGTCGATGTGTTGGGCCATCAGTTCCGGCTGACCGGTCAGGGTGATCACGCGGCCTTCGTCAGTGATCTCGGTGGTGATCTCGGCGCCAAAGCCTGCCAGCATCCGCTCAGTATGGTCGCGGGTCGCCTCGGTCTCGATCACCACAGTCTTGCCGGGGGCGTTCAGCCCGGCCAGCAGCACCGCCGATTTCACCTGCGCAGACGGCACCGGCACGACATAGCGCACTGGCACAGGCTCGGCGGCGCCCACGATTGTCATGGGCAAGCGCCCGCCCGACCGGCCCACGGCCTGCGTGCCGAACAGCGCCAGCGGATCGGTCACCCGCGCCATCGGACGCCCGTTCAGGCTGGCATCCCCCGTAAACGTCGCGGAAATAGGCGAGGTCGCCATGCACCCCATGATCAGCCGCACCCCGGTGCCCGAGTTGCCGCAGTCAATCACCTGATCCGGCTCGGCAAAGCCGCCGACGCCGACGCCGTACACCGACCAGCTGCCGCCGCCATGGTCCGTCACCTCAGCCCCGAAGGCGCGCATGGCGCGGGCCGTGTCCAATACGTCCTGCCCTTCAAGCAAACCGGTGATCGTGGTTTCACCCACGCACATCGCACCCAGGATCAACGAGCGATGCGAGATCGACTTGTCGCCCGGCACCTGCGCCGTTCCGGTCAGCGCACCGCAGGCGCGCGAGGTCATGGGGATGGGGGCACCGTGGCTGGACATGGCAATTCCTTGGTCTCTTGTTCGCAGCAAGTCTTAGCCGCTCGTTTCCGTCACGTCCATGCACGGAACATGCCTCTGCCCGTTGCGTTGAGCCTGCAACGAGAAGGAGACTTTCATGTCCAACACATTCGACACCACCAACCCCGCCACCGGCGCCAAAATCGCCACCCACACCTATCTGGACGACGCCGAACTGGAATCGCGCATCCGGGCGTGCCACACGGCCTTCCGCGACTGGCGCCTAAAGTCGCACGAAGACCGCGGCAAAGTGATCAAGGCCATCGGCCAGGGCCTGCGCGACCGCAAGGACGAATTGGCCGCGCTGATGACCCAAGAGATGGGCAAGCTGCTAAGCCAGTCCGAACAGGAAATCGACCTGTGCGCCGCAATCTGTGATTACACCGCTGAAAACGGTCCCACCGTGCTGGCATCCGAAGACCGCGAGATACAAAGCGGCAGCCGTGGCCGCGTGGTCCATGCGCCCATCGGCATCGTCTATGGCATCCAGCCGTGGAATTTTCCCGCCTACCAGGTGGTGCGCTATTCCATCGCCAACCTGATGGCAGGCAACGGCGTGCTGCTGAAACACGCCTCGAACGTGGCAGGCTCGGGCCAGATGCTGGACGAGATTTACGCCGATGCAGGCTTGCCTGCGGGTCTGTTCTCGGCCTTGATCATCAGCCATGACCAGTCCGACGCCGTGATCGAGCATGAGCTGGTCCGCGGCGTTACCCTGACCGGCAGCCCCGCCGCAGGCCGCGACATTGCGGTCAAAGCTGGCAAGGTGCTGAAGAAAACCGTGCTCGAACTGGGGTCCAACGACGCCTATATCGTGATGTCGGACGCCGACGTCGAGAAAGCCGCGCAAATCTGCGCCACCGGCCGGACTTATAACAATGGCGAAACCTGCGTGGCCGCCAAACGTTTTGTTGTGGCCGACGCGGTCTATGACGACTTCCGCGATGCTTTTGTGAAGGCGATGCAGGCTGTGACCTATGGCGACCCCACCGGCAAGGACGCACAGATCGGCCCGATGGCCCGCAAGGACCTGCGCGACGATCTGCACGAACAGGTCGAGCAATCCGTGGCCAAAGGTGCCGAAATTCTTTGCGGCGGTGAAATGCCCGACGGCGACGGGTTCTTCTACCCCGCGACCGTTCTTGCCAACGTACAGCCGGGCCAGCCTGCCTATGATGATGAACTGTTCGGCCCCGTCGCCGCGCTGATACGTGCCAAGGACGACGAGGACGCCATGCGCATCGCCAACGACAGCAAGTTCGGTCTGGGCGGTGGCATTATCTCGGCCAATGTGAAACGCGCGCAGGAACTGGCCGAGGTCGAGTTCGACACCGGCATGGTCTTTATCAACGGCTTTGGCTTGGCGACACCCAACATGCCCTTCGGCGGCGTGAAGGATTCAGGCTATGGCCGCGAGCACGGCGGCTTTGGCATGTTGGAATTCACCAACGCCAAGGCAGTCCTGATCATGGAAGAATAGCCACCACGTGAAACGAACTCGGGGGGCGCTTTGGCCCCCCGATCCCTACTTTTTCCGAAACGTCAGATAATGCGGCACGCGCCCCTCGCGCAGTGCCTTTTTCTCGTAGCGTGTCGAAATCCAGTCATCCCAGGCCACGCGCCAGTCTTCCGGCCCCTCGGCCAGCCATTCAAACCCGTGCCCCGGGACCTGCTCCAGCGTTTGCCGCACATAGTCGGGAATATCCGTCGCCACGCGAAAGATCGCACCGGGCTTCAGCACCCGCACCAGCGGGGCCAGATGTTCGTGCGTCACGAACCGCCGCCGGTGATGCCGCGATTTGGGCCAGGGGTCGGGGTACAGCAGAAACGCGCGGTCAATCGACGCCGCGGGCAGCACGTCGAACATGTCGCGCACGTCACCCGGATAGACCGCCAGATTGTCCACCTTGGCCTTGCGGATCTTGCCAAGCAGCATCGCCACGCCGTTGATATAAGGCTCGCAGCCGATGATCCCCACGTCGGGGTTCTGCGCGGCCTGATGCACCATATGCTCGCCCCCGCCAAAGCCGATTTCCAGCCAGACAGGTTTGCCCCCGAACAACCCCTGCAAATCCAGCGGCGTGCGGTCGGGGTTCACGTCCCAATCCACCAGCCCCGGCGACAGCGCAGCAAGGTCTTGGTCAAGATAACCTTCTTGGCTGGCCTTCAGGTGCTTGCCCTTGCGGCGGCCATAAAAATTGCGGTGGGGGCGTTCGGATATGCTCATGGCGGCGGTTTAGCGCCAAGTTTCAAAATGCGCAACGCAACGTATCGCTTCCCAGCGTCCCGCAGGCTGATAGCCTGCGCAGGAGCAAAGAGGAGATCCCCATGAGCCACGTCCACGTCGTTGCGGTCATCACCGCCAAATCGGGCCAGCGCGCTGACCTGCTGGAAAAATTCAATGCCAACGTGCCCGCCGTCCACGCCGAAGACGGCTGTATCAGCTACCGCGCCGTCACCGACACCCCCGATGTCGGCCCCTTCCAGACCCCCATCGGAGACGACACGTTCATGGTGATCGAGGAATGGGCCAGCCTTGATGCGCTGATGGCCCATGCGGTCGCGCCCCATATGAAAGACTATGGCAGGGCGACCAAGGACATGATCGCCGACCGCAAGATCCACGTCCTCAGCCCCAGTTGAACGCAAAAGGGCGGCGCCATCACCGGCACCGCCCCTTTCTTTTGGCCCCAAGTATCCCGGGGGAGCGCCATAGGCGCGGGGGCAGCGCCCCCCTCATAAAAAACTTGGGCAGCGCCCCCTTAGACGGCCGCTTTCAACGCCTCGACCAGATCGGTCTTTTCCCAGCTAAACCCGCCATCCGCATCCGGCGCGCGGCCAAAGTGGCCATAGGCCGCCGTACGCTGGTAGATCGGTTTGTTCAGGCTCAGGTGTTCGCGGATGCCGCGCGGGGTCAGATCCATGACCTTGTCGATGGCCGCTTCGATCGCTGCGGGCTTCACCGCCCCGGTGCCAAAGGTGTCACAATAGATCGACAACGGCTTGCTGACGCCAATGGCATAGCTGAGCTGGATCGTGCATTTCTCCGCCAGACCTGCCGCCACGACGTTCTTGGCCAGATAGCGCGCCGCATAGGCTGCCGAACGGTCCACCTTGGTCGGGTCTTTGCCCGAAAACGCGCCGCCGCCATGCGGGGCCGCACCGCCGTAGGTGTCCACGATGATCTTGCGCCCGGTCAGGCCCGCGTCGCCATCGGGTCCGCCGATCACGAACTTGCCCGTGGGGTTCACATGCCATTCGGTGGCATCGGTCAGCCATCCATCGGGCAGCACTTCCGTGATGTAGGGTTCGACAATGGCGCGGATGTCGGCGCTGGTCAGATCAGGGTCCAGGTGCTGTGTCGACAGCACCAGCGACGACACCCCCACCGGTTTGCCGTTCTCGTAGCGCACGGACAACTGGCTTTTGGCATCGGGGCCAAGCGTCGGCTCCGTGCCGTTCTTGCGCACTTCGGCCAGGCGCTTCAGGATCGCGTGGGCATAAAGGATCGGGGCCGGCATCAGCGCGTCGGTCTCATTGGTGGCAAAGCCGAACATGATCCCCTGATCGCCTGCGCCCTCTTCCTTGTCCGTGGCCGCATTCACCCCTTGGGCGATATGCGCGGACTGTTCGTGCAGCAGGTTGGTGATCTCGCAGGTTTCCCAGTGGAATTTGTCCTGCTCGTATCCGATGTCACGAATACAGTCGCGGGCGATATCTTGGATACGCGCCATATATTCGTGCAGCTTTTCCTGATCCGACAGGCCAATCTCGCCACCGATGATCACGCGGTTGGTGGTGGCAAAAGTCTCGCATGCGACCCTTGCTTCGGGTTCTTCGGTCAGCAGCGCATCCAGAACAGCGTCGGAAATGCGGTCGCACACCTTATCAGGGTGCCCCTCGGAAACAGATTCCGAGGTAAAGATATAGTTCTGTCGGGACATGAAGTGCTCCATTGAAATCATGTGTCACGCCAGGAAGCCGTTGTGACACGTCCCGTCCGGTTTATGGACGGCGGTGGGGGCCGTCAATCGAAATGCGGCGCGCCAAAAGGACGCCCCACCCCATCAGCAGCAGAACCAGCAGCGGAAAATCACCCGTGCGGGCGTATAGCGTGGGTGCCAAAGCAGCGGGTAGCATCGCGTCTACATGGCCCGACACGCCCAGCGGCAAACTGGCCAGCACCTGCCCACGTGGGCCGATCATGGCGGAAATGCCGGTGTTGGCCGCACGCGCCAGTGGCAGCCCCTGCTCAATCGCCCGCATCCGCGCCTGCGCCAGATGCTGCTGCGGACCTGCGCGCTGACCGAACCAGGCGTCATTGGTGATCTGGATCAGGAATGCGGGACGCACAGGTGCTGCGCCCACATCTTGGGCAAAAACCGCCTCGTAGCAAATCAGCGGCAGCGCCTGTCCCAGATCGCCCAGGTCGATCATATGCGGCCCCGGCCCACGGCCATAGCCGCCCGCCGCCTCGGCCAGACCACGCAGGCCGACCTTGGACGCCAGATCGGTCAGCGGCATGTATTCGCCAAATGGCACCAGATGGTATTTGTCATAGGTGTCGGTGACCTGCGCGTTGTCGTCCACCACCACCAGCGAATTGTAATACCAGTCGTCATCACGCCGCTGGATGCCCAGGACCACGGGCGCGCCACGCGCCGCGATGGCGATCTCGTCAAAGATGGGTTGGGCGTATTCCAGCAGATAAGGCACAGCGGTTTCCGGCCAGACCACCAGATCAGGCTGCGGTGCCGCCGCCGTGGCATTCAGCAACCGGTTCATGAAAACGGGCAGCTTTTCTGGGTCGAACTTTTCCTCTTGCGGCGCATTGGGCTGTACCAGACGCACCATGTGGCCCGTCATCTGCGGCACGGGCAATGACACAGGCCGCAGGACGGCAGCCAGCGCCAACGCCGCCGGCGGCAAAACCAGAAGCGGGCGGTCCAACAACCACACCAACACGGCGGCCCCCGCGCACAGCAACAGCATCAAACCATAGGGACCGACCCAGGCCAGCGCCTGCGCGGCAGGCGTATCCAGCAGCCCCTGCGGCAGCATACCCCATGGGAATCCGGTAAACAGATAGCCCCGCGCCAGTTCGGCCAAGGGCCATAGGACAGCAAGGCCCAACACTCCGGCCCGCAGCCGCCGTGCCAGCGAAAATGCCACGCCCCAGAAGACCGCCAACAAGGTCGCCATACCCGCCAGCGCAAAGGGCGCCATCCAGCCGTACCGGGCCGCATCGATCTGGAACGGTTCGGTCAGCCAGGTCAGCGTCAACACGAAATAGGCAAAGCCAATGATAAAGCCGACCAGCCCTGCCCGACCGGCGCGCGCGGCACCTGTATAGAACACAAAGCTGACCAACAGCCCGAGCATCATCGGCAAAGGCAGATCGACCGGCGCCTGCCCCAGGGACATGACAGCCCCGCAGCCGAGCGCCAGCAAGACCCACTGCCACACCGCGCGCGCCGCAAGCCATGCGGCAATCATCATGCGTCGTCGTCCTGCCCCGGCAACCGCACCCGCAACCGCTTGATCCGGCGCGGGTCGGCGTCGATCACTTCGAACTCGGGGCCTTCGGGATGGACCACAACCTCGCCACGGGCAGGCACGCGGCCCGCCAGCATAAAGACCAGCCCGCCCAGCGTGTCGATCTCTTCGGCGTCCACGTCCTCGTGGTCGGTCAGCGACTGTCCGATCTCGGTCTCGAAATCTTCCAACGGCGTCTTGGCCAGCGCCAGATAACCGTCACCCCCGGCATCCAGGTTAAAGAACTGGCCCTCGTCGACGTCATGCTCGTCCTCGATCTCGCCGATGACCTGTTCGATCAGATCCTCGATGGTCACAAGTCCGTCAACGCCGCCGTATTCATCAATCACCAACGCCATGTGCCGCCGTTCTGTCTGCATCTTGGTCAGCAGCACGCCGATGGTCATCGACGGCGGCACGAACAGCAATGGGCGAATCATGTCTTCGAGGATGAAATCTTTGCCCCGGTCCCCGTTGAAACCATAAAGCAGCGCCAGATCCTTGAGGTGGGCAAAGCCCGTTGGCGTGTCCAGCGTGCCGTCGAATACAGGCAGACGGGTCATGCCGCTGTCCTTGAACACCTCGACCAGCTCGTCCAGCGAGATGGTGCAAGGCACCGCCACGATGTCGGCCTTGGGGATGGCCACGTCTTCCACGCGCATACGGCGCAGGTTGATCATGCCATGCCCGTGCCCGTTACGGCTCGGAGGGGTGTCGGAAGCGGTGCCGGTATCACCGTTGTCGCTGTCAGAGGGGCTGAGCGCCTCGAACACACGAGAGAGAAAACCGCCGGATTTCGGCGTGTCGGTCTGCGGGGGTTCTGTGCCTGTCTCAGACTGCGCGCTTTGCGCCGCCTCAGACGATCCGTCGTCGTTATCGCCCATCGGGTCCTTATCCAGTTCAAGCAGAGGGATCTGCCAATTGCGGCGAGTATGGGTCATCAAGACCCAATTTGCCAAGTATTTCGACTTCAAGCCGTTCCATGACCGTGGCATCGCCGTCACGCACATGGTCATAGCCTAACAGGTGCAGAATGCCATGCACGATCAGGTGGGTGGCGTGATCCGGCAGGGATTTGCCTGCAATGGCGGCTTCGGCGGCACAGGTGTCATAGGCGATGGCGATGTCGCCAAGTTCCAGCGTGCCATCAGGATCGGGTTCTGGGGGCAGCGGAATGTCGCCTTCGGCCTCCGCCCCGCGTTCGTCTGACGGCCAGCTTAGCACATTTGTCGGGGTCGGTTTGCCGCGAAAATCGGCGTTCAGCTCGGCAATGCGCGCGTCGTCACAGGCCAAAAGCGCGATTTCCGCCCCCGATATGTCCAGATGGGCCAGCGTCGCGACCGCCGCACGATCCGCGATCGTTTGAAGCCCCGCCTGTTCCCAGCGGGGGTCTTCCATGGCAATGTCGATCACGTGGTTCACGTCGCATTCCGGGGGCCAGCCCCCGGACCCCCGGGATATTTACGGCCAAAAGAAGGGTCAGCCGGTTTGTGTGTCTGCCTCGTAGGCTTCGATGATCGCCGCCACAAGGGGGTGGCGCACCACATCTTTCGACGTGAAGTAGTTAAAGCTGATCTTGGGAATGTTCTTGAGCAGCCGTTCGGCGTCTTGCAGGCCCGATGGCTGCCCGCGCGGCAGGTCGATCTGGGTGCGGTCGCCAGTGATGACCATACGCGAACCTTCGCCCAGACGGGTCAGAAACATTTTCATCTGCATCGTGGTGGCGTTCTGCGCCTCGTCCAGCACAACAAAGGCGCGGGCCAGCGTGCGGCCCCGCATAAAGGCCAGCGGCGCGATTTCGATCTGTTTCTCTTCGATCAGCTTGGCCAACTGCTTGCCGGGCAGAAAGTCGTTCAGCGCATCGTACAGCGGCTGCATGTAGGGGTCGACCTTGTCCTTCATGTCGCCGGGCAGATAGCCCAGCTTTTCGCCCGCTTCGACCGCCGGGCGGCTCAGGATGATCTTGTCCACATGGCCACCGATGAACATCGACACGCCGACGGCGACGGCCAGATAGGTCTTGCCGGTGCCGGCAGGACCGATTCCAAAGGCCAGTTCGTTGTCGAACAGCGATTGAACATAGGCCTTTTGCGCTTCGGTGCGCGGTTCCACCGGTTTCTTGCGGGTCTTGATTTCAACCTTGTGCCCGACCGGCATTTCCATCTGGTCGCCCTGCATCGGTCGGCGCACGTCCTCGGTGCCACCACCCATGCGCAGTTCGCGGTCAATGTCGCCGGTTTCAACCTCGCGGCCCGACTCAAGCCGCAGATAAAGCGCGTTCATCACATCAAGCGCGCGGGCGCGGGATTCGGCAGGGCCGAGAATGGCCAGATGATTGCCACGCCGGACGATCTGCACCTCGAGCGCGGATTCGATAGCGGTAATATTGCGATCATAGGGACCACACAGGTCGATCAGCAATCGGTTGTCGGGGAATTCCACCAGCGTTTCGGTTGGCGGGGCGGTGTCGATCGGGGTAAGTGGGGCGCCTGTGGCCAATGCCTGCTCCTGCATCAGAGATCTGATGTAGCGTCGCAAGTTTGTTCGGGCTGTGCAACTGCGACCGTTCGCTTTTTACGTCAATTCACAAGAATTTCACGCCGCCGATGGAAAAAGGGCCAGAGCGGTTTGCGCCCTGGCCCTTTGAATTCGATTGCAGGCGGTGCGTCGCCTTAGTTCGGGTCCAGAACGCTGGAGCCGCGCTTGAAATCACCCACGGTATAAGTGGGGTCAGCCACGCCCGAGCAGACCGGTTTGCCGTATTTATCAAGACGTTGGGACAGATAGCCCTCGAGACCGTCGTCGATGATCCAGTGGTCGCACCCATTGGGGTCTACCCAGATGCCGGCCTTGAGCTGGCTGAGGTCCTTGCGGTCAAAGCCACGGTCGACGGTTTTGTCAGGTGAATACCCGGTGCCGCAGGCGGCAAGGCCGAAGGCACACAAGCTCAGCGAAAGTGCAATGCGTTTCACGATAATGGTCCCCTCAACGGATACAGATAATTTCGACACGACGGTTCTTGGCCATTCCGGCCGCAGACCCGTTCGATGCCGCAGGCATACGCTCGCCATAACCACGCACATCGGCAATACGTGCGCCGGTGGATTGCGCGACCGAAGCCACCGCATTGGCGCGGTTCAGCGACAGACGCATGTTATAGGCGTCGGACGCACGGCTGTCGGTGTGGCCGGTGATGATATAGCTGGTGGCGCCGGTGCTTTGGAAGAACTGGGCCAGACGCTGTTTGCCCGTGGCCGAAATGCGGTAGCTGTCGGTGGCAAAGAACTGATCGGTTTCCATCACGCCACAGACGTTGCCGCGGCGGCAGACCGGGATACCCTGGCGCGACACGTGCGGTGTCATGTAACCTTCGGCACCATCATCCATGACCCAGTGTTCGCACCCGTCCGGGTCAACCCAAATGGTTGGAATATACTGGCCGCGATCACGCCCCCCTTGCGAACTTGTTTGTGCATCGACGTCCGCCGCCGAAACAACAACTGTCGCAAGTGCGACGGCCATTGCAGCAGCCACACGCGTAAATGCGCTGGCAGCTTTGGAAAGTGTGTTACCCACAGCTCTGTCCCTTATCAATTGTTCCCCCGCAAAGCCCCGGTAATATAAAAATTGGCAGCTCGGGCCTTTGCCATTATTGTTTCAGAGTAAGAAAATTTTAACTCTCTGTGAAGCCGCTTTAACCAGATATTGTGGCTATTTTCGCTACACTTACAGGGTAGAGTGACAATTTAGTCGAAAATTGGACACACCCGCGCAGATCAGTCCAGCAAGACACCGCCAAGCGAGTTTGTGCCAGATGAGGCGATTCTGACTGCGCGCACGTCGCCCGGGGCGACATCGGTGGCCTCGACGTGTACCGCGTGCAGGTAATCCGACTTGCCCACCATCTGCCCCGCCTGACGGCCCGGCTTTTCAAACAGGACATTCAACGTGCGCCCCACCATGGACTGCTGAATCTCACGTTGGTGGCGGGTGATCAGCGCCTGAATGCGTTGCAGGCGCGCGTCACCTTCGGCGGGGTCAACCTGTGGACGTTCGGCCGCGGGGGTGCCGGGGCGGGTCGAGTATTTGAACGAATAGGCGTAGCCGTATTTAACCTCTTCGATCAGATCCAGCGTTGCCTGAAAATCGGCTTCTGTCTCTTCGGGAAAGCCGACGATGAAGTCGCCGGACATGACGATGTCGGGACGCGCGGCGCGAATGCGTTCAATCAGACGCAGATAGCTGTCAGCGGTATGGCTGCGGTTCATCCGTTTCAGGATACGGTCGCTGCCAGATTGCACCGGAAGATGCAGGTAAGGCATCAGCTTGGCGCAGGTGCCGTGTGCCTCGATCAGCTCGTCCGTCATGTCGTTGGGATGGCTGGTGGTGAACCGGATACGTTCCAGCCCGTCAACCTTGTCCAGATCCCAGATCAGCTTGGCCAACGTGTAATCCGACCCGTCCGGTCCTACCCCGTGATAGGCGTTGACGTTCTGCCCCAGCAGGGTGATCTCGCGCACACCGCGGTCTACCAACGCGCGCGCCTCGTCCAGAATGCGGGCGGCGGGGCGGCTGACCTCGGCACCACGGGTGTAGGGCACCACGCAGAAGGCACAGAATTTGTCACAGCCTTCCTGCACGGTCAGAAATGCGGTGGGGCCGCGTGCCGCCTTGGGGCGCGACTTGAGCTGCTCGAACTTGTCCTCTTCGGGAAAATCCGTATCCAGCGATTTCTCGCCCCGGCGCGCCTTGGCCTCCATTTCGGGCAGGCGGTGATAGCTTTGCGGGCCGACCACCAGATCGACCAGCGGCTGACGGCGCATGATCTCGGCGCCTTCGGCTTGCGCCACACAGCCTGCAACGCCGATCATCAGGTCGGGCTTGTCATCTTTCAGATCGCGGTAGCGGCCCAGCTCGGAATAGATCTTTTCCGCCGCTTTCTCGCGGATGTGGCAGGTGTTCAGCAGGATCATGTCCGCATCTACCGCCGTTGCGGTTTCGACATAGCCCTGCCCGCCCAGCGCCTCGGCCATGCGCTCGCTGTCATAGACGTTCATCTGGCACCCGTAGGTCTTGATAAACAGCTTCTTGGGTGCGGGTTTTGTCTGTGTCATGACGGGCATCCGGGCATCTGGGGTCAGTGCGGGGTGCTATCAGCAAGGCGCGCATCTTGCAATGAGAGCCAGTTTGTCCGACTTTGCACAAAACAGACAGGCCCCGGAATGATTTACCCCTCGCTCGATGACTTTATGAAGGACGCAGGCACGGTTCTGGCCAAAGGTCCGATTGCCATGATCATGGTCGAAGACGATGTCGAGGTCGCCACGACCCTGCGCCACCACCAGCAGTTGGGCTTTGCCACGGTGCTGGCGTTCATGCCGCAGGAATTCACGCTACCGCGTGATCTGGACGACGACATCATCCGGATCACCTATGATGTCACCCATGACGGCGCTGTCCAGCGTGCCGTGAACCGGATCAATGACGCGGCCATCGGGAAATGGCTGTTCTATTGCTATAACGCCGAATACCTTTTCCACCCCTTTTGCGAGACCCGCAGCATAGGCGAAATGCTGGCCTTTCACACCGAGGAACGGCGCAGCGCCATGCTGACCTATGTGGTTGACCTTTATGCGGACGATCTGAACACCTATCCAGACGCAGTATCGCTGGATCACGCCTATCTGGACCGCTCGGGATATTACGCGCTGGCCCGCAAGGACCCGGCCACCGGACACCCGCGGGAAAGACAGCTGGATTTCTTCGGCGGCCTGCGCTGGCGCTATGAAGAACACGTGCCCGCCGCGCGCCGCAAGATCGACCGCATCGCGATATTCCGTGCCGCCCCCAAACTGCGGCTGCGCGACGACCACACGTTCAACGTCGAGGAATACAACACCTTTGCCTGCCCGTGGCACCACAACATCACGGCCGCGATTGCATCGTTCCGCACCGCCAAGGCGCTGAAACGCAATCCCGGCAGCACATTCGATATTCCCACGTTCAAATGGCACAACTCGGCGCCGTTTGAGTGGCATTCACGGCAGTTGCTGGATCTGGGGCTGATGGAACCGGGGCAGTGGTTTTAACCGCGCAGCACCGGAAACCAGTCCTCGCGCAGACTTTGCCCCGGCTGCATGTCATGCCCCGGAAACGGCGGCGACGTGGGACCGGGCCGCGCGACATAGCGGGCGTCCTCCCCCACCAGCCGCAGTGAAAACGCACGGCGGCGGCTGTCGCTGGTGTTGCCGCGTGCGCCATGCAGGGTGCGGTAATGAAACGCCACCGCATCGCCCGGCTGCATCTGATATTCCACGACCGTCATGCCCTCGGCGTCCGGGTCGGGCACCGGCATATAGGGCGCCGGATCAAAAAACGCGTCGCCCTTCGCCCAGCGGGTCGGCAGCACGTCCTTTTCCCACAGGTGCGATCCCGCGACGCAGCGCAGGCTGGCGGTGGTCACCGGATCGAGCGGCGACCAGAAGCTGACAACCTGCTGTCCTTCGACAAAATAATAGGGTCCGTCGGAATGCCATGGCGTCGCCATCGACGTCCCCGGCTCTTTCACCAGCACATGATCGTGGAACAGCTGCACGCGATCCGACCCCATCAGGGCGGCGGCGACGTCGGCAGCCTTGGACGTGCGAATGACCTGTTCAAATTCGGGAATGCGCTGCCAGTTGCAGTAGTCGTCAAAGAACCGCCCGCGCTCGCCCTCACGCTTGTTTTCCGAAGCGTATGGGCCGGGCTCGTCCATATTGCGTGCCACACCGGCGCGCAGTGTTTCGACATGGTCGGCAAACAGACCGCGCACCAGCACAACTCCATCGCGGCGATAGGTGTCGATCTGCTCTTGAGTGATAAAAGGGGCTTGGGTCATCGTGGCGGCTTTCCGGTACTATTTTGCACCTTCGTGCCGCCTTACGGCTTTTTGCGCAACCGAATCACCACGTCCACCGACGAAATTTCCGCACCCGCAGGCGCATTGGGCAGCCGCGAGATCACCAGTTCATCCGAGGGTGCATCACTCAGCCGCGCCTCGTCTTCCCAGAAGAAATGCGGGTGATCGTGGGTGTTGGTGTCGAAATAGCTTTTCGAGCCGTCAACGGTGACCTCTTGCAACAGCCCCGCGTCGCAAAAAGTGCGCAGGGTGTTGTACACAGTGGCCAGCGACACCGCCTCGCCCTCTGTCTTGGCGGCTTCGAACAGGCTTTCTGCGGTGACATGGCGGTGCTGGCCATCGCCAATCAGCAATGCCGCCAACGTCACGCGCTGCCGCGTCGGGCGCAATCCTGCCCCCGCCAGCCAATCGGTTCCGATGTCATGTTGCGACTGCGCCATGCCTGCCCTCAATTCGATACTCTTCCTATATAGAGGGCGCATGGGGTGATTTTCAAACGGAAATCAGCGCTGCGTGGCCGCACGGCATCACATCGGTCAAGCTGTCGCACCCTTGCGCGCGCCACGACGGCGCCCCAACTGCGCCAGACCCTACCCAAGGGCATGTACGCCCCGCGACGCGGCGCACTTGGCAAAACGGGCGCGTGGGTGCTAGAGGGGTTTAATTGCAAGAATGCGAAGGGAATTCCGAAATATGTCCGACTATCCCACCAGTTTCGACCGCGACGATCTGCTGAAGTGCGCGCGCGGAGAGCTTTTCGGCCCCGGCAACGCGCAGTTGCCCGAACCGCCGATGCTGATGATGGACCGGATCACAGACATTTCGGGCGACCGCGGCTTGCACGAAAAAGGTCACGTTGTCGCAGAGTTCGACATCAAGCCCGACCTGTGGTTCTTTGACTGCCACTTTCCCGGCAACCCGATCATGCCCGGCTGTCTGGGTCTGGACGGGCTGTGGCAGTTGACCGGCTTTAACCTTGGCTGGCGCGGCTGGCAGGGGCGCGGCTATGCCTTGGGCGTGGGCGAGGTGAAGCTGACCGGAATGGTCCGCCCAGACCGCAAAGTGCTGACATATTACGTTGATTTCACCAAAGCGATCCAGACGCGCCGCCTGACCATGGGTGTGGCGAACGGACGGGTGGAAGCAGACGGAGAAACCATCTATCAAGTGACTGACATGAAGGTCGCTCTGTCCGAGAGCTGAACCGGAAGGGTCTAAGGTCTGAAGGAGTTTACCATGCGCCGAGTCGTCGTGACAGGGCTGGGGATTGTGTCGTCCATCGGCAACAATGCAAGCGAAGTGCTGGCCGCCCTCAAGGCTGGCAAATCCGGTATCGTGGCATCCGAAGAGATGACAGAACACGGGTTCCGCAGCCGCATCGCAGGGACGTTGAAAATCGACCCATCCGAAATGGTCGATAAACGTACATTGCGTTTCATGGGCCCCGGGGCGGCATACGCCCACATCGCCATGGCCGAGGCCATCGCGGATGCGGGTCTGACCGAAGATGACATCGTGAACCCGCGCACCGGTCTTGTGGCCGGATCAGGCGGCCCGTCGACATCGGCCATCCTGCAAGCGCACCAGACGGTGCTGTCCACAGGTGCGACCAAACGCATCGGTCCCTTTGCCGTGCCCAAATGCATGTCCTCGACGATCAGCGCCAACCTTGCGACGGCCTACAAGATCAAGGGCATCAACTATTCGATCACATCCGCCTGCTCGACTTCGCTGCACTGTATCGGCAACGCCGCAGAACAGATCATGATGGGCAAACAGGACGTGATGTTCGCCGGTGGCGGCGAGGAATTGGACTGGACCCTGTCGTGCCTCTTCGACGCTATGGGCGCGATGTCGTCCAAGTTCAACGACACCCCTGACAAAGCCTCGCGCGCATTCGACGCCAACCGCGACGGCTTTGTCATCTCGGGCGGCGGCGGTATCGTCGTCCTTGAGGATCTGGACCACGCGCTGGCGCGCGGTGCCGAGATTTACGCCGAAGTCACCGGCTTTGCCGCCACTTCCGACGGGCACGACATGGTTGCCCCCTCGGGCGAGGGCGGTGAACGCGCGATGCGTCTGGCGCTGCAAACCCTGCCCGAAGGCCGCAAGGTCGGCTATATCAACGCGCACGGCACCTCGACGCCGGTCGGCGACGTGGGCGAGATCGAAGCCGTGCGCCGCGTCTTTGGCACCGGCACCACGCCACCGGTGTCCTCGACCAAGTCGATGACAGGCCACGCCCAAGGGGCCGCTGGCGCGCTGGAAGCGATCTTTTGCCTGTTGATGCTGAAACATGATTTCATCGCCCCCTCGATCAACGTCGAGACGCTGGACGAAAGACTGGATCCTGCCGAGATTGCCACCAAGCTGGTCGAGAACGCAGGGCTGGACTCCGTCATGACAAACTCGTTCGGGTTTGGCGGCACCAACGGGTCGATGATCCTTTCCAAATATAAAGAGTGATTGCAAAAATGTCGGATGTGCTTGCAGGAAAACGCGGCCTGATTATGGGCGTGGCCAATGATCGGTCCATCGCATGGGGCATTGCCAAGGCGATGCACGCCGCCGGTGCCGAACTGGCCTTTACCTATCAGGGCGAGGCATTCGGCAAGCGTCTTGAGCCGCTGGCGGCCTCGGTCGGGTCGGACTTCATGGTCGATGTCGACGTGACCGACGACGCCAGCCTGGACGGCGCGTTCGAACAACTGGGCGCGCGCTGGCCGACGATTGACTTCGTGGTCCATGCCATTGCGTTTTCGGACAAATCCGAACTGACGGGGCGGTTCCTGAACACCAGCCGCGCCAACTTCAAGAACTCGATGGATATCTCGGCCTATTCCTTCATCGACGTGGCACGCCGCGCGCATCCCCTGATGGTGGAAAACGGCGGTACCCTGCTGACGCTGACCTATCAGGGCAGCAACCGTGTGGTGCCGAATTACAACGTCATGGGTGTGGCCAAGGCTGCACTGGAAAGCGCAACGCGCTATCTGGCAAACGATCTTGGCCCCGAAGGCATCCGCGTCAACGCCATCTCGCCCGGTCCGATGAAGACGCTGGCAGGTGCGGCCATTGGCGGCGCGCGCAAGACCTACAAGCACACCGACCAGAACGCGCCGCTACGGTCCAACGCGACACTGGAAGCAGTGGGCGGCACGGCGGTCTATCTGGCATCGGACGCGGGCGCTTGCACCACCGGCGAGATCATACGCGTCGATGGCGGGTTTCACGTGCTGGGCATGCCGCAGCCGGATTATTTGTAAGCATCGGTTCGGGTTCGGGGGCGCTGCCCCCGCGCCTTTGGCGCGCCCCCGGGATATTTTTAGCCAAAAGAATTGCGCTCAGCGCAGCGCGTCCGTGCGCCAGAGCCAGATTTTCAGACCACCGTGGGCAACGGGGGCCTCTTGGGGCTTCCATGGCAAGCCGCAGGCCTTGGCAAGGCCAGGCTCCGAGGTGACAAGGCCGATGCGCCAACCTTTGAACCGGGTTTTCAGGGTTTCCCCCAAAGTGCCGTACAGCGGATACAGCAGGTTCTTGTTGCCGATGCGCGCGCCATAGGGCGGGTTGACGATGACCAGGCCGGGCGGGCCGTCCGGCGGTGTGACTTCACCCGCGCCGTGCACCTTGAACTGACATAGCGGGGCGACCCCTGCCCGTTCGGCGTTTTGGGTGCTCATACGGATGGCACCCTGATCGCGGTCTGATCCGAAGAAACGCGCGGGGCCGGTGATCGTGGGCATGTCCGTGCGCAGGGCGTCAAAGGCGTCCGCGTCGTAAGAGGCCAGCTTTTGAAACGCAAAGTCGCGCGAGCGACCCGGTTGCAACCCGCTGGCGATTTCAGCGGCTTCGATCAGGAAGGTGCCCGACCCGCACATCGGGTCGACCACGGGTTCGGCGCCGTCATAGCCGCATTGACGCAAGAACATCGCCGCCAGATTTTCACGCATCGGCGCCTTGCCCACGGCCTCTTTATGACCGCGCTTGTGCAGGGCCTCGCCCGAGGTATCCAAGCTGATGGTCACGGCATTGTCGTCGATACGCACCTTGATGACGATCTCGGCCTCGGGCGACAGGGTCAGCCCGTGGCTGTCGCGCAGGGCGGTTTCGATCCGTTGGGTGGCCGCACCGGCGTGATAAATCTTGGAGCGTTTGCAGGTGACCTGAACGCGCACCGGCACGTCGGCCCGCAATATGTCGCCCCAGGGGAATTTGCGCGCGCGTTTGTCCAGTTGCGCCAGATGGAAAGCCATGAAGTGCCCCACGCGCACCAGCACGCGCACCGCACCGCGCAGGCACAGGTTCGCACGCAAGACATCCGGCCAGCCGCCGGTGATCGTGACCCCGCCGACAGAAGGCACAGGCGCATCAAAACCGGCCTCGGCCACTTCTGTGGCCAGGACATGTTCCAGCCCGGGCGGGCAGACGAGGAATATTTCAAAGGGATCAGGGGTGCTCATGGCCTGCGTCATACGCGTAAATCGCGGGCGCGGCCAGACGCTGCGGGAATGGGAAAGCGGAGGGCTGCATCGCCCTCCGCAGGTGTCGTCTTAGTTGACGGAAACCACCTCGATGTCGAACGTCAGGTCCTTGCCCGCCAGCGGGTGGTTGGCGTCCAGCGTGACGGTGCTTTCGTCCACTTCCACCACGGTCACAGGCAGCGCCTGGCCGTCGGGGGTTTGCATTTGCAGCTGTGTGCCGGGGTCCAGCGGGATGTCGGCAGGGATGCCTTCGCGCGGGACCGACTGGCGCATTTCAGGGTTCACCGCGCCATAGGCTTCTTCTGCGGCAACCTTGACTTCTTTCTTCTCGCCAACCGCCATGCCCGGCAGTGCGCTGTCCAGACCGGGAATGATCTGGCCGCTGCCGACCTGGAATTCAAGCGGATCGCGCCCTTGCGAGCTGTCGAAGGTGCTGCCGTCCAGCAGGGTGCCTGTGTAATGAATGCGAACTGTATCGCCCGATTTGACCTGGGTCATGTGACTCTCCAAATTTTAGGGGGGAATTGACAGAGGCCGCGTGTCTGCGCGGGTGCTCCGGGGTTGGCGTTAATTCAACATAGCGCGGGAAAAGTGTAAACCCCGCCCCCAAGCGCAACATAGCAGATGATTTTGCGTCTTTTCCATCGGGGTGCTGCGTGACAGTCTGCCGGTGCAGTCACCGGAGAACACACATGCCCGTCACCACCTGCGTTTTCGATGCCTACGGCACGCTATTCGACGTGGCCGCCGCCGCGCGTCTGGCCGCTGAACAGCCGGAATTTCCTGCTCTTGCAAAGGCTTGGCCGCAATTGGCTGAACATTGGCGGGCCAAGCAACTGAACTATTCATGGCTGCGCGCGGTCATGGGCACACATACCGATTTCTGGACCGTCACACAGGATGCGCTGGCCTGGTCTTTGGAAAAGACAGGGCTGGACGGCGATCCGGCCCTGCGCCAGCGCTTGCTGGATTTGTATTGGGAATTGCAGGCCTACCCCGAGGTGCCCGCCATGCTGAAGACCCTGAAAGACGCCGGTTTGAACACGGCGATTCTGTCCAACGGATCACCCGCAATGCTGGACGGGGCGGTGCAATCGGCAGGCATTGGTTCGGTGCTGGACGACTGCCTATCCGTGGAATCCGTGGGCATTTTCAAACCTGATCCGCGTGTTTACGATCTGGTGGGGGCACGGTTCGGCTGCGCCAATAGTGACGTGCTGTTCGTGTCCTCGAACGGCTGGGACGCCGCCGCCGCCGCGCATTACGGGTTTCGCACCGCATGGGTGAACCGTGCAGGCGACCCGGTGGACCGCTTGCCCGCCACGCCCGATACCATCCTGACCGATCTCACGGGCATCCCTGCCCTTGCCGGAGTTTAACATGGCCACATTCACCACATCCGACGGGCTAAGCCTGCATTACACCGACGCAGGCCAGGGTCTGCCAATCCTGTGTCTGTCCGGTCTTGGGCGCACCGGCGCCGATTTCCGCTATGTCGCGCCTTATCTGAACGACTACCGCGTGATCACCATGGACTATCGCGGACGCGGAGAATCCGAGTTTGACAAGGACTGGCGCAACTACACGCTGGCCGTCGAAAGCCGCGATGCGGTCGAGCTGCTGGACCATCTGGGCATCGACAAGGCTGCGATCCTCGGCACCTCGCGCGGGGGGCTGAATGCGATGATGCTGGGACAGATCGTGCCCGAACGTATCCTTGGCGTGGCCTTCAACGATGTCGGCCCCGAGATTGACCCCAATGGCATCAAGGACATCATGGCCTATCTGGGCGTCAAACCCAGCATCCGCACCCACGCCGAAGCGGCGCTGATCCTGCCCAACCTGCTGGGCGGCTTCATCGGCGTGCCTGCCAGCCGCTGGATGGAAGAGGCCGAGACGCATTTTGTCGACGACGGCGCGGGCGGGCTGAACCTGACCTATGACCCGCATCTGCGCGACGCGGTGGCCAATGAAACCGAAAGTCCCGATTTCTGGGCCTTTTTCGACGATCTCGCGGGCAAGCCGCTGTGCCTGATCCACGCAGCAGGCAGCGACATTCTGAACGACAAGACGGCGCAGGAAATGCGCGCGCGGCGGCCTGACATGATCTATGCCAACCTGCCCGATCGCGGGCATATTCCGTTTCTGGACGAACCTGCGGCGGTAACCGCGTTAAAAGAATGGCTGGACCTTATCCAATGAACATCGACATGATCCGCGCCGCCGCTGGCCGCTTGAACGGCCACGCGCGCCGCACGCCGCTGCTGAACTCGCCCTTTATCGACCAGATCGCGGGCCGCCGTGTCTGGATCAAACCCGAATGCCTGCAACACACCGGCAGCTTCAAGTTTCGGGGCGCGTGGTCGGCCCTGTCGGCGCTGGATGCGCAGACGCGCGCCAAGGGGGTCATCGCCTTTTCATCCGGCAACCACGCGCAGGGCGTCGCCCTTGCAGCATCGCAACACGGGGTGCCGTCGGTCATCATCATGCCATCGGACGCGCCTGCGCTGAAACTGGCGAACACCCGTGCCTTGGGGGCCGAGGTCGTGACCTATGACCGCGCCACCGAGGACCGCGACGCCATCGGCGACCGGCTGGCGGCGGAACGCGGGCTGACGTTGGTCAAACCCTTTGACGAGCCACAGGTGATCGCGGGACAGGGCACCGTGGGTCTGGAAATTGCCGAGGACGCGAACGCCCAAGGGATCGAAACCGCCGATGTGCTGGTCTGCTGTGGCGGTGGCGGTCTGACCTCGGGGATCGCGCTGGCGCTTGAGGCTGACGCGCCGGGGTTGCGGGTGCGCCCGGCCGAGCCAGAAGGCTTTGACGATGTGAAACGGTCGCTGGAAAGCGGCAGGATCGAGCGGAATGCGCAGACTTCGGGCAATATCTGCGATGCCATCATCACCCCCGCCCCCGGCCACATTACCTTTCCGATCCTGCACCGACTGTGCGGTCCGGGTCTGGCCGTGTCCGAAGACGAGGCCCTGCAGGCTGTCGCCCAAGCGTTCCTGCGCCTGAAACTGGTGGCCGAACCCGGCGGCGCGGTGGCGCTGGCCGCTGCATTGTCGCGCCGCGACGAAATCGCGGGCGACGACGTGATTGTGGTCATTTCTGGCGGCAACGTCGATGCGCCGATGTTCACCCGCGCCCTGGACACGCTGACATGACACGGTTCACAGTCGCCAGTTTCAACGTCAAAAACCTGATCGGGCCGGATAAGGAATATTACGAATTCCAACGCTACACCCCCGAGGAATACGCGTGGAAACGCGACTGGATGGCCGAACAGTTACAATCGCTGAATGCGGATGTGATCGGCTTTCAGGAGATATTCGAGGAAGAGGCGCTGCGCGATGTGATAAACGCCGCCGATGCCGAAGGACAGGCAGCCAATGCCGCGTCCATTCCCGGATCGGACAAGCCCTATCGCAAAAAGGCGATCTTTCGCAAACTGGCCTACACGCCCTACGCGGGGGCTGCATTGGCCTTTGCCCCCAACCTGAATGACGGCCCCGCAGGCGAACGCCGCCCCGGCGTGGCGGTGCTGTCGCGTTTGGGCTTCGAAGGCGCGCCCGAGATCATCCAAGAGCTGTCTGAGCCGATCCGCATCCCGCTGCAAAGCCTGGGCGGCGGCAATGACGCAGGCCACTACACGGTCAAACGGCTTAGCCGCCCGATCCTGAAGGTGCGCATTCCCGCCGGCGGACAGGTCATCACCCTGTTCAACTGCCACCTGAAATCGAAGCTGGGCGAATACATCACGCCACCGGGGGCAGAATTCGCGCCGGAACAGGACCTTGTGCATTACGACCCCGTGGGCCGCGCCATGGGATCGTTGCGTGCCGCGCTGCGCCGCATGACCGAAGCGTGGGTTTTGCGCCGCGCCATCGTGGCTGAATTGAAACAGGGCCGCCCCGTGATGGTCACCGGCGATTTCAACGACGGTGAAAATGCGGTCAGTTCCGAAATCATCTCGGGCGAGGTGCCCTTCAAAAACTATTCATGGATGCTGCGCCACGATGCAAAGGGCCCCAACGACCGGTATTCGCACGAAGAAAACGAGATTATCACCGAACAGGTCCAAGCAATGCGCCTGCATTCGGCGGAAAAGCAATTCGTCAAGAAATCCTTGCGCGACATGGTCTATACCTCTGCCTTTGGCGGCGTGTTCGAAAGCATTGACCAAATTCTGATGTCACGGCATTTCCTGCCCGACACACCGGACAGCATTGGCGAAATGCAATACTTCAGCGTATTGAACGACCACCTGACCGATGGCAGCCACGCCGAAGCGCCGTATAACAAACTGGCCTCGGACCACGGACAGATCATGGCACATATGGTGCTGGGACAAGGAGACAGACGATGAAACTGGCAGACCTGGGCGACGTGCGCCTGCATTACCGTATCGACGGCCCCGAAGATGGCGCACCCGTGGTATTCGCCAACTCGCTGGGCACCGATCTGCGGCTGTGGGACCCGATCATGCCGCTGCTGCCGGCGGGTCTGCGCGTTCTGCGCTATGACAAGCGCGGGCACGGGCTGTCGTCTTGCCCGCCGTCACCCTATTCCATGGGGTCGCTGGTTTCGGATGCGGAAAAGCTGATGGACATGCACGGGTTCAAGGACGCGATGTTTGTCGGCCTATCGATCGGCGGCATGATTGGCCAGGGGCTGGCGGTCAAGCGTCTGGATCTGGTGCGCGCGCTGGTATTGTCGAACACCGGGGCCAAGATCGGCAATGCCGATATGTGGGGCGACCGCATCGCCGCCGTGCTGAAAGACGGGATCGACCCCATGGCCGACGCGGTGATGGAACGCTGGTTCGCGTCCGATTTCCGCGCCACGCCCGACCTTGAGCTGTGGCGCAACATGCTGGTCCGGCAAGAGGTGCAAGGCTATGCCGGTTGCTCGTCCGCCATCTCTGGCACCGATTTCTACGCCACCACCGCATCGCTGCGTCTGCCTGCACTTGGCATTGCCGGGTCCGAGGACGGCTCTACCCCGCCCGATCTGGTGCGCGAAACCATTGACCTGATCCCCGGCAGCCAGTTCCAGATCATCCGCCGCACCGGCCACCTGCCCTGCGTCGAAAAGCCCGAGGAATACGCGCAGATCCTGACCAAGTTCATGCGCGACACGGGGCATATCTGAGATGGCGGCCAGCGTTTTCGCAAGCCCGCTGTACGGGCAGCTGTTTGCCACGGGTGAAACCGGGCGTCTGTTCACCGACAGCGCCGAAGTGCGCGCCATGCTGCTGGTCGAAGGGGCCTTGGCCAAGGTCCAGGGCACCTTGGGCGTCATCCCCGAAATCAGCGGCGCCGCGATCCACCGCGCCAGCCTTGAGGTCGCCATCGACCCCGGCGCATTGGGCGTGGCCACGGGGCAGAACGGTGTTCCGGTTCCCGGATTGGTCGCGGCGTTTCGTGCAGCAATGGAGGCCCCCGAGCACGCACAATACGCCCACTGGGGTGCCACCAGTCAGGACATTGCCGACACCGCGCTGATGCTGCGCCTGCGTCAGGCGCTGGCGCTGGCCGAGGCGGACATTCGCACGCTGCTGGGCGCGCTGGCCCAAGCCGCAGAGGATCACGCCGCCACGCCAATGCCCGCGCGCACTTATGGTCAGGTCGCCACGCCAACAAGCTGGGGCGCGGTTCTGGCACAATGGGGCACGCCGTTGATCGCCGCATTGGAAGACCTGCCCGCATTGCGCGACGCCAGCCTGTGGGTGTCGCTGTCGGGCGCGGCCGGTACGTCGTCGGCGTTCGGTCCCAAGGCCGCCGAGACCCGCGCGGAACTGGCCAAGGCGCTGGGACTGAAAGACCCCGGCCACAGTTGGCACACCGACCGCAGCCCGGTGTTGCGCATCGCCGACTGGATGGCGCGGGTGACGGCAACGCTGGCCGCGATGGGCGACACGCTGGTGGGTCTGACCATGTCCGGCATCGGCGAGGTCGCATTGTCCGGCGCGGGCGGGTCATCCACCATGCCGCAAAAGCAAAACCCCGTCGGGCCGTCGGCGCTGGTGGCGCTGAACATCCAGATGGCGGGCCTGCGCGCGTCGCTGCAAGAGGCCGCCGCACACCAGCACCAGCGGGACGGGTCTGCGTGGTTTGCCGAATGGATGGTGCTGCCGCAGGTGGTTCTGACCACCGCCAGCGCCTTGCACCACGCAAAGACACTGGCCCAGGGGATCAACCCTGTGCCCGCACGGATGCACGCCGCCCTCGAAGACGGCCTGGGCCTGATTTACGCGGAAACGCTCAGCTTTGCGCTGGCCGACCAGATGCCCCGCCCCGAAGCGCAAGCCGCAACCAAGGCCCTGTGCAAACAGGTGATGGACACCCAGACGCCCCTGCCCGATCTCGCACTGCGACAGTACCCCGATCTGCCACAAAGCCTGTTTGACGCGGCATCGCAAATGGGCACTGCTGCGGAGGATGCCCGCACCTTTGCCAGCCGCGCCCGCAGCGCCGCCACCGCGTAGCACCGGCGTGAGGCCCGCCGTTGTCTTCCTGCTGTCCACCGTCCTGCTGGACGCAATGGGCATCGGGTTGATCCTGCCGATCATGCCCGACCTGATCCGCAATGTGCAGGGCGGCACGCTGGCGCAAGCGGCGCTTTGGGGCGGCGTGCTGTCCACGTCCTTTGCGGTAATGCAGTTCCTGTTCGGCCCCGTCATCGGCGGGCTGTCCGACCGGTTCGGCCGCCGTCCCGTGCTGCTCTTGTCGCTGGTGGTGATGTGTCTGGATTACATGTTGATGGCCGTGGCGGGCAGCATCTGGTTGCTGCTGGTGGGGCGGATCATCGGCGGGGTCGCGGCCTCGACCCAGTCCACCGCCAATGCCTGTATGGCCGACCTGTCTGCACCCGAGGACAAAAGCGCGAACTTCGGCCTGATCGGCGCCGCCTTTGGCATCGGATTCGTGCTGGGGCCGCTGATCGGCGGACTGCTGGCCGAATACGGCACCCGCGCACCGTTCTGGGCGGCGGCGTTTCTGGCGGGGCTGAACGCGCTATTTGGCTGGTTCGTCCTGCACGAGACGGTCACCGACCGCATCCGCCGCGCGTTTTCGTGGCGGCGGGCAAATCCGCTGGGCACCCTGCGCGCTCTTGGAAGGCTTCCACAAATCAGACGGCTTTTGGTGGTATATTTCATCTACCAATTCGCCTTTATCGTCTATCCGACGGTCTGGGCCTATTTCGGTCACGCCCGCTTTGGCTGGTCGCCCGCTGTGATCGGCCTCAGCCTGGGGCTGTTCGGAATATCAATGGCCGTGGTCCAGGGCGGCCTGATCCGCATCACCCTGCGCCGGTTTGGCGAAAGCGGGACAATCGTCTACGGACTGCTGTTCACCATCGTCAGCTATATCGCCATCGCACTGGTCACATCGGGCACGGTCGCACTGATCCTGACGCCGATTGCGGCCTTGGGCGGGGTGATCGCCCCCGCGCTGCAAGGGATCATGTCCAAGGCCACGGGCGACGACCAACAAGGCGAGCTGCAAGGCGCGATGGTGTCGGTCAATGCGCTGGCGATGATCCTGTCACCGATGGTGATGACATCGGTGTTTTACAGCTTTACCGCCGACGACGCCCCCGTCCATGCACCCGGCGCGCCCTTTGTGCTGTCGGCGGCTTTGACAGCGCTGGCCCTGATGATCTACCTGCGTCCCCTGCGCGGTGCGCGGATCACCTGACGTTACTGGCCCGAACTGGCGCAGAGAGACCACCAAAGCGTCGGTTTCCGACATGCGCCACCCTTCTGCCCCCAGCACCCTCAGCTGACCGCTCTGCCATCAGGACAATCACATGCAAACCATCAAAGCCGCCGTCTGCCATGCCTTTGGCGACCCGTTACTCATCGAAGACATCCACCTGCGCGCGCCCGAAATGGGCGAGGTCGAAGTGACCGTCGACGCGGTGGCAATTTGTCATTCCGACATCTCCTATGCCGAAGGCGCATGGGGCGGCAGCTTGCCCGCCGTCTATGGCCACGAGGCCGCAGGGCGCATCAGCGCGATTGGCACAGGTGTCACCGGCCTGTCCGAAGGCGACAGCGTGGTTGTCACGCTGATCCGTGCATGCGGGTCGTGCGCACCCTGCGCAGGCGGCAGTCCGGTGTCCTGCGAGACGCCCTACAACGGCGACATGGGGCCGATCACCCTGCCGGACGGGGGCAAGCTGCATCAGGCGATGGCCACCGGTGCCTTTGCCGAAAAGGTGGTGGTGGACCAGCGGCAGGTTGTGCGCATCTCGGACAAAATCGCCAAGGATGTCGCATCGCTGGTGGCTTGCGGCGTCATCACCGGCGTGGGGGCCGTGGTGAATTCTGCCCACCTGCGTGCAGGGCAGGACGTGGTGGTGATCGGCGCAGGCGGCATCGGCCTGAACGCCATACAGGGCGCACGGATTGCAGGCGCACGGCGTATCGTGGCCGTGGATATGAGCCACGAGAAGCTGCAGGTGGCACAGGAATTCGGCGCGACCCATGGCGTGCTGGCGACCCACAAGGCACCATGGCTGGCCGCGCGCAAGGCTTTGGGCGGGCGCGGGGCAGACGCGGTGATCGTCACCGTGGGTGCCATTCCGGCCTATGATCAGGCCCCGCACTATCTGGCCACAGGCGGCAAGGTGATCATGGTCGGAATGCCCCATGTCGGCGGCGAGGCCACCTACCAGCCGGTCAATCTGGCCGCCGCAGGTCAGGGCATGATCGGTTCGAAAATGGGCGACGTGGTGATCCAGCGCGACATTCCGTGGATGCTGGACCTGTACGAACAGGGGCGTCTGAAACTGGACGAGCTGATTTCCGGGCGCTGGACGCTGGATCAGATCAACGAGGCGATGGCCGACACCAAGACTGGAACTGCGCGGCGCAATGTGATCGTGTTTAACCGGTAAGCAAGGGACGCTGACCGACCAAGGCTCTGCCCCCGATTTTGACTCCGACCCCGGAGTTTATAGGCAAGATGAAGGACCACCCCGCATGAAGCTGCAAAACCTTGATATTATCATCACGGCCCCGCCTGCTCCGGGCTGGGGCGGGCGCTATTGGATATTGGTCAAGGTGACCACCGACACTGGCATCGTCGGCTGGGGTGAGTGTTACGCGGCCTCGGTCGGACCTGACGCCATGCAGGCGGTGATCGGGGACGTGTTCGCGCGGCATATGCAGGGCGAAAACCCCGAGAATATCGAACTGATGTTCCGCCGCGCCTATTCGGCCGGTTTCACCCAGCGGCCCGACCTGACCGTGATGGGGGCGTTTTCAGGGCTGGAAATCGCGTGTTGGGACATCTTGGGCAAGGATCGCGGGCGGCCTGTGCACGCGCTGATCGGCGGGCGGATGAACGACCGCATTCGCGCCTACACCTATCTCTACCCCCTTCCCCAGCATGATCTGCCGGCCTTTTGGACCTCGCCCCAGATGGCCGCCGAAGCCGCCGCAGATTGCGTGGCGCGGGGATATACGGCGGTCAAATTCGACCCCGCCGGTCCCTATACCCTGCGCGGCGGCCACATGCCCGCGATGAGCGACATCAGCCAGTCAGTCGCCTTTTGCAAGGCGATCCGCGACGCGGTCGGCGACCGCGCCGATCTGCTGTTCGGCACGCATGGGCAGTTCACCACCGCCGGTGCCATCCGGCTGGGCCGTGCGATCGCACCCTACAGCCCGCTGTGGTACGAAGAACCCATTCCGCCGGACAATCCTGCGCAGATGGCCGCCGTGGCCAGCGCCGTGGGCATTCCCGTGGCCACCGGCGAACGGTTGACCACCAAGGCCGAGTTCGCCCCGATCCTGCGCAGCGGTGCGGCCAGCATCCTGCAACCGGCCCTGGGCCGCGCGGGCGGCATCTGGGAGGTCAAGAAAATCGCGGCAATGGCCGAGGTGTACAATGCGCAACTCGCGCCGCATCTTTACGCAGGGCCAATCGAATGGGCCGCCAACCTGCAACTGGCCGCGTCCATCCCCAACCTGCTGATGTGCGAAACCATCGAAACCCCGTTCCACGATGCGCTGATCAAGGGCAGCATCCGCGTCGAGGACGGCTTTGTCACGCCATCAGACGCGCCCGGTCTGGGGATCGAGGTGGACGAGGAGCTGGCGCGCGCAAATCCCTACATCGGCACCGGCCTGCATCTGGAAATGCAGGAAGCGCCCTGTGACTATGTGAATGGCAATGCATTCGAGGGCGGCGCGCCCGCGCCAAAGACCTAGGGTCAGGACCCTAGTACAACCGCACGCCACTGACCGCCACATCAACCGCGAATTCACGACCCACGGCGACCACGCCGACACGGCGCAACTCGGACGCATCGAAACTGGCGTCCGTCCGATAGGCTTCGAGCGCATCAAAAGGCACCTTGATCGTGGTCCACGCCGCCGTCGCCACGAATTCGGTGCGGAACGACTGCCACGCACGGGTCAACCGCGTGGTGCGCAGACGCAGGTCATAGCGTTCGTCGTTGCCGTAAACGTCCAGTTCCAGACCGGTCCATCCGCCAGCATCTTCTGCCAGATCAAACGCCATCTGGATAAATCCGCCGCCATTGTCCGTGCTGACCGCGCCCGTCAAACGCATGGCCGCGCGGTCCGCGACCTGCGCTGGACCCGCCTGTCCGCGCGACACGCCGCCCATAACACCGTCGGCCACGTATTCCCAATCGGGATGCAGCACCTTCATGCGCTTTTTTCCAGATGCCGACCCAGAAAACCAAGCCAGTTTTCGTGGCAGATCTTGGCGATCAATTCCGCGCCAAACCCTGCGTCTTCCATCGCCTTGACCAACACTGGCAAGTCGGCTGCCGACGCGATCCCGTCGGGCATCCGCGCGCCGTCGAAATCGCTGCCCAGCGCCACGTGATCCTCGCCCAGATGCTCAACCATATAATCCAGATGGCGAATGCAGGCATCCAGCCCCACGCGCCACGCCTTCCAGCCCTCGTCGCTGAGAAACGGCGGCGCAAAGTTCAGCCCCGCGATGCCACCGCTTTGAGCAATGACCTGCAATTGCGCGTCGGTCAGGTTGCGCGTGGACGGGCACAGCGCCCATGCGTTCGAGTGGGTGGCAACAACGGGCTGGCCCATGTTTGCAATGTCTTCGAACCCTTTCAGGGTGATGTGGCTGGTGTCCAGCATGATCCCCAATTCGCCGCACCGCGCAGCCAGACGCTTGCCATCGTCGGTCAGGCCCGGGCCCTGATCAGGATCACGGAAGTGGCCAAATGGCACACCGTGGCCAAAAATGTTGTTGCGTGACCAGACCGGTCCCAGCGACCGCAGGCCGACACCATGCAGCACATCCAGCGCCGACAGATCGGCGTCGATGCAATCCGCGCCCTCCAGATGCAGGATACAGGCCAACGCATCGCCCATGAAAGCGCGCGCAAGCTGGTCGGGCTGCGTGACAATTTCGATCAGGCCCGCATTGGCCAGTTGCAAGGCGATCCCCGCCTGCCCCATCGCTGCCTGCAAGGCCCATCCCTGATCCAGCGGATCGTCCAGGGGTTCAAGCTCGATGGCCGTGACCTCGGTGTTGCCCGCATGCGGGGCACGGCTGGCAGGGCTGTAGATGGCAAAGAACCCGCCGCCCATCCCGCCCGCGCGGCAGGCGGCGGCGTTCACGTGGCCTGCATCGGTCGCAAAATGCGCCACGGGGTCGCCTTGGTGCTTCCACAACCGCATCAACGCATCGTTGTGCCCGTCAAATATCATCTGTTTCCCCATCAGTCCGCTGTCCAACCTCCGTCGACCATCATGGCCGTGCCCGTCACCATCGCCGAGGCGCAGCTTAGCGGATGATGTGCGTTTCACCAGAGCCAGCGGGCAACTGAAAGCGTCGGCATGGATATTTATAGCCAAAAGAAACGGGGGCACTGTGGCCCCCGCATCTGTTGTTTCAATTTTCAAAGCGTGCAGGCTTAAAAGAACGCCTGAATGCCGGTTTGGGCGCGGCCCAGGATCAGGGCGTGCACATCGTGGGTGCCCTCGTAGGTGTTGACCGTCTCAAGGTTCATCACGTGGCGCATCACCTGGAATTCACCCGAGATGCCGTTGCCGCCGTGCATGTCACGCGCGATGCGGGCAATGTCCAACGCCTTGCCGCAGTTGTTGCGCTTGACGATGGAAATCATCTCGGGCGCGGCTTGGGCGGCATCCATCAGGCGACCCACTTGCAACGAGGCTTGCAAGCCCAGTGCAATCTCGGTCTGCATGTCGGCCAGTTTCTTCTGGAACAACTGCGTGCCGGCCAGCGGTTTGTTGAATTGCTTGCGGTCCAGACCGTACTGGCGCGCGGCGTGCCAGCAGAATTCGGCAGCGCCCAGCGCGCCCCAGCTAATCCCGTAACGGGCACGGTTCAGACAACCGAAGGGGCCTTTCAGACCTTGCACGTTGGGCAACAGCGCGTCGTCACCGACCTCGACACCGTCCATGACGATTTCACCGGTGATCGAGGCACGCAAGGACAGCTTGTTTTCGATCTTGGGGGCGCTCAGACCCTTCATGCCTTTTTCCAGGACAAAGCCGCGGATCTTGCCGCCGTGCTCTTCCGACTTGGCCCAGACCACGAACACATCCGCGAACGGCGCGTTGGAAATCCACATTTTCGAGCCGGTCAGCTTGTAGCCTGTGGGTGTTTTCACCGCACGGGTTTTCATGCCCGCGGGGTCGGACCCTGCGTCAGGTTCGGTCAGACCAAAGCAGCCAACCCATTCGCCGCTGGCCAGTTTCGGCAGATATTTCTTGCGCTGCTCTTCCGACCCGTAGGCGTAGATCGGATACATCACCAGGCTGGATTGCACCGACATCATCGACCGGTAACCGCTGTCGATCCGCTCGACCTCGCGTGCGACCAGACCGTAAGACACGTACGAGCCGCCCAGGCCGCCGTATTCCTCGGGCAGGGTTACGCCCAGCAGGCCCATGTCGCCCATTTCGGCAAAGATCGACTTGTCTGAGGTTTCGTTGGCAAAGGCGTCGATGATGCGCGGGGCCAGCTTTTCGCGGGCATAGGCCGCGGCGCTGTCCTGGATCATGCGTTCGTCTTCGGTCAGCTGTTGCGACAGACGGAACGGATCGGCCCAGTCGAAGCTGCCCAGATCGGGGGCGTCTTTGGCTTTCAGGATCGGGGTTTCTGCATTCATGATGGACCTCTTTCTCGAATCTGTTGAATTCCACCCAGTATTGCAAAGAAACGCGGCAAGTTCTAACAATCTTCCGTCCTGCAACACATGAGGATTAGTCATAGATGATCGCCCCCCGCCGTTTCCTGCCCTCGACCGGTGCGCTGATGGCCTTCGAGGCGGTGGCCCGTCTGGGGTCCGCCACGGCCGCCGCACAAGAGCTGTCGTTGACCCAAAGCGGTGTCAGCCGCCAGTTGCGCAGCCTTGAGACGCAGATCGGTGCGGCGCTGGTTCAGCGCGAGGGGCGCGCGCTGGTGTTAACGCCGGTGGGGCGCGAGTATGCGCGCACCGTGCGCGAGATCCTGCACAGGCTGGCGGCGGCATCAGTGGCGGCGCGGACGAACCCGGACGGCGGCACGCTGAACCTTGCGATCCTGCCTGCATTCGGAATGCACTGGCTGGCCCCGCGTTTACAGGACTTTGCCCGCACCCACCCCGAAGTCACCGTGAACCTGTCCACCCGCCTGGCCCCGTTCGATTTCCGCGCCAGCCGGTTCGATGCGGCCATCCACTTTGGCCGCGAGGACTGGCCCGGGGCCGACCATTTGCCGCTGATGCCCGAAACGGTGGTTCCGGTCTGTGCCCCGGGGCTGCTGCAACAGGCCACCACCGCCCAGATTGCGGCCCAGCCCCTGCTGCACCTGGAAACGCGGCCCAAGGGTTGGGCGCGCTGGCTGGCGGCACAGGGATGGACGGGGGCGTTGGGTGCAGGGATGCAGTTCGACCAGTTTTCGACCATGGCGCAGGCGGCGATCCACGGCATGGGCATCGCCTTGCTGCCCACCTTCGTGGCGCAACCCTATCTGGACAGCGGGCAACTGGCACTGGCGTCTGCGCAAACCTCGCAAAGCATCGGCACCTATTACCTTGTCTGGCCCTCTGACCGCGCCACCCAGGCTGCCTTGCGGTCCTTTCGTGCGTGGTTGGGCGAACAGGCCAGCCAAGACATGGAACCAATGCCCCGCGCCTGACCCGCCCGCGCCGTATTTGCGCCGCATTTGCCATCTAGGGCTGCGGACAGTGTTTTCGGGTGGGGCCGGACCAAACAGGAGCATTTATGCTGCATTCTATTCAAAAACTGGCCCTCGCCGCCGCGTTCGGCGCGATCATGGCCCCTGCCGCCTTTGCCGATGGCGCGCACGAACATACTGTGATGGTGCTGGGCGAATCCTTCTTTCCCCGCGTCACCTATGCCGAGCCGGGCGACATCGTCCGTTTCGTCAACGCATCCGAGACCGAACAGTCGATCGTGGCCAAGGACGAAAACTGGACCGTCGGCCCCATCGCGGTCGAGGGCGAAGAAACCTTTACCGTGTTTTCAGGCATGAAAAACGATTTCAGCCTGATCCTGGCCGAAGGTGCCGACGAAGAAGCCATCGCGAATGCTTCGGGCGCAATCAGCTTCAGCGCGCCGCCACTCGGCAACTGATACCGTACAGTGCAACACGCTCCGGGGCCTGCTTGTCATGTAGACAAGTGGGCCTTTCGGCGTTTCAGTCAAAGGGCTCGATCAACTCCGGACCAGCGGCGCGGTTCGAGTTCACGGCCGTGCCCACGCGGTGCATCTGCAACGTGTCCTCGGGGGCGGGCTGCATCAGGCGGGCAGCGCCCTTGCCCTCCTCTCCCAGCCACAACGACAGTTGCCGCGGCTCCAGCACCACGGGCATCCGGTGGTGGATCGCGGACATCGCGGTATTCGCCCCGGTGGTGACAATGGCGCAGGTCCGCAACTGCGTGTCACCCCCGTCCCAGTCCTGCCAGATGGCAGCAAAGGTCAACGGCGCACCATCGCGGCGGGTGATATACCACGGCAAGCGATTGCCATCGGCATCCTTGGTCCATTCATAAAAGCCGGTGGCCAGCACCACACAGCGCCGGTCGCGACAGGCGCTGCGAAAGGCGGGTTTATCAGCGATGGTTTCGGCCCGCGCGTTGATCAACAGCGGTCCGTCATTCGGTTTCTTGTACCATTGCGGGATAAAACCCCAACGCATCGCCCCCAGCGACCGCTGGCTTCCATCACTGCGGATCACGTGCACAGGGTCCGTGGGACAGACATTATAGTTGGGCACCGGCGGCACATCATTCGCAGGCGCTGCAGCAAACAGTTGCGCCATCGCGTCGGTCGGCAGGGTTACAGCAATGCGTCCACACATGGCGTGCAATCTACGCTGCCTTTTGTCGGTGGCCAAGCCTTGTACAGATCTGAAGGCCAGCGTAGGTGAATACTGTATGAATTTCACCGGTTTGCAGCCATGGCCCGCCCCAATCCCGACCTGACACTCAAGACGCAACGTGCCTTCGCAGAGGGTCGTTTTGCTGCCTGTCTCAAGGCCGCGCGGGCTGCGATCAAGGCAAATGGCGCGCAGCCTGTGCTGTTGACACTGGCCGGTCTGTCTTGCGCCAACCTGGGTCAGCATTCCGAGGCGCTGCGGTTCTTCACGCAACTGGTCAAGACGTCACCGAACGATCCTGCCGCGCGACAAAACCGCATACAGGCGCTGCTCAGCACCGGCGACACGAAACGCGCGTCGACCGAGGTCGAGGCCGCGCTGGTGCGGTGGCCTGACATGCCCGCCCTGTTGCGTCTGCGGATCAACGCCTGTCTTGCAGCCGAGGACCTTGCGGCCGCCCGAACAGCCGTGGATGCCGCAATTGCCGTGACCCCGCAAGACGCCGTTTTGCACGGCCTGCGCGCACGGATTGCCCTGGACAACCGCGACAACGCCGCAGCCTTGGACAGCCTTGAAACCGCTGTCACGCTGGCACCGAACAATCCCGATTTGCGCATGCAATACGCCGAATACCTGCTGGAGCACGCCAACCCCGACCAAGCGCGCCACCAGATTGAGACAGGATTGCAGGCGTTTCCTGATCACATCGGCCTTTGCCTGCTTCAGGCACGGGTATACGGCGCTATTGGCCAGCCGCAGATGGCATCCACAGCCTATGCGCGCATTCTGGCCCAAGTACCCACGCATCCGATCGCCTTGAACGGTATGGCCTATACGGCGGATGCGCAGGCCGCCGCACTTCTTTTGGAACCGCTGAAATCTGCGGCAGATGCCGAAAAACGCGGCAGCCCGCTGCACATTCTTCTGACGTTCGCGCTGGCACGGGCCGAGCGCACGGTGGGTGCCCCCGAAGCCGCCAAGACGCTGACAAGCGGTAACCGGCTGGCGGCCCGCGCCATGCCATATGACGCAAAGGCTGAGGTTGCCGAGCATGAGGAAATTCTGGCTCTGACCCACGCCATGACGCCCGTAACGGCATCACCCGACGGGCCGGTGCCCGTTTTTGTGGTCGGCCTGATCCGTTCGGGCACGTCGCTGTGCGAACAGGTGATGGCAGCCCATCCGCAGATCACCGGCTTTGGCGAGTTGACCCAGATGGGGAATGCCGTTCGCTCTGCCTTGCGCGGCGACATCCAAGCGCAGGACCTGGCAGCAACATATTTAAACGCGCTGCCCGCACTGCCCACCGACGCCGCGGCCTTTGTTGACAAGATGCCCGAAAACTTCCGCTTTATCGGCCCGATCCTGCGCGCATTTCCCAATGCGGTCGTGATTGAAATGCAGCGCGATCCACGTGATGTGGCCTTGTCCATGTGGGACAGCCTGTTCCCGACCACCGCGCACGCCTATACCAACGACTTTGCTTGGATGGCCCAGCATATGAACCACTATGCACGGGTCATGGCCGATTGGCGTGCAGCCTTTGGCGACCGTATTCATGCAATGCGCTACAGCGAACTTGTCACCGACCTGAACGGCACAAGCCACCGCCTTGCTGAATTGTGCGGCGTGCCATGGGACAGCGCGATGCTGAACCCGCAGGACGTGATCCGCCCCGTCCTGACCGCAAGCATTCAGCAGGTACGTGCGCCGGTGCACACCCGTTCTCTGGGACGGTGGCAAGGGCATACACAACAGCTTGCCCCGTTGCTCGCCGGTCTCGATCGCACGCTGTGGCCCGAACTCTAGCCAAAAGCGCGCATCAATCCGCGGACCTGCGCGACAAGACGCGTTCATCCATTTGCAACCCACGGCAAAGCTGCGCAGACTGGGACCGAACACCGACCAATTGGAAGCCCTCCCCATGATCCGCCACTTTCTGCCCGTCTTTGCCCTGTTGCTCGGCTCGTCCTTTTTGCTATTCGCGGGCGGCATCAACGGGCTGATCCTGCCGGTGCGTGGCAGTGCCGAAGGATTTTCCGCGTTTTCGCTGGGCCTGCTCGGCACCGGATGGGCCATCGGCTATATGGCCGGTTGCGTGCTGACGCCGCGATTGGTGGCGAATGTGGGCCATGTGCGCGCGTTCGGCGCGATGGCGGCGATTGCCGCGGTGTCGATGCTGGGGTCGGCGATCATGCTGACGCCCTGGGCGTGGATCGCGCTGCGCGGTGTCTGCGGGTTCTGCTTTGCAGGCGCTGCAATGATCGTCGAAAGCTGGCTAAGCGATCAGGCCGCACCCGACCAGCGTGGGCGCATCTTCGGCGTTTATACGATGGTCAACCTTGGCGCCGTGACCGCGGGGCAGATGACCCTGACACTGGGCGACACTTCGGGCTTCTTGTTTTTTGCCATCGGTGCCATTTTCTACTGCCTGGCGCTGGTGCCGACGGCGCTGTCTTCCAGTTCCAACCCTGCACCGCTGGTGGCCGCCCGGCTGGATATGAAAGCGCTGTGGCGCAACTCGCCCGTTGCCGTGTTCGCGGTGTTCTGGGTGGGCGTCAGCAACTCGGCCTTTGGCACGCTGGCGGCGGTCTATGCCGAACGCACGGGGCTGGTGCTGGCGGCCATCGCATTTTTCACCTCGCTGCCGATCCTTGCGGGGGCGCTGGCACAGATCCCGGTGGGCATCCTCAGCGACCGGATGGACCGGCGCAAGGTGCTGGTGGGCATCGCGCTGGCCGCGCTGGTTGCCGACATCCTGTTCATCACCATCGCACCACAGGGGCGCATCCCCAACCTGATACTGGCCGCGATCTTGGGCGGGTCGATCTTTGCCATGTATCCGGTGATCGTGGCCCATGCCAACGACCACGCAGCCCCCGGCACGTCGATCCAGATCTCGGGCGGACTGTTGCTGCTGTATGGCGCGGGCGGGATTGTCGGGCCGCTGATGGCGGGCTGGGCGATGACCAGCTTTGCCGACCGCTCTTTGTTCATGGTCACCGCCGTCGCCCATGTGCTGGTGATCATCTACACGCTCTGGCGTATCTCGCGCCGGGTGGCGGTAGACGATGCTGACAAGACCGCCTTTCAGGTGGCACCGGGCGGGCGCGGCAGCACGCCGCAAACCGCCGCGCTTGGCGCATCAGAGGCCGAGGTACAGGCCGAAGCCGACACTGCCACCGCCACTTGAGCGCATGAAAAAGGCGCGCAGACCCATGCCTGCGCGCCCTGATGTTTACTTAGCCATAACCGGCGTTACTTGACCGTGATACGCCCGTCGGTGACCGGCGTGAACGGCCCCTTGGCCGCCAGATACTCGGCCGTCACATCCGCCACATCCGGCCCGAAGTCATATGCGTTTTCGGCGTTGATGAACATCTTGTAGCCGTCGCCGCCATTGCGGACATAATTGTTGGACACAACGCCATAGACCTTTTCGGGATCAATCGGCGCACCGCCGACCATCACGTCCGACACCCGTTCGCCCGCAGGCTTCGACGCATCAAACGCATAGGTCATGCCTGCCACCTGTGCGAAACGGCCAGCGCCCTCTTCCACTTGGCTGACCCCGTTTTCCAACGCCTCGACAACGGTGGCACCGGTGACTTGAAAGGTCGACAGCGTGTTCTGGAACGGCAGCACGGTCAGCACTTCGCCCATGGTGACGGGGCCTGCGTCAATCGACGCACGGATGCCGCCGCCGTTCTGGATGGCGATTTCAATCCCCTGATCCTTGACCCGTTCCAACATCGCGTCCGCAATCAACGACCCCATCGAACATTCCATCGCACGGCAGGTTTCACGGTCGCCGCCGATTGGCCCCGACGCTTCGGCAACCACACGGTTGCGGATTTCCTCCAGCGGTGCCGCCGCTTCGGCAATGCGCGCCACGGTCGCCTCATCCTCGGCCACGGATGCGTCGATAAGGATCGGATCGCCCTTGGCTTCGGTCACGTTGCCGTCGTCGTCAAAGGTCACGTTCAGCTCGCCCAGATACTTACCGTAAGCATAGGCCTGAACAATCGCGGTGCTGCCCACCATCGTGGGATAGGGCCCTTCAGCCTTTTCGTCCGTGTTGCTGAGCAATGTGTTTGAATGGCCGCCCACGATCACGTCAACGCCGGTGGTGTTTTCAGCGACCTGCTTGTCGACCACATAACCCGAGTGCGACAGAACGATGATCTTGGTGATGCCTTCTTCGGTCAGCTTGTCGACCTCGCCCTGAACGGCGTCGGACGGATCGGTAAAGATCACGTTCTTGCCGGGGCTGGCCAGCTCGTCCGTGTCCTGCGGTGTCAGGCCGATCAGGCCGATTTTTTCGCCACCGCGTTCGATCACCGTGGATTTCGCCAGCTTGTCGGCCAGCAGCGGCTCGCCCGAGACATCGGCGTTGGACATCAGGATGGGAAAGTTGATCGCGTCGATGAAACTGGCCAGCACTTCGGGGCCGTCGTCGAATTCGTGGTTGCCCACGGTCATCGCGTCATAGCCCAGCATGTTCATCATCTCGGCGGCCAGCTTGCCCTTGTAATAAGTGTAGAACAGCGTGCCCTGAAACTGGTCACCGCCGTCCACAAGAACCGCGTTGTTCGACCGCGCCTTGGCGTCCTTGATCGCCGTCACCAAACGCGCGGTGCCGCCAAAGCAGTCGCCAGCGGTGTTGTCCTCGGCACCGCAGGGGCCGTCATATTTGCTGATCGGCTCAAACCGCGCATGGAAATCATTGGTGTGCAGGATGGTCAGCGAATAATCCGCCATCGCTGTGCCAGCGGTCAGCGCAAGCGCCATCGCTGTCTGTGTCAGACGCATAAACATGTCAGGTTTCCCCCTAAAGGTGTGTTGGCATTGCCAACACTCTGGCGTCGCTCTGATTAAGAGTCAAAACCCCAATGAGGTTTGCGCCAATTGACGTATCGACAGCCTTGGCCGCTTGACCAACCATCAGGCACACGGCATCAGTGATTCATGCTGATTTTGAAAATATTCCGTGCCGATGAATGGCAAGACTTGCGCGCCAAGGGCGAAACGCTGGGCGCGCCCATTGATGTAGCCGACGGTTATGTCCATTTCTCGACTCCTGAACAGGCCGCAGAAACGGCCGCCAAGCATTTCGCGGGCGCAGAAAACCTGTGGTTGCTGGGGCTTGAGGCGGACGATCTGGGCGATAAACTGGTGTGGGAGCCGTCGCGCGGCGGTGCGTTGTTTCCCCACCTTTACCGCCCGCTGAAACTGGAAGACGTGGCATGGGCGCAGCCGCTGCCGGTGCAGGACGGCGTTCACCAATTCCCTGCAGGTGTCCTATGACCGACAGCTATATCGACCCCGAGCGCGCGCAATTCGATGCCTTCAAGGACCTGCCCCGCGATCATCCGATCGAAATGCTGAACCTTGTGCGGTTCCGCGAACGGGCCGCCTATCCCGACGATCACCCGCTGGCGGGTCAGGGGCTGACCGGGGCGCAGGCCTACGCCAACTACGGACGCGGCTCCGGCCCCGTGATCGCGCGTTTGGGCGGCAACATCCTGTGGCGCGGCACGTTCCAGACGACATTGATTGGTCCCGCAGACGAAACATGGGACGCCTGTTTCATTGCCCGCTATCCCGACGCAGGTGCTTTTCTGGCGATGGTCACCGACCCCGACTACAAACAGGCGGTGATCCACCGGCAGGCTGCGGTGCTGACCTCGCGGCTGATACGCACGTCGCCCACCGACCCGGGGGCAACCTTCGGATGAAACGCAGCGTCGAGAAACTGGGCCTCGCCGCCCTGCGCCGGATTGATCCGGAACTGGCCCACGGCCTGGCACTCAAGGCACTGCACACGCCACTGGCCGCCCTGCCCGGTCCGGTGACCTCGCCGCGCCTGACCACGCGCATTGCGGGGCTGACGCTGAACAATCCGGTCGGGCTGGCCGCAGGGTTCGACAAGAACGCCACCGCGATCCGCCCGCTGGTGCGTGCGGGCTTCGGCTTTATCGAAGTGGGGGCCGCGACACCCCTGCCGCAGCCCGGCAACCCCAAACCCCGCCTGTTTCGCCTGACCGAAGACCGCGCCGCGATCAACCGGTTCGGGTTCAACAACGACGGGGCCGAGGCCATCGTGCGCAGGCTGGCCCGCGCCCACCGGACCATCCCCGTGGGGCTGAACCTTGGGGCCAACAAGGACAGCGCCAACCGCGCCGAAGACTTCGCCCGCGTGCTGCAAGCGGCCCGTGGCCACATCGACTTTGCCACCGTCAACGTGTCCTCGCCCAACACCGAAAAACTGCGCGACCTGCAAGGGCCGATGGCGCTGGCCGCCTTGCTGGACGGGGTGATGCAAGTGCGCGGCAACGTGCCGGTGTTCCTGAAAATCGCGCCCGATCTGACCGACCAGGATCTGGCCGACATCGCCAAAGTGGCCGAAGACGCCCGCGTCGCTGCCATCATCGCCACCAACACCACGCTCGACCGCATCAACCTGCGCAGCCGTCACGGCACCGAAACCGGCGGGTTGTCAGGCGCGCCGCTCTTTGAAAAATCCACCCGCACGCTGGCCAGGCTGCACACGCTGACCGACATCCCCCTGATCGGCGTCGGCGGCATCAGCACGGCCCGCGACGCCTATGCCAAGATCCGCGCAGGTGCATCGGCGGTGCAACTCTACACCGGCCTCGTCTACGGCGGCCTCAGCCTGGCCGCGCGCATCGCCCAGGGACTTGACGTGCTGCTGCAACAGGACGGCTTTGGCTCGGTCAGCGAAGCGGTGGGAACAAATACCAAAGACTGGCTCTGACTCCCCCGCTTCTTTTGGCCAGAAATATCCCGGGGGACGGCCGCAGGCCGGGGGGCAGCGCCCCCATACCTCACCTTGCCCCACGCTCCAACGCCGGATAGCGCAGCCCAAGTGTCACACCCCGTGCCACAAAGCTGACCAGCAGCGACAGCCACAGCCCGTGGTTCCCCAACAACGGCACCGCGACCGCCGCACAGGCCACGTAGATCGCAAAGCTGACCAGCATCATGTTGCGCATATCCGCTCCGCGCGTCGCACCGATGAAGATCCCATCCAGAATCCACGCCGCACAGCCCGCCAGCGGTGCCGCAACCATCCACGGCAGATACAGCAGCGCAGTGTCCCGCACCCCCTGATCCTTGGCCATCACCTCGATCAGCCAGGGCCCGCCCATCGCAAAGAACAGCGCCAGCACCACACAGGCCGCCGCCCCCCACCCCGAGGTCAGCAGCGCCGACCGCCGCACACGCGCCGGATCGCGTCGGCCATAGGCCCGCGCGACCAGCGTCTCGGCGGCAAAGGCAAAGCCGTCCATCGCATAGGCGGTCACATACATGAACTGCACCAGCACTTCGTTGGCGGCCAGCGTTACGTCGCCAAACCCCGCCCCCAGAAATACAAACGAAGTAAAGATCGCCATCAACAAGGCCGAGCGGATCAGGATATCGGTGTTGATCAGCGCCATGCGGATCAGCACCGCCCGGTCGAACACCCGCACCCAGTCGCGCCAGTCGGGTCGCGCAAAAGCATCGCGGCACAGGTACAGTCCGAACCCCGCGCCCAACGTCTCGGCGATCACGGTGGCCAAGGCCACGCCGCCCACGCCCCAACCCAGCCCCAGCACGAACCACAGATCCAACAGCACGTTGGTGCCGTTCATCACCAGTTGCACCCAGAACACGCCCGCCGTGCGTTCCATCGCCACCAGCCACCCGGTCAGGGCAAAAACCGCGATGGCACAGGGGGCAGACCAGATACGGATGGACATATAGGACCGCGCCAGCCCCTCGACCTCGTCCGAGGCCGGGGCCAGTGCAAAGGCCCCCCAGAACAGCAGGGGTTGCAGTATGAACAGCGCCAGCCCGCCGCCACCCGCAATCAGCAGCGCACGGGTCAGCAGCGCCGACACCTCGGCGCTGTCACCGGCGCCTTCGGCTTGGCCCACCATACCCACGGTGCCCATGCGCAAAAAGCCGAACACCCAGTAAAGCGTGCTGATGATGATCGCCCCCAGCGCGACGGCACCGATGGGGGCCGCCTCGCCCAACTGCCCCACCACGCCAACATCCACCGCACCCAAAATCGGCACGGTCGCATTGCTCAGAACGATGGGCAGGGCCACGGCCAGCACACGGCGGTGGGTGATCGGCGCTTGGGGGACGTCCCGTGTGGCAGCTTGCGCCGCTGGATCAGCCACGCTTCTGCGGCATCAGGAAATGCCCCGTCGCCTGTGCAAACAACCGCGAATGATCCTCTTGCCATGCTTCGACATGAACCGAGGCATAGCGCCGCCCCGCGCGGCTGATCCGCGCCCGCGCATAGGAATCGCGCGGCAGCCCCGAGCGCAGGTAGTCCACGGTGAAATCAATGGTCTTGGGCAACCGCGGCACTTCGCCGTTTTCCAGCCGGTCCAGATCCAACGCGCCTTTCTCCAGCTTTTCCCACAGATATTGCCGTGACAGGGTCATCACCGCCGTCACCTCCAGGAACGCAGCCGTCACCCCGCCGTGAATCGCAGGCAGGAACGGATTGCCGATCAGCTTGTCCTGAAACGGCAGGATCGCGGTCAGCTCGTCCCCCCGGCGGTCAAAGTCGATGCCCAGAAATGCAATATACGGCACATTGATCGCCAGCGTGTTCAACGACTGGTCCCAGCGTTTGTGCAGGGCGTGCCGTTCCTTGACCGACATGCGCTTGGGGGTGGTCTGGGTCTTGGGCTGTGCATCGGTCATCTGACACCCTCCACGGTAAAGGCGCCTGTTGCCGTGGCGACAGGATTGTCCGCGTCACCGTCAACGGCAGTGACGCGCACAAAGGCAACCGACCGTGTCATGTGATAGCAAGTCGCGGTCGCGGTGATGGTATCGCCCGGCTTGGCGGTGCGCATATAGTCAATCCGCAGATCAATGGTCGCCGTTCCGCCCGGCGCGTCGGGGTGGCTCATGACCGCCGCGCCGCTGCATGTGTCCATCAGCGCAGACACTGCGCCGCCATGGATAACGCCCGTCGCCGGATTGCCGATCAGCTTTTTATCATAGGGCATGGTGATCACGGCCACACCGTTTTCCAGTTCGACCAACTGCAAACCCAAGTCGCGCGCATGTGGGATCGCCTCGATGAATTGTCGTGCCATCTGGAGCTTGTCCATGGATTCCCCTCCGCTACCCTTTGCACTTCATAAGGTCAGCGCGCCCTGCGCGTCAAACCACAACACTGCAGGTTGCGCTTCCCTTTCCTGCGCCCTAATTTGCAGCGCGACGAGTGAGGATGAGCCAAATGAGTGACGACCGTCTGACTTTCAAAGAGATGTGTGCCGAATTCGACGTGACCCCTCGGACATTGCGGTATTACGAATATATTGAACTGTTGCAGCCTGATCGTGAAGGCCGTGCGCGGTTTTACGGCGCACGCGAACGCGCCCGGATGAAGCTGATTCTCAAAGGGCGCAAATTCGGCTTTCAGCTTGAAGACATCCGCCAGTGGCTGCTGATCTATGAGCGCGAGGGCACCCGCGCCCAGTGGAACAAGTGGATCGACATGGCTGACGGCCAGATCAAGGAACTGACCGAACAGCGCGCCCATCTGGACGAAGCGCTGAGCGAACTCAAGCAATTGCGCCGTGACATCGGCGAGGAACTGGGCCGTCCCGCCAAGGAAACCAGCCAAGCCTAACGGCCCCCGGCTTTTCAAGAAAATGTGACGTATTTCTCTGCATAGGGGAAAACTCTGCCAACTCAGGTGGTTGACGTGGCGGCGGCTTGCGTCAACGAAAATGTGACGTGACGTTCAGCTTACGTTAACGTCAACCAATGTTGTAAGATCGCTCAAACGCCCCACCTTCCTATCAAGATCGGATGTGTAACAATTGATGCGAGACGACGTTATGGACCACAAAACAATGACCATCCGCGAGATGTGCGACACCTTCGAGGTGACGCCGCGGACCCTGCGTTTCTACGAGGCCAAGGAACTGCTGTTCCCGATCCGCGAGGGTCAGAAACGCCTGTTCACCAAACGTGACCGCGCCCGCCTGAAACTGATCCTGCGGGGCAAACGCTTTGGGTTCAGCTTGGAAGAGATCCGCCAGCTTCTTGATATGTACGACATGGGCGACCAGCAGCACACGCAACTGGCCACCACCTACGAGATCGCCAAACAGCGGCTGGACGACATGATCGGTCAACGCGACGAGCTGAACGAAGCCATCGAAGACCTGAAAAGCCAGATCAAATGGGGCGAGAAGATGCTTGCCTCGATGAACAGCGCCCAAAAAGCCGCCCAATAACGCCCATCAGAGAGACCGGATATGCCCAGCTACACCGCACCCACCAAAGACCTGCAATTCGTCCTGCACAATCTGCTGAACGTCACCAAAAGCGACATTCCAGGATATGACGAGCTCGAGCCCGACTTCACCTCGGCCATCCTGGAAGAAGCGGGCAAGCTGACCTCGTCGGTTCTGGCACCGCTGAACGCCGTGGGTGACAAGGAAGGCTGCCGTCTGGAAAACGGCGTCGTCTACACGCCCAAAGGGTTCAAGGAAGCCTTTGAGCAGGTCAAGGAAGGCGGTTGGACCGGTCTGGACATGCCCGAGCAATATGGCGGCCAGAACATGCCCGCCGTCATGGGCTCGGCCGTGGGCGAGATGTTCTCGGCTGCGAACCAGGCGTTCACGATGTATCAGGGCCTGACCCACGGCGCGGCCTCGGCCATTCTGGCACACGGCACCGACGCGCAAAAGGACACCTACCTGCCGAACATGGTCGCCTGTGACTGGACCGGCACCATGAACCTGACGGAACCGCATTGTGGTACAGATTTGGGCATGATGCGTACAAAAGCCGAACCGCAAGACGACGGCAGCTACAAGATCACCGGCCAGAAAATCTTTATCTCGTCGGGCGAACACGACATGGCCGACAACATCATCCATCTGGTACTGGCGAAAATCGTCGGCGGCCCAGAAGGGATCAAGGGCGTGTCGCTGTTCATCGTGCCGAAATTCATGGTCAAGGACGACGGCAGCCTGGGCGACCGCAACGGCGTCACCGTTGGCAAGATCGAAGAGAAAATGGGCATTCACGGCAACTCGACCTGCGTCATGAACTATGACGGCGCGACAGGTTACCTGCTGGGTGAAGAGCACAAAGGCATGCGCGCCATGTTCACCATGATGAACGAGGCGCGTCTGGGCGTGGGCATGCAGGGTCTGGCACAGGCCGACGTGGCCTATCAGAACGCGCTGGACTACGCCAAGGACCGCCTGCAAGGGCGCGCCGTGACCGGTGCCGAAAACCCCGACGGCCCAGCCGACCCGCTGATCGTGCACCCCGACATCCGCCGCAGCCTGATGGACCAGAAAAGCTTTGTCGAAGGCGCGCGCGCATTCATCCTGTGGGGCGCGTCGCTGATCGACGCTGCACACCGGTCGGGCGACAAGGAGGCCGACGGTCTGGTGTCGCTGCTGACGCCGGTGATCAAAGGGTTCCTGACCGATCAAGGCTATGACATGACCGTCAAGGCACAGCAGGTCTATGGCGGCCACGGCTATATCGAAGAATGGGGCATGTCCCAGTTCACCCGCGATGCCCGCATTGCGCAGATTTACGAAGGTGCGAACGGCGTGCAGGCGCTGGATCTGGTCGGCCGCAAGCTGGCGCAAGACGGCGGCAAACACGTCATGGCGTTCTTCGACATGGTCAAGAACTTCATCAAGGAAAACGCAGGACAGGACGCGGCATTCGACAAGGATTTCCTTGACCCGCTGAAAGCTGCGTCCAAGGACCTGCAGGCCGCGGGCATGTATTTCATGCAGAACGGCATGAAGAACCCCAACAACGCACTGTCCGGCTCGAACGACTTCATGCACATGTTCGGGCACGTCTGCCTGGGCCTGATGTGGGCGCGCATGGCCAAGGCGTCGATGGACGCACTGGCGGACGGGGCTTCGGATGCGGCGTTCTTTGAAACCAAGCTGGCCACGGGGCGCTATTACATGGCGCGCCAACTGCCCGCGACCGCCCTGCACCTGAAACGCATTGAATCGGGCGCAGACACGGTCATGGCACTGGATGCGGCTAACTTCTGAACCTGTCACCGGATGCGCCACGGCGCGTCCGGTCCACCGACTGCCGGAGCCAAGATGCCCAAACGCTTTCGCCTGACCCGCCGCTTTAACGTCGCCATGACCGAAGACGGCTTTCGCCGTCTGAAACGGTTCGCAGCCGACGCTGGGCTGGACGAGGGCGAAGCGCTGTCGTTTGTGTTCGAGAACTTCGACAGCATCGCGGACGAGGACAACCTGACCAGCCGCCTGCGGCTGTTCAACAGTGAGCTTGACGCGCGCAAACGCTGAGGCAGATCATCTTGGGGAGGATGCGATGACACAACACCACTTGCACTGCACAGCCCCCACGGGAGCCTCCGGCGGGAGTTTTTCCGGCAAGATGAAGGCGCGCGCGCCTTGGATCCCCCCTCTGTCCGATACCCATTCGGGATTGACCCATACAGTCCGGCCAGCGGAGCTTCACCTTGCACGCGGCGCAACGCGCCAGTCTGCTGCGCGGGATCACTTTGCGGCAATCGGGGTTAACAATGCCTGAATCGTTCCCATCTTCATTTTGCAAAGTAAACTCCACGGGGGTCCGGGGGTGTGAACCCCCCGGCGCCAACCGCAAATACACGCGCCTTGGGAGGGGCCAGACCACATGACCATGCAATTGCACTGCTTCGGCGAATCCGGCAATTCCTACAAGGCAGCCCTGCCGCTGGAACTGTCCGGTCAGGACTGGACGCCGGTCAAAGTCGACTTTTTCGGCGGTGCCACCCGCGCGCCGGAATTTCGCAGCCTGAACCCGATGGGCGAGGCGCCGTTGCTGATCGACGGCGACACCCGCATCAGCCAATCCGGCGCGATCCAGCAGTATCTGACCGACAAGACCGGCAAGTTCGGCGGCACCGAGGCCGAGAAATACGACGTGTTGCGCTGGGTGCTGTTCGACAATCACAAGCTGAGCTCGATGGCGGGCTTGACCCGTTTTCTGATGAACTTTGTGCCCGAGGACAAACGCCCGCAGGCCGTCATCGACTTTAACCTTGGCCGCTTGCAGGCCGCATACAAAACGCTGGATGACCATCTGGCGTCGCGCGACTGGATCGTGGGCGACGGCGTGACCAACGCTGATTTCTCGTGCTGCGGCTATCTGTTTTACCCCGAGCCTTTCGGTTTCGACCGCAAGGCCCACAACAACATCAACCGCTGGCTGGGCAATATTGAAAGCCTGCCCGGCTGGAAACACCCCTATGACCTGATGCCCGGCAGCCCCGCTGACCGCGCCTGACCGATCCTGAACTTGAAAGGACATCCCGATGACCGAAGCTTATATTTATGACGCCCTGCGCACCCCGCGTGGCAAAGGCCGCAAAGACGGCGCATTGCACGAGGTGACATCGCTGCGCCTGTCCGCGCTGACGCTGAACGCGCTGAAAGAGCGTAACAATCTGGACGGTCACGCCGTCGAGGACGTGATCTGGGGCAACGTCACGCAAGTGATGGAACAGGGCGGCTGCCTTGCGCGCTCTGCCGTGCTGGCATCCGACCTTGATCAGTCGATCCCCGGTCTGGCGATCAACCGCTTTTGCGCCAGCGGCATGGAGGCTGTGAACCTGGCCGCCAACCAGGTCAAAGGCGGGGCCGGCATGGCCTATATCGCCGGTGGCGTCGAAATGATGGGCCGCGTGGCTATGGGCAGCGACGGGGCCGCGATTGCCGCCGATCCGTCCGTGGCACTGGAGACTTATTTTGTCCCCCAAGGCATCAGCGCCGACATCATCGCCACCCAATACGGTCACAGCCGTGACGACGCCGACGCGCTGGCCGTGGCCTCGCAGCAGCGTGCGAAAAAGGCGTGGGACGAAAAACGCTTTGCCAAGTCGGTGATCACAGTGCGCGACCAGAACGGGTTGGCCATTCTGGACTATGACGAATACATGCGCCCGCAGACCGACATGCAGACGCTGGGCGCGCTGAGCCCCGCGTTTCAGGCGATGGGCGAAGTCATGCCCGGCTTTGATGCTGTGGCACTGTTGAAGTACCCGCATCTGGAAAAGATCAACCACATCCACCACGCGGGCAACTCCTCCGGTATTGTCGACGGGGCCGCGGCCGTGCTGATCGGCAACAAGGAATTCGGCGAAAAATACGGCCTGAAGCCGCGCGCGCGCATCCGCGCCACCACCAAGATCGGCACCGATCCCACCATCATGCTGACCGGCCCTGTGCCCGCCACCAAGAAGATCCTTGCCGACAACGGCATGACCATCGGCGACATCGACCTGTTCGAGGTCAACGAGGCTTTTGCCTCGGTCGTGATGCTGTTCATGGAAGCGTTCAACGTCGAGCATGAAAAGGTCAACGTGAATGGCGGCTCGATCGCCATGGGGCACCCGCTGGGCGCGACCGGCGCGATGATCATCGGCACCCTGCTGGACGAGCTTGAGCGTCAGGACAAGGAAGTCGGCCTTGCCACGCTGTGCATCGCGTCGGGCATGGGTGCGGCCACGATCATCGAACGGGTCTGACGCATGGCCACGGCGCGCGAGATTTATCAGGACCTGCTGGCACAGCTTACCCAAGCTGTGCTGGACAGGGATGCGGCAGGCTTTGCCGCCCTTGCGCGCCTGCCGTTCGTGATGAAAACGATGGACGGCTGCACCACGCACCGGTCCAAGCAATCCATCATGGAAGGCGTGACCAGCTATCGCGACATGCTAAGCGATCAGGGCATCAACGGCTATCTTCGCAGTTGCGACACGGCCAAGTTCATCTCGCCGCAGCAGATTTCGGGCTATCACACGACACGGCTGTGCCGGGACAATGTCGATGTGGCAGCCCCCTATCTGACGCGCATGTCGTTGTTCCTTGAAGGTGACGTTTGGAAGGTCGGCATATCGGATTCGTCCCTGCACACGGCGGATTGGCCGTTGCTGCGACAAGAAGAATTCGACGCCCCGGCGGAAAACAGGTCCGAGGCGAAGAACCGGTTGCAGAACTTTCAGACCATCCTTGACCGGATCAGCGCCGCCTTTGTCGGCAATGATGTCCAGGGCTGGCTGAACTGCGTGTCGCTGCCGTTGCACTTGGTCACGCGGCAAGGCGTCGAAAGCTTTGAGACGCCCGACCAGATCATCGCTGATTTCGAAACCTATCAGCGCGATTTCAAGACCCATGGCGTGACCGCGATGATCCGGCAGGCCAAAACCGCCGAAATCATTGGCGGCGACCAGATGACCGGCACTTACCGGATGCACTTGATGCGCGGCACCAACCACGTCGTGCCGCCCTGGGACGCTTCGATGACATTGCGCAAGGAAAACGGCCTTTGGCGCGTCACCACGGTGATGCGCGCCCTGGGTCATTTGAACTGGTCGGCGCTAAGTGCTGCCGACATGGAAAACACACCGGACTACACTCCAGAAAAGGGAGATCAGAAATGACAGATTTCACCATGAAAAAGGACGCCGACGGCGTTGCGATTATCACGTGGGACGTGGCCGACAAGACGATGAACGTCATGTCGATCGAAGGTCTTGACCAGTTGAACGATCTGGTCGACGACGCGCTGGCCGATGATGCGGTCAAGGGCATCGTGATCACCTCGGGCAAAGACACCTTTGCCGGCGGGATGGACCTGAACCTGCTGGCCAAGATGAAGGAAAGTGCGGGCGACGATCCGGCCAAGGGCCTGTTCGAGGGCACGATGCAAATGCACGGTCTTCTGCGCAAGATCGAACGCGCGGGCATGGACGCCAAGACCAACAAGGGCGGCAAGCCCATCGCCGCCGCCCTGCCCGGCACGGCTGCGGGCATCGGGTTGGAGCTGCCTCTGGCCACGCACCGCATTTTCGCGGCCAACAATCCCAAGGCCAAGATCGGCCTGCCCGAGATCATGGTCGGTATCTTCCCCGGAGCAGGCGGCACCACCCGTCTGGTCCGCAAGCTGGGCCTGCTGGGCGCGTCGTCGCTGTTGCTGGAGGGCAAGATGCTGTCGCCCGACAAATCCAAGGCCGCCGGTGTGATCGACGAAGTGGTGGATGATCCTGTTGCCGCCGCCCGCGACTGGGTGCTGAACGCCAAGGACGCGGACATTCTGAAACCCTGGGATGCCAAGGGCTATAAAATGCCCGGCGGTGCGCCCTATCACCCTGCGGGCTTCATGAACTTTGTCGGCGCCAACGCGATGGTCAACGGCAAGACCAAGGGCGCCTTCCCTGCGGCCAAAGCGATGCTGTCGGCGGTTTACGAAGGCGCGCTTGTGCCCTTCGACACCGCCCTTAAGATCGAGGCACGCTGGTTCACCAACATCCTGATGAACCCGTCGTCGGGTGCGATGATCCGGTCCCTGTTCCTGAACAAGGAAGCCTTGGAGAAAGGCGCTGTGCGGCCCAAGGACGTGCCGGACCAACGCGTCAAGAAGCTGGGCGTTCTGGGTGCCGGCATGATGGGTGCGGGCATCGCACTGGTGTCGGCACAGGCGGGCATCGAAGTTGTCCTGATCGACCGCGACCAAGAAGCAGCGGACAAGGGCAAAGCCTACGCCGCCAGCTACATGGACAAGGGCATCGCACGCAAGAAAGCCACCGAAGAGAAGAAAGAGGCGCTGCTGGCACAGATCACGGCGACCCCCGATCTGGAACAGCTGAAGGGCTGTGATCTGATCATCGAGGCGGTGTTCGAAGACCCTGACGTCAAGGCCGAGATGACCAAGAAGGTCGAGGCCATCATCCCCGAGGAGTGCATCTTTGCCTCGAACACCTCGACGCTGCCGATCTCGGATCTGGCCAAGGCGTCGGTGCGCCCTGAGCAGTTCATCGGCATTCACTTCTTCTCGCCCGTCGAACGCATGGCGCTGGTCGAGATCATCAAGGGGGCTGAAACCGGTGATCGTGCTGTGGCCAAGGCGCTGGATTACGTGCGCCAGATCCGCAAAACGCCCATCGTGGTCAACGACGCGCGGTTCTTCTATGCCAACCGCTGCATCATCCCCTATGGCAACGAAGCCACGCGGATGGTCACCGAGGGTGTGGCGCCTGTGCTGATCGACCACGCCGCACAGCAACTGGGGTTCCCCGTGGGTCCGATCCAGTTGGGCGACGAAACCTCGGTCGATCTGGCCGTGCGCATCATGAAGGCGACCAAGGCCGCGATGGGCAACGCCTATCCCGGCTCCGAGGCTGACAACCTGATCGTGTGGATGGAAGAAAAGGGCCGCTTGGGGCGCAAGTCCAAGGCGGGCTATTTCGACTATGACGAAAATGGCAAGCGTCTGGGATACTGGAAAGGCATCCACGACAAATACCCGCTGGCCGAAGAACAGCCCGACCTGATCGAAGTGCAGGAACGTCTGATGTTCGCGCAAGTGCTGGAGGCGGTCCGTGCGCTGGAAGAGGGCGTTCTGGAAGACATCCGCGAGGGGGATGTCGGTGCGATCCTGGGCTGGGGCTTTGCGCCGTGGTCGGGTGGCCCGTTCAGCTGGCTGGACATTCTGGGCACGCCCTATGCGGCGGAACGCTGTGACCAGTTGCAGGAAAAGTTCGGCGACCGGTTCGAATGCCCCGCCCTGCTGCGTGAGATGGCCGAGAAGAACCAGACGTTCTATGGCCGCTTTGGCCCCAAGGCAGAAGCGGCCGCGGCGTAACGCCTGGCCTTATATGAGACGACAAAGGGCACCCTGCTGGGTGCCCTTTTAATCAAGGTTGAAAGAAATCCTTAATGCCGGTTGCTTTCAAACTCGCCTCCCAGATCAGCGCCGCGTTCGCCGGATTGCGCTCGGGCGGCAGCAACACCGCAGGCCCCGTCCGGTGCGGCCCGTTGGGGCCGTAAAAGGCACCACTTTCCACATCTGCCTCGCAACAGCACCGTGCGATCCCGCTGGTTCCGTCCTCGACGGATTGCGCATGTTTCAGCGCCTGACCCAGTATGAACCGGTCCAGCCAGCGGTCCCCGCCCGCCTGCGTCGTCTTGCCTTGCAGCCCTGAATCCGCCGGTCCCGGATGACCGCACAGCGATTTGACCTTGTTGCCAGGGCGCTGTCCCGCGCGGTCGTCCAACGCATAGGTGAACATCAGGTTGGCCAGCTTCGACTGCTGGTAGCGCGTCCATTTCCCCAAGCCCGGCCAGCCATCGCCGCCCAGGTTGCCTCCATTCCGCTCCAGATACTTCATATGCAACGGCCTGCCCGGCTTGCCCCGCGCACCGGAGGAATGGTTGACCACCCGCGCCTCGCCCCGCTGTGCCCCTGCGGTTTCCAACAGCGGCCAGACCTGATGCGTCAGCAGAAAATGCGACAGATGGTTGGCCTGCATTTGCACGTCGAACCCGTCCTCGGTCGCCTGGTCTGCCACCCCCATGATGCCCGCGTTGTTGCACAATACATCACAGCCCTGATCGCCAAAGTCCCGACGCAAGATCGCACCCGCCGCGCGGACGCTGGCGAAACTGGACAGATCACAGGGCACCAGCACGGCGTCGCCGCCTGCGTCCAGAACGCCTTGCAAGGCCGCGTCGGCGCGCGGGGACGGACGGTTCAGCATCACCACCTTGGCACCAAGACCCGCACAGGTTTGCGCCAGAACCAGCCCCATCCCCGAGGTGCAGCCGGTGATCATCACCACCTTGCCCGCCATCGACGGAAAGCTGCTGACAAGATCGTCGTAGTATCTGGTGGCGTGCGGTGTGTTGGTCATGGGGGCGGTTCCGACTCGCTGTTATGTTTACAGTGTAAATATACCCTGCCACCAACAGCCCGCGACCGTCAATCGATATTTACACTGTAAACAATATGTCCGATACGTAGCCCATGACCGATCAAGGCACATATCATCATGGCAACCTGAAAGAGGCGTTGGTTCAAGCGGGGTTGGATATTCTGCACCAGCAAGGGCTGTCGGCCCTGACGCTAAGGGCCTGTGCCGTGCGCGCAGGCGTCAGCCACACCGCGCCCAAGAACCACTTTGGCAACCTGGCAGGGTTGATGTCCGCCATTGCCGCGCGCGGCTATCAAAAGCTGACAGAGACCATGCAAACCGGCCTGCCGCAGGATGCGACGCGTGCAGACCGCCGGCACGCGGCGCTGGGTGGCTATGTTGATTTTGCCGCGCAAAATCCCGGCCTGTTCGAACTGATGTTTTCGCCCCAACGCACCAACGGCGACAGCCCGGAGTTGATGGAACAGGCAAACCGCTGCTTTGACGTGCTGCGCGATGTGTCCGAAGGGCTGGTCTGGGACAAATCAGACGCCCCCGACGCCGCGCTGCGCGCGCAAATCATGCACTGGAGCATAGTGCACGGCTTTGCCCAGTTGACCGCATCGGGCAAGCTGACCAAGGGCGAGATGAAGCACTTGCAAATTTTCGACGTCTTCCCGCAGTTTGACTACAAGGCCTAAGGGCAGAAACCATTCATCCTACGCAATCCGATAGGGCCAACCTCAACTGACAGGTTTTGTCAGTTGCTCTCGCCTATCACGGCAGGACCAAGCACAAAGACACAAGGAGCCTGTCATGCCCAGAAACATCATCGAAACCGTGACCTTTCGCCTTAAAGACGGTGTAGATCCCGCCGGTTTTACCAAATCTGCGACCGCCATGAACGCTTATGTCACTGGGTGCACAGGTTTCATCGCCCGCCGTCTGTCCTGTGACGCTGACGGTCTGTGGATCGAACACATCGAATGGCAGGACATGGACGCGGCCAAAGCTGCAGCAGCCGGCATCGGCGTGCCCGAAGGCAACCGCCCCTTCCTGTCTGCCATCGACGGGCCAAGTGTCACGATGTCCCACACCGAACTGAAAGTGTCGGTCAACTGACGCAAAGGACACCATGAGGCGCAGCGACCGGCTTTCGGAAATCATCGAGATCATTCGTGACGGTCGTCTGCACCTTGCGCGCGACATCGCGCAGGCGCTTGGCGTATCGGTCAGAACGGTCTACCGCGACATGGACACGCTTGTGGCCTCTGGCGTTCCGCTGGAAGGGGAACGCGGCGTCGGCTACCTGTTGCGCGAGCCGGTCTTTCTGCCGCCGATGACCCTGTCGATGGTCGAGCTTGAGGCATTGCACCTAGGCATGGCCATCGTCGCGCGTGCCGCAGATGAAGAGTTGCAAGCCGCGTCCAGAACCCTTTTGGCCAAGGTGGCCGAGACAGCGTCGAACCGCCGCAACACTCCGAAAAGCTGGGGGTTTGGTGTCTATCCGCTGGCGCAGGCGCAGCTTGGTTTAAAACACATGCCCAAGATCCGCGCCGCCATCCGTGCGGGCGAACGGTTGCGCATTTCGTATCACGCGTTGGACGACACCACGACCACGCGAACCGTGCGACCGCTGCAAATTGAATATTGGGGTCAGGTCTGGACGCTGAGCACTTGGTGCGACCTCAGAGACGCATTTCGCGCATTCCGCATTGATCGGATCAGCACCTGCGAGCGCACCGGGCAACTGTTCAAGCCCGAGACGGGCAAGACCCTTCAGGACTATTTGAACACGATCGGCACCGACCGATCAAACTGACCCGCCTACTGCTTCAACGCCCGGAACTGGGCGAAGGACAGCAATCGTTTGTTCTTTTCGTCCCACAGATGCAGGCGCGCGTTGCGCAGGCTTTCGCCAATGGTCATTCGGTTGCTGATTGCCAGTTCCACATGATCGCGCAGCACCTCGGGCAGCCGGTAGAACGGGATGCGGCTGTGCACGTGGTGGACGTGGTGAATGCCGATATTGGCGCTAAGCCATTGCAGCCAGCCGGGCAACACATAATGTGAACTGCCATGCAGCGCCGCCTCGTGCAGGGTCCAGTCCTCTTCGGCCGCCCAATGGGTCGTCTCGAACTGGTGCTGCACGTAGAACAGCCACACACCGGCGGTGGCGGCCAACAGGGTCGAGGGCAGGAAGATCAGCAGGATCGGCATCAGCCCGCCGAAATACAGGATCAGACCCAGCGCGATCAGGATCACCGCGTTGGTGCACATGGCGCTGAACCAATACCGCGCCTTGTTCATCAGCCCCAGCGGGATCCGGTTCTGAAGGAAGAAAATATAGCCCGGCCCCAGACCGAACAGCACCAGCGGATGCCGGTACACGCGGTAGTGAAAGCGCATCAGCGGGCCAAGCGCGCTGTATTCGGCCACCGTCAGCGTGTGAACATCGCCGATGCCGCGCCGGCCCAGATTGCCAGAGGCGCTGTGGTGAATGGAATGCGTGCGCCGCCAGACGTCATAGGGCGTCAGCGTCAGCACACCCAGCACCCGCCCCAGCCAGTCACTGGCGGTGCGATTGTTAAAGAACGCGCCATGCCCGCAATCATGCTGGATGGCGAACAGGCGCAGGATGAACGCTGCGTTGCACAGCGACAGGGTCAGCGTCAGCCAATAGCTGACCGACATCGCCCACCACGCCAGAACCCATAGGATCAGGAACGGACCGACCGTCACGATCAGCTCGTAGACGCTGCGCATGACGCTGGGTTCGCGGTATTCGGAAAGGATTTTAACCCACTCCCGCGCTGCCCGTGTTTCAGTTCGCTGCGAGGCGGGATCTTGGTATTCTGGCATATGCCTGCTTTTTCTTGTTGATCGTGTGCATAAAGCATCGCCGCAGGTTTGCAAACGAAGCTTGATCCAAACAGGCGGAAAACTGGTACTTATCGGGCTTTTTCAGGGGCGCACCATCACGCGCGCCCCGAAATACACTTAGAGTGGAAAGAAAATACTAATGGCCATGACCGAGGTGAGGCCCACGATCAGGTTCATCGGCACCCCGATTTTCAGGAAATCCACGAACTTGTAGTTGCCGGCACCGTATACCAGCGTGTTGGTCTGATAGCCGATGGGTGTGGCAAAGCTGGCGCTGGCGGCGAACATCACCGCCACCACGAAGGGGCGCGGATCAATGCCCAACTGCGTGGCCAGCGGGATGACGATGGGCGTGAACACCACGGCCACCGCGTTGTTCGTCACCGTTTCGGTCAGGATCGAAGCGATGAAGTAGACCGCGAAAAGTGTCGCAAGCGGCGGCAGGCCGGACAAGAACGGCTCTAGCACCGATACGATCAATTCGACAGCTCCGGTCGCTTCCAGACCTGCGCCGATGATCAACATGGCAAAGATCAGCACCAAAATCGCCCCGTCGATCGACGCCCACGCCTCATCGCCGTCAATGCAGCGCAGCAACAGAATGCCCGCGACCCCGACCAACGCCAGCAACCCGATGGGCATGACATCCAGCGCCGCCAGCGCCACGATGGCCACCAGTGCCGCAATCGCCACAGGGGCCTGACGCCGCCGGAAGGCGCGCGCGCTGGGTTCGGTGATCGACACCGCATCGCCTGAGCGCGCAAGCTCGGCAAAGCCTTCGGCGCTGCCTTCCAGCAACAATTTGTCCGAGGGGCGCAAACGCACGCTGCTCAGATCCGAGCCGGGGATATGCCCGTGCCGGAACGCGCCCAGCACCCGCACCCCTGCCCTGCGACCCAGCGCCAGATCGGCGATGCGTACGCCGGTGTGCCAGCGCGACGGTGCCAGGATCGCCTCGACAATCTGCACATCCGCGCCGGGCTCAAGCTCGACCGAGCGGCGCAGACCGACGCGCAGACCTTTGACCTCGGCCAGCGTCAGCAGCTCGGAGGTGGTGGCCTGCACAATCACCACCGCGCCTTTTTGGACGACGTGTTCGTCCAGTTCCGACCGACTGATCACACCTGCCTTGCGCACGCCGGTGATGCGCACACCCGGGCGTTGGAATTCGACCAGTTCACCCAAGGGCTGGTCGATGCCGTAAAAGGTGGGGAGCACGGTGATTTCGGACAGGAACACCGTTTCGCTGGTTTCTGCCTCGATCCCCTTCTGGCCGCGTTCGGGCAACAGGAACTTGCCCAGCACCAGCATCACAACGCTGCCAACAATCGCCACGGTGATGCCCACGGGGGCAATTTCAAAGATCGAAAACGGCTCAAGCCCGCCTTCGCGGGCAATGCCGTCCACCAGAATGTTGGTCGATGTGCCGATCAGCGTGCAGGTGCCGCCCAGAATGGCCGCATAAGACAGCGGAATCAGCAGCCGCGTCGGCGCGAAGCCCAAGCTGTGCGCCAGCCGGATCACCACGGGGATCAGCACCAGCACCACAGGCGTGTTGTTCATGAAAGCCGAGGCCGCGACCGTCGCCACCAGAAAGATGGCGATGGCCAGAACCGGCCGGCTTTGGGCGCGCCCGATTACCAGATTGGCCATCGCGTCCAGCACACCTGTGCGCACCAACGCGCCTGAAATGATGAACATCGCCCCGATGGTGATGGGGGCCGAGTTGGAAAAGGCGGCCATAACCTGATCGCCCGGCACCAGTCCCAGCACCACGAAAACCGCAGCCGCCACCGTGGCGGTGACTTCGGGGGGGTATTTTTCCAACGCAAAGGCGATGAACAGGCCGATAAGTATGACAATCGCGATCACTGGCGCGTTTGCCGCGATGAAATCGGTCATGGAATGTGCTCTCCTCAAAACACCCCGCAGGCGTCAAGCGCCTCGAACGGCTCTATGTGTGCCACTCTGCGACGGCTTTCAACTGCGACTTGCGGGAGGGACATAGAATCCGCCGATGCCACATGGAAAACCAGCAGTTTCCCGACCAGCACCCCACCGGCCAGCCACAAAAACGGGCATCCTCGGTGTGCTGAGCGTCCTGCAAGTGAAAATGGTCGGAGCAGCCTGCGGCGGATCGCTTGCGCCAGAGCGCGCCGGTTGCCCGCCTCCACGCGCGTGAGCTGCGCGGCATTACATCGGTGCGAAACGATAGCCGAATCGCGCGATGTCTTCTGCACAGGCCTGCGCCACAGCAGCCTGACTGTCGGGCGTATAGTACCCCCGATATGCCGGATCACGCGCAGACCGGTTGGCATGCGGCAGGTCCAGCGCAAATCCCAGATGCGCCTGTAGCGGCACGATGTCCGTCGCGACATGTTCGAGCCGGATGAACAGATCACACCGCTCGGCCCCTGAGGCGTCGGTGACATAATGGCCCGCCTGACTGCCCCGCAAACTGGCACGGGTCTGGGGGTGCAGGACAAAATCTTCGAAACTCAGGTTCTGCGCCAGATGTACCGCTGGATGGTCAAACTGTTGGTCGCGCAGCCAGTGATAATAGCTGACCACACGATCCCAAGGGTTGCGCACCATCGTAAAGACGAACAATCCCGCCAGCATGTCAGGCGTTACAAGCCCGTCCAGATCGGCCAGCGTCGCGTGTTTCCAAAGACGCCCGCGCGTTTGCACGTCTTTCAGACGGCGGCGGCGCTGCACGGCCTTGGGCGTGTCGCCCAGCATCACGTCATCCTTCATCGCCCGCGCCTCAAGCGCCAGCGCCATCGAGGTGCCGCCGGTCTTGGGGGCGTGAATGAACAGATATTTGCGGCCGGTGGACAGGATCATATGCGGTATCTAGCGGATCAGGGCAGGGTGCATAAGATTTTATGCCTCCGGCGGGGATATTTGATGCCAAAAGAAGGCGGAGATCATTTCGAGCGCACCGCGATGATAAGCCCCGCGATCATGATCAGGATGATGCCTGCGATCATGGACAGGGTTACGATTTGCCCCATCAGCAGCCAGCCGAAGAAGGGGCCGAATATCATGATGGTGTATTCCAGAACGCTGACCTGACTGGCCTCGCCCCATTGATAGGCGCGGATCAGGAAAAACACGCCGACGACCGAAACCACGGCTTGCAACACGATCAGCGGAAAGACGGACGGGATCGGCCAGACCCAGCCGCGCAGCAGAAAGCCGGCAGCGCCCTCGGGCACTGTGGGCGCAATCACGGCAAGACCGACCAGGACACAGGTGCCGATCAGCCCTTGCAGCCCCATGATCCCCGCGAGCATCGACAAAGTGCTTTCCTCGGCGCACAGCATACGGGTGGCCAGCGAGCCCATGGCGTAAAAGAGCCCGCCCGCGACGGGCAGCAGCATGATTGTGCCCGGCAGCCCCTCTTGCACGCCCAGCACGACCAGTATGCCGGTAAAGCCCACCACCACGGCGATCACCCGCCATGGGCCGATCTTCTGTCGCAACACCAGAACCGTCATCAGCAAGACAAATATGGGCGAGGTGAACAGCCCCGCCAGCGATTGCGCGATGGGCATGAAGGCAAGCGAGCCGAAATAGCACATCATGCCGACCGCGATCAGCAGGCTGCGCAGGGCAACCGCCCACCAGCGCAGGGGTCTGAGCGTGCCCAACCCCGCCCACGACAGCCCGGCGACCAGTCCCAGCGCCATCACCGATCGGACCGCCAGAAACTGCCAGACGCTGACTTCGGTGGCGATGCGGGCCACGTAATTGTCGACAAAGCCGATCAGGACCATCGCGATCAGCATCGACCCCGCCGCCATCCAGGGCCGCGTGACCGGACCTGCGGCGGCACCGGCGGCGGGCAGGGTTCTGACGTTGGACGCGATCACGGGGTTATCTTTCTTTTGCAACGCACTGCCCTCTGCCATAGTTGATTTGATACAACGCACAGATGCGCTGGTGGCAGCAAGAGGGAGATGCCGAAATGGGATGGCTAAACGACGAGACCGGGCTGGACAAATGTGCCGCCAACCATGTGCCACTGACCCCGCTGTCGCATCTGCGCCGGGCGCGCACCGCCTTTGCTGGTCGCACCGCTGTGGTCTATGGCGATCACCGTGTGACCTATGCCCAATACCACGACCGCTGCACGCGGCTGGCCTCGGCGCTGGCTGCGATGGGCGTGGCGTCGGGCGATGTGGTCGCCACGCTGATCCCCAACCTGCCTGCACAGGCCGAGGCGCATTTCGGTGTGCCTGCCTGCGGCGCCGTGCTGAACACCATCAACACGCGGCTGGATGTGGACACGGTTGCCTATATCTTTGACCACGGCGGGGCGCGGGTGGTGCTGGCTGACAGCCAGTTCGTCGAGCTGGCCGAAGCGGCCAAGGCGCAGTCGGGGTCCGATCTGCACATCATCGAAGTGCCCGACGCCGCGCATGGCTGGCCCGCCTCGGGGCGGCATCCGGTCTACGAGGACGTGCTGGCCGAGGCCGATCCGTCGTTCAACTGGCAGATGCCACAGGACGAATGGGAAAGCATCGCTCTGAATTATACATCGGGCACCACGGGGCGGCCCAAGGGCGTGGTCTGTCACCATCGCGGCGCGTACCTGATGACCATGGGCACACCGGTCAGTTGGCAGATGACGCTACATCCGGTGTTCATGGCCATCGTGCCGCTGTTTCATTGCAACGGCTGGAACCACACGTGGATGATGCCCCTGCTGGGGGGCACGCTGGTGTGCTGCCGCGACATCACGGCGGGTGCGATCTATGACGCCATTGCCGATGAAAAGGTCAGCTATTTCGGCGGCGCGCCTATCGTGCTGAACATGATGGTCAACGCAGGCCCCGACGAGCGCCGGGATTTTGACCATCAGGTACAGGTCTTTACCGCAGGCGCGCCCCCTGCCCCCACGACGCTGACCAAGATGGAAGCCATCGGGTTCAACGTCACGCAGGTCTATGGGCTGACCGAAACCTATGGCCACGTCACCGAATGCCTGTGGCGGACCGAGGATTGGGACGCGCTGGACCAGGACGCCCGCGCCGCCATCAAGGCGCGTCAGGGCATCGCCATGCCGATGATGGAAGACATCACGGTAATGTCCGACACCATGGAACAAGTGCCCATGAGCGGCACCGACCAGGGCGAGATCATGATCCGTGGCAATTCGGTGATGAAAGGATACTTCAAGAACCCGCAAGCCACGCAAGAGGCCTTCGCGGGCGGTTATTTCCATTCGGGCGATCTGGCTGTGCAGCACCCCGACGGCTATATCCAGATTGCCGACCGGGCCAAGGATATCATCATCTCGGGGGGTGAAAACATCTCGTCGGTCGAAGTCGAGGGCGTGCTGATGGCGCACCCAGACGTGAACCTTGCCGCCGTGGTCGCCAAACCGGATGAGAAATGGGGCGAAGTGCCCTGTGCCTTTGTCGAATTGAAATCCGGCACCAGCCCCACCGCCGAGGACATGATCGCCTTTGCCCGTGGCAAGCTGGCCGGTTTCAAAACCCCGAAACGCGTGGTGTTCGGCGAATTGCCCAAGACATCGACCGGCAAGATCCAGAAATTCGAATTGCGCAAGCAGGCGGCCACCCTGGATTGATCCCGCTTCATCTTGCCCTTTAAACTCCGGGGTCCGGGGCTGGCCCCGGTCCCACCCCTTTCAGCGCGCTTTGCCCCCGCATTTCAACGTGCTAGGTTGCCCCAAACACCAAAAAGGCCGTCCGAGCAGACCATGACCGCCCTCAAGAAATATGCCCGTCTCGAAGCAACGGGCCTGTGGCGCCAGACGCCCGAAGACCAACGCCGCGAGGTTGTTGTGTCTATCGGCGATGCAACTCTGGTCATTTCCAGCACCAATGACACCGCCCTGACGCACTGGTCGCTTGCCGCCATCGAGCGGGCGGGCACCAGCGATGATCCGGCGACCTTTCATCCCGATGGCGACCCCGGCGAGACATTGCAGTTGCAAGCCGACGAGGTCCAGATGATCGAGGCCATCGAAACCCTGCGCCGCGCGGTCACCAGATCACGCCCACGCCCAGGCAGGCTGCGCTGGTTGGGGGCGACGTTGTCGGCGACCGCCGTGGCGGCGCTGCTGATTTTCTGGCTGCCCGGTGCATTGGTGAACCACGCGATGAAAGTGGTGCCATGGGTCACCCGCACGCAGATCGGCAACGAACTGCTGGAACGGATCGAACGGGTTGCGGGCCCGCCTTGCGAGACATCCGAAACCGTGCGCCCGCTGGCGCAACTGGCAGCACGCACCGGGGCCACCGGCGGGATCGCGGTGCTGCGCGGTGGCGTGCGCACCAGTCTGGCCCTGCCCGGGGGCAAGGTGCTGCTGAACCGTGCGCTGGTCGAGGATTTCGAAGAACCCGACGTGGTCGCAGGATACATCCTGGCCGAAGAGGTGCGCCGCGCCAACCAGTCCGGTATGCGCGACCTGCTGTCGACGGCCGGCCTGCGCGCCAGCATCACTTTGCTGACCACGGGCGACATGCCCAAGCGCGCATTGGACCGCTACGCTGAAACTGTCGTGGCCGCCGCGCGTCCCAAAGTACCCGAGCAGGAACTGCTGGCTGCCTTTGCCGCAGCGCAGGTGCGCAGCACGCCTTATGCCTATGCGCAGGACATTTCCGGCGAAAGCACGCTGACCCTTATCGAAGGCGATCCGATGGCGGGGCAAACCCCTGCGCCGATTATGAAAGATGCCGATTGGCTGCGGCTACAGGCGATCTGCGGCGGCTGAGGTTTTCCCAACCGCCGCGATCCTGTTAGCGCAGCACTGCGCCCGAGAAACCCGCGCCGCGCATTTTCGCAAGCGCGCTTTTTTGCGCAGCGGGTGTATTGAACGGTCCCACCAGAACCATACGCATTTTCTGGCCACTGCGGTTGAACGTGCCGATCCGTGCCGGCAGTCCCATGCGCATGGCACGCTGTGCGGCCTGCTGGGCGTTGTCGGCACCGGTGTACGTGCCCAGATCAACATAGCCTTTGCCGGTGATACGCTCGCCCTTGGGCTGTGCTTTGGCCGTGGCGCGCACGGGTGCTGCCGCCTGCGCGGGGGCCGAGCGGCTGGAAACGGTTGGCGCGCGATAGGTGGCACCCGGGTTACGCTGGATGCGTTTGACCAGCACGCCTTGCCGCCGCTCCAGCGTCACGGTGCCCAGCTCGCGCTGTTGCGTGGCGATATCGGTGTAGGGATAAACCAGCGGCATCTTGGCGGTCACGTCGGCCCCGTTGGTCTGGTTGATCAGACGGCGCGGCACTTTCGAGGTCCAGATCAGTTGCATCGCAACATGGCCGTTCAGCGTCTGCTCGGCGCGATTAGGGTTCAGCCGGTCGTCTTTCCACGCGGAACGGTAGCCTTCGGGAACGGCCGTGTTGTTTGTGTTCAGACGGTCGACGTAGACATGCTTGGGCACCACGCGGGTCTGCCCCGTGACGGTCGCGCCGGACACCATGCCGGTCACAGCGACGGGGCCGTTTTTACCGATGATCGGTTCGGACTGCGGACCGCAGCGCACCGGGCCCCGCACGCCCGAGTTGATATAGCGCGCGCTGATCGGCGAAGCGCCCTGACAGGCAGGCTGACGCGGAGTGACGGAAGCCACGCGCGGCGCGGGTGCTGCCGGTTTCGGCGCAGGTGCCGATTTGTAGACGGTTTTCGGTGCAGCTGCGCTTGGCGCAGGACGGGGTGCCGCCACCACGACCCGTTTGGGTGCAGCGGTCGCAACTGGCGCGCGGCGCACAACCGCTTGCGGTGCCGGTTTGGGTGCAGGTGCTGTGGCAGTCCGACGTGGTGCAGGCGCGGCAGGTGCGGGTGCGGCGTCGATGGTGATCTGCTGCGGGGCGCGCTGCCCCGACGGCGCACCCGCTGCCGTTTGCACGCCGCGTGTCGGCGTCTGTCCGCAAACAATCTTGCGCGACCGGTTGACGCGCGGCACCCATGTCACGTTGCCATCAATGCCAGCGCGAATGAACACGCAGCCTTTGCTGTCAACGTATTGCAGGCCTTTGTAGCTTGCAGACGGAAATTCTGCCGGTGTGATCTCGCCGCGCGACAGACTTTGTGCGCTCGCCATGCCGACAGATGTCGACAGCCCGATCACAGCAATGGCAATTGCTTTGGTAACTTTCATCTGCGCCCCCACAGGATTTGGTCGTTACTATATATAGTATCAACCACGATGCCCCAGAACTAGACCCGAGGCAAGCGTCCAGACGGCGCTGACGGGGCTATTTCGTGCCGAACATGCGGTCACCCGCATCGCCCAGCCCCGGAACGATATATCCTTTTTCGTTCAGCTTTTCGTCAATCGCAGCCGTAACGATCGGCACGTCGGGGTGCGCGGCCTGCATGGTGGCGATACCTTCGGGCGCGGCCAGAAGACACAGGAACCGCAGGTTGGTGGCCCCGGCCTGTTTCAGCAGGTCAATCGCCGCGACGGACGAATTGCCGGTGGCCAGCATGGGATCGACCGCGATGACCAGCCGGTCGTCCAATCCTTCGGGCACTTTGAAGTAATATTGCACCGGTTTCAGCGTTTCTTCGTCGCGGTAAAGCCCCACAAATCCGACCCGCGCCGATGGGATCAGCTCAAGCACGCCGTCCATCAGCCCGTTGCCCGCGCGCAGAATCGAGATCAGCGCCAGCTTCTTGCCGTCCAGCGTCGGCGCATCCATCGGCTGCATCGGCGTGTCTATCCGCTTGGTCGTCATCGGCAGGCCGCGCGTCACCTCATAGGCCAGCAACTGGCTGATTTCGCGCAGCAATTGCCGGAACACGGCCGTCGGCGTGTCGCGGTCGCGCATGATGGTCAGCTTGTGCTGAACCAAGGGGTGATCGACGACGGTGACATGCTCGCTCATGGCGCTCTCCAAAATTGCTTGTCCCTATGTGCCAAGCACCGCGGCCAGAGACAACCTGTGACCTGCTTAAACACCGATGCCAAGGTGGCGCAAAATCAACGCGGCCACATCGGTAAAGGCGATCTGTCCCAACGCGCCCGCGCCCTGCCCGGCCACCAGCACCGGCACCCGTTCGCGGGTGTGGTCTGTACCGACCCAGGTGGGGTCGTTGCCATGATCTGCCGTAATGACCAGCAAATCACCGTCGCGCAGCTGCCCCAGCAGCGGCCCCAGTTCGGCATCAAACCACTCAAGATGCCGCGCATAGCCCGACACATCGCGGCGGTGGCCGTACAAGCTGTCAAACTCGACAAAGTTGGCAAATGTCAGCGACCCGTCCGGCGCATCGCGCACCAGATCACCCAGATGCCCCATCAGGGTGCGATCATCACCTTTGCGCACTTCGTCAATGCCCTGCATCGAGAAAATGTCACCGATCTTGCCCACCGCATGAACGGCGCGACCTGCGTCCTGCACACGGTTGGTCAGCACCGGCGCAGGCGGCAGAATGGCAAAGTCCTTGCGGTTGCCAGTACGCTGGAAATTGCCCACATCGCCCACGAAGGGGCGCGCGATCACACGGCCCACTTTCATGTCGTGCAGCAGCGGTGCCACATCCGCGCAAAGCTGCAGCAAACGGTCGAGGCCGAAATGCTCTTCGTGCGCGGCAATCTGGAACACACTGTCGGCGCTGGTGTAGCAGATCGGCCAACCGGTGCGCAGATGTTCGGCGCCCAGATCCGCTATCACCGTGGTGCCCGAGGCATGGCAATTTCCCAGAATACCCGCCGTGCCCGCCGCCTTGCATACCGCAGCCACGACATCATCGGGGAAGGCAGGTGTTTCATCGGGGAAATAATGCCAGTCCCATGGCACCGGCAGCCCCGCAAGCTCCCAATGCCCCGACGGCGTGTCCTTGCCCCGCGACACTTCGGTGGCTGCCCCCCAAGTGCCGGTGGGCTCAGGGCCATCCACCGCCTGCCCGCTGGCCAACGTTACCGCAGCGCCCAGTCCCAGCGCCATCATATGCGGCACCTGCAATGGCCCCGAGCGGCCCCCTTCCGCCTGTCCGGCTGCGCAGGCAGCGATGATATGGCCCAGCGTGTTGGCCCCCGTATCGGGCACGTCACCGTTAAAGAAGGTGCCCGCATCCGGCGCGCCGCCAATGCCGACGCTGTCGATCACCACCAGAAACGCACGGCCCATCACGACACCCGCGCGTGGATCAGGGCGGGGGTCTTCACGGCCTGCGCGCCCAAGGTGAACGCCGCGCGAACCGCAGCTTCGGCGCGGTCGGCCTGATCGGGGCGCGCGGCATGGATCACCGCCAGCGGCTGGCCCTTGGTCACCTTGTCGCCCAGACGCAGCACGCCAGACAGCCCGACCGCCGGATCAACCACATCGCTTTCCACCGCGCGCCCGCCGCCAAGCGCCACGACCACGCGGCCCAATGCCTCGCCGTCAATGGCGCGCAGGGTGCCGGATTTCACCGCCGCCACTTCGCGGATCACGGTTGCCTCGGGAAGAAACCGCGCGTGGTTCTCGACGAAATCCACCGGCCCGCCCATCGCCGCGATCATCTTGCCAAAGCGTTCGGCGGCGTGGCCACTGCGGATTGCCTGCACGATTTGTGCAGCCCCTGCGTCGGCATCTGCTGCCAGCCCGGCACCCGCCAGCAACACACCGCCCAGCGCCGCGCTGATCTGCGATAACGGGGCATCGGTGTTGCCTGCCGTCAACACCGCCATCACCTCGGACACTTCCAGCGCATTGCCCAGCGACGGCGCCAGCGGCTGATTCATATCGGTAATCAACGCCGACGTGCGGCACCCTGCGGCATTCGCGGTTTGGGTCAGCGCCTCGGCCAGCGCGCGGGCGGCGGTCATGTCCTTCATGAATGCGCCCGAGCCGACCTTGACGTCCAGCACCAGCCCCTCAAGCCCGCCTGCCAGTTTTTTCGACAGGATCGACGCGGTGATCAGGTCCAGGCTTTCCACCGTCGCCGTCACATCGCGGATCGCATACAAACGCTTGTCAGCCGGGGCGATGTTGGCGGTGGCGCTGACAATCGCACAGCCCGCCCCCGTGACCACATCGTGAAACTGCGCCGCGTCCAGATTGACGTTGACGCCCGGGATCGCCTCGAGCTTGTCCAGCGTGCCGCCCGTGTGCCCCAGCCCGCGTCCCGAAATCATCGGCACGAAAGCCCCGCAGGCTGCCAGCGCAGGGGCCAGCACCAGCGACACGCAATCGCCGACGCCGCCCGTGGAATGCTTGTCCAGCACAGGCCCGTCCAGGTCCCAGCCCAGCACCTGCCCGCTATCGCGCATCCCCAATGTCAGCGCCACGCGGCCCGCGTCTGTCAGCCCGTTCAGACAGACAGCCATGGCAAAAGCCCCCGCCTGCGCATCGCTGACAGCACCGTCAGCCAGCCCTTGGGCAAACCACGCCAAAGCCTCGCGCGGCGGGGTGTCACCGGCGCGCAAGGTGGCAATGATATCGCGGGCGGAAAAATCGCTCATTTCATGTGGTCGGGCGTGAACGCCCCCGGCAGCAGCTCGGCCAGGGTCATCACCTGTTCGACCCCGCCGGTGGTGGCCATGGTGACGCGCACATCGCCCGCGCCAAACTCGGCCAGTTTCTGGCGGCAGCCGCCACAGGGCGTCACCGGCATCGGGCTGCCTGCAATCACGAACACTTCAGTCAGCTTTGTCTCGCCCGCGGCCACCATCGCCGCAATGGCGCCCGCCTCGGCACAGGTGCCTTCGGGATAGGCCACATTCTCGACGTTGCAACCCGAATAGATCGTGCCCGACGCACCGGTGATCGCCGCCCCCACCTTGAAGTTGGAATAGGGCGCATAGGCCTTTTCGCGCACGTCTGTGGCGGCTTGTTTCAAAGACATCAACTCTCTCCTGTTTGGGTGCGGAACGCGCCGGGCAAGGACACTTCCAACAGCTCCAGATCATCCGAAGCCGCGTCATAGCGCACCTTCATCCCCGGCGGCACCACAAAAGCATCACCTGCCTCCAGCGGATAGGGATCGCGGCCTTCGCCATGCAATTCCATGGTGCCGTCCATCACAAAGGTGAACAGAATGTCGCTGTCATGCCATGACCATTCCGGCGTGCCGGTGGCCCGCCGCACCACATGAACGCCCGCCACATTGTCTGTGTGCGCCGCAATCGTGGTGTCGCGCGACTGAAATCCCCCCATGCGAAACGGCTGCCACGTCGCCTCGTCCGCCTTGTGATGCACAAACCGCTGTCCCTGGAACACCCGGTCGGGGTTCGCGGGGCCGTTGGGCAATTCCATGTCGTGATCAATGGTGGTCACATGCTCGGCCGGCACGCCGATCTCGATCACCTCGATATTGTCACTGGCAAACAGCACCCGATGCCGGATTTCCGGCGGCTGGATCACGCAGTTGCCGGCGTACAGCCGGAACGGTTCGCCCTGATCCTCGTAGACCAGATCGACCCACCCCCGATAGCAAAAGATCAACTGAAACCCGACGGTGTGATAATGCACCATGTCCGGCACCGGCCCGCCGTCGGGAATACGGATGTGGCTGGCAATGATCGACCCGCCCAAACGGTCGGGGATCAGATCGCGGTAGTGCATTCCGGCACGGCCAATCACCCACGGCGCCTGATCCTTCAACCGCCGCACTACAAATGAATGCACCGTGTCGGGCATCACCACCGGCTGCTGCAGTGCCTCGATGGCAACCTGCGTGCCGCCGGGCGAAGTCAGTTCCAGCGCACCCCCGGCAAACTTCGCAGGATCGTCGCACCGGATCAGCACCCGCCCCGCAGGCGCATCCAGGCCCGCGTCCAGCCGCACCGCCAGCCCGTGCCCTGAAAACACCGCCACAGCCGGGTCATCCGCCGGATAGATCATATCCATCCGCATCCCCAACCGCTTGGTGAAAAACCCGATGTCGCCGCGCAGGTCATGCGTTGGCAATATCACCTCTGCCCGTGTGTCGCCCATAAAGACCCTCCGATGCCCCAAACTGTCCCGACCGCAGGGATTTGACAAGACACCGGCTTCTTTTGGCCCCAAATATCCCGGAGCGCGAGGCAGAGCCTCGCTTAGGGCTGAACAGCAATGGTTGGCCTGCCTGAAAAAATAGTTTAACGCTAAACTACCTCGACCCAAACCGGAGCCCCGAAGATGTCCGACACCCCGTCAACCCGTCAGGCCGCCCTTGATTACCACGAATTCCCCAAGCCGGGAAAACTGGAGATTCGCGCAACCAAGCCATTGGCCAACGGCCGCGATCTCAGCCGCGCCTATTCGCCCGGCGTGGCCGAGGCCTGTCTTGAAATCAAAGAGGATCCCGCAACGGCGGCCCGCTATACGGCGCGGGGCAATCTGGTGGCCGTGGTCACCAACGGCACCGCCGTGCTGGGCCTGGGCAACATCGGCGCGCTGGCATCAAAGCCGGTGATGGAAGGCAAGGCGGTTCTGTTCAAGAAGTTCGCGGGCATCGACTGTTTCGACATCGAAGTGAACGAAAGCGATCCCGAAAAACTGGCCGACATCGTCTGCGCGCTTGAGCCGACCTTTGGCGCGATCAACCTTGAGGACATCAAGGCACCGGATTGCTTTACCGTTGAACGAATTTGCCGCGAGCGGATGAACATCCCCGTCTTTCACGACGACCAGCACGGCACCGCCATCGTCGTGGGGGCTGCGGCGACCAATGCGCTTTATGTGGCGGGCAAGGCTTTCGAAGACATCAAGATCGTCTCGACCGGTGGCGGGGCTGCGGGCATTGCCTGCCTGAACATGCTGTTGAAACTGGGGGTAAAGCGCGAAAACGTCTGGCTGTGCGACATTCACGGGCTGGTCTATGAAGGGCGCACCGAGGACATGAACCCCGCCAAGGCCGCTTTTGCCCAAAAATCCGAGCTGCGCACGCTGGATGATGTGATTGACGGCGCCGACCTGTTTCTGGGCCTGTCGGGTCCCGGTGTCATGACGCAGGACCATGTCTCGAAAATGGCCAAACGCCCGATCATCTTTGCGCTGGCCAACCCCACGCCGGAAATTCTGCCCGATCTGGCGCGTGCGGTCGCCCCCGACGCGATCATCGCCACGGGCCGCAGCGATTTTCCCAATCAGGTCAACAACGTCCTGTGTTTTCCCTTTATCTTCCGCGGGGCGCTGGACGTGGGCGCAACCGTGATCAACGACGAAATGCAACTGGCCTGCATCGACGGCATCGCAGCCCTTGCGCGCGCCACCACCAGCGCCGAGGCGGCTGCCGCCTATCAGGGCGAACAGATGACGTTTGGCGCCGATTACCTGATTCCCAAACCCTTCGATCCCCGTCTTGTCGGCATCGTGTCCAGCGCCGTGGCCAAGGCCGCGATGGACAGTGGCGTGGCGACACGCCCAATCGAAGACCTTGAGGCGTACAAGACCAAGCTGGACGGTTCCGTCTTCAAATCCGCCCTGCTGATGCGCCCTGTTTTTGATGCGGCCCGCACCGTGTCCCGCCGTATCGTCTTTGCCGAGGGCGAGGACGAGCGCGTGCTGCGCGCGGCACAGGCAATGGTCGAGGAAACCACCGAGCGCCCCATTCTGATCGGTCGTCCCGAGGTGATCGAGGCCCGCATCGCCCGCGCCGGCATGACCATCAAGCTGGGCCAGGATGTTGATCTGGTGAACCCCGAAAACGACCCGCGTTACCGCGACTATTGGGGCACATATCACGAAATCATGGCCCGCAAGGGTGTCACCCCTGATCTGGCCCGCGCCATCATGCGCACCAACACCACCGCGATTGGTGCGGTCATGGTGCATCGCGGCGAGGCTGACAGCCTGATCTGCGGCACCTTTGGTGAATTCAGATGGCACCTGAACTATATCGAGCAGGTGCTGGGCACCAAGGATCTGCACCCTGTCGGTGCACTGTCGTTGATGATTCTGGAGGACGGCCCCCTATTCATCACCGATCCGCACGTCCACACCACGCCCACCCCCTACGACATCGCGCAGATTGTCATCGGTGCCGCCCGCCACATGCGCCGCTTTGGCATCGACCCGCGGATCGCACTGTGTTCGCAATCGCAGTTCGGCAACCAGGCCGGCGGCACCGGTGTTCCGATGCGTGCAGCGCTTGAAATCCTTGATTCCGAGCCGCGGGATTTCTGTTACGAAGGCGAAATGAACATCGACGCGGCCCTTGATCCCGAACTGCGCGACCGTTTGCTGCCGGGCGGACGGATGAAGGGGGCGGCGAACGCGCTGGTCTTTGCCAATTCCGACGCGGCGTCGGGCGTGCGCAACATTCTGAAAATGAAGGGGGGCGGGCTGGAGGTCGGGCCGATCCTGATGGGCTTGGGCAACCGCGCCCACATCGTCAGCCCGTCGATCACCGCGCGCGGATTGCTGAACATGTCGGCCATCGCGGGCACCCCGGTCACGCAATACGGGTGATGCGCCCAAATGCATGACGCCGTCCCGTTTCCGGGGCGGCGTGCGTGCGTGCGGTGCAGATCGTTATTTCTGCGCGGGCTTGGCGCCGGGTTTGGATGGCGCTTTTTTCGGCTGCGGTTTTGGCATTGTGGCCATGGTGCATACTCTCGTTTGCAAGTGGCCCGGCACAACGTCGGGCCTGCATTGAATATGCGCCTGAACCCGATTCCAAAGAAGGGGGTTCTTTGCATGCACATGCAGCATTTTCCCTTTATCGGCAGAAGGTTGCCGGACACCACGCGGCATCAGCCAAGGCTGGCCTACGCCCCTGTGACGCGCCCTATTTCACGTAAAATTGCGGAACCGGCGGCACTCTGCCCGTGTTATGCTTGCCGACCATAAATCAGGCCCTGTCGTGTTTTCAAACCGCACGCATTCCAAGGGGTTGGACAACCCCACACACCGCAGCCTATGACTTGTCCCAAGAGAGGGAGGAAACATCATGGGATATCGCGCAGCATACACGCGTTGGCAGAATGACCCTGAAGGGTATTGGCTGGAGGCCGCACAGGCGATTGATTGGGACCTGGCGCCGACGCAGGCGCTGTTTGACCGGGGCAACCACCTGTACGAATGGTTTGCCGATGCGCGGGTGAACACCTGCTACAATGCCGTGGACCGCCATGTCGTTGCAGGCAACGGCGACCGCACGGCGATCATCTATGACAGCCCCATCACTGGCCGCAAATCCAAGACCAGCTTTGCCGAGTTGCAGCAGCAGGTCGCAGGTTTTGCCGGTGGACTGGCAGCCCAAGGCATAACCAAGGGCGACCGTATCATCATCTACATGCCCATGGTGCCCGAGGCACTGGTGGCGATGCTGGCCTGTGCACGTCTGGGCGCGATCCATTCAGTCGTGTTCGGCGGCTTTGCCGCACATGAACTGGCCGTGCGGATCGACGACTGCGCCCCCAAGGCGATCATCGCGGCGTCCTGCGGATTGGAACCGAACCGCGTGGTGAAATACAAACCCCTGCTGGACGGCGCCATCGAACAGGCCGCCCACAAGCCTGATTTCTGCGTGATCCTGCAACGCGAAGAGGAAACGGCCCCGCTGACCCCGGGCCGCGATCTGGACTGGGATGCCTTCCAAGAGGGCACCACTCCTGCAAACTGTGTGCCGGTCGAGGGCACCCATCCGGCCTATATTCTCTATACCAGCGGCACCACCGGCGCGCCCAAGGGCGTCGTGCGGCCAACAGCCGGACACCTTGTGGCGCTGAACTGGTCGATGAAAAACATCTATAACGTCGATCCCGGCGATGTGTTCTGGGCGGCGTCCGATGTGGGTTGGGTCGTCGGCCATTCGTATATCTGCTACGCCCCGCTGATCCACGGCAACACGACCGTTGTGTTCGAGGGCAAGCCCATCGGCACGCCAGATGCGGGCACCTTCTGGCGGGTGATCTCGGAACACAACGTGCGCAGCTTTTTCACCGCACCCACCGCGTTCCGCGCCATCAAACGCGAAGACCCCAAGGGCGAATTTCGCAAGGAATACGACCTAAGCTGCCTGCGGGCGTTGTATCTGGCCGGTGAGCGCGCCGACCCGGACACGATCGAATGGGCACAAGACCTGTTGGGTGTGCCGGTCTACGACCACTGGTGGCAAACCGAAACCGGCTGGACCATCGCGGGCAACCCTGCCGGGCTAGAAGCCCTGCCGGTCAAGATCGGCTCGCCCACGGTTGCGATGCCGGGGTATGACGTGCAGATCCTTGACGAGGGTGGCCGACAGATGCCTGCCGGCGAACTGGGTGCGATTGCGATCAAACTGCCCTTGCCACCGGGTACACTGCCGACGCTGTGGCAGGCCGAAGACCGCTTTCGCAAAAGCTATCTGCACACTTTCCCTGGTTATTACGAAACCGGCGACGCAGGAATGATCGACGAAGACGGTTATCTGTACATCATGGCCCGCACCGATGACGTGATCAACGTGGCAGGCCACCGCCTGTCGACGGGGGCGATGGAGGAAGTGCTGGCAGGCCACGCCGATGTGGCCGAATGCGCGGTGATCGGTGTGGCGGATTCGCTGAAGGGGCAAAATGCCGTTGGGTTTGTCTGCCTGACCAAGGGCGTGAACCGCCCGCATGCTGACATCACCGCCGAATGCGTGCAACTGATGCGCGACCAGATCGGGCCGGTGGCGGCGTTCAAGCAATGCGTTGTGGTGGACCGGTTGCCCAAAACGCGCTCGGGCAAGATCCTGCGCGCGACCATGGTCAAGATCGCAGATGGTGAAACATTCAAGATGCCCGCCACCATCGACGATCCCGCCATCCTGGACGAGATCAGCGATGCATTGAAAACCATCGGCTACGCGGGGGGCTAAGTCAGCCCTTGGCCCGGCACGGAAAAAGCCCGCAGCGCGAAACGCTGCGGGCTTTTTTATTCATCGCTTCAGTCGAATTTAGATCTTCGACTTGGCGCTGTCGGCCCATTCGTCGACCTGGCGTTCGGCTTCGTCACGGGCCACGCCATAGCGTTCCTGGATCTTGCCGACCAGCACTTCGCGGTCGCCTTTGGCCTCTTGAACTTCGTCGTCTGTCAGTTCGCCCCACTTGGATTGGACCGAGCCTGTAAGTTGCTTCCAGTTGCCTTGAATTGTATCCCAGTTCATGATGTATCTCCTTTTGTTTGCCTCTGCATACCCAACGCGCAGACCCTGAAGACGTTCCCAGAAAAGAGATGCGCAACCCAAACAAACGGGCGCGTTTCTGCCGACAGGTCGGGACGTGATGAGGGGGGGGCATAGGGGGCCAGCCCCCCGCCGCTTGCGCGTCTCCCCCCGCAGTTTATCCGGCAAGATGAAAAGGCGTCAGTTGAACTGTTCCGAAATCAGCCGCTCTTCCAACCCGTGGCCCGGGTCGAACAGGATGTGATGCACGATACTGGGTTCGGACCGGATAACAACCGTACGCACGTCCCGCACCGACCGGCTGTCGGCATCGGCCATCACGGGGCGTTTTTCAGGTTCCAACACGTCAAATTGCACTTCGGCGGTTTTGGGCAACAGCGCCCCGCGCCAGCGACGGGGACGAAATGCGGCGACGGCAGTCAGCGCCAGAACATCGGCCCCGATGGGCAGGATCGGCCCGTGGGCGGAATAGTTGTAAGCCGTCGACCCCGCAGGCGTGGCCACAAGCGCGCCGTCGCAACTGAGCGATTCCAGCCGCAGGCGGCCATCGACCGTGATGCGCAGCTTGGCCGCTTGCGGGCCTGCGCGCAGCAATGACACCTCGTTGATGGCCAGCGCGCGGTGCACTGTGCCATCACCGCAGGTGGCGGTCATGGCCAGCGGGTTCACCTCGGCTTGTTCCGCGGCTTGCAAACGCTCGACCAGATCGGTTTCGGAATATTCGTTCATCAAAAAACCGATGGTGCCCCGGTTCATACCGTAGACCGGCGCGGGCAGATGCTGGGTGGAATGCAGCGTGTGCAGCATGAACCCGTCCCCGCCCAGCGCCACGATCACATCGGCACGGTCCTGTGGCACATCACCATAGCGTTTCACCAACACCGTATAAGCGGCTTGGGCGACAGGGGACGCACTGGCAGCAAAGGCTATTTTCAGCGACATCAGGGTTTCCTATCTGCACGAAGCTGTCCGATTTGAAACATATTATTCCTCAAGTCACCAGCACAGCCGCAATCTTTGGACTTTACGTCGTATTACCCGCTTTGCCCGCACGTCGGTTTCCGCTAGGAAACGCGGCAACATATCACGTCACGCATGGAGAATTGCACATGTCCGCCAACACATCCGGCTTTTTCACCCAAAGCCTTGCCGACCGCGACCCGGAACTTTTCGCAGCCGTTACAGATGAACTGGGCCGCCAGCGCGACGAGATCGAGCTGATTGCCTCTGAAAACATCGTGTCGGCCGCTGTGCTGGAAGCTCAAGGCACCGTGCTGACCAACAAATACGCCGAAGGTTATCCGGGCCGTCGCTATTACGGTGGCTGCCAGTATGTGGACGTGGCCGAAAATCTGGCCATCGACCGGGCCAAGCAACTGTTCAACTGCGATTTCGTCAACGTGCAGCCGAACTCGGGCAGCCAGGCGAACCAAGGCGTGTTTCAAGCGCTGCTGACACCGGGCGCAACCATTCTGGGCATGAGCCTGGATGCTGGTGGCCACCTGACCCATGGCGCCGCCCCCAACCAGTCGGGCAAATGGTTCAACGCCGTTCAATACGGTGTGAAACGCGACACGCTGAACATCGACTATGACCAGATGGAAGCGCTGGCGCTTGAGCACAAACCGGCGATGATCATCGCGGGCGGCTCGGCCATTCCGCGCCAGATTGACTTTGCCCGCATCCGCGAGATTGCCGACAAGGTCGGCGCTTATGTGCTGGCCGACGTGGCCCACTTTGCCGGCCTGATCGCGGCAGGCGAATACCCATCGCCCTTCCCGCATGTGCACGTGGCCACCACCACCACGCACAAAACCCTGCGCGGCCCGCGCGGCGGCATGATCATGACCAACGACGAAGCTCTGGCCAAGAAGATCAACAGCGCGATCTTCCCCGGCATTCAGGGTGGCCCGCTGATGCATGTGATCGCAGCCAAGGCCGTGGCCTTTGGCGAGGCGCTGGACCCGTCGTTCAAGACCTACCAGCAGCAGGTCATCAAGAACGCCCAAGCCTTGGCCGACCAGTTGATGAAAGGCGGCCTTGATACCGTCACCGGCGGCACCGATACCCACGTGATGCTGGTCGACCTGCGCCCCAAGGGCGTCAAGGGCAACGCCACCGAAAAGGCATTGGGCCGCGCGCACATCACCTGCAACAAGAACGGCGTGCCGTTCGATGACGAAAAGCCGACAATCACCAGCGGCATCCGTCTGGGCAGCCCGGCCGGCACCACACGCGGCTTTGGCGAGGCCGAGTTCCGCAAGATCGGTGACTGGATCATTCAGGTCGTAGACGGGCTGGCCGCGAACGGTGAAGACGGCAACGCCGAGGTCGAGGCCGCCGTGCGCGCCGAGGTTGCCGAGCTGTGCGCACGCTTTCCGCTTTACCCCAACCTGTAAGTTTCCGTATTAAATCAACGGCACCCGCTGCGTTCTGCTGCGGGTGCCGTTCATTGTAAGATCAACAGTTTCTCTTTGAAGTTCGCCTGCGTTTGGTCCATTGTCTGCCCAAGCCTTAGACCCGAACGGAGGCTGAAGCATGGTAAAGAAACGCGCCAAGGATGATATCGGCCCGGCGACGAACGGGCTTGCGCTGCCGGATGAACAGACGCTGCCCTACCCTTTGCGGGTGCAGGCGGTGTATATTCATGTCGGCGACTACGTGCAGCCCGCGATGCATCCGATCTATACGTTGATGGACAGCGCAGGGGCGCAACACACCTACAGCTTTGATCTGCCCGGACAGGTGACCCGCATCTCGGTCCGCCCCGGCCAGATTTTCACCCGGCGTGAGCGCGTGTTCGAATTCTGCTGTGACAGCATCGCACAAGACTTTGCAGCGCTGGCCCCGCCGTCAAAGGTCAAACCGCTGACCGCACCGCCCATCCAGCCGCGCGTTGCGACCACACCACGGCCACGCCCGCAGCCGGATGCTGCCCAGATCAGGACCGCCATTGCCAGACCACAGCGGCGCAACCATGCGTTGGCGGCCGTCGCCGTGCTGATCGGAGCCGTGGCATTGCTGTCTCAGGTCGGCGCGTCTGACAAGGATGAACAGGTTGCAGAGCAACCGGTGGACAGGGCTGCGAACGCCACTGTCGTCGTTTCGGAATAGGCGGCGCAATTGCGCCGGGTCACAAATGGCCCGACCACACCAGCCAGACCACGAACAGCGCCACAACCACGATCAGGTTGAACACGATCACCCCCGCCACACCCAGCAATTTCCCACGCCGCACATCGGCACGGTCAATCGTTTTCAGGTGCGCCAGCACGTCCGTCTCGGCACGGGCCACAGCCCCCATGTCAATGGTGCGGCGCAGCTTGGGATGACCGTCGATGGCCTGTGCGCGCACAACAACGTCAGCCTGCTTGCGCACCTGTTTGGGAAGCCGCCGACCCGCCTTGCGCACCGCTGCGGCCAAGGTTCGCGCCCTTACGCCCAGCGCTTTGTCCAATGCGTCACGCAACCGTTCGGTGCGGGCGTCGAGTGTCATCTGCGTAGCCATGGCGACAGGCCTAGCGCACATGAACGAAACGCGCTAGCCCTAACGCCATGCTGAATTATATCGACCACACCTCCGACGCCCCAAGCACCCCGCTTTTGATTGCTCATGGCCTGTTTGGCTCGGGGCGCAACTGGGGGGTGATCGCCAAACGGCTGTCCGACCAGCGGCGGGTCATTGCCGTGGACATGCGCAATCACGGGCAAAGTCCGCGCGAGAAATCCAACAGTTACACGGATATGGCAGCCGATCTGGCCAAGGTCATCGGCCATATCGGTGGGCCGATGGATGTGCTGGGCCATTCCATGGGGGGCAAGGCGGCGATGACGCTGGCGCTGACACAGCCCGATCTGGTGCGCCGGCTGGTTGTCGCCGATATTGCACCAGTGTCCTATAAACATTCGCAGGCCGAATTCATCGCCGCCATGCGCGGCGTGGACCTGAACGCGGTCACCCGCCGGTCGGATGCGGCCGCGCAACTGGCCGCTTTGGGTGTCGAACCTGCCTTGCAGTCGTTCTTTACCCAGTCGCTGGATGTGGCGGGCAAGCGCTGGCTGCTTAATCTGGATGCGCTCGAGGCAAACATGGACCACATCCTGTCCTTCCCCGATGTCGAAGGTCCGTTTAATGGGCCGACGCTGTTCCTGACGGGGGGCAATTCGCATTATGTCACCGCCGAACACCGCCCGCGAATGAAAACGCTGTTCCCGCAATCCCATTTCGCCAAAATCCCGGACACCGGCCACTGGCTGCACGCCGAAAAACCGCGAGAATTCGAGGCCGCGGTGCGAACGTTTCTGACGATGGAGTTTGATGGCGACTAAGGCGGATCAGGCGGACTGCGCTTCGCTGTGAAACAGATCAAGCGAGGGCGTGCCGTTTCCGATCACATCCCCAAAGGTGCGGTCCTGCATCGCCGACATAGGATAGGCAAACGTGTCGATCCCCGCATCAATGGCCGACGCTGCCCCCTCGGGCGTGTCCTCGATGGCCAACGCCTCTTCGGCATCAACATTCAGGGCGCGCAGGGCATCGCGGTAAATTGCGGTTTCGGGCTTTGGCCGCGCCGCCTTGGACCCGTCCCCGATATAGTCGAACACCGACGGGTCCAGATCACGGCCCAGAGCGCGCAGGATCAGACCCACCTGGCGCTTGTCCTCCGTGCTGACAAGCGCGATCTTGATCTCGCAACGGCGGGCTTCGGCGATCAGGTCGGAAATGCCGCGCCGCAAACGCGCGCCATCCTCCAAAGCCTTGCCGAAAGCATCAATCTTGGAATCGTATAGTGCGGTGGCATCGACCTCTTGTTTCAGGCTGTCCGCATAATGCTGAATACGGGCGCGGCCACCGATCACGCGCGACAGGTCGGCGTAAACCTCGGGGCTCCAGCCCCAATCCAGATCATGGGTGGCAAAGGCCGCGTTAAACGCGCAGCGTTGCAGCTCGAACGTGTCGGTGAGAACTCCGATGGATCCCAAAAGCAGTGCAGAATAGCCCAAGACAGATTCCCCAAGAGTTCCGTTGATAACGCAACAGTGGGCCTGTGGTTCCGGCTGTCAGTCCCGCACGGGCAAAGATTTTTATGAATCCGCCTGAATGATGGGTCACAAGCGGGGTGACGGGCCTTGCGCCCGACGCCTTGTTGCCTATAACGCAGGACAATTTGGGCGCAGGGGGTGCCCGGAAACGTAAGGGGTCGCGCCATGCCGAAAAGAACCGATATCAAGTCCATCATGATCATCGGAGCTGGCCCAATCGTGATCGGGCAAGCTTGCGAATTCGACTACTCGGGCGCTCAGGCCTGCAAGGCCCTGCGCGAAGAGGGATACCGGATCATTCTGGTCAACTCGAACCCCGCGACAATCATGACCGATCCCGGCATGGCCGATGCGACGTATATCGAGCCGATCACCCCCGAAATGGTCGCCAAGATCATCGAAAAAGAACGCCCCGACGCGCTGCTGCCCACCATGGGCGGGCAAACCGGCCTGAACACCTCACTTGCGCTGGAAGAAATGGGCGTGCTTGCGAAATACAACGTCGAGATGATCGGCGCCAAGCGCGAGGCCATCGAAATGGCCGAAGACCGCAAACTGTTCCGCGAGGCGATGGACCGCCTGGGCATCGAAAACCCCAAGGCGACCATTGTGACCGCGCCCAAGGGACCTGACGGCAAGAAAGACCTTGCCGCAGGCGTGGCACTGGCCTTTGAAACGCTGGACTACGTCGGCCTGCCCGCCATCATCCGTCCCGCGTTCACAATGGGCGGCACCGGCGGTGGCGTGGCGTACAACCGCGAAGATTACGAACACTACTGCCGCACCGGCATGGATGCGTCGCCCGTTGGTCAGATCCTGGTGGATGAAAGCCTGTTGGGCTGGAAAGAATACGAGATGGAAGTGGTCCGCGACACCGCCGACAACGCCATCATCGTCTGTTCCATCGAAAACATCGACCCGATGGGCGTGCACACCGGCGACAGCATCACCGTGGCCCCGGCCTTGACGCTGACCGACAAAGAATACCAGATCATGCGCAACCACTCGATCGCGGTCCTGCGCGAGATTGGCGTGGAAACCGGCGGATCAAACGTGCAATGGGCGGTGAACCCCGCTGATGGCCGCATGGTCGTGATCGAAATGAACCCGCGCGTGTCGCGCTCGTCGGCGCTGGCGTCCAAGGCGACGGGTTTCCCCATTGCCAAGATCGCGGCGAAACTGGCCGTCGGCTACACGCTGGACGAGCTGGACAATGACATCACCAAGGTGACGCCCGCCAGCTTTGAGCCGACGATTGACTATGTCGTCACCAAGATCCCGCGCTTTGCGTTTGAGAAATTCCCCGGCTCCGAGCCGAACCTGACCACCGCGATGAAATCCGTGGGCGAGGCGATGGCCATTGGCCGCACCATCCACGAATCGATGCAAAAGGCACTGGCCTCGCTGGAAACCGGTCTGACCGGCTTTGACGAAATCGCCATTCCGGGCGCACCCGACCGCGCCGCCATCACCAAGGCGCTGGCCCAGCAAACCCCCGACCGCATCCGTGTGATCGCACAGGCCATGCGCCACGGCATCAGCGATGACGACATTCACGGCATCACCATGTTCGATCCGTGGTTCCTGGCCCGTATCCGCGAAATCATCGACGCCGAGGAAGAGGTCCGCGCAAACGGTCTGCCCGAGGATGAAAAGGGCCTGCGTCATCTCAAGATGATGGGCTTTACCGATGCGCGTCTGGGCACGTTGACCGGCCTGACCGAAGATCAGGTGCGCACCGCGCGCCGTGCTGCGGGCGTTGTCGCCGTGTTCAAACGCATCGACACCTGCGCCGCCGAGTTCGAGGCGCAAACCCCTTATATGTATTCAACCTATGAATCGCCCGTCTTTGGCGAGGTCGAATGCGAAGCGCGGCCGTCCGACCGCAAAAAGGTCGTGATCCTGGGCGGCGGTCCCAACCGCATCGGTCAGGGCATCGAGTTTGACTATTGCTGCTGCCACGCCTGCTATGCGCTGACGGCCACGGGCTATGAAACGATCATGGTCAACTGCAACCCCGAAACCGTGTCGACCGACTATGACACCTCGGACCGGCTGTATTTCGAGCCGCTGACGTTCGAGCACGTCATGGAAATCCTGCGGGTCGAACAGGACAACGGCACGTTGCACGGTGTGATCGTGCAATTCGGCGGTCAAACCCCGCTGAAAATCGCCGCCGCCTTGCACGCCGAAGGCATTCCGATCCTTGGCACCACGCCCGACGCCATCGACCTGGCCGAAGACCGCGAGCGGTTCCAGCAACTGGTCAACGGCCTTGGCCTGAAACAGCCGCACAACGGCATCGCCCATTCCGACGCCGAAGCGATGGAAATCGCCAAGGACATCGGTTTTCCGCTGGTGATCCGCCCGTCTTACGTTCTGGGCGGCCGCGCGATGGAAATCGTACGGGATCAGGCGCAGCTTGAGCGTTATATCAAGGAAGCGGTCGTGGTATCGGGCGACAGCCCCGTGTTGCTGGACAGCTACCTGTCCGGCGCGGTCGAACTGGACGTCGACGCGATCTGTGACGGCACCAACGTGCACGTCGCAGGCATCATGCAGCACATCGAAGAGGCGGGCGTACACTCGGGCGACAGCGCCTGTTCGCTGCCCCCCTATTCGCTGTCCGACGAGATCATCGAACAGGTCAAAGTGCAGACCCATGCGCTGGCGCTGGCCTTGCACGTGGTTGGCCTGATGAACATCCAGTTCGCGGTCAAGGACGGCGAAATTTACCTGATCGAGGTCAACCCCCGCGCCTCGCGCACCGTGCCCTTCGTGGCCAAGGCGACCGACAGCGCGATTGCGTCCATCGCCGCACGCGTCATGGCGGGCGAGCCGCTGACAAACTTCCCGATGCGCGCGCCTTATGACGCGTCCGCCAAATACTCGGACGTACTGCCGCTGGGCGATCCGATGACATTGGCCGACCCAAACATGCCGTGGTATTCGGTGAAAGAGGCAGTGCTGCCCTTCGCCCGCTTCCCCGGTGTCGATACAATCCTGGGGCCGGAAATGCGTTCCACCGGCGAAGTCATGGGCTGGGACCGCGATTTCCCGCGTGCTTTCCTCAAGGCGCAGATGGGCGCAGGCAACCCGTTGCCGCGAGAGGGTTGCGTTTTCGTGTCGATCAAGGATGACGACAAAACGGGCGACATGCTGGAAGCAGCAAAAATCCTGCTGGAACTGGGCTTCACCCTTGTGGGCACGAACGGCACGGCAAAATGGCTGACCGAAAATGGCCACACCTGCGGGACCGTCAACAAGGTCTACGAAGGCCGCCCCGATGTCACCGACCTGATGAAAAACGGCGGCGTGCAGATGGTCATGAACTCGACCGAGGGCACGCAGGCGGTCGAAGACAGCAAATCGATCCGCTCGATCGCGCTTTATGACAAGATCCCCTATTTCACCACCGCAGCAGCATCCTATGCCGCCGCTCTGGCGATCAAGGCACAGGCCGCCGACGATGTGGGTGTGAAGCCGCTGCAAGGGTAGACAGCGGGCAAGGCATTCGGGCAGGTTGGGGGCCAATGCGTCCAACCTGACGGGGTCTGTCATGCGTCTTTTTGTGGTCTTCTTGCTGATGATCGGCCTTGCCGCCTGTGACCTGCCGTTTGTCCCGCTGATCTAGGGTCAGGGCCCGGGCGCCCCCTGCGCCCTTGCAAATGACCCGCTGCACGGCCCTTGCAAGTGTGGACCTTCGTCCACATCTGTTTGCCAGTGCGGCCAGCATCGCGCCTTGCACCCGAAGCCCGAGGATACCCCCTTGCATCTGCCCCTAGTTTCCCCCGCCCCTGCGCAGCTCGGGGGCACCATCTGATGATGGACACGTTTCTGGATTTCTCGAAAATTATCATCGCCGACCTGATCCTTTCGGGCGACAATGCGCTGGTGATCGGAATGGCGGCCGCGTGTCTGGCGCCTGAACTGCGCAAGCGTGCGATCCTGTATGGTATGATCATCGCCGCCGTTCTGCGTATCATCTTTGCCGTGGTGGCAACGGAATTGCTGGCCGTCCCGGGGCTGTTGTTTGTCGGATCGCTGTTGCTGTTCTGGGTGTGCTGGCGGCTGTACCAGGAAATCCGCGAACAAACCGATGCGCGCGCCGAAGCGGCGTTGGCCAAGGCAGACGATGCGGGTGCTGGCTACACCGGACCACCCCGCCGCACGCTGCTGTCGGCACTGATCTCGATCACGCTGGCGGATGTGTCGATGTCGCTGGACAACGTGCTGGCCGTGGCCGCGATTGCCCAAGGCAACGCCGAAATGCTGATCTTTGGCCTGGGGCTGGCGATCCTGCTGATGGCCTTTGCCGCGACGCTGATCATGAAGCTGCTTACGCGCTTTCCCGTCATCTCGTGGCTGGGTCTGGTCGTGCTGATGTATGTGGCAGGCGAAATGCTGTTGCGCGGGTTTTTCGACGCTGATCTGGGCGTGGGACCGATGCTGGGTCTGGTCAACGGCTGGGCCTTGGGTGGCCACTGACCAGCCCTGTCATTGGATTTCTGAAAACGGCACAGTGATCTTTGCAAAGCCGACCGCGCAGGGGTGACGACGCGCCAGTCGTTGCATTAGCGTTCCGTCAACATGATGATGGAGCGCGCGCCTTGCCCCGCGAATATCTGAAAAAAGCAACCAAATCCGCACAGACCGACGCGGCAGATGTGTCGCAGACCGTCTCGGCGATGCTGTCCGACATCGAACAAGGTGGCGAAGACGCAGCACGCCGCTATGCCACCCAGCTTGACGGCTACGACGGCCCCCTCGTCCTAAGCGCCGACGCCATCGCAGAAGCCTGCGCGCGCGTGCCTCAAGGTTTGCGCGACGACATCACCTTTGCCCGCGATAACGTCCGCCGCTTTGCCGAGATGCAAAAGCAGTCCGTGCAAGACACCCACACCGAAGTCGTCCCCGGCCTGATCGCAGGCCAAAAAGCCATCCCCTGCAATGCCGCAGGCTGCTACATCCCCGGCGGGCGCTATTCGCATGTGGCCTCGGCCATCATGACCGTCACCACCGCCAAGGTCGCCGGTGTCCGCCACATCACAGCCTGCTCTCCGCCACGCCCCGGGGTTGGCCTGCCGCCTGCAATCATCTTTGCCGCGCATCTGTGCGGGGCCGACAGTATTCTGGCGATGGGTGGCGTTCAGGGGATCGCCGCGATGACATTCGGCCTGTTCGACCTGCCTCGCGCCGACATTCTGGCGGGCCCCGGCAACCAATACGTCGCCGAAGCCAAGCGCATCCTGTATGGCCGCGTCGGCATCGACATGGTGGCCGGACCAACCGACAGCCTGATCCTGGCCGACGCCACCGCCGACCCGCACATCGTTGCCACCGATCTGGTCAGCCAGGCCGAACACGGCTACAACTCGCCCGTCTGGCTGATCACCGACAACCGCGCACTGGCGCAGGACGTGGCCCGCCGCGTGCCCGCCCTGATCGCAACCCTGCCTGCCCTGAATCGCGAAAGCGCCGAAGCCGCATGGCGCGACTACGCCGAGATCATCCTGTGCGACGACCGCGAGGACATGGCCGCCTGTTCCGATGCCTACGCCCCCGAACACCTGACGGTACAGGCCGCAGACCTTGACTGGTGGCTCGACCGGCTGACCTGTTACGGCTCGCTGTTTCTGGGCGAGGAAACCACCGTGTCCTATGGCGATAAGGCCACGGGCACCAACCACGTCTTGCCGACATCGGGTGCGGCGAAATACACTGGCGGCCTGAGCGTCCACAAATACATGAAGGTCGTCACATGGCAGCGCGCCACCCGGGCAGGTTCAAAATCAGTGGCCGCCGCCACCGCCCGGATCAGCCGCGTCGAAGGCATGGAGGGCCACGCCCGCAGTGCCGATGTGCGTCTGGCCAAGTATTTCCCGGACGAACACTTTGACCTTGCGGCGCAAATCTGACCGAACAGAAAGAACTCCATGACCATATCAGAACAGATCGTCGGCGATTTGGTGGCAAATGACATCGGCTTTGTCACCACTGTGCCGTGCAAACAACTGGGCGGCGTGATCGACGCGGTCGAAGCCCACCCGGACATCCTGCACGTCCCCGCGAACAAGGAAGACGAAGGCATGGGCCTGTGCGCCGGCGCATGGATGGGCGGCAAACGCCCGATGATCATCATGCAGAACACCGCCATCGGCGTCACGATCAACACGCTGGTCACGCTGACTCAGTTCTACCGGATGCCCTTGCCGATGCTGATCTCGTACCGGGGCGAGCTAAAGGAACCCGTGGCCTGCCAGGCCGAAATGGCCGTCCACACCAAGGCATTGCTGGCCCAGCTGAACATCCCGACCTACCACTTCCACAAACAGTCGGACGCGGGCGAGCTAGACGCGATCCTGAAATATACCTTCATGTGCAACAAACCCGTCGCCATTCTGACCGACGCGACCTTCTGGGGAGGTTACTGATGAACCGTTCCGACATCCTGCGCGACATCGCCCCCGTGATCCGCGACCATCTGGTGGTGTGCAACATCGGCCTGCCCAGCCAGGAACTGCACATGATCGACGACCAACCCACAAACTTCTACATGCTGGGCACCATGGGGCTGGCCTCGTCCATCGGGTTGGGGCTGGCACTGGCGCAACCCAAACAGGTCATCGCCATCGACGGCGACGGGTCCGTTCTGACCAACCTGGGCACCCTGCCCACCATCGCCAACAACGTGGCCGACAACTACATCCTGCTGATCATCGACAACGGCAGCTATGGCTCGACCGGCGACCAGCCGACCTATGCGGGCAAGAAAACCTCGCTGACCGCCGTGGCCCGTGCTTGCGGCTGCGACACCGTGGTCGAAGTGGCCGCCAAGGACACCGCACAGGCGCTGACAGACGCGCTGGCGTCCAAACGCATGACCGTGATCGTCGCCAAATGCGACAGCGGCAACATCAAGGTGCCGGTGATCACCAAAGACCCTGTGGTGATCCGCGACCGTTTCATGACCGCCATCCAGTCCTGAAAATCGGGGCGGTGACCCGCCGCCCCACCTTGACCTTCTTGCGCTAACACGGCTTGATATAGATCGCTGAAAAAAGGGGCAGATCATGTACACACCGGCGATCACAGGCACAGGTGTCTTCACACCCTCCGAAACGATCACGAACGCAGAACTGGTGACGGCCTTCAACGCCTATGCCGATCTGTACAATGCCGAACATGCCGACGAGATCGCCGCAGGCACGGTCGATGCCAAGGACCACTCGTCCGAAGATTTCATCTTCAAGGCATCAGGCATCGAACAACGTTACGTGATGGTCAAAGACGGCATTCTGGACCCCACCGTGATGTACCCCAAAATGCGCCAGCGCAGCGATGACGAGCCGTCGATCATGGCCGAAATGGCGATCAAGGCCGCGCACATTGCACTGGATAACGCAGGCAAAACCGCCGCCGACGTGGGTGCTGTCATCTGCGCCGCCTCGAATCTTGAGCGCGCCTACCCCGCCGTCGCCATTGAAATTCAGGACCTGCTGGGCATTCAGGGCTTTGCTTTTGACATGAACGTCGCCTGCTCTTCCGCCACTTTCGGCATTCAGGCCGCCGCCGACATGATCCGCTCCGGGTCGATCCGCTCAGCGCTGGTCATCAACCCCGAGATTTGCTCGGCCCACATCGAATGGCGCGACCGCGACTGCCACTTTATCTTTGGCGACGTGGCCACCGCCACTCTGCTGGAACGAGAAGAAGACGCAACAGGCACCTATTTCGCGGTCAAATCCACCCGCTGCGCCACCAGCTTTTCCAACAACATCCGCAACAACAACGGCTTTCTGCGCCGCTCGCGCCCAGACGGCATGAAAGACCGCCGAGACATGCAGTTCATGCAGAACGGCCGTAAGGTGTTCAAGGAAGTGGTCCCGATGGTATCGCAACACATCATGGATCACATGGCGGACGAAAATCTGAACGCAGAGGACATCAAGCGCCTGTGGCTGCATCAGGCCAACAAAAGCATGAACGACTTTATCGGCAAAAAGGTACTGGGCCGCACGCCCGAACCGGATGAACAACCTAACATCCTGCAAGACTACGCCAACACGTCATCGGCGGGGTCGATCATCACCTTCGCCAAACATTCCGCCGATCTAAAGGATGGCGACCACGGTTTGATCTGCTCGTTCGGCGCAGGCTATTCCGTAGGCAGTGTGCTGGTCGAAAAACACGGCTAAACCGGCTTCTTTTGGCCAAAAATATCCCGGGGGGCCAGGGGGCAGCGCCCCCCAATTCGTCGTCGACAAGCCAGACCCGCTATTTCTGCGAGACCCGCTTGTGCACCGCCTCGACCGTTTCCACCCGTTCCGAATACCGGTCCACCAGATAATCGGCCCGCCCGCGCACCAGCCAGGTAAATTTCACCAGCTCTTCCATCACATCAACGATGCGGCGGTAAAACGGCCCCTCGGGCAGACGCCCGTCCTGAAACTCAAGCCACGCCTTGGGAATGGACGACTGGTTGGGAATGGTCACCATCCTCATCCAGCGCCCCAGAATGCGCATCTGGTTTACCGCGTTGAAAGACTGCGACCCGCCCGACACCTGCATCACCGCCAGCGTCTTGCCTTGGGTGGGGCGAATGCCGCCCTGCATCGACAGCGGCAGCCAGTCGATTTGTGTCTTCATCAGCCCGGTCATGGCCCCGTGACGTTCGGGCGACGACCACACCATGCCTTCGGCCCAGACGGCCAGTTCCCGCAGTTCCACGACCTTGGGGTGATCCTCGGAAACATCATCCACCAGCGGCAGGCCCGCAGGGTCGAACATGCGTGTCTCGCAGCCCAGATGGCGCAGCACACGCGCCGATTCCTCGGCGGCGCGTCGTGAATAGCTGACGTCGCGCAACGAACCGTACAGCAGCAGAATGCGTGGCGGGTGACGGGGGTCGTCTGCCGCGGCCAATGCGTCGATGTCTATCTGTGGCAGTTCGTCGGTGAACAAGGCGGCGGTATCTTCAGGCACTTTCTTCTTCCAGATGCAGTTTCATGTCGATCAGCACACGCTGCAACAGCGATGTCTCGCGCAGCAGGCGCTTGGCTTCGTTGACGGTGATGATCCCGTCTTCGATCGACTGCTGGTATTCACTCATCAGCATGGCAAAACGTTGGCTTAGCGCGATCACATCCGCATTGACGCCGCCCGTCGAAGGCGCGTTCTGGCGGCGGTCTTCGAACGCCAGGCTGCCGCCCTGCAATTCTGCCAGCGCCGTGGTGACGAAAGGAAAGGACGCTTCTTTCTCCAGCAGCACCACCGCATCAATCGGCATGAACCGGTCGGCATGTTCCGGGTTGTCGGAATAATACCGCCCCAAGGTCGCCTTGGATTTGCCTGTCAAAGCGCAAGCAGGCTCGATGCCCACGTCCTTGACCAACGCTTCGGTGTGCTTTTTCAAGTAGCTGCCAATACCTGCCATACATCCCCACTCGTCTCTCACAAGGCTTCCCCGCACGTCAGATGGGAAAGTATCCAGTCTTTTCCCATTAAATCAACAGCGTGGAAATGTCATTGCTTTATCGTCCCTAGAGTTTCGGGATTTTTCGAGTGTCCTGTCCGCCCCGCGACGGGAATGTGTCAGGCTCGTTGTGCTTTCGCCGCATGGGAACGGCGGGTCGAAGTGTTCGGCAGTCGGCGTAACGGGCCTCTTCTAAACGCCTCTGCGCGCGCTCCTCTCCCGCATCCGCCGCGATAGAAAACCGGCATTCGGTGCCGCACGCAGCCTTGCCTGCCCACGTGCCTTGGCGTACCTCCTGCCCTCATGGCAAAGCTCTATTTTCACTACTCGACCATGAACGCTGGCAAGTCCACGGTGCTGTTGCAGGCCGCGCACAACTACCGCGAGCGGGGGATGCAGTGTTACCTGCTGACTGCGCAATTCGACAACCGCGCAGGCCAGGGCCGCATCGCCAGCCGCATCGGGATCGGTCAGGATGCCGACACTTTCGGCCCTGATGAGGACCTGTTCGCCAAGATCCAGACCCATCTGGCCACCGCCCAGATTGCCTGCATTTTCATCGACGAGGCGCAGTTTCTAAGCGATGCGCAGGTCTGGCAACTGGCCCGCGCGGTTGATGATCTGAAGGTTCCGATCATGTGCTACGGGCTGCGGGTCGATTTTCAAGGCAAGCTGTTTCCCGGGTCTGCCACCCTTCTGGCGCTGGCCGACGAAATGCGCGAGGTCCGCACCATCTGCCATTGCGGCAAGAAGGCGTCGATGGTCGTGCGGCAGGATGCGCAAGGCAATGTCGTCAAGGATGGCGCGCAAGTGCAGATCGGCGGCAATGAAACCTATGTCAGCCTGTGCCGCCGTCACTGGCGCAAGGCGACCGGCGACACCGCATGACACCCTACGCCCCCGTTTCTGTCTGGTGTGACCGGCTGGACCCTGAAGCCCCTGCACCAGATTTACACGCGCCCGGGGCAGAGCAGCTACGATTATGCCGCCGCTGCGCAGCCATCGCGCAACCCTGATCACTGACGATTTCAGGGTGGTTCAGACCTATCCCGATCTCTGGCAAGCCCGCTAAACCGCGTTCGGCGCGTCCTGCCCGTCGATCAGCACCGCCCGCAGGTTGCGCAGCGCCATCAGCCCCATATCGGTGCGCACATCCAGCGCCGCTGTGCCCAGATGCGGCAGCAGCACCACATTGTCCAAGGCCACCAGCGCCGCAGGCACCTGCGGTTCGCGCGCGTAGACATCCAGCCCCGCACCGCCGATGGTCACGTTTTGCAATGCAGCGATCAGGGCGTCCTCGTCCACGACATCACCGCGCGAGATGTTGACCAGATGCGCATGAGGCTGCATCGCGCCCAGCACTGCCGCATCAATCAGGTTCCGCGTTTCTGCCCCACCGGGCACCGCCAGCACCAGCACATCCACCGCCCCCGCCAGCGCGTGCAGGTCGTCATAGGGCGTCGCGTCAAAGTCCAGATCCTTGGGCGAGCGGGTGAAATAGGCGACCGTCATGCCAAAGCCGAAATGACAGCGCCGCGCAATCGCCTGACCGATGCGGCCCATGCCGACAATGCCCACCTTCTTGCCCGTCAGGTGCATCCCCAGCATCTGCGTCGGGTGCCAGCCTTCCCACTGCCCGGAGCGTACCAGGCGTTCAGCTTCGCCGGCGCGCCGCGCGCTCATCAGCATCAGGGTCATGGCGGTGTCCGCAGTGGCGTCGGTCACCGCTCCCGGCGTGTTGCTGACGATCAGCCCCTCGGCCCGCGCCGCCGCCACGTCGATGTGGTTATAGCCCACGCCAAAGTTGGCCAGCATCACCGCGCGTGGCGTCGCTTGCGCAAAAACCTCGGCGCTGAACTGGTCACCCAAGGTTGGCAGGATGGCATCGTAGCCTTCCAACGCCTGAACCATTTCAGCCTGTGACAGCGGCGCGTTGCTGTCGCGCATGGTCACGTCGAAATGCTTGCGCGCTTCGGCTTCGACGTCGGCAGGCATGGGGCGCGAGATGAAAAGGCTTTTCAATGCATCCGCCCCCCGTTTGGCACCGCCTGATCGGGGCGCAGCAGCACGATCTCGCCCGTGTCATCGGGCAAGCCCAGCACCAGCACCTCGGACATGAACGGTCCGATCTGGCGGGGCGGAAAGTTCACTACTGCAACCACCTGTTTGCCCACCAGCATATCGGGCGTGTAATGCGCGGTGATCTGCGCGCTGGTCTTGCGCTCGCCAATATCTCCGCCAAAGTCGATCCACATCTTGATCGCAGGCTTGCGCGCCTCGGGGAAAGGTTCGGCGCGCTGCACGGTGCCGACGCGAATGTCGACCTTCAGAAAGGTGTCAAAGTCCAGATTATCAGCCATCGGCCAGCTCCTTCGCGCGGCGGGTTGCGGCGGCCACGGCACGGGGCAGCAAGGACGGAAAGCCGGTTTCCTCGTCCATCAGCACCTCAAGCGCCGCCTGCGTCGTGCCATTGGGCGAGGTGACGTTGATGCGCAATTGGGTGGGATCTTCATCCGCATCCTCGGCCAATGCGCCGGCACCGGCCACCGTCGCCTTGGCCAGTTGCATCGCCAACTCTGGCGACAGCCCTTGGGCCACGCCCCCTGCCGCCAGCGTTTCAATCATGTGGAACACATAGGCGGGGCCAGACCCGCTGACCCCGGTCACCGCGTCAATCTGCGATTCAGCGTCGAGCCGCACGACCTGACCCACGGCGCTCAACAATTCCTCGGCCATGTCCAGCGCACCTGCACCTGCTTCGTTTGCGACGATGGCCGTGATCCCACGACCCACGGCAGCAGGCGTGTTCGGCATTGCCCGTACCACGGGGGTGCCCGCGCCCAATGTCTTTTCAAAATAGGAAATCGGCGTGCCCGCCGCGACGCTCACGAACGTCGTCTCGCCACCGCCCATATGGGCCATGTTTGGCACCGCGTCGCCCATCATCTGCGGCTTGACCGCAACCAGAACAATCGCCGGGTGCGCGGGCAGGTCGGCGTTGATGTGCACGCCACTGGATTTCAGCCAGTCCGACGGATTCGGATCCTGCACCCAGACCGACGTGGCGGGCAGACCGCGTTTCAGCCAGCCTGCCAGCATCGCCGACCCCATCTTGCCACAACCCAGCAGCACAAGGCCGCGTTGCACAATCACGTCATTTGTCATGGTTTGCCCTTCCCCGATATGGTTCAGGGCAAAGGTTTACGCGCGGCCATAGGCCTCTGCAATGGCGACATCCAACGCTTCTTTGGGCGTGCGATCGCCCCATGTCAGCAGTTGCAGCGCGGGATAGTAGCGCTCGGCGCTCATCACGGCGGCGTTGATCATGGTGTCGACCTGTTCGGGGCCTGCGATCTGGCCGCCGGCCAGAACCAGACCATAGCGGTAGACCATCAGCTTTTGCTCTTCCCAAAAGGTAAAGGCACCGGCCCAGCATTGGTCGTTGATCAGGTTCAGCAGCGCATAAAGATCGGCCAGCTTGTCAGCGGGCGGTTCCATTTCAAAGGTGCACACCAGACGCAGCGTTTCGTCATAACCGGACCACGCCAAAGTCAGCGAATATGTCCGCCACTGGCCTTCGACAGCCATTGCGATCTGGTCGTCTGCGATGCGGTCGAAATCCCAGTCGTGATGCGCCGCGATGTTCTCGACAATATCAATCGGGTGAATTTCGTCTTCCAGGTAATGCTCGGAAAGGGCCATGTCGCCACCTCTTTTTCTCGCTCTAGCGACGGGGCCTTGCCGCGCCCCCAAGCGCTAGGTGCCTGCTCTGGGTATCGGGGGATGTTCCCCTAACCTCTACCAAATATGGTGCAGGCGGGGCGGCTCTGTGGCAACCCTTTATTTGGGGATAACTTCAATAAGTTGTGGAAAAGGTTCCAAGGCGCACAAAATGGACGCCTGACGCGGATGCTAAACGGACTTCGTTAACGACAAAGGCCGCCCCGGACCTCGGACAGGTCGGGGGCGGCCTCTTTAAAAATGGAACGCAATCAACCGCTGGCGGGCCGTCTTGCGAATATGGTCAGACCTGTGAAGACGTCGGAGCGGCTGTCACGCCTGCGCCCGTCGCGGCTTACTTGCTTTCCAGCGCATCCAGACGCGCCTTCAGCGTCTCGTTCTCTTCGCGAGCCTTTTGCGCCATCGCGCGCACCGCGTCGAATTCCTCGCGGGTGACAAAATCGCGGTCCGCCAACCAGCGGTCCATCAGTGACTTCATCGCGGTTTCGGCTTCGTCTTTCGCCCCTTGCGCCACGCCCATGGCATTGGTCATCAATTGCGAAATATCATCAAAAATCTTGCCACGCGCCTGCATGTGCATTCTCCTGTAACTGGCTTGTTATCTATATGGGGCGCTCTGCCCGCGCCCGCAAGGTTGACTTCACCCGTGCCGCACATGCATGTCGCACCCATGACCGGTTTGATCCCCTTTCCCGACATCTCGCCCGACATCTTTTCGGTGTCGCTCTTTGGTATGACCATCGCGCTGCGCTGGTACGCACTGGCCTATATCGTGGGCATCCTTGCCGGCTGGCGGCTGGTGGTCGGCGCGATCAAACGCCCGGCCCTGTGGCGCAACGACAGCCCCCCGATGACCCCCACACAGATTGAGGATCTGCTGACGTGGATCATCATCGGCGTGATTCTGGGCGGGCGGCTGGGCTATGTTCTGTTCTACCAACCAGCCTTTTATCTGGCCAATCCGATGCAAATACTGGCGATCTGGCAGGGTGGGATGTCTTTTCACGGCGGGCTGTTGGGCGTCATCACGGCAGCCTTTGTATTTACATGGCGGCACGACATCCCGAAAACCTCTGCCGCCGATGCCATCGCGCTGGGTGTCCCGCCGGGGCTGTTGCTGGGGCGCATCGCCAATTTCATCAACGCCGAACTGTGGGGCCGTCCGACCGACCTGCCGTGGGGTGTCGCCTTTCCAGGGGACGCCGCGCAATATTGCCCCGATGTGGCGGGCCTGTGCGCACGCCATCCCAGCCAGCTATACGAGGCGCTGCTTGAGGGGCTGATTCTGGGCGCGGTCCTGCTGATCCTTGTTTGGAAACGCGGCGCGCTGAAATATCCCGGACGGGTCGCGGGTACGTTTTTCGCAGGCTACGGGCTGTCGCGGTTTCTGGTCGAATTTGTCCGCCAGCCCGATGCGCAGTTCATTTCCCAAGGCAATCCGCTGGGGCTGGCGTGGCACGTGGGCGGCTGGGGGCTGACCATGGGACAAATACTGTCGCTGCCGATGATCGTGCTGGGCCTGTGGCTGATCCTGCGCGCCCGCCCGCGCGCAGAAACCACCAGCACCGCCACCCCATGAGCCTGCTGCGGATATTGACCAAGCGGATTGCGACCACAGGTCCGATCACACTGGCCGACTATATGTCCGAGGCGCTGCTGCACCCGATCCACGGGTATTACACGACCCGCGATCCGCTGGGCACGGCGGGTGATTTCACCACAGCCCCCGAGATCAGCCAGATGTTCGGCGAGCTGATCGGCCTGTCGCTGGCGCAAAGCTGGCTGGATCAGGGCGCGCCCGCTGCCATCACGCTGGCCGAACTGGGGCCGGGGCGCGGAACACTGATGGCCGACATCCTGCGCGCCACGGCCCGCGTGCCGGGGTTCCACGCGGCCTTGCAGGTCACGCTGATCGAAGCCTCGCCCACCCTGCGCGACATTCAGGCCACAACGTTGCAAGCCCAAGCGCCGCAGTGGCTGGACAGCGTTCACGCCCTGCCAGACCGCCCGCTGTATCTGGTTGCCAATGAATTCTTCGACGCCCTGCCCGTGCACCAATACCAACGCGACGGCGACCGCTGGCGCGAGAGGATGGTGGGGGCCGAGGACGACCGTTTGCACATGGGCCTTGGCCCTGCAACGCCACAACCCGCGCTGGCGCATCGGTTGGAAGACACCAAACAAGGCGACATCGTCGAGGTCAGCCCCGCCACCGGCCCGATCATCGACACCATCAGCACCCGCATCCGCGACCACGGCGGCGTGGCGTTGATCATCGACTATGGCGACTGGCGGTCGCTGGGCGACACGTTGCAGGCGTTGCAAGCCCATCAAACGACCGACCCGCTGGCCGATCCCGGCGCGGCCGACCTGACGACCCATGTGGATTTCGAGGCGCTGACCCAGGCCGCCAACTGCCCCTATACCCGCGTCACCCCCCAAGGTGTGTTCCTGGAACGGCTTGGCATCACCCAGCGGGCGCAGGCACTGGCACAAACCCTGCGCGATGGTCCGCTTCAGGATCACATTGCCGCACATCGCCGGTTGACGCACCCCTTAGAAATGGGAAACCTGTTCAAAGTGCTGGGCCTCTATCCGCAGGGGGCCACGCCGCCACCAGGTCTGGAACCATGACGCTCAAGCCACTGACACATGAAACACTGGACCCGCTGCAACACGGGTTCTTCACCCGCGCAGGCGGGGCATCCTCCGGCGTATTTGCCGGGCTGAACTGCGGCAGCGGCAGCACCGACCAATCCGAAATCGTGGCGATCAACCGTGGTCGTGTCGCGGCCCAACTGGACGTGCCCGCCGATCATCTGGTCAGTGTGCACCAGGTCCATTCAACCAAGGTCATCCCTGTCACCGCCCCGCTGGCCAACAAACCCAAGGCCGACGCGCTGGTCACCGCCACGCCGGGGCTGGCGCTGTCGGTGCTGTCGGCGGATTGCCAGCCGGTGCTGTTTGCTGACCATCATGCCAAGGTTATCGGCGCCGCCCACGCAGGTTGGCGCGGCACACTGGACGGCGTGCTGGAAGCGACTGTCGACGCCATGGAAGCCTTGGGCGCATCCGCCGACAACATCCACGTTGTGATCGGCCCGTCGATCAGCCAGCGCGCCTATGAAGTGGGGCCGGAATTCTTCGAGACCCATATGGCCGAAGACGACGCCAGCGCCCGCTATTTTGCCAACGGCACAGGCGACAGGATGATGTACGACCTGCCCGGCTATGGCCTGCACCGACTGCGCAGCCGTGGCGTTGCCTCGGCCGAATGGACGCGGCACTGCACCTATTCCGATCCGGCGCAGTTTTTCTCGTACCGACGCTCAGTTCACGAGCGGGCCGCCGATTATGGCCGCCTGATTGCAGCCATTCGGCTATAATCCATAAAAAACAGGAAACAATTGGGGCAGCGCCGCCTTAATTGTTCCGATTTCGCCTCAATGTTTCTTCAAATTGGCCGAAACTGGTCCCAAGCGCGCCTGAAACCCCTGTCAAAAATAATCTTAACAGCGGCACAGACGCCGCCCAGATGACAGAGCAAAGGGCACAGACATGAAAACCAACACACGCTTCATCAAATCCGTGGTCGCAACTGCCGCTGACGACAAGACAGTGATGCCCTGGGCCCGTGGCGCACGTCGCGCCGCTTTCATCGCCAAGCGCAAAGCCGACCTGGATAGCAAGGCGGCCTGACCCCCGCCTGACAGGATCGAATTTCCACCACTGACGCCATCGCCCGATTCGGACGAGTTTGCGTCAAATGTGGCGGCAGATGGCCGCAAGATCATACAATCCGCTCCTTTCGGGGCGGATTGATCCGTTTCAGGTGGTAAATGTTCGCAAAACTTTGACAGTTAAACCAATATTCAGCGATTAGAGGTTCATCAGACACGTGAACCTCAGTTCATCTGTCGTCGTCGGTGGGGGCCGACATCAGATGTGACCGACCAGAACAAGGTTATTCGCATGAACACCACCATGGCCCTTGCCGGGCAACCGCGCCGCTTCCACGCCTATGCCGCCCATAACGCACAGGGCAGCAGCCTGCCGCCGAACCGAACCTATGAATTTGCCGCCCTGCGGGCCGACGGCACCCGTCTTGTGGCCCAAACCAAGGCCCCCGCGCTGCCGCTGATCGAATCGGCCTTTTCCGCCTTTGCCCGTGGCACGGTGCTGGAAGGTCGCGATGGCCCCATCGCAATCGAGGATCTGCAACCGGGCGACTGGTTGCGCACCACCAACGGCGACGCGGCGCAAGCTGTCTGGATCGGTTCGACCAACTTTGTCCCCGCAGACACCGGCAAGCGCACATCGCTGATCCGCATCATGGCCGACAGCTTTGGCCCGTCACGCCCCGAAAGCTTTCTGACCGTGGGGCCATCTGCCCGTCTGCTGCAAACCCCGCACAATCTGCGCGGCAGCCTTGCCTCGGGGGCGCAAATGCTGACACCTGCGCGCGATTTCGTGGATGGCGTGAATGTCATCGAGGTGACCCCGCCCACGTCGGTGCGCCTGTTCCACATCTGCCTGACACGACATGCTGCGATCTATGCGGGCGGAATGCCAATGGAAACCTTCCACCCCGGTGCGCAAGCGACCCGCAATGTCAGCCACGCGGTCCGCGATATGTTCTTGGCGATGTTCCCGCGCATTTCCCATGTGACCGATTTCGGTCCGCTCGCGCATCCGCGCGCACCCGAGCCTATCGACTCGGCAGCCTGAACCGAACCAACCGGCCCGCGCAGCATGGCGCGGGTCAGGCGGTTTTGCTCAACCGGTCTTCCAGAACGTCAAAGGGCACGCCTGCTTCGTCCTTGGCCTGACGGATCACCAGCGACGTCTTGACGCTGGCCACGTTCGGTGTGGTCAGCAGCTCGCCTGTCAGAAAGCTTTGGAAACCCGACAGATCAGGCGACACACATTTCAGGATGAAATCAACTTCGCCGTTCAGCATATGACACTCGCGCACCAGCGGCCACGCACGGCAGCGGTCTTCGAATGCACTCAGGTCGCTTTCGGCCTGACTGGCCAGACCGACCATGGCAAAGACTTGCACTTCGAACCCTAGTACATGCGCGTCCACGTCGGCGTGAAACCCGCGAATGTACCCGGATTCTTCCAGCGTCCGCACCCGGCGCAAACAAGGCGGCGCAGAAATGCCCACCCGCTTGGCCAGCTCGACGTTGGTCATGCGCCCGTCTGCCTGAAGTTCTGCAAGAATCTTGCGATCAATTGGATCAAGCCGCGTATTCGCCATTTTGCCCCCGGAATTTGCGGTTGTTATAACACTGGCCGCGTTGTGCGCAATATTGTTTCGCCCTGACGCAAGAATCTTGCGGCCCTGACGACCAAAAGCGCCTGTTAGCGCTGCATATCGGACATGCAATTGCGGGGTTCAATCACAAAGCGCGGACGACTATATCCAAAGGGCTGTATAAACCTGTCATAACACCGCGACCGCGACCAAACGGGGCGCCACGTCAGACCAACCCAAGGGGATCATCATGGGCGAGACACGCAAAACCAAGGTTCTGATCATCGGATCGGGCCCCTCGGGCTACACCGCAGGCATCTACGCCAGCCGCGCCATGCTAGAGCCGATTCTGGTGCAAGGCATTGAACCCGGCGGCCAGTTGACCACCACAACCGAGGTCGAAAACTGGCCCGGCGACACCGAAGTTCAAGGCCCCGACCTGATGGTGCGCATGGAAGCCCACGCCAAGGCGATGGGCTGCGAGGTCATCGGCGACATCATCACATCCGTCGATTTCTCGAAACGCCCCTTTGTCGCACAATCCGACAGCGGCACGGTCTATGTGGCCGATGCGATCATTCTGGCCACCGGCGCGCGCGCCAAATGGCTGGGCATGGAATCGGAAGAGAAATTCAAAGGCTTCGGCGTATCGGCCTGCGCCACCTGTGACGGGTTCTTTTATCGCGGACAGGAAATCGTCGTGATCGGCGGCGGCAACACCGCCGTGGAAGAGGCGCTGTTCCTGACCAACTTTGCCTCCAAGGTCACGCTGATCCACCGCCGCGACGAATTGCGCGCCGAAATGATCCTGCAGGACCGGCTGAAAAAGAACCCCAAGATCGAAACCCTGTGGTTCCACCAGCTTGAAGAAGTCTACGGCACCGACAGCCCGCTGGGCGTCGAGGGCGTGAAGGTCAAGAACGTGAACACCGGCGAAATCACCGACATCCCCGCCAAGGGCGTCTTTGTCGCCATCGGCCACGCACCGTCGAACGAATTGGTCAAGGACGTATTGGAAACCCACATGGGCGGCTATGTGGTGACCAAACCCGACAGCACCGAAACATCAATTCCGGGTGTGTTTGCAGCGGGCGATTTGACCGACCACAAATACCGCCAGGCCGTGACCTCGGCGGGCATGGGCTGCATGGCCGCGCTCGAAGCTGAACGCTGGCTGGCTGAAAACGCGGATACGGACGTGGAAAAAGACACGTCCCTGCCGCTGGGCTACGGCGCCGAAGTCAAAGAGGGCGCGTAAGCCGCAGGCTTAGCCCCCTCGCCAAACATCTGCTCCAACGCCCCACGGTAAAAGGCGGCGTTGGCGTGGATGTCCATCGTGGACGGGTGCGCGGCGTATTCATTGCGGATAAAACCGCTTTCAGTGCGCAAGGCCGGATCGTGCTGGATCAGCCGCAGCCGGTCGTCTTGTTTGGGCAACATCGACAAGGTCGCCCGCAACGCCGCCGCCTGATGATAGCGATAACTGCCACTGTCGACAAAAGCATCGCCCAACCGCACCCGCGCCGCATGTTCCGGCAGATCAGGCGAGGCGACCCAGATCGCACGTTTGAAAATCGGGTCCATCAGCATTTGCAGCGCCCAAGCGATGCGCGGCTGCAAGGCGCCGCGGTAGAAATCCTCAAGAGCTGCATCATCGCGGCCCACCACAGGCAGTTGCGGCGTCACCTTCTTGCCATCGCGCAGGCCCGGCTGGCCCGTGGTCAGATCACCATGCGCGCGCAGCACCTGATCACCGATGAAATTCCGCCCCACCAGACACAGGGTCACCCGTCCGCGATGCATAGACAGGTCGATGTCCTGCATCCGGTTGCGGTATTCGGGCCGGAACACGATCTTTTCATACCCGCTGCGCCACCGCAGCCGTGGCCAGCGTCCGCCGCTTTGTATCGCCGTGGTCCAGTTGATCGGCACGAACCAATGCGCCGCCGGGTCCAGATCGGGGGCGGCAGCTTGCACCGCATCTTTGAAGCTGGCCAGATGGCTGTTGCCCGCAAACAGGATCGGGTCTTGGGGCGTTGCCCCGATGTTCAGCCGTGGCGCGCCCAACACCGGCTGCGCATGCGGTTTGACCTTGGGCGCAAAGGCATCCAGCAGCGCCTCTTCACAGCCGTCATCGACCAGCGCCTTGTCGGCGGCGGTTGTTTCCAGAACACCGGTGCCCCCTGCCCCATGGTGATGGAAAAACACGCCCATCACGGCCCGCACGCCGTCTTCGGTAACGGTGCGCAGGTTGGCGTCATAGAACCGTGATCGGGCGGCGGGGTTGGTGATAATCTCGTATGACGGGAAGTATTCGACAAATTCGTGCCGCGTGGCGCAATCGCCTGCCACGGCCCGCAAGACAGATTTGGAATAGATGGTCGCAGGCAGCACATGCCCCTCGGTTGCCGTAGCGGTCAGCGGCACAGGCGACACCGTCAGCAGCATCCGAAACGCGCACCCGCCGCGAATATCGCGTATCATATCAAGGCTGTCTTCCAGCGCCGCCATCGTTTCGGCATAGCCGAAGTTGCGAAAAGCGTATGTATCGGGGTCCAACGCTCCCCCCACCGAGCCGGGCGCAATGGGATAAACGGTGCCATGCTGGCGATGCTCCCACGCCTCGGTCAGTCCCAAGGTGAACACGAACAGATCCAGTCCCTCGATCATCTCGCGCACCGCTGCCAGATGCTGCGCGCGCGCCTCCAGCGCTTGGGCTGCCGTGTCAAAGCCCTGCGCCGGAATGCGCGGGCGCAGGGCGTCAATCACGCGGTCGCCGCGTTTCCAGATGATGCCCTTGGGCGGCTTGCCCCGCCGCACCTCTTGCAACAGTTGCGCCAGTTGCGGGGCGGTATAGATGTTGCCGTAACGCGCCGAAAACTGGCCATAGCCGCCCTGTTCCGCCTGCTGCGGCGTCAGCCCCTCGGGCGCGGGTTCGGCATCAATCACGTCAAAGCCGTTTTGCGTCAGAAACCGCGCCAGATGCCGGGCAAAGCAGCTGCCCGCCGTGGCCACGCGCATGTCGGGCTGAACTTGCCATTTGGGCGTGTGAATGTCGTTCATCGCAACCGGATCACTAGTCTCGACGCCGGTTTTCCAAAAGCCACGCGGCGCAGTCTTGTCATAGGGATTGGTCATCCGGGCTCCACCTGTGGCTGTCATCTGTTTTTCGCACAGGCCCTGTCACCTGTCGAGCAGGTCACCCCGCATCGGCCCGTTGACGCCGGTCCTGCCCACAGGCCATTGTGCGCACAATCAAGGAGCAGTGCATGTCCGACCTGTGGCGCGGCAACTGGGCAACCCGTGCCCGCATCATCAGTGGCCTGGCGCTGATGCTCTATGCGTTGCTGCATTTCCTGAACATCGGGCTGGGCCTGTTTTCGCCCGTATGGCTGGACAAGGGACAGGAGCTGCGCCAGCTCGTGACACGCAATCCGGTGGGCGAAGTCCTGCTTTACACCGCGCTGATCCTGCACGCGGGCCTTGCACTATGGCGCCTGATCGAGCGGCGCAGCCTGCGCATGGCGCGCGCCGAGGCGGTGCAATACGCGTTCGGGTTTGCCATTCCGCTGCTGCTGCTGACCCACATCACCTATACCCGCATCGCCCACGAGGTGTACGGCGTCCACGACGAAATGGGCTATCTGATGTATCTGATCTGGGGCACGCGGTCGGCGCTGACCCAAACCGTCCTGCTGTTGATCGTCTGGACTCATGGCTGCATCGGCCTGCACCTGTGGCTGCGCGGGCGCGGCTGGTGGCGGCGCAATACGCATCTGCTGACCGGACTTGCGGTACTGGTGCCCACCTTTGCGCTGGCCGGTTTCGTGACCGAAAGCCGCCGGTTGCAACTGATCGCCCGGGACGAGGACACGCGGCTGGACATGCTGGATGACTATAACTTTCCCGGCCCCACCCAGTTTGACGGGCTGATCCAGATCGACGCGACGCTGTACTGGGGGTTTGTCGTGGTGTTGGCCACGGCGCTGGCGATCCACTTCGCGCTGCGGCTGAACGCGCGGCGTTCCAGCGTGCGCATCATCTATACCGGCGGCCCGACAATCACCGCAGCGCGCGGTCAGACCCTGCTGGAAATGTCGCGCATTGCCGGCGTGCCGCACACCTCACTGTGCGGGGGCAAGGGCCGGTGCACCACTTGCCGCGTGATGATCGAAGACGGCGCCGACGACCTGCCACCCCCATCAGAGGCCGAGGCGCGCAGCCTGCGGGCCGTGGGTGCAGCCCCCGGTACGCGATTGGCCTGTCAGATCCGGCCCAGTCAACCGATGACGGTTCACCGTGTCTTTGCCAGCGGCACGCAGACGGCGCGCGGATCGGCCACCCAAGGGCAGGAACGCCCACTCGCCATCCTGTTTCTGGATATGCGCGGCTTTACCGCCCGCACGGCGGGGCAACTGCCCTACGATGTGGTGTTCTTGCTGAACCGTTTCTTCGACGCGGTGGTGCCTGCGGTCACCGCAACGGGCGGCAAGATCGACAAATATCTGGGCGACGGCTTTCTGGCGCTGTTTGAAACACCCGACACCGCGTCGTCGGCACAGGCGGGGCTGGCGGCTGCTGCCGGGATCGGGCGTGCGCTGAATGCGTTCAATGCTGGACTGGAAGCCGAAGGCGCGCCACCCGTGGGCATCGGGATCGGGCTGCATCTGGGCAACGTGGTGCTGGGCGAAATCGGCGCCGCCGACCACGCGCCCCGCACGCTGATCGGTGACGCCGTCAACGCCGCCAGCCGCCTGGAAGCGCAGACCAAACCGATGAAAGTCGAACTGCTGATCAGCGCTGCGGTTCTAGACGCCGCCGGACTGGACCGCCCCGACGGCCTGGTGCCGCTGGAACTGCGCGGCGTCGACGGTGTCATGGACGCCCTGCCCGTCCCAAAGGCCGCCGATGCGCCCCAAAAGCCACAGTCGTGACCCCAGCGCCATGACATAAACGCAATCCTGCCATGCACCATTCTGCGAAACGGGTCGAAATCGGGCAAAATGGTCCAAAAATGCCGTTTCAGGGGGGAATTTTTGCCGAAATTGCCTCATATGAGATATCGCAGACGCACGACATCTGGACGCCCCGCGCCCAGCCCGCTATTGCGCCTCAAGTGTTGCCCGCAGGGCGGCCGCCACCCGTTGAACGAAAGAAATCTTCATGCCGATGCAGAATAATCTCGCCCCGATTCCAGAACTCTATGTTTCCTACGATTCCGCGCAAAAACTTAAACTCGAAGCAGCCGAACTGGTCAGCCACGATCTGACCCCGCGCCAGATTTGCGATCTGGAATTGCTGATGAATGGCGGGTTTAACCCGCTCAAGGGCTTTTTGTCCGAAGAAGATTACAACGGCGTTGTGGACAACATGCGCCTTGCCGACGGCAGCCTGTGGCCCATGCCGATCACGCTGGACGTGGGCGAGAAATTTGCCGAGTCGCTGGAAATTGGGCAGGACATCGCCCTGCGCGACCAAGAAGGCGTGATCTTGGCAACCATGACCGTCACTGACCGTTGGGAGCCGAACAAGGCGAAAGAGGCCGAGAAGGTCTTTGGCGCCGACGACGACAAACACCCTGCCGTGAACTACCTGCACAACCAAGCGGGCAAGATCTATCTGGGCGGCCCGATCACCGGCATCCAGCAACCCGTGCACTATGATTTCCGCGCCCGCCGCGACACGCCGAACGAATTGCGCAGCTATTTCCGCAAAATGGGCTGGCGCAAGGTTGTTGCGTTCCAAACCCGCAACCCGCTGCACCGCGCCCACCAGGAACTGACCTTCCGCGCCGCGCGCGAGGCACAGGCCAACCTGCTGATCCACCCCGTTGTCGGCCTGACCAAACCGGGCGACGTCGATCACTTTACCCGCGTGCGCTGCTACGAAGCAGTTCTGGACAAGTATCCGGCGGCCACCACGTCGATGTCGCTGCTGAACCTTGCCATGCGTATGGCAGGCCCCCGCGAGGCTGTGTGGCACGGTCTGATCCGCAAGAACCACGGCTGCACGCACTTTATCGTCGGCCGCGATCACGCGGGCCCCGGCTCGAACTCCAAAGGCGAAGATTTCTACGGTCCCTATGATGCGCAGGACCTGTTCCGCGAGCATCAGGAAGAAATGGGCATCGAAATGGTCGATTTCAAACACATGGTCTGGGTGCAGGAACGCGCTCAATACGAAGCCATGGATGAAATCGAAGACAAAGACGATGTGACCATCCTGAACATCTCGGGCACCGAGCTGCGCCGCCGCCTGCAAGAAGGGCTGGAAATCCCCGAGTGGTTCTCTTTCCCCGAAGTGGTCAAGGAACTGCGCCGCACCAAACCGCCGCGTTCGAAACAGGGCTTTACCGTCTTCTTCACCGGCTTCTCGGGTTCGGGTAAATCCACCATCGCCAACGCGCTGATGGTCAAGTTGATGGAAATGGGCGGCCGTCCCGTGACGCTGCTGGACGGCGATCTGGTGCGCAAGAACCTCAGCTCGGAACTGGGCTTCTCGAAAGAGCACCGCGACCTGAACATCCGTCGCATCGGCTATGTCGCATCGGAAATCACCAAGAACGGCGGCATCGCCATCTGCGCGCCCATCGCGCCCTATGCCACAACACGCCGCGCCGTGCGTGAAGACATCGAAGCCTTTGGCGCCTTTGTCGAAGTGCACGTCGCCACCACGATCGAAGAGTGCGAGCGCCGGGACCGCAAGGGCCTGTACAAACTGGCACGCGAAGGCAAGATCAAGGAATTCACGGGCATTTCCGACCCTTACGATGTGCCCGAAAACCCCGAAATCCGCCTGCAAACAGAGAACGTCGAGGTGGACAACTGCGCCCACCAGGTTCTGCTGAAACTGGAAAGCATGGGCCTGATCGCCGCCGAATAAGGCGCGATTGCTCTGAGAAATCAAAAGGCCCCGCTGTCACCGGCGGGGCCTTTTTTATGTGTCGTTTCAACCGCGCATATCCGCCACGACCACAACCGCACCAGTCAACCCAACCGTGTTCTGTTGCGCACAATAACGCACAGGACGGCTTGAAAGCCGCGTATTTCTCAAGATTGGGAACTTTTCCTTTAACCATGTGTTAAGTCTTTAACGAAATTCGATATCGCCAAACTTTTGTCACAAGTTATTTCTTTAATCGCGCTCCCACCAGATCACAGCCCTACATGCCGCACTGTCCGCCGGCGTTTTACTGACTGGGAATCGGATTCACCAAGGAGCCTTGAATGAGACATTTTTTCGTAACCGCCATTTTCGCCCTAGGGATGCCTGTCGCGGCCTTTGCCCAAGACATTTTTTCGGTGATTGGGCCAGATGGCACGGCTGTCAAAAGCTATTCCCTAGAACAGCTCGACGCGCTGGAACAGACAACCTATGTGACGAAGAACCCCTTTATTGATGGGACATCCGAGTTTTCCGGCCCGCTTGCGCGTGTTGTGTTGGCCGATGCCGGTCAGGACATGCCCAAGGACGCACAACTCACTGTCATGGCGATCAACGACTACAAGATTGACCTGCCCGTCAGCGAAATTCTGGACTTTGACGTGATGTTGGCGACCCGCCGTGACGGTGAAACCATGTCCCTGCGAGAAAAAGGACCGATCTGGATCATGTACCCGATCTCGGACAACGCCGAACTGGAAGACGAGGCGATCAACAGCCGTCTGGTCTGGCAGCTAAAGAGCATTCAGATTGTAGAGTGATCTGAATATGCTGCGTAAACTTAGGCTTCTTGTCCTCGGGTCCCTGTTTGTCCTCCTCGCTTTGATTGTGTTCAGCCTGACCTCGGTGCGCGAACGCATCTCGGGGCTTGAGGGCGGCAATCCGACGGGACCGATCTGGTTTGTGACCGGGATCGAATACGATCTGTTGCAACTTGAACTGGCACTGAACAATTACACCCTAGGGCGCAGCGGCCCCGAAGATGTAAACCGCCGTTTCGACATCCTGTGGAGCAGGCTGATCGTCATCCAGAAAGGCGAAACCGCAGCTAAACTGGACCAATATCAAGTCGACAGAGATGTCCTTGGGCAACTGTTTACAGTGCTTAAAGCCAACGACAATCTTATCGTCAACCTGCCACAACAGACTGCGCCGAACTCGGATGTGCGCAGGTTTCTTGACGAAATCACCAGCTACAATTCCGACCTGCGCAACCTGTCGCTTGATGTGCTACAAGCCTCATCGCAGATGTCGACAGCCCGGCGCGAGGACCTTTCCGCGATAAGCACCCAGAATTCAATTCTCACGGGATTGGTTGTGGCCGCTTTTGTCGTGCTTGCCGCTATGCAAATTCTTGAGACCGCACAAACAAAAAGAGCGCTGAAAGAAAAAGAGCGGCTGTTGCAGGATGCAACGGCTGCAACAGACGCCAAGTCACAGTTCATTTCCGTGATGAACCACGAACTGCGCACGCCGTTGACCTCTATTCGCGGGGCGGTGACCCTGCTGAACGCAGGCGCGGCGGGTACATTTCCCGATAAAGCCAAAAAGCTTTTGGATATGGTGCAAAAGAATTCAGAACAGCTTTCGCTGCTGATCGAAGATATACTCGAGATCGAAAACCTGACGGCCGGGCGCATTGATTTGCGCACCGAAGTCGTCGATTTGAGTGCCTTGATCGCGGGCGAGATGTCCAATTTCCAAGCCTACGCCAAAGCTTCGGACATTACGGTGACGCTGACCAGCGAAGAAGGCATTGCGCCGGTCAAGGTCGACACCAAACGTATGCGTCAGGTGCTATCGAACCTTGTCTATAACGCGGTCAAATTCTCCAAACCGGGCAGCACGGTGGGCATAGACCTGACGCAGACCGATGGCGATGTGGTCATCGCCGTGTCTGACACAGGCATCGGAATCCCCAATGATACTTTGCCAAAAATCTTCGACTCGTTTTATCAGGTCGACTCGTCGGATTCGCGCAACAAGGGCGGCACGGGTTTGGGTCTGAGCATTGTCAAAAACCTTATCCAAGCAATGGACGGAGCAGTGTCGGTCACATCACACGTCGGGCGTGGCACCACATTTTATGTGGTGCTGCCTGCGGCCTCTGGTGTCGCTCTGACATCCGACATCCAGGCGGCCGAATAACGCTATTCGGCGTCGCGCAGCATCTGCGCTGCGGCCACTTCGTAATCTGCCCACTGCGTCGCCTGCGATTTGGCCCGCAACAACGCGGGTCGCATGGCGTCGTACAGATCCGCGTCCGCCTCTGCGATGGCGGCCAATATCTCGTCCTGCGTCGTGCACACAATCATGCCATCGGGATCGAAATAGTCCGCAACATCCGGCGCGCCCCAATAGATCGGCACTGTTTCACACAGCAACGCATCGACCAGCTTTTCGCTGAAATATCCTTGCGCGCGGATATTCTCGATCACCACCGAAAAGCGGAACGGCGCCAGACCTTCGTGCTTGTGTTCAAACGGCGCATAGCCGCGGCCCATCAGCGTCACACCGTCGGTCGCCTCGGCCACCGCATGACGCAGCTTGTGCCCCTCCAGATCGCGTCGGTTGGACGCAATCAGCGACACGTCCTCGGTCTTGGACAGGTCCAGCGTGTCCCATTCCGGCACCCACGTACGCGCCGCCGCCAGAAACCGCGCGTTGGGTGCCGCGTGCAACAAGGTGGCGTCATGTGTGAAAATCCGGTGATAGCGCCGGTGCGTCCAGCGCAACAGCCGCAGGTGGCGGGCATGAATGGCGCGCGGTTCAACCACCATGACGCTGACCTGGGCAGACACACCAAAGGGGCGCATGTGCATCGACGTCTTGGGGTAGACCAGCAGATGGTCATCAGGCCCAAGATCGGCCACCGTGCCGCTGCTGAACGCGGCGGGGCGTCCCACCGGCCATTGCAGCATGTTCAACGGCAGATCGGCCACACGCCTGCCTATGCCATTGCCATAGGGCAAAACTGCAATCGCGGTGTCAGTCATGAGGTAAATTCACCGTACCCGACATCAAGACAAAGCCGTCGCCTGCCACCTCGACCCCGGTGATCGCATCACGCGGCCCCAGCACGCGCACTTGCGCCTGTCCGGGGCGGCCCAGCCCGTGCCCTTGTTCGGCCGTAAACTCTGGCGCATCAATCAGGCCCTGCGCCCACAGATATGATGCCATCGCCCCCGTAGCCGAGCCTGTGAACGGGTCCTCGGGCGGGCTGGGCGGCGCCAGTAACAATCGCGCGGCGGTGTCGCCTGCGTCGGTGAACCCTTCCAGCGCGCACCAGAAGGGTTCCATCATATCCGTACCGCTGCCCATCTCGACAGACAGATCGGCCAGCGCCTTGGGGTTGAAAGACAGCCGCTCTAGCGTGGCGCGGTCCTTCAGAACCGTAACGACAAAGGGCAGGCCCGTGCTGACCAGTTGCGGCGGGCCGATAATGTCATCTGCCGTCACGCCGCCCACCGCCGCCACCAGCGCCGGATCAACCTGCGCGCCGAAATGCGGCGCGATCTGTGTCATCGTGACCCGGCTGCCCTGCACGGTCACCGGCACCAGCCCCGCGCCGGTTTCCAGAACAAGCGGCCCGTCCCCGATCAGCCCGCGCGCGCGCATCGCGGCCACCGTGGCAATTGTCGGATGGCCCGCAAAGGGTATCTCGCGGCTGGCCAGGAAATAGCGCACGCGCACATCTGCCACATCCGACGCACCGGTGAAGGTACATTCGACCAAAGATGTCTCGCGCACATAAGCCATGCAAATATCATCGCTTAGCTCTGCGCCCTGATGCACCACGGCACAGCCGTTGCCTCCGAACGCGCGGTCGCAGAACGCATCCACCCAGTCAAAATCATATGTCATGGCACCCCCACATAGGCCTTGGCCGCCCCGAAATCACGGCGCACCGCCTCAAACTCGGCTTCGAATCCGACCATAGTTGTCCCGAACGCCGCAAGAAAGGCCGCATCCTGATCCTCGGTCGCGCCAAGTTGAGCAAAATAGTCCAGCAGCGCCTGCGGCCCGTATCGCCCCGCTAACAGAAACGCCGCGAACCGCGCCACGCCGTAGGCCTGCCCGTTGCCCAGCGCACCAGTGGCCCGCATCTTGTCCAAGGTCAAACGCGACCTGCGCGCCGAAGATTGCAGGTTGAACAGTGCCACCCCGTCCACCGAAACCCCGCCGGCGCGAAAGTGGTCTTCGAACACCTCTGCCGTCCCCTCGACCAGCCACGCAGGGCCCATCAGCCAGTCATCGCCAAGACGCCGTGCGGGCCTGTCCCGCGCCAGATCATATTGCAACTGATGGATATATTCGTGGGCCAGAACCGCCCCGGCTGCCACGCGCAAGGCCTGGCTGGCATCTTCCCCCGCGACGGGTGCAGGCCAGCACAACGCGATAAAAGTGCGGTTGGCAGCACCGCCCACGCGGGTTTCAGGGCAAATCCGCGCGCCGTCCAGCGGCCTGTGGCGCACGCGCCAGCCGCCTGCCTTTTGCGCGGCCTGAACCTGTGCCAACAAGGTCGCAGCGTCGCCCGCACCCACCAGCGCAAACCGCGAGGTCACCTCAACACCAAAAGTTGTCAGGAAATATCGACGCACCTGCGTCTCGAGCTGGCGCAACACCTGCCGATCTTGCACCGTTGGGGCGTGAACCGATACATCGGCCCACAGGCTGCCGGCCCACAGGGCCAGCAGCAACGTTACGTATTTAGTGCACCGCTTGGGGTGCCAGATCATTCTGCCGCGCCAGCACGAAGGCCATCTTGCGATCAGCGACAAGCGCAATCTGCGTGCCCTGTGCATCGTGCACGGCATAAAGGTGTTCAAGCCCCTCGGCCTGCTCCTGCACCTCTTCAGGCAGGTCGCTTACATCAATCGTTTTGACGTAGACGATGTTGCTTTTGGGTTCTGTTTCAAATGGCGTTTCCATGTGGTTACCCTTTCCGAATGCGGATGGTCTGGACGACTGTTTCGGGTTTCGCCCGCGTCAGATCGACATGCAGCAGACCGTTTTCGATGATCGCCTCTCCAACCTCAACGCTGTCAGCCAGCACAAAGGTCCGTTGGAATTGTCGCGCGGCGATGCCACGGTGCAAAAACACCCGGCCCTCGTCGTCGTCGGACTGCCGCCCGCGGATCACCAACGTGCGATCCTCGACCGTAATTTGCAGGTCTTCCTCGGCAAAACCGGCCACCGCCAGCGTAATGCGATAGGAAAAATCGGAAGTTTGTTCGATATTGAAAGGCGGGTAGCCTTCGTTGCCGGATTTCGCCGTGCGTTCCAGCAGGCGCTCCAGTTGCTCGAACCCCAGCATATGCGGATGCGAACCTAGCGTCATTTTCGTCATTGCGACACGTCCTTATCAGATCAAGCGACAGTCAGATGCGGCCCCGTTCGGCAACCGCCTGTTCAGAATATGGGAAGATTCCCGCCCCCAGACAAGAGGCCGGGCGCCCCTCAGGCCCCCGCATCGTTAAAAAAGCGACAATTCAAGCCACCCGATTGCTGCATTTGCAATGCCAAGACACTATGCGCAGAGGGTGTCATCGCCTATGTATACAACTCCTCAAGATCCGGGAATCACAGTCCATGAATGCGCCCTCAGACCTTTCGATGAAGAACGACGACGTGCTGCGCGTCGAACTGGAAGTGTTCCGGCGCGAACATCGTGATCTGGACGAAGCGATTGCCGCCATGACGCAGCGCGCCACATCCGACCCGCTGACGCTGCAACGGCTGAAAAAGCGAAAATTGCGTCTGAAAGACCTGATTGCGACAATCGAAGACCGTCTGACCCCCGACATCATCGCCTGAGCCTTGCTCCGCCGGATCAGGTCCGTATAACTCCCCGACAAAACAGCAATACACGAGGGCGCAGGATGACAGACCAATCCCCCAAAGTCGGCATTATCATGGGCAGCCAGTCCGACTGGCCCACCATGCGCGAAGCCGCACAAATGCTGGAGGATCTGGGCGTGGCGTTTGAAACTCGCATCGTGTCCGCCCATCGCACCCCCGACCGGCTGTGGGATTATGGCAAGACGGCTGTGGATCGCGGTTTGCAGGTGATCATCGCGGGTGCCGGGGGTGCTGCGCATTTGCCCGGCATGATGGCCTCGAAAACCCGCGTGCCGGTGATCGGTGTGCCGGTTCTGACCAAGGCACTGTCGGGTGTCGATTCGCTTTATTCCATCCTGCAAATGCCGCGCGGCTTTCCCGTGGCCACCATGGCCATCGGCGCCGCAGGGGCTGCCAACGCGGGCCTGATGGCGGCGGGTATCCTTGCCTTGAACGACCCTGCCCTGGCACAGCGTCTGGACCAATGGCGCGCCGACCTGTCCGCCTCGATCCCGGAAGAGCCCAGCGATGACTAACCCACTTCCTACCGGCGCCACCATCGGCATTCTCGGCGGCGGCCAGCTGGGCCGCATGTTGTCGGTCGCAGCCGCCCGTCTGGGCTTTAAAACCCACATTTACGAGCCCGGCGCCAATCCACCCGCCGCCGATGTGGCTCATGCCTGCACCACGGCCGCCTATGACGACACCGCAGCACTGACCGCATTTGCACAGTCCGTCGACGTCATCACCTATGAATTCGAAAACATCCCGACCGAGGCGCTCGACATCCTCGAGGCGATCAAGCCGATCCATCCCAACCGCGAGGCATTGCGGATCAGTCAGGACCGCCTGACCGAAAAGGATTTCCTGAAAGGTCTGGGCCTGAACACAGCGGCCTACGCCGACGTCCCCGACGCCGCGGCACTGGACGCCGCCCTTGGCACCATCGGCACGCCGTCGATCCTGAAAACCCGGCGTTTCGGCTATGACGGCAAGGGGCAGGCCCGCCTGAAATCCGACGCCGACGCGGCGCAGGCCATCGCTGACATGGCAGGCGCCCCCGCCCTGCTGGAAGGTTTCGTCGACTTCACCATCGAAGTGTCCGTCATCGCCGCCCGCAGCGCCTCGGGGGATGTCGCCTGCTATGACCCCGGCGAAAACGTCCACCGCGACGGCATCCTGCACACCACCACTGTCCCGGCCTCGCTGCCCGCCAGCGCGCGCACCGATGCTGTGCTGCTGGCTGCACGTATCCTGAACGCGCTGGATTACGTGGGCGTCATGGGGGTCGAGCTGTTCGTCACGCCCACCGGCCTGATCGTCAACGAAATCGCCCCGCGCGTGCACAATTCGGGCCACTGGACCCAGAACGGCTGTGCCGTGGACCAGTTCGAACAGCATATCCGCGCCGTCGCCGGCTGGCCCTTGGGCGACGGGCAGCGCCACAGCGACGTGGTGATGGAAAACCTGATCGGCCACGACATGGACCGCGTGCCCGAACTGGCTGCCGCCCCTGACACCGCGCTGCATCTTTACGGCAAGGCCGACACCAAACCGGGCCGCAAAATGGGCCACGTCAACCGCATCACGCGCTGACCGCTTTCTTTTGGCTTAAAATATCCCCCCCCGGAGGGCCGCTGTCATCCAGCGCCCCCGCGCCGGGGTCAGGCCACCAGCCGCGCGGCAATGTCGCCCGACAGATAGCTGACGCGCCCGCCGCTGACCGTCATCGCCACGCGGTCAGCGCCGTCCAGCACCACCAGATCGGCCCGCTTGCCCGCCTGCAACATACCCCGATCGTCCAGCCCCAGCGCCCGTGCAGGTCCAGCAGACACCAGCGACCAGGCCGCGGCAAAATCCATCACCCCCGACCGCGCCAGCATCAACGCCGCACGGCGCGGGCTGGGATAGTGGTAATCAGACGCCACCGCATCGGCCATGCCCATCGACACCACATCCAGCGCCGACACGTTGCCCTTGTGCGATCCGCCCCGCACCAGATTGGGCGCGCCCAGAATAACCACATCCCCTGCCGCATGTGCGGCCTCGGCGGCCTCCAGCGTTTCGGGAAATTCCGATACCTTCACTCCGCGTGCCCGCCACGCTGCGCGGGCCTCGGCGGTCTGGTCGTCATGGCTGCCCATTTGCACGCCCATCCGACCCAGTTCGGCGCACAGCGTATCCAAAGCGGCGGGCACCTCGGCGCGCCGCGCGTGCAGGTCCAGCAGCATCTGGAAATGAACCTCGGGATTGCGCTGCGCCTTCAGCGCCTGCCCCACCAGACGCGGCGGCTTGCGGCCCTCGGCCAGACGCGCGTGTGGCAAGTGGTCGTTGAACACCACATAGGACACGCCCCATTCCGCAATCCGCGCGGGCAGGCCTGCGTAATCTTCCAGAAGATGCGTCTCGAACCGCAGCTGCGGGCGCAGGTCTGTGACCAGCCCTGCGGCGGTATCGCGGATCGCCGTGAACACCTGATCGGCAAAGTCCATGCCGCGCAAGCCCCCCTCCCAGCTGACGAATTGCGCCAGAACGCCGGTGGTAATGCCATTGGCGGCCAGCTCCGCCTCGGCGGCGATCAGCCCTTCGGCCATCTGCTTCATCGCGCCACGACGCGGCGCCAGATGCCGCTCGAACCCGTCGCCGTGCACATCAACGATACCGGGCAACACGCGAAATCCGCTCAGATCTACCGCGCGGCCCACGGGTGCATCCGCAATCAGCCCCTCGCCCAGGCTTAGCCCGTCGCGGTGAAAGCCTTGCGGGCCCAAAACCTCGGCCCCCGTTATATCAATTGTCAGCATTGCGCTTTGATCCCCAGAACCCGCCGCGCGCCACGCAATCGCCGCTGGGGCAATCCAACTGTTCCAGAACCGCATCCAGCCACGAGATACTGTCCTCGAACGTGCCGGTGCGCAGGAAATGCACGGTCTGCGAGATCACGCGCGGGTTGTTCATGATAAAAGTGTGGGTGACCGGCAGCACGATATGCGCCGTCATGCCCTGAACGCGGGTCGATGCCACACTGACCTTGCCATCATCCGGCCCCGGCAGCAGGGTCGAGAAATAGGCGTTCAGCGACTGGTCCCCTGCGATCACCCCCAGCGGAAAGTCCACGGGCGGCAGGCTGCGCGGCAGGCTGTCGGGGCCGGTGCCCATCTGCGCCCCTGCCGGTCCGTTCATCCACTCGAACGCCGCCAGGTCACCCAGCTTGTCCACGACTTCGCTGCCCTGGTTGGGCGGGGCCAGCATAACCACGCGCCCCAGGTTCGGCAGATCGTGATCCCGCAGCCATTCGCGTACCAGTATCCCGCCCATCGAATGGGTGACAAAGTCGACCGTCTGGTCGCCACATTCCGCCAGTGCGGCGGGCATCACACCTTCGGACAACGACCCGACGCGCGCTTGCGTCGACGGATAGCCCGGGCGCACAACCTGGAACCCGTCCGCCTCCAGCGCCGCTTCCATCAGGGCAAACGACGTCTCGGTGCGTGCCAGCCCGTGCAACAGTATAACGCAATCCGCCCGCGCGGGCGCGGACAGCAGCAACAGCAAGGGCAGGATCGACATGCAAACTCTCATGCAGTGTGAGATAGTGCCAATGCGCGCGTTATGGAATGGCCCATAGGCGTCTGTTCACGGAAACCTGCTTATGACCAATCCGCGCCCACCCCGCATCGCCGCCCGCGCGGTGATCATCCATGACGGGCGGTTGTTGCTGGTCAACGCCTTTGCGGGCAACCGCAGCCCGCTGATGTGCGCGCCCGGCGGCGGGGTCGAGGCACACAGCAGCCTGCCCGCCAACCTGGCCCGCGAAGTGTACGAAGAAACCGGCCTGCGCGTGACCGTGGGCGCGCCCTGTCTTGTCAACGAATTCCACGACCGCAACCGCGACTTTCATCAGGTCGAGGTGTTCTTTCGCTGCACGCTGGACGGCAGCGCCGACACCCCCGACAGTTGGAAAGACCCCGAAGCGGTGGTGACCAAACGCCGCTGGGTGACGCAGGCGGAACTGGCGCAGACACCGCACAAACCCTCAAGCCTTGGGGCCGTGGCCTTTGGGCCGGGCGGGATCAGCTATGATCCGCTGGAACCCTTGGTGTGGTGACCGCCCAGCCGATACCGCCCAGCACCAGCACAGCGGCAATCGCCAGCACCACGCTGACGGGTTCGCCCAGAAACAAGATCCCCGCGACAATCGCAATCACAGGCACGCTCAGCTGCACCACCGCCGCCGTGGCCTGCGCCAGTCGCGGCAGTACCGCGTACCACAGCGCATAGCCCAACCCCGAGGTCACCGCCCCCGACACCACCGCCAGTCCGATCCCGAAGGGGGCTGCGTGCATCTCCGGTCCGATCAGGAACAGCGCCAGGACCGGCAGGCACAGCAAAAAATTCGCCGCCGTCGCAGGCAGCGGATCAGCTTCGGTGCGGCCGGAAATCGTGTAGGCGGCCCAGCCCAGGCCGGCCATCACCATCATCACTGCCCCCGCCGGATCGGTGTGACTGCCCGGCCCTTCCCCTGCCCTGGGCCACAGAACCAACAGCAATCCGGCAAAGGCCACGCCCGCGCCCGCCATCTGTCGCAGCGACGGGGCCGCGCCACGCAACGCGCCCCAGCCAAACATCGTGATCTGCACCACACCAAACAGGATCAGCGCGCCCACGCCTGCATCCAGCACCACGTAAGACAGCGAAAACCCCGCCATATAGGCGGCCAGCGACACTGCCCCCACCACCCGCGCGCGCCGAAACAACGGCAGCGGCGTGCCTCGCACACTCAGCACCATGCACAGGGTCACAATGCCGGCCACCACCCGGATCAACGCAAAGCTGGCGGGATCAATGCTGCCGCTGCCAACGGCGGCACGGTTCAACACGGAATTGGCGGCAAAGGCCACCATCGTCAGCGCGGTCAAAAGGAAAAGCTTCATAAACTCACCCCGACGTCGCAAAGGCTTTGGGATACTGCAACGCAGCCACCGGCACATCCGACCCCGGCCCCGCGATCATCGTATGCGCCAGCGGATAGGGCGATGTCAGCCCCTGCGCCCGCGCCTGCGAGAATCCGGCGCGTTCGTAAAATGCAACCTGCCCCAGCACCACGACATAGGTGTCGCTCAGCCGCGCCCATTCGCTCAACATGCCCATCATCCGCCGCCCCAACCCGCTGCCTTGACGGTCGGGTGACACGGCAACCGGCGCCAGACACAGCCAGCCCTTGGGCGCGACCATATGGGACAGCGCATAATACCCCGCAATCCGCCCGTCCCAGGTGGCCACGCTTTCCCCCGCCATCGCGCCGGTCTTGCGCAATGCGCGCACCAATTCAGCCTCGTCGGCCCCGTCAAAGGCGCTGCGCAACAGCGCGTCCACCTCATCCTCTTCGCCCCGCCGCAATTCGCGTGAAAAGTCCGGTCCTATCAGCACTTCCTGCCCTCCCTTGTGGCGCATGAAAAAAGGGGCCGCCCGCAGGCAGCCCCTTCTTATAGAACAAAGCGTTCGGTGAGGAACGGCAGATTACATCATGCCGCCCATGCCGCCCATGCCACCCATATCGGGCATGCCGCCGCCGCCGTTGTCTTTCGACGGCTTGTCGGCAACCATGGCTTCGGTGGTGATCAGCAAAGCTGCAACCGATGCCGCGTCTTGCAGTGCGGTGCGCACCACTTTGGCAGGGTCGATCACGCCGAACTTGAACATGTCGCCATATTCTTCGGTCTGCGCGTTGAAACCGAATGTCAGGTCGCTGCTTTCACGGATCTTGCCCGCAACAACAGCGCCGTCAACGCCCGCGTTCTCAGCGATCTGACGCAGCGGTGCTTCCACGGCCTTGCGCACGATGCTGATACCAACGTCCTGGTCGTTGTTGTCGCCTTTGAACCCTTCCAGCACTTTGCCGGCTTGGACCAAAGCAACACCACCACCCACAACGATACCTTCCTGAACAGCGGCGCGTGTCGCGTTCAGAGCATCGTCAACGCGGTCTTTGCGTTCTTTGACTTCGATTTCCGACATGCCGCCCACGCGGATCACGGCAACACCGCCTGCCAGTTTGGCAACGCGTTCTTGCAGTTTTTCACGGTCGTAGTCGGATGTGGTTTCTTCGATCTGGTTACGGATCTGGGCAACGCGTGCTTCGATCTCTGCCTTTTCGCCAGCGCCATCAACGATTGTTGTTTCGTCTTTGGTGATGGTGACCTTTTTGGCCGAACCCAGCATGTCCATGGTGACGGACTCAAGCTTCATGCCCAGATCTTCCGAGATCACTTGACCGCCGGTCAGGATCGCAAGGTCTTGCAGCATCGCTTTGCGGCGATCGCCGAAACCGGGTGCTTTGACCGCAGCAATTTTCAGGCCGCCGCGCAGTTTGTTGACAACCAGTGTCGCCAGCGCTTCGCCTTCAACGTCTTCCGAGATGATCAGCAGCGGTTTTTGCGACTGAATCACTTGCTCCAGCAGCGGAACCATCGGCTGCAGGCTCGACAGTTTTTTCTCGTGCAGCAGGATAATCACGTCTTCCAGCTCGACAGTCATCTTGTCGGCGTTGGTGACGAAATAAGGGCTCAGGTAGCCACGGTCGAACTGCATACCTTCGACAACAACGGTTTCTGTTTCCAGACCCTTGTTTTCTTCGACGGTGATCACACCCTCGTTGCCGACTTTTTGCATCGCGTCAGCAATCTGACGGCCGATTTCTTTTTCGCCGTTGGCCGAGATGGTGCCAACCTGGGCAACTTCGTCGCTGTCGGTCACGTCACGTGCCGCGGCGCGGATCGCTTCAACGACTTTGGCGGTTGCCATGTCGATGCCGCGCTTCAGGTCCATCGGGTTCATGCCGGCGGCAACCGATTTCATGCCTTCTTTAACGATGGCTTGGGCCAAAACAGTCGCGGTTGTTGTACCGTCGCCTGCTTCGTCATTGGTCCGGGAAGCAACTTCCTTGACCATTTGTGCGCCCATGTTTTCGAACTTGTCTTCCAGTTCGATTTCCTTGGCAACCGATACACCGTCTTTGGTGATGCGCGGTGCGCCAAAGGATTTGTCCAGAACAACGTTACGGCCTTTGGGGCCCAGTGTAACCTTGACGGCGTCAGCAAGGATGTTGACACCTTTCAGGATCTTGTTGCGCGCTTCGCTGTCAAATTTGACGTCCTTAGCAGCCATGTGTTTTCTCCTTTGAGAATGTGTGGGTCAATGAGGGTCAGAGCAAGCGGGGCGCTTACTCGATGATCCCCATGATGTCCGATTCTTTCATCATCAGCAGTTCTTCGCCTGCGACGGTGACTTCGGTGCCCGACCATTTGCCGAACAGAATTTTGTCGCCTGGCTTGACGGCCATCTCGATCAGCTCGCCGTTGTCTTTGCGGGCGCCCGCGCCAACCGAAACAACTTCGCCTTCCGAGGGCTTTTCTTTCGCGCTATCGGGAATAATCAACCCGCCAGCAGTTTTCTCTTCGCTTTCCGTGCGGCGAACCAGCACGCGGTCATGAAGCGGTTTCAATGCCATCTTTGCAGCTCCTTAAGGCTCAAAGTTACTCCCTTGCAGGGCACCTCGGCGCCCCGTGTTAGCACTCAGCTCGTCCGAGTGATAACGACGCATAGCTAGGCATGTGCGGCTGGGCTGTCAACAGGTGTGTTTGCAATTTTTGCACCGCTTTTTCAGGGTCGCCCCTTTGCCTGAGTGGCTTAAGGACATAGCGTGGCCTGACACTGACCAAGAGGCCCTTGATGATGCTGCGCACCCTTGTTTTCACGCTCGCCCTGCTGCTGCCGCAGCTGGCATTTGCCACCTGCAACGGCACCGATCTGCGCGCCCGTCTGACGGCGGATCAGACCACCGAGCTGGACGCACTGATGCGCGACATGCCCTACCCAGATGGGAACCATTGGGTCGCACACAAGGGGGACCAGACGATTCATCTGATCGGTACGATCCATGTGGCCGATCCTCGCCTGCCAGCGGTGGCCGACGCACTGGCACCCGTGATCGCGTCAGCCGACGCGCTGCTGGTCGAAGCCACCGCAGTCGAAGAAGAACAGTTGAAAGACGCGATGGCCAGTCGTCCCGAGCTGATCTCGCTCACATCAGGCCCCACGCTGATCGACATGATGCCGCCCGAAGATTGGGACAAGCTGGCCCAGGCAGCGTCCGAACGGGGCATCCCGCCGTTCATGGCTGCAAAATTTCAACCGTGGTATCTGTCGCTGGTGCTGGGAATGCCGCCCTGCGTGCTGACGTCCATGCAAGACGGCGGCGAAGGTCTGGACAAGGCGCTATTGCACATTGCACAGGATAACGACGTGCCCGCCACCGCGCTGGAACCCTTCGACACACTCTTTATCTTGATGGGGCAAGACTCGCTGGAAAAGCAGGTCGCATTGTTGCGCCTTGGCGTGATGTCCGTACAGCAGTCCGAAGACATGACCGCCACGCTGATCGAGCAGTACTTTGACGAAGATCACGGCGCGATCCTGCCCCTGAACCGCGTTGTGGCCCGCAACTGGGTGAACTTGCCCGATGCCGAATTCGACGCGCTTTTTGACGATATGCTGGACAAACTGATCACCCAACGTAACGCCAACTGGCTGCCCCAGATCACCGCCGCTCAGGGTGTCACCGTCGTCGCCGTCGGCGCGGGCCATCTGGGTGGCACGCACGGATTGCTAAACCTGCTGGCAAGCGAAGGGTATGACCTCAGACGCCAGCCGTTCTAACTGCCCAGCGCAACGCCCGCCGCCATCACCGCCTCGGCCCCCTTGGGGGTCAGGCCATAGACGCCCTTGTCGACCTTCTCGAACCATCCGTAATGGTCGTTGCGCATCATCGTGGTGGCGCGTGCCACCCCCGTCTCGCGCGCCACATCCGCGCCCTTGCAGGCACCTGCCTCGTATAAATACAGCGCCAGCTTTACCGCATCCTGCCGGTAGGCCGTGACCAGCCCCACCCGCGTCTGACCGCCATCGTTCGGATCGCCCTGCCGCCGCGCAAACTCGCGCAGCAACTGGCCTTGCCGTTTCTTCGACTTGCGCGGCGCGTAAGGCCCGGGATCGCAATGCACCTCGACCAGCCCGTCGCTGATCCGCACCGTCAGCAACCCCAGCCCCAGCCGCCGCGCCAGCGTGGTCATCTCTTTCAGCGCACGCTGAAACCGCTTTCCCTGCCCGCGCGCCACAGCCATGTAAACGTCGTCCGACACCGCCATCCGCGCCACGCATTGATGTACCAGCGTCAGCGAAAACCCCAGCTTCAGCTCGACCACCATCGGCGGCTCGCCGCCGCGCACCGCGACCACATCGGCGGCGCCCACCTCGGCCTTCACCACATAGCCCTGCGCCTCAAGAAACGCTTTGACAGGCAAATACAGATCGGTTTCGCGGGCGGTGCTCATGGCGGTCAATTAACACCATTTTCCACCGCGCCCCAAGCCGCTATCGTCCGCACATGACCCGTGATCAGTTCAATGCCCACTGCGCTGCCAAACCCGCCACCACCCACGTGGTGCAATGGGGCAATGCCGATGTCTGGAAAGTCGGCGGCAAGCTTTTTGCCCTCTGCGGCTGGGCCGACGACGCACCCGCCTTCACCTTCAAGGTGACCGACCTTGCCTTTGAAATCCTCAGCGACATGCCCGGCCTGCGCCCCGCGCCCTACCTGGCCTCGCGCGGGCTGAAATGGATACAACAGCACGGCGCCCCCGGCCTGAACGACGCCGAACTGACGCAACACATCGATGCCTCTTACGATATGATCGTGGCCAAACTGCCCCGCAAAACCCGCGCCGAATTGGGCCTTTGACCCCCGCCCCTTCTCTGGTTCAGAAAATCCTGGGGCGTGTGAGCGGCAAAGCCCCTTATCAAAACAAACAGCGTCCGCGCCAGCGGCCCTTATTCCCATATCCCAAACAGCCAAAATACCGCAGGTGACAAGCCGCAACAGCCCCCCTATAAGGCCCGCAAAACCGCACACAAACTCAGGATGTCCCATGACAACGCTCGTATTTGGCCACAAATCCCCCGACACCGACAGCACCGGCAGCCCGATCATCTGGGCGTGGTATCTGAAAACCGTTCACGACGTGGATGCCAAGCCGGTCCTGCTGGGCGAACCCAACACCGAAGCGGCGTTCATGCTGAAACGCTGGAACCTCGACAAGCCCGAGATCGTCAGCACCGTGGCCGACGGCACACCTGTGGTCATCGTCGACACCAACAACCCCGCCGAGCTGCCCGACAACATCAACAACTGCGACATCAAGGCGATCATCGACCACCACAAGCTGGTGGGCGGCCTGGAAACAGCCGGCCCGATCCACATCGTGATGGAGCCGCTGGCCTGCACCGCGACCATCATGTTCAAGTCGATCGGCAAGCACATGGCGCAGATGCCCGACGACATCAAAGGCGCGATGTTGTCGTGCATCCTGTCCGACACGCTGGAATTCCGCAGCCCGACCACCACGCAAGAAGACAAGGCGATTGCCCATGATCTGGCCGAACAGCTGGGCATCGACATTCCGTCCTACGCGTCTGAAATGTTCGAAGCCAAATCCGACGTGTCGTCCTTTTCCGACGCGGAACTGCTGCGCATGGACAGCAAGGAATACACCGTTGCAGGCAAAGACTTCCGCGTCAGCGTGCTGGAAACCACAGCGCCCAAGATCGTGCTGGACCGCAAGGACAGCCTGATGGCGTCGATGACAGATGTGGCCGCCGAAGACGGGGCCGATCAGGTGCTGCTGTTCGTTGTCGACATCCTGAACGAAGAGGCGACGCTGCTGGTGCCCAACGACCTGGTGAAAACCGTGGCCGAGAAAAGCTTTGGTGTGACCGTCACAGGCGACACCGTGGTCCTGCCCGGCGTGATGAGCCGCAAAAAGCAGATCATCCCCAACCTCAAGGTCTGAGGCGATCCGCGACTTTTAAGTCGCGCGACATATATAAGGGGCAGCGCCCCGGATCAGGCGGGCGCTTTGCCCGCCTTTTTCTTTGCCTGTCTTTTCTATGGCAGACCAGCCCACACCATACCTGCCCTTGCACCCCACCTGCGTTTCATACTCTAAGCTTGACCAAACACCGACCAAAGGACCGCACCATGACCCAGATCATCACCGCCCTTTCCGACGTCTCGGACCGCTACGACGCGCTGTTCGTCGACCTTTGGGGCTGCGTCCACAATGGCGTCACAGCTTTTCCCGACGCGGTAGCCGCCCTGCAAGCCTATCGCAAAACCGGTGGCACCGTGGTTCTGGTCACCAACGCCCCGCGTCCGCGCGCCAGCGTCACCACGCAGATCGCCAAGATGGGCGTGCCCGACGACGCATGGGACACGATTGCCACATCCGGCGACAGCGCCCGCACGGCAATGTACCGCGGCGCCGTGGGGCAAAAGGTGTTCTTCATCGGTGAAGAGCGAGACACGAACTTTTTCGACCCCATCGGCGTGGTTGATGAGCCGGTCGATATCCAGATCGTACCGCTGGAAGAGGCCGAAGGCATCGTCTGCACCGGCCCCTTCGACCCGATGGCCGATGTCGACGACCTGCGCCCGCAACTGCTGTACGCCAAGCAAAAGGGCATGAAGCTGCTCTGCGCCAACCCCGACATAGTCGTGGACCGTGGCGATGTACGCGAATGGTGCGCCGGCGCGGTGGCCAAGCTTTATACCGAAATGGGCGGCGAAAGCCTTTATACCGGCAAGCCGCATCCGCCAATTTACGATCTGGCCCGCCTGCGTCTGGGCGAAATCAACCGCAAGACCGACAGCGCGTCGATTCTGGCGATCGGTGACGGCGTGCTGACCGACATTCAGGGGGCACAGGGCGAGGATATTGATTCCCTATTCATCTCGGGCGGTTTGGCGGCAGAAGAAACAAAAACCGACAGCCAGCCTGATGCTGACGCGCTGCAAACCTATCTGGACCGCGAAATGGTTAACCCGACCTACACAATCGGCTTTTTGCGCTGACAAGATTCCCCTTGGCTTTTCTGCAACTGCAAAGTAATAAAGTTGCGAACGAAGGCGTTATTGCGTCAGAAAATAACCGGAGCCGGGAATGTTGGACAACCTGCCACGCGGAACGATCTGCATCGAAGACATCGAAATGGGCATGACCCGTCACCTGCGCAAAGTGGTGACGGACGAGGACATCGAGATGTTCGCCCAGGTCAGCACCGACCGCAATCCGGTCCATCTGGACGATGACTATGCCCGCGACACAATCTTCGAGGGGCGCATCGCCCACGGGATGCTGACAGCCGGCCTGATCTCGGCCGTTATCGGCGAACAGCTGCCCGGCCACGGCACCGTCTACATGGGCCAAAGCCTGAAGTTTCTGGCCCCCGTACGTCCCGGCGACATGGTCTATGCCGAGGTCAAGGTGATCGACATCGACATCGCCAAACGCCGCGTGAAACTGGATTGCCATTGCAGCGTCGAAGGTAAGAAAGTGCTGATCGGCGAGGCATCGGTTCTGGCGCCCTCGCGCAAATTCGACTGACAGCCCGCCGCCCTGCGCCATTTGCGACGCGAAAGGGCGGTACGTGTCTTGCCTCTGCCCATGGGCGCGGCTAGGCATTGGCCATGCGGATCATACGAGATTATCAATTTGTCGAGGCAGCGGATCGCGGAGCCTCTGTAGCCATCGGAAACTTTGACGGTGTGCATCTGGGCCACCGTTCCGTCATCGACCTGGCGCGCACCGCCGTCCCCGATGCCCCATTGGGCGTGCTGACGTTCGAGCCGCACCCGCGCGAGTTCTTCGCCCCCGACGCCCCGCCCTTTCGCCTGATGGGCGCCGAGGCACGGGCGTCCCAGCTTGCCAAGCTGGGGGTAGAGCGGTTGTACCAGATGAACTTCAACGCTCAGCTTGCCGGCCTTACGCCCGAGGCCTTTGCCCGGTCGGTCATTGCCGAGGGTCTGGGCCTGCGCCATGTGGTCGTCGGTGCCGACTTCTGCTTTGGCAAAGGACGCGCAGGCACGGCGAAAGACCTAGAAGCCTTTGGGGCTGAAATGGGCTTTGGCGTGACCATCGCGCCGCTGCTGGAAACCACCGACGCCACCGTATCTTCCACCGCCATCCGCGAGGCACTGACCGATGCCCGCCCCCGCGACGCCGCCGCCATGCTGGGCCACTGGCACCGGATCGAAGGGCCGGTGATCGGCGGCGAACAGCGTGGCCGCGAATTGGGCTATCCCACGGCGAACATGTCCATCGACGGCCTGCACCCGCCCGCCTTCGGCGTCTACGCCGTGCTGGTCGATGTGCTGGAAGGGTCGCACAAGGGCCGCTATCAGGGGGCCGCATCGCTGGGCGTGCGCCCGATGTTCGGTGAAAACCGCGCAAACCTTGAAACCTTTATCTTCGACTTTTCCGGCGATCTTTACGGCACCCACATTTCGGTCGCGCTGGTGGACCACCTGCGCGGCGAAGAGAAATTCGACAGCCTCGATGCGCTGATCACCCAGATGGACGCCGACTGTGCCCGCGCCCGCGCCATATTGGACGCGCTATGAGCGGCGCGAAACTGGGGCATAAATTCTGGGAACGCAAACCACTGGACCAGATGACCGCCCCCGAATGGGAAGCCCTGTGCGACGGCTGCGGCAAATGCTGCCTGAACAAGCTGGAAGACGAAGACACCGGCGACGTGGCCCTGACCCGCATCGCCTGCCGTCTGCTGGACGACGCCACCTGCCGCTGCGCGCATTACGAAAACCGCCACCAGTTCGTGCCCGACTGTATCGTGCTGAAACCCTCGAACCTTGACACCCACGCCTACTGGATGCCGCAAACCTGCGCCTATCGCCTGTTATGGGAAGGCAAACCGCTGCCCGAGTGGCATCCATTACTGACGGGAACGTCACAATCTGTACATGACGCGGGCGTGAGCGTACAAAACATGACGCTCAGCGAGTTTGATATTCCCGAGGAAGACTGGGAAGACCACATCATCGAGGAACCCACATAGATGTTTTTTGCCTCTGACAACGCCGGCCCCGTGCATCCGCAGGTCATGAACCGCATGATGCAGGACAACACGGGCCACGCCATGCCCTATGGCAACGACCCGGTGATGGACGAGGTGCGACAGGCCATCCGCCGCACGTTCGAGGCCCCGGAAGCCGAGGTGTTCCTTGTCGCCACAGGCACCGCCGCCAACTCGCTGGCGCTGGCGTGCTACACCCAGCCGTTCGACACCATCTTTTGCAGCAACGTCGCCCACATCCACGAGGACGAATGCAACGCCCCCGAATTCTACGCAGGCGGCGCCAAGCTGACGCTGGTGCCCGGCGGGGACAAGATGACCCCCAAGGCGCTGCACGCCACCATCGCGGGCGAAGAGGTGCGCGGCGTACACGGGCCACAGCGCGGCCCCGTCAGCATCACCCAGGTGACCGAACGCGGCGAGGTCTACACGCTGGACGAATTGCGCGCCCTGACCGCCGTCGCCAAGGAATTCGACCTGCCCGTCCACTTGGACGGCGCGCGCTTTGCCAATGCCATCAACACGCTGGACTGCACCCCCGCCGAAATGACGTGGAAATCGGGCGTCGATATCCTCAGCTTTGGCGGCACCAAGAATGGCTGCATGGGCGTCGAGGCCGTGGTGCTGTTCGACCCCGACAAAGCGTGGGAGTTCGAGCTGCGCCGCAAACGCGGGGCGCACCTGTTCTCGAAACACCGCTATCTGTCATCCCAGATGGCCGCCTATCTGGATGGCGATCTGTGGATGGAAACCGCCGCTGCCGCCAACGCCCACGCCCAGCGTCTGGCCGCAGGGCTGCGCGACAAGGGTGCGGAGTTTCTGCACCAGCCCGACGCCAACATGATCTTTGCCGCCTTCCCCCGCGCCGCCCACAAACGGCTGCACGCAGCGGGTGCGAAATACTACATCTGGGAGGGCACGCTGGACGGCGAAGACCCCGACGAGATGATCGCGGCTCGGCTGGTCTGTGACTGGTCGATCTCGGATGCCCAAATCGACCAGTTCCTAAGCCACCTTTAAACCGCGTCCAGAAACGCGCGCACCTCTGCCGCAACCATATCGGGGTGGGTGATCGGGGCCATGTGTCCCGCGCCTTTCAGCACAACGCGCTGCGCATGTGGAATACGGCGTGAAATGGCACTGTTGGCCGCCGCGATGGTGCCATCGGACTGGTCCCCTTCCATCAGCAGCACAGGGCATTTGATCACGTCCAGCGCGCCGGGTTTCAGCAATCCGATGCTGTCGCGCTGCACGGCAGGGGCCGAACCCGCGACAAAGTCGATGCGGTCGGCCATGTACTGGCGGGTCTGCTCGGGAATTTCATCCCACGGCACACCGTTGCCCCAGCCGCGGTTGAACGACCGCGCCGCCTGCATCTTGTCGCCCGCCTGCATCGCCGCATCGAAATCCAGATTGCGCAGCCGGTATTCCTCGACCTTGGCCGGATCATCCGCCGCGACAAAGGCAAAGGCCACCGGCTCGATCAATGTCAGGCTGCGCACCCGCTCGGGGGCCTCGGCGGCCAGCCGCAGGGCCACGATCGCGCCAAAGCTGTGGCCGATCACGTCCATAGGCTCGGACAGCATGTCATGGCCCCACGCGGTCACCAGATCATGCAGATCACCGGTGCCATCCCAATCAGGCGACTTGCCGTGGCTGGGCATGTCATAGGCATGGATCGTCAGCCCCGCGCCCATCGCGTCGGCCATCCCGCGCCACGCGCCCGAATGGGCCAGCGTGCAGTGGATCGCAAGGACCTGTCGGGGGCCCTTGCCGTAGCGTCTTGAATGATACTGCATCCTTAAAGCTTGCCCTCGAGATGCATATCCAGATCGTCCAGACGGTCCTGCCCCCAGAACCGGTTGTCACCTTCGCAAATGTAGAACGGTGCGCCGAACACGCCGCGATTGGCGGCCTCTTCCAGATTGGCGGCATAGGTTTCGGCCCCCTGCAACAACCCGCTGTCTGCCAGCGACGGCGAGAATCCCGCCTCTTCCAGACAGGCACGCACAACGTCATCCTGCGCGATGTCCTTTTCATCCGCCCAGACGGATCGCAGGAATGCAAACACCAGCTTGCCCACATCACCACCACCCGCGTGGATCGCCGCAATAACCGCATAGGACGCAGGTGCGCCGTTTGTGGGCCAATAGGCCGGTTTCAGGTTGAACGGCATGTCCAGCTTCTTGGCCTGCCGCACCAGTTCCTGCGCGCGGTATTCCTGGCGGCTGGGATGGCGGTCCTTGGGCGGCGTGCCCCCGGTGCGACCGAACAGGGCCACCACATCTGTGGGCTTATAATTGATCGTCGCGCCGTGTTTGGCGGCAATCTGTTCCAGCCGCGTGCCCGCCAGGTAGGTGTATGGCGACAGCACGGAAAAAAAATAGTCGATCTGGTGCATGTTCTTCTCCGATAGGGGGGTGTCCCGCTTTGCCGGACCGTAAGGCCATGCTAAGCGGTGTCAACGTCACGATTCTGTCACAAGCGCCTTGGGGGGCCACAAGACATGCCACACGTTCAGGAACCCAAGCTGATCGCCGGAAACGCCAACCAGCCGCTTGCACAGGCCATCGCACGCAGGATGTCGATGCACCGGGGCAAGAAAATGGGATTGGTCGATGCCCGTGTCGAACGGTTCAACGATGGCGAGATTTTCGTCGAAGTTTACGAAAACGTCCGGGGCGAGGATATGTACATAATCCAGCCCACATCGAACCCTGCCAACGACAACCTGATGGAACTGCTGATCATGTGCGACGCGCTGCGCCGGTCTTCGGCCGCGCGCATCACCGCAGTGATCCCCTATTTCGGCTACGCGCGGCAGGATCGCCGCACCAAGGCCCGCACGCCGATCAGTGCCAAGCTGGTGGCCAACATGCTGGTCAGCGCCGGTGTCGAACGGGTTCTGACAATGGACCTGCACGCGGCCCAGATTCAGGGCTTTTTCGATATCCCCGTCGACAACCTTTATGCTTCGCCAATCTTCGCCTTGGACATCGCCAACCAGTTCCGCGACCGCATGGGCGATCTGATGATCGTCTCGCCCGACGTGGGCGGCGTGGCGCGCGCGCGTGAGCTGGCCAAACGCCTGAACGCCCCGCTGTCCATTGTCGACAAGCGCCGCGAGAAACCCGGCGAGATTGCCGAGATGACCGTGATCGGTGACGTGAAAGACAAGGTTGCATTGATCGTCGACGACATGTGCGACACCGCCGGCACCCTGTGCAAAGCCGCCGAAGTGCTGATGGAAAACGGCGCCAAAGAGGTGCACAGCTATATCAGTCACGGCGTCATGAGCGGCCCTGCGGTCGAGCGTGTGACAAATTCGGTGATGAAATCGCTGGTGATCACCGACACGATCGCGCCGACCAAGGCGATCCTTGATGCGCCGAACATCCGTGTCGTGCCCACCGCCCCGATCTTTGCACAAGCCATTCTGAACATCTGGAACGGCACCTCGGTCAGTTCGCTGTTCGAACAGGATACGCTGGGCCCGATCTATGACGGCATGTACGCGGCCGAGTAACCCCGCCTCAGTACAGATCCCAGTCCTCGGGGTCTGCCACCTCTCCGAAGGCCGTCCAGCTGACCCGCACCCGCGCCACGCGGGTGTCTCCCCATGTGCGAAACACCAGGTCAAAGCCGTCTTCGGTGATCGTTTCGGTCGAGATGTCGGCGCGGATGACGGTCGTGGCGTCCATGTCCCACAAACTGATCGCCGCCTGAATTGCCGGCGGCGTACGGTACCGTTCGCTGAACGAAATACGCCGCCGCCGCTCGCGCTGGCCGCGACCGGTCCACATCTCGCCACCGTCCTCGAAATCCGAGAAGAGCACAGGGTCACCCTGTTCGATACCGATCATGTAATTGCGTAGTTTTTTCAATGGTTTTGGCCTTGTCCGCACGATACGCGCCCGTATTGCGCTTGCATCACTTCAGAGGTGCAGAATGCACAACAATATGGCCAGAATGCAAGAAGGCCCCGAAATTTTCGGGGCCTTTTCAGTGATTTGGCGTTAACGATTACAGGCTGGGCTGTTTGGTGCTCAGACCGATTTCGCTGCCCATGGCGACCATGTCGCCCAGCAGCTTGGCCGCGTCGTCGACGGGGCCCGGCTCGTTTTGCCAGTTTTCCTTGGCCGTTTTGTACATATTCTCGGCTTCTGTGTACATCTCGTCGAGATGTTCCTGAGTCATGTCGCCACGCGCCAGCGCGCGCTCGGCCAGAACGGTCACGCCTTCGGCGTTGATCTCGGCAAAGCCGCCGGTGACAACGTATTCGGCTGTCTTCCCGTCTGCTTCAACCTTCAACAGGCCAGGACGCAGCGTGGTGATGGTCGGCGCGTGGCCTGCCATCACGGTCAGATCCCCATCGGCGCCGGGGATCGAAACCGAGGTCGCGGCGTGCGAGGCAAGGCTGCGCTCGGGCGAAACCAGATCGAATTGCATATCTGCCACTTGTGTTCCCCTTGGATCAGGCACGTCACCCGGACGGCAAAGCGCCATCCGGGATCGGTGATTGGGATTTAGGCCGCGTCAGCTGCCATTTTTTCGGCTTTGGCGATCACTTCGTTGATGCCACCAACCATGTAGAAGGCACCTTCGGGCAGGTGATCGTATTCACCGGCCACAACCGCCTTGAACGACGAGATGGTGTCTTCCAACGGAACCTGCACACCGTCCGAGCCGGTGAACACTTTCGCAACGTCGAAAGGCTGCGACAGGAAGCGTTCGATCTTACGCGCACGGGCAACGGCCAGTTTGTCTTCTTCCGACAGTTCGTCCATGCCCAGAATCGCGATGATGTCTTGCAGCGACTTGTAGCGTTGCAGAACCTGCTGCACGTCGGTCGCGACCTTGTAGTGTTCGTCACCGATGATCAGCGGATCCAGCAGACGCGAGGTCGAGCCCAGCGGGTCCACGGCAGGATAGATGCCTTTTTCCGAAATCGAGCGGTCCAGAACGGTTGTCGCGTCGAGGTGGGCAAAGGATGTCGCAGGCGCGGGGTCGGTCAAGTCGTCCGCGGGAACGTACACGGCCTGAACCGATGTGATCGAACCGTTTTTGGTCGACGAGATGCGTTCCTGCATGGCGCCCATGTCGGTTGCCAGTGTCGGCTGATAGCCCACAGCCGAAGGAATACGGCCCAGCAACGCCGACACTTCCGAACCCGCTTGGGTAAAGCGGAAGATGTTGTCGACGAAGAACAGAACGTCCGAACCTGTGTCGTCACGGAACTGTTCCGCCAGCGACAGGCCGGTCAGAGCGATCCGCATACGCGCACCGGGAGGCTCGTTCATCTGGCCGTAAACCAGCGCAATTTTCGACTCGGGCAGGTTATCGGGAACGATAACGCCGGATTCGATCATTTCGTAATACAGGTCGTTGCCCTCACGGGTCCGCTCGCCAACACCGGCGAACACGGACACGCCCGAGTGCACTTTTGCGATGTTGTTGATCAGTTCCATGATCAGAACGGTTTTGCCAACGCCGGCACCGCCGAACAGACCGATTTTACCACCCTTGGTGTAGGGGGCCAGCAGGTCGATAACCTTGATGCCTGTGGTCAGGATCTCGGTCGCTGTCGACTGTTGGTCGAACGCGGGCGCTTCGCCGTGGATCGAACGTGTTTCTGTCGCGTCAACGGGGCCTTTTTCGTCAACGGGGTCGCCGGTGACGTTCAGGATGCGGCCCAATGTGCCGGGGCCGACGGGCACCTGAATGGGCGCACCGGTGTCGGTCACGGGCGCGCCGCGCACCAGACCTTCGGTGGCGTCCATCGCAATGGTACGCACGGTGTTTTCGCCAAGGTGCTGGGCAACTTCAAGAACCAGCGGGCGGCCGTTGTTTTCCGTTGTCAGAGCGTTCAGGATCTCTGGCAGGTTGTCGTCAAAGTGGACGTCGACGACGGCCCCGATGACCTGGGTGATTTTTCCGACTGCATTTGCCATGTCGTATTACTCCGGTTTGTCTTAGAGCGCCTCGGCGCCCGAAATGATTTCAATCAGCTCGTTGGTGATCACGGCCTGACGCGAACGGTTGTACTGAATGGTCAGCTTTTCGATCATGTCGCCTGCGTTGCGGGTGGCGTTGTCCATTGCGGACATCCGTGCGCCCTGTTCGGACGCCCCGTTTTCCAGCAGAGCCGAGAAGATCGCCGTTGCAATCGCACGCGGCAGCAAGTCGGCCAGAACGGCCTCTTCGCTGGGCTCGTAATCATAGACGGTCGAACCATCGACATCGGCAGCCGCATCAGCGGGCACCTCGAACGGAATGATCTGTTGTGCTGTGGGCGTCTGGCTCACAACGTTCACGAACTTCGAATAGAAGATCGTGGCAACATCAAATTCGCCTTCGTCAAAACGGCCAAGGATGTCCTTGGCGATGCCCTGGGCGTCGGGGTAGCTGACACGCTTGACCTCGGTCAGGTCCACGTGACCGACAAAACGCGATCCAAGATCGCGCTTCATGGAGTCACGGCCTTTTTTGCCGACGGTCAGGATTTTGACGGTCTTGCCCGCCGCTTCCAGTTCCGCCGCCTTGGCCTTGGCCTTTTTCGAGATGTTCGCGTTGAAACCACCGCACAGGCCACGTTCTGCGGTCATGACGACCAACAGGTGTGTCTGGTCGTTGCCTGTACCGCTGAGCAGTTGGGGCGCAGAATCAGACCCACCTACAGACGAAGCCAGCCCTGCCATCACGGAGTTGAACCGCTCTGTGTAGGGCCGCGACTGTTCGGCAGCTTCTTGGGCGCGGCGAAGTTTCGCCGCGGCCACCATTTGCATGGCTTTTGTGATCTTCCGAGTGTTCTTCACACTCTGGATCCGGTTTTTAAGGTCCTTGAGATTTGGCATTGCCCTATCTCTCCTTAAGCGAAGTCAGTTGCGAAGGTGTCCAGAGCTGCACGCAGCTTGTCTGCGGCATCGCCCTTGATCTTGGGATCTTCGTTTGTGATCCAATCCAGAACATCCTGATGCTTCGAGCGCATGTGCGCCAGCATGCCCGCTTCCCAGCGGCCAACTTCCTTGACTGCAACCTTGTCCAGATAGCCGTTGGTGCCTGCGAAGATGACGCAGACGATTTCGGCGTTGGTCAGGGGCGAATACTGCGGCTGTTTCATCAGCTCGGTCAGACGCGCACCACGGTTCAGCAGCTGCTGGGTCGATGCGTCAAGGTCGGAACCGAACTGCGCAAAGGCCGCCATTTCGCGGTATTGCGCCAGCGACAGTTTCACCGGGCCTGCAACGCTGGACATCGCGCTGGTTTGCGCCGACGAGCCAACCCGCGACACCGACAGACCGGTGTTCACAGCAGGACGGATACCTTGGTAGAACAGTTCGGTTTCCAGGAAGATCTGGCCGTCGGTGATCGAAATCACGTTGGTCGGAATAAACGCGGAAACGTCGCCACCTTGGGTTTCGATGATCGGCAGAGCGGTCAGCGAGCCCGAGCCGTTGTCTTCGTTCAGCTTGGCCGAACGTTCCAGCAGGCGCGAGTGCAGATAGAAAACGTCGCCGGGGTAAGCTTCGCGGCCGGGCGGGCGGCGCAGCAGCAGCGACATCTGGCGGTACGACACCGCTTGTTTGGAAAGGTCATCATAGATGATCAGCGCGTGACGGCCGTTGTCGCGGTAGAATTCCGCCATGGCTGTCGCGGTGTAGGGTGCCAGGTACTGCATCGGCGCGGGGTCCGACGCGGTGGCGGCAACCACTGTGGTGTATTCGATGGCGCCGCTCTCTTCGAGCTTTTTCACCAGCTGGGCAACGGTCGAACGCTTTTGACCGATGGCAACATAGATGCAGTACAGCTTCTTGCTTTCATCGTCGCCTGCGGCGTCGTTGTAGGATTTCTGGTTCAGGATCGCGTCCAGGGCTACGGCGGTTTTGCCGGTCTGACGGTCACCAATGATCAGCTCGCGCTGGCCACGGCCGATCGGGATCATCGCGTCGACCGATTTCAGGCCGGTTGCCATCGGTTCGTGAACCGATTTACGCGGGATGATGCCCGGCGCCTTGACGTCTGCCACGCGACGCTCGGTGGCGTTCAGCGGACCTTTGCCGTCCAGCGGGTTGCCCAGACCGTCCAGAACGCGGCCCAGCAGTTCGTCACCAACCGGAACGTCCACGATCGAGTTGGTGCGTTTGACAACGTCACCTTCCTTGATGTCGCGGTCGGAGCCGAAGATCACGACGCCGACGTTGTCGCTTTCCAGGTTCAAGGCCATGCCTTGAATGCCGCCGGGGAATTCGACCATCTCGCCGGCCTGAACATTGTCCAGACCATAGACACGGGCGATACCGTCACCGACGCTCAGAACGCGGCCGACTTCGGCGACTTCTGCTTCTTGACCAAAATTCTTGATCTGGTCTTTCAGGATCGCAGAAATTTCTGCTGCTTGGATACCCATTTATCCGACCTCTTTCATTACGTTCTGGAGGGAATTGAGCTTGGAGCGGATCGACGTGTCGATCATCTTCGAGCCCACTTTGACGACAAGACCGCCGATGAGACTTTCATCAACGGTCGCATTAATAGTCACGGTTTTGCCCATCGACGCGGTCAGCGTCTTGGCCAGTTTGTCAGACTGCGTCTTGGTCAGCGCCTTGGCCGAGGTGACGTCGGCGGTTACTTCGCCTTTGTCTTCGGCGATCAGGTCACGCAGCGTCTGAACCAGTTGCGGCAGCACGAACAGGCGACGCTTTTGCGCCATCAGTGCCAGCGTGTTGGACATGACATCCGACAGTTTCATCTTTTTCGCCAACGCCGTCACAGCCGCGCCTTGCTGGTCGCGGGTGTAGATCGGTGAATGGATCATGGCGTTGAAGTCGCCCGACTGTGCCATTGCGTCTTGCAAGGCGGCAATATCGGTCTCAATGGCTTTCACGGACTCGGTTTCTTTGGCCAAGTCGTAGACGGCAGTCGCATATCTTTTGGCGATGCCTGTGGAGATCGAAGCTGGTTCGGACACGTCCACCCTTCCAATGTCTGGCCCCGGTCTTCGACACTTAGGTGCCGATAGAACGAGGGTGTTGGCGCGGGCTGATGGGCATCAATCCGCTGAAATCAGGGGGGATGTATCAGACCCCCGCGCACCCCGCAACTGTCGTCAGCACCCCGCGGAAAAGGGTGTTATTATTTAATTTCAGCACCTTACCCCAAGTGCGACGCTTTGGACCGTCGAATTTGTTAAAAAACTCTTCCGATCAGAGCCCGTGAATGAGCGATTCCTGCGCAATCACCACAAATTTACCATGCCACGCGGCAGAGTGCAGCCCCGCGCTTCATCTTGCCCGAAAACTCCGGGGGACGGCCGCAGGCCGGGGCGCTGGCCCCCGCCGGCCCGGGCCGCAAAGGCTAGTGATCAAAGCCCGGATTGGTCCGCTTCAGCTTGCGCATCAGCCCGGGCCAGATCAGGTGATCGCCATAGCCCGGCGTGAAAGCCCCCTTGGCTTGCGCCTGCACGGTGTCGGCCATGGCTTGATCTTCCTCGTGCAGGTTGTCGGTACCCGCCGCCTGCGCAAAGATCTGCGTCTTGCAGGCGTTTTCCAGAAAATACATCCGCAGGAAGGCAATCGCACAGTTCGGCCCCACGGTCAGCGTGCCGTGGTTGCGCAGCATCAGCAGCGACTTGTCGCCCAGATCGTTGACGATGCGTTCCCGCTCGTCCAGCTCCAGCGCGATGCCTTCGTAATCGTGATAGGCCAGATCGTTGTTCACGATCATCGAGAACTGCGTATACCGCCGCAGCCCGCCGTTCTGGACCGACACCGCAACACCGTAAGGCGTGTGCACATGGATCACACAGCCCGCGTCATGGCGCGCCGCATGAATGGCAGAGTGGATGGTAAAGCCCGCCGGATTGATATTGTAGGGCGTGTCCTGGCAAATGTTCCCATCGAGGTCGATCTTGACCAGCGATGATGCGGTCATTTCATCGAACATCACGCCGTAGGGATTGATCAGAAACCGCTCGGCCCCATCCTCGTCCGGCAGGCGCGCCGAGATATGGGTGAACACCAGATCAGTCCAGCCGTGCATCGCGCACAGACGGTAGGTGGCGGCCAGTTGGCAGCGCAGCGCCCACTCTTCTTCCGAGACTTTGCCTTTCAGCGAAGGCATCTCCATCGGATCTGGCATGTCCTTGATGTCCATGGCGGTCGGCATGGCGGTGGCGGCGTCTTTCATCTGTCTCTCCTCCCAGAGTCGCGTGTGCTGGCGGGCAGTGTAGACCGTTCGTCAGCCGTTGGGAAATGACGCGGCGTTCACTTGGCAGGCCTTGGCGCAAATGGGCGCAAAGGCCGCAGGTCCGAACGCGGGGGCAAGGGACCTGTCAGACCTATGACGGTTCGCGCGTGCGCCCCACGACAGGTTCGGTCAGCCCGTCCAGCACGCTGACACGTTTGCGCACGCGGCTTGTGGTTCCCTTGGGCGGATAGACCAGCTTGGACGCTTCGACCATGAACGCGCCGCCTGCGATCATGCCGGGCATCGCACGGCCCACCCCCTCGAACATGCCTGCCGATTTCATCCACAGCCGCCGGCCTGATGGGAACTGGTACAGCGCGCCCACATGGCGTTCAGGCAGAAACTGGTGTTTGCGCAACTGCGTTTCCAACTGCGACGCCGAATAGGGCCGACCGTAACCGAACGGCGTGCGGTCGCGCCGCGACCACAGGCCCGCGCGGTTGGGCACGATAAACAGCGCCTTGCCCCCCGGCCCCAGCACCCGCCAGCATTCTTCCAGCAAATCCTGTGGCCGGTCCGAGGTTTCCAACCCGTGCATCACCACCAGCTTGTCCACGTGGCCGGTTTCAATCGGCCACATGGTTTCCTCGATCAGTGCCGACACGTTTTGCTGCCCCGCAGGCCAGGGCATGACCCCCTGCGGCCCGGGCATCAGCGCCATCACCCGCCGCGCGTCGTTCAGATAGGGGCGCAGCAACGGCACCGCGAACCCATAGCCCGCAACCGTCTGGCCCTTGGCCTCTGGCCACAGTTGCAGCATTCGACCGCGCAATGATTTCTGCGCCGCACGCCCCAGCGCACTGCGATAATAGAAATTGCGCAAGTCCTGTACGTCGAGGTGCATTGCAGCCCTTCATCGGATCGGCCAAGCTGGCCCTTACGCCGATCCTATCAACCGTGAAGGAAATGACCATGCCTCTTGAACTCGTCACTGTGCCCTGCCTTGAAGACAACTATGCCTTTTTGGTCCACGACGCGGACAGCGGCGAAACCGCGGTGATCGACGTGCCCGAAGCGCAGCCGATCAAGGACGCACTGGCCGCGCGCGGCTGGACGCTAAGCCATGTGTTGCTGACGCATCACCACTGGGATCATGTCGACGGGTTGCCCGACCTGCTGGCAGACCACCCCGCCAAGGTGATTGGCGCGTCGGCCGATGCCCACCGCCTGCCGCCGCTGGATCTGGCCGTGGCCGAGGGCGACAGTTTCACCGTTGGCAGCGATTCTTTCGAGGTTCTGGATGTCAGCGGCCACACCGTCGGGCACATCGCATTTCACGCGCCCGGATCGAAACTGGTGTTCACCGCCGACAGTCTGATGGCGTTGGGCTGTGGCCGCCTGTTCGAAGGCACGCCCGCGCAAATGCTGGACAGCATGACCAAGCTGGCCGCCCTGCCCGGCGACACCACGGTGTGTTCGGGTCACGAATACACCACGACCAATGCAAAATTCGCAGCCACTGTTGATCCTGAAAACGCCGCACTTATATCTCGTACACAGGACATCGCGGACAAACGCGCCGCCGGGATGCCCACTGTCCCCTCCAAGCTACAGCTTGAACTGGACACGAACCCTTTTCTGCGCGCCTCGGACCCTGCCATCGCCCGCACCCTGGACATGACAGGCGCAACGCCACTGGACGTCTTTACCGAAATCCGCGCACGCCGCGACCGGTTCTGACGTCCCCCACACGCAACAATCGACAGCATTTCTTTCAGGTTTGCCACTTTTGTGACTGGATTATGAAAGAAAACCCTTGAAGCCAGCCGTCGATCAACCAAACTCTAACAGTATGAGGCCATGGTTGGCAGCGGGCACCCAAACGCCCTCACCGACCCAGATCAGAAGGAGCACGAGCGTGCCTTCATTCTCGACGACATTGGAAAAAGCAATCCATTCCGCGCTGGCGCTGGCAAACGAGCGTCGCCATGAATTCGCAACGCTGGAGCATTTGCTGCTGGCATTGGTGGACGAACCCGACGCCAAACGCGTCATGCAGGCGTGCAGCGTCGATGTGGACGAACTGCGCACCACGCTGAACGAATTTGTCGACGAGGATCTGTCGAACCTTGTGACAGACATCGACGGCAGCGAAGCGGTGCCCACAGCGGCGTTCCAGCGCGTTATTCAACGCGCGGCGATCCATGTGCAATCTTCGGGCCGCACCGAAGTGACCGGTGCCAACGTGCTGGTCGCCATCTTTGCCGAACGCGAAAGCAACGCGGCCTATTTCCTGCAAGAACAGGACATGACCCGCTATGACGCGGTCAACTTTATCGCCCATGGCGTCGCCAAGGACCCCGCGTTCGGCGATCCGCGCCCTGTCTCGGGCGCGCCCGAGCACGAGGAAGAGCCACAAGGCGTGACCGAAGGCGAAAAAAAGGATTCGGCGCTGGAGAAATACTGCGTCGACCTGAACGCCAAATCGCGCGAGGGCGACATTGACCCGCTGATCGGCCGCGACAGCGAAGTGGAACGCTGCATTCAGGTTCTGTGCCGCCGGCGCAAGAACAACCCGCTGCTGGTGGGTGACCCCGGCGTCGGCAAAACCGCCATCGCCGAAGGTCTGGCGCGCAAGATCGTATCGGGCGAAACCCCCGAGGTTCTGGCCAACACCACGATCTATTCGCTGGATATGGGCGCATTGCTGGCGGGCACCCGCTATCGCGGTGATTTCGAGGAACGTCTGAAAGCGGTCGTGACCGAGCTGGAAGCGCATAAGGACGCGGTTCTGTTCATCGACGAGATCCACACCGTGATCGGCGCCGGTGCCACATCGGGTGGCGCGATGGATGCGTCCAACCTGCTGAAGCCTGCGCTTCAGGGGGGCAAACTGCGCACCATGGGGTCGACCACCTACAAGGAATTCCGCCAGCATTTCGAAAAGGACCGCGCCCTGTCGCGCCGGTTCCAGAAAATCGACGTCAGCGAACCGTCGGTCGAGGATGCGGTGAAAATCCTGCGCGGGTTGAAGCCCTATTTCGAGGATCACCACTCGGTGAAATACACCTCGGATGCGATCAAGACCTCGGTGGAACTGGCCAGCCGTTACATCAACGACCGCAAACTGCCCGACAGCGCCATCGACGTCATCGACGAAGCCGGTGCCGCGCAGCATCTGGTGGTCGCCAACAAGCGGCGCAAAACCATCGGCACCAAGGAGATCGAGGCCGTCGTGGCCAAGATCGCCCGCATCCCACCGAAAAACGTGTCGAAAGACGACGCTGCGGTGCTGAAGGATCTGGAAGGGTCGCTGAAACGCGTGGTCTTCGGTCAGGACAATGCCATCGAAGCCCTTTCTTCGGCGATCAAATTGTCGCGGGCGGGTCTGCGCGAGCCGGAGAAACCCATCGGCAACTACCTGTTCGCGGGACCAACCGGCGTGGGCAAAACCGAGGTGGCAAAACAGCTGGCAGATACGCTGGGTGTGGAGTTGCTGCGCTTCGATATGTCGGAGTACATGGAGAAACACGCGGTCAGCCGTCTGATCGGCGCACCTCCGGGCTATGTCGGCTTCGATCAGGGCGGTCTGCTAACCGATGGGATCGACCAGCATCCACATTGCGTTCTGCTGCTGGACGAGATGGAAAAGGCGCACCCGGATGTCTACAATATCCTGTTGCAGGTCATGGACCATGGCCGCCTGACCGACCACAACGGGCGCACGGTTGATTTCCGCAACGTGGTGCTGATCATGACCTCGAACGCCGGTGCGGCGGAACAGGCGAAAGAGGCGATCGGCTTTGGCCGTGACCGCCGCGAGGGCGAGGACACAGCTGCCATCGAACGCACGTTCACGCCGGAATTCCGCAACCGTCTGGACGCGGTGATCAGCTTTGCACCGCTGCCCAAGGCTGTGATCCTGCAAGTGGTCGAAAAGTTCGTGCTGCAACTTGAAGCACAACTGATGGACCGTGGCGTGACCATCGAACTGACCCGCCCCGCCGCCGAATGGCTGGCCGACAAAGGGTACGACAGCAAGATGGGCGCGCGCCCGCTGGGCCGCGTGATCCAGGAGTACATCAAGAAACCTCTGGCCGAGGAGTTGCTGTTCGGCAAGCTGGCCAAAGGTGGTGTGGTCAAGGTCGGCATGAAAAACGGCGTGCTGGACCTGAAGGTCGAAGGGCCGGACAAGCCGCGCATTTCGGGCAACAAGCCGCCCCTGCTGACGGCGGAATGATCCGGGCGGTTTGCACCGCCTTTACACTGACGCTCGCCGCAGGGATGCCTGCGGCGAGCGATCCTGTTTTGACGCCCCCGATCGACTGCGATCTGGGACGCGACTGTTTCATCCAGCAATACGTCGATCATGACCCCGGCAAAGGTGCATCCGACTACCGGTGCGCCCCGCTCAGCTACGAGGCGCACAAGGGCACCGATTTCGGCCTGCGCACCCTGCAACAGATGCAGGCAGGCGTGAACGTGCTGGCCAGTGCCGACGGCACCGTTGTGGGCGTGCGCGACGGCGTGGTCGACCGCGCCTACTCCGCCGCCAATGCCGAACAGGTCGCGGGCCGCGAATGCGGCAACGGCGTGGTGATCGACCACGGCGACGGCTGGGAAACCCAATATTGCCACATGAAAAAGGACAGCGTCGCCGTGCGTTCAGGTGACAAGGTCCAGCGTGGCGCTGTGCTGGGTCAGGTCGGCATCAGCGGCCGCGCCCAGTTTCCCCACGTTCACCTGAGCGTGCGCCACAACGGCGAAACCATCGACCCGTTCGACCCCGATGGCGAAATCACCTGCGGCACGCCCGATGCCAAAACCCTGTGGCAATCCCCGCCCCCGTACCGGGCGGGCGGCATTCTTGACGTGGGCTTTTCCGACAGCGTCCCCGCCTATGATGATGTCAAATCAGGCCGCGCCGCCAAGGCTGCCCTGCCCGCCGACGCGCCAGCACTGGTGGTCTACGGCTATGCCTTTGGTGGGCAGAAGGGTGACAAGGTACACATCGATCTGAGCGGACCGGACGGCAAGGTTCTGGATCAAACCGTCACCCTGGACAAAGCGCAGGCGCAATTCTTCCGCGCCATCGGCAAACGTCTCAAAGGGGCCGCGTGGCCTGCGGGCACCTATTCCGGCAGCGTCACACTGATCCGCCAAGGCCGCCAGATCGACACCCGCCAAGCCGAGATTACGCTGCGCTGACGCGTCCTTCATCTTGCCAGAAAAACTCCGGGAAAGGCGCGAAAGCGACTGGGGCAGAGCCCCTATTTCTCGGTAAATTTCAACTCGATCCGGCGGTTCTGGGCACGCGCCTCGTCGGTGTTGGCGGTATTCACAGGCTGATACTGCCCGAACCCGTTGGCCGACAGACGGTCCGGCGGGATGCCAAGGAAGTTCACCATATACTTGACCACCGAAAGCGCGCGCGCCTGGCTTAGCTCCCAGTTGTCGGCAAACTCGCCCAGACCGGACAGCGGCACATTGTCGGTGTGCCCGTCCACCCGGATCACCCAATTGATTTCGGGGGGAATGTCGCTGACCACACTGCGCAGGATGGCCGCGATCTTGGAAATCTCGCGCTGCCCATCCGCTGACAGATCGGCAGCACCTGGGGGGAACAGCACCTCGGACGAGAACACAAACCGGTCGCCTTCGATCCGCACGCCTTCCTGATTGCCCAACACGTCGCGCAGCCGTCCAAAGAATTCCGAGCGGTATTTTTCCAGATCCTGCGCCGCCGCCTCAAGCCGTTTGCGTTCCTGCTCTTCCAGCACGCGACGGCGGCGTTCTTCGGCGGCAACCCGCGCCAGCGCCGTGTTCAGATCCTGACCCAGCGACAACAATTCGACCTGGGCGGCCTCGTCGCGCGTCTTGGCGTCGTCCAGCAAGGCCTGCAACTGCCCCAACTGCGACCGCAGGGCCGCAACCTGCTGGTTCAACACCTCGGTCTGCCGCTGGGCGGCGGCGGATTTTTCCTGTTCCTCGGCCAGCTTGTCGCGCGCGGTATGCAACAGCGCGGCGCGGCGTTCTTTATCTGTCATTGTCTCGTCAATGGCGTTTTCTGCTTCCAGCTTTGCCGCCAGCGCCGCGGCCAGCTTCGCCCGCACCTCTGCCGCATCGGCGTTCAGCGTCTTGGCATCGGCTTCTGCCGCCAGCTTTGCCGCAAGGGCGGCCTCTAGCTGGGTGCGCAAGTCGGCGTTGGTCGCTTGCGCATCTTCGGCCCGCGCAGTCTGCGCGGTCACATCCGCCAGCGCCGCCGCCAACCGCGCGCGCAAGTCCTGTGTTTCGGCGCTGCCTGCCTCGATGGTGGCCTGCGCCACGTCCAATTGGCCCTGAAGGGCGGAAATCTGCCCTTCCAACGCGTCCTTTTGCGCCGTCAGTGCCTGTTGCTGACTGGCCAGTTCCTGCACGGTGCTGTCGGTGCCCTCGGCCTGCCCTTTCAGGGTTTCGACCTGCAACAAGGCCGCCACCAGTTGCGTGTCCAGATCCGCCTCGGCGGCGCGGGCTGCGGCCAACATGGTCAGCGTTTCCTCGGCTTTCTTGCGCTGCGCCTCCAGGGCCAGCGTCATCGACGTCAGCTCGGCATCCGCCTCTTTCAGGCGTTCGCGCAACAGCTTGGCCGCTTCTGCCTCGGCCAGCTTGGCCGCCTCTTCCTCGCTCAGCGCCGCCTGCGCCTGATCCAGTTCGGTGTTCAAACCCGCCAACTGCGCATCGGCCTCGGCATTTCTGGCGCGCAGATCCGCCACCAGCGCATCCAGTGCCTCGCGCCGCGAGGCAGCCAGCCGCGCGGCTTCGGCACCTGCATCAATCTCGTCGCGCGCCTGCGCCAGCGCCAGGTTAAGCGCCTCTTGCTCGGACAGCAGGCGCGTCTGTTCGGCCTGCAAATCCGCCACCTCCGCCTGCGCCTGATCACGGTCCGCCAACAGCGCCGCAACCTGCGCTTCAAAGCTGCTGATCTGGGTCTGCGCGGCCGCCAGTTCGTTGGCCTGCGCATCGCGTTGTTCGGTCAGTGACGCAATCAGCGCCGCCTGCTGCGACACCTGGTCTTGTGCATCATCCAGCTTGGCCGACATGGCCGACAGCCGCGCATCCAGCCGGTTGCCGCGCTGCTCTTCCAGCCCCAGGGCCTGTGCCAGTGCCGCAACCTCGCCCGCAAGCGCGTCCAGTTCGCTTTCCTGTCCCGAAATGGTTTCGCGCAACACGTATTGCACCACCATGAAAATGGTCAGCACGAACATCAGCACCAGCAGCAGGCCGGTCATCGCATCGACAAAGCCGGGCCAGATCGACGCCTGAAACCGTGATCCGGTGCGCCGCGACAGGGCCATCAGCCGTCACCCTTGACGTTTCCTGCCCCACCTTGGGACCCGCGTCCGCGATTGCCCCGATTGCCCCCACGCGGCTGGGCCAGCGCCTGCGTCAGGCCCGCCAGATCGCTGCGCAGTTCGGCCATGCTTTCCTGTCGCCCTGCGGAAATTTCTTCAAGAATACGCAGCATTTGCACGTCAATCGACCGCAGCCGCATCCGGCTTTCGGCGTCAATCCCGTCGCCGCCGCCCTGGGCCTCGAAATGTGCGATCAGCCGTTCCTGCCCCGCCGCCACCCGCTCCAGCGCCGAATTCTCGGGATCGCCATGCTGCATCTGCCGCGTCATGTCGTGGATCGCATCAACCAGCGTCCCCAACTTTTCATCGACCATGGTGCGCGAGATGTCCGACTGTGTGAACATCTGTTGCAGGTTTTCCATCTGCTCGGCGAGGTGATCAATCACCCCGGCCATCACCGGCGCATCGCCCGCCCCTTCGTCACCCGACGCGAAGCTGACCCGCGTGATCGAGCTGAGCCATTCCTCAAGCTCGCGGTAAAACCGGTTCTGTCCGTGGCCGGCAAACAGCTCGAGCAGTCCCACAATCAGCGACCCGGCCAGCCCCAGCAAGGACGAGCCAAAAGCCACACCCATACCGCTAAGCTGCGAATCCAGCCCGTCCATCAGACGGCCGAACACATCCACGCCCGCGTCGCCCTCTTGCGGGGCAAGGCTGCGAATGGTGTCGACCAAGGCAGGAACGGTGGTTGCCAAACCGTAGAACGTGCCCAGAAGTCCAAGGAAAATCAAAAGGTTGACGATATACCGCGTGATCTCGCGGGCTTCGTCGATGCGTGTGGCCACCGAATCCAGAATAGACCGCGTGGACGAGGACGACACCTGCATCCGTGCCCCGCGTGTGCGCAACAACGACGCCAATGGCGCCAGCAACTGCGGCGGCGTTTCATCGCCCTGTTGGGTATCGGCGGCAAACCCTTCGATCCAGCGGACCGAACCGACCAGCTGAACGACCTGCCAAAAACAGGCCACGACGCCAATCAGAAAGACGAAAAAGATGAACCCGTTCAGATAGGGGTTGGCCTGAAACACCGGAAGCACACTGGGGGCCGCGACAAAAACCATCGCCGCACTGAGGGCAATCACCATCAGCATCAGCGCGATCTGCCGCACCGGTTGGGAAAACTGTGGCCGCGCTTCGCGGTCCATTTGCGACATGCGCCCGGGTCCTTGCCCTAGTTTACTGCTCTGCAGCAACGATAACGAAGAAATCCGCTCATGGCCAAGGGATTATGCACAGATTGAACGCACACGCGCCGCCAACCAGTCCAGATCAGCATCTTGCAGCCCGATCTGGTTCAAATGATCGGCAGTGTTGAACAAATATTCGGTGTTCGGACCACGCCCGCCCACCGCCTTGGCGATGATTTGTGCCTGTTCTTCCAACGGCAGACCGCCACAATACTGGTCGTGCGCGGCGTCGATGATATAGGCCACGGCATCGACCACGCGCCCGTCCACCAATTGTAGGGGCACGGTCGCCTCGTAATAGGCCGACGAGATCAACTCGCGTGCGCGCAAATATTCCAGCGTCGCCTGCTCGGCCCCCGCCTCGACCTGCATCGCGATCCCCTCGCAGGACGCAGGCGGCACCGCGTCCAGCGCCAGCACCAACCCCGGTTCTTCTTCCGTGCCGCGATGATGGATCGAGCGCATGCAAAACGACCGCTGATACCCTTTCAGCCGCGCCACCACCCGGTCCGCCACCGGAAATCCGGGGTGCCAAAGCAAGCTGCCATAGCCAAAAACCCACATCGTCATGCCGTGCCATCCCTTCGCTTAATGCCGCGGGCCGGTAAATCCGATTCTGCCCGTCAATGAAAGCCGTGCCTGAAAACCGCGGCTTCTTTTGGCCACAAATATCCTGGGGACGCCGCGCCAGCGGCGGGGGCAAAGCCCCGAATCCCGTCAGCGGCAATACGATCCGCTGCGATAGCGCGCCGTGTCCAAATGCAAGTGGTCGCGATGGTAGCCGTCCGATCCCGGCCCCAGAACCGTGCCGAAGGTGCCACAAGCCCCCGCGTGCATTTTGCGCAACGCCTTGCTGTGGCGCGAAGAATTCCACCCCTCCAGCACGCTCACGATTTCGCCGCTTTGCAACTGAAATCCCGAGATATCAATCGCGCGCCCCTTGCCATGTTCGGACACTTTCGCGCCGGGCTGGTTGTTGCGGGTGCGGCAGGTGTAATGTGCCGCGACGCGGTAACCGGTCAAACCACCCAAGCGCGCCAAGGCCGGTTTCGCGGTGCGATCTGTCCATTTTTTCAGGGCCTTGGCGGTGGCACAATCCATCACTGCCTCTTGGCTCAGCGCAACACCGGACACAGACCGCAGCTTGATCGCCGCGTCGATGCCACAGGCCCCGATGCGTCCGGGCACGGGCCCCAAATAGGTGCCTTGCAGGTCGACATCTCCGCAAACCGCCCCTTTGGCGCGCCTGGCTTTCTTGGCCATCGCCCTTTTCTCTAGCGACTTGGGCCGCATCGAAGGGCGCAGTGTCATCACAGGACCCGAAAGTGTTGCGGCCGAGGCCAGATGCACCACGGTTTGATCCGGTTGCAACAAGACCACGCCAGACGCGGTCGGCGCAGGTTTTTCAGCCGATACAGCCGCAACACGTGCCATCGGACGCAGCGATTTTTCCGGCGCTTGCGCTGCCGCAGTCGTGGTCAGGCACAGCGCCAGACAGTGGGCCAACACAACGGTCAGCCCCGCCTTCATGTCTTTTCGGTCCGCACCGTACGGCCAAAGTCGGGTGCATCGGTGTCCTGGCCCGCCTCGATAATGCCGCGCCGGATCGCGCGGGTGCGGGTGAAATAATCGAACAAATGGTCGCCGTCGCCGGTGCGGATAGCGCGTTGCAGCGCGAACAGCTCTTCGGTGAAGCGGCCCAGAATTTCCAGCGTTGCGTCCTTGTTGGTCAGGAACACGTCGCGCCACATGGTCGGATCAGAAGCCGCGATGCGGGTGAAATCACGGAAACCGGCGGCAGAGTATTTGATGACCTCGCCATCGGTCACGCGGCCCAGATCGTCGGCCACGCCCACCATCGTGTAGGCGATCAGGTGCGGCGTGTGCGATGTGACGGCCAGCACCAGATCGTGGTGGTCGGCGTCCATTTCCTCGACATTCGACCCGATGCCTTCCCACAGCGTGCGCAGGCGCGCGGTGGCGTCTGGGTCTGTGCCCTCGACCGGAACCAGCAGGCACCAACGGTTGTCGAACAACGTCGCAAAGCCCGATTCCGGTCCCGAATGTTCGGTCCCGGCCAGCGGGTGCGCGGGGATAAAATGCACACCTTCGGGCAAATGGGGACCGACGCTTTCGATCACGTTGCGCTTGACCGAGCCTACGTCGGTCACGGTGGCGCCCGGGGCCAGATGCGGTGCGATCTCGGCGGCAACGGCTGCCATCGCCCCCACGGGCACCGCCAGCACCACCAGATCGGCGCCCTGAACCGCTTCGGCGGCGGTGTCGCACACGCGGTCGGTCAGCCCGATGCGGCGCGCGGTGTCGCGGGTGGCCTGACTGCGCGCATAACCGGTCACCTCGCCCGCCAACCCGCCGCGCTGGATCGCCCAGTACATCGACGAGGCGATCAGCCCCAGGCCGATCAGCGCAATGCGGTTGTAAACAGGGACAGAAGCAACATCTGTCATGCGCTTTTGCCTTCCTTGAACTGGCGCACAGCGTGCACCACGCGGCGGCACGCACTTTCGTCGCCCACGGTAATGCGCAGGGCGGCGGGCAGTTTGTAGCCGGCCACGCGGCGCACAATCAGCCCCTGGCTCTGCAACCATGCATCGCAGGCATTGGCCTCGTCCGCGCTGCCGAAACGGGCCAGCACGAAATTGGCGTGGCTCACGTCCGACGGCACGCCCAAGGCGGCCAGCCCTTCGGCCAGGATGGTGCGGCAGCGGGCGTTTTCGCTGCGGCAGTGATCGGCATAAGCCACGTCGCGCACAGCCGCCTCGGCGGTGTCCAGCGCCGCCTGGCTGACGTTGAACGGGCCGCGAACGCGGTTCAGCACGTCGATCACGTGGGCAGGGCCATAGCCCCAGCCGATGCGCAGACCGCCCAGACCGTAAAGCTTGGAGAATGTGCGCGTCATCACCACGTTTTCACGGCTGTCCACCAGCGACGCGCCGCCATCGTACCCTTCGACATAATCGGCATAGGCCCCATCCAGAACCAGCAAGGCCTGTTTTGGCAGACCATCTGCCAGCCGCGCAATTTCGGCGTCCGCGATCATCGTGCCCGTCGGGTTGTTGGGGTTGGCAATGAAAACCAGCCGTGTCTTTTTGGTGCACGCTGCCAGCAACGCGTCCACATCCGTGACCCGATCCGCTTCCAGCACTTCGACCGGTGTTGCCCCCGCCGCCCTAGCGCAGATGGCATACATGCCAAAGCCGTGGACCGTGTGGACAACTTCGGTGCCCGGCCCGGCATAGGCGTTGCACAGAAACGAAATGATCTCGTCCGACCCAGCACCGCAAATGATCCGCTCGGCGTCGACACCGTGCACCTGCGCCAGCGCGGTGCGCAGCGCCGCGTGGTCGGTCGACGGATAGCGGTGCAGTTGATGCGACGCGCGGCGGAACGCCTCCATGGCCTTGTCGGACGGACCCAGAGGGTTTTCGTTCGACGACAGTTTCACTGCGTTCTCGATGCCTGCCACATGGCTGGTGCCGCCGACGTAGGGGTCGATCGACATGATGCCGGGCTGCGGCGCAATGGCTTGGGTCATGGGTTGGCTCCTTCGCAGGTTGTTTTAGCGGGGCAAACGCGGCTGCGCCATGCCCTTTTGTTGCTGCGGAATTTTGCCAACGCCAGTGTGTCTTATCCTCCTTCCTATTGCACCGCCCACAGTGAGAACATAAAGTGAACGAATGGTTAAGTCATTGTCAGAAAAACTCGCGATTCTCTCGGATGCGGCCCGTTATGATGCTTCTTGTGCCTCGTCAGGCGGCACAAAGCGCAGCAGCCGCGACGGCAAAGGCCTTGGCTCGAACGAAGGGTCGGGGATTTGTCACGCCTACACGCCTGACGGGCGCTGCATCAGCCTGCTCAAGATCCTGATGACCAATTTCTGCATTTACGACTGTGCCTATTGCGTCAACCGCGTGTCCTCGAACACCCCGCGCGCCCGGTTTACCCCCGAAGAGGTCGTGTCGCTGACCATCGAATTTTATCGTCGAAATTATATCGAAGGGCTATTCTTGTCCTCGGGCATCATCCAGTCGCCGGACAAGACGATGGAGGACATGGTCCAAATCGCCCGCCTGCTGCGCACGCGCGAGAATTTTCGCGGCTATATCCATCTGAAAACCATCCCCGATGCCGCGCCCGAGCTGATCGCGGCTGCAGGCCTCTACGCCGACCGGCTGTCGATCAACGTCGAGCTTCCGACCGAGGCTGCGGTGGCCGCCTATGCGCCCGAAAAGAACCCCGCGACCATCCGCGCCGCCATGCAGGACGTCAAAGCCGGGCGCGCCGCGTCCAAAGACCGCTCGCACACCGGGAAACGCCCGCCAAAGTTTGCCCCCGCCGGACAATCGACCCAGGTTATCGTTGGCGCGGACGGGTCGAACGACGCCACCATTCTGGGGCAAGCCAACAGCCTATACGGCAATTACGGGCTGAAACGGGTGTATTATTCCGCCTTTTCCCCGATCCCCGACAGCAGTGCAAAACTGCCGCTGGTGCAGCCACCACTGGTGCGAGAACACCGGTTGTATCAGGCCGACTGGCTGCTGCGGTTCTACGGGTTTTCGGTGGACGAGATCACCGGCGTGACACAGGCGGGCAATCTGGATCTGGACATGGACCCAAAGCTGGCCTGGGCCATCGCGCATCGCGGGTTGTTTCCGCTGGACGTGCAGCGGGCATCGCGCGAATTGCTGTTGCGGGTGCCGGGGTTCGGGGTGCGCACGGTCAACCGCATCCTGGGCACGCGACGGCACCGCGATCTGCGCTATGCCGATCTGCAACGCATGGGCGCGCTGTTGAAAAAGGCGCGGCCGTTCATCACCTTGCGCGACTGGTCGCCGGGGCAGTTGACCGACAGCGCCGACCTGCGCTCGCGATTTGCGCCGCCGCCTGAACAGCTTAGTTTGTTCTGATGCGCACCGTCGCCCTGCCCCGTATTGGCACCGCGCAGGCGTGGCGCGACGCGGCGCGCGGGTTGCTTACCGAAGGCGTGCGTCCCGAGGATGTTTTGTGGTCGTTTGACGATCCGGCGCAGGTGGACCTGTTCGCCGCCCAGCCGCGTCGTATGACCACGCCCGCACGGGTCACGGTGCCGAAATCCTTTATTGATATGGCCAATCGCGTGGTCTGGCACAGCGACACCGACCGTTTTGCGCGCCTGTATGCGTTCTTGTGGCGGCTGCGCGATGCGCCGTCGCTGATGCACGACCGTGGCGACGGGCAACTGGCCCATTTGCGCGGGCTGGAAAAGAACGTGAACCGCTGCGCGCACAAGATGAAAGCTTTCGTGCGCTTCCGCGATCTGGTGGCCGACGGGCCGCGTCGTCGTTTCGCCGCGTGGTTCGAACCGACACATCACACGGTCGAGCCAACCGCCCCCTTCTTTGCCAACCGCTTCGGCGACATGGACTGGATGATCGTCACCCCCGACGTCACCGCGCGGTTCGAGGCGGGGCGGCTCAGCTTTGCCCCCGGTCAGGCGCGTCCTGATCTGCCCGAAGACGCGACCGAAGAGCTGTGGGGCACCTATTTCTGCAATATCTTCAACCCCGCACGGGTCAAGGTGCAGGCGATGACCTCGGAGATGCCGCGCAAATATTGGAAGAACATGCCCGAGACGCGGCACATCCCGCACCTGTTGGCGCATGCCGAAGCCCGCGCGAAAGAGATGCAGGCCGCCGCCCCCACCCTGCCCCCGCTGCGCGCCGAACGGATCAGCGCGGGGCTGGCCGATATGCGCGCTGTGGCGACCCGCGACAGTCTGGACACGGTGAATGCACAAATCCGTGCCTGCACCCGCTGTGCCCTGTGCGGCCCGGCCACGCAGGCCGTCACAGGCGAAGGCCCACGCGATGCGGCGCTGATGGTGGTCGGCGAACAACCCGGCGATGTCGAGGACCAGACCGACCGCCCCTTTGTCGGGCCTGCGGGCCAGATGTTCGACCAGATCGCGGCACAGGCGGGGCTGGACCGGCAGGCGGCCTATGTCACCAACACGGTCAAACATTTCAAATTCCAGCAACGGGGCAAACGGCGGATGCACCAGACCCCAAACCAAGGCGAAGTGCAGCATTGCAAATGGTGGCTGGAGGCCGAGGTGGCCCTGGTCAAACCCAAGCTGATATTGGCGATGGGCGGCACCGCCCTGCTGGCGCTGACGGGGCGCAAAGACGGCATTCTGAAACGGCGCGGTCAGATCGAGGATACCGCATATGGGCCGGTTCTGGTAACGCTGCACCCGTCCTATCTGCTTCGGGTGCCGGATGCGGGCCTGCGCCAGACCCAAACCGCGCTGTTCCGCGCCGATCTGGAAAAGGCGGCGCAATGGGTCTTGCAAGCCGCCTGAGCGGCACAAATGCAAAAAGGCCGCGCATGATGCGCGGCCTTTTGTAAATCGTAGAACAGATCGAAGCGATCAGTTCTTGGCGTAGAATTCGACCACGAGGTTCGGTTCCATCATCACCGGGTACGGCACATCGCCGAACGCAGGTGTGCGCACGAATGTCGCGGTCAGTTTCGAGTGGTCAACGTCCATATAGTCGGGCACGTCACGCTCGGGCAGTTGGGTCGCTTCCAGAATGGCGGCCATCTGCTTGGAACGGTCACGCACTTCGATCACGTCGCCTTCTTTGACACGGTACGAAGGAATGTTCACTTTCTTGCCGTTCACACGGACGTGGCCGTGGTTCACGAACTGACGGGCCGCGAACACGGTCGCCACGAATTTCGCGCGGTAGACAACGGCGTCCAGGCGACGCTCGAGCAGGCCGATCAGGTTTTCACCGGTGTCGCCTTTGACACGCTCGGCTTCGGCGTAGATGCGGCGGAATTGTTTTTCGGTCAGGTCGCCGTAGTAGCCTTTCAGCTTCTGCTTGGCGCGCAGCTGCAGACCGAAGTCCGACAGTTTGCCCTTGCGGCGCTGGCCGTGCTGGCCGGGGCCATATTCACGACGGTTGACCGGCGATTTCGCGCGGCCCCAGATGTTTTCGCCCATGCGGCGATCGATTTTGTACTTGGCAGACGTGCGTTTGGTCACGGCTGGTCTCCTTTATATAGGTTCATAAAGGGCGTTGTCCTCTGGTCTATGACCCGACAGGCTTCCCCTTGCGAGGTCCACCAACACCAATGAAGGGGCGCTTATACGCCCGCGCGGGTCAGTGTCAACGGCCTTTCCACCCGTGCGCGCGGGCCATCTGTGCCACATCGGTGTGCCGGTGGCAGGTGGTCAGGTGATCGTTGACCAGCCCACAGGCCTCCATCCACGCATAGACGATGGTGGGGCCACAGAATTTGAACCCGTCCTTTTTCATCTGCTTGGAGATTCGCAAGCTAAGGTCGGTGCTGGGCGGCACCTGATCCTGCGTGGTGTATTTCGGCTGCAACGGCGCGAAATCAACGGTGCGCCACATATAAGTATCGAAGCCGATCCGATCCTCGATGACGCACCACGCGCGGGCGTTGCTGATGGTCGCGTTGATCTTGCCACGGTGGCGGATGATGCCCGCATCCTGCACCAGCCTGTCCACCTCGTCCTCGCCCCAGGTGGCAATCTCGCGGGGATTGAACCCGCGAAAGGCCGCACGGAAATTATCGCGCTTTTTCAGAATGGTGATCCACGACAAACCGGCCTGAAACCCGTCAAGAATCAGCTTTTCCCACAGCGCGCGACTGTCGTATTCGGGCACGCCCCATTCGGTGTCGTGATAGATGCGGTAGATGGGTTCGGACCCGGCCCAATTGCACCGTGAAACGCCGTCATCCCCTGCCGTTTCACCACACATCCGATGCCTCCCGAAAATAAGACTAAAATAAGAACATTAATCCGTTTTTAAGGGTCATGGCGACAAAGTGGAAGCGTGTCAGTCAAGATATGGAGAAGGCAAGTGAACCTGAAGAAGCGGCGCATCGCTGACGTACCGCCCGGCTTTGAAAACCCGTTGAACTTTGCGCTGTCTTCTCGGGATGAGGGCATTCTGGACATGGTCGCAATGGCGATCCGACACAAGCAGACGTTGCTGGCGTTCCAGCCGGTGGTCCTGTCACGCGACCCCACCCGAGTCGGCTTTTACGAGGGGCTGATGCGCGTCACCGACGAAACCGGTCGGGTGATCCGCGCGCGTGACTTCATGCCCCTGATCGAAGACACCGAATTGGGGCGCGAGATCGACGTGCTGGCCTTGCAAATGGGTCTGCGCGCCCTTTACGAGGTGCCGCAGCTGCGGCTTTCGATCAACATGTCCGCGCGGTCCATCGGATACAGCAAATGGACCCATACGCTGGAACGCTGGCTGAATCGCGATCCGACCTTGGCAGAACGTCTGATTCTCGAAATTACCGAAGGGTCCGCAATGACCGTGCCCGAACTGGTCATCGACTTTATGGACCGCTGGCAGGTGCGCGGCATCTGTTTCGCGCTGGACGACTTTGGATCCGGGCAGACGGCGCTGCGCTATTTCAAGGATTTCTTCTTTGATATCCTCAAGATTGACGGCCAATTCGTGTCCGGCATCGCCAAGGATCCGGACAATCAGGCGCTGGTGCGGTCCATGGTGTCGATTGCACAGCATTTCGACATGATGACGGTGGCCGAATTCGTCGAAACCAAAGCTGACGCGGATGTGCTGGCCAGCCTTGGCGTGGATTGTTTGCAAGGCTACCTGCACGGAGCGCCCACCACCCGGCCCGCTTGGAAATCGCCGGATGATGTGCGTGCCGCAGTTTGATATGCATCTGACGACGGATCGCATGGCGTATACGTTGTGACAACGGAACGAATGGTTTATCCAAACAGGTAAGTCGAAGGGCGGGCGGTCGGCATGTTGCCTGAACTGCCAGTGCGTCCTTCGTCAAACAACAAGAGGATGCATTCCATGACCAACGTCGTCATCGCCTCTGCCGCACGTACCGCTGTCGGCAGCTTTACCGGCTCTTTCGCTGGCACCCCCGCGCACGATCTGGGCGCCGCCGTCCTTGAAGCGATTGTCGCACGCGCAGGCATCGACAAATCCGAGGTCAGCGAGACCATTCTGGGTCAGGTCCTGACCGCCGCCCAGGGGCAAAACCCCGCCCGTCAGGCGCACATCAACGCCGGTTTGCCGATTGAAAGCGCCGCGTGGAGCATCAACCAGGTGTGCGGCTCAGGTCTGCGCGCCATCGCCCTGGCCGCCCAGCACATCAAGCTTGGCGATGCCGACATCGTAGCCGCCGGTGGCCAGGAAAACATGTCGATGAGCCCCCACGCCGCGAACCTGCGCATGGGTCACAAAATGGGCGACATGCAATACATCGACACAATGATCCGCGACGGTCTGTGGGATGCGTTCAACGGCTATCACATGGGCCAGACCGCTGAAAACGTTGCCGAAAAATGGCAGATCAGCCGTGACCAGCAGGATGAATTCGCCGTTGCCTCGCAAAACAAGGCGGAAGCCGCGCAAAAGGCTGGCAAATTCCAGGACGAAATCACGCCCTTCACCGTGAAGGGCCGCAAGGCCGACATCGTGGTGGACAGCGATGAATACATCCGCCACGGCGCGACCATCGACGCCATGCAAAAACTGCGCCCCGCCTTCACCAAGGATGGATCGGTCACCGCCGCCAATGCCTCGGGCCTGAACGACGGGGCTGCCGGCGCCCTGCTGATGTCCGCAGACAACGCCGAAAAGCGCGGGATCGAACCGTTGGCGCGAATCGTTTCTTACGCGACCGTCGGTCTGGACCCGTCGATCATGGGCGCGGGTCCGATCTTTGCCTCGCGCAAGGCGCTGGAGAAGGCCGGCTGGAAATCCGAAGACCTGGACCTGGTCGAAGCCAACGAAGCTTTTGCCGCACAGGCCTGTGCCGTGAACAAGGACATGGGTTGGGATCCGTCGATTGTGAACGTCAACGGCGGCGCCATCGCCATCGGCCACCCCATCGGCGCCTCGGGTGCGCGCATCCTGAACACGCTGGTCTTTGAAATGAAGCGTCGTGGCGCCAAGAAAGGCCTTGCCACGCTGTGCATTGGCGGCGGCATGGGCGTTGCCATGTGTATTGAACGCCCTTAATTTCGCCCAGGCCACGTAATATAGTTGCGGGCACGGCACGGAATTAGTAACAAGATTTCGCGGCACATTAGTGTCGCGGAATCCAAAGGCCGCACGCATGTCGATCAATCCATATCAGAACGATCAGATCGACATCACGTCTGCGCGCAGCGCGACAGGAATGCAGGCCTTTGGCGCCGCATCTGCGCAAATCACAAAGTTTGCCTTATCCCAACAGATTTCATGCAATAATCGCAGTGACAAACCCTTGTCATATATAATGCGATAAATGCATGGACGCCGTTGGCGGATACACGCAAAAATAGAATAAAGCCCATCAGGAGGAGAAACCCATGGCCAGAGTTGCACTTGTTACCGGAGGATCGCGCGGAATTGGCGCGGCCATTTCGCAGGCGTTGAAAGATGCAGGTTATAGCGTGGCCGCGACCTATGCGGGCAACGACGAAGCCGCGGCAAAATTCACCGGTGAAACCGGCATCAAGACCTACAAATGGAATGTTGCCGACTATGACCAAAGCAAAGCGGGAATCGCACAGGTCGAAGCCGATCTTGGCCCTGTAGATGTCGTTGTCGCCAATGCGGGCATCACCCGCGACGCTCCGTTCCACAAGATGACCCCCGAACAATGGCACGAAGTGGTCGACACCAACCTGACCGGCGTCTTCAACACCGTGCACCCCGTCTGGCCCGGTATGCGGGAACGCAAGTTTGGCCGCGTGATCGTCATCAGCTCGATCAATGGTCAAAAGGGGCAATTCGCCCAGGTGAACTATGCCGCGACCAAAGCCGGCGATCTGGGCATCGTCAAATCGTTGGCGCAAGAAGGCGCGCGCGCGGGCATCACGGCCAACGCCATCTGCCCCGGATACATCGGAACCGATATGGTCATGGCCGTACCGGAAAAGGTACGCGAATCGATCATCGCGCAGATCCCGACTGGCCGTCTGGGCGAACCCGAAGAAATCGCGCGCTGCGTTGTGTTCCTGGCATCCGACGATTCCGGCTTTATCAACGGCTCGACCATTTCGGCCAATGGCGGTCAGTTCTTCGTCTGATCCTTCCTTCGCAATCATGACATCCGGCGCGCCCCCAACGGCGCGCCGTTTTTCGTTTTTGGCCCTCAAGAAAATCTTGAGACACCACTAGACGACCGGTCTATTACTACCTATCTATCTCCTATGACAGAGCCAACCAAATCAGAGAAAACCCGCAAGCACATCCTGACCAAGGGGCGCGAACTGGTCTTGCATGGCGGCTTCAGCGGCGTGGGACTGTCGCAGATCCTGGCTGCCAGCGGTGTACCAAAGGGGTCTTTCTACTATTACTTCACCTCGAAAGAGGACTTTGGCTGCGCCCTGCTTCAAGACTATGTCGACGACTATCTGGCCCGCATCGACACGCTGATCAGCACCCCCGGAACCGCAGGCGCCAAGCTGGACGCGTTTTGGTCTGCATGGTTGGACCATGGCAGCACCTGCGGCATCGCGTCGGGCTGTCTGGTGGTCAAGCTGGCCGCCGAAATCGCGGACCTGTCCGACGACATGCGGATCATTCTCGACCAAGGCGTGGACCAATTGACAACGCGCCTTGCCGCATTGCTGCGTGCAGGGACGACCGACGGTTCGGTCCGTCCGCAACCTGATCCCGATGCGACAGCCCGCGTGTTGTATGCGCAATGGCTGGGCGCCGCGATCCTGTCAAAGCTGTCACAAACCGACACCGCCCTGCGCGACGCCTTGCGCGACACCACGCGCAGGCTTTCCCCAAAACACACTGAAACCTAAGGAATATATCATGCAAGCTGCCATCCACGACACCTTCGGCGAACCCGCCGACGTGCTTGAAACCAAAACCACCGACACCCCCGAACCCGCCGCGGGCGAAGTGCGGATCAAAACGCTGCTGTCCCCGATCCACAACCACGATCTGTGGACCATTCGCGGCAACTACGGCTACAAACCGGAACTGCCCGGCGCGATTGGCGGGTCCGAGGCCATCGGCACCATCGACGCGGTTGGTGACGGTGTGGACTCGCAAATGATCGGCCAGCGCGTCACCGTCGCGGGCGTTCACGGCACGTGGGCTGAATATTTCATCGCCTCCGCCGCCAGTGTGCTGCCCCTGCCGGATGCAATCCCCGACACGCTGGGCGCACAACTGATCGCCATGCCGTTCAGCGCCATTTCCCTGCTTGAAATGTTGAAGGCCAAAAAAGGCGACTGGATTATCCAGACCGCAGCAAACGGGGCCGTAGGCAAGATCATGGCCGTTCTGGCCGAGGCGCGCGGAATCAACCTGGTGAACCTGGTCCGCCGCGATGATGCGGTGACCGAACTGACCGGTATGGGAATTGACAACGTGCTGTCGACCTCGGACGACGACTGGAAAGCCAAGGCGCAGGCGCTGATCGGCAAGGGCGGCGCGGTGTCTGCGATTGATTCCGTCGGCGGCGAACTGGCCACTGATCTGACTGATCTGCTGGGCGCCAATGGCGAACTGGTCGTCTTTGGCACGGCCACGGGCACACCGCTTGCGCTGTCTTCGGGCACGTTGATCATGAAACAGATCACGGTCAAAGGTTTCTGGGGCGCAAAAGTCAGCGCCGATATGGATCCTGCCCTGCGCACCCGCCTGATCACCGAACTGGTCACGCTGGCCGCCCAAGGCACGCTGACGCTGGAAGACGGCGGCATCTACGGCCTGGACCAGGTGGCAGACGCGATGAAAGCCGCATTGACCCCCGGTCGCGCGGGCAAGGTCATGCTGCGTCCTTAAACCGACCGACCAAACGCGGGCGGCCTGTTCAGGGCCGCCCCCAAAGCGGTGCTTTTGCATCCCAACCGCGACTGCCCGCTTGCCCCGATCTGCAAAACCTCTCATGTGACAGACCCAGATGTCTGTCCATCGGAGCACCCCCATGACCACACTGCGCGCCACCGCGATCGGCTTTGTCGCTGTCCTGCTTTGGGCGCTGCTGGCATTGCTGACAGTCGGATCAGCCCCCGTGCCCCCGCTGCAATTGAACGCCATCTGTTTCGGCATTGGCGGCATTCTGGGTCTGGTCTGGAGCGCATCAACCGACGGTCTTCACCGGCTGCGCGCGGTGCCGCTGCGGGTCTACCTGTTCGGCACATTCGGGCTGTTCGGGTATCACGCGCTGTATTTCTCGGCGCTGCGTCTGGCCCCCGCAGCCGAGGCGGGGCTGATCGCCTATTTGTGGCCCCTGCTGATCGTGGTGTTTTCGGGTTTGCTGCCCGGTGAGCGGTTGCGCGCGGGACATATTTTTGGCGCGGTCACCGGATTTCTGGGCGCGGCGTTGATCATTTCCGGCGGCAGCACAGGGTTTCAGGCCGCTTATCTGCCGGGATACGGGCTGGCGCTGATCTGTGCGCTGTTCTGGTCCGGTTACTCCGTAGGCTCGCGCCGTTTTGGCACCATACCGACCGACAGCGTAGCCGTGTTCTGTCTGGCAAGCGCCGTGCTGTCAGTGCCGCTGCATCTGGCGTTCGAGGTCACCCAATGGCCCGTGGGCGCGACCGGCTGGATCAGCACGGTGGCACTGGGCCTGGGCCCTGTGGGTCTGGCATTTTACGTGTGGGACATTGGTGTTAAGCGTGGCGACATTCAGATGCTGGGCACCGCGTCTTATGCCGCGCCGTTGCTGTCAACGCTGGTTTTGGTGATCGCTGGCGTCACCCAAGCCAGTTGGTCACTGGCGGCGGCGGCCGTTCTGGTCACCGGCGGCGCTGTCATCGCAGCGCGCGCCAGCTTTCGCTAGGGCTATGTCAGACTGACAAGCGCGTGATTTGCTCTTTCAGGCGAAGTTTCTGCTTTTTCAGCTCGGCCACTTTCAACGTGTCCGCCCCCGGTGCGCGCAGTTCCTTTTCCACTGCTTCACTCAGGTTTTCGTGCTTTTTCTTCAACTCAGTCAGGTGTGCGCTCAGGCTCATGCAATCCTCCATTCGTTCAAGTACAACCGCAGCAGAGCATGATTTTACATTTCTGTCACGCTGCATACGCATCATAGACTTGTGATGGGTTAACCACTGGTTAAAATTCCAGCGCCGCCCCATCGCGCAGAACCGCTTTTATTTCAGGGGTATAGCTTTCCGCATCTCGCAGATGGCTTTCGCCGCGGTGCAGAAGTCGTGGAAAATGCAAGCGAAATTCTGCCCGTCCGCCCTTGCGTGCGCGGATAATGCACAATTCCGGGGCGCGTCCGGGGCGTGCTGAAAATGGCAGCACTTCGACGCTGCCCATCACAGGGCGAATCCCGGCCAGAATGTCGGGCAGCCGTGCCATGCGGTGAATGAAATGTGCAAAACCACGATACCGCAGCCGCTTGGCGGCCACCTGCACCCAGTCTTCCAGCGCCGTATCCTCGCCCAATGCGCCTTCGCGCCCTGCATAGGGCGACGGGCGGCTGGCGGTGCGGTCAAAGAACGGGGGATTGGCGATCACATGATCAAAGCTGCGCTCTTTCAGCGGCATCGGCAGGTCTGTCAGGTCGGCACAGGTTACGTCCAGCCCGTTGCGGGCCGCCAGGTCCGCATAATAGGGCTGTCGTTCGACCCCGTGCAGGTCAAGCCCGGGCACCCGCCCGCCCAGGCACAGGGCCGCAGCCCCCGCCCCACAGCCCAGATCCAGAACCGATTGACCGGCACGGGCGGGAACGCTGGCCGCCAGCAATACAGGATCCAGCCCTGCGCGATAGCCGGTGCGTGGCTGCCACAGCATCACCTGCCCGCCCAAAAAGGCGTCATGGGTCAGCGCAGCCCCTTCGGTCACCGGCCCAGCGGAATGTCGTTGTCGCGCATCACCCGGGTGGCCGCGTCGTGATCATCGGCCCGCACCATCAGACGGCGTGGAAAAATCCCGATGCCGCCTTCAAGCACGCTCATGTTTACGTCCAATTCAAAGCAGTCTATATCCTCGCCCGACAGTAGGGCCGAGGCAAAGGCGATGATCGTCGGGTCGTTGCTGCGCAAAAGTTCTTTCATGATCACGGATGTAAGAGAAGGCGGCCCTTAATGTACAGGGGCCATCGGGGGCAAGATGGACAGCATCGAAAAGACGTTGAAACCGCATGACCGACTGGCCGCGCGGCTGGCGGATGACATGGACGCGGTCAACACGCTGATCCGCGCCAAGATGGCGTCGGAACATGCACCGCGCATTCCCGAGGTCACGGCGCACCTGGTGGGGGCTGGTGGCAAGCGTTTGCGCCCCATGCTGACGCTCGCGGCGGCGCATTTGTGCGGCTACACGGGGCCGTATCATGTGCACCTTGCCGCCACTGTTGAATTCATCCACACCGCCACGCTGCTGCATGACGACGTGGTCGACGAAAGCGAACAGCGCCGGGGACGTCCCACGGCCAACTTGTTGTGGGACAACACATCCAGCGTGCTGGTCGGCGATTACCTGTTCGCGCGGTCCTTCCAGTTGATGACGGAATGCGGCTCGATGGAGGTGATGCGCATCCTGTCCAACGCCGCCGCCACCATCGCCGAGGGCGAAGTGCTGCAACTGACCGCCGCACAGGATCTGGCGACGGACGAGGCAGTCTATCTGCAAGTCGTGCGCGGCAAGACCGCCGCGCTGTTTTCGGCGGCGATGGAAGTGGGCGGTGTGATTGCCGATGCCGACGCCGCAACTATCAAGGCGCTGTATGACTACGGCGACGCGCTTGGCGTGGCGTTCCAGATCGTTGACGACCTGCTGGACTATCAGGGCCAGTCCGAGGCAACCGGCAAGAACATCGGCGACGATTTCCGTGAACGCAAACTGACCCTGCCGGTGATCAAGGCCGTGGCCAAGGCCAATGCCGACGAACGCGCATTCTGGGAGCGGACCATCGAAAAGGGCAAGCAGGACGACGGTGACCTGGACCACGCGCTGGCGCTGTTGAACAAACACGGCACATTGACCGAAACGCGCGCGGATGCGCTGCACTGGGCCAACCGCGCGAAGGCGTCACTGGCCGCCCTGCCCGATCACGACATCAAGGATATGCTGGTTGATCTGGCGGACTTCGTGGTCGACCGGATCAGCTAAGGGGATGCGGTGCGGCCTTGGCCTGCATCGTTCCCAACCGTCCCGCCCGCACCCACCACTGGGGCCGCGCCGCCGATAGGTTTTGCGCGGCATCAACAGCCGCCTGCGCCGTGGCGAACACCCCGAAACAAGTCGCACCCGAACCCGACATGCGGGCCAGCAGGCAATCGGGGCATGCGGACAAGGCCGCACAGATCTGCGTGATCTGCGGGGCAAGTGCCTCGGCCGCTGATTGCAGATCGTTGCGCTGCGTCGCCAGCCAGTCACATAGGGCAGCGGCATCGGCAAAGGCGGGCAAGCGGTTTGGCATCGGTGCATTGTCCTTACGCGCCAAAGCTCTGAATATCTGCGGCGTGGACACGGCGACGCGCGGATTCGCCAGCACAACATGCAATTCGGGCAACCCGTCCAATGGTATCACCACCTCGCCAATGCCCTGCATCCGCGCCGCCTGCGACGGCACGCACACCGGAATATCAGCCCCCAGCGCAAGCAGTCGCGCCGCGTCCGCGTCCCGCCGGGCCATGTGGCACAAACCACGCCAGACCGCCGCTGCATCCGCCGAGCCACCACCGATGCCAGAAGCGACAGGCAGTTCTTTGGTCAGGGTCATTGCCGCAGTCAGATCAGGGAACAGCCGCGCCACGCGCAGCACAAGATTGTCGTCGCCCGCTGGCACATGATGCCCCTCGGGGCCATCCACCCGCAACGACCACGCCGACGCGGGGCGCATGTGCACCACGTCGCCCACATCGGCAAACACCACCAGAGAGTCCAGCAGATGATAGCCATCGGCACGCTGGCCCGTCACATGCAAGGTCAGATTAATCTTGGCCGGTGCAAAGACCCGCAAACCTGCCATCAACGCAACCTCAGCGATCAACGGCCACTTTCAGCGGAGGTGATCCTTCTTCAGCCAGCACCTTGTCCAGCCCGACCTCAAGCTTGCGGCGCATCCGGTCGGGATCGGCCTCGCTATTCACTTCCTTGGGATCAACGAACGACAGCGCGCGGCGCCACTGGAACCGCGCCTCGCGTTTGCGGCCCACGGCCCACAGCGTATCGCCCAGATGGTCATTCACCACGGCATCGACGGGCACCAGCTGCGCCGCGCGTTCCATGTGAACGACCGCTTCTTCGTAACGGCCAAGGCGGTACAGAACCCATCCCAGACTGTCGATGATATAGCCACTGTCAGGGCTGGCGGCGACCGCCTGTTCGATCATCGACAGCGCCTCATCCAGATTGACCTGCTGTTCCACCATCGAATACCCCAGATAGTTCAGCACCTGCGGCTGGCCGGGGTTCAGCGCCAGAGCATGACGAAAATCGGCCTCGGCCTCTTTCCACTGGCCCAGACGTTCATGTGAAATGGCGCGGGCGTACAACAAGAACCACTCTGCCCGCGCACCTTCGGGCGTCAGCTCAAGCGCGCGATCATAGGCGGCAATGGACTCTGCGAACTGATCCTGCTGGCGCAGCACGTCTCCCAAGGTCGAAAAAACCACCGGCAGGTCGGGATAGCTACGCGCCAGTTGCTCAAGCACCTCGATGGACGCGTCCGGCTTGTCCGCGCGACGCAGGGCTGCGGCACGCCCCAATTCAGCGGCGTGAAAGGCCGGATCGCTGGCTGGCACTTCCTTGTAAACCGCGATGGCCAGATCGTATTGGTCCAGCTCTTCCAACAATTCGGCATTCAGCAGCAACGCATCGACGTGATCGGGGCGCAGGTAGCGGGCCAGACGGCCATAAAGCAGCGTGTAGTCCGCCGCCGCCTCGCTGCGCAGGGCGCCCGCGAGCGAATAGAACACTTCGGCCAGACCATCGCGGGCCGAGGTGACATGGGTAAACGGCAGGGTCTCACCGGCGTCCAATGCGGTGATAACCCGTTCCAGCTCGGGGTCCAGGCTGCCGCCGAATGCCTCTTGCAGGCTGGTCACGGCGTCGGCGTTGCGATCCAGCTGGCTTAGCACCTCGGCGCGCGCCATGGCACCGCGCCGGGTGCGCACCATCGTACCGCTGTCGGTGCCCGCAAAAATCGCCTCGGCCGCCTGATAGTCGCCGCTCATCGCCAGCGCCATGGCCTTGTGATACAGCGCAAAACCTTTCAGGCCCTGTTCGCGCGACACTTTGTCAAAACCGGCAAGCGCCGCCTTCATGTTGCCCGCGCCCACATGGGCCCATCCCACCAGCAGCCCATCGACCAGCGGCCCGATGCCCTGGGTGTCCATGTCACGGTCCAACAGCGCGTCGTAATCCTCGCGCTGCGCCATATCCGCGATCACGGCCATATGCGCCGCCTGACTGCGAAGACCGGCCTGCTCCATGTTCAGGGCGATCGGCAGCGCCTGCAACACGTCGCCCAGCATCAGATGCGCCAGCGTCGCGTCTTCCATCAGGGTCGCGTTTTCAGCGTCATGCAACAGCGCCATGTCATAATAGCGCGCCGCGGTGCCAAAGTCGTTCAGATAAGAGGCCTGCCGCGCCGCCAGATAGGGCCCAGCCACATCCTGCGCCGCCAGCGGCGTTGCCAGCGTCCAGATCAGGGCTGTGGCTGCGGTGCTTTTCAGAAGGGTTCGGATCACGCGACTGCCTCGTCTTATTTCGTTTGCAATAAGGCTAGCAGGTCTGCACGCGGGCGCAATGGTCCTGCCCGTAGGCTGGTAAACAAACCCGTGAGGTCGGGCAGCAATCTGCGCAAGATGGGTGCAACGCAGCAAACACGTTTGTCAGATCGCGCGACATCTCAACACTTGGTCAAATGGCTAAGTGTGAACCTCGGCTTTGACGTGGACGGAAACACCATGACCAACACTGGCGTTTACCTTGAGCTGGTCCCGCAACGCGAACCGGTGTTCACCGATACCTACAGCGAAGGCTGGAAGCCCAGCGCCGATCAACTTGCGGCCTATGCCGAAACCCTGTGAACGCAAAAAGGCGGGCCTGCGCCCGCCTTTCCACCTGCCACGAACGGCATTTTACATGTTCGGGTAGTTCGGCCCGTCACCGCCCTGCGGCGTGGTCCAGTTGATGTTCTGGCTGGGGTCTTTGATGTCGCAGGTCTTGCAGTGCACGCAGTTCTGGAAGTTGATGACAAAGCGCGGGTCCTTGCCGTCCTCGGTCACGAACTCGTAGACACCCGCGGGGCAATACCGCGCCGACGGGCCTGCATAAACCGGCAGGTTCCGCTCGACCGGAATACTGGGATCTTTCAGCTTCAGGTGCGCAGGCTGGCTTTCCTCGTGGTTGGTAAAGCTGAACGCCACGTTGGTCAGACGGTCAAACGACAGCTTGCCGTCTGGCTTGGGGTAAGCGATCTCTTTGTGTTTCTCCGCAGGCTCGGTCGCATCCGCATCGGATTTGTCGTGCCCCAGCGTGCCCAGCAACGAAAAGCCCAGCGTGTTGCACCACATATCGAACCCGCCCAGCGCCAGCGACGCGGTCAGGCCGTATTTTGACCACAGCGGCTTGACGTTGCGCACTTTTTTCAGGTCTGTGCCAATCGCCCCGCCGCGCACATCGTCCTCGTAAGCGGTCAGCTCGTCGCCCGAACGGTCCGCCTTGATCGCGTCATAGGCAGCCTCGGCCGCCGCCTTGCCTGACAGCATGGCGTTGTGGTTGCCCTTGATGCGCGGCACGTTGACCATGCCCACCGAACAGCCCAGCAGCGCCACACCGGGTGCCACCATCTTGGGCATCGACTGATAGCCGCCCTCGGTGATCGCCCGTGCGCCATAAGCCACGCGTTTGCCGCCTTTCAGCAGCTCGGCCACCATCGGGTGATGCTTGAACTGCTGGAATTCCATGTAGGGAAACACATAGGGGTTCTTGTAACCCAGGTGAACCACGAACCCGACATAGACCTGATTGTTATCAAGGTGATAGATGAACGAACCGCCGCCCGCCTTACTGCCCAACGGCCAGCCCATCGTGTGCGTGACGGTGCCCTCTTTGTGCTTGGCCGGGTCGATTTCCCAGATCTCTTTCATGCCAAGACCGAATTTCTGCGGCTCTTTGCCCGCCGACAGGTCGTATTTCGCGATGACCTCTTTCGACAGCGATCCGCGCACGCCTTCGCCCAGGAACACGTATTTGCCCAGCAGCTCCATGCCCGGCTCATAGCCGTCGCCCTTGGTGCCATCGGCGGAAATGCCGAATTCACCGGCAACCACGCCTTTGACTTCGCCGTTCTCGCCGTACACCAGCTCGGAACAGGCCATGCCGGGGAACACTTCCACGCCCAGTTCCTCGGCTTGCTCGGCCATCCAGCGGCAGACGTTGCCCATCGACACGATATAGTTGCCGTGGTTGTTCATCAGCGGCGGCATGGGGAAATTCGGGATGCGCACCTGGCCCGCTTCGCCCAGCATGTAAAAGTTGTCTTCCTTGACCGGAATGGTGACCGGCGCGCCCTTTTCTTTCCAGTCAGGGATCAGCGCATTCAGCCCGCAAGGGTCCAGAACCGCACCCGACAGAATGTGCGCGCCCACTTCCGAGCCTTTTTCCAACACGACCACGGTCAGGTCGGCGTCCAGTTGCTTCAGACGGATCGCCGCCGAAAGACCCGCTGGTCCGGCCCCGACGATGACCACATCATATTCCATCGCTTCGCGTTCTGTTTCGGCCATGCTCGGCGGCTCCTTATACAAAAGCGCGTGCAAACACCGCATCGCGCAACAATCTTTCGCGCTTGGCTAAACCACGGCGGCGGTCAATGCAATGAAAACACAGCGTCAGCAAGGCCTGTCCTCAACGGTTTTTCGCACTGCATATCCTTGCAGCAACAGCCCTCAGCCAGGGGGCCGGTCGCCCATCAAATATCGTGGGCCCGTGCCCTTTTCGCGGGCACTGTCGCCGGGGTTGTACAACGCGCAACTGTCCAGGCTCAAACAGCCGCAGCCGATGCAACTGTCCAACGTGTTCCGCATGCGCACCAGCGTGTCGATGCGCGCATCCAGCGCCGCGCGAAATCCGGTGCTGATGCGCGCCCAATCCGCCTTGGTCGGCACGCGGCCCTTGGGCAGCAGGTCCAGCTCGGCCCGAATCTGTGGCAAGGTAAACCCGAACTGCTGGGCAATCATCACGAACGACAACCGCCGGATATCGGCCCGCTCGAACCGGCGCTGCCCGCCCGCATTGCGCCAGGGATCAATCAGCCCTTGCGCCTCGTAATAGCGGATCGCAGACACCGCCAGCCCCGTCCGTTCCGCCAGATCACCAATGCTCAAGCCATCTTTTGCCATGTCAAAAATCCCTTGACCTAAAGTTAGGTTTAGCAATTACGGTACAGAAACAGACGTCAAATCAAAAGGAAAATCCACACATGCCCGCACACCTCGAACACGCCAATTTCACCGTCTCCGACCCCGCCGCCACCGCTGCATGGATGTGCGACCTGTTTGGCTGGCACATCCGCTGGCAAGGTGACGCCATTTCCGGCGGCCGCAGCATCCACGTCGGCACGGATGCCCAATACCTTGCGCTTTATACCGCCGATGCCGTCGAAAAGCCGCGGCAATCCAACTACACCACCATCGGTGGCCTGAACCACATTGCCGTCACCACCGACGACCTCGATGCGCTGGAAACCCGGATCAAGGCACACGGCTTTGCCACCAAGAACCACGCCGACTATGAACCGGGCCGCCGCTTTTACTTCCACGACGCGGACGGCATCGAATACGAAGTGGTGCAATACGACTGACCCCTTCATCTTGCCCGATAAACTCCGGGGGAGCGCCGCAAGGCGCGGGGGCAGCGCCCCCAAACACCCCGTTCCAAATACACGGCATCGGCGACATTCGCCGCCCACGAACGCGCCCGCCCCTTGCAATCCCCCGCCGCAATAGGTCAGGTAGCATCCAACATTGACCGGCGGCCACTTTGGCCGCCCTAATCTGCTGGACGTGACCTATGGAAAAGATCCCGATGACCCGCAAGGGTCACCAAGCCCTTGAGACCGAACTCAAGCACCTGAAATCCGTCGAGCGTCCTGCCATCATCAAGGCCATCGCCGAAGCGCGCGAGCATGGCGACCTGTCGGAAAACGCCGAATACCATTCCGCCAAGGAGAAGCAGTCCTTCATCGAGGGCCGCATCAAAGAGCTGGAAGGCGCGATTTCGCTTGCCGATGTCATCGACCCCACCAAGATGAAAGGCGGCATCAAATTCGGCGCCACCGTCACCCTGGTCGACGAAGACACCGACGAAGAGAAAACCTATCAGATTGTCGGCGAATACGAGGCCAACATCGAAGCGGGCCTGCTGAACATCAAATCCCCCATCGCCCGCGCCCTGATCGGCAAGGAAGAAGGCGACAGCGTCGAGGTGCACACCCCCGGCGGCGGCAAATCCTATGAAGTGCTGAAAATCGCGTTCATCTGATCGGAATCCCAGACATGTCCGACACGTCGACCAGCGCAAAAACATCCAATCAGACCAAGGCAGGCCTTGGGTCGTCGTCGCAAGCGCGCCCGACGCCCTTGGGCATCTATGACCGCCCCCGCGCCGAAGGCATCACGGGGATCGAGATCATCGCCATTGCCCTTTCGGTGCTGTGGTTGCTGGGCGCGAGCGTGTTTTTCATGACCACATCGTCGGGGTCCGAAGGGCAGGACGGTGGCAATCGCGGCCTGATGTTCCTGATGACCATGCTGGCGATCTTCATGCCCGTGGGCATGATCTGGGTCGCCGCCACCGCCGCCAAGGCCAGCCGCGTCATGCGCGAAGAAAGCCAGAGGTTGCAGGCGGCAATCGACGCCATCCGCCAAGCGTATATCGCGCAGCAACAGGGCCGCGACACGTCGATCGAACCGTCGGTCGCGCGCAAGCTGGATGAAATCGCGGCTGCCGCCAAGAAGACCGAAACCACGCTGGCCACCTTCCACACCCGCCGCGACGCCGTGCAGCCGGCCCGCCACGCGCCGCCGCCCATGGCCCCGCAGGCTGCCGACGACCAGCCCAAGCTGGCCCTTGGCACCACGTCAGAAGAAACCGCGCCGCCCCTCGCCCGCGAGGATTTCATCCGTGCCCTGAACTTCCCCGAAACCGCCGAGGACACTGCCGGATTTTCTGCCCTGCGCCGCGCCCTCAAGGACCGGCCAACAGCCCAGATGATCCAGGCTGCCCAGGACATCCTGACCCTGCTCAGCCAGGACGGGATCTACATGGACGACCTGCGCCCCGACCGCGCGCGTCCCGAAATCTGGCGCAGCTTCGCCCAAGGCGCCCGCGGACGCAGTGTCGCTGCCTTGGGTGGCGTGCGGGACCGCTCGTCGCTGGCCCTGACCGCTGGCCGGATGAAACAAGACCCGATTTTCCGCGACGCCGCGCACCATTTCCTGCGCCGCTTTGACCGCAGCTTTGCCGCCTTCGAGGCCGAAGCCGACGACGCCGATATTTCCGCTCTGGCCGACACCCGCACTGCGCGGGCGTTCATGCTGCTGGGCCGCGTGGCGGGGACGTTTGACTAAGGGCCAACGCCTAATCCCCGCGCAACTGCGCGCCATGTGCTTCAATCACACCGACCAGATGATCGGCCACCACCCGCACCCGCTGTGACGCGATCAGATCGCTGTGCATCACCAGCCATATGTCCTGATCCACACCCAGCTCCACCGGCACGCGCTTCAATCCGGCATCCTGTGCCAGAAAATGCGGCAACACCGCCAACCCCAACCCTGCCTGCGCCGCGCTCAGTTGCGAGGCCAGTGTCGACGTCACCAGCGTCGGCGCGGTGTCACGAAAACTGCGGGCCAGCCATTGCGCCGCGGGCAGATCGCCAAACCGGTCCGCCCAACCGATATAGCTGTCATTCTCGAACGCAACGCCATCACCACGCCGCGCCATGTAGTCGGCGGACGCGTATAGCCCAAACCCCAACGTCCCGATCCGCCGCACCGTCAGATGCCCCCGCTTGGGGCGCACCATGCGCACCGCAAGGTCCGCATCGCGTTTGTGCAGGTTGACCGAGGCTACATCTGTCGACACCTCGACCGTCAGCCCCGGATGCGCCGCCAGCAGCGGGCCCAGCGACGGGATCAGCAGCGGGTTCGCCAGATTTTCAGCCGTGGCCACCCGCACGTGCCCACGCACGCCGCGCCCCGCATCAGCGGCACAGCGAAAGCCGTCCATCGCGGCCTCCAACGCTTCGGCGCGGGGCAAAAGGGCGGTGCCGTCGTCGGTCAGCTGGTATCCGGTCTGCGCCCGCGCGAACAACGGCACGCCCAGCGCGTCTTCCAATCGTTCGATCCGCCGCGAGACTGTCGCCACCCCCGCGCCCAACACCGCCGCAGCACCGGTCAACGTTCCGGTCCGCGCCACCGCCAGAAAGGCAGGTGTGTCGTTCCAGTTCAGCGCATCTTCCATTTTTCGAAAACAGCCTTCTGATCTTCTCTATATTTTTCCAATATCAGAATACGCATCCTGTCCTCATCCCTCAATCAAAAGGACAAACCATGCAACGCCGCCACCTGACCCCCGATTTCTCTGTCTCAGCCCTTGGCCTTGGCTGCATGGGGATGAGCGAATTCTACGGCCCCCGCGATGACACCCAGTCGCTGGCCGTATTAGACCGCGCCGCCGACCTGGGTGTGACGTTTTTCGACACGGCCGACACATATGGCCCCCATCACAACGAGGAACTGCTGGGCCAGTTCCTGCGCACCCGCAAACCACAGGCCGAAGTGGCCACCAAGTTCGGCATCGTCCGCAACCCCGGCGAATACCGCCGCGAGATCGACAACAGCCCCGCCTATGTCCGCCGCGCCTGCGAGGGTTCGCTGAAACGACTGGGGGTCGAGCGGATCGACCTCTATTACGTCCACCGCATCAACCCCGCCCAGCCCATCGAGGACGTGATGCACGCCCTGTCCGACCTGGTGGCCGAGGGCAAGATCGCCCACATCGGCCTGTGCGAGGTCAGTGCGACCACCCTGCGGCGCGCCCATGCCGTGCATCCCGTGACGGCGGTGCAAACCGAATATTCCCTATGGACCCGCGAGGTCGAGGCAGAAGTGCTGCCCACCTGCGCCGAACTGGGCATCGGGTTCGTGCCCTATTCACCGCTGGGGCGCGGGTTCCTGACCGGGGCCTTTGACAAACAGACCACATTCGGCGACGGCGACTTTCGCGCCAACTTGCCACGGTTTTCTGCCGACAACATGGCCAGCAACACCAGCATCGTTGACTGCGTTCGCCAGATGGCCGCTGCCAAAAGCTGCACACCTGCGCAAATCGCGCTGGCATGGCTGCTGTCCAAGGGCGACCACATCGTCCCGATCCCCGGCACCAAGCGGCTGAAATACCTGGAAGAAAACGTGGCCGCCGCCGACATCACCCTGACGTCAGGCGAAGAAAACACATTAAACCGCGCCATCGCCGCACTGGACGTGGCGGGCGACCGCTATACCGCCGAAGGCATGAAAGGACTGAACGCATGACAAACCCGCGCACCGAACGCACCATCGCATTGCTTGAAACCTTGGAAACAGGCGCCGCGGCCAAGGTGCAGGCCAACCTGAACAGCATGGCCCCTGACCTCTTCGACACGCTGCTGGGCTTCGGTCTGGCCGATGTGCTGGACCGTCCCGGCATCGACCTGCGCACCCGCGAAATGCTGACCGTGGCCGCGCTGACCGCCATCGGCACGGCCCCCGAACAGCTTGAATTCCACATCCGCGCCGCCCTGAACACCGGTGTCACGCGGGATGAAATCGTGGAAATCCTGTTGCAAATGGCGGTCTATGCCGGTGTGCCCGCCTGCATCAACGGCGTGGCGGCGGCGCGCAAAGCGTTCGACGCCCACGGCATCTGATCACAGCCCGAAACCACCCCAAGGGATAAATCGCACCGGATCGCCGCGCTTGACCACCAACGGGCCGTCGGGCAACTCCACCAGCCCCTCGGCCCAGCTTAGCCCGCTGATCCGGCCCGACCCTTCGGACCGGAACACCTCGACCACGCCGTCGCGTATCCGCGCACGCAGATATTCGCGGCGGCCGGGTTTTTTGGATTTCTCGAACCCTGCGGGCACCGTGAATCCTTGGGGTTTGTGCCAGCCCGCGCCTGCCAGCAGGCCCAGAGCCGGGGCAGCAAAGACCAGCGTGCATACCATTGCCGCGACGGGATTGCCCGGCAGACCAAACACCGGCGTGCCCTTCCACATGCCAAGGGCCAGGGGCCGCCCCGGTTTGACCGCGATCCGCCACAGCGCCATTGCGCCTGCGTCACGCAACAGGGCCGATACGTGGTCCTCGTCCCCTGCCGATGCGCCACCGCTTGTCAGGATCGCATCCACCTGCGCACCATCCAGCGCCGCCGCCAAGGCCACACGGTCATCGGTCACACGGCCAAGGTCCACCGCCCGATGTCCCAGCCGCTTTAGCAGCCCCAGCAACATCGGGCGGTTGGCGTCGTAAATCTGCGTCTCGCCTGCGTCACTGCCCGCCTCGGCCAGCTCGTCACCCGTGGACAGCACACCGACCCGCAAGGGGGCAAAGACCGGAACCCCGCGCACGCCCACCGCCGCCAGCAACGCCAGATCGGCGGGGGTCAAACGGCGGCCTTGTGGCAGGATCACATCGCCCGCGGCCACATCCTCGCCCGCGCGGCGGCTGTTCGCGCCTTGCTTCACCGGCCCGTTGAACGCGATGCGCCCGCCGTCCACGGTCACGTCCTCTTGCAACACCACCGTATCGACGCCCGCAGGCAAGGCCGCGCCCGTCAGCACCCGCACCGCATGGCCCGCAGGCACCGCGCCGTCAAAATCGCCGCCCGCCGCCGCGCGGCCTGCAACCAACGGCAGCACATGCACGCCGGTGTCGCGCGCACCTGCAAAGCCGTAGCCGTCGACAGCGGTGTTCGGACGCGGCGGGTTGGACCGCTTTGCAATTACAGGTTCGGCCAGCACGCGCCCCAACACCTGCTGAACTGGCACCGTTTCGACCCGCGCCACCGGCGTCAGACGCTCTTGCAGCAAGGCCAAGGCGTCATCCACCGGCGTCCACGCCACGCCCGGAGGAAGTGCGAAACAGTCGTTGGACAACGGCGGCGGCACGGGGCCATCCGTCAGCGCACCGCGCAAGGCATCCTCGTGTCCCAGCCCGAAAATCCAGCCTTCTTCCCTGTCGCCATCGGCCAGCATCCTGGCCAACTGATCGGCAGAAAGCGCCGACAAAGCCTGCGCCAGAACCCGCACCTGCGCGGCATCCTTAATCTCGTCCGGCTGCACGCGCGCCGCGATCTCGGGCGCAATCAGCGACGGCCAGACCTCGACCAGCGCAATCCCTGCGTCCAGTGGCTGAAACGGCCACACCGCCAGATCGCCACCAAACTGCTGCCGCAACCGCGCCAGCACCGGCAGGCCCATCAGCGCCTGCGATCCAACCGACCCTGCCCCGCTGAGCTGCCAGACAGAGAACGCGCCCCTTGCGCGCTCTTCGGCCTGCCGCCGCTGGGCAAAGGGGTTTTCATACCCCGCCTTGGTGCGCGGCAACCCGTCAATCTCGCGTTTTAAACCATTGCCCCAGAACGGCCCGTTGCCGCCCAAGGTCAGGTTAATCGCCCCCGCCACGTCAAAACGGTTGTTGGCCTTGGGCGCATCCTCGATCCGGTCGGCCAACCAGTCCCACAAGGCCAGCGGATCATCCGTGCCCGCCACGGCGCGTGCAAAGCCGCGCGGATAGCCAAAGGGAAAGTCGAACCCGACCATCACCCGCCGGCCGGCCGCGCGTTCGATTTGCAAAGTGTCGGCAATCCACGCCTCGGCCAACTGACGGTTGCGCAGGTAAACAGGTGTCTCGGTCACACCGCCCCGCGCCACGCAGGCCCATATCGCATCGGCCTTGGGCGTCGCGCCACGGTCGTTGCCCCCAGACCAGTCCACCACGATCAACGTGTCGAACATCACAAGCCCACCTGCGCCAGAATGAAATCGGCAATCGCGCCTGTGTCATCCAGATCGAACACCGGCACGGCCACGTCCACTGCACTGTCACTGGCCACCGCCCGCACCGTGGGATCGTCGGGCGCGATCAGCGGGTTGCCGGTCTCGGCCCTGTGCGCTTCGACCTTGGGGTGCGCGTCGCGCTTGTATCCCTCGACCAGCACCAGATCGACCGGTGACAGCTTTTCCAGCAGTGCCGACAGCGGCAATTCATCCGCGCCGCGCATTTCGTGCATCAAGGCGAACCGGTTGCGCGACGCCAACAGCACCTCGGATGCCCCTGCCACGCGGTGCCGGTGGCTGTCCTTGCCCGGATGATCCACATCAAAGGAATGGTGCGCATGTTTGACCGTGCTGACGGTGAACCCGCGCCCGGTGATTTCAGTCACCAGCCGTTCCATCAAGCCGGTCTTGCCCGCGTTCTTCCAGCCGACAACGCCAAAAATCCTCATAGCATCGCCTCGGCCTGTGCCAGATCATCCGGCGTGTTGACGTTGAAAAACGGATCGCCCGCGTCCGGAAACTCCGCCAGCCGCCCGTCGTGCGCGTCGGTCCAGATCACCACCTTGCGCAGGCCGTCTTGCAAAGCCGCGCGCAGGTCATCGCGCAGGGCCACGGGCCACAGCCCGAACGTCGGATGCCGGATCAGCCCACCCGTCATCGACCGCGTGTCCGCATCGCCGCGCGGCGTCGCGGCCAGCGCCAGCGGGGCGGCCATCCCTTCGGAGGCCAACAGCAGACGCGGCACCAGATCGCAAGGAAAGAACGGCGTATCGCCAGCCACGGTCACAATTGCATCGGCCCCCTGATCGGCGGCCCAGTCCAGCCCCGCCAGCACGCCCGCGAGCGGCCCTGCAAAGCCGTCCACGCTGTCGGCCACCACCGGCAGGCCAAAGCCCGCAAACCGCGCCGCATCGCCATTGGCATTCAGCGCCAGCCCCGCCACCTGCGGCTCCAGCCGCGCAATCACCCGCGCCAGCAGGCTCTGCCCGCCCAAAGGCAACAGCGCCTTGTCACCGCCGCCCATCCGCGTGGCCAGACCACCGGCCAGGATAACACCCAAGGGTTGCTTCATTCTTTGACCTCGCGTTGTCCTTCAACTGGTTTCGCAATCATCCACATGAGCCCCCAGCCAGCAGCAACAATCAAAAGTGCCGTCGGCATCATCAGCATGAAAATGACGACAAATGGCAAAATGCCTAGCACACAGTATGCCCGCATCTGCCACAGCGCGGATCGAACCGAAGGGCTAGCAGCAGAAACACCCGCCAGAATCAATCGTCTGACAAAGCGCAGGTCTACACTCAAAATCCCAATTTCGGTCGCAACCTCACCGGCTCGCTTCCAAACGTTCCAGAAAGTGAACAGTTGAAAAAATCCGAAGCCAATCCAGATCAACGCAACCGAAACAACAAATAGGGGGCTCATTCCCCGCTCCCCTTGCGGCCCGACTTGCGCGGCTCGTCCTGCACGGCAGCGGGATCGGCATCACGGATCAGGCGGTCTTCGCCCGCAAGGCAGACAAACCGCTGCCCCCGCATTCGGCCGATCAAAGTCAGCCCGACCTGCTGGGCAATCTCGACGCCCCAAGCCGTGAACCCCGAACGCGACGCCAGCACCGAAATGCCCATCATCGCGGTCTTGATCACCATTTCGGACGTTAAACGCCCCGTTGTGTACAAGATTTTGTCGTCGGCGCTCACGCCCTCGTCCAGCATCCAGCCTGCGATTTTATCAACCGCGTTGTGGCGGCCCACGTCTTCCATATAGACCAGCGGGCGGTCCTGATGGCACAGCACCGTGCCGTGGATCGCCCCCGCCTCAAGGTACAGCGAGGGCGTGCGGTTGATCGCGGCACTGAGCGCATACAGCCACGAAGTGCGCACAGGCGTTGCAGGCAGCACGACATCGTCCAGCCCCTCCATCATGTCGCCAAAGACGGTGCCCACCGCGCAACCGCTGGTGCGGGTTTTCTTCTTCAGCTTGTCCTCGTGGTTGGTCTGGCGCGCCGTACGCACCACCACCACTTGCAATTCGTCGTCATAGTCCACGCCCGTCACCACATCATCGTCGCCCAGCATCCGCTGGTTGCGCAGGAACCCCAGCGCCAGATATTCGGGATAATCGCCGATGGTCATGGCGGTGACGATTTCCTGCGCGTTCAGATAGATGGTCAGGGGCCGCTCCTCGACCACCGACAGATCGACCTGCGCGCCGGTCTGGTCCCGCCCCGTCACGCTGCGCGTCAGACCGGCACGTGCGGGCATGGGCGCTATCAGATAGCTGCCTGAATTGTCTTGCGTCGCCAATTGCATCCCCTGTCTTTGCCCGCTACCTCTAGACCAACACTAAGGTTTCACAATGTCCACCACCACACCGAAAACGGCCTTTTGGCGCGGCGTCCGCGACAGCGCGCCCTTTACACTTGTTGCGGGTCCCTTTGCGCTGCTCTTTGGCGTGATCGCCACCGAAGCGGGGTTGAACCTGTTCGAGGTCATGACCTTTTCGCTGGCGGTGATTGCGGGGGCGGCGCAGTTCACCGCGCTGCAACTGATGCAGGAAAATGCACCCACCGTTGTCGTCATCATCTCGGCGCTGGCGGTGAACCTGCGGGTGGCGATGTATTCCGCCGCCCTCACCCCCTATCTGGGCCGCGCGCCGATGTGGCAACGGGTTTTCGCGGCCTATCTGCTGGTCGATCAAAGCTATGCGCTGAGCCATCAGAAGTTCGAGGCCGAGCCGGACATGACCGTGCCCGAACGCATGGGCTATTACATGGGCACCTGCATGTTGGTGATGTCTGTCTGGTACGGCGCCAGCCTGGCCGGTGCGATCATCGGCAGCGCACTGCCGCCGCAGATCCCGATTGATTTCGCGCTGCCGATTGCCTTTCTGGCGATGGTGGCACCCGCCCTGCGCACCCTGCCCCATGTCATCGCGGCGTTTACCGCTGTCGTGGTCAGCCTGTTTGCCGCCGCTGTGCCGTGGTCGCTGGGGCTGATCATCGCAGGGGCTGCCGGAATGATCGCGGGCGCGCAGGCCGAACTGTGGATGGAGCGGCGCACATGAGCACCCTGACCCTGTGGATTGTCATCATATCGCTGGGCGTGGGCAGCTTTCTGTTGCGCTTTTCGTTTCTGGGGCTGGTCGGGGACCGTCCCCTGCCGCCATGGCTGCTGCGCCACCTGCGCTACACGGCGGTGGCCATCCTGCCCGCGATGGTGACGCCGCTGGTGGCCTTTTCCAACGACGCAGGCACCGGCCCCGAACCGGGGCGGCTGTTGGCGGCGCTGGTGGCTGTGGTGATCGGGGCAAAAACCAAGAACGTGCTGGCGGCCATCGGGTCGGGGGCCGCCGTGCTGACGCTGTATATTCTGATAATGGGCTAAAAGGCGGGCGGCTTTGTCACCGCCCTGCCGACTCGATCAAAGCTGGATTTTGGCCACGCCGTCGACAATATCGCCTTCGTCGTTCTCGTAGTATTTGTCGGTCACAACACCGGGCAACGTGCCGAACTGGTCCATCAGGTTGGCCGGAAACCATGTCGACTTGATGCCCTGAAATCCGGGCACCTGTGTCAGGATGTCAGTGGTCGCCTGCGCACAGCGCGCGTCACCGACGTTGCCATACCCCCGCACCAGTTGCAGCGCCCGCTCGGCCTGTTCGGCGGTTACGGGGACCGTCTGGCTGACCACGTGATAGGTGCTGCGCGCGTGGGCGCCTTTGTAGCTTTGAAGAACCGCAGGCGTGATGCCGTACAACACATCGCCGCTTTCAGGCACACGCGGATGTTTATACGACCCCGCAGGGTCAAAGATCACACGCTGTGATCCGTTGACCACCAGCGCCGAATGCGCGCCACTGCCCGACCGGTTGCTGACCACCGTCAACAGGGTCAGCGAAGGCGCGGAAGGGTCACGATAGGCCGCAGCGGTGATCACCTCGGCAGGCGAATCGTTGGCTGGCTTCATGGCACAGCCCGCCAGCCCTGCAATCAGTGACAGGGCAATCAGGATCGAACGCATACAGTCAGTCTCCGGTGATCTTCGTCACGAAAGTCAAAGGCTTAGGAAATGAAAATCGCCATCAGAACCAGCACCGCGAGAATCACGATAACGCTCCATTTGGTCCATGCCATGAAGCCGTTAAATGTGGCTTCTTGCACTTTTGTGTCCATCTCACCGTGTTTGTAGTCCGCCATCGGTCAGGCTCCTGTTTGTCTGGGTTGATCCACTTTGGCCGCTGGTTACTGCATTTGCGCGGCCCTGTCACGGTGTCAATGGCGCGCAGGGCGCATTCACCTCAGCCTTGTTCGGGGCCTTCGTCCAGCGCCTGGGCCAGCCGGAAACCGATGCGGTTGGGGGCCTCTTGCTCGACCGCCTTGGGCAAGGCGCGCAGCAGGACGTTCAGTTGGGTCACATGCTGGATCAACTGCGTGCGCGCCCCCGTCGGATCCGAGCCGTAAAAGGTGATCACGTCCGGGTCAAAATACCCCATCCCCTCGATCCGCAGCACACCTGCGTCGCCGCCGGCAAAGCCCATGGCGACCTCGTGTTCGTTGTCCAGCTGTTCCTCGAAGTTCTTGATATACAGCGCCAGCCGCTCATAGGCCCATTGCGCCGGGCTTTTCTGGCTGGCCGGTTTTCCGGTCATGCCCTTGGGAACCGGCTGGTCCTTGGCATTGGACGCCTTGGGGTCGCTGTGCACCTCGTACAGGCGTGGCATCACGTCGGCCTCGATCGCCTCGGCGGTCGTTCTGATCTGGTCGTCCATTGTCACCCCTTACGCCTTTTGAAAGACCCAAGCCCCGTCGTCACGCAAGGTGCGCGTGGCCAGTCCCGTCTGGTGAAGGTGCGACAAATGCGCAAAAGCTTCAACCATCGCCAACCCGTATTCGCCTTCACCGATCTTGCGCTTGAACAGCGGCGCATAGCATTCGGTGGCCGATTTGGGTGTGTCGATATAGGCCAACAGCCGTTTCAACGCGCCGTGGTGGTTGTCGATCAACTGGCGCATCCGTGTGGGCAGTCCGGTAAAGGGCAGCTTGTGCCCGCCCAGAACCAACTGGTCCGCCCGCGCCAGTGGCTCCAGCCGCTCGCAGGCTTCCAGCCATTCACCAATCGGGTCAGCCATCGGTTCGGTCGCATGAACGCCGACGTTGGGGCTGATCGACGACAGGATCTGATCGCCCGACAGCACCAGATTGTCGTCGCGACTCCAGAATGTGGCATGTTCCGGCGCGTGGCCGTTGCCCATGTGAATGTCCCATGTGCGCCCGCCGATGCGGATCGTCTGGTCCTGCTGGATGCGGGTATAGCCCAGCGGCATCGGGGCCACGATATCGGCAAAATTGAAAGGCCGCTCGGCGGCGCGTTTCTCGTACAGCTCCGGGTCCATCCCAGCGCTGCGATAGAACGCCAGCGTTTCAGGCAAGGGCGTTGTCTGTTCGTCCAGAACCAGCATCCGCGCCATCAGCCATGCGGTGCGCGTGGTGACCAGCTCGGCACCGAATTCCGCCTGAAACCAACCCGCCAGCCCGATATGGTCAGGGTGGTGGTGCGTGACAATCACGCGGCCCACCGGCTTGCCGCCCATCGGCCCTGCCATCATCTCTTGCCACAGCTTGCGCGTCCCGCCGGTGTCAAAGCCGGTGTCGATCACCGTCCAGCTATCGCCATCATCCAGCGCGTAGATGTTGACGTGGTCCAGCTTCATCGGCAGCGGCAGACGAAACCACAACACGCCCTCGGCCACTTCGACCGCGGTGCCGTGTTCGGGCGGCTCGGGCCAAGGGTATCTCAGCCCTTGGAGTGCACCATCGGCCATCAGGCGGCCAACTCGTCAGCACTCAACGCCATCAGCGCCTTGGCACCGGCTTGCGCATGCACCAGCAGCCCCTCATGCTCGGGCAGCAGACGCTGGATGTAGAAACGCGCAAGCTTTTCGCGCGGCCCGCCGACTGCATCGGCCAGAGCCGCCTTCAGGTGCAAATGCCCGCCCAGCACCCGCGCAAAGGCGCGCAGGTAAGGGACCGCACCGGCAAATCGGTCTTCCATGTCTTTTTGCGACACCAGCCATTCGGTCGCCTCGCGCAGATTTTCCGACGCCTGCCACACCGCCTCGCCCATGCGCGGGAACCGCTCGCGGGCCGCTTCGGCCTGTTCCTCGATGGCGTCGATCAGCGCGTGCGCCGCTTCGCCGCCATCCATCATCTTGCGTGCCACAAGGTCCATCGCCTGAATGCCGTTGGTGCCCTCGTAGATCGAGGTCACCCGCACATCGCGGTAAAACTGCGCCGCGCCGGTTTCCTCGATAAAGCCCATACCGCCGTGCACCTGCACACCCTGCTGGGCCACGTCGATCCCGACATCGGTGCCAAAGGCCTTGGCGATGGGCGTCAGGAATGCCGCGCGTGCCTTCCATTCAGGCGCGCCCGTGGCAGTGTGCATGTCGATGGCGACGGCGCACGACAGCGCAATGGCGCGGGCGGCGAACACGTCCGCCTTCATCGACGCCAGCATCCGGCGCACGTCAGCGTGGTCAACAATGCTGCCTGTCGGCCCCGGGGTCTTGCCCTGTTTGCGGTCCAGCGCATAGGCCAGCGCGTGCTGGAATGCGCCCTCGGCGATGCCGACCCCTTGGGTGCCGACGCCCAGCCGCGCGTTGTTCATCATGGTGAACATCGCCGCCATGCCGCCCTGTTCGGGTCCAACCAACCAGCCTTGTGCGCCGTCATATTGCATCACGCAGGTGGGCGAGCCGTGCAGACCCAATTTATGTTCCAGGCTGACGACTTTCAGGCTGTTGGCCTTGCCGGGGTTGCCGTCGGCATCGGGGATGTATTTCGGCACCAGAAACAGACTAATCCCCTTGGTTCCCGCCGGTGCGCCCGGCAGTCGTGCCAGCACCAGATGGCAGACGTTGGCGGCAAAGTCGTTGTCGCCCCAGGTGATGTAAATCTTTTGCCCCGTGACACTGAACGACCCGTCGCCATTGTCCTCGGCTTTGGTCGACAGCGCGCCCACGTCCGATCCCGCTTGCGGTTCGGTCAGGTTCATGGTGCCGGTCCATTCGCCGCTGATCAGCTTGGGCAGATAAGTTTCCTTCAGCGCGTCGCTGGCATGATGCTCCAGCGCCTCGATCTGGCCCTGCCCCATCAGCGGCGCCAGTTGCAGCGCCAGACAGGACGCGCTCATCATATCGTTCACGGCCGTGTTCAGCGCCATGGGCAGCCCCATGCCGCCATGTTCGGGGTCTGCGGTGATCCCGATCCAGCCGCCATCGGCAATTGCCTTGAACCCTTCGGCAAACCCGGGCGAGGTCCGCACAACACCGTTTTCCAGATGCGCAGGGGTCAGATCGCCATTGCGTTGCAGCGGGGCCATGACCTCTTCACACATCTTGCCCGCCTCGGTCAGGATCGCGGCAGTGACATCACTGCTGGCCTCTTCGAACCGTTCGGTGGCACGCACCTGATCCAGCCCGACCACGTGATCGAACAGAAAGGTGAAATCATCAACAGGCGCACGGTAGGGCATGGGTAACCTCCTCAGAATAACGCCGCGCCCTTGGCAAGTCCCTGAGCAGTCTTTATGCGGACGACGGGGGCAGCTTTGCGCGGTAACATGGGCTTTCCTACCCCTCTAAGGCAACACCAACGCGGCGTCACGCAAGGATCACATGAACCAGACCGAAACCCTCCATTTGCATCCTGATGCAGCAGGTCTCGCCCGGGCAGCCGCCTTGCTGGCCGACGGGGCCCAGGTCGCCTTTCCCACCGAAACGGTCTATGGGCTGGGCGCCGACGCGCGCAACGGACAGGCGGTGGCGGGCATATATGCCGCCAAGGGCCGCCCCAGCTTCAACCCGCTGATCGTGCATGTGCCGGATGTGGAGACTGCCAAAACCCTTGTGCAATGGACCGACACCGCCGACCGTCTGGCGGCGGCCTTCTGGCCCGGCGCCCTGACGCTGGTGCTGCCGCTGGCTGCGGGGCACGGCCTGTCGTCGCTGGTCACCGCGGGTCTGGACACCGTGGCGATCCGCGTGCCGCATCATCCAACGGCACAGGCGCTGCTGCGCGCCGCACAGATGCCCGTCGCCGCGCCATCCGCCAATGTCTCGGGCCGCATCAGCCCCACCACCGCACAACACGTTCTGGACGGCCTGTCGGGCCGCATCGCTGCCGTGCTGGACGACGGGCCCTGCCCCGTCGGCGTTGAAAGCACCATCCTGTCGCTGGCAGGCACACCCACACTGTTGCGCCCCGGCGGCCTGCCGGTCGAGGCCATCGAGGCCGCCTTGGGCCACCCCGTCAGCCGCGACACGGGCGACGCCATCACCGCCCCCGGCCAACTCGCCTCGCATTACGCACCCGGAGCCACGGTGCGCCTGAACGCCACCAGCGCACAGGCGGGCGAGGTCTTGCTGGGCTTCGGCAAGGTCACGGGCGACCTGACCCTCAGCGCCGCGGGCGATCTTGCCGAAGCCGCCGCCACCTTGTTCGATGCGCTGCACCAGCTTGACCGCACCGGCAAACCCATCGCCGTGGCCCCGATCCCCCAGACCGGTTTGGGTGCCGCCATCAACGACCGGCTGAAACGCGCCGCCGCCCCGCGCTGACACACTTCATCTTGCCAGATAAACTCCGGGGGCGCGTCGCAAGACGCGGGGGCAGAGCCCCCTATACCAAGGTTGAGAACTGCGCCGACACTTGCGCCTCGAACCGCGCGGGCGCTTGCCTGTCCCCCGCAAGATAACGTTGCAGATAAAACCGGAACGATGCATCCAGCATCAAATAGGCAGACTGCGCCTGATCCGCAGGCAGACCCAACCGGTCCAGCAGCCGCACCACCAGCGCAATCATAGCATCCTCGATCTCGAACACAACCTCCTCGAAGGCCGGATCGAACATCGCCTGTGACCGCACGTCATACCACAGCCGGTGCGTTTCGGCGTCGCGGCGGATCGACAGGGCCAACCCTTTGATAAACCGCTCGACCAGCTTGTCGGGCGCATCGCCGGTCTGCACAATCGCATCCATCTGCGCCACGAAACCCGCCTTGTAGCGGCGCACGCAAAAGCCGATCAGATCGACTTTGTCCTCGAAATAGTAGTGCAGCGTGCCCACCGCGACCCCCGACAGCGCCGCGATGTCGCGCAGGCTGGTGCGCGCATAGCCAAGCTGTTTCAGCGCGGTGATCGCGTGATCGGCCAACTCTTGCTTCTTGCGCGCCCGCTTGGCGGACTTTGCATCGGCCTGCTGGCTCAGTCGTTCGATTTTATCAAGCTTGGTCAATGCCCTGGCCCACCATCCGGTCAGCCCCGCAAGGCGTTTATGAAGATAGCGGGCAGTTTAAACCAGCTTGGCCGGTGTTGAAAGCGGGTCAGCAGCTTGCCCACCACATGTTGCTGTCGATTGGTGACGAACCACGGCGGGCGTGGCAGCAATGTCATACCCCCTGACAGCAGGTTGCGGGGAAAGGGCCGCCACGGCGCACGGATCACCACCCGCTCGGGCTTGTCGAACATGAACGTGTTGTGCACAAATCCGATCCCGCTCGACACGTCCTGCAAGGTATGTCCCGGAAACGCGCCCCACGGACATGCCGTCGAGAGAAAGGCCAAACCCGTCCACGCGTTGATCGCGATGGTGCCATAGTGCAGATCGGCGATGATGCCCTCGAACCGCTTGCGCCCGATCTGCCGGATCGTGGCCGGGTGGATCAGGATGTTGGCCCCCAGCGTGCCTGTCAGCGTTTCATTGGCGTAACGCACCGCTTCGACCAGATAGGCTGCCGGATCGCGGCCCGCAATCTCGTGCGTGGACAGTGCAGGGGCAAAAACCTCGTTGCGGGCAAACCAGTCATCCGCATCCGCCGGTGCCACGATACACGCAGGTGCGCTGCCACGGTCGAACTGCTCGGCCCCGGGCGCATGATCCCCGAATGATTGCATCCGGTCCTCTGCGCCCGGATAATACGCCTGACGCGCGTCCAGTCCCGCCATCACATCGCGCAGATTGCCCAGCAGCTTGCCCTTTTGCGGCCAGTCGGCGGGCAGGATCAGCATCTGGCAAGCCACGCAGTTAAAACCCGAGTTGTGCAGTTTCTGCGTCGCCAGATGCTCCGCCTGAAACTGCAAATCCGCATCGCTCCAGTGGCCCGGCACCACAATCGTCGGACACACCGCGCCCAGCTCTGACGTAATCGGCTTGTCGATCTTTGGCGTTCCGGCGCGCTTGTTGTCCGCGCCTTCCTGCCCCGCGCCCCAGACGATCATGTCATGCGACGCAGCGGCACCGGTAATGTGAATTTCGTCCACCTGCGGATGCGTGCACAGATAGCCCCCCACCTCGGCCCCGCCGCGCACGATGCGCAGCGCGTCACGGTCGATCAGCGGTTTCAATGCGGCCTCAAGGTATTCCGTCAGATAGTCGTTCACCGGATTCATCTTCAGGATAACCACCTGATGTTCGACAAACAGCTTTTGAAAGGCATCCAGCGGCGCGATGGATGCGATGTTGCCCGCACCCAGCACCAGCGCCACCTTGCCCTGCCGCTGTGCAGGCGGGGTGTCATAGGACTGTGCTGTGTGTTGCGCCAGATTGGCCGCAGTCACGTCGGGCTGCATCCAGACATCTGCCGTCACACCCGACAACAGCAACCTGTCCCAGATCGAATGCGGCATCACACGCACCGCCAGTTGCCCGTTCGCCGTCTGCAGTGTCGGAAGCGCCGCCAGAAACGCCTTGCCCTCCATCTGCGACAGGGTCAGCATCAACCCGTTGCAGGCCGACATCACCGCATAAGGCCCCGAGGTCCATTCCTCGCCCACCAAAGCCGAACCTGACGGGATCAGCTTGTGCCGCGCCGCCGTCTCGGCCCAGCCTTCGGACACCTCCAGCAGCCGGTCCTTGATCTCGGACAGGATCGCGATGCGCTCGGCGTTGGGGGTGCGCGCCCATGCGTTCCTGGACTTGGACAAAACCCCCAGCGCCGCATCAAGGCCGCTGAAATCGGGGGCAATTTCTTGCGTGATCTGGTTCATGCGCCTGCGCCCTCTGGCAGTACGGCGCCAAAGCGCTTCAGCGACTGGCGCGTCATAGGTCTAAGCATCATCGTCCCTTTCATTGCGCAGCCAAGGCTGCGGTCATGTCACCCTTGATCATCTCGGCCGCGCGTTCCGCGATCATGATGGTGGGTGCATTGGTGTTGCCGCCGATCAGGTCCGGCATCACCGACGCATCAATGACCCGCAACCCGTCAATCCCGTGCACACGCAGTTGCGGATCGACCACCGCCATGTCGTCAATGCCCATCTTGCAGGTACCGACGGGGTGATAAATCGTGTCGGCACGGGCACGAATGTGGGTTTCCCATTCGGCATCAGTCATGTTGTCCGTCACGCCGAACAGCTCTTTGTGACAGTATTTTTTCAATGCCGGCGCTTGCAAGATTTCACGCGCCATCTTGGCACCCTTGATCAGCAGCTCCAGATCGCGCCGGTCGGACAGAAACTTGGGGTCGATCCCCGGCGCCGCCATCGGATCGGCGCTTTGCAAAAACACCTCGCCCCGGCCATGCGGGCGCAGCACACAGACATGCAGGCTGTACCCGTAGCCCAAGTGCAGCTTGCGCGCGTGGTCGTCCACGATGGAAACGACAAAATGCAACTGGATGTCGGGCCGGTCCAGCGCCGGATCGGTTTTCAGAAATCCCGCCCCTTCGGCAAAGGGCGTGGCGATCATGCCGGTGCCATCCTTGCGCCATTTCAGGATATGCTTGGTCAGCCCGATGGTGCCCGCCAGACCGATACCAAAATTGTCGGTGTCCTTGGATTTGCAAGCAAGGATGAAATCCAGGTGGTCTTGCAGGTTCTTGCCCACGCCGGGCAGGTCGTGCAGCACCGGAATTCCGTGACGGCGGATTTCCTGTTCCGGCCCGATCCCCGACAGCATCAACAACTGCGGCGAGTTGAAAACGCCCCCCGCCAGCAGCACCTCGCGGGTCGCGCGCACCTCGTGATCCTGACCCTTTTGCCGGTACGCAACCCCGACCGCGCGCTTGCCTTCCATCACGATCCTGGTGGCATGGGCCCCGGTGATTACCGTCAGATTGCTGCGGCTTTTCTGGACAGGGTGCAAATAGGCCGCCGCCGCCGAACACCGTTCGCCATTGCGGGCCTTGTCGTGGAACTGGGTGACTTGATACAGGCCCACACCCTCGTTGTCGCCCGTGTTGAAATCGGCCACCTCGCGATGCTGGCATTCGGTCGCCGCCTGAACAAAGGCGCGGGTGATCGGGCGGGGCGATTTCTGGTTCGACACCTGCAAGGGCCCCGATGCGCCGTGATGGTCATCGGCCCCGTCTTCGTTGTTTTCCGATTTCTGGAAATACGGCAGGCAATCGTCCCATCCCCAGCCTTCGCAGCCCTGTGCAGCCCAACCGTCATAATCCGACTTGTGGCCGCGCACATACAGCATGGCGTTGATCGCACTTGATCCGCCCAGCGCCTTGCCGCGCGGCTGATACCCCCGCCGTCCGTTCAGGCCCGGTTGCGGTGTCGTCTGAAAGGCCCAGTTGGAAATCTTGCCATGCCCCGGCAGCATCCCGACAACCCCCGCAGGGGCGCGGATCAGGATGTGATCGCCCTGTCCGCCCGCCTCAAGCAGGCACACGGAAACATGGCTGTCCTCACTCAATCGCGCGGCAAGGGTCGATCCCGCCGACCCTCCGCCCACTATGACGTAGTCGAACGACTTTTGCGTCGGCATGATAGTCTCCTCCCTGAAACGGCGCCTCCCAGTGCCGGTCAGAAAATGGGACGACCATTTTGGACATCTGTCCAGTAAATTTTTGGAAAATGCGGCAACCTGCTGATTTTAATCAGGCTTCGAAAGCAGAATTACCTCCCGAATCAGGCCTCCTTCACCAATCGAGTGCAGCTTTCAGTCCAGCAGAATGTCGATGATCCGCCTAGGGATCATCAAATCGTCGATGGCTCGGTGGATTTTGCCGTTGCAGTCGCTCAGCGGTTGGCCGGCCACATCGAACCCCATAAACTCATGAGGCAGATCAATCGCTAGATAAAACCTGCGCCCCTGAAACGCCGCCGCGACATAGGTCTTGGACGCCTGATAGTCCCGCGCGAACTGCAACAGCTTGGCGCCAAATTCTGGGTGCATCAGTCGCCGCGCCTCTTGCGGGTCGTCGGTGTACACCTCGAACACCTCTTCGACGGCTGCATCAGGAAAATCGAACCGGTGCGCTGGACGGCTGACACGGGTGACCCAGTTCATCACAGTGTTCAAAGTTTCGCCAAGGTCGGGATAGAACACCACCGTGGGCATGTCTTCCAGACATTCGATCTCCACCACGATACCACCAAACAGGCTGTTTCGCTTAACTTTGCCATCACTGTCACGGTATTCGTCAGAAAACGATGCCTTGGTCAGCGTATATGCTACGCCTCTCCAGTCGCCTGAGATGCAAGGCCCCGTACTGCTTCTGTCCGCTTTGGGAATAACACCCAAATCCCGCAGTGTGCCCGCCGGAAATGCACCCTCGGGGTAGGTTTCGGAAAAGGCCATGTCGTCATAGAAATCACAGATCACCGGGCGGATGAATGCTGTCACCTCGGCGTTCACCCCTGCGCCCCGGCTGAGATAGATCAACAACGCGATACCGGCACCAAAGGCCACTGGAAATATCGGCAAAAGCGGGTCCAGCCGCAACGCCAGCACGGCTAGAACGGCCGCAACCAAGAGCACAATCCAGACCCAGAACGTGCTGCGCCGCGCCGCCGCCTGTCGCTCGACCTCTTGCGCGCGCAAAAACGGCGCGATCTTTTCGTCGTACACCTGTGCAAAGCCGCGCTCGCCCACGCCGCGTTCCACAAATGTGAAATCGTCCTTCACCGCCGCCACCACATCCACACCCCCAAAAGCATCAAAAAAGCCCCAAGGATGAAGGTCGGCAGAAATATCTGCAACGCTTCGAAATCGCTCCAGTTCAAGGAAAACCCGCTGCAGCCGGTCGGGTTCATTCCGCAGCCCAGCCCGTTCAGGTAAACCCACCCGGCAAAGGTCACGCCAAAGACGACCAGACCTGTGATAAAGACGATCAAAGCTTTCATGGGCACATCAGTGCATCACGGTCGGACCTGTGGCAACGGTTTTGCACCGCGACCGCGGGATCAGGCCCGCCCGGCTGTCCCCGACAGGCCCAACGGATCAACGCCCAGCGACTTCAGCGCGCTTTGCCATTTCTCGGAACTGTTGCCAAAGACCAGATCGCTGCGGGCGTCGCAGGTCAGCCAGCCGTTCGCCAGAATCTCCTGCTCCAGCTGCCCCGGCCCCCAGCCGGCATAGCCCAGCATCATCAGCGACTGCGCCGGACCCGCGCCGCGCCCGATGTCTTCCAGAATGTCCTGCGTGGCGGTCATGCCAAAACTGTCGCCGATCCTCAGCGTCTGCAACTGCGAGGTGTAATCCCCCGAATGCAGCACGAACCCGCGCGAGCTTTCGACAGGTCCGCCGAAGTGCACCGGCATCTGGCGCACGTCCGGTGTGACCTCGATGTCCAACTGTTCCAGAACCTCGCCCAGCGCCAGATCCTGCGCAGGCTTGTTCACGATCAGCCCCATCGCACCCTTGGCGGAATGTTCACACAGGAAAACCACCGAATGATCGAACCGCATGTCCCCCATACCCGGCATCGCCAGCAGCAGCTTGCCCGTCAGTTCCATGCCTTGATCCGTCATTGCCATCCCGCTGTTTTCTATCGGCTCCCCCCAGAATGGGCATAGCGCCGCCCGCGTGCAAGGGGCAGCGCCTGCATCAGGCGAAACAAAGGCTGATGAAAACGTGACTTGGCAATGGCGTGTGCACAGGTCACAAAACGGGCATGTTCCACACACGATCATACCTCGCGGCCCTTGTGCTGGCTCTGTCGACCGCGCTTTCGGGCGCGCCCGCCGCTGTCGCGCAAGAGACCCCCATCTGGGGTCAGGTCATCCAGGGCTGGACCTTGCCCGACGGGCGCATGGTGGCGGGGCTGGACCTGACGCTGAAACCCGGTTGGAAAACCTATTGGCGCGCACCGGGTGATGCGGGCATCCCACCGCAATTCGACTGGAGCCGCGCGCGCAACGTGGGCCGCATCGACATTACATGGCCCACGCCGCATGTGTTCCACCAGAACGGAATGCGCTCGATCGGCTACAAGGATCACGTGGTGATCCCCCTGCACATCCAGCCCAAGGCACCGGGCCGCCCCGTGCGCCTGCGCGGCGAAATGGATCTGGGCGTGTGTTCGGACATCTGCGTGCCGCACCGGCTCGACTTTGACGCCACGCTGGATGCGGCCCCCGTCAAACCCGTACCTGCGCTTGCCGCTGCATTGGCGCAGGCACCGTTTTCGCGCCGCGAGGCGGGCGTGATCGCCGCCACCTGCACCCTGCGACCCCTGGACGACGGTATGGAAGTGACCGTGCGCGTGCAGGTCCCCTCGTCCGGCGGCACCGAAGTCGCGGTGATCGAGCCGAACATCCCCGACGTCTGGACCTCCGAGGCGCAGACCACGAGGAACGGCAACATGCTGAGCGCCACGGCGCAGATGATGCACAACACCGGCCGCCCCTTTGCCGTCAACCGCAGCGCGATGCGCATCACCATTCTGGGCAGCAAGCACGCGGTCGATATTCAAGGGTGCACTGCGGGTTGATCGAGAGGGCCGGGGTTCACCTTTCGAACACCGATAGGCCGGCCGCTGCGCATCTTGATGCTGGGCCTTGGCGCCTAAAGCACATCTCGGAAAACATGATACACCGGCCATCAGTTAACGCGTTGAAATCTACGATTTCAGGCAGCGTGAAGTGATTCAGTTTTTTCGGAGGTGCTATAGGCCAGTGCTGTGGCAGAGATCAGCTTCGAGCGAATGTTGACATTGTAAGGCGCAGATTCGACATTTCACCTTGGTTGTCGAAAGTGAAGTCATGGATTTTCTTAGAAAGCTGTTCAAGCCTAAGCAGGAACAAAAACCAGAGGAACCTCTTGTTCTTGTTTTCATTCCCGCATTGGTCGCAATCCTCAAGGCACAGGAAGATAAAAAGGGCGCGCCTTTGGAAGAAGCTGAAGTGCTTTCTATAAGAGACAATGCGACATGTATGGCGATGAGCTATTCAGAAGCGACAAAGATGGACGAGGCTCGTGGCTACCCGGACATAGTCGCAGAAAACGCTTGGGAAGAATGGAGCAGGGTGCGATCAGAAATTTAGGGTCAGGACCCTCCCCCGTTACAGGCCTCAGCCAACCCGACGCGCGCGCGCCACCTGATAGCCCACCGCCGCCAGCACATAGACCGCCGCCACGCCCGCCAGCAGCCCCACGACAAACAGCACCAGTGCCGCCACGCCCGGCGAGGCCCCTGCCAGCGACGGCCATAGCCCAGCCACCACAGGCCACATCGCGCCCGTCACCAGAACCGGCCCCACGGTCACAGCGCCCCAGACCAGCACCGCCAGCCACAGCGGCACCAGCACCAACCGCAGCCCCCGCGCCCGCAGCCCGCGCCGCATCGCGCGCACTTGCCGTGCCACGTCATGCTGTGCCGCCATCAGCGCAGGCACCACCAGCAGCACCAGAACCATCCCGAAACCCAAACCATAGACCAGCGTGATCACCGTGGGCTTCAGGAACTGCGCCTGTTGCGATGTCTCGTACAGCAGTGGCGCCATGCCCAGCACCGTGGTCAGCGTGGTCAGCATCACCGGTCGCAGCCGGTCTGCGGTGCCGTCGATGATCGACGGGATCAGCCCGCGTTCGGCGGCATATTCGTCGATGGTGGTCACCAGAACGATGGAATCGTTGATGATGATCCCCGTCATCCCCAACAGGCCGACCACGGTGAAAATGCTCATCGGCACGTCCCAGACGTTGTGACCATAGATCACCCCGACCAACCCGAACGGGATCACCGCCATCACCACGACGGGCCGCGTCCAACTTGCGAAAATCCAAGCCAGCACCAGATAAATCCCCGTCAGACACAGGATCAGCCCGGTCAGCGCCTCACTCAGGAATGTGTCCTCCTGTTCGCTCAGTCCCGCCAGCCGGAAATCGACCTGCCGTTCCGATGCGATGCGCGGCAGGATCTCGGTTTCCAGCGCCCGCCCGATCTCGGCAGCGCGGGCCGGGTCGTCCTCGGAAATGTCACCGGTGACCGAAATCAGCCGGATGCCGTTTTCGCGGCGCACGGTGGAAAAGCCGGTGCGCCGCTCCACGCTGACAATATCGGCCAGCGGCACATAGGTGCCCGCCGTGGTGCGCAATTGCGTGCGTTCCAGAAAATCCGCCGTCAGTTCGTCCTCGGGCAACTCGACCCGGATCGCGGCACTGCGCGGCCCGTCGGGATAGGTCGCCGCCTCGATCCCGTTCAGCCGGTTGCGCAGCACCCGCCCCAACGTGTCGATGGTAAAGCCCAAGGCCTGCCCCTGCGCCGTCAGGTCCAGGATGAGCTCTTCCTTGTCATAGGCCAGATTGTCCTCGACCGCGCTCACCTCGGGGTATTGCAGCATTGCACGTTTCAGATCCTCGGACGCCGCCTTGAGCACATCGGTGCTGGCGCCGTAAAACTGCACGTCCAGCGCATCCCCCCCCGGCCCCGACCGCCAGCCACGAAAGCTGACGGTTTCGGCCAGCGGATGCGGCACCACCATATCTTGCAGCTCTGACACAAAGGCAGACGACGAATAGGGCCGCAAATCGGCGTCGATCAGTTCGATCGAGATGCCACCCAGCTGGTCGGCATCCTTGGTGTCGGCCCCCGCCAGCGCGCGCCCTGCGTTGCCGCCGATCTCGGCGATGACATAGGCGATAGGGTTGCGGCCATACTGGTCCTCGTAAGACTTGCCCAAGGCTTCGGTCGCCCGTTGCATCTCGCGCATCATCTCCAGGCTGTCGGCACGGGTGGCGCCTTCGGCCATGGCAAAGTTGCCGGTCACCGACCCTTGCTCGGGCGCGTTGAAGAACCGCCATTGCACTTTGCCGTCGATGAACAAGGCAACCTGGCTGGCCAGCACCAACAGCACCCCCGCCAGCACAACATAGCGGGCATAGATCACAACCGCCATGAACGGACGGAACAACCGGTCGCGCAACCATTCAAAGCCACGGTTGACGATCTTGGACGGCAGGTCGATGCCCGCGGTGCCGATGCGTTGCACAACCGCCGCCTTGGCCCGGCGCGGCAACAGCACGAACACCACCGCACATCCCGCCAGCGTATAGGCCGCGACGCGCAAACCGTCCCAGACAATAGACGCCCACAGCCCGTCCTCGGGCCGCGTGATCAACGCCCACAGCAGGATCGCACCGCCACCGATAAACACCGCGCCGGTCAGCAGACCCACCGCCAACTTGGCCAGACTGAACCGCGACTGGCCGTCTGGCCGGATGGCATGGGACATATGGTGGGGCAGGATCAGGAAACATTCGATCAGCGACGCGATCAGCACCACGATCACCGTATAGGGAATGTCGCGGATCAGATCGCCAAAACGTCCGCCCACAGCCACCAGCCCGAAAAAGGCAATCACCGTGGTCAGCGTGGCCGCCACAACCGGCATCGCCATGCGCCGCGCCGCGGTTTCCGCAGCGACCACGGGCGATTCTCCGTAATAGCGGGCCCTGTGGTCCGCATGTTCACCCACCACAATCGCGTCGTCCACCACGATGCCCAACGTAATGATCAACCCGAACAACGAGATCATGTTGACCGTCAGCCCGCCCACATACATCAGCGCAATCGCCGCCATCATCGCCACCGGAATGCCCGCCGCGACCCAGATCGCCGTACGGGCGTTCAGGAACAAAAACAGCAGCGCCACCACCATTCCCAATCCCATCAACCCGTTGTCGATCAGAATATCCAGCCGCGCGGAAATCTCCTCGGCGCGGGTGCGGATCAATGTGACGCTGACCGCAGGCGGCAACGTCGCCTCCAGCGCTTCGGCCACGGTCTCGACACTGTGCTGCATCGCGATGGCGTCGCCCGTTTCGGTGCGGTCCACGCGGATCGACACGGCCGCGTTTGGCCCCACGAAATAACCGCGCGACCGGTCCACGCCGCTTTGCTCGACCCGCGCCACATCGCCCACTGTCAGCTTCGAGCCATCAGGATTCGACCGCAGCACAATGCCGCTGATCTGCTGCGCGCTGCGCTTTTCGGTGCCCGTGCGCACCCGCGCATTTGCCCCTGTCACATCGCCCGCCGGATTGGCGTCGACCTCGGCGGCAATGGCCGCAGCGATGTCGGCCATGCTGACATCATAGGCAATCAGCCGTTCCGAGGGCACTTCGACCAGAACCTGCGGTGCGGCCACGCCGCGAATGGTGGTGCGCGTGACCCCTTCGGCAAACAACCGCGCCACCAGCTCGTCGGCAAACAGGCCCAACTGTTGCGGTGACACGGGGCCAGTGATGACCACATCGGTCACCCGATCCCGCCATGCGCCGCGCCGCACCACGGGATCGTCAGCCTCGTCCGGCAAGGTGGTCACGGCGTCCACTGCTGTTTGCACGTCATCCGTCGCGCGGCCCATGTCCCAACCCGGTTCGAACTCCAGCGAGATCGTCCCGCGCCCTTCCGACGACGTGGCGGTTGACCCCGCCACGCCCTCGACCGCGAGCAACACCGGCTCAAGCGGTTGCACAATGCCTGCATCCACATCCTCGGCGCCGGCACCGGACCACGTGACGATCACGGTGACATTATCGACAATCACATCGGGCAGCGATTGCGCACGCATGTTCGGCATCGCCATGATCCCCGCCGTCAGCATCAGCACCAGCAGAAGGTTCGCCAGCGTCCGGTGACGGGTGAAATAGCTTAGAATACCGCCAGCGGCGCGGGGGATTTCGCGGGCCATGCTCAGCCGCCCATCCGGCTTTCGATACGCGCGACCATCTGCGCGGGCACCTGTGGTTCAGCCAGTTGCGCCAGAACGCGGGCCTTGGCGTCTTGCGGCATCCGGTCGTTGGCCTCGACAAAGGCCACCAGACGCGCGCGGCGTTCGGCGCTCAGCTCCAGCATCTCGGGCACGGCAGGGGCCGGATCGTCACGCCCGATGCGCAGCGGGGTCACGGCAATGCCCGCGCCCAGAAGGGGTGAGCGTGCCTCGACCACCTCGCGGCCTTCCAGCCCGTTGCCACGCACCAGCACAGTATCGCCCTGACGACGTAACAGCGTCACCGCAACCGTGTCCAACCTGTTGCCATCGTCCAGCACCAGCACCGTATTGTCCGCGCCCAACGCCGAAGACGGCAGACGGATCACGTTTTGCAGTTCCGGCTCTTCCACCGCGACCGTCACAAAATCACCGGGCTTGAACCCGCGCGCATTGTCCAATCGGGCAAAGACCAGCCGCCCGGTCTGTGCCTCGCCCGCCTCGACGCTGGCGCGGCTGATCACGCCGGTGGCGTGCAAATCAATCCCCGCCACGTCCAGCGTTGCCCGCACCGGCGCGTGTAGCAATTCGCCTGCATCGTCCAACAAACGCACATATTGCGCGGTGGACACGCGAAACGACACTTCCAGCGCGTCGGGATCAATCAGGTCGGCCAGCTTTTCGTTGGCTGACACCAGCCGCCCCAGCGCCACATTGGTCAGGCTCAGCGTGCCATCAAAAGGCGCGCGCAGCGTGGTATCGGCCAGCCGCCGTTGCGCTTCGGCCAACGCAATCTCGGTGCGGGCCAGCGTGGTGTTGGCCTGATCAATCCGCGCCTCGGCGGATGTCACCGCCTGCCTGCGTGTCAGCACTGCCTGACGCGCGGCAGAGGCCGCCAGTTCCGCGGTTTCCACCGCCGCCGCCGTGCCCACGCCACGGGTTTCCAGATCGACCTGCCGCTGGAATGCTTTGTCGCGCAGGTCGGCCTGTTCCTGCGCCGCAGCCTGATCGTCGCGGCCCAGTTCCAGCGCCCGCTGCGCATCGCGCAGGTCCGCCTTGGCGTCGGCAATATCAGCCTGCACCCGGTCCAGCGTCGATTGCGCATCCGCCGGATCAAGCTGCACCAGAACGTCGCCCGCAGCCACCGATCCGCCGTCCTCAAAGCTGTCGGCCATCTCGGTCACGCGCCCCGCCACCGCCGCGCGCAGCTCAAGCGTGCGGCGCGACTGAACCTGGCCGAAGGTATCCAGCTCGGGCACCACATTGCCCGCTTCGGCCTTGACCAACGTCACTGCAAAGGTACGCTCGCGCGCCGGCGGTGCCTTGGTTTCACGCGACAGACGGTCCTGAACCGCGCCGCGGACCAGATTCGCGGCGTACACCAGCAAAACCAGCGTCAGTGCCGTTAAAACCAGACCAATCAGGCTTTGCCTTAGAAACCGCATGTCGTCATACCTATACGCCCCGCATGTACCGTCAGAGACCGGTTATCATAGCACGAATACGCGCCACGGAACCGGTCCCCACGACACTGTTACGCAAGCGCGGATCACTTCCGTCGCAGATGTTCGTCCAGACGTGGCATTATTTCGACAAAATTGCAGGGGCGGTGGCGGAAATCCAGTTGCTTGACCAGAATTTCATCCCACGCATCCTTGCACGCACCGGGGCTGCCCGGCAGCGCAAACAGGTACGTGCCACCCGCCACGCCGCCTGTGGCGCGGCTTTGCACGGCGCTGGTGCCGATCTTGTTCATGCTGACGATGGTAAACACCGTGCCAAAGGCGTCGATTTCCTTTTCATAGACATCGCGGTGCGCCTCGACCGTGACATCGCGACCCGTCAGGCCGGTGCCGCCGGTGCTGATCACCACGTCGATCTGCGGATCGGCACACCATGTGCGCAACTGGCCTGCGATCTCGGCGCGCTCGTCCGCAATGATCTTGCGGTCGGCCAGCACATGCCCCGCCGCCGCAATCCGCTCCACCAGCACATCGCCAGACCGGTCATCGGCCAGTGCGCGCGTGTCGCTGACGGTCAGCACAGCGATGCGCACGGGGATAAACTCTTTGCTTTCGTCAATCCGGCTCATGCGCTGCGCTCCAACAAGGCCAGCCGCACAGCCAGGGCCGCGAAAATACCGCTGGTGATATAATCCAACACCCGGCTGCCCCGCGCCAGCCGCGCCCCCAACCCCGAGGCAAAGATGCCCACGGCACCGTTGATCACGAAACCGCCCAGCGCCATCACCAGCCCCAGAATCAGGAATTGCACCAACACGGGCAGCCCGTCAGGGCGAATGAACTGCGGCAGGAAGGCCAACACGAACAGGATCACCTTGGGGTTGGTCAGGTTCACGATCAATCCGGTGCGGAACGCCTGAATGGCACGCAATCCGCCCGCCTTGCTACGCTTGGCATCGCCACCGCGCAGCAGTTGCAGCGCCAGATACAGCAGATAGGCCACGCCGGCCCAGCGGATCACCTCGAACGCGCCCGGCACCGTGGCCACCACGGCACCCAGACCCAGCCCCGCAAGACCGGTGTGAATAAACGCGCCCAGCGAAATGCCGGCACTTGCCGCCACCGCCGCCCGTGGCCCGGACCGCAGCCCCTGGCCCAGACAAAACATCATATCCGCACCCGGCGTCAGGTTCAGCGCCAGCGCCGCAGGCAGAAACGCCAGCAAGGTGATCCATTCGGTCATTGTCGGTTCCAATCCGATGTCACGGGGTCACGCCCCAAGGTCAAACCAGTTCACAGTCGGCCCAAGGTTGACCACTCGCGTGTCGCCAATCTGCCCCTCCTGCCCCCAGCAATCGTGAATGTGCCCGCAAAACATCAGCTTGGGCTGGATACGCTCGACCGCCGCGCGGATCGCGGTCGATCCCACGGACTCGCCGCCGCTGGTCACATCCACCACGCTCTTGGGCGGGGAATGGCAGATCAGCAGGTCGGCCCCCTCACAGCCCGCCAGCATCGTGGCGGCAGCGTCTTCGTCCAGATCGCAGGACCATTGGCCAAAGGGCGTCGGCGGCACGCCATAGCCCATACCGAACAGCCGCAGCCCGCCGACGTCATGCGCATCGCCATGCAGCACAGTGGCGCGCGGGACGGCGGCGCGCAATTCTTCCACGCTTTCCGCATTGCCCGGCACCAGCACCAGCGGCGCGGCAATCCCGTCCAGCAAGGCCATCGCGCCCTCAAGATCATGACGCATGTTGCAATAATCACCCGCCCCGATCACCAGATCGGCATCGACACTGGCCGCCACCAGATCGGCGGCCCGTGCGCGGGCATGGTGCAGGTCGGAAAAGGCCAGTATTCTCATGCGTTCAACCGCGCCTGAATGTCCAGAAGGTCGGCCCAGGCCTCGCGCTTGGCCAGCGGATTGCGCAACAGATGGGCGGGCGCAAACATCGGCATTGCAGGCTTGCCGCACACCTCTTTCCATGTGCCGCGCATCCGCGTGATGCCGGGTTTCCCAATCAGCGCCTGTGCTGCCACATTGCCCATGATCACAACCACATCCGGGTCGGCCAGCACGATGTGACGCTCCAGAAACGGGGCCAGCATGGCAATCTCTTCGCCGCTGGGCGCGCGGTCCTGCGGTGTGCGCCATGGCAGCGCCAGCGTGGCATAAAGCGGCACATCCATATCCCGCCCCATACCGATGGCTGCAAACATCGCATCCAGCATCGCGCCCTCGGCCCCGACAAAGGGCTTGCCCGCGCGGTCCTCGTCACGGGTCGGCACGTCGCCCACGATCATCACACGCGCTGCCGGATCACCGTCCGCGAACACCAGATTGCGCGCGCCCTTTTGCAATTCGCAGTGGCCAAAGCTGTCCAAGGCCGCCCGCAACGCGTCAATGTCACCCGCCTGCCCGGCGGCGGCACGCGCCAGCGCTGGCACATCCACCTGCGTCTCGACAAAGCGCACCGGCCCGCGCTGCGGCTCTTGCGGTACGGCCTTGGGCTTGGGGGCGGCGGCAGGGGTTTCATAGCGGTTGACGGGCGCATCCATGATGCATTCGTCCACCCCCAGTTCGACCTGCCAGGCCAGCATCGCGGCGGCGTCATGATAGCTAAGTGATTCCATGCCCCCACTCTACGCCGCCCCGCGCCCAGACAAAACGTCTGTTGCAGGGGCATCCGCACCTGTGCTTGCCGCCCCCCGACAGCGCCCCTATAAAGCCCGCAACTTCGGGAGACGCGCGCATGACCTTCAAACACCGCCATCTGCTGGGCATCGAACCGCTCGCCCCCACAGACATCACGACATTGCTGGACCTGGCTGACGATTACGTCACCCTGAACCGCAACGCCAAACATTCCGACACGCTGGCGGGGCTGACCCAGATCAATATGTTCTTTGAAAACTCGACCCGCACGCAGGCGTCGTTCGAGATTGCCGGCAAACGGCTGGGCGCCGATGTGATGAACATGGCAATGCAGGCGTCGTCGATCAAAAAGGGCGAAACCCTGATCGACACCGCGATGACCCTGAACGCGATGCATCCCGACCTGCTGGTGGTGCGCCATCCGCAATCGGGCGCGGTCGACCTGTTGGCGCAAAAGGTCAACTGCGCCGTGCTGAACGCCGGTGATGGCCGCCACGAACACCCCACGCAGGCGCTGCTGGACGCGCTGACCATCCGCCGCGCCAAGGGCCGCCTGCACCGCCTGTCTATCGCCATCTGCGGCGACATCGCCCACAGCCGCGTGGCGCGCAGCAACATCATGCTGCTGGGCAAGATGGAAAACCGCATCCGCCTGATCGCACCACCGACCCTGATGCCTTCGGGCATCGAAGAGTTCGGCGTCGAAGTCTTCGACGACATGGCAAAAGGGCTGAAAGACGTGGACGTGGTGATGATGTTGCGCTTGCAAAAAGAACGCATGGATGGCGGCTTTATCCCCAGCGAACGTGAATATTACCACCGGTTTGGATTGGATTCCGAAAAGCTTGCACATGCCAAGCCCGACGCCATCGTCATGCACCCCGGCCCGATGAATCGTGGCGTGGAAATCGACGGAACACTGGCCGACGACATCAACCGCAGCGTCATTCAGGAACAGGTGGAAATGGGCGTAGCCGTGCGCATGGCCGCGATGGACCTGTTGGCGCAAAACCTGCGCGCCGAACGCGCAGCGGCCTAACACTGGTCCCGTCGCCTGCGCGACATATGTTGAACTGCACCCAGTATAACCCGCAAAGGGCAATCAGATGAGCCTTGCCGAGATACCCCCGATGGAACGTGGCCGCCTGCGCCTGTTCGCCATCAACAAGACCGAAACCGAAGTCCGCGCCATCCTGGACGAAGGCACCCATGGCATTCAGAAACTTCTGGGCGCGAACGACCTGAACCCCGACTATATCGAACTGTTCCGTGTGGCCGATCTGGGCGATCTGGGGCTGGATGACTACCTGCACACCGGCTACGACATCCCCCGCGCCCAGCTTGATCCCCAAGCGGGCCGCCTGCGCGCGCTCGAAGGCTATGTTCTTGTGGTGCTGTCGCTGGCCTTTCGCGATCTGAACGTGACCCTGCCCGATACACCGAACCTGACGCTGATCGGCACCTTCGGCGCACCGCCCGTGGAATGGACCACCACCGAAACCGTCAGCAGCGCCTCGGCCGATCCGTTCAGCGGCCCGCCCAAGGCCAGCAGACCGGTGTCTGACGCAGCCATGTCGGGCCGGGTGGCGACCGTGGCCTTGTTGGTGATCTTTCTGATCACCGGCCTTGTCATATGGATCGCCTGACCTTCACCCATACGGTCCTTCGCCGCGATTTGGCGCTGACAGCGGCACGGGCGCTGGTGCTGTTCTGGATGGGTGTCGCAATGGTCGCGATCATCTGGGCACTGTCCCTGCCGGTCTGGGCATGGGCGGTGTTGGCGGTGGCCTGGGTGGCACAGGCCACGCGACCCTTCTGGGAAAACGCCGATGACGTGGTGGCCGAATTGCGCGTGACCGACGAATTCCTGATCATTCAGGACCGCCGCACGAAATCAGGTGAAGCCCGCGCGGTCGCCCTGCGCGATATTGTCGAGGTCAGTCAGATCGGCAGCCTCGTCGCTGTGCGGTGTCAGGACGATCACCGCGACGGAACCACAGTGGGGACCAAGGCCGCCTCTGCCCTGGCCGACCGCATCCGCGACGCCGTCGCAGCGGCAAAGCAGGCCTAAGCGCCGGTCCTCTCCCCTTTCACAACTGCCCAATCCCCGCTAAAGCCTGTGTAAACACCGGAATGAGGATGACCCCCTTGACCCTGACCCTCTTCACCAACGCCCGCCTGATCGACCCCGAAATCGGACAGATCATCGACGGAGGCCTTCTGGTCGAGGATGGCAAGATCACCGACATCCTGACCCAACCCGTTGAAAACCCGAACACCTATGGCGCTGACAGCATCATCGATTGCGCCGGAAAATACCTGGCCCCCGGCATCATCGACATCGGCGTCAAGGTCTGTGAACCCGGCGAACGCCACAAGGAAAGCTTCCGGTCCGCCGGTGCTGCCGCCGCCGCTGGCGGTGTGACCACCATCGTCACCCGCCCCGACACCGATCCGGCCATCGACAATCCCGAAACGCTGGAATTCGTCATCCGTCGCGCCCGCGAAGCCGCCCCTGTGCATGTCCTGCCGATGGCCGCCCTGACCAAGGGTCGCGCGGGGCGCGAGATGACCGAAATCAGCTTCCTGCTGGACGCGGGAGCCGTGGCCTTTACCGACTGTGACCACGTGGTGACCGACACCAAGGTGTTCTCGCGCGCGTTGACCTATGCGCGGTCGCTGGGTGCACTTGTCATTGCCCATGTGCAGGACCCGGGCCTGAGCAAGGGCGCTTGCGTGACCTCGGGCAAGTTCGCCTCGTTGCGCGGCCTTCCGGGGGTGACGCCGATGGCCGAGCGTATGGCGCTGGACCGCGACATCGCGCTGATCGAGATGACCGGCGCGCGTTATCACGTCGACCAGATCACCACCGCCCGCGCCCTGCCCGCGCTGGCACGCGCCAAGGCCAACGGTCTCGACATCACCGCAGGCACATCCGTGCACCACCTGACGCTGAACGCGCTGGACGTGGCCGACTATCGCACCTTCTTCAAACTGAAACCGCCTCTGCGCGACGAAGACGACCGCGTGGCGGTGGCCGAAGCCGTCGCCTCGGGGCTGATCGACATCATCTCGTCCATGCACACGCCGCAAGACGAAGAAAGCAAACGCCTGCCCTTCGAGGAAGCCGCGAGTGGCGCCGTGGCGTTGGAAACCTTCCTGCCTGCCGCACTGCGACTGGTGCACGCAGGGCTGATCGAGTTGCCGCAACTTTGGCGCGCAATGTCGCTGAACCCCGCCAACCGGCTGGGCCTGCCATCGGGCCGGCTGACCGCCGGGGCGCCTGCCGATCTGGTGCTGTTCGACGCCGACGCGCCCTTTGTGATGGACCGCACAACCCTGCGATCAAAATCCCGCAACACGCCGTTTGACGGCCAGCGGATGCAGGGTAAGGTGCTGGCAACATATGTGGACGGTGCGTGTGTGTTTGAAATGGGGGCCTGAATGCCGCTGATCGAAAGCTCGACCTTTACGCTGATTCTCTGGGCCCTTATCGGCTACGGACTGGGGTCGATCCCCTTTGGCCTGCTGCTGACGCAACTGCTGGGCCTGGGCAACCTGCGCGAAATCGGATCGGGCAATATCGGCGCCACCAACGTGCTGCGCACCGGCAACAAGACGGCCGCCGCCCTGACCCTGCTGCTGGACGCAGGCAAGGGCGTGGTCGCCGTGCTGCTGGCCCGCATCTACGCAGGCGAAGACGCCGCGCAACTGGCCGCCCTGATGGCGATGCTGGGCCACTGCTATCCTGTCTGGCTGGGCTTCAAGGGCGGCAAGGGCGTGGCCACATTCCTGGGGCTGATGTGGGCACTGGCCTGGCCCGTGGGCCTGGGCTGCTGCATCGCTTGGGCGCTGGCCGCATTCCTCACACGGACCTCCTCCATGGGCGGGCTGATGGCCGCGGCGATCTCGACCTTTCTGCTGGTCCTGTCGGGCAATGGTACCATGCTGCTGCTGGGCATTGCGCTGACCCTGCTGGTGTTCTGGCGACACCGTGCGAACATCACCCGCATCCGTCAGGGCACCGAACCCAAGATCGGCCAGAAATCCTGACTGCCAGCCGCGTGCCGCGTGCCGCGAAGCGCAGGTCGAAAACAGGCTTGACCCGACAATCAATTCTGATATTTCTGTCATTACAGAAATTAGTGAGATGTGACATGCACCTGACCCCCGCCATGCAAGACTTTATCCTCCACTGGGGAGAGATGGGCAACAAATGGGGCACCAACAGGTCCGTAGCGCAAATCCACGCGCTGCTGCACATCTCGCCCGAGCCGCTGACCGCAGAGGATATATGCGAATTGCTGAACCTCGCGCGCTCGAACGTCTCGACCGGGTTGAAAGAGCTGCAAGCCCAAGGGCTGGTCAAGGCCAGCCGCCAGTTGGGTGACCGCCGCGATCATTTCCATTCGATCCGCGATATGTTCGACTTGGTCCAGACCGTGGTGCGCACACGCCGCGAACGGGAATATGCGCCGACGCTGGCCGCGCTGCGCGAGGTCAAGACACAGGCCGCGACCGACGCCACCCCCGCCGCCGTTCAAAAGCGCATCGACGACACGCTGGAGACGATGCAGCTGTTTGACGACTGGTACACCGACATCGACCGCATTCCGCGCGGCGTGCAGCTGACCCTGCTCAAGATGGGCGCGCGCATTGCCCGCTTTATCCCCAAGGGGAAATCGAAACCCGAGGCGGAGTGATTTTTTCACGATTGGAGATTTCTGAAATGACAGAAATAACTGCAAATTACGACGAAATTTTCTGGAGCGCACCCCGCACCAGCCCCCGTTACCTGATTGATCCGGTGGCATTTTTCATCGCCCTGTTCGGCGCACCGCTGATGGTGGCGTTGCTGGGGTTCTGGGCCCTTTTTATCCCGGTCTTTGCGCTGGTGTTCGGCGGGCCGATCTATCTGCTTCTGGCCACCCCAGCACTGCTGATCCATCTGCGCTTTCGCGTTGGTGACACAGGGGGGATCATAACTCTGGCCTTCACCGTCGTGATTGCTGGCGCAACCGCAGGCTACGTCTATGGCCTGCTGGTCCCAAACAGCGACGCGGCGATCTTCGCCCTGTTCTTCGGAGGCTTCGGCCTGGTCCTCGGGCCGCTGTGGGGATGGGCCTTCGGCTGGATCTACAACCGGTTGCGCAGCGATTTCAGCCGCGTGCCACATTGAATTCCTGCATCACAAAGGAGACATATGATGCTGATACTTGCCTTGATATACCTTGCCATTGCCTTTGGCATGCTGGTTGCACTGGCAGCCATGATCCTGAAAATCGGCACCTTGCTGGGTGAGTGCCCCGCGGCACGGCAAGCCGCCCGCGCGGCGGCAGTGACCATCGCCACCGGATTTTGCGCCATTGGCGCAGGCGGTGTGGCGTTGATTGGTGGCGCACTGCCCTTGGTCAAATCCGAACCAGCCGCTGGGCTGATGTTGGCGCTGGGGCTGGCGGCCTTGTGTCTGGGACTGGGCTTTACCCATGCCGTGGGCACCCTGCGCGCCGTGGTCAAAGACGCGCCTGCGGCAACTGCGACCTAAGACACCGCGGCTGGCCTGTTGACGACAGGCCAGCCAACCGTCACCCTGCCCCCGATAGGAGTACCGATATGCGACTGATCTGTCTGGCCCTTGCCACCGCCGTGATGATCCCTGCCGATGCAGGCGCCCAAGGCGGTCTGGCCCCGCCCCCACCGCTGGTCGGACAGGCCGAACAGCTGTTTCTGACCCACTGCGTGCCCCATGCGGATGATCCGGCCCGTGCGCTGGACGGGCTGATGAACAGCGGTGCGTTCGAAAGCCATGAAACCAACGCAGACGGCAGCACGACCCTGCACAGCGCCAACGGACAGCTTGTTGCGCGGGTTGTTCAGGGCGGTGCCAGCCATGACAGTTGCGCTATCCGCGCAGGCAGCATCCGCGATGCCAAACTAAAGGTCGGCCAGTCCGCCGCACGTCTGGCGACCGGCCTGAAACTGTCTCTGGGCCGCGAGGCGCCAAGCCTGCACTATCCTACAGGCGCGCAGATCATGCATATGGATGCATACAACATCCGCGTCGCCCAGCCCGCAGACACGGTCGACGTCGTGGAAATCAGCCTGTCAAAGTCCTGATCCTAGTACGAATATTCGGCAAAGATCCGGTTCAGATCGCCGTTCCAGTCACCGTTATAGTGCGCCAGCAGTTCGTCTGCAGGTGTCTGACCCGTCTCGACGCTTTCGTGCAGCGCGTTCAGGAAATGGGTTTCGTCAGGGATCAAACCGCCCGCACCGGGACGGGCACGGGCTTGCAGGCCGGCCTTGGAAATTTCCAGCGACACGCGGGCGATGTCCATCATCGACACGTCACCGACGCGTGCCTGCAACCCGTCGACCGAGGCCGCAACCCGCAGCCCTTCGCGCGTTTCGGCGTCCCAGTCCTTGACCAGATCCCACGCCGCATCCAGCGCACCCTGATCGTACATCAAACCAGTCCAGAAGGCAGGCAGCGCGCACAGGCGCCGCCACGGGCCGCCGTCGGCGCCGCGCATCTCGATAAATTTCTTGATCCGCGCTTCGGGGAAAGCCGTCGTCAGGTGGTCGGCCCAATCGGACAGGGTCGGCACTTCGCCGGGCAGTGCGGGCAGTTGTCCCTTGAGGAAGTCGCGGAACGACATGCCCAGCGCGTCGATGTATTTGCCGTCGCGGTAGACAAAATACATCGGCACATCCAGCGCGTATTGCACCCATGCCTCGAACCCGAAGCCGTCCTCGAACACGAATGGCAACATGCCGGTGCGCGCCGGATCCAGATCACGCCAGACGCGGCTGCGCCATGATTTGTGACCGTTGGGCTTGCCCTCGAAAAACGGCGAATTGGCGAACAGCGCCACCGCCACCGGCTGCAAGGCCAGCGCCACGCGCAGCTTTTGCACCATGTCCGCTTCGGACCCAAAATCAAGATTCACCTGAACCGTGCAGGTGCGGCGCATCATCGTGCGCCCCATCGTGCCGACCTTGCCCATATAGGCATCCATCAGCTTGTAACGCCCCTTGGGCATCAGCGGCATTTCGTCATGCATCCACGTCGGTGCGGCGCCCAGCCCGATAAAGCCGACGCCGATCTCGTCCGAGATGTCCTTGACCTGGCGCAGGTGGTCGTTGACCTCGTCACAGGTGCCGTGGATCGTTTCCAGCGGGGCACCGGACAGTTCCAGCGCGCCGCCCGGCTCCAGCGACACGTTCGCGCCGTTCAGCTCAAGGCCGGTCAGATGCCCGCCTTCGCGCACTTCGGACCAGCCATAACGGTCCCGCAGTCCCTCAAGTACAGCCACAATCGACTGTTTGCCTTCGAACGGCAGCGGTTCCAGCGTGTCCTTGATATAGCCGAACTTTTCGTGCTCGGTGCCAATGCGCCAGTCTTCCTTGGGCTTGCAGCCGTCGGCCAGATACTGTGCCAGTTGGTCGTGATGTTCGATCGGCCCGCCGCCGGACTGTGGGATAGACATGCGCAAAGGCCTTTCGTGTACTTTGTTAGACTTGGTGTAGGGCACGGGCAGAAGTGTCAAGGCGCAACGCCGCGAACACGCGTCCTAATGCAACCGCACGGCTTGCGGGCGCAGCGGTGTGCGTTCCCAGATCACCACGGCCGCCCGTCCCTCTTCGCTCAATTCACTCAACATCCGCTCGGTGCGCAGCCCCGGCAAGGTCGCAAAAGCATCAAACAGCGCGTCCGCCCCCGCCGCGTTCACCGGGATCAACAACGCAGGCGACCCGCGCTGGTCCAGCCGCCAGTGCGGCGGGTACATCGCACGGTCCAGCGTCAGCCGCTCCATCTCGCGCAGGGCCACGGCACCGCCGGTCAGCGGCCCGAAATAGGTGATCTGCCCTTCGTCCACCTGCACAGCGCCCGCCCCGCCGCCGGGGCCGCGAAACCGCCCGCGCTGGATGCCGATCAGGATCAGCCCGCCCGCGACCAGCACCAGACCGGCACCGACCAGGGCCAACAAATCCCCCGGCCCCAAAATCCACCACAGCCCCAGCACGGCCAGACCCACACCAACCAGCACCTCGCGCCAGCGCATCACGGCCGCCACAGCCTCGGGGCGGAAAAATCCTACTGCCATGGCGCACCTGTCCAAATTCTTTTGGCCATAAATATCCCGGGGACGGCCGCAGGCCGGGGGCAGCGCCCCGATTGCGCGGTCATCTCCAATCCCCCAACGCCCGCTGCCACAGCGTCATCGCCGCAACCGCGGCCGTATCAGCCCGCAATATCCGTGGCCCCAACGCGACGGGATGCGCAAAGTCCAGCCCGCGCAGGCGTTTGCGTTCACTGTCGGAAAATCCGCCCTCGGGGCCGATCAGGATCGCCCAGGGGCCGGCCCCTGTGGGCAAATCGGGTGAATCCCCCGCCAGCGCCTCGTCGCAGAACAAGATTTTGCGCGCGGGGTCCCAGCCGTCCAGCATCCGGCCCAGTTTTTGTGCCTCGGTCACCTCGGGCACATAGGTGCCGCCGCATTGCTCGGCGGCCTCGACCGCGTGGGCTTGCAGGCGGTCGCGCTGGATGCGGCCTGCGTTGGTAAATTCGGTCATCACCGGCACAATGCGCGCGGCCCCCATCTCGGCGGCCTTTTCGACGATGAAATCGGTGCGCGCCTTTTTGATCGGGGCGAACATCAGCCACAGGTCGGGCGGCATCTGCAACGGCAGGGTTTGCGCCACGCAGGTCAGTTCGCCACCGCGTTTGCCCGCCTGAGTAATGTCGGCACGCCATTCGCCGTCGCGCCCGTTGAACAGCAGCACGGCACCGCCCACGGCCTGCCGCATCACCCCGAACAGGTAATGCGCCTGATCGCGGTTCAGAGGAACCGTTTGCCCCTGCCCCAAGGGTGCGTCTACATAAAGGCGGATTTTCGCGTCACTCATAGGCAGATACATATGCAAGACAATCGCCCCGCACCAGAGGCAGAGGCCGCAGAAAACGCAAGCGCCCAAGGATCGGTCGCCGATGCGGTCAGCGGCAACTGGGTCGACCACTGGGCGCCCGCATGGTCGCGCCCCTATCTGCGGCTGTCGCGCGCCGACCGGCCCATTGGCACGTGGCTGTTGCTGCTGCCCTGCTGGTGGGGACTGGCGCTGGCTATACTGTATGACCAAAGCCCGCGCTGGTTCGACCTTTGGCTGATCGTGGCCTGTGGCTTGGGGGCGTTCCTGATGCGCGGCGCGGGGTGTACGTGGAACGACATCACCGACCGCCACATTGACGGCTCGGTCGAACGGACCCGCTCGCGGCCCATTCCGTCGGGTCAGGTCAGTGTGCGCGGCGCGCTGGTGTGGATGTGCATTCAGGCCCTGGTGGCCTTCCTGATCCTGCTGACGTTTAACACGGCCGCCATAGGCATGGGCGTGCTGGCGCTGCTGCCGGTTGCCGTCTATCCTTTTGCCAAGCGTTTCACGTGGTGGCCGCAGGTGTTTCTGGGTCTTGCGTTCAACTGGGGCGCGCTGATGATCTGGGTGGCGCACACCGGATCGCTGGCGGCACCCGCCGTGGTCCTGTACGTGGCAGGCATTGCCTGGACGCTGTTTTACGACACGATCTATGCCCATCAGGACACCGAAGACGACGCGCTGATCGGGGTCAAATCCACCGCCCGCCTGTTTGCCGAAAAGTCGCCGCAGTGGCTGCGCCGGTTCCTGATGGCCACCGTGGGGCTGATGGGCATCGCGGTGATCTTTGCCGCATTGCCCAACGCGTCGGGTCTGGCGCTGGGGATTGCGCTGATCGGACCGTGGGCGATGGGCTGGCACATGACCTGGCAGTTGCGTGGCTTTGATGCCAGCAATGCGGGAAAATGTTTGCAACTTTTCCGCGCCAACCGCGACACCGGCATGATTCCGCTGGTGTTTTTTGCGGCCAGCCTGCTGGCGTGATTGAAACAAGGGCATGGGCCGCGTAACAAGTTCCCAGACAGTCACTGCCCTTGGAAAACTCATGCGTCTCAGTTCGGCTCTGATCATCGCCTCTACCTTTGTCGCGGCCGCACTGGTCGCCATCGTGGCGGCAAATTTCTCGGTCAAGCTGATCGAGGAGACATCAGAGATCGGGGTACGGGATGCTCTGGACGATGCAGGGACCACCTGGGCCGAGGTGCAGGCCGACGGTCTGACCGTTACGCTGACCGGCATCGCCCCGACCGAGGCCGAACGCTTTGCCGCGTTGACCACCGCAGGCACCATCGTCGACGCCGCCCGCGTGATCGACGGCATGGAAGCCAAGGCCGTCGCCGCCATCCGCCCGCCCCGCTTTTCCGCCGAGATCCTGCGCAACGATGCGGGCATTTCCGTCATTGGCCTGATCCCCAGCAGCACCGACCGCGACACCATCAACGACCGCTTTTCCGCCATGGCCGGAGAAAACACGCCGGTGGCCGACCTGATCGAAACCGCCGACTATCCCGCCCCCGAAGGCTGGGAGGACGCGCTGGCCTTTGCGCTGGTGGCGATGGAACAACTGCCGCGCGCCAAAGTGTCGGTCAGCGCCGGGCGCGTGGCGATCACCGCGATCACCGACAGCACCAAGGATAAGCTGGCGCTGGAAAAATCGCTCAAGGCCGCAGCCCCTCCGGGGTTGCGCCTGTCACTGAACATTGCCGCCCCCCGCCCCGTGATCACGCCCTTTACCCTGCGGTTTCTGATCGACGAGGACGGCGCACGCTTTGACGCCTGCAGCGCCGACACAGAAAAGGCCCGCACCCGCATCCTGAACGCCGCAGTTGCCGCAGGCATGACCGCAACGGGTCGCTGCACCGTCGGCATGGGCGTGCCCTCTCCGAACTGGGCGCAGGCCGTCGAACAATCCATCGCGGCACTGGCCAAGATCGGCGGCGGCTCGGTCACCTTTTCGGACGCCGACGTGACGCTGCTGGCCGCCGGGGGCACCGCCCAGGGCACATTCGACACCGTGGTGGGCGAGCTGGAAAACGAGCTGCCCGAGGTGTTCGCCCTCTATGCCAAGCTGCCCGAAACCCAAGCGCCCGATCAGGGCCCGCCTGAATTCGTGGCCACCCTGTCCCCCGAGGGTCAGGTGCAGTTGCGCGGGCGTCTCAGCAACGAAAACCTGCGCAACGTCGCGGACAGCTACGCCAAGTCGCGCTTTGGCTCGGACCGGGTCTATACTGCGGCGCGCATCGTCGAAGGGTTGCCAGCCGACTGGTCCACGCGCGTGCTGGCGGGGCTGGAATCGCTGTCGAACCTGTCGAACGGCGCGGTCACTGTCACCCCCGACAAACTGACCATCTCGGGCAACACCGGCGATCCCGACGCCAGCACCAAGATCGCGTCGTTGCTGGCGGCCAAACTGGGAGAGGCCGAGGATTTCGAGATCGACGTGACCTACCAGGAAAAGCTGGACCCGCAGGCCGCGATTCCCACGCCTGATGAATGCCTGGCGCAGATCAAGGCGATCACCGATGTCAGCAAGATCAACTTTGAACCCGGCAGCGCCACGATTGACGCCAGCACCCTGTCGACAATGGACGAGATTGCCGAGGTGCTGAAAATCTGCGGCGAGTTGCGGTTGGAAATCCAGGGCCACACCGACAGCCAGGGCCGCGAAGAGATGAACCTGTCGCTGTCCCAGGCCCGCGCGCAATCGGTTCTGAACGAATTGCGCGCCCGCCGTGTGCGCACCGCGACCTACGAGGCCAAGGGCTATGGCGAAGAACGCCCGATTCAGGACAACGACACCGAAGAGGGCCGCGAAGCCAACCGGCGCATCGAATTTTGGCTGATTAAGCCCGAAGCAAGTGCGCCCGCGCCGCAAACTACTCTGGAAAGCCTCGCCGAAAGCGGTGATAACAGCGCCGAAGACGCAGCAGACAGCGATGCGTCAGACGACTCGTCAGGGGACGCGACGGAATGAGCAGAACAGAATTCGTTATCGCGACAGCCATCATCCTATTCGTGGCTTTCTGCCTTGGTTGGTTCGCAAACTGGCTGGTGCACCGGTTCAGCCGCGTGGCACAGGGCGATGTGGCCGAACTGGACCGGATGAGCCAGGAACTGCACGAGGCCGAAGAGACGCGCGATCAGGCGATCACCTATCTGCAACAGCGCGAAGCCGAGCTGACCAACCAACTGAGCCAGACCGAGGCCGAACTGCGCGCCGCCATGGACGGCCTGCGCGACGCCCGTCACGAGGCGGAAGAAATGCGTGCCTATATCGAGAAGAATCAGGCCGGTTAGTCTCTCGCCTACCAGCGGCTCAGTGCATCCTCGTCGGCATCCTTTGCCTCGACCCACTCGGATGCGCCATTGGCCGTAATCTCGCGTTTCCAGAACGGGGCGCGGGATTTCAGGAAATCCATCAGATATTCCGCCGCCTCGAACGCATCACGACGGTGCGGGGCGGCAGTGGCCACCATCATGATCGCCTCGCCCGGTGCCATCCGGCCAAAGCGGTGGATCACCAGCACATCGCCAAGGCTCCACCGGTCCTGCGCACGCGTGGCAATATCGGTCAGCGCCGCTTCGGTCATGCCGGGATAATGTTCGATCTCCATCGCCACCAACGGGTCGTCCGGCAGATCGCGCACAACGCCGGTAAAGGTCACGATCGCGCCCATATCCGTGTGCCCCGCAGCAAAGGCGTTGGCTTCGGCCCCCAGATCGAAAGGCGCCTCTTGCACGGTGATCCGCATGGCCTAGCCGCCCGTCATCGGTGGAAAAAACGCAACCTCGCGCACACCTGCCAGCGGCGCATCAAAGTCGGACAGTTGCTGGTCCAGCGCCACGCGCAAAGCGCCAAGGTCGGAAAACGCCAGATCATAGCGGTCTTCACGCGCGCGCAGCTCGGTCACCAGGTCGTTGACCGTCGCGGCCTGTGTGTCGACGGTTTCGCGCGGCAGGCCGATGCGTTCGCGGACCCACGCAAAGTACAGCACCTCCATCAGACAGTCTCCTTCAGATGCGGCAGCGCCTTGCGGAAATAATCCCAACCGGTGATCAGTGTCAGCGCGGCCGCGACCCACAGCAACCAAAGGCCAATAAGGCCCGACCATTCCGCCAGCAACAGTTTCCACCCCAACCCGCCGGCCGACACGCTGTAGTGTTCAAACACCCCCTGCGAGAACAGCACCGCAATCGCGATCATCTGCAAAGTGGTCTTCCACTTGGCCAGCTTGGTCACCGCCAAGGTGCCCGCAACATCGCCCAGATATTCACGCAACCCGCTGACAAAGACCTCGCGGAACAGGATCATCGTCGTCGGCAGCACCAGCGACGCTTTCCAACTGGAGAAGCCGATGATGACCATCAACGCGATCACCACCATCGCCTTGTCCGCAATCGGGTCCAGCATCGCCCCCAACTTGGTCTGTTGTTTCCACGCGCGCGCCAGATAGCCGTCAAACCAGTCGGTGACCGCAGCACTGACAAACAGCACCAGCGCGAACCAGTCGGCATAGAAGCGTGGGAAAAACAGGAACATGACCGCAACCATAGGGGCCGCAAGCAAGCGCAGGGTGGTCAGGGTGTTGGGCAGGTTCCAGATCATTTCAAAGTGGTATCCTTTTGCGGACCTTAGGAAAAGGGTCAGATGGGAATGGCGGCGCGGATACGGGCGACAGCCCCCATCACATGATCCATCCATCCCTGATCGGTGGGCGTGTCTTCGGACGAGAACCACGCGATGGACAGTTCGCGCACCGGATCGACAAACAGGTACTGCCCGTGAATGCCCAGCCCGTGGATCAGCGGCGTGTCACCGGGGTGCACATACCACTTGGCGCGATAATGCATATCCTGATTGTCAAACTTGTCCAGAAAATCGCCACGCTTCCAGGCGGCGTTGTCACCTTGGGTGATGATGTCGTCGATCCAGGCTTTGGGGATAATCTGCACCCCGTCCCGCGCGCCGCCTTCGATCATCAACTGTCCGATCAGCGCCAGATCGCGAGCCGTCAGACACATGCCCCCGGCCCCGCGTGCAGCCCCGATGCGGTCAACCGTGATATAGCCCGGCGTCTCGGCCCCCATCGGTGCCAGCAGACGTTCCGAGATAAGGTCGGCAAAGCGGATTCCGGTGGCGCGCTCCATCAGCCATGCCAGCATGTCGGTCACAGGCGACGCGTAATAGAACGTTTCGCCATGCGGGCCGGTGCTATCGGTCAGACGTTCCTGAAAGCTGCGCAAATCGCCCGCCGCGTCGCCCGGTGCCAACGGGTTCCAGTTGGCGGCCTTGCGGTAATCGACGATCACGCCACTGGTCGCGGTGTAATCTTCCTCGAACAGCAGCCCCACCTGCATATCCAGCGCGTGGCGCACCGTGGCCCCTGCATAGGCGGTGCCGGACAGTTCGGGCAGGTATTGGGTCAGCAGATCATCCACCGCCACCTCGCCACGGTCGACCAGCGTGCCCATGACCAGCCCAAGCACGGATTTGGACACCGACATCAGGATATGCGGATCGCGCCGCGTCATGCCGTTGCGATAGCTTTCGTGCACGACGCGTCCCTTGTGAAGGATCACCAGCGCGTCGTTGGCCATGCCGCTGACCGCCTGTTCAAGATCGGCCGCCGCAAGGTCGGTGTCGCCCTGCGGCAGCACCCGCACGCCCGCCGGATCATTGCGGATCTCGGCCGAGGGGACAATTTCGCGCACATGGTGAAACGCCCAAGCATTGAACGGCCGCGTGCGCCAGTTGGCCAGCGTGGCGCGATCTTCGAGGGCGGGAGGGAAACCTTGCATCAGGGGCATGTCGAAACCTTTGTTTGTGTGCACGCAAGGTCGGAGGAATGCGCGGCAGAGGCAAGATCGAATTGGATGTGAATCGCAAGGTTATTACGGGTGATCCCGATTATTCCGTCTGGAAGTAATCGTAAATCTTCTGTGCCAGCGCCGCCGACACGCCATCCACGGCTTTGAGGTCAGCCAGATTGGCCCGCGCCACCGCCTTGGCCGAGCCGAAATGCGCCAGCAGCGCACGTTTTCGCGCGGCACCCACGCCCGGCACATCGTCCAGCGGCGTGGCCCCCACGGCCTTGGACCGTTTGGCGCGGTGGGTGCCGATGGCAAAGCGGTGCGCCTCGTCGCGCATACGCTGGATGAAATACAACACCGGATCGTTGTGACGCAGCGCCTTGACCGTCTTGCCGGTGCGGTGGAATTCTTCCTTGCCTGCGTCGCGGTCCAGCCCTTTGGCCACCCCCACCATCGGGATGTCACCGACGCCGTGCTCTTCCATGATCTCGCGCACGGCGCTGACCTGTCCGGCCCCGCCGTCGATCAGCAGCAGGTCGGGCCACATGCCGCGCGCGCGGTCGGGGTCTTCTTTCAACAGGCGCTTGAAGCGACGGTTCAGCACCTCTTTCATCATGCCAAAGTCGTCGCCCGGCGTCAGTTCATCACCACGAATGTTGAACTTCCGGTACTGGTTTTTCAGAAAACCGTCGGCGCCCGCCACAATCATCGCGCCCACGGCATGGGCCCCTTGGATGTGACTGTTGTCATATACCTCGATCCGCGCAGGAGGCTTGGGCAGCTCGAACGCCTCGGCCACGCCCTGCAACAGCCGCGCCTGGGTGGCGGTTTCGGCCATCTTGCGGGCCAGGCTTTCGCGGGCGTTGCGCAGGGCGCTGTCGATCAGCTCTGCCTTTTCGCCACGCTGGGGGACCAGCAGCTCGACCTTGCGACCCAGCTTCTGGCTCAGCGCGTCAGCCATCAGATCGGGGTTTTCGACCGCATTCGACAGGATCAACTGGCGCGGCGGCTCGCGGGTGTCGTAGAACTGGCCCACGAACGCTTCCAGCACTTCGGCGGCATCCACGTCCGCCCCCACACGCGGGTAATAGTCGTGGTTGCCCCAGTTCTGCCCCGCACGGATAAAGAACACCTGAACGCAGGCCTGTCCGTTCTCCAGATGCAGCGCGATCACGTCCGCCTCGTCCACGTTTCGGGGGTTGATGCCCTGGGCCGTCTGCACCTGTGTCAGCGCCTTGATCCGGTCGCGCAAGGCGGCGGCGCGCTCGAACTCCATATCCTCGGACGCCTGCGCCATCTCGCGGCCCAGACGCGCCTGAATGTCGGTGGATTTGCCGGACAGGAATTTTTCGGCGTCCTGCACGGTCTGCTGATAGTCCTGCGGGCTGATCTTGCCCACGCAGGGCGCGCTGCACCGTTTGATCTGGTATTGCAGACAGGGGCGCGTGCGGCTTTCGAACATCGAATTGGAACAGTCGCGCAGCAAGAACACACGCTGCAACTGGTTCAGGGTGCGGTTCACGGCACCCGCACTGGCGAAGGGGCCGTAATAGGCGCCCTTCTCTTTCTTCGCCCCGCGATGTTTCTTGATCTGCGGATAATCGCTGTCAGCCGTCACCAGAATGTTGGGAAAGCTTTTGTCGTCGCGCAGCAGCACGTTGAACTTGGGTTTAAGCTGCTTGATCAGGTTCTGTTCCAGCAGCAGCGCTTCGGTTTCGGTGCGGGTGGTCAGGAACATCATCGACGCGGTGTTGTCGATCATCCGGGCAATCCGGCCGCTGTGTCCGGTGGGCCGCGCATAGGACGACACGCGCGCACGCAGGTTGCGCGCCTTGCCCACGTACAGCACACGGCTTTCGCTATCCAGCATCCGGTAGACGCCCGGCGAGGAGTCGATTGTTTTCAGATAGGCCTGAATAACCTTGTGGCCCTGCGGCACCGGTCCCTGTGTTTCGACATCGTCCTGCGCCATGATCAGACCGAATCTCCGACAGGTTGCCCTGCAACAAATACCGATGACGCTTCAAGCACTTTGATGTCCACCATTCCTGTGGATAAGTCTTTGGACAACTTTGCGCTGTCGGGAATTTTCCGTTGGTTTTGGCAGGTTTCGCTGAACTGCCCGTTTTTTAGGCACACCCGAAGGTCATTGATTTTAAAGGAAACTTTCTTGTCCAAAAGGCAAGCCCCTGAAAACAAAGGTCTTTTCGTAACAGTTTTGTAACGAATATTAACGCAGTGCAAAACTTTCAGGACCCCGCTGTCAGTTTGGGCGCTACCAGCCCCCGAATCCAATGTGATTCGTGTCATTCCACACCTTGAACGTCCGGCGTCTGCCACGCCAGATGCTGCCCGCCGTCCACGCACAGCAACTGACCTGTGATGGCAGGAGCGTCCAGAAAATAGCCCAGTGCCGCCGTAATATCCGCGGCATTCGCGCCCCGCTTCAGGATGGTCGCAGCCCGCTGCGCTGCGAAATGCCCATCGCTTTGCCGCGCACCTTGCAGTGTCGGTCCCGGGCCGATGGCGTTGACACGGATCGCTGGGGCCAGCGCCCGCGCGGTGGTCTGGGTCAGCGCCCATAGCCCCATCTTGGCCAGCGTATAGGTCATGAACTCGGGCGTCAGCTTGCGCACACGCTGGTCGACCATGTTGACGATCAGACCCGTTGCCACAGGCTCGCCATTGTCGTCGGTGTCGGCCTGCAACCCTTGGGCCGCCATGCGCTGCGTCAGCAGAAAGGGCGCGCGCAGATTGCTGCCCATGTGTTTGTCCCAATGGTCGCGGGTGGCCGAATGAATGGTGTCGTATTCAAAAATCGATGCGTTGTTGACCAAACAGGTGACTGGCCCGCCCAATCCCTCGACCGCCTGCCCGAACAGCGCCTGCGTGGCGTCCTCGTCCAGCAGATCGGCCTGAATGGCCACTGCATGGCGGCCCATGTCCTTGATCTGTGCCGCAACCTCGTCCGCACCCTCGGACGAGGTGGCATAATGCACCGCAACGTCATGCCCGCGCTGCGCCAGATAAAATGCCATGGCGCGGCCCAGACGGTGACCTGCTCCGGTGACAAGGCCTCTTGGATGGGCGATGCGGGTCATGGGCGGTCCTTTCGGGTGTCAGGTGCAGAACAATACAGCCAACACATAGGCCGCATAAAGCCCGGTCAAGACCACACCCCACAGCCGCGAGATGTCCCGCCCGAAATAGACAAAAGGCAGCAACAGCAGCGACGACGCCAGCATGACCCAGAAATCGAATTGCAGGAACTGCGGGTCCACGGGAATCGGACCGACCATTGTGGCGATGCCGATGATGGCCAGCAAGTTGAATATATTGGACCCGATCACGTTGCCCAGCGCCACATCGGCCTGACGGCGCAGGGCCGCCATCACCGTTGTCGCCAGTTCCGGCAGCGACGTGCCCACAGCCACCAGCGTCAGGCCGATCACCGTGTCGCTGACGCCATAGGTCTGCGCGATGATCGTGGCATTGGTGACCAGCAGTTGCGCGCCCAGCGGCAGGCCGACCAAACCGGCCACCAGATAGGCCAGGATCATCCACATTTTCATGTCGGGATCGGCGCCCTCGACGTCTTCGTCGTCATCACAACAGTCAGCGGCAGCGGCGGCACGCGCAGCCTTGTTTGCGCGGCGGTGTGTGCGGGTCTGGCGGAAGGCATCGTACAGCACACCCGCCATCAGCGTCAGCAGGACAATCCCCGCAATCCAGTCATAGACCCCGCGCAGGCCCAGCGCGATGAACACCAGCGTCGCGATGATCATAAACCGGTATGTCTTGCGCGTATTGCATTCCGACGTGTGCATGGTCGCCAGCAGTGCGGGCAGGCCCAGCACCAACAGCACGTTGGCGGTGTTCGACCCCACCACGTTGCCCAGCGCCAGGCTGGGCACGCCGTCCAGAATGGCCTGAACGGAAATCAAAAGCTCGGGCGCGGAGGTGCCGAACGCCACGATCGTCAGGCTGACGATCAACGCAGGCACACCAAAACGCAGGCTGAGGTTCACGGCCCCCTTGACCAGCGCATCGCCCGCCAGCAGCAAAATCACCAGCCCGAGGGCGGACAGTATCCACGGCAAAATCATTAATCAGCCTTTTTTCAGACAGGGACAGGCGGAACGGCCAATGCGGTAACGGCCACAGCTTGGGCATTTCGACTGGCTCAGGCGTTTGCCGCCCAGCCAATGCATTTTGCCGAAAAATCCCAGCACCGCGATAAACACGAAAAACAGAACGATGATCTTGAACAGCATGGCTTACAGCCCGAACCGGGCATAGGCGGCCCGTTCTTCGATCATGTGGCCCGCGTCCTCGACCACCTGCGCGCCAAAGCGCGACCAGAACGGGCGGCGCACGCCGTAGCGGCGGAATTTGACCTTGTCGCCAAAGCGGGCCTTAAGCACCGGCTTCAAATGGCCGATACCGTCAATCAACCCCAGTTCGGTGGCGCGTTTGGCCAGCCAGACCTCGCCGGTGAACAGCTCTTCGGTGCTGTCCAGCTTGGCGCCGCGCCGCGCGGTCACGTGGTCGATGAAATTGGTGTGGATGTCAGTCAACAGCCGGTCCAGGCGCGCCACATCTTCGGGCTTTTCGGGGCGGAACGGGTCGTTCATCGACTTGGACTTGCCTGCCGTGTGCACGCGCCGTTCAATGCCATAACGGGCGATCAGCTCGTGCATCCCGAAGCCCGCGGAAATGACCCCGATGGAGCCCACAACCGACGACGGGTCGGCGTAAATCTCATCCGCCGCCGCGGCCAGCCAGTACCCGCCCGAGGCGGCGACATCCTCGACAAAGGCGATGACGGGAATGTTCTTTTCCTCGGCCAGCCGCCGGATGCGCGCGCCGATCAGCGACGACTGCACAGGGCTGCCCCCGGGCGAGCTGACTTCAAGCGCCACCGCAACAGGTTTGCCCCGCGCAAAGGCTTTTTCAAGGATCGGCCCAAGGCTGGCGTCGTTCAACGTACCGCGCGTGCCGCCCGCGATCACACCTTGCAGGCGGACCACGGCGACGGTCGGGTCGGATTTCATAAAGGGAATAAAGCGTTTCATCCCGCTGATGTAGACAGCGCAGCCATGGCAAACAAGGCCAAGCGCCCTTTATTCCCGAATGCGCCAGCCTGTGCGGAAAATCCAGCCGATCACCAGCAGGCACAGAGCGGTAAATCCGGCGATTGCCAACAGGCTGGTGCCAATCGGCACATCGGCAATGCCAAAGAACGCCCAGCGAAAGCCCGAGATCAGGTAGACCACCGGATTGAACATCGAAATCGCCTGCCAGACGGGCGGCAGCATCGAGATCGAATAGAACGATCCGCCCAGAAACACCAAGGGTGTGACGATCAGCAGGGGCACCAGTTGCAACTGTTCAAAATTCTTCGCCCAGATGCCGATAATGAAACCGAACAGCGAAAAGCTGATACAGGTCAGGATCAGGAACAACACCATCGCACCGGGGTGCATGATCTGAATATCGACAAAGAAAAACGCGGTGATCAGGATGATGATACCGATGAACATCGCCTTGGTCGCCGCAGCCCCCACATAACCCACCACGATTTCCAGAAAGTTCACGGGCGCCGAAAGCAGTTCATAGATCGTGCCGATGAACTTGGGGAAATAAATGCCGAATGAGCCGTTCGAGATCCCTTGGGTCATCACCGACAGCATGATCAGCCCCGGCACGATGAACGCGGCATAGCTGACGCCCTCGACCTCGTTGATGCGGCTGCCAATGGCCGCACCGAACACCACGAAATACAGCGAGGTCGACAGCACCGGCGAGATCAGCGATTGCAGAAAAGTGCGGAAAAACCGCGTCATCTCGAAGACATAGATGGATTTTATCGCCGTCCAGTTCATGCCGCGTCCTCCTTGACCAGTGTCACAAAAATATCCTCAAGCGAGGATTGCCGCGTGACCACGTCGCGCAGGACCAGCCCTTCGGCGGCCACATCGCTTAGCAGTTTGGTGATGCCCGTACGTTCGGCGCGGGTGTCGTAGGTATAGATCAGGCTGTCGCCGTCGGCGCCCAGACGCACATGTTCAGATTGCAGGCTGGCGGGCAGCGCATCCAGCGGCGCGCTCAGTTGCACTTCAAGCTCTTTCTTGCCCATCCGCTGCATCAGCGCATCCTTGTCCTCGACCAACAGGATCTCTCCCTTGGCGATCACGCCGATGCGGTCGGCGATGGCTTCGGCCTCTTCGATGTAATGGGTGGTCAGGATGATGGTGACGCCGTCGGCTTTCAGATCGGCCACGATCTCCCACATATCCTTGCGCAATTCCACGTCCACGCCGGCGGTCGGCTCGTCCAGAAACAGCACGCGCGGCTCGTGTGCCAATGCCTTGGCGATCAGCACGCGGCGTTTCATGCCGCCCGACAGTTCCTTGATCTGGTTGTTGCGCTTGTCCCAAAGCGACAGACGTTTCAGAATGCTTTCAATCAGCGGGTCATTGCCGCGTTTGCCAAACAGACCGCGCGAAAAACGCACCGTGTTGATGACCTTTTCAAACGGCTCCAGCGCCACCTCTTGCGGGACCAGCCCGATCAGCGTGCGCGCGGCGCGAAAGTCGGTGCCGATGTCGTGGCCGCCCACACTGACGCTGCCCGACGTTGGCATGACGATGCCGCAAATCGCCGAGATCAGCGTGGTCTTGCCCGCGCCGTTCGGCCCCAGCAGGGCGATAATCTCGCCTTCCTCGATGGACAGGTTCACGCCCTTGAGCGCCTCGAACCCACCGTCATAGGATTTCTTCAGATCACGAATTTCAAGAATTGTGGACATGCGGGCCTCCGGCAGCTTCGGAGAAGGTATCTAATGCGCCAAGAGCGTCATGACCAGCGCAGGAACGCACAGACACCTGTGCGTTTCACTGCCTAGCGTGCATGACGTGCGGTCAGTCCTTGCCGGTCAGGCGGCCCAGCCATCCCTTTTTGGGCGCGTCGCCTTCGGCCTCGGCCTGTTCGACGGGGGCCTCTTCGGGTGCGGGGCCTTCGACGGCGGCCTTGAAGTTGTCAAAGAACTGATCGGCCATTTTCTTGGCGAACCCGTCGATAATGCGGCTGCCCAATTGCGCCAGCTTGCCGCCGACCTTGGCCTCGACGTCATAGCTCAGCTCGGTGCCGCCGTCCTTTTCGGTCACGCGCACATCCGCGCCGCCCTTGGCAAAGCCTGCGGCGCCGCCCTTGCCTTCGCCGGTGATCGTCAGCGACTGGTTCTCGACCATCTCGGACAGGGTCACCTGCCCCTTGAACGTGGCCTTCACCGGGCCGACCTTTTGCACCACGGTCGCCTCGAAGCCCTCTTCGGGCGATCCGGTGACATCCTGTGCGCCGGGCACGCAGGCTTGCAGCACCGCCGGGTCCAGCAAAGCGGCGTAAACGGCGGCGGGCGGGGCGTCGATCTGGCGCGTGTCGGTCATTTTCATCTGGCTGGCTCCCTCTGGGCTGTGATTTTGTCATATCCCATTGCATCTGATGCGCCAAGAGGGGGTGACAGATGCCGCGATCCTGATAGTGCTATACCCATGACAGCCCTGCCCCAAAACCGTGCCAACATTGGCATTACCTTTATCCTGATCGGTATTTTGTGCATTTCGATCAACGACATGCTGATCAAACAACTGTCGGGCGGCTACCCCCTGCACGAGATCGTCTTTGTCCGCTCGGCCATCGGCGTGATCATTACGCTGTTTATCGTGCAAATCGAAGGCGGCTGGTCGATCCTGCGCACCACCACACCCGGCCTGCACGCGCTGCGCGGCCTGCTGATCGTGGTTTCCAACATGTCCTATTTCGTGGCGCTGGCGGCCTTGCCGCTGGCCGACGCCACGGCGCTGTTTTTCGCAGCCCCGCTGTTCATCACCCTGTTGTCGATCCCGGTACTGGGCGAAAAGGTAGGACCGCTGCGCATCGGCGCGGTGCTGATCGGGTTTATCGGGGTTGTCATCATGCAACGCCCCTGGGCCGATGCGGGTGAGCTGGCTGTGTCGCGTCTGGTGTTGCTGCTGCCGGTGCTTTCGGCGCTGACCTATGCGCTGAACCAGCTTATGACCCGCAAGCTGGGCGTCACCAGCAAGGCCAGCGCGATGTCGGTCTATATTCAGGGCATGTTCATTCTGGTGTCCCTGTCGTTCTTTGTCATCGCCGGAGACGGACGCTTTGCCGAAGGGTCTGACAACCCCTCGGTGCTGTTCCTGCTGCGCGCGTGGATCTGGCCCGCGCCCGGCGACATCTGGGCCTTTGTCGGGCTGGGCCTGAATTCGGCGGCCGTGGGCTACTGCCTGTCACAGGCCTACCGCATGGCCGATGCGGCCACAGTCGCACCCTTTGAATATGTGGGTCTGCCGCTGGCGGTGTTCTGGGGCTGGGCGATCTTTTCAGAGCTGCCGGTGCTCGAGGTCTGGATCGGGATCATCCTGATCCTGTCGTCGGGCCTGTTCGTGTTCCTGCGCGAACAGAAAAAGGCGCGCATGGTCGCGCGCGCCAAGGTCAAGCTGCGCTGATTTCGATCACGACCTTGCCCGTCGCTTGCCGTGTGCGCAGCAGGTCCAGCCCTGCATTCGCCTGATCCAGCGGCAGCACGTTGCTGACATGGGGGCGCAACTGGCCCGCATCGTACCACGCGATCAATTGGGCAAAGCTGCGGGTCAGCACGTCGGGCGCAAAGCGTTTGTAGCCCCCCACATAGAAACCGATCACCGTCAGGTTCTTGACCAACAGGATGTTCGCCGGAATTTGCGGCACCGTGCCGCTGGCAAAACCGATGGGCAATATCCGCGCCTCGGGGTTACAGGCGCGCATGGCGGCGGTGAACAGATCGCCGCCGATGGGATCATAAACCACATCCGCACCACCCAGCCCCAGCACGATTTCGCGCAGGTCATCGGTGTCGCTGTCGATCAGATGATCGGCCCCGGCCTTGCGGGCAATCTCAAGCTTGTCGGCGCCACGGGCACAAGCGATCACTTCGGCGCCCATCAGCTTGCCCAGTTCGACCGCCGTCAGGCCAACACCGCCCGACGCGCCCAGCACCAGCAGCCGCTCGCCCGCCTGCAAATGCGCGCGGTGGTCCAGCGCCATGTGGCTGCTGGCATAGGCCACCAAAAACGCAGCCGCATCTGCGTCAGACATGGTGTCGCTGATCGGTACACAGGCGCTGGCCGGCATCACGGCATAGTCCGCCAGCCCGCCATGCCCCGGATTGGCCGCAACCCGCTGGCCCACGCGCAAGCTGTCTACGCCATCGCCCAGCGCATCGACCACGCCGCACAACTCCATCCCCGGTGTCACGGGCAGATCAAATTTTTCCTGGTATTTGCCAACCTGCACCAGCGTATCGGCAAAGTTCAGACCACAGGCCAGAACCCGCAGCCGCACCTCGCCTGCACCTGGCTCGGGCATGGCCACGTCATGCAGTTCCAGCGGCGCACCCAGCGCCCTGACCTGCATCGCCCGCATCAGAATGCCTCGGGCCGCGCCTCGCGCGCCATGTGGTCCAGAACCGCGTTCACGAAACTGGGCTCCTTGCCGTCGGGGAAGAAAGCGCGCGCCACGTCGACGTATTCGACGATGACAACCTTGGGCGGCGTGCCGCTGTCGCGAAACTCGGCCCCCGCCGCACGGAACAGCGCCCGCAGCGTCGGGTCGATCCGCGCAATCGGCCATTTGGCCACCAGCGCCCTGTCGGTCATCTGGTCAATCGACGCCTGATAGTTCACCGCATCTTCCAGCACGCGGCCGAAATGGTCGGGGTCGCCCTCTTGCATCTCGTCGCCTTCGTAGATCGCACCGAACCGGTGGTCCAGAAACTCGCGCTGCACCGCCTCGACGGTCATGCTGGAATGTTCCATCTGGAACAGCGCCTGCACGGCATATAGCCGCGACGCCGAGCGCATTTTGCGTTTTTGATTGCCCGAGAGGGTCATGCTGTGGTGGGTCCGTCGTTGTCGCCTGCAAGCAGGATGTTCTCAGAGGCGGGTTTGAACCCGATGCCTTTGCTTTGGCCCCGCCACTTACGGGCGAGCGCGACAAGATGCAAGGCCGCAGCGGCCGCGCCGCCCCCCTTGTTCTGCCCCTTGGCGTCGGCGCGCACTTCGGCCTGAGTGCGGTTTTCGACTGTCAGAATGCCGTTGCCGATGCACAGCCCCTGCAAACCCAGCAATTGCAACGCGCGGCTGCTGTCGTTGCAGACAGTTTCATAGTGCGTGGTTTCACCGCGAATGACGCAGCCAAGTGCGACATAACCGTCAAAGTTCGACGCGCGGTCCGAAATGCCGATGGCGGTGGGAATTTCCAGCGCGCCAGGCATCTCGACCAGTTCCCAAGTGCCGCCAGCGGCCTCGATCTCGGCCTTGGCACCGGCGACCAGATTGTCCGCGATGTCCTTGTAATAGGGCGAGACGACAATCAGGATTTTCACCGGCCGGTCAAAGCTGGGGCGGTCCAAGACGTAATGTTGTTCGTTTCCGGCCATCAGGCGTCTCCCATGATCGGGCGGGTGCCCGTGATTTCAAGGTTATACGAATCCAGCCCCACATAGCGCGTTTGCGGGTGGTCGGTCAGCAGGATCAGTTGGGTCAGCCCCAGGTTTGACAGGATCTGCGCCCCCAACCCGGTGTTCTTGACGGTGCGTGGACCTTCTTCTTCGGCCTCGCTCAGCGTCTTGCGGGGCTGGCGGAACAGGCACACAACGCCGCGCCCTTCCTTCGCAATGATCTCCATCGCGCGCGGCAACTCGCTGGCGGGCGTCGGCCCAAGGCCCAGAACATCCGTCGACACATCCAGCGCATGGGTGCGCACCAGCACAGGCTCGGGCGTGGTAATGTCGCCCTTGATCAGTGCCACGTGCTCGATCCCGAACGTCTGGTCGGTGAAAATCCGCATGTCCCATTCGCCGCCGAATTCCGATGTGACCATGCGCGCATCGGTCTGGTCCACAAGGTTGTCGTGGCGGCGGCGATAGGCGATCAGGTCACTGATGGTGCCGATCTTCAGCCCATGCTCGGCGGCATAGTCCACCAGATCGGGCAGCCGCGCCATTTCGCCGTCGGGCTTCATGATCTCGCAAATGACCGAGGCCGGATAATGCCCCGCCAGCCGCGCCACGTCACAGCCCGCTTCGGTATGACCGGCACGTACCAACACGCCGCCGGGGCGCGCGCGCAACGGAAAGACGTGCCCCGGAGTGGCAATATCCGCCTGTCCCGCCTGCGGGTTGATCGCGGTGGCGACGGTCAGCGCGCGGTCGGCGGCGGAAATGCCGGTGCTCACGCCCTCGCGCGCCTCGATGCTGACGGTAAACGCTGTCTCGTGGCGCGACGAATTGTGCATCGCCATCATCGGCAGGCCCAGTTCCTCGATCCGCTCGGCTGGCAGCGTCAGACAGATCAGCCCGCGCCCGTGCGTCGCCATGAAATTGATCGCCTTGGCATCGGCAAACCCTGCGGGGATCACCAGATCACCTTCGTTCTCGCGGTCTTCGTGGTCGACCAGAATAAACATCTGCCCTGCGCGCGCCGCCTCGATAATCTCTTCGATGGGGCTGATCGCGCCTGCAAGGCCGCCTTCGACGGGGCCGGGGGTTTCGTAGGTGCTGCTGTCGGACATCGGGACCTCGTTTGATATGCTGCAAGCCAGATAAGCCCTGCGCAGCCGAAACGCCAGTGCGGGCGGGTCACATCGGCCTCTGCAAACCCGCACATGAAAACATGCCGCAAGGTAATTTGCCACAGGCGTGCCCGTCCGCCTACCCTGCGGTTGCAGCCCCAACCGGCTGCATCAAACGGGAGGAGACATTATGAACATGCTGAAAACCGGCTTTACGGCCGGCGCACTTGTCCTTGCGGGCGTCACGGCTGGCTGGGCCGAGGACCTGCCACGCGGCGACGCGGCCGCCTTGGGACTGGACCCTGCGCGGGTCGCGCGGATGGACGCCACATTCGGCGCGATGGTGGACAAGGGGATGACCCCCGGTGCCGTCATCATGCTGATCCGCGACGGCCAGATCGCGCACCTGTCGACCATGGGCAAGATCACCCCCGATGGTGAACCGATGACCGAGGACGCGATTTTTCGCATCTATTCCATGACCAAACCGATCACCACGGTCGCTGCGATGATGCTGGTGGAAGAGGGCCGCCTGCTGCTCGAGGCACCGGTGGCCACCTATCTGCCCGCCTTCAAGGACCTGACCGTCGTGACCGGCGAAACCGACGCCGAAGGCAAACCGGTGACCCGTCCGGCCAAGGGTGTGATGACCATCCGCGACCTGATGCGCCACACCTCGGGGCTGACCTACGGGTTCTTCGGCGCGGGGCCGGCGCGTGACGCCTATAACGCCGCCGACGTCTGGTCGTCTGAGAACACCGGCATCGAACAGGCCAACCTTCTGGCCAGCCTGCCGCTGGAGCATGATCCCGGCACCACATGGGAATACTCGCGTTCAACCGACGTGCTGGGGGCCGTGGTCGAAACCATTTCGGGCCAAAGCCTGGAAGAGTTCATGACCACGCGCATCTTTGATCCGCTGGGCATGACCGACACCGCGTTCTACGTGGACGACGAGGCGGATTACCCCCGCATCGCCGAAGCCTTCCCCGATCAGGCCAAACTGGGTGCCGGGGACATTTTCGATCCGCGCGTGCGCAAGCCCAACCAGTCGGGCGGCGGCGGGCTGATGTCCACCGTGCACGACTATGCCAAGTTCGCGCAGATGATGCTGAACGGCGGCGAGCTGAACGGCACGCGCCTGCTGTCGCCGAAAACCGTGCAACTGATGACCTCGAACCAACTCGACGGCATCACGCCCGGCAAATACTACCTGCCCGGCCCCGGTTATGGCTTTGGTCTGGGATATGGCGTGCGTCTGGAAGACGGCAACGCGCCCTCCTTCGGCACCAAGGGCGATTACAACTGGGGCGGTGCGGCTGGAACAGGCTATTACGCCGATCCCGCCGAGGATATGATCGCGCTGCTGATGATCCAGTCACCGGCCAACCGCGGCCCGCTGCGTACGATCTTCAAGAATCTGGCCTATGCGACCATCGCGGACAGCCACGCCGACTGAAACGTCAAAGGCCCCGCACAATCGCGCGGGGCCTTTCTTCATCTTGCCGGATAAACTCCGGGGGCAGCGCCCCCTAATCCCCGTATAGGTTTACTTCAGACCCTCGGCCTTGGCCCATTCCAGTGTCCGGTCCAGAGCCTTGCCCAGTTTTTCCAACAATTCGTCAATCTGCTCTGCGGTGATGATCAGCGGCGGGCAGATACCGATGGTTTCATAGATGTTGCGGATGATCAGACCTTCCTCTGCGGCGAACTTGGCCGCCATGGCGCAGATCTTGCCGCCCGGCTCAAACGACGCCTTGGTCTCCTTGTCACGCACCAGCTCGACACCCGCGATCAGGCCAACACCGCGCACTTCGCCCACCAGCGGGTGATCCGAAAACGCCCGCAGGCCCGATTGCAGCCGGTCTGCCAGACGGGCGGCGTTGCCCATCAGGTCTTCTTCCTGAATGATGTTCAGGTTCTCGATGCCCACGGCACAGGCAACGGGGTTGCCACCTGCGGTAAAGCCGTGGCCCAGCGTGCCCAGTTCGGCGGTGTAATCCGCGATGACCTGATACACCGCGTCGGTCATCAGGATCGCCGCCAGCGGCATATAGGACGACGTCAGCTGTTTCGATGTCACCAGAATGTCGGGGGTGAAGCCGTAAGTCTGGCAGCCGAACGGCTGGCCGGTGCGGCCAAAGCCGTTGATGACCTCGTCGGACACCAGCAGAATGTCATATTTGCGGCACAGTGCCTCGATGCCCGGCCAGTAGCCTTCGGGCGGGGTCATGACGCCACCGGCACCCATCACCGGCTCGCCGATGAAGGCCGCGATTGTATCGGGATCTTCGGCCAGAATGGTGTCTTCGGCCTCTTTCAGCAGGCGCGCGGTGAACTCGGTCTCGCTCTCGCCTTCGTTGGCCCAGCGGTAGTGATGCGGGCAGGTCAGGTGCACGACGGGAATCGCCGGCAGGTCAAAGCCGCGCTGGTTGCCCGGCAGGCCGGTCAGCGAGCCCGAGGCGATGGTGATGCCGTGGTAGCCCTTGTTGCGGGCCAGGAATTTCTTTTTCTTCGGACGGCCCAGCATGTTGTTCATGAACCAGACGAATTTGACGACCGTGTCGTTCGCCTCGGAGCCTGAGTTGGTGTAAAATACCTTGGTCAGATGCTCGGGCGTCATTTCCACCAGCTTTTCGGCCAGCAGAATGCCGGGCGCGTGCGCCTTGTGGGCAAAGTTCTGGATATAGGGCAGTTCGGACATCTGCTTGGCCGCCGCTTCCACCAGACGCGGCTGCGAAAAGCCGACCGCGACCGACCACAGGCCCGCCAGACCTTCGAGGTATTTTTTGCCCTCGCTGTCATAGACATAGCAGCCCTCACCCTTGGTGATGATCATGGGCCCCTGTTCTTCGTGCACCCGCGCGTTGGTATAGGGGTGCAGCTGATAGGCAATGTCGGTTTCTTGCAGCGAGTTCGAACGAATGTTCATGTCTGTTTCCCGTCGGTCAGAGCGGCGCAAGGGTGCGCCAGTTTCAAAATTGCATGTCCCGTCCGGTGTATCCGGCCAGAAATGCGACAAGCGAAGTGGTCAGGTCAGGCGAAAGATACCCGCCCTCTTGCACCAGAACCGTTGGCAGCCCGGCGGCGGCAATCATGCCCCCTGCGCGGGAAAAGCCGTCAAAGGTCACCTGCAACCCCTTGAGAGGGTCGTTTTCATGTGCATCCAGCCCAAGGCTTACAACGAGCGCATCAGGCTTAAAAGAGGCCACGCGGTCAAGCCCTGTCGCCACCGCATCGCACCACCCATGGTCGCCGGTGCTTTGTGCCAGCGGGATGTTCAGGTTGTACCCCTTGCCCGCACCGCGCCCTGTTTCGTGGTCATAGCCCACAAAGAACGGGTAATAGGTTTCGGGCGTGGCATGGATCGAAACGAACAGAACGTCGTCGCGCTCGTAAAAGATGTCTTGCGTGCCATTGCCATGGTGCACGTCGATGTCCAGCACCGCAACGCGGCCATGAGTTTCGCGCAGCGTTTCGGCTGCGACGGCAGCGCAGTTGATCATGCAGTGCCCCGCAACGATGTCCGCCGAACTGTGGTGCCCCGGCGGGCGGCACAGCGCATAGGCCACGCTATCACCGTCCAAAACCGCCCGCGCCGCATCATAGGCCGCTGCCGCAGCACCCAGCGTGGCCTGCCACGAATTCTTGCCCAGCGGCGCGGATGTGTCCCCCATATGCCAGCCGGCCTTGCCGACGATATGTTTGGGATAGGTGCGTTCAGAATTCAGCGCATGAACGTTCGGCACCACCTCGGGGCCCGAGCCCTCCAGCGCCTTCCATTCGTCCCAGCCGGTTTCCAGAAAGGTCAACAACTCGGGCGTGTGGACCTTTTCCAGCAGCGCGCGCGGAACCTCGCCCGGCTCGGTCACCGGCATCTCCAAACGGTCCAGCCCGGCCAGCAACAGCCGCGCCCGCTCGGCCTGTTCGGCGTTGCGGGCCATGTTGCCCATATACAGACGAAACGCTGGGTCGTGCGCTTCGGTCTTTTTGGCGTAAAAGCATTTCATTGCGGTGTGCCCTCTTGCTGATCATGGAAATGTTGCGTGACCAGATCTTTGGCGACGCGAATGTGATAGTCGATGGCGCCCGCCGCACGGTTCGCGTCGTGCAGGCCAATCGCCTCGACAATCGGATCGTGGGTTTCGGCCATATGGCGCGGATCGTCATACAGCCGTCCGATCACCAGCAGCCCCAGCTTTGTCTCGTTGGCGATCTGGTCGAACAGTTGCAAAAACCGCTGGTTCCCCGAATGCAGGCAAATCAGCCGGTGAAACTGCATATCCGCCGACACATGGGCCATCAGATCGTCGCCCTCTCCCGCCAGTCTGTGCATTTCCGCCACCTGGGCGCGCAGCTCGGGCAACGCAGTCTCAGCATTGGTTTCGGTCAGCCGCCGGATCGCCGCTGTCTCAAGCAGGATGCGCAGGTCGTACAGGTCTGACATCGACGTTACAGACACCAATTTGACAAAGAAACCGCGGTTGGTGCGATATTCCACCAGGCCTGAGGATTCCAGCAACCGCAGCGCCTCGCGCACCGGCGCACGGCTCAGGTCCATCTGCTTGGCAATGGTTGATTCGACCAACCGATCGCCCGGCGCAATACCACCTGCCAAAATCGCATCAACCAAGGTTTTGGCCACCCGGTCCACCAGACCGTCACGATTGAGGGGAACAAATCCGCTGTGCTCAGCCAACTCTCATTTCTCCGTATAACGGCACTGCCCAAATCCACAGCTTTGCCTAATTTTGGTAACTGACGATTTGTCGTTTGTCGACAATCTTCTTGACTCAGAGGCATCAAGGCAATCTTCTGTGCCCATAGATGCAACTTTCTGTGGAAAGGCCGAACATGGCGACAACCGCGCAATCCAAGCCCGACGAATCCATTTCCATCGGAGGTGGCGCTCGGACCGGCATCCGCCGTGACCCGAACGACGAGGCGCAGATTCGCGTTGATCTGGCGGCGGCTTACCAGTTGATCGCGCTCAACGGCATGGACGACAGCATCTTCACCCACATCTCGGCCCGCCTTCCCGATGGATCGGACGGCACCAAGCGGTTCTTGCTGAACCCCTACGGGCTGATGTTCGACGAAGTGACCGCATCGAACCTGGTGACCATCGACGAAACCGGTGCGATCATCGACGACCCTTATGGGGCCGGTGTGAACGCCGCAGGCTTTACCATCCATTCGGCCGTTCACATGGCCCGCCACGATGCCGCCTGCGTGCTGCACACGCACACCGTCGCAGGCGTGGCAATCAGTTCGCTGCAAGAGGGGCTGTTGCCGTTGAACCAGTGGTCGGCGCAGTTCCACGGGAAAATCGCCTTTCATGATTACGAAGGCATCGCACTGGATCTGGACGAGCGTGAACGGCTGGTCGCCGATCTGGGCGATCTCAGCGTCATGCTGCTGCGCAACCACGGCACGCTGATCTGCGGCCGCTCGGTCGCCGAAGCGGTCAAGCTGGCGTTCAATCTGGAACGGTCCTGCAAGGCACAGATTGCGGCGCTGTCCACCGGGCTTACACCGATTCCGCTGGCCGACGATCTGGCCGCACACACGGCGGCGCAATACGCACGCGCCTATGACAAGACAGAAGCCGCAGGCATCGACCCCGAATGGGACGCGATGCTGCGCCAACTGGACCGGCAGGCACCTGCCTACGCCGACTGAATAACCACCCCAGACCCGCGCTAAAGCGGGCTAAACCGTCACCCCAAACCAACAGGGACGATCACTATGAAACACCTTAAAATGACAACCTTCCTTGTGGCCGCGATGCTGGCCACGGGTGCCGCCGCGCAACAGGACGGCGGGCGCCTTGACCTGATTGTACAGCCCGAGCCGCCCGGCCTGATGCTGGGCCTTGTGCAGAACGGTCCGACGCAAATGGTGTCCGGCCAGATCTACGAGGGCCTGCTGCGCTACAACACCGATCTGGAACCGCAGCCGTCGCTGGCCAAAAGCTGGGAAATTGCCGAAGACGGCATGACCTATACCTTCAAACTGAATGAAGGTGTCACATGGCATGACGGCGAACCGTTTTCGTCCGCTGACGTGGTGTTCACCACCAAGTTCCTGCAAGACAACCACGCCCGTTTCCGCGCGGCCTTCAGCCACGTCGAAAGCGTCGAGGCACCGGATGCCAACACCGTCGTCATCAAGATGAAAGAGCCCTATGGCCCCTTCATCAACGCCTTTGAAGCGGGTTCAATGCCCATCGTGCCCGCGCACATCTACGAAGGCACCGATTACGCCACCAACGAAATGAACGCCACGCCCATCGGCACCGGCCCCTACAAGTTCGTCGAGTGGAGCAAGGGCAGCTATATCCACCTGACCAAGAACGACGACTATTACATGGATGGTCTGCCCCACATCGACGACCTGTATTACCGCGTGGTCCCCGATGCGGCATCGCGCGCCGTGGCCTTCGAGACCGGCGAAGTGTCGGTGCTGCCCGGTGGTGCCGTCGAAAACTGGGACGTGAAGCGTCTGACCGAAATGGACGGCGTCTGCTCGACCTCGGACGGCTGGGAATTCTTCGCGCCGCACGCATGGATGTGGCTGAACAACCGCGAAGGGCCGACCTCGGACAAACGCTTCCGTCAGGCGGTCATGTACGCGCTGGACCGCGAATTCGTCAAAGACGTGGTCTGGAACGGCTTCGGCACCGTGCCCACCGGCCCGGTATCGTCAAAAACCAACTTCTACACCGACGACGTGCCGCAGTACCCGCACGATCCCGACAAGGCCAAGGAACTGCTGGCCGACATGGGCTATGACGGCACCCCGGTGCGCGTGCTGCCCCTGCCCTACGGCGAGACATGGCAGCGTTGGGCCGAAGCGGTAAAGCAGAACCTCGAAGAGGTCGGCATCAAGGTTGACATCGATTCGGCTGACGTCGCGGGCTGGAACGAGAAGACGGCCAACTGGGACTACGACATGGCCTTTACCTATCTCTACCAGTACGGCGATCCTGCCTTGGGTGTCGCGCGGAACTATACCGCCGACCAGATCAAGAAAGGCAGCCCCTGGAACAACGTCGAGGGCTACGAAAACCCCGAGTTGGACAAGAAATGGGCCGCCGCCGCGATCGAGCCTGACAACGCGAAACGCCAGGAACTGTACACCGAGATCCAGCAACAGATCGTCGAGGATGTCCCCGTCGCCTGGCTGCTAGAGATCGAGTTCCCGACGATCTACCGCTGCAACGTCAAGAACCTGATCACCACGGGGATCGGCCTGAACGACGGTCTGCGCGACGCCTGGATCGAACAGTAAGCCTATCTCTGGCGGGGCCTTCGGGCCCCGCTCTCTCCTCCCCCCTCGGGGCGAAAAAACACTGACAGGTGACTGATGGCCATTGCCGGAACGATTCTCGGGCGCTTGCTCAAGGCGGCGCTGACGCTTTTTGCCATTGCGGTGCTGAACTTTTTCCTGATCCACGCGGCCCCGGGCGATCCGGCGGCGGTGCTGGCGGGCGAAGCGGGTGCCGCAGACGAACAGATGATCGCCGATCTGCGTGCGCAGTTCGGTCTGGATCAACCGCTATATGTGCAGCTTTACCGCTATGTCGGTAATATCCTGACCCTCGACCTTGGCTATTCCTTCCGTCAGGGCGCGCCGGTGCTGGACCTGATCCTGGAACGGCTGCCCGCGACCCTGATCCTGACGCTGACCGCCTTCTGGATTTCGCTGCTGGCCGGTGTGGCGCTGGGCGTTGCAGCATCCGCGCGGGTGGGCAAGTTCACCGACAGCCTGATCACCGGCACCGCGCTGTTGTTCTATGCCACGCCGCTCTACTGGGCCGCGCTGATGGCGGTGCTGGTGTTTTCGGTGCAACTGGGCTGGTTGCCCGGCTTTGGCTATGAAACCGTCGGCAGCGGCTATGGCGGGTTCGACCGTGCCATCGACATCCTCAAACACCTGATCCTGCCGGCGCTGACGCTGGGGCTGTTCTTCATGGCGGTCTATATGCGCATGACCCGCGCCTCGATGCTGGAAGTGGCGCAACAGGATTTCGTAAAAACCGCCCGCGCCAAGGGGCTGGCCCCGTCCGTCATCCGCCGCCGCCACATCCTGCGCAACGCGCTGCTGCCGGTGGTGACGCTGGCCGGGCTTCAGGCGGGGCAACTGGTGGGCGGTGCCGTGCTGACCGAAACCGTCTTTGCATGGCCCGGCATCGGCCGGCTGATGTTCGAAAGCCTGGCAGCCCGCGATTACAACACCATCCTCGGCGTCTTCCTCGTCTCGGCGCTGATGGTCATCATTTTCAACATCATCACCGACATCGTCTACCGGTTGATCGACCCGCGCATCGGGCAAAAGGCATAGGAGAACCCCCATGAGTCTTTGGAGCCGTTTCGCCACCAACCGCGCCGCCGTCATCGGCCTGATCGTTCTGATCGCGGTCATCATCATCGCCCTGCTGGCCCCCGTCATGTTCCCCAAAGGACCGTGGGCCATGGTGCAGCGCCCGTTCCTGGCCCCCTTCGACACCGACGGGCTGCCGCTGGGCACCGACACGCTGGGCCGCAATGTGCTGGCCGGTCTGATCTACGGCGCGCGGGTGTCGCTGCTGGTGGGGCTTGTCTCGACCGTGATGGCGCTGCTGATCGGCGTGCCGCTGGGGGCTGTCGCAGGGTTCTACGGCGGCTGGGTCGACGAGATCGCCATGCGCTTTACCGAATTTTTCCAGACCATCCCCAACTTTGCCCTCGCCATCGTGCTGGTGGCGATCCTGGAACCCTCGCTGACCTCGATCACCATCTCCATCGCCATCGTGTCATGGCCCCCCGTCGCGCGTCTGGTGCGCGCCGAGGTGATGTCCGTCACCCGGCGCGAATACGTCGACGCGGCGCGGCTGGCAGGGCTGTCGAACCTGCATATCCTGACCCGTCAGGTGCTGCCCAACACCGTCTCACCCATCATCGTCATGGCCTCGCTGATGGTCGCAACCGCGATCCTGCTGGAAAGCTCGCTGTCGTTCCTTGGTCTGGGTGATCCCAACATCATGTCCTGGGGCTATCAGATCGGGGCGGCGCGCACCGTCATCCGCTCGGCCTGGTGGCTGTCGTTCTTTCCCGGCGTCGCCATCATTCTGACCGTGCTGGCGCTGAACCTGATCGGCGAGGGTCTAAACGACGCCCTGAACCCGCATCTGACACGAAAGGGCAAGTCATGAGCGTTCTGTCCATCACCGACATGTCCATCGCCCTGCCCTCGGGGGCGGACCGTCCCTTTGCGGTCAAGGATTGCACCTACGAGATCGCCAAGGGCGAGATCCTCTGTGTCGTGGGCGAAAGCGGCTCGGGCAAGTCGATGACCGCCAACGCGCTGATGGGTCTGCTGCCCGAAGGCGTGACCGTGGCCAACGGCACCGCCGCATTCGGCGGCAAGGACATCCTGAAAGTCCCCGAGATCGAACAGCGCGCCCTGCGCGGTGACCGCATCGCGATGATCTTTCAGGAACCGATGACGGCACTGAACCCGCTGATGCGCATCGGCGAACAGATCGCCGAAGTGTTCGAGGCCCACAAGCGCCACACCCCGTCCGAGCGCAAGGCCCGCGCGCTGGACCTGGTGCGCGAGGTCGGCCTGCCCGATCCCGAAAAGATCATCCGCGCCTATCCCTTTCAGTTGTCAGGCGGCCAGCGCCAGCGTGCGATGATCGCCATGTCGCTGGCACTGGAACCGGAACTGCTGATCGCGGACGAACCCACGACCGCGCTGGACGTGACGACACAGGCGCAGATCCTCAAGCTGATCCTTGACCTGCGCGAACGGCGCGGCATGGCGGTGATGTTCATCACCCACGACTTTGGCGTGGTGGCCGAAATTGCCGACCGCGTGATCGTCATGCGCCACGGCGAAATCGTCGAACGCGGCACCGCAACCGAAGTGCTGGAGAACCCGCAGCACGACTATACCAAACGCCTGCTCGAAGCGATCCCGACGGGGTTGGTGCCGCAATCGGTGGCCGTTGAGAAAGCCCCCGCGTTGGAAGTGCGCCACCTGAAGAAAACCTATTACACCGGCGGCGGCATGTTCCGCCCGCGCCGCGACGTGCGTGCCATCGACGATGTGTCGCTGACCATCGCCAAGGGCGAGGTGCTGGGGCTGGTGGGTGAATCCGGCTCTGGCAAATCCACCCTGGGCCGCGCGGTTGTACGACTGGTGACGCCGGATGCCGGCGAAATTCTGGTCGGCGGCACCGACATGGCCGCCCTTTCGGAAAACGATCTGCGCGCCGCAAGGCACAAGGTGCAGATGGTGTTCCAGGATCCCTATGCCTCGCTGAACCCGCGCCAGCGGGTGATGCGCGCGCTGACCGACGGGCCGATGGCCAAGGGCGTGCCCAAGGACGCCGCCCGCGCCCGTGCCCGCGAGCTGATGGAAACCGTGGGCCTTGGCGCCGACGCAGTCGACCGTTTCCCGCACGAGTTTTCCGGCGGCCAGCGCCAGCGCATCGGCATCGCCCGCGCGCTCGCCATGGACCCCGAGCTGATCATCGCGGACGAGGCGGTCTCGGCGCTGGATGTATCCATTCAGGCGCAGGTGCTGGACCTGCTGCGCGACCTGCGCCGCCAGTTCGACCTGTCGATCCTGTTCATAACGCATGACTTGCGTGTGGCCGCGCAATTGTGCGACAGGATCGCTGTCATGCAACGGGGCAAGCTCGTTGAAATCGGGCCCGTCTCTGACGTGTTCCTGAACCCGCAACACGAATACACCCAGAAACTGCTGGCGGCCGTGCCGGGCGGAGGCTGGGGAAAGGCCGCAGAATGACCCGATGGACCGGCGTTGCCACATGCGAGGCAATCGACCTGATGCGCTTTTTCGGCCCCGTCTTTGCCAAGGTCGCGCCCGAAATCACCCTGCTGCGCCCCGAAGAGGTCGAAGACCCCGCCGCAATTGATTTCGTGTTTTCCTTTGTGCCCGCCGATGATGCGTTCACGCCCTACCCCAACCTGCGCGCCGTGTTTTCCGCAGGCGCCGGACTGGATGCCATCGCCGCCTGCCCGTCGCTGCCCGATGTGCCCGTCTACCGCGTCGAGGACCCCGATCAGGCACAGCAGATGGCAGGCTTTGCCGCCTTCCACGTGGTCTGGCACCAGCGCCGCATGGGCGACTTTATCGCCGCCCAGCGTGCGCACAAATGGGCGCGCCGTGTCGGCGACCAAAGCCCGACACTCAAGCGCATCGGCGTGATGGGCTACGGGCCCATGGGACGCGCCATTTCCAAGGGTCTGTCGGCTCTTGGCTACTCCGTGACAACCCTGTCGCGCAGCCAGCCCGATCCCGCCACCCCCGGCATCAGCCACATGACCAACGACAACATCGACGCCTTCCTTGCGCAGACCGATATTCTGATCAACGTGCTGCCGCTGACGTCTGAAACCGCGGGCCTGCTGTCTGCACCACTGTTCGCCAAACTGCCCAAGGGGGCGGCGCTGATCCAACTGGGTCGCGGCGCGCACCTGAACGAGGCGGACCTGATCGCGGCGCTGGACAGCAAGCAGTTGGCAGGGGCCACGCTGGACGTGTTCGACACCGAACCGCTGCCCGACGACAGCCCCCTGTGGGATCACCCCGCCATCTTCATCACGCCCCACGTCGCCAGCACCCCGCAGTTCCGCGCGGTGGTCGAGAATGTGCAGAAAGGCATGGCGGCGCTAGAGGAGTAACCCCTCAGCCCGCTTCGGCCAGCCGCGCGACGTAACGGGCCAGCGTGTCAATCTCAAGGTTGACCGCATCGCCCACAGCCACGTCACCCCACGTGGTCATTTCCTTGGTGTGGGGGATAAAGTTGATGCCAAACACATCGCCCTGCACCTCGTTCACCGTCAACGACGTCCCGTTCAGCGCCACCGACCCCTTGGGTGCGATGAACCGTGACAGGGGCGCCGGCGCGCGCAACAGAACCCGCGTGCTGTCGCCCTCGTCGGTGACGGAAATCACCTCGGCCACGCCATCCACATGGCCCGACACGATGTGCCCGCCCAATTCGTCACCCACCTTCAGCGCGCGTTCCAGATTGACCCGCTTGCCTTCGGTCCATGCGCCAAGGTTGGTCTTGGACAGCGTCTCGGCGCTGATGTCCACATCGTACCAGTCATCACCCAGCGCCACGACGGTCAGACAGACGCCATCGGATGCGATGGATGCCCCCATGTCGATCCCGTCGGTGTCATAGCCCGTCTCGATCCGCGCGCGCAGATCGCCCGCCTGCGTCAGCGCGACGACTTTGCCAATATCGGTGATGATCCCTGTAAACATGGTGCGGCCCCCTGAAACTGTTCCTTCCAGCTAAACGTGCCTGTCCCGACACGCAAGACCCGCCACCATTGCGCAATTGCCCGACGACAGTCATATTTCAGCCGGATTTGGATGGTCATTGAACGCTAAGCCAAACCGCTATCAGAGGACAAATGACCAGCACCACCGATCAAAACCGCGTTTTCCTGTTTTTGCAGGGCCCGCACGGACCATTTTTCAACCGTCTTGGAAAAATGCTGCGCCGTGCGAATGTGACGGTGTGCCGTGTCGGCTTTAACGCGGGCGACCGTGCGTTCTGGTTCCATCCGTCCAGCTATATCCCCTATCGCGGCACCGCCGAGGATTGGCCGCAAACCTTTGCCGACCTGTGCACCGCGCGCAAGGTCACCGACATTGTGCTGTACGGCGACACCCGCCCGATCCACGCCGCCGCCGTGGCCGAGGCCAAGCGGCGCGGGATCACGGTGCATGTGTTCGAAGAAGGCTACATGCGTCCCTATTGGGTCACCTACGAACGTGGCGGCACCAATGGCAACTCGCGGCTGATGTCCATGACCATCCCGCAGATGCAAAAGGCGCTGGCCATGTCCGACATGGAGGCCCCGCTGCCCCCCGCCCACTGGGGCGACATGCGCCAGCACGTGTTTTACGGCGCGCTGTACCATTGGTTCGTGATGTTCCGAAACGGCGACTATCGCAATTTCCGCCCGCACCGCAGCATCAGCGTAACCAAGGAATTCCAACTGTATGTGCGCCGCCTTCTGCTGATGCCCGCACATGCCATCGACCGGCGGATCAGTACGCTGCGGGTGCGCCACGGCGGCTTTCCCTATCATCTGGCGCTGCTGCAACTGGAACATGACTCCAGCTTTCAGCAACATTCGCCCTTTGACACGATGACCGACTTTCTCAAGGTGGTGATCGAAGGCTTTGCCAAGGGCGCGCCGGGCCACCATCACCTTGTGTTCAAGGATCACCCGCTGGAAGACGGCCGCGTGCCGGTGCGCCGCGCCGTGCGCAAGCTGGCGCGCGACCACAACGTCGCTGACCGCGTGCATTACGTGCGCGGCGGCAAGCTGGCCGGGCTGATGAACGAAGCGCGCAGCGCCGTCACCGTCAATTCGACCGCAGGCCAACAGGTGCTGTGGCGCGGCATCCCGCTAAAAGTGTTTGGCGATGCGGTCTACAACCAGCCCGAATTTGTCTCGGATCAGGCGCTGCCCGACTTTTTCAAAGGGGCCACGCGCCCCGACAACAAGGCCTACAAGGATTACCGGCGCTATCTGCTGGAAACCTCGCAACTGCCCGGGGGATTCTATTCGTCGCGCGGGCGGCGGCAACTGCTGCGCCACGTGGTCGACATGATGCTGTCCCCCGAAGACCCCTATGACGCGCTGAAATCAGGAAGCGCGGCACCGAGGCAACAGTTGCGGTTGGTCAACTGAACAACACTACCCCTAGCGGTAGATTTTATGTTTGGTTTCGGCTACCTTAATCCCAAATACCCCGAAACAATCGGGGATTTCGAGGCAGAATAAAATAGGTCGAGGAGACCGCGCAGTGATATTCCATCGTTCCAAGTGGGCGCGCCCTGTCGCGCTGCTGACGGTTTTGGCTGTTGTCAGTTCATGTGGCTTGCCCCAGGTTGGCCCCAACAAACGGCAGATTTTCGCAGGTTCGGTCCAACGGCAGGGCGACTCGTTCATCGTCGCCGTGAACGACCGCGTGACCCGCGCCACATCCGTGGTGCCCGCGCTGGGCTTTTCCGACAGCTTGAAAAACGCCGCACAACTGGGCTCGGACACGATCCAGCCGGGCGACGTGCTGGGGCTGACCATCTATGAAAACGTCGATGACCCGCTGTTGGGCGTCGAGGGTTCGCCCGCGACCCAACTGGAAGAAGTGCAGGTCGACGGCTCGGGCTTTATCTTTATTCCTTACGCAGGCCGTATCAAGGCATCGGGCAACACACCCGAAGCGATCCGCCGCATCATCACCGCCAAGCTGGCCGATCAAACCCCCGACCCCCAGGTCGAAGTGCGTCGCGTCGCCGGTGACGGATCGACCGTGTCGTTGATCGGCGCAGTCGGCGGTCAGGGCGTTTACGCCATCGAACGCCCCACCCGCACGCTGGGTGCCATGCTGGCCCGTGCCGGCGGCGTGACCATTGCCCCCGACATCGCGCAGATCACCGTGATCCGTGGCACCGCACGCGGCAAAATCTGGTTGCAGGACCTCTATGACCACCCCGAACTGGACATCGCCCTGCGCGCCGGCGACCGCATCCTGATCGAGGAAGACACCCGCGCCTTTACCGCCCTGGGTGCCACCGGCGGTCAGGCCCGCGTTCCATTCGAAAGCCAGAACATGAGCGCGCTGGAAGCCATCGCACGTGTGGGTGGCCTGAACCCCGCCACGGCAGACCCCACCGGCATTTTCGTCATGCGCAACGAAGACGCGCCGATTGCCAATTCGGTTCTGGGCCGCAACGACCTGCAAGGGGCGCAGCGCATGGTCTATGTGCTGGACCTGACCCAGCCCAACGGCATGTTCGAAGCGCGCGATTTCCTGATCCGCGACGGCGACACGCTGTATGTGACCGAAGCACCCTATACCCAGTTCACCAAGATCCTCTCGGCGCTGACCGGACCTGCGGGCTCCGTCAACTCGCTGTCGAGCCTTGCCGGAAACTGACGCTTGATCCCTGCTCCGCAGGACATGAACGCCGCCGGACCTGAAAAGGCCCGGCGGCTTTGCGTTTACAACGGCGGCTTTCTGACTCAGCCGCGACTGCGCCGCATTCTGACGCTGGCGGGGTATCGCATCGCCTTGGGCATTCCGCGCGATGGCGATCTGGTCGGGGTCTGGGGCAACAGCCCCACCGCCCACCGTGGCGAGGCGATGGCGGCCAAACACGGTGCTCCGCTGGTGCGGATCGAGGATGCGTGGCTGCGCTCGTTGCATCCGGGGCGGGCGTCTGGCCGGGCGGATGATCCCCCCTTGGGCCTGCTGATCGACCATTCGGCTGCGCATTTCGACCCCGCGCAGCCGTCCGATCTGGAGCAGATCCTGCGTGACAATCCGCTGGACGACACCGCCCTGCTGAACCGCGCACGCGGATGTATTGCGCGGATGCAAGAGGCGCATCTGACCAAATACACCGCATTCGACACCACCCGCGCAGCTCTGCCGCCGGGCTATGTGGTGGTGATCGACCAAACCTTCGGCGACGCCTCGGTCCGCGCCAGCGGCGCCGACCGCAACCGGTTTCTGGAAATGCTGTTCGTCGCACAAGAGGAACACCCCGGCGCGCCGATCCTGATCAAGACGCACCCCGAAACCGCCCAAGGGTTCCGGCAGGGCTATTTCACCGCCGCCGATTGCAACGACCGCATCACCATGATCGACGAGGCCATCAGCCCTTGGACCCTGTTCGAGGGGGCCATCGGCGTCTACACCGTGTCGTCCCAACTGGGGTTCGAGGCGATCTATGCAGGCCACAAGCCGCGCGTCTTTGGCCAGCCGTTCTATGCAGGCTGGGGCCTGACCACGGACGAATTCCCCGTCCAGCGCCGCCAGCGCAGCCTGACCCGTGCGCAACTGTTTGCAGGGGCGATGCTGCTCTATCCGACATGGTACGATCCCTACCGCGACTGCCTGTGCAGCGCCGAAACCGCGATTGAAACGCTGGCCGCGCAGACCCGCGCATGGCGGGCCGACCATCAGGGTTGGGTCGCCAGCGGAATGCGCCTGTGGAAGCGCAAACCCTTGCAGCAGGTCTTTGGCCGTCACAAGCGGATGATCTTTCAAGACGACCCCACCCGCGCCCGCGAGGCGCGGCGCCCGTGGATGGTCTGGGCGGGCAAGGCCACCGCCGCCCACCACGATGCCGTGCGCGTCGAGGACGGCTTTTTGCGGTCACGCGGATTGGGGGCGGAACTGGTGCCGCCCTTGTCGCTGGTGACGGATGATCTGGGCATTTACTACGACCCGTCACAGCCCAGCCGTCTGGAACACCTGATCGCAAAGCGCGCCAGCCTGCGCCCCGACCAACGCACCCGCGCCGAGGCGCTGATGCGCAGGCTGACCGATGCCGCGTTGAGCAAATACAACCTTGGCGGTGCGCTGCCCGACCTGCCGGATGGCCCGCGTGTGCTGGTCGTGGGACAGGTCGAAGACGACGCGTCAATTCGTACAGGAGCGGGCGAAATATGTACAAATCTCGCCTTGCTGCAAGCCGCCCGCGCAGCACACCCCGACGCCACGCTGATCTACAAACCCCACCCCGACGTCGAGGCCGGCCTGCGCGCCGGTGCCTTTGACGCCAGCGACATAGCCGATGTGATCGCCACCCGCACCGACATCGCGGCCCTTCTGGGACAGGTTGACCGGCTGTGGACCATGACATCGCTGACCGGCTTCGAGGCGTTGATCAGGGGCGTGCCGGTCACCACCACGGGCGCGCCGTTCTATGCGGGCTGGGGCCTGACCGACGACCGTGGCGACGTGCCGCCACGCCGACGCGCGCTGCCCAATCTGGCGGGGCTGGTGCACGCCACGCTGATTGATTACCCGCGCTATTTCGACCCGAAAACCGGCCTGCCCTGCCCTGTCGAGGTTGTCACCGAACGGCTGGCCACAGGCGACGTGCCCCACCCCGGAGCATTGAACCGGTTGGTGGCAAAATTGCAGGGTGTCTTTGCCTCATACGCGCATCTGTGGCGCTAAGGTTTGTTCAACCTTCGGCGCGTTCCCAGATGTGCATCACGTCCGGCCCCACGGCCCGCGTCTCGACCAGATCAAAGCGCGGCGCCTCGGACAGCGCGCCCAGACCCAGCGCCCCGACCCCCGGCAACCCTTCGGCGCCGATGGTCACGCCCGCGGTAAAGCCCACCAGCCGGTCCACCAGATCGTTGGCCAACAAGGAAGCCGCCAAAGCGCCACCGCCCTCGCAATAAACACTGTTCAACCCGTGCGCGCCCAGTTGCGTCAGCACATCATGGGTGTCCAACTGCCCACCGCTGACCTGACAGGGCAACAGCACGGCGCCCAGTTCGGTCCATGCCGTTTGCAGGTCGCGGTCGGCGTCCTTGCCATGGCACAGGATCACCGGAACCTCCCGCGCCGTGCGCGCCAGATTGCCCAGCTTTGGCAAATCCAGCCGGCGCGACACCACCACCCGCGCCGGTTGGCGGGTCACCCCCATATCACGCACCGTCAGCGACGGATCGTCATGACGCGCGGTGCCGCCGCCCACCATCACAGCGTCATGCCGCAAGCGCATCGAATGGCCCACCCGCCGCGCCTGCGCGCCTGTGATCCACTGGCTTTCGCCGGTGCCGGTGGCAATGCGCCCGTCAAAGCTGTTGGCCAGTTTCAGGGTCACCTCGGGCCGCCCGGTGACAATGCGGCGGAAAAATCCGGCCATGTCGGCAAAGGCCTTGTTGGCCATCAGGCCCTCTTCCACAGCGATCCCCGCATCGCGCAGCATCGCAAGACCGCGGCCATCCACACGCCCGTCGGCATCGGCCACGGACACCACCACACGGGCCACACCCGCGTCGATCAGCGCCTGCGCGCAAGGCGGGGTCTGGCCGTGATGGGCGCAAGGTTCCAATGTCACGTAAACCGTGGCCCCGCGTGCCGCATCGCCAGCCTGGGCCAACGCCACGGCTTCGGCATGGGGTCGCCCGCCCGGTTGGGTCCAGCCACGCCCGACAATGCGGTCGCCCGACACGATCACACAGCCCACCGCCGGATTGGGGGCGGTGTTGCCCTGCCCCCGCCGTCCCAGCGACAGGGCCAGCGCCATGTAGCGGCTGTCAGATGCGGCGCTCACTCATCCATGGGCTGGTCGGGACGCAGTTCTTGCACGAACTTGTCAAAGTCATCAGCCGCCTGGAAATTCTTGTAAACGCTGGCAAATCGCACATAGGCCACGGTGTCGATGCGTGCCAGAGCCTCCATCACGATCTCGCCGATGCTTTTGGACGGGATGTCGGTTTCGCCCAGCGATTCAAGTCGCCGCACGATGCCCGAAATCATCTGGTCGATGCGTTCGGGTTCAATGGGACGTTTCTGCATCGAAATACGAATGGACCGCTCCAGCTTGTCCCGGTCGAAATCCTCGCGTTTGCCGCTGGATTTGATGACCACAAGGTCACGCAACTGCACCCGCTCGTAGGTGGTGAACCGGCCGCCGCACGCCGGACAAAAACGACGGCGCCGGATCGAAACATGATCCTCTGCCGGTCGGCTGTCTTTTACCTGAGTGTCGATATTTCCGCAAAATGGGCAGCGCATTGGCCTGTCCCCTTATTCTGTCCCGCCTGTGTTGTGGGGTTTGACCCGCACTTATCCACAGTTATAGGGGGTTCCCTAGGTTTTGGGTAGGGGGGAAATGCCACCGCTAGATAAGCCGCCAGTTTTCGCGGCCAACCGCCTAATCCGCCCGAAAATGTGCCGCCACTTTGCGCTGATGGGGGCGGTTGCGGTGTTCAAACAGATAGATGCCCTGCCACGTGCCCAGAACCATGCGCCCAGCCAACACCGGAATCGACAGCGACACGGGCAGCATCGCCGCCTTGATGTGGGCGGGCATATCGTCGGGACCTTCATAGGTGTGGGTCAGATAGGCCATCGACGGATCGGTGGTGGGCGGCACCAACCGTGCGAAATAGTTGTGCAGGTCGGTCTGCACTTCGGGGTCGGCGTTTTCCTGTATCAACAGCGATGCAGAGGTGTGTTGCACCAAAAGCGTCAACATCCCATCGCCCTGACCGCGCAACCATCGCGCGACGGTGTTGGTAAATTCGGTCAGGCCGGGGCCGTGCGTGTCGATGTGGAACTGTGTCTGCATGGGGTCAGGGTGCCGAAGTCCGACAGGGGCTGCAAGCGGTTCCCTAACCGTCTACCTGCCGCCCGGCGACCGCGCGTAAGAGCACAGCGTGCGCGCATGACCCACAGACAAAAAGGACCCCGGCGTATCCGTGGACATCAACAAAATGACAGCCGGACGGGGCGCAGTATCTTCTGGGTTCAGCGCATAGGTAACGGCCTTGCGACCCGCGGCAGCCTGACTTTCAGCGCGCGCCGAAACCACGTAAAGCTGTGCGCTATCCGGGGCCTGCAACGCCGAATGCGCATATGCGCCCGCGGCGCACCACAGACCCGTGGCACCGATGCCACTGGCCTCGATCACCTCGAACCGGTCGCCGGACAACGCGGCAACGCTCAGGTCGTTTGGCGCAGTAAACCCTTGCGCCGACAACGGGGCGGCCAGAACAAGAGCAATCGGCAGGGCAATCATACGCATCATGGCAGCATGTCTCCGGGTTCGATCAGATAATCGTTGCAGAACTGTTCCGCGTGAACGATCAGCAAGTTGGCCCCTGCCACATCCGTGGTCACCGAATAGCCGGTGTTGGCTACAATCCCCGGGTCTTGCGTGGAAAAGGCGACGCCCTTGGCCCCCGCCGCCGTCTGCGCCGGACCACGTGGTGTCACCACATAGATACGCCCACGGTCATCGCCCAAGGTGTTGATCGCGTAATCCGCCGCCGCACACCAGATCTGGCGCGGGCCTGCGCCGTATTTCTCGATCACTTCGAATGTGGTGTTCGACAGCCGGTTGACCGGCAGCTGCGGCTCAGAGAACGCCGACACAAATTGCGCGGCCACGGGCAATGCTGTCACGGCCAGCGCGGCGCCGGCCAGAATGGGAAAGCGAACCATATCAAATCTCCTGTCTCACAAGCGTAACATAGTGCGCATGGCCTGCGACCCCAATCACATGCACGTCACTGAACATATCGTCGGCTGAGACGTTGGGCGCATGAAGCTTATTAAAGGAGACAGACATGACCAGTAAGACACTTTTCATCACTGGCGCATCCTCGGGCATCGGGGCTGCGACGGCACGCGCAGCCGCGGCGGCAGGCTGGAACGTCGGGCTGTTTGCACGGTCTCAGGACAAACTGAACGCTTTGGTTGATGAAATCGGGGATCAGGCACTGGCCCTGCCCGGCGACGCCACCGATCTGGATCAACAACAGGCCGCCATCGACAAGCTGGCGGACAAGTTTGGCGGGGTGCACGCGGCCTATGCCAACGCGGGCATGGGGCTGAACACGCCCGGCACCGAAAACGGGGACCCGCAAGAATGGCATGACCTGATCCACCTGAACATCATGGCGTTGCTGTTCACGGCCAAGGTGGCCCTGCCGCATCTGAAACCGGTCAAAGGGCACATGGTTCTGACCGGCTCAGCCGCAGGGCGCACCCACATCAAAGGGTCGATTTACGGCGCATCCAAGTGGTTTGTTCACGGCTATGGCGGCAACCTGGCCGACGAGATGAAAGAATGGGGCGGGCGTTGCACCGTCATCGCGCCCGGCATGGTCGACACCGCGTTCTTTGACGAAGGCAAGCCAGACAAGCTGCAACCCGAGGACGTGGCCGACGCTGTGGTGCACGCGCTGAACGCCAACCCACGCAACACGGTGCGTGAAGTGTTCCTGATGCCGACGAATTGAGCCAGAAGTCAGGGCGCGGTCAGGGCGCAGTGTCAATGAAACGCGCCCTGACGTCCGGCGTCGGCACCATGCAGGTGTCGTAGCGCCCGAACAGACGATACCGGTTGCGGGCGATCAGCCGGTACAACGGATGCCTGATGGGCGCGGGAATGAACCGCACCACGGCCAGCGCCCGCCACGGCCAACCCAGCACCGACATGGCCGCCGCGAAAGCATCCAGATTTTCGTAGATGCGCCCGTTTACGATCACCAGATTGGTCTCGAACGCGGTCGGGTTCAGATCCAGCGCCCGATACAGCGCCTGCCCCAGCGGCGACTGCGCGGTGACAAAGCTGAACCGCTTTGCGTGATCATGGCGCAGCACAAAGCGGAAGAACCCCGAACACAGCACACATTCGCCGTCAAAAACAATCAGGTCGCGGCCCGCAAGGACCGCGACCTGTGTTTGTGGTAGGACATCGACCGGACGGGACATCTGCCCTAAAGCTTACTGATCCAGGAACGACCGCAGCTTGCGCGACCGGCTGGGGTGTTTCAGCTTGCGCAGCGCCTTGGCTTCGATCTGGCGGATACGTTCGCGGGTCACGCTGAACTGTTGGCCGACTTCTTCCAGCGTGTGGTCGGTGTTCATGCCGATGCCAAAACGCATCCGCAAAACACGTTCCTCGCGCGGGGTCAGCGATGCCAGCACCCGCGTGGTCGTTTCCTTGAGGTTTTCCTGAATGGCGCTGTCGAGTGGCAGCACAGCATTCTTGTCCTCGATGAAATCGCCCAGTTGGCTGTCTTCCTCGTCGCCAATCGGCGTTTCCAGCGAAATCGGTTCTTTGGCGATCTTCATGACCTTGCGGACTTTTTCCAAAGGCATTTGCAGCTTTTCTGCCAATTCCTCGGGCGTCGGTTCGCGGCCAATCTCGTGCAGCATCTGGCGGCCGGTGCGGACCAGTTTGTTGATCGTTTCGATCATATGCACCGGGATACGGATGGTGCGCGCCTGATCCGCGATGGACCGTGTAATCGCCTGACGGATCCACCACGTCGCATAGGTCGAGAATTTGTAACCGCGACGGTATTCGAATTTATCAACGGCCTTCATCAGGCCGATGTTGCCTTCCTGGATCAGGTCCAGGAATTGCAGGCCGCGGTTGGTGTATTTCTTGGCAATCGAGATCACCAGACGCAGGTTCGCCTCGACCATTTCCTTCTTGGCTTGGCGGGCTTCTTTTTCGCCCTTCTGGACCTGCTGCACGATGCGGCGGAATTCGGAAATATCCAGACCGACGTACTGGCCGACCTGCGCCATATCGGTGCGCAATTCGTCAACTTTGTCCGCCGAGCGTTCGATGAACATCTGCCAGCCGCGACCGGACTTTTCGCCCATCCGGTCCATCCAGTTGGGGTCAAGCTCGTGACCGCGATAGGCGTCGACGAATTCCTTGCGGTTGATGCGGGCCTGATCCGCCAGTTTCACAATGGCGCTGTCGATCTGCATGATGCGGCGGTTGATGCCGTACAACTGGTCGATCAACGCTTCGATCCGGTTGTTGTGCAGGTGCAGTTCGTTCACCAGCAGCACAATCTCGGACCGCAGCTTTTGATAGGTCGTCTCGTCAACTTCGCTAAAGCTGGAATCTTCGTTCAGCGTGGCCGAGATGCGGCTGTCCTGCATTTCCGACAGTTTGACGTAATCGTCGGCAATGATGTCCAGCGCCTCGAGAACCTGCGGTTTCAGCGCAGCTTCCATCGCGGCCAGGGACATGTTGGCCTGTTCGTCTTCGTCATCATCGTCATCGCTGGCAATCGGATTGCCGTCGGCATCCAGCTCGGTCTTGGCCCCGTCGCCCGATTTCTGCGTTTCGGAACTGCCACCGGACACAACCGGCTCGTTCCCGACTTCATCGCCCAACTGGTCGCCAAATGTCGCCTCAAGGTCGATCACATCGCGCAGCAGAATGTCCTCGGACAGAAGTTCGTCGCGCCAGATGGTGATCGCCTGAAAGGTCAGCGGGCTTTCGCACAGGCCCGCGATCATGGTGTTACGGCCGGCCTCGATGCGTTTGGCGATGGCGATCTCGCCCTCGCGGCTCAGCAATTCGACGCTGCCCATCTCGCGCAGGTACATGCGCACCGGATCGTCGGTGCGGTCCAGTTTCTCGGACGTGCCCGAACCCAGCGTGATTTCGCGGGTGCCTTCGGTGGTCGCCAGCTCGGTCGAGCCTTTGCCCTCTTCGTCCTCGGCTTCTTCGTCCTCGATGATGTTGATGCCCATTTCGGACAGCATCGACATCACGTCTTCGATTTGCTCGGAACTGACCTGATCGGGGGGCAGAACGTGGTTCAGCTGGTCATAGGTGATGTAGCCCTTTTCGCGGGCTTCGGCGATCATCTTCTTGACGGCCGCCTGGCTCATGTCGAGCGAATGACCGGTATCGGAATCGTCGGTCTTGGCGTCGTCGTTTGTATCTTTCGCGGCCATCGGTTGCTCCTGTTCAAGCACTCCTGTCGCGAATCACCCTTAAGTGATTCGGCTAACAGGGAATCATTCACGATTCGGGTGATTCGGCCACCCGTGTAACGGCATTTCCTCAAGGAATCCCAACGAAAACCTTGTTAGTGTTGTTTTCTGCCCCGCTTTGAGAAGTCGATAGCATCGAACATAGCGCGGCTGCGGGTCACTTCATCTTTTTCCATCTTCACGCCGTTGTCGGCGGTTACAAAGTCTCCGCTGCCCTCTTTCTGGGTGCTGCGGTTGGCGCTGTCTGCGGCCTCGGCGGCCTGGCTAAGCCGCCATGTCACGCCTTCGTCGGCCACGCCGGTCAGGTCTTCGGCGGCATCGGCGATCTCGGCGTCCAGTCCGCGCGCGGCGGACAGCTTGGCAAGCTCTTCTGCCACGGTAATACGCGCCATGTCGGCGTTGCCGGGAGTGCGGATGCACGGAACAATTGCCACATGGCTTGCATTCAGCAGGTTTTCAAGGGTTTCGGGGCCGCGTGCGCTGGAAATCTTTTCGCGCAACACCTCGGCGCCCTCGTGCGCGTGACGCAGAATCAGGTCGCGCAGGGCGGCGTTGTCAGGGTTGATACAACGCAGCCTTTCCAGTGGCGTTTCAAAGCTTTCGACGACTTGCGGGCAGGTGATCAGCGCCGCCAGAATGACCGATTCGCGCAGCATGTGGGTGACGGCATCGCCGGTGCCGGTGGCCAGGGCGGATGATTTGGTCGATTGCAGCGGCACCGGCGCCGGTTGCCATTTGCCAAAGCCGCCACCGGTGCGCTGTCCGCCTGTTCGGCGCTGTCCCGACGCCGCGCGCTGCGGGCGGAACAACTGGAAACGCAGTTCCTTGATTTCCTGACCATAATGGTTGCGGATCGACGGGTCGGCGATGGTCTTGATCTTGTCGCGCAACGCCTTGTCCAGCGCCGCCTTGCGTTCGGGGCTGTCGAACACGCGGCCTTCGGTCTCGCGTTGCCACAGCAGGCGCACCATCGGCATCGCCTCGTCCAGCAGCTTTTGCAGCGCAGGCGCGCCCGAGGATTTCAGCAAATCGTCGGGGTCCTTGCCCTCGGGCATCATCGCAAACCGCAACGATTGCCCTGCCTCGACCAGCGGCAGCGACAGGTCAATCAACCGCATCGCCGCGCGCAGACCGGCGGTGTCGCCGTCCAGCGCGATGATCGGTTCGGGTGCGATGCGCCACAGCATCTGAAGCTGACTTTCGGTGATCGCTGTGCCCAAGGGGGCCACGGCGGCCTCGAACCCGGCCTCGGACAGGGCGATCACGTCCATGTACCCCTCGGCCACGATCAGCGGCTGGCCCTTGCCCGCAGCGGTGCGTGCGGGGCCGTGGTTGTACAGGCTGCGGCCCTTGTCGAACAGTTCGGTTTCGGGCGAATTCAGGTACTTGGCGTTGTCGTTCGGGTCCATCGCGCGGCCCCCGAACGCCGTACAGCGCCCGCGCGCATCGCGGATCGGGAACATGATGCGGCCCCGGAAGGTGTCATAGGGCTTGCCGCCCTTCTGGCTGGGCTTGGCCAGACCCGCGCCGATGATCAGCTCATCGCTGATATTCTTGGATTTCAGGTGGTCCCAAAGCCCCTGCCACGCATCGGGGGCAAAGCCGATCTCCCAGCGGTCCAGCGCCTGCTGGCTCAGCCCGCGCCGCTCAAGATAGGCCCGCGCATCCGACGCCACGCCGGTTTTCAGTTGCAATCGGTAGTATTGCACCGCCTGCTCCATGACCTCGGCCAGTTGCGTGCGGGTGTCGGCCTTTTGCTGGGCCTGCGGATCGCGCTGGGGCATCGGCATCCCTGCCTCGCCTGCCAGAATGCGCACGGCTTCCATGAAATCGACGTTCTCTGTCTCGCGCACGAACGAAATCGCGTCGCCCTTGGCGTGGCAGCCAAAGCAATAGTAGAACCCCTTGCGGTCATCGACGTGGAAGCTGGCGGATTTTTCCTGATGGAACGGGCATGGTGCCCACAGATCGCCCTTGGCCTGATTGGACTTGCGGCTGTCCCACATGACCTTGCGGCCCACAACCTGTCCAAGGCTGAGGCGGGTGCGCAGTTCGTCAAGGAATCCGGGGGGCAGGCTCATGCCCTATTATATCGTATCGCTATGCGTCAGAGTCCAGATGCGGCGCGATGTGACATCAATTCAGACGGGATGCCCTGCCGGGACTGCGGGAGCCTCCGGCGGGGATATTTTGGGCCAAAAGAAATGGCGCGTTTATTGCTGCAGGCAAAGCTCGGACCAGGCAGCGGCAAAGTCCTTGGTTTTCAGGTCTTTGCGCTTTTGCTCATACACCCATGGGGTGATGATCGGGATGGCTGCATCGTAGCCTTCGGGCCAACTGTGGTCGGCGGCAAGGATGGTCTCGGAAACCTTCTGTTCCTTGACCCCGTCCGCGCGTGCGGCCTGAACAGCCGACACGATGTCGGCTTGATAAGCACAGCTTTGTTCTTTGGTGTCAGCGGCCAGCGCAGCGGTGGACAGGCTGGTGGCGGCCAGTGTGGCAATCGTTAACATACGTTTCATAGCGGGCCTCTTTAGGACTGCGATTGTTGTTTGGTGCAACTTAGTACCGTGCGGCCAGGCTTTCCATCGCCGTGACAAGATCGTGAACCAGTGTTGCAGCCATGCTTCGGAAGACAAGGATCAGGAAGGTGTCCGCGCCGGTGCGGGTGACGGATGCATTCATGTGCCCCAGTTGGGTGCGCGCGGTGTGGCCCTGTTTGAAGGTGGCAGGCGAAAGGTTGACCGGAACCAGCCGCGCCAGCACGGCGCCTGCGTCTTCGCCCGACAGGGTTACGCAGGTCCATGCGTCGGATTGATCGGTCAGCGCGGCCATTTCGGTTAGCGCCGGATCGGGTGCTGGGCCTGCCAGCAGAGCCATGTCGCGGCCAAACCAGATGGCACGCGCGCCCGCCTTGCCCGTGGCGCGGTTCGGCGCGGGGAACGTCATGCCGTGGGCGGCCTTGAGCGCATCAGAGAGGGCCGCGCCCTTGAACGGGGCCACCGAGGTCAACGTGCCAAGGTCGGTTTCCGCCAACATGCAGGTGCCCAGCGTCCTGGGCAGCAGCCCGTGGCAGGGCGTTGTGGCGGTCAGGGTCAGTGTATCAGCCATATTATCACCCGCGCACGCGGCCTCCTTCGGGGTCAACAAACACAGGGGCGCAGACCTCGACCACCGTGTCGATGCCGCGCATGGCATCCACCAGACGCAACCGGTCGCCATGCCGCGCCGCACCGCCGCGCACAAAGCCCAGCGCGATGTAGTGGCCAAAATCGGGCGAGAACGCCGCCGAGGTCACATAGCCCTGATCGGTGTCAGGCACGGCGTCGGCCCCTTCGGGATACAGATGCGCCCCTGCGGTCAGTTTCTTGATCGCGCCCACGGGTTTGAACCCCACCAATTGCTCACGGTCATCGTCCAGCAGCCCGTCGCGGGCGGCCATCGTCTTGCCAATACAGTCCTTTTTGGCCGAAATCATCCGCTCCATGCCGATGTCAAACGCCGTGGTGCGCCCGTGAATTTCAGAATGGGTGATATGCCCCTTTTCCACCCGCAGCACGTTCAGCGCCTCCATGCCATAGGCCCCACCCTCCAGCGCTTCGGCCCGTTTGACCAATACGCGGAACAGCGCGTCGCCATAGCGGGCGGGCACGGCCAGTTCGTAGGCATGTTCGCCCGAGAACGAGATGCGGAACAGCCGCGCGTCGATCCCTGCCACCCGCACCGGACCGCAGGCCATGAACGGCCAGTTGTCGTTGTCGATGGAGCTTTCGACCAGCCCGTTCACCAGATCGCGCGATTTGGGGCCGGCAATGGCAAACTGCGCCCATTGTTCGGTCACCGACATGATCCGTACGTCCCATTCGGGGTGGTGCACCTGGCTGATAAACTCAAGGTGGCGCATCACCGGCCCTGCGGCCGCTGTCGTCGTGGTCATGACAAAATGCGTCTCGTCCAGCCGCGCGGTTGTGCCGTCGTCCATCACATGCCCGTCTTCGCGCAGCATCAGCCCATAGCGCACGCGCCCGACCTTGAGCGTGGAAAACATGTTGGTATAGGCGAAATCCAGCAGCTTGGCAGCATCCGGCCCCTGAATGTCGATCTTGCCCAGCGTGGACACATCGCAAACGCCCACCGTATTGCGGACAAAGCCGACCTCGCGGTCGCAGGACTGTCGCCAGTTGCTCTCTCCCTTGCGGGGGAAATAGCTGGGGCGATACCACAGACCCGCCTCGATCATCGGCGCGCCCATGGCGACGCTGGCGGCGTGGGATGTGGTGTGCCGTTCGGGCGCAAACCCCTTGCCGCGCGACCCTGCACCCAAGGCGGCCAGGGGGACCGGCGTATAGGGCGGGCGGAAGGTGGTGGTGCCGGTTTCGGGAATGCCGCGGCCCGTCGCATCGGCCAGAACGGCCAGCGCCGCGACGTTTGAGTTCTTGCCCTGATCCGTCGCCATCCCTTGGGTGGTATAGCGTTTCATATGCTCGACCGAGCGGAAGTTTTCGGTGGCAGCCTGTTTCACATCCTTGACGGTCACGTCGTTCTGGAAATCCAGCCACGCGCGGCCCTTGCCCGCGACGGCCCACAGCGGGGCAATCGCATAGGCGGCGTCGTCCGCCACCGGCATCTCTACATCTGCCACCGACTGGCCAAGCTCTTTCAGAACCGTCCGCGCCGCGTCGGCACCGGATGCCAGACAGCCCTGCACCGAGAACACGCCCAGCGCCGCGCCCGCAACCGTCATGCCGGGGATCGCCCCCGCCGTCGGCAAAAAGCTGGCGATGCTTTCGTCCCACGTGGGCCGCCCGTTCATGTGACAGGTCATGTGCACCGTCGGGTTCCAGCCGCCAGACATGGCCAGACAGTCGGTCGCCAGCTTCTCCTGACCCGAGGTGGTCCGGTAGGTGATCGCATCCAACCCCGTGCGGCCGGTGCTGTTGCACACCTGCGCGCCACGGATCAGGCGATAGTCGCCCTGCGCCTGCGCGTCGGTGCGGCTGTCCAGAACCGCCGTCACGTGTACGCCCGCGTCGATCAGGTCCAGCGCGGTGCGGTGGGCCGCGTCGTTGTTGGCGAATACCGTGACCGCCTTGCCCGGTGCCACACCCCAGCGGTTCAGATAGGCCCGTACGGCCCCCGCCGTCATGATCCCGGGGCGGTCGTTGTTCTGGAACGCGATGGGCCGTTCAAGCGCGCCGGCCGCCAGAATGCTGCGCTGCGCGACGATGCGCCAGAAGGTTTCACGCGGCAGCCGCCCGTCGGGGCGCGCAATGTGATGCGAGACACGTTCCAGCGCGCCGAAAGTGCCCTGATCATAAGCGCCCGTGACCGTGGTGCGGGTCATCAGGCGCACGTTGTCCATGCCCGCCAGCTCGGCCAGCACATCGGCGGCCCAGTCGGCCCCCGCCAGCCCGTCCACGGTGTCCGTCTCGGCCAGCAGCCGCCCGCCCATGTGCGAGTCTTCGTCGGCCAGGATCACATCGGCCCCCGACCGCGCCGCGACCAGTGCCGCCATCAGCCCCGCAGGCCCCGCGCCGATCACCAACAGGTCACAAAAGGCATAGGCCTTTTCGTACCGATCCTGATCCGCAGCACCGCTAAGCGCCCCCAGACCGGCGGCGCGCCGGATCACAGGTTCGTAAAGCTTTTCCCAAAAGGCACGCGGCCACATGAATGTCTTGTAGTAGAAGCCCGCCGACAGAAACGGCGCGGCCAGATCGTTGACCGCCATCATGTCGAACGCCAGCGACGGAAACGCGTTTTGCGACCGCACCTCCAGCCCCTCGTACAGCTCTTGCACAGTGGCGCGCACGTTGGGTTCGCGCCCTGCCCCAACGCCCACGGTCATCAGCGCGTTGGGCTCTTCGCTGCCTGCGGTCAGCACACCGCGCGGGCGGTGGTACTTGAACGACCGTCCCATCAGCCGCACATCGTTGGCCAACAACGCCGAGGCCACGGTGTCGCCGTCGAACCCCTGGTATTCGACCCCGTCAAAGCGGAAATGCACCGTGGTGTTGCGGTCAATGCACCCTTTGCCCGAAACCCTCATTGCGCGGCCTCCGACGCCAGCTTCGCGCCCAGAACCGCGTGGGTCACCGTATTGCGTGTCACCACCATCCAGGCGCCACAGCCTGCGTCATGGCTCCACAATTCCTCATGATCGCCGGGCTGGTTCTCGCGCAGGTATACGTAATCCTGCCACGCATCGGCATCCGCATCGGGTGCGGGCCGGTGCAGCGCCACGGCTGCCCCCTGATAGTAAAACTCGCGGCGGTCCCGTTCTCCGCAGATCGGACAAGGCAAGCGCATGTTCAGTTCCCCTTGATGCGCCACGTGCGCATCTTCTGTAGTTCAAAAATCCCTGGCCCAGGCTCCCGTCAGATGTCCCGGACGCTAGTGCAGATTGTGCTGAGACCCGGTGGCCTCTTCGTCCAAAATCCCGCGACCCGTGCGGAAACGGTCCAGCCGCAGTTTGGCCGCGACCGGATGCGGTGTGTCTGTCGCCAACAGATGCGCGAATGTGTGGCCCGAGGCCGGTGTCGCCTTGAACCCGCCATAGCACCAGCCACAGTTCAAATAGAGCCCGTCGATATGCGTCCGGTCGATCACCGGCGAGCCGTCGGGCGTCATGTCCATGATCCCGCCCCAACTGCGCAGCATCTTGGCCTTGCCGATCACCGGCATCAGGGTCATCGCCGCCTCGGCCACGTGTTCGGCGGTGGGCAGGTTGCCGCGGCTGGCATAGCTGGAATACAGGTCCAGATCGCCGCCAAAGACCAGCCCGCCCTTGTCCGACTGACTGATGTAGAAGTGGCCCATGCCATAGGTGATCACATGGTCGATGCAGGGCTTCAGCCCTTCGGTGACAAAGGCCTGCAAGACGTGGCTTTCGATGGGCAGGCGCATTCCGGCCATCGCCGCCACCTGGCTGGACCGGCCCGCGACCACTATGCCGACCTTTTTCGCACGGATCGCCCCGCGCGTGGTCTGCACGCCGCGCACTGCGCCATTTTCGATGTCGATGCCGGTGACCTCGCACTGCTGGATCAGGTCCACGCCACGGCTGTCCGCCCCACGGGCAAAGCCCCAAGCCACCGCATCGTGCCGGGCGGTGCCGCCGCGTTTGTGATAGAGCCCGCCATAGATCGGGAACCGCGTCTGGTCAAAGTCCAGATAGGGCAGTTCGCGCTGCACACCCGCGCGGTCCAGCAGGATCGCGTCGTCGCCCTGGGCGATCATCTGGTTGCCACGCCGCGCGAATGCGTCACGCTGCCCGTCCGAATGGAACAGGTTGATGATGCCACGCTGGGAATGCATGACGTTGTAGTTCAGGTCGTCTTCCAGCCCTTCCCACAGTTTCAGCGAGTGGCTGTAGAACTCGGAATTGCCGGGCAGCATGTAGTTGGCGCGCACGATGGTGGTGTTGCGTCCCACGTTGCCGCCGCCAAGATATCCTTTTTCCAGAACCGCCACGTTGGTGATGCCGTGTTGCGATGCAAGGTAATGCGCCGTGGCCAGACCGTGACCGCCGCCGCCGATAATGATGATGTCATATTCGGGCTTTGGATCAGGATCGCGCCAATGCGGCGTCCAGCCGGTGTTGCCTGTCAGGCCTTCTTTCAGAACCCGCAGGCCGGAAAACCCTTTTATCAGCCGATCAAAGCCCATGGCCCGTTGTCTCCCCGAAGTGCACAGCGGCAGGCTGTCGCATCCAGGCAGAAGTATCAATGGGGCAACGCGTCCTTGAACAGATTTCCGACACGGACCGGCCAGCCAGCGACAGGAAATGCGGCAGCAAACCGCCATCTTGAACGCGATGTCCCCGCCAGAGGATGCGGGCAGCGGCGCAATGCCCCTGCCCGCGCCCTGTCACAGCCCCTTGGCGCGGTAACTGGACGCCACGCGGCCGATCGACACCAGATAGGCCGCCGTGCGCAAATCCTTGACGTCATCGCGTGACCGCCAGACTTCGGCCATCGACTGGTAGGCCGTGCGCATCGTGTCTTCGAGACCGGAGCGCACCAGTTCAAGCTCGCCCGCACCTTTCAAGTACTTGTCCTTGAAGTCGGGCGACAGGCTCCAGCCCAGGTCCTTGTCCTTGGACAACCGCTCCAGCTCTTCCACGATCAACAGGTGCCGTGCCTCTTCCTGACGGCGGCCCATGCGGCCGAACCGGATGTGGCTCAGGTTTTTGACCCACTCAAAGTACGACACCGTCACACCGCCCGCGTTGGCATACATATCCGGGATGATGACACAGCCCTTGTCGCGCAGGATTTCATCCGCGCCCGCCGTTACGGGGCCATTCGCGGCCTCGATGATCAGCGGCGCCTTGACACGTTCGGCGTTGCTCAGATTGATCACACCCTCGAGTGCGGCGGGGATCATGACGTCGCATTCCGCTTCAAGCACGGATGCGCCGTCCTCGACAAAAGTGGCATCTGGATAACCGGTGACGCCGCCATGATCACGAATCCAGCGCGACACGGCCTCGACATTCAGGCCCTTGGGGGACACCAGCGCGCCATCGTGCTCGATGATGCCGACAATCAGCGCGCCGTCTTCTTCCGACAGGAACTTGGCCGCGTGATAGCCCACGTTGCCCAGACCCTGCACGATCACGCGCTTGTCCTTCAGCGTCCCGGTCAGGTTCGCCTTGGCCACGTCCTGCGGATGGCGGAAAAACTCTTGCAGCGCATATTGCACGCCGCGCCCGGTCGCCTCGACACGGCCCTGAATACCGCCCGCGTTGATCGGCTTGCCCGTCACACAGGCTTTCGAGTTGATGTCCGTGGTGTTCATCCGCGCGTATTGGTCCGCGATCCATGCCATCTCGCGTTCGCCGGTACCCATGTCGGGGGCCGGCACGTTCTGGCTGGGGTGGATCAGGTCACGTTTGGCCAGCTCATAGGCAAACCGGCGGGTGATCAGCTCAAGCTCGTGTTCCTCGTATTCACGCGGGTCGATACACAAGCCCCCCTTGGACCCGCCAAAGGGCGCCTCGACCAGTGCGCATTTATACGTCATCAGCGCCGCCAGCGCCTCGACCTCGTTCTGGTTGACGCCAAGGCTGTAGCGAATACCGCCCTTGACCGGCTCCATATGTTCCGAGTGGACCGACCGGTAACCGGTAAAGGTCTGGATCTTGCCGCGCAGGCGCACACCAAAACGCACGGTGTATGTCGCGTTGCAAACCCTGATCTTCTCCTCAAGGCCGGGCGGAAGATCCATCAGCGCCACCGCCCTGTTGAACATCAGGTCCACACTTTCGCGGAAACTCGGTTCTTGCACGTTGCTCATGGTACTTCCTTTGATCGCGACTCGATTTCTTCGAGACAACTGATGCAAGCCTATGACGAAGCGGTAAAGACTTGCGACTTTTTTAGGCAGAATTCGCAGAATTTTATATGGAACAAGTGGATTTCCGCAGGTCGAAACAATCTTTGACCTTCACGCCAAACTGTCGCCTCTGACGTCCTAACGGTGCCTTAATTGACGCAAAAACAACATAAAACCACAGTGATTGCCCCCTTCCGCCTGAATCTCACCACAATCAACAGTCATTGAAGGCCCTGGCGAACAGGGTCTCGATGGTCCGTTTGCACATAACAAAATTGGACCTGCATCATGACACGCATTTTACGTGACACGACATTCAGATCGGCACCTGCACCATTCAACGGTGCGCGCGCCAGATTGCGCCGTTTCGTCAGTGACGATGACGGGTCCATGACAATTTTCGCCTGTTTCCTTCTGATGATGATGCTGCTGGTTGGCGGCATCGGCGTCGACCTTATGCGCAGCGAGATGGAGCGCACGCGGTTGCAAAACACCGTCGACCGCGCGGTTCTGGCCGCCGCCGACCTGGATCAAGAGAAGCCGCCGAAAGAAGTGGTGACCGATTATTTCAAAAAATCCGGCCTGGGCAGCTATCTGCAAAGCGTCACCGTCGACGAGGGTTTGAACTACCGCACGGTCACCGCGCGCGCTGCAACAAAGTCACCGACGCGTTTCATGCGCCTGATGGGCGTGCCCGAAATCAACGTTCCCGCAGTGGGCACCGCAAGCGAACGGATTGCCAACGTGGAAATCTCGCTGGTGCTGGACATCTCGGGTTCTATGCAATCCAACAGCAAGATCCAAAACCTGCGCGATGCCGCCAAAGTCTTTGTCGAAACGGTGATCCGTCCTGAAACCGAAGATCTGGTTTCGCTGTCGCTGGTCCCCTACTCTGAACACGTGAACGTCGGCGAGCCGATCTTTGACGAACTGAGAACCTATCACCGTCACGAATTTTCCTATTGCCTGGAAATTCCGGATTCAGAGTTCAACAACGCCAGCTTTAACCGCAATCTTGTCTACGACCAGATGCAACACTTTCAATGGAACTATGACGGGCGCAACAACTATCGCGACGACACCGTCTGCCCTCGGTATGACTATGAAACAATTGCACCGCTCAGCCAGAATGCCACTGCGCTGAAAACCCAGATCGGCAAGCTTCAGCCGCGCGCCGGTACGTCGATCTTCTTGGGGATGAAATGGGCCACGGCCCTGCTTGACCCGTCCTTCCGCCCTATCGTCTCCAGCCTGATCAGCAAAAACAATATCGACAACGAATTTTCGGGCCGCCCGGTGGATTATGACGATATCGAAACGCTGAAAACCATCATCCTGATGACCGATGGCAAGAACGACCGTTCAAACCGGATCGCAGACTGGGCCTACGATTCAGCCAGCGATTACGTCCACTGGAACAACTATAACTTCAACTGGTACCTCAACCGTTACGTCAATTACCGTGACCGCCAGTACTACTACGAATCCGACTATTACACCGCCACCAAGGGCGACTATCTGCTGGACCAGATTTGCGACGCCGCCAAGGAAAAAGGCATTGTGATCTGGGCCATCGGTTTCGAAGTTGACGATCACGGCGCCAACGAAATGCGCAATTGCGCGTCGACCCCCAGCCACTTTTTCCGGGTCGAGGGCGTCGAGATTACCGAGGCGTTCAAGGCGATTGCACGCACCATCAACCAACTGAGGCTGACACAATGATCCGCTTTTTGATGAAAGGGCTGCGCAAGTTCCGCAAGGACGAAGGCGGGTTCATGGTTGTCGAATTCGCACTCGCGATCCCGCTGATCTTTACCATGTTCATGACCTCGGTCGAACTGGGCATTTACACCACCCGCCAGATGTTTCTGGACCGCGGCATGGACATGACCATTCGCCAGGTACGCCTGAACACCGCCAAGAAGTACACCCACGCACAGCTCAAGGACAAAATCTGCACTTTCTCCGGCTTCCTGCCCGATTGCGCTTCGCAATTGCGGCTGGAGATGAAGGAAGTGGACGTACGTGGCTTTACCGGCTTTGGCGGCCCTGCTGATTGCGTCGACACATCGCAACCGGTCACCCCGCTGCGCACCTTCACCAACGGCGGCGACCATTCGGTCATGCTGATGCGGGCTTGCTATATGTTCGACCCGGTGTTCCGCCTGAACGGCTTGGGCGAAGGGTTTACCAAGGATGGCGCAGGCCATGCCAAAATGGTCAGTGTCGCCGCCTTTGTTCAGGAGCCACGCTAATGTCTATCGCATCCTCCCTGCACTGGTTGCGCCGCTTTGCGCGCGACGAGGACGGCAACGTCGCCATCGAGACAATCATCATCATCCCGATCCTGTTCTGGGCTTACCTCAGCATGTTCTCGATATTCGATGCCTATCGCCAGTATGCGCTGAACGAAAAGGCGGCTTATACCATCGGCGATATGATCTCGCGGCAGACCACGCCGCTGGATGCTGCCTATCTGGATGGCGCGCGCGCAGTGTTGAAATACCTGACGCGCAGCCGGAACGATCGTGATCCGTCCATTCGGGTGACGTCGATCAAATATGATGCCAACAACGACATCTACAAACGCGACTGGTCACACACCCGCGGCGCAGGCATTTTGGCGCTGAGCAACAACGACGTAAAGAACTGGCACGACCGCCTGCCCGTCATGTTGCACAACGAACGTATCGTCGTGGTCGAAACCTTTGTGGACTATGATCCGCCCTTCAACACAGGGCTGAACAACACCACGATCACCAAGTTTGTCTTCACCCGCCCGCGGTATACGCCACAAGTCCTGTGGGAAGGCAGCTAGGGTCCTGACCCTAAGCTACTCTTCAAGATCCATATCGCGCTGGGCGACCTTGATCGCAATGATTTCGGACACCGACTTCGACTGTGACCCCGGCGTCATGCCGCCCACACCGATCCGGCGCCCGATGCGCCACCACAGTCCCGGCTGCCATGTGCGCGGTCCGGGGCTTTTGGTCGTCAGCAGAAAGCCGTTCGACGGTTTGAACGCGAAAAAACCACGGTCGATGCTTTCGATCTCGTCGATCGTTGCCAGAACCGTCCCCGCCGTGTCGCGCAGTTCGGTTTCGGTCAGCACGACAGTGTGGCGCGTGGCCTGCCACATGCGCATCGACAACCACAGCGACGCGGCCCCGATCAGCAGCAAGAACACCTGCCAGCCCAGCGCAGGCGGTTGGAACACCGCCAGATAGATCAGCAGCAGGCCCAGCATCGCCACCGATGCCACACCAACGATACGCCGCCCAACCGAGGCAGACACGGCCGCCAGAACGTCGTCTGGATTGATCTTTTGCATGTGGGGTCCCCCAAGGTTTCGACCCTTTTGCATGGGCGGGCCTTGCGGGGCAAGCGGTCAGTGGCGGCGCACCACCTCGTAGCCGCGTTCTTCGGGTTCGTCATCGACCAGTTCCTGCGGAAAGCCGTCCGCCAGAATGGAGAGCCCCGTCGCCTCTTCCAGCCGCTCGATCATGCGATCCGACTGCGCCCGCACCCCATAGCGCGCCTGCCCGTCGCTCATCATCTGGATCATCAGCGGCGAGATTTCCAACGGCACCCCAGCATCGTCCGCCAGTTTTTGAAACAGGCCGATGTCCTTCTGGACCAGGTCCATGGTGAAATTCACATCGCGCGCGCCAGACAGGATCAACTGGCTTTCCGTCTCATGCACAAAGCTGTTGCCCGACGACATGGCGATCGCCTCGTAAGTCAGCCCCAGATCCACGCCCGAGGCTTTCATCACCGTCAGCGCCTCGCACAGCGTCAGCAGGTTGGCGGTGGCCAGATAGTTCGTCATCACCTTCAGCGTCGAGGCCGTTCCGACCTCGCCCACGTGCAGAATACGTCGCCCCATATAGGTCAGCACCGGCAGCACCCGGTCAAACGTGGCACGGTCGCACCCTGCATAGATCGAGATGTTGCCGGTGTCCGCCCGGTGACAGCCCCCCGATACCGGACAGTCCACCGCCTGCCCGCCAGCCTGCGCCACAAGCCCGGCCAGCCGCCTGATCTCGGCGGCATCGGTCGTGGACATCTCGATCCAGATCTTGCCCGCGCCGATTTCCGGCAACATCTGCGCGACCACCGCAGCCGACGCCGCAGGCGACGGCAGACAGGTGATGACCACATCACAGTCCCGCATCATCTGCACAGGCCCCTGCCCTGCCACCGCCCCGTCCGCAACCTTTTGCGCCACCAAAGCCGGGTCCAGATCGTGCACCACCACGTTTTGCCCATTGCGAACAAGGCTGCCCGACAGTTTGCCGCCGACATTGCCCAGCCCGATAAAACCGATTTTCATGTTAAGACTCCCCGTTAGGCTTCAAATGTCGTAGGCAAAAAGGGCCAAGTCCGTTCTAAATGCGACAGAAGAGCGACACCGCGACGAAACGGCAACTGCCGAATCGCACCGAAGCTGGGTTTTTTCAGCCCAATCGCGCAATCTACCGCGCAGACGATTTCTGCCGTCTCAAGTTCACTGGGCTTAAGGGTAAAGCAAATAAACCAAACGGGCATCATATCCCCCAGCATCCGATCGAGGATCGCCAGCCTAAGCAGACGCTATACAGCGTCGATGTTCTGGCCTGTACTGCTGTGTGCAGTTGCGGCAAGCATCCTTGGACTGTTGATTTCCGTGAACATGGCGTCGCACGATCACTCAAAGCAGATCGACGTTCTGGCCCGCGTCGGCGGCGCGCAGATCTCGACCCAGATGCAAACCCCGGAAAGGGTGCAGGCCACGCTTGAGGGGCTTGTCGCCTCGGATGATCTGGTCGGTGCGCGGGTCATGCGCCCGGGCGGTGCCGATATCGTTGCCGGTCGGGTCGATGGCGAAAATCTGGCCGTCGTCGCGTCGGTGCCCTTGGGGCGCACCTACAACAACAGCGTTGAAACCTTGGGCACGCTGACGCTGTATGGCGCTTTGAACACGGATCGCAGCCATACCCTGTTTGTGCCACTTCTTATTGTCTGGGGCACGATCACCTGTCTCGTTCTTATCATGTTGGCACTTTATCTTGTGCTGAACCGCAGTGTCCTGCGTCCACTGGCTGAAATGGGCCAGGGTCTGAGCGGCGGGGCGTCTGTGCAGCCCGATTTTGCGGTCCGCTTTAGCAAAAGCTCGCAAACCCACATGATCGAACCGCTGCGCGATGTCGCCAGCGCGCTGACAGCTATGCGCAACCGGCTCCGCACGCTTGAACGTGTGTCGCAGCAGCAGCAAAACCGCACGGCCCGCACAATCGAGATCGCGAAGCTGGGCTATGCAAAGCTGGATCTTGACCAAAGACGGTTCACTGAATGCGACCCGGCCTATGCCGCGATGCTGGACCGAGAGGTGCACGAGGTTCTGCATTCGGACACGATTCCGACGCTGGTGAGCAAGCAACTGATGGACTTCGATGAAGCCGAAAACATGATCCGCCGCGAGGCGATCGGTCAGGGCAAAACGCTTGACGAAACCTATCGCATCATCCGCCGCAATGGCGACATACGCTACATTCGCGTCATTCTGCGCCCGGTGCTTGTGAAGGGCACCTACGGGTCGGTCGTGGAACTGGTCGGGCAGGACATCACCGATCTGCGGCTGAACGAAATACGCGCCGCACAGGCCGACCGCATCTCGACCATCGGCAATCTGACCGGTGGCATTGCCCATGACTTTAACAATTTGCTGGCCATCATCTCGGGCAACATCGAACTGGCCGCACTTGCCACGTCCAAGGATGAACAGGCGGAATATACCGACAACGCGCTGGCGGCTGTCGCGCGCGGGGCATCGCTGACCCAGCAACTGCTGGCCTTTGCGCGCAATCAACCGCTGTCGCCTAAAACCATCGGCGCGCAAAAGCTTGTGACCGATATGCTGCCGCGTATGCGCACGGCGCTGGGGGCCCGCGTCAAGATCGCCATACAGGACGACCCGGACATCTGGCCGATCCATGCAGACGCCGCCAAGCTGGATGCTTGCCTGATGAATCTCGTGAGCAACGCCGCCGATGCGATGCCCGACGGTGGCACACTGACCATTTCACTTTCCAACCGCGAGATTGACGCCTTTCAGGCGCGTCAGATGGCAGGGGCCGAGCCGGGCGCATACGTCTGCATCGAACTGGCCGACACGGGCATCGGCATGAGCCGCGCCGTCGCGGCCAAGGCCTTTGACCCTTTCTTTACCACCAAGAACATCGGCAAGGGCACCGGCATGGGACTGTCGATGGTTCAGGGTTTTGCGCAACAATCGGGCGGCTTCACCGCGCTGCACACGATACACGGGCAAGGTACGGCGGTGCGTGTTTTTATGCCGCGCGCCGATTGCGGGACCGCCTCCAAAGCTTCGGGGCTCGACCAGACGGCTGCAAACAGCTCGCGTCTGAAAGGTTGCCACGTTCTGCTGATCGAGGACGAAGACCAACTGCGTGTGCTCTACACCGCCAAACTTGAAGCATTTGGTTGCAAGGTCACGCAGGCGGCATCTGGCGAAAAGGCACTGGAGCTGGCCCGCAGGATGACAGCACCGCAGATCATTCTGAGCGATGTTATCATGCCCGGCGGCATGAGTGGCGTGGAAACAGTCGATGCGCTGGCCAAGTATTTCCCCGATGCAACAGTCGTTTTCATCTCGGGCTTTTCTCAGAATGCCGCCATGCATAACGGATTGTTATCCTTAGGCAGGGTATTGCTGCAAAAACCGTTTACACGCGCCAAACTGGAAGCCACATTGATTGACGCTATCTCGAGCAAAGCCACTCACGGTAAACTGCCCGAAGGTCCGAATGACTGATTTTAATACACGACCAGTCCCACCAACTGTTTCTGCGCTACGCCACGAATTGAAGATCACAGGTCGTCGGTCATGACCGGCACGCATCAGGACAAGGCTTCGGTGGCGGCCGCTGTGTTGCTTGAGCGTCTGATTCGCGACACCTATACCGCGCGTCATTCGTCGGAAATCCAACCCTTGCAGTGGTCAATCCTGCGCTATTTGGCCCGCACGCCCGAAGATCAACGCCAATTGCGGCGCATCGCCCCGTTCCTCAATCTGACGCCCTCACCTGTGGCCCGTGCCATTATCACGCTGGCCCAGCGCGGTCTGGTGACCCAAAGCATAAGCAAGGTCGACAGCCGGATTAAGACAATAACGCTGACCCAATTGGGACTTGAAGCTTTAGAGCAAGACCCTATCGTTGCTGTAGCATCTAGAATTGAAGCACTACCCGAACGCGAGCGGCAGGATTTTATTCGGTCTGTTCGAACGCTGGCCTTAGATACAGCGCATCACCCTAAGCCCGTGGATGGAGACGGTGGCAACACAGATACTTCTTGTTGAAGACGACGCTGCGGTCCGACATCTGATCGTGCAATTCCTGACACGGGATGGCGCGACGGTCCACGAGGCGGAAACGCTTGAACAAGCACGTGGCATCTTGCGTGACCGATCCGACATCAGCCTTGCGATATTAGATTTCTTTTTGGGCTATGATAACGCGGTCGGGCTGATGGACGACCTGCGTGCTGATCTTGCCGGGCTGCCGATCCTGATTATCTCGGGTGGAAGTGCGGCCACTGACCTTGAGACCACGCAGGCCATTGCCGATATCAGCGGCGCGGTCGCGTTCCTGCAAAAGCCCTTTCGCAAGGACGACCTGCTGGCTGCCGTCGCAAGCGCCTTGGCCTGATTGTTTGCATTTTTTTTAAATTCTGTTTTCGGATTTAAGATGGACTTTGATCGCACAACATTGTATTATTGCTATTAGCAATAAGTTATGAGTAAGCCGCACAGAGGTTTGGTATGAGTGGTCTTGCAGAAGACGCCGTTTACGAAGCGCGCAAAGTCCTTGAGGATCTTGCAGGGTACCTGCGGGCCGTCGGCTTTGACCTGACGGACGAGTCAGCCGAACAACTGGATGTCATGGCGCAGCGACTGGAACAGATCGCGCGCGAAAGCGAACCTGAACGACCTGTCGCCCGGCCAAAGCTGTATTGCGTCAAAGGGTGACCTAGGCTCCCTCGAATTTTGACATCGCGCCAGACGCTGCGATGTCGGTTATCCTTCATCCCTGAACCCCCATTTGATCAGCCTTGCTTTGTGTAAGGCTGCGAACGTTGTTGTGCAAAATTGCACAAGGTCGCCCCTTTTTTTGTACATGTCCGTATAATACATGTGCGTACAAAGGAGAGCCGACCATGCGCGACATCATGATGCTTCTGCACGAAACCGCCAGCCTGATGCGCCGACGCTTCGAACAAGCCGCCCGTCCCGAAGGGCTGACATTGATGCAATGGCGCGCGCTGGGCCTGCTAGAGCGCAACGGCCCCATGCGCCAGGTCGAAATCAAAGAGGCGCTCGAAGCCTCGCCCATGACCATCAGCGATCTGGCCGAACGGATGCAGGCGGCGGGCCTTGTGACCCGCCAGACGGACCCCAATGACAGCCGCGCCAAGACGTTGACCCTGACCGATTCAGGCCATGCCAAATTCGCAATCATGCACCAGATCAGCGAAACGGTTTTCGACGAAGTTGCCATCGGGATCGACGACGAAACCAAAATGGCCCTGCGCAATGGATTGAACGCGATCAAAGACAATCTTGGGGGCGCGATCAGCATCCCCGACAAGGAAGCAAGACGATGAACGCACGCCCCGACAACATCGAAACCGCCACTGACACGCCCGTGCCCGCACCGGCACCGCAGGCGACCGACGCCGAAACCACCCCCCGCCCGCCACGCGGACGCCGGCGCGCACTGATGATTTCCGTGCCGCTGCTTCTGGCGCTGGCAGGGGCCGGCGCGTGGCTGTTCGGCGGGCGCTATATCAGCACCGACAACGCCTATATCCACCAGCCGATGACGACGATTTCCGCCGATGTCAGCGGCCGCGTCAGCGATGTTCTGGTGACCGAAAACCAGCAGATCACGGCAGGTACACCGCTGTTCCGTCTGGACCCGACCGATTACGAAATCGCGCTGGCCACCGCCGATGCGCAACTGGCGTCGGCCCGGCTGGCTGTGGAACAACAGCGCGCCGCCTATCAGACCGCGCAGGCGCAATTGCAGGCATCACAAAACATCGAAGACGTCAAAAGCCGCGAGTTGAAGCGCCAGCAGGAACTGACCGACCGGGGCATTGGCACGCAGGCGTCGTTGGACGAGGCCATGATCGCCTTCCGCTCGGCCTCGAACGCGGTGACGCTGGCACAGCGCCAGGTCGACGCCGCCGCCACAGCACTGGGCGGCGACCCGCAAGCCAAAGCCGACACATTGCCATCGGTGCGCGCAGCCCTGGCCGCCCGCCAGTCTGCCGAACGGCATCTTGAACAGACCAATATAACCGCCGCGACAGGCGGCACCGTCAGCCAGATCGAAAGCCTGAATGTCGGCGCGTTTCTGGCCGCAGGCACCGGCATCGCCAAGCTGGTCGACAATTCACAAACCTGGGTCGAGGCGAACTTCAAGGAAACCCAGATCGCGGACCTGACCCCGGGCCAGCCGGTCACCATCGAGGTTGACGCCTACCCCGGCATGGAACTGCACGGCACCGTGAACAGCTTTGCCTCGGCCACCGGATCGCAGTTTTCGCTGATCCCCGCGCAGAACGCGACCGGCAACTGGGTGAAAGTGGTACAGCGGGTGCCCGTGCGCATCCAGATCACCGACACGCCCGACCGCCCCTTGCGTGACGGGATGAGCGTCTCTGTCTCGGTCGACACCGGCCACAACCGTCTGGAAGGTCTGAAGTGACCAGCGCCGCCGCATCCTCGGGCGCGGCCCCCGCCGCACCAACGTTGACCCCGCCCAACGTCAAGGTCGCGTCGCCTGCGTTGCTGACCGCGTCGATCATGGTGGCCACGGTGATGCAGGTGCTGGACACCACCATCGCTAACGTCGCCCTACCGCACATGGCCTCAAGCCTGAACGCCACGCAGGAAGAGATCACATGGGTGCTGACGTCGTATATCGTGGCTTCGGCCATCGCCACACCGTTGACCGGCTGGGTGTCCGACCGCGTCGGCCGGCGCATGGTGTTCATCGTGGCCATCGCCGGTTTTGTGCTGTCGTCGATGCTGTGCGGATTTTCCACCAGCCTGCCTGAAATGGTGATTTTTCGCATCGTTCAGGGTGTATGCGGTGCCTCGCTGATCCCGCTGGCGCAGTCTGTGCTGCTGGACATCAATCCGCGTGAAAAGATCGGTCAGGCCATGGCCATATATGGCGCGGGCATCATGGTCGGGCCAATCATCGGGCCAACACTGGGCGGCTACCTGACCGAAGTGTTCAACTGGCGCTATGTGTTCTTTATCAACCTGCCCGTGGGCATCGTCGCCCTGCTGGGCATCGCCGCCTTCATGCCGCGTGAAGAGACCAAGCAACGCCGCTTTGACCTGATGGGGTTTGGCCTGCTGGCGCTGGCGGTCGGTTCGCTGCAACTGATGCTGGACCGGGGGCAGTCCGAGGATTGGTTTTCCTCCATCGAGATCATTCTCTATGCTGGGCTGGCCGTGTCCGGTCTGTGGGCCTTTGTGATCCATTGCTGGGGGGCCAAAGACCCCTTTGTCGATCTGGGCATGTTCCGCGACCGCAACTTTGCCATGGGTCTGATCTTTATCTTTGTGATCGGTATGACGCTGTTTTCGGGTCTGGCCCTGCTGCCGCCGCTGCTGCAAAAACTGCTGGGCTATCCGGTGATCGAAACCGGTCTGGTGATGGCACCGCGCGGAGTGGGCACCATGGTGTCCATGATCGTAGTGGGCCGTCTGGTCAGCCGCTTTGACCCGCGCGGGCTTGTGCTGTTCGGGCTGGGGCTGACCGCGTGGTCACTGCACCTGATGACCGGGTTCGAAACCGGAATGGATTCGCATCTGATTATCGTCACCGGCGTGATGCAGGGGTTTGGCCTTGGGTTCGTCTTTGTGCCGCTTTCGACACTGACATTCGCCACCATCGCCCAGCGCTATCGCGGCGATGCGACGTCGATGTTCAGCCTTGTGCGCAACGTCGGGTCGGGCGTGGGCATTTCACTGGTGACGGTGGTGCTGTCGCGCATGACCACGGTCAACCACGCCGAGATTGCCAGCACCCTAACCGCGCAAGCGCCGCAGGTGCGCGACGCAATGCCACAATTGCTGGACGGCTCTGCGCTGTATGCGTCGATAGCCGACCAGCTGGTCACGCAACAGGCCGCAATGATCGGCTATATCGACAACTTCTTTCTGATGATGATCCTGACGCTGTGCGTCGTGCCCATCGTGTTCCTGCTTAGAAAGCCCGGCTAGACGGGGGGCTAGGCGCCGCCCTCGGGCGCCTCAAAAGTGCCAAGCCATTGCCGAAGAAGCCCGTCCAAAGCCGCGCGTTCCTCTGCACCAAGGGCAGACAGGATCTCGTGCTGGTTGGCCACATGCGCGGTGACCACCCTGTCGATCAGATCAAAGCCCAGCGGGGTCAGCGCCACAACCGACCCGCGCCCGTCCTCGGGGTTCGGCTTGCGTTCAACCAATCCCGCCGCCGCCAGCCGGTCCAGACGGTTGGTCATCGTCCCCGATGTCACCATCGTCCATGCGATCAGTTCGGACGGGCTGAGCGCATAGGGCGCGCCGGACCGCCGCAAGGTGGCCAGCACGTCAAAGCTGGCCGCTGTCAGCCCGTTGGCTTGATAGACAGCCTCGTGCCGCGCAGCCACCTGATCGTGCAGCCGTTTCAAACGGCCAAGCACCCCCATCGGTGCCACCTCAAGATCCGGGCGCTCGGAACGCCATTGCTGCAAAACGCGGTCTACGTGGTCCATGCAGGCAGGGTTATAGGTTTATATCTTGACGTCAAGGTATATCCATATATCTTGACGTCAAGATAAAGGAATCTCCTATGAACAGATACACCGACCTTGCGCTTGCCGCGCTGGCCCCCGCGATCTGGGGCAGCAGCTATATCGTGACCACGCAAATGCTGCCCGATGGCTATCCGCTGACCGTTGCAATGCTGCGTGCCCTGCCAACGGGGATCTTGCTGATGGTGATCACCCACCGCTTGCCGCCTGTCGCATGGCTGGGCAAACTGGCGGTGCTGGGCGCGCTGAACTTCTCGATCTTCTGGGCGGCCCTGTTTCTGGCCGCCTACCGCCTGCCGGGCGGCGTTGCCGCAACCCTTGGGGCGGTTCAGCCGCTGATCGTGCTGCTGCTGGCCCGCGCCGTGCTGGGCAGTGCGCTGCACAGGCGCGGCCTGATCGCGGCCATCGTGGGCATTTTCGGGGTGGCGCTGCTGGTGCTGGACCCTGCTGCCACCCCCGACAGTGTGGGCATACTGGCAGCCCTGGGCGGGGCGGTGTCGATGGCCTGTGGCGTGGTGCTGACGCGCAAATGGCAGCCCCCCGTTCCGGCACTGACCTTTACGGCATGGCAACTGACCGCCGGCGGGCTGTTGTTGCTGCCCTTCGCACTGACGTTTGAGCCCGCCCTGCCACCGTTGACCGCCACCAATATCGCGGGCTTTCTATGGCTGGGACTGATTGGCGCCGCCCTGACCTATTTCTTCTGGTTCCGCGGCATCGAACGGCTGGGCCCTGCCGCCATCACACGCTTTGGCTTTCTCAGCCCGTTGACGGCGGTGATACTGGGTTGGGCCCTGCTGGGTGAAAGCCTCAGCCCGGCGCAACTGTCAGGTGCGGTGATCGTGATCCTTTGCGTCGCTCTGGGCGGCACGCCAACACAGCGCAGCGCCCACCCCAAGAGACGCCCCGCTTAGAACTGGTTGCGCGCGTGATAGGTCTCCAGAAACGCCTTGATCCGCATGTCGCTGGGCGTCTTGAAAATTTCAGCGGGCGGCGCGCAACTGACCAGCTCGCCCGCCTCAAGAAACGCCACCTGATCCGCCACATGCGCGGCAAAGCCCATCTCGTGCGTGACGATCACCATCGTCATGCCTTCGCTGGCCAGATCCTTGATCACGGTCAGAACCTCGCCCACCAGTTCGGGGTCCAGCGCCGAGGTCGGCTCGTCAAACAGCATCAGCTTTGGCTCCATCGCCACGGCACGGGCAATCGCCACGCGCTGTTGCTGGCCACCGGACAGACGGTTGGGGAACGACTCGGTCTTGTCCCCCAGCCCGACCTTCTCCAGCGCCGCAACCGCCTTGCGCGCGGCCTCTGCCTTGGACAGCCCCTGGACCTGCACCAGCGCCTCGGCCACGTTCTGCTGCGCGGTCATATGGGGCCACAGGTTGAACTGCTGGAACACCATGCCGATCGACCGGCGCATCTCGCGCAGGCGGCGCGCCGACATCTTGCGCCCGCCCACCGCTTCCAGCCCGATCACCTGGCCGTCGATCTCGACCGCCCCTTCCTGATATTCCTCAAGAAAGTTGATGCACCGCAGCAGCGTCGACTTGCCCGACCCCGACGGGCCGATCAGACAGGTCACCTTGCCCGCAGGGATCGACAGGTTGATGTTCTTCAACGCATGGAAATCGTTATAGTATTTCCCCAAAGCGGTGATTTCGACGGATGAGGCATTTTCAGATGTCACGCGCTCAGCTCCTTTGACAAAAAGGCGTTGGTCTTCAATTCAAGCTTGCGGCCCACCCACGAGATGATCTCGACAAAGCCCCAGTAGAACAGCGCCAGCGCGAACATCGCTTCCATGTAAGCGAATGTTTCGGCTGACATGGTTTGCACCTGATACAGCAGCTCGGGCACCGTCACGATGGACAGGATCGCCGTTTCCTTGGTCAGGATGATCGAAAAGTTGGTCAGCGGCGGCACCGAGGACACCATCAGAATGGGCAGCGTAATACGGCGCAGGATCGTCCCTTCGGACATGGCCATGGCACGCCCCGCTTCGATCATGCCGCGCGGCACGGCTTGCAGGCCGGCGCGGAAAATCTCGGCGTAATAGGGGCTGCCATAGATGATCAGCCCCAGGATGCCCGCAGGCACAGGGTCCAACCGCAGACCGATGTTCGGACCGCCGTAATACAGAATGAACAGCTGGATCAGGAACGGCGTGCCCCGGATCACCTCGATATAGCCGCGCAGCACATAGCGCAGCGGACGGGGTCCGTAATACATCGTCACCGCAATGACAAAACCCAGCGCAATGCCCCCCGCGGCCCCCACGATCCAACACAGGACGGTGTTCAAAAGCCCGCGCAGCAACATCGGGCCGTATTGGACGAACAGATCAATATCCATCAGTAATTCAACCTTCTCTCCAGCGCCTGCCCCAGCCCCGCCAGCGCCAGGTTGATCACCAGATAAATCGCCGCCGCCGCGATGTAGATTTCAAGCGGGCGAAAGGTGGCCGCGGAAATCGACTGGCTCATCCGCGTCAGCTCGACAATGCCCACGGCGGACACCAGCGACGACACTTTGACCAGCATGATCAACTCGTTCACCAGCGACGGCATCGAGATTTTCAGCGCCTGCGGGATCAGGATGCGCTTCCAGATGGTAAAGGGATGCATGCCCAGCGCCGCCGCCGCCTCGGCCTGTCCGTGCGGCACTGCGATCAGCGCACCGCGCAGAATTTCCGCGATATAGGCCGCCGCACACAGCCCGATGCTGCACACAGCCGCCCACAGCGGTGGAATGTCGATGCCGATAGACGGCAGAAAGTAGTAGGCCAGCAAAAGCTGCACCAGCAACGGAACGCCGCGAAAGAAACTAACATAAAGCGCGGCAATGCGGCTGATCCAGACCATGGGCGACAGCCGCGCCACGCACAGCAACATGCCCATCACCAGACCCAAGGCCATGCCCAGCCCCGACACCAGCAGCGTAAACCGCGTGGCCTGCAACAGATAAGGCAGATTTTCGACAATGGTGGACCAAGAGAACATCGCGCGCTCCTTCGACATCAGCAAAAACGGGTCCAGCCATTGGCCGGACCCGTTGCGAAGTTACTTGACCGCAGGCATCTCGCGCGGCAGCTCCACGGCTGTGCCCAACCATTTTTCATGCAGCTTCGCCATGCGACCGTCGTCCTGCATGTTCAACAGGATCTCGTTCACGGCGGCGATCATGCTTTCGGTTTCTTCCGACTTCACGGCGACCCATGCGAAATATTTCTTTTCGCCGAACACCGGTGTGACGGTCTCGAAAATCTCGGGACGCTTCGACGCGGCATACCCCAACAGCGGGAACGATCCCGCAACCGCATCCAGACGACCGGCGGCCAGATCGGCATAAGCCTCGTCCACCGACGAATATTCACGCACGTCGATGCCGCCCACGCCCTCGCCAAAGACTTTCAACTGCTCAAGCTGCGCCGACCCTTTTTGCGAGCCAACCACCAGACCGGCGATATCCTCGGGCTTGGTGATACGGTCGTCGCCTGTGCGTTTGATCAGGCCCACCGACGCGTCGGCAATCGGCAGCGTAAAGGCATAGCGTTCCATCCGCTCGGCGGTGATCGTAACCGGCGCGTTGACCATCTGGAACTTGCCCGCTTCCAGACCGGGCAACACCGATGTCCAGGGCAGATCGTTGTATTTCGGCGTAACACCCAGATCCTTGGTCACCTCGTCCATCAGATCCTTGCACAGACCTTCGTACTGGCCGTTCACCAGCAGATCGAAGGGCGCATAGTGCATCTCGGTGCCAAAGGTCATCTCGCCCGACGCCTTGATGTCCGCCAGCATGTCAGCGGCAGCAGAACCGGCTGCGAACACGGCCAGGCCCAGACCCAGAACCGCGCCTTTGAAGGAATTCATTTTCATGGTTTTTACTCTCTGTTTTCAGTTACATTGAAGGACGCACACCCGTGCGGCCCACGTCAGGCAGCCGGTTGAACTCCGAGCTTTGTCAGCGCCTCGATGAACGCCTTGTTGTCTTGCGGTGTGCCCACGGACACCCGTAAAAATCTGTCATACCCGTCCTCGCGCCAGGCCTTGACCAGAACACCTTCGCCGCGCAATCTTTCAGCAACATCAACGGCATACTCCGAGGTCGCGAAGAACACCGCATTGCTTTTGGATGGGGTCAAGCGAAATCCCATATCACGCAGGTTTTGCGCCAGCGCGTCGCGCGCGTCGATGGTTTTTTGCACAGTTTCCGCTAAAAAAGACCGGTCCTCGAACGCAGCCTGCCCCATGGCCTGGGCCACGGCGTTGGCGTTGAAGGGCGGCGTCAGCTTGCGCACCGCATCGCGCAGGCTGGCACTGCTGCACAGCCCATAGCCCACGCGCATCCCCGCCAGCCCGTAGGCCTTAGAGAACGTGCGCAGGCTGATCCAGTTCAGCCCGCTGGCCTTCAGTGCCGACAGGCTGTCGATCGGGTTGTATTCAAAATAGGCCTCGTCCAGCAGAACCAGCGTGTCCTTATGGATGCTGGCCAGAATCTCGTGCAACTCGGACAGGCTCAGCGCCACGCCCAGCGGGTTCGACGGGCTTGAGATTGCAAACACCTTGGGCTTGCGCGCCAGCGCCGCTTTCAACTCATCCATCGGCAACGTCCAATCGACGGCGTAACGCACGGTTTCCACCGGCATCTTCAGCCCCTGAGCCGCCAACACGTGCAAACCAAAGCCCGGCGTGACCGTCAACACATGATCGCCCGGCGCCAGAACCGCGCCGTAAATGGCATAGATCAACTCTTCGGACCCATTGCCCAGCACGATGCAACTGGCATCCACATCGCACGCCGATTGCAACGTATCGCGCAGCCCGGTGCCATTGCCATCAGGATACAGATGCGCCTGCGCCACCGCCGCCCGCCCGGCCTCAAGCGCCTTGGGCGACACGCCAAACGGGGTTTCATTGCTGTCCAGCTTGGCGCGGGGGGCGTGACCGTAAATGCTGCGAAACTGCGCGATGGGCAGACCGGCGTTGTAGGCGGGCAGTTCAAGAATGTGCGGGTTGATCATTATGTCGGCCCTTTCGATCTGCGCGCGTTTGCCATGAAGCCTGCGCGCATCGGCGGCAGCGTCATTGAAAGAACGGAGGATGTCGCGCAAATTTCCGTTATGTGCAGACATAAAGAAAATAAAACGGATGACAGTCAAGAGGGTAAAATGCAAAAATCCGCATTGACCGCACAATCCCGCCCGATGGCAGATGAAAAAGCTGGCACATTGACCCAGCCGCGCCACCGCGCCGCGACAGAACGGAAAGCAGGCCCATGACCACACCGGCAATCAACTCTTGGCAGAGCGTTCAGGACGAAGTGCTGCGCCGCATCCACAACCGCACCTGGAAGCCCGGCGCACAGATCCCGAACGAAACCGATCTGGCCAAAGAGTTCAAATGCGGCCGCACCACGGTCAACCGCGCCCTGCGCGAACTGGCCGAAAGCGGGATACTCGAACGCAAACGCAAATCCGGAACCCGCGTGGCACTGCACCCGGTGTCACGCGCGGTGATCGCCGTTCAGATCGTGCGCCGCGAGATCGAGGACCGCGGGGCCAACTACGGCTATGCGCTGATCGACAAGACCGTGGACACCCCGCCCCATGCGGTGACCTTTGCCATGGAACTGGCCCAGGCCGAAGAAATGCTGCACGTCCGGGCCGTTCATCTGGCCGACGGTGTGCCCTACGCACTGGAAGACCGCTGGATCAGCCTGCGCACGGTCCCGCAAGCCCGGGACTTTGACTTTGTCAGGCAGTCGGCCAACGAATGGCTGCTGGAAAACGTCCCCTACAACCGCGCAACCCTGTCCATATTGGCAACGCCCGCCTCGCCCTTCGAACAGGAATATCTGGCAGTGCCCGAACAAACATCCATCCTGCACGTCGAACGCGCCACCTGGCAGGATTTGGGGCCTGTGACCTTTGTCACCATCTCGTACCAGCCCGGCCACCGCATCATCAGTTCGACCACCAGTTGACCATCACGAGCAGCGCCAAGCCTCTGACACAACAAAGACCGCGGCTTGCGGTGGCAATGCCTGATCATGAGTTGAAAAGGAATTTTCAAACAGCGACTTAGGGACGACCCGTCTTTCAACATGGGCATAACCTTGCACACTGCACATATAAGCATGCACAGATCGGATGTTTCGGGACATTGATCGTGGTCGTCGTGAATGGCGGCTCAGCGGACGAAGCTGTTGTTCACCAAGCCCGGAATCAAGGTGCTTAGCACCGCCGGGCAGCGCCCGACCGCCTCATGGGCGGGCGCTTCCTCACCGTCCTGCGCATCTTCTGCCGCACGCCAAAGATTAGAAATAAAGTGGTATCCACTGACCTTCCGATGCCCACCCGCGGTCGGGCGCTGCCCTCAGTGGCAAGGTAACTCTGGCCTCATTTGAGACTTTCGCTGCACACAGCACGAACGTCAGCTTCGTGCTTCATTCCCAATCTGCGTCGTTGCGAACAAAAATCCGAGCCCCACACTGCGTCGGCGCATAAAGCGCTTGACACAGGGCGTGCATGAAAGCCGCCAAATCGTGCAAACTTATGCCTAATTGGCATTAAAGAGTGAAAGTGGCGGACCAAGGAGGATTCGAACCCCCGACCCCTTGATTCGTAGTCAAGTACTCTATCCAGCTGAGCTATTGGTCCACTGGCGCGGGGTTTAGTCGGACTGGCGCGTGGGCGCAAGCCCATATCCGCGATTTATGTCAGGAAAATTACAACTGCCCCAAAACGCCTAAAGCGCGCCGTCGCCTTTGGGCAGGCAGATCGAAAACGTCGACCCGTCCGGCCCACTGTGCAGCAAGCTCAGCGTGCCCCCGTGGCCGCGGATCAGTTCGTGGCTGATGGCCAACCCCAGCCCGGAACCGCCCTTACGGGTGCCCCCCTGAAAGGCCATGAACAAATGTTCGCGCGCCTTGGGTGGCAGGCCGGGGCCGGTGTCGGCCACTTCGATCCACCAGGCATCGGCGTCCTCGCGGGCCGACACGGCGATTTCGCCGGGATGGCCCGAGGCGACAATCGCCTGCCGCGCATTGCGCACAAGGTTGGACAGCACGCGGTACAACTGCTCGGGATCGGCGCGCAGGGTCAGCATGGCGGGGATGTCTTCGGCAAAGCTCAGATCATAGCCGTCCACCGCCAACCGCTCGGCCTCGATCACGTCCGACACGGTTTCGGCCAGTTGCACCCGCGACAGCGTCGGCCCCGGCTCCTCGGCTTTGCCGAAGGCCAGCGTGCTTTCGCACAGATGCACGGCGCGGGTGATCGACCCCACCAGCTTGGGCGCCATCCGCCGCACCAGCGGATCGTCCGACCCTTCGATCCGGTCCACGAACAGCTGTGCCGATGTCAGTATGTTGCGCAAGTCATGGCTGATCTTGCTGACCGCCCCGCCCAGTTGCGCCAATCGCTCTTTCTGGCGCAGCGCCTGGGTCAGCTCGGTTTCCAGCGATTGCAGCGCGGTTTCGGCCTCGCGCAGCTCGCGGATGCCCGCCCCCGGCGTGATGATGCGCCGCGAATCCTCGGGCGCTTCAGCATAGTTCAGCATGTGCCCCACCACCCGTTTGATCGGCTTGACCAGAAACACCCGCACCGCCAGGAACAGCATCAGCGCCGTGATGATCGAGATCACCGCCGACAAAACCAGAATCCGTGCGCCATAGTCGATCATCGCCGTGCGCAGCGGCACCGCGTCCATCGTCACCTCGATCAGCAGACCCGCATCGCGCACCGGCGCGCCGATCACCCGGATCACTTCCTGGTCCGTATCAACCAGCCGGACCAGCGCGTCCCGGATCAGCGTCATCGCCGTGGCATCGCGCAGATCGAACGTGGCCGAGATCGGGTGCGGCATGGGCGACGACAACATCAGCTGGCGCACCTCGTCACGGCGCAGCACCACGTTGAACACGCCTGCGTTCTCCAGAAGTTCCTTTTCCAGATCGGGGTTCAGCATGTCGTCGGCCAGCAGCGCCAGCGACGCAATCTGCGCCCGCTCCAGATGCGACAGCAGGTAATCCTCGCGGAACCGCGCAATCGAAGGCACAAAAATCAATACCTCGGCCAGCATCACAAAGATGGTGGTCAGGATCAGAAATCGGCCGGACAGTGAATTCAGCATTGTGCGATTACGGTGTCAGGGAATGAAGCGTTGGACAAGTCGGACGACGGTTTTGACCAGTGTACTGTCAAACAAACGTGGACTGAAATAGGCCCCTGCCGCGCGTTTGTTCACCTCTCCAATCGTCGGATAAGGCGACACCATGGCGGCGATCTGGCTCATCTTCATGTTGTTGGCCAGCACCAGCGACCACAGGTTGATCAACTCGCCCGCCTGATGGCCGACGATCGACGCGCCCACGGGCCGCCCCTTGACCACCATCACCTTGATGAAGCCGCGCGCCTTGCGTTCGGCAATGGCGCGGTCGTTGTGGTGATAGTCGAACCGCACCACCTCCAGTTTGTCGCCATGCGTGTCGCGGGCCTGCGCTTCGGTCAGGCCGACCTGTGCCAGTTCGGGGTCGGTGTATGTGGCCCACGGAATATGCACCGTTTTCGCCTTGGACGGCAGCATAAACAACAGCGACCGGATGATCACCCCGCCATGATAGCCCGCCACATGGGTAAACTGCATGCCCCCCGCCACATCGCCAATCGCGTAAACGTGGCGGTTGCTGGTGCGCAGGCTGTCGTCCACTTTCACGCCGCGCTTGGTGGTTTCGATCCCCGCAGCCTCAAGGTTCAGCCGGTCGGTGTTGGTCTTGCGCCCCACCGCCATCAACAGGTGCGAGCCATGAAAGCGGCGCCCGTCCTCGGTTTCGATGGTAATATCACCGGCGCTGCCGCTGATGCGCGACGCCTTGGCGTTCTCGGCAATCTCGACGCCTTCGTCCTTGAGCGTTTGCAGCACCACTTGCGCCAGCTCGGGGTCATCCTTGCCCAGCGCGGTGTCGCCTTCGATCACGGTGACCTTGCAGCCCAGTCGCACATGCGCCTGCGCCATTTCCATCCCGATGGGGCCCCCGCCAACAATCAGCAGATGGTCGGGCCGGTCGCGCAGATCGAACAGGGTTTCATTGGTCATGAACGGCACCCCGTCCAGCCCGTCAATCGGCGGCACCAGCGGCGACGACCCCGTGGCGATCACGATCCGGCGCGCGGTGATTTCCACGTCGCCCGCCTGCACCGTGCGCGGGCCTGTGAAGCTGCCCCATTCACGGATCACCCGCACGCCCAGCCCCTCAAACCGCTCGACACTGTCCACCGGCGCGATCTGGGCAATGACATCGGCCACGTGCTCCATCACGGCAGCATAATCCACCGTGCCGGGCGCATCATCCACCCCGAATTGCGCGCTGTGCCGCTGGCCATAGGCTGCCTTGGCCGAGGCAATCAGCGCCTTGGACGGCACGCAGCCGTAGTTCAGGCAATCCCCGCCCATCTTGTGCCCTTCCAACAGGGTCACATCCGCGCCCATCTGCACAGCCCCAGCCGCCACCGACAGCCCGCCAGAGCCTGCGCCGATAATCAGAATGTCGGTTTTGATCTTCTTCATTTCACAACGTCTTTCTTGCCGGTGACGGCTTTGTACAGAATGGGCAACAGGGCCAGCGCGACCAGCCCCAGCAGCGGAAACAGGATGTGTGGTTCGAATATAATGCCCAGGTCCGGCGTTTCACCCCGTGCGAACACCGCGCCCAGCCCGGCACCGACAGAAGTATAGACAACCGCCCCCGGCATGATGCCGAAAAACGTCGACACAACAAAACGGTACAGCGGCACCTGCATGAACGCAGGCACCAGGTTGGCCACGAAAAACGGCACCGCCGGCACCAGCCGGATCAGGAACAGCATCGACCACTGGTTTGCGTCGATCCCGTCCTTGATGCGTTTGACCACGCCCTTGCTGCTCTCCAGCTTGGCGCCCAGTTGCGCGCCCAACCCATGCCGTGCGGCCAGAAAAATCAGTGTCGCCCCGATGGTGGCCGCCGTGATATTGAACGCAGCCCCCAGAACGGTGCCAAACAGAAACCCGCCCGTCAGCGTCGCAATCGTCGCCCCCGGCAGCGAAAACGCCACGATCAGCACGTAGGCCGCAACAAAGCCCAGCGCCGTCAGCACATAATGGTCATCCCGAAACGCCAGCAGCGCCGCGCGGTTGTCGCGCAAGGTGTCAAAGCTGAGGTAGTCGCGCAGGGTGAACGCCCCCACCGCCGCCACCAGCAGAATCGCGATCAGCGGCAGGCGGCGCAGCAGCGCGGATGTTTGCGGTTCGGTCTGGTCTTGGGACATGGATCAGGCGGCCTTTGGCAATCAGTTGCAATTGATGTACCCTATAGGTACGGATCCGCCGATGGCTGTAACAGCCCTGTCACGCGCGGGTGATCGACGGTGACCACAACACGTGGTTTTCCGGCACCTTGGCAGGGTTTTGAAACATTAAATCCGCCTTGACCGTGCGAATGTTGCATCTTGGGGCATGTTTTGTCCGTTTGAGGGTTTGACTTGGCCACGCACGGCGGTTAGAGCACGGGCCTTGAACACATTCCGGGCACAGCGATTCCGCGCAGCCCACCCGAAAAGACGGAGACGGAGCGATGAAACGCACCTTTCAACCAAGCAACCTCGTGCGCAAACGGCGCCACGGTTTCCGCTCGCGCATGGCGACAAAAGCAGGTCGCAAGATCCTGAACGCCCGTCGCGCACGTGGCCGGAAGTCGCTGAGCGCGTAAGCGCCTGCGACACGGTATCTACATGACCCCGCCGGAGGCCCCCGCAGACAGCGTTCGCGCTGGATCGGACCAGCCTCGGGCGGGTTTGTCACGTTTGGCGTCCCTCAAAAGCGATCAGATCCTGAAGAACCGCGCCGATTTCCTGCGCGCGTCGCGTGGCCCCCGTGTGGTCACGCCCGGATTCGTGTTGCAAATCCGCAGCCGTGGCGATGATGCGCCCCTGCGCGTCGGGTTCACCTGTTCCAAAAAGGTCGGCAATGCCGTCGCCCGCAACCGGGCCAAGCGTCGCCTGCGCGAAATCGCGCGGCTTGAGCTGCCCGAACATGGCACCGCCGGCACCGATTACGTGTTGATCGGACGCCATCAGGTGACTGCCACCCGCGATTTCGAACAGATGCGCGCCGACCTGCGTGCCGCACTGGCCCCCAAATGACACCGCTGGCCCATCTGGTCGCCCTGCCCGTGCGCGCCTATCGGCTGGTGTTTTCGCCCTGGGTCGGGTTCAACTGCCGCTATCAACCCACCTGCAGCGCCTATGCGATGGAAGCGCTGGAAAAACACGGTGCCCTGCGCGGCAGCCTGCTGGCGGCGCGGCGCATCGGGCGTTGCCATCCGTGGGGCGGCGATGGATACGACCCCGTGCCCGAAACTGGACCCGACTCTGGGCCCGACCACACCCACGACTGACCCCACTGGCGTTGCCCACAGCATAAGAGTATTCACATACCATGCGTGACGAGATTTCAGAAATTCATGCCCTGTTCGAAGGCGCCCCCGACAGCACCGAATTTCGCAAGCTGCGCAAGCGGATCGTGCGCTATACCCGCGAGGCGATCGAACAATACGGCATGATCGAGCCGGGCGCGCACGAGGCTGGCGCCAAGCGGCAAAAATGGCTGGTCTGCCTGTCGGGCGGTAAAGACAGCTATACCCTGCTGGCGGTACTGCACGAACTGCAATGGCGCGGGTTGCTGCCTGTGGACCTGCTGGCGTGCAATCTGGATCAGGGGCAGCCGAACTTTCCCGCCACGGTGCTGCCCGAATTTCTGGAACGCATGGGCGTGCCGCATCGCATCGAATATCAGGACACCTATAGCATTGTCGTCGACAAGGTGCCCGCAGGCCGCACGTTCTGCGCCCTGTGTTCGCGTCTGCGGCGCGGCAATCTCTATCGCATCGCCCGCGAGGAAGGGTGCAGCGCCGTGGTGCTGGGCCACCACCGCGACGATATTCTAGAGACATTTTTCATGAACCTGTTTCACGGCGGACGTCTGGCGACGATGCCGCCCAAGCTGGTGAACGAAGAGGGCGATCTGTTCCTGTACCGCCCGCTGGCCCATGTGGCCGAGGCGGACTGCGAGAAATTCGCCCGTCTGATGAACTATCCGATCATCCCATGCGATCTGTGCGGCAGCCAGGATGGCCTGCAACGTCAACAGGTTAAACAGATTCTCGACGGCTGGGAGGCCAACAGCCCCGGGCGCCGTCAGGTGATGTTCCGCGCGCTGATGAACGCGCGGCCCTCGCATCTGCTGGACCCGAAACTGTTTGATTTCGCGGGCCTGATGCTGAATTCGGAAAAATTTGACGCAAATTCAGACGGCATTCCCGACCTGCGTTAATACCGCAGTCACGATCCCACAGCATTCTGCTTATGCGCGGCACCCACTGCGCGTGTTCAGACAGGGATTCTTATGGCCAAACGCACATCACGATTTATGACCCGAATGCGTGAAGATCTGCGTGTGGTGTTCTATGGCCCCCAAGCGCTGGCGTTTCTGTCGGCGGTGATGCTGGCGGCCTATTGGTGGGGCGGCGAAACCGTGTTCATCGGTATCGGCATTCTGGTGCCCATTCTGCTGCTGGCGCTGCATTCTGCGGGCGACAGGGGCGCGTCGGCCATGCGCGACGCCACCACCGGTGTCCTGCAACGCGCCCATTTCGACACGATGGTCGCGCACATCTGGCAAACCGCCCATGACCAGCAGGTGTCGTCGGCCATGCTAATGCTGGAACTGGACGACTTTGAAAGCCTGATCAACCAACATGGACAAACCGCGGCCGACACCGTTGCCGCGCGGGTCACGCAACGCATTGTCACCGCCCTGCGCGACGATGATGTGGTGACCCGAACGGGCGACGCCCGCTTTGCCATCTGCTGCGCCCCGTCGTCACGGTTCGACCTTGAAACGTGCATTCAACTGGCCAGCCGCATTCAGGCCGCCATTGAGGAACCGATCGCGGTGGATGGCACCACCGTGTACATGTCCTGTGCCGTGGGCTTTTGCCTGAACGCGCGCGCGCCCGAACCCCACAGCACCGCCTGGATGGCAGCCGCGCGCACCGCCTTGGTCGAAGCCCGGCGGCGTGGCCCGTCAACCATCCGCGCCTTTTCTCACGAAATGCAACTGGCCACGACAGCCCGCACCGCCCTGCGCGAGGAAGCCGCCCTTGCCCTGGAAAGCGGCCATATCCAGCCATGGTATCAACCGCAGATTTCCACGAACACCGGCAGGGTTTCAGGGTTCGAGGCGCTGGCGCGCTGGGTTCATCCCGAACGCGGGGTCATTCCGCCGGCTGAATTCCTGCCCGCACTGGAAGCGGGCGGGCTGCTGGAACGGCTGTCCGAGGTGATGATGTATCACACCTTTACCGCGCTCAAGGCATGGGACGCCGCGGGCGAGCATGTACCGCAGGTTGGGGTGAATTTTTCGGGCAGCGAGTTGCGCAATCCCCGTCTGGTGGAAAAGATCACGTGGGAGCTGGACCGCTTTGATCTGGCCCCCGGCCGTCTCGCGGTCGAGGTGCTGGAAACGGTGGTGACCGCCGCCCCCGACGATGTGGTCTGTCGCAATCTGCGCGGATTGGGCAAATTGGGCTGCCGCATTGATCTGGACGATTTCGGCACCGGCAATGCCTCGATCGCCGCGATCCGGCGGTTTTCGGTCAGCCGCATCAAGATCGACCGCAGCTTTGTGATGAAATCCGACCGCGACCCCGAGCAACAGCGCATGATCAGCGCCATTCTGACCATGGCCGAACGGTTGCAGGTCGAAACGCTGGCCGAAGGGGTTGAAACGGTTGGGGAACACGCGTTGCTGGCGCAGTTGGGCTGCGACCACGTGCAAGGCTTTGGCATCTGCCGTCCCATCCCCTTTGAACAGACCCTGACGTGGATACGCACCCACAACGCCAAGCTTGCCGACGCGCCCGCGATCAGCGGCAGACGGGGCAACGCCTCGTGATACGCGCGCCCGCCTGCGCGGATAAGGCGCGGACGCCCGCCGCCCGAAACCCCGAATCCGCTTGACCTTTGTGGCCCATCTCTGTTGAACCCTGCGTGATATACAAATTGCGCAGGTGCCTGTCCCTATGGACGATCAGAACAAGAACCTTATTCTTGCAACAGCTCTCAGCTTCGTCGTGATCCTTGTCTGGTTCGTGATGTTTCCCCCCGCCGAACCCGATCCGGTGGCGGAAACGCCGACCGAACAGGTGCAGACCACCGACGGCACGGCAACTGTGCCCACAGGCACGGCTGACCAATCCGACGCGGCGGCGCCTGTGACCCAAGCGCCCGTCGAAGCCGTGGAAGTACCGCGCATCCAGATCGACACCGCCCGCCTGGACGGCTCGATCTCGTTGGCCGGGGGCCGCATCGACCAACTGCGCCTGAAAGACTATCACGTGACGATCGAGCCTGACTCAGACATCGTCACCATGCTGGCCCCCGTCGGATCACCCGACGCCTATTACGCGCTGCAAGGCTGGGCGCCTGCCGGCGACCTGCCCGCCGATGCGGTCCCCGGCCCGTCAACCGAGTGGACCCAAGTGGGCGCAGGCGCGCTGACCGTCGACACGCCGATCACGCTGGAATGGGACAACGGCAACGGCCTGACCTTCCGCCGCGAGATTTCGGTGGACGACGAATATATGTTCAACATCGTGCAGACCCTGAGCAACAACAGCGACACCGCCGTGCGCGCCGCGCCCTACGGCATGGTCGTGCGCCATGGCGAGCCGTCGGGCCTGAAGAAATTCTTCATCCTGCACGAAGGCGCTGTGGCGATGGCCAACGGCGAGCTGTCGGAAACCAAATGGGACGAAATTCCCGATGCCGATGTCGACCCCGCATGGGGCCGCCCCGCCATCGTCACCAAGGACGTCACAGAAGGCTGGATCGGCTTTTCGGATCACTACTGGCAGACCATCCTTGTCCCCGAAGCCGGCACAACCTTTGACCAGGCGCTGACCTACGACCAGGCCGCCAACGTCTACCGCGCGGTCACCCGTTTGCCCACGCGCACGGTCGAGCCGGGCCAGACCATCACCAGTGACACCCAGATGTTCGCAGGCCCCAAAGAGTGGGAAGTCCTGCAAGCCTATCAAAAGGCGGGCATCAGCGGCTTTGTCGACAGCATCGACTGGGGCTGGTTCTTTTTCCTGACCAAGCCGATCTTCTGGCTGCTGCACGAGTTGCACAAGCTGATCGGCAACATGGGTCTGTCGATCATCACGCTGACGCTGATCATCAAGGCCGTGCTGTTCCCGCTGGCCTACAAATCCTACGTCTCGATGGCACGCATGAAAGAATTGCAGCCCGAGATGGAGAAGATGAAAGCCGATGCCGGCGACGACCGCCAGAAGGTCCAGCAGGGCATGATGGAGCTGTACAAGAAGAACAAGGTGAACCCCGCCGCGGGCTGTCTGCCGATCCTGATGCAGATCCCGATCTTTTTCTCGCTGTACAAGGTGATTTTCGTCACGATCGAATTGCGCCACGCGCCGTTCTTTGGCCCCTTCCAGGACCTCAGCGCGCCCGATCCCACCTCGATCTATAACCTGTTCGGCCTGCTGCCCTGGGCTGCACCCGATGCGGGCACGACGCTGGCGCTGATCTTTATCGGCATCCTGCCGCTGCTGCTGGGCATCTCGATGTTCCTGCAACAGAAGCTGAACCCGGCCCCCACAGACGCCACGCAGCAGATGATCTTTGCGTGGATGCCTTGGGTGTTCATGTTCATGCTGGGCGGGTTCGCCAGCGGGCTGGTGGTCTACTGGATCGCGAACAACACGATCACGTTCACGCAACAGTACCTGATCATGCGATCGCAAGGGTACACGCCCGACATCCTCGGCAACATCAAGGGCGGGTTCAAACGCACGCCCAAGGACGCCAAGAAATGATCACCGTCGCGGCCCTGTGGCGCCATCCCATCAAAAGCCACGGGCGCGAGGCGATCAAGACCGTCACGCTGACCCCGGGGCAGACGATGCCTTGGGATCGCACTTGGGCCGTGACTCATGACAAGACCAAATTTGACGCGCAGGCCCCCGAATGGGTGGCCTGCCGCAACTTTATGCTGGGCACGTTGACGCCCAAACTGGCGGGCCTGTGGGCCAAGCTGGACGAGGACACGCGCACCGTCACGCTGACCCATGTCGATCTGGGCAGCCTGACGTTCCGCCCCGATGACCCGGACGACGTGCAACGGTTTATCGCCTGGGTCACGCCGCTGTGCCCCGCCGACCGCCCGATGCCCGACCGCATTGCAACCGTGCAGGACCGTGGCCTGACCGACAGCGCCTTTCCCTCCATCTCGGTGATGAACACAGCCTCGCACGCCGCCGTGCAGGATGTGCTGGGCCAGCCGCTGGAAAAAGAACGCTGGCGCGGCAACATCTGGCTGGACGGGCTGGACGCATGGGCCGAATTCGACTGGGTTGACCGCGACATCGCCATTGGCGACACCGTGCTGCACGTGCGCGAGCGGATCAAACGGTGTATGCACACCGCAGCAAACCCGCACAACGGTGTGCGCGATGCCGATACGTTGGGTGCGCTGCGCGGCCAGTTCGGCCATCAGGATTTCGGCATCTACGCCGAGGTGACCAGGGGCGGCAATATTTCTTTGGACGACAAGGTCGAGGTGCACTGATGCAAGTCAATTTCAAACTGGCGGAAGAGCCGGACGCACAGACCGCCGAAAAGGGCCGCCTGCTGTTCGCGGGCGAAACCCTATTCGTCAAAGGTGTGGTGGCCATGTCCGGCCTGCCCGATCCCGACCGCATGGAAGTGTGCTTTGCCGGCCGGTCGAACGTGGGCAAATCCAGCCTGATCAACGCGCTGACCGGCACCAAGGCGCTGGCGCGGGCGTCGAACACGCCGGGGCGCACGCAAGAGATCAACTTTTTCACCGCCGGTGAAGATCTGTATCTGGTCGACCTTCCCGGTTATGGCTATGCCAACGCGCCCTTGCAGGTGGTCGAAAAATGGCAGCGGCTGCTGAAACAGTACCTTGGCGGGCGGCAAACTCTGCGCCGGGCCTTTGTGCTGGTGGATTCGCGCCACGGCATCAAGAAGGTCGATGACGAGATCATGTCCCTGCTGGACAGTTCCGCCGTGACATTTCAGGTGATCCTGACCAAGGCGGACAAGGTCAAAGAGGCCGAGCGCGCAGCGATCATCGAACAGGTGCGCGGCGCATTGGCCAAACACCCGGCCGCCTATCCCGAAATCGTTGTGACCAGCAGCGAAAAGGGCTGGGGCATCCCCACCCTGCGTGCGCTGATTTCCACGCTGGAATAACTTGAAGGTGCCGCAGCCTTTGTCGATAAAAGGTCACGAGGGACGCATATGAGAAAGCAAGATATGAACCGCGACTGGATCGCCACAGCCCGTACACTCAGCCAGGCCTTGCCGTATATGCAGCGGTATTCCGGCGCGCGCGTGGTGATCAAGCTGGGCGGTCACGCCATGGGCAGCGACGAGGCGATGGCGACATTTGCCGCCGACGTGGTGCTGATGCGTCAGGTGGGCGTGAACCCCGTGATCGTGCACGGTGGCGGGCCGATGATCAACGCCATGCTGGAAAAGCTGGACATCAAGTCCGAATTTGTGAACGGCAAGCGGGTCACCGACAAGGCGACGATGGACGTGGTCGAAATGGTCCTGTCCGGTCTGGTGAACAAACGTATCGTGCAGGCGATCAATGCCCAAGGCGGCCGTGCCGTGGGCCTGTCGGGCAAGGATGCGAACCTGATCGAATGTGTGCCCACCGACCCCGCGCTGGGTCTGGTCGGCACGCCCAGCAAGATGGACCCGCGCATTCTGGAAACCCTGTTCGCGCAGGAAATCATTCCGGTCATCGCGCCGCTGGGGTCCGGCGCCAATGGCGAGACGTTCAACATCAACGGTGACACGGCGGCGGGGGCCATTGCCGGCGCGCTCAAGGCCGACCGGCTGCTGTTGCTCACGGACGTGTCGGGCGTGAAGAACGCCGAAGGCGAGGTCGTGACCGAAATGACCGCGGCACAGATCCGCGAGATGACCGCCGACGGCACCATTGCGGGCGGCATGATCCCCAAGACCGAAACCGCGCTGGACGCCATCGCGTCGGGCGTGCGGGCGGTTGTCATTCTGGACGGACGCGCGCCCAACGCCTGCCTGCTGGAGCTGTTCACCGACCACGGCGCGGGCAGCATCATTCGCCGCTGACCTCCGTCCCTGACGCTGATGTGACGCGCCGTCGCTTGGCAGGCGCGTCTCGGGCGGCTACCTACGTTACATGGAACATGAAACCACCCTTCGCCTTGGCGTCTTTCTGGGCCTGTTCGCCCTGTTGGCGCTGGCCGAGGTGCTGATCCCCCGCCGCGTGCGCGCACAGGGCCGCGCGCGGCGTTGGGCGACCAACTGGGGTATCATTCTGGCCAGCACCGCCGCACTGCGCCTGCTGGCGCTGGCGTTGCCCTTGCTGGCCGTGGGGGCGGCGATGGATGCGGCGGCCAACGGCTGGGGGCTGTTCAACCTGCTGGACTGGCCCGCGTGGGTCGAGATTACGTTGGCGGTGCTGATCTTTGACCTGGCGATCTGGGCGCAGCATCTGGTGACGCACAAGGTGCCGCTGCTGTGGCGGTTGCACCGTGTGCACCACGCCGATGTCGACATGGACGTGACCACAGCCATCCGCTTTCACCCGCTGGAAATTGCGCTGTCGATGCTGCTGAAAATCGTGCTGGTCTATCTGATCGGCCCCGCAGCACTGGCCGTGGTGCTGTTCGAGGTCATCCTGAACGGCACCGCCATGTTCAACCATTCCAACATCGCCCTGCCCACGTGGCTGGAACGACCGCTGCGCCGCGTGCTGGTGACCCCCGACATGCACCGCGTGCATCATTCGGTGGACCGTGCCGAACATGACAGCAACTACGGCTTTTCGCTTTCGGTCTGGGACCGGCTGTTCGGCACCTATATCGCCCAGCCGCAGGGCGGCCACGACGACATGCAAACCGGCCTGCAATGGCAAGACGACCGCCCGGCCCGCTTTGGCTGGTCGTTGACGCTGCCGTTCCTGCGCAAATGACCCTGCGCGCCATCTCTGACGCCTGTGCGCCGCACGGGCTGATGGTCATGGGCGCCAGCGGGGGCCGTGTGCTGGTGGGCTGCGATGCGGGGTTCTGGGCGGTGTTCACCGCCAGCCCCGAATACAGCGATGGCGCGCCGCATCCCGTGGACCGCTGGTCGAAACGCATCATCGGCGCGATGGCGGAAACCTTTGGCACCACCACCGCCTTTCCGTCTGACGGGCCGCCCTATGCGCCGTTTATCGCTTGGGCCATGGACACGGGTCGCTTTTTCCAAAGCCCTGTGGGCATGATGGTGCATGACACCGCAGGTTTGATGATCTCGATCCGGGGGGCGCTGATCTTTGACGGCATTCCGAATACTCCACCGCCAGACGCAACCAGCCCCTGCGACACCTGCGTCGGCAAACCCTGCATCACGGCCTGCCCTGTCGGCGCGCTGTCAGACACGCCGCCCTACGACGTTCCCGCCTGCAAGGCCTATCTGGACACCACCGCAGGCCACGACTGCATGACCAACGGCTGCAAGGTGCGCAATGCCTGCCCTGTCAGCCAACGCTTTGACCGCCCCGCTGCCCAATCACATTTTCATATGAAGGCCTTTCACCCGACATGACCTGCACGCTGATCCTGATGCGCCATGCCAAATCCGACTGGAACCTTGCCGCCCTGAACGACCACGACCGCCCGCTGAACGCGCGCGGACGCGACGGGGCGCGGGCCATGGGCCACTGGCTGCGGACACAGGGGCATGTGCCTGACGCGGTGCTGGTGTCCTCGGCCATGCGCACGGTCGAAACCTATGACAGGCTGGGGTTTGACATGCCCGCGACCATCACGCGGGACCTGTACCTGCAAGACGCCGATGTGATGCTGGGCATCTTGCGAAAGGCGACCGCGCCCACGGTCCTGATGCTGGGCCACAACCCCGGTATTGGTGAAATGGCGTGGCACCTGTGCGCCGCGCGGCCCGACCATGTGCGCTTTGCCGACTATCCGACCTGCGCCACGCTGGTGGTGCGGTTTGATGTGGACGGCTGGAACGACATCGGCTGGCACAAGGGCCAGCCGATGGATTTTGCAATTCCCAGCGATGTAATCTAAGCCTGCGCCCCAAGGCGCGCGGATCTCAGTGCCCGAGGATCTGGCTGAGGAACAACTGCGTCCGCGGCGATTGCGGGTTGTTAAAGAACTCTTCGGGTTCGTTCTGTTCGACGATCTGGCCCTGATCCATGAAGATCACACGGTTCGCCACCTGGCGGGCAAAGCCCATCTCGTGGGTGACGCACAGCATGGTCATGCCTTCTTCGGCAAGCTCGATCATGGTGTCCAGAACCTCCTTGATCATCTCGGGGTCCAGCGCCGATGTGGGCTCGTCGAACAGCATGATGCGCGGACGCATGCACAAGGACCGCGCGATGGCCACACGCTGCTGCTGACCGCCCGACAACTGGCCGGGATACTTGTCGGCCTGATCGGGGATCTTTACCTTTTCCAGGAAATGCATCGCTGTCTCTTCGGCCTCGCGCTTGGGCGTCTTGCGCACCCAGATCGGGGCCAGCGTGCAGTTTTCCAGAATGGTCAGATGCGGGAACAGGTTAAAGTGCTGGAAGCACATGCCAACCTCGGAACGGATCTTGTCGATGTTTTTCAGATCCGAGGACAACAGCGTGCCGTCGACTTCGATCGTGCCTTTCTGGTGCTCTTCCAGCGCGTTGATGCAGCGGATCAGCGTCGATTTCCCCGAACCTGACGGCCCGCAGATCACGATACGCTCGCCCCGGTTCACCGTCAGGTCGATGTCGCGCAGCACGTGGAACGTGCCATACCATTTGTTCATCTTGTGGATGGAAATGGCCACCTCGTCCGAGACAGTCATTTGGGCGGGTGATTTTACGGCTTCAGTCATATCTGAACCTCTCTCTTAACGGTGGTCTGTCGCAAGACGGCGTTCCAGCCACTGCGAATATTGCGAAATGCCGTAGCAGACGACAAAGAACAGCAAGGCGGCAAAGCCAAGCAGTTCCCAGTAGACGCCGTTCCAGTCGGTCGAGGCCAGGATCGGGCCGCGGATCATGCCGACCAGGTCGAACATGGAAATCACCGAAACCAGCGTTGTGTCCTTGAACAGGCCCACCGCGATGTTGACGATGCCGGGGATCGAGATTTTCAACGCCTGCGGCAGGATGATCAGGCGCATGGCCTGCGCGTAATCCAGCCCCAGACTGTCCGCCGCCTCGTACTGGCCCTTGGGCAGGGCCGCCAGACCGCCCCGGATCACCTCGGCGATATAGGCCGACGAGAACATGGTGATCATGATGACCACCCGCAGGAACAGATCAACCGTCGTTTCAGGCGGGAAGAAATAGGACAGCATCACGCTTGCCACGAACAGCAGGGTGATCAACGGCACACCGCGGATAAATTCGATGTAGACCACGCTGACCCATTTGATCAGCGGCATCGACGACTGCCGCCCCAGCGCCAGCGCGATGCCGATGGGCACAGACAGCGACACACAGGTCGTGCCCAGCATAAAGTTCAGCATGTAGCCACCCAGATCGCGGCTTGGCACCGCTTCCAGAATTGACGTGGGTCCGCTTGTCCACTCGACCAGATACCCGCCGATGAACCATGTCACCGCCGCCGCTGCCACGCCGCCAAAGAACCCGCCGGCAAAGCTTTGGGTGACCAGACGGGCATAGACAAGATAGCCAACAACAACGCCCAACAGTGCCACCACGGGGACAAGGATCGGACCGCCCCAGATCAGCCAGTAGGCCAGGAATGGAAAGAGCGCGCTAAAGGCCAGCATCTTGCGTGGCAGGTCAAAGAACAGCACAGGGGCCGCAGCCACGAAGAACAGCACAAAGGCCAGTGTCGGACGCCAGTATTGGTCGGACGGGTATTTGAACCCGAACAGCAACTGGTTCCAGCGGTCGACCAGAACGGCAAAACAGCCGCCTGTCTGACCGCCCAGAATTTCGCGGCATTCGGACAGACTGCTTGCATTCCACACACCGTTCAGCAGCCACGGCAGGATCGCAGACAGCACAAGGTAGATCACGTAAAGCGACACCAGCGTCAGGATGGCGTTGCCGGGCGTGGCAAACAGGTTCTCGCGTCCCCATTTGTAGACGCCCCGTTCGGCCACAGGCGGCTCCGCCTGTGGCAAGGTTGTTTCACGCACGAAGCGGATGGATTCTGCATGTGTATCGGACATGGCTCAGCGCTCCTTCAGCTTCATGTTGTTGTTGTAGACGTTCATGAACGCCGAGATCAGCAACGAGATAATCAAATAGAACAGCATCAGCAGCAGCACGCATTCAATCGCGCGGCCCGTCTGGTTCAGGGTGATCCCGCCCAGCGTCGCGGTGATGTCGGCATAGCCCACGGCAATCGCCAGCGACGAGTTTTTGGTGATGTTCAGATATTGCGAAATCAGCGGCGGGATGATCACCCGCAACGCCTGCGGCAACACCACAAGGCCCATGACACGGCGCGGGCGCAGGCCCAGGGCTGCGGCCGCTTCGGTCTGGCCCTTGGACACGGCCTGAATACCCGCACGGACGTTTTCCGCGATAAAGGCACCGGTGTAGATCGACAGGGCGAACCACAGCGCGATCAGCGGCGCGCCGACCTTCAGGCCGCCACCAAAGTTGAAGCCTTTGAGCTCGGGAATATCCCATGTCAGGCCCAGTGCGAACAGAACCACGATGATCGGAATGAACCAGATGCCCAGGTTCAGCCAAAGCGTGTTGGGACGCACGCCGGTTGCGGCCTGTTTGGCATTGGCCGACGCCGTCACCATGCGGGTCGCAATCAGCGATCCCACCAACACCGCGATCACCAGCAGCCAGTTCAGCGCGCCGTTGCCGTCGGCACCGAAACCGCGGGTGAAATTGGGGCCTGGAATATAGACGCCGCGGTTGGTAAAGGCGGCTACGTTGAACAGCATCGAACTGTCGGGGTCGTCACCACGGAACGCACTGGGCGAAGGCAGAACCGCCGTCATGATGGTGAAAATGATGATGATCCAGATCAGCACCGGAATGTTACGGAAAATCTCGACGTAGAACGCCATCAGCTTGCGCACCAGCCAGTTGGGCGACAGGCGCAGCACACCCGCCAGCACACCAAAGACCGTGGCCGTGATACAAGCCAGAAAGGCCACAAGCAGCGTGTTCAGAATGCCGACAATCGCGGCACGCCAGTTGGTCGACTGGCTGGTATATTCGATCAACGTCTGGTTGATGTCATAGCCTGCGGTGTTTCCCAGGAAGTCATATGAAATATTCAGACCCGCGGCGCGCAGGTTGGCGGCGACATTCGAATAAAGATACCAAATGCACAGCGCCAGAACGATGGCCGCAATCGCCTGCAACGTCAGCGAGCGATAGCGCGAATCGTACAGCAGCATAGATGGCCGGAACGCACCCTTGGGGGGGTCGGTGAGTGTTGTCATGAAACTGTTCCCTGTGTCCCGTGCCTGCGCATCTTTTGATGCTTCTTCCGGCCGGTTCATTTTGTCGTCTTTGTTTGGCAACGATGCCAGTTGCGCAAAGGGCGCGGGTGTGACCCGCGCCCTTCGGCAGTTCTATTTAACGGAACGGAGGCGCGTACATCAGGCCGCCGTTTGTCCACTGTGCGTTCAGGCCACGGGCCAGACCGATGGGTGTTTCTTCGCCGATGTTCTTGGCAAAGATTTCACCATAGTTGCCTTCAACCGCGATGGCTTTTGCCGCCCAGTCCGCGTTCAGGCCCATCATTTCGCCCAACGTACCTTCGGTGCCCAGCAGGCGCTTGACCTCGGGGTTGTTGGTGCTGGTGCCGATTTCGGCAACGTTGGCCGAGGTCACACCCAGCTCTTCCGCAGCGATCAGCGCGTTCAAAGTCCAGCGTACCACGTCAGCCCATTCGTCATCGCCGTGACGGACCAGCGGGCCCAGCGGCTCTTTCGAGATGATTTCGGGCAGCAGGATGTGATCGCCGGGGTTTTCGAACGTGGCGCGCGACGAAGCCAGACCCGATGCGTCGGTTGTGTACACGTCACACGCGCCCGCCAGATACTGCTGTTGTGCTTCGGCGTTGGTTTCGATCGGAACCGGCTCGTAGCTGATGTTGTTGGTGCGGAAGAAATCCGCCAGGTTCAGCTCGGTCGTGGTGCCGGTCTGGATGCAGACAGTCGCGCCGTCCAGATCCTTGGCCGAAGAAACGCCCAACGCCTTGGGCGCCATGAAGCCCTGACCGTCGTAATAGTTGACGCCCACAAAGTTGAACTTCAGGTCAACATCGCGCGAGAAGGTCCATGTGGTGTTGCGCGCCAGCATGTCGATTTCGCCCGACGCCAACGCTGTAAAGCGTGTTTTGGCGGTTGTCGGAATGAATTCGACAGCGTCGCCGTCACCCAGAACGGCAGCGGCAACAGCGCGGCAGACTGCAACGTCAAAGCCTTCCCAGCGGCCATCTGCGTTCGGCGCGCCAAAACCGGCAAGGCCGGTCACCACGCCGCAGTTCAGCTTGCCGCGTGCCTTGACATCGTCAAGAGTGCCAGCCGCTGCAACACCGGCCGCAAGGCCAGCAACTGTCAACGCACCAAAGAATATTGATTTTTTCATTTTTACCTCTTCCTGATTTTCCGCCCCGTTCGGGCGGTACGTCCGGCTTTTTTGCCGGACGCGATGCAAACAGGGATTTGCCCTGTCGATAAGGATGAGTGTGGTCGGATTCATCTTGCTACGTCAAGAGTAGGATCACGGAAAACGATGGATCGGCGGGTCCGGATGCCTATGTTATTGGCGCGCGTCAAATTTAGCCGGCGCGATGCGCATCCACAAAGGATTTTGCGTGTAAAAACGAGGCCTTCTTGATCGCCGCATGGGCGTCTGCTTCGTCGTCATTGCCCCAGAATTCGGCCTGCCATTCCTCATCCAGACGCGAAAGGTGCCACAAATCAGAGGTTGCCTTAGCGTCATGCAAGGCCGCGAAGCCGATGACCAGCGATCCCGACAGGCTGACAAGATCGTGAAAGCCGGTCAGCTCGTAGGGGTCCAGCGCATGGGTTTCGCGCACCAGGACCTCTAGCGCTAACGGGTCCTGGGGCACGTGCATCACGCCCTGAAGCGTCACCAGCCTGACGCCCAGCGTTTCCTGCGCCCAGTCCAGCAGCGGATCCCACCGCTCGGCCTGCCGCGCAACCAGCCCTTCGGGATTGGCGGCACGATAACACAACAGGTCGGCGTCGCCATAGGCCGCCACCAGATCGGCCACCTCGGCGTGCTGGATACGCACCTTGTCGATGGCCGCATTGGCGCTGCGGGTGAACGGCATGGTCATCGGGTCAACAGTGCCCTCTTGCGCCGCCCATTCATCGGCAATCGCCTGCGCCATTGTGCGCGACGGCACCACCAGCGGCGCCTTGGCGGGCGTTTTCACGCCCCGCCCGTCCAGTGCAACGCCAAAGCCGCCCTCGGCTTCGGTCACCTCTGACTTGGTCCAGAACTTCTTTTGCTTCCACTCGCTCATACGGGCAGGCTCCATTGTGTCGTGATGGTGGTGTGCAGCGCGTCGAACCCCTGCACGATGTGGGTGGCGGCCGCCAGCGCGGCAGGGGCGTGATAGCCCCAGGTGACGCCGATGCCGGTCACCCCGGCGGCCTGCGCCATGTCCATGTCATAGCTGGTGTCGCCGACCATCACCGCATGTGCCGCGTCAACGCCCGCCTCGGCCAGAGCGGTGTGGATCATCGACGGATGCGGCTTAGAGGGATGGAAATCAGCGCATTGGCGGGTGACGAACATGCGTTCCAGCCCGTGCGCCTCGATCAGCGCATCAAGGCCGCGTTTGGATTTTCCGGTGGCAACGCCCAGCAGGATGTCGTCGTGCTGGTGCAGCTTTTGCAAGGTTTCCAACGCGCCGGGATACAGCGGCGACGCCTCTGCCGCACCATGGGCCAGACGCAGCGTGCGGTAGCTGTCCTTGTAGCCCTGCACCAATGCGGCGTGCTGCGTCGGGCTCAGCGCAGGCGCCAGCACCGGCATGGCCACGTCCAGCGACAGCCCCACGATCCCAAGGATCGCAGCGCGGTCGGGCACGTCTACGCCCAATGCGTTGAACGCCATGGTCATCGAGGCGACGATATGCCCCTGACTGTCGACCAGCGTGCCGTCCACGTCGAATATCACCAGCCGCAGCGGTGATGTCATTGCAACGACTCGAACGGGTCTTCTGCGGCAAGGTCTTCGGTCCAGCCGAAGGTGTCCCAACTGTGCGCCATGTGGTCGGGCAGTTCCGCCGTCACCGTGATCACCTTGCGGGTGTGGGGATGTTCAAACCGCATCATCCGCGCGTGCAGGTGCAGTTTTTTGGAAATGATCCCGCCCAGTTGCGCACCCCAGCCGTCGCCCAGGTTTTCCTGACCGGACCCGCCATATTTGCCGTCACCGACAATCGGGTGGCCCACTTCGGCCATATGCGCGCGCAGCTGGTGGGTGCGGCCGGTGATCGGCTCCAACGCCACCCACGACGCACGCGACCCCACGCGAAACAGCGTCGCATAGAGGCTGTGCGCCCGTTTCGCGCCCGGCGTGCTGTCCACGTCGCGCGGGTGCACGGCGATCATCTTTTCGCCCTCGCCGCCCTTGCCGTGACCGCCGGCCTTGACCAGCCCGTAACGCACCTCGCCCAGATAGGGCGTGGGCACACCGGCGACGATGGCCCAGTAAATCTTGCGGGTTTCGCGGTGGCGCATCGACGCGGTCAGCGCCTTGGCCGCCAGCCGCGTGCGTGCCAGCAACAGCACGCCCGACGTGTCACGGTCCAGACGGTGCACCAGACGCGGTTTTTCCTCGGCGTCGAAAATCAGCGCATCGGACAGCGCATCGACATGGCGATCCGCCTGCCCCGACCCGCCCTGAACGGCCAGCCCGGGGGGCTTGTTCAGCGCAATGACATGATCGTCGCGGTAGATCACGCACGACTGGATCATCTTGGTGTCCGCATCCGAAATGCGCGTGCGTTGGATCACCGGCGCGGCCTCATCGGGCAGCGGCGGAATGCGCACGGTCTGACCAGCCTCAAGACGGGTCGCGGATTTCACCCGCCCGCCTTCGACGCGGATTTCGCCCTTGCGGCAAAACTTTTCGATCATGCCCTGGCTGACCTGCGGAAAGCGTTTCTTCATCCAGCGATCCAGCCGCTGGTCGGCCTCGTCGGGGGCCACGGTGACGGTTTGAACACGGCTCATACAAAAGCTCCTCGGGCAAGTGTCATGCCCAGCATCAGGCCCAGCACCGAACACCCCACGGACAGGGTGACATAGGCCACGGCAAAGCCGTATTGGCCCCGCTCGATCAGGCCGACGGTTTCCAGCGAAAAGGCGGAAAATGTGGTGAATCCACCCAGCAGCCCCGTCATCACCAGGGGCGACAAATGCGTCAGCCCCCGCTGTGCCGCAGCCACCACGAACACGCCCATCAGGATCGACCCGAGGACGTTGACCCCGATGATCGCAAGGGGGAACGGGGTGGCACCGAACATGCGCATAACGGCCACGCCAAACAAATAGCGCAGGCTGGCACCGATAGCACCGCCGAGGGCAACAAGGGGTAGGGTCGAGATCATGGCGCGTCCATCGCGCGGCCACGCGGAAGAGTCAAGTTTTCCTCGGCTTTCGCGCTTGGATCGCGCGATCGGCGGAATTCTCTGAATCTCGTTCACGGGTCGCGTTAGGCAGATCCGAACCAGATCAGACGTTCGAAGAAAGAACGCGGGGGTCCGCTAACCCTGCTCACCAAGCCCGGAGTAAAGGCTCGAAGAGCCGCCGGGCAGCGCCCGACCGCCCCATGGGCGGGCGCTGCCCTATGTGGCAAGGTCATTTTGGCCTCAAGCCAAACCTCACCCTTCCCGCTTGGCCCGCAATTTAACGAAGTAATCCAGCCGTTTCTTCAGATCCCGCTCAAACCCGCGCTCAACCGGATTATAGAGAACCGGCCGCTTCATCCCGTCGGGGAAATAGTTCTGCCCCGAAAACCCGTCCTCGGCATCGTGGTCATAGGCATAGCCCGACCCGTAGCCCTGATCCTTCATCATGCCGGTGGGCGCGTTCAGGATGTGTTTGGGCGGCATCATCGAGCCGGTCTTTTTCGCCGCCTGACGCGCGGCCTTGTAGGCGACGTAAGCGGCGTTGGATTTCGGTGCCAGCGCCAGATAGGTCAGCGCCTGCGCCAGCGCCAGTTCGCCCTCGGGGCTGCCAAGACGTTCATAGGTTTCCCAGCTTTGCAGGCAGACCGCTTGCGCGTGCGGATCGGCCAGCCCGATGTCCTCAACCGCCATGCGGGTGATGCGGCGGGCCAGGTAACGGGGGTCTTCGCCACCTTCCAGCATCCGCGCGAACCAGTAGAGCGCCGCATCGGGGTCGGACCCGCGCACGGATTTGTGCAAGGCCGAGATCAGGTTGTAGTGGTGTTCGCCGCTTTTGTCGTATTGCGCGGCACGGCGCATCAGGCGGGTGGCCAGCGCGTCGGGACCAAGGTTGCCGTCAACCTTCCAGCCGCTGACCTGTTCGATCAGGTTCAACAGCGCCCGCCCGTCGCCATCCGCCATTTCCAACAGAGCCTCGCGCGCGGGGCCGTCCAGCGGCAGGGCGCGGCCCAGTTCCTGTTCGGCGCGTTGGGCCAACAGTTCAAGGTCCTTCAACTCAAGCCGTTGCAGCACCAGCACCTGCGAGCGGGACATAAGCGCGGCGTTCAGCTCGAAACTGGGGTTCTCGGTGGTGGCCCCCACCAACAGGATTGTGCCGTCTTCCATGTGGGGCAGGAACCCGTCCTGCTGCGCCTTGTTGAAACGGTGAATCTCGTCAACGAACAGCAATGTGCCCTGCCCGTTCTGGCGGCGTATGCGGGCGGATTCGAAAACCTTCTTCAGGTCCTGCACGCCGGTGAAAATCGCGCTGATCTGCACGAAATGCAGATCGGTTTCGCCCGCCAGCAGCCGCGCGATGGTGGTCTTGCCCACGCCGGGCGGTCCCCAGAAAATCAGGGAACTCAGGGTGTCCCCTGCCAGCATCACACCCAGCGGCGCATCGGGGCCAAGGATGTGGTCCTGCCCGATAACTTCGTCCAGCTTGGCAGGGCGCAAGCGGTCCGCCAGCGGGCGGCCCTTGGCGGGGGCTTGGGGCCCGCCGGGGGTGTCAAACAGATCAGCCACCGCGCAACCGCAGCCCTGCACGACGTCCGTCGCGGATCAGCCCGAAGGCATACCAGCGGCCCGAAGCCTGCAATGCTTGGGCAAAGCTGTCAGGATCGGTGATTTGCACATCGTTCAAGGTTTCGATGATGTCGCCGGGCCGCAGGCCAGACCGTGCGGCGGGGCCTTCGAGTTGTGTGACGACAACGCCCTCGGCCTCGATCGGCAGGTTCATTTCGGCAATCACCGCCGGATTGATGCGTGCCACGGTCAGCCCGGGAAAGCGCGACTGCGGGCCGAAGGTCTGCGGGTCGCGGGGCGGATCATCGGGGGCGGCCAGCAGCTCGACAGCGACGTCCTGCGATTGGCCATCGCGCACCCGCGTGATCTGCGATGTTTTGCCCAGGCCCGCAACGGTCATGCGGTAGACCATTTCGGACGGCGTGTTGACGGGCAGGCCATCCACCGCGGCAATAACATCGCCCACTTCGAAGCCGGCGGACAGGAACGGGCTGCTGGGGTGCAGGCCCGACACCACGATACCGCTGACCGACGGCAGGTTCAGCGACTGCGCCATGTCATAATCAACCGGTTGGCCCGTCATCCCCGCCCACGGACGGCCAAAGGACGTGGCCCCCGCCTGTGCCTGTTCGACAAAACTGTGGACCAGCCCGGCAGGGATCGCAAAGCCGATGCCGTTCGAGCCGCCCGATTTGCTGACGATGCGGGTGTTGATACCGATCACGCGGCCACCCATGTCCACCAGCGCGCCGCCCGAGTTGCCGGGGTTGATCGGCGCGTCGGTCTGGATGAAATACCCATGCCCCGCGCCCCCTGCCCCGCCGGACCGCGCCAGTCCCGACACGATGCCGCTGGATACGGTTTGCCCGACGCCAAAGGGGTTGCCGATGGCCAGCACAAGTTCGCCCACCTCGACGGTGGCACTGTCGCGCAGGGTGATAAAGGGCAGGTCGTGCGCGTCGACCAGTTGCAGGATCGCCAGATCGCTGTCCTGATCGGCCAGCAGCACGTCGGCTGCATATTCGGTACGGTCGGTCAGCACCACGCGGATTTCGGTGGCCATCCCGACCACATGATAGTTGGTGACCATCAGCCCGTCACTGCTGAGGATCACGCCCGAGCCAAGCGAGCTTTGCACGCGGGGTTCCTGGCGACCCATGCCTTCGAAGAACCGCTCGAAGAAGGGATCGTTCATGAACGGGGTCTGGCGGCCTTCGGTCACCCATTTGGCATAGATGTTGACCACAGCGGGCGCGGCCTGCCGTACCACGGGTGCGAAACTGAGCGAGATTTCGCCCTGGCTTTGCGGAACCTTGTCCATGGTCTGCGCCTGCGCGCCCAGAGCTGTGAAAACCAATGTTGCGGCAAGGATGAAACGTCTCATGGCACCTCCGGTTTGCCCTTGGGATATGCCCAGACGGAACGGCAATTGCAAGCGCAGCGCGGAACCACCGGGCCATCTGAGCCGTTTGTCCACAGATGAACAAAGAGGAGACATCTCATGGCAGAACGTCACCGATCTAAAGACCGCACGCAGGAAACCAAAGAGTTTCTCGACGATGCCGACACCCCATCCGATCAAGGCCGTGCAGGCGGCAATCTGGAACGCAAAGTCGGCACCCGTGATACGCTGAAACGCACCGACAAGGGCGATGATGCGGGTGCGACACGTGTCCACAAATCGGACGAAAAAGGCCAGGGCAATCTTGGCGGACATCATGGAACCGGAGGAGATAGCTGATATGGCCAAAATGGAAAAAGGCACCTGGATCGTTGTCACAGACAGCGAAAAAGCTCTCTTCATGCGCAACCTGACGGACCTTCAGGACCCGAACTTCGAGGTGACTGACACCGAAGAGCAGGAAAACCCGTCGGACCGTGAACAATCGGCCAACCGTCCGGGACGGATGCAGGACAATGGCGTCCAGCAACGGTCCGCGATGGACGACACGGACTGGCACGAACTGGCCAAAGAGCGCTTTGCCAAGGACCTGTCAGACCTGTTGTATAAAGAAGCGCACAAGGGTCACTTTGACAAGCTGATCATCGTCGCAAGCCCGCAGGTACTGGGCGTTCTGCGTGACGAAATGCATTCGGAAGTCACCAGCAAGATCATCGCAGAAATCCCAAAAACGCTGACCAACCATCCGATCAACGAGATCGAGAAGATCGTCAAACACGAGCTGGAAACGGCTTAAGCCCCGATAAAGGCAAAAATGACAAACGCAAAACGCCGCCCCTGTTCAGGGGCGGCGTTTTCGTGATCAGGCCCGAAGGCCCGACCAAAAATCAATCTTCGGCTTCGACTTCGACCAGACGCGCCTTGTCTGCGGCGCCTTTGGCGTCGCGGTCGCGGTCTACGAATTCGATGATCGCCATGGGCGCCATGTCACCGTAACGGAAACCGGCTTTCAGCACGCGCACGTAACCACCTTGGCGGTCTTTGTAGCGCGGGCCCAGAACTGCGAACAGTTTCTCGACGAAAGCGTCTTGTTTCAGCTTCGATGCTGCCTGACGGCGGGCGTGCAGGTCACCGCGTTTCGCCAGCGTGATCATTTTCTCGATGATCGGCTTCAGCTCTTTCGCTTTGGGCAGGGTTGTCTTGATTTGCTCATGTTCGATGAGCGAGCCGGCCATGTTTGCCCACAGCGCCTTGCGGTGCTCGTGTGTGCGGTTCAGGCGGCGGTATCCACGTGCGTGACGCATGTTCGTTCTCCTAGATGTGCCCTCTACGGGCGGTTTTGCTTTGTCTGGCCCGCGATGCGTGTCTTGGGCTCTCCTTGGGGCTTGTGGCCCAGTCGTGGTCCGGGGCGGGGTCTCCCCCGCCTCGGGGTCGTCTTAGAAGGAATCTTCGAATTTCTTCGCCAGATCCTCGATGTTGTCTGGTGGCCAGTCCTCGACGTCCATGCCAAGGTGCAGACCCATGCCCGACAGCACTTCTTTGATTTCGTTCAAAGATTTGCGGCCAAAGTTCGGGGTGCGCAGCATTTCTGCTTCGGTTTTCTGGATCAGGTCGCCGATATAGACGATGTTGTCGTTCTTCAGGCAGTTTGCCGAACGCACGGACAGTTCCAGTTCGTCCACTTTCTTCAGCAGAAGAGGGTTGAACTCGAGGCCGTCTTCGTCGTCCTGACGCGATGCCGATTCCGGCTCGTCGAAGTTGACGAAAATACCAAGCTGGTCTTGCAGGATACGCGCGGCAAAGGCCACGGCGTCGTCCGGCGTGATCGAGCCGTCTGTTTCGATCTTCATGGTCAGCTTATCATAGTCCAGAACCTGACCTTCGCGGGTCGGCTGCACGTCATAGCTGACGCGTTTGACAGGCGAATAGATCGCGTCGATCGGGATCAGACCGATGGGCGCATCTTCGGGTTTGTTCTTGTCGGCTGCGACATAGCCCTTGCCGGTGTTGACCGTCAGTTCCATGTACAGATCGGCACCGTCATCCAGGTGGCAGATCACGTGCTCGCGGTTCAGAACGGCAATGCCATTGCTTTCCGAGATGTCGCCAGCGGTGACAACGCCCGGACCTTTTGCCGAAATCGACAGGCGCTTGGGCCCTTCGACTTCCATGCTCAGGCTGACGCCCTTGAGGTTCAGGATGATGTCGGTCACGTCTTCACGCACACCGGCCACGGACGAAAACTCGTGCAGCACGTTGTCGATTTGCACCGATGTGATGGCCGCACCTTGCAGCGAGCTCATCAGCACGCGGCGCAGGGCGTTGCCCATGGTCAGGCCAAAGCCGCGTTCCAGCGGTTCGGCGATCACTGTGGCCTGACGGGCCGGGTCATTGCCCGGTTTCACGTCAAGCTGCTGAGGCTTGATCAATTCAGCCCAATTTTTGTGGATCATACGTCCCTCCATTCCTGTCTGTCCCTATGTCCCGAAGGAGCAGACTCCCGAGGTTTCAAAAAAGCGGATTGGGGCCGCGTGCAGACACGCAGCCCCGATAGTAAAAGTCAGCTTAGACGCGGCGGCGTTTCGGCGGACGGCAGCCGTTGTGGGCCATCGGTGTCACGTCACGGATCGACGTGATGTTGAAGCCGACAGCCGCCAGGGCGCGCAATGCGCTTTCACGACCCGAGCCGGGGCCTTGCACTTCGACTTCCAGCGTTTTCACGCCGTGGTCTTGTGCTTTTTTGCCTGCATCTTCGGCGGCCATCTGGGCAGCGTAAGGTGTCGATTTACGCGACCCTTTGAAGCCCATGGTGCCCGCGGACGACCATGCAATTGCGTTGCCTTGAACGTCCGAGATCAGGATCTTGGTGTTGTTGAAGGAAGAGTTCACATGCGCCACACCAGCGGCGATGTTCTTGCGCTCTTTTTTCTTTGTACGTGTCTTATCGCGTGCCATTGATCAGAGCCTCCCTTATTTCTTCTTACCAGCAATGGCCTTTGCGGGGCCTTTGCGAGTACGTGCGTTGGTATGAGTACGCTGACCACGGACGGGCAGGTTGCGACGGTGACGCAGGCCACGGTAGCAGCCCAGGTCCATCAGGCGCTTGATGTTCATCTGCGTGTCACGACGCAGGTCACCTTCGACGGTGTAGTTTTCGTCGATGTGCTCGCGGATTTTCAGAACTTCGGCGTCGGACAGTTCGTTCACACGACGCGATACGTCGATGCCAACTGCTTCGCAGATGGCTTTGGCCGAAGTGTTACCGATACCGGTGATGTAGGTGAGGGCGATTGGGACCCGCTTTGCAGTGGGGATGTTAACGCCGGCGATACGTGCCACGTGTCATATTCCTTTTTCGTTGCGAGCCCGTAGTTCCGGGCCCTTTTTTCACAACATAAGCCCGAAGCATTGCTGCAACGGGCCGCCGCTGATCAGGTGATCTGTTCTTGTCGGGTGCGACCCAGTCAGAACTTGCGATTCTCTTTCGAGATAGGGCTAATTATGTGGCTTGTCGCGCAGGGTCAACCCCCCTGTGGATAACAGGGCGTCAACGGTCAATTCAGTGCTGTTGCGGGCTGTGGTGCCTAACCTTTGAAGCCCCAGCGACTGCACGGGAAATAGTAGTCCGGCAATCCGGTGCTGCCGTTCATCCCCGCGATGGTCACGCGCCCCTGACCGTTCACCGCGATTTCAAGCCGCACGGCATCAGGGCCGTCCTGACCATCACATTGCGCGTTGACCTCGGCGATCAGGCCCGGGACATAGTCCAGCGGCGTGGACCACGAACACGCACGCCAATGTGCCTCGACAGAGGAGCTATACAGATAGGCCACACCCGCCAGTTCCTGTTCGCCATCATCGGCGGCGCACAGTCCGGGATTGCTGAGGATGTTTTGGGCCGATGCAGGGAGGGCAGCCAAACCGAAAAGCGTCACCGCGAAAATCTGTTTGAAGCTCATGTGCCCTACCCCTTTGTCCAGCTTAGGAAAGCGCCTTGTCGATGGCGGCTTTCACGGTCGCAATCTCGCCCAGACCGTCGATCTTGGTCAACATGCCCTTGGCGTAATAGTAGCCAATCAGCGGCGAGGTCTTTTTGTAGTATTCCATCAGACGGGTTCTGAGGCTTTCCTCGTTGTCGTCTGCGCGGCGGCGGAAGTCGGATGCGCCGCAGTTGCTGCATTTGCCGTCGGCAGGCTGCGGTTTGGTGTTGTCGTTGTACACCTCGCCACAATCACCACAGGTCGACCGCGCGGTGATCCGGGCCACCAGCGCGTCATCATCCACTTCCATCTCGACCACCGCATCCAGGCTTTCGCCCTCGGCGGCCAGCAGATTGGTCAGCGCGTCCGCCTGCGCCAGCGTGCGCGGGAAGCCATCGAAGATAAACCCGTTCGCATTGACCGAGTTCAACTGCTCGCGGATCAGACCGATCACGATGTCATCGGTCACCAGCGCACCGCGGGCCATCACATCGGCCACGATCTCGCCCATTTCGGTGCCGCTTTCCTTGGCGGCGCGCAGCATGTCACCGGTGCTCAGCTGCACCATGCCATGCTCTTCGACCAGAATACGGGCCTGTGTTCCTTTGCCCGCTCCTGGCGGTCCAAGCAGAATAATATTCATCGACGCACGGGGCTCCGTTTCTTGCGGGGTTTTCCCCCTTTGCCTTTGCCACGCAGGTTCGATTTTTCGATCAGCCCTTCGTATTGGTGGGCCAGCAGGTGGGATTGGATTTGTTGGATGGTGTCCATGGTCACCGACACAACGATCAGCACCGATGTGCCGCCGAAGTAGAAGGGAATGGTGAACTGGCTGCGCAGGATTTCCGGCAGCAGACAGACCAGCGCCAGATAGGCAGCACCCAGCACCAGGATACGGTTGACCACATATTCCAGATAGTCGGCGGTTTTCTTGCCGGGACGGATGCCGGGCACAAAGCCATTCTGGTTCTTCAGGTTGTCCGCAACCTCGTCAGGTTTGAAGCTGACGTTGAAGGTGTAGAAATAGGCAAAGAACACGATCATCGCCACGAAGAACAGCAGGTACAGCGGCTGACCGGGGCCAAAGTTGGCCAACAGCCAGCTCATCACCGGGTTAGTCGAGTTGCCCGAGAAGGTGCTGATGGTCACCGGCAGCAACAGCAGCGACGACGCGAAGATCGCGGGAATAACGCCTGCGGGGTTGACCTTGACCGGCAGGTGCGATGATCCGCCGTCATAGACCTTCATGCCGACCTGACGGCGCGGGTATTGAATGTGGATCTTGCGCAGGGCGCGTTCCATGAACACCACGAACATGATGGTCACGATCACCATGACAATAACGCCTACGATCACGCCGGGGCTGATGGCACCGCTGCGGCCGCTGGCAAAGAACTGGGCCAGGGCGGCGGGCACTTCGGCGATGATACCGACGAAAATGATCAGCGAGATGCCGTTGCCGATACCGCGCGATGTGATCTGTTCGCCCAACCACATCAGGAACATGGTGCCGCCGACCAATGTGATCAGACAGGCGACCCGGAAATAGATGCCCGGATCGGTGACCAGATCACCGGCCTCAAGGCTGACCGCAAGGCCGTAAGCCTGCAAGGTCGCCAGCGCCACGGTGCCGTAGCGGGTGTATTGGTTGATCTTCTTGCGCCCCTGTTCGCCTTCTTTCTTGAGCTGCTCAAGCGAAGGGACCATCGAGGTCAAAAGCTGGATGATGATCGAGGCCGAGATATAGGGCATGATCCCAAGGGCAAAGATGCCCATCCGTCCCAGCGCGCCGCCGGTGAACATCGACACCATGCCGCCAATGCCCTGCCCCGCGCCTTGCATAAAGTCGCGCAATGCCGCGCCGTCGATTCCCGGAACGGGAATAAACGTGCCCAAGCGGTAGACAATCAGCAGGCCCAAGGTGAACAGGATGCGGTTGCGCAGGTCCGTGGCCTTGCCCAACGCAGCCCAGCTAGTGTTGGCGGCCATGTTTTCGACGGCGGATACCATATATCGGCTCTTTCTGTTGCGAAAACGCCGCCCAGGCCGTTTTCCGGCGGGCGGCGTTAAGGAAAACTCAAGGCTATGTAAGCCAGCCAGCGCTGGCCCACAAGGTTCGAGTAAGGTTTACTCGGCCGCTGCCGCTGTTGTGACTGTCAGCGAACCGCCAGCTTTTTCGACCGCTTCAACCGCCGACTTCGACGCGCCGGTGACTTGCAGGTCCAGCTTGGACGTCACTTCGCCCTTGGCCAGAACGCGGATGCCGTCCAGTTTGCGACGCACCAGACCCGAGGAGATCAGGACATCTTCGGTGATCGCGGCAGAACCGTCGATTTTCTTGGCGTCGATGAATTTCTGGATCAGGCCCAGGTTCACAACGGCATAGGATTTGCGGTTCGGCTTGGTAAAGCCGCGCTTGGGCAGACGTTGGTACAGGGGCATCTGGCCGCCTTCGTAGCCATTGATCGCCACACCCGAACGGGATTTCTGACCTTTGATACCACGGCCACCCATCTTACCGGTGCCGGAGCCGGGGCCACGACCAACGCGCTTGCGTTTTTTGGTGGCGCCTTCGTTATCGCGCAGTTCATTCAGTTTCATGTCGCTTCTCCTTTTGCCGGATGTGACCCCCAGCGACGGGAGCGGTCAAACGCGGCGTTTCATGATTCTCGTGTGCCAGAGGTCTGGCCACTGGGGGCGTATAAGGGATGGGGCGGTGCGGGGCAAGAGGGAGATAGGGGGCAAGCCAAGCGGCGATTCGGCACGCGAAAGGGCTGCCGCGACGGTTGGTCGGGGCAGTTTCGGTGTGTGTTCGTATCTGGGTGTTGGTGTGGGCCGGTAAAAAGGGCGGCGCCGCCAGATCGGATGTGTCAGACAGGCTTGGGGGCCTGCACCCTGAACCGTTCAGTGTGGCCCTTGTCAGGGGCCTGGTATCCTATGGTGCCTTGGGGGTGTTCGCCCCCTCGGCTGGCTGTTGCAACGCGCAAAGGTTTACGCGGCGGCGGTTAAAGTGTGGTGAGCGGTGCGCACGGTGGTACGCCAGCCTTGGCCTGTGTGGTTTGACGCAGGTGGCCCGAGCGGCTGAGAATGGGATGCGCGGTCCATGCGGCTTTGAAGGCGGCGGCCCTCTCCCCTGCCCCGCACCACAGTCGTGACGGCAATACCCTCCAGCGTAAAATGCATGGTTGCGTGCGAGGCCATCAGCCACCAAAGCCCGGAGCCAAGGCTCGCAGAGCCGCCGGGCAGCGCCCGACCGCCCCATGGGCGGGCGCTTCTTCACTGTACTTCGATTCTTGGGCCACACGCCAAAGCCGGCAAATAAAATGCCAGTTACACAGGTTCCGATGCCCACCCGCGGTCGGGCGCTGCCCTCGTGTTGTGTCTGAACAGCAAAACGCCCCGCAGTGTCCTGCGAGGCGTCTGGCGTTCCATCTGTCGGGCATCACACCCTGTCAGATGTTCAGCCCTTTTCTTCGATGATCTCGACCATGTGGGGGATCGAGTTGATCATGCCGCGCACGGAAGGTGTGTCTTCCAGTTCACGCACACGGTGCATCTTGTTCAGGCCCAGGCCGATCAGTGTTGCGCGCTGTTTTGCAGGGCGGCGGATCGGGGAACCGATTTGTTTGATGACGATAGTCTTGGCCATGCTTATGCCTCCTCAGCCACTTGAGCGGACGACTCGACGTTGTCTTCACGCTTGGGCAGAATGTCAGCCACTTTTTTACCACGACGCTGGGCAACCGAACGAGGCGATGCCTCTTTCTTCAGGCCGTCCATGGTGGCGCGGATCATGTTGTACGGGTTTTGCGAACCGATCGACTTGGACACAACGTCCTTGATGCCGAGCATTTCGAAAACGGCACGCATCGGACCACCGGCGATGATACCGGTACCTTCTGGTGCTGTGCGCATCACGACCTTGCCGGCGCCGTGGCGACCTTCCATGTCGTGGTGCAGGGTGCGGCCTTCGCGCAGTTGAACGCGGATCATCTGGCGCTTGGCTTGTTCGGTGGCTTTGCGAATGGCCTCGGGGACCTCTTTCGCTTTGCCTTTGCCGAAGCCGACGCGGCCTTTTTGATCGCCTACAACAACCAGTGCAGCGAAGCCAAAGCGCTTACCACCCTTGACGGTTTTGCTGACGCGGTTGATCGCGACCAAACGGTCTGCGAATTCCGGTGTTTCATCCCGGTCGCGGCGCGGGCCGCGGCGGTTTTCACGTTCTGCCATGAGAACTTCCTTTTCATTGGTGGCTTGCGCCGAATGTATCAATCCTGGTGGGACAAGTTCCCCCGGATCATCGAAGCCGCCCCCTGCACGGGCAAGGGGCGACTTGCGTTGGTCTTAGATCTTCAAACCACCTTCACGCGCAGCGTCGGCCAGAGCCTTCACCTTGCCATGAAAGAGGAAGCCGCCGCGGTCGAAGTATGCTTCTTCCACACCTGCCTTCTTCGCGCGCTCTGCGATTGCAGAACCGACCTTGGTGGCCGCGTCGATGTTGTTTTTGCCAACAACGCCGAGATCTTTCTCAAGGCTGGAGGCCGATGCCACTGTGACACCATTCACATCGTCGATCAGCTGAACGCTGATGTTCTTGTTCGAGCGGTGCACCGAAAGGCGCATGCGCCCTGCGTTCACGCGACGCAGTTTGTTCCGGACGCGCAGGCGGCGCTTGAGGAACAGGGTCCGTTTGCTGTTTGCCATCTGTCTGGTCCTTACTTCTTCTTGCCTTCCTTGCGGAAGATATACTCGTCTTTGTATTTGATGCCTTTGCCTTTGTAGGGCTCGGGCTTCCGCCAGGCGCGAATGTTCGCTGCAACCTGACCGACGAGTTGTTCATCAATGCCTTCGACCACGATCTCGGTCTGCTTCGGCGCGGTCACTGTCACCCCTTCGGGCGGCAGATAGTCGACGTCGTGGGACAGGCCGAGGTTCAGGCGCAGGGTGTTGCCCTGCATCTGGGCGCGGTAACCCACACCGTTGATCTCAAGCTCTTTCTTAAAGCCTTCGGACACGCCGGTGACCAGGTTCGCGACCATTGTGCGGCTCATGCCCCACTGCTGGCGCGCGCGCTTGGATTTACCACGGGGCGTGATTTTCACGACGTTGTCTTCGACCGTCAGGGTCACGTCATCCGTTGCCTTGAACGAACGTGTGCCTTTGGGGCCTTTGACTTCGATCGACTGGCCGCTGACCGATGCGGAAACACCGCTGGGCAGGCTGACCGGTTTCTTACCAATACGAGACATGAAACCCTCCTTAGAATACGGTGCAAAGCACTTCGCCGCCAACATTGGCCGCCCGTGCACTTGCATCCGACATCACACCCTTGGGTGTGGAGACAATCGACACGCCCAGGCCCTGACGGACAACGGGGATGTCATTGACGCCCATATAGACGCGACGACCGGGTTTCGAGACCCGTTTCACTTCGCGAATGACGGGTTCGCCTTCGTAATATTTCAGGCTGATTTCGAGAGCCGGGTGGCCATCAATACCTGTTTTTGCTTCGTAACCGCGAATATAGCCTTCGTCGGCCAGCACGTCCAAAACCCACGCACGCAGCTTGGACGCTGGTGTCATGACGGTGGACTTGCCGCGCATCTGGCTGTTGCGGATGCGTGTCAGCATGTCTGCGATAGGATCGTTCATACCAAAGCCCTCCTTACCAGCTCGACTTGACCATGCCGGGGATCTGGCCGTTCGAGCCAAGGTCCCGCAGCGCGATCCGCGAAATTTTCAGTTTACGATAGTACGCGTGCGGACGGCCGGTCAGTTGGCAACGGTTGTGCAAACGTGTGGCCGAGCTGTTGCGCGGCAGTTTCGCCAGCTTCAGGGAAGCGCGGAAGCGGTCCTCCATCGGCTGGCTTTCGTCGTTGATGATCACTTTGAGTGCGGCGCGTTTGGCGGCGTACTTTTTGACCAGGGCTTCGCGCTTTTTCTCGCGCTCGATCATGGATTTCTTAGCCATATCTCTAATCCTTCCCGCGCTTACGAATTGAAGGGCATGTTGAAAGCTTTCAACAGCGCCTTGGCTTCTGCGTCGGTTTTCGCCGTCGTGGCGATCACGATGTCCATGCCCCAGGTTTCGTCAACTTTATCAAAGTTGATTTCAGGGAACACGATGTGCTCTTTCATGCCCATGGCATAGTTGCCGCGGCCGTCGAAAGATTTGCCCGACACGCCGCGGAAGTCGCGGATACGAGGCATTGCAATTGTGATCAGACGATCGAGGAATTCGTACATGCGGTCGCCACGCAGGGTGACTTTGGCACCCAAAGGCATGTCTTCACGCACCCGGAAACCCGCGATGGATTTCTTGGCAACGGTGGTCAATGCCTTCTGGCCTGCGATCGCGGACAGATCTTCCTGAGCGGATTTGGCTTTCTTGCTGTCACGGACAGCTTCTGCACCACAACCGATGTTCAGGACGATTTTGTCCAGACGCGGGATTTGCATCTCGTTCTTGTAACCGAACTCTTCTTTCAGGGCAGCGCGGACTGCGTCGCGGTACTGCTCTTTCAAGCGGGGTGTGTATTTTGCGTCGTCAAGCATTAGATCACGTCCCCTGTTGTCTTGGCAAAGCGCACTTTCTTGTCGCCTTCCACTTTAAAGCCTACGCGGGTGGCTTTTCCGTTCGCGTCCACCAGAGCAAGGTTGCTCAGGTCAACCGGCATCGCCTTGGGGATGCGGCCGCCTTGGCTGGTCTGGCTTTGGCGTGTGGCGCGGATGGCAATGTTCAGGCCATCAACGACGGCTTTGTTCGACTTGGGATCAACCGAGGCAACTGTGCCTTGTTTGCCCTTGTCCTTGCCGGTGAGCATGACGACCTTGTCGCCTTTTTTAAGCTTCGCAGCCATCAGAGCACCTCCGGAGCCAGCGAGATGATTTTCATGAAGTTCTTGGCGCGCAGTTCACGAACAACCGGGCCAAAGATACGTGTACCGATGGGCTCGTTGTTGTTGTTCAGGATGACGGCGGCGTTGCGGTCGAAACGGATGGCGGTGCCATCTTCACGACGAACTTCTTTGGCGGTGCGAACGACGACGGCCTTGCGGACGTCACCTTTTTTCACACGGCCGCGCGGAATGGCTTCCTTGACCGACACGACAATGATGTCGCCGACGGATGCGTACTTACGCTTGGAACCACCCAGCACCTTGATGCACTGAACACGGCGAGCGCCGCTGTTGTCAGCAACATCCAGGTTGGTTTGCATCTGGATCATTTGGTTTCTCCCGACCTTTGGGGGGCGATGCGTGCCTGATCCCCAGGGTTTCGATTAATGTTGAGAGCGTAACTTAGGCGTCAGCGCCTGCGTACACTTCCCAGCGTTTTGTCTTCGAGCGCGGCGCACATTCGATAATGCGGACTGTGTCACCGACCTTGAAGGCATTCTGTTCATCGTGCGCCCGGTATTTCTTGGACTTACGAATGGTCTTTTTCAAAACCGGGTGCGTAAAGCGACGCTCTACGTTCACGGTGATGGTTTGTTCGTTTGCGTCGGAGGTCACGACGCCTTGCAGGATACGCTTGGGCATGTCGTCCGTCCTTATTCAGCTGTGGCTGCGGTAGCAGCTTTTTGGTTCAGGATCGTTTTCACACGCGCGGCGTTGCGGCGTGCGGTGCGGATCTGGGCAGGGTTTTCCAGTTGGCCTGTGGCCTGCTGAAAACGCAGGTTGAAGCTTTCTTTTTTCAGCTCGGCCAGCTTGTCGCGCAGCTGGTCCGGCGTCATGTCGCGCAGTTCTTGGGCGTTCATCCCATTTTCCTTTCAACATCACCAGTAGGCCCCTGAGGGGTGACCATGATTCTGGTGGAGTTCATGATGAAAGGTGCCAATACGCGGGATGCACCCACATGGCAACCCCTATGGGGGATATGGCGGGTGGAATGTCGTGTTGCGACCTGTGCGCGATTGATTTCGAAAGCGGCAAGCTGGTATCGCACTGTAAATAGATGCAACCAGCGAGACGATTATGACCCAGAAAACCGCCCTTGTCACCGGAGCCGCGCGCGGCATCGGCCTTGCCACCACACGCCTGTTCATTGAACAGGGCTGGCGCGTGGCCATGGTGGACCGCGATGGCGACGAACTGGCCAGTGTGGCCAAAGGCCTAAACGAGGCATCACCGTTCGTCTGCGACGTGTCGCAGTCTGATCAGGTGGACAAGATGGTTGGGGACGTGCGCGGCACATTTGGCCGTATTGACGCCGTGGTGAACAACGCCGGCGTGGCCGATTTCGGCCCCATCGAGGGCACCGATTTCGCCCGCTGGCGGCGGGTGATGGAAACAAACCTGGACGGTGTGTTCCTGGTCTCGCAGGCCTGCATCCCGTCGCTGAAAGAAACCCGTGGCGCGCTTTTGAACATCGCGTCGATCTCGGGCCTGCGGGCGTCCACCTTGCGGGTGGCTTATGGCACGTCAAAGGCCGCAGTGATCCATCTGACAAAACAACAAGCCGCCGAACTGGGCGAATATGGCATCCGCGCCAATTGCGTCTGCCCCGGCCCCGTGCGCACGAAGCTGGCGATGGCCGTCCACAGCCAAGAGATCATCGACGCCTATCACGACGCGATCCCGCTGAACCGCTATGGATCAGAGAACGAGATTGCCGAGGTCATTACCTTCCTGTGCTCGGACAAGGCCAGCTATGTCACAGGTCAGGTCGTTGCGTCCGACGGTGGATTTGAAAGCACGGGCGTTGGCCTGCCTGCCTTGCGGTCCTGATCTTTGCCGTAGACGAAAGAGGAGCCGGTCGGCAGGCCAGAATTGCAACCTGCCGACCCGCCCCGCCAATCACATGCCAACCGCCATAGCGGGTTCCGGTGCCGTCAGGATGGTGATGTCATCCAGGGTTACGTCCAGGCTGTCGAGCCGAACCGACAGCTCGACCTGCGGCTGCGTGTCTGTCGCCGCGAAGGTCAGGACCAGGTTGGAATATTCAAATGTCTGATCTCCGTAAGTGTAGGACACCTTATCAATCTCATAGGACTCAAGCGTCCGGTCCTCTTCGCTGAGGTCAACAATCAGGCTGTCTTCATCAGGATCGAAGTCTTTGAACGAATTGATCGTGTCCTTGACAACATCAGGCGCATCCTCGGCGCCGTAGTCGACAACATCCAGCTTCATCTCATACACATCGGCCCCCGCGCCGCCGGTCAGAAAGAACCCGCCGCGCTCGCTGTCATAGATCGTCGGTGCTGCGCCGGTTTCGACATAACCCACCAGATGATCGTCGCCCGCACCGCCTTCCAGCACCGCCGGAGAGTCAATCAGCACCGTATCCCCGCGATAGATCAGTTCGTCGTCGCCCTCGCCACCAAACGCGTGATCAGCCGATCCGGCATAAATGGTATCGTCGCCCGCATCGCCGTTGATCGTAACACCCAACCCCAGGCTTTCGATCAGATCGTTCCCGTCGCCCGCGTTGATCACCAGATGCGTGTCGTTCAGGATGGTGACGCTGTCATCGGCCCCCGACAGGTCGATCTGCTGGGTCTCGTCAATCAACGCCTGCTCTTCCCGGTTTTCGGCAACGGCGACCAGCGTGTCGGCACCCTCTGTGCCGGTGACGACTTCATCACCGTCCAGCGTCATCGTGATCCCCTCGACGGGCGTTTCAGGATCCGTGGGCGTTTCGGGGTCTACCGGCGTTTCAGGGTCGGTGGGCGTTTCAGGATCGACAGGATCTGTCGGCGTCTCTGGTGTTTCCGGTGTTTCGGGCTCGTTTTCGTCCGCGGCGTCGTCAGACCCGTCAATCGCAACCGCGAAAAGCCCGAAACCCAGCAGCGCCATCAATGCAAGTGCACCCATCGTGAAATCCCTTTAAGCAAATGTGGTATTTCCAAGCCGGATGCCGTCCAAAAATGTGCGATTGATCATCATAAGGAAACAATCATAAGTAGAAAAACGCTAGCTATTCAGTCAGATAGAGTCAACGCAGTTTGCGGGGGCTGGCAATCTGTGATGTGGATGGCCGCGGGTGTCCTACGGCCCCCGTTCGCCACTGCCAACGTCCTGCGCTAAGGAAAAACCATGTCAAACATCAAATCCCTCTTCGTCACCCGCCTGTATCATGCGTTGCTGTCCGAACACGGCCCCGCCGTTGATGCGGACGAAATGAGCGCATCGTGCTATGCCATCGCCGAAGATGACGAGGCCGGACAGGACTGGTGCGAAGAGCACGGGTTTCCGGGCTACACCTCTTATGCGTCGCTGACCGACCTGCCGTGGCGGTTCCCGATCTTTGCCGATCTGGTCAAGTCGCTGGACAAGCACGTGATGGCATTTGCCAAGGATGCGGGCTTTGACCTGGACGGGCGCAAGCTGGTGTTGGAGGATCTGTGGATCAACATCCTGCCCGAGGGCGGCACCCATTCGGGCCACATCCACCCGCATTCGGTGGTGTCCGGCACCACCTATGTCGCCATGCCCGAAGGCGCCAGCGCCATCAAGTTCGAAGACCCCCGCCACGCCATGATGATGGCCGCCCCGCCCCGCGTGAAAGACGTGCGCGAAGAGATGAAACCGTTCATCTATATCGCACCCGCCGTCGGTGACGTCCTGCTGTGGGAAAGCTGGCTGCGCCACGAGGTGCCGATGAACATGAGCGAGGACGAGCGGGTGTCGGTGTCGTTCAACTACCGCTGGGAGTGAGACGGTGCTCTAACCGTGCCTGAATTATGGGCATAAATACTTGACGGGCCCATATTTTAACGGAACCTTTGCGGATATTTGACGCGGGGTTTTTCTACAGTGATTGCAATTCTTCTTCTGTTGCTGCTCGTCGGGCTGGTTGCGGTATTTATTTTCAAACCGCACCAGCCCCCCTCGAAAACACACGAACCTCCGTTACAACGACCAGCTGCCGCACCGCAGCGCAAGGACGCGAAAGCGCACGAAGCATCGCACCGGTCGCGTCCGCCCTCCGCATCCGCCTTGCCTGCCGAACTGGTCAAACCCGCTCCGGCCCACCTCCATCCACAGCAAAAACATAAAGATCACGCACCACCGCCGCCCATCCCTGCATCGCGGCAAATGAAAGGGCGTGCATATGTGATTGATGGAGATACCATCGCCATTGAGCGGATTAAAATTCGTCTCGCTGGCATAGACGCGCCTGAGCTAGACCAGCCATGGGGCCAGAAATCCAAATGGGCGATGGTGAGGTTGTGCAAGGGACAGACAATCCGCGTCGAGCTGACCGGCGAGACATCTTATGACCGCCTTGTGGGCACCTGTTATCTGCCCGACGGGCGTGACATCGGGGCTGAGATTATCAAGCAGGGTCTGGCGCTGGACGGTGGTTATTATTCGAAAGGCAAGTATCGACACCTGGAACCCGACGGCGTGCGGCAAAAGCTGAGGTTTTACGGGCGCTGGCGATAGGCAGCGTCTACTTCTTCGCGGCCTTGCGCGCCTCTTCCTGCTCTTTCACCAGCGCCTTCTCTTCCTTGGTCATCTTGTTGCCCCACTGGTTGTTGCTGAGGCCCAGATCTGCGGGCATGGGCTTGGTCTTGCCCTTCTTGACCGCGCCACCCTTGTTCAGGAACTCGCGGATCAGGTCTTCGTCGGTGGTGGGCTTGGGGACTTGTTTCATCGCAGTGGCCTTTGTGTCGGAAGCGGAACGTCGTCTGCGCGCCACGGTAAGAGGGTTTGGCTGTGATGGCCAGACCATTGCCACAAAGGGCTGTGGTGGTTGGAGTTGGAAATAGAAAAAGCCCCCGCCGATCACGCGACGGGGGCTTTTTATCTCTATCGGCTGACTGCGCCCAAGGGCGCAATCTTTACCAGTCCTCGCGGACAACCACGCGGGTTTTGATCGGCAGTTTCATCGCGGCCAGGCGCAGGGCCTCGCGTGCGATGTCTTCGCCGACGCCGTCGATTTCAAACATCACACGGCCGGGTTTCACTTTGGCCGCCCAACGGTCGACCGAACCCTTACCTTTACCCATACGAACTTCGATGGGCTTGGCTGTGACGGGAACGTCCGGGAAAATCCGGATCCAGACACGGCCCTGGCGTTTCATGTGACGTGTCATCGCGCGGCGTGCCGCTTCGATTTGACGTGCTGTAACCCGCTCGGGCTCAACGGCTTTCAGACCATAGGTGCCAAAGTTCAGGTCAGACCCGCCCTTTGCCAGACCCTTGATGGAGCCTTTGAACTGTTTGCGGAACTTCGTGCGTTTTGGTTGAAGCATCTCTCTTCCCCTTTAGCGACGGCCACCAGCGCCACGGGGCGCAGGACCATCCTGGAGTTCTTGTGCTTTACGGTCACGCGCCTGCGGATCGTGCTCCATGATTTCACCTTTGAAGATCCAAGTCTTGATCCCGATGATACCATAGGCAGTTGTCGCTTCGACGTGGGCGTAATCAATGTCGGCCCGCAGGGTGTGCAAAGGCACGCGGCCTTCACGATACCATTCGGTCCGCGCGATTTCGGCGCCGCCCAGACGGCCCGCAACGTTCACACGGATGCCCAGGGCACCCATACGCATGGCGTTCTGAACCGCACGTTTCATGGCACGACGGAAAGACACCCGGCGTTCCAGCTGTTGTGCGATGCTTTCGCCAACCAGTGCTGCGTCCAGTTCCGGCTTGCGCACTTCAACGATGTTCAGGTGCAGTTCGCTGTCGGTCAGGTTCGCCAGCTTCTTGCGCAGAACTTCGATGTCGGCGCCTTTTTTGCCGATGATCACGCCGGGACGTGCTGTGTGGATCGTGACGCGGCACTTTTTGTGCGGACGTTCGATGATCACGCGGGCGATACCGGCCTGCTTGCACTCATCCTTGATGAAATCACGGATTTTCAGGTCTTCCAGCAGAAGGTTCCCGTAATCCTTGGTGTCGGCGTACCAGCGGCTGTCCCAGGTGCGGTTCACCTGAAGACGCATACCGATCGGATTGACTTTGTTACCCATCAGGCTTGCTCCTCGACTTGACGCACTTTGATCGTGATTTCGGCAAACGGCTTCATGATCTTGCCAAACCGGCCACGGGCGCGCGGACGACCGCGTTTCAGTGTCAGGTTCTTGCCAACCCACGCTTCAGCGACGATCAGTTCGTCAACATCCAGGTTGTGGTTGTTTTCAGCGTTCGCAATCGCGGACTGAAGGCATTTCTTCACGTCCTGCGCGATCCGTTTCTTCGAGAACGTCAGGTCGGTCAACGCTTTGTCGACTTTCTTGCCGCGGATCATCTGTGCAACCAGGTTCAGCTTCTGAGGGCTGGTGCGCAGCATGCGGGTTTTTGCCATGGCTTCGTTGTCGGCCACGCGGCGCGGATTCTTATCCTTGCTCATTTGCGTTTCGCCTTCTTGTCAGCGGCGTGACCGTAATAGGTACGCGTCGGGGAGAATTCACCGAACTTCTGGCCAATCATGTCTTCGGTGACGTTCACCGGGATATGCTTGTGGCCGTTGTACACGCCAAATGTGAGGCCCACGAACTGGGGCAGAATGGTGGAGCGACGCGACCAGATCTTGATCACTTCGTTGCGGCCGCCTTCACGCGACGCTTCGGCCTTTTTCAGGACGTAGCTGTCGACGAACGGGCCTTTCCATACGGAACGAGACATCTATTAGCGTCCCTTCTTCTTGGCGTGACGCGAGCGGATGATCAGCTTTTGCGACGCTTTGTTTTTGTTGCGAGTGCGAGCACCCTTTGTGGGTTTACCCCAAGGCGATACAGGGTGACGACCACCCGATGTACGGCCTTCACCACCACCGTGGGGGTGGTCGATCGGGTTCATAACCACACCACGCACAGACGGGCGGATGCCCTTGTGACGCATACGGCCAGCTTTACCAAAGTTCTGGTTGCTGTTGTCGGGGTTCGACACGGCACCGACGGTGGCCATGCATTCCTGACGCACCAGACGCAGTTCGCCGGACGACAGGCGGATCTGGGCGTAGCCACCATCGCGGCCCACGAACTGGGCGTAGGTGCCTGCGGCACGTGCGATCTGACCACCCTTGCCGGGCTTCATTTCGATGTTGTGGACGATTGTACCGATGGGCATGCCGCTGAAGGGCATCGCGTTACCGGGCTTGATGTCGGCCTTTTGGCTCGACACGATCTTGTCCGCCACTGCCAGACGCTGGGGCGCGAGAACATAGGCTTGTTCGCCGTCCTCGTACTGTACCAGTGCGATGAACGCGGTCCGGTTGGGGTCATATTCGATGCGAACGACTGTGGCCGTCACGTCAAATTTGTTACGCTTGAAATCGACGATCCGGTAGAGGCGTTTCGCCCCACCGCCTTTGCGGCGCATCGTGATCCGTCCGGTGTTGTTCCGTCCGCCATTCTTGGTCAGACCCTCTGTGAGGGCTTTGACCGGGCGGCCTTTCCAAAGCTCCGAACGGTCGATCAGTACCAGCCCGCGCTGGCCCGGCGTCGTCGGCTTATACGACTTAAGTGCCATGTTTGCTGTCTTCCGTTTTGCTTGTCAGCGACCGAAGTCGCCGTGGTTGTAGGGCCCCGAAGGTCCCCGTTTGGAGTGCTCAGAGGTCAAGAATAATGTCTGGACCAAGAACAAAGGCAAAGCCCCGGACGAATCCGGGGCTGGTGCCGATGGGGTCGTTTAGGGGAGCACGCGGTTGGGGTCAAGCGGTAAGGCTTGGGAATATGGGTGTTGGATGTTTGCACAGGCGGTATCGAGGGGACTTCGCCGCGCAACACAAGCCAATTCCCGTCCGGGACGAAGCGAAGCCGCCGGACGATCGTCGGCCCGCCCCACGGGTCGGCGATTTGGCCAGCGGCATGTGTGCCAGCGAGAGCGGAGGCACGTCGCAGGGATAAAGCGGCAGTCTGCAAAGTGGCATCGCCCACCCACGGTCCGACGACCGTCCGGTTTGGATGCCATCACAAGCCCCCCTGCCCCCAAACAGACCACTCAAGATAGGCCAGCCAGCACCCGAAACCAAAGACAACCGCCAACAGCACCCACTTAAGCAGCGCGCGGCGCGTCAGCCTTCGGTCCAGCCAGTCCATCAAGGCCCCCAGAACGATCTCCATCACCACCCCCAAAACAGAAAAGCCCCCGGCCACTTTCGCAGCCGGGGGCTTTCCCAATCAATACCGAACGACTTACAGTCCCGAGGACACGTCGATGGTGTTGCCCTCTTCGAGGGTCACGTAGGCTTTCTTGACGTCCTTGCGACGGCCGGGCTGGCCGCGGAACCGCTTGGTTTTGCCTTTGGTGATGGACGTGTTCACGGCCTTCACCTTGACGCCAAAGACGGCCTCGACGGCCTCTTTGATCATCGGCTTGTTGCTGTCCATCGCCACTTCGAACACAACCGCGTTGGCTTCGGATGCCATGGTTGCTTTCTCAGTGATGATCGGCTTGCGGATCACGTCGTAGTGGTTTGCTTTGGCGCTCATTTCAAACGGGCCTCCAGTGCTTCGACCCCTGCTTTGGTGATCACGAGCGTGTCACTTTTCAGGATGTCATAGACGTTAGCGCCCATCGACGGCAGGATATCCAGACCTTCGATGTTGCGCGCGGCGATCAGGAACTCTTCGTTCACCGAAGCCCCGTCAACCACCAGTGTACGCTTCCAGCCAAGGTCTTTGACCTGTTTGGCCAGAGCGGCGGTTTTGCCAGCAGCGGTTGCCGCGTCGATGATAACCAGTTCGCCCGCTTTCATCTTGGCGCTGAGTGCGTGACGCAGGCCCAGTTTGCGGAACTTCTTGGTCAGCTCGTGGCCGTGGCTGCGCGGGGTCGGACCCTTGTAGATACCACCACCGCGGAAGATCGGTGCAGAACGCGCGCCGTGGCGTGCGCCGCCGGTGCCTTTCTGACGATAGATCTTCTTGGTCGAGTAGCTCACTTCCGAGCGGGTCTTGACCTTGTGCGTGCCTTGCTGGGCGTTGTTACGCTGCCAGCGCACGACGCGGTGCAGGATGTCGGCGCGCGGCTCAAGACCGAACAGGGCCTCGTCCAGCTCTACCGATCCGGCTTTGCCGCCGTCCATTTGGATGACATCGAATTTCATGCGTCACCTTCTTTCTTGTCTTCGGCGTCCGAGTTGTCGGCGTCCGAACCTTCGGCTGCGATATCAGCTTCTGCGGCTTTCAGCGCTTCGGCTTCGGCTGCGGCTTGCTCTTCTGCCAGACGCTTTGCTTCTGCTTCGGCTTCGGCGGCTGCTGCTGCGGCTGCTTCTTCTGCGGCTTTGGCAGCTTCGTCAGCGGCCGAACGCAGGGCGGCGGGCAGGATTGCAGTGTCGGGGAACGGTTTCTTAACCGCGTCCTTGACTGTCACCCAACCACCTTTGGAACCGGGAACGGCGCCTTTGACCATGATCAGGCCACGGGTGCTGTCGGTGCGGATCACTTGCAGGTTTTGTGTGGTAACACGGGCAGCGCCCATGTGACCGGCCATTTTCTTGCCTTTGAAAACCTTGCCAGGATCCTGACACTGACCTGTCGAGCCGTGCGAACGGTGCGAGATCGAAACACCGTGCGACGCGCGCAGACCACCGAAGTTGTGACGCTTCATCGCACCGGCAAAACCTTTACCGATGGATGTGCCTGCCACGTCCACGAACTGACCTTCAAAGTAATGGTCGGCGATGATTTCCTCGCCCACGGCCAGCATGGCCTCTGGGTCAACACGGAATTCAGCAACCTTACGCTTGGGCTCAACCGAAGCGGCGGCAAAGTGGCCGCGCATCGCCTGGCTTGTGCGTTTGACTTTGGCTGTGCCCGCGCCGAGCTGAACAGCTGTATAGCCGTCTTTCTCGGGTGTGCGTTGGGCAACAACCTGCAGTTTGTCGAGTTGGAGAACGGTCACAGGAATCTGTTTGCCGTCTTCCATGAACAGCCGGGTCATGCCGACTTTTTTCGCGATAACGCCTGAGCGCAACATATGATTACCCTCCTACGCTTACGATTGCAGCTTGATCTCGACGTCCACACCAGCGGCCAGGTCGAGCTTCATCAGCGCGTCCACGGTCTGGGGAGTCGGATCAACGATGTCCAGCAGGCGCTTGTGCGTGCGGATCTCGAACTGGTCACGGGATTTTTTGTCAACGTGGGGGCCACGCAGAACGGTGAATTTTTCAATTTTGTTCGGCAGCGGAATGGGGCCGCGAACCGAAGCGCCTGTGCGCTTCGCGGTGTTGACGATTTCCTGTGTGGAAGCATCAAGCACCCGGTAGTCAAACGCCTTGAGGCGAATGCGGATGTTTTGGCTTTGTGCCATGTGCATATCCCTTGACTTGGGATTTCAACGGATTGGAGGAAGGACGCTCATCGCCCGCCCTCTTCGCGTGTTGTGTAGAACCAAGAAGGGCACGCATAGGCGCACCCTTCTGATAATCTGGGCCGTTTACGAGGAGTCGTATGCAAATGCAATGGGCATCTGGCAAAAACTTGCGTCTGTCTTAAACCATTTGTAAGGGTCAAGTTTGCATATTCGCGCCGCTACACTATATAAAACAAAAAAATCAAGAAGATGTTTGAGCAGGTTCACATGATTGAAGCCCTGAGAAAATTCTGGGGGGCCACCCTGGCCCCGATGTTGCAACGTCCACGGCGGTTGCAAGTCGCGGCGCTGTGCCACCGCGTCAAAGGCGACGATACCGAGGTTTTGCTTGTGACCAGCCGTGACAGTGGCCGGTGGATCATCCCCAAGGGCTGGCCGATCCGTGGCCTGAAGTCGTCCGAGGCGGCATTGCAAGAAGCATGGGAAGAGGCCGGCGTGCGCAACAGCAAGGCAATAGAGGCCCCGATTGGCACCTATACCTATGACAAACGCCAGAACACCGGCTGGGACATGCCGGTGGAAACGCTGGTCTACTCGGTCGCGGTGAAAGAGCTGAGCGAGGATTTCCCCGAAGCCCACGAGCGCACACGCCGGTGGGTGTCGCCCAGCGATGCGGCCGACATGGTTGCCGAGCCTGAATTGCAGATGATTTTGCGTCAGCTCTAAGGGGGCATGATGTTCCCCCGCGCTTGATCACAGGCGGCGCATAGGGCAAGTACGGTCAACTGCAAAGGGACCGGACAGATGAGCAACACCGAAGGCGATCCGCGCCACCTTGAAACACTCGACCGCGATCTTGCGCGCTTTTCCAACGTTGAGCTTGCCGCGCTTTATGTGTCGCGCCCGATGGTCAGCACCGGAATTGCGCTGATTTTCGTGGTGATGGCGGGTCTGGCCGCCGCCCTGTTCTTTGGCCAGGCCAACAATTCGATCATCGTCATCGTCGCCGCCTGTCTGGGCGCCTATATGGCGTTGAACATCGGGGCCAACGATGTGGCCAACAACATGGGGCCCGCGGTCGGGGCCAATGCGTTGACGATGGGCGGGGCGATTGCCATTGCCGTGGTGTTTGAAAGCGCGGGCGCCCTGCTGGCGGGTGGCGACGTGGTGTCGACCATCGCCAAGGGCATCATCGCACCGCAAAGCATGGGCACCGCCGACACCTTTATCTGGGCGATGATGGCGGCACTGCTGTCTGCGGCCCTTTGGATCAATCTGGCCACTTGGGTAGGCGCGCCTGTGTCCACCACGCATTCGGTCGTGGGCGGGGTCATGGGGGCAGGCATCGCCGCCGTGGGGTTTGGCGCTGTGAACTGGCCCACCATGGGCCAGATCGCCGCAAGCTGGGTGGTCTCGCCGGTATTGGGCGGGGCTGTGGCCGCGCTGTTTCTGGCGCTGATCAAATCGCGTATCATCTACCGTGAGGACAAGATTGCCGCCGCCCGGACGTGGGTGCCGGTTCTGGTGGGGATTATGGCGGGGACTTTTTCCAGCTACCTGGCGCTGAAAGGGTTGAGCAAGGTCTTTAAGGTCGAGTTGCACACCGCCCTGCTGATCGGGCTGGCCATTGGTGTCCTCACATGGGCCGTGATGATCCCGCTGATCCGCAAACAATCCGAAGGGCTGGAAAACCGCAACAAATCGCTGAAGGTGCTGTTCGGCATTCCCTTGATCGTCTCGGCCGCCCTGCTCAGCTTTGCGCACGGGGCCAATGATGTGGCCAATGCCGTGGGGCCGCTGGCGGCCATCGTGCAGGCCTCGGGCACAGGCAGCTTTACCGCAGCGGTCAGCATCCCGACGTGGGTGATGGTCATGGGGGCCTTCGGCATCTCGTTCGGGCTGTTCCTGTTCGGCCCCAAGCTGATCCGCATGGTCGGCGGCCAAATCACCAAGCTGAACCCGATGCGCGCCTATTGCGTGGCGCTCTCGGCGGCGATCACAGTGATCGTGGCAAGCTGGCTGGGCCTGCCGGTCAGTTCGACCCACATCGCGGTGGGTGGCGTGTTTGGCGTGGGGTTCTTCCGCGAATGGGACGCTGAACGGCGCATCCGCAAGGCGAAACTGGCGATGCCCGACCGTCCCCGCTATGCGCCCGAAGAACGCCGCCGCCGCAAGCTGGTGCGCCGGTCACATTTCATGACGATCATTGCCGCTTGGGTCATCACCGTGCCTGCCGCCGCGATACTGTCTGCGGTGATCTTCTTTGGCATCCGAACCGTGGCCGGATAGGCCTGCACAGGGCGCGACATGGCAAAGGTGATTCGCCACCTGCGTCAGGCCCAAAAGGTAAAACGTGGACAATTCTGCCGGTTTGCAATGATTGACCCAGTGCCAGAAACCGGCCAGCAAATTTAAGCTCCGAATTGGCTGATTTCCGGAGCTTAATTCACGCGATGGCTCGCTTGATTATCGCAATACGTGTAAAGTTGTGCCACCGGACCACCGTGGGTAAGGCCCTACAGGGGGCACAGCCCGCCAACTGTGGTGTCCGGCCACGGCAGGGCTGCCGATACCGGTTCTCCTTGCCGCAATGACGTGAACACGCATCGCCCGCGGGCAAAATCGCCACGGGCCATCCTCGTACCAACGGAGCCATGACGATGAGCCATCCGAGCACCCCGAACCAGACCCAAACCAACACCCGATCGAACGGGCTGGGCACAGACATCAAAATGACCGCCGTTCCCGACCTGGAACGCCGCATGGTCAGCTTTACCCCCGGCACGCAAATCTCGACCCGCAAGGGGTTGGTCGCCATCGAAACCCTTGAGGTGGGCGACGATGTGATCACCCGCGAACGTGGCTACCAGCCGATCCGCTGGATCGGGTCCAGCCGCCTGACCGCTGCCGAACTGGCGCAGAACCCGCAACTGCAACCCGTGCTGATCCGCGCCGGAGCGCTTGGGAAACAGCAACCACTGCGCGACACCTTGGTGACCCCCAACCAGCGCATCCTGATCGTCAAACCCGAAGACGACGACACCGACACACCCGAAGCGCTGGTCAGGATCGCCACCCTGCTGGGACAGCCCGGCATCGAGCGGGTCATCGCGTCTGACGTGACCTATATCCATCTGGTTTTTGACCTGCATCCGGTGGTGATGGGTGACGGCATCTGGTCCGACAGCCTGCAACCGGGCAACACCAAGGCCAAGCACGCCGACACACGTGGCGCGGTTGTGGACCTGTTCCCCGAACTCAGCCCGACCGCATCGGACAGCGCCACCATCTACGCCCAGGCCGCCGCCGAGAAGGAATACGCGCAGCGCCTGACTGACCAGCCGCAGAACTAGGATCACCCATTCAGTCGGCCCAACCGGGCTGAAATGCAAAAAGGCCGCAGCGGTGTGCTGCGGCCTTTTCTATTGCGGCGTCATGCGGGCGCTTGGCCCGCAAAACGGCTTACTCGACGATTTTAGACACCACGCCGGCGCCGACGGTGCGGCCACCTTCACGGATCGCAAAGCGCAGGCCTTGCTCCATGGCGATCGGTGCGATCAGCTCGACGTCGAACTTCAGGTTGTCGCCGGGCATAACCATTTCGGTGCCTTCGGGCAGGTTCACGGTGCCGGTCACGTCTGTGGTCCGGAAGTAGAACTGCGGACGGTAGTTCGCGAAGAACGGCGTGTGACGGCCACCTTCATCCTTGGTCAGGATATAGGCTTCGGCTTCGAACTTGGTGTGCGGGTTCACCGAACCGGGTTTGCACAGAACCTGACCGCGCTCAACGCCTTCACGGTCGATGCCGCGCAGCAGGGCGCCGATGTTGTCACCAGCTTCACCACGATCCAGCAGTTTGCGGAACATTTCCACGCCTGTGCAGGTGGTTTTCTTGGTGTCGCGGATGCCGACGATTTCGATGTCGTCGCCCACGTTGATCACGCCACGCTCGATACGGCCGGTCACAACTGTACCACGGCCCGAGATCGAGAACACGTCTTCGACGGGCATCAGGAACGGCTGGTCCACGGCACGCTCGGGTGTCGGGATGTATTCGTCAACGGCGGCCATCAGTTTCTTGATCGACTCTTCACCGATCTCGGGATCGCGGCCTTCCATCGCAGCCAGAGCCGAGCCGGGGATGATCGGAATGTCGTCGCCGGGGTATTCATACGAGGACAGCAGCTCGCGGATTTCCATTTCCACCAGTTCCAGCAGTTCTTCGTCGTCCACTTGGTCCACTTTGTTCATGTAGACAACCATGTAGGGAATGCCCACCTGGCGGCCCAGCAGGATGTGCTCGCGGGTCTGCGGCATCGGGCCGTCAGCAGCGTTCACAACCAGGATCGCGCCGTCCATCTGGGCAGCACCGGTGATCATGTTTTTCACATAGTCAGCGTGGCCGGGGCAGTCGACGTGCGCGTAGTGGCGGCTTTCGGTTTCATATTCGACGTGGGCGGTCGAAATGGTGATGCCGCGGGCTTTTTCTTCGGGCGCGCCGTCAATCTGGTCGTACGCGCGGAAGTCACCAAAGTATTTGGTGATCGCAGCCGTCAGCGTGGTTTTGCCGTGGTCAACGTGGCCGATTGTGCCGATGTTGACGTGCGGTTTGTTACGTTCAAACTTTGCCTTACCCATGGGGTGGTCTCCTTAAATTGCTTCCACCCATCCGGGGGAATTTTCGTTTGTTTACTTGGCCAACGTGTTCTGGACAGCGGCAGCAAATCCGGCAAACAGCTTGGCTTGATCTTCACCGCTCTGTTGCGCGGCGTTGTTCCGGCTGGCGTTGATGATCAGCCCGATCGGCAGACCGTTGACCACCGTACCGTTGTTTTTCGCCTGATCCGCATAGCGAACCGCCTGTGGTTCGCGCAGGGTATTGCCCTGCGCGTCCACGATTTTCATTGTGCCACCGATGGCATTCACACCACCGAACGCACGCGCGCCCGAAGTCTTGAGCTGCATCTCGGTCAGAACGATCTGCGCCGTCGCGGCCTTGCTGCCACCTGGAACCGCAGCTGCGGCCTTGGTTACATCAGACTTCAGCGTCGCCAAAGCTTGTTGGCGCAGCGCCGCATCTTCGTAACGACCCTTACCAGCACCCTCAGCCACCTGAATCTGCACCGTCTTAATGGTGTAGTCCTTTGGTGTGGCGGGCGTTTGCGACGTGGTCGTCGATGTCGAACACGCCGAAACCAGCACCAAAGCAACAGCTGCTGCAAAACTCCGTCGAGATACAATCATCACTCAGGTCCTTACGCGAATTTGGACTGGATCTCGTCCGAGATGTTCTGCGGAACAGCTTCGTAGTGATCGAACTGCATGGTGAAGTTCGCACGACCCGAAGACATCGACCGCAGAGTGTTGATGTAGCCGAACATGTTGGCCAGCGGCACGAATGCGTCGATCGCAATCGCGTTGCCGCGGGTGTCCTGACCCTGAACCTGACCGCGACGCGATGTCAGGTCGCCGATGATGCCGCCGGTGTATTCTTCCGGTGTCACAACTTCGACTTTCATGATCGGTTCCAGCATCTTCGCACCGGCTTTGCGCATACCTTCACGCATACACATCCGCGCCGCGATTTCGAACGCCAGAACGCTCGAGTCAACGTCGTGGAATTTACCGTCGATCAGCGCAACCTTGAAGTCGATCACGGGGAAGCCAGCCAAGGGGCCGCTGTCCATGACCGAACGGATGCCTTTTTCAACGCCCGGGATGTATTCCTTGGGCACCGAACCACCAACGATGCGGCTTTCGAACGAGAAACCTTCGCCCGGCTCTGTGGGCGAGATGATCATCTTCACTTCGCCGAACTGACCCGAACCACCCGACTGTTTCTTGTGGGTGTAGGTGTGTTCGACTTCGTGACCGATGGTTTCACGATAAGCCACCTGCGGCGCACCGATGTTTGCTTCGACCTTGAACTCGCGACGCAGACGGTCGACCAGGATGTCGAGGTGAAGTTCGCCCATGCCCTTCATGATGGTCTGACCGGATTCGATGTCGGTCTCGACGCGGAACGAGGGATCTTCGGCAGCCAGACGTTGCAGGCCCATCGACATTTTTTCTTGGTCGGCTTTGGTCTTGGGCTCGACGGCAATCTCGATCACCGGATCGGGGAATGTCATCGTTTCCAGAACCACAGGGTCGTTGACCGCGCAAAGCGTGTCACCGGTTGTGGTGTTCTTCAGACCCGCCAGCGCGATGATGTCGCCCGCGAACGCTTCGGTGATTTCTTCACGCTCGTTCGAGTGCATCATCATCATACGGCCAACACGTTCTTTGTTGCCCTTGGTCGAGTTCAACAGCGTGTCGCCCTTGTTCAGTACGCCCGAATAGATGCGTGTGAAGGTCAGGGTGCCGACGAAGGGGTCGTTCATGATTTTGAACGCCAGCGCCGAGAACGCCATCGTGTCATCCGCGCGACGCGGGATGTTACGTGTTTCTGTTTCGTCACCGGGTTTGAAGCCCATGTAATCGACAACGTCCATCGGCGACGGCAGATAGTCGATCACAGCGTTCAACAGCGGCTGCACGCCTTTGTTCTTGAACGCGGAGCCACACAGAACGGGGATGAATTTGATCGCCAGAGTACCGGCACGGATCAAGCGGCGCAGTGTCGGCACATCGGGCTCTTCGCCTTCCAGGTATGCTTCCATCACGTCGTCATCCATTTCGACGGCGATTTCGATCATTTTCGCGCGCCATTCGTCAGCTTGATCTTTCAGGCTGTCGCGGATCGGACGTTTGAACCAGCTTGCGCCCAGATCTTCGCCTTCCCAGACCCATTCTTCCATGGTGACCAGGTCGATCATGCCTTCCAGTTCGGTTTCGGAACCGATCGGAATTTGGATCGGGCACGGTGTCGCGCCGGTGCGGTCCTGGATCATGTGAACGCAGTTGAAGAAGTCCGCGCCGATCTTGTCCATCTTGTTGACGAACACGATGCGCGGAACCTTGTAGCGGTCAGCCTGACGCCACACGGTTTCGGTTTGCGGCTCGACACCGGCGTTGGCGTCGAGAACGGCAACCGCACCATCGAGAACCGCCAGCGAACGTTCAACTTCAATGGTGAAGTCGACGTGGCCGGGGGTGTCGATGATGTTCATGCGGTGCTTGGGCGTGTCGGGTGTCTCACCGTCTTCGGTGCGTTCCCAGAACGTGGTGGTCGCAGCCGAGGTGATGGTGATCCCACGCTCTTGCTCTTGTTCCATCCAGTCCATGGTTGCGGCGCCGTCGTGCACCTCACCGATGTTGTGCGACTTGCCTGTGTAGAACAGGATGCGTTCCGAACAGGTGGTTTTGCCGGCATCAATGTGTGCCATGATGCCGAAGTTGCGGTAGCGGTCGAGCGGATAATCGCGTGCCATTGGGCTGCTTCCTCAGAGATTGCGTCGGAGAACCGACGTATTACCAACGATAATGGCTGAACGCTTTGTTGGCGTCGGCCATCTTGTGTGTGTCTTCGCGCTTTTTCACCGCTGTACCGCGGGACTGAACGGCATCCATCAGCTCGCCTGCAAGGCGCTCTTCCATGGTGTTTTCGTTCCGTGCGCGGCTGGCTTTGATCAACCAGCGGATCGCCAGGGCTTCGCGGCGCTCGGGGCGCACTTCGACGGGAACCTGGTATGTCGCACCACCGACGCGGCGCGAACGCACTTCGACGGAGGGTTTGATGTTGTCCAGCGCCTCGTGGAACACTTCCACGGGTGCGCGTTTGATTTTGCCTTCAACGCGCTCAAGTGCGTTGTAGACGATGCGTTCGGCGGTCGATTTCTTACCGTCCAGCATCAGGTTGTTCATGAATTTTGTCAGAACCTTATCGCCATACTTGGCGTCGGGCAGGACTTCGCGTTTTTCAGCGGCGTGACGACGTGACATCCTCAGCTTCCCTCTTCGGTGGCCACTCAGCGGTCGCTATGACTGCGCTGGCGGCATTTTGATATGTTTCGCAAGATGCGAGAGCGAATTTTTCAATCTGGGCCGCAGTCAGGCTGCGGTCAGATCGGGCTGGGCTTGCGATGCTGCAAAGCCCAAAAGGCGGCCCACCCTGCCCATCGGGCAAAGGTGGCACCACCAACCATTACTTCGGACGTTTCGCGCCGTATTTCGAACGACGTTGCTTCCGGTCTTTGACGCCTTGGGTGTCCAGAACGCCACGCAGTACGTGGTAACGGACACCGGGAAGGTCTTTTACACGGCCGCCACGGATCAGAACCACAGAGTGCTCCTGAAGGTTGTGGCCTTCGCCCGGGATGTAGCTGATGACTTCGAAACCGTTGGTCAGGCGAACCTTCGCAACACGACGCATGGCCGAGTTCGGTTTCTTGGGCGTTGTTGTATAAACGCGTGTGCAAACGCCGCGCTTTTGCGGGCATTCTTGCAGGTGCGTCGATTTCGAACGTCGGATTTTAGGCTGGCGCGGCTTGCGGATCAGCTGTTGGATCGTTGGCATTCCGGTTTTTTCCCCGTCTTACACATGTGCTGCGGGAAAACCCCGCGGTTTCAATTCAATCGTCCGCGCGTCCACGGACCAACTCAGGTGCATCCCGAAAGATGCGTTATACGTTGCGCGAAACGCGCCAATGCAGAAATGACCGCGACGTTCCCGTACCGAGGCGAACGTTGCAGTGTGTTTCCAGAGGAACGGGTCCATAGGAGACCGGTTCGTGCGCACTTCATATCTGATTTCGGGACGAGAGCAGGCCGCTCCCTCACCGAGATGACGCGCGTATAGGGGGAGTCGCAGCGGGTGTCAACAGCACCGGACCGGGCGCGCACGCTGGGTGGCATCTTGCACAGGCCTGCGCGGCTTGTCATGGTCACCTGTGCATATTCGGACAAAAGGGCGTTGCAATGCAAGTGATAGGGCTGTGCCGGTTTTCGTACCCCGCAATCGGCGGCTTTCAGGTGGACCACCCCACGCTGGAAGAGCGCATTGCCTATCTTTACGCCCCTGCGCGGATGGAAGAACGCTTTGCCACGTTTGAAACCATCACCCTGCCCCCGCTGCGCGCGCAAACCGATCCCGACTTTACCTTTCTGGTGGTGATCGGCGACAGCCTGCCCGACCACTACCGCCAACGGCTCGACGCTTTGCTGGCGGATGTGCCGCAGGCGATTGTTGCCGCATATCCGCCCAAGCGGCACCGCAAGATCATGCAGGATGCGATCAACGAGGTGCGCGCCTTTGACGGTGAACATTGCCTGCAATTCCGCATGGACGACGACGACGCCGTCGGCGTGCGATATGTCGAGCGGCTGCGCGAGGTGGCGCGCGACATCAAGGGGCTGGCGGCCAAGAACAAATATGTGGCCATCGACTTCAACCAGGGCTTTGTTGCGCGCGCCAGCGCCAAGGGGATCGAGGCGATGCCAACGAAACTGCCCTATACCACGGCCGGTCTGGGGCTGATGTTCAAACCCAAGATCGTGCAAAGCGTGATGAACTTTGCCCACGTCAAGGTGGCGCAAAACATGCCCACGGTCACCATTACCAACGAGGATATGGTGCTGCGCGGGCACAACGAATTCAACGACAGCCGCCAGAAGGGCAACGTCAAGCCGGTGCCGCTGGAACTGCTGGATGCCGACGGCGAGGCGCATCTGCGCGACGTGTTCAACATCGACGCGGATCACGTGCGGCGGGTGTTCTCAGCGCTTTAGCAACTGCCGTTCGCGGTACAGGGTGAACAGGCCCATGCCCACAACGATGGTTGCCCCCAACAGGGTCAGCGGCGCGGGCCAGTCGTCAAACACCAGCCACCCCATCACCAGCGCCCAGATCAGCCCCGTGTACCGGAACGGCGCGATGAACGCGATGTCGCCCGTACGCATCACCTGCACACTGAAATAGTAGCCGCCAAAGATGAACACCGACGATCCCGCCAGCAGGGCCCACAGGCGCGGCGTGACCGGCTGCCATGTTTCGCCCAAACTGAAAGCACCAAAAAACACCAGCACTGCAAAAGCGGCGCTGAAGGTGACGGTCATGCCCGGCACATCCGGCGACAGCCGTCGCGTGGCCAGATCGCGCACGGTCACACACAGCACCGCAGCCAATCCGTACAGCGACCAGACGTTGAATCCTTCGGTTCCCGGTCGAACGATCAACAGCATGCCGACGAAGCCCACGCCAATCGCCACCGCCCGCCGCCACCCCACGGCCTCGCGGAACACCAGCGCGCTGCCCAGTGTCACGGTCAGCGGCAGCGCCTGAAGGATCGACGTGATATTGGCCAGCGGCATATTCATCAGTGCCGTGATAAAGAAATAGGCCGCCACGACCTCGCTGGTTGAACGGATGCCCACCAGCACCCAATCACGCCACCGCAAATTGAACCGAAGCGCGCCCAGATAGCGGGCCAGCGCAAAGATCAGCAGTGTCGAAAAGATACCACGCAGCGTTAGCAACTGTCCCAGTGGCAACACCCCGTCGGTCAGTTTCATCGCAGTGTCGTTCAGCGTGAAACACGCCATCGACGCCATCATCAGCAACGCGCCCAGCACATTGGGGGACATCAAAGACCTTCCAGCATTTCAGGCGTCAGGCCAAAGCCCTTGCGCAGCACGCGCAGGATGCCACGCGGGCGCAAGCTGCCCTCGCGCCCTGAAGGCTCGGCCCCTGAATCGTTGTCCTGATGCACCGAACGGATGAACATCGGTTCGGCCACCTCGGTGTAGCAGTCATAGTATTGCGTGAACTGCCGGTGGTTGCGGCGAAACACCGTGGCATGGTCGCCCTTGCGCGCGACCAACGTCAGACCGATGCCCAAGGGCGTCCGTTCGAACCGTTCCGTCAGCATCGGGTCGGCGCTGGTGTTCAGGTAGAACCCACGATTGAAGCCGATGACAAACGGCGCATCGACCGGCCGCGCAGCAAGCAATGCCCGCGACACCTTGCGAATGCGCGCGGTCGTGGCGCGGTGCATCCCGTCGTCGTCATCTTGCCGGAAGGTTGCGATGTGCGTCGCCTCGGGGTCGTCGGGCAGCGCGAAATAGGCCTGTTTCACCGCCTGCACATGGGTCATTGGCGGCAGCGACACGATCTTGACCGGCGCGAACCCGTCGACCAGTTTTTCCAGCCGGGTGCGGTAGGCATCGGGAAAGCTGTCACCGATCAGGATCGCGGCGCTGAAATCCGTGTCGTCCTGCAAGGCCAATGTGTGAAAGGCCAGCTTTTCAAACCATGCGAACCGGCGTTCCAGCCGCGCGGGATCATACAGCATTTCGCGCATCTTATCGACGCCCTGCTTGGACTTGGCAAAGCCGTTTTCCGACAGATACGAAAACCGGATCAGCCCTTTGATCTGTACTTTGTTTTTGTCTGCCATGCCGCGCCCTGCCTGTTCGGCATCACGCTAGGCGATGATCATGCAACGAAAAAGCCCTCTTGCTCATTTTCCGGACAGCGCACGGACAAACCGTGACCGCCTTGCCCCAAAACGCAAAAAGCCCCCGGCGAACCGGGGGCTTTTGCAGTTTTATGTCAGTGCGATCAATCGCGGCTGTCTTCGTCCGAAATGATGGTGTTGAACACGTCGCCACCCGCCACATCGTCCTGCGCCTGCGGCTCGGGTGCGGCGAGGGCTGCTGCCTTCTCCGCCTCTTCGCGGCGTGCCTCGATCACGACATTGTCGCGGTCCGACGCGATCTTGCGCATCTGTTGCGTTGCACCACCGGTGCCCGCAGGGATCAGACGGCCCACGATGACGTTCTCTTTCAGGCCGACCAGCTTGTCGCGTTTGCCCTGAACCGATGCTTCGGTCAGAACGCGTGTGGTTTCCTGGAACGACGCCGCCGAGATGAAGCTGCGGGTTTGCAAGCTTGCCTTGGTGATGCCCAACAGGATCGGTTCGCCCGTTGCGGGACGGCCCTTTTTCGAAATCGCCTTAGCGTTGGCCTGATCGAATTCCTGCTTGTCGACGTGTTCGCCCTTGAGCAGCGTGGTGTCGCCGCTGTCCTGGATTTCCCACTTTTGCAGCATCTGACGCACGATGACTTCGATGTGCTTGTCGTTGATCCGCACACCTTGCAGGCGGTAAACGTCCTGAACCTCGTCGATCATGTAGTCGGCCAGCGCCTCGACACCCATAATGGCAAGGATGTCGTGCGGTGCCGGGTTGCCGTCCATGATGTAGTCGCCCTTCTGGACAAAGTCACCTTCCGCAACGGGAATGTGCTTGCCCTTGGGCACCATGTACTCGACCTTGTGATCCGGATCTTCCGAGCTTTCGATCGCGATGCGGCGCTTGTTCTTGTAGTCCTTGCCAAAGCGCACATAGCCGTCGATTTCCGCGATGATGGCGTGGTCTTTGGGGCGACGTGCCTCAAAGAGTTCGGCCACACGCGGCAGACCACCGGTGATGTCCTTGGTTTTGGACCCTTCACGCGGGATACGCGCGACGATTTCACCGGCCTTGATCTCTTGGCCGTCTTCAATCGACAGAACCGCATCCACGGACATCGGATAGGTCACCGGGTTGCCCGCATCGTTGCGGACCGGTTCGCCATCTTCACCCACAAGGATCACTTCCGGCTTCAACTCGTTGCCTTTGGGGGCAGCGCGCCAGTCGATCACGATCTTCTGGGTCATGCCTGTCGCATCATCGGTCTCGTCCTTGACGGCGATACCGCTGACCAGATCGACAAACTTGGCCGTACCGGATTTCTCGGCGATGATCGGCAGGGTGTATGGGTCCCATTCGAACAATTTGGCCGAACGCACGATGGTGTCACCGTCCTTGACGAACAGTTTCGAGCCGTACCCAACCTTGTGGCTGGCACGTTCTTCACCGTTTTCGTCCAGGATCGCCAGCTTCATGTTCCGGCCCATGACCATGGTTTCACCAGCTTCGTTTTCGATGGTGATACCGTTTTCGATCCGCACCGTACCGGCATGGCTGCTTTCCAGGAAGGATTGCTGACCACCCTGGGCCACGCCGCCGATGTGGAAGGTCCGCATCGTCAACTGTGTACCGGGTTCACCGATGGATTGGGCGGCGATGATGCCGACCGCTTCGCCGGTGTTGACGCGCGTACCGCGCGCAAGGTCACGACCGTAGCAAGTGGCGCAAACGCCCTCTTCGGCTTCGCAAGTCAGCGGCGAACGGATGCGCATGGACGCAACGCCGTTTTCTTCAACAGCGTCGGACATACGTTCGTCGATCAACGTGCCATGTGCGATCAGCACTTCGTCGGTGCCGGGTTTCAACACGTCCTCGGCCGCGACACGGCCCAGAACACGCTCTGCCAGCGATGACACCACTTCACCGTCGTTCACAGCCGCAACAGCCGTGATCGAGTTTTCGGTGCCGCAGTCGATCATACGCACGATGCAATCCTGCGCCACGTCCACCAGACGACGGGTCAGGTAGCCCGAGTTCGCTGTCTTCAACGCGGTGTCCGACAGACCCTTACGGGCGCCGTGTGTCGAGTTGAAGTATTCAAGAACGGTCAGACCTTCCTTGAAGTTCGAGATGATCGGCGTTTCGATGATGTCGCCGTTCGGCTTCGCCATCAGACCGCGCATCCCGCCCAGCTGTTTCATCTGTGTGACCGAGCCACGCGCACCGGAGTGGGCCATCATGTAAACCGAGTTCGGTTCCATTTCGGCGCCGGTCTCGTCAAGCTGAGCTGCCGAGATCGCGCCCATCATGGCGTCGGTGACCTTGTCGTTACACTTCGACCAGGCGTCGACAACTTTGTTGTACTTTTCACCCTGAGTGATCAGGCCGTCCATGTACTGCTGTTCAAAGTCTTTCACCAGTTCGCGTGTCTCATCCACGATGGTCCACTTGGTTTCAGGGATCAGCATGTCGTCCTTACCGAACGAGATACCGGCCTTGAACGCCTCGCGGAAACCCATGGTCATGATCTGGTCACAGAAGATGACGCTCTCTTTCTGGCCGCAATACCGGTAAACGGTATCAATGATCTGCTGAACTTCTTTCTTGCGCAGCAGACGGTTGACCAGATCAAAAGGTGCCTTGGCGTTCAGCGGCAGAAGCGCGCCCAGACGGACACGGCCCGGCGTGGTCTCATAGCGCTTCGAGATTTCCTGACCGTCGTCGTCGATCTGCGTGATCCGCGCCGTGATCTTCGAGTGCAGGTGAATGACACCGGCGTCCAGCGCGTGCTGAACCTCGTCGATCGAGCCGAAGACCATGCCTTCGCCCTTCATGCCGGTGCGTTCGAGGGTCGTGTAGTACAGACCCAAGATCATATCCTGCGACGGAACGATGATCGGTGCGCCGTTGGCGGGCGACAGAACGTTGTTGGTCGACATCATCAGTACGCGCGCTTCCAGCTGGGCTTCCAGCGAGAGGGGCACGTGGACCGCCATTTGGTCACCGTCAAAGTCGGCGTTAAAGGCCGAGCAGACCAGCGGGTGCAGCTGAATCGCCTTGCCTTCGATCAGGATCGGTTCAAACGCCTGAATGCCCAAACGGTGCAGTGTCGGCGCACGGTTCAGCATGACGGGGTGTTCGCGGATAACCTCGTCGAGAATATCCCAAACCTCGGGACGTTCCTTTTCGACAAGTTTCTTGGCCTGTTTCACGGTGCTCGACAGCCCTTTGGCCTCAAGACGCGAATAGATGAACGGCTTGAACAGCTCCAACGCCATCTTTTTCGGCAGACCACATTGGTGCAACTTCAGTTCCGGGCCGGTCACAATGACCGAACGACCCGAGAAGTCGACGCGCTTGCCCAAAAGGTTCTGACGGAAGCGACCTTGCTTGCCCTTCAGCATGTCCGACAGCGACTTCAGCGGGCGCTTGTTGGCACCGGTGATGACGCGGCCACGACGGCCGTTGTCGAACAATGCGTCGACGGATTCTTGCAGCATCCGCTTTTCGTTGCGCACGATGATGTCCGGCGCACGCAGTTCGATCAGACGCTTCAAACGGTTGTTCCGGTTGATCACGCGGCGATACAGGTCGTTCAGATCCGACGTGGCAAAGCGGCCGCCGTCCAGCGGGACCAGCGGGCGCAGTTCTGGCGGGATCACGGGGATCACGGTCAGAACCATCCACTCGGGGCGGTTGCCGGATTCCAGGAAGCTTTCCACGACTTTCAGACGCTTGATGATCTTCTTGGGCTTCAGCTCGCCTGTGGCCTCTTTCAGATCCGCACGCAAGTTGTCTGCTTCGGCTTCCAGGTCGATCATCGACAGCATTTCACGGATCGCTTCAGCGCCGATGTTGGCGGTGAAAGCGTCCATGCCATAGGCGTCCTGCGCGTCCATGAACTCTTCTTCGGTCAGCATTTGACCGTAAGTCAGGTCCGTCAGGCCGGGTTCGATCACGACGTAGTTTTCGAAATACAGCACGCGTTCCAGATCACGCAGTGTCATGTCCAGCATCAGACCGATGCGCGAGGGCAGCGATTTCAGGAACCAGATATGCGCAACCGGCGACGCCAGTTCGATGTGGCCCATCCGCTCGCGGCGGACCTTTTGCAGCGTAACTTCAACGCCGCATTTCTCGCAGACAACGCCGCGATACTTCATGCGTTTGTATTTGCCGCACAGGCATTCGTAGTCCTTGATCGGGCCAAAGATACGCGCGCAGAACAGGCCGTCACGCTCGGGTTTGAACGTCCGGTAGTTGATGGTTTCGGGCTTTTTGATCTCGCCAAAGGACCACGACAGAATGCGTTCCGGCGAGGCCAGCGAGACCTTGATTTCGTCAAACGTCTTGACCGGTGCGACCGGGTTGAACGGGTTGTTTGTAAGTTCCTGGTTCATTTTCAAATCCTTGAAAGGGAGGCATTGGAAGAGAGCAACGGGAGGGCGGGGTTAAACCCGCCCGCCGCCGTTATTCGTCTTCCTCAGCGTCCAGGAGTTCCATGTTCAGGCCGAGGCCACGGACTTCTTTGACCAGAACGTTGAAGGATTCCGGCACGCCGGCTTCAAAGTTGTCCTCGCCTTTGACGATGCTTTCATAGACTTTCGTCCGTCCGGCCACGTCGTCCGACTTGACTGTCAGCATTTCCTGCAAGGTGTAGGCGGCGCCGTAAGCTTCCAAAGCCCAGACTTCCATCTCACCAAAGCGCTGACCACCGAATTGCGCCTTACCACCCAGCGGCTGCTGGGTGACCAAGCTGTACGGCCCGGTCGAACGCGCGTGGATTTTGTCGTCCACAAGGTGGTGCAGTTTCAGCAGGTACTTCATGCCAACGGTCACGGGACGGGCAAACTGCTCGCCTGTGCGACCGTCGAACAGGATCGACTGACCGGATGTGTCAAAGCCTGCACGGCTGAGAGCGTTGTTCACGTCCGCCTCTTTCGCACCGTCAAAGACGGGCGTGGCGATCGGAACGCCGCGGGTCACGTTGCCCGCCGCTTCCAGCAGCACATTCTCTTCCATGTCCTTGATGCCCTCTTCGTAGACATCATCGCCGTAAGCCAGATGCATCGCTTCGCGCACCGGGGTCAGGTCACCCGACCGGCGGTATTCCTGCAATGCCTCGTCCACGTTGATGCCCAGCCCACGCGAGGCCCAGCCCATGTGGGTTTCGAGGATCTGACCGACGTTCATGCGCGACGGCACGCCCAGCGGGTTCAGACAGAAGTCGACAGGTGTACCATCGGCCAGGAACGGCATGTCCTCCATGGGAACCACTTTGGAGATAACCCCTTTGTTCCCGTGGCGGCCGGCCATCTTGTCGCCCGGTTGCAGCTTGCGTTTGACCGCGACAAAGACTTTGACCATCTTCATCACGCCCGGCGGCAGGTCGTCACCACGGCGAACTTTCTCGACCTTGTCCTCGAAACGGGCGTCCAGAGTGCGCTTTTGCACTTCGTATTGCTCGTTCAGGGCCTCGATCACCTGTGCCGACTGCTCGTCTTTCAACGCAATCTGCCACCAGGCCGAACGCGGGTAGGCGTCCAGCATGTCGGCGTCGACAGTGCTGCCGGCTTTCACGCCTTTCGGACCCTTGGCCACTTCCTTGCCCAACAGCATGTCGCCCAGACGGGCGTAGATGTTGCGGTCGAGGATCGCGAGTTCGTCGTCGCGGTCACGGGCCAGGCTTTCGACTTCTTCACGCTCGATTTGCAGGGCGCGTTCGTCTTTTTCCACACCGTGACGGTTGAACACGCGCACTTCGACGACTGTGCCGAAGTCACCCGGTTTCACCCGCAGCGATGTATCGCGGACGTCCGATGCCTTTTCACCAAAGATGGCGCGCAGCAGCTTTTCTTCCGGCGTCATCGGGCTTTCGCCCTTGGGTGTGATCTTGCCGACCAGAATATCGCCCGGTTCAACATCCGCGCCGATGTACACGATGCCCGCCTCGTCGAGGTTGCGCAGCGCTTCTTCACCGACGTTGGGAATGTCGCGGGTGATTTCCTCTGGCCCAAGCTTGGTGTCACGGGCGGCGACTTCGAATTCCTCGATGTGGATCGAGGTAAAGACGTCATCACGCGACACGCGCTCGGAAATCAGGATCGAGTCTTCGTAGTTGTAGCCGTTCCAGGGCATGAACGCGACGACCACGTTTTTACCCAAGGCCAGTTCGCCCATGTCGGTGGACGGACCGTCGGCAATCACTTCGCCCTTCTGAACGGTGTCACCCACTTTGACCAGCGGACGCTGGTTGATGCAGGTGTTCTGGTTCGAACGCTGGAATTTGCGCATGCGGTAGATGTCCACACCCGCGTCGCCCAGTTCCAGATCGGACGTGGCACGCACAACGATACGGGTCGCATCGACCTGGTCGATGATACCGGCACGTTTTGCCATGATCGCAGCGCCGGAATCGCGCGCCACGACTTCTTCGATGCCGGTGCCGACCAGCGGCGCCTCGGCCCGCAGAAGCGGCACGGCCTGACGTTGCATGTTCGAGCCCATCAAGGCGCGGTTGGCGTCGTCGTTTTCAAGGAACGGGATCAGCGATGCGGCGACCGAAACCAACTGTTTCGGCGAAACGTCGATAAGGTCGACGTTTTCGTTCGGGGACAGCGTGTAGTCGCCCGATTTCCGTGTCGAAACCAGATCGTTCACAAAGCGCATGTTCTCGTCGAGGTTGGCGTTCGCCTGCGCCACGGTGTGACGCATTTCCTCGGTCGCGGACATGTAGTGCACTTCATCCGTCACCACCGAGTCCTTGACGACCCGGTAGGGTGTTTCGATGAAACCGTATTTGTTCACGCGGGCAAAAGTCGCCAGCGAGTTGATCAGACCAATGTTCGGACCTTCGGGCGTTTCAATCGGGCACATCCGGCCATAGTGGGTCGGGTGAACGTCACGCACCTCAAAGCCTGCACGCTCGCGGGTCAAACCGCCCGGCCCAAGCGCCGACAGACGGCGTTTGTGTGTCACTTCGGACAGCGGGTTGGTTTGGTCCATGAACTGCGAAAGCTGGCTGGAGCCGAAGAATTCGCGCACAGCCGCAGCCGCCGGTTTGGCGTTGATCAGGTCCTGGGGCATCACGGTGTCGATCTCGACGGACGACATGCGTTCCTTGATCGCACGCTCCATGCGCAGCAGGCCGACACGGTACTGGTTTTCCATCAGCTCGCCAACCGAACGCACACGACGGTTGCCCAGGTGGTCAATGTCGTCGATGTCGCCACGGCCATCGCGCAGATCGACCAGCGCCTTGATGCAGGCCACGATGTCTTCGCGGCGCAGCGTGCGCTGGGTGTCGTCCGCGTCCAGGTTCAGACGCATGTTCATTTTCACACGGCCCACGGCGGACAGGTCGTAACGCTCGCTGTCAAAGAACAGCGTGTCGAACAGGTTCGACGCCGCTTCGACGGTGGGCGGCTCGCCCGGGCGCATCACGCGATAAATGTCCATGAGCGCGGTGTCGCGGTTCATGTTCTTATCGTTGTGCATCGTGTTGCGCATGTATGGACCGACGTTGATGTTGTCGATGTCCAGCACGGGGATCTCGGTGACGCCTGCGTCGATCAGCTCTTTGGCTGTGCCGCCGATCAGATCGCCGTCTTTGTCGTATTCCAGCGTCAGCTCGTCACCGGCTTCGATGTAGATCGCGCCGGTTTCTTCGTTGATCATGTCCTTGGCTGCGAATTTGCCAACGATGTGATCGAAAGGAACCAACAGGTTTTCCACGTCGCCTGCGTCGATCATCTGTTTGACCGCGCGGGGAGTGATTTTCTTGCCCGCTTCGGCAATCACTTCGCCCGAAGCCGCGTTCACCAGGTCATATGTGGGACGGGTGCCGCGCACACGGTCGGGGAAGAACGGCGTGACCCAGCCCTTGTTCTTCTCCAGCTTGAACGTGACGGTCTTGTAATAGGCGTCCATGATCGCTTCTTGGTCCAGACCCAGCGCATACAGCAGGGTCGTGACGGGAAGCTTACGACGACGGTCGATACGTGCGAACACGATGTCCTTGGCGTCGAATTCAAAGTCCAGCCAGCTGCCGCGATAGGGAATGATGCGGCAGGCGAACAGCAGTTTGCCCGAAGAATGGGTTTTGCCCTTGTCGTGGTCAAAGAAAACGCCCGGCGAACGGTGCATCTGGGAAACGATCACACGTTCGGTGCCGTTCACGACAAAAGTGCCGTTCGGCGTCATCAGGGGCATGTCGCCCATGAACACGTCTTGTTCTTTGATGTCTTTGACCGATTTCGCGCCTGTGTCTTCGTCGACATCAAACACGATCAGGCGCAGTGTCACTTTCAGCGGCGCGCTGTAGGTCATGTCACGTTGCTGGCATTCTTCAACGTCATATTTCGGCTTTTCCAGCTCGTATTTGACGTATTCCAGCACGGATGTTTCGTTGAAATCCTTGATCGGGAATACCGATTGGAACACGCCTTGAATACCATCACCATCGGTGGGGGTTTCAGCGTCGCCGGAGTTCAGGAAAAGATCGTACGAGGATTTTTGAACCTCGATCAGGTTCGGCATTTCCAGCACTTCGCGGATTTTGCCGTAATATTTACGAAGACGTTTCTGGCCAAGGAAGGATTGCGCCATGTGAACTGTCACCTTTCAGATTCTCTGCGAGCGCGCGCACCGTCGGGCCACGGTACACCGCCCAGTCGAGATGGTTGGGTTTCGGTCAATTCATGGCCCTCGTCCCACCGAGTGCCTCCCGACCTTTGAAACCACATCCTGGAAAACGCTTCATTCAGAAGCCCTTGCCAAGACAGGTTCGGCTGGACCCGGAGAACTCCGGATCCAGCCTTGAATGCGACATGGGGCAAGCCCCATGCAGTTGGCTTACGCCAGTTCGACTTCAGCGCCAGCTGCTTCCAGCTTGGCTTTGACTTCTTCAGCTTCGTCTTTCGACACGCCTTCTTTGATCTTGCCACCGGCTTCGACCAGGTCTTTGGCTTCTTTCAGGCCCAGGCCTGTGATGCCGCGGACTTCTTTGATGACGTTGATTTTCGATGCGCCTGCGTTTTTCAGAACGACGTCGAATTCAGTCTTCTCTTCCTCGGCTGCGCCACCGGCGTCAGCAGGACCAGCCATCATCACAGCGCCACCAGCGGCGGGCTCGATGCCGTACTCGTCTTTGAGGATTGTTTTCAGTTCTTGTGCTTCCAGCAGGGTCAGACCAACGATGTCTTCTGCCAGTTTTTTCAGATCAGCCATGTTCAGCTCTTTCCGTTACGATATGTGTGTTCCAACGTGATGGGTCAACCACACGCCAGTATGACGTTGCTTTATGCAGCCGCCTTGTCCTCGATTGTGGACAAGATGGACGCGATGTTGCTTGCAGGCGCGCCAATGGCCCCGGCGATGTTGCTTGCAGGTGCGGCGATGCAGCCCACGATCGAAGCAATAAGCTCCTCGCGCGAAGGCATTTTCGACACAGCTGTAACACCAGCCCGGTCCAGAGCGTTCTCACCCATGGCCCCACCAAGGATCACGAATTTGTCGTGGTCTTTGGCAAAGTCCTCGGACACCTTGGCAGCAGCCACGGGATCTTCGGAGAAGGTCAGAACGGTCATACCCGTCAGGAGGTCACCGATGCTTGCGCAGGGCTGTCCTTCAAGGGCGATTTTGGCGAGCCTGTTTTTGGCAACACGCACTGCGCTTCCGTGCTCGGCGGCACGGGCACGCAGATCTTGCATGTTCGCAACTGTCAGACCGGCGTAGTGCGCTACCACAACGACGCCAGAGCTTTCGAAGATTTGGCCGAGTTCCTCGACCACTTTCTCTTTCTGGGCTCTATCCACAGTTTCACTCCAAGTATGGGGGTTTCCCCCCGGCTCAATTCAGCAACCCCGAAGGGCCACCACTTAGGTCCGTTTCAGGGACCGAGGCCAAAATCACCGCAAGGCGGATCCTTTAAATCTCGTTTCCCATCTCAGGAAGGAATTATGAATGCGGCTGCATCCACCCTCCGTCTCGGACAGAACGGGGGAACCTTGCAAAAGGCGTCCCCGCCAACCCGCTTGCGCGGGATCTTGTGCGGGGCAAGGTTTCCCCTGCCCCGAAAAACTTATTCGGTAACCGCGTTGTCCACGTCAACCGACACGCCCGGGCCCATTGTGGAGCTGAGCGAGACCTTTTTCATGTATGTGCCTTTGGCACCGGCGGGACGCGCCTTGGCCACGGCACCGACAAAGGCGCGAATGTTTTCAGCCAGCTTGTCCGCGTCAAACGAGACTTTGCCAACACCAGCGTGCACGACGCCCGCTTTTTCGGCTTTGAACTGGACTTCACCGCCCTTGGCCGCTTTGACCGCGTCCGCCACATCCATGGTGACCGTGCCCACTTTGGGGTTCGGCATCAGGTTGCGGGGGCCCAGAACCTTACCCAGACGGCCAACGATCGGCATCATGTCGGGCGTTGCAATGCAGCGATCAAACTCGATCTTGCCGCCTTGCACGATTTCCATCAGGTCCTCGGCGCCAACGATGTCGGCTCCGGCTGCTTTGGCTTCGTCGGCCTTGGGGCCACGGGCGAAGACAGCGACGCGCACGTCTTTGCCTGTGCCGTTCGGCAAGCCAACCACGCCGCGGACCATCTGGTCAGCGTGACGGGGGTCGACACCCAGGTTCATCGAAATCTCGATGGTTTCGTCGAACTTGGCTTTCGAGTTGCCCTTGATCAGCGCAACGGCGTCTTCAACCGACAGGTTTTCTTTGCCAGCAAATGCTTCGCGGGCTGCGGTGGTGCGTTTTCCGTACTTTGCCATCTTACTTCACCTCGATGCCCATAGAGCGGGCAGAGCCCAGGATGATCTGCATCGCCGCTTCGATCGAATTGGCGTTCAGGTCTTTCATCTTCGCTTCGGCGATTTCGCGGATCTGCTTGGTGGTCACAGTGCCGACGGTTTCACGGCTGGGCGTTTTCGCACCAGACTTCACCTTGGCCGCTTTTTTCAGGAAATAGGACGCGGGGGGCGTCTTGATGTCCATGGTAAAGGACTTGTCCTGATAATACGTGATCACGGTCGGGCACGGCGCACCGGGCTCCATATCTGCGGTCTTGGCGTTGAACGCCTTGCAGAATTCCATGATGTTGATGCCGCGCTGACCCAGCGCCGGACCGACCGGCGGGGAGGGGTTTGCTTGACCGGCGGGCACTTGCAACTTCATCGTGCCAACGAGTTTCTTGGCCATGGGCCTTCTCCTATTTCAACCCCCGCAGGACGCGTCCCTTGGGGCTTTGTGTTGTGTGGTCCGGTCCGGATGCCGCGGCACCCTCGCCTCCCACAATTTACACTCAGCTCTGCTTCGTGACCTGAGTGAATTCCAGTTCAACGGGCGTTTCGCGCCCGAAGATCGACACCGTCACCTTGAGGCGCTGCGCGTCATCATCAACTTCTTCGACCATGCCGTCGAAATCTTCGAACGGTCCGTCGTTCACCTTGACGCGCTCGCCCACTTCAAAGTGGATCAGCGTGCGCGGGCTGTCTTCGCCTTCCTGAACGCGGTTCAGGATCTGGTTTACCTCGGCATCACGCATCGGCATCGGGCGGCCTTGCGGGCCCAGAAAACCGGTGACGCGGTTGATCGAGCTGATCAGGTGATACCCGCGGTCGGACATCTCCATGTGGACCAGCACGTAACCGGGCATAAAGCGACGCTCGGTCGTGACCTTCTTGCCGCGGCGCACCTCGATGACCTCTTCGGTCGGCACCAGAACTTCGTCGATCTCACCCTCGAGCTGCTGCTCGACGGCGGTTGTACGAATTTGTTCGGCAATTTTCTTTTCGAAGTTCGAAAGAACGCTGACCGAATACCATCGTTTCGCCATAAGCTCGTCTGCCTCTCTTGGTGCGACACGATACCGTGTCAAATTCTTAATAATTTTCAGACACTTGGCCCGAATGACTTGAACAAAAAATCGGCGCGCAACACGAATCGCCGCACGCCCTCTGTCAGGTCAGGGTTGCCATCTACTCCGACAATCGCAGAGTTTCAAGGCCTTGATCGGGTTTGTTAGGCTTTTGGCAAGGACCAGCGCAGAACGCGGCGGTCAGCCGAAATAGGTCAGGATCTGCTGCAATCCGCCACGGATCAAAATGTCGATCACCGCAAAAAAGACGGCAACCAGAGCTGCCATGATGAACACCATCACAGTGGTCAGCATCACCTCGCGCCGCGTGGGCCATACGACCTTGCTGACTTCGGTGCGCACTTGCTGGATAAATTGCAGCGGGTTGGTGGTGGCCATGACAGGCTCCTATCGGATTGGTCCGGCCCATGTAACGGGCTGCGGGCGTGAATTCAAGACCTCTTGCGGGCGCGCGCTCTCAGGCTGCGGCCTTGTCGTTGGGGGACTGGTCCCGCATCCGCTGCAGACGGGTGGCCATAACGGCGTCGTGACGGTCGTCCGCATCACGCAACGATTGCAGATCGGGCAAGTACAGCCCGTCAACCCAGCCCTCGGGGAACCGGTCCAACAGATTGTCCCAGCGACAGGCAAACCGGTCGATCCGCGCCGTCAGGCGTGCACCACGGACCGGCGCGCGCAGCGTGTACCACTTCAACAGGCTGACCCCGCCGGACCAGACCCGATCCGGCCCAAAGCCCACAAAAACGCCCAAGGTTACAAAAGCGGCCAGCACCAGCGTCAGCACGATCCATGCGGGACGCATCAGGACGATCAATGCGAAAATGGTCCAGAATATCTGACGACGGCTGGGGCGAAACGCCCGCACCCGCGTCAAGACTGCGTTCAGGGGTCGGCGCGCATATGCAGAAGATGCGGTTTGCGACGCCGCAACGGTGTGCGTCGCGGCGGCGTGCACAGGCGATGGCGCCGCGCGGCGCGGTTGGGGCATGTCGACGGGGTCGGTGTCAGACACCATGTCGCGAATAAGCGTAAGGGTTTCGGGATCAAGGCCCGCTTTGGCAGAATCGGACATCGGGGAAACCTCTTGGCACTCGTTACCGAACACCGGTGAGCTATCGTCGAAATGCGCCATGGACGCGACGCGATTGCGGCAAAACGGGGGCACAGTTTCCAATCAGAGGACGGCGCCGCATAAGCTCATTGATCTTGCCAACACCCGTCAAAAGGCCAAGGCGCCAAGGGTCGCGCGCACGTCGGTCAACACTGGTCAGGAAGATGATGGCAGGGGCAGAAGGGTTCGAACCCTCGACCTACGGTTTTGGAGACCGTCGCTCTACCAGCTGAGCTATACCCCTACGCGATCGTTGCGTGATTACGCGGCACGCGGGCGCATTGCAAGTGTGTTTTGACCACAAATTCCAAGGATCGTCATCGCGGCGCCCGTGCTTGCATCACGGCCAGCCCCACCAGCAACAACGCTGCACCGCTGGCCACTGTACGCAGCGTGTTCCAAAGCTGCCATGGCCCCGAATAGGCGGCCCAGATCGCGCCTGCCTGATCCGACGGCAGTGTAACCTGTGCCAGCGCCTGATTCATCGGCACGTTGACCGACATCGTCGCCAGCACCGATGCCACCGCACAGACCGAAGCCGCCGCCAGAATCACCCCTGCCCTGCGGTGCCCCGTGGCAAAGGCCAGGACCAAGGTCAGCAACAACACCAACGGCGTGCCGAAAAAGCTGACCGCAAAGACGCCGTTGCGCACCGATGCGTTCATCGCCTGCATTGCGGCAATTGCGACCTCGGGCGGGGCGGCATCCAGCCCCCACATGGTCGAACAGACCCAAGCATAGAAAAAGCCAAAGATGGCGCCTGCCTCAAGCAGGCTGAGGATCAGAAAGGTGTGAAAGACAAATGGCATCGAAAAACTCCCTTAGTGCAATAGGTCTTTATACGCAGCCCCCCGCAGGATTCCGTCGCCTAGCCGCGTAATGCGGCCAAATCAGCCCCGCATATCGCCGCCTCGTGCGCCAGAACCCGGTCAATGGGCCAGTCCCACCAAGCAATCTCAAGCAGCGCCGCGATTGTATCGGCGTCAAAGCGCATCCTGACCACGCGCGCAGGATTGCCGCTGACAATGGCGTAATCGGGCACCTGCCCTGACACCACCGCACCAGCCCCCACGATCACGCCCGACCCGACCCTTGCCCCCGGCAGGATGCGCGCGCCCTGTCCGATCCAGACGTCATGCCCGATCACTGTATCCGGCCCGGCCCCCGGCATTGACGGACGGTCCGCCATGTCGCCCCCGCCGAAGATCGCAAAGGGAAACGATGAGAACCCGTCATAGCGGTGATTGGCCGAGGCGGTGATAAACTGCACCTCGTCCGCGAACTGGCAGAATTTGCCGATACACAGCCTCTCGGGCGAGAAGTCGTAAAGATAAGGGGCCAGATGCGCGGCCCAGTCATCGGGCGGCACATGGGCGCTGGCATAGCTGTAATCGCCCACGCTGATGCGTGGATGCGACAGGGCAGGCCGCAGAAACACCGTGCCAAGGTGCGGCGTGCCGTCTGGCAGCAAGACGGGATGGATTTGGGTCGGGTCTGCGAAGGGGCGTGTCATAGGAATGATGTGCCAGCATATGCAACAGTTGTCACCCGCCCCGAACACCTTTGCGCACGACATTTGGAACCCTAAGCCGTGCCGCCGTGTTGTCTCCCCGAACACAACTTACACCCGCAAGAGGAGATCACCATGACCATCAATAACCTCAAGGACGTCTACTTCGACCAACTGCAAGACCTGCACAGCGCCTGCACGCAGTCCATGGAAGCCACCGCCGATCTGGGCCGTGCCGCCAAGGACGAAGAGTTGAGCAAAGCCCTGATTGCCGGCGTGAACGGCATTTCCGAAGGTCTGGACGTGCTGAAAACCATCTGCGCCACGCACGATCTGGACCCCAAGGGCGAGCACTGCAAAGGCATGGAAGGTCTGGCGACCGAGGCGCGCGCGCACGGTATCAATGCCGACATCTCGGATGACGACGCGCGAGACGCCGTGATCATCACGCAATATCAGCGAATGGTGCACTATGCACTGGCCGGATACGGCAGCGTCGTGGCCTTTGCCAACCGTCTGGGTCTGGATGATGACGCGGCCAAGCTGCAAAAGCTGCTGGACGAAACATATGATGGCGACCGCCACATGACAGCGATTGCGACAGGTGGCGTGAACAAAGCCGCCGCCTGAACCATCCTGAATTCCCCTAAAAAGGCCAGCCTGCGTGCTGGCCTTTTTTTCGCGCCCCTAATACGGCCCCTGTGACTTGGCCGTCTCTCCGGACTTGCGCGTGCCTGTCAGCTTCATCATCGGCTGGGCCAGCCGGCCGGCAGCGCCAGTCCACGCATAGGCCAGCAGACAGGGGTCCAACTCGCCAGTCGTGATGCGATGTTCGTCGCCAGAACGGTTCAGGATCAGCGACCCCGGGGCATAGACGGCGGTGTCGTTCTCGGACCACGCGCCGGACACCGAGATATAGCTTTCCTCGATCTCTTGGTGGCTGTGCTGCGGATAGGTGGTGGCGGGCGCAAAAAGCACGAATCCCAGGATCAGCCCATCAGACTGCACCGGCCCCTTCGGCCCCAGAACCTCGCAGTACGCATATTTCTGCGCCAGCGCCTTGGGCAGCTTCTCGTATCCGTATTCCCACGTCAGATCGCCGCGCACCTCTCGCAGCGCCCGCGCCATGCCTTGCATCGCAGAGCGTTCGCCCAGATCCAGCGCACGGGCAAAGTGGGCGGTCACGGGCTTTACCTCGTGCGGGCGGGGCAGCACCACCGGGTTCGAAACGACACAGGCCGACAACCTGTCACGCACCCGCTTTCGGTGACTGCGGATCGACGGGCTGCCACCGGCAGTACCGTTGCGATACAGCACATCGAACTCGCGCAGCAGGTAGGTCCAGTTCGGGCAGTCGCGCAGGCGCAGGTCGGCGGGGGCGGGCGTGTCGGTCATAGGCTGCGGTCCTTTCGTGCGTTGGCATTCCACCCACCAACACCTGATTGCAACCCACGCGCGCGACAGCTTGCGCCCTTGGACAGCAGATCCGCGACACCAAATGCAAAAAGGCCGCAGCGGTGTGCTGCGGCCTTTTCTATTGCGGCGTCATGCGGGCGCTTGGCCCGAAAAACGGCTTACTCGACGATTTTCGACACCACGCCGGCGCCGACGGTGCGGCCACCTTCACGGATCGCAAAGCGCAGGCCTTGCTCCATGGCGATCGGTGCGATCAGTTCAACGTCGAACTTCAGGTTGTCGCCGGGCATAACCATTTCGGTGCCTTCGGGCAGGTTCACGGTGCCGGTCACGTCTGTGGTCCGGAAGTAGAACTGCGGACGGTAGTTCGCGAAGAACGGCGTGTGACGGCCACCTTCATCCTTGGTCAGGATATAGGCTTCGGCTTCGAACTTGGTGTGCGGGTTCACCGAACCGGGTTTGCACAGAACCTGACCGCGCTCAACGCCTTCACGGTCGATGCCGCGCAGCAGGGCGCCGATGTTGTCACCAGCTTCACCACGATCCAGCAGTTTGCGGAACATTTCCACGCCTGTGCAGGTGGTTTTCTTGGTGTCGCGGATGCCGACGATTTCGATGTCGTCGCCCACGTTGATCACGCCACGCTCGATACGGCCGGTCACAACTGTACCACGGCCCGAGATCGAGAACACGTCTTCGACGGGCATCAGGAACGGCTGGTCCACGGCACGCTCGGGTGTCGGGATGTATTCGTCAACGGCGGCCATCAGTTTCTTGATCGACTCTTCACCGATCTCGGGATCGCGGCCTTCCATCGCAGCCAGAGCCGAGCCGGGGATGATCGGAATGTCGTCGCCGGGGTATTCATACGAGGACAGCAGCTCGCGGATTTCCATTTCCACCAGTTCCAGCAGTTCTTCGTCGTCCACTTGGTCCACTTTGTTCATGTAGACAACCATGTAGGGAATGCCCACCTGGCGGCCCAGCAGGATGTGCTCGCGGGTCTGCGGCATCGGGCCGTCAGCAGCGTTCACAACCAGGATCGCGCCGTCCATCTGGGCAGCACCGGTGATCATGTTTTTCACATAGTCAGCGTGGCCGGGGCAGTCGACGTGCGCGTAGTGGCGGCTTTCGGTTTCATATTCGACGTGGGCGGTCGAAATGGTGATGCCGCGGGCTTTTTCTTCGGGCGCGCCGTCAATCTGGTCGTACGCGCGGAAGTCACCAAAGTATTTGGTGATCGCAGCCGTCAGCGTGGTTTTGCCGTGGTCAACGTGGCCGATTGTGCCGATGTTGACGTGCGGTTTGTTACGTTCAAACTTTGCCTTACCCATGAGAGGCGCCCTTTTTGTTGGTGGAATCCTTGCGGACCCAAATGCGTTCCGCGCGGCATGTATTGCTATTGCGCAGGAAAATCAAGCGGTCTTCGCCGTTTTGGTGGCCGTTCGATACCCGGCGAAGACGCAGCCAAGAGGGATCGCGCGGCTTACTCTGCGGCCACAACCGCTGCCGGCGTGGCCGTCGCAGGTGCGTTAACCACCGCAGCGCCGGGGCGGCCCGACCCCGTGGTGACGAACCAGCCTTCTTCCTTCATCTGCTTGACCAGATAGCGTTCGATCGCTTTGGCCGCGTTCTCGGACAACTGTTCCAGTTGCTCCTCGGCAGACAGCGTATAGCCGGATCCGACAACATTGCCTGTGCCAAAGGTTTCAAGCACGGTGATCGTGTGCGGCTTGTCCGTCAGCTTTTTGCCCGCCGCATCGTCCCAGACCGTCAGGTTCAGGATCAGGATCGACTTGGGCGACAACAGCACCGGCACGCCCGGTGCCGCCAGAACATACCCTTCGACAGACACGCCAAAGTGATAGTTGCTGTCACCTTCGTAGCGATCGAACCGCTGGGCAATGGCCTTTTGCACGGCCGTGGTCAGTTGCTCTTCGGTGGCATCGCGGCTGAGCGGGCCCTTTTGTGCCTTGGGCGCCACAACGACGTTGTGCATCAGGTTGAAGTTGCCCAGTGGCACAGGTTTGTCGTTAATATCGTTGGCGCCACCACAGGCTGTCAGCAGGCCCATCACGCACATCATCATCACAAGCCGCAGCATTGCAGTCCCCCCAAAAGGATTGTTCGGGCAAAGGCCTAGCCGATGAACGCCAAAGGCGCAATTGGCCGCAGCCCGATTGCAGCCCGAGCAGATGCACTTATATCATGGTGCAACAAGGAGAGCATGATGCCCGACACGGTTCTGCCACAAGCCACCCACAGCCCCCTGCCCGTTCGCGTGCCGCTGGTGACCGAGCCATGGGGCCTGTTGAAAAGCCTGCAAGAGGCGCGGCGCAACGTGCTGTCGATCATTCCAGAGATTGCGACGACACAGCCAATGGTGTCCGGCAAGACCGGCAAGCGCTGGCACATGGTGATGGACCCCGCCGCCATACGCGAAATGTTGCTGGACCGGCTGGACCAGTACCCCAAGTCGCTGGTTACCAAGAACCTGCTAAAACCCGCCATCGGAGAATCACTGTTCATTGCCGAAGGCGCGCATTGGCGCTGGCAACGTCGCACCGCGGCGCCGGTGTTTTCGCACCGCAACGTCTCGGCGCTGGCGCCGATCATGTCGGACGCGGCAGAGCGGGCTTGCGAGCGGATCGCGGCGGCAGGGCCGCGTGCGGTCAACCTGCTGGACGAGATGGTGACGACAACCTTTGACGTGATCGCCGACGTGACCTTTTCAGGTGGCGACACATTTGACCGCGACGGCGTGCACGGGGCCATCGACGACTATATCGCCGAGGCAGGCAAGATTTCACTGTTCGACATACTTGGCTTTCCCGACTGGATCCCGCGCCCCGGCCGGGTGATGTCAGGCAAGGCCCTGAAAGAGATGAAAGCCGTTGCAGACAAGGCCATCGAGGACCGCGCCGCGCGGGGCACCAGTGCAGTGCCCGACCTGCTGGATCTGCTGCTGGCGGGCGAAGACCCCAAGTCGGGGCGCACCATGTCCACCGCCGAGCTGCGCGACAATCTGCTGACCTTTATCGTGGCCGGCCACGAGACGACGGCTCTGACACTGGCGTGGTCGATGTATCTGGTGGCCTTTGATCAGGACGTGCAGGACCGCGCCCGCGCCGAAGTGCAAACGGTGTTGCAGGGCCGCGCGGCGGGGGCCGATGACGTGGCCAACCTGCCCTATATTCGCCAGATCGTAGACGAGGCCCTGCGCCTGTACCCGCCTGCGGGGATCGTTTCGCGCACCGCGCTGAAAAAGGACACGCTGGGCGGGCGCGAGATTCTGCCGGGCGACACGGTGATGATCCCGATCTATGCGCTGGGGCGGTCCAAGTTGCTTTGGGAAGACGCCGATGCCTTCCGGCCCGAGCGCTTTGCCGACCGCAAGGCGATTGACCGCTATGCCTATCTGCCCTTTGGCGACGGGCCGCGCATCTGCATCGGTGCGTCGTTCGCGCTGCAAGAAGCGGTGATCATCCTTGCGACCCTGCTGTCGCGGTTCCGGTTCAAACCGGTCGCGGGGCGTGATCCTGAACCGGTGATGATCCTGACCTTGCGGCCCGAGGGCGGCGTCTGGCTGACGGCCGAGCCGGTTTAGGGGGGCGCTGCCCCCGGAGTTTAACCGGCAAGATGAAGCGTGATCAGTTGCAGATGGACTGCAGGGCCGCGAATTCGGCTGGTGTCAGCAGCGGCTGCGTCGGTCCTTGGGTCGCGGCAAAGGCGCGGGCAGCATCCGCGCGAGCGGCGGTTTGCGGGTGGCTGGACATATAGACAGGCAGATCGGGCATGATACTTTCGATCTCGGCCAGGCTGTCAAAGAAATCTGCAAAGCCTTCGGTCGTAACCTGGGCATTGTCCAGCATGGTCAGCGCGTAGGTGTCTGCCTTGGCCTCGGCGTCGCGGGTGTAGCTGGAATTCAGCATCCATTCAGCCATGGCCACCGCAACGGTGCCGCCTGCGAAATCGCCCAACACAAGCCCCAACAGCCCTGCCGACCCAGCGGCACGCAGCGCGCCGCGCGTGCTGTCGCGGTGTTCGACGTGGGCGATTTCATGGGCCAGAACCGCACCGACCGCCTCGGGCGTGTCGGCGGCTTCGAGCAGGCCGCGCACCACGACGATCTGCCCGCCGGGCGCGGCGAAGGCGTTGACCATATCGTGATCCATCACCGAAACATTCAGCTCATATTCCACGCCGGTCGCGTCGGTCAGCCGGTTGGTCAGCTTTTCCAAGGCCGCGTCGCCCGCGGGAGACGCGCAGACCAGCCCGCCTGCCTCGGTCGCGCCAAGCACGCGTTCCATCTGCCGGACCATGGATTTGCCCCAGGCCACTTCTCTGTCGATGGGGATGATCATGGCCAGGGTGCCGGCCATCGCTGGCACGATCACAAAGATCATCAGCGCCAGCGCCCCCACCGCCAGCCCCAGCCGCGTCACGACGCGCTTGGTCGTGCCGCGCTGCACCTCGCGGCGTTTCAGGTCAGGGCAAAGCCGCGTGATGTCGCGTATCATCTGCGGATCGGACACCGTCAGACGGGCGGTGGCGATCAGGGCGCTGTCATAGGAATGATCGGCACGCAGGCTAAGCACCAGTTGATCGGTGCGGGCCTGATCACTTAGCGCACGCAAGGCGCTGAGCGGCCAGCGTTGCACCCCTCCCGGCAGGTCGGGATGCAACAGGATCAGCACCTGCGCGGCCACGTCCAGCGTCAGGTCAACGTCAAGCCGCAGACCTGTTTCGCCGTCGAAGTACCGCGCTGGCGCCTCCATTCAGATGGCCCCGCCGATGTCCAATGCGTCGGCAAAGCCTTCGGCGTCGGCACCGGGGTCGGCGGCGCGTTGCTTGACGTGATCAAGATGCGGGGCGTTGGCCACCACGACGGACGACACCACATGCGCGATGATCCGCTGTGTGATCATCACCAGCGACAGGCCACCCAAGGCCAGGATCAGCGCCACATAGAGGACCGCGATCACGATGCTGCTCACAAGGGCGCTGGCCGTATTAAAGTCACTAGGATCAGCATAACCGCCAAAGATCGCGCCCACACCGCCAAAGCTCAGCCCCAACGAGGCCATCAGGATCAACCCCATCAGCAAAAGGCCAACGATGATCGCACCGATAATCGCCAGAATGCCGGTCAGCACGATGCCAATCACGCGCCCGGTGCGTGCGCCCGAATCAAAGGTCACCGCGCCGTCCAGCATTTTCGCGCGGGTCATTACGTTGAACGCGTAGATACGGTAATAGACGCCGCCAACGATCAGCCAGATATAGCCGACGAGCACCGCGATCATTATCATCGACGGAACCCGCAAAAACGTGCCCAGCACGATGCCCATTACGATCAGAATCACGGCAAACAGCACATGCTTTAGCCCCGGATAGAGCGATTGCCAGCGTCCGGTCTGTTCGAACTTGGCGTCGCCGTACCACGTGCGGTCGGTCATGTATTTTTCCAGCCAGAAGGTCTGGCGTGGCAGCAAGATCCCCAGGGTGATGACGCTGAGAAACCCATGCCCCAGCGCCCGCCAGACATAGCCCCACGCGCCGTTGTCCATGCCAAAACGCAGCCCCCGCCAGCGGGTGCGCGCGGTTTTGTAGCGGCGTGCACGGTAGGTGGCGAACAGCAGCAGCGGCAGAACCGCCAGCAGGGTGATATAAATCGCCCCAACCTGCGCCAATGCCTCGATTTCATTGCGTGGCTCGGTGAACAAGTTCAGACCGAAGTACAGCAGCGCCATCTGTACGATGCCCAAATATATCGCCAGCACCACGATTGCGAAAAGAAAGCCCAACAGCTTTTCCAGACCGGTGCCGGTGTATTCAAAGCTGTCGCCGTTGCCTGCGGTCGCAGACCAGATGTATTTACGCAGCCGGGTCTTGGCCCAGAAACGATAGATGCCTAGCGTGATCAAAGTCAAAAATGCGGTTTTGAAATAGAGCGAGAACAAAGGCCCCGCTTTGCCATGATACTGGCCGTGTATGGTTGCACTCATTTTATCTGTCCTTCGTGAAAACGTAACGTGTTGCCTGCGCATGTTGTCTGCGCATTTCCGTCCGCCGCTCTAACAATAATACGGCCTACGGTTGCAAGAATATCTTTAGTTGAATCGGTTGTCGCGTGGAAATCCGCGGGGCGCCATGCGGCCCGTGCCAGCGCGTTTGCCGCGCCATTCGTCCAGCTCCAGTTCCGTGCGCGTACGCCCTGCCGGGTCCAGCCACGTCAGCCCGTCCGCAAGGGTAAAGGTGGTGGCATCAGACAGGCCGCCATCCTTGTATTTCTGCAAACGCACGCCCTTGCCGCGGCCCATTTCGGGCAGTTCGTCCAGATCGAACACCAGAACCTTGCGGTTCTCGCCCACGACGGCCACGGCATCGCCGGTCACACGTCTGCACACCAACGCCGAAACCTCGCCACGCACGTTCAGCACCTGTTTGCCGCTGCGGGTCTGGGCGATCACGTCGTTTTCGGGCACGACAAAACCGTCACCGGCGGTCGAGGCGACCAGCAAGCGCGCCTCGGGCTGGTGAATGAACAGGTCCACAATCTGTGCCTCGTTCGGCAGGTCGACCATCAGACGCAGGGGTTCGCCCATGCCGCGCCCGCCGGGCAGGTTGGCAGCGGACAGAGTATAGAACCGCCCGTTCGATCCAAACACCAGCAACCGGTCGGTGGTTTCCGCATGGAAGACAAAGCGCGGACCATCGCCGTCCTTGAACTTCAGCTCGCGGTTCAGGTCGATGTGGCCGGTCATGGCGCGAATCCAGCCCATCTGGCTGCACACCACGGTGATCGGCTCGCGGTCGATCATCGCTTCCAGCGGCACGTCCTCGACCTGTCCGGCCTCGGCAAATGTGGTGCGGCGGGCGCCCGCGTTCGGTGTGTCGCCAATCGACCAGTCCTTGCCGAACTGCTTTTTGGTTTCTTTCAACTGCGCGCTGATCGCGTCCCATTGCAGGTGCGGATTGTCCAGCAAATCCTCAAGGCCTGCGCGCTCTTCCATCAATGCGGACTGCTCGCGCAGCAACTCCAGCTCTTCCAGACGGCGCAAGCTGCGCAGGCGCATGTTCAGGATCGCGTCGGCCTGCACCTCGGTCAGCGACTCCTCGGTCGCGGGCGGCGGTGTCTGGTAATCTTTTTCGTCCATAGCCCGCACATGTTCGCGGCCCCAGTCCTCGCGCATCAGCGCGGCCTTGGGTTCGTCGTCATAGCGGATGATGTCAATCACGCGGTCCAGGTTCAGGAAGGCAACGATAAACCCTTCCAACACCTCCAGCCGGTGGTCGATTTTCTCCATGCGGTGACGGCTGCGCCGTTCCAGCACTTCGCGGCGGAAATCAAGGAAGGCACGCAGCACTTCCTTCATCGAGCAGACCTTGGGCGTGACGCCGTCGATCAGCACGTTCATGTTCATCGAGAACCGCACTTCCAGATCGGAGTTGCGGTACAGCATGCCCATCAGTACGTCGGGATCGACGTTTTTCGAGCGTGGTTCCAGCACCAGCCGGATGTCATCGGCGCTTTCGTCGCGCACATCGCCCAGAATCGGCACCTTCTTGGTCTGGATAACTTCGGCCAGCTTCTCGATCAGCTTGGATTTCTGCACCTGATAGGGAATCTCGGTGACGACGATCTGCCATTGCCCACGGCCCAGATCCTCGACCTCGTACCGGCAGCGCAGACGAAAGCCGCCCTTGCCTGTGCGGTAGTTTTCGGCGATGCTTTCGGGTGGCTCTACGATGATCCCGCCGGTGGGAAAATCGGGGCCTTTGACGAAATTCAGCAGCGTGTCGTCGCGCGCATCGGGCACCTTGATCAGGTGCAGACAGGCATCGCACAGCTCGGCGATGTTGTGCGGTGGAATATTGGTGGCCATACCCACAGCAATACCCGACGACCCATTGGCCAGCAGATTGGGGAACTGTGCGGGCAACACGACCGGCTCGGTCAGCGTGCCGTCATAGTTGTCGCGGAAATCAACGGCGTTTTCGTTCAGCCCGTCCAGCAGCGCCTCGGCCACGGCGGTCATGCGCGCCTCGGTGTATCGGCTGGCGGCGGGGTTGTCGCCGTCGATGTTGCCAAAGTTGCCCTGACCATCAACCAGCGGGTAGCGGACGTTAAAGTCCTGCGCCAGACGCGCCATCGCGTCATAAATCGCGGCATCGCCGTGCGGGTGATAGTTCCCCATCACGTCGCCCGAGATCTTGGCCGATTTGCGGAACCCGCCCTTGGATGACAAGCGCAGTTCGCGCATCGCATACAGAATACGGCGGTGCACCGGTTTCAGACCATCACGGGCATCAGGCAGCGCGCGGTGCATGATCGTGGACAGCGCATAGGTCAGATAACGATCCCCCAGCGCACGGCGCAGGGGCTCGGACAGGTCCATGTTGGGCGGCTGGATAATATCTGACATAGGGGGGTGTGTAGCTATCTGCCCCAAACGGAACAAGAGGGCAAAACACCTGAACTTTATCGGGGAACAACTTGGCCGGTCGTGGCGTTGCTATTTCAACACGGCGATGGGCGCGGGGAACAATGGCTTGGTTTTCTCACTGCGCGTCCTGCGGCCGCCTGATAAGATCAATTCACCCGTGCTAAAGCTGCCGCGTCTGCCGGGTTTCCTTGGGGGATTTTGGAATGTTTCGTTTTATTGTTTTGACGTTTTTGTTTTTGGGTGTGGTCTTTTTCGAAATGAGCGGGGGGGCCGATTTCGACGGCGAAGCGCTGCGCATGTCGCGCCTTGATCCGGTTGACCCAAATCCGATTGCACCCGATGCGCCCAAGACATTGTTGGCAGGCGTGAAATCCCAGAATATCGACACGGCTGAAGTGTCCCGCGTCGCCCTGAACCTGACAACGACACGCGATGTCGACGCTCCGTCCAAGAAGCTGCCAACCGCAGCCGCAGCCAGCCCCGCTGTCGCCAGCCCTGCCAAATTCGGTGGTGCGACACTTAGCACCGCATCGCTGGACACCAACAGCATCGTCATCCCCAGCCTGATCCCCACCGCCCAGCCTGCCGTGCAGGTGTCTCAGGACGCACTGTCCGAAAATGACATATTGTCCGATGAAGATTCCGGCGCGATTGATGTTCGCGCTGTTTCCGGCAACCGTGTGAACGTGCGTGGCGGTCCCGGTACAAGCTTTGGAGTGGTCGACAGCCTGACACGCGGCGTCGAGGTCCAGATTTTGCAAGACCCCGGCAACGGTTGGGTAAAACTGCGCCCGATGGACGGCGGCCCCGAAGGTTGGATGGCAGACTTCTTGCTGACCAGCGGCTGATTGCCAAACGAACGACACCGTGACACACCTGCCCGCATGAATTTGCGGGCAGTTTTTATATGAAAACAATTCTGATCACCGGATGCTCGTCAGGCATTGGTTATGCGGCGGCCCATGGCCTGCGGGCACGCGGATGGCGCGTTTTTGCGGCCTGTCGTCAGTCCAAGGATTGCGCCCGGCTGCAAGCCGAAGGGTTCGACAGCCCGCGGATCGACTACGCCGACGAGGACAGCATCGCCAGCGGGCTGGCCGAAGTGCTTGAGGCGACAGGCGGCACGCTGGATGCGCTGTTCAACAACGGCGCCCATGCCTGCCCCGGCGCCGTCGAAGACCTGCCCACAGACGCCCTGCGCGCCATTTTCGAGGCGAATTTCTTTGGCTGGCACACGCTGACCCGCGCCGTGGTTCCGGTGATGCGCGCGCAAGGGCACGGGCGGATCGTTCAATGCTCGTCCATCCTGGGGTTCATCACCATGCCCCTTCGCGGCGCCTACAACGCCAGCAAACACGCGCTCGAAGGTCTGAGCAGCACCATGCGCATCGAAATGCGCGGCACCGGCGTGCACGTTTGCCTGATCGAACCCGGCCCCGTCACCAGCCGGTTTCGCATCAACGCGGTGGAACATTTCGAACGCTGGATCGACTGGAAGGCATCGGCCCGTGCCACGCAGTACGAAACCGAACTGCGCAAACGGCTGTACGCGCAGGACAGCGGCCCCGACAGTTTTGAACTGCCACCCGAGGCGGTGGTGAAAAAGCTGATCCATGCCATCGAAAGCCGCCGCCCCCGTCCCCGCTATTTCGTCACCGTCCCCACGCATTTCATGGGGGTGATGCGCCGCATTCTGCCGACCCGCGCGCTGGACTGGTTGCTGACGCGCGTCTAATTGGCGCAAGACGAATTGGCAAAACAGGTTCGCTTTCGGCGCGCGGGCCGCTACATCTGATGTCGAAGACGCAATAAGGAAACGGGCATGACCTCTGATCCAATGTTCATCTTGATCCTGCTGGCCTGTGCGGCGGTCGTTCTGGTGCTGGTCACTGGATTGGGCGGCTTTGCCAAAGGCGATGGATGGGCGTCCAAAAATTCGAACAAACTGATGCGCATGCGGATCATCGCGCAATTCATCGCCGTGGTGCTGATCGTGATCGCCGTGCTGTGGCGTCAGTCAGGGGGCTGAAATGGTTGTACTGAACAAGATCTACACTCGCACCGGCGACAAGGGCGAAACCGCCTTGGGCGACGGCACGCGGGTGGTCAAACATGCGGCGCGGGTCAACGCCTATGGCACCTCGGACGAGCTGAACGCCTTTGTCGGTGTCGCGCGGCTTGAGGCAACAGGCGAAACCGATGCGGCCCTGGCGCGCATCCAGAACGACCTGTTCGATCTGGGCGCCGACCTGTGCCGCCCCGATATGGAAGCAGACGCCGCGGCCGAATATCCGCCGCTGCGCATGATCGACGCGCAGGTGAAGCGGCTGGAAGAAGAGATCGACGTGATGAACGCCGAACTTGAACCGCTGCGCAGCTTCGTGCTGCCGGGCGGTGCCGCGCTGGCCGCGCATCTGCACGTGTGCCGCACCGTGTCGCGCCGCGCGGAACGGCTGGCGGTGGAACTTGCCACGTTGGAACAGGTTAACCCTGCAGCGGTGAAATACCTGAACCGGCTAAGCGACTGGTTCTTTGTCGCCTCGCGGATCGCCAACAATGGCGGCAAAGACGACGTTTTGTGGGTGCCCGGCGCCAACCGCTAGGCCCCACAATCGGGCGGGCGGAGCCGAAACGCGGCGTCGCCAGCCCATATTGTGACGATTTTACCCTGTTTCCCCAACGCGGGCTTGGGTAAACCGTGCGGAATGAATTGTTGGCTTGCCATCTGGTGAGTCGAATTTTGTCAAGGAAGGAACGCTCATGAAGGTGCTGGTGCCTGTCAAACGCGTGATCGACTATAACGTGAAAGTTCGTGTGAAAGCGGACGGATCGGGTGTTGATCTTGCAAACGTGAAAATGTCGATGAACCCGTTCGACGAGATTGCCGTAGAACAGGCGATCCGTTTGAAAGAGGCCGGTCAGGCCGAAGAAATCGTCGCGGTTTCCATCGGCGTGAAGCAGGCGCAGGAAACCCTGCGCACGGCTTTGGCCATGGGTGCGGACCGGGCGATCCTGGTGGTTGCCGCCGACGACGTTCATCAGGACATCGAACCGCTGACCGTTGCCAAGATCCTCAAGGCGATCGTCGATGAAGAGCAGCCCGGCCTTGTGCTGTGCGGCAAACAGGCGATCGACAACGACATGAACGCCACCGGCCAGATGCTGTCGGCCCTGCTGGGCTGGAGCCAGGCGACATTCGCCTCCGAAGTCGAGATTGCAGGCGACAAGGCCAAGGTCACGCGCGAAGTTGACGGCGGTCTGCAAACCATCGAAGTCAACATGCCGACCGTAATCTCGGTCGACCTGCGCCTGAACGAGCCACGCTATGCGTCGCTGCCCAACATCATGAAGGCGAAGAAAAAGCCGCTGGATGAGAAAACAGCAGCCGATTACGGCGTTGATACGGCGCTGCACCTGGAAGTGGTCAGCACGAAAGAGCCCGAAGCACGCGCGGCTGGCGAAATCGTGGCAGACGTGGACGCACTGGTTGCGAAACTCAAAGAAAAGGGAGTGGTGTAATGGCTGTTCTGCTTCTTGCTGAAGTCAACAATGGCGAACTGGCGATGGACGCCACCGCCAAGGCTGTCACCGCCGCCAAGGCGCTGGGTGAAGTGACCGTTCTGTGCGCGGGCGGCTCGGCTGCTGCGGCAGGCGACGCGGCTGCGAAAATCGACGGCGTGTCCAAGGTGCTGGTCGCCGAGGATGCAACGCTGGGCCACCGTCTGGCGGAATCCACCGCCGCGTTGATCGTGTCGCTGGCCGATGACTATGAACACATCGTCGCCCCCGCCACCACCGACGCGAAAAACGTGATGCCCCGCGTTGCGGCGCTGCTGGACGTGATGATCATTTCCGACGCTTCCGGCGTTGTCGATGGCGACACGTTCGAACGCCCGATCTACGCAGGCAACGCCATCCAGACCGTGAAGTCGAAAGACGCGAAAAAGGTCATCACCTTCCGTACATCGACATTCGATGCGGCCGGTGAAGGCGGTTCCGCCTCGGTCGAAACCGTGTCGGCAGCCGCTGATCCCGGCCTGTCGTCCTGGGTCGAAGACAAGGTTGCCGCCAGCGACCGCCCCGAACTGACATCGGCCGGTGTGGTCGTGTCCGGTGGCCGTGGCGTCGGCTCGGAAGAAGACTTCAAGCTGATCGAACAGCTGGCCGACAAACTGGGCGCCGCCGTTGGCGCGTCGCGTGCGGCGGTCGACAGCGGCTATGCCCCGAACGACTGGCAAGTTGGCCAGACGGGCAAGGTTGTCGCCCCCGAACTGTATGTCGCCGTCGGCATCTCGGGTGCGATCCAGCACCTTGCAGGCATGAAAGACAGCAAGATCATCGTTGCGATCAACAAGGACGAAGAAGCGCCGATCTTCCAGGTGGCCGATTACGGTCTGGTCGCCGACCTGTTCACCGCTGTGCCGGAACTGATCGAAAAACTGTAATCCGTCACAGGATCACAACTGAAAGGCCCGCCCGAAACGGCGGGCCTTTTTGCTGTCAGGTGTCGGCGCAAGCCGCCTGCCCCACCAGTTTGCGCAGCACTGGCGCCAGGGCCGCTGCTGCCTCTTGATGGGCGACCGGACCCAGCATGGTTTCCGCCGCCGGCCGCTCAAGTTCGGAAAACACCATGCCGTCGGTGCCCTGCTCGCGGGCGTATTCCGATGGCAGCACTTCGACAATCTCGGTCACATCGCTGCGCAGCGTCTCGATCATCTCGCGCGTGATGAACCACGGATCGCGGCCCATCCCGTTGTCGCGGTTGTCCGGGTCAGCTTCGCCGAACCACAGCAACACGGTCCTCCCGGTGATGCGCCCCAGCAAATGCCGCATCCGCGCGACCCACGCGCTTTGCAGCTCTTCGCGCACGGTGCGGAACCGCTCGGGCGACACCGTGTTCAGATGCGTCAGCATGTGTTTGGTAAAGTTGAACTCGGCAAAATCCACATCACGGAAAATAGCCTCAAGCAGACCGGACGGTTTCAGGAACCGGTCGTTGCGGCGCGGATGGACCGAATAGAAGCGGTTGGACATATTCTGCGCGCTCAGCACCTGCATCACGGTCACCTTGGCCCCAGCCCCGATTTCGGTCAGATGCGGATCAGAGGCGAACACCTCGATTCCCGCGTTGGTGCAGCCCAGGTTGACGCACGGCATCCCCAGCTTTTCCTCAAGCAGGTCCGGAAACGGATTGGCCACAAACTTACCATAGGTTTCCGTACCGCCGAAAAACGCGATATACGGTTTCTTCAAAGGCTTCCGTGGCCCGCGAAACAACACTTTGGATGTGCCATACCGGCACGCAAGATAGTCAAGGGACCCTTGGCCCACAGCATCATAGGTCATTACACCCACCTCTCAATTTCACCCAAGGCTGGGTATAGCGCGCAGGTCCTTAGAATTTGCTAACAGGGTCTGACCAAACGCAGCGCCGTTCACACCTTGCAGCCGGACGCGACGCGCGGATATGGTGCGCTAACAAAAAAGGGGCATCTCATGGACATCAAGACGGTCGGAATCGTGGGCGCGGGACAAATGGGCAACGGGATTGCCCATGTCATGGCGCTGGCAGGCTATGACGTGACGATGACGGACATCAGCGAGGACGCGTTGCAAGCGGCCGTCAAGCTGATCGACGGCAACATGGAACGGCAGGTCAGCCGCGAGAAGATCACCGCAGAGGCCAAGGCCGACGCGATGGCGCGAATCACCACCACGGTGACGCTGACCGATCTGGGCCCCAGCGACCTGATCATCGAGGCGGCCACCGAACGCGAAACCGTCAAACAGGCGATTTTCGAGGATCTGCTGCCCCACCTGAAGCCGCACACGATCCTGACGTCGAACACCTCGTCGATCTCGATCACCCGGCTGGCCAGCCGCACGGACCGGCCAGAAAAATTCATGGGCTTCCACTTCATGAACCCGGTGCCGGTTATGCAACTGGTGGAACTGATCCGCGGCATTGCCACCGACGCCGAAACCTATGACGCCTGCAAGCAGGTCGTGGACAAACTGGGCAAGACCGCCGCCAGCGCCGAGGATTTCCCCGCCTTTATCGTCAACCGCATCCTGATGCCGATGATCAACGAGGCGGTCTATACCCTGTACGAAGGCGTCGGAAACGTGCAGTCGATCGACAGTTCGATGAAGCTGGGCGCGAACCACCCGATGGGGCCGCTGGAGCTGGCCGATTTCATCGGTCTGGACACCTGTCTGGCCATCATGAACGTGCTGCACGACGGGCTGGCCGATACGAAATACCGCCCCTGCCCGCTGTTGACCAAATATGTCGAGGCCGGATGGCTGGGCCGCAAGACCCAGCGCGGGTTCTATGACTATCGCGGCGAGACACCTGTTCCGACGCGCTAAGGCGCTATTTGAAAATGCTCTGGGTCGGGGGAGCTGCCCCCGGCGCTTCGCGCCTCCCCCGGAGTTTTTCATAGCGGTTCGGGAAAACCTTAAATCACACTGCATCACTTTTCGCGTTTGAGCCGAAGGCGAAAGGCAGCGAACACGTGATTCAGGTATTTCCCGAAACGCTTTGGCAAGATGAAGAAGCGGTCAGCCCTTAAGGTTCAGGGTGTGCTCGCGCAGCCAGGCCATAAAGCCGCGCGGATCATCGGCCCAGGCTTTGACATCTTCCTGCGGGATCGGATCGCCAACGATGGGGCCTTGCGGCTTGTTCAGTGAATATACGATTTCATGCAGCAACAGGCCCTGACGCAGCATCGGCGACAGTTTATTCGCGATATGATAGGCGCGGCTGTTCTGACCGGGGAATTTCATCGGAACGACCGTGGCCCCCGAACGACGGATCAGGGCGGCGGTGAAAACGTTCCATTCGGCCTCGACCGCGGGGCCAAAGTAGGTTTCCGACGCCGCGACCTGACCGGACGGGAACAGCGCCACGACGCCGCCCTCTTTCAGGTGTTTCATCGCCTTGGCGCGCATCTCGACACCTTTGCGCTGTGCGTCGGGGTCATGCGGGAACGGCACAGGGATCATATAGCTGCCCGCCACTTCGTCGATGGCGGTCAGCAACGAGCGGGTCAGAATGCGGTAATCCGGGCGCACGCGGCCGATCAGATCGCCAAAGATCATCCCATCAACCATGCCGTGCGGGTGATTGGCCACCACGATCACCGGTCCCTCTTTGGGAATACGGTCCAGTTGTGCCTGCGGCGTGGTCAACTCGATGCCCATGACATCCAGACAGGCGCGCCAAAAGGCTTGCCCCTGCGGTGCACCCTGACGCTCGAACTTGCGGATCAAACGCAGGATCGTCAGCTTACCGGTGAACGCTTCCATGACGCGGATGAACGACGCTTTCCACGGATCGTCAAAGGTCGAGGCGTAGGACAGGCTGCGACGGTCGTATTTGGTAAACGTAACCGTTTCGTCCTGAGCTTGCGTCAAGCCTTGTGCGCCCTGCGAGCTGTCAACCACGTCTGTGTCGTCCTTTGTCATGCTGTCAGGTCTGAGGTCGCCGATGTCTCAGGCGCCTTCGCCGAACTTGTCCGCGACCAATGCCGTCAACGCCTCGGCCAGCGCCTCGGCATCCGGCCCAGAGGTTTCAACGTCAATAAAGGTTCCTTTGGAGGCTGCCAACATCAAAAGCCCCATGATACTGTCGCCCGAGGCCGACATGCCGTCCTTGGCCACTTCGGCCTGGGCGTCAAAGGCTTCGACGACTTCGACCAGTTTGGCCGAGGCGCGGGCGTGCAGGCCCTTTTCGTTGACGATCTTCAAAGTGCATTTGGTCATACGTGGTTCGGGCTTTCTGCGCTGACGTTCTGGCTGTCGATATATTTTTTGCCAGCGTCCAGTGCTGCACGTACTGCATCGCCAACGGGTTTGTGACGGCTTTTGGCGAGTTTGATCAACATCGGCAAGTTCGCGCCATAAAGAATGCGACGCCCCTGCGGCTGGCAGGCCAGCAGCGACAGGTTCGAGGGCGAACCACCGTAAAGGTCGGTCACCACCACCACGCCGTCGCCGTCATCGACTTCATCGGCAGCGATGCAAATCTCGGACTGTTTTTCCGCGCGGTCATGGTTGGCCTCGATCGCGATGGCGCGGACGCCCGATTGCGATCCGACAACATGTTCGATGGCAGCGAGATACTCTCGTGCCAGTCCACCATGCGCCACAATCACAATTCCGATCACTCTGCCCCGTCCTTTTTCCGGCGGTCCAATTCGCGATGCCTAATTGACACCTGCCAGCCTGCCTTCGCAAGGGCCACTGCGCAGGTTTCCGCTATGGCAACCGACCTATGTTGCCCCCCGGTACACCCAAATGCGATCGACAGGTGCGATTTCCCCTCTTCCGCAAAGGCAGGCAACAACCATAGCGCGAGATCGGTGGTCTTGGCGACAAAATCCGCATATCGCGAATCTGTGGCGATATGGTCCTGAACTGCCTTCTCCGTGCCGTTGGCCGCGCGCAACGACGGCTCCCAGTACGGGTTTTTCAGGAACCGGCAATCGAACACCATATCGACGCTGCGCGGCAGACCGCGTTTGTAGGAAAAGCTCTCAACCGACACCGACAGATGTCCCTGATCGCCCGGCGCGAACCATTCTTCGACCGCAGCGCGCAGCTGATGGACGTTCAACTGCGATGTGTCGATCAGGATGTCAGCCCGCGCCCGCAGGGGGCCCAGCATCTCCAGTTCGCGGGCAATGCCCGCTTCGGGACGGTCACCATCAGCCAACGGATGCCTGCGGCGGGTTTCGGAAAAGCGGCGCAGCAACACGTCGGTGTCACAGTCAAGATACAGCAGTTCGGGCACCAACCCGGGCACGGCGGCAATCTGGCCGATGGCGTCCATCACCGCATTGACGGAAAAATCGCGGGTGCGCGGGTCGATCCCCAAAGCGAGTGGCCGCGTGCTGGACGGATCGTCCAGCAAGGGCCGGATCAGACGCAACGGCATGTTGTCGATCACCTCGAACCCCAAGTCTTCAAGCACGCGAATCGCACTGGACCGTCCGGCGCCCGAAGGTCCGGTGATCAGCACAAGGCGTCTATGTGTGGGTTCGGTCTGGGTCATATCTTTGCGCATCCGGCTTTAAGATATTGCATGATCGCCGCAGGCCAAGCTGGAGTATCGCACTTGTGAAGGCAAGGCAGCGTCAGCTCCAACAGGCTGTGACCGTGCGCCGCAGGCAGGCGTTGTGTTTCGGTCTGATCCAGATCAATCACCACCGACACCGGGACAGGCCCGGCACAAGTCGCGTTCAGAATGCCGACGCCGCGCGCCTCGATCAGGCCGCGCAGGGTGTCGGGGACATCTGCAACGATGTGGCCGCCATCACGCTGCACCACGGTGCGGTCGTCCGCGACCAGCACCGCCCCCAGCGCCATCAATTGCAACGCAAGCGACGATTTCCCCGCCCCCGAAGCGCCAAGGATCAGGGCTGCGCGCCCATCCACGGCCACTGCCGTTGCATGAAGCGTGGCCGTGGCCGCACGGGACGGCATATCAAACCGGCAGACCCACGACGAAACGGGCGCCCAGCGGGTCGCTGGTGATGTCGGCATCGGTGGGGCGGATGTTCTCGGCCCAGATCACGCCGCCATGTGCTTCGACGATCTGTTTCGAAATGGCCAGACCAAGGCCCGAGTTGTTGCCAAAATGCTCTTCGGGACGTTGGGAATAGAAGCGTTTAAAGATTTTGGACAGCGCCTGATCGGGGATGCCGGGGCCTGTGTCCTCGACCACGACCAGCACACGGTTTTCCTTTTTGCGGGCCCAGACGCGGATGGCGTCGCCGTCCTCGCAAAAGGAAATCGCGTTGGTGATCAGGTTTACGAACACCTGCGCCAGCCGCGCCTCAAGCCCATGGACCAGCAGGGGCTGTGCAGGCAAATCGGTGATGAAATCAATGCCCTTCGATTTGGCGTCCTCGCCCAGATACTGGCTTAGGTTGCCAAGCATCTTGAGCAGGTCAAAGGGTTCTTCCTCTTCCTTGACCAGTTCGGAATCCAGCCGCGACGCGTTCGAGATGTCGCTGACCAGCCGATCCAGACGGCGCACGTCATGGTCGATCACATCCAGCAGCTTTTCGCGCTGGTCCTCGCGCTTGATCAGCCGCAGCGTGCCCACGGCAGAGCGCAGCGACGCAAGCGGGTTCTTGATCTCGTGGGCCACGTCGGCGGCGAACTGTTCGTTGCCGTCGATGCGGTTGTAAAGGGCGGCGATCATGCCGCGCAGGGCGCCGGACAAGCGGCCGATTTCATCGGGCCGCGCTGTCAGATCGGGAATGCGGATGCGCCCTGGATTGACTTTGCGCTGGTTGCGGTCGCGGCCCAGTTCAGCGGCGGCGGCCAGATCGGCCAGCGGATTGGCGATGGTCGACGCCAGAACCAGGCTAAGACCCACAGACACCAGCGTGGCAATCACAAACATCTGCAACACCCGCTCGCGTTCACCGCGCACCAACTTGTCGATCTCGCCAGCGGCGGAGGTAATGCCGACCACACCGACGGTGGTCGATCCCTGGAAGATTGGCGTGACAACGCTGAACAGCGTGCCGCCCGCGGTATCAAGGCTGTTTTGCACCTGTGTGCCGCCGGTCAGGCTGCCGGGCACCATCGTGCGCAATTGTTCTTCGACACTGGGCGCGTCAACGGCGGTGTCCGAAGCAAAGGGCGACGAGAGCTTGGACCACAGCCAGCTTAGCCCGTCGGTCAGAATGGTACGGCTTGCACCGCCGGGTTGCTGACCCATCGACTGATTTGGCGCACCCTCGATGCTGGACACCAATGCGCCTGTCGGATCGAACACCAGAACCTCGATGCCGCTGCGCAGGTCCAGCCCTTGCAGGGTGGTTGCTACATCTACACCGTCACCGGTCGCCAGATTAACCGGCGCGCCCACAGGCAGTTGCGCCTCGATCACGTCGGCAATCAGCTCTGCCTCGCTGACCATCGACGTGGCGCGCTGCACGGCAAGGCTGTCGCGCGAGGAATTCAAATACAGGATACCCGCCACCAGCACATTCAACGCGATCAGGTTGAATGTGATGATCTTGCGTGTCAGCGGCGACGCACGTAGCGAAAACAGCCCGCGGCGTTCCCGCTTGGCCCGGATTTCATTTCCGGTTTCCGAACGGTCGGGCGCGACCCAGTCGTCGCCCAGCACAACGTCACCGTCACGTGATGGAGGTGGGGCCATATCCCGCACGAAGTTCCTTTCGGCCAGAGCCATTTGCGCGCATCACTCTTCGTTGTATCGATAGCCGATCCCGTACAGCGTCTCAATCGCCGAAAAGGAATCGTCCGCCGTCCGCATCTTCTTGCGCAGACGTTTGATGTGGCTGTCGATCGTGCGATCATCCACGTAAACCTGATCGTCATAGGCCACGTCCATCAACTGGTCGCGCGACTTGACGAACCCGGGGCGTTGGGCCAGCGCCTGCAACAGCAGAAACTCGGTCACGGTCAGGGACACATCGTTGCCCTTCCAGCTAACCGAATGGCGCAGCGGGTCCATACGCAGATCGCCGCGTTCCATCACTTTGGTTTCTTCCGTGTCGCCCACTTCATCCGTGGCAACCGCATCTTGGCGGCGCAGCAGGGCACGAATGCGTTCTACCAGCAAACGCTGGCTGAATGGTTTCTTGACGTAGTCATCGGCGCCCATACGCAGGCCCAGCACTTCGTCAATCTCGTCGTCTTTTGATGTCAGGAAAATGACCGGCATCGACGTCTTTTGACGCAGCCGCTGCAACAGGTCCATCCCGTCCATGCGGGGCATCTTGATGTCCAGAACCGCCATATCCGGCAGCCCCTTGTTAAAGGCGTCAAGCGCCGCCTGCCCGTCATTATATGTCTCTACCTCAAAGCCTTCAGCCTCGAGCGTCATCGAAACGGATGTCAGGATGTTCCTGTCATCGTCCACCAATGCAATCTTTGACATTGCCTGTACCCTTTTTGCTGCTCAATATTGTTTTTTGTCCATACATCCAGATTTTATTGGGTCGAATCAATCTTTAAGTGCGAATCACTCGCTCCTAATGCCCTAATTGCGCCACAATTTGGTTAGGAATGGCTAAATTGACGCACTTTCCCCGAATACGGGAGGTCGTGAAAAGAGCTGTAACGGGGTGCATGGGCCAAAGATCGCGTTGATGGCGCTAACTGTGCCAAAGCGTCCTGTTCATGTCTGGAAACGTCATGTTAAGAGGCCCATAGGCCATGACGGCCACGACGCTGACGCGCCTAATTTAGTACGATCCGCCCGTGGCGGCGACAGGGAGACGACATATGACATCTGGACGGGTGAACCCGAATTTCCGGCTCGAAGATCAAGGGATCAAGGATCTGGGCAATGTCTATTACAACCTGATCGAGCCTGCGCTGGTTGAAACCGCGCTTGCCCGTGGCGAAGGCACCTTGGGCAAAGGTGGCTCTTTCCTGGTGACAACCGGCAAATTTACCGGCCGCTCGCCCAAGGACAAACACGTCGTCAAAACCGCCAGCGTGGCAGACAACATCTGGTGGGAAAACAACGCCGAGATGTCCGAAGCAGGCTTTGATGCGCTGTACGATGACATGCTGGCCCACATGAAGGGCGGCGATTATTTCGTGCAGGATCTGGTGGGCGGTGCCGACCCGGCCTACGCCATCAACGTCCGCATGGTGACCGAGCTGGCATGGCACGGCCTGTTCATCCGCCACCTGCTGCGCCGTCCCGACCGCGAAGATCTGGAAGATTTCACCGCAGACTTCACAATCATCAATTGCCCGTCGTTCAAAGCGGACCCCGCAAAACACGACTGCAAGTCCGACACCGTGATCGCGCTGAACTTTGACCGCAAGATCATCCTGATCGGCGGCACCGAATATGCGGGCGAGAACAAGAAATCGGTGTTCACCCTGCTGAACTACATGCTGCCCGCAAAAGGCGTGATGCCGATGCACTGCTCGGCCAACCATGCCACGGGCAACCCTGTCGACACGGCCGTGTTCTTCGGCCTCAGCGGCACCGGCAAGACAACCCTGTCGGCCGACCCGTCACGCACGCTGATCGGTGATGACGAACATGGCTGGTCCGACCGCGGCACGTTCAACTTCGAAGGCGGCTGCTATGCCAAAACGATCAACCTCAGCGCCGAGGCCGAGCCGGAAATCTACGCCACGACCGAGAAATTCGGCACCGTGATCGAAAACATGATCTTTGACGAAGAAACCAAGGATCTGGATTTCGCCGACGACAGCCTGACCGCGAACATGCGCTGCGCCTATCCGCTGCACTATATCTCGAACGCATCGAAAACCGCACTGGGCGGCCACCCCAAGAACATCATCATGCTGACATGCGATGCCTTTGGTGTTCTGCCCCCCATCGCGCGACTGACGCCGGCACAGGCGATGTACCATTTCCTGTCGGGCTTCACGTCCAAGGTGGCCGGAACAGAGCGCGGCGTAACCGAACCCGAGCCCACATTCTCGACCTGCTTCGGTGCGCCTTTCATGCCGCGCCGTCCCGAAGTGTACGGCAACCTGCTGCGCGAAAAGATCGCCCAGCACGGTGCGACCTGCTGGCTGGTCAACACCGGCTGGACCGGCGGCGCCTATGGCACCGGCAGCCGGATGCCGATCCGCGCGACACGTGCACTGCTGACTGCCGCGCTTGACGGCAGCCTGGGCAACGCCAAGTTCCGCAAGGACCCGAACTTTGGCTTCGAAGTGCCCGTTGCCGTGGACGGTGTGGCCGACATCCTGCTGGATCCGCGCCGCACCTGGGACAATCCCGAAAGCTATGACCGTCAGGCCGATAAGCTGGTGGAAATGTTCGCTACGAACTTTGAACAGTACCTGCCGCACATCGACGAAGACGTGCGCGCCGCTGCCATCGGCTAAGCCGCGCGGCCCCGGGCCCTGAACGACAAAAGCCCCCGCAGCCGATCTGGCGCGGGGGCTTTTTCATTGGTGCACCGTCCTGGGCGCTGCGATCAGGCAGCCAGTTCGAGCGGCACCTGAATGATATGCTGGATGTCCTCGTGGCCCATATAGACCATGTTGCCCTCGACCGGCTTGTTCTGGCCGGTGATCTTCCAGCTTAGGCACAGAGGGTCCACATGCATGTACCCCTCGCGCTCGGCCAGACCACGGCGCGCGATCGCACGGGGCATGAACCCGAACACATAGTCGGGTTGCCAGTGCAACTGGCTGCTGAGAAAGGCAAAGCGCGCCAGAATGTCGACAATCCCGCGTCCGCGATAGTTGCCCTCTTCGGGGTTAATCCACATCTCGCCGTGATAGCACACCAGCCCCGACATCCGCCGTGCGCCGGGCCCCGACCTGTACCAGGAATCGTCCAGATCAATCGGCACGCCCGACGGCGGATAGGCGCGGAAATTGCGCTCCATGTAATCGGCCAGCGTCTGCCCTTGAAGGTCGATCAACCGCACCGCCTGCGTCTGCACAATCTTTCCTTGGGGATTGCGGCCAACCGACCAAAACCCCTGACCGCCCGACAGATCCGATTGGGCGGGATCAAACGGCAGGCTGACCGGCTGGTTGGGCCGGTATTGGGAAATCAAAGCTTTGTAATGATTAAAGTCGTCTCCGACCGTCAGATAGAGCTGGCGCTGCGCCAGCAACTCCACCGTCTCGGTCAGCAAACGCGACCCTTCAAATACGTCGTGTATGCTCATCAGGTTTCTCCCGGTATGGCGCACAGGTTGAAATAGCAACAGCAGGCGAACGGCCTTGTGGCCTTTGCCTTGGCAACATTTACGCCACAGTCCATACACCAGAACAGCATCATTTGCATCGGCAAGAAGCACCGCCGCTGACAACAGGCCAAAGCGCACGTTGGCGCGCAACAACCAGTCCGGTCAGATGCTGACGTGCATTTCCAGACTTGGATCCATTGAATTCAGATACTCCGCAGGCAATTCGTCAATCTCCAGCGCGTTGGTTCGCTCGATAATATTGACCAACGCAAAACTGCCATCGGGAAACCGCGACCCCAGCAAAAGCCGTCCATAGCTAAGCGGGACAAGCGGCGTATCGGGCTTGCGCGCCACCGTGGTGTGGATGTGATCAAAGCGCAGCCCGTGGTTGGCCGCGATTTCGTGAAAGGTGCCTTCCATGATGTCGCCGATCAACGGCCCGCCCGGCAACGCCTCGAGCGTGCGCCCGATCGAACTGCTTTGCCATTCCCAGCCGAACCACGTGGCAAACGACGACTCGCGCCCAACGTCCACGCAAACCCACTGCTGTTCGTTGGGGCGAAACACCATGGCGTAGGGACGCACGGGCTGAAACGCGGGATGTTCGATGTTGCCACCCGCCTCGGCCCAGCAGCGGACGCTGTTGCGCAGAAGGCTTGACCGCTGCACCCAAATCTCTGACAGGGGGCGCTGTTGCAGGTAAAACCGCCAGTCGCCTTCGACCTTGGCAATCCGCAACATCCCGTATTCGAAACCAACCTCGGAACTCAGCCACGCAGTCCCGCGCGACAGCAATGTCAACGCCTCGGGCAGTGCGCTGGCACCGCGTTCGGTCAGCTCGTAGCGCCGGTCCCTGATTCGAAACAGCTCAAACCCCTTGGCCTGCTCAAGAAAAGTAATGTGCCGTCGAACCGTTTGACGAGTGCTGCCCAGCTCTTCAACAGCGCGCGAAAGGTTTAAATGACGCGCCAAAGTTGCAAACGATCGCAACATTTCAAACAGAAGCGGCTGGTGTTCTTGCTGAAAATTCGTAGGCCTGCGTGTGATTTGAGGACCCCTTATCCATCACGGCTACCATTATGGGTGCATAAATCATCCAGTGTTGCAATATAAATATACCACAAATGTAAAAATCTAGGCACTTGATTATGGCCAACAATTCTTGGATCACTGCCACAGTTACAACCGGAGGTACTTAAACAGATGTCTCATCCCGTAGATATTCATGTTGGTCGTAAGCTGAAGCAGGCACGCACGTTGCGCCGTATGTCGCAAACAGATGTCGCCCGGCACCTAAAACTTTCTTTTCAACAAATTCAAAAATACGAAATTGGCTCCAACCGCATCGCAGCAAGCCGTCTTTATGACCTGTCGCGTATCCTGGATGTTCCAACCTCTTATTTCTTTGAAGGCCTGCAAGACGTCAGCGATTCTGCCGCACGCGATCCCGGACTGGACATCGTCAGCGCCGTCGCCTCGATCGACGACGAACAGATCAAATCGCGCATCGTCACCTTCATCGAAGACGTGTCCGGCCGGACTGTCGCCAGATCGGCCTAAGGGTCACCCCACCAATGCGCGGCGCATCAGGTTCAGCCCTGCCACAAGCAGCACGAACAGCGTCGCGCGTCGGAACACCACCTGGTCGATCCGGTCCATGATCTGACGGCCACAGAACATACCGATCAGCGACGGCACGATCATCGCCGCACTCAGCGGCCAAGTCGCCGCATTCAGCACGCCCGATCCGATGTGCGCCCCCACCAATGACACAGCCCCCAACCCGTAGATCACGCCCTGCGCGCGCATCTGGTCGTGTTTCTGTGTACCAAGCGCCGTCAGATACATCACCGTCGGCGGCCCCCATATCCCCGAAATCCCACCAAGGAACCCGGCAACCACGCCGATAATCACCTCGAAGGTGGTGCTTTGGCCGCTCATGGTCAGTGTCCAGCCGACGATCTGCATCAGCGCAAAGGCGGTCACCGGCACGCCGATGATCAGCAGCATCACCTGCATCGGCAGCACATTGACCAATTGCGCACTCAGGATCAGCACAACACCCCCGACGATCATGTAGACCTTGAACCGGGTGATCGATTCCCACGCGGCACGCGGCCCTTGGCGCAGCGCCTGTATGCCATTGGTCGCCAGCGTCGGCAGCATCAGCATGGCCAGCGCCAGTTCGGGCGCCAGAAAGCTGGAAAGCCCCGACACAAAGATCATTGGCATGGCAAAGCCCACAACCCCTTTTACAAACCCCGCCAACAGCGCGATTGCCACGGCAAGACCCAGCTGGGTCGGTGTCAGCAATGTCAGAAAAATGTCCATAAACCCGCTATACCACCCTCATTCGCGGCTGCACGCGCAAAAACACCGCGTAACTTTCGATCAAATTGCCGCACTTGCACGCAAATAAGTTGCGCTGCACCTGCGAAGGAACTATCTCGAACCGCAAGCAAACAAGGGGATGTGAGCCATGGCACACGACGGACAAGACATGACTTCGACCACTTCGGTGATTCTGGACGATCTATTGGCAAAAACCGCAGACGCCATTGCGCCGGTCGATGCCATTCTGGAGGCGGCCAAGGACAGACTGCGCGGCGTGCTCAGCGAAAACGGTCGCGTGTCGGCCACCCTTGTCGAACAGAACCAGACAGCGGCCCACGGGCTGGCATGGCTTGCCACCTACGTGCAGGCCCTGCACCAGATGCAGAAATGGGCCACCGCACTGGATGAAAACGGCCAGTTCGGCGAAGTTGAAAAACTGATCCTGCAAATCGGCTTTGGTGAATATCTGGGCCAGATCCAGGGCGGCATCCCGATGAACCAGGGCGAAATCCTGCGCCCGCACGACATGGGCCTGACCACCGACGACATCGCGGGCCTGTCTGCGCCCGCCACCATGACGCTGATCCGGACCGGCAACACCCAGTCTGCCCGCATCCGTCTGGTCGCGCTCATGCAGGAACGCAATGCCGAGATCACGGTGGGCGCCACCGGTCTGGATGAAGAACTGGAAATGATCCGCGAACAATTCCGCCGCTACGCGCTGGAAAAAGTCGAACCCTTTGCACACGACTGGCACCTCAAGGACGAGCTGATCCCCATTGAGGTCATCGACGAACTGGCTGAGATGGGCGTCTTCGGTCTGACGATCCCCGAAGAACACGGCGGCCTTGGCCTGTCCAAGGCGTCGATGTGCGTGGTCTCGGAAGAACTCTCGCGCGGCTATATCGGTGTCGGCTCGCTGGGCACCCGTTCGGAAATCGCCGCAGAACTGATCATTGCGGGCGGCACCGACGCGCAAAAGGCCAAGTGGCTGCCTGCCATCGCCTCGGGCGAAACGCTGCCAACGGCCGTGTTCACCGAACCCAACACCGGATCGGACCTTGGGTCCTTGCGCACCCGCGCCGTCAAGGACGGGGACGACTACAAGATCACCGGCAACAAGACGTGGATCACCCACGCGGCCCGCACGCACGTGATGACCTTGCTGGCCCGCACCGACCCGAACACGACCGACTACAAGGGCCTGTCGATGTTCCTGGCCGAAAAGACCCCCGGCGACGATGCCAACCCTTTCCCCACCGATGGCATGACCGGCGGCGAAATTGAGGTGCTGGGCTATCGCGGTATGAAGGAATACGAACTGGCTTTCGACGGCTTCCACGTCAAAGGTGAAAACCTGCTGGGCGGTGAAGAGGGCAAAGGTTTCAAACAACTCATGGAAACCTTCGAAAGCGCCCGCATCCAGACCGCAGCCCGCGCCATCGGCGTGGCGCAATCGGCACTGGATATCTCGATGCAATATGCCCAGGACCGCAAGCAGTTCGGCAAATCGCTGATCGAATTCCCACGGGTTGCCAACAAGCTGGCGATGATGGCCGTCGAGATCATGATCGCCCGCCAACTGACCTATTTCAGCGCCTTCGAGAAGGATCAGGGCCGTCGCTGCGACGTCGAAGCCGGCATGGCCAAGCTGCTGGGCGCCCGCGTGGCATGGGCGGCGGCCGACAACGGCCTGCAAATCCACGGCGGCAACGGCTTTGCGCTGGAATACAAGATCAGCCGCGTGTTGTGCGACGCCCGAATCCTCAACATCTTCGAGGGCGCCGGCGAAATTCAGGCACAGGTCATTGCCCGCCGTCTGCTGGGCTAGACCGGCCAAACAGCCCGTTTAACGGGCACAGCGCCCAAATCTATCGCAAGCTTCCACGCATATGCTGCACCTGCAGCATATGCCGCTTGTGAGGGGCGCTGCGACCCTCTACACTCGTTCGTATGAAACACGCCCGTCTCAATCGCGAGAAGTGGATCAACGCAGGCCTTACCGCCTTGCGCAGCGATGGTCCGCCTGCGCTGCGGGCCGAACCGCTGGCACGCCGCCTGGGCACGACCAAGGGTTCGTTCTACTGGCATTTCGCAGATGTCCCCGCCTTTCACGACGCGCTGTTGGATCACTGGAAAAGCCGGGCCTTCGCCGATGTGGTCGCCCTGCTCGAGGGACAAGGAAACGCCGCCACCCGCCTGCAAGACTTTGGCACCCACGTGCTGGACGACACCACGGCCCCCGCGATCCGGTCCTGGGCGCAGGAACACAAAGGTGCTGCCGATGCGCTGGCACAGGTCGACGCTGAACGGCTCACCTACATGGCGACCCTGCTGCTGCAACTGGGTCTGAAAAACCCGGACTTTGCCCGCGCCGCCTATGGCGCGTTGATCGGAATGCCGATGCTGCCCAAATCCAAACGGCACGATTCCGCCAACGCCTATACCGCTTTGATCGACCTTGTGCTGGCATTGCGCTAGTCAGCGCCATGCGCATTGCCCTGATCTTCGCCCTGACCTTCGCCATGTCCTGCAAAGCAGACGAAACCGCGCGCGCCTATGGTGCCGGTGGCAAAACATGGACCCTGACCGAAATCGACGGCCAGCAGTTCGATGCCATGGCCACACTCAGCTTTCCCGAAGCGGACAAGATCGAAGGGCGCGGCCCCTGCAACGACTTCTCGGGTACGATGTCCGTGCCCTACCCGTGGTTCAAAACCGGCCCCCTGCGCAGCACCCGCCGCGCCTGTCCCGCGCTGGGTGACGAAACCCGCTATTTCACGGCCCTGCAAGACATGACCCTGATCGAAGTGCTGGGCGACGTGATGATCCTGAAGAACGAAAAAGGCCGCGAGATGATGTTCAGAGCTGCCGACTGAACGCCTCGACAAACCGCGCACGGGCCACAGGCAAGGCGCGGTTGCCCTGATCGGCAGCCAGATGCGTCTCCAGGAAATATCCGGTGGTCCGCAGCCCCTGGACAATCTCTGCATCCGGCGCATCGCCACGGCCGCGCAGCACCTCGGGCAGGGGCAGCATCCGGTCCACCCATTCACCCGCCCCCTCTGCCGACACCGCCCGCCCTGAACGGGGCGAGACATAGACCAGCCCCTCAGTCGCGCCGGTGACCGCGCAGGCCGACAGGTCCAGCCCGTATCCCATCTCTTCCAGCAAGGCCAATTCCCACCGCAAGTAGGCGAGCGGCCACAAATCAGCCTGCCCCATCAGGTCCAGCAGCGCCTCGGTCCGCCGGTACAGCGGCGCGTGCACTTCGCGCTCTGGCAGGCAAAAACACAACAGCGCCGTCACCGCATTCAAACCCGCCAGCGACAGCCGGTCGCCCATCGCCTGCGCCGCCCGGCTGCGCACGGGCTCTACGTTAAAGCTGCCGATGTGATCCTCAAGCCGCGCCCGCCACGCCACGTCAAGCTGCGCCCCCGGTTGCAGGATCGGCGCGATCTTCCGGCTGGTGCCCCCGCGCACCACGCCCGCATGACGCCCGCGATCTTCGGTGAACACGTCGATTATGACAGAGGTTTCGCCGTGTTTGCGCGCCGACAGCAATATGCCCGTGCCCCGCCAGTCCACGCTCAGCCCAACCCGTCGTGATCCAGCAGATGCCGCCCCGCGCGATCCTCGACCTCGACCACCCAAAGGTCGGGATCAAATCCGCGCTGCCGCGCCACCACCGCATCCACATCGGCCTCGGGTCCGCGGGACAACTCGGCCCAGACCCGCGCATCGCTTTGCAGATCGAAACTGCGGTGAAACACCACCGCCTGCCCGTCCAGCGTGTTCAGCTTGACCAGAACCGCGCCGCCCGTGTCATCGCCATGCGACACGACAAAACCCGGAATATCGAACAACCGCAGCCGCGTCAGATAGGCATCAACCCAGAACCGTGCAGTCAAACGGCTCATGGCTTCATCTTGCCCGGAAAACTCCCCCCGGAGGGTCGGCTGGCCAAGGGTTCAGGCGTTTCCATCTTTGAAATCCAGCCCCATCTGCGAATACCGCTCGGCCTCTTCCTGCCACTTCTCGCGCACCTTGACCTGTAAGAACAGATGCACGCGACGGCCCAGAAACTCTTCCAGCTCGGCGCGGCTGGCCTTGCTGACAGATTTGATCGTCTCGCCCTTGTTGCCCAGCACAATGCCCTTGTGGCCATCGCGACTGACATAGACCACCTGGTCGATCCGCGCGGTGCCATCCTTGCGCTCTTCCCAGTTTTCGGTTTCGACCGTCAACTGATAGGGCAGCTCCTGATGCAGCCGCAGCGTCAGCTTTTCGCGGGTCATCTCGGCCGCGATCATACGCATCGGCAGGTCGGCAATCTGGTCTTCAGGGTACAACCACGGGCCTTCGGGCAACTGTCCGCCCAGCCACGTGCGCAGCGCATCCACGCCAAAGCCTTTCTCGGCAGAGATCATGAAGGTTTCGACAAAGGCATAGCGTTCATTCAGGTCCTTGGTCAGACCCAGCAGAACCTGCGATTCCACGCGGTCGATCTTGTTGATGGCCAGTGCGACCTTGCGACCTTCGCCAACGGTCGCCAGACCCTCCAGAATGCGCTCCACACCCTCGGATACGCCACGGTGCGCCTCGACCATAAGAACCACCACATCGGCATCCGCAGCCCCGCCCCACGCGGCAGCCACCATCGCACGGTCCAGCCGGCGGCGCGGCTGGAACAGGCCGGGGGTGTCCACGAACACGATCTGTGCGTCGCCCTCGATGGCAACACCACGAATGCGCGCGCGCGTGGTCTGGACCTTGTGGGTGACGATCGACACCTTGGCCCCGACCATGCGGTTCAACAGGGTGGATTTGCCGGCGTTCGGCTCTCCGATCAGGGCGACGAAACCGGCGCGGGTGCTCATTGGGTCTTCTCCATTTGCGCCAGCAATGCGGCGGCGGCGGCCTGTTCGGCCTGACGTTTCGATTTGGCAGTGGCCTGCGCGCTGGCCCCATTGGTCAGCTTCGCGGCAATTGTGAACACCGGCGCGTGGTCTGGCCCCTCGCGGTGCACCTCGACATAGCGCGGCGGTTGCAGCCCTTGGGCCTGTGCCCATTCCTGCATCGCAGTCTTGGCATCACGGGCGTCTGCGTCAACATCCTTGATGCGCTTGCCCCACAGCCGGATGACCATCGCCTGCGCCACGTCAAAGCCTGCGTCCAGATAAACGGCGGCAATCACCGCCTCCATCGCATCGCCCAGCAGCGCCTCTTTGCGGCGGCCACCGGACAGCATTTCAGAACGCCCCAGCCGCAGAACGGCACCGACGTCAATCTCGCGGGCCACGTCCGCGCAGGTTTCCTTGCGCACCAGCGCGTTGAACCGCGGTGCCAGCTTGCCCTCGGCGGCGTCGGTGTCCGCCTCAAGCAGCGCCTGCGCCATCGCCAGCCCCAACACGCGGTCGCCCAGAAACTCAAGCCGCTGGTTGTCGCCGCGCGTGGGCGACGACATCGACGCATGTGTCACCGCCTCGGTCAGCAGCGCGGGATCGGCGAACTCGTGTCCGATGCGTTGTTCAAAGTCTTTGAGTTCGCTCGAAATTTTCATCTAAATGCCTAGTAAATACCTTTGAAGAACCGGTCGCCGCGCCAGGTCCAGAAGAACAGCATCGACCGCCCCGCGGACGAGAACATGATCCGGTCCGCGCGCCCGATCAGGTTTTCATAAGGGACAAAGCCGACACCGCCGGCCAGTTGCGAAAACCGACTGTCCAGCGAGTTGTCGCGGTTGTCGCCCATAAAGAAATACTGCCCCTCGGGCACCTGGAACACATTGGTGTTGTCTGAACTTTGGTTGGCCGTGTTCAGAACGGTATAGCTGACACCGTTGGGCATCGTCTCGGTAAACTCTGACTTGGTGCAATCGCCGCCTTCGCCCACGGGTCCGTTTTCACAGCGCGGCACCAGACCTTGCGGCCCCTGACGCGCCATCGTTTCGGTAAAGGTGCCGCTGGGTTCCTGTGGCAACGGCTCTCCGTTCAGGATCACGATCCCGTCCTTGACCTGCACCGTGTCCCCCGGCAGCCCGATCAGCCGCTTGATATAATCACGCCCCGACACCGGATGACGGAACACCACCACGTCGCCACGTTCCGGTGTGCCGCCGAACAGACGCGTGTTGTCACCGTCAAAGACACCGCAGATGTCTTCGGCATCCACGTCAATGCCAAGGCGCTGGATAACGATACTGGGGCAGGACGCATAGGAATAACCGTAAACCATCTTGTTCACGAACAGGAAATCACCGATCAGCAGCGTCTCTTTCATCGAACCGGACGGAATCCAGAACGGCTGAAAAAACAGGGTGCGGAACACACCTGCGATCAGCAGCGCATAGACGATTGTCTTGATCGTTTCGACGAATCCGTTGCCGGACTTTTCCTTGGCAGCCATGGGGGCGCTCCTGCTTGGGTCACGCTGCTACATGCGGGTGCAGCGTCAAGGTGTCAAGGCAGGCCACATGCGGCCAATGCGTCACCCTGCTATGGGCCGCGCCTCGATCAGCACAAAGGCCTGCGCCCACGGGTGGTCGTCGGTCAGGGTCACGTGAATGATCGCCTCGTGCCCTGCCGGCGTCATCGCTGCCAGCCGCTCGGCGGCCCAGCCCGTCACATGCATCACCGGCTGGCCGGTGCGCAGATTGCTGACGGCCATATCGCGCCACGAAATCCCCATGCGCAGGCCCGTGCCCAGTGCCTTGGAACAGGCCTCTTTCGCGGCCCAGCGTTTGGCATAGGTGCCGGCGACATCCTTGCGCCGCTCGGATTTGGCCTGTTCGACCTCTGTGAACACACGATTGCGAAACCTGTCGCCGAAACGGTCCAGCGTGCCCTGAATACGCTCGATGTTCGCCAGGTCGGTGCCAATGCCCAGGATCATTGCGCAGTGACTTTGCCAGTGGCCTGATTGATCGTCACCGTCACGGTGGTCGCGTGATTGTTCACGCCATCCACATAGGTTTCGACCGGCACGGCCACCGACAATCCCTTGGCCGGATCATACTGCGCCGTGGCGCGGGCCAGAAACATATTGGCCCAACCGCCAGACGTCGTGCTGACAACGCGGCATTGCGGGAACGGCTCGTCTTTGGACGGGTACACCACCATCACGCTGAGTACGCAGCACACCGGTTCCTGCGTGTCCAGCGCCACCAGCCGGATTGCCCCATTGGCAAAGGTGCGCGTCGGATCGGTCCAATAAACGTTCTCGGCCGAGGCCCGGAACCCCTCGCAGGCGCTGACCGTCACCTCGGCCAATGCCGGGGCTGCCGTCAGCCCCAAAACCAACGCGGCGCGGATCAAAGCAGTCATCATTCAAACATCCTGTGCAAGATCATGGCAGCCGCTTCACTTCGCTGCGGGCGCCCAGGGCAAAGAATACGCGTGCCACCAGCACGTAGACAATGGCCATCACCGCCACCATCACCGCGATAAACCCGAGGCCCAGACTGGACAAATCGCCCAGAAACGCAGGGGCCACCACCAGCACAACCGCCGCCAGCAACATCGAAAGCATGACCCCGAACACCGCAAACAGCCCCGCCATCTTCCACGCTTCACGATTCTCCGGTCGCCGCCCCGTCGCGCGCACAAACCGTGCGCCTTCGTTCAGCGTCGTCAGCATGATCGGGATCAACGAAATCCCGCCTGAACTCAGGTCGAACCCCAGATACTGGCGGATCAGATAGATCAGCACCGGCAGGCCGATGCTCAGCCCCAGGTAAAACGTGGCAAACCGCGGAATATTGAAACGATACTCACCCACGGGCGTCATCCATCAGGCGACGCATCTCGGCAATGGCGGGCTGCAACCCGCGAAAGATCGCCTCGCCAATCAGGAAATGCCCGATGTTCAGCTCCATCACCTCGGGAAAGGCCGCAACCGGCTGCACCGTTTCATAGGTCAGCCCGTGGCCCACATGCACCTCGAGCCCCAGCCCGTGCGCAAAGCGCGACATCTCGCGCAGCGCCTCCAGTTCGCGGTCACGGTCGTCAAAGCGGCCCTCGTGGTGGGCATCGCAATAGGCCCCCGAATGCAGCTCGATGACCTGCGCACCTATGCGGTGCGCGGCTTCGATCTGGCGCTGGTCCGCGCCGATAAAGATCGACACACGGCAGCCGGCATCACGCAAGGGGGCGATGAAATGTGCCAGCTTGTTTTCCTCGCGCGCCACTTCCAGCCCGCCTTCGGTCGTGCGTTCCTCGCGTTTCTCCGGCACGATGCACACCGCATGGGGGCGGTGGCGCAGGGCGATCTGCTGCATCTCGTCGGTCGCCGCCATCTCGAAGTTTAGCGGCACCGTCAGCACCTCCATCAACCCCTCGATGTCGGCGTCCGAAATATGTCTGCGATCCTCGCGCAAATGCGCCGTGATGCCGTCACAGCCCGCCTCTTGCGCGATCCGCGCGGCCCGCAGCGGGTCAGGCGTGTCGCCGCCGCGTGCATTGCGCACCGTGGCCACGTGATCAATGTTCACCCCCAGACGAAGGGACCCAAGCGGTTTCATAAGCTACTCCAGATCGTATTTTGCGCCGCAGCCTAATGCCCGACGCGCCCAAGCGCGAGGGCTTCTTTGTACCGATACACCGCTCTTCATCTTGCCAGGTAAACTCCGGGGGCGCGCCGCAAGGCGCGGGGGCAGAGCCCCCTAATCCTGCTCGGTGCGCGGCTCGGACTTGCTGGCCGCCTTGGCCGCAGCCTTTTCCGCGGCCTTGGCCTTCAGCGCCTCGAACTTGGCCTTGATCGCCCCCTTGCGCCGCTTCTGATAGGCGCGCAACAGCGGTACGGAAATATAATAGGCGATGGTGCCGCAGATGATCCCGGGAATGATGCCCCCCACCAGATAGGGAAAAAACACATCATGGAAAAACCGGTCCAACCCGGTCCAGTCGGTCGGATTCCCCTGAAATACCGCGATCAAGTTGTCCCACAAATCGGTCCCCGCATCATAGAACTTGCCTCCAAACGACCGGTGTTCATCGGGCGCCATGCGGGTGCCCAACAGCCAGTGTCCGGTTTTCAGCGATGCTATGCCGATGGGCACATAGGTCAGCGGATTGCCAAAAAATGTGGCCATCAACGCCGCCAGCAGATTGCCCCGCATCGCCTTGCCGACAAGCGCCGCGACCACGAAATGCAACCCGTAGAACGGCGTGAACGTCGTGAACACACCCGCCCAGATGCCCCGCGCGATGCGCTCGGGCGTGTCGGGCAGACGCCGCACCCGATGTTTGACATAATGAAACGCACGGGTCCAACCACCGCGCGGCCACAGGGCCTCGGCCAATGCGCGCAGGAACGGTTTGGGATCTCGACGTTTGAAGATCACCGGGTCAGGGTCCTTCCCGTTCGGGTTCAGTTGGTACGTGCCGGGTCGGCCGCACCCTTCGTGACATCGCGGAAGCGTTCGATAGACGCAACCTCGCTTTCGGCTTCCAGTGTCAGCATCAGCGAATGCAAATGCTCCACGTCGCGCAGTTCAACATTTATCAACAGCCGGTAAAAGTCCGGTTTCCGCTCTAGGAACTCTAGATTGGAAATATTTGCGCTGCTGTCCCCGATCAAGGTGCAGATCCGGCCTAAAACGCCCGCATCGTTGCCAATCGTCATATCCAGCGTGGCCCCATAGACCGCCGGATGGCTGCCGTCGTGCCAGTGCAGGTCCAGCCAGCGGTCGGGCTGGTCATCGAAATCCACCAGCCGTTCGCAGTCGATCGAATGCACGACCACCCCTTGCCCGCGATAGGTGATGCCGACAATCCGTTCGCCCGGCAAAGGCTGGCAACAGGTCGCGCGGTCAAAACTTTGCCCCGGCAACAGACCGATCACCGCGCGGCGCTTGTCCACCTTCTTGCCCGCTTTCGGGGCCAGATCGGGATAGATCGACTGCACCACTTCGCGTCCCGTCAGCTCGGCACTGCCCAGCCGCGCCAGCACCTCGTCGCCCGACGACAGACGCAGGTGCTTGGCCACGGTGTCCAGCGCCTTGTCCGTCGCCTTGCGGCCCACGTTGGAAAACGCCGAGCGTGCCAATTCGTGACCCAGCTTGATAAACCGCTCGCGGTCGGCTTCGCGCAGCGACCGTCGCACCGCCGACTTGGCCTTGCCGGTGGTGGCAATCTCAAGCCATGTGGCCTGCGGTGTCTGACCTTCGGCGGTGATGATCTCGACCGACTGGCCGTTTTTCACCCGCGTCCACAGCGGCACCCGCATTCCGTCCACCTTGGCGCCGACGCAGGCGTTGCCGATCCGCGTGTGGATGGCATAGGCGAAATCAATCGGCGTCGCACCGCGCGGCAGTTTCACCACGTCGCCCTTGGGCGTAAAGCAGAACACCTGATCCGAATACATCTCAAGCTTGACCGCTTCGAGGAAATCGTCGTGATCGTCTTCGTCGTTGAACTGTTCGGTCAGCCCGGCAATCCATTTGACCGGATCAACCGCAAATGGGTTCTGCGACCGCACGCCGTCACGATAGGACCAGTGCGCCGCCACCCCGCTTTCGGCCACGTCATGCATCTGGCGCGTGCGGATCTGCACCTCGACCCGCTTGCCATCACGGCCCGACACGGTGGTGTGAATGGAACGATAGCCGTTGGTCTTGGGCTGGCTGATATAATCCTTGAACCGGCCCGGAACAGCGCGCCACCGCTGGTGAATGGCACCCAGCGCGCGGTAACAATCCTCTTCGCTGTCGGTGATCAGCCGGAACCCGTAAATGTCCGACAGCCGCGAAAAGCTCAGATCCTTTTCCTGCATCTTGCGCCAGATCGAAAACGGCTTTTTCGCGCGGCCAAAGACATCTGCCTCGATGCCCGCCTTTTCCAGCTCGTGGCGCATGTCATTGGTGATCCGCTGAATCACGTCGCCGGTTTCGCGTTGCAGGGTGACGAAACGGCGGATGATCGACGCACGCGCTTCCGGGTTCAGCACGCGAAAGGCCAGATCCTCCAGCTCTTCGCGCATCCACTGCATACCCATGCGCCCCGCCAGCGGCGCGAAAATGTCCATCGTCTCGCGGGCTTTTTGCACCTGTTTGTCTACACGCATGGATTTGATCGTGCGCATGTTGTGCAGACGGTCGGCCAGCTTGACCAGAATCACCCGCATGTCCTTGGACATGGCCATGAACAGCTTGCGGAAATTCTCGGCCTGTTTGGTTTCCAGCGAACTCAGCTGCAAATTGGTCAGCTTGGTGACGCCGTCAACCAGGGTGGCCACATCGTCGCCAAACAATTCCGAAACGGTTTTATAGGATGCTTTGGTGTCTTCGATCGTATCGTGCAACAAGGCGGTGATGATCGTGGCATCATCCAGTTGCTGCTCTGTCAGGATCGCGGCGACGGCCACGGGATGCGTGAAATACGGCTCTCCCGAGTGGCGGAACTGCCCTTCGTGCATCTTCGCGCCGTAGTCATAAGCGGCACGAATATGCTTTTCATTTGTCTTGGGGTTATAGTTGCGGACCAGCGCGATCAGGTCATCGGCAGAGATCATTTGGTCCGCACCTTAAGGCGTTAGCCTTGTCCCTGAGCCGCCATCAACTGACGCAGCAGCATTTCTTCGGTCATGCTGTCTTCGTCTGGCTTGTCAGCGGTTTCCTGACCCATCAGCAACGCCATTGCGTCTTCTTCCGGCTCGTCAACTTCAATCTGGTTCTGGTTGCTTTCGATCATCCGCTCGCGCAGGTCGTCGGCACCTTGGGTTTCTTCTGCGATCTCGCGCAGGGAAACAACGGGGTTCTTGTCGTTGTCGCGGTCGACAGTGACAGCAGAGCCTGCCGAAATTTCGCGCGCCCGGTGTGCGGCAAGCATCACCAGTTCGAAACGGTTTGGAACCTTATCTACGCAATCTTCGACTGTTACGCGGGCCATTTGGGTGCTCCTGCATCGGACAATAACATCAGAAGCCGTGTATTTAGGCGCTTCCGCCCCTGATGACAAGGCGAAAACAGGTGTCACAGCGACGCAGCGCCGCCGCTCACACCGGTGTGACCTCGGCCCGCAACGCAGGGTCCAGCGCATCGCGCATCTGCACCACGCTTTGCCCCGTGACAGGATGCACCCAATCGGGTGCGACATCTGCCAGCGGCACCAGCACAAAGGCGCGCTCGTGCATTCGCGGATGCGGCAGGATCAACTGATCGGGGGCCTCTTTCATCTGCCGGTCAAGCGGCAGATCGCGCCAGCGGGTGTAAGTTTCAATATCAGGCCGCAAAAGGTCCCCCACCGCGATCAGGTCCAGATCAACCGTGCGCTGCCCCCACCGCTGCACCCGCTCGCGCCCCAGATCCGCCTCGATCCGGTGCAGTGCAGCGATGATGTCCTGCGGTGACGCGTTCCACTTTAAGGCGAGTGCGGCATTGACATAATCCGGCCCGGCCCCTGCGGGAAAGCATGGTGTCGCATAAAACGGGCTGGCGGCGCGAATCACTCCCCCCGCTTCAACGATGCGTGAGTAGGCCATTTTCAGCGTGTCTTCGGGTGTTCCGGCGGAAGATCGCTGATTTGACCCAACGGCAATCAGTATATCTGACCGGATTTGCATCAACTCAATGTCCCTTTTGACCCCTTGGGTGCCTTGCAGCATACTTAAAAATACATATTTTCGCTCGGCACGCCCTGTCTTAATTCACCAAGACACTCACGGAAACAGGCAGGCGGGGCGTTTTTCGAAAGGACGTTTCATGTTTTATAAAGACGAACGGCTCGCGCTGTTCATCGATGGGTCCAATTTGTATGCGGCAGCGAAAGCATTAGGTTTCGACATCGACTACAAACTTCTGCGCCAAGAGTTCATGCGCCGGGGTAAGCTGCTTCGGGCTTTTTACTATACCGCACTGCTGGAGAACGACGAATATTCGCCCATTCGCCCTCTGGTTGACTGGCTGAACTACAACGGCTTCACCATGGTGACCAAGCCGGCCAAGGAATACACCGACTCCATGGGCCGCCGTAAGGTCAAGGGCAACATGGACATCGAACTGGCGGTCGACGCGATGGAGCTTGCTCCGCGTGTGGATCACATTGTTCTGTTCTCGGGTGACGGCGATTTCCGCCCGCTGATCGAAAGCCTGCAACGTCAGGGCGTTCGCGTCTCTGTTGTTTCAACGATCCGCAGCCAGCCGCCGATGATCTCGGACGACCTGCGCCGCCAGGCCGACAACTTCATCGAACTGGACGAGCTTAAAGACGTGATCGGTCGCCCCCCGCGCGATGACGACATGGCCCAGCAACGCCCCAGCGCGGTCGCAAACGAACGCTGACCTAAACAAACGGCGCAGCCGATTCTCTCGGTGCAGCCACACAAACTCCAAAACCGGGCCTTTCCTCCCATAGGCCCGGTTTTTTCTTGGGCGCTGCCCATGGCCCGCATCAACCGCATTTGATCCGCCGAAACACCGCATGGCATGGCACACAGGGTTTACGCCGCCCCTCCGACGACCTACCTGTCACATATCACCACGCCGGAGCCTGCCATGCCGACCAAGCCGCCCCTGACCCTGTATCTTGCCGCACCGCGCGGGTTCTGCGCAGGCGTGGACCGTGCCATCAAGATTGTCGAGATGGCGTTGGAAAAGTGGGGCGCGCCCGTCTACGTGCGCCACGAAATCGTGCACAACCGCTTTGTCGTCGACGGGTTGCGCGACAAAGGTGCCGTGTTCGTCGAGGAATTGGACGAATGCCCAGATGACCGCCCGGTGATCTTTTCCGCCCACGGCGTCCCCAAGGCGATCCCAGCCGCCGCCGAAGGCCGCCAGATGGTCTATGTCGATGCCACCTGCCCGCTGGTCAGCAAGGTCCACATCGAGGCGCAGCGCCATTCCGAGGCTGGCTTGCAGATGATCATGATCGGCCACGCCGGACACCCGGAAACCATCGGCACCATGGGGCAGCTGCCCGAGGGCGAAGTGTTGTTGGTCGAAACCCCCGACGACGTGGCGCATGTCGATGTCCGCGACCCCACGCAATTGGCCTATGTCACCCAGACGACGCTCAGCGTGGATGACACCGCAGACATCGTGGCCGCACTCAAGGCACGGTTCCCGGGCATCGTGGGCCCCCACAAGGAAGACATCTGCTACGCCACCACCAACCGCCAGGAGGCGGTCAAAGCCATCGCCCCAAAATGCGACGCCATGCTTGTGGTCGGCGCGCCGAATTCGTCCAACTCGCGCCGTCTGGTCGAAGTGGGCGCGCGCGCGGGATGCGACTATGCCCAACTGGTGCAACGTGCCACCGACATCGACTGGCGCAGCCTCGAAGGCATCGCCTCGATCGGCGTGACCGCAGGCGCATCCGCCCCCGAGGTGTTGATCAACGAGGTGATCGATGCCCTGAAAGCCCGCTTTGACGTGACAACAGAACTGGTCGAAACCGCCGTGGAACACGTCGAATTCAAAGTACCGCGCGTTCTGCGCGCCACTGCATGAAGGAGGTTGCCATGACAAAGACCACCGGACTAAGCCACCTTGGCCTGACCGTGCGCGATCTGGACACCACCACCGGATTTTTTGTCAAATGCCTGGGCTGGCTGCAAGTCGCCCAGGACCTGTCCTATCCGCGCACAACCGTGACCGACGGCAACCTGCGCCTGACCCTGTGGCAGGCCGATGCAGATGCCCGCGACTTTGACCGACGCGCCCAGCTCGGCCTGCACCATCTGGCGCTGTCCGTCCCCGATCAGGAACACCTTATGGACACCGCCGAACTGGTCGCCGGCTGGCCCGGCGTGCGTGTCGAATTCATGCCCGAACCCATGGGCGACGGCCCCCGCCAGCACATGATGTTTGCCGAACCGGGTGGCCTGCGCATGGAACTGGTCTGGGACGGCCACTGACCCTTTTCGCCATCTGACAGGACGACGCCCGCCATGAACACGATCCCCCGCGCACCGCTGGCCTTGGGCCTTTTGGGCCTGATCCCCTTTGTCTGGGGCGCCGCCACCGGTCTCAGCCCCGATTTGGCCGACTGGTGTATTCGCACGCTGGGGTCGCGCTTTGTCGGACCTTACGTGCAACTGTTCTATGGCGCTGTGATCCTTTCGTTCATGTCCGGCGTCCTGTGGGGCTTTGCCACCAAAGCCAGCGGCGCGCAGGCCGCCACCGGCTATGCGCTGTCGGTGATTCCCGCGCTCTGGGCTTTTGTCATGACGGGCAACGGCCCCGAAGCGGCTGGGCTGAACCTGTTGGTGGGCTTTACCGGCCTGTTGCTGCTTGATTTTGCCTTTTGGCGCTGGGGGCTGGCGCCTGTGTGGTGGATGCACCTGCGCGTGCTGCTGACCGGCATTGTGCTGATCTGTCTGGCCATCGGTGTCTTCGCATGAGCGACAAGGCCACATTGGATGTCTACGCCGCCAAAGCGGCCGACTATGCCACCATGACCGACCACAAAGATCCGCAGCTGACCGATTTCATCGCAGCACTAGGACAGGGCCGCGTGCTGGATCTGGGCTGTGGTCCGGGCCGCGCCGCCGCCCGAATGGCCGATGCAGGGTTTCAGGTCACCGCCATGGACGCCGTGCCGGAAATGGTGGCAATGGCGGCCCGGCACGCTGGCGTTACGGCGCAACTGGGCACTTTCGACGACATCTGCGGCACCTACGACGGCATCTGGGCCAACTTCAGCCTGCTGCACGCCCCGCGCGCCGACATGCCGCGCCACCTGACCGCGATCAAGGCGGCATTGCGCCCAGGCGGCCTGTTCCACATCGGCATGAAACTGGGCACAGGCGCCGCCCGCGACAGCATCGGCAGGCTCTACACCTATTATTCCGAAGACGAACTGGCCGGCCTTCTGAGCGACGCAGGATTTACCATCGACGCCCGCGCATTTGGGCGCGACAAGGGGCTGGACGGCACCTATGCAGACTGGCTATGTCTGCGCGCTCATGGCTGATTTATTTGCATATACCGATGGCGCGTGCAGCGGCAATCCCGGCCCGGGCGGCTGGGGTGCCTTGATGCTTGCAATGGAAAACGGCGCAGTCGTCAAACAGCGCGAGCTGAAGGGCGGCGAGGCGGCAACCACCAACAACCGCATGGAACTGCTGGCCGCGATCAACGCGCTCGAGGCGCTGGAGCGGCCCAGCAAGATCACCGTGGTGACCGACAGCAACTACGTCAAAAACGGCATCACCGCGTGGATCTTCGGCTGGAAGAAAAACGGCTGGAAAAACGCGGCAAAGAAACCCGTGGCCAATGCCGAACTGTGGCAGCGTCTGGATCAGGCACAGGCCCGCCACGACGTGACGTGGAAATGGGTCAAGGGCCACGCAGGCCACCCCGAAAACGAACGCGCCGATGCGCTGGCGCGCGCGGGCATGGCCCCCTTCAAGACCAAGTCGAAATGAAGCTGGTCGCCTGCCCCGTGGCCCTGCACCCCGACGGAGCCCCCCGTCGTCTGGCCATCGCAACCCATCCGCAGCCTGCACTGGTCCACGCCGACATCGCCCCCGACGCCCGCCCCGAAAACACCGCCGCACAGGCGCTTTATGCCATCGGCGGGCTGGAAACACGTGCCGCGCTGCTGCTGGGCACCTCTGACGACATCATCGCGGGCGAACGCTGGCATTTCGCCCTGTGCCGCACGGTGCCACCCGTGCGGACCCAATGGCAGAACGCGGGCCCCGACGGCCCCCTGCAACGCTTTGGCTGGCTGGCGCTGGACGACCCACTGTCCGACGGCCTGACCGCGCCCCACAGCCGCGCCATCGACTGGATCAAGGCCGCGCTATGAGCTGGCTGGCCCTTCTCGACTTCGGCTCGGTCATGATCTTTGCACTGACTGGCGCGCTGGTCGCCAGCCGCGCCCAGATGGACCCCGTGGGGTTCCTGTTCATCGCCTGCCTGACCGCCATGGGCGGCGGCACCCTGCGCGACGTGCTGCTGGACCGCAATCCTGTGTTCTGGATCGCCCAGCCGACCTATATCGCCGTTGCATGCGGGGCGGCCATCGTGGTGTTCTTCACAGCCCACCTGCTGGAAAGCCGCCTGCGCACGCTGGTCTGGCTGGACAGTCTCGCGCTGGCCATCGCGGTCCCTGCGGGCGCGGGCGTGGCGCTGGACCTTGGCGCACCCGCCCCGATCATCATCCTGATGGGCATGATCACCGGCTGCATGGGCGGCCTGATGCGTGACGTGGTCGTGGGTGACGTGCCCGTGGTGCTGAAACAGGGTGAACTTTACGTCTCGGCGGCCTTCGGCGGCGCGCTGGCGCTGTGGCTGACGTCGACCTATGTGGCAACCGGCCTGCCCGCACTGGCCGCAGGCGCGGGCGTCACATGGGCCTTGCGTGCTGGATCACTGGCCTTTGGCTGGCAACTGCCCACCTACCGCTCGACGCCGCCGAAATCCTGAACCCGATTGCTTCTCTGGTTCTAGAACCTTCCCCGAAGGGCCGGCCGGCTACCTGCGCCAATGGGTCGGAACAATGATCAAGGCCCCGATGCTGGACACAATCGCATTCAGCCCCGCACTGTTGAAGCCAAAGCCGAACATCAGCCTCACAAAGTAGAACAGAAATGCACCGCCAATGCAGATGATGATGCTTTGCAAAATGCCATTGCGGGTAAAGCCCGAGCGTTCGGAAAGATAACCAACGATCCCCGCAATCACCACGGTGCCGATCAAAACGGGAAACATCGCGCGCTCCTACAAATTTGTGCCTGCGGGCAAGGCATTGCCGCGCAGAAACTCTGTGGCATCCTGCGCCCCGCGCCCGGCCTTTTGCAAGCGTGTCAGCTGCACCGCCCCCGAACCACAGGCCACCGTCAGCGCATCATCCAGCACCTCACCCGCAGCGCCCTGCCCTTCGGCCAACCGGCTGCCCAGCACCTTGATACGCACCCCGTCATGGTCAAACCACGCCCCCGGAAACGGTGACAGCCCGCGAATCTGCCGGTCCACCGCAACCGCATCCACCGACCAGTCCAGCGCCGCCTCGGCCTTGTCGATCTTGTGGGCATAGGTCACGCCGTCTTCGGGCTGCACCTGCGGCGTCAGATCATCCAACTGGTCCAGCGCCCGCACAACCGCCGCAGCACCCAGAGCGCTCAGCCGGTCGTGCAATTGCGCGGTCGTCTCGGTCGCACCAATCGGCGTCGCTTCGCGCAGCAGCACCGGCCCGGTGTCCAGCCCCGCCTCCATCTGCATGATGCACACGCCGGTTTCCGCATCCCCCGCCATGATCGCGCGGTGTATCGGCGCTGCACCCCGCCAGCGCGGAAGCAAGCTGGCGTGAATGTTCAGACAGCCCCGCGCAGGCGCATCCAGAATGGCCTGCGGCAGGATCAGACCATAGGCGACGACCACGGCCACATCCGCCTGCAACGCCGCAAACTCGGCCTGCGCCTCGGGTGATTTCAAAGACACCGGATGGCGCACCTGCAATCCCAGCGCCTCGGCGCGGGCATGAACCGGGGTCGGGCGGTCCTTCTTGCCCCGCCCCGCAGGGCGCGGCGGCTGGCAATAGACGGCGGCAATCTCGTGACCGGCGTCAACCAGCGCGTCCAGCACCGGCACCGAAAAATCGGGCGTGCCCATAAAGATGATGCGCATAGAGTATCCCTTCCTGACAGGCAGGCGCTAACGCAGTTTGCGCGCCTTGCGGATCAGCATATCGCGTTTCACGCGGCCAAGATTGTCGAAATACACCCGCCCCGCCAGATGGTCGATCTGATGCTGCACCGACCGCGCCTCAAGCCCTTCGAAATCGCGCCGGTCTATCACGCCTTGGGCGTTCAGAAACCGCACGGTCACCGCCTTGGGGCGGACAATCTCGGCGTGCACACCGGGCAGATTGGGCGAGGCTTCGGTCCCCGCCTCGACCTCGTCCGAGGCGGTCAGAACCGTCGGGTTTGCCAGCAAAATGCGACGGCTGCGGTCCGGCGTGGCATCAACCACCGCCACTTGCAGCATGACCCCGATTTGCGGCGCGGCCAGCCCGACACCGGGCATCGCGTCCATCGTTTCGACCATATCGGCCCACAAGGCGTGGATGTCGTCGGTGATCTCATCCACCGGCGCTGCTGCCGTGCGCAGACGTTTGTCGGGCCATGGCACGAAGGGGCGCAGGGTCATGTGGCGGCCTCGTCATAGTCGGCCAGCAAGGCCGCGCGGGCATCCGCGTCAAGACGGTCAAAGGTCAGCACCCCGTCCAGATGGTCATATTCATGCTGCGCACAGACCGCGTCAAATCCGGTCAGGTCACGAGAATGCCGCGCCCCGTCAAGACCGGTATAGGTCAGCCGCACCCCCGCAGGGCGTGTCACCGCAGCCGATACACCGGGAATAGAAAGACAGCCTTCGTTGTTCGTTACGGGGCTGTTGTCCAGCACCTCGATCTGCGGGTCGATGCACACCAACGGATCGGGCGCGCTCTCTTTCCAGCCGGTGTCCATGACGAAAATCCGCAACATCTCGCCAATCTGCGGCCCTGCCAACCCGCGCCCGGGGGCCGCGTACATGGTTTCCAGCATATCCGCCGCCAGTATCTGTACCTCGGCCGTCACCTCTCCCACCTCAGCGCAAGGCTGCGTCAGGCGCACATCGGGCCAGGTCAGGATCGGGCGCGTGCTCATGGCTTGTCGCGGGCCAGTTCGCGCTTCAGCTTGGTCATCTTGCGCGTAATCATCTGCCGCCGCAGCGGCTTGAGGTAATCAATGAACAGCTTGCCGTCCAAATGGTCGATCTCGTGCTGCACACAAGTGGCCCACAGCCCGCCCATCTCTTCGCTGTGTTCCTTGCCGTCCCGGTCGATCCAGCGCACCTGCACCTCGGCGGGGCGGGTCACGTCGGCGAAATGCTCGGGGATCGACAGACAGCCCTCTTCATAGACGTTCGTCTCGTCCGAGGACGCGATGATCTCGGGGTTGAACATGATCAACGGACGGGGCGCCTCGCCCTCGGCCTTGACGCAATCCAGCACGATCAACCGCTCCAGCACGCCCACCTGGGGCGCGGCCAATCCGATGCCTGGCGCATCGTACATGGTGGCCAGCATATAATCGCCCAGGCTGCGCAGGTCGTCCGTCATGTCGCTGACGGGCGTGCACAGCTTCTTGAGCCGGGGGTCGGGGTGCAAAAGGATCGGGCGTTTCATGGCAGGTCATGTAGGACAACACGCGGCGCGGTGCAACGGCCCCTTGCGCCTGACCGTCAGCGCGTTAGCAATACACTCGAAAATCACAGGAGACAGCCTCATGAGCTTTGACGACATCGTAGACCGCCGCGGCACCCATTGCGCAAAATGGGACATGATGGAAAAGCTGTACGGCGTCTCTGCCGACGACGGGTTGGCGATGTGGGTCGCCGACATGGACTTTGCCCCGCCCCAATGCGTGTTGGACGCGTTGCAGGCACGGGTCGATCACGGCATGTTCGGCTACTTCGGCGACGACAGCGACTATCACGCAGCGATCCAGTGGTGGATGAAAGAGCGCCACGGCTGGGACATCCAGCCCGAGTGGATCTTTACCACCCATGGGTTGGTGAACGGCGCTGCCATGTGCATCGACAGCTACACCCAGCCGGGCGATGGCATTGTCATGTTTACGCCGATCTACCACGCCTTTGCCCGTGTAATTAATGCCGCCGACCGACGGGTTGTCGAATGCCAGATGGCGCTGGACGACGGGCACTATACGCTGGATTTCGATGCGTGGGACGCGCAGATGGAGGGCAGCGAAAAGATGCTGTTGCTGTGCAGCCCGCACAACCCCGGTGGCCGCGTCTGGAACAAAACCGAACTGGAAGGCGTCGCAGCCTTTGCCAAGCGGCATGACCTGATCATCGTTTCGGACGAAATTCACCACGATCTGGTGATGCCTGGCAACACCCACATCCCGATGGCCAAGATCGACGGCATCACCGACCGTCTGGTGATGATGTCCGCCACGACCAAAACCTTCTCGATCGCCGGCGCCCATGTCGGCAATGTCATTATTCAGGACGAAACACTGCGCGCCAAGTTCGCCAAACGCATGGGCGCGCTGGGTCTGTCGCCCAACGCTTTTGGCCTGTTCATGGCAACCGCGGCCTATTCGCCCGAGGGGGCGAAATGGGTCGATGACGTGATGGAATACATCGCAGGCAACGCGCGCATTTTCGATGCCGGCGTCAATGCGATCCCGGGGCTGAAAGCGATGCCGTTGCAGGCAACCTATCTCAGCTGGGTCGACTTTGCAGGCACCGGCATGAGCCGCGAGGAAGTCACCCGCCGCATCGAAAAAGACGCCCAGATTGCCACCAACTACGGGCCGACCTTCGGCAAGGGTGGCGAAACGTTCATGCGCTTCAACATCGCCACCCAACGCAGCCGTGTCGAGGATGCGGTGGCGCGTCTGACCAAAGCGTTCAGCGACTTGCAGTAAGCGGCGCAATCGCAACGGCATGACAGGTCGGGCCGCAACAGCCCGACCTTTTTCGTTTCACCCGCGCCTGCGCCACAGCACCCACACCGTCAGCCCCAGCACCAGACACTCGGCCACCGGACCTGCCAGCCATATCCCGACCTCGCCCCAGGCCAGCGGCAACAACAGCGTCAGCGGCAGCCCGAACAGATAGGTGCGCGACAGGCCCAACAATCCCGCACGCGGCGCGTCTCCGATGGCCTGGAAATGCGTCGCCACCATCATCAGCGGCCCGAACATGAACATCGTGGCAGTCGTGATCGGCAGAATTCGCGCCACCTGCGCCACGATCTGCGGATCATCGACGAACACCGCCCCCAACCGTGGCGCGCTCAGCAGGTACACCACCTGCACGCACAGCCCGTAAGCCAGGCCAATGCCGACCGCCACCCGCAGCGCCGCGCGCACCCGCGCGTTCTGCCCTGCGCCGTAGACATTGGCGGTGATCGTCTGGAACGCCATCGACAATCCCAACAGCGGCAGAAACGCAAAGGTCATCAACCGCGAGATAATGCCAAAGGCCCCCGCAATCGCATTGAACTGCGCCCCACCCCAAAGCTGGATCGCAACCAATGTCACAGCCGCCGACAACGACAGCCCAATATAGCCCAGACTGGACGGCGCACCCAGGGCCAGCAACCGCCCCCAATGCGCTGGCCGCATGGGCCACACCACAGGACGCGGCTGCCCGTGCCACACCGCGACAACCGCCAGCCCCGCGCAAAGCTGCGAAAGCAACGTGCCAATGGCCGATCCCGCCACGCCTTGGCCCAACCCCACCACCAGTAACGCGTCAAAGCCGATGTTCAGCACCGCCGCCATCAGCATGATCGCCGCCATCGGCCCCATGCGCCCCTGCGCCCGCAGCGCATCGACGCCAATCGCCACCAGGAACCCCAGCGGCGACCCGAATACCAGTATCGCCAGATACAAATGCCCCGTGTCCGCCAACCCGACATCTCCCGCCGCCACCCGTTTCGCCATGGGCGCGCCGAACAGCACGAACAGTCCCATCAGAACAAAACTGACCACCAGCGCCAGTTGCAGCGCACTGCCCAGCAACGCGTGCGCCCGCGGACCATCGCCCGCGCCCAGCGCCTGCGCGTACAGGGCGGAAAACCCGTTCGACACCAGCGTCGAAAGCGCCACCAGCATCATGTACAGCGGGAACATCAGCGTCACGGCAATCACCGCCCGCGCGCCGACATAGACACCCAGGAAATAGGCATCGACGACAGCAAAGGCACCGTTGACCCCCATCACCAGAATGATGGGTGCCGCAGTGCGCAAAAACAGCGGCACCAACGACCCGCTGGTAAACATATTGGAAACGGGCGCATCGCTCATGGCGCACCCGCAAAGGACAGATAAAACATCCAAAGCCTCTTTCGGTCTCAGATGCGGTATTGTGAAGGGGCTCGCGTTGCCGTCGGACCGCATAGTACCAAAGAAAGGGACCAGATGCCGATTCCCGAACTTCACCATCCATGCGAGCGGCAGGGGTCGGGCCCTGCGCTGCGATTACACGCGGGCCGTTTTTTCGTCAAGCGTGACGCAAATTACATCTCGGCGACAGGGCGATCCGTCAACAGAGCCACAGGCGCGTCCGGCGACTTTTCAAAATCCAGCGCAGGCTTGTCGGCCACGGCGGTGGCGCGTTTGAACTCATAGTTCATCTCGCCCGCCTCTTCATCCGATGCGACGATCAGGCACTGAAACAGATGCACAGCCCCGTCGTACAGATCGACATAACCGCGCAGATAGGGCGCGGTGGACGCATCGACCGAAAAGCCGGTTTTCCACATCCGCAGCACCGGATGCGTGACACCGTCGATGTTCACCCGCAGGCGCGACGCTTTTTTCAGACTGTTCAGCCGGGCGCTGTCCAGACCCGCTTGAACTTCTTTTGGCAGAAATGTCGTCATGATCGTCCCCAGTGCTGTCGCAATGAAACTTGGCGCTTCTTTACCCCGCTTCAAGTGAATTTCTGATGAAGTTCAAATTGCTGCACTGCGGCTGTTGCAGAAATGTGCGCCTGTGCAGGGGGCCTGCGCGGCGGCACCGATGGGCCTTTGCCCCCCTGCGCCCTAGGTATGTCCCAAGCAACAAGGGAGATAGACATGGGTTTGCTCGTAGACGGCGAATGGCAAGACAAATGGTATGACACGGAGTCCTCGGGCGGAAAGTTCGAGCGCTCCGAATCCAAGTTTCGCAACTGGATCACCGCAGACGGGTCCGCCGGACCGTCGGGCGAAGGCGGATTTGCCGCCGAATCGGGGCGCTATCATCTCTATGTCTCCTACGCCTGCCCTTGGGCTCACCGCGCCCTGATCTTTCGCACGCTCAAAGGGCTGACAGATCACATCGGCCTGTCGGTCGTGCACCCCGAAATGCTGGGCGACGGCTGGACCTTTGACACCGACTTTGACGGGGCGACCGGCGACACATTGTTCGACCTGCCCTATGCCCGCGACATCTATACCCGCGCCAACCCCACGTTTTCAGGCCGCGTGACCGTGCCGATCCTGTGGGACAAACAGCGCGAAACCATCGTGAACAACGAAAGCGCCGAAATCATCCGCATGTTGAACAGCGCGTTCAACGACATCACCGGCAACACCGACGACTATTGGCCGCAAGAGCTGCGCGACGCCATCGAACCGGTGAACGACCGCATCTACGACACGCTGAACAACGGCGTGTACAAATCCGGCTTTGCCACCTCGCAGGACGCATATGACGAAGCGGTGCACCCGCTGTTCGACACGCTGGACTGGCTGGAAGAGCGCCTGAGCCAGAATCGCTATCTGATGGGCGAACAGATCACCGAAGCCGACTGGCGGCTGTTCACCACGCTGGTGCGGTTCGACAAGGTCTATCACACCCATTTCAAATGCAACCGTGCGCGGATCGTCGAATACCCCAACCTGTGGGCCTATACACGCGAGCTGTACCAATGGGACGGCGTGGCCGAAACGGTCCATTTCGATCACATCGTGCGCCACTATTATTACAGCCACGACAACATCAATCCGAACCGCATTCTCCCGATCAACCCCGACCCGGATTTCGACGCCCCGCACGGGCGCGGCTGAGCTTAGGCGGTTTTGGGACGACTATGACAATAATGTTCGACCATCGCCGCCAGATCATCGGGCGGCGTTCCGCTCTGGACAAAGGCACATGCGTTCTGCGCGTGTGCAAAAATCGACCCGTCGGAAAAGAACGACGTGTTGGTGACAAAGATGATCTGCGCCAGCGGGCAGCGATAGCTGGCAAAGTCCGACACAGCCAGCGCGCTGCCATCGCCCAGCACCAGATCCAGAATGATGATCCCCGGATCGTCCTCGGTGATCTGTCGGATGGCCTCCTCTTGGGTGGTCGCCACGCGCACCACCATGCCCGAGCGTTCCAGATGCCTGCGCCAAAGATCGGCGAGCGCAGCTTCGCTTTCTACGATCAACACATTCATCAGCGTCTTGGTCCCCGGCATTCCCACCCCACCAGCAGTCCGACCAAATTATTAACAAAGGGTTAATGGACGCCGCCAATCCCTAACAAGTCGGAAAACGCGCCTAAAACGGCTTGTTTCCGCCGCAGACAGCGTGTGAATAGGGCAATATTGGGCAAATTTACGACAAAGGACATCGGCGTGGCACACAACAGGGATCACGGGGGCGATCTGGATACGGCGATGGCCCGTTTTGGCGGCACGCGCAGTGACTGGGCCGATCTGTCCACCGGCATCAATCCGGTGCCCTACCCCGTGCCCGCACTGTCCAATGCTGCATGGACCGCCCTGCCCGACGCCACCGCCACCGCAGGGCTGGAAGCCGCCGCGAGGCGGTTCTGGAATGTTCCCGATGGGGCCGATGTGCTGGCCGCACCCGGCGCATCAGCCCTGATCGCGCAAATGCCACGGCTGGCACAGGCGGGCAGCGTCGCCATCGCGGGCCCCACCTATAACGAACACGCCGCCGCCTTTCAGGCGCATGGCTGGGACGTGGGCCTGCACGGGACCGCGCAGGTTGTGGTCAATCCCAACAACCCGGACGGGCGACACTGGACCGCAAACGACCTGACCGGCGACCTGCGCATCATCGACGAAAGCTTTTGCGACGTGACGCCCGATGCCTCGCTGATGGCGCAAGCCGCCCGCCCCGGCACCATCGTTCTGAAAAGCTTTGGCAAGTTCTGGGGATTGGCCGGTTTACGGCTGGGATTTGCCATAGGCGACCCTGCGCTGATCGCCGCACTGCGCACCATGCTGGGGCCGTGGCCGGTGTCGGGCGTGGCGCTGGAAACCGGAACCGCTGCCTTGGCCGACACCGACTGGGCGGACCAAACACGCACGCGTCTGACACAAGACGCCACGCGGCTGGACGACATCATGACAACCAAGGGGGCCACCGTGGTCGGCGGCACCGACTTGTTCCGTCTCTATTCCGTCGACAACGCGACCGCATGGCGCGGCCGTCTGGCCCGCGCCCACATCTGGAGCCGCATCTTCCCCTACTCCGACACATGGCTGCGCCTGGGTCTGCCCGCGCCCGACCGCTGGGCACAGGTTCAGGACGCCTGATGGACACCGCGCCCCTGCTGATACTGGCCCTCTTGCTGGACGCCGCACTGGGCGAGCCGAAATGGCTGTGGGCGCGACTGCCCCATCCTGCGGTGCTGATGGGTCGTGCCGTGCACCTGCTGGACCAGCGGCTGAACACCGGCCCCCGCCGCAAATGGCATGGCGTGATTGCCGTGGCGGCGCTGGTGCTGGGCGGCGGCGCAATCGGCGCGGTCCTGTCCCTGTTCGGCCCCGTCATCATCACCCTCGCCGCCGCGATCCTGCTGGCGCAGCGGTCGCTGGTGCAACACGTTCGCGCCGTGGCCGACGGCCTGCGCATGTCACTGCAACAGGGACGCCGCAACGTCGCGATGATCGTCAGCCGCGACACCCGCGACATGGACACCAGCGCCACCGCCCGCGCCGCCATCGAAAGCGCCGCCGAAAACCTCAGCGATGGCGTCATCGCCCCCGCCTTCTGGTTCCTGATCGGCGGCCTGCCGGGGCTGGTGATCTACAAGGCCGTGAACACCGCCGACAGCATGATCGGCTATCGCACCGAAAAATACCTGCACTTCGGCTGGGCCGCCGCGCGTCTGGACGATGTGCTGAACTGGATACCGGCCCGCCTGACCGCCCTGATCATCGCGGCCCTGTCTGGTGGCCTGAACCAATGGCACGCCATCACCGCCGACGCCCGCCGCCACCGCAGCCCCAACGCAGGCTGGCCCGAGGCCGCAATGGCCCGTGCCCTGAACATCGCACTGGCCGGTCCGCGCAGCTACGACGGCACAATTCAGCCGCTGGCATGGGTCAACGACGGCGGACGCGTGCCGCTGACACCCGCAGACATTGACGCCGCCTGTGCGATACTGTGGAAGACTTGGGGTGTGTTTCTGGGCGTTGCCGCCCTTCTTTCCTTGTTCTGAACTGGACCCGATATGCTGCGCCTTGCCTCTTTTGCCCTTGCCCTGACCCTGCCTGTAACGGCTTTTGCCCAATGCGGCGGCGACTTTGCCGACTTCAAGGCGGGCCTCAAAGCCGAAGCCGTCGGCATGGGCATTCCCGCAGCATCCGCCGATGAATTCCTGTCCGGCGTGCGTCAGGACCCTGCCGTGCTCAAGGCCGATCAGGCGCAGGGCGTGTTCCAGAAACCGTTCATCGAATTTTCCCGCCGCCTGATCTCGTCCCAGCGGTTGGAAAAGGGCAAGCAACTGGCGCAGCAATACGACAGCGTCTTTGACAACATCGAAGCAACCTATGGCGTGGACCGCACCGTGCTTCTGGCCTTCTGGGCGTTCGAGACGGATTACGGCGCGTTTCAGGGTGACTTTAACACAGCCAACGCGCTGGCCACGCTGGCCCACGACTGCCGCCGCCCCGACCTGTTCCGCCCGCAGGTGCTGGCCGCGATGCAACTGCACGCCGCCGACGACTTTGACCCGCGCACCACCACGGGCGCATGGGCGGGCGAGATCGGCATGGTCCAGATGCTGCCCATGGACATCATCGAAAACGGTGTCGATGCCGACGGCGACGGCCATGTCAGCCTGAAGACATCCGCCCCCGATGCCCTGACCTCGGGCGGCAAGATGCTGCACCATCTGGGCTGGCAGGCAGGACAGCCATGGCTGCAAGAGGTCAGCGTGCCCGCGTCGATGGACTGGTCGCAAAGCGGGCTGGACACGGTCATGTCCACAGCAGACTGGCAGGCGCTTGGGGTCGAGGCACGCAACGGCACGCTGGCCGACCTGCCAGCATCGCTGATCCTGCCGCAGGGCCACAAGGGGCCGGCCTTCCTCGCCTATCCCAACTTCAACGTTTACTTTGAATGGAACCAGTCGTTCACCTACGTGCTGACCGCCGCCTATTTCGCCACCCGGCTGGGCGGCGCACCCGTCTATGACGCAGGCAACCCCGATGCCGGACTGGACAGCAACCAGATGAAACAACTGCAACAGCGTCTGTCAGACAAGGGCTATGACGTTGGCAAGATTGACGGCATTCTGGGATCAGGCACCCGATCCGCCGTACAAGCCGAACAAAAACGGCTGGGCCTGCCCGCCGACGCATGGCCCACGCCTGCGCTTTTGAACCAACTGTAGAGGACACCGCCATGGCTCTTAAGAAATCCAGCGCCCAAATGGTCGCCGACGCCCGCGCCCGCATCGAGGAAATCGAAACCGCCGACCTGATCGCCATGGTCGATGACCCCAAGGTGCAGATCGTCGACCTGCGCGACCCGCGCGAACGCGAACGCACCGGATATATCCCCGGCAGCTTTCACTGCCCGCGCGGAATGCTGGAATTCTGGGTCGACCCCGACAGCCCCTACTTCAAGGACATCTTCGCCGAGGATCGCAAATTCGTGTTCCACTGCGCCTCGGGTTGGCGGTCGGCAATTTCAGTCGATACGTTAAATGACATGGGATTCAAGGCAGCCCACCTCAAGAACGGTTTCTCGGAATGGGTGAAACTGGGCGGGCCCGTTGAAACCAAGGGATGAATCGTGATCCTGCCCGGGGACAGGCAGGAATCCGCCTTATGTCACCAGACATAAGGAACCGAAATAACTCAAAAATTCCCGGAACAACCAACGATCCGCCCGTGTTCTGCTGACATCAAGTCATCACGATCAGGAGGATCACATGAAACATTTTCTAGCCACCACCGCAGCCGCAGCCCTTATGGCAACCACTGCCTACGCGCAGACTGCGACACCGCAATCGCCCTTCGTTGACTCCAGCGCCGAAAACGTGGCCAGCGCCCAAACCGTGCGCGCCTCGAACCTTATCGGCAAAGCTGTCTACGTCACAGAATCCGACGTGACCGCGACCGAGATCGACACAGACGCCATCGAATGGGAACGCGTCGGCGAAGTGAATGACCTGGTCATGAGCCCCGACGGCGAAGTGAACGCTGTCCTGCTGGACATCGGCGGCTTCTTGGGCATGGGCGAACGCAGTGTCGCGCTGAGCATGGACCAACTGCACCTGGTCAGCGGCATGAATGACGGCGGCGAATATTACGTCGTGTTCAACGGCACAGCCGCCTCGCTGGAAAACGCCCCGGAATATGACGCATCCGCCATCGGCACATGGGCAGAAGACAGCCAGGCTGACAATGCCGCAGCTGACACCACCGCAACGGGTGCCATGGCAACCGACACAGCAGCAACCGACACGGAAAAAGCGGCAGATCCCGCGATGACCAACTCGGACACAGCCGCAACAGCACCTGCGATGACCGACACGGACAACGCAGCGTCCGACGACATGGCAGCCGACAAAACCATGGATACCGACAACGCCATGGCTGACGAAACCAACGTGTACACTGCAAATCGCCCCGAAGTGAACGTTGACGGCTGGTCGCAAGTTGAGCTGGCTGACCTGACAACCGAAGATCTGACAGGTGCAGTCGTCTATGACGCACAGATGAAAGACATCGGTGAAGTTGGCGAACTGTATGTGTCAGCTGACGGTCAACTGACCGGCGCCGAGCTGGACATCGGTGGCTTCCTGGGCATCGGCGAAGACCACGTCCGTGTGGACATGGAAAGCCTGAACATCCAGCGTGATGCCGAAGCCGGCGAAGTGCGTGTCTATGTCGACATGACCGAAGAAAGCCTGAAAGCGATGAAAGAAACCAAGTAAGGTTTGCTTCTAGCGCAGTTTATCGCCCGTCCCTTCTGGGGGCGGGCGTTTTCGTGTTCAGGTGTCAGGATCAGCCCTTAGGCCACCAGCTTCGCCGCCTTTTTCAGATCGACCGAGACAAGCTGGCTCACACCCTGTTCGCCCATGGTCACCCCGAACAGCCGGTCCATCCGCGCCATCGTCACCGCGTGGTGCGTGATGATCAGGAACCGCGTGTCGGTCTGGCGGCACATCTCGTCCAGCAGGTCGCAGAACCGTGTCACGTTGGCATCGTCCAGCGGCGCGTCCACCTCGTCCAGCACGCAGATGGGTGCCGGGTTGGCCAGGAACACCGCAAAAATCAGCGCCATTGCCGTCAGCGTCTGCTCGCCCCCCGACAACAGGCTCAGCGTCGACAGCTTCTTGCCCGGTGGCTGGCACATGATTTCCAGACCCGCCTCAAGCGGATCCTCCGATTCCACCATCACCAGATTGGCCTCGCCGCCGCCAAACAGATGCGTGAACAACAATGAAAAGTTGCTGTTCACCTGCTCGAACGCCGTCAGCAACCGTTCACGCCCCTCGCGGTTCAGGCTGGCAATGCCCGACCGCAGCGTCTTGATCGCCTCTTCCAGATCGGCCTTTTCACTGACCAGCGTGTCATGCTCTTCCTGCACCTCGCGCGCATCTTCCTCGGCGCGCAGGTTCACCGCGCCCAGGGCTTCGCGCTGGCGTTTCAGACGGTTCACATCCGCCTCTAATGCGTCCGACCGGGGCATCTGGCCGGGGTCGACATCCAGTGCGGTCAGCAACTGGTTGGGCGTCTGCTGTTGCTCTTCGGCGATGCGCTCGGCGGCGGCCTGCACGGTTTCGCGCGCTGCCTCGGCGCGGGCTTCGGACGCCGCGCGCGCCTCGCGGGCCTCGGACGCGGCGCGCTCTGCCTCGCGCTCGGTCACGGTCGCCTCGCGCAGCACGCCCTCGGCCACGCTCAGCGCATCGGTGGCAGCCGCCTTGCGGTCCTCGCCCTCGGCCATCATCTCGGACAGCTCGTCCCGTTTGGCGGCCAGCTCGGTCGGCAAGGCTTGCGCGGCCTTCAACTCGGCCTCGGACTGCGCCTTGCGCTCGACCAGTTCCGCACTCCGTTTCTCGGCAGTCTCCAACCGGTGCCGCCAGCCCGAAAGCTCCTTGGTCACCTCTTGCGACCGCCGCGTGCGGGCCTCGCCCTCGCGGCGCAATTCATCCTGCGCCGACCGCCGCGACATCATCGTGATCCGCGCCGCCTCGACCGTCATCCGCAAATCTTCAACCGCGGCGCGCGCCTCGCTTACATCGTCCAGCTCGTCCAGCGCCCGCTGCGCTTCCTGCACGCGGGACCGGGCCGCCATCGCCTCTTCCTCGTGGCGCTTCACCGCCATCGACAGCGATTCCAGACGCCCCTCGGCCAGGTTGCGATCCGCCTCGGCACGGCTCAGCGCACGGCCCGCGTCCGCCACCAGACGATCCGCCTCTCGGCGCGCCTCGCGGGCAGCCTTGTCGGCGTTGGACAGTTCCGCCAGTCGCGCCGTCAGCGCCTCGTGCGCGGACCGCGCGCCTTCGGCCCGCTGGCTGGCGTGCTCCAGCCCCTGCTTCAGTTCTTCCAGCCGGTTCAGCTGTTGCAACCGCAGCGCCGCCGCCGACGGTGCATCCTCAGCCCAGGCGCGGAACCCGTCCCAGCGCCACAGGTCCCCTTCGGGTGACACCAGCCGCTGACCGGGTTTCAACTGCTCTTGCAGACGCGCGGCATCATCAGCATCGCACAGCCCGATCTGCGACATGCGCCGCGCTAGAACATCAGGCACCGACACATGCTGTGAAATCGGCGTGACCCCGTCCGGCAACGGCTGATCCGTGTCATAGGCCGGCAGAACAGCCCAGCCAGACGGGCCATCGCCCTCGACCTGCGGCGCACGCAGATCATCGGCCAGCGCGGCCCCCAGTGCCTTTTCAAAGCCTTTCTGAACCTGCAACCGGTCCAGAATCTGCCCACCCTCAGCGGTGTCGCGCTCCACCAGCTTGGCCAGCGCGGCCACTTCGGCGCGCAGGGCGTTCATCTCGCCCTCGGCCTCGGACCGCTCGCCGCGTGCATCCGCCTCGCGGGTCTGCGCATCGGCGCGGGCCACCTCGGCGGCGGTCAGCGCGGCATCGGCCCGCTGGGCGGTTTCCTCGGCCACCCGCGACGCCTGTTCGGCTGCTTCGAAATCTGTGCCCGCCTTGGTCAACGCCGCCTGCGACGCGGCCACAGCATCGCGCGCCTTGGTCGCTTCGGTTTCGGAACGATCCTCGGTCTTGCGGTTGTCATCCAGCAGCCGCTGCGCCGAACTGTGCCGCGCCGACAACCGCGCCACATCCTCGGTCTGAACGCCCAGATCGGCCTCGCGGTCCTGCAGCACCGACGCGGCCTCGTGCGCGGCGTCTACAGCAGCCTCCAGCCGCGCGTCATGCCCCTCTGCCGCCTTGCGCAGTTCGGTCTGTTCCCACTCCAGCCGTTCGATGGTCTCGCCCGCGTCACGGTTCAACCCGCCCTCGCGGTCGATGTCGCGGGCCAGTTGGTCAATACGGCCCACCAGCGTTTCAATCGTCCGCTGCGCCTGCGCCTCCTGGTCCGTCAGCGTGTCGCGCTGGACGATCAGACGTTGCAGCAACGCGGCGGCAATCGCCTCTTCCTCGCGCAGCGCTGGCAGCCCGTCCTCGGCCGCCGCCCGTGCCTTGATCGCGGTCTGAACCCGCGCCTCGGCCTGTGCTGCCGCCGTTACCCGTGTCCGCAATGCCTCGTCCGCCGTGGCCCGCGCATCGTCCGCCTCGCGCCAGCGGCGGTACAGCAACATGCCCTCGGTCCGGCGCAACTCGGTGCCGATCTCGCGGTAGCGGGCGGCCTGACGCGCCTGCCGTGCCAGTTGCGCCAGTTGGGCTGCCAGTTGCTCGACCACATCATCGACGCGGGTCAGGTTGGCCTCGGCCCCTTTCAGCTTCAGCTCGGCCTCGTGGCGGCGCTGGTACAGGCCCGAAATGCCCGCCGCCTCTTCCAGAATGCGGCGGCGGCTTTTGGGTTTGGCGTTGATCAGTTCCGAGATTTGCCCCTGCCGGACCAGCGCAGGCGAATGCGCCCCAGTCGAGGCATCGGCAAACAGCATCTGCACATCACGCGCCCGCACGTCCTTTCCGCCCGCCTTGTAGGCGCTGCCGACGTCGCGGGTGATGCGGCGCACGATGTCGATATGGTCGTGGTCGTTGAACCCCGCAGGCGCCAGCCTGTCGCTGTTGTCGATGTGCAGGCTGACTTCGGCAAAGTTGCGGGCGGGGCGTGTCGCCGCACCGGCGAAAATCACGTCTTCCATCCCGCCGCCACGCATCGCGGTGGGGCGGTTTTCACCCATCACCCAGCGCAGCGCCTCAAGCAGGTTCGATTTACCACAGCCGTTCGGCCCCACAACGCCGGTCAGACCATCGGCAATGATCAGATCGGTGGGGTCCACAAAGCTTTTGAAGCCCGTCAGTTTCAGCTTGGTAAAGCGCAAATGCCTGCCTTTGGTCCGATTCCACTGCGCCACAGGATGACGGAGGCCATGACGACCTGTCAACGACAACCGCTAGGGAAGGCGGTGAACCCCGCAGTTATCCACAAGATATTGCGCATTTGGGGTCTGTTCCGCTGCCCTCGACTAAATCCGGTCGCACGCGTAGACAGGATCGGAACCAAGCGCGCTGACCGCAAAACATTCGTACTGTCCGCCCGCCGTCATGGTCCGCGCGGGCGGGCCGTTGCCGCAATCCAGCAAGCCCGTCGCCAGCGCCTGATCGCCGCGCACTTCGGTGACCTTGCAGCCCGACACCTGTTCCATCGCCACGCGCGCCCGGTCGCGGATCGGACCAAAGCGGGGCGCGTATTCCATGTTGACGCGCAGCGCCTCGGCCAGACGGTCGCGCACGCGCACGTCAAAGGTCGACCCATCCACCGTCACCCGCGTGGCCGGCAGGCCGCGAAAATGCGGGCCGGGGGTGTTGCAAGCGGTCAGAGCCACACCAATCAGGATCAGAATATATGTACGCATTCGTTCAAATTACGTACAACTTCCTTAACAACTGGTGAAAGCCTGCACAGGCGGCCCTTTACCCCGGACGACGGGTGGTCATATGATTTGACCAATTCCAAAAGGATGCCCAATGCCGTTTCGCCCCGTTACCCCTGAAAAGCTGTCATCCGCCGTGGTGCGCCAGATCGAAAAGCTGATCCTGCGCGGCATCCTGCGCCCCGGTGAACGCCTGCCGTCAGAGCGCGAGCTGGCCGACCGGATGGGTGTGTCACGCCCGTCTCTGCGCGAGGCGATCGGCAGCTTGCAGGACACCGGCCTGCTGACCGCCCGCCCCGGTGCCGGCGTCTACGTGGCCGATGTTCTGGGCTCGGCCTTTGCGCCGGCGCTGACACAACTGTTTGCGCGCCACGACGAGGCGGTCTTTGACTACCTGTCGTTCCGGCGCGACATGGAGGGGCTGGCCGCCGAACGCGCCGCGCGGTTGGGGTCGAACACGGATCTACAGGTCGTGCAGACCATTTTCGACAAGATGGTCGCCGCCCACCCCGCCCGCAACGCCGATGCAGAAAGCGCGCTGGACGCGCAGTTTCACATGGCCATCGTCGAAGCGTCGCACAACGTCATCATGCTGCATATGATGCGGTCCATGTACGACCTGCTGCGCAACGGCGTGTTCTACAACCGTCAGGTCATGTTCAAACAGCGCACCACCCGCAGCGACCTGCTGGACCAGCACCGCGCCATCAACGACGCGCTGCAAGCCCGCGACCCCGACGCCGCCCGCACGGCGGTCGAGGCGCATCTGGACTATGTCGAACGCGCCCTGCGTGACCAGCAAAAGGCCGAGCGTAACGAGGATGTGGCGCGGCAACGGCTGGACCACGAAACCCAAGCCTGATGTTCATTGCTCATCTGCCTGCGGCCTACCTGGCGGTACGCGGACTGCGGCCACAGACCACGCGCACGGTCCTGGCGGCCGTTCTGGCAGGCTCTGTCCTGCCGGATATTGACCTGCTTTGGTTCTATCTGGTGGACGCGCGACAACACCATCACCACGCATACCTAACGCACAAACCTGCGCTGTGGGGCATGCTCGCGCTGATCGGATGCTGGCGTGGAAATGCCGTCATGCTGGGTGTTTCTGCGGGGGCGCTTCTGCATCTTTTGCTGGACAGTGTCGCAGGACAAATCACATGGGGGTGGCCGATTACAGATTGGTCCGCTCCCTTGGTCGTTGTGCCTGCCACGCAGGATTGGTGGGTCGCATCGTTCCTGCTGCACTGGACCTTTGCCGTTGAAATCACAATTTGCGCGCTGGCCGCTGTGGTTTGGTACACTGCCCCACCGCACCCCTGACCCAAAAACGAAAAAACCCGAGGCGCAGGCCCCGGGTTTCAAATGTTTTCAATCCGGTCGGGATCAGTGCAGCTTTGCATCCACTTGGCCGATGGCCTCGTCGATCAGCTTGTTCGCGTCCGCCGCGGTCATCTGCTTGGCGATCACGTCACGGGCCGCCTGAATGGCGATGGTCACAGCCTGGTCACGCACTTCTTTCACAGCCGAAGCTTCTGCCGATGCGATCTGACCTTCGGCTGCCGCGATGCGACGGGCGATGGATTTCTTCAGATCTTCGCGGGCTTCTTCCGCCGCGATTGTGGCTTCTTCCTTGGCTGCGGCAACGATCCGGTCCGCTTGGTCCTGAACTTCTTTGTGCTTGCGCTCGTAGCTGGCCAGCAGGGTTTGGGCCTCTTCGCGCAGGGCGCGGGCTTCTTCCAGTTCGGATTTGATACCGGTCGCGCGTTTGTCCAGCATCCCGGTCAGCGTGCCGGGCACCTTGAGGTACAACAGAACGCCAACAAAGATCAGGAACGCGATCAGCACCACAAAGTCGGTGTTGCGCAACGAAAAGAACGGGCCGCTGGCAGCAAACGCGGGCGATGCCGAAAGGATCAGGGACAGGGCGATCAGTTTTTTCATCGTCTTATCCCTTCATCCGTGCGTCGACCGCAGCGGTTACGGTGCTTGCGTCTGCCTTGCCACCCAACGCCACGATCAGTTCTTTCGCGGTGTCTTTGGCCACGTCCTTGACGGCGACAAGCGCGCCTTCGCGGATTTCGGCAATGGCTTTTTCGCCTTCGGCTGCACGTTCGGCAATCTCGGCGTCGGCTTTCTTGATGGCGACATCAAGATCAGCCTTCATGTCGGCCTTAGCGGCGTCGATGATACGACCTGCTTCGGTACGGGCGTCGGCCAGTGCCTGGTCATATGCGGCCTCGGCCTCAAGCGCTTTGGCTTTCAGGTCTTCGGCGGCAGCGATGTCATTGGTGATCGTTCCCTGACGTTCGGCCAGAATGGCGGCGATCCGGGGCAGAGCAATGCGTGACAGAATAAAGTAGATCACGACCAGAGTGACAAGCAGCCAGAAAATCTGGTTGCCGAACCAAGCGTCACACAGCTGCGGCATGCCGATGGCGCTGCCAGCTGCATCCGTGCAGGTTCCTGCGACTTCTAGGTCAATAGGTTCAGTTGCCATCATGGCCTCCAGTCAAACAATCAGTCCAATGGGCGGCACGGGTTGACCGCGCCGCCCAATGCGTAAGGAATAATCGTCAGACGCTTAGACGGCGAACATCAGCAGCAGGGCGACGAGGAACGAGAAGATCCCCAGAGCTTCTGCAAACGCGATGCCGATGAACATGGTTGCGGTCTGGCCAGCGGCAGCCGACGGGTTGCGCAGGGCGCCCGCCAGGAAGTTGCCAACAACGTTGCCCACACCGATAGCTGCGCCACCCATGCCGACGGAGGCCAGGCCTGCGCCGATGAATTGACCCATTTGTGCGATATCGCCTTCCATGATTTTCTCCTTACGATGGAATTTTGATTTGCGTAGTAGACCGAACCTTAGTGCGCAGGGTGCAAAGCATCCTTCAGGTACACGCAGGTCAGAATGGTAAAGACGTAGGCCTGGATAAAGGACACCAGAACCTCAAGCCCGTAGATTGCGGCAATGGCTGCGATCGAGATCGGCGCGATGGCCGTGACCGCGGCAAATGCTGCGAAAACTTTGATAACCGCGTGGCCCGCCATCATGTTGCCCGCCAAACGAATGGAGTGGCTGACAGGGCGCACGAAGTACGAGATGATTTCGATCACGGCCAGGATCGGGCGCAGCGGCAGCGGTGCTGCGGAAACCCAGAACAGGCCCAGAAACTTGAAGCCGTGCAGGACAAAGCCCAGGATCGTCACGGCCAGGAACACGGCCATCGCCAGCAGCGCGGTCACAGCGATGTGCGACGTGGGCGTGAACGCTGTTGGCAGCAGGCCAAGGAAGTTGGCGACGACGATGAACATGAACAGCGTCATGATGTAGGGGAAGTATTTCACCCCGTCCTTGCCGGTCACGTCTTCGACCATCTTGTAGATAAAGCCATATGCCAGCTCGGCCACCGACTGACCGCGCGAGGGGATGACGGCGCGGCGCGATGTGGTCAGAACCATCAGCGCAAAGATCGCGACGACAGCCAGACCCAGCCACAGCGTCACGTTTGTGGGCGTGTACCAGAACACCGGATCACCGGCTTGGCCGAACAGCGGCTTGACCAGAAACTGGTCCATCGGGTGAAAGACCAGACCACCGTCCGCACCGTGTGCGGCATCGGCACCATGTGCCATGTCTGCGCCGGTTGTGGCTGCTGCGCTGTGTGCTTCGTCTGCCATTCTCAGGGCCCTTCGTCTGTGCCCCGCGGGGCGTCGTCACTGTCGGCCGCTTTGGCCATTCCGTCTCTCTGCATTTCGCGGGCGCTGCGTATCATCACGTTCACGCCGGCCGCGAAGCCGAGAAGTATGAACAGGATCATCAGCCAGGGCTTGGTGCCCAAAAGGCTGTCGAGCCCGTATCCGATCCCGAAACCGATCCCCAGACCGGTTACAAGTTCGATCACCATCCGCCAGGCCATCTGGGCCTGAGAGTGGTGGTCGTCGTAGTGGTGGGCCTCCGGCTTGTCTTCGCCCTTCAGGGCTTTGATCTTGGCCTCGAGATCCCGCATTCGCTGCTGTTCTTCTGGCCCCGCCACGCGGTGTCCCCCACTTGGAAACTTGAGGGGATAGCTACGGTGATGCGGGTTTTGAGTCAATGGCGGGGTGCGCCGGAATGAAATCGCGATAATATACTGATTTTAAACGGTATATCTAGCCTCACATTCACGCCGTGCGAGTCCACCCCTGGCCCCAAACCCTTACAATGGGCCGTTTTCCATATTCAACCGTTTGGTTGATCTTCCTAGCCACTGCCACCACGCCAGGGTGCGGCCTGCTCCAGCATCCAGTCGGAAAAGATACGGATCGCCCTGCGCCGCGCGCTGCCCTGCGCCTGCACCAGATAGAAGCCGCCATCGTGGAAACCGATGTCGGACACCCGGTGCAACCGCCCTGCGGCCACATCGTTGGCCACCACGTCGGAGGACACCATGTAGACGCCCTGCCCCGCCACGGCGGCCTCGATCGCCAGATGTGCGCGCATCCGCCATGTGGCGTCGGTCTCGGGCGGCGGCAGGCCTGCAAGCTCGGCCCATATCGCCCATGTATCCTTGTAACGGTCGCGCAGACGTGGATGGCGCAGCAGGTCCGCCGGGTCATCGGGAGCGGTGGGTATCAGGGAAGGCGCGGCATAGGGATAGATGGGCGCGTCGCTCAGCAGGATCGCCTGCGGGTCCGACCCTGCGACGGCCAGAAAGCGGATGGCAATGTCGGCCTCGTACCGCGCCACATCAGCCAGACCGGTCGATGCCTCAAGCCGGATCTCGATCTCGGGGTGGGCCGCGTGAAACGCCCCCAGACGCGGCACCAGCCATTTCGTCGCAAACAGCGGCTCGGAATTCACCACCAACACGCCTGCGGGACGGGCGATCAGCCGGTCGGTTGCCGTGCTGATCCTTTCCAGCGCACCAGACACATCCGCCAGATACGCCGCCCCGTCCGGCGTCAGTGCGACGCCACGCGGCAGGTCGCGGAACAGTTGCGCCCCCAGCCAATCCTCAAGGCCGCGCACATGGCGGCTGATCGACGAATGGCTGACGCGCAGTTCGTCTGCGGCGCGGGAAAAGCTTTGATGGCGACCGGCGGCCTCGAAGGCGCGCAAGGCGTTGAGCGGGGGAAGCGGGCGTTGCATGGGCAATATGTGCATTTATCGCACAGGTCTTGTCAAACTTATCCGGATTGAGTGGGCGCAATATGAGGCGCATAAGCGTGGAAACCACATAAATATTAGGTGTTTCATGGAACGCTCTTGCAAGAAAACCGCTTTGGGCGGGCAGATTAACCATGCCCAACCGTCACAGATCAAACGCCTGCTCGCGTTTTTCAGGCCTTCACGCGAACCGCGCATCGACCAGCATCTGGCCCGAGACATGGGTTTGGACCCCGCCACGCAGGCGCGACTGGCGCATCGCTGGCCATCACAGGGGCCGGTGCATCCGCGCTGGTGACGCTTCTATTCAGCGCGCGGCCCCGCTATGACAGGGAATGGCACATGATCTGGATCAGATATTCGCGGCACTGGCCGACCCGACGCGGCGGGCGATCCTGACGATGTTGCTAGAGGATGATATGGCCGTCACCGACGTGGCCGAGCCGTTCGAGATGTCGTTGGCGGCAATCTCGAAACACCTGACGATCCTGACGCGCGCAGGCCTGATCGCTCAGGAAAAGCGCGGGCGGGTCAAGTGGTGTAAGCTGGAGCCTGACGCAATGCGCACCGCGTCAGTCTGGATGCAGGGGTTCGGGCAGTTCGAGCCGGTGAACCTGGATGCATTCGAACGTTTCTTGGCAATCGAGCTGGACAATGATGCCCAGCCCGATGCTTCAGAGCGTTAAGTTCGCCTGTCTTTTAGACCAGGCCTGCCAGACGCAGAATGGCCAGAACGACGACGACAACGCCAATGATGTAAAAAATACCACGCATGACAGATCCTTCATTTATTCAATTTGTGAAGGGTTAACGTTGCATTGTTCGGAAAGGTTCCCGCCTTGCTCACATTCCGTTCACGGCGCTGTCATCGCGCAGCAGCAGGTACAGTGCCAGTATCGTCAATGCGACACCGATCAGGATCATGCCGCCCGGCGCGCCATTGCCCAGCAGGATCTCCCAGACGATCACCCACGACGGCGTCAGATAGGTATAGGCCATGACCTTGGCCGAAGGCAGCCGCAGGGTGGCGAACTGCAACAGCACAAAGGTTGACGCACTGGCGAAGATCGCAATGTAGACCAGCGTGATCCAGACAATTGCAGGCAGGTTCAACCAGTCGGTCGCCATGATGTCGGACCACCCATAGACGGTCAGCAGCAGACAGCCCGCAATCAGCGTGCCCAGCGTGAACACCACCGCCGGCTCGCCCCGGTTCAGCTTTCGCACCATCGGTGTGTACAGCGCGTGGGACACGCACCCGACGAAATAGATCGCCTCGCCCCGCCCGATCTCGAAGTTGGCCAGTGCCGACAGATCGGCGCGAAAGATCACCCAGACCGCTCCGGCCGCACCGATGGCCAGCGCCAGCGCCATGCGCGGAGTGGTCACCTGTCGCAAGACCAGCCAACCGAACCCGCCCGCAAGGATCGGTGTCAGGGTGAACACTGCAGCCGCACTAACGGCCGGCGCGGTTTTCAGCCCCTCGAACATCAGCACGAAATAGATGCCGAACAATCCGCCAAGCACCAGATAGCGCCACGGCGCCCGCCAATGCGCTGCACGCGCCTTTCCGGTCGCGGCAACCACGGCACCGATCACCACCGCCGCCAGCGCAAACCGCGCCGCGTTCATGGCCGCCGGTTCAATGGCATTGGCTGCCTTGACCCCCAGCGAAAACGATCCCGCAACCAACGCTGAAAACGCCAGCATTGCCAGATGCCCCTGCGCCCCCGCGCCAAGCTTTGACATCACAGGTCCCAATCCTTTGCCGCCGCCTTGATGAACGTCAGGAACGCCTGAACCTTGGTTGTGCGGTGCAAATCGACGTGGGTCACCAGCCACAGCGGCGCCGACCATTCGTCGCCCTCGGGCGGGAACATTTCGACCAGATCGGGATTTGCCTTGGCTTCCAGCATTGCGGTGAAACCGATGCCCGCGCCGCTGTGGATGGCCTGCTCGATGGCGCGGTCTTCGTCGCTGCGAAAGCTGAAAACGGCCTCGGGCACTTTTTCCCGTATCCATCTGTTGAACGGCGCGCGGCTTTGGTCGTCGCTGGTGCCGACAAAGCGGTGGCCGCCGCAATCCTCCCAGGTTTTGGGCATCCCGTATTCCTCGACATACCGGCGCGACGCAAAAAGCCCCATGCGCTGACGTGACAGGGTTTGCACCACGTTGTCGGGCTGCGACGGGGGCGATCCTGTCCGGATGGCCACATGGGCCTCGCCGTATTCAAGCCGGAACAGGCGCGTGCCGGTCAGGTAACGGATCACCACCTCGGGGTTCTTGCGCTGAAACTCGGTCAGCAGCGGCACCATGCGCGGCACCAGTGCGGTCAGCGATGTCACCACCAGATCACCCGACACACCGGCCCCGCGCCCCTTGATGCGCCCGACCAACTGGCTGAACTGGTCGTCCGTTGCCTTGGCCACGCGCAGCAGATCCTCGCCCGCCTCGGTCGCGGTATAGCCGCGCGCGTGACGCTGGAACAGCTTTACCCCCAGCCGCAACTCCAGGGCGTCGATATGGCGGATGACGGTGGCATGGTGCACACCCAGCACGTCCGCCGCACCGCTGACCGTTCCAATGCGTGCGACCTGATAGGCCGTTTTGATTTCGTCCCAGTTGTCCATTTGAAGGCCACCCAACTCACTGTGTGCGTTTTTCAACATTCACTGTGAGGTTTGGCCAATTGCGTGTGAATTTACAATGGTTAGTTTCCGGTCAGAACACTCCTCCTGAAAGGACCTGAAAATGGCCAAATCCATTCTGCACATTGATGCCTCTGCCCGCCGCGAAAGCTCTGTCACCCGCGACCTGAGCAAAGATGTTGTCGCCCGCCTGAACGGTGACGTTGTCACACGCGACCTGTTCGACGCCCCTCCTCACATGAACGAAAGCTGGATCGGCGCCAACTTTACCCCCGAAGCCGACCGTACGGACGCGCAAAAGGAACTGCTGGCGCTGTCCGACACGCTGATCGCAGAAGTCAAAGCCGCCGACGTGCTGGTGATCGGCGTTCCTGTTTACAACTTCGGCATTCCGACCAACCTCAAGGTGTGGGTCGACATGATCTGTCGCGCGGGCATGACATTCCGCTACACAGAGGCCGGCTCCGAAGGTCTGGTGACAGGCAAGCGCGCCATTCTGGTTGCCGCGACCGGCGGCACACCTGTCGGGTCCGAGATCGACTTTGCCACCAACTACATGCGTCATATTCTGGGCTTTATCGGCATCAGCGATGTTGAAGTGGTCGCCGCCGACCGCCTGGCGGTTGATGCCGAAGGGTCGATTGCCGAAGCCAAGGCACAAGTGGCTGCACTGGCCGCGTAAGCTCCCCTTCGCCACACAGGCTTTGACAGAACGGGCCAACCGGCCCTAGCATCCGGCGCATTGTTCATTCAGTGCGCCGGATTTTTCATGCCTTTTTCCGTTTTCACCACTTTACCCCGACCCGCGCCATGAAAGTGCTGCAAGACACCCCCGACCGGCTGATCCTGGACGAAACCCCGTGGTTTCTGGCGCTGATGATGGTGGGGTTCATTCTGGTCTTTGTCGGCTGTGGCCTGTTCATCATGTCAAGCGAACTGATGTTCGGTCTGATCTTTGCCGTCTTTGGCGGCGGCTTGGGGGCGGTTGTGCTGATCGCGCTGGTCGAGCGGTTGCAGGTGATCTTTGACCGCAAGGCCGGAACCGTCACGATCCGGCGCAAGTCGTTGTTGCGATACAAACAGGTCACCCACGCGCTGCAAGACGTCAGCCATGCCGAGCTGGAAACCACGGTCGGGTCCAAGGGCACGACGCTGGCGCGACCTGTCCTGCTGTTGACGGGCGGAATGAGCGCGGGGCGGCATCCGCTGGTGACGGCCTATTCCAACCTGTCCGGCCCGCCGAAAATGGTCGCTGCCATCAACGCATGGCTTTAGCGTCAGGTCCGCCCACTGTTGACGCGCTGTTGACGCGCTGTTGACTCGGGCCGCCCCGCGCCGTAAACGCGCACCCAACATCCGGGAGCATCAGCCTTCCGGTCCCTGACAGATCAGGGATCGCCCTCCGTCAGCGCGTTGCGCCCACGGGGGCGCTCTTGGTTTGAACTTGGGAAATTCCTCACCGCTTCCTACATAGGGGGCAGATCGAAACGGGCACGAAAGGCGCTTGGCATGTTTGAAAATCTATCCGAACGGCTTGGCGGGGTCTTTGACCGTCTGACCAAACAGGGTTCGCTGTCCGACGAGGATGTGAAAACCGCCCTGCGCGAAGTGCGCGTGGCCCTGCTGGAAGCCGACGTTTCGCTGCCCGTGGCGCGCGATTTCGTCAAGGCCGTGCAGGACAAGGCCACAGGGCAGGCGGTGACCAAGTCGATTACCCCCGGCCAGCAGGTCGTCAAGATCGTGCACGACGCACTGATCGACACGCTGACCGGCGAGGGCGAACCCGGCGCGCTGAAGATTGACAACGCCCCCGCGCCGATCCTGATGGTCGGCTTGCAGGGCGGCGGTAAAACCACCACCACGGCCAAGCTGGCGAAACGGCTGAAAGACCGCGACGGCAAGCGCGTGCTGATGGCATCGCTGGACGTCAACCGCCCGGCGGCGATGGAACAGCTGGCCATTCTGGGTGTGCAGATCGGTGTCGACACCCTGCCCATCGTCAAGGGCGAAGACCCCGTCGCCATCGCCAAACGCGCCAAGACACAGGCCAGCATGGGCGGCTATGACGTCTATATGCTGGACACGGCGGGCCGTCTGTCGATCGACGAAGAGCTGATGCAACAGGTCGAAGCGGTGCGCAATGTCGCCAACCCGCGCGAAACGCTGCTGGTGGTCGATGGCCTGACGGGTCAGGACGCCGTGCACACCGCCCAGAACTTTGACGACCGTATCGGCATCACCGGCGTTGTGCTGACGCGGATGGACGGCGACGGGCGCGGCGGTGCGGCGCTTTCGATGCGTGCGGTGACCGGCAAGCCGATCAAGTTCGTCGGTCTGGGCGAGAAGATGGACGCGCTGGAGACGTTCGAACCAGAGCGGATCGCGGGCCGTATCCTGGGCATGGGCGACATCGTGGCCTTGGTCGAAAAGGCTCAGGAAACCATCGAGGCCGAACAGGCCGAAAAGATGATGAAGCGCATGGCCAAGGGTCAGTTCAACATGAACGACCTGCGCATGCAGCTTGAACAGATGATCAAGATGGGCGGCATGCAAGGCATGATGGGCATGATGCCCGGCATGGGCAAAATGGCCAAACAGGTCGAGGCGTCAGGCTTTGACGACAAGATCCTGAAACAACAGATCGCCCTGATCCAGTCGATGACCAAGAAAGAGCGCGCCAACCCTGCCCTGCTTCAGGCCAGCCGCAAAAAGCGCATCGCGCGCGGCGCGGGCATGGAAGTGTCGGAACTGAACAAGCTGCTGAAAATGCACCGCCAGATGTCCGACATGATGAAGAAAATGGGCAAGATGGGCAAAGGCGGCATGCTGAAACAGGCCATGAAAGGCATGTTCGGCAAGGGCGGCCCCAGCCCCGAAGAGATGGCCGCAGGCATGGACCCCAAGGCGCTGGAAGCCGCTGCCAAACAGATGGGCGGCAAACTGCCCGCCGGTCTGGGTGGCATGGGCGGCGGCATGGGCCTGCCGTCGGGTCTGTCCGGTTTTGGGAAGAAGAAATAGATGTCTGATCCTGTCACACGCGCCGCCGAGCTTTTGAAAGGCCACCGCGCCAGCATCGACCGGCTGGACGCCATCCTGGTCTACACCTTGGGCGAGCGGTTCAAACACACTCAGGCTGTGGGGAAACTCAAAGCCGAACACGACCTTCCCCCGTCCGACCCTGCGCGCGAAGCCACGCAGATCGCACGGCTTGAAGATTTGGCGACCGAGGCCGACCTCGACCCCGAATTCGCCAAGAAGTTCCTGAACTTCATCATCGCTGAAGTCATTCAGCACCACAAACAGCACCAATCCTGAAACGGGGCCATCCCCGTCCAAGCCATCACTTAGGAGATACCAACCATGGCCATGAAAATTCGTCTCGCCCGCGGCGGTTCCAAGAAACGCCCCTTCTACCGTATCGTAGCCGCCGACAGCCGCATGCCGCGCGACGGCCGTTTCATCGAGAAACTGGGCACATACAACCCGCTGCTGGCCAAAGACAGCGAAGACCGCGTGAAAATGGATATCGAGCGCATCCAGCACTGGATCGCCCAAGGCGCGCAGCCCACGGACCGTGTGGCCCGTATGCTGGAAGCCGCTGGCGTGAAAGAGAAAACCGAGCGTAACAACCCCAACAAGGGCACACCCGGCAAGAAAGCCCAGGCGCGCGTCGAAGAGAAAGCGGCCAAGAAAGCTGCCCTCGAAGAAGCCGCCAACGCACCGGCAGAAGAAGCAGCCGCAGAAGAGTAACTCTGACTGTTATCTGATTTAAGGCCCGTTCCACGCAGGTGGGGCGGGTCTTTTTCGTGTGGGGTCAGAAGCGTGCGGATGCCGGTCGCCAAGCAAAACCGGCTTTTGCGAAAGATACCTGCCCCAGGGTGCGGCGTTGCATCCGTAGGGCAGGAGCCAGGCGGTCCTTCATGAAAGATGCTGCGAATGGCAGGGGTAAGCCCTTTCCGCGTTTCCGCGCGCGGAACAAGGCCGCAGGCCGCCGCGCATCGCCGGGCCGTCCGCCGGCACGGCGATTTGGCTGCTGTTGTGTTCCACGGATAGCTCGGATGTGCTTTGCTGCCATAAAGTGCCAGTCACAGAAGTCGGATCGCCGCACCACGGCCCGACGATGCGCGGCTTTGCGACCGATTTCCAACGGCACCTCAGTCTTTGCGCTGGCCGTCCTGCGCCTTGATCAATGCTTCGATCTCTAACAGGCGCTGCAACACCTCGTCGCGATAGGTGTCGGTCTTTTCGTTGGTTTCCTCGTTGTGCGCGTCCTGCATCGAATTCACGATCAGACCCACCAGCAAGTTCACCACGGCAAAGGTCGTGACCATGATGAACGGGATGAAGAAAGTCCACGAATAGGGGTAAACCTCCATCACCGGGCGCACGATGCCCATCGACCAGCTTTCCAGCGTCATGATCTGGAACAGCGAATAGCCCGACCGCGCCAGCGTGCCGAACCAGTCGGGAAAGGCCGCACCAAACAGTTTGGTCGCCATCACCGCGCCGATGTAGAAAATCACGCCCATCAGCAGGAACACCGACCCCACCCCCGGCAGCGCATTGACCAGCCCGTCCACCACGCGGCGCAAGGACGGTGCCACCGAGATCACCCGCAGCAGCCGCAAGATCCGCATCGCCCGCAGCACGCTGAGGCCCTGGGTTGCGGGGATCAGCGAAATCGCCACGATCACAAAATCGAACACGCTCCAGCCGCGCCGGAAAAACTCCATGCCGCGCCCGTAGATCTTTAGCACGATCTCGATCACGAAGATCGCCAGACACAGCGTATCCAGCGTCTTGATCAACGGACCGGCCGCCGCCATCGCCTGATCCGAGGTTTCAAGCCCCAGAACAGCCGCGTTGAACAGGATCACGCCCAGAATGAAATTCTGAAAGGCAGGCCGGTCGGTGAAGCGGGCCACGCGGGCGCGCAGGCCGGGCTGAGAGAGAGCGGATGAATCAGTCATAGCAGCACATATCGGATGCGGCCCCTGACTGCGCAAGGGGCGAAGTCGGAAGATGTGCCCCGAAACACTAAGCGGTTGCGCTATCGGCGAAAAACCGTGCAAGCGACTGGCAGGCGTGCGTGCCGCAAATGTGGCGGCTCTGGACACTCGGCGGCGGGGACGACAGGGTAATCCGCGTAAATCGTGCATCAAGGCTTTGTTAGTTGTGTTCAAACTGTTTCGGTTGATTGTCCTGTTGCCGGTCGCATTTGCCGCCGGTTGGATTTATGAAAGCCAGGCCGCCGCGCAACGGTGCACCGATGTGGGCGGCACCATGCGCGACGGAATATGCAGAGGTGTGAAGTGAACAAGGATGAACTGGTTTGCGTGGGCGCCATCAGCGGTGCCTACGGGGTAAAAGGCGAAGTGCGGATCAAATCGTTCTGCGCCGCCCCCGAAGACATCGAAGCCTACAGCCCGCTGACCGACGAGACCGGCAAGCGGTCGTTTTCGCTGGCCATCGTGCATTCGGTCAAGAACGGCTTTGTCGTGCGCATTGCCGAGGTGGCGACCAAGGAACAGGCCGACGCGCTAAAGGGCGTGACCCTGCACGCGCACCGCGACCAGTTGCCGTCGCTGCCCGATGATGAATATTACCACGCCGATCTGGTCGGCCTGACGGTGGTCGACACCGGCGGCACCGAACTGGGGCGCGTCAAATCGGTGCAGAACCACGGGGCGGCGGACCTGCTTGAGGTGGCCCTGCCCGACAGCAGCGCCACGGTATTGCTGCCCTTCACCCAAGCGGCCGTTCCGACCGTTGATCTGGCATCAGGGCGCATCGTGGCCGACCCGCCCGAGGGGCTGTGGCCGTGATCACGGAACCGCGAGCGGGTTTGCGAGTTTCCTTGACAGACGGGCGGTTGGCGCCTGCCTGCGAAAGGATACACTATGTTGAAACTTATTCTGATCCTGCTGGTCGTGGCTGCCGTGGCCGGTTTGTTGGGCTTTGGCCGCTTGTCGGGCGCCGCATTGACGGGCGCCAAATTTCTGGTCTTTATCGCGCTGGTCGTGTTCCTGCTGGTCATTCTGGGCATTGTCGCAATCGCCTGACCCGGCCCGTGATCGCGCATGGCGGCTGAACAGACGGCTGCCATGCGCATCATCATCCACGCAGGGTTTCACAAGACCGGCACCACCACGGTGCAGAAAACCCTGCGGGTCAACCGCGAGGGTCTGCGTCCGCACTGCCGCATCATCCTGCGCCCCGGCATGGTGGCCCTGTGCGAGGCTGCGCGCGCCTATTCCGTCAGCCGTAGCCAGACCGATCTGGCGCTGATCCAGTACGAGGCCGCAGCGCTGGCCGATGGCTGGGCCGCGCGGGGCAAGGATATTGTCATCAGTTCCGAAGACTTGGCCGGTCACATGCCCGGGCGGCGCGGGCTGACATCCTATGACGCCACGCCGCGCATCATGGAGGCGCTGGTTCAGGCCTTTGCCGCGGCCGCGCCGGATGCGCAGCAGGTGCTGTATTTCACCACCCGCGCCGCAGCGCCGTGGTTGCGCAGCTGCTACGTTCAGCATTTGCGGGCCACGCGGATCACACAAGACGCCGATAAATACGCGGCCGACATGGCGGGGTCGGCCGATCTGGAACAGATCGTGGCACAGGTGGCCGACGCGGTGCCCCATATTCAGGTCATCGCCCAACCGCTCGAGGCGTGCAACACGCCGCTTGGCCCGCTTGGGCCGTTGCTGGATCTTCTGGGCGGCATCGACCCTGCCGCGCTGACGCCCCGCCCCCCCGACAACACCGCCCCGCCCCAGGGCAAGATCGACGCGATGCTGGCGCTGAACCGCTCGGCCCTGTCCGATGCCGACTGGCGCGTGGCCAAGGACACGCTGAAGCGCGAGGATTTCTGATGCCTGCCAAGATCGTGCTGCACATAGGCTTTCACAAGACCGGCACGTCGACGGTGCAAAACCTGCTGCGGACCAATCGCGCCCTGCTGAAACCGCACCTGGCCATGCGGCTGAAACCGCAAATGACCGACCTGCTGCACGCCACGCGCGGCTATTCGACGTGGCGCGACAAGATCTCGCTGGCCAAGGTTGCGCGGCGGTTCGACATGCTGTTGCAGGAGTTGCCGGGCATGCCGCGCCGCACGCTGGTCATTTCCGCCGAAGAATTGTCCGGCCACATGCCCGGACGTGGCGAGCTGGCGGATTACTCCGCCGCGCCAGAGTTGGCGCGCATCTATGTAGAGTGGGTGCAGCGGTATTTCCCTGACTGCGAGGTGGTGATCTATGCCTCGACCCGCGATCCTGAAAACTGGCTGCGCAGCGCCTATTGGGAGCATGTGAAATCGTCATCCATGACGCTGGATTTCACCGATTTCGTGGCCCGCTATGGCCACGCCGCGGATCTGGACGGGGTGGTGGATGACATCGCCGCAGCGGTCCCCTGCCGCGTGTTTCGCGCCCGGCTTGAGGCAGCGCAGACCTTGCGGCTGGGCCCCGCGCAGCCCTTGCTGGATCTGTGCAACATGCCGCCCGAGACGCTGGCGCGGATCATGCCGCCGCCCGTGGCCAATGCCGCGCTGGATCAATCTGTGCTACAGGCCTTGCTGGAAGCGAACCGCACCTATACCGACCGTGACGCACGCAAGGCGGCCAAACAAGCCATCCTGGCCAAAGCCCAAGGAACAGACCGATGAAATCACATGGCCGCAAGAGCATTCGCGCGACGCTCAAGCCTTCGTCGCTGATGGACGAGACACCCGATCTGGTCGGCGTCTGGCAGGCGCGTATCGTGACCCTGTTCCCCGGTGCATTTCCCGGCGTGCTGGGCGAAAGCCTGACGGGGCGCGCGTTGCAGGACGGGTTGTGGCAGTTGCACACCCATGATTTGCGCGAACACGGGCTGACCAAGCACCGCAATGTCGATGACACCCCTGCGGGCGGTGGTGCCGGCATGGTGCTGCGCGCCGATGTGGTCGGCCCCGCCATCGCCGAGGCGCAAAGCCACGCGCGCGGACGCTGGCCGATCCTGTATATGTCACCACGCGGCCGGCGGTTCGATCAGGCGATGGCCCGTGATCTGGCGCGGTGCGACGGGGTGACCATGCTGTGCGGACGGTTCGAGGGCGTGGACGAACGGGTGCTTGAGGCATTCGGCATCACCGAGGTGTCTTTGGGCGATTTCGTGATGACCGGTGGCGAGCTGGCCGCGCAGGCGATGATCGACGCCACCGTGCGGCTGTTGCCCGGTGTCTTGGGCAATGCGGAAAGTGCAGTGGACGAAAGCCATTCGGCCGGCCTGCTGGAGCATCCGCAATACACAAAACCCGCCGACTGGCAGGGCCGCGCGATCCCCGAGGTGTTGATGTCGGGCAATCACGCCAAGATCGCTGAATGGCGGCGCGAGATGTCGGAAAAGATCACCGCCGAGCGGCGGCCCGACCTGTGGGCACAGCACAAAGACCAACGCGGGGACCGGCAAGGGGACAAGTAGACCCTATTAGACCCTATTTCTTGGTTTGCATCCGCTGAACCATTTTCAACACCATGCGGCGCGGCAACAGCGGGATGATCCAGTTCACGGCAAAGCCCAGCTTGGCATCGTTCACCGTCACCAGATCGCCGCGCATCATCGCGTCGTACCCGTGGCGGGCCACCGTGTCGGGCGTGGCCCCGCCGTTGTTCACCAGATCGGTGCCGTTCAGGTCGCTGACATCGGCAAATTCGGTTTTGACATAGCCGGGGCACAGCGCCGTACAGGTCAGCCCGCGCTTGCGGTTTTCCTGATCAATCGCCTGGCTGAAGGATTTGACGAAAGCCTTGGTGGCGAAATAGGTCGCCTGCAAGGGACCGGGCATGAAACCGGCGGTCGAGGCGACGTTCAGGATTTTACCCCCGCCGTTCGCCACCATGTCATTCGCGAACAGATGCGTCAGTGTCACCAACGCTTTGACGTTCAGGTCGATCATCGCAATGTCGCGGGCCAGATCGCGGTCCAGAAACCGCCCCTGCCCGCCAAACCCTGCGTTGTTGATCAGGATGTCGATGCTCAGCCCTGCGGCCTTCACCTGATCATACAGCGCCTGCGCGCCGCCTTCGGCCCCCAGATCCAGCGCAAAGACATGGGCGGTGACGTTGTGCGCGGTCTGCACTTCGCTTGCCAATGCGTCCAGCGCATCCTTGCGCCGCGCGGTCAGGATGACATCACCGCCTTGCGCGGCGTGATAGCGGGCGAATTCCATACCGATGCCAGAAGATGCGCCGGTGATCAGGGCCGTGTTGGGCATGCGTGCTGTCCTTATTGATCTGCTTCAAGGAACATAGCACGCATGCGCCGGTTTTCACCCTTTAGGACAACAGCCGTTTCAGCGGCGTGATGCGCCGGATCACCAATGCATCCAGCGCCAGCACAGCCAACAGCGTCAGCCCGGCCATCGGAAAGGCCAGCGAGACCGCCAGCCCGACCACCACGGCGCCCTGCCACAGCGGCATGTCACGCGGCAGCGGCGGCGCGGCCAGCCGCAGGCCATTGCCGTTGCGCCGTTTCCACCACATCACAACGCTGGTCAGACACAGGGTCAGCACACACAGGCAGAACGCCGTGTTGGCCAGAACGCTCCAGATGCCCAGCGTGCCCATGTGCAGCGCGATGCCCACCGCCATCGCCTTGCCCGCCAGTGAATAGTCGTCATAGCGCACATCGGCCAGAATATTGCCGGTAAAGCGGTCAATGTGGGTGGTGCGGTCGGCTGTCGGGCTGACGCTGTCGTTGTTCATGGAATCGCGGGCCAGCGTCCAGACACCGTTCGCCCCGCTTGGCAGGTTCATCTGGTAGCGCCCGTCAAACCCGATCTTGCGGGCCAGCGCGTCGATGCTGTCGATGTCCGGTGACGGGGCCGCCGCCGGGGTGCCCGCAGCACTGCCAGACGCAGGCATCGGCGTTTGCTCCAACGCCCAGGGCACGTCTTTCGGCCCGTCGTTCATGCTGCCGTGGGTCTTGTCCGAGAGGGGCACGTTGTCCCATTTCTCGGCCGGGAACTGGCTCCAGGCTTGCACCATCTTTTCGCCCCAGACACCCGACCATGACAGACCGGACAGCAGGAACAACACCAGCACCACGGAAATCCACAGGCCGATGGACCCGTGCAGCGACTTCCACGCACTGCGCCCCCCCTTGAACGACGGCACCAGCGCCCGACGCCAGCCGCCGTCACGCGGCCACCACATGTACAGGCCGGTGGCGATCAGGACCATGCCCAGCGATGCGGCGATTTCCAGCATCCGGTCGCCGGTCACGCCCAGCAACAGCTCGGAATGGATATTGTCGGCCAGATCATACCACCCCGACCGGCGCGGCCATGTCTGGATCACGTCAGCAGTGTAGGGATCGACTGCGACCATCGTGGCACGCCCGTCCACGTCGACACGGAACACCGCCGCGCGGTCCGCGGCGCGCGGGGCGACATATTGCACCAGCACGCTGTCATAGACGGCGGCAAGGGCGGCATCGGCCTGTATGCTGACGGCCAGCGGTGCCTCTTGCGGCACGACGGGGATGCGTTCGCCGTCACGACCGCCCAGAAAGGCGATCCACAGCATGGTCATGCCGGTCAGGGCAAGGATTGCGAAAAACGGGATGACATAGAGGCCCGCATAGAAATGCCAGCGCCACGCGGCGCGGTAAAAGGCAGACGTGTCGGATGACCGCGCAGGCGCGGCAGTGGGGTCGATCGAGACCATGGAAATGTGTCCTCTGACAGGAGTAAGTTGAAAAGGGTTCGCGTCAGAGAAGGATCGGAGGACCGCGCGTGTGGTTCTGGGTGCGCTGCGGTTGTCCCGTGACAAGCGCCGCCGCCGGGGCGACAGGCACATAGGCGCGGATTTGCAGGGCTGCGGGCACCATCAGGGGGCTTTGCAGCACGGCATGGGCGATGCCCGCAGACCAGTCGCAGCGGTCGTGCTGTGCCTCGACCGGATTGCCGTCGGCGTCCAGCGTCACGGTTGTGGTGCCGTCACCGGTACACAGCACCAGCGTAAAACCACCCGCTTGTGCGGCGGGCATGGTGCCTGGCGTCAGACAGGAAAACACCACGAACAACAGCACATGCACCGCGCGGATCAGCGCGGTTGTCTTGGTGTGCAGAGGTGGCGTAAACGAACCCATGCGCGCGTTTTACCAAGGTCGCCGCAATGCGCCAGTGTAAAACCCGCCTGCGTCATAGTGCGCAGGGGTACACCCGCGCCGACTGCCCCCTTGACCGGGCCTGCACATCCACCCTATACCGCGCAAGTTCGGAATCGGCCCATGCCGCCCGGACCGTTTCGCCTGTGGCATCTCTTCGATGAACCAGCACGGCGTGAAACGCATAACAAGGAACGATGCTTGAACACTCCCTGCGGGCGGCACTGCCGGACCCGGTGAAGACAGGAAGCTCTGAGGCGCGCAAATCTTCGTGGAGCAACCACGAGCACATAAGGAGAAGGTCAGATGAACCTGATCGCACAAATCGAAGCGGAGCAGATTGCTGCGCTGGGGAAAGAAATCCCCGATTTCAAAGCGGGTGACACCATCCGCGTCGGTTACAAAGTGACCGAAGGCACACGCACCCGTGTGCAGAACTACGAAGGCGTCTGCATCGCGCGCAACAACGGCAAAGGCATTGCCGGTTCGTTCACCGTGCGCAAGATTTCCTTTGGTGAGGGCGTGGAACGTGTGTTCCCCCTGTTCTCGACAAACATCGAAGACATCACCGTCGTGCGTCGTGGCCGTGTCCGTCGCGCCAAACTGTATTACCTGCGGGAACGTCGTGGTAAATCCGCGCGTATCGCAGAAGTCACCAACTACAAGCCCAAGTCGGGCGCCAGCGCGTAAGGATCCGGATCATGAAAGCCGATACACACCCCGACTATCACATGATCGACGTCAAAATGACGGACGGCACCGTGGTGAAAATGAAATCGACATGGGGCAAAGAAGGCGACCAACTGTCGCTGGACATCGACCCCTCTGTGCACCCCGCGTGGACCGGCGGCTCCAGCCGTCTGATGGACACCGGCGGCCGCGTGTCGAAGTTCAAGAACAAATACGCCGGTCTGGGCTTCTAAGCCTGACCGCAATCATGACGAAGGGCGTGGCCAGCGATGGCCGCGCCCTTTTTCGTTCTGGGGGGAATGCACCGCGCGCCCTGCTCACGCGACCTTAACCCGTGGGCGGCATCCTTGGCCGCGTTGCAACACCCCGCCGGCAGGGCCATCAACCCCGCAGGCAGCCTACAGGACCAGAGGCGCGCGCGGCGCGCCATATCTGAACGGTTCAGACATGCAGGGATAAAATCCTGTCTCACACTCCGATCTGGCGGCGCCGCCTTTTTTAACGGGCTTTCCACGATCCACATCAGATGACATGAAACAACTGCCCCGGGGGTTCGCCGGCGCAGCCATTCCGCATGCGTGTAACTGACCCAGAGCGGCCTTTGGGCGCGGTGTGGGTCAAGGTCCGATGCCCGGGTCGAAGCGGACGTCCACCAAAGCCCGGAATCAAGGTGCGTAGCACCGCCGGGCAGCGCCCGACCGCCCCATGGGCGGGCGCTTCCTCACCGTCTTGCGCCTCATCTGCCGCACGCCAAAGATTAGAAATAAAGTGGTATCCACTGACCTTCCGATGCCCACCCGCGGTCTGGCGCTGCCCTTTGTGGCAATGTCACACTGCCCCACAACCACCCCCAACACCGGCATTTTTGCCAGCTTTGCCCCTGTCCCTGCTTTTCACAGGTCGATCCACAACATATAGTGTGCCAAAGAAGGCAAACCGCACAGAAACAGCGGATGCAAGGGGACAGGCATGGCGCATATTATCGTCGTCGGAAACGAAAAGGGCGGCGCGGGGAAATCCACCGTGTCGATGCATGTGGCAACCGCTTTGGCGCGCATGGGGCACAAGGTCAGCGCGCTGGATCTGGACCTGCGGCAGCGCACCTTCGGGCGCTATGTCGAGAACCGCCAAGGGTTCCTGAAAAGCGCCGAGCTGACCCTGCCCAGCCCCGAAGTGCACGACCTGCCCGAGATCGACCCCGGCACGCTGAAACCCGGCGAGAACATCTATGACCACCGCCTCAGCGCCGCCGTCGCCTCGCTGGAGCCGGACAATGATTTTATCCTGATCGACTGCCCCGGCAGCCACACCCGCCTAAGCCAGGTGGCGCATTCGTTGGCCGATACGCTGATCACGCCGCTGAACGACAGCTTTGTCGATTTCGACCTGTTGGCGCGGATTGATGCGACCGGTGACAAGATCCTGGGACCATCGGTCTATTCCGAAATGGTGTGGAACGCGCGGCAGTTGCGGGCGCAGGCGGGCTTGCAGCCCATCGACTGGATCGTGGTGCGCAACCGCATGGGCGCACAGCGCATGGTGAACAAGGAAAAGATGGAACGCGCGATCAAGATGCTGGCCAAGCGCATCGGCTTTCGCATCGCCCCCGGCTTTTCCGAGCGCGTGGTCTTTCGCGAACTGTTCCCGCGCGGGCTGACCCTGCTGGACCTGAAAGACATCGGCGTCAAACAGCTGAACATCTCGAACGTGGCCGCCCGGCAAGAGCTGCGCGACCTGATCAAGGCGCTGAACCTGCCGGGTGTGACCGTCGACTTCTAGGGTCAGGACCCTAAGACACCCGCTGCGCCAGCCGCAACAACATGCGACGCAGGGCGGCCACGTCTTCGTCACCCAGCATCTCGGCCAGTGCTTCGTCATAATCCTTGGCAATCTTGCGCAAATCACGATAGGCGGCCTGACCCTGCGGGGTCAGTTCCAGATGCTCGGCCCGCCGGTCCTGATCGTCACGCAGGCGCGTCAGAAACCGCCGCTCGGCCAACCGCTGCACCGCACGGCTGATCTTGGTCTTGTGCAGCCCCGACCGGTCGCGGATGTCCGATGCGGTCAACCGCCCGTACATTCCCAGATGGAACAACACCCGCCATTCATTGCGCAACATCCCATAACGGCTTTTGTACACGCTTTGAAAATCCAGCGACGACGCCTCGGCGGCCTGGTTCAGCAGATAGGGTAGAAAACTATGTAGATCGAATGTGTCTTGATCGGCCATTTCCCACCTGCGACGGTTGTTAGTTACAAATTCAACTATTACACATGCAACGAATCTGCAAGGCTGCCGCATCAGGCACCGCACGGGAGGCATCGCAATGAACACGCACACCAAGCCCAGCACCATGATCCAGGCACCCGACACCGGCGGCACCACGCCCGGCTATATGCCCGGTTTCGGCAACGATTTCGAAACCGAGGCCCTGCCCGGCGCGCTGCCCCAAGGCATGAACAGCCCGCAAAAGGTCAACTATGGCCTTTACGGCGAACAGCTGAGCGGCACCGCCTTTACCGCGCCCAGCCACCAGAACGAACGCACTTGGTGCTATCGCATCCGCCCTTCGGTGAAACATTCGCACCGGTACGAGCGCATCGACCTGCCCTATTGGAAATCCGCGCCGCACATCCCGCAGGATGTGACCAGCCTGGGCCAGTACCGCTGGGATCCGGTGCCCCATTCCGGCCAGTCCTACACATGGCTGACCGGCATGCGCACGATGACCACTGCCGGTGACGTGAACACCCAGGTGGGCATGGCCAGCCACATCTATCTGGTCACCGACAGCATGGTCGACAGCTATTTCTACTCTGCCGACAGCGAACTGCTGATCGTCCCGCAAGAGGGCCGCCTGCGGTTCTGCACCGAACTGGGTGTCATCGACCTTGCCCCGCAGGAAATCGCCATCATCCCGCGCGGTCTGGTCTACCGTGTCGAAGTGCTGGACGGCCCCGCGCGCGGCTTTGTCTGCGAAAACTACGGGCAAAAGTTCGACCTGCCGGGCCGTGGCCCGATTGGCGCCAACTGCATGGCCAACCGCCGCGATTTCAAAACGCCGGTGGCCGCATACGAAGACCGCGAAACGCCCAGCACAGTGACAATCAAATGGTGCGGCCAGTTCCACCAGACCAAGATTGGCCACAGCCCGCTGGACGTGGTCGCATGGCACGGCAACTACGCGCCGGTGAAATACGACCTCAGTACCTATTGCCCCGTGGGTGCCATCCTGTTCGACCACCCCGATCCGTCGATCTTTACCGTGCTGACCGCCCCCAGCGGCGTCGAAGGCACGGCCAACATCGACTTTGTCCTGTTCCGCGAACGCTGGATGGTAACCGAAGACACCTTCCGCCCGCCATGGTATCACAAGAACATCATGTCCGAGATGATGGGCAATATTTACGGCCAGTATGACGCCAAGCCACAGGGTTTTGTCCCCGGCGGCATGTCGCTGCACAACATGATGCTGCCGCACGGGCCGGACAAGAACGCGTTCGAGGGCGCGTCAAATGCTGATCTCAAGGCCGAGAAGCTGGACAACACCATGTCGTTCATGTTCGAAACCCGTTTCCCGCAGCACCTGACCGAATTCGCTGCGAAAGAGGCGCCGTTGCAGGACAACTACATCGAGTGCTGGACCGACATCGAAAAGAAATTCGACGGCACGCCGGGTAAGAAATAACGCCCCCGCGCCGATCTGAAATACCGGGCGGCCCGCGCGTGGCCGCCCACAATCCATAGGAACCACATATGCCCCTGATGAAAAGCTGGATCACCAGCGCCAATTCCGCCGACACCGACTTTCCGTTGAACAACCTGCCTTATGGCGTGTTCTCGGTCGGGGACGACGATCCGCGCTGCGGTGTGGCGATTGGCGACATGATCCTGGACCTGGCCGCCGCCGAAGATGCCGGTCTGGTCACGCTGACCGAATACCCGCTGTTCGACGTGCCGTTCTGGAACGAGGTCATGGAAGAAGGCCCCGCCGTCTGGTCCGCCCTGCGCGACCGCCTGATGCAACTGCTGTCCGAGAGCAGCGACGATCAGGACAAGGTCGCGCCGCTGCTGGTGCCCATGGCCGATGCCACGATGCACCTGCCGATGGTCGTGGCCGAGTACACCGACTTTTACGCCGGTCGCCACCACGCCACCAATGTCGGCACCATGTTCCGGGGCGCGGAAAACGCGCTGCCGCCGAACTGGCTGCACATTCCCATCGGCTACAACGGCCGCGCGTCGTCGGTCGTGGTGTCCGGCACCGACATCCGCCGCCCCTGGGGCCAGCTTAAGGGACCGAACGACGACAAGCCCCGCTTCGCCCCCTGCGCGCGCTTTGACATCGAACTGGAAATGGGCGCCATCGTCGGCACCCCCTCCGACGGCCCGCTGACCGTGGACGAGGCCGACGCGGCGATCTTTGGCTACGTGTTGCTGAACGACTGGTCGGCGCGTGACATTCAGGCGTGGGAATACCAACCGCTGGGGCCCTTTCAGGCCAAGGCAACCGCCACCACCATCAGCCCGTGGATCGTGACCAAGGCCGCGCTTGAACCCTTCCGCACCGACACGCCCGCGCGTGAATTCGAACTGCTGGACCACCTCAAGGACACCGGCCCGATGCTGTACAACATCGACCTGTCCGTCACCCTTGCGCCCAAGGGCAAGGACGCCAGCGTGATCGCACGCACCAACTACAACGAAATGTATTACTCGTCCGCGCAGCAACTGGCGCACCACACCACCGCAGGCAGCCCGATGACACCGGGCGACCTGCTGGGGTCGGGCACCATCTCGGGCGCAGAAAAATCCGAACGCGGCAGCCTGCTGGAACTCAGCTGGGGCGGCAAGGAACCCTTCACGCTCGACACCGGCGACACCCGCAGCTTTATCGAGGACGGCGACACGCTGAGCCTGCATGGCCATGCCTCGGGCGATGGCTATCGCATCGGCTTTGGCCCCTGCGTCGGCACCGTGCTGCCCGCGCTGGACGATCCCTACAAGCGGTAATCCCGCTTCATCTTGCTAGAAAAACTTCCGCCGGAGGCTCCGGCGCTGACCAAAAAAGGACCAAACTCATGGCCAAGGCATTCGCGTCCCAAGGGGACATGACCGAAAAGAAAATCTCGTTCACCGAAGTCGGTGAGGGCCTCTATGCCTTTACCGCCGAAGGCGACCCGAACTCGGGCGTTATCATCGGCGACGACAGCGTGATGATCGTCGAGGCACAGGCCACCCCGCGTCTGGCCAACAAGGTCATTGACTGCGTACGCAGCGTCACCGACAAACCGATCAGCCACGTGGTGCTGACCCACTATCACGCGGTCCGCGTGCTGGGCGCGTCGGCCTTTGACGCGGGCCAGATCATCATGTCCGACACCGCGCGCGGCATGGTCGCGGAACGCGGGCAAGAGGACTGGGACAGCGAATTCCAACGCTTTCCCCGCCTGTTCGAAGGCCATGAAAGCATCCCCGGCCTGACGTGGCCCACCACCACGTTCAACGACAAGATGACCGTGTATCTGGGCAACCGCCGCGTGGACCTGATGCATCTGGGCCGCGCCCATACCGCGGGCGACATCGTGGCCCATGTGCCCGACCAGAACGTGATGTTCACCGGCGACATCGTCGAATACCACTCGGCCTGCTATTGCGGCGACGGATATTATGGCGAATGGGGCGGCACGCTGGATAAGATCAAGGCGTTCGACGTTGACGCCATCGCACCGGGTCGCGGTGACGCGCTGGTGGGTCGGGACATGGTCAACGCCGCCATCGAGAACACCCGCGATTTCGTCGACAGCACCTATGCCGCCGCCGCCCGTGTCGCGGCACGTGGCGGGTCGCTGAAAGAGGCATGGGACGCCGTGCGCGAAGCCTGCGACCCGAAGTTTTCCGATTACGCGATCTACGAGCACTGCCTGCCCTTCAACGTCGCCCGCGCCTATGACGAGGCCCGCGGCATCGCGCATCCGCGCATCTGGACGGACAAGCGTGACGTGGAAATGTGGGAAGACCTGCAATCATGACGGTCTGGGGCGTGGTTTATCTGGTGGTACAGGGAGCGGTCTTTGCCCTCTGGGCGTTCCAGATGTTCCGCGCCCTGTTTCAGGCCCGCCGCATCGCCATCGCAAACAGCGGCAAGATGTGGCCCGGCCCCTTTGTGGCGCTCACAGCCTTGCGCGACTGGGCGCGCAGCCACCCGCGCGAACGCAATCAGCTGCAGGCGACCACCGTCGTGCTTTTCCTGTTGATCGGCCTTGGCGCGCTGACAGGCCCGCTCCACCCTTAAAGGACCACTGATCATGGCTTATGACTACGCCCCCTTTCCCTACATCGCCCCGCCCGGCCTGACCGCGCCCGAGCCGCGCCATCCGATTGTCATCGTCGGCGCAGGCCCCATTGGGCTGGCGATGGCCATCGACCTTGCGCAGCATGGCGTCCGCTCGGTGGTGCTGGACGACAACAACGTGGTTTCGGTTGGCAGCCGCGCGATCTGCTGGGCCAAACGCACGCTGGAAATCTTTGACCGGCTCGGCGTGGGCGACCGGATGCTGGCCAAGGGCGTGACGTGGAAAGTGGGCCGCCTGTTTCATGGCGACAAGCCGGTCTACAGCTTTGACCTGCTGCCCGAAGAGGGCCACAAATACCCCGCCTTCATCAACCTTCAGCAATATCACGTTGAACAATACCTGGTCGAACGCGCCCAGGAACTGCCTGATCTGATCGACCTGCGGTTTCTGAACAAGGTGACGGGGCATACCGACAAGGGCGACCATGTGGTGATCGACGTGGAAACACCCGATGGCACCTACCAGTTGGAAACCGACTATTACATCGCTGCCGAAGGCGCTGCATCCCCCACGCGCAAGCGGATGAACCTGCCCTTCGAAGGGCAGACGTTTGAAGAGCATTTCCTGATCGTCGACGTGGAAATGCAGCAAAGCCCGTTCGAGACAGACAGCCCAGAACGCTGGTTCTGGTTCGCGCCGCCCTTCCACAACGGCCAGTCGGCGCTGTTGCACAAGCAGCCTGACAACATCTACCGCATCGACCTGCAACTGGGGCCTGACACAGACCCCAAGGCCGAGGCGACCGAGGAAAAGGTCATCCCCCGGATCAAGGCCATTGTCGGGGATACGCCGTTCCGGCTGGACTGGATGAGCGTTTACAAGTTCCGCTGCGCCAAGCTGGACAATTTCGTGCACAACCGCGTGCTGTTCGTCGGGGACAGCGCCCATGTGGTGTCGCCCTTTGGTGCGCGCGGCGGCAATGGTGGCATTCAGGACGTGGACAATCTGGGCTGGAAGCTGGCCGCGGTCCTGTCTGGTGATGCCCCTGCCGCCTTGCTGGACAGCTACAGCGACGAACGCTGCCATGGGTCGGCTGAAAACATCCTGAACTCGTCCCGCGCCACCAATTTCATGACGCCCAAGACCCCCATCGAGGCGCTGTTTCGCAACGCCGTTCTGGACCTTGCCGAAACCCACCCCTTTGCGCGCAAGCTGATCAACTCGGGCCGCCTGTCGCAGCCCTGTTCGCTGCACGGGATGCCCCTGCAAAGCGGGGATCACCCGCTGGTGGGCCAATCCCTGATCGACGCGCCGCTGGGCGACGGTTGGCTGGTGGAGCAGGCACAAGGCGCCTTTACCCTGCTGAGCATCGGTGACGCGGCCCCGCAGATCGACGGCATACGCCCCCTGCACGTCGCCCATCCCGCGCCCGAGCTGGCGCGGCGGTATGGCACCGGGCACTATCTGATCCGCCCCGACGGCCACATTTGCGCCCGTTTCGACACGGCAGACGCCGCTGACATCACCGCCGCCATGGCCCGCGCCAAAGGACAACGCCCATGATCCTGCAAGACAACCTTGGCCCGAACGGCGACAGCATCTACAACGCGCTGATGCAAGCCCACGCAGGTCTGTCCGAGGCCGAAAGCCACGCGCTGAACGCCCGCCTTGTGCTGATGCTGATCAACGAAGTGGCCGATCCCGACCGCATCGCCGCCCTGCTGCAAGAGGCCCGCAGCCCCGTGTCGTCGGTGTAGTCAACGCCAAGGTCTATGGCGCGTGCAGTCCCGTCCGGCAGGCCCGCCTGACCACTTCGGGCAGCGCGCCCTGACCCAGCAGTTGCCCCACAGCCGCCGCCTGCGCCGCCTGCATCCGTGCGACCAGTTCGGTGTCGGGCAGGTCGTGGCGGGTGACCTTGGCAAACCACGCCTCTTCCAGGATCAGATCCTCGATCAGCGGGTCGATCACCGCGCCGCCGCCACCGGGATAGCGGTAATGCCCCACGCCGCCCTTCTTGCCCATGCGCCCCTCGGCCACCATGCGCGGCAGGATGGGCGACGCCGCCCCTTGCCGGCGGTCCAGCACCACGTCCAGCCCCAGCAGGTCCATCGCAGCACATGGCCCCATGGCATAGCCCGCCGCCTCCAGCGCCTCGTCCAGCTCCCACGGGTTGGTGTGAAACATCAAAAGGTGATCGGCCGCCAGCCAAAAGCTGTCTTGCAAGGCCGCCACAATCCCCGTTTCGGTCAAACGGAAATGCTTTCGACAAAGCGGTGCTTGGCGATCACCGCCAGCAGGTCGTTCACCGACGATTGCACCGGCCGGTTGGCGGTGTCCACCTGAGCCTGCGCGCGCTCGTATTGCGCGGTGCGGGCGGTCAACAGCGCCTTGAGCTGGTCCATCGCCGCCGGATTGTCCTTCATCGGGCGCAAGTCGCCCTGCGCCCGCACACGGGCCATATGTTCGGCGGGGCTGGTGCGCACCCAGACGGTGTGGAAACGCTCCAGCAAGGTGCCATAGGTCTGCGGTTCGGCCACGATGCCGCCACCGACGGCCAGGATCAGACGGCTTTCGCTGTCGACCACCTCGCCCAGCACCTCTTGTTCCAGATCGCGGTAACCGTCCTGTCCATACAGCGCCATAACCTCGGACACCGGCATGCCTGCGTGCGCCTCGATCAGCTTGTTCAGTTCCAGAAACCGGATACCAAGGGCGGCCGCTGCCGCCTGCCCCAATGTCGATTTACCGGCCCCGCGCAGGCCCACCAGACAGATCCGCTGTGCCCGCGCGCCGCCGGGCGTATGCGGTGCCAGCATCGCACGCACGCGGCCCTGCACGTCGGGCCCTGCGGACTGGAACAGATGCGCCACGCGCAACGTGTCATCGCTCAGCGGCGCATCATCGGCCAGCAGGGCCGACACCGACACGCCCAGCGCCTCGGCCACGCGCGCCAGCAGCAGGATCGAAATGTTGCCCTGTCCAGACTCAAGTTGCGCCAGATAGCGCGGCGACACGCCCGACCGGTCCGACAGCGCCCGACGCGGCAGTTTTTGCGCCTTGCGGGCCGCGCGCACCCGTTCGGCCAGACGCTGGATCAGCGGATTGTCGGTGGGGGTGTCGGACAGGTCTGACATGACTCAGGGCCGGATCAGCGGGGTGACCACCGCGCGGATGTCCGGTGGGGCGGGTTGGCTTTTGAACACATCCGCCACGGTGAACACGCACGTAAACGTGCCCTCGAAGCACAGCACATCGTTCTGGTAGGCGTCCACGCGAAAGGTGATGGATTTTTCGCCCAGCCGCTGCGGCCACACGTGGCATATCAGCCGGTGGCGCGGGGTGACGGGGCTGCGGAAATCCATTGCCAGATTCACAAACGGCGTGCCGATGTTGCGGTCCAGTTCCAGCTGGAACCAGCCGTCCCCGTCAAGATGCGCCTCCCACCAGGCATTGATTGCATCCAGCGCGAACACCGGCAAACGGCCCGTATAGGCAATGCGCGCAGGGTCGCAATCGCCCCATGTCACGCGGATTTCATGGACAAAAGGCGAAGTCTGTTCAGTCACGTCAGTAGGTTTCCACATGATAGCGACCCTCTTCGCGCATCGCATCGCGCAAAGCGGTCCATTGCTGCCCGATACTTTCGGCAATCGAGGTCATGGCGCGTTCCACGCCTTCCTCCATCCCCTTCAGGCCACAAATGTAGATATACGTATTTTCATCCGCCAGCAAACCGGCAACCGCCTCTTCTTCGGCGATCATGCGATCCTGTACATATTCCCTGTCGCCGGTGCGCGAGAACACCAGATGCTGCTTCATCTGCGCTTCGGGCACTTTTTTCAGCGGGCCGAAATAGGGCAGCGAATCTGGCGTGCGCGCACCAAAGAACATGGTCATCTGCGCCGTGGCGCCGCTGCGCTGGCGCTGCATGGTAAAGGCACGCATAGGTGCCGATCCGGTGCCGGTGCAGATCATCAAAAGCCGTGCCTTGGTGTCGTTGGGCATCAGGAATGTCGCGCCAAAGGGGCCGGTGACGTTCACGCTGTCGCCCTGCGCCAGATCGCACAGATAGTTCGACGCCAGCCCCTTTTCCTCGCGCTTTACCGTCAGCGAAATGTTGTGATAGCCCGCGCGTTCACCGTCGCGGGGGCTGGAGATGGAATACAGACGCGGCAGATGCGCCTTGCCGTCGGCATCGGTGCCCGGCGGAATTATCCCCACCGACTGCCCCTCAAGCACCGGAAACGGCAGCGCGCCGGGGTCCAGAATGATGTGGCGCACGTCGTGGTCGGGGTCATCGGTCAGGCGATAGTTGCCCTGCACCGTCATCTTGGCCGGCTTGCCAAGGTTGTACATATTCACCGCCGCCTTGGCCGCGCTGACGGGCGCGCGGGCCTTGCCGCCGGCCCCCTGATGCGCCTCGGCCAGAAGGGCCGCGATGGGGTCGGCCACCGCGTCATCCGCTTCGGACGGGGCGGCGGTTTCGATCTCTTGCTGGTCGGGCAGTTCCTCAAACGCGTATTGCTGATCCAGCGTATAGGGCACATCGACCACGCGCCATTCGTCGATCGACCCCGTGGGACAGACCGGAATGCAGTCCATGCAGAAATTGCACTTGTCCGCATCCACCACGACGTTGTTGTCGTCATGTTCAATCGCGCCCACGGGGCAGGTCATCTCGCAGGTATAGCAGCGGATGCAAATCTCGGGGTCGATCAGGTGCTGTTTCAGCGGCTGGTTCATGAGGTGCGCCCGTTCAGGATCATGTCGGGGATCAGCATGGCGTCGATCAACGCCTGACACAGCCCTTCGCAGCCTTTGCAGCCGACACAGGGGCCTTGCAGGGCGGCCAGATCGGCGGCCAGAGCATGGGTTTGCGGCGCATAGGCCACGGTGCGTTTGGTTTGCATGGGTCGTCTCCTGAGCGACGGAAAAACGTGCGCCCGGGCCAAGGTTACACCCCGCCCCGGGCCAAAGCCATCAGGCCATATGCAGTTTGACGTATTCGAAATCGCCAGGCTTGTTGTCGATGCCGACCTTGGGCGGCGCGATCCACGAGGCATATTGGCCGGGTTCATAGCAGGGCTTCATCAGCGACTGGATATAGTCGCCATCTGCCTTGGTCGGCAGCCATTCGTTCTGACGCTTGGTCCATTCGTCGGACGAGACGATGTTGCCATCGGGGTCCACGGCCACCGCCGAGAACACGCCGATCTGACGGTGGAACCCTTCGTGCGGCAGCTTCAGTTCGAAATCGACGCCCGCCTTGGCAATCTGCTTGTTCCAGCGGCCCACGCCACCGGCGGCGTCGCGGACATAGTCGTCGCGCAGGCGCATGTTGATGGCGGTCAGGGCGGGCACGTCTTCGGTCACGATCTTGCCGTCCTTGATCGAGGTGACGGGATAGGTGGCGTCGGACAACTTGTGATCGTCGTCGATCCGCTGCTCCATGTACCGGCCCTTGATGCCATAGTTGAAGGCATTGGCGGCGTTGGTCGACACCTCTTGTCCGAACAGGTCCAGCGACAGCGTATAGTGCAGGTTCAGCTTTTTCTGGATCGTCGGCAGGTCGATAACCCCCAGATCGCGGATCTTGTTGATGTCATAGGGGTCTGTGATGCCGTGTTTCGCCATCGCCTCAAGCGTCGCCTGGATGGTGCGGCCCACGCCGGTTTCGCCGACGAACATGTGGTGCGCCTCTTCGGTCAGCATGAACCGGCAGGTGCGCGACAGCGGGTCGAAACCCGACTGCGCCAGCGATTCAAGCTGCATCTTGCCGTCGCGGTCGGTGAAATAGGTGAACATGAAGAACGACAGCCAGTCCGGCGTTTCCTCGTTGAACGCCCCCAGCATCCGCGGCGCTTCGTCCGAACCGGACGAGCGGACCAGCAGGTCGTCGGCCTCTTCCCGGCCATCGCGGCCAAAGTATTTTTGCAGCAAATAGACCATCGCCCACAGGTGGCGGCCCTCTTCCACATTCACCTGGAACAGGTTGCGCATGTCATAAAGCGACGGCGCGGTCAGCCCAAGGAACCGTTGCTGTTCGACCGATCCCGGTTCGGTGTCGCCCTGAATGACGATCAGCCGTTTCAGCATGTTGCGGTATTCGCCCGGCACTTCCTGCCATGCGGGTTCGCCGTAATGTTCGCCCATCGGAATGGTGCGGCCTTCGACCTCGGGGGCCAGCAGGACGCCCCAGCGGTATTCCGGCATTTTCACATAATCGAACTTGGCCCAGCCCTTGGGGTCGACGCTGACGGCGGTGCGCAGGTAGACCATCGATTCCTGAAAGTTCTGCGGGATCAGGTCGTTCCACCAGTTGATATAGCCGGGGTGCCATTTCTCCAGCGCTTTCAGCACCTTCTTGTCCTGGCTCAGCCCCACGTTGTTGGGGATCTGGGTGTCGTAGCTTACGTTGATCAGGTCCATCATCTTCGTTCTCCAATCTGGTGCGGCGCGCTGTCCGTGTTCCGGACGGCTGCGCAGGTTCAGTTACACACGTTCCATGTTGTAATCGCCGCGCTTGCCGGTGCCGTAGCGTTGCAGCGCGCCATCTGCACCAACCGCGTTGGGGCGGTTGAATATCCAGTTCTGCCATGCGGTCAGGCGGCCAAAAATGCGAGTTTCCATCGTTTCTGGTCCGGCAAAACGCAGGTTCGCCTCCATCCCCGTCATCGCGTCGGGCGAGAAGCTGGCGCGCTCTTCCATGAAGATGCGGATCTCGTCCTCCCAGTCGATGTCATCGAGGATCATGGTGACAAGGCCCAGTTCTTCGGCCTCTTCCGCCTCAAGCTGTTCGCCTATCGCGGCCTTTGCCTTGTCCACCGCTTCGGGTTCGCCCAGGAAGCGGGTTTGCAAACGGGTCAGGTCGTTGGACATCGGCATCGGGCCAAAGTTTGCAGCCGTCAGGGTGATCGTCGCCAAGGGGCGGTTGTCGCCGTCAAATTCGTCTTCCATCATATAGGTGCGGTCGACCGAAAACAGGATTTCGGCAAGGATACCGGTAAAGCACGACCCGTGTTCCACCAGCGCCGCCATGCTGCGCGAGGTCACGTCGATGCGTTTCAGGATGCGCTTCCAGTATTTCAGCACCTCGTTGGCCAGCCAGTGATCGGCATTGTCCATCAACAGCGCCTCGTGCGCGGCGAAACCTTCGGGGTCGCCTTGCGTGCGGAACACCAGCAGGCCCGCTTCCATCTCGTTCAGACGCAGGTGCAGGATGGCATCGTCCAACTGCCGCGCCAGACGCAGCATATAGGCCGCATCGCCCTGCGCGGTGAAGGCGTCCATATCGGCCGGTGCGTCCTCTTCGGGGCCTTTGATCGTGATCGTGGCGCGGCGAGCGGCGCGGTCCAGCGCCACCTCGACCAGTTCATAAGACACACTGCCGTCATCCGCGATCGTACGGTCGATGGGGTTCAGCGTGATGCCCTGTGCCACATCCGCCTTTGACGAACCTTCCGCAAATTCGCGGGCGCGTTCCTGCACGGTTTCGTCGAATTTCGAGTTGGCGATCACCTCGTCCACCAGCCGCCAGTCCTGCGCCCGCTTGCCACGCACGCCTTCCTCGGTCGAGCAGAAGATGTCGGCACGGTCGCGGCGCACCTTGCGTTTGTCGGTGACGCGGGTCAGCCCGCCGGTGCCGGGCAGAACCGCCAGCAAGGGCACCTCGGGCAGGGACACGGACGACGTGCTGTCGTCGGTCAGCATGATATGGTTACACGCCAGCGCCAGCTCATAGCCGCCGCCTGCACAGGCCCCTTTGACCGCGGCGATGTATTTCTGCCCGCTGTCGGCCTCGGCGGCTTCGAACGTGTTGCGCGTTTCGTTGGTGAATTTGCAGAAGTTCACCTTGTGGCTGTGTTTGGCCCCGCCCAGCATCCGGATATTGGCCCCTGCGCAGAACACCTTGTCCTTGCCCGACTGCATCACCACGACCTTGACCTCGGGGTGTTCGAACCGCATCCGCTGCACCACATCGGCCAGCTCGATGTCGACGCCCAGATCATAGCTGTTCAGCTTCAGCTGGTAGCCGTCGAACAGGCCCGCGTCTTCGTCCACGTCCATGAACAGGTTGGCCACGGGGCCGTCGTATGCGACGCGCCAATGGCGGTATTTGCTGGGGTCGGTGCGGAAATCAATGATCTTGGTCACGGTGTCTGTGTCCTTTTGGCGGGGTGCAAAGCGGTCTGCACTGGCTTATTATGTAGTATAGTTACAAATTCTGAGCGTTTCGGCCAAGAGAAGGGCGAAATACTGCGCATCTTTGGCATTATACTTCACTATTTTGCGCTTGCGCGGCCAGCTCGGCTGTCATTTTGGCCCAGTCCAGCAATTCAGGCGGTGTCGCGCCGGGAATCGGGCGGCTGGCGCGGCCGGCGACCAGATGTTCCTGCACCATGGCGCACAAACGCAGCGTGGCCTTGGGCCGGCCCATCGCCAGCTTCAGCCGTGCGTTGGCCAGCTGGATCACCGCCTGCACCATGTGCCGCTCAGATGACGGATCGGGCAGCGCCAGCCAGACCACTTCCAGCACCTCGTGGCATTCCCAGAAATATCCGGCGTGCAGATAATCCAGACCCGCCCGCATCGCGGGGCTGTCGAACGGGTCGGCATTGACCGTTTTCAGCGGATCGAACCAGCCCTCGGGGTGGCGGGCCGTCTGGCCGGGCACATAGGCGTGCGCCGGCGCAGGGGTGCCGCCGGGCAGCTCAGGCAAGTTCCACCTCGGCCTCTTCCATACGCTTGAGACGGGCGCAGAATTCGGTGATGGCCGCGATTGTCCGGTCTGTCGCCTCGCGGTGGGGCGCGTGGCCGACACCTTCCAGAACCAACGTCTCCAACGGTGAATAGATGCGGCTGTCGATCTCGTCGATCTGGGCCATCGTGCCGTAAGGATCGTCCGTGCCCTGCACTGCCAGCACCGGAATGCGCCAATGGTCGATGCTGTCAGCCACGTTCCACGCGGCATAATCGGGATGCGTCCAAGTGTCGTGCCAGCCGTAATAGGCGCTGTCGGGATGGGCGTGGTATTTCGCCAGTTTCTGCTTCAGGTCGCCGTTTTCGTATGCGTCCTTGGTCGCGGCAATCGACGCCAGGCCCCCCGGTTCCGTGAAAAAATGCGGCGCGATCAACACCAACCCGCGCACCCGCATGTCGCTGACGCTGCCCGCATATATCGCGGCAATCGTCGCCCCATCCGAATGGCCCAGCAGCACACAGTCCTGAACCCCGGCCGCATCCAGCAGCGGCCCCAGCACATCCACCGCCTCGCGCGTCTGGTAATCCAGCGGGCGCGGCAGGCTGGTAGCACTCGACTGGCCGTAGCCCGCCCGCGAATAGGCCAGCACGCCAAAGCCCGTCTGATCGGCCAGTTGCTGCGGCAGGTCGTGCCATTGCGCCACACTGCCCAGCCCCTCGTGCAGCATCACCAGCGTGGGTGCGTCACCGGGTGCCGCGCCAAAACAGGCGTATTCCAGCGATGCCCCGTCAATGTCGATAAATCCGTTGGTCCAGTCCATCATGCGTCCTCGCGTAGTTTGAAACGCTGGATCTTGCCGGTTGCCGTCTTTGGCAATTCATCGACACAGGCGATCCAGCGCGGATATTTCCATTTGCCGATTTTCGTTTTCACATGCTCTTTCAGCACGGCCTCGATGCCGTCGGGCGACGCGCCCGCATTCAGCACCACGAACGCCTTGGGCTTTTCCAGCCCGTCGTCATCGCGCGCGGCCACCACGGCGGCCTCGAGCACATCGGCGTGGCTGATGATGGCGCTTTCCACCTCGAAGGGGCTGACCCAGATGCCGGACACCTTGAACATATCATCGGTGCGCCCGCAGTAGACGAACCGCCCGTCATCGCGGCGTTCGTATTTGTCGCCGGTGCGGGTCCAGGTGCCCTCGAACGTGGTGCGCGTCTTGGCACGCTGGTTCCAATAGCAACTGGCAGCGCTGTCGCCCTGCACCAGCAGTTCGCCCACCTCGCCGGTGGCCACGTCCTGCCCCGCCTCATCCACCAGCCGCACCGCATAGCCCGGCACCGCCACGCCCGAAGTGCCATAGACGACATCGCCGGGGCGGTTGCTGAGGAAGATGTGCAGCATCTCGGTTGACCCCACACCGTCGAGAATTTCGACGCCCATGTGTTTTTCCCAACGCTTCCCCACATCCTCGGGCAGTGCCTCGCCCGCCGAGATACAGCGGCGCAAGGGCGCTTTGGCCGGGCCGTTCTTGTCCATAAAGGCCGCCAAGGCAGCATAAAGCGTGGGCACGCCGCAGAACACCGTGGGCTGTTCGGCGTTCAGAATGTCCACGACACTGTCCGGCGTGGGGCGGCCTGCAAACAACACGGTCGTGGCCCCCACCGCCATCGGAAAGGTCATTGCATTGCCAAGCCCGTAGGCGAAAAAGAACTTGGCCGCCGAGAACACAACATCATCCTCGCGCACCCCCAGCACTTGCGCGCCATAGGTGTCGGCGGTGGCTTTCAGGCTGGAGTGGATGTGATGCACGCCCTTGGGCTGGCCGGTCGAGCCTGAGGAATACAGCCAGAACGCCACCTCGTCCGCATTCGCGTCAAAGGCCACGGTGGGGGCGTCGGCGGTGTCCAGAAAGCTTTGATAGGACGTGGTGCCGTCAGGTGCTGCGCCCCCGATCACGACAACGGTTTTCACGAACGGATTGTCCGCCAGTGCCGGTGCGACCGTGTCATACAGCACATCCGACACGAACAGCGTCGTGGCACGGCTGTCACGCAGGATCGCGTCATAGACCGATGTGGCCAGCAGCGTGTTCAGCGGAACCGGAATGACCCCCGCCTTGAGCGCACCCCAGAAGATTTGCGGAAATTCGATGGTGTCCAGAACCAACATCGCAACCCGCTGTTCCGGCACGATGCCGTGCTGCGCAAGGGCGGTGGCGACGCGCCCCGAGGTGTCCGCAAGATCGCCATAGGTCAGGCTGCGCCCGCTGCCGTATTCCCGAAAGGCAACCTTGCCGCCGCGCCCCTCTTCCACATGACGATCGACGAAATAGCTGGCTGCATTCGCGCTGGCTACGCTGGACATAGACGCTCCTCCCAAAGACATCTCGATTTGTGCGCTATCGTGCGCCAATCTCAGGATATCGCAACAGGACCGCGCACTTTGCGCAACTTAGTGCAAGATTTGACGTCAGATCGTGATCGTCGCCGGGTCTGCGTCGTCATACAGACGGTCCACCAGCGGGGCGCGGCGGGCCAGCAGCCTGGCAAAGTTGATGTTGCCCTTGGCCGTCGCCTCGCCTTCGCCCATGTCGGGCGGGTCTGACAGAATCAGCGCGCGGGTGACGCGGGTGGCCGAGCCGGTGGCGTCACCCGCCCTTTCGCACAAACGGGTGCGCAAGATGTCTGCCAGGTCGGGGCAGGTGCAGGCACCGTTGTCAGCCTCTAACGCAAACCCTGCCTTGCCGATGGCCGCGCGGTTGGGAAGGATCAACAGCCCGATCTGGTCACGCCCCTGCCCCGTCACCACGATGTCGGCGGCATAGGGGGCCAGCAGCGCCAGCATCTCAAGCCGCAGGTTCGCTGCCTGCACCCATGTGCCGGTCATCAGTTTAAAGTCTTCGGACATGCGCCCGTCGAACCGCAGGCCAAGATTGGGGTCGGCCTCATCGACAAACCGCATCGCGTCGCCGGTGATAAAGTAACCCTCGTCGTCGAAAGCCTCGGCGGTCTTGGTCGGGTTGTCCAGATAGGCCCGCATGATCGACGGCCCGCTGACCCGCACGTCGCAGCGCATGTCGGCGTCGGGCACCAGCTTGACCGTGACTCCCGGCAGGGGGACGCCGACGATACCGGCTCCGCGCGCAGGCACCTGTTGCAGCAAGGCCCCCGGCGCGGTTTCGGTCAGCCCCCAGGACGATGTGATCAGCGGCACGCGGCGGCCGGTCTGGGCGGCCAGTGCCTCCAGCCCGGCCCAGGTTTCCTGGGGCAGGGACGCACCGGCGTAAAAGATCATGTCGAGGTCGCGGAAATACGTCTCGCGCAGGGTCGCATCGTTCTGAAGTGCTGTCAGAAGCTGCGCAAAGCCCACAGGCACGTTAAAACTGACCGTGCCGGGCACCATCGACAGGTTTTCCAGCGTGCGCCCGAACAGCGCGGGCAGCGGTTTGCCATCGTCGATGTACAGGCTGCCGCCACCGGACAGCACCATATTGAAATTATGCGACCCGCCAAAGACATGGTTCCACGGCAGCCAGTCCACGATCACCGGCGGGCGCTGGCGCAGGAATGGCAGGCCCTGGGCCAGCTGGGTCTGGTTGGTGGTCATCATCCGCTGGGTGGTCAAAACCCCCTTGGGGTCCGAGGTAGAGCCTGATGTAAGCAGGATCTTGGCCACCGTATCCGGCCCGACACTGGCAAAGGCCGCATCGACCCCGGCATCGGAATGGGCCAGCAGATCGGCAAGCGGCGTGGCGCCGGTATCGCCCGGATCAGACGCAATCGCAGGGCAGTTCGCCCGCGCCAGCCCCGCCGCATAGGCCGCGCCATCGGCGGCAAAAACGCGGGCGGGTTTGATCAGGTTCACCACGTAATCCAGCCGTCCGTGTGCTGCGGGGATCAGCGTGTACTGCTCGGCCACGGGCACCGTCGGCACACCGACGTAATGCGCCCCCAGCGTCAGCAGCGCGTGGTCGATGCTGTTGCCCGACAGGATCAGCACAGGCGTGTCCGGGCCCATGCCCTGCCCCAGCATCCACCCCGCAATCGCCCGCGCTTTTTGCCGTGCGCTGGCGTAGCTTTCACGCCGCCAGCCTGCGCCCGACCGTTCCGCCAGAAACACCGCATCCGGCGTGGTCTGCGCCCAATGATCAAGCCAGACGCCGCTGTTGCGCGCCACGTCGCCCAGCGGCGTGTCGGCACGCAGCAGAATGGACCCGTCCGCGCGATCCTCGCGCGTCACGGAATGTGGGGCAAGGATCGGCGTATGGGTCATTTTGATACCTCTCAGGGGATCAGGAACAGGGTGATGGCCGGGAAGGCCACAAGGATCGCCACCCTGACGATGTCGCTGCCGACAAAGAACATCACCGCCTTGTAGGTCTCGGTGATCGGGGTCGTGCGGTCCATCGCATTGATGATGAACAGGTTCATCCCCACAGGGGGCGTGATCAGCCCGACCTCGACCACGATCAGCACAAGGATGCCGAACCAGATCGCCACATGTTCGGGCGACATGCCGAAATCCATCGCCGAGATGACGGGGAAAAAGATCGGCACAGTCAGGAGGATCATCGACAGGCTGTCCATCACGCAGCCAAAGACCAGATAGAAGAACAGGATGATGATCAGCACGACCCACGGGCTAAGGCCCTGCCCCAGCACGTAATCGGCCATGAACTGCGGCACGCCCGACAGCGCCAGAAAGCCGTTGTAGAACCCCGCGCCCAGCACGATGAAAAAGATCATCGCCGTGGTCTTGGCCGTGCCGATCAGCGAATCGCGGAACACCGCCCAGTTCAGGTTGCCTGACACCAGCGCCACCAGCCCGGTGCCCGCGGCCCCCACGGCAGAGCCTTCGGTGGGTGTGAACTTGCCCGCATAAATCCCGCCGACCACAACCACAAAGATCAGCAACACAGGCCATGTCGCCCCCAGCGCGGCCCAACGTTCGGACATCGGCTGCGGGGCGCGGGTGCCTGCGGACTCGGGATACAGCCGCACATAGATCGAAATGGTAATGACATAGCCCACCGCCGCAAGGACGCCGGGGATAAAGGCCGCCAGAAACAGCTTGGCAATGTTCTGTTCGGTGATGATCGCGTAGATCACCAGAATGACCGAGGGCGGGATCAGGATGCCCAGCGTGCCACCCGCGGCCAGCGTCGCGGTGGAAAACCCGCCCGAATAGCCATAGCGGCGCAATTCCGGCAGGGCCACGCGGCTCATGGTGGCGGCGGTGGCCAGTGACGACCCGCAGATCGCGCCGAACCCTGCACAGGCCCCCACGGCCGCCATGGCCACCCCGCCGCGCCGGTGACCCAGAAAGCTTTCTGCGGCCTTGAACAGGGCGGTGGACATGCCCGACAGCGTGGCGAACTGCCCCATCAACAAGAACAACGGGATGATCGACAGCGAATAGCTGGAAAAGGTCGAATAGGTCTCGGACTTCAGCTTGGCCAGCAGCGGCGTGGGGTTGCCGTTCATGGCAAAATACCAGCCACCCATACCGCACAGCAGCATGGCAAGGCCAATCGGCGCGCGCAGAAAGATCAGCCCCAGAAGGATCGGAAACGACCAGAACCCAAGCTCAAGGCGGCTGAGGTCAGACAGGGGCAGAAGGTCAAGGAACCATTGCATTGTCGTTATTCCCCTATCTCGTCATCGGGCAGAAAGGCGCGGCTCAGGACCGCTTCGGCGACACGCGCACAGGCGCAATAGATGGCTGTGACCGACGCCACCGTGGCGGCCGCGACACTGGCGGCATAGCTCCACCAGACGGGGAATTGCAGGAACAGCGTGGTTTCGCCGTTGTTCACATAACGCATCATGCCATCGGACAGCCGGAACGTCAGGAACACGATGGTGGCAGACAGCACGATCTCCCAAAACGCCCGCAGCACCTGCAACCCGCGCGGCGGCATGGCAGAGGTGAACACATCCACCGTCGCGTGACCGCCGTAGAGCTGACAGACCGGGAAAAAGGCAAAGATGGCAAAGGCAACGCCGGCCTCAAGCACCTCGTAGCTGCCTTTGATTTCGCCCAGACCCAGATACCGCCCGATGATCGAAAGGGTCATCAGAGCGATCAGGACGACAAGAACCAGACCGCCAAGAACGGCAGTGGCGCGGGCAAGCCAGGTGACCAGGCGTGTCATGTGGACTCCGAATTTTGGGTAAGGGTCAAACGGAAAAGCTGCGGCGCGTGCCTCCACACGCCGCAGCGCACCAGTCTGGTTACTGGGTGTACTTTTCCATCAGCATGGTGGCCTCGTCGATCAGCGCCTGACCGTCGATACCTTTGGTGTCCATGTCAGCGATCCATGCGTCATAGACAGGCTGGGCGGCCTCGCGCCACGCTTTCGCGTCTTCTTCGGACACGGTCACGATGTTGTTGCCCAAGGCCACGGCCGCCTCACGTGCAGGACCGTCGGAATCGGCTTGTGTACCACCGGCAAAGACCGAGAATTCCAGACCCGAGTTGTCGTCGATCACCTTTTTCAGATCATCGGGCAGCGAGTCGTAGCGGTCCTTGTTCATCGCCAGAACGAAGGTCAGAACATACAGCGCCTTGCCTTCGAATTCGGTGTGGTTGTGTACCAGTTCCGGCACTTTCAGCGCGCTGGTGACTTCCCACGGAATTGTGGTGCCGTCGATCACGCCCTTGGACAGACCTTCGGACACGGCGGGGACGGGCATACCGACGGGTGTGGCGCCCAGAACCGACAGATAGTCATTGATCAGACGCGAACCGCCGCGGATTTTCAGACCGGCCATGTCGCCCGGCACCTTGATCTCGCGGTTGGCGTGGATCATGCCCGGACCATGTACCCAAGTGCCCAGAATATGTACATCTTTGAACTCGGTGTCTTTCATGTGCTCTTCGAACATTTCCCAATAGGCGCGGCTTGCGGCGCGGGCATTGGTCATCATGAACGGCAATTCGAACACTTCGGTCGACGGATAGCGGCCGGGGGTATAGCCGACCACGGTCCACACGATGTCGGCCACGCCGTCAATCGCCTGGTCCATCAGCTCGGGCGGGGTGCCGCCCAGTTGCATCGACGGATAACGGTCGATCTTGATGCGGCCGTCGCTGTCCTGCTCGACCTTGTCAGCCCAGACATCCAGCACCAGACGCGGCACGTTGGCTTGGGCGGGCAGGAACTGGTGCAGGCTCAGCGTGACCTCTTGGGCCGATGCGGGCGCGCTTCCCAGCCCCAGTGCCAGAGCAGCAGCGCCTGCCAGCGACAGAAATGATTTACGAGTGATGGTCATGGTCGTCCTCCCTGAAGACACGCTCTTGCGGCGAGTCTGTCTTGTGTTGTTGCGGCAAATTGGTAGGGCAAGGTTGTTGGGCTGTCACCCGAATTTGTAACCTTTCCCCCTCCTACACCAAAGTGACCGATACGTAATTGTGCACGATAGAACAAATTCCGGCAAAGCAGTGATCACAATATCAGACGTCAAAGCGTCAGGCTGCCGAGTCCCCCTTGTTTTCATGGCAAGTACCGCTTGGACGCGGATAATACACTTGCAGAATAGTGCAACAACAGACCCCGGGAAACACCGCATCCACTTGCGCCGCGCCTTCTAAAGGCGGCAGAGCGTCCAATGTGGTCTGGAAGTCGGTCGCGGTCTCTGCGCAAATGCGGGCACACACCGGACGGAACCTCCTCTATGCCTTTTTCCCTTACCCACAGCGGCGCTGAACTGCGCTCCACCGGGTTAATCCTGCTGATTGGCGCGGTCGGTGCGTTCGCCGCGAACTGGCTGGGCGCGCCTTTGCCCTTTTTGTTGGGCGCGTTGATTCTGGTCGGCGCGTGGTCCATCTGGCGCAGCGCCGGCCATCCGGAAACCGCTGAGCAGCCCCTGTTGCAGACCCTGCGCAAGGCCAGCGTGTCGTTGATCGGCGTGATGATCGGGGCCACGTTTTCGCCTGAACTGCTTGAGCAGTTGCCGCAACTGTGGCTGTCGTTGCTGGCGGTTGTGCCCTTTGTGATCTGCACCCATGCGGCCAGCTTTCTGATCTATCGCAGGCTGGCAGGTTTTGACGGGGTCACGGCCTTTTTCGCCGCCATGCCCGGCGGCCTGATCGAGGCGGTGACATTGGGCGAAGCCGCAGGTGCCAACCCGCGCGTGCTGAGCACCCAGCATTTCGCCCGTGTCGTGTTGGTCATCATCGCCATCCCCACCGCCTATTATCTGGCCACCGGCATCGTCGTCGGAAGTGCGGCGGGACAGGCGTTTGACGCGACACCGGCAGGGCTGCTGGATCTGGCGGAAATCGCCGTGCTTTGCGCCTTTGGCATCTGGCTGGGCCGCGTGCTGCGCCTGCCTGCGTCCTACATGATCGGCCCCATGCTGCTCAGCGCGATTGTACACGGCAGCGGCGTACTGGACGTGGCAAGCCCGCGCTGGCTGCTGTCCGCGGCACAACTGGTGATCGGTGCGGGTTTGGGCGTGCTGTTCGCGGGATCGTCGTTACGCAGTCTGGCGCGGGCGTTCGGCTTTGGCTGTGTCAGCGTAGCGGTGATGCTGTCGGTGGCCGTGGGCTTTGCCGCGATTCTGGCACCGTGGTCCAGCCTGCCGATGATTGCCCTGATCATCAGCCTGGCGCCCGGCGGTGTGACCGAAATGGGGCTGGTGGCGCTGAGCCTGGGGATCAGCCCGGTGGCGGTGACCGTGCACCACCTGTTCCGTATTGTGCTGACGGTCAGTATTGCAGGCTGGGCGCTGCCAAGATTGCGCAGGCCTGACCAGCAATAAGATCGTCGCGCAAGCGGCGGGCGTCAGTCGGGCCTGCCACATAGCAGTCCGTCAAATCCCGAGATGTTGGTGAAGAATGGTGGCGTGGGGGAGACTTGAACTCCCGACCTATCGATTATGAGTCGATCGCTCTAACCAACTGAGCTACCGCGCCATCGGCGTGCGAAGTATGACAGGCACGCGGTCAGGTCAACCCTGAAACGCAGCTTATCCTTCGCGAACTGTATCTATCATCAATTGCACGTTGTCCGGGTTGGCATCCGGCGTGATTCCGTGGCCCAGATTGAAGATATGCGGCCCCTTGGAAAACGCTTTCACAATCGCCCGTGTCTCGTCCACCAACGCCTGACCGCCCGTCACCATGTGATGCGAGGCCAGATTTCCCTGAACACAGCCATCAACCTGCACATGGGCAGCCGCCCATTCGGGCGCGACCGAATTGTCCAAGGCCACACAGTCCACGCCGGTTGCCTTGGCAAAGCCCACGTATTTCTCGCCCGCCTCACGCGGGAAGCCGATGATCGGAATGCCGGGATGGCGCGCCTTGAGGGCTGCGGTGATCTGGCGGGCCGGTTCAAGGCTGTAGCGTTCGAAATCGGCGCCTTTCAACGATCCGGCCCAGCTGTCGAAAATCTTGACCACCTCGGCACCGGCGTCGATCTGCGCCGACAGGTATTCGATGGTGGCCAGCGTGATCCGTTCGAGCAGCGCCTCGAACAGGGTCACAAACTCGGCCTTCAGCGCGTGGGCCGGTCCCTGATCCTTGGTGCCCTTTCCGGCGATCATATAGGTGGCCACGGTCCACGGCGCGCCGGCAAAGCCGATCAGCGTTGTTTCGCGCGGCAATGCTTCGGTCAGCAGACGCACGGTCTGATAGATCGGCGACAGCGTTTCGTGAATGTCCGACACCGGCCCCAGCTTGTCGAAATCGGCCTGCGTGGTGACGGTGCTGAGCCGCGGGCCTTCGCCGGTGACAAACCACAGGTCCGCGCCCAGCGCTTGCGGCACCAGCAGGATGTCGGCGAACAGGATCGCGGCGTCGAACCCGTAGCGGCGGATCGGCTGCAAGGTCACCTCGCAGGCCAGTTCGGGATTGTAGCACAGTGACAGAAAATCACCGGCCTGCGCGCGCGTCACCTTGTACTCGGGCAGATAGCGCCCGGCCTGCCGCATCATCCAGATTGGCGGCACTTCCAGCGCCTCGCCCGCCAGTGCGCGCAAAATCGTTTTGTTCCCGGTCATCCGCTGTCCCCTTGTTGTCATGGGGTGAGGTCTATTGGCGCGGGGCACTTGTCAAGTCGGGCCTGCGATGGCAGGACACCGTGACACACCTGTTTCCCAGCCGAAGGCCCGCGTGACGTGACCCTGCCCTCCCCCGACCGCCCCCTGAAAATCGGCACCCGTGGATCGCCGCTGGCGCTGGCGCAGGCCTATGAGACGCGCGACCGGCTGGCGGCTGCCTTTGACCTGCCGCAAGCCGCGTTTGAAATCGTGGTGATCAAGGTGACCGGCGACCTGATACAGGACCGCGCGCTGAAAGAGATTGGCGGCAAGGGGCTGTTCACCCGCGAGATCGAACAGGACCTGTCCTCGGCCAAGATCGACATCGCGGTGCATTCGATGAAAGACATGCCGACCGAACAGCCCCCCGGCTTGCTGCTGGACACCTACCTGCCGCGCGAGGATGTGCGCGACGCGTTTGTCTCGCTGACCCACAGCGCCATTGCGGACCTGCCGCAGGGGGCCACTGTCGGCACCTCGTCGCTGCGCCGCCGCGCGCAGTTGCTGCACCGCCGTCCCGACCTGCACGTGGTCGAGTTTCGCGGCAACGTGCAAACCCGCCTGCGCAAGCTGGACGACGGCGTGGCCGTGGCGACGTTTCTGGCCGCTGCCGGTCTGAACCGCCTGAACATGACGGATGTGCCTGCCACCCCCATTGACACGGCCGACATGCTGCCCGCCATCGCCCAAGGGGCCATCGGCATCGAACGCCGCGCAGATGATACCGCAACCGCGCAGTTGCTGAAGGCCATCCACCACACCTCCACCGGCCAGCGTCTGGCAGCGGAACGCGCCTTTCTCGCCACGTTGGACGGGTCCTGCGAAACCCCCATCGCGGGGCTGGCCGTGCTGGATGGCGACACGCTGACCCTGCGCGGCGAAGTGTTGCGCCCCGACGGGTCCGAAGTGATCAAAGGCATGCGCGCCGGGCCCATTGCGACGGGCGCTGATATGGGCCGTGATCTGGCGCAGGAACTTCTTGCAAGTGCAGGCCCCGACTTCTTCGACTGGCACTAGTCTGGGGCATTCGTCTGGAGCGCTAACCCCCTTCATCTTGCCAAAGAAACTCCGGGGACGGCGCGCCAGCGCCGGGGGCAGCGCCCCAAAGGCAACGTCGCGTCCTGCTTGACGCAAAGGCCCTGCACGCCCCACGCTGCCCCCATGACACCCGGCAAAGCCTATCTGACCAGCGACGAGATTCGCCCCCTTGCCCAACGCTCGAACCTGATGGGCGCGTGGTTGGTGGCGCATTGCTGGGGCACGATTGCGCTGGCGATCGGTCTGTTTGCGCTGTGGCCCAATCCGGTGACGTTCCTGCTGGCCGTGGTGCTGATCGGGTCGCGGCAGTTGGGGCTGGCGATCCTGATGCACGAGGCCGCGCACAGCGCGCTGTTCAAGTCGCGCAAGCTGAACGACTGGGTTGGCGAATGGCTGTGCGGCTGGCCGATCATGGCAGACCTGCACGCCTATCGGCACTATCACCTGACACATCACCGCTTTACCCAGACCGACAAGGATCCCGACCTTGCACTGAGCCAGAAGTTTCCGACCAGCCACGCGTCGATGCGGCGCAAGTTCCTGCGGGATCTGACGGGACAGACCGGCATCAAGCAACTGGCGGGGCAGATCATGATGTTCGTGCGGCTGGCGGGCGACGACGACGCGATGGACGCGGCCAAGTCGCAATCGGCGCAGGCGTTCAAGTCCAACACACTGGGCCGTGCCTTTCCGGTGTCATTGGGCATCATCGCAGCCATCGGCCTGATCGGGGACTGGTGGTGGGGGCTGGCGTTCTGGCTGTTGCCTTACCTGACGTGGTTCCAGTTTGTTCTGCGCGTGCGCAACATTGCCGAACACGGCGCGGTCGAACAGTCGGACAACCCGCTGCAAAATGTCCGCACCACCCATGCAGGCCCCGTCGCCCGCGCGCTGGTGGCGCCCTATTACGTGAACTATCATCTGGAGCATCACATGGTGATGCATGTGCCCTGCTGGCAATTGCCCAAGATGCACACCCTGCTGAAGGAAAAAGGGCTGGGTGACAAGATGCGCACCGCGCCCAATTACCGCGCGGCGATGATGGAAGCAGGCTGGCGCAGCGTACGGCCGCGCACAGCTTAGCTGTCCCTCAGACCCATTTGGCCAGCGGCGGCAGGCTCATCAGTACCGCATTGGCATCGTGGCCGGTTTCCAGCCCGAATTTGGTGCCACGGTCATAGACCAGATTGTATTCGGCATAGAGCCCGCGGTGCACCAGCTGTGCGTCCTTGTCGGCATCGCCCCACGGCATCACCCGCCGTGCAGCCACCAGCGGCACAAAGGCCGGCAGGAAGGCGCGCCCGATGTCTTGGGTCAGGGCAAAGTCCGCGCCCCAGTCGCCCGTGCAGTGATCGTCCATAAAGATGCCGCCCACACCGCGCGCGCGCTTGCGGTGGGGGATGTAGAAATAGTCATCCGCCCAGGCCTTGAGACGCGGGTACAGATCAGCGCCGTGCGGGTCCAGATGCGCCTGCTGGGTCGCATGAAAATGCGCCGTGTCCTCGGCGTATTCGATGCAGGGGTTCAGGTCGGAGCCGCCGCCGAACCACCATGCGTGCGGGGTCCAGAACATGCGGGTGTTCATGTGGACCGCAGGCGCATGCGGGTTCTGCATGTGGGCGACCAGACTGATGCCCGACGCCCAAAAGCGTGGATCGTCCTTCATCCCCGGAATGCCCTTGCGTGCCGCCATGGCATGTTGCGCGCGTTCGCCCAGCGTGCCGTAAACGGTCGACACGTTCACGCCAACCTTTTCGAACACGCGGCCCCCACGCATCACGCTCATCAGTCCGCCGCCTGCATCCGTTCCGTCATCCGAGGCGCGCTTGGTTTCGGTCACATCGAAGGCGCCGGGTGTCGCGTCGGACAGTGGGCCGGTGTCGTGGCTTTGTTCAAGCCCTTCGAACGCGGCGACAATCTCGTCTCGCAAGGCGCGGAACCATGCGCTGGCCTGCGCCTTTTGGGCGGTGAATTCGTCAGTCATGGATACGCCTTAATGTGCCGGTGCGCGGACCGGGTCCAACAGGCTGCGCCCGCCGTCCACGGTGATCGTCTCGCCGGTGATGAACCCCGCGCCTTCGGATGCCAGGAACTGCACCGCGTCGACCAATTCGCCGGGGCTGGCGATCCGTTCCAGCGGGGTGTGGTTTTCGATGTCCTCGCGCCATTCACGGTGATCCATGATCGACGATTTGAGCGAGGCGGACATGACCGACCCGAACGCCACCGCGTTGACGCGGATGCGGTCGTGGGCCAGCGCCAGCGCCATCGAGCGGGTCATCTGTTCCAGCGCCGCCGAAGCGATGGAATAGCCCAACAGCTCGGGGCGGGTGTGGCGCGCGGCAATGGAGGACAGGTTGATGATTGACCCCACCTGCCCCTCGGTCTGTCCTTCGGCCTGTTTGATCATACGGCGCGCGACCTGTTGGGTCAGGCGCAGCGAGGTCATAAGGTTTTGTTCCAGCAGCGTTTCGACGCTGGTGTCATCCACGTCCAGCGCGTCGGTTGCCATCACCTGCCGCGAGGCGTTGACCAAAATGTCGACCCCGTCAAAGGCGTCAATCGTGGCCGAGACCAGATTTGCGATGGTCAGACGCTGGCGCAGGTCGCCGGCGAAATAGCGGATCTTGCCGTCTTCCGCGGTGTCGCCCCATTGCTGGGTCAGCGCCTTTTCATCCATGTCGGCGCACATCACGTTGGCGCCCTTGTCGGCAAACTGTCGCGCGATGGCCAGACCAATGCCGTTGGCCGCCCCCGTCACAATCGCCGTCTTGCCTGAAATCGAAAATGACATCGCCTGATCCTTATGTCCTGCGTCTGGGCTTGGTCGCCCGCGTCAATTTGAACCGTCCGTCGCCGCCCATGTCTTCGACGCGGGCAAACTGTTGTTCCAGCGCCGTCTCGTAAGGCAGATGGCGGTTCGCAACCATCCACAGGCTGCCCTGCGGGGTCAACACCCGTGCCGCCGCCGCGACAAAGGCCTGCCCCAGCGACGGGTCGGCGTTGCGCGTGGTGTGGAAGGGCGGGTTCATCACCACCGTGTCGATGCGCCCCGACGGGGCCCAGCGGGTGGCATCGGCCCAGTGATACTGTGCGCGCGGGTCGGTCACGTTGCGTTTGGCACATTCCAGCGCCAGATGGTGCGCCTCGACCAGGTGCACGGCCTGCACATCGTCGCGCGTCAGGATATGCGCCGAAAGATACCCCCAGCCTGCCCCCAGATCCGCGACCTGTTTGCCCAGCTTGTCCGGCAGGGCCGCGGCCAGCATTTCGGACGCGGGATCAATGCCATCAGCGGAAAACACGCCCGGCGCGGTCCAGAAGCCGCCATCGGTCAGTGCGGGGCCTTGGGCCCAATCGGCAAATTTATCGCTGGATGTCATCCAGAACAGTTTGCCATGCGCCTTGTTGATCGCCTCGGTCACGTCGGCGCGCTTGCGCAGTTCCTTACGGATGCTGTCGATACCGTCGGTTTTCTGACCGTCGATCACCACCACACCGTCGGTTGCAGCACAGGCCTGCGCAATCAGAACGTGCGCCTCGGCCTTGGCGCGGGGCACGCAGACCACGGCGGCATCATAGCGCCCCTCGGGCGCGGTGCGGCAGGTCAGGCCCATGCCTGTGAAATAATCATGGACCGGGCGCAGGGGCGAGATGACTTCGCAGCCCGACAGCGCGCTTAGGTCAGCACCAACCGCAGGGGCAAAGACCGCAACGCGCCCTGCGGCGTCAAAGCCTGCCTCGACCGCCAAGGGCAAACGCGCACCGATCATGGTGCAACCTGTTGGAATGTCATCAAACCCTCATCACGCTTCCCCGTCAGGGAAACGCATCCATGACCATGCGAACACATCGCGATCAGTCTTCTTTTTCCATGGTGCATTGCAACGGATGCTGGTGACGCCGTGCAAAATCCATCACCTGCGCCACTTTCGTCTCGGCGATCTCGTGGCTAAAGACGCCGACAACTGCCAGCCCCTTTTTGTGAACGGTCAGCATGATTTCGAACGCCTGGGCATGGTTCAGACCAAAGAAGCGTTCCAGCACCAGCACGACGAATTCCATCGGCGTGTAATCGTCGTTCAGCAGCATCACTTTGTATAACGGTGGCCGCTTTGTTTTCGGCTTGGTTTCAGTGATGACCGAGCTGTCGCCCTCGTCATCGCCCTTGCCCGCCATCATATGCGCCTGTCCGAGTTTCAAAACCTTCACCCAAATCCGTTGTCAGTGTCTGTTGCCTCTATATAACGTCCATACCGCCCATGAAAAGAGGCAGTCCCGGCTATGGCTCAAACCTTAACAACTATTGCCTTCGATGCGGATGATACGCTGTGGCACAACGAGCGTTTCTTCAAGCTGACGCAAGAGCGGTTCGCGGAGCTGCTGGCCCCGCACACCGATGGCGATGCGCTGATGTCGCGGCTGCTGGAGGCCGAGCGGCGCAACATCCGGCACTATGGCTTTGGCATCAAGGGATTCGTCCTGTCGATGATCGAAACCGCGCTTGAGGTCACCGACAACGCCGTGCCCGGTGCCGTCATCGCCGAGCTGATCGCCGCAGGGCAGGATATGTTGCAGCATCCGGTTGATTTGTTGCCCCATGCCGATGACGCGTTGCGCGCGGCGCAGGCCATCGGCCCCGTGCTGCTGGTCACCAAGGGCGACCTGCTGGATCAAGAACGCAAGGTCGCCCAGTCCGGTCTGGGCGAGATGTTCGACGCTGTGCAGATCGTGTCGGCCAAGACGCCCGCCACCTACACCCGCATTTTCGACGCCTACGACGGCGCCGCGCGTGGCATGATGATCGGGAATTCGATGGCGTCAGACGTGCGCCCGATGCTGGATGCGGGCGGCTGGGCGGTGCATGTGCCCCACGACCTGCTGTGGGATCTGGAACACGCCGAACGCCCCGAGGACCACCCGCGATTCCACGAGATTCTGGACCTTGGTGCGCTGCCTGATCTGCTGTCCCGTCTGGGCTGATTTCCGCCGTCGGCGCGCCACATTCCGAACACATTACTTGGTGTGGACACCGTTGACCGATCAACCCCAAGATATGGCCAAGTTCCATCGGCGGAATTCCAGATTGCCCTTTATTATAAGGGTTTATTGCAAATTCAACCTATGCTAGCCTGAATCCAATAAAATCGGCCACCCGAAAAATCGGGGGTCACGAGGCAGACAAAAAGGCAGGTTTCCAGTGAAGGTTCGGCGCGCACAGTCGGCCCGTTTCGGGCTATTTCTATTCGTCGCATTCTGGATGCTGGTGGTGCTTCCGCTCAGCGCCATTGCTGCACCCTATGCCGCATATGTGATCGACGCCCGCACGGGCGAGGTCCTGCACGAGCAGAACGCCAACGCGCGCCTGCATCCTGCGTCGCTGACCAAGATGATGACGCTGTACATCACCTTCGAGGCCGTCAAGCGGGGCGAGATCACCATGGACACCATGGTGACCGTGTCGAAAAAAGCCGCCTCGGAAGAGCCGTCCAAGCTGGGCCTGCGGCCCGGTCAAAAAATCAAACTGCGCTATCTGGTGCGCGCCGCGGCGGTAAAGTCGGCCAACGACGCGGCCACCGCAATCGGCGAGGCGGTCGGCGGATCGGAAGCGGCCTTTGCCCGCCGGATGAACCGCACCGCCAAGGCGCTGGGGATGACGCGCAGCACGTTCAAGAACGCCAACGGTCTGACCGAAGAGGGCCACCTGAGCACGGCCCATGACATGACCATTCTGGGACGCCATCTGCTGTACGACTATCCGGAATACTACAACCTGTTCTCGCGCACTTCGGCGGATGCCGGCGTCAAGACGGTGTATCACACCAACCGGCGCTTTTTGGCGTCTTACAAGGGCGCGGATGGCATCAAGACCGGCTACACCCGCGCCGCTGGGTTCAACCTGACTGCGTCGGCGCAGCGTGGCAACGAACGCGTCATCGCCACCGTCTTCGGCGGCAAATCCACCGCATCGCGCAACGCCAAGGTCGCCGAGCTGATGGATCTGGGTTTCCGCCGTTCGCCCAGCAACGCGCCCGTGCGCAAGCCCGACGGTCCGACCTATACCGACGAACCCGTCGTGGTTGCCAGCAATGGCGAGACACCGCAAGGCGCGGGCAAAACCATTCGCGTGACAGGCGCCGTCACCCGCAGCCTGCGTCCCACCCTGCGCCCCGGCGAGACACCGCAGCCGGTTCTGGTCGCGCAAGCCCCGCCGCCCGTCGTGTCACCCACCGACATCGCCGCCGCGCTGGTCGAGGCACAGGCCCAAGCCGCTGCAATTGCCGACGCCACGCCCACCACTGTGGTCAAGACCGCGCCCAAGACCACCTCGGTTCGCCCCGAAGCGCGACCCGAAGATGTCGTTCTGGCCAGTGTCGACACCTCGGCAGCAGCGACCACGGCGATCGCAAAAGAAGCAGAACCCGAAGTTGTCACGCGCCTGTCGACCTCGGGCGGGCATCATTGGGGTGTGAACGTAGGCCGGTATCCCAGCCGCTATGCAGCCGAGAAAGTTTTGCTTAAAACCGCCCTATCGGAAATGGCCACGCTGGACGGCGCGCTGCGCAAGGTTGTGCGCCGCCCCCAAGGGTTCGAGGCGCATTTTGTCGGAATGACCCGCGACACTGCGGACCTGGCCTGTCGCAGGCTGCAAGCCCGCAACGTGACCTGCTTTATGGTCGGCCCCGCCTCGTAGGGTCTACGGAGGCACCTGACGGGCCAGCCAGCGCACAAAGGTGCGCAACCCCGGGCGCATGACACCGGCCCGTGTGACCAGATGATAGCCCGCGCCTGCCTGCGGCTCTTCGAACAACTGCACCAGACGCCCCTCGGCGATGTCCGCGGCCACAAAGGCACGCACCGTCACCGCAATCCCCTGCCCGCCCCGCGCCGCGTCCAGCACCAGATTGCCCGGCATCTGCATGTAAGCGCCCACCGCACCCTGCTCGACACCGTGCCGGTGCAGCCATGTGGTGCTTTCCGTGGTGCCCAACTCCTCTAGCCACGGCAGGCACGCCAAGTTGGTCGGGCTGCCCACGGGGCGCCCCGCGATCAATGAGGGTGCCGCAACCACCACGATGGGGGATTCCAGCAGCATCTGGCAATCGTACCGCCCCCACGGACCAACCCCGTAGCGAATCGCCAGATCAATTCCGCCCGGGCTAAGCTCGGCCAGCTTGGGGGTTGGGTCGATCAGCAGTTTGATCCCCGGATGGTCCGCCTGAAACGCAGGCAATCGCGGCATCAGCCACGAGGCGGCAAAGGTTGGCGTGGTCGACACATGCACCGCGCGCGCGTCGCTGACACCGGTGATGTCCTCGACCGTACGGGCGATGTTGCCGAACCCTTCGCTGCACGCCTGCGCCAGCACGGCGCCCGCCTCGGTCAGTTCCAGCTTGCGGCCGGTGCGATCCACAAGCGGCAGCCCCAGATGATCCTCGAGACTGCGAATTTGTTGGCTGACGGCGGCGTGACTGACCCCCAGCGTGCCACCCGCACCGACCAATGTGCCCTGTTCGGCAAAGGCCGCAAAGGCCCGCAACGCGGCCAAGGGGGGCATGTGTCGCCAGTCCATATGAAACCCTAGCTTACATTTTAGAAATCCAATTGATTGGTATCAATCACGGAATAGCCACACATTACAAGCATCGAAGCGCAAAAACGAAAGGACTTGAGATGCTGCTGATATACGCAAATACTTTCAGAACTGCCACGCGGAGCGGTGCGATCAAATCGCCCGAGACCAAACCGAAAGCCGCCCGCAAGCGTTGGCTTCCCAAGGGGCATTGGTTCGTGCAATCGTCGCACGACAGTGATCCCAGAAAACAGTGAGTGAACACATGAACGACGTTAAAGCCCTGGTCCTCGTGGACATTCAGAACGACTATTTCCCCGGGGGCCGGTGGCCCTTGCACCAGATGGACGCTGCCGCTGCGCCTGCCAAGGACGTGCTGGAACAGGCCCGCGACCGTGCATGGCCGGTGTTTCATGTGCACCACCAAGGCACCAAGGATGCCCCGTTTTTCCGCCCCGACACGACAGGCGCGGAAATCCATCCGTCGGTCGCACCCGTCGCGGGCGAGGCGATGATCCTGAAACACAAGCCGAACAGCTTTCTGAACACCGATCTGCAAGCGCAATTGCAAGCCAAGGGCGTCACCCACATCCGCCTGATTGGCGCGATGAGCCAGATGTGCATCGACGCCACCGCCCGCGCGGCCAGCGATCTGGGCTACAAGGTTGAAATCATCGCCAACGCCTGCGCGGCCCCTGCCGTCAAATGGAACGACACCGAAGTGCCCGCGCCGCAGGTTCACACGACAATCATGGCGGCACTGAACGGCACATATGCGACCGTGATCGCCGCGCTAGATCAGGCCGACTAAAGCGTCCCGCCTTTAACACCAGACAGATCAAATCGCCAATGGCCCGAGCGCGCGTAGCGCGGCAGGGTATTGGCGATTCAGGTTTAAGGCGGGGCGCTATAAGGCCGATTATGCGCTGTTTTTGGCCGACTTGAATAAAAAGCGACCAATCCCGCGACCGAATTCTGCTCCGTGTGCGTTATACTTGTGTGGAACGCAAAAAGGAGCACAGCGCATGAAACTGTTTATCATCGCAACCGCCGTAACGGTTGTGCTGGCTTTGGGCGTGGTGGTCAGTCTGCCGAAAGACCACCCTGTGACGTGGCTGGCCGCCTTACAGGTGCCTGCCGTTTACACGTCCCCGCTGACCTCGGTGCAATAGCTGCCGGCGACCTAGTGTGTCGCCTGCAGCAGCGTCTGGGTGTATTCTGTTTGCGGATTGTCAAACATATCGGCAGCGGTGCCGTGCTCAACAACATCGCCCTGCTTCATCACCATCACCTGATGTGACATCGCACGCACGACCTTCAGATCGTGGCTGATGAACAGATAGGCCAGCCCGTATTTCTTTTGCAAGTTCCGCAGCAGTTCCACGATCTGGACCTGCACCGTCATGTCCAGCGCACTGGTCGGTTCGTCCAGCACCACCAGCTTGGGGCGCAGCACCATGGCGCGGGCGATGGCGATGCGCTGGCGCTGGCCGCCTGAAAACTCGTGCGGGTAGCGGTCCATCGTGGCGGGGTCCAGGCCCACCTCGACCATGACTTCGCTGACCAGTTCGCGGCGGTCGCGGTGGGCGTCGACCTTGTGCACTGTCAGACCCTCGGCGATGATCTGGGCGCAGGTCATGCGCGGGCTGAGCGATCCGAAGGGGTCCTGAAACACGATTTGCATTTCCGACCGCAGACGGCGCAATTCGCGAGTGGACCATTTGCGCACGTCCTGCCCCATGTAGACGATCCGCCCTTCGGACGAGATCAGCCGCATGATGGCCAGCGCCAGCGTGGTCTTGCCCGATCCGCTTTCGCCGACGATGCCCACGGTTTCACCGGCACGCACCGTCAGGCTGGCGTCGTTCACCGCCTTTACATGGCCGGTGACCCGGCGCATCAGCCCGGTCTGGATCGGGAACCAGACCTTCAGATGTTCGGTTTCCGCCACCACGGGCGCGTCTGCGGCCACGGGGGCCGGCGCGCCCGAGGGTTCGGCGCTGAGCAGCATCTTGGTGTAGTCGTGTTGCGGGTTGGCGAAAATCTCGGCCGTCGGGCCGCTTTCGACCACTTCGCCGTGGCGCATGACGAACACACGGTCTGCAATGCGGCGCACGATGCCCAGATCATGGGTGATGAACAGCATCCCCATGTTTTCGGTCTGCTTGAGGTCGGCCAGCAGGTCCAGGATCTGCGCCTGAATGGTCACATCCAGCGCCGTGGTCGGTTCATCCGCGATCAGAACGTCGGGCTGGTTGGCCAGCGCCATTGCGATCATCACACGCTGCCGTTGGCCGCCGGACAGTTGGTGCGGATAGGCACCCAGACGGCTTTCGGCATCGCGGATGCCGACCTTGTCCATCAGTTCCAGAATACGCGCACGCGCCGCCTTGCCTGCCAGCCCCTGATGCAGGGCCAGGCTTTCGGTCAACTGCTTTTCAATGGTGTGCAACGGATTGAGCGAGGTCATCGGTTCCTGAAAGATGAACGAGATGTCGTTGCCGCGCACTTTGCGCAACAACGCATCACTGGCGCCGATCATTTCCTGCCCGTCGTATGTGACAGACCCGGACACCTGCGCGCTGTCGCCCAACAGGGACACGGTGGACAGCGCCGATACAGACTTGCCCGAGCCGCTTTCGCCCACCAGCGCCACGGTTTCACCACGCGCGACGCTGAACGACACGCCCTTGACCGCATCGGTCAGCGCGCCGTCCTGCCGGAAAGACACGCGCAGGTTTTCCACCTTGAGGATGGGATCAGTCATGAAAACGTCTTTCGCGGGTCAAAGGCATCGCGGATGCCCTCAAAGATAAAGATCAACAGCGACAGCATCACCGCGAACACGGTGAAGGCGGTAAAGGCCAGCCAAGGCGCTTGCAGGTTCTGCTTGGCTTGCAATGTCAGCTCGCCCAGCGAAGGTGCCGAGGATGGCAGGCCAAAGCCGAGGAAATCGAGCACCGCCAAGGATGAAATCGTGCCGGTGATGATGAACGGCAGCATGGTCAACGTCGCCACCATCGCGTTGGGCAGCATGTGACGGAACATGATCGTCACGTTCCCCACGCCCAGCGCCCGCGCCGCACGCACATATTCCAGATTGCGCGCGCGCAGGAATTCGGCGCGCACCACGCCGACCAGTCCCGTCCAACTGAACAGCACCAGCAGGAACACAAGCAGCCAGAAACTGCGCCCCAATATCGCAAACATGATGATGATGACGTAAAGGCTGGGCGTCGAGGACCAGATTTCGATGACCCGCTGAAAGATCAGGTCGGTCCAGCCGCCAAAAAAGCCCTGCACCGCGCCTGCGATAATCCCGATGATGCTGGCAGCCCCCGTCACGATCAGGGTGAACAGGATCGACAGCCGGAAGCCGTGGATCACCCGTGCCAGCACGTCGCGTTTGGTGCCATCCGTGCCCAGCAGGTTCTGACGGTTGGGCGGCAGGGGTGCCGCGCCCGGCCGGTCCACGGCGGTGTTGAACGAATAGGGGATCGGCGGCCAGATGGCCCAGCCGCGGTTGATCTGCGTGCCGTCAATCTCGCCGTCTGCGGCGTCAAGGATCAGCGCGTCGGGATCGTCAAAACAGGCGTCCATGCCGCCCGTGGCGATCAGGCATTTCACCTCGGGGTCGCGGTAAACGGCCTCGGTCTGAAAATCGCCGCCAAAGTCGGTTTCGGGGTAAAAGTTCCAGATCGGCGTGTAGAATTCGCCCTGATACCGGACAAGGATCGGCTTGTCGTTGGCCAGAAACTCGGCAAACAGGCTGAGCCCGAAGAGCACCAGAAAAATGCACAGCGACCAGAAGGCGCGGCGGTTTTTCTTGAAGTTGCTCCACCGGCGCTTGTTCAGCGGTGACATGCCAAATGTGCGTCGGCGCGGGGCCGGTGCCTCGCCCGGTGTGGGCTGTGCGACAACGGGATCGGTTTCGTGCACCATCAGCCTTCCCTCCGCTCGAAATCAATGCGCGGATCGACCAGCACATACATCAGGTCCGACAAGATGCCGACCACAAGGCCGATCAGGCCAAAGATGAACAGCGTGCCGAATACGATCGGATAGTCGCGCGCCACCGCAGCTTCGAATCCCAGACGGCCCAGACCGTCGAGCGAAAAGATCGTCTCGATGATCAGCGAGCCGCCAAAGAACACCCCGATGAACACTGCCGGAAAGCCCGCGATCACGATCAGCATGGCGTTGCGGAACACGTGGCCATACAGCACACGGCGTTCCGACAGCCCCTTGGCGCGGGCGGTCATCACGTAGTGTTTCTTGATCTCGTCCAGAAAGCTGTTCTTGGTCAGCAGGGTCAGCGTGGCAAAGGCCCCGATGGTGCTGGCCAGAACCGGCAGGGTGATGTGCCAGGCGTAATCCTTGACCTTGCCCCAGGCGCTGAGCGTGTTGAAATCGTCCGAGGTCAGGCCGCGCAGCGGGAATATCTGCCAGTACGACCCGCCTGCAAACAGCACCAGCAGCAGGATCGCGAACAAAAAGCCCGGGATGGCATAGGCCGCAATGATTGCGCCCGATGTCCAGGTGTCGAATTTCGTCCCGTCCTTGACCGCCTTGCGGATGCCCAGCGGGATCGAGATCATATAGGCGATCAACGTGGACCACAGGCCCAGCGTGATCGACACGGGCAATGTCTCGATGACCAGATCAACCACGCTACGCGACTTGAAATAACTATCGCCGAAATCAAAGCGCATGTAATTCCAGACCATCCGCAGGAACCGCTCTACCGGAGGTTTGTCGAAGCCGAACTCTTTCTCAAGCTCTTTGATGAACTCGGGCGGCAGGCCACGGGCACCGATATATTTGCTGTCCGACGCGGTGTTCAGCGCGTCCATGCCACCGGCGTCATTGTTGCCACCGGCAAAGCCCTGGAACACGTCGCCGCCGCCCTGGGCGCGGGCGATGGCCTGTTCCACCGGACCGCCGGGCACGAATTGGGTCAGCACGAAGTTGACCAAAAGGATGCCCAGCAGCGTCGGTATGACCAGCGCCAGCCGTCTTAGAATATAGGCGCCCATCTGCCTACCTCAGCGCGCCCGACGCGCGCAGGGCATCGGCTTTGTCCTGATTGTACCACCAGAAATCCATGTACCCCAATTCAAAGGGCGGGATGGTGTCCGGGTGTTCATACTGGTCGTAATAGGCGACCCAGTGGCTGGGGTTGTACCAGACCGGGATCATGAAGAATTCAAACCGCAAGGCACGGTCCAATGCGATCAAGGCGGTCTTTTCGTCGGCGCTGTTCTGTGCGTTCAGGCCTGCGTCGATGATTGCATCCACCAGCGGGCTGGACAGGCCCGCAGGGTTGAACAGTGAAAACGCCGAGGTTTCCGAGCCGTAGGCTTGATCCAGACCGGTGTGCGCGATCAGGAATGTCAGGTACTGATCATAAACCAGATCATAATCGCGGTCCCGCTCGCGGCTTGTGTATTGCGACGAATCCACCTTTTCCAGGGTGATATCAACGCCCAGCTTTCTCACGTTCGAGACATAGTTTTCCATCACCCCCGACAGCGTTCCCGACGCCGACGAGTTGAACAGGAAGTTAAGCTTTAGAACCTGCCCTTCGGCATTGCGGCGAATGCCGTCATCGCCCACGGGCCAACCTGCATCATCCAGCAGCTTCATCGCGGCGCGGGTGTTGCGCCGGTCCAGCAAACGTTCGGGGCTGGAGGTGTGCGGCACCATTGCGGGTTCGCTCAGCATTTCGGGCGGCACCAGATCGCCAAGGCTTTTCAACAGCTCCAGCTCGGCCCCTTCGGGCAGGCCGTTTGCCATCACGTCGGTGTCTTGCGTGAAGGAGGCGCGTTGTTTGAACAGCCCGTATTGCAGGCTTTCGTTGGTCCATTCAAAGTTGAAGGCCAGCGCCAGCGCTTGTCGCACACGGCGGTCCTTCAGCGGCTCGGAGTTGAGGTTGAACACGATGCCGGTGGGCGTGGGCGGGGAGCCATCTGGCAGATCCTCGACCTTGATCGCGCCGCTTTCCACTTTGGGGAAATCATAGCCGGTCGCCCATTTCTTGGAATCACTTTCGCGCCGGAACGTATATTCGCCCGCCTTGAAGGCCTCGAACGATGCGGTGTCGTCACCGAAATATTCGATGCGAATCTGGTCAAAGTTGTTGCGACCCACGTTGAAGGGCAAATCCTTGCCCCAGTAGTCGGGGTTGCGCTTGTAGACCAGGCGGCGGTTCACATCGACCGTGTCGATCACATAGGGGCCAGAGCCGGGCGAAACCTCCATGCGGCTTTCGTTCAGGCCCGCGCCGGTCTTTTCGTACCATGCCTTGGACCATGCAGGGACCGCGCCCACCTGATCAATCAATGTCCGACGCGAAATACCGGGGGCAAAGTAGAACTTGATGGTGTGATCGTCGATCACCTCGACCTTGGGAATACGTTTGCGCACAGCATCGGCATAGGATTTCAGCCCCTCGTCCAGCAGCAGGTTATGCGAAAATTCGATGTCATAGGCGGTGACAGGGGTGCCGTCAGAAAACTTCGCCTCGGGGCGCATATGGAAAATCACCCAGTTCTTGCCCTCGTCATATTCCAGGCTTTCGGCCAGCAACCCGTAGGATTCGGCGTAGACATCAGCAGGCACCGCGGCGCCGGTTGGCCCTTCGCCCAGCAGGCTTTCGTACATCATCGACGACAACGCACCAGCGCGCCCCTTGCGGGTGTAGGGGTTCATCGAATCGAACGTGCCCACCACACCCAGCGAGATTTCACCGCCCTTGGGCGCGTCCGGGTTCACGTAGGAAAAGTTTTTGTAATCCTCGGGATAGCTCAGATCGCCGTAAAAGGAGTACCCGTAGGTATCGATGATCTTTTCATCCGCCGCCGCAGTGGTATCCGTCGCTGCGGCATCGTCCGCCCAGACCGGCAGGGCCAGCATCAGCGCCAACAACAGGGCAAGCCCAACGGCCCAGACACCCCTGTCCGGCGTGGCGCTGCGGACCCTTGCGATAACGCGGGCCTTCGGGCTGCGGTGACGTGACATCATGATACCTGTCCTCCTTGGTGGGGGTCGTTTTTGGCGTTGGTTTCAACGCAATATGGCACATCTAAGCTAAAGGGCCAGCGGCACCGGACACAAGTTGCGTTTCCGTGAACGGCGGCGAAACGTCGATCATGGCCTGATCGCACAAAAAAGGCCGCCTGCGCGGTGCAAGCGGCCTTGGAAAATCTGCAATCAAGCCGTTCGATCAGTTCGAAACGCTTTGAATATAGGCAATCACGTCGGCGCGATCTTCGGGCTTTTTCAAACCGGCAAAGCCCATCGCTGTGCCCGAGATATAGCCACGCGGGTTTTCGATGAAATGGCTGATCTCTTCCGGTGTCCACACACCTCCGTGACCTGCCATGGCCGCAGAATAGCTGAAGCCTGCAACCGCTCCAACATCGCGGCCGACCAGACCGTCCAGGTGCGGGCCGGTGCCGTTGCTGCCGTCAAGCTTGTGGCACGCCGAACATTTGCGGAAAACCTTGGCGCCGCTTTCGACATCGGCGTTGGCCATCAGCTCGTCAAAGTTCACTTCCTCGGCAGGCGCTGCATCGCCACCCGCGTCGGCCACTTCGATCACATAGGCGGCTTCGCCATGGCTTCCGGGGTGATACAGCCCTTCGGCTGCCCACTTGCCCAGCAGGAAAATAAGAAGCGCGCCACACAGCGCGCCGGCCACCTTTGTCGTCGTCATAGTGTCGAACATTTGTCTCGCATCCACGTCTATGGGTTTGGCGCGGTTTCTACGGCTTCCCCTTGGCTGTGGCAAGGTGTAGTTACCGCGACCAATCGCCCTGCCCCCTGTAAATCACGCCGGGGCCTACGACAAAGGACCAATCATGCCGGAACGTATCGCCTTTCAGGGAGATCTGGGCGCCTATAGTCACGAAGCCTGCCTGAAAGCACGGCCCGGAGCGATTCCCGTGCCGTGCACCACCTTTGACGATGTGATTGCCGCCGTGAACACCGGTGCTGCCGATCTGGCCATGTTGCCGGTCGAGAACACGACCTATGGCCGCGTTGCAGACATTCACCGCCTGTTGCCCCAATCCGGCCTGCGTATTGTTGGCGAGGCGTTTGTGCGTGTGCGGATTGCCATTATGGCAAACCCCGGCCAGTCGCTGGACGACATCAAACATGTGCGCGCGCACATGGTTCTGATCCCGCAGGCGCGTGCGTTTCTGAATGCGCATGGGATTACAGCGGAAACCGCGGCGGACAGCGCCGGTGCCGCCGCCGATATCGCTGCGTCTGGCGAAATGGGCGTGGGGGCGCTGGCATCTTCTGTGGCAGCGGAAATTCACGGGCTGACGGTACTGGCCGACGGCATCGAGGATCAGGGACACAACACAACGCGGTTTTTGCTGATGGCGCCGCAGGCCGATCACAGCCGCCGCGCCGATCACATGATCACCACATTCGTGTTCGAGGTGCGCAACATTCCCGCGGCCCTTTACAAGGCGATGGGCGGCTTTGCCACCAACGGGGTCAACATGACCAAGCTGGAAAGCTATATGGTTGGCGGAGCGTTCACCGCGACCCAGTTTTATGCCGACATCGAAGGCCACCCCGAAGATCCCGGCGTGGCACGGGCGCTGGAAGAACTGGATTACTTCACCAATATGATCGACATTCTGGGCGTCTATCCTGCGGCTCCGGGACGTGATTAAAGCGACCCGCCTTTAACCTGAAACAGATCACATCGCCAATGGCCCGAGAGCGCGCAGCGCGGCAGGGTATTGGCGATTCAAGTTTAAGGCAGGGCGCTATAGCCCATCCCAAGGCGTTTTTAATATCCATTTGCCTCAAAACCCGCAGCGTCGTATGACGAATACCAGCGATTGATTTGCAAAGGCATTTCAACAGCTTTTCTTTGCCGACCTGCTGTAAACCTGCTTTCTAAATCGAGCCTGCCACATGCCGGATTCTTTCGAAAAATACAGCCTTACATGGCATGTCACGCCCGAAATATTGGGCGTGCTCAGCGCAAGCGGGAAATTCGAGAACACCAACCCAGCCTGGTACACCATCCTTGGCTGGCGTGCGCACGAGGTCGAGGCAGAAGAGTTCTTTCATTTCGTCCACCCCGACGATGTCGCCAAGACGACTGATGCCTTTGAAATGATTCAGCGCGGCAGACCCATCATGGCGTTTGAAAACCGCTATCGGCACAAAGATGGCGACTATCGCTGGCTGTCATGGAATTGCGTGCCCGAAGGCGGCAGGTTCTTCTGTTCTGCCCGCGACGTGACCGAAGACAAGCTGAACCGCGCCAACCTGAAAAACCGCGAGGAAGAGGCGCGCTTTCGCGAACAGTTCATCGCAATACTGGGGCATGACCTGCGCAACCCGCTTGCGGCAATCAACGCCGCGACGCGGATGTTGCAGCGCAAAGAAGAGGATCAGGACAAGCAGCAACTGATGGCCGGCATTCAGGATTCTGTCGCGCGCATGTCTGCGCTGATCAATGACATGATGGACTTTGCCCGCGCGCGGCTGGGCAACGGGATCAACCTGGCGTCCCCCACCGACAGCGAATTGCACAAGGTCCTGAACCACACGCTTGAGGAAATCCGGCTGGCACACCCGCAAACGCGGTTCGAGGCAGAGTTGAACTTTGCCGATCCGGTGCGTGTTGACAGCATGCGTATTGCACAGTTGGTGTCGAACCTGCTGGCCAACGCGGCGACACATGGCGACAACGCAGCGGCGGTGCGAATGCACGCCCGTGACGATGGCAACGCTCTGGTGATCAGCGTGCAGAACAGTGGCACCCCGATCCCCGCCGAGCGGCAGGTGGGCATATTCGAACCCTTCTCGGGGTTCGAGCCTGACGAGGATCAAAAGGGGCTGGGGCTGGGGTTGTATATTGCAGACCAGATTGCGCGCGCGCATGGCGGCGCGATGCATCTGACCTCGGACGAGGTCGGCACCAGCTTTACCTTCACGATGCCGCGTAGCGCCTGAATCGGAGCGGCTCAGGCGGACCGCTTGTAACGGTCTTCCATCGTCTTGGCGTATTCGGCCACACGCAGCTTGAACCGTTTGGTCAGCGATGTTTTGGCCAGTTTCAGCGATTGCACCAACAGGCGCGCCGACAGGTTCAGCGGCACGATGTCCAGCGTGATCGCCACCCGCGTCCGGCTGCGCGACAGGGCCATCAGCTCAATCTGGAACGTCCCCTCAAGTCCGGCCGAGCGATAGACCAGCAGCATGTCCTGCGGCCGATCAAAGCTGGTCATCTCAAGCTGGACCTTGCGCATCTTGCCACGCATCGAAAACACGACGTCCCACATCATGCCAACGCCGGGCTTGGGCAGCCGGTCAACCCGCTGCACCTCGGCACCGCGGCGCATGGCCGAACGTTCAAAACCCTCGAAATCGCACAGCATGTCGAACACGCCTTCGATGGGGGCTTCGATGTCCTCTCGGGTTGAAAATTTCATGGTCCCGCCTGCTCTCTTCTGAGATTTTCTATCAGCTTCATCTTAATCCAGAGTATCCGCAAGCCAGTTTTCCAACAAGAAGTGCGCGATTGCACCCTTGCGTGCAGGCAGCAGGCGCGGGTGCTCACCGGCAAAGGCTTGAACCATTTCCTCGCGGCTGACCCACATCGCGTCCTCGATCTCGACCGGATCAATCTGGATCTGGTCACTGGTCGCCACACCGTGACAGCCGAACATCAGCGACGCCGGGAACGGCCACGGCTGGCTGGCCAGATAATCGACCTGCCCCACGTGCACGCCGCTTTCTTCGAACACCTCGCGGCGCACCGCCGCCTCGAGCGTTTCGCCGGGTTCGACAAAACCCGCCAGCAGCGAATACATGCCGTCGGGCCAGCCGGGAGAGCGGCCCATAAGAACCGAATTTCCATGCGTTATCAGCATGATCACCACCGGATCGGTGCGGGGAAAGTGGCTGGTGTGGCAGGCAGGACAGGCACGGCGCCATCCGGCATCGGCAATCTCGCTGGCCGTGCCGCATTTGGCGCAAAACCCGTGACTGTCGTGCCAGCCGATGATCGCCTTGGCCGTCGCCGCCAGTTCCGCGTCGCGCGGGCTAAGCCACGTCATGATGCGGCGCAATTCGGCAAAAACCTCGAGATCGTCCAAGGTCGGGTGGTGCTGTTCGCTGGGGTCCAGAAACCCGCCAAGTGCTGCCATGTCGGTCTGGTCCGGCTCCCAGTTTGACAGGTCATACGCAAAGCGCGGCGCGCCGTCCTCGCGGCCCAGAAAGATCGGCGCGTCGGTCGCGTCCTGCAGGATCGGGTGGTCCATCGGCAGGCGCATCAGGATCGTGGGACGAATGCGCACGATCAACGGCTTGCCACGCCACAGCACGATCGCACGGGCATCAGGGTGCGCAAGCGCCTCGGCCATCGCCTGCGGGTTCGCGCGTATCTCGCCCGCGCGGTCCAGCGCCGAGCCTCCGAATGTCACCGTTTCTGCATGTCTCATCTGCACCGTCTCCCTCGCACCTGATTAACCTGTGCCACGGGGGCGGAAATGGTTCAATCCCACGAAAACCATGCCGCTCAGGTGCTTGCGCAACCCACGGAGGTCGGGCCGCGTCGGATTTTCCCCCGGAGATTGCCCCGAAGCACCGCCCTGCCTGCCGGAAACCGCGAATTTCCATGCAGGCAACCGGTTGCCATGCCGCCACACGCCCCCTATATGGGGCATCGAGAGGTTGGCGCGGGCGAGCGCCTCGCCAACCCGGTCAGATCCGGAAGGAAGCAGCCGTAACGAGTCCCGCTTGGGTCGTTGTCCAATCTCTCACCTTCGCCCTTTGCAAGGCAAAGCGGCGTGTTCCCCTTACAGCTTCTGCGCGGCGAACGTATCGCATTGATCAATCTGCCCGCTGTCATAGCCGCGCTGGAACCAGCCGGACCGCTGTTCCGATGTGCCGTGGGTAAACGTATGCGGCTGCGGCACCTGTCCGGCCTGACGCTGCAGATAATCATCCCCGATCTTGCGCGCCGCATTCAGCGCCTCTTGCAGGTCACCGCGTTCCATCAGGCCGCGCACCGACTGGGCCCAGACGCCGGAAAAGCAATCCGCCATCAACTCCAGCCGCACGGTCAGCGCATTCGCCTCGGCAGTGCTGGCCCGCTGTCGGGCCTCGTTCACCTGCCCCAGAATGCCCAACTGGTTCTGCACATGGTGTGCCACCTCGTGCGCTATCACATAGGCGGCCGCAAAATCGCCGTCCGCACCCAACCGCTGTGACAGCATGTCGAAAAACTGCGTGTCCAGATAAGCCTTTTGGTCCACCGGGCAGTAGAACGGCCCCGTCGCGCCGGACGCCCCGCCGCAAGGGCTTTGGGTGACGCCGTCAAAGACCACCAGCACCGGCGGCGTGTATGCGCGCCCCACCTGCTCGGCAAAGATCTGGGTCCACACCTGTTCGGTCGTGGCCAGAACCTGGGATGCAAATTGCGTGGCTTCGCGGTCCGCAGGCTGGGCCGGCGCGCCCTGCTGGGTCTGTTGCTGACCTGCGCCCTGCACCAGCGGCGTCACGTCAATGCCCGTGAAATAGCCAACAGCCAGCACCACCAGCAGACCGACAACACCGATGCCACCCGCAGCGCCCGCACGTCCACGCCCGCGGACCTCGACATTCCGGCTGCCCTTAATTCCCCGCAAACGCATGATCTTTCTCCCTTTTGGCGCCAAGGCCGCTTGTCAGAGCAACGCCCTTGCCCCAGATTAGTTCAATGTCAGACAAAAATGAATTGGCCGAAGACCGCACCCACTGGGCCGAAGACCGCACCAGCCTTGCTAACGAACGCACCTTTGCGGGCTGGATGCGCACGGGCATGGCCGCCATCGGTGTCGCCATCGGCCTGAAGGCCGTGTTCGGTGCCTTTGAACCCACGTGGATGGCCAAAGCCGTCGCGTCCGTCTTTCTGGCCGCCGCCCTGTTCATGTTCTGGTCGGCCCAACGACAGGCCGCACGCACGCATGACCGCCTGAGCCAGCGCGACGCCTCGATCAAAACACCGCGCTATTTCATGATCGTTGCAACCGTCATGGCGCTTGGCGCGCTTGGCAGCGGCGTTATCCTTTGGTCATTGTAGGCCTGAACGGTAGACGCCGCCGCCCCCAGCACATAGGTTTGGCCGGTCACTCGAATCCAGCAAGGTTGCCATGACCGATACAGCCCCCGTTCAATATCAGGTACTGGCCCGCAAATACCGGCCCGAAACCTTTACCGATCTTGTCGGTCAGGATGCGATGGTGCGCACGCTGAAAAACGCGTTCGACGCCGACCGCATCGCGCAGGCGTTCATCATGACGGGCATTCGCGGCACCGGCAAAACCACCACCGCGCGGATCATCGCCAAGGGCATGAACTGCGTCGGCCCGGACGGCAACGGCACGCCGACGACCGAACCCTGCGGCGTCTGCGAACATTGCGTGGCCATCATGGAAGGCCGCCATGTCGACGTGATGGAAATGGACGCCGCATCGCGCACTGGCGTGGGCGACATCCGCGAGATTATTGATTCGGTCCATTACCGCGCGGCCTCGGCCCGCTACAAGATTTACATCATCGACGAAGTGCACATGCTGTCGACCAGTGCGTTCAACGCGCTGCTGAAGACGCTGGAAGAGCCGCCAGCCCACGTCAAATTCATCTTTGCCACCACCGAGATTCGCAAGGTGCCGGTGACGGTGCTGTCGCGCTGCCAACGGTTCGACCTGCGCCGGATCGAACCCGAGGTGATGATCGCGCTGATGCGCAAGATCGCCAGTGCCGAAAACGCCGAGATTGCCGACGACGCGCTGGCCCTGATCACCCGCGCCGCCGAAGGCTCGGCGCGCGATGCGACATCGCTGCTGGATCAGGCGATTTCACATGGCGCCGGTGAGACGACCGCCGAACAGGTCCGCGCGATGCTGGGACTGGCCGACCGGGGCCGCGTGCTGGACCTGCTGGACATGATCCTGCGCGGCGATGCGGCGGCGGCGCTGACCGAGCTGGGCGCGCAATATGCCGACGGGGCCGATCCGATGGCGGTGCTGCGCGATCTGGCCGAGATCACCCATTGGGTCAGCGTGGTCAAGATCACGCCCGAAGCCTCCGAAGACCCGACCGTGTCCCCCGACGAGCGCCAGCGCGGGCAGACCATGGCCGAAAACCTGCCGATGCGGGTGCTGACGCGCCTGTGGCAGATGCTGCTGAAAGCCCTGGACGAGGTCGCAGCCGCCCCCAATGCGATGATGGCCGCCGAAATGGCGATCATCCGCCTGACCCATGTGGCCGACCTGCCCACGCCCGAGGAACTGGTGCGCAAGCTGAACAGCACGCCACCGCCCGCACCGGGCGGCAATGGCGGCGCGGTTGGTGGTGCAGCATCGGGCGGTGCGACGCAGGCCTATGCCCAGGCCGTGCGCCCAGCGGCCCACAGCAACGGCGGCCCCACTGCGGCTCTGGCCGTCAATGCCGACAGCGCGCTGGCCCGCTTTCCCACCTTCGAGCATGTGATCGAACTGATCCGCACAAACCGCGACGTCAAACTGCTGGTCGAGGTGGAAACCTCGCTGAAACTGGCGGCCTACCAGCCCGGTCGCATTGAATTCGTGCCCACGGAAAACGCCCCCCGCGATCTGGCGCAACGGCTGGGTGCGCGCCTGCAAACCTGGACCGGCAACCGCTGGGCCGTGACAATCGTCAACGACGGCGGCGGCAAGACCATCGCCGAGGTGCGCGATGCCGCCGAGCTGGAGCAGCGCGCCGAAGCCGAAGCGCATCCGCTGGTCATGGCCGTGCTGGCGCAATTCCCCAAGGCGCGGATCACCGCCATTCGCACCCCCGAAGACATCGCGGCCTCGGCCCAGGTCGAGGCCCTGCCCGAGGTCGAAGACGAATGGGACCCTTTCGAGGAAGACTGACCCTTGCCCTGAGGGGCACGCGACATCACATAAAAAGATCAAACATACACCCAAGGAGACGACAATGCTTAAAGGACTGGGCGGGCTGGGCGACATGGCCGGCATGATGAAAAAAGCCAAGGAAATGCAGGACAAGATGGCGCAGATGCAGGACGACCTGCAAAACGTCACGGTCACCGGTGAATCCGGCGCAGGTCTGGTCAAGGCCACCGCCACTGCCAAGGGCGATCTGACCGCATTGGACATCGACCCCAGCATCTTCAACAGCGACGACAAGGAAGTGGTCGAGGATCTGATCCTGGCCGCGATCAAGGACGCCCAGGCCAAGGCCGCTGCGAAATCGCAAGAAGAAATGACCAAGATGACCGAAGGCCTCGGCCTGCCCGCAGGCATGAAGCTGCCGTTCTGAACAAGCTTCATCTTGCCCTTTAAACTCCCCCCGGAGGGCCGGTCTGCACCAGACCCCCACCGGGCGGCACTGCACCCCCAGGACCCCGCGTGAGTTCAACCGAAGACATCGACGCCCTGATCGAGATGATGGCAAAGCTGCCGGGCCTTGGCCCCCGGTCGGCGCGTCGCGCGGTGTTGCATCTGATCCGCAAGCGCGCCCTGCTGCTGACGCCGTTGGCCGACGTGATGCAAACCGTCGCCGCCACCGCGCGCGAATGTCTGAACTGCGGCAACGTCGGCACCACGGATGTCTGCGATATCTGCACGTCGAACAAGCGCCAGAACGGCGAGTTGTGCGTCGTCGAAGATGTGGCCGACCTGTGGGCCATGGAACGCTCGGGCATGTTCAAAGGGCGCTATCACGTGCTGGGCGGCACGCTGTCGGCGCTGGATGCCGTCGGCCCCGAAGAACTGCGGATTCCGCGTCTGATCGACCGGATCGAGGCCGAGGACGTGCGCGAAGTCATCCTTGCGCTGAACGCCACCATCGACGGCCAGACCACCGCGCACTACATCGCGGACCAGCTTGAGGGCAGCGTAACACTGACCACATTGGCCCAAGGCGTGCCCATCGGTGGCGAGCTGGATTATCTGGACGACGGCACCATCACTGCCGCCCTGCGCGCCCGAAAGCCGGTCTGAACCCAAGGGAATACAATAAAAAAGGTCGCCTGCTCCTCCCAAAGCAGACGACCCTATTCCGCGCGATCTATCGTTCAGAGAACGATCACATCCAGCGGCGGAAATCCGTTGAACCCGATGGTCGCATAAGTGGTGGTATAGGCACCACAGTTGCGAATCAACACCTTGTCTCCGGCACGTAGACCCACAGGCAACATCATTGGGCGCTTTTCGTAAAGCACATCTGCACTATCGCATGACGGACCGGCCAGAACGCAGGGGCCCATTTCCTCGTCATCACGCGCTGTGGTGAACTGGTAACGGATCGCTTCGTCCATGGTTTCGGCCAGGCCGGAAAACTTGCCAATGTCCAGATAGACCCAGCGGTGCATGTCGTCATCCGACTTGCGCGACACCAGCAAAACCTCGGCGGCGATATGACCTGCTTCGGCCACCAGACCACGGCCCGGCTCTGCCATCACATAGTCCACGGCACCGAAACGGGCGCGCACGGCGTGCATCACGTCCGACGCATAGCTGCGCGGCGCGTCGATGGTTTCGCCGTAGAACGCAGGAAATCCACCGCCCAGGTTCAGGACAGTCAGGTCGTGACCGGCCTCTTTCGCCGTGGTCCAGACCTTGGCCATTTCATCCAGAACAGGGTTCCAGAAGGCCGCGCGGCGGGTCTGGCTACCGACGTGGAACGAGATGCCCACAGGGCGCAGGCCCAGTTCTGCGGCCATGTCCATCAGCGGCACAACTTTCGACGCAGAGCAGCCGAATTTGCGGCTCAGCGGCCAGTCGGCTTGCGAATGCGCGACGATCACACGGATGTAGACGCGCGCACCCGGTGCGTGCTCGGCCAGCTTCAACAGCTCTTCTTCCGCGTCAGCGGCGAACAGGTCGATCCCCACGCCGTAGGCAAAGGCGATGTCCGACACTTTCTTGACGGTGTTGCCAAACGAGATGTCACAGGCTTCGGCGCCCTGGCTCAGGCACAGTTCGATTTCTGCCCGGCTTGCCGCGTCAAAGCGCGATCCACGGGCCACAAGTGTGCCGATAATCTCGGGTTGAGGGTTTGCCTTGACCGCATAGTGGATGCGGGCACCCGACAGGCCCTCGGCCAGCGCATCGTACTGTGCAGCCACCCGCATAGGGTCCAGCACGAGGGTGGGACGGTCAAATTGGCGGTTGGCGATATAGGCCGCCGCACGGTCGGGGGAAACAGCGTCAAAGGCGCGGGCAAAGCCGCGTGTTGTAACGTTCATGGTCATCTCCAATGACAACCACCCATCGAAGGGCGGGGTTGAGTATCAGAGACGTTACCGTCGCTACATAAACGCGGGTCAGTCAGTGAAGCTGACCGGCCAGAGGCGCGTGCGTTGGCGTCTGTAAATCCGCATGTATAGGCATTTTGGATCCGCACAAGATGCAAAATGAAGTCGGAATGCATTTTGCCGGAAATCAAACATTCGGGCGTCATCTCCACACCCGATGCAAAAGGGCGGCAAGGTTGCCCCTACCGCCCTTTGTGATGTCTGATTTCGTAAAATCAGGCGTCGTCGTCTTCGTCGTCGTCACCGCCTTCGGGCAGGTTGAACAGGTTGCCCGCATCCAGGTGCGCGCTTTTCTTGTCTTCGTCTTCGTCGTCGTCACGGCCCGACAGGCTGAACGTTTCCAGACCTTCGATCGCTGTGGGGATCTTGGGTTCGGCGTCCATGCCAAGGCTTTGCTCGGTGCTGACCAGTTTGCGACGCTCGTCGTCGGTCATCACGGCACCTTCGGCGGCTTTCTTGGCGGCGGCCTTTTGCACGGCGGCGTCCAGTTCGGACTGTTTGGTCAGGCCCAGCGCAACCGGATCGACCGGCTGGATGTTGGCGATATTCCAGTGCGTGCGCTCGCGAATCGCCTGAATGGTCGGCTTGGTGGTGCCCACCAACTTCGAAATCTGGCTGTCCGCCAGCTCGGGGTGGAACTTGACCAGCCAGTAGATCGCAGCCGGACGGTCCTGACGCTTTGACAGCGGCGTATAGCGCGGGCCACGGCGTTTTTCCTCGCCTTGGGCAGCGGCGTTATACTTCAGCTTCAGCTTGTGCGACGGCGATTTCTCGGCGGCGTCGATTTCGTCCTGCGTAAGCTGGTTGTTGGCAATGGGATCAAAGCCCTTGACGCCTGCGGCCACATCGCCGTCTGCGATGCCCTGCACTTCCAGCTCGTGCATTTCAACAAAATCGGCAATCTGCTTGAAGCTGATTGTCGTGTTGTCCACCAGCCAGACGGCTGTCGCCTTGGCCATGATCGGTTTTGCCATTGTCTCGCTCCTATAAGCATAACTTTCCCGTCGCCTGAAAGGGCTGTCCTGCGGGGCAGAACGGTTTCCATTGTCGGGGAACTTCGGCGCTATATACTGGTCAACGGGGCATAAGGAAAGAGGCGAATGCGCGCAGCACTGATCTGGCTATGTCTGGCCTTGCCTGTTTGGGCGGAAAACGACCGCGCTGGCGCGTTCGACTATTACGTGATGTCACTGTCGTGGTCGCCCAATTGGTGCGCATTGGAAGGCGATGCACGCCGGTCACCGCAATGCGATGACAGCCAGGATCACGGCTGGATTCTGCATGGCCTGTGGCCGCAGTACCATCGCGGCTTTCCATCCTATTGCAACACTGCCGAGCGCCCACCGTCGCGGGGCATGACCGCGCAAATGTCTGATATCATGGGCACATCCGGCCTGGCATGGCACCAGTGGAAAAAACACGGCACCTGCACCGGCCTCAGCGCCGCCGACTATTACGCCCTGTCCCGCGAGGCTTATGCCACTGTCGTGCGCCCGCCGGTATTTCGCAAAATCACCAAACGCATGAAGCTGCCCGCGTCGGTGATCGAAGAGGCATTCCTGCAAGCCAACCCCGGATTTGAACGCGACGGCATCACCATCACCTGCCAGAACGGAATGATCCAGGAAGCGCGCATTTGCCTGTCGCGCGATCTGAAACCGGTGCCGTGCGGGCAAGACGTGGTGCGCGATTGCCGGATGAAAGACGCCCTTTTCGATCCTGTGCGCTAGCGGCAAGGGCAGGAGCCTCCGGCGGGGATATTTCGGGCCAAAAGAAACCGGCTGCTTGCACGCGAAGGGGCGGACACCCGTGATGCCCGCCCCCCTTCTCTGGTTCTCACAAATCCTCGCCGCAGGCTCCCGCATTGGCGGGCCGCATTACAGCGTCAGAATTGTGCTGCCCGTCGTTTCGCGGGCTTCCAGCGCGCGGTGCGCGTCTGCCACGTCTTTCAGCGCAAACCGCTGGTCGATGCGAATGTCCACATCGCCCGACAGCACCTTGTCGAACAGGTGCTGCGCCATTTGCTGACAGGTGTTGTGGTCGGCGATATGGGTAAAGAGCGTCGGTCGGGTGATTTTCAAAGAACCCTTGGGCCCAAGGATACCCAGATTGAACGGTGGCACGGGGCCAGAGGCATTGCCGAACGAGATCATCATACCCAACGGTTTCAGACTGTCGAGCGAGCCGTCAAAGGTGTCCTTGCCCACCGCATCCATAACCGCATCAACGCCCTTGCCGTCGGTCAGGTCGCGCACCCGCGCCACCCAGTCTTCGGTGCGGTAATTGATGCAATGGCTCGCGCCATGCTCAAGCGCCAGGGCGCATTTCTCATCGGTACCGGCCGTGCCGATCAGCTTGATGCCTTCCGACCGCGCCCATTGGCAAGCGATCAGCCCAACGCCACCTGCGGCGGCATGAAACAGCACGGTGTCGTTCATTTGCAGCGGCGTGGTGCGGTGCAGCAGGTATTGCGCTGTCATGCCTTTCAGCATCATCGCGGCGCCTTGTTCAAAGCTGATGTCGTCGGGCAGCGGACAAACCTGTGCAGCAGGCATCACCCGCGCCTCGCAATAGGCACCGGGCGGCTGGGCGGCATAGGCCGCGCGATCACCCGCCTTGAGATGCGTGACCCCTTCGCCCACCGCTTCGATGATACCGGCGGCTTCCATGCCCAGCGCATGGGGCAGGTCCATAGGGTAAAGCCCGGTGCGCTGATACACGTCGATAAAGTTCAACCCCACGGCCTTGTGCGCGATGCGCACCTCGCCTGCGCCGGGGTTGCCGACCGGTCGGTCCTCGAAAACAAAATTCCCGGGCCCGCCGTGTTCCTTGATAAGTGCCGTCAGTGCCATGTCAGAGGTCCCCCCTATGCGCCGCCAATTTCCAGGACAATCTTGCCGATATGTGTGCTGGTTTCCATACGCGCGTGCGCGTCGCAGGCTTGATCGAAGGCAAAAGTGCTGTCCATCACCGGGGCAATCTTGCCTGCCGCCAGCAGCGGCCAGACCGCTTCGCGCAGGTCCTGGGCGATGCGCGCCTTGGCCAGATCGCTTTGCGGGCGCAGGGTGCTGCCGGTCATGGTCAGACGGCGGGTCATCAACTGAACAAAGTTCATGTCGACCTTGGGCCCTTGCAGGAACGCGATCTGCACCAGCCGCCCGTCATCTGCCAATGCATCAAAGTTGCGCGGGATGTAGTCACCGCCCACCATGTCGAGGATCAGATCGGCGCCGCCTGCCTCTTTCATGACAGCGACAAAATCCTCGTCCTTGTAGTTGATCGCCCGTTCAGCGCCCAGTTCAACGCAGGCGGCGCATTTCTCGGCCGACCCTGCGGTGACGAACACCCGTGCGCCAAAGTGGTTGGCCAGTTGAATCGCGGTCGTGCCGATCCCGCTGGAGCCGCCGTGGATCAGGAACCGCTCGCCGCCTTTCAGCCCGCCGCGCGTGAACACGTTGGACCAGACGGTGAAGAAGGTTTCGGGCAAGCAGGCCGCCTGTTTCATGTCCATGCCTTCGGGCACGGGCAGGCAATGCGCGGCGGGTGTTGCCACATATTCGGCATAGCCGCCACCCGGCAGCAGTGCGCAGACCTTGTCGCCCACGGCCCAGTCGGTGACCCCTGCGCCAACCTCGGAAATCACACCGGACGCTTCCAGACCCGGCAGGTCGCTGGCGGTTTTGGGCGGATTGTACATGCCGGCGCGTTGCAGCGCGTCGGGGCGGTTCACCCCGGCATAGGCCACCTTGATCACAACCTGGCCATGACCGGCCTGCGGCATGGGGCGGTCTGTGGGTTGCAACACCTCGGGTCCGCCGGGCTTGGTGATTTCGATCGCGCGCATGGTCTGTGTCATAGAGCCTCCTGAATGTCGTTTGAACATGCCTAACAGGGTGCGGGGGACGACGGAACCAATACCGCAGCCCCCGGCCCCCGTCGGCACGCCGCGTCAGTTGCGGGGCTTGCCCCAGCGGCCCGGAAACCCGCCCGTGTCCGAGGGACGCTTGATCGCCTCCATCAACTTGTTCGGCCCGGCCATCAGCTTGGACAACACCGGATTGTCACGCACCTGCGACTTCAGCTTTTCAATTTGCATGACGTTGTCGATGCGCCGGTCCAGAAAGGCCCAGGTTGCCTGATGGTCGGTGCTGTCATCGCCCAGCCAGTACAACACGGTCGCGCTGTAGACGCCCGACAGCGTCGCCCGCTTGGTGTACCAGTTCACATCGTCCGATGTGTCGCCCAGCGCGGTCCAGATGGCATCGGCCGTACCCCAGATCGCCTTGGCCCCGTCGGCGGCATGGGTCGGCAGCGCAAACAACGTGGTGCCACGGCGCACCGCCTCTTTGTCCTCGACCGCCTCGAGCCGGTAGCGCACGGCGGCGGCAATACGGTCGCGAAAGCGCATGGCGCTCAGGTCTTCGGCCTGCAACCGCGCGATCATCGCCTGATCACCGGCGGCATGATAGGCCAGCGCCAGATCGACCGCGCCACGGGGGCACACGGCCCGGGCCACGGCAGGGGGCACATCCGCGTCGCGCATGGCCGCCTGAAAGGTGGCGTCGGTCCAGCCGTCAAATGCTACATGGCTTAGCGCCGCTTGCAACAGCGCCTCTTTGGTTTCGGTATAGTTGGCGTTCATCTCGATACCTCCTGTGTGCGGCTGCGTCCGGGCACTGGACAATCTAGGGCACAGTTGCTATATGCCCACTTCCTGCAAATCCTTGCAACTCAACTTAGAAAGGTGGTGAAAACCACATGCAGGTTAGTGTTCGCGACAACAACGTCGATCAAGCGCTGCGCGCCCTGAAGAAAAAACTTCAGCGCGAAGGTGTGTTCCGTGAAATGAAGCTTAAGCAGCATTTCGAGAAACCCTCCGAGAAAAAAGCACGCGAGAAAGCCGAAGCGATCCGTCGTGCCCGTAAGTTGGCACGCAAAAAGGCTCAACGCGAAGGTATGATGTAAGTCATTCCCGGCGAAAGCTGCTTTAAGATTACGGACCCCCGCATGGCAGTGCCTGCGGGGGTTTGTTGTTTTCAGGGCCAAACGAATCGGGTCACGCCCGCGCTGCGGCCAGGATCATATCGCTGGCCTTTTCCGCCATCATGATCGTTGGCGCATTGGTGTTGCCGCTGGGAATTGCCGGCATGGCGCTGGCATCAACCACGCGCAACCCGCCGATCCCGCGCAGACGCATCTGATCATCCAGCGGCGCATCATCGCCCCCCATGCGCACCGTGCAGGTGGGATGAAAGATCGTCGTGCCCACATCCCCCGCCGCCTGCGTCAGCTCGGCATCGGTCTGCGCCTGCGCGCCCGGCTTCAATTCTTCCGGCGCATAACGCTGCATCGGCGTCTGGGACATGATCGCACGCACCTGTCGGATGGCATCGCGCGCCACCTGGCGGTCGCCTTCGGTCGACAGGTAGTTGGGCGCGATGACCGGCGCATCGTGCGGATCCGCCGATGCAATCTGGACCGTCCCACGGCTTTCGGGGCGCAGGTTGCAGACGCTGGCGGTGATGGCGGGGAAATTGTGCAGCGGCTGGCCAAACGCCTCGAGCGACAGCGGCTGTACGTGATATTCCAGATCGGCAGTCGCCAGATCGGGGCGCGATTTGCTGAACGCGCCCAACTGGCTGGGGGCCATCGACATCGGGCCGCTGCGGCGCAGGGCGTATTCCATGCCGATCATCGCCTTGCCCCACAGGCTGTTGGCCATCGTGTTCAGCGTCTTGGCCTGTGTCAGCCGCCACGCACAGCGCAGTTGCAAGTGGTCTTGCAGGTTGGCGCCCACCTGTGGCGCATCATGCTGAACGGCGATCCCATGCTCTTGCAGCAGTTCGCCCGGACCGATGCCCGACAGTTGCAGGATTTGCGGGCTGTTGACCGCGCCCGCGCACAGGATCACCTCGGCCCCGGCCCGCGCCTGACGGGTCACGCCGGCGCGGTCGTATTCCACGCCCACGGCGCGCCCGTCTTCGATCAGGATACGGCGGGTGTGCGCCTGTGTTTCAACCTTCAGCGTCTGGCCGGTGGCAGTGCGCAGAAACGCCTTGGCCGTGTTCATCCGCCAGCCGTTGCGCTGATTGACGCGGAAATATCCCACGCCTTCGTTGTCGCCGGTGTTGAAATCGGTGACCTTGGGCAAACCCCAGGCCGCAGCCGCCTCCATCCAGTCGTCCAGCAGGTCCCAGTGCAGGCGCTGGTTTTCAACCCGCCATTCGCCCCCTGCCCCGTGCATGTCTGACGGTCCATCAACGTAATCTTCGGATTTCTTGAAATAGGGCAGCACATCGTCCCAGCTCCAGCCGGTCAGCCCCATTTGCCGCCAGCCATCGTAATCCGCCGCCTGCCCGCGCAGGTACAACATGCCGTTGATCGACGAACAGCCGCCCAACACCTTGCCGCGTGGGTACAACAGCGACCGCCCGTTCAACCCGTCCACAGGTGCTGTGCGATACATCCAGTCGGTGCGCGGATTGCCGATGCAATAAAGGTATCCCATCGGGATATGCACCCAATGGTAATTGTCCTTGCCGCCCGCTTCCAGCAGCAGCACGCGGTGCCCTGCATCACTCAGACGCTTGGACACCACACAGCCGGCGCTGCCTGCGCCGACAACGATATAATCCCAATCGCTCATTTCTCCCCCCAGACCGGCAAAGCCGTTGTTTTGAACACCGTCCGCAAGGCAAAGCTGGACTGCATCTGTGCGACACCGGGCAGACGGGCCAAGTGTTGACGGTGGATGCGTGCAAAATCCTCGGTGTTTTCGGCAACCACCTTTAAAATATAATCGGCGGTGCCGGCCATCAGGTGACACTCCAACACGTCAGGGATGCGTCGCACGGCCTTCTCAAACGCATCCAGAACCTCGTCGGCCTGCCCTTGCAGGGTTATCTCGACGAACACGGTGGTCGACACGCCCATCTTGCGCGCATCCAGCAAAGCAACGTAATCTTTGATGTATCCCTCGGTCTCGAGCCGCTGCACACGCCGGTGACAGGCCGAGGCGCTGAGGTTGACCTGTTCCGACAGGTCCGCATTCGACATCCGCCCCTTGCGCTGAAGCGCCTCAAGAATACGCCGATCGGTCGCGTCTACTGACATTTACGCACGTTCCTTCGAAGATATGCCGCTTCAACGCCAGACTATTCGAAGAAAGAGGCAAATGGCGAGGGGCCTTTCGTGGGTTCTTGCGACGAAACCCCGATAAACTGTGCGTCATACTGCAATACAGGGAATGGCAGATGAAAATCGGATGTCCAACAGAGATCAAACCACAGGAATTCCGCGTCGGGATCACCCCGAACGCCGCACAAGAGGCCGTGGGGCACGGTCACACCGTCCTGATACAGGCGGGTGCGGGCGTTGGTGCAGGGTTCGAAGACGCGGATTACACGGCTGCGGGCGCGCAGATTGTCGGCTCGGCCAAGGAAGTGTTTGCCGCCGCTGACATGATCGTCAAGGTTAAGGAACCCCAGGCCGTCGAGCGCAAGATGCTGCGCGAGGGGCAGGTTCTGTTCACCTATCTGCATCTGGCACCGGACCCCGACCAGACCCACGACTTGCTGGCATCCGGTGCGACCTGCATTGCCTACGAAACCGTCACAGACCGCACGGGTGGGCTGCCGTTGCTGGCCCCGATGTCCGAAGTCGCAGGCCGGCTGGCACCGCAGGTCGGCGCGTGGACGCTGCAAAAGGCCAATGGCGGGCGCGGCGTGCTGCTGGGCGGTGTGCCGGGTGTCAGCCCCGCACGTGTCGTCGTGATCGGCGGCGGTGTGGTCGGCACCCATGCGGCGCGTGTCGCGGCGGGCATGGGCGCGGATGTAACCGTGCTGGACCGTTCGCTACCGCGTATGCGCTATCTGGACGATACCTTTGCCGGTGTGTTCAAGACCAGCTATGCCAGCGCGGGCAACACCATCGAGCTGGCGCGCTCCGCCGACATGATCATCGGCGCAGTGCTGGTGCCGGGCGCTGCCGCACCCAAGCTGCTGTCACGGGCGCAACTGTCCGAGCTGAAGCCCGGTGCGGCGCTGGTAGACGTGGCGATTGACCAGGGCGGGTGCTTCGAGACATCCAAAGCCACCACGCACCAGGACCCGATCTATGACGTGGACGGGATCATGCATTACTGCGTGGCCAACATGCCGGGGGCTGTTGCGCGGACATCCACCATTGCCCTGGGCAATGCCACGATGCCGTTCATGCTGGCATTGGCCGACAATGGGTGGAAACAGGCCTGCACCGATGATCCGCACCTGCTGGCAGGGCTGAACGTGCACGCGGGCAAGCTGACCTATGCGGCCGTGGGCGAGGCGTTGGGGCTGGATGTGACCACACCCAAGGACGCGCTGAAACTGTAAGGGGCCACGGGGGGCTCTGCCCCTCGGCGCATGCGCGCCTTCCCCCCGGAGTTTATCCGGCAAGATGAAGCGAAAAGGCCCGCGCGGAGCGATCTGCGCGGGCCTTTGCCTGTTTAACGCTTGGCCAGCTGGTCGCGGATTTCCAGCAGCACGTCCAGCTCTGACGGACCTGCGGGCACCTCGGGGGCGACATCCTTGGGCTTTTCAGCGGCGGATTTGATCCGGTTGACCATCTTGACCAGCATGAACACCACAAATGCGATGATCAGGAAGTTGATGACCGCCATCAGGAACGATCCATAAGCAAAGACCGATGCGCCCGCTTCACGCGCAGCTTCAAGCGATGCACCAGCAGGCACGTCGCCGGACAGAACTGCATAGTTGTTGGTAAAATCGACACCACCGGTGAACAAGCCGATGATCGGATTGATCAGGTCCGACACCATCGAACTGACGATGGCCGTGAAGGCCGCGCCCACGATGATACCAACGGCCATGTCCATGACATTGCCCTTGGCGATGAATGCCTTGAATTCGTTCAGCATAACTGATCCCTCGTTAATGGTGGCGCGCGTTATCGCTTTTGATGCGCCGACACATTCGATCTAGCACAGTTTTTCCATCTGGGCAGGCATTTTTAAGGGCCTTGCCAGTGGATTAGCGTGGACTGGAAACAATCGGGGCCGGCTCAGCCGGGCAGTTTTCCAGTCAGCACATAGCGCAGGATATCAACCACTTGATGCGGCTCTTGCGCCACGGCCAAAGCTGCGGCATCGACCTCTTTCAGCGCGTGAGCATGGTCGGGGCCGTGCAGGACAATCAGCGATTTGCCCAAGGCGGCTGCCTGCCCCGCGTCAAAGGCTGCGTTCCACTGTTTGTACTGGTCGCCAAAGCGCACCACCACAACGTCGGCATCGGCAATGCCCTTGCGGGTGCGGATGGCGTTGACCAAAGCCCCCTTGCGGTCGTGCCAGAACTTGTCCGGCTCGGCCCCAAGGATGTCCACACCGCAATCGTCACTGGCGGCATGATCGGTGACCGCGCTGTCAAAGGACACGTCCAGACCTTGCGCACCCTGAATGATCTGGTCGCGCCAGTCGGTGTGGATTTCGCCGGATAAGTAGACCTTGAGTGTCATCACAATTCCTTTCGCAGATTATCCCCGCAGGACACCGCCGGTTGCCTTTGTCACCTTCTCGATCACCTTGGCGCTGACCGCCTCGATATCGGCCTCTTTCAGCGTCTTGTCGGTGGGTTGCAGGCGCACGGTGATGGCCAGCGATTTCTTGCCCTCGCCCAGACTGCCGCCGATGAATTCGTCGAACACGCGCACGTCTTCGATCAACGCCTTGTCAGCGCCTTGCGCGGCGTTGACCAGCGTCAGCGCCTCGACTTCGGCGTCGACCACGAAAGCAAAGTCACGCTCGACCGCCTGCAGGTCGCTGATGGTCAGCGCGCCCTTGCTGGCACCGGATTTGCGCGGCATCGGCACCTCGTCCGGCCACAGGGTAAAGGCCATCGCGGGGCCTTTGACGTCCATGGCTGCCAGAACGCGCGGATGAACCTCGCCAAAGACGCCCAGCACCTTTTTCGGACCCAGGCAGATTTTGCCGTGACGGCCCGGGTGCCACCAGTCGGAGGCACCGCGCATGATCTGCACCTTGGCAGGCGCGCCCATGGCGGCCAGAACCGCCTCGGCGTCGGCTTTGACATCGTAGACATCGACGGGGCGCGAAGCGCCGTGCACGTCCTTGGGACCGGTGCGTCCGACCAGCAGGCCGCTGACCAGCGTGTGCTGTTCGCCCGGCTCGCCGCCGTGAAAGGCGGGGCCAACCTCGAAGAACGCCAGATCGGCAAAGCCGCGCGCCTGGTTGCGGGCCGCGGCGGCCAGTAGACCGGGCAGCAGCGCGGGGCGCATATGGCTCATGTCGGTGGAAATCGGGTTTTCCAGCCGCGTCAGGTCATCGCCGCCGCCAAACAGCGCGGCACTGGCCTGATCAATAAAGCTGTAGGTGACCAGTTCGTTATACCCCAGCGCCGCCGTGGTGCGCCGTGCAATCTGCTCGCGACGCTGGCTTGGGGTCATCACGGGGCGCGACACGCCGGCAGTCAGACGCGGCAGCGGCTTGCCCTCCAGCTTGGTCAGCGACGCGATGCGCGCAACCTCTTCGACCAGATCGGCTTCGCCCTGCACATCAGGGCGCCAGCTGGGCACGTGGGCCATGTCACCCTCAAGCCGGAAGCCCAGCGCCGTCAGCGTCTGGCGCTGCTGGCTTTCGGGGATTTCCATACCGACCAGCGATTGCACCCGTGCCGCGTCCAGTTTGTAGGCGCGCGCGGTGTCGGGGACGGCACCGGCATAGACCGGCTCGGATGCTTCGCCGCCTGCATGCTCCACGATCATCCGCACGGCATGTTCCAACCCTTCGGGTGTGAACGCAGGATCAACCCCGCGTTCAAAGCGATAGCGCGCGTCCGAGTTGATTTTCAGCGCACGGCCCGCATAGGCGATCTGCACCGGGTCCCAATAGGCGCTTTCGACAAAGACATTCACCGTCTCGTCGGTACAGCCCGAGGCCGCGCCGCCCATGATGCCCGCAATGCTTTCGACGCCATTGTCGTCGGAAATCACCATTTGGCCCGCTTGCAGGGTGTATTCCTTGTCATCCAGCGCCGTGATCACCTCACCACCCGCCGCGCGGTGCACGCGCAGGTCACCGGCAACCTTGTCCGCGTCGAAGACGTGCAAGGGGCGGTTCAGATCGTAGGTGAAGAAGTTGGTGACATCGACCAGAAAGCTGATCGGGCGCAGACCGATGGCGCGCAGGCGGTCTTGCAACCACTGCGGGCTGGGGCCGTTTTTCACACCCTTGATCACACGGCCACAGAACAGCGGGCAGCCGTCCAGCGTGTCGTCTTCGATGCTGACCTTGATGTCACTGGCAAACGTGCCCTCGACCACATCGACTGCGCTGGGTTTCAACGTGCCCAGACCGCGCGCCGCCAGATCGCGGGCGATGCCGCGCACGCCCAAGGCGTCGGGGCGGTTGGGGGTAATCGCAATCTCGATCACAGGATCGACCTTGGCGGGATCATTCGCGGCCAGCCAGTCGGTGAAGGTTTGCCCGACCTCGCCCGATGCCAGCTCGATAATACCGTCATGCTCTTCCGACAGCTCAAGCTCGCGCTCGGATGCCATCATGCCATAGCTTTCGATGCCACGGATCGTGCCGACGCCGATAGTGGTGTCGATGCCCGGCACATAAACGCCCGGCTTGGCCACGACCACGGTGATCCCCTGCCGCGCATTGGGTGCACCACAGATGATCTGTTTGACGCCCTCGTCGGTTTGCACCTGACAGACGCGCAAACGGTCCGCATCGGGATGCTTTTCCGCGCTTTCCACGTAACCGATGGTAAACGCCGCCAGCGCCGCCCCGCGATCTTCGACGCCTTCAACCTCAAGCCCGAGGTCGGTCAGCGCATATGTGATCTCATCCAGTGTGGCATCGGTTTCCAGATGCGACTTGAGCCAGGACAGCGTGAATTTCATGGTCTTTTACCCCTGCGGAATATGCCGCCCTGCAATGACAAGAAATACGGATGGGTGCAACACCTGCGTGGACGGGCGGTTGGCGTTCAGGACGGTCGCTTTGCGTGTCAGTCTTTTTCGAACCGCTTGCCCAGATCCTTTTCATCCCCCGCCGCCGCCAGCCGCAGCTCGCGGATCAGGCGCAGCGTGGGCTTGGTGGCGAACAGCACCGACCCCACGATGAACAGCCAAGTGCCAAAGTTCTCCCAAGCGGAAGACAGGAACATTATGGACCCGATCAGGAACAGACCCGCCGCGGCAAAGTCAATCAGCGTGTAGACGATCTCAAACGCCGCATACCGGCGCAGGTCGTCTTCGCTATAGGTGTGCTGGTTGGGTCTGAAGAGCATGGGACCTCCGCGTGCGTACTATTTTCTTGTCTCCGTGCGCCCTAACGATATGAGCTTCTTCGTTCGAACCGCGCCAGATATCTGATCTGCCTTGATTTTTGCTGCATGCCTGCGGTGCTGATCCGCGGCGAGTAGACCGGGAAGGCAAAGCCAGCCAAACGGCCAAATCGCAAAGCCCCAATTGCCGACAAGAACCGGCAAAAAGGTCAGGATAAAACCGCCAAAGCCAAGACCGACTTCCCAGCGAAGTGGGTACTTCTGAGTGCGACGCTGCCACCAATGATAATAGTCAGCGCCCCAACCGCTAAGGCAGTACATCCAGTCCATCAGGCGTTTAGCGGCTCAACCCACCATGCAACGTCGGCACATCCAGCGAAGCAAAGCCGTAGTGCCGCAGCCAGCGCAGATCTGAATCAAAGAACGCGCGCAAATCGGGGATGCCGTATTTCAGCATCGCGATCCGGTCGATCCCCATGCCAAAGGCAAAGCCCTGCCATTCGTTCGGGTCGATCCCGCCCGCTTGCAGAACCTTGGGGTGGACCATGCCGCTGCCCAATACTTCGAGCCAGTCGTCGCCTTCGCCCACTTTGACGGTGCCGTTTTCCCACGAACACTGAATGTCCACTTCGGCCGACGGCTCGGTGAAGGGGAAGTGCGACGCGCGGAAGCGGGTCTTGATCGTGTCGACCTCGAAGAAGGCGGCAAAGAATTCTTCCAGCACCCATTTCAGGTTGGCCATCGAGATGTCCTTGTCGATCGCCAGACCTTCGATCTGGTGGAACATCGGCGTATGCGTCTGGTCATAGTCAGCGCGGTACACACCGCCGGGGCAGATGATGCGCAGTGGCGCGCCCTGTGCCTCCATCGTGCGGATCTGCACGGGGCTGGTGTGGGTGCGCAGCACGTTGGGCGCACGGTCGTCGCCCTCGGCGCGGTGCATGTAGAACGTGTCCATCTCGGCCCGCGCGGGGTGGTGGCCGGGGATGTTCAGCGCGTCGAAGTTGTACCAATCGGTGTCGATGCGCGGCCCTTCGGCGCTCGCAAAGCCCATCTCGCCAAAGATGGCGGTGACTTCTTCGGTGACCTGGCTGATGGGGTGGATCGTGCCAACACGACGGCCACGCCCCGGCAGCGACACGTCCAGCCATTCAGACCGCAGACGCTCGTCCAGTGCGGCATCGCCAAGGGCGGCTTTCTTCGCTGCCAGCGCGCTGTTGATCTCGTCCTTGAGCGCATTCAGCGCGGGGCCTGCAACCTGCCGTTCCTCGGGGGTCATCTTGCCCAGTTCGCGCATTTTCAGCGCGACTTCGCCCTTTTTGCCCACGGCCGAAACGCGAATGTCTTCCAGCGTGGATTCATCGGCAGCATTGGCAATCTGTCCGAGATATTTTTGCTTGAGATCGTCCATCGTCAACCGTCCTGTCATATGTCGCAGACGTGCTAGCAGAAACGCGGCTGATTACAAGGGAGGCAAGGCCCTCAGGCTGGCGGCAACAACCACGCACGCAACCACGGAGCCAGCCGTGCGGGCATATCGACATCGCTGTGCAAAGCGCAGAAATGCAGCGCGATCACCTGAATGAAAAATGCCCCGACACCTTCGGCCAGCATCGCCACGGGCACATCGCGGCGCACGGGCCCATCTTTCAGCCACCCTTCCAGCACCGTCTGGAACCGGCCAAAGGTTTCGGCAATCGGGCCAATTTCTTCGGCCATGGCAGCGCCGGAATGGCGCAGGATCACGTCGAACACATAGCGTTCGCAGGTCATCAACGCCATCAACGGGGCAAGCGCCTGCACAATCTCGTCAACATCCTTCGGGGTCGGCTGCTCTTCAATCGTGTCGAGGGCCGTGTTGATCCGGCTGCCGATCAGTTGCGCCATCAGCGCGTCCTTGTCGGTGAAGTGGGCAAAAAACGTTCCCTTGGCGACACCTGCAATGGCGACCACCTGATCGACCCGCAAGGCTTCGAACCCCTGCGCTGCAATCACCTGTTCTGCCGCCGCCAAAAGGCGGGCACGGGTTTTCAGTGTGCGTTGTTGAACGGGCTGTTTCATCCTGATGTGTTTGCCACGTTTGCTGACCGTGGTCAAATTTTATGTTGACCACGGTCATTTTTGACTTTACCGATTTTGACCATAGTCAATTTAATGAGACCCAACCCATGCCAAAACGTATTTTCATCCTGAACGGACACCCCGCCGAAACTTCGCTGAACCGCGCATTGGCCGAGACCTATGCCGCCGCCGCGCGCACGGCGGGCCATGACGTGCGTCTGACCCATCTGCGCGACATGGATTTTGATCCTGACTATGGCTTTAACGGCTATACCTACTCCAAACCGTTGGAGCCGGATCTGGAAACGCTGCTTGCGGACATCGAATGGGCGCAGCATGTGGTGATCACGACCCCGATGTGGTGGGGCGGCCTGCCCGCCAAGCTGAAGGGCATGTTCGACCGCGCGCTGTTGCCGGGGCGCAGTTTTGACACGCGCAACCCCAAGATCACGGGAATGCCCCGCCCCATGCTTCTGGGGCGTACGGCGCGGCTGGTCATCACCTCGGATACGCCACGATGGTTTCTGTCGCTGTCATTCCATGGCGCGATGATCCGGCAACTGCGCGACCATATTTTGAAATTCGTGGGCATCACCCCCACCCGCGTCAGCTATTTCGGCGGCGCCAGCCATCCCAAAACAGGACGCACAGACGCCTGGCTGAACACGGTACGCGGCCTGGGCACTGCGGGCACCTGACCTTACAAACGCAAAAGGCCCCGCCGGATGGCAGGGCCTTTCAAATCTGTTCAACCGTCAAAGGTTACGCGGGCAGCGCGCCTTTGGCTTGGTCGACGATGGCTGCGAAGGCCGCCGGTTCGTTCACGGCCAGATCGGCCAGAACCTTACGGTCAACTTCGATGCCTGCCAGGTTCAGACCATTGATGAACCGGCTGTATGTCAGCGATTCGTCATGGGCGCGAACGCCGGCGTTGATGCGCTGGATCCACAGGGCGCGGAAGTTGCGCTTGCGGTTTTTCCGGTCGCGTGTTGCATACTGGTTGGCCTTGTCGACGGCCTGCGTTGCAACTTTGAATACTGCTTTGCGACGTCCGTAATAGCCTTTGGCGGCTTTGACGATCTTACGGTGACGTGCGTGGGTGACTGTTCCGCCTTTGGTGCGTGACATTGTTCAGGCTCCTTCTTATCGGTCGTAGGGCATAAAGCCCTTGATGATCTTGGCATCGGGCGCCGACAAAGCTGTCGTACCGCGTGCGTTGCGAATGAATTTTTTGGTCCGCTTGATCATGCCGTGCTGCTTACCAGCCTGGCCGCCGATGACTTTGCCTGTGGCACTCACCTTAAAGCGCTTTTTGGCGCTCGACTTGGTCTTCATCTTGGGCATTTCCGTCTCCTTCTTGAGTTCGGTAGACGCGCGACTCGGCATGCCACTGTGGGCCGGACGCGCAGAACGAGAGGTGCATATAGGAGGCATCGCCCCATGAGGCAAGCGCTATTTCGCGCCGCGCCGCATCAAGAGTTCAGGGCATGAACCGCGCAACGACGACGACAAAGGCATGGGGCACATCGCTGATCTGATAACCGCCGGGATGGGTCTGGATCGCGAAAATGATCAACGCCCCCGCAATCAGGATCATCAGCGCCGACACACGCGGTGCACGCCCGTCGGTCATGGCCGACAGGATGGACGGGATCGACAACAAGGCGATCACGACCCCCAGGACCAACGCCATGTCCGAATCCAGATATTTCGACAGCTTATCCATGCACCAATGACGCTATTCCGGATCGGTGCTGAAAATCAAACGCTCATCGCAAGGGGCCACCCGCAGAATGTTGGTGGTTCCCGGCACGTTGAAGGGCACACCGGCCGTCACGACGATCTGGTCGGTCTCGTCGGCAAATCCCTCGGACCGCGCCGCCTTGGCCGCGCCGACCACCGCCATCTTGAACCGGTCCATCGCCTCGGTGATCACACAGTTGCACCCCCAGCTTAGCGCCAGACGCCGCGCGGTGCCCACCAGCGGGGTCAGCGCGATGATCGGCACGCGGGGCCGTTCGCGGGCGGTCAACAGGGCGGTGGTGCCGCTTTGGGTAAAGCAGCAGATCGCCTTGATATCCGTCGTCTCGGCAATCTCGCGGGCGGCAGCGACAATACCGTCAGCCACGCTGTTGCGCTTGGCGTCGCGGCTGCTTTCGATGATCTGGGTATAGGTCGGGTCACGCTCGACCTCGGTGGCGACGTTGTCCATCGTGCGCACCGCCTCGACCGGATAGCTGCCTGCGGCGCTTTCCGCGCTTAGCATAACGGCATCCGCGCCTTCATAGATCGCGGTGGCCACGTCCGACACTTCGGCGCGGGTCGGCATCGGGCTTTCGATCATGCTTTCCAGCATCTGGGTCGCCACGATCACCGGCTTGGCCGCACTGCGGCACTTGCGCACCAGACGTTTCTGGATCGGCGGCACGTTCTGCACCGGCAGTTCCACGCCCAGATCGCCACGGGCGACCATTATCCCGTCGCTGACCGCCAGAATTTCGGCAAACCGTTCGACCGCGCTGGGTTTTTCGATCTTGGACAGGATCGCGGCACGGCCCTTGGCCAGGCCCCGCGCCTCTTCCACGTCGCCCGCCCGCTGCACAAAACTCAGCGCCAGCCAATCGACGCCCAATTCGCAGACAAACTCAAGATCGGCGCGGTCCTTGTCGCTAAGCGCAGCCAGCGGCAGTTCTACATCAGGCACGTTCACGCCCTTGCGGTTGGAAATCACACCGCCTGCAATCACTGTGCAATTGGCAAAATCCGCGCCACAGTCTTCGACCTTCAGGCGGATCTTGCCGTCATTGACCAGCAACGACGCGCCGGGCTTCAGCGCGGCAAAAATCTCGGGGTGGGGCAGGCACACGCGGGCGGCGTCACCCTCGGCCTTGTCCAGATCCAGACGGAACGAAGCGCCTTCTTCCAGCATTTCGCTGTCGCCCGCAAACACGCCGACGCGCAGCTTGGGGCCCTGAAGATCGGCCAGAATGGCGATGGTGCTGCCAAGGTCCTGCTCGACCTGACGGATGATCTTGTGCTTGATCGCAATCTCGTCGTGGCTGCCGTGGCTCATGTTCAGGCGGAACACGTCTGCCCCGGCCTCGTGCAGCGCGCGGATCATCTCGTAGGTATCAGAGGCTGGACCAAGTGTGGCGACAATCTTTACGTTCCGATTACGTCTCATTTAGCGCTAACCTTCTCTCTCAGGGCGTTCGTGCGGCAACCGCACGCTATTTCAAACCGTTATCACCCAGTTTGCCTGCAATAACAACTGACCTGCACCTAGAACCAAAGAATGACGACCTGATGAATGCCGCTGCATCAAATTGACAGCGCACCTGCACACCATTTGCCCAAGGCCCGCTTGCGCTGGACCTTGAAGCCGCCCACAACAAGGCCAATCTTGAAGCTGAACACCTACACAAAGGACCCCGCACCATGGACGCACAAACACAGATCGAACTGGAAGCCGCCGCCTTTCGCCGGTTGAAGCAACACCTGATGCAAGACCGCACCGACGTGCAAAACATCGATATGATGAACCTGGCCGGCTTTTGCCGCAATTGCTTGTCGCGCTGGTATCAAGAGGCCGCAAACGAACGCGGCATCGAAATGACCAAGGACGAAGGCCGCGAGGCGTTCTACGGGATGACCATGGACGACTGGAAAGCGAACTATCAAACCGACGCCTCCAGCGCACAACAGTCGGATTTCAAACAGGCCTTTGCCCAGAACGTCACCGACAAGAGCTGATGCATTTTCCGTCACGGCGGACCGCACCATCGTGACTGGACAAGCGCACATCGCCAAGACACCCTTCCCGCACGTCAGGGGAGGACAACAATGACCCAATCAAGCCGATACCACGTGGGCACCCGCGCCGATGCGCCGCCCGCGCCCAGCCAATACACCCCCGGTCCGTTCAAAAAAGGCCGCCCGCCCGAACCGCTGCATTTCGAGGTGAACCTTGTGGCCGAAGCCACAGGCCGCCAGAAGAAAACCGGCACGGTGCAGGTGAACATTCCGGGGTTTTCGCCCTTGCGCCTGTATTGTGATGAACAGACCCCAGTGGGCGACGACACCGCACCGCCGCCGCTGGCCTATTTCTGCGCCGGCATCGGCTTTTGCCTGATGACCCACCTGACGGACATCTACACCGCCCGCAAAATCGACATCACATCGCTGCGTCTGGAACAGCGCGTGCGGTTCAAGACCAACCTCAGCACCATGCGCGATATGGGCCACACCACCGAGGGCGAAACCGAGATGGTCGAAACCCATGTTTTGATCGACAGCCCCGAACCGCAAGAGCGCATTCAGGAACTGCTGGACGAGGCCGAAGGCGCCTGCATGGCACATTTTGCCCTGCGCAATCCGATCCCGTGGTCGACCCGTCTGGTTCACAACGGCACCGAAACCATTAATCGCAAGGGCTGACCCATGATCTTTTACGATTGCTCCACCGCACCCAACCCGCGCCGCGCGCGCATGTTTCTGGCCGAAAAGGGGCTGACCCCCGAAACCCACGACATCTCGATCGCCAAGGGCGAACAGTTGGGCGACGCCTTTCGCGCGGTGAACCCGCGCGCGACACTGCCGGTGCTGATCACCGACGCAGGCACCACATTGACGGAAAACCTGGCCATCGCGATGTACCTCGAGGACACGCACCCCGAACCGCCCCTGATCGGCACCACGCCGGACGAGCGGGCCAACATCCTGCAATGGAATGCCATCTGCGAAAGCCAGGGGGCGATGGCCGTCGCCGAAGTGTTGCGCAATTCCAACCCGCACATGAAAGACCGCGCCATTCCGGGGCCTGCGAACTTTGAACAGATCCCGCAACTGGCGGAACGCGGGCGCGCGCGGGTGACGCTGTTCAAACAGATGCTGGACCAGCATTTGGACACCAGCGCCTATCTGGCCGGAGACGCGTTTACCTTTGCCGACATCTCGGCCTTTGTGTTCAGCGACTTTGCCCGCGTGATCAAGATGGGCGTCACGGACGAAACCCCGAACCTGCTGCGGTGGTACGAGGCCATCAAGGCACGCCCCAGCGCCCAGATCTAGGCCGGTGCGCCACAACAGGCGGCAGATCGCCCGATTGGCGGCGATCTGCACCCAAATTCCTGCGCGCCAACCTTCTATTGTGCGGAAATCACGGGTATATCCAATCAGACCCCTTTAACGCCAATCGAAAGCCCAGCCCTTGGACTTTACCAGCCTCGCACGCGAATTCGTCACCTTGTTCGTGGTCATCGACCCCGTCGGCACCATTCCGGTGTTTCTGTATGCTGCTGCCCGCGCGCCGCGGCACCTGCACCGCCGGATTGCCCTGCGCGCCACGTTGATCGCGGGGCTTGTGCTGCTGGCCTTTCTGGTCGGCGGCCAGTTTCTGCTGGAAGGTCTGGGTTTGCGCTTCGGGTCGTTCCAGATCGCGGGCGGCATCGTGCTGTTCCTGTTCGCCCTGTCGATGATCTTTGGCGATTCCAAATCCGACAACGAAATTTCCGCCGCAGGGCGGGATCCGATGGCAGGCGCGGTGTTTCCACTGGCGATGCCATCCATCGCGTCGCCCGGGGCGATGCTGGCCATCGTGGTGCTGACCGACAACCACAGCCAGACCGTGACCGAACAGGTTATAACAGCGGGCATTCTGGTGCTGGTGCTCGCCATCACGCTGGCGCTGCTGCTGGCCGCCACCGTCATCCACAAGCTGATCGGCAACACCGGCGCCAGCGTCATCAGCCGCGTGATGGGCATTATCCTGGCCACCATCGCGGTGGATTCGATCATGGGCGGCCTGGATGCGCTGGGTGTGCTCAGCCTTGAGCCGCCCGAAGCAATTTCTGCGCCTCTGGAATGATACAGACGCGCCGTTTGCCGCTCGGCCCTTCAGAGAAGATCAATCAAACGAGATAAACGCAGGAACCTGCCTTCATCTTGCCAAATAAACTCTCCCCGAAGGGCCGGATGGCGGCACGTGCCAAAGCCGCGACTTAAATCGCGACCTTGCGGCTTTCTTCCAGATAGATCTCGCGCAGGCGGGGTGCCACAGAACCCGGTTTGCCGTCACCAATTTGCGCGCCGTCGATCTCGACCACCGGCATGACAAAGGTGCTGGCCGAGGTGATGAATGCCTCGTCGGCGTCCTGCGCTTCTTCGATGGTGAAGTTGCGCTCTTCCACGGTCATCTGCGCCTCTTCGGCAAAGCGCAAAACGGCGGCGCGGGTGATGCCGTGCAGGATGTCGTTGGTCTTGGGACGGGTGATGATCTTGCCGCCCTTGACGATATAGGCGTTGTTGCTGGTGCCTTCGGTCACGAAACCGTCCTGCACCATCCACGCGTCGTCGACGCCTGCCGCCTTGGCCATCATCTTGCCCATCGAGGGGTACAACAACTGCACCGTCTTGATGTCGCGGCGGCCCCAGCGGATGTCTTCGATGCTGATCACCTTGATGCCCTTTTGCGCCACCGGATTGGCAGCAAGGCCCGGCTTGTTCTGGGTGAACAGAACCACGGTGCACGGCACGGTTTCGGGGTCAGGGAAGGCAAAATCGCGGTCATCGGGCGCACCACGGGTGATCTGCAGATAGATCATGCCCTCGTTGATGTCATTCAGACGCACCAATTCGCGGTGGACTTCCAGCAGGTCGTCCTTGGTGATCGGGTTCTTCATGTCCAGCTCGTCCAGCGAGCGTTGCAGGCGTACCGCATGGCCGTCAAAGTCGATCAGCTTGCCGTCCAGCACGCTGGTCACCTCGTAGACACCGTCGGCCATCAGAAAGCCGCGATCAAAAATCGACACTTTCGCTTCGGTCTCGGGCAGGTAGTCGCCGTTCACATAAACTGTACGCATGTGCATCATCCCCATAGTTTCGCACTGGGGGGATGCACCCCAGCGGCGTCAAAGATCAAAGGTTCGTCGCGGTCTTCGGCCAACAGAAGCGGCCCGTCAAGGTCTACAACCTCGGCCCCTTGGGCCACCAGCGTCGCGGGCGCCATCGCCAGCGAAGATCCGACCATACAGCCCACCATCACGCGGTAACCTTGGGCCAGCGCTTCGTCCCGCAGCGCCAGCGCCTCGGTCAGCCCGCCGGTCTTGTCCAGCTTGATGTTGACCACGTCATATTTGCCTTTCAGATGCGGCAACGACGCGCGGTCATGGCAGCTCTCATCCGCGCAGACCGGCACGGGGCGGTCCATTCCGATCAGCGCGTCATCCTCGCCCGCGGGCAGCGGCTGTTCGACCAGCTGCACGCCCAGGCGCACCAGGTGCGGGGCCAGATCGGCATAAACATCAGCGGACCAGCCTTCGTTGGCGTCCACGATGATCCGCGCATCCGGTGCACCGGCGCGCACGGCCTCAAGCCGTGGCATGTCGTCGGGCGTGCCCAGCTTGATCTTCAACAGCGGACGAAAGGCGTTCTTGGCCGCCTGCGCCTGCATTGCTTCGGGGCTGTCCAGCGACAGGGTATAGGCTGTGATCTCGGGGCCGGGCTGGACCAGACCGGCCAGCTCCCACACCCGCTTGCCCGCGCGTTTCGCTTCCAGATCCCACAGCGCACAGTCAACGGCGTTGCGCGCCGCACCGGCCGGCAGCAGATCATAAAGCCCCAGCCGCGAAACATCCGCAGGCAATCCGTTAATCTGCTCCGTCACGCTGTCCAGCGTTTCACCATAGCGGGCATAGGGCACACATTCGCCCACGCCCGTCACGTCTCCATCGGCCACCCGAACCGTCAGCACCTGCGCCTCGGTCCGCGACCCCCGCGCAATGGTAAAGACTTGTGCCAACTGGAACACATCCCGCGTCACATCAATGCGCATACATCACCTTTATCTTGCCAGAAAAACTCTCGCCGGAGGCATCCGCCCCCGGCAACAGACGCAGCTTACAAAGCTGCAATCGCATCCGCCAGCCGCTCGGCCCCGTGGCGGAACGGGTCAACCGCAGGCATGCCGTATTCGGCCTCAAGCTCGGCCAGATAGGCGCGCGCTTCGTCGTCGCCCATGTGCTGTGTGTTCACCGAAATGCCCACGACCTTGCAGTCCGCATTCGCGACTTTGGCCAGCGCCAGAGCCAGCTCGCTGACCTGACCGATGCTGGGCGGCGTATAGCTGGGCAGGCCGCGCATGTGTTTGCGGGTCGGCTCGTGACAGATGATCAGCGCGTCGGGCTGGCCGCCGTGGATCAGCGCCAGCGTCACGCCGGAATAGCTGACGTGGAACAGGCTGCCCTGCCCTTCAATGATGTCCCAATGGTCGGCATCGTTGTCGGGCGTCAGGTATTCGATCGACCCGGCCATAAAGTCGGCCACGACCGCGTCCAGCGGCACACCTTCGCCGGTGATCAAAATGCCGGTCTGACCGGTGGCGCGGAAGGTGCTTTTGACGCCCTTGGCACGCAGGGCTTCGTCCAGCGCCAGCGCGGTGTACATCTTGCCGACCGAACAGTCGGTGCCGACGGCCAGCACGCGCTTGCCGGTGCGCTTTTCGCCGTTGGCGATGGGATAATCGACGGAAGCCACGCGCACGTCGTGCATTTCGCGCCCGTACTTGGCAGCAGCAGCGACCAGTTCGGGTTCGTCTTCCAGCAGGTTGTGCAGGCCGCTGGCCAGATCATAGCCCGCCTCAAGCGCGGCCAGCAGCACTTCTTTCCAGGCTTTGGAAATGATGCCGCCCCGGTTCGCCACGCCGATGACCAATGTCTTGGCGCCCGCGTCCAGACCCTCTTGCAACGTCATATCGGTCAGCTTCAGGTCCGCCCCGCAGCCTTCCATACGGTATTGGCCGACCGCATTGTCGGGGCGCCAATCCTTGATGCCTTGGGCCACTTTGGCGGCCAGTTGGTCGGGAGCGTCGCCCAGGAAAAGCAAATAGGGTGTCTTGATCATTGTGGCAGTCCTTTTGGTCATGCGTGTCCTCGGCTTGCGCCGCTTTGCCCTGATATTGAGCGAATGCCAGCACAAGTTGGTTCGAAACCCAGTGCACGACACGTACAATCAGCATATTTCTTCGAAAGACTGCCGATATTTTCGAAGAATCGCCCACCAAGCCGCCGCAGCGCGCCGCCTGGAATTGCTGCGCCTGCAAAATCAACCTTGCAGAACGCAGCGCAATTTAATACCTCCTAGACCCAGTGATGACGCAATAATATTACCTCGAAAGGTCCGCAGATGAGCTTCCGCCTTCAGCCCACGCCCCCCGCACGCCCGAACCGTTGCCAGCTTTTCGGTCCCGGCTCGAACACCAAGCTGTTCGCCAAAATGGCCGCCTCCGAAGCCGACGTGATCAACATGGATCTCGAAGACAGCGTCGCCCCGTCGGACAAGGACACCGCCCGCGCGAATATCATTCAGGCGATTTCCGAACACGACTGGGGCAACAAGACCCTGTCGGTGCGGATCAACGGGCTGGACACGCCCTATTGGTATCGTGACGTGGTCGATCTGCTGGAGCAGGCAGGCGAGCGTCTGGACCAGATCATGATCCCCAAAGTGGGCTGCGCCGCCGACATCTATGCGGTCGATGCGCTGGTCACCGCGATTGAAACCGCCAAGGGGCGCACGAAGAAAATCAATTTCGAGGTCATCATAGAATCTGCCGCGGGCATCGCCCACGTGGAAGAAATCGCCGCATCTTCGCCGCGTCTGGTCGCGATGAGCCTGGGCGCCGCCGACTTTGCCGCGTCGATGGGGATGCAGACCACCGGGATCGGTGGCACACAGGAAAACTATTACATGCTGCGCGACGGGGCCAAGCATTGGTCCGACCCGTGGCACTGGGCGCAAGCCGCCATCGTCGCCGCCTGCCGCACGCACGGCGTGCTGCCGGTCGATGGTCCCTTTGGCGATTTCTCGGATGATGACGGCTTCCGCGCGCAGGCTTTGCGGTCGGCGACGCTGGGCATGGTCGGCAAATGGGCGATCCACCCCAAGCAGATCGCGCTGGCCAACGAAGTGTTCACCCCCTCGGAAGAGGCCGTCGCCGAAGCCCGCGAGATTCTGGCCGCGATGGAACAGGCCAAGGCCAACGGCGAGGGTGCCACCGTCTACAAGGGCCGTCTGGTCGACATCGCGTCGATCAAACAGGCCGAGGTTGTCGTAAAACAATACGAGATGATCACCGGCTGACGCGCTCGTGACTGGATTTGCGGGGCGCGTTCGTGCCTCAATGGGGCCTCCACATACCGTGAGAGGCCCCATGCGTTTTCTGATTGCCTTGCTGATGCTGTCCCTGCCCGCCTTTGCCGAGGTCGCGGACATCACCCCGCGCGACGGCTGGGCCGTGGTGCGCACCGGCAAGCCCTATGACCAACTGGTTGCGGATGTGAAAACCGCAGCCAAAGCGCACGAGATGGGCATTGTGACCGAAGCCGGCCCCACGGGTGCCGCCGCCGCACGCGGCATCACCATTCCGGGCAACCGCGTCATCGGGTTGTTCAACAATGCGCTGGCGGTGCAAATCCTGAACATCGACACCCACGCGATGATCGAAGCGCCGATTCGTGTCTATGTCACCGAGAACACCGACGGCACGGCCACGCTGAGCTACAAGCTGCCCTCGGCGATCTATGCGACCTACAGCAACGCCCTGACCCCTGTTGCGACAGAACTGGACGCGACTTTTGCCGACATTGCGGCGCAAGCCGCCAACTGAACGGCGTTACGCCCGCTCGTCCTTGGGCGATCCCATGACGACGTAAGACGTGATCGCGTTGACCTGCGGCAAGGCCCCCAGCATGTCGGTGTGAAACGCTTTGTAGCTTTGCAAATCAGCGCATTCGACACGCAGCATGTATTCGATGGTGCCGGTTGTGTTGTGACACTCGCGCACCTCCGGTGCGCGGGCGATGGCACGCTCGAACGCCTCTTGCGCGGCTTTGGTGTGATCGCGCAGCCCGACACCGACATAAGCCACGAAACCGGCACCCAGCGCCGCGCGGTCCAGCACAGCGCGATACCCTTTGATCAGCCCGGTCCGCTCCATTTCCTGCACCCGGCGCAAACAGGCCGAGGGGGACAGGCCCACGCGGTCGGCCAGTTCAAGATTGCTGATGCGGCCATCGCGCCCCAGCTCTTGCAATATTCGTTCGTTTATTTGATCCAGCTTCGCCATTTGTTGCAAAACTCCTTGGCCCAGCACCAAGTTTGCAATTTCAAACCGCCAATTCAACGTCATTCATTGCGCATGACAGTCGATATCCTTCTGGCCCTCGCGGCCTTTGCCTTTGTCAGTTCGATCACGCCAGGGCCGAACAACCTGATGCTGATGGCCTCGGGCGCGAACTTCGGCTTTCTGCGCACGGTCCCGCATATGTTGGGGGTCGGGCTTGGGTTCGTCTTCATGGTCCTGGTGGTGGGCGCCGGGCTGGCGCAGGTGTTCAACGCCTATCCTGTCAGCTACACGGCGCTCAAAATCATCTCGATCCTCTATCTGACGTATCTGGCATGGAAAATCGCCGCCGCCGCCCCGATCAAACGCGGCGATGCAGTGGGCACGCCAATGACATTTCTGCAAGCTGCGGCCTTCCAGTGGGTCAACCCAAAGGCATGGGCGATGGCCCTGACGGCCATATCGGCCTACACGCCCGATACCACGGTTGCAGGCGTCGCACTGGTGGCCGTGGTGTTTGGTGCCATCAACCTGCCATCGGTCAGCCTGTGGACGGTCATGGGCCAGCAAATGGCGCGGGTGCTGACAAACCCGACGCGGCTGGCTGTCTTTAACTGGACAATGGCTGCGCTGTTGATCGCCTCGCTTTACCCGGTGCTGTTTCCCTAAGATTGCATTTGCCGCCCGCCCCCGCCATATATCGACCAAAGTCGAAGCGGAGCGAGCAGATGACCCAGTATATGGATTTCGAAAAGCCACTGGCTGAAATCGAAGGCAAAGCCGAAGAACTGCGTGCCATGGCCCGCAACAACCCCGAAACGGACACCAGCGCCGAGGCGGCGACGCTGGACGCCAAGGGCAAGGCGATGATGCAGGACCTGTATTCGTCGCTGACACCCTGGCGCAAATGTCTGGTGGCACGGCACCCCGAACGCCCCCATTGCATCGACTATGTGAAACGTCTGTTCACCGATTACACCCCGCTGGCGGGCGACCGGAACTTTGCCGACGATCACGCCGTGATGGGCGGGCTGGCGCGCTTTAACGACACGCCGGTGATGGTGATCGGCCATGAAAAGGGCAACGACACCAAATCGCGGATCGAACGCAACTTTGGCATGGCCCGCCCCGAAGGCTATCGCAAGGCGATTCGCCTGATGGACCTTGCCGGCCGCTTTGGTCTGCCGGTGATCACGCTGGTGGACACGCCCGGTGCCTACCCCGGCAAAGGCGCCGAAGAACGCGGCCAGTCCGAAGCGATTGCGCGCGCCACCGAGAAATCCTTGCAGATCGGCACGCCGGTTGTGTCCGTGGTGATCGGCGAGGGCGGATCGGGCGGGGCTGTCGCCTTTGCCACGGCCAACCGCGTCGCGATGCTGGAACACGCCGTCTATTCGGTCATCAGTCCCGAGGGCTGCGCGTCGATCCTGTGGAAAGACGCCGAGAAAATGCGCGAAGCGGCCGAGGCCTTGCGCCTGACGGCGCAGGACCTCAAGCAACTGGGCGTGATCGACAAGATCATCCCCGAGCCGATGGGCGGCGCGCACCGCCATGCGAACGATGCAATTGATGCGGTGGGCAAGGCGATTTCCGAGATGCTGAAAGATCTCAAAGGCATGGATGCCAAGGCGCTGATCCAAGACCGCCGTCGCAAGTTTCTGGATTTGGGCAGCAAGGGGCTGGCAGCATAAGCCGCCAGCCTCGACAACCGAGTGCGGGCCTGTTCAGCGCGCCAGCATCCGGAGGCCTTGGGTCACGTCCGTGCGCACGGCCAGCCGCAAACCCGGCTCGTCCCCTGCCCGCAAGGCCGCGATAATCAGCTTGTGGTAATGCGGCGGCTCGGTCCGCCGCAACCGCCCGTACAGCGCCCGCATCGTCGGCCCCATCTGCAACCAGACGGTTTCGGCCATGGCCAGCATGGCAGGGGCTTGCGCGCGCAAATACAACGTCCGGTGAAATTCCAGGTTGGTGCGGATATAGCTGACCGCATCTCGGTGGGCCACGGCCTCGGACACCGCGCCATTGATGGTCTGCAACCGCTCGATCAGCGCCATGTGCGCGCGCGGCAAGGCGCGACTGGCCAGCTCAACCTCGATCAACGCCCGCAACGCCGCCAGTTCCTCGATCCGTTCCGCGGACAGTTCGGGCGTGCCCATACGTCCCGACGACGACATGGTCAGCGCCCCTTCGGCCACCAGACGGCGCACGGCCTCGCGCACGGGGGTCATGCTGACCTCGTAGTCCTTGGCGACCCCGCGCAGGGTCAGCGCCTGACCGGGGGGAATATCGCCATGCATGATGCGCGTGCGCAGCTGGCGATACACCCGATCATGGGCGGCTGGGGTGACTTCGGTGGCGCGTGCGGGTGTGGTCATAGGGCCTTGTGATCACAAATCCGGCAACGGTCAATCACCAAAGCGATACCGGTGATAGTCCGACCCGTGCCGCCGCAACCAGCATCGTGCTGTATCATAGGGGCCGTGAATGCGCGTCACCGTGTCCCAAAAAGCCTGCGAATGGTTCATCTGTTCCAGATGCGCCACTTCGTGCGCTGCAACATAATCCAGCACTGCCTGCGGCATCAGCACCAGCCGCCACGAATACATCAACGTCCCGCGCGACGAACACGACCCCCACCGCGACCGGGTGTCACGGATGCTGATCCGCTGGTAAGGCCGCCCCAATCGTTCGGCATAAAGATCGGACGCCGCAGCCAGTCGCGCGCGCGCCAGCGCCTTCAGATGTGCCTGCAACCGTGCGGCGACCTGTTCGGGCGCACCGGGCACTGCAATCGTCTGATCGCCCACAACCACCCGTCGCCCGGCCCCCGGCACCACCCGCAACGCTTGCCCGCCCAGCGGCACCTCGGCCCCGTGCCCGACATCGATATTGTCCAGCCGCGCCTGAAGGTGTCCGCGTATCCAATCTTCCTTGGACCGGGCAAAGGCCATCGCCTCGCGCTCGGCCACCCCCTTGGGCAAGGTCAGCGTGACCCGACCGTCCAAAGCAGACACCCGCAGCGAAATCCGGCGCGCCCGCGCAGACCGGCGCAAAACCACCTCGACGGGCGGTCCTTCTTGCAACAGATGCATTGCCATCCTATCTGCTCCTTTACCCACTTATCACGTAGGCTTTGACTCCGGGCACACCATATGGCACTTGCCCTGAATCGCCTAGATGCAACAGAGATTTCAAAGGGGACATCATGCCCAAGGAAGAATGGGGTACGAAACGCCTTTGCCCGACCACCGGCAAGCGGTTTTACGACCTGAACAAGAACCCGATCGTCAGCCCCTATACGGGTGAAGTGGTCGAACTGGACGCCAGCAAATCCCGCATGATCGCCGCAGATGCGGAAGACGCGGTAACAGCCAAGGCGAAAGCCGCGGACAACGACGATGATGACGTGGTATTGGACGATGACGACAGCGATGTTGATGTCGACCTGGACGATGATCTGCTGGAAGACGATGACGACGACGATACCGTTCCGCTGGACGAAATCGCCGATGTGGCGTCGGATGACGACGATACATAAAGCTTTCGGCAGGCGTGATCTTTTCGCTTGATCCCGCCTGCCAAACCGCCTAATCAGCGGCGCACGGACCCTACGGGGTCACCAAGGATGGGGCATTAGCTCAGCTGGGAGAGCGCCTGCATGGCATGCAGGAGGTCAGCGGTTCGATCCCGCTATGCTCCACCATCCCCTCTCACCATTCGAGAGGTTTTCCAGCACAATCCCAGCATTTCGACATCGACTGGTGGTCGTCCTCTGGACGTAACCCGCTAGGCGCAGCGATTTGGCCGCGCATTGATCCGCTCTGTTGGTATCAAAAAGCACACCTATGGGCGGCGCAGACCAACCTGAACGCTGCGCGTCATCACGTTCGCTTTGCGACGCTCCTCCTTACTCCTGAATGCTTTCCAGATAGGCCAGCAGCCCCGCCAGCACGCGCGGCGTTGGGGTCAGCACGCCGTCAATCTTAACCGGCACCAAATCCTGCGCCATCGCGCCGCCGAATTGCGGCATGACGCGCGCAAGGTGGGACTGCTCAGGATCGCCATAGATATAGCTCAGCGCGCGCGCCGATGGAAATGTGCCGCCGTTGCGACGGCTCAGCGCGGTCAGATCGGCAGGCTTGGCTTGCAGCCCGTCGGCAAAGGCCCCGTTGCCCCGCCCCCGCGTGCCGTGACAAGCCACGCAATTGCCGGCAAAGAACGCCGCCCCGTCCGTCCGGTCGGGCATGACAGGATCGGTACAGGCCACGAGCCCTGCCGCCATCAAGGCCAGACCGACGGTGATCGAAAAGAAACTGCGCATAGGACCCTCATTCCATAGTTCCTGCACAGTTTCGCGCGCGGCCCATCCCGCCGCCATGATCCACATCAAGTTGCCCGCAAATACCCCACTTGCGGGCAGCGCCTCAGCCCTTGCCCTTCCACGGCACCAGAATCCGCTCGGCCCAGCGCATCAGCATGTCGATGCCAAAGCCGATGATGCCGATCAGGATGATCCCCATCAACACGATGTCGGTGTCCTGAAACTTGGACGCCGCCACGATCATCTTGCCCACGCCTTTTTCCGCCGCCACCAGTTCGGCGGCCACAACGGTCCCCCAGCAAACGCCCATCGCCACGCGCGCGGCGGTGAAAATCTCGGGCAGGGAGTTGGGGATAATCACATGGCGCAGGATCTGCCACTTGCTGGCCCCCAGCGAATAGGCCGCGTGCACCTTGGTGATCTTCACCCCCGACACCCCCGACCGTGCGCCGATGGCCATGATCCACAGCGCGGCCAGGAACAGCAGGATGATCTTGCCCTGTTCACCAATGCCCGCCCAGATGATCACCAGCGGAATCAGCGCCAGCGGCGGCACCGGGCGCATGAATTCGACAATCGGATCGAACCAGCCGCGAAACCAGTTCGACAGGCCCATCGCATAGCCCAGCGGAATGCCCACCAGCGCGCCCAGCGCAAAGCCGACGATGACCCGAAACAGCGAATAGCTGAGGTGTTCGGCCAGCGTCACGTTCTGGTAGCCATCCGCGCTGACCGACACCAGCCGCCGCCAGACGCTGTCGGGGGCCGGCAACCAGATGTTCTCCATCTGCCAACCCTGCCCCGGCTCGAAGTTCAGCGTGCCCTTGTCGGTCAGTGCCACGCGGCCAAAGCCCACGTCGACATCCGTATTGGCGTCAATCGCCCGTCCAACCACCGCGACAACTTTCGCGCCGTCCTTGCGGGTGACCGCGTCATTGGCGTCCCAACTGATCAACTTTGACCTGTACGCCTGCACCTCGACACTGTCGTTCTGCACCGGGCCGGTGCCTGCGTCGAACTCTAACGGTGCGGGTTCTTCGCCCTGCCGGTAGACGGACACGAAAACGGTGGCATCGGATTTCGCGCCGTCCGGTCCTTCGATTGTATAGGTGAACTTGTCCTGTCCCACGAACGGCCCCGGCGCGTGCAAAGGTCCGGGCAACCACCCCGATCCGGTGAACGCGCCCCAGATGACAAAGATCAGCACGATGGAAATCACCGACGCCGCCTTGTCCGAGACAACGGCGCTTTCATCGCCGAAGGTCACCGTTTTCAACGACCGGTAGTCGCGCACGCGGCCCATCTGCGCGCGGATGAATTTCCAGATGACCATCGAAAGCAGGATCAGCGCCAGATAGCCCAGAACGAAAGGCAAGGCCCCCAGAACGGACAGGAACAATTGCGCCAACTCGCCGCCAAGGTCTTGAAAAATTTGCAGCATGTCAGGCGCTCTCCTCGCTGCGGCCCATGATCTCTTCTTCCATGTTCCAGATCATGTTCAGAATCTCCTCGCGGGTGGGCGCATAGTCGGGATGTTTCTTGACCTCGCGCAGGTCGGCCCCCACGCCCAGATCGGCAAACGGCAGACGGTATTCCTTGTGAATACGCCCCGGACGCGGCGCCATCACCACCAGACGCTCGCCCAGCAACAGCGCCTCTTCGACCGAGTGGGTGATCAGGATGATGGTCTTGCCGGTTTCCTTCCACAGCTTCAGCACAAGGCTTTGCATCTTTTCGCGGGTCAGCGCGTCCAGCGCGCCCAGCGGTTCGTCCATCAGTATCACATCGGGGTCATTGGCCAGACAGCGGGCCAGCGCCACGCGCTGCTGCATCCCGCCCGACAGTTCATAGACCATCTTGTCCTTGAAATCCCGCAGGCCCACGACGTCCAGCAAATGGTCGACCGTCTTGCGGCTTTCGGCCTTGGGCGTGCCCTTCATGTCCGGGCCAAAGCTGACGTTCTCGCGCACGCTCATCCACTCGAACAGCGCGCCTTGCTGAAACACCATGCCGCGTTGCGCATCGGGGCCGTGCACCGGCTTGCCGTTCAGCCGCACCTCGCCTTCGGTCTGGGCCAGAAACCCCGCCACGATGTTCAAAAGCGTGGTCTTGCCGCAGCCCGACGGCCCCAGCACGCTTAGCAATTCGCCCTGTTTCAGATCCAGACTGACATCTTGCAGCGCCTGCACCGCGCCGCCGCCCGGCAGATCAAACCGCATGGACAGCTTGTCGATCACAAGTCCCGTCATGGTCATGGTCGCCCCCGTGTTGGTGTTTCCGTTGCCTATTTCGGCCCTATGGGCGGGGTTTGCCCCGCCTCGGCTGTCAGCCGCCGCGCGCCACATCAGGCGCGCAGCGGCCCGTGACTTACATGTCTTTGGCGGATTGCAGCGGCCCGATGTTCACCGTGCCCGCATAGCTGTCCAGCGCCGAGGGGATCGAACCCGCCTCGACGAACACGCCCGCGACACCCTTCATGAAATCCTGCGCGCGGCCTTCCAGCCACTTGTCGCTCAGCTGTTCATCCACGGTGGGGAACTTGAAGGTCGACAGGGTCGACATCGTATCCTCCTCGCTCATGCCCGCATCCTTGGCGATCACCGGTAGCATCGTGGCATGGTTCGCCTCATCCGCCCACATGGCGTTGGCCTTGGCTGTCACGGCCAGAAACTTGGCCACCATATCACCGTTCTCGGCGATATAGGTCGCGGGGGCGGTGGTGGCGTCGAACACCAGAATGCCCAGCTCTTCCTTTTCCGCACCGGTCAACAGCACGTTGCCGTGTTCTTTCATCCGGCGCAGCGCACCGCCCCAGCCGCAGGCCATGTCCAGCGACCCTTGGGCCAATGCGGCGGCCCCTTCGGCGGGGGCCATGTCGACAATCTCCATCGACGCAATATCAACGCCAAAATGGTTCATCTGGCTGAGAAAGCCGTAATGCGCCGCGGTGCCCAGCGGCACGGCAACTTTCTTGCCCGCCAGTTCGCCCGCGCTGTCCTTGTCGATTTCCAGCCCCGAGGCCACGACGCAGTTGTCGTTGTCCGAATAGGACACGGCCACATCGACGATCTGCAAATCCTGCCCGGCCGACGTGGCCACGACAAAGGGCGGCACGCCCTGGCTGACCGAAAGCTGCACATCACCCGACGCCATTGCCGCACTCATCGCGGTGCCGGTGTCGAAGCTGACCCAGTTGATCTTGGTGCCCATGGCCTCTTCGTACATGCCGGTTTCTTTTGCGTATTGAAACGGCATCGGCCATTCCAGGAAATAGGCCACTGTAATTTCACCATGCCCCGCGGCCGTGGCGGTTTGCGCACCTGCCAACATGGCGATTGCGGCGGTGGCACTCATCAATTTGGATTTAAATGTCATTGTCGTCTCCCGTTGCGCGCCATTTTGCACGGCGCTTCGCGTTGTCCCGGCGGTCCGGCCGCCGCTTGGTCCGGTTGTTGCATCAAGCATCATCCGGCGCTGCCCAATCCCACTGCAATATCCCGTGCCGATCAATGTTTTTTCCAAGGGCAGGTCGCCCATGCCAAATGGCGACCGCAAATCGCAGAAACCGCAGAAGCCCCTGAAATTACATCATTCCTATTTCCACCAGAACGGGTGCGCCCCGTCAGGATTGGTAATCTGGAATCATCTGTGCACCACCACTGGCCCTATCTTGGCGCGCTTTTCTGCTGTTTTCTTCATCGTCAACGGGTGCAGTATGTCTTACGTCACCCCATCCCCTCCTTATGCATTCCGAAAGGCCAGACAATGGACGGAACCTTTAACGAAAACGACCTAAGCCGTGTGGTCGAAGCCGACCGCAAAAACGTCTGGCACCACCTGATCCAGCACCAGCCTTTCGAAAGCGCAATCGACCCGCGTATTATCGTCGAGGGCAAAGGCATGAAGGTCTGGGACCAAAAGGGCAAAGAGCACCTTGATGCCGTGTCGGGCGGCGTCTGGACCGTCAACGTGGGCTACGGCCGCGAAAGCATTGCCGATGCCGTGCGCGATCAATTGGTCAAACTGAACTATTTCGCAGGTTCGGCGGGCTCGATCCCCGGCGCGCTTTTTGCCGAAAAGCTGCTGGAAAAGATGCCCGGCCTTGACCGCATGTACTATTGCAACTCGGGGTCCGAGGCGAACGAGAAGGCGTTCAAAATGGTCCGCCAGATCGCGCACAAGAAATACGGCGGCAAGAAACACAAGGTTCTGTACCGCGACCGCGACTACCACGGCACCACAATCGCCTGCCTGTCGGCGGGTGGTCAGGACGAGCGCAACGCGCAATACGGCCCCTTCGTGCCCGGTTTCGTGCGCGTGCCGCACTGCCTGGAATACCGCGCCTTTGAACAGGACGGCGCACCGAAGGAAAACTATGGCGTCTGGGCTGCGGACCAGATCGAAAAGGTTCTCCTGGCCGAAGGGCCCGACACCGTGGGCGCACTGTGCCTTGAACCGGTGACCGCAGGTGGCGGCGTGATCACCCCGCCCGACGGCTATTGGGACCGCGTGCAGGAGATTTGCAAAAAATACGACATCCTGCTGCACATCGACGAAGTCGTCTGTGGCGTGGGCCGCACCGGCACATGGTTCGGCTACCAGCACTACGGCATCCAGCCCGACATGGTGACAATGGCCAAGGGCGTGGCCTCGGGCTATGCGGCGATTGCCTGCCTTGTGACCACCGAAGCGGTCTTTGACATGTTCAAGGACGACCCAACGGACAAGCTGAACTATTTCCGCGACATCTCGACCTTTGGCGGCTGCACCGCAGGCCCCGCTGCGGCGATCGAGAACATGCGCATCATCGAGGACGAAAACCTGCTGGAGAACACCACGCAGATGGGCGCCTATATGCTGGACCAGTTGCACGCGCTGGCCGACAAACACGCCGTGATCGGCGATGTGCGCGGCAAGGGTCTGTTCCTGGGGGCGGAACTGGTGTCCGACCGCGACAGCCGTGCGCCCGCGGAAGAGGCCAAGGTTCAGGCCGTCGTCGGCAACTGCATGGCGCAGGGCGTCATCATCGGGGCCACCAACCGGTCGCTGCCGGGCAAGAACAACAGCCTGTGCTTCTCGCCCGCGCTGATCGCGACCAAGGACGACATCAACCACATCATCGCGGCTGTCGACAAAGCCCTGGGCGACGTGTTCGCCTGACGGCACACCAATGGATCGGACCGAACGGGCGAAGGGAAACCTTTGCCCGTTTCGCGTTTCATACCGCTGCCCTGCTCGGCGCTTCTTCGCTTGCGCATCCGGTGCGCCGCTTGACGCTGCGCGACAATTCGCTACCTCTAATGATGTCTTGCCCGAACAGGACCGGTGGTATCTTGCGCCCCAAAGCCTTTTTTCACCGTTATCGAAATCATGCGGGAACCGTTTATCTGTTCACCGCGTTCTCGTTTTAGAATTAACAAGGGAAGACCATAATGAAAAAGCTTCTGATCGCCATTCCGCTGATCGCATCGCTCGCCGCTTGCGAATCCACCACGTCGAACACAACTGCCGCCGGCGCCCTGACCGGTGCTGCAATCGGCGCGACTGTTTCGGGCGGCAACGACAAGGTCAAAGGCGCGCTGATCGGCGCAGCAGTTGGCGGCGTCGCTGGTAACTACATCGGCAAAACGCAAAACGGCCAGTGTGTGTACCAACGTGCAGACGGCTCGCGTTACTACGCGTCTTGCCCATAAGCTTTCCAAAAGCTTAAAGCACCCGAGTGACACTTCACATGTCCAAGCAAAGGCCCCGGTTTCGACCGGGGTCTTTTGCGTTTCAGCGATAGCGCCACATTGCCGCGCGCATAAGTCCAGTGTAATCCTGTGACATGACAGTTCCGGTCGAAACATTTTTCCTGCACTCCGACGCCGAGGGGACGCTGCAAAGCCAGATCCAGCAGATGATTGCCCAAGGCATCCTGTCGGGCCGCTTTCAGCCGGGGGAAAAGCTGCCCTCGACTCGCAAACTGGCGCAACACCTTGGCATCAGCCGGATCACCGTCACGCTCAGCTATACCGAGCTTCTGGCCAACGACTACCTGACATCGCGCGGGCGGTCGGGCTATTTCGTGTCCGAAACGGCACCGGTCCCGCCGGTCTTTGACGCCTTGCCCGACACGCCGGACGCGGTGGACTGGTCCCGCGCCATCGGCCAGCGGTTCTCGGGCGGACAGACGCCCACGAAGCCGCAGGACTGGGCGCACTACCGCTATCCGTTCATCTATGGCCAGGCCGATCCGACCCTGTTCGACCACGCCAACTGGCGGCTTTGCGCAATGCAGGCTCTGGGCCAGCGCGACTTTGGACCGATGACCACGGATTACTTTGATCAGGACGATCCCAAGCTGATCGAATTTATCGTGCGCCATTCGCTGCCCCGCCGGGGCATCACGGCCCGCCCCGAACAGGTGCTGATCACGCTGGGCGCGCAAAACGCGCTGTGGCTGACGACCCAGGTGCTGCTGACACAGCGCCGCCATGCGGCATTGGAAGAACCCTGCTATCACGCCCTGCACGACATCCTGAACCAGTCGCGCTGTCATCTGTCGCATGTGCGCGTCGATCAACACGGCCTGCCGCCCGACGCGATCCCGCCCGGCACCGACGTGATCTTTACCACGCCTAGCCACCAGTGCCCCACGACGGCGAACATGCCGATGGACCGCCGCCGCGCGCTGCTGGACCGCGCCGCCGAAATGGACGCGCTGATCGTCGAAGATGACTATGAATTCGAGATGTCCTTCCTCAAGGCACCCTCGCCATCGCTGAAGTCGATGGATGCGGACGGGCGGGTGATCTACGTCGGCAGCTTTTCCAAATCGCTGTTTCCGGGTCTGCGGCTGGGCTATCTTGTGGGGTCCGAGCCGTTCATCCGCGAGGCCCGTGCGCTGCGCGCCTCGGTCCTGCGTCACCCGCCCGGGCACATCCAGCGCACCGTCGCCTATTTCCTGTCGCTGGGCCACTACGACGCGCTGGTCCGCAAGATGAGCATGACCCTGCACAAACGCCGCGACGTGATGCAACAAGCCATCGACGACACCGGCCTGACCATCGCGGGTCAGGGTGTGTCGGGTGGGTCATCCTTCTGGATGCGCGCGCCGGCGTCGGTGGACACCACGCAACTGGCGCAGATGCTCAGGGCGCAAAGCGTGCTGATCGAACCGGGTGAATCCTTTTTCTCGGGCAATGACCGCCCGCGCAATTTCTACCGGCTGGCCTATTCCTCGATCCCGTCCAGCCGGATCACGGAAGGCGTGTACCGGGTCGCGAACACGCTGGCGCATCTGGCCTGATCCGCCTATCACAACTGGCCCTAACCGCACCTGCCGTGCAATCGTACTCTGCGACGAAACCGCGGAATCATTCCCACAACCTGCCGGAGCCCCTTGCCATGAAAATGACGACCGAAGAAGCATTTGTAAAAACACTGCAAGCGCACGGCATCGAACACGCCTTTGGCATCATCGGGTCTGCCATGATGCCAATCTCGGACCTGTTCCCGCAGGCGGGCATCACCTTCTGGGACTGTGCGCACGAAGGATCGGCCGGCATGATGTCAGACGGCTACACCCGCGCCACCGGCAAGATGTCGATGATGATCGCGCAGAACGGCCCCGGCATCACCAACTTTGTCACCGCCGTGAAAACCGCATACTGGAACCACACCCCGCTGCTGCTGGTCACCCCGCAGGCCGCGAACAAGACCATCGGTCAGGGCGGGTTCCAAGAGGTCGAGCAGATGAAACTGTTCGAAGACATGGTCGCCTATCAGGAAGAGGTCCGCGACCCGTCCCGCGTGGCCGAGGTGCTGACCCGCGTCATAGCCAAGGCCAAGCGCCTGTCCGGCCCTGCGCAGCTGAACATTCCGCGCGATTTCTGGACGCAGGTGATCGACATCGACATCCCCGAGCCCATCGAATTCGAACAATCCTCGGGCGGCGAAAATTCGGTAACGGCAGCCGCCGCACTGCTGTCGGGGGCCAAGAACCCCGTGATCCTGAACGGCGCGGGCGTGGTCCTGTCCAAGGGCGGCATCGCTGCATCCAAAGAACTGGCAGAGCGGCTGGATGCACCGGTGTGCGTCGGTTACCAGCACAACGATGCCTTCCCCGGATCGCACCCGCTGTTTGCGGGGCCGCTGGGGTACAACGGGTCCAAGGCAGGCATGGAACTGATCAAGGACGCCGATGTGGTTCTGTGCCTGGGCACGCGGCTGAACCCGTTTTCGACCTTGCCGGGCTATGGCATGGATTATTGGCCCACGGACGCAAAAATCATTCAGGTCGACATCAATCCCGACCGCATCGGCCTGACCAAAAAGCTCACCGTGGGCATCATCGGGGACGCCGCCAAGGTGGCGAAAGGCATCCTGTCGCAACTGTCCGATGACGCAGGCGACGCAGGCCGCGCCGACCGCAAGGCGCGCATTTCGCAGGCCAAATCCACCTGGGCACAGCAACTGTCCAGCATGGACCACGAAGACGACGACGAAGGCACCACGTGGAACCAGCGCGCCCGCGCCGACAAGCCCGACTGGATGAGCCCGCGCATGGCATGGCGCGCGATCCAGTCCGCCCTACCGCGCAACGCGATCATCAGTTCCGACATCGGCAACAACTGCGCCATCGGCAACGCCTATCCCGACTTTGACGACGGGCGCAAATACCTGGCCCCCGGCCTGTTCGGCCCCTGCGGCTATGGCCTGCCCGCCATTGTCGGCGCCAAGATCGGCCAGCCCGATGTGCCGGTCGTGGGCTTTTCCGGCGACGGTGCGTTCGGCATCGCGGTGAACGAGCTGACCGCGATCGGTCGGGGCGAATGGCCCGCGATCACCCAAGTGGTGTTCCGCAACTATCAATGGGGCGCGGAAAAGCGGAACTCGACCCTGTGGTTCGACGACAACTTTGTCGGCACCGAGCTGGACACAGACGTGTCCTATGCGGGCATCGCGCAGGCCTGCGGGTTGCAAGGTGTCGTGGCGCGCACGATGGAAGAACTGACTGCCGCCCTGACCAAAGCCGTCGAAGACCAGATGAACGGCAAAACTACCTTGATCGAGGCGATGATCAATCAGGAACTGGGCGAACCCTTCCGCCGCGACGCGATGAAAAAACCGGTGTCGGTCGCGGGCATTTCAAAGGCCGACATGCGCCCGCAATCGGTCTAAGGCATGTCCGACGCGCAAGTCCTTGTGATCAACGCAGGGTCGTCTTCGATCAAGACGGCCCTGTTTGACGCAAATCTGCGCGAAACCCTGCGGATCGAGGCCGCGGGCATCGGCACGCAGGGCACCATCCGCGTCGGCGACGGGACACGGCACGATCTGACCTTGCCCGATCACACAGCCGCCCTTGCCGCGATCTTTGACGCGCTGTCCAGTGCCGGAATACAGCCCCGGACCTTGCGCGCGGCGGCCCACCGCGTGGTGCATGGCGGCGCCGACCTGACAGCTTCGGCGCGGATCACGCCCGCGATCCGCGCCGCCATTTCGGACGCCGTGCCGCTGGCGCCGCTGCACAACCCGCACCACCTGTCCGCCATCGACGCGGTGCAGGCGCTTGTCCCCGGCCTGCCGCAGTTCGCCACCTTTGACACGGCCTTTCACGCGACCAACCCTGCCGTAGCCCGCCGCTATGCGCTGCCCGATGTGCCCGCCACGGCGAACCTGCAACGCTACGGTTTTCACGGCACCAGCTACTCGGCACTGGTCCACGGGTTCGAACAGGCCACCGGAACGCCATTGCCGCACCGTCTGCTGGCCCTGCACCTTGGCAACGGCGCATCGCTGTGTGCCATCCGCGACGGGCAATCCGTGGCCACCACCATGGGCTTTTCACCCCTCAGCGGCCTGACCATGGGCACCCGCGCGGGCGAGATCGACGCAGGCGCGGTGCTGCATCTGGTGGACGCACTGGGGGCCGGGTCCGCGACGCATATGCTCTATCACGACAGCGGCCTGTTGGGTCTGTCCGGCCTTAGCGCCGACATGCGCACGCTTGAGGCCAGCACTTCGCCACAGGCGCGATTTGCCCGCGACCACTTCTGCTATTGGATCGCGCGGCAGGCCGGTTCGATGGTTGCAGCGATGCAAGGTATAGACGGCATCGCCTTTACCGGCGGGATCGGGGAAAACGACGCCGCTGTCAGGAATAATGTTCTTGCACAGCTATCGTGGTTGGGAAATATTCCCACCTGGGTGATCCCTGCCGCCGAAGAACAACAGATCGCCCACGACGCCATCACGCTGCTGAAGGACCACACACATGCCCCATAAGCAGCCCGCGCTGAACCTGTCGCCCAAGGTGTCTGACGAGGTCCGCAAAACCACCTGTTACATGTGCGCCTGCCGCTGCGGCATCAATGTGCACATGAAGGCAGGCGAGGATGGCAAGAAACGGGTCGCCTATATCGAAGGCAACCGCGACCATCCGGTGAACAAGGGCGTGCTGTGCGCCAAGGGCTCGGCCGGCATCATGCAGCACAACGCCCCCGCCCGCCTGCGCGCCCCGCTGAAACGCGTTGGGCCGCGCGGCTCGGGCGAATTCGAAGAGATCAGCTGGGACGAGGCGCTGGAGATTGCCACCGGCTGGCTGGCACCGATCCGCCGCGAAAACCCGGAAAAGCTGGCCTTCTTCACCGGGCGCGACCAGTCGCAATCGTTCACGTCCTTCTGGGCGCAGAATTTCGGCACGCCCAACTACGCGGCCCATGGCGGGTTCTGTTCGGTCAACATGGCGGCGGCCGGCATCTACACGATGGGCGGCGCGTTCTGGGAGTTCGGTCAGCCCGACTGGGACCACACCAAGCTGTTCATGCTGTTCGGCGTCGCCGAAGACCACGACAGCAACCCGATCAAGATGGGTATCGGCAAGATCAAGGCACGCGGCGCGCGGGTGATCGGAGTCAATCCGATCCGCACAGGTTACAACGCCGTGGCCGATGATTGGGTTGGCATCACGCCGGGCACCGACGGGTTGTTCATCATGGCGCTGATCCATTGCCTGATGAAGGCGGGCAAGATTGATCTGGAGTATCTGGCCCAGTTCACCAACGCGCCCTGCCTTGTGAACAGCGACGAAAAATCGCCCGAGTTCGGCCTGTTGCTGCGCGATGAAAACGGCAAGGAACTGGTGATCGACCGCATAACGGGCAAGCCGGCCCCCTTTGACCAAAAGGGCGTGCGCCCCGATCTGGCCGCCACCCACCGTGCGGCGGGCGTCACCCACCGGCCTGTCATGCACCTGATGGCAGAACGCTATCTGTCCGACGATTACGCCCCCGAGGCCGTGGCCGACCGCACCGGCATCCCCGCGCCGCGCATTCGCGCCATTGCCTCCGAACTGGCCCGCGTCGCCTTTGACGAGGCGTTCGAGCTGGACCATGAATGGACCGACTTCCGTGGCGAAACGCATGCCACAATGACAGGCCACCCCGTCAGCTTTCACGCCATGCGCGGGATCAGCGCCCACGCCAACGGGTTCCAGACCTGCCGCGCGCTGCATGTGTTGCAGATCATCCTTGGCACGGTCGAGGTGCCGGGCGGCTTCCGGTTCAAACCACCCTATCCCAAACCGGCTACAGCCCACCCGAAACCGCATTGCAAAACCACCTGCAACGGCCCTCTGGACGGCCCGCACCTGGGCTTTGTCCAAGGGCCGGACGATCTGGCGCTGAAACCCGACGGCACGGCGGCGCGCATCGACAAGGCGTTCACCTGGGACAACCCGATGTCGGCGCACGGACTGATGCACATGGTCATCTCGAACGCCCACGCGGGTGACCCGTACAAGATCGACACGCTGTTCATGTACATGGCCAACATGGCGTGGAATTCGTCGATGAACACGCGCGGTGTGATCGACATGCTGACCGACACGGATGCCAACGGCGATTACGTGATCCCCCGCATCATCTATTCGGATGCGTACAGTTCCGAGATGGTCGCCTATGCCGATCTGATCCTGCCCGACACCACCTATCTGGAACGCCACGACTGTATCTCGCTGCTGGACCGTCCGATCTGCGAGGCGGATGCCGCCGCCGACGCGATCCGCTGGCCCGTGGTCGAACCCGACCGCAACGTGCGCGGGTTCCAGTCGGTGCTGTGCGATCTGGGCGCGCGGCTGAACCTGCCCGGCTTTGTCACCGAAGACGGCGACCAGAAATACGCCGATTACGCCGACTATATCATCAACCACGAACGCCGCCCCGGCATCGGCCCGCTGGCAGGCTGGCGCACGGGCGAACACGGGCTGACCGCAGGACGCGGCGCGCCGAATGCCAGCCAGATCGACAACTATATCGAAAACGGCGGCTTTTTCGTCGAACACATCCCCCAGGGGGCAAATTACTATAAACCGTGGAACATGGCCTATCAGGACTGGGCCGTGGGCATGGGCCTGTTCGACGCGCCGCAACCCTATCTGTTCTCGCTCTATGTCGAACCGATGCGCCGGTTCCAGCTGGCTGCCGAGGGCCACGGCGGCCGCCAGCCGCCCGAACACCTGCGTGACCGTATCCGCCGCACAATGGACCCGCTGCCCATCTGGTACGACCCGTCGGGCGACAACCGCGCCACCGAATACCCCGTGACTGCCCTGACCCAGCGCCCGATGGCCATGTATCATTCCTGGGGCAGTCAGAACGCATGGCTGCGGCAATTGCACGGGCACAACCCGCTGTATCTGCCAACCAACCTGATGCGTGACCACGACCTGAAGGATGGCGACTGGGCCACTGTCACCTCGCCCCACGGCGAAATTACCGTGCCGGTGCTGGAAATGGCGGCGCTGAACGCCAACACGGTCTGGACGTGGAACGCCATCGGCAAGCGCAAGGGCGCATGGGCGCTGGACAAGGACGCACCCGAGGCAACCAAAGGGTTCCTGCTGAACCACCTGATCCACGAACTGCTGCCGCCCAAGGGTGACGGGCTGCGGTGGGCCAACTCGGACCCGATCACCGGACAGGCCGCGTGGTTCGACCTGAAGGTGCGCATCGCCAAGGCGGCGTCACAGGATCAATCGCAACCGGTCATGGACCCGATCAAATCGCCCGTGGGTCAGGGACCTGACAGCCTGGCTTGGAAGGTGGGAAGATGACCGAACTTCCGAAGAAAACGCAGCGCAAGCTGGGCCTTGTGATCGACCTTGATACCTGCGTCGGCTGCCATGCCTGCGTGATCTCCTGCAAGGGCTGGAACACCGAAAATTACGGCGCACCGCTGTCCGATCAAGACCCCTACGGCGCGGACCCATCCGGCACCTTTCTGAACCGCGTGCACAGCTACGAGGTGCAGCCGCTGGCCACCTCGGCCAAGGTCCAGCCGCCTGCGCAACTGTTCCACTTCCCCAAATCCTGCCTGCACTGCGACGACGCACCTTGCGTCACCGTTTGCCCCACTGGTGCCAGTTACAAGCGGGTCGAGGACGGTATCGTTCTGGTCAACGAAAGCGATTGCATCGGTTGCGGCCTGTGCGCCTGGGCCTGCCCGTACGGCGCGCGCGAAAAGGACGAGGCCGAGGGGGTGATGAAGAAATGTACGCTCTGCGTCGACCGCATCTATAACGAAAACCTTGAAGAGGTGGACCGCATCCCCACCTGCGTGCGCACCTGTCCGTCGGGTGCGCGCCACTTTGGCGATTTCGCCGACCCCGACAGCCATGTGTCGCGGCTGACTGCGGAACGGGGCGGCATGGACCTGATGCCGGAAATGGGCACCAAACCCGTCAACAAATATCTGCCCCCACGGCCCAAGGATGCCCTGCCCGAGATTGACGTGCTGGCCCCTTACCTTGCCCCCGTCGACGACGCTCCGGGCGGTTTCCTTGGCTGGCTCGACAAGACGTTGGAGAAGCTCTGAGATGCATCCCGCACCTTCTGTCATCCTCTTCACCACCTTCTCGGGGCTGGGCTTTGGCCTGCTGGCATGGCTTGGCTTGGGCTTTCCGGCGGTTACGGGTCTGACCGCCTTTGTGTTCTTCACCATCGCCTACGTCTGCGCGGTGGGCGGGCTGATGGCCTCGGCCTTTCACCTGGGCCGCCCAGAACGCGCGCTCAAGGCGTTCACGCAATGGCGCACCAGCTGGCTGAGCCGTGAGGCGGTGATGTCGGTGGCAGCACTTCTGGTGATGGGCGTCTATGCCATCGGGACGATCTTTTTCGCGACGGCCCTGCCGTTGGTTGGGGTTTTGGGAGCGGTCTTGTCCCTGCTGACGGTGTTCACCACCTCGATGATCTACGCCCAGCTGAAAACCGTCCCGCGCTGGCACACGCCGCTGACGCCGGTGATGTTTCTGGCGATGGCCGTGGCTGGCGGGGCGTTGCTGTCGGGGCAGACCACTGCGGCGGTGATCTTGCTGCTGCTGGCAGGAGGCGCGCTTGTTGCTACGTGGGTGCACGGCGACGTCGCGTTTGCCCGGTCTGGCACAACGCTGGCCACGGCAACAGGGCTGGGCACCATCGGCACGCCCCGCGCATTCGAGCCGCCGCACACCGGCACCAACTATCTGCTGCGCGAGTTTGTCTTTGTGGTGGGGCGCAAACACGGGATGAAACTGCGGGTGATCGCCTTTGCGCTGGCGATTGCGTTGCCGGTGATCCTGCTGCTGGTGCCGTTTTCACACTGGCTGGCTCTGGTGGCGGTGCTGAGCCATGTGGCGGGTGTGCTGGTGGCGCGCTGGTTGTTCTTTGCGCAGGCGGAACATGTGGTCGGGCTGTACTACGGGAAACGATAAAGGGGCCGCAGATTGCAGCCCCTTTCCGAATTCCCATAGCGCAAACCTAAGCGGTTACAGCAAACCCGCGTGCGCCAGCCCTTTGTCCACCAGCTTGCGCGTGGCTTCTGTCAACGGCACATGCGGCAGGCGCACTTCGTCGCTGCACAGGCCCAGACGCGACATGGCGTATTTCACGCCGACCAGCCCCGGCTCGGTGAAGATCGCCTTGTGCAGCGGCATCAGCCTGTCCTGCAACTCCAGCGCCTTGGCATAATCACCCGCGGCACAGGCCGCCTGCACTTCGGCGCACAGCTTGGGTGCCACGTTCGCCGTGACCGAGATGCAGCCGACGCCACCCTGGGCGTTGAACCCGTGCGCGGTGCCATCTTCGCCTGAAAGCTGGATGAAATCCGGCCCGCACATCAAACGCTGGTCGTTGACCCGTTGCAGATCGCCGGTGGCATCCTTGACGCCCACGATCCGCTCCATTTTGGCCAGCTCGGCCATGGTCGCGTTCGAGATGTCGACAACCGACCGGCCCGGAATGTTGTACACAATGATCGGCAATTTGCACGAATCGTGGACAGCGGCGAAATGCGCGATCACGCCGGCCTGCGTCGGCTTGTTGTAATAGGGCGTCACCACCAGCACCGCATCGGCGCCGGATGCTTCGGCGTGTTTGGCCAGACGCACGGACTCGACCGTATTGTTCGACCCGGCGCCCGCAATCACCTTGACGCGGCCAGCGGCGGCTTTGACCACCTCATCGACAACCTTGTCGTGTTCGCCATGGGTCAGCGTCGGGCTTTCGCCGGTTGTGCCCACAGGCACCAACCCAGACGAGCCTTGTTCGATCTGCCAGTCCACCAGCTTCTTGAGCGTGTCCAGATCCAGTGCGCCGTCCTGGAACGGCGTGACGAGTGCGGGCATAGAACCCTTGAACATTTTCACGCTCCTTTTTCAAATTGCTGGCCGGAATTGGCCGGATGATATGGACCTGATGCAGACGTGAGTTGCACAGTTGCGCCAAGACCATATGTTGCTACGCACTACCCTTGCCGCGACAGGAAATGCAAGTGATCACACGTCTGGCAGCGCTTTTGCTGTGCCTTTTTGCCACCACTGCGACCGCGCAGCCCGAGCGTCCGCGCCCGTTGGGCTGGGCGATGGATGCGATGCGCGCGGGCAACTGGGACACGGCCCAACGGATCGCGGCGCGCGACGGTTTGGTCGCGTCGGATGTGATCGAATGGCACCGCCTGCGGGCGGGGCGGGGCAGCTATACCGAGTACATGGATTTCCTGAACCGCCGCTATGACTGGCCCGGCATGGATTACCTGCGCCGACAGGGCGAAGAGGCCGCGATTGAAGCAGGCCCCGCCGCGGTCCGCGCCTATTTCGCCGAAACCGAACCGCGAACCCCGCGCGGTGTTCTGGCCTATGCCGAGGCGCAGACCGAGCGGGGCCAGACAGGCGAAGCGCAGGCCAGCATCGTTCTGGCGTGGACCACGCTGCCCATGGACACGGAAGAAGAGGCGCTGTTCCTGTCGCGCCACAGCGCCCTGCTGAAACCCCACCACGCGGCGCGCGCCGACACGATGTTGTGGCTGGGCGAGCTGAACGAGGCGGAGCGCCTGCGCCCGCTGCTGGACGCGGGACATCAAGCGCTGGTGGAGGCGCGCATCGCACTGGCCCAGCGCCGGGACGATGTGGACGCCAGAATTGCCGCCGTGCCCGCCGCGCTGCAATCCGACCCCGGCCTGCAACATGCCCGCTTTGTCTGGCGTCTGCGCAAGGGCCGCAGCGCCGACGCCAAGGCGCTGATTCTGGAGCGGTCCACCAGTGCCGCGTCCCTTGGACGGCCCGATGCATGGTCGAACCAGCGCCGCGCGCTGGCCCGCGACGAAATGCGCGACGGCGACCCGAAACGCGCCTATCAACTGGCATCGCGGCATTTCCTGACCTCGGGGTCGGATTATGCCGATCTGGAGTGGATCGCGGGCTATGTCGCCCTGCGCAAACTGAACGATCCGGCCATCGCGCTGAAACATTTCCAGAATCACCGCAACGCCGTGGAAAGCCCGATTTCACGCGGACGTGCAGGATACTGGACCGGCCTGGCCTATCAGGCCCTGGGCGATGTGGCCGCCGCCGATCAGGCCTTTGCCGACGGGGCGCAGTTTCAGACCTCGTTCTATGGCCTGTTGGCGGCTGAAAAGGCAGGACAGCCCTTTAACGTCGGCCTGAAACCGCAGGACGAAACGCCGGACTGGCGCACCAGCCCGCTGATCCTCTCGCCGCTGTTCGAGGCAGGCATGTTGCTGCAAGCCTCGGGCGAGCTGAGCGTGGCAGAACGGTTCTGGACCCATCTGGCCGACCAACTGGACGAAAAGCAGGCGGCGCTGCTGGGGCAGGTTGCCATCGACCTGAACCAGCCGCATCTGGCGGTGATGATCGGCAAAACCGTCGCCTATCGCGGGATCACGCTGGCCGAGCCCTATTATCCCCTGCACCCGCTGACCGAACAGGACCTGCCCATCGCCCCGGAAATGGCCCTGTCCATCGCCCGGCGCGAATCCGAATTTGACCCCGTTGTGCAATCCGGTGTGGGCGCGCGCGGATTGATGCAGTTGATGCCAGCCACGGCCAAGGAAGTTGCGGGCAAGCTGGGTCTGTCCGATGCGCACTCGACCGGTCGGTTGACCAGCGATCCGGCCTATAACGCGCAGCTTGGTTCGTCGTTTTTGTCAACGCTGGCGGGGCGGTTCGACGGCAATGTGGTGATGATGTCAGCGGCCTATAACGCCGGGCCATCCCGTCCGATCCGCTGGATGGAGATGTACGGCGATCCGCGCAAGGACAACATCGACATCGTTGACTGGATCGAAAACATCCCCTTCCGCGAGACCCGCAACTATGTGATGCGCGTCACCGAAAGCCTGCCGATTTACCGCGCGCGTTTGGGGCAAGAGCCGCTGCCGATACCGTTCTCGCAAGAGTTGACCGGATCAACCCTTTTGTCGTTCGCGCCAAAGGGTGAATAGGCCCGCAGCCACGACAATCCCCGCACCGGTCGCCACGTTCCACGCGATGATTTCGCCAAAGACGGTCACGCCCAGCATCGACCCGAACACCAGTTGCATATACGCAAAGGGTTGAACCGCGCTGGCCTCGGCCACCTCGTAGACGCGGATCAGCAGCCAGTGGCCGAACGCGCCGGTCACGCACAGCGTCGCCATCCACGCCCAGTCGGTCGGCGCCATCGGCTCCCAGAACCATATTCCGACGCCCGTCATCGCCACGGCCCCTGCGACGCCGGTCCAGAAAAAGCTGGTGGCCGAGGTGTCCTTGCGGGCGACATAGCGGGTCAGCAGTGCGTACAGCGCAAACATGATCGCAGCGATCAGCGGAATCACCGCCGCCGGATCGAATACGCCGATGCCCGGTTTCAGAATGATCAGCACGCCGACAAACCCAACCCCGATGGCCGCCCAGCGCCGCCAACCGACGCTTTCGCCCAGGATCGGACCGCTGAGGGCTGCCACCAAGAGCGGATAGCAGGTGAACACCGCCAGGCTTTCGACCAGCCCCAGAATGGTAAAGGCCAACACCATCACGCAAATCTCGGCCGCCAGCAGCAACCCGCGAAAGATCTGCACGCCCATCTGTTCCGACCGCGCAGCGGTGCGCACACCACCGGCCTTGGCCCGCGCGATGGCGACAACAAAGGCGGCAAAGAACCAATAGCGGATCATCACCACCATCAGCACGTTGTATTCCGACGCCAGATGCCGCGAGATGCCGTCCTGCATGGCGAACACGAATGTGGTCAGCACCATCAGGCCAACGCCCAGCCGCGTGTTGTTGCCCGCGCTCATCGCAATTTTCCCACCGTCATGTGTCGCTTGCGTCCATAGCCCGAAATCCGGCTGACCTCGAATCCCGCCGCATCCAGCCCGCGCCGGACAAAGCCTGCGGCGGTGTAGGTGGCAAGCGTGCCCTGCGCAGCCGTATGGTCGGCCACGGCCTGCATCAGCGTTTCATCCCACAATTCGGGGTTCTTGGCGGGCGAAAAGCCGTCCAGAAACCACGCGTCGGCCTTGCCCTGCCACGCGGGCAAGGTGGTGCGTGCGTCGCCCGTGATCACCTCCAGCACCGCATCGCCAAATTCAAACCGCCCGCCGCGCCCGTTCCACACTGCGACCAATTCGTCCCCGATCCCAAAGGCGGCAAGCGCACGGGCCATTTCCTCGACCGACATCGGGTAGGCTTCGAAGCTGGTGAAATGCAGCATGCCGTCGATACCTGCTGCCCGCCACGCCGCCAGCGTCACCATGAAATTCAGCCCCGTGCCAAACCCCAGTTCGGCAATGTGAAAGCCGCTCCGAAACCGCTGCGGCAGACCGTTGCCCGCCAGAAACACATGGCGCGTTTCATTCAGACCGTTCTCAAGGCTGAAATAAGGGTCGTCAAACCGCGTGCTGACCGGCACGTCGCCGTCCCGCCATTCCAAGTCTGCGCGCTGGTCCTGCATCCTGTCACCCTGTAAGGATCGTTCTTGCATCCATGACGAAAGGCCCCACCCTTGGCAATGCCCGACATCACGATCCGCGGCGCGGGTATCTTTGGCCTGGCGACCGCGTGGGCCTGCGCCCAAAAGGGTGCCACCGTGCGCATCATCGACCCAAACGGCCCCGCCTCTGGCGCGTCGGGGGGCATCGTCGGCGCACTGGCCCCGCATGTGCCGGAAAACTGGAACCCCAAGAAGCAGTTTCAACTGGAAAGCCTGCTGATGGCCGACAGCTTTTGGCGCGGCGTGTCGGACGCGGGCGGGCGGCATTCGGGCTATATACGGTCGGGGCGGCTGCAACCGGTAGCCGACGATCATGCGCTGGCATTGGCCCAGGCCCGCGTCGAAACGGCGCGCGACCTGTGGCACGGCCAGGCCGAGTGGACCCTGCGCCCCGCATCCGGCAGCCCGTGGGCACCGGACAGCCCCACCGGCCAGTTGATCTATGACGACCTAAGCGCGCTGTTGCACCCGGCACAGGCCTGCGCCGCATTGGTCGGCGCGCTGGACGCACAAGGAATCACCGTGGAAACAGATGGCCCGTCAGATGGCACGTCAGATGGCCCGACGTTGTGGGCGACCGGCATTGTCGGCCTGCAAGAGCTGAACCAGACCGCCGCCCGCCCGATGGGGGCCGGGGTCAAAGGTCAGGCCGCCTTGCTGCAATACGACATGGCCGGTGCGCCGCAGCTTTATGCGGACGGGCTGCACGTCATCCCCCATGCGGACGGCACAACCGCCATCGGCTCGACATCGGAAAACCAGTACGACAACCTGCAACCCGACGACCAACTGGACGACATCATCGCCCACGCCCGCGCCGCCGTGCCGGCACTGACCCATGCGCCGGTGATCCAACGCTGGGCCGGTGTGCGCCCGCGCGCCCGGTCCCGTGCCCCGATGCTGGGCGCATGGCCCGACCGTCCCGGCCATTTCATCGCCAACGGCGGTTTCAAGATCGGGTTCGGCATGGCCCCGAAAGTCGCCGAGACGATGGCCGCGCTGATCCTTGAGGGTGAGAATACGGTGCCGCCGGGCTTTGAAGTCGCGGCATCGACCTGAGATCGCCGTACACGCCGACCCCATAGCGGCAAAAAACAGCCGATCCAAAGCTACGCGATCACAGTCCACGACACAGGAATTCACCCCATGCGACCTGTTTTCAACAGCTCCACTTGCACATGCGCGCCATCTGTTTCAACCTCTGCCCACTCACGGTACGAAAGCCCCCTTGATGAAACACCCTGAAATAGCCAGCCTCGACCACCTCGTTCTGACTGTAGGCGATCTTGAAGCAACGCTGGCCTTCTACTCGGACATCCTAGGCATGAAGGTCGAACGGTTCACCGGCGCGGACGGATCAAAACGCCATGCGCTGCAGTTTGGAAGCCAGAAGATCAATGTTCACCGCTGGGGTGCCGAATACGACCCCAAGGCCGCGTATCCTGGCCCCGGCACCGCCGATATGTGCCTGCTGTCCGACACGCCGCTGGATGTCTGGCAAACCCATTTCGAGGACAACGATGTGCCGATCGAAGAAGGGCCTGTCGAGCGCACAGGTGCCACGGGTCCGCTGATGTCGCTGTATATCCGCGATCCAGATGGCAACCTGCTTGAAGTCAGCACACGCGTCTAACGGCCAGCTTCGGCCCGCAACTGCTGCATCAACTGGCCCAGCTCCTTGACGTACAACTCGCCCTTGAGCTGACCCTGTTCGTCAAATTCGTTCGTGCAATTTGCCACGTGAATTTCCGGCCCTTGCAAGATGCGCGGACGGAACGGCACCATGAAACTGCGCAGGATCAACTGCGCCCGCTCGCCACCCGCACGCCCCGAGGCGGCCGACATCACGGCAACCGGCTTGCCCGCCCAACAGTTGCCTTCGCAGCGGCTGATCCAGTCCAGCGCATTTTTCAGCACGCCCGACGGCCCCTTGTTGTATTCGGTGGTCGAAATCACCACCGCGTCCGCTTCGGCAATCTGGCGTTCAACCGCTTTGACGTTCTCGGGCACACCGCTGGCTGCCTCTTCGTCGCTGTCGTAAAGTGAAAACCGCAAATCAGCCTCGGCAAAGTGACAGTCGCCAAACAGGCGGGCCGCCTCACGGATGAGTTTGCTGTTGCAAGAGTCCGCGCGCAGCGACCCTGAAATTCCGAATAGTTTTAGCGTGGCCATGTCGGCTCCTTCTGGATGTGTCAGGAAAATGATGGAGCGTAGACCGTCAAAGACAAGAGGGCGCGGCCAGGCCGCGCCCTTTGTTTATGCATCCCGATCTGCTGCGATCAGGCGTTTGGCAAAATCACGATTTCAACGCGACGGTTCTGCGCCTTGCCAGCGGCGTTCAGGTTGGTCGCCACAGGCTGCGATTCGCCGCGGCCAAACGCCTGAATGCGCGAATATGGCACGCCGTTCTGCAACAGCACCTCGGATACGGCCGTCGCACGGCGTTCACTCAACTGCTGGTTGTAGGCGGCATCGCCGTCGCTGTCGGTGTGACCGATCACCTGAACGGTGCTGCCGGGGTAGCGCTGAAGGCTCTGGGCCACAGACGCCAGATCGTCGCGCAGGCTCTGGCGCACGGCAAAGCTGTCGGTCGCAAACAGGATGTCCTGCGGCAGCGTCACGATCAGCCGGTCACCGGTGTTGGTAATCTGAACATTGCTGTCCATCGAGCGGCGCAGCTCGGCCTCTTGCTTATCAAGGCTATACCCGATGCCAGCACCTGCGGCACCGCCCAGAACGGCACCGATCAGCGCACCGTCACCACGGTCGCCGTCGTCGCTGACCGCCGCGCCCAGCAATGCGCCGGACACAGCCCCGGCAAGCGCGCCGGTTTTTGTGTTGCGTTTGGGGTCGTTGGGGTTGCCACCCAATTGGCCCGGAGCGGTACAGGCTGTCAGCGCCATGCTGCCCATCAGGACCGCTGCAATGGAAATTTTCGAAACGTTCATATCATACTGCCTAGGTTGGGCCCCGTTCGGGCAGGGCATCTTGTGATGTACGTCTTATTATATAGCTTGGTTCCCGCCAATAATAAGAGGCGTCCACACTCGGCAATAACCCGCTTGCCTCTCTGGTTCAAAAAATCCCGGGGTACGGCGCCCCGCGCCGGGGGGCTGGCCCCTGCATCGCCGACAACAGGCGCAGATCAGGCTTCGACGCGGGCCGATTCATAGGCCAGCATCGCCCGCTTCACAGGCAGGCCCCAGTGATACCCACCCAATCCCCCCGATTTGCGCAGGGCACGGTGGCACGGAATCAGCCAGCTGACCGGATTGCGCCCCACCGCAGTGCCCACCGCGCGCACCGCACGCGGGTTGCCGATGCTCTGCGCGATCTCGGAATAGGTTGTGACATGGCCCGACGGGATGCGCAGCAGCGCCTCCCACACCTTGATCTGGAACGGCGCCCCGATCAAATACAGCGGCGCCGTCTCCAACTTGGCATCCGCCGCACCAAAGGCCGCCAGCACCCACGGCCGCAGCCGCATCGGATCCTCGACGAAACGTGCCGCAGGCCAGCGTGCGATTAGATCCTCAAGGGCCGCAGCCTCACCGGTTTCGGCGGCAAAGCCCATGCCGCAAATGCCCTTTTCCGTGCCCATCACAACCGTGGGGCCAAAGGGGCTTTCGAACCAGCCCCAGAAAATTGTCAGTCCCGCGCCACCCTTGGCATAGTCGCCGGGGCTCATCGCCTCCCAACGCAGGAACAGGTCGTGCAAACGCCCGCCCCCCGACAGCCCCGCAGCAAGCGCGGTTTCCAGCGTGGTGAACCGGCTGGCCAGCAGCGCCTTGGCGTGGCCCAGCGCCAGATATTGCTGATACCGTTTGGGCGACACGCCGACCCAACGGCTGAACACCCGCTGAAAATGCGCAGGGCTCATGCCCATTTCGCCGGCCAGATCGTCCAGCGTCAGGGTGCCGCCCTTGTCATCCACCAGTTCAATCGCGCGCCGCACGATCTGATAGTGGTAACCGGTTTGTGTGTCTGTGTGCTGTTCCATGCCGCCAATCTAGCGCGCCGCACGACACCCCGCGACCCGAAAGCTGCGCATTCAGGAATGATGAGGCGGCGCATCGCGCAACAGGTCGGGCTGGTCCTTGCCCAGATCCTGGTCCACCAGCACCCGCGCCTCGGCCTGCGTCAACACCGGACGCGCCGCCTGAACAGGCTGATCGCCCAATGCGGCGGCAATCGCCCGATCCTCGTCGGAATTGGTCAGGTTGAAATCAGCGACGAAGAGCGACCCGACCCACATCCCTTCGACGTACAAAAGCTCGTGGCGTTGCATCAGGATCTGTGTGTAGACAAAGGTCGAATCCCCCGGACGGCGCAGCGGCATGGGGTCGCCCAGAACCGCGCCGGGCACCAGCACCTCGTTGGTGCCATAGTGCAGCTCGGCCCGCGACGACCGGTACAACACCAACGAATTGCGCGACAGGCGCACATGATGGCCAGGGATCGACGGGCCAAAAGCATCGGGCGGCATCACCACCGGCGCAAACTCGGGGTGCATCTGAAAATCGGACCGCAACAGCCGCGTGCGGGTGATCCGCAAAATCGGCTGCACCCCATGATCGCGCGTGACCAGCTTGTGTTGTGTGTCCAGCCATTCCACCGGCACCTCGCCCTCGTCGGTTTGCAGCATGGTGCCGGGGCCGAAACTGGTCAGCACCGCCGCCGCGCGCAACACGTCGGTCCGGTCTGTCTGCGGTCGTGTCGTCCTGTCCATCTGTGCGGTGTCCCCCGATTTGTGTAGCAAGCCTGGGCATATCGCCCAAAACTTAACGGGGCCTGACCAAAGGGACACGCGGTCGATAGGATTGTTCGTATTCAAAGCTTGCGCACTTGCCCGCCAGCCGTAAAACCCGCATAGGGGAACGATGGCAAAACAGCTTGATTATCAGACGATCTATCAGATCTTTGACCGCTTCCGTGATGCAGAGCCCGAACCCAAGGGCGAGCTGGATCACACCAACGCCTATACGCTGGTGGTCGCCGTGGCGCTCAGTGCGCAGGCCACCGATGCCGGCGTGAACAAGGCGACCAAATCGCTGTTCCCCATCGCAGACACCCCGCAAAAGATGCTGGACCTGGGGCTTGAGGGGCTGACCGAGCATATCAAGACCATCGGCCTGTTCCGCCAGAAGGCCAAGAATGTGATAAAGCTCAGCCAGATTCTGGTGGATGATTACGATGGCGTCGTGCCCTCGTCGCGTGCTGCGCTGCAATCGCTGCCCGGCGTGGGGCGCAAGACGGCCAATGTGGTGCTGAACATGTGGTGGAACTATCCCGCGCAGGCGGTCGATACCCACATTTTCCGTCTGGGCAACCGCAGCGGCATCGCCCCGGGCAAAACCGTGGATGCGGTCGAGCGCGCCATCGAAGACAACGTGCCCGCTGAATTCCAGCAACACGCCCACCACTGGATGATCCTGCACGGACGCTATCACTGCAAGGCGCGCAAGCCGCAGTGCCCCACCTGCATCATCCGCGATCTCTGCCAATTCGAGGACAAGACCCAATGACGCAATACGAACTTGTTGGCATCGGCAACGCCGTTGTCGATGTGATTTCCCATGCCGACGACCAGTTTCTGGGCAATATGGGCATCGAAAAAGGCATCATGCAGCTGATCGAACGCGAACGCGCCGAGGTCCTGTACGGCGCGATGAAAGACCGGTTGCAGACCCCGGGCGGGTCGGTTGCCAACACCGTTGCGGGTGTCGGCGCACTGGGCATGAAAACCGCGTTTATCGGGCGTGTAAATGACGATACGCTGGGCCGTTTCTACGCCGACGCGATGACCAATGTGGGCACCGATTTCGTCAACGCCCCCGTGGCAGGTGGCGATCTGCCCACCTCGCGGTCGATGATTTTCGTATCGCCCGATGGTGAGCGGTCGATGAACACCTATCTGGGCATCTCGACCGATCTGGGGCCTGCCGACGTGCCCGACGCCGTCGCCGCGGCGGCCAAGATCATGTTTCTCGAAGGATACCTGTTCGACAAGGACCACGGCAAACAGGCGTTCCTGCAAGCCTCGCGATTGACCCGCGCGGCGGGCGGCATGGCCGGCATCGCCATCTCCGACCCCTTCTGCGTCGATCGCCACCGCGCCGACTTCCTGCGGATGATCGGCGAGGAACTGGACTATGTCATCGGCAACGAGGCCGAAATTCGGTCCCTGTTCGAAACGGACGACCTCGAGGACGCGCTGACCAAGACCGCCGCGATGTGCCCCACCGTGGTGTGCACCCGTTCGGGCGATGGCGTGACCCTGATCCGCAACAGCGAACGCGTGGACGTGCCGGTGACCAAGGTCGTACCGGTCGATGCCACAGGGGCAGGCGACCAGTTCGCCGCCGGCTTCCTGTACGGTCTGGCCACCAGCCGCGATCTGGCCACATGCGGCCGCATGGGCAACGCCTGCGCCGCGGAAGTCATCAGCCACATCGGCCCCCGTCCCGAAGCAGACATGATGGAGATATTCCGCAAGGAAGGGCTGGTCTGATGCTGACCGACGGCATGCACGACGTACCACAGGGCAAGGTCGCCACGGTCGTCACCCATCTGGAAATGCGTACCCGCGCCGAGATTTCGGGCCGCACCGCGCCCGACGGCTGGACCCTGCGCCGCGTCGAAACGCCCGATCTGGACTGGTATCGCCAGATCTTTCAGGCCGTGGGCGAAGACTGGCTGTGGTTCTCGCGGCGTATGATGCCCGACGCCGACCTGGCCGCGATCATCCACCACGACGATGTCGCCATCTGGACCCTGTCAAAGGATGGCACCGACGCCGCCCTGCTCGAGCTTGATTTCCGCACACCGGACGAATGCGAGCTGATGTTCTTTGGCGTCACCGCCGACCTGATCGGCGCCGGTGCGGGGCGTTTCCTGATGGATGTGGCGATAGATCAGGCTTGGGCGCGCGACATCGACCGCTTTCACGTCCACACCTGCACGCTGGACAGCCCGCAGGCACTGGGGTTCTACCGCCGCGCAGGCTTTACCCCGGTCCGCCAGCAGATCGAGATTGCCGAAGACCCGCGCGTTTCCAAAGGGTTCGATACCACGCTGGCGCCGCATGTGCCGATCTTTGCGCCCTGAAGGGCTGAATTAAAGATAGGTTTTGAATTCAGCCAGAACCGCCGCGTATACGTCCCGCTTGAATGGTACGATGCCGTCCACCACCTGCGCGGGCGCGACCCACTTCCATGCGACAAACTCCGGATGCTCGGTGGCGATGTTCACATCCCCGTCCGCCCCTTTGAACCGCAACAGGAACCACTTCTGCTCTTGCCCGCGATACTTGCCGCCCCAGATGTCCGGCACCACCTCGTGCGGCAGATCGTAGGGCAACCAGCCCGCTGTTTCAGCCTCGACTTCGACCAATGACGACGGGATGCCGGTTTCTTCTTCCAACTCGCGCAGGGCCGCGGCGCGCGCATCCTCGCCCTTGTCCACGCCACCCTGAGGCATCTGCCAGAATTCGCGGAACCGGTCATGGCGCTGCCCGACCCAAACCAGACCTTCGGCATTCACCAGCATCACGCCGACATTGCGCCGGTACGGCAGCGCGTTAATCTGTTCCGGTGTCATTCTGCTCTCCTGTCGATTGGGTCCGTGAAGCCATAAGGCTGTGATATATTGCCTTACGCCGCGTTGCACATGACATTCCTGCCCAACTGGGGCGAAATAGCGCAAAATCACACCGCCGGAGGATTCCATGACAGCTTACCGCCACATGCTCGCCCCGCTCGACCTTGGCTTTACCACTTTGAAAAACCGCGTGCTGATGGGGTCCATGCACACCGGCCTTGAGGAAACCAAGGATTGGAACCGCGTCGCGGAATTCTACGCCGAGCGCGCGCGTGGCGATGTGGGCCTGATGGTGACAGGGGGCATCGGCCCCAACATGGAAGGGTCGGTCGCCCCCGGTGCCGCCATGCTGGCCACGGACGAGGACATCAAGAACCACAGCGTCGTCACCGACCGCGTCCACGAAGCAGGCGGCAAGATCGCGATGCAGATCCTGCACGCGGGCCGCTATGCGTTCAGCCCGCACTGCGTTGCCCCCAGCCCGGTCAAATCCCCGATCTCGCCCTTCCCGCCGAACGAGCTGGACGAGGAAGGCATCGAAAAACAGATCAGCGACATCGTCGCCACCGCCGCCCGCGCGCGTGAGGCAGGCTATGATGGCGTCGAAATCATGGGGTCCGAAGGGTATTTCCTGAACCAGTTCCTTGTCACCCACACCAACAAGCGCACCGACCGCTGGGGCGGGTCCTATGAGAACCGCATGCGCCTGCCGATCGAAGTGGTCCGCCGCACCCGCGAAGCCGTGGGCGATGATTTTATCATCATCTACCGCCTGTCGATGATTGACCTTGTGCCCGATGGATCAACCTTTGACGAGGTCGTGCAACTGGCCAAGGAAATCGAAAAAGCAGGGGCCACCATCATCAACACCGGCATCGGCTGGCACGAGGCACGCATCCCCACCATCGCCACATCGGTCCCGCGCGCCGCCTTTGCATGGGTCACTAAGAAACTGATGGGTCAGGTGAACATTCCCATCATCACGTCGAACCGCATCAACACCCCCGACGTCGCCGAAGAGGTCCTGTCGACGGGCTGCGCCGACATGGTGTCGATGGCCCGCCCGATGCTGGCCGACCCGCATTTCGTGGCCAAGGCCGCCGCAGACAAGGCCGCGCAGATCGCGCCTTGTATCGCCTGCAATCAGGCCTGCCTGGACCACACCTTTGGCGGCAAGATCAGCTCGTGCCTGGTGAACCCGCTGGCCTGCTATGAAACCGAGCTGCCGATCACGCCGACCGACACCCCCAAATCCATTGCCGTCGTCGGCGCAGGTCCTGCCGGCCTGTCCACCGCCATCACCGCCGCCCAACGCGGGCACAGCGTGACCCTGTTCGACAAATCGGACGAGGTCGGCGGGCAGTTGAACATGGCCAAACAAATCCCCGGCAAGGAAGAGTTCTGGGGGCTGGTCGACTGGTATCGCACCATGGTCGACACGCTGGGCATCACCACGAAACTGGGCACCACCGCCACGCCGGACATGCTGAAAGGGTTTGACGAGGTTATCATCGCCACCGGCGTCCTGCCCCGCGATCCGGCGATCCCGGGTCAGGATGGCGCCAACGTGATGGATTACATCGACGTACTGCGCCACAAGAAACCTGTTGGCAAATCCGTCGCCGTCATCGGCGCGGGCGGCATCGGCTTTGACGTATCCGAATTCCTGTCCGAAGAAGACGGCCACAGCACCACCGAACACCTGCCGGAATGGATGCGCGAATGGGGCGTCGCAGACCCCGCAGAGCACCGCGGCGGCCTGAACCCCGATGGCCCCAAACCCGGCCACCCCGCCCGCGCCATCACCTTGCTGCAACGCAAGGCGGAAAAGCACGGCAAACGTCTGGGCAAGACAACCGGCTGGATTCACCGCGCCGCCCTGAAGATGAAAGAAGTCAATTTTGTCGGCGGTGTGAATTATGAACGCATCGACGCCGACGGCCTGCATGTCTCGTTTGGCGAAGCCCGCGAAAACCCGCAGACGATTGCCGCCGACACCATCGTTCTGTGCGCCGGGCAAATCCCCGACCGCAGCCTGGCCGACGCGCTGGAACAACAGGGCACCAAATGCCACGTGATCGGCGGGGCCGATGTGGCCGCCGAACTGGACGCCAAACGCGCCATCGACCAAGGCACGCGCCTGGCCGCGACACTCTAAACCCCTTCTTTTGGCTGCAAATATCCTCGGGGGAGTGTGAGGGGGCCGACAGCCCCCTCGCCGCGCCGCAAGGCGCAAAACATCGCGTGCGCCGTCAGGCGCTCTGCCCCGATCCACCATGCGCCGCGCGGCTGTCCTCGGGCGCATCCGTGCGGTCAAACATCCCGTAATCACGGATCACATGCGCCACACGCAGGCGGTAATCGGCAAAGACACCGCCCCGCCCCTTGCTCTGCGCCCCGCGGTGCGCGGTCAGGGTCCGCCAGCGTTCCACCGCTGCTTCGTCCTCGAAGAACGACAGCGACAACAGCTTGCCCGGCGTCGTCAGGCTCTCGAACCGCTCGACACCCAGAAACCCCTCGACCTCGTCCACCAGCGGACGCATCGCCGCCGCGATGTCCAGATAGGCGGCGCGTTTGCCCTCTGCAGGCTCAACTTCGAATATAACAGCAATCATCCCGATACCTTTTTCAACCACGTCCTGTCCTCGCGCAGCAGAAACTTCTGCGACTGCGCGAATTCGTAATTCTCCCGCCCCAGCGGATCATTGGCCAATCGTGCCCGATAGGCCTCGTAGTCGGCCAGCGATTTCACGTGGTAAATGCCATAGGCCAGCGTCGACGACCCCTCGTGCGGGGCGAAATAGCCCACCAAATCGGCACCACAACGGGGGATCGCCTGCCCCCAGTTGCGCGCATATTGTGCAAATGCACCCTGTTGGTTCGGGTCGATGTGATAGCGGATGACACAGGTCAGCATGTTGATCTCCTTCTTGCTGACGCCGTGATACCCGATTGCCGCGCGTGAATGCTTCGACTAGCATCGAAGCATGAAAGAAGGCCCTGATTTCACCCAGATCGCCACGCTGATGGGCGACCCCGCGCGTGCCAACATCCTGACGGCGCTGATGTCGGGCCGTGCGCTGACCGCGTCCGAACTGGCGGCCGAGGCGGGCGTGACTGCAGCCACCGCCTCGTCGCATCTGGCCAAGCTGGAACAGGGCGGGCTGCTGCTGCGCCGCAAACAGGGGCGGCATCGCTATTTCGCGCTGGCCAGCGAAGAGGTCGCGCACACCATTGAGGCGATGATGGGGCTGGCGGCAAACCACGGCCACCTGCGCACCCGTCAGGGACCAAAAGACATCGAACTGCGCACCGCGCGGGTCTGCTACAACCACCTGGCCGGCGACACCGGCGTGCAAATGTTTCGCGCACTGGTCACGGGTGGCCACATCGCCACGGGTGCGAACGGGCTGGACCTGACCGCCAGGGGCACAGAGCTGATGCAGCGCCTTGGCCTGCCCCTTGAAACCCTTGCAAAATCCCGCGCGCCCATGTGCCGCGAATGTCTGGACTGGAGCGCGCGACGCTCGCATCTTGCGGGCACGTTGGGGCGCGCCCTGCTGACCCATTTCGAAACGGCTGGCTGGGCCGCCCGCGTGCCCGACACCCGCATCATCCGCTTTACCCCCAAGGGCCGCGCCGCCTTTGACGCCACATTTGCGAAACAGGACTGACCCATGCCTCTCTATACCTATGACATCCTGTCCGACGGAACCGCCACGCCCACGACCGACACCTCGCCCATTGGCGCAAGCGGCTATCGCTGGTTCCACTTTGACCTGAAGGACCCCGAACTGCCAGACTGGGCCAACACCCACCTGCACCCGATCCCCGCAGGCGCCCTGTTGCAAACCGAAACCCGACCGCGCTGCGATGTGCATGACGGCGGGCTGATGTTGAACCTGCGCGGCGTCAACCTGAACGTGGATGGCCCTGCCGACCAGATGGTCGCGGTGCGCATGTGGGTGACAGATCAAACCGTGGTCACCGTGCGGATGCGCCGCGTCTTTGCCATCGAGGACATTCGCAAGGCCTTGGAAAACGGGGTCGGCCCAAACAGCAGCGCCGCCTTTGTCGAAGCGCTGGCCAGCCGGTTGACCGAACGTGTGCAAAACACCGTGTTCGAGTTGGCCGACGAGGTCGACGATCTGGAGGACGCCATCCACGATGACGATGATGCACCGCTGCCCGACAATCTGGCCGAACTGCGCCGCACCGCGATCCGCCTGCGCCGCTATCTGGGCCCGCAGCGCGACGCGCTGATGGCGCTGGCCGCCACCGACACGCCCGCTGGCAACAGCCCGCTGCACCGCCGCGAACTGGCCAACCTTGCGATGCTGACCGTGGAAGAGCTGGATTCGCTTCAGGGCCGCCTGACAGCGATCAACGACCACCACAGCGCCCAGGCCGCCGAGGCCCAGAATCGCAACAGCTATATCCTGAGCATCGTCGCCGCGATCTTTCTGCCGCTGGGGTTCATCACGGGTCTGTTCGGCGTCAACGTGGGCGGAATGCCCGGCGTGGACAACCCCGCAGCCTTTACCATTCTGTGCGTCTCGATGGCGGTCATCACGCTGGCGTCGCTCGTCGTGATGCGCTGGCTGAAATGGATTTGACAGCCCGGAGGCACATCGCATTGTTTCAACTTTATCGCGAATTAAAATTGTGGCGATATCGCATGAGCAGAATTTTGCCCCAAATGTAAATTTGGAATTTTCTTTCCCAATATCAATAACTTACCTGAATTTCCCACGCTGAAAACACAGCGTTCCCCTGTTTCCTTGCCTGCAACGATGCTCGAATTACCTCAACATTATCCCAACCCTGCCCCGATCTTGCCGTGATTGGGCGCGATACCCGTCTTCAGAAACCGAATACCGAGAGAAGGGGACGGCATGGACCGCCTTACAGAAATGGAAGCTTTTGCCACTGTCGTGGATCAAGGTGGATTTACAGACGCGGCCAAGAAGATGGGCATTTCCAAATCGGCAGTGTCCAAACACGTCTCGTCGCTGGAAGCCCGCCTTGGCGCGCGCCTGCTGAACCGCACCACGCGCCGCGTGTCGCCAACAGAAATCGGGCTGGCGTATTACGACCGCGCCCGCCGTGTGCTGAATGATGCAGGCGAGGCTGATGCGCTGGTCACCTCGATGCAATCCGCGCCGTCCGGCCTGTTGCGGATCAGCGTGGCAACCGACTTTGGCGTCAATCATCTGTCGCCGGCCCTGTCCTCTTTCCTTGAAGATTTCCCCGACATCACCGTGAACATGGTGCTGAACAACCGCTATGTCGAACTGATCTCGGAAGGGTTCGACATGGCCGTGCGCATCGGCGAGCTGGAAGACAGCACATTGCGCGCCCGCAAGCTGACAGAAACCACCAAGCGCATGATCGCCTCGCCTGCCTATTTCGAAAAATATGGCAAACCCGAAAAGATCGACGATCTGAACAACCACAAGCTGCTGCATTATTCCAACCAGTCATCGGGCAACGTGTGGAAACTGACCGCGCCCTCGGGCGAGAAACGTCAGGTGCGCACGGCGGGCTGGCTGTCGGTGAACGACGGGCAATCGCTGCTGAACGCCGCCATCTCGGGGCTTGGCATCGCTTATCTGCCGTCGTTCCTGTATTCGGACGCTATGGAAAAAGGTCTGGTCGAGGACGCGATGCCCGAACTGCCGATGGACACCCAAGGGATTTATGCAGTCTATCCTCCGGGTCGCTTTACCCAACCCAAAGTGCGCGCGTTCATCGACTTTCTGGTGCACGAATTTGCCGACAAGGGTCCGTCGGACTGGTAAATCAGACCGTATCCACAACATACCACCCAGAAAGCCCCGCCCTCGCGCGGGGCTTTCAGCGTTCAGCGTTGCGACAGCAACACCGCCTCGACCCTGCGGTTCAGCTCGCGCCCTTCAGCCGACAGGTTGGACGCAACCGGCGCGAGATACCCCATGCCTTCGGCCTGCACCTGTGCGGGGTCCACGTCATACGCGTCGATCAGCCGTTGCCGCACCGCTGACGCCCGCTGGCGTGACAGCCCAATGTTGATGTCCTGACTGCCGACACTGTCGGTATGCCCCACCACCGCGACGCTGATCTCGGGGTGCGACAGCAAGAAATCCGCCAACGATTGCACCGCGGCAAACGGCCCCTTGCCCAGCGCCGATGTGCCGGTGTCAAACTCAAGCCCTTGCAGCACGATATGGCCGTCCGCGACCAACTGCGCCCCGAAATCCGTCGTGGTGACGGTGTCGGTCAACGGCGTCTGGATCGGCTCGTCCGTTGTGACGCCCCCTTGGTCCGGCGCAAGCGCACCGGCTTCAATGATCTGCACAAAGGCCGCCGTTGCCGTCGTGGACACCATCAGCGTGACCACACTGTCAGGGGCGTCTGCCGACCCGTTGATGGCCGTGACAAAGCGGTAGGCCCGCATATTGACCCGCATGTTCGGCGCGGGCAGCACCTCGGTGTTAAAGCGGAAATCGAACCCGCCGCAACTGGACTGGTCGCAGTCCACGACAATGTCATATCCCGCCGCTTTCAGTTGGGTCCGCAGCGGCACCAATACCTGCAAGGTCGTCAGCCCCGGAGAAGCAATCCGCCAGGCCTGTCGGCGCACCTCGCCTTCGATGGGCAACGTCGGCACGCCTGCGCCGTATTGAAACGCCCCCGTCGGCGCCAGATACCGGTCCAGCGGCGTGTTCCGCTCTACCGTTTCGCGGGCATTCAAGGGCAAAGTCAGCTCAAGCGCGCAGGCGGGCGCGGCCAGACCGCAGGCGGCCAAGGCTATGATCGCAAGCCGGTGCTTCACCGAAATTGGCTGTGATAAGCGTCGTTGGGGCGCATGTCGGTGGCGCTGGCCACGCGGTTGGTCATGTTGAAAAACGCCGCAACCGACCCGATGTCCCAGATGTCGCGGTCGCTAAACCCGTGATCGCGCAGGGCCTGACGGTCGGCCTCGGTCGTCTTGGCGCTGGCGACGGTCAGGTTTTCGGAAAACGCAAGCATCGCGGCCACGCGGGGTTCCAGATCGGCGGCGCGCCAGTTCATCACCATCTGCTCGCCCAGCATCGGGTCACCCGACAGTTGCCGCACCGCAGCCCCGTGGGCGGTCAGACAATAATAGCATTTGTTCACCGAACTGACGACAACCGCGATCATCTCGCGCTCCAGCTTGGTCAGACCGGAATCCCCCAGCATCAGGTCGTTGTACAGCGCCGTGAAGCTGTTCAGCTTGTCGATGTCAAAGGCATAGGCCTGCAACACGTTGGGAACCATGCCCAGCTTGTCCTGACACACATCGAAATACTTTTGCGTCGCGGCGGGCAACGGATCGACCATCGGCAGGTCCAGCGCGGTGGGTTGTGTCTTGTCACTCATGATGCATCCTCCAGATGTCGGTAATGATAGCGCCCGACTTCGACAAAGCCGCTCTTTTGATACAGCGCGTTGGCCGCCACGTTGTTGGCCACACACAGCACCGACAAGCTGTGCGCGCCGTTTTCCTGCGCCCAGAACGCCGCCTTGCGCATCATCCAGTCGGCAACGCCCTGACGGCGCTGATGTTCCAACACCTCGACCGCATGAACCATGCACACACCGTCGTGGATGGCAGCAAAGGCCACACCGCCGGGCTGTTCGTTCCAGCGCGACAGGATCGCGGTTTTCAGCTTGGCCCGCGCCATCACGGCCAGCCGGGCGGGGCCGATGCCGCCCTTGGCCCAGATTTCTTCCATGATCGCCAGCGGCTCCCATATGGAAAAGGCGGTAACCTTGGGGATCGGCTTGTCGGTCAGCGTCTCAACGGGCGTGACATACAGCACAACAGGGTCGATAACGACAAACCCGCGCGCCTCCAGCATCGCGTCCAGTGCATCATCGCCATCGCGCACCTGAAACAGCGGTTTCTGGTCCAGCGCGGCCAGCCCTGCGATGGCCGCGTCAATGTCCGCCTCGGTCACCGGACCGTTGGCCGATGCCGCCGAAACACGCTTGCCCCCGCCCTGACCCTCGCGCAGGGTCCACGGCCCTTGGGAGATAAAACGCGCCGCGGGCCATGTGGCATCACAGACATCGTACAGTTGCTGCGCGGTCGTCATGCCGGAAACGCCGCATCAAGTTTCGCCATCGCTTCGTCCAGCAACGCCGCATCGGTGCCGCGCAGCACGATGTTCGCGCCGTAACGCCCGTCCTTCTGGAACGGATAGGATCCGATCGACAGCGCCGGATAGGCCTGCGCCAGTTCCCCCAAGGGACCGGCAATGTCGCCCTCGCCGCGATCAATGCGCCGCGTGCGGCTGATCAGGGGGGCACCGCCGGTCAGGGTCGGCAGGATGCTTTCCACCATGGCCTGAAACACCGCCGGTACGCCCGCCATCACATGCACGTTTTCCATGGTAAAGCCCGGCGCCACAGACACCGGATTTTCGATCAGCGTCGCGCCATCGGGTATCCGCGCCATACGCTGACGTGCGGTGTTAAATTCGCTTCCCTGCCGGTCGTAATGCGCCTGTAACAACGCCCGCGCATCGTCGCGCACGTCGATGTGCACGCCAAAGGCCGCAGCGATACAGTCGGCGGTAATATCATCATGGGTCGGACCGATGCCGCCGCTGGTAAACACGTGGTCATAGGCACCCGACAAGGCCTTGACCGCATCCGTGATCGCGTCGGCGTCATCGCTGACAACGCGCACTTCACGCAGATCTATGCCGCGTTCCGTCAGTTGCCCGGCCAGATGGTACATGTTGCTGTCACGTGTGCGCCCTGACAGGATCTCGTCGCCGATCACCAGCATGGCTGCGGTTGGTTGTGTCATCTCGGCCGTTCCCCTAAGCGTTTGTTGTCCAAGGTATAGGCCCGCCCACATGCGCTTTCAAACCCAACTTGTTCCAGCCCGCCTGATCCGGCGATATAAACGCTTTCTTGCCGATTGTACGCTGGAAGACGGTACCGAAGTGACCGCCCATTGCGCCAACCCCGGCTCGATGATGGGACTGGCCGAACCGGGCATGAAAATCTGGCTGGAACCGAACGACGATCCGAAGAAAAAGCTGAATTACGGCTGGCGGCTGGTCGATCACGAGAACGGGCATTTCACCGGCGTCGACACCTCGGTGCCGAACCGCGCCCTGCGCACGGCACTTGAAACGCAGCAGATTGCGCCACTGGCGGCCTACGCCACCTGCCGCCCCGAGGTGAAATACGGCACCAACAGCCGCATCGACTTTTTGCTGACCGAACCGGGCCTGCCGGATGCCTATGTCGAGGTGAAATCAGTGACCCTGAACCGCCAGCCCGGGCTGGCCGAATTTCCCGACAGCGTGACCGCACGGGGGGCCAAACATCTGGCCGAACTGACCCGCATGGTACAGGACGGCCACCGCGCAATCATGCTGTATCTGGTGCAGCGCACCGACTGCACCCGCTTTGCACTGGCCGACGATATCGACCCTGCTTATGCGGCGGCCTATGCAACCGCACGCCGCGCCGGGGTGGAAACCCTGTGCATCGGCACCCATATCACCCCGCAAACCATAACAATTTCGCATCCATTGACGGTTGAGATGTAGGAACTCTGGCATTTTTGCTGCACCTGCATTACATTTGTGGAAACAACCAAGACCAGCGGAGACTTCTGTTGAAACAAGAGAACCGGGGCCGTCTGACCAAGGACGGCATACGCATCTACGATCCGTCTGATTCCGCAGGCATGTATGCCGCTGGCGCATTGGCGTCACGCATTCTTGACGCGATGTCCGAACACGTCTTTCCCGGCCAGACAACAGCGCAGATTGACCGGATCATCACCGACATGGTCGATGCGGCCGGCGCCAAATCGGCAACCATCGGCTACAAGGGCTATGAGCACGCAAGCTGTATCAGCGTGAACCACGTGGTGTGCCACGGCATCCCCGGTGACAAGACGCTGAAGGATGGCGACATTCTGAACATCGACGTGACCGTGATCGTCGACGGCTGGTTCGGCGACACCAGCCGCATGTACGTGGCGGGCAAACTGCCCCGCAAGGCCGAACGTCTGATCCAGGTCACCCACGACGCACTTATGCGCGGGATTGACGCGGTCAAGCCGGGCAACACCTTTGGCGACATCGGCCACGCCATCCAAAGCTTTGTCGAAGCGCACCGCATGTCCGTCGTGCGCGATTTCTGCGGTCACGGGCTGGGCCGCGTGTTCCACGCACCGCCCAACGTGCTGCACTATGGCCGCCCGGGCACCGGCGCGCGGCTGGAACCGGGCATGTTCTTTACCATCGAACCCATGGTGAACCTGGGCCGTGCCGAAACCAAGACGCTGGCCGACGACTGGACCGCCGTGACACGCGACAAATCCCTGTCGGCGCAGTTTGAACATTCGGTCGGTGTGACCGAAACAGGCGTGGAAATCTTCACCCTGTCCGAAGCGGGCACTTTCCACCCGACCTATTAGGCTTGCACCTGAATCAACAAGGTTTACCAAGCTCAACCGGCAGAGCGGACATTCCTGCGCCTCGCAGCTAAGATCCGGTTTGAGCCCAAAACGACCTTGCCACTAAGGGCAGCGCCTGACCGCGGGTGGGCAGCGGAAGGTCCGTGAATACCGCTTTATTTCTATTCTTTGGCGTGCGGCAGAAGAGGCGCAGGACGGTGAGGAAGCGCCCGCCCATGGGGCGGTCGGGCGCTGCCCGGCGGCACTGCGCGCCTTGATTCCGGGCTTTGGTGGACGGCAGCAAGGTCCCACACAATATACGCCCGACCTGTCCGATCTGAACGTCCGCGATCAACAGCGGTCATTCGGCGTTGAAGATGAACAGCGGCTGACCTTCAATGGTATAGCCGTTGATCAGCTCTTTGGCCTGCGGACCCGTCAGCCAGCGTTCGACCCGCCGCGCCAGATCGCGGGCAACGTGCGGGTGGTGCGCCGCGCTTACCGGGACAAAGCTGTATTGGTTGAACAGAACCGGATCATCCGAAAACAAAACCGCCAGCCCGGTCTTGTCACCGAACTGCAGCCAGCTTTGGCGGTCCATCAGGATGTAGCCTTGTAAATCGACGGCGGTTGTCAGGCTGGAATTGGCGCCGGCCCCGGCCACCGTGTACCAGTTGGGAAATTGCTGCGGAGTCAGCCCCGCGTCGGCCCACAGCGCCTGTTCCTTTTTGTGCAGCGGGCTGTCGTCGCCCAGGCTGACAAACTGGCGTTCGCTTTTGGCGATGCGCTGCAAGGCTTCGGTCACCGACACGGATTGCGCGATGCCCGCATAATCGTCCACCGGACCAAGCAGCACAAAATTGTCGTACATAATTGCACGACAATGTGTACCAAACCCGTCAGCGACAAAGGTTTCTTCGTCCCTGCGGCTGTCCAGCAAGATCGCGTCCACCTGCCCCGTCTCGCCCAGCGCCAGCGCGTTTGCCGTGTCGCCCACCAACATCTCAACGTCGATGCCCGTGCCCAGCTTCAGCGCAGGCAGCAAGACATCGGGCAAGCCGGACGCCGCAAACGACGTGGTCACCGCCAGCTTCAAGGTTTCGGCCTGCACGGCACAGGCCGTCAGCACCAAAGCCAGCGTGGCGAGTAGTCGGATCATTCTGCAACGTTCCTTGAGCGAGGATTCAGAGCGGTGGGGGCTAACCCTCTTGGGTGGCGCCTGCAAGGGCCAGTAAGTGTTGATCTATTTCCTTATGCAGCATGAATTCTGCTTGTCGCGCAAGTGTGCGTGTCAACCCTTTTCCAGAAGCGTCACGTGGGTGTCGCCAAAACGGCGTGCGTCCACCTGAAAAAAACCCGGCGGCGGGGGCATCGGCGCGTTCTCTTCCCAGACCACGCAGGCCCCCTTGGCGATCCAGCCACCGGCCACGGCCGACCGGAGGGCGCTGTCGCCCATGCCCTTGCCATAGGGCGGATCAAGAAACACCAGATCAAAGGGGGCGGCGATCCATGCGCCCAGCCGCGTGGCATCATTGCGCATCAGCGTGGTGGTGTCCTCGGCGTGCAGTTTCTTGATGTTCTCGGTGATCAGTTGTTGACCGACACGGCCATTCTCAACCAGCACCGCCTGCACAGCACCACGCGACAGGGCCTCAAGCGCCAGGGCACCGGTGCCTGCAAACAGGTCCAGCACCCGCGCGCCGTCGATCGCGCCCCGGCTGGTCAGGATCGAAAACAGGCTTTCGCGCACACGGTCGGACGTGGGGCGCAAATGCGCGCCCGTATCGCCCTTGCCCACATGGGCCAGCGCCGTGCCGCGCCATGTGCCTGCGATGATCCTCACGCTTGCAACAGCGGCTTCAAGTCGGCGTCGGGGTCGGCGACGATGGCAGGGTCGGCCGTCTTACCCGCCTCGATCAGCCGCTTGCCGATCATATAGGCGCGTGGATCGTTGGCCGCATCCACCGCCAGCAACTGGTCGCCCAGATAATACCAGAACGACACCGCAGTGCCGCTGCTGCGCGTTACAACACGGTCGTACCCCACGTTCAGCCCGGCGATTTGCAATTTCACGTCGTATTGGTCCGACCAGAACCACGGCTTCGCCACGTATTCCTTGTCGGCGCCCATGATGTTTTCGGCCACCACTTCGGCCTGATCAATCGCGTTGGGCACGCTTTCCAGCCGGATACGGTTGCCGCGATAGGGGAAGGACGCGCAGTCACCCGCCGCCCAGATGTGCGGGTCTGACGTGCGGCCATGCGCATCAACCTTGATGCCGTTGTCCATCACCACCCCGGCCGCTTCGGCCAGAGCCGAGGCCGGCGCGATACCGACGCCCACGATCACGAAATCAACCTCGATCTCGCTGCCATCGGTCAACCGCGCACCACGCACCGCGCCATCGCCCAGCAAACGGTCCAGCCCGACGCCTTCGCGGATATCGACGCCATGGCCGGAATGCAGGTTGCGGAAATATGCGCTGGTCTCAGGCGATGCCACCCGTTGCAGGATGCGGTCGGCCATCTCGACCAGGGTCACCTGCAGCCCCAGCTTGGACGCCACCGCCGCCGCCTCGAGCCCGATATAGCCGCCGCCGACAATCAGCACCCGCGCCCCTGCGGTAAACCGCGGCGCCATGGTGTCCACGTCCATCAGATCGCGCACGGTGCACACACCGTCCAGCGTGCCGCCGATGGCCGCAGGCAAACGGCGCGGGTCCGACCCGGTGGCCAGAACAAGCTGATCATAATGCAACACCTCGCCCGGTACGGTGACGGTCTGTGCAACGGGATCAATCGCCTCGACCTTTACCCCCATGCGCAGGTCGATGTTGTTGTCGCTGTAAAAGCTCTCTGGCCGCAGGAACATGCGTTCCAATGTCATCTCGCCCAGCAGATAGCCCTTGGACAGGGGCGGACGCTGATAGGGCGGCACGCTTTCCGCACCGATCAATGTCACTTGCCCGTCAAACCCGCCGTTGCGCAGCTTGGCCACGCAGGATGATCCGGCTTGACCGGCTCCGATAACAATCACGTGCATTTTGCATCCCTTCCCTGATATTTCGGGCGAATTTAATAGCCCAAATCCCTGCCGGACCCTATATCGGGTAGAGACGATAACACAATTCCCGAAAGGACCCGACAATGGCAATCTCTCAAGGTGACTCTCTGCCCGACGCAACGCTGGTGGAAATGGGCGCAGAAGGCCCGGCACCGGTCAATCTGGCCGACAAGACCAAAGGCCGCAAAGTCGTCATCTTTGCTGTTCCGGGCGCATTCACACCCACATGCCATTCGGCCCACGTGCCGTCGTTCATCCGCACCAAGGACCAGTTTGACGCCAAAGGCGTGGACGAGATCATTTGCGTGTCGGTCAACGACCCTTTCGTGATGAAAGCCTGGGGCGAAGCCACCGGCGCCGCCGAGGCAGGCATCACCATGCTGTCCGATGCGGGCAGCGCGTTCACCACAGCCATCGGCATGAACTTTGACGCGCCGCCCGCCGGTCTGATCGCACGGTCCAAACGCTATGCGATGCTGGTCGACGACGGCAAAGTGACCCTGTTCCAGGCCGAAGAAAACCCCGGCGTCTGTGACGTATCCGGCGGCGAAAGCCTGCTGGACAGCATGTAAAGGTCACCCATGGGTTACCCTAAAGCAAAAGGCCCCCGCGAAACGGGGGCCTTTTTCATGTCTGGACTGCGAAACCTATTCCGCCGCAGCCTGATAAATGGTGCGCGTGGGGAACGGAATATCAACGCCCTTGGCATCCAACGCTTCCTTGACCTTGCGGTTCATGTCGTTGGTAAAGGCAAAGTAGTCAGACGCATTGCACCACACCCGCACCCGGAAATCGACCGAGCTGTCGCCCAGATTGCCGACCTGAATGAACGGCTCGGGGTCTTTGTGCGCACGCGGGTCGGCCATGATGGTGTCGCGGATCGTGTCCTCGGCATCCTTCAGGTTGGCACCGTAGCCCACCCCGAAATACCATTCGGCACGGCGGGTGGGATAGACCGAGTAATTCTCGATCACGTTGCCCCAGACTTCCTTGTTGGGAATGATCACCTGGGTGTTTGACAGGCTGGCCAGTTCGGTAAAGTTCAGCGTCACATCCTTGACCGTGCCCATCTGCCCGGCCACATCGACGAAATCACCGATTTTCAGCGGGCGGAACAGGATCAGCATCACCCCCGCCGCCACGTTCGACAGCGTACCCTGCAAAGCCAGACCAATCGCCAGACCGGCCGCACCGACCGCGGCGACGATCGACGTGGTCTGGATGCCGAATGTGTTCAGCACGATCAGCATCGTAAAGCCGATGATGACGTATTGAACAATCGAGCCCAGGAAGTTGAACAGCGTGTTGTCCAGATGCGCGTGCGCCGTGCCGATCTTGCGCACACGGCTGCCCAGCCATGCGGCGATGACCCAGCCGACAACGATGATCACCACCGCACCAACAACCGACCCGGCGATGGATGCCAGCATGTTCAGGGTTAAAAAATCGGCAATCGTGTTGCCACCAAAAATCTCGGTATTCATTAAATCTTGAAACATAGCTTATCCTGCGAGGCTGTCCATTTTACGCGCCAGTTTGACGTCCAGAGTGCTGAGACCATCAACGTCATGCGTGGTCAGCACAACATTAACAGTATTGTACGTGTTGTCCCACTCGGGGTGGTGGTCCCATTTTTCAGCCCAGAACGCGGCACGGGTCATCCAGCCAAAGGCGTCCGCAAAGTCGTTGAACTTGAATGTCTTGGCGATGGCATCGCGGCCGTCGACCATGTCCCATCCGCTCTCCTTCAACGGCGCAAGCAACGTCTTGCGCGTCTCCGTGCTTAATTTTTCAGTCATTCCTGTTCCTCGATTTGTATTTTCTTAAAGGGGCCGTAATCCGTTAGAATTTCGATTTCTTCGGCCACGGCTTCGCCTTCGGCCTTTAGATAGGACGCAATCGCGTCAGAGAAACCCGGATCACCCACCCAATGCAGCGAATGGGTCTGTGTGGGCAGATACCCCCGCGCCAGTTTGTGTTCGCCCTGCGCGCCGGCCTCGACCGTGTTCAGCCCCTGGGCGATGGCGATATCGATGGCCTGATAATAGCACAATTCGAAATGCAGGCAGGGGTGGTGTTCGGTGCAGCCCCAATAGCGGCCATAAAGCGCGTGTGCGCCGATGAAATTCAACGCACCGGCCACGTATGTCCCGTCGCGCCGTGCCAGCACCAGATAGATGTCGTCGCGCAGGTGCGCCTGGGCCTGATTGAAAAAGTCCCGCGTCAGATAGGGTGTGCCCCATTTGCGCGCGCCGGTGTCCTGATAGAATTCCCAGAAGGCATCCCAATGGTGCGGCTGGATCGCGTCGCCCGTCAGCACCTCAATCTCGCCGCCGAAATCCTGCGCCTGCGCGCGTTCCTTGCGGATGTTCTTGCGCTTGCGGCTGGACAGGGTCGCCAGGAAATCGTCAAAGCTGTGATAGCCGTCGTTGTGCCAGTGAAATTGCTGCGTGACCCTGTGCATCAATCCCATTTCAACGCCAAGTTCAGCCTCGGCTTCGGTGCAGAATGTGGCGTGCAGGGTCGAGATGCCGTTGTTTTCGGCCAGTTGCACGGCACCTTGCACAAGTGCGGCAAACCCCGCCTCGGCAAAGTCGGGATGCACCAGAAACCGCCGCCCCGTCGCGGGCGTGTGCGGCACCGCAATCTGAAGCTTGGGGTAATAGCGCCCGCCTGCCCGCTCGTAGGCATGGGCCCAGTTGTGGTCAAAGATGTATTCGCCCTGACTGTGCGATTTGACATACATCGGGGCGCAGCCAATCACCTGATCGTCAATCGACGCCACCAGATACTGCGGCTGCCAGCCGGTGCCGGTGCCGACAGACCGGCTGTCTTCCAGCGCCCGCAGAAAGCGGTAGGTGGTGAACGGATCGTTCGGGCGGGCATCCTCCACAGCCTCGGGGCAAGCGCACGCGTCCCACGCCGCTGCGTCGATCTGTGCCAGCGTGGGCACAACCCTGATCTCTACCTCTTGCCCGCTCATGTCCGCCTAACTCTTGTTCATGCCTTGGTGGGGGTTCGGCCACGGTCCTTATGTGTGGCGCAGCGGCGTCGGATCAACCTTTGAGCGATGGCAGATACTGCTCAAAAGTGACGTTCTGCGCCACGCGACGGGCGTCAGCCTCGGCCTCGGGGCTGCGAATGGTCCAGCACAGAACATCCGCACCGGCAGCCTTCAGCTCGGCCACGCGGGGGCGGTCCAGATCTTCGGCCTCGTGACTGATGAAACTGGCGCGGGCGCGGGCGTAATCGGGTATATCGCGCAGACGCGCGCAAACCGCCTCGCTCAGCGGCCAGTCTTCGGGGGTATAGGCGCTGGTCACCAGCCCGCGTGGCACGTCCGGCAAAACCTTGGCCATTGTCGCCACCGAATGGGGGTTAAATGACATCACGGCGACCGGTCCGCGATAGTCGCGCAAAACCTTTGCCGCCGCATCCTCCAGCGGGCCGACATCGGGGCCCATCACGCCGTCCTGATCCTTGATCTCGACCAGCAGCGGCACGCGCCCTGCGACCAATTCCAGCACTTCGGCCAGTTCGGGGATGCCCTCGTCCGAGCCGCGCAGCACCGTCCGCCCCAGCGTCGCCGCGTCGCACAGGCGCACCGGTCCGCTGCCCTCGGCCAGCCGGTCCAGCGCATAGTCGTGGAACACCATCGCGCGGCCATCGGCGCTTAGTTGCAGGTCGATCTCGATCCCGTAGCCGTGTTCAATCGCCGCGCGGATCGCCGCGCGGCTGTTTTCGGGCCGGCCATCGGCCACATCATGCAACGCCCGATGCGCCAATGGCATGTCCAGAAAGACCTGCGGCAGCCGCATGATCATTTGACCTGAAAGATGCCTTCGATCTCGACCGCCACGCCCAAGGGCAAGGACGCCGCCGAAACCGCAGAACGCGAATGCCGTCCGGCATCGCCCAGCGCTTCGACCAGAAAATCGGATGCGCCGTTGACGACCTTGGGCTGTTCGGTGAATTCAGGGGTCGAGTTGACAAAAGCGGTCAGCTTGACCACCCGCACCAGACGGTCGATGTCGCCGTCGCACGCCGCCTTGACCTGCGCCAACAGGCTGATCGCACAGGTCCGCGCCGCAGCGGCGCCCGCGTCCACGTCCATATCCGCGCCCAGCTTGCCGGTGATGAAGCCGTCAGGACCGTTGGAAATCTGACCCGACACGTAAACCATGTCGCCCACCTGAACGAAGGGCACGTAGTTCGCCGCAGGGGCCGGTGCATTCGGCAGTTCCACACCCAGGTCTGCCAGTTTCTTTGCAAAGCTCATCGCGTTCTCCAATGCTGAATTTCGCCGCGACGCTAGTCCCTCGCCCGCAGAATCAAAAGGCCCAAAGCTTCATCTTGCCCGATAAACTCCGGGGGACGGCGCGCAGCGACGGGGGGCTGGCCCCCGTCCAACGCTCAGGTCTCGCGGAACGCCCGTTTAAAATAATCGGCAAATGGCTTGATCAGATAGGCCATCGGGGTGCGGTCGGCGGTGCGAATGAAGGCCTCGACCGGCATACCGGGGATCAACACCTCGCCCGCTTTCAATTTTTCCAACTCGCCGGGGTTCAGCGTGATTTCGGCGCGGTAATAGGCCCGCCCCAGCGTTTCATCCTCGAAGGCATCAGCGGAAATCAACGTCACCCCGCCCACCAGTTCGGGCGTGCTGCGTTGGTCCAGCGCACTCAGCCGCAGGTTCACCTGCTGGCCCACGTGCACCTCGTCAATGTGGATCGGGTCCACTTGGGCCACGATCACCAAGGGCCGGTCCTGGGGAATCAGGAACAGCACCGGGTCCGCCCCGCGAATGACAGAGCGCGGCGTTTGAACGCGCATCGCATAGACAATGCCCGACACCGGTGCGCGAATGTGCAGCTTGTCGATGTCCTGCAACAACGATGCCCGCTGTTCGACCAGTTCCAGTTCGCGGTAGCGCAGATCGCGCAGACGGGTGATCGCCTCTTCGCGCCGTGCCGACGCGAGCTTGAGCACCTCAAGGTCAATTTCGGTGATGCGCCCTTCGGCCTGTGCCTTGTTTGCGGCCAGTTCACCCAACTGACCGTCCAGGCTGGCTTGTTGGCGTTGCAGCGCCAGAACCCGCGTGGCCTGTGCCAGACCTTTTTCAAGCAGGGCCTTCTGATTGGTCAGCTCTTCTTCGATAAAGCCCAATTGCAGCGCCAGCGCCTTTTCCTGTGCTTCGATGCCGTCGATCTGGTTCTGGATCTGGCCCTGACGTTTTTGCAGTTGCTCGGTTTCACCGGCCACGCTGTCGCGGCGGGCAAAGAACAGGTTGCGCTGGCCGCTGATCAGCTCTTCCAGATCGGGATTGCCTGCGCCGGCCTGCATCAACTCTTCTTCAAAGACGACCTCGTCGGTCTGGTCGCGCTCGGCCTCGAGCCGTCCGCGCCGCGCCATCAGTTCGTAAAGCTGGCCTTCGATGATCGCCAGTTGCGACTGCGCCTGCCGGTCGTCCAGCGCCAGCAGCAAATCGCCCGCTTTGACGGTGTCGCCCTCTTGCACCGCGATTTCCGACACCACGCCGCCCGTCGGGTGCTGCACGACCTGGCGGTTACGGTCGACCTCGATCCGGCCCGACGCGATGATCGCCCCCGCGATGTTGGATTGCGTCGCCCACAGGGCAAAACCGCCGAACAGCACGATCAGGCCAAAAAGGCCAAACAGGACCGGCGCCCGTGCGCTCCATGCTTTTTCTGTCGTATCGGTCATGAGATGCCTCCGGCACGGCGCGGGGCCTGCGTTATTTGCTGGTGGTTCTGCACGTTCGACTTCAACACTTCGTCCTTGGGACCGAATGCCACCCGCATCCCCTGATCCAGGATCAGCAGCATTTCGCATTCTTCGATCGCCGAGGGCCGGTGCGCCATGATCATGATCGACCGCCCGTCTGCCTTCATCGCGCGAATTGCACGGTTCAGCGCCTCGGTGCCGTCGTTGTCGAGGTTCGAGTTGGGTTCGTCCAGCACCATGATCACCGGATCGGCATAAAGCGCGCGGGCCAGCCCGATACGCTGGATCTGCCCGCCCGAAAGGCGCTGCTGGCCCGAATTGATGCGCGTGTCATAGCCTTCTGGAAATTCCAGGATCATCTCGTGGGCGTCCGCCTTTTTGGCAGCGGCCACCACGGCGGCATCATCGGGCACCTCGGCCAGACGTGCGATGTTTTCGGCGATGGTGCCGTCAAACAACTGCACCCGCTGCGGCAGATAGCCGATGTGTTGGCCCAGAACGTCGGGATCGTATTGATCCAGTGCTGCGCTGTCCAAACGGATCGACCCGCCCGCAGGCCGCCACACGCCCGTCACGCAGCGCGCCAGCGTCGATTTACCGGCACCCGATGGTCCGATCACGCCCAGCGCCTCGCCCGGCTTCAGCTCGAAGTTCAGGCCGCGCAATGACGCCTGTTTTTCGCCCGGCGGCACCACGGTCAGCGATTTGGCCACCAGCCGCGCCTTGGGCTTGGGCAGCGCGGTGCGCGGCTGTTCCGGTTGCACCGTGCCCAAAAGCTCGGCCATGTTGTCCCAGCCTTTTGACGCGCGTTGCACCAGCGGCCATTGGTTCAACATCATCTCGATCGGGGCCAGTGCCCGCCCCAGAAGGATCGAACCGGCAATCATGGCACCCGCCGTCATTTCGTTTTGCAGCACCAGATAGGCCCCCAGGCCCAGCATGGCGCTTTGCAGGAACAACCGCAGGGTCTTGGTCATTGAAGTGAACGTACCGCCCACATCTGTTGCCGCAATCTGGTCTTTCAGCGCGCGGCTGCGGGTTTTCGACCAGCGGGTAAAGGCCGCGTCGCGCATCCCCATGGCCTGCACCATCTCGGCCTCGATGCGGATCTGGTCGGACATCGAACCGGCCTGCTGGCCTGCGATGCCTGCGCGCAACTGCGGTTCGCGCGACAGCCACTGGTTCAGGAATGCGATCACGATCAACAGCACGCCGCCGCCCACCGCCAGCCAGCCCAGCATCGGGTGGAACATGAAAATTCCGGCCATGAAGATCGGCGTCCACGGCAGGTCGAAAAAGGCGATCAACACCGGCGAGGTCAGGAACCGTTGCACGGCTTCCAGATCGGCAAGGCCGGATTGGGTTTGCAGATCGGGCGCCACGGCAGATTTGCGCACCACGGCATCGAACACGCGCCGGTCCAGCCGCATCTGGAACCGTGCCCCGACGCGGGCCATGATCCGGCTGCGGGTGTAGTCCAGAATGCCCATCACGCCGTATAGGAACAAAACCAACAGCGAAAGCGCGAGCAGCGTCGCCTCGGACCGGCTGCCCAGCACGCGGTCGTAGACCGACAGCATATACAGCGGCCCCGTCAGCATCAGCAGGTTGGCAAACAGGCTGAACACCCCCACCAGCCAATACAGGCTACGGCTTTCGGCACGGGCACGCCGCAGTTCGGCCACCCCTCGTTTCTGGACCCGGTTTTGCATCGGCACCTTTTCGCCTGATATACGGCGACTGCTATGCCCTTTCGGGCGTAAAGACTTTAGACTCTCTGTCGCTGAACTGCCACAGAGACATAATTCGCATACTACACGTCTGGGCAATGCCCATTAAAGTATTAGGTACGGTCTAAGCTTAAAAAACGGAGATTTCCATTGTCAGTTTATCGCTTCGAGCACCCTGTGGCGCGCCTGCCGATTGTCATACTGGCTTTGGCCCTTGTCTCGGCCTGTGCCGCGTCCAACCCCGACGTGGTCAGCCGTGACGGCATCAATGACCCGAACGAAGCCCGCAACCGCAAGGTTCATGCGTTCAACGTGAAGCTGGACAAGGCCATTCTGCGGCCGGCGGGGCGGGGATATTCCAAAGCGGTCCCGGACGAGTTCGAGGACAGCATCAACAACTTTGCCACCAACCTTGCCCAGCCCAGCATGATGGTGAATTCGCTGTTGCAGGGTGATTTCCGTGGTGCGGGCCTGTCGACCGTGCGGTTTCTGACCAACACCGTTCTGGGCTTTGGCGGGTTTGTCGATGCGGCCACCGAATTCAAAGTGCCCCAACACAACACCGATTTTGGCGAGACCCTGTATGTCTGGGGTGTCGGCGAGGGTCCCTATGTTGAAATGCCGATCGTTGGCCCCGGAACCCGCCGCGACGCGGCAGGCCGTGTTGTCGATCTGTTTACCAACCCGCTGACCTATTCGCTGCCCAGCCCCGAGAAGTATTACAGCACCGGCGCCAAACTGGCCTCGCGGCTGGGGGATCGTGGACGGTATTCCGATACGGTCGATTCGATTCTGTACGAAAGTGCGGACAGCTATGCCCAAACGCGCCTGATCTATCTTCAGAACCGGCGATTTGAACTGGGGTCGAGTGTCGGCGGCGATGCTGCCGATCCCTACTCTGACGACCCGTACTCTGACATTTACGAGGATCCATATGCTCAATAACCTGACCCGACGCACCTTTCTTGCAGCTTCCGGCGGCGCCCTTGTGGCCGGTCCGGTCTGGGCGCTGAGCGAGGCGCAGGCCCGTTCGCTGATTGATGGGCTTGTGGCTGAGATCAACCGGGTCATCGGCTCGGGCAAGTCTGAGTCCGCGATGATCGGCGACTTTAAGAACATCTTTGCGAAATACGGCGATGTGCCGATCATGGCGCAATATGCCTTGGGCGTGGACGGGCGCAGCGCATCGGCCGCACAAAAACGCAAGTTCGGCGATGTCTTTGCCAGCTATATCTCGCGCAAATACGGCAAGCGGTTCCGCGAGTTCATCGGCGGCCGGATCGAAGTGAAATCAGCGCGCCAGATCAAGGCCGGCTACGAGATCAAGACAACTGCGTTCCTGCGCGGCGAGGCACCGTTCGAAGTGACCTTCCTTGTGTCAGACAAATCGGGCCGCAACCTGTTTTACAACATGTTCATCGAAGGCGTGAACCTGCTGTTGACAGAACGCAGCGAAATCGGCGCGCTGCTGGACCGCAATGGCGGCAATATCGACAAGATGATCGCAGACCTCAGCCGCATGGGCTGAGGTTACGCAGACCGGCAGCACCCTGGCGGGGTGCTACCGGCTGCCCGGAGGCGGTGCAGGTGCCTGTGACCCTGAACCGTTGTTTCCACCACCACCCCCCAGAATATCGCGCAACAGGTTGTTGATGATGCCCTCGGTCGTTGTTGGCCGCGGCTGTTCAACCGGCGTATCCACGACATGCTGCGCCCCGCGCGGCGCGTCCATCGGCAGCGGTGTGTCGGGCACACCTTCGTGCACACGCACCATGACCTCGCGCCAGATCTCTGCGGGCAGTCCGCCCCCTGTCACCCCTGTCAGCGGCGTGTTGTCATCGTAGCCCATCCAGACACCGGCCACATAATTGCCAGTAAACCCGATGAACCACGCATCACGCGCCGCCTGAGTGGTGCCGGTCTTGCCCGCGATCTCGCGGCCACCGAACTGCGCCCGCGCGCCGGTGCCTTCGCTGACGACCTTTTCCATCATCCAGACCAGTTGCCGCGCGGCCTCTTCCTGAATCACACGCTCGCCAATGCCGCCGCCGGTGCCCATCAGAGGTTCCTTGTCCCCCAGCAGACGCAGCTCTGTCAGCCCATAGGGCGTCACCGACGAGCCGCCGTTCAGGAAACCGGCATAGGCGCCCGTCATCTCGATCAGCGTGCTTTCCGACGCGCCCAGCGCCAGCGCAGGCCCCGCGGCCAGATCGCTTTCGATGCCAAAGCCGCTGGCAACGTTGCGCACCAGCTCGCGGCCCACGCTTTCGGAAACCTTCACTGCGGGAATGTTCAGCGATTCCTCAAGCGCCTTGGCCAGTGTCACAGTGCCCAGATAGCGGTTGGTGTAGTTTTTGGGTGACCACGGGCCGGAGCCGGGAATGTTGATCGTCAATGGCGCATCCTCGACAGTGTCCAAGGGCGAATAGCCCAGGTCCAGCGCCGTGGCATAAACGAACGGTTTGAACGCCGAACCGGTCTGGCGCAGCGCCTGTGTCGCACGGTTAAAGGCGCCGGCGACCTGGTTTTCACGTCCGCCCACCATCGCGCGCACGGCACCATCTGCATCCATCACAACAATGGCCGCCTGCGCCTTGGACCCTTCGCGGACCTTGTCCTCGAAGACGGACTTCAAACCCTCCTCGGCCGCACGTTGAATGCGCTGATCGAGCGTGGTGCGAATGATCACATCCTCGGTGGTCTTGCGGGTAAAGAATTCGGGGCCTGACGACATGACCCAGTCTGCAAAATAACCCCCTGCGCGTGCGGCTGCCGCCTGGCTTAGCTCGGCGGGATGGGCCTGCGCCTCGGCGGCTTGGGCATTGGTCAGATAGCCTTGTTCGTTCATCAGCCGTATGATCGTCGCGGCACGGTTCTGCGACCGTGCCAGATCGTTTGTGGGGGCAAACCGTGTGGGCGCCACCAGCAAACCGGCCAGCATCGCCGCCTCGGCGGGGGTCACATTTGCCGCCGACTTGCCAAAGTAACGCTGGCTTGCCGCCTCGAATCCACGGGCACCGGCGCCCAGAAAGGCGCGGTTCATGTAAATCGTCAGGATGCCTTCCTTGGAATACTTGGCTTCCATCGCCATGGCATAGACGGCCTCGTAAATCTTGCGCTGCAAGGTCCCGCGACGGCATTCCTGTTCGTATTCTTTCTCGGTCTGGCCTGTGGTCGGATCATAGGGAGTGCCCAGACACAAAAGTTTCGCCACCTGCTGCGTGATGGTCGAACCGCCGTGCCCGTCCAGCGGGCCGCGCCCTTCGCGCAGGTTGATGCGAATGGCGCTGGCGATGCCGCGCGGGCTGACGCCGATATGCTTGTAGAATCGCTTGTCCTCGGTTGCCACAATCGCGTGCAACAGGTTGGGCGACACGGTTTGCGCCGTCACAACCCCGCCGAACTGGTCACCGCGCCACGCAAAGGTGGCACCCTGGTAATCCTTTAGCGTCACCGATCCGCGTGCGCGACCGTCCAGCAATTCCTCAAGATCGGGCAAAGTCGTGGCGGTATAGCCGACCCACAGGCCGATCACGACCACCACCGCCAGCGTGCCGCGCCATGCCACGGCCCAGAACAGGCGCACGAAGAATCGCAAGATCATCAGGAAGAACCCGATGATCCCGCCACGCCGGGGCGGCGTAGGCTTGCGACGTTTCACCGGACGCTTGCGTGGTGTGGTCGGTTTCTTGGCGGATGTGGCACCAGACCGTTTGTCTGCCACCAAAGGACGCTTGCCGCGTGTCGTATTCTTCATCTAGACCCCTGCTCGGCCTTGTTTGTTTCAAAGCACAATACCTGTCTGCGTTCCGAGATACACGGGGAACTGTTCGGCAACTCCCATCATTTTTTCGATTAAAATTTCATCAATTTCTAAAGTTTGCGCATTTTTTACGCACATATTGTGGATTCCTCTGGCGCAAATGTGCGCCCGACCTTCCCCAACGGCCTTGGGTTCCGTCTGTTGCCATCAGGAAAACGGCTGGAAATGCGGCCAAACGACAAGGGGAAAATGCGTGAAACTGATCATTGCAACGATCAAACCATTCAAGCTGGAGGATGTCCGTCAGGCTCTGACCGAAGCCGGCGTCCGCGGCATGATGGTGACCGAGATCAAGGGCTTTGGCTCTCAGTCCGGCCATACCGAAATTTATCGCGGTGCAGAATACGCCGTGAACTTCGTTCCGAAAATCAAGCTGGAAATCGTGGTCGATTCCGCCGCTGCCGATCAGGTGGTCGAGACGATCAAGAAAACCGCCCACACCGGCAAAATCGGTGATGGCAAGATTTTCGTGCTCGATGTCGAACAGGCCGTGCGTGTGCGCACCGGCGAAACCAACCAAGACGCGCTTTAACGCGACGCAACCGGGGACATTCTGACAATGAAACGTACCACAACCTTTACCCTTGCAGCCGCGGCGTCTGTCGCACTGCTGCCGACGCTGGGCTTTGCCCAGGACGCAGGCCCGGCGGCCGGCGTAAATGCGTCGACCGACACTGTATATATCCTGAACTCGTTGCTGTTCCTCGTGGGCGGCTTCCTGGTGTTCTGGATGGCCGCAGGTTTCGCCATGCTCGAAGGCGGCCTTGTCCGCTCGAAGAACGTGACCATGCAGATGACCAAGAACATCGCGCTGTTCTCGCTGGCGGCGATCTTTTACTACCTGCTGGGCTACAACCTGATGTACCCGGGCGACGGCTGGAGCATCGACGGCATTCTGGGCGCATTCGGCACCGCAGGGCTTGAGCCTGTTGGCGTAAGTTCCGACGCTGCAGACGCCTATGACTATGCGTCGACCGGTTCCGACTTTTTCTTCCAGCTGATGTTCTGCGCAACAACCGCGTCGATCGTTTCGGGCACCTTGGCCGAGCGCATCAAGCTGTGGCCCTTCCTGGTCTTCACCATCGCCCTCACCGCCGTGATCTATCCGGTTCAGGCGTCGTGGAAATGGGGCGGTGGCTTCCTGGACGCAATGGGCTTCCTCGACTTCGCCGGCTCGACGGTCGTGCACTCGGTCGGTGGCTGGGCTGCTTTGGTCGGCGCGCTGATCCTGGGTCCGCGCATCGGCAAATACAAAGAGGGTCGCACCATTCCGATGCCGGGTTCGAACCTGACACTGGCAACACTGGGTACGTTCATCCTGTGGCTGGGTTGGTTCGGCTTTAACGGTGGCTCGCAACTGGCGATGGGCACCGTGGGCGACGTGGCAGACATCAGCCGCATCTTTGCAAACACCAACACCGCGGCTGCCGGTGGTGCGATTGCCGCGCTGATCCTGACACAGGTCCTGTACAAGAAGCCTGACCTGACCATGATCCTGAACGGCGCACTGGCCGGTCTGGTGTCGATCACAGCCGAACCGCTGACCCCCTCGCTGGGTGCGGCAACGCTGATCGGTGCCGTTGGCGGTATCATCGTGGTCTTCGCGGTTCCGTTCCTGGACAAGCTGAAGATCGACGACGTTGTCGGTGCGATCCCGGTTCACCTGTTCTGCGGCATCTGGGGCACGATCGCTGTTGTCCTGACCAACCCCGACGCGTCGCTGGCCACACAGCTGTATTCGATCGTTGTGGTGGGTCTGTTCACCGTCATCGCCTCGGGCATCGTCTGGTTCATCCTGAAAGCGACTGTGGGCATCCGCGTCACCGAAGAGGACGAGATCACCGGTTTGGACATGTCCGAAATGGGCATGGAAGCCTATCCCGAATTCTCCAAGGGCTGAGGTCTCCTTCCTCCCGACTTAAAGCCTTGAGAAAACAAGCCAGGCGCAGCGATGCGCCCGGTTTTTTCGTTTCCAGACGTGTCAGAGAGGCACCAAAAAAGGCGGCCCCGAAGGACCGCCCTTTCAATTCGAGCGCAGCAGATGTGGATCAGATGCCGGCGTCGATGATCGCGCGCGCCAGCACCGGAATGGTCTGTTCGTTCAGGCCGGCGATGTTCATACGGCTGTCGCCCACCATGTAAATGCCGTGATCTACCCGTAGCTTTTCCACCATCTCGGGCGTGGTGCCCAGACGCGAGAACATGCCGCGATGTTCTGCCAGGAAATCGAACCGGTCCGAGTTAGACAGACGTTTGAGTTCGCCGGCCAGTTGCTTGCGCAGGCTCAACATGCCCAAACGGACCTCTTCCAGTTCCGCCTGCCAGTCAGCCCGCAGTTCGTCGTCGGTCAGGATCATCGTCACCAGCCGCGCCCCGTGGTCAGGCGGGAAGCTGAAGTTCTGACGGTTCAGGAAGGCCAGCGTGCCCTGGTTCAGCGCCTGTGCGCCCGCATCAGACGATACCAGCATCAGAATGCCGGTCCGCTCGCGGTAGATGCCAAAGTTCTTCGAGCAACTGGCCGCGATCAGACATTCCGGCACAGCCGCAGCCACCGCACGGGTGCCCGCCGCATCCGCGTCCAGACCGTCGCCAAAGCCCTGATAGGCGATGTCGATCATCGGCGTGGCGCCGGTGTCTTGCAGAACCTTAATAACCTCGGCCCACTGGTCCATCGTCAGGTTGGCGCCGGTCGGGTTGTGGCAGCAGCCGTGCAGCAGAACCACGTCGTCTTTGGTCGCGGTTTTCAGGTCTTCGATCATGGCGTCGAACGACACGCTGCGCGTTTCGCTGTCGAAATAGCGATAAGGCACCATCTCGATGCCCAGATACTGCAGGATCGACAAATGGTTCGGCCATGTCGGGTCCGAGACAAAAACCCGCGCCTTGGGGTTGGCCATCTGGACCAGTTCAAACGCCTGACGCACCGCGCCCGTACCGCCGGGGGTCGCGGCCGCTGCAACCGTGTTGCGCGGCACTGCATCGCCCAGAACCAGCTTGATCATCGCATCCGAAAACGCAGGATCGCCAGTCAGGCCGGTGTAGGACTTGCTGTCCTGCTCTTGCCACAGCTTGTGTTCGGCAGCCTTGACCGCGCGCATCACCGGCGTCAGGCCCGATGCGTCCTTGTAGACGCCCACACCAAGGTCGACCTTGGTGGTGCGCGGGTCTTCTTTGTATTGCGCCATCAGCGACAGGATTTTATCGGGTGCCTGCGGCTTGAGAGTTTCGAACATCATGCGTCTCCGGTTGCGACGGGCACGGTGGGGAACATCCCCCATTCGGCCCAGGATCCATCGTAAAGCGACCAAGCATCCACCCCGATCCGCTCAAGCGCCAGCGCCAGAACCGACGCGGTGATGCCGGACCCGCAGGTGGTGATCATCGGGCGCGACAGGTCAACGCCTGCGGCCTCGAAGACCGCGCGCGCCTCGGCGGGGGATTTCAGGGTTTTGTCATCGTTCAACAATGTGTTGAACGGCACGTTGCGCGATCCGGGGATGTGACCGGCACGCAGTCCCTCGCGCGGCTCGGGCGCGTCACCACGGAAACGGGCGGCGGCGCGGGCGTCGATGATTTGCGCATCACCCAGCTTGGAGGCCTGCGACACCTGCGTGACATCGCGCACCAGATGGTTCTGGAACCGCACGGTCAGGTGGCGGTCCTTGACCACGGGCGGCATGTCCTCAACGGCGCGGCCCTCGGCCTGCCATTTGGGGAAACCGCCATCCAGAACGGCCACGTTTTCATGGCCCATCAGACGGAACAGCCACCACACGCGCGGCGCGGACATGATGCCGGCACCGTCATAGACCACAACCTGATGGCCGTCGCCCACACCCATCGCCCGCATCCGCGACATGAACTTTTCAACGGGGGGTGCCATGTGCGGTAGGTCCGACCGCGCGTCGGAAATATCGTCGATGTCAAAGAAACGCGCACCGGGAATGTGGGCCGCGTCATATTCGGCCTTGGGGTCGCGGTTGGCGTCGGGCAGGTACCAGGACGCATCCAGAATCCGCAAATCGGGGTCTTTGATGTGTTTGGCCAGCCAATCGGTCGAGACAAGCGTTTTGGGATCATCGGACATGGGTGGCCTCCGTGCGTGAATAAACGTGTTTTCCCTAACCCTGCTGCGCCGCCTTCGCAAGATAGATCGCCTGTCGGGTGCCGATCAGCCGTGATCCTTGAGCAAACGCGCCTTTTGACGGCTCCAATCGCGCTTGGCGCTGGTTTCGCGTTTGTCGTGGTTCTTTTTGCCCTTGGCGATGCCGATCTTGATCTTGGCCATGCCGCGATGGTTGAAATACAGCACCAGCGGCACCAGCGTCATGCCCTTGCGCTGGGTTTCATTCCACAGGTGGGACATCTGCTTGCGGCTGACCAGCAGCTTGCGGCGGCGGCGTTCCTCGTGGCGGAACGTCTTGGCCTGATCGTAGGGCGCGACATAGCTGTTCACCAGCCACAGCTCGCCATCCTCGACGGCGGCATAGCTTTCAGCGATGTTCGAACCGCCCTGACGCATCGACTTGACCTCGGACCCTTCCAGGATGATCCCGCATTCCAGATCTTCCTCGATCGCATAGTCAAACCGTGCCCGCCGGTTTTCAGCGATCACTTTGTAATTCGGGTCTGCGTTCTTTACCTGTGCCATAGCAATGGGATGTAGGGTGAAGCGGCGCATTTCACAATATCGCCGCACCACTTTCACAATTTACGGCCACTGTGATGCAAGGAAGCGGTATGTTTTTAGCAAAGGGAATCCTGATGAAACCGATCCTGTTGATGGTCTTGGTGATGTTGTCCACGCCTGCGGGGGCAGATCCTGCGCGCATTCTGGCCATCGGAGATTCGTTTTTCGCGGTAAACTCCGGCGCCAACCAGTCGATTCCCGACGTTGTCGAGCAAGAGTTGGGCCGGCGGGTGACGAACCGGTCCGTGATGGGCGCGCGGATGATCTACAAATTACCGCTGACCGGCGCGCTGGGGTTCAACATCGCCCGCCAGTATCGCCCCGGCCCGTGGAGCTGGGTCATCATGAACGGTGGCGGCAACGATCTGTGGCTGGGCTGCAACTGCAACCGCTGCGACCGCAAGATGACCAAGCTGATTTCCAAGGACGGCACACGTGGCGAAATTCCTGAACTGGTGGCCAAGATGCGCAGCGCGGGCGCGCGTGTGGTCTATGTCGGCTATCTGCGCAGCCCGGGCCGTGGATCGCCGATCGAGCACTGCCGCGACGAGGGCGACGAGCTGGATGCGCGCGTCACCCAGATGGCGCAGCGGGACAACGGCGTGTGGTTCGTTCCAATGGCCGATCTGGTGCCTTACGGGGACAGGTCGTTTCACGCAGCCGACATGGTCCACCCCAGTTACAAGGGGTCATCAGCAGCCGGCAAACGCGTTGCAACGATCATCAAGCAAGCGGGCGGTTAATCGCCCAGCTTCTTGTGCACTTCGTCCAGATCAATCTCGGCGATGGGCATCTTGTTCGCCGGGTTTTCAAAATCGTATTTGAACACTTCGAAATCGCGTTTGTAGATTTCGTAAACCAGATGCATCGACAGATCGTCAAAATAGTCCTCGACCGGATGCAACCGCTTGGGCCCATGCCCCTCGCTTTCGTTGAAGCGCGGGATTTCGGCGATGTTGACCTTTTTCGGGGTCTCGATGGCGTCTAGCACCTCTTGCATCCCCTCATTGAACTTTTCAGTCCAGATGATTTTGTCGTATTTGCCGCCGTTCACAATATAGGTCGACACGTGGCCTGACATGGCAGACCAGTGGATGTCCGGTTCCATCGGCTTGCGCCAACGGATGGTATCACGGGTGAACAGCAAGAACCGGCGGAAGCTGGCGATCTGGTCAAACTCTTGCTTGCCGTCGTCACCGCCCACTTCGATCCCGTATTTCTGGATCAGAAGCGGCACCAGGTTGCCGCGATAGCGTTTTCCGTTGCGCTGGATGCCGCAGATCTTGTCAAAGAACGATGACAGGATGCGGGTGTATGGATTGCGCACGCAGGTGAACGCATAGGACGTGTGGTTTTGCACGTTGGCGGTGATCGGTGCCTGGCTGTCTTCCAGTGCCCACTTGTGCATCCCGCCCTGTGCATCGTGAATGTCACCGTCGAAAAATTCGCCGTGATCCGAATAATACATGATCTGACCAATGGTCGAGCAGGCGCATTTGGGCACCACGCGGTACACCACGCTTTCGCTTTCCGTCATCCACGTTCCGGGGAAACCCATACCTGTATTCCTTTGATTCCCTGCTGCTTCAACGGGCAGCAGTTGTCTGTCGCAGCAAAAAAGCAAATAAATGCTGTTTATTCAATCACCCTTCATCTCTATCTAGGTAAACAACAACAGGTAAAGGGTCCGTAAGTTTTTCGTATGGCAAAAATCGCCTACATATTGCTGTGTCACAAAGACCCGGACGCCATCATCAAGCAGGCCGAACGGTTGACTGCGGCCGGCGACTATATGTCGATCCATTTTGACGCCTCGGCCAAAGCCGAACATTTCAGGGCGATCTGCGCAGCACTTGACGACAACCCCAACGTGACCTTTGCCCACAAGCGCATCAAATGCGGCTGGGGGGAGTGGTCGCTGGTGCAGGCGACGCTGTACGCCGTTGAATCCGCCGTCAGAGCGTTTCCGCGTGCGACGCATTTCTACATGCTGTCCGGCGACTGTATGGCGATCAAGTCTGCCGAGTACACGCACCAGTTCCTGGACGACAACGACGCCGACTTTATCGAAAGCTTCGACTATTTCGAAAGCGACTGGATCAAGACCGGCATGAAGGAAGAGCGGCTGATTTACCGCCACTTCTTCAACGAACGCACGCAAAAATGGCGGTTCTACACCAGCTACCACCTGCAACAACGCTTTGGCCTGACGCGCGAGATTCCCAGCGACATTCAGGTGCAGATCGGCAGCCAGTGGTGGTGCCTGCGCCGCCGCACGGTCGAGTGGGTGCTGGAATTCACCAAAAAGCGCCGCGATGTCATGCGGTTCTTCCGCACAACGTGGATCCCCGACGAGACGTTCTTTCAGACCATCGTGCGCCATGTGGTGCCCGAAAAGGAAATCCGCACGCGCACACTGACGTTCCTGATGTTCACCGACTACGGGATGCCCGTGGTGTTCTACGACGATCACTATGATCTGTTGCTAAGTCAGGATTTCCTGTTCGCCCGCAAGATCAGCCCCGAGGCGCGCGACCTGAAACGTCGTCTTGGGCTGCTGTATGCGGCAGAAGGGGTGCATTTTCAGATATCGAACGAAGGGCGCAGCCTGTTCAAGTTCCTCAGCGGGCGCGGGCGCGTCGGACGACGCTTTGCCACGCGGTTCTGGGAAACCGAATCGACGCTTGGCCGCGAACGCGAACTGATGATCGTGATCTGCAAGAAATGGCACGTGGCCAAGCGGGTGCTGGAGCGCATCCGGCAGGTGACCAACGTGCCCGCCATCGAATACCTGTTCAACGAAGAGGACACACCGCTGCCGGATCTGGGCGGTATCCAGAAAACGCTGGGCAAACGCACGCGGCACCGTCGGGCGCTGATGCGTATGCTGTTCGACTATTACGACACTGACCGGCTGATCGTGTGCATGGACCCGGGCGAAATGGACCTGTTGCAGGATTTTGCAGGCGACCGGTCGGTGACACGCATGTTGGAAATCCAGTGCAAGTTCACTGACAACTACCTGATCGGCCACGCCATGCGCGTCGGTCTGGCGGGCGAGCAGACCAGTTCGGAAACGCTGGAACGGCTGTTGCCCACCATTCGCAACGACATGATTTTTGAAAGCGACCGCATCCGCGACGCCGAGTTCGAGAACATGAGCCGTATGCGCGAGGGGGCCACGGTCGAGGAAAACACCCGCGCCCTGTCAAACTTTCTCAGCATCGGCGAGGACAAGGCCCACGAGATTGCAAGCGCGGGCTACCTGTTCGCGGATTGACAGGGCGCGCGCGGGCCCATCGCCGCACGCACCCTTGGGTCTGTCAGTACACGCCCGCAGTGCCCGACGATTTCATCGACGGCAACACGATCACATCCGCCCCGTGTAATGCGCGGTCATACAGGTGGATCACGTCCTGATTCAGCATCCGGATACAGCCCGACGACACGTTTCGCCCCAGCTCGCGCGGATCGGCGTCACCGTGGATGCGGTACAGCGTATCGACACCGTTTTCGAACAGGTACAACGCCCGCGCCCCCATCGGGTTGCCGGGACCGGGGGGCATACCGCCCTTGTCCACGGAATAGGGGGCCAGTTCGGGCTTGCGGGCAATCATGGTGGCGGGCACTTTCCACACCGGCCATTCGCGGCGAAATTGCAAGCGCGCCGTGCCGTCCCAGGCAAAGCCTGCGGCACCGACGCTGACACCATAGCGGGTCGCCGTCTCGGGGCTTTCGATGAAATACAGCATGGCATCGTCGGGATCGACGACAATGGTGCCACGGGCGTGTTGCGGCCACAGGTTGGTGACCTCTTGCCGCCAATATTCCGGCTTCAGAATGCCCTCGGGCACCGCGGGTACGGGGTACGGCTCATCAGGGATCGCCTGATAGAATGCAGGCAGCGGCGGGATCACCGGCGCCGGGGCGGCAGCCACCGGCGTGGGTTCAGGGCGCGCACAGGCGCCCAAGGTCGCAGCGGCGCCAAAGGCGACGAACATACGTCTGGTCAACATTTGAGATATCCTTTGATCTGATCGGGAATGGCGCGTGACACGCGCCGGTGGGTCCGGTCAGATCAGGCGTGGTGGGCCTTGCGGGGGCGGCTTGGTCACGCTGCTGCGCAACACACTGTCCTGCGGCACAGGCATGTCCGCATCACGGGCAGGCGCGTCCAGCGTAACAGCGTCGTGCAACCGCATGTCCTGCGCACAAGGTGACCCCGGCAGCGTGGCCGTGCGGCAGCGTTTGCGCGGGCGTTCGACCGATGCCGGCACAGCGGCAACCTGAGACGCATCAGATGCGGTCGCGTGGGCAGGCTGGGCCAGCGCCGGATAGACAGCCGAAAACGCCCCCCATGGCATTGCCACGAAGACCATCAAAGCCAATAAAAACGAACGCAAAACCTTCATACCGCCGGAAATGGCCGATGCGCCGCGCCAAGTCTACCCTTGGCGCGATCACATCCCGATGATTGGGCCGATGATTGGGCAAATGGGCCTATTTCGTTTTCCAAGTGTCCAGCCAGCGCGAGAACCGGCTGCGACGGTCCGCCATCGCATCGCCCGCGGCTTCCCAATTGTCCTGCATTTCCTCAAGCCGCGGGTCGATCCGCGCCTGACGGAACCGGCGCCAGCGCACCCAGATGAAATAGACCACCATGAAGAACAGCGTCAGGATGAAGATGTTCAGGAACGGAATGCCCTTGGACGCATCGGGGCCATCAACTGGCTTTATGCTGATCGCATTGGGAAACGCGGTTAGGAATTCGACGCGCCAGCCATAGTGCTTGATCATTACATATTCAGGATCGGCTTGCGTCGATTTCAGATTGGCGGCCTCGGCCTGCAGGTTCGACGTGTCGAACTTGAAATAGGGCGGCCAGCCCCAGCCGGTATCTTCGTTTCTATAGACGATCACCCGCCCATTCTCGCGCACCGCCTGAATGAAGAAGACATCGCGGTTGGGCACAGTGCCGTCCGTGCCCACATCGGCCTGCGCCCAGAACCAGCGGTTTTCGCCGGGATCAATGCGCTTTTCGTAGGTATCCACGATCCGCACGATGTCCTTTTGCGGCAGCGTATAGTGGAAAAAGGCCGCCACAAAGACCCAGAACACGATGATGATAAACCATTTGAGGTAGCGCATAGGGGGCCTCCGTTCAGGCGAAATTGGTCAGATAGATGATGACGCCCACCAGAACCGTGGGCACCACATAGACGCCAAGGATCAGCTTGCGCCGCAAAGAGTTGTCGTATTCGATCATACCAATATCTACAAACGCCTCTTCCGATTGCTCGGCGACACCGGCCTGCGCCTGTTCGCGCCATTCCGCCCGCAGCTTGCCCTTGCGCACACTGCGCGAATACAGCGACAGCGCGATGTAGATAATCGTCAGCACGACAAAGCCGATACCGATCAAACGCAGCAATGCAAACATGGCTATCTCCTGACTGCGCCCCAAGGGCCGACACGGGCGACAAGGTCGTCCAACGTCTGCGGCTTGGCACGGGTGGTGGATGCGGGCGGCTCTTCCATCGGGGCGTCATGGCCGAACAGCGCATCGCGCGTGCCGACCTTGTCCGCCTGATACTCTGCCGCAAGGTACTGCGCGACATATTCTTTCTTGGCATCGGGCCAGCGGGCGTAGGTGTCATAGAACATCTGCTTGTGGCAGATGAACAGCTGGCGCACGTCCTTGGGCGTCAGCTCGGCCAGCAGCATGTTGACCAGATCGGCATCGGCATGGGCCGCCGCCCGCAGCGTGTAGAAATAGGCCGGGTGGTCCGAGGTGATGCGCGGCCACGCGCCGCCATTCTCGGCCCAGTTGACCAGCGACGCCAGCGCGTGGAATTCCTCGGGCAGGTGCTGGGCATGATTGCGCGCCAACCGCCGCATGTCGGCACGGGTGGTCCCCGACAGGTCGACGCCCGCCGAGGTGACCGCGTCCACCAGAATGAAATCCATCTTTTGCCGCAGAATCGCAGCCGAATCGATGCCCCGCGCCGCAACGATGGGTTCGGCCAGCCCGTTCAGCTCCAGAAACCGCGCGATCTGGTTGCGCTGGGTGGTCTCGAACACATGCTTGATGGGCAATTCACCCAGTGCCGTGGCATCCCCACTGGCAATCACCGCCGGATGCTCGACCTTCTGGAACACATAGAGGCCGCCAAAATGCGCCGTCCAGAAATTGCCCTGCTCAAACCGCGTTTTCTTCAGCTTCACGGGGTTGCGGGTCACGTCACCGGTTTGCGCGGCCAGTCCGATCATTTCGGCGATCAGCACATCGTCAAACCACGCATCTTCGGCTTCCAGAAACCGGTCAACCTTGCCCGCCAGTTTTTCAGCATTGCGCACGGTGCCTGCGGTGGTGTCGGCATCAATGGTGATGGCGCGAATGTCGAACAGGCGCTGCGGGTTGGACACGTCATAGACCGAATTCACCAGCTCGCCCGCCACCGCATCCCGCGCGGTCAGCGCAAACAGCGCCGCCTCGTTCTCCTCGATGAACCGCCGCAGGATGGTGCGCGAGGTCGAGAATTTCGCATCCAGCAGCGGCGCGCGCTTCTGGTCGGTGCTGAGCAGAATAAACTGCCGGTTCACGCCGCCCTTGTTCAGGTACAGCGGATCGCCCAGATCGGCGCCCACCTCGGGGGAAAAGCCGGACAGGTCGATGTAGAAATCGCTCAGCGTGGTGCGCTTGCCGGTCAGATGCTCCAGCGCGCGGTTATAGCGTTCCACCAGCGCGGGGCTGGTGACAGGGTAGAGGTTGCCGAACATGAGGCCGAGGCGGATGAGGCGGTTCATTGGTTAGAGGCTCCCGACGTTCATAGCGAAGAATGTGACAAAAACCCTGAATTCAAGTTCATCCCTGCTAGAGTTGTTTCCGAATATCTCAAAGACACCGAGGTCTTCAAAAGATATTCTCAGTGTGCGCCCCTCATCGGATAGGCTGCTGTCGGGGAAAGTTCTTAAACACTCTGCCGCAAAAAACTCGGAATTTTTGGGCTTTTTTGGCTTTCCTATAACGCAAAGGATAGATTGATCGAGTTTTCTCTGATGCCAAAAATATCTGGGTTCAACACTCCAGGAAATTAGCGACAACTCATCTTCTTGGAGTGCGCTCGCCCACCAGCCAATAGTGGGTATTTTTTCGACCAAAGCAAAAATGTTTAAGGCGCTTGGTGAAATAAGCTCAATTCTTGAGGTAATGTTTTCGTGGAAACATACTAGGGGTAGCGTGGGTTCCTTGCCTACCGCTCGGTTGCATCCAAGAAAAGTCGGAACAGCCACACCGCTGCTGCGCATTAGCTGCGAGGCGAATTCACCATCAGATAGGATGAGCTCCTCTAGCGCGGTTTCTTCATGCGCCGTAGCTGGGAAGCCAAGCAAGGTCGACACAAGAAGTGCGAAGTACCACCATAAGCTAGATTTAGTGCCGCGGTTCACCCCTCACCCCTTTCCAAATACCGCTTCTTCGCCGCTTCCTGCCGCCCGAAATCACGCACCAGCGCGTCAATCGCCACCTCGTCCGACTTGTCGGCATAACGGAACTCGGAATCCGCATAGCGGTTGATTTCCTGTATCACCATTTCAACGGTGATCGGCTGGCGCAGCTCTGCGATCATGTCCTTCTTGGCGTCATAGCTTTTGAACAGAAACAGCTCGGGGTTCTCCATCCATTCGTCCGGCAGCTCAAAATCCATCGCCCGCACCTTGACCGCGTCGGTGATGTTCTTGATCGCGCGGCCCGTGAACCGCTCGTCGGCCTCCTGAATGCCTTTCAGGTAGGTCCCCAGCTTGGCAATCGTGTCCAGCTCGCCGATCTGGTCGTGCACCCGGTCAAACACCTGCATCAGCCCCGCCTCGTGCGGACGGCTGTGGCTTTCGAAGGATGCGGCCACCGCCGATTTGATTTCCTGCGCCGAAAACACCTGATGCGCGCCCACGGGAATGTCGTGGTTCTTGCCCATCAGCAGATAGAGAATGTCGATGTAATCCTCGCGCGTTTGCGGCCCGTCCACCAGAAACCGCGCCCCCGCCCGCTGGCGCAGGGCGTCGTCCACGTTTTCGGGATAGTTCGAGAACATGCCAAAGGTGCAGTTGCCCCGCACCACGGTGTTGGCCCCGGCAAAGCTTTCCATCAGCACCGCCGTAATCTCCAACTGCCCCGCGCTGGACTGCCGGTCGCCGCGTTTGCCGGCCAGCTGGTCGATGTCGTCGATGGTGCCAAAGCCGATGGCGGCGGGGTCGATGATCGTGTTGATAAACGCCTTGGCGTTCTGGCCCGACTTGCCCTGATAGCTGTCGATGTTGTCCGTGCTCAGGTTCTGATAGCGGAACGGATAGCCCGCAACCGCGCAATAATCGTTGATCAGCCCCGCCATCATCTGGATCAGCGTCGTCTTGCCAGTGCCCGGCTTGCCATCGCCCATGAACGTAAAGATGAACCCGCCCAGTTCGGCAAAGGGGTTCAGCTTGCGGTCAAAGTCATAGGCCATCAGCATCTTGGCCAGCTTCATCGCCTGATATTTGGCGATATGGTTGCCCACGACCTCGTTGGGTTTCTTGAAGGTCATCGTCAGCTTGGTCGACTTCGCCTTGGTCGCGGGGGTAAAGCCCGCGATGGTGAAGTCATCCGCCTCGACCCGCCACACGGCGTTGGTGAAACCGGACAGGCGCGGTGCCTCTTGCGCGCGCAGGGCAACCTTTTCCATCAGCGCCTCGGCAAAGGCGGCGACGGTGGCCACCAGCCGCGCGTCGTCGGTGGCGTGGGCGGCGATGTCCTGATCCAGCTCCCACAGCGCGCCGTGCAGGGCGGTCTGTCCGTTGTCGGTCAGCATTTCCTGCACATCGCCCACTTCGACGGTCACTTCGGACTGGTGCGAGGACATGAGGTACGCAGTGGCATTGCCAAACACATAAAGCGTGACCAATGCCTCACCCGCCAGCAGTTCCGAAAACTCGACCTTGCGCGCGTCGGGCAGGTTGCCCTCAAGGTTCGCACGTTTCAAATCTCCCAGCCCCGACACATCCGCGTAATTCTCGGCCACCGCCAAGGCGATGGAAATCGCCCGCCGTAGCCCGTTCAGCACAGTCGCCTGCAAGGGCGACATCAGCGCATCGTCCTCCCCCTCGACCCGCGCGATCAACTGTACCGCACCCGTCACCGTGCTGCGCCGTGTCACCAACCCGGGTGTCGTGGTGCGAAACCTGCGCCGTGTGCCGATGCCGGATGACGCCTCTTGCTGCGGGGCCTCAGCCCCCTTGCCGATCCGCGGCGCGTGGTCAAAGCCCTGCAACATCGCCAAGGCCATCGCGTAATGCGCGGTGATCTCTTGCTCGCGCAGCTCCATCTGGTCGGCTGTCTGGCTCATCTCGTTTCCTCAATCTTCATCTTGCAAAATAAACTCCCCCCGGAGGGCCGGACCGCCAAAAGCGCCCCGCTTAGTACCGCAGCACGCGCCCCGCATCGCTGACCACGAACTTGGCCACCGACCGGAACCCCGGCGGGTTCAATTCTTCCAACACCTGATAGGGACGCTGCGGCAGGATGATGCTGCGTTCCATCCGCGTGGTCCCGGTATCGGCGCCGCGCCCGGCAAAGGGGTCCAGCTTGAATATCTCGCGCTCGACGGACGAAAACCAGCCTGCGCGCTCTTCAACCACGCGGTCAGATTGCAAATCTTCCTCGGTCCAGACCAACGCCCAGTCCTGCCCGTCCGGCGCGCGCGCCTGTGACAGCACGTCGCCAATTGGCCCCGACTGTTTGGTGAACGCATCGGAATACATCGGCCCCACGTGAAACCGGCGCAGGCGCTTGGGGTGCAGGTCGTTGAAATCCTCGTCAAAGCCCTTGGCGATTGTCATCAGCTTCAGCCCACCCAGCGACTGCGCCATCAGGTGCGCCTGCACCTCGGGCCAGCGGCGCTGGTCCTTGGGCAGCGCGGTGCGGCCTGTGTCCTCAAGCTCCATCATGTAGATCACCGGCAGGTTCACCTGGCTGTCGTAGACCGCCCAGTGCATACGGAACCGCCGACGTTCCCCGGTGTTGCCCAGCCAGTCAATCTCCGGATCATTGCGCGGCCAGAACAGTTTGCCCTTGAGCAGTTCCTCGTAATACAGCCGTTGCGACAGGGCGAATTGCAGCTTGGTCGGCACCGTACGTTCGCCCAGGATCACCTGCACCATCTGCGCCTTCAGCTCGTCCACCGAAGGCATGCCCAGCAGGTGTTTCTCGGCCTGTTGCGCGTCCGACGCCATGGTGATCAGTTCGTCCGCCGTTGGAAAGCCGCTTTCGGTGGCGTCGATGGCAAGCGACCCAAAGAACCGCCCGGTATCGCGCCCGACCAGCAGGTATTTCAGGCTGAGCGCCTTGAACGTATAGTTCAGGGCCGCGGCATAGCCGACAAGGATGCTCACCTCGTCACGGGTCAGCGTGCCTTCGGCCTCCATCACGCCCGCGACGCGGGTCATGTGGGCCATGATCCCCTCGAACTTGCGGAAATAGCGACGCGAGGCGAAGAGGTCGGTCAGGCCGACGGTGTCATTCAGGGCGGTCATTGCTCAGGCTGTCCTTTTCGCCCGCTCACCCGCCATACGCATTGCTGTCGTGCTTTTTCACGATGGCCTCGAACCGGCGGGCAAAGCGTTCGTCGGCCTTGGCCTTTTGCTCCAGCACGTCGCGGGCAAAGACCATGTGGTCCTCATGCGCTTCCAGCATGTCGGCCATCCGGGCGTTTGTGGCAGCACCGATGCCGGCCATGGCGGTTTGCGCCTCTTGGTCGGTTTTCACGCCAATTTCGTTGATGCGGTGGGCCACGTCCTGCTGTTGTGCCGTCTTCAGCGATTTGGTCAGCGCGTCGTACAGAACCACACGCTGCTTGGTGTCTGTCTGCAGCTTGTTGATCAGCACCATCTGCGTTGCCGCCTGGTTTTGCAGCGAGTCGATCCAGGTTTTGCCTTTTTCGATATAGCGTTCCAGCGTCTGGCTTTTGGCCAGCTTGACCTGTTCGGTCTGTACCATCTGGTTGTACTGGCTGTTCAGATCGGCCAGTTCGGTTTCCAGCTTGGTCCGCTTCGCCGCATCGGTTTCCGACGCGATCTGGTTTTCCAGACCGATGATTTTCGGGTCCATCGCCTTGATGTCGTTTTGCAACGCGGTCAGTTCCTGCACCGTGAATTCACGCTCGTCCAGCGTTTCGGTCAGGTTGCCCTCGACCTTGACCTTTTGCTCTTCCAGCATGGTCAGCTGCCCTTGCAGCAGTTGCACGATGATGTCCGATTTGGAAATCAGGTCTTGCAGTTTGTCGTCAATCGACGCCGTGCGCACGCGTTCCTGCCGCATACTGTCGGATTTCCCGCGCGAGAAGATGCCGACAAAGCTTTCCCAGCCGGTTTTGTTGCGCATCTCGTCAAAGTCTTTGGAGAAGGCCGAGGTCACATCGTCCAGCCCCATGATCAGCTCGGCGATGTTGGCGTTCATCACGTCGGTGTGGGCGTGGACATCTTCCAGCGTGGCGTTCTCGATGTCGATCATCGCGTCGTCGCCCGCCTTCAACTTGGCGCGCGCGGTTTCGATACGGCTGGTCAGCTCGCTGATCTTGGCCTGTGCTTCGGCCACCTGGCTTTGAGACTCGCGCACCTGTGCGTCAAAGTTGGACATTAAATTCTCCCTCGTATCAATGTGTTGCCATCAATATAGGCAATGTTACTTGCATTTACATCGGACAAAGATCCGATTTTGCAAAAACTCTCGCAAATCCAGCGATTAAAGGAAAGAACCAAGCGTTGCGACGCGCGGCAAAACGCAAGGCCAAGGGCGGCCTTGCGTTGGTTTACGGGCAGATGTTGACCTAGCCGACCACGTTAAAGTCGGGACCATAGGGGTATTTGGTAATATCTTCAGCCCCGTCGTCCGTGATGATCAGAATGTCATGCTCGCGGTAACCACCCGCCCCCGGGGCGCCTTGGGGCAGGGTCAGCATCGGCTCCATCGAGATCACCATACCCTTTTCGATCACCGTATCGACGTCTTCGCGCAGTTCCAGTCCCGCCTCGCGGCCATAGTAATGCGACAGCACGCCGAACGAATGGCCATAGCCAAAGGTGCGGTATTGCAGCAGGTCGCGCGCTTCGAAGAAGTCGTTGATCGCATGGGTGACCTCGGCACAGGTGGCCCCCGGTTTCAGCAGGCTCATGCCGTATTCGTGGGCGGCCACGTTGGCCTGCCAGATCTGCAACGATGCATCGTCGACCTCGCCCACAAACATCGTGCGCTCCAGCGCGGTGTAGTAGCCCGAGATCATCGGAAAGGTGTTCAGCGACAGGATATCGCCGTGTTCCAGCACCCGCGCGGTTACGGGGTTGTGCGCGCCGTCGGTGTTCAGGCCGGATTGGAACCAGACCCAGGTGTCGCGGTACTCGGCATCGGGAAAGCGGCGGGCAATCTCCAGCTCCATCGCGTCGCGTCCCGCCATTGCCACGTCAATCTCGCGGGTGCCTGCGCGCACCGCATCGCGGATGGCGTAACCGCCCACGTCCGCCACGGCGGCCCCCGCGCGGATCAGATCCAGTTCGGCGGCGCTTTTGTGCATCCGCTGGCGCATCGTGGCAGGGGCGATGTCGACAACCTGTACAGGCGACAGAAAGGCCAGCATCTTGCGGTGCTGGTCCAGCGTCATGTGATCGCCCTCGAACCCGACCACGCCCCCGGTTCCCGCCACATGCGTCACCGCCCGCCAAAAGTTGTCACGCGTCCAGTCGGTATAGGTGATCGCATTACCATGGCTGCGCCGCCAGGGCTGGCCCGCGTCGATGCCCGCCGAAATGGTCACAACCTCGGACGCCGTCACCACCAGCGCGTAGGGGCGGCCGAAAGAACAATAGGTGAAGCCGGAATAATACGACACGTTGTGCATCGACGTCAGCACGGCAGCCACTACGCCCTTATCTGCCATGATCCCGCGCAAACCGGCAATGCGGGCATCGTATTCGGCACCCGCGAATTGCAACGGCGCTTTGGTGCCATTGTGCACACGATGAAAATCGGGGCGCGTGACTGTGGAAATGGGGTTATGAATGGTCATGTCAGACCCTCCTTTGCAGAAAGATCCCGGCGTTCAGGACATATTTGGGGAAAGACACCGGCGACGCCATCGCGCGGTCTGACACAAGCATAATCTACGCACACATCCGGCAAAAGGCCCCAACAGACCCTTGTGATGTCGCAAACGATCCATTGGCCAAAAATCTCACTAACTTTTCGTCAAGTTGACTCGCAGACTTTTCGCCAAGGTGAAGAGACGCCGCTTTTATGCCCCATCTCTGCCATGCGGCTCGGTCAAGGTGGAAACGTGTTAACAAACACGTTGCGCCGAAGGATGTCTCGCACATGGCCACTACGTTCAATGTCATCAGTCTGGGCGTTCAAACTCTGATCGACCCGACCGAAGGCAACACAACCGCAGAGAACGCATCCAGCCTTGTAGGGTTGACCTTTGGCGACGTGCGCGACCCGCTGTGGGAGAACGTGCAGTCGTTTTCACCAGGCACCAACAGCTATGGTCGTGGGACAAACGACGCCTACGACATGAACAACAACGCCGCGTCCGAAAACTTCAGGATCAACGGCGGTCCAAACCAGGTGTTTGACGGCACTGCCATCTACAACGCCACAATCACCTATACCGACGGCACCACCGCGCGGATCACTGCCGTTATTTTTCAGGATACCAATGGCAACACCTATCTGGCCCCCGAATTCTCGGCCAACAGCGACCAGACGGCGTTGCAAGCGAAACCGATCCAGTCGCTGAAACTGAACAGCCTGGAGGGAACGAACTATTCAGGTTTGACCGGGTTGCGGGAAACCACGAATTTTATGGTCTGTTTCGCCGAAGGCACGTTGATCCGCACACCGGACGGAGACAGAGCGGTGGAGACGCTGGCCGTTGGTGACATGGTTTCGACCCTGGACCACGGAGCGCAACCGGTCCGTTGGATCAATGGTCGGATGGTGCCCGCCATCAATGCTATGCGCCCCGTGCGCATTGCCCCCAACGCGATGGGTCTGGGGCTGCCCACGCATCCCTTGCTGGTGTCGCGCCAGCACCGAATGATGATCCGATCCCGTATCGCCGCACGCATGTTCGGCCAGGCCGAAGTGCTGGTGCCCGCCCACAAGCTTTGCGGTCTTGAGGGTTTTGACGTCGTCGACAACTTGGGATTCGTGACCTACTGGCACTTTATGTGCGATACGCACGAGGTGGTTTTTGCCAACGGCGCACCTGCCGAAACGCTTTATCTGGGCGCAGAAGCCCGCAAGTCACTGTTGCCCGAGGCCTTGAACGAAGTGTTGAAATTGTTTCCGAACCTCGCGTCGCATCCGCTGACCCCGGCCCGCTTGTTCGCCAAGGGGGCCGGGATCGAGCGTTTCACGCAGCGTCTGGCCAAGAACAGCAAGAAGCCCGTCGAGCAATTGACCTAGCCCAACAGCGTTTGCAACATGGCGCTGTCCGGCGCGGTCAGCGGGTCGACCACGTCAAAGTGGTGTTTGTCCTGCGCCACATGGTGACCACAGCCCCACGCATCCGCCAGCCATTGCGCCTGATCCAGAAACGCGGGCCGTTCCGCACCACCAACCCAGACGGTCACGTCGCAGGTCGGGACGGGCTGGTGCACCGGGCTTTCTTCGCGGGCCATGGCGGCGTCCATCTGGAAATCATCGTTCATGGTGGTCAGAAGCAGTGGCTCAAGATCCGACAACGGCGAGATCGGCATGACATGACCCACCCGCGCGAACACGTCAGCGGGCAGCATCCCTTCGGCGCACATCCGCGCCACCAGATGACCGCCCGCACTGTGACCTGCCAGCGCCAGCGCCCCCGTGGCCTGACCGGCGATCACCTGCACGGCCTGCGCAATAGAACGGGTGATGCCGGCGATACGCACCTCGGGGCATAGTTCATATCCCGGCAGGGCCACCGACCATCCGCGCGCCACGGCCCCTGCCGCCAGATGCGACCAATCGGCAGGCGACAGCATCCGCCAGAACCCGCCATGCACAAAGACCAGCGTACCCTTGGGCGTGCCTTCGGGCTGAAACAGATCGAAGGTCTGGCGTGGGCTGGGACCGTACCGCAACCCCATCTGGGCCCGCTGGCCCAGACTGTCACGAAAAGCCGCCGCATCGCGCGCCCAACGGGCCGGATAACTGGCCCCGTCAGGGATGTGGGCACCGTTGGCGTAGGCGTCGTCGTTAACTGGCATGTCGCTTCCTTTGCGTCTGGAACTGGACATTCATAGCAGGAGTTGGTTTTGCTGCACGAGACCAAATCTGGAGAGATGCAATGCCAAGCGCAAAGACCGACCTGAAAAGCCTGTTGAAAGACCCCTCGCTGCTGGAAACACGTGCCTATGTGAACGGCCAGTGGATCGACGGTGACGACGGCACCTTCGATGTGACCAACCCCGCACGCGGCGATGTGATCGCCCAGGTGGCTGACCTGTCACGGGCGCAGGTGGGTCAGGCCATTGACGCCGCCGAAGCCGCACAAAAGGAATGGGCAAGCTGGACAGGCAAGGAACGCGCCGCCGTTCTGCGCAAATGGTTCGATCTGATGATGGAAAATCAGGACGACCTGGGCACCATCCTGACCGCTGAACAGGGCAAGCCGCTGGCCGAAGCCAAAGGCGAGATCGCCTATGGCGCCAGCTTCATCGAATTCTTTGGCGAAGAAGCCAAACGCAACTACGGCGAAACCATCCCCGGCCACCAGCGCGACAAACGCATCACCGTGATCAAGCAGCCCATCGGTGTGGCCGCGTCGATTACGCCGTGGAACTTTCCCAACGCGATGATCACCCGCAAGGCCGGCCCCGCGCTGGCCGCCGGTTGCGCATTCGTTGCGCGCCCCGCCGCCGAAACCCCGCTGAGCGCGATCGTCATGGGCGTTCTGGCCGAACGCGCGGGCATCCCTGCGGGCGTGTTCAACGTGGTGCCGTCGTCGTCGTCCTCTGCGGTGGGCAAAGAGTTTTGCGAGAACCCCAAAGTCCGCAAGCTGACCTTTACAGGGTCGACCGAAGTGGGCCGCATCTTGCTGAAACAAGCCTCGGAACAGGTCATGAAATGCTCAATGGAGCTGGGCGGCAACGCGCCGTTCATCGTCTTTGACGACGCCGACCTGGACGCCGCCGTCGAAGGCGCGATCATGTGCAAATTCCGCAACAACGGCCAGACCTGCGTATGCGCCAACCGCATCTACGTACAGGCCGGTGTCTACGATGCCTTTGCCCAAAAGCTGAAAGACCGCGTGTCGAAGATGAAAGTCGGTGATGGCCTTGAGGCGGGCGTCGATCTGGGGCCGCTGATCAACCCCGAAGCCGGTGATAAGGTGATCGAACACATCAAGGATGCCAAATCCAAAGGCGCAACTGTCATTCTGGGCGACGCGCAGGACACGATGGAAGGCAACTTTTTCGCACCCACCATCATCACCGGCGTGACACCGGATATGGCCGTGGCGACCGAAGAAACCTTTGGCCCGCTGGCGCCGCTGTTCAAGTTCGAGAACGAGGACGAAGTGATCGCGATGGCCAATGACACGATCTTTGGTCTGGCGTCCTATTTCTACGCCAAGGACCTGAGCCGCGTGTACAAGGTGGCCGAAGCGCTGGAGTATGGCATTGTCGGCATCAACACCGGCATCATCAGCACCGAACTGGCCCCGTTTGGCGGCGTCAAACAGTCGGGTCTGGGCCGCGAAGGCAGCCACCACGGCATGGAAGACTATCAAGAGATGAAATACATCTGCATGTCGGTCTGATCCGACGCAAAGATGAAAGGGCGGGCCTGATGGTCCGCCCTTTTGATATCACAAGACGAAGTCTTCGGCGCCCAACCCGGTCACACCGTTGACCAGGACCTGCATGTCGGTCACCCCGTCGCCGTTGGCATCAACGACCACAACGGTGTTGCCTGATCCGGTTTCTGACAAGCGCAGCTCGCCCGCTCCGCTGGCAGAAAAACCGCTTAGGCCCCGGAAGGTCAGCACACCGGATATGCCCGAGAAGTCCAACAGGTCTGCACCGTCTTCGAAATCGGTGACCACGTCGCGCAGGCTGCCGGTGCCGGAATGACCCGTCGAGACAAACAGGAAAACATCTGCCCCGCTGCCACCGGTCAACACGTCGCGCCCGTTGCCGCCCCCGACGATGTCATCGCCTGCGCCACCTTTCAGGGTATCCTCGCCATTGCCGCCGCGCAGATCATCGTCACCTGTACCGCCGTTCAGCATGTCGTCGTTCAGCCCACCGTCCAGCGTGTCGTCGCCGGCACGCCCGCGCAGGTCGTCATTGCCCTCGCCACCCAGCAGATCATCCTCAAGCGCGCCGCCCACCAGCTTGTCCGCGCCGGCACCACCGTCGATGGTCCCCACGACCTGACCATTCCCGACCGAGCGAAACACATCATCGCCACCGTTCATCAGAACGTTCCCGACAATCAGACCGCCATTGACAAACGTGTTGCCTGCATCGCTGTCGGCGATTGCAGTGATCTCGCCAGAGATCGTGCCAAAGTTCTTGATCGACGCGGAACTGTCAGACCCCATGTTCGCCAATGTGATGCCCATGCCCTGGCTGGCGCTGATGGTGCCGTGGTTGGTGATGGCAAGCCCGTTCGCTCCCAGCGCCTGATCCGCAACGATGCCCGCACCATCCAGTGCAGTGGACGAAATCTGACCACCTGCCTCGTTCAACACGGTGGCAGAGGAGGCACCGACAAAAACACCGCACCCCTCGAAAATGCTTACAACGCCATCAATTGGCCCCCCAGCAACGATTGATCCTGTGTTGACAAGCGACCCCCCAAACGTGCCATTAAATCCCAAAACAACACCCGTCGATCCAACAATCGAGCCCGAATTATGAGCGGTCGCCAGATTCCCATCAAGGAACACGGCAATCGTCTCCAAAGAGGTGATCTGCCCTGCATTGCTCAGCGACGCCTTGTATCCGGAAATGTAGATGTTGGAGTCACCAGAGTCTGAGTTCAACGAAATCACGCTTCCGGTTTTACCGATGCTGACCGCAGTAAAGGCTTGGGTTGATCTGATCGTATAATCTTGTGAAACAAGGGTTCCTTCGACAGCGATCCCCACACTTTCACCGGTGACCAAAACTGCCGTCGATGAATCGCTGGTCCCAACGGTCACGTCCTTGACGATCAAAAGGTCATCGCCAGCTGCCAGCGAATATCGGGTCGTCGTGCCTATGTTGTCAGCGGTTACAATCGTAAAAGCCATGTCAGTTCTCCAATGAGATTCCATCTAAGGATTTGATAAATATTCAGTCTGTCCAAGTGCGCGCATGATACATTCAAGGTGTGAATTCTCTTAATGAAAAAAGGCCCGCGCGCGGATGCGCACGGGCCTGATGCTGTCAGTCTGTTGTAAGACGGGGCCGGATCAGTTCACCGATTTGGCGTCCACGACATCCTTGCCGATCGACTTGGTCGCAGCGGTAATCTCGATCTGGCGGGGCTTCAGTGCTTCGGGCACTTCGCGTTGCAGGTCGATGTGCAGCATACCGTCGGCATGGGATGCACCGGTCACAACCACGTGGTCGGCCAGATGGAAGCGGCGCTCGAACGCACGGGTGGCAATGCCGCGGTGCAGATAGCTGCGGTTGGTGTCTTCGTCCGCCTTGCGCGCCGAGACAATCAACGCCTTTTCACGCACTTCGACAGACAGGTCCTGATCCGAGAAACCCGCAACGGCAATCGAGATGCGATAGGCATCGTCGTCGGTTTTCTCGATGTTATAAGGGGGATAGCTGTTCTGTGCATGCTCGTTGGTCAGAACGCGGTCCATCATGTCAGCGATCTGGTCAAAGCCGACAGTCTGGCGGTAAAGCGGTGCAAAATCAAAAGTACGCATATGTGTCATCCTCTTAGAGTGAGCGATTTCATGTCAGACCCTCCATCCGTGGACGGGCCCGTTTTGCAGATGACAGAACCCTATATAGGCGTTCGGTCAGGACAAATGTGGGGATGGATTTTGCGGTTTCAAGACCTGCCGAAACCGCGTTCTGCGATGGCCTCAGGGCTTGACGAATTTCGCACCAGTATCGTTGCGCACACCCACGCGGACGCGGCTGGCAGCGGGCGACGCCCCCTGCTGGAACCCGCCACCGGCCAGCAGTTCGGCCCGCAGCTCTTCCAGCGGCTCGGCCAGCGAGGTGCCCAGCGACACGTTCTTGCCGTCCAGCTCCGCCTTGGCCGACACCACGGACACGATGTTCGCTTCGCCGCCGTCAAAGCTGAAGATCGGTGCGCCGGACGAGCCGAAATCGACATTGCACGAGGTCACCAACACACCCTCCTGGCGCGACAGCACGGTGCAAACCTCTTGCAACGACGGCACTTCGGATCGTGACTTGGCATAGCTGACCACGCCCACGCTGTCACCGGTTGCGGGCCGCACCGCTGTGCCAAATGGGCGGATGCTGGTGTTGCGAATGGGCTGGCTCAGCTCCAGAAGCGCCAGATCGTTGCGCACCCGTTCTGACGACACATCGCCGTCGTAGACATAAGCAGGATGCACCACGGCGCGCCGGACATTGCGATAGGCCGACGCGCGCCCGTTGCGCCATCCGGCCAGGAATTCGATCTTGTCGTGATCAATGGGCTGTTTGGTGCGCTTGTCGAACAGGCAATGCGCCGCCGTCAGCACCAGATTGGGCGCAATCAGCGCACCGGTGCAAAATCCGATACCGTCCATGTCCAGACGCCCGACCGCTTCCCATGCGCGCCCGGTGTTGGTTGTCTCCAGACGACGCAGTTGCGCATCCTGCGCAAAAGCGGCGGACGTGACCACAATGGCCATCAAAGACAGGGACATCCAGCGCCGCATCGACTTCTCCTAAAGGGTTCAGCAATCGCCTACGTGCGCCATACGGCGACATTATGGCAAGGCCGAAGTTCAGCGCAAGATCGGCACCGGTGTTGCACCCGATCCGCTGCGCCCCAGCGCCGGCGGCTTTGGCCCGCCAGTGGCCCAGTCCAGCAACTCGACCGTGTGCACCACAGGAATACCCGTTGCGCTGCCGATCTGCATCATGCAACCGATGTTGCCCGCCGCGATGATGTCGGGGGCCTTCGCCTCAAGCGTGCGCACCTTGCGCGCCTTCAACTGCGCCGAAATCTCGGGCTGCATCAGGTTGTAGGTGCCCGCCGAACCGCAACACAAATGGCTGTCGGCAGGCTCGACTACGCCGAACCCGGCCATCTTCAGCAGGGTCTTGGGGTGCGTTTTGATCTGCTGGCCATGTTGCAGCGAACAGGCGGCGTGATAGGCAACCGTCACCGTGCTGTCGCTGTCGGCCGGCTGGGTTGCATCGGTACCGGCAATGCCCATCGCCGCCATGTTTGGACTGCGCGCGATGTGCTCTGGTGTCATGATGTTCACCAGCAGCTCGCTGATATCACATGCCTTTTCGGCCACACGTTTTGCATCGGCTTCAAGTTCGGTGCGCGCAAACATATGCCCGTAATCCTTCACGGTGGTGCCACAGCCCGAGGTGTTGATCACAATAGCATCCAGCCCGTCGCCGTCCATCTCGGCCGCCCAAGCGGTGATGTTGCGGGCCGCCGCCGCGTGGCTTTCGTCGCTTTTGCCCATGTGATGCGTCAGCGCCCCACAACAGCCCGCGCCCTTGGCCACCACCACCTCGCATCCCAGCCGCGTCAGCAGACGGATCGTCGCGTCGTTGATGTCCGTGTTCAGTGCCTTTTGCGCACAACCGGTCATCAACGCCACCCTTTTGACACGGGGCACCACAGGGGCAAAGCTTTGCGGATCGTCGTTGCGGCTGACGGGCGGCACCTGTTTCGGTGCCATCGCGATCATCGCGCGCAGACGCGGATCGGGCAGCAGCCGCGCAAAGGGACGCGCGATCTTCGCCCCCAGCAAGGCCACCCGGAACCGCGTGGGATAAGGCAACACCCGCGCCAGAACCCAGCGCAGCGCGCGGTCGCTGAACGGGCGTTTGTAGTGGTCCTCGATATATTCCCGCGCCTGATCCACCAGATGCATGTAATGCACGCCCGACGGGCACGTGGTCATGCAAGCAAGGCACGACAGGCAACGGTCGATGTGCCCCACCGTCTTGGCATCCGGCACCCGTTCGTTTTCCAACATGTCCTTGATCAGGTAAATGCGCCCGCGCGGGCTGTCCAACTCGTCGCCCAACACCTGGTAAGTCGGGCAGGTGGCGGTGCAAAATCCGCAATGCACACAGGACCTCAAAATCTGGTTGGCACGCTGGATCTTGGGGTCGCGCATCTGTTCAGGTGTGAATGTCGTTTGCATCGTCTCTCTTTCAACTGCTCATCAGCCGGGCCGAGGCCAGACCAAACCATGGCACCGTGGTGCCCATTGCGCCGATCACACCGGTCCAGCGCCGCATCGCAGGCCCCTGATCCGCGTGCCGCAAGGCCAGGGCCGCAAGTGCCAGCACCGCAATCCACGCGGCCCAGATGAGGCCCATTCCGACACCCGTGGCCCAGATGTTCGCCCCCCACGGCACCGGTGCCAGAAACCGCAACCACATGCTTGCGGCGGCCGCCATCACCATGAAAGCAACCAACCGTGCAAAAACAGTCGACGATGGCGTCAAGCGCATCAGGCGCAAGAAAACCCACGGACCGAAACCGAAAACCACCACGAACAAGGCAAGCCACAGCACGGTCACGCCGCTTTCATCCCGCGTCCCGTCAACACGCCACGCGGGTCGAACCGCGTCCGCACCCCTTCCGTCAACGCCGCAAGCGCCGGTGCCTCGGGCTGGAACACCCCCAGCCGCGCACGCACATCTGCGTCGGCCCGCACAAGGGTCGCGTGTCCCGCAAACGGCGCGATCCTGGCGCGCAGATCGGTCCCGGCGGCGCACAGCACCCAGATCAGCCCACCGCCCCAATCCAGCATGTACTCCGTCCCGTCCGGCAGAGCATCCACAATGCCGGGCGCGTCGCTGGGCTTGACCGACACCCGCCACACATCGCCCGAACGCCCGACAAAGGTCTGCACATCGCGCACATCGCGCCACAAGGCTTGCGACGCCTGCGCATCCAGCCGCTCAACCGCGCCAAAACTGTCCAGAACCCCCTCAAGCGCTGCCAACCGATAGGCCACAGAGGTTTCGAAGCCTTCGATCCGCACCACCGCCCCACGATCCGGCAAGAACGCGGCTCCGGTCACCTCGAACGGCGACCCCAGCCCGCGCGACAATGCCGCCACAGCCTGTTCCGCAACACCTGTGCCGATCACAAGGGTGGCTTCTGTCTCTGGCGCGGGAAGCACCTTCATCGAAATTTCGCTCAGCACACCCAACGTGCCGAACGATCCGCACATCAACTTGACCAGATCATAGCCGGTGACGTTCTTCATCACCCGCCCGCCGTTCTTGACGATCCGTCCCGCGCCATCGACAAACCGCACGCCCAGCGCAAAATCCCGCGCTGCACCCACCGCAATCCGCCGTGGTCCGCTGATATTCGCCGCCATCACCCCGCCAATGGTCGGCGCGCCGGACGTGCCCAGCAGCGCCCGGTGATCCATTGGCTCGAACGCCAGCCGCTGGTTTTCCGCAGCCAGCGCCGCCTCGATCTCGGACACCGGCGTTCCGGCCCCCGCCACCAGCGTCAGCGCGCCCGGCTCGTACAAACGAATCCCGGCCAGCCCAGCCGAACACAGAACATCCCCAGCCGCCACAAAGCCGCGGGTGCCACCGCCCTGCACCGCCAGCGGCGTCGTGGCATCTGCAATCATCCCGGCCAGCTCTTCTTCACTCTGCGGTGTCATCATCTTCTTTTGGCTCCAAATATCCCGGGGGGTCAGGGGGCTGGCCCCCTATTGCGCCGCCATCGCAACCGTGCGCCGCGTGTCCGATGCGTCCAACGGAAACACCTTTGCGGGGTTGAGCAGCCACAAAGGATCAAACACATCCTTCACCGCCATCTGCGCCTCAAGGTCGTCCATAGTGTACTGCACATGCATCAGATCGCGTTTTTCAATGCCGACACCATGCTCGCCGGTCAGACAGCCGCCAACCTCGACGCACAACTTTAGCACCTCGGCACCAAAGGCCTCGCACAGTTCCAGATCACCGGGCTTGTTGGCATCGAACAGGATCAGCGGGTGCATATTGCCGTCGCCTGCGTGAAAGACATTGCCAACCCGCAGCCCGTATTCCGCCGACATCTCGCCAATGCGCCGCAGCACGAACGGCAAGGACGACACCGGAATTGTCCCATCCAGGCACATGTAATCGTTGATCTGCCCCATCGCGCCAAAGGCACTTTTGCGCCCCAGCCAGATGCGCGCACTTTCCTCGGGCGACTTGCTTTCGCGGAGTTCCACTGGATTGTGCCGCCGCGCAATCTCCATGATGCGCGCCAGTTGGTCGTCAATTTCGGCGTCCGACCCTTCAACCTCGACGATCAGCAGCGCCTCGCAGTCCGGGTATCCGGCCCCGGCAAAGGCCTCGGTCGCCTCAATGCAGGGTCGGTCCATAAACTCGATCGCCACCGGCAGAACGCCCGCCTTGATGATATCCGACACGCAGGCCCCCGCGACCTCGTTGTCGTCAAACCCCATCAGCACGGGCCGCGCGCCCTCGGGCTTGTGCAGGATGCGCAAGGTCGCCTCGGTGACCACCCCCAACTGACCTTCGGACCCGCAGATCACACCCAACAGGTCCAGCCCGCCCGCGTCCAGATACCCGCCACCGATCTCGACGACGGTGCCGTCCATCTGCACCAGCGTCACGCCCATCAGGTTGTTGGTCGTCACCCCGTATTTCAAACAATGCGCCCCGCCGCTGTTCATCGCGATGTTGCCAGCAATGGCACAGGCCAACTGGCTGGACGGGTCGGGCGCATAGAAAAATCCGTCTTCCTCGACAGCGCCCGTGACGCTCAGGTTGGTGCGGCCTGTCTGCACGCGAATAATCCGGTTGGCGTAATCCGTCTCGATCACGTCGTTCATCCGCGCCACGCCCAGGATAACGCAATCCGCTGTCGGCAGCGCGCCACCGGCCAACGACGTGCCGGACCCACGCGGAACAACGGGCACACCTTCCTCGTGGCAAACGCGCAGCACATCCGAAACCTCTTGCGTCGACGACGGCAGAACAGCCACCATGGGCGCGCATTTATAGGCCGTCAGCGCATCGCATTCATAAGCGCGGGTTTCGGCCACGTCGCTGATCACGGCATCCGCTGGCAAGATCTTCAGCAAACGCGCGACAACGCGGTCCTTTCGGGCCAGAACGGCGGGGTTTGGGATCGGCATTTCCACGGCAGTTCCTCCTATTGGTAAAATATTATTACCAATTTCAGCGCGTGACAAGAGACACGCCGACACCCTATCACTCTAGCATGACCTGGACCAACCGCCTCACCCTGTTTACGACGCTGGATTACGTCGCTCTGGGCTTGCTGATCGCGGCATGGCTGCTGATAGGCTGGCGCGTCGAAAGCACCTCGTCCAAGACCCCGTCGACCGCGCGGATCATGTCCGGCTACCGGCGCGAATGGATGGTCCAGATGATCACGCGCAGCCCGCGCATTTTCGACGCGCAGATTCTGGCCAGCCTGCGCCAAAGCACAGCGTTCTTCGCCTCGACCTCGGCCATCGCCATCGGCGGTGCGCTGGCAATGATCGGCAACGCCGAACATATCACCGACATCGCCAACGATCTGATTCTCGTCTCGGAACCCACATTTGTCTGGGAGGCCAAGCTGCTGATTATCAGCCTGTTCCTGACCAATGCCTTTTTGAAATTTGTCTGGTCCAACCGCCTGTTCGGCTATGCCGCGGTGGTCATGGCCTCGGTGCCCAACGACCCCAACGACCCCATCGCCCTACCTCGCGCCAACCAGTCGGCCGAGATCAACATCACCGCCGCCCGCAGCTTCAACCGCGGCTTGCGCGCCGTCTATTTCGGCATCGCAATGGCCGCGTGGCTGCTAGGGCCCATACCGCTGATGATCGCCACGGCCTTTACCCTTGCGGTGATCTGGCGGCGCGAGTTTGCCTCGCATTCGCGCAAGATCCTGATGGGCACGGCATCGTCAGAATAGCAGACGGCGTCCCACTTCTCTGGTTCAAAAAATCCCGGAGGCGCCCGCAGCACGGGGGCAGAGCCTCGGATCAGTCCCGATGATAAGGCGCACCGGCCAGAATGGACGCGGCCCGGTACAACTGTTCGGCCAGCATCACCCGGACCAGCATGTGCGGCCAGACCATCGCCCCGAAAGACAGCGCAAAATCCGCTTCGGCGCGCAGCGCGGGGTCGATCCCGTCGGCCCCGCCAATCACCAGCGCCAGATCCGACCGCCCGCCATCGCGCCATCCGGCCAGCCGTTGGGCAAAGCGCGGTGACGATTCGACACGCCCGCGCTCGTCCATCACCGCCAGCAACGCGCCCTTTGGCACGGCACGGCGCAGCAGCTCGGCCTCGGCGGCCATACCGCCGCCCTTGCGGTCGTCCACTTCAACGATCTGCGCCGGACCCAGGCTCAAGGCCCGTCCGGTGCGGTCGAATCGCGTCAGATAATCGGAAATAAGATCTGCCTCGGGGCCGCCACGCAGGCGCCCCACGGCAATGATATGAACTTTCATAGATGCGTTAGCTGGCGGCGGGTGTTTCGCCTGTGCCCAACCACATCTTTTCAAGCTGGTAGAACTCGCGCACTTCGGGACGGAACACGTGCACGATCACGTCGCCCGTATCGACCAGAACCCAGTCGCCTGTGTCCTTGCCCTCGATCCGCGCAGGGCGGCCGAATGCCTCTTTCAGGCGCACCAACAGCTTTTCGGCGATGGCGGACACCTGACGCGAAGACCTGCCCGAACACACGACCATATAGTCGCCAAAGGCGGTCTTGCCTTGCAGGTTGATCTGCACGACATCTTCGGCTTTGTCATCGGAAAGGGAAGAAAGGATCAAAGCCAGCTGCGCATCACTGCCTGCTTCGGGTGCTGCGGCGCTCATCAGTGCGCCCGTGTGGTCGGCAGCCGGTGCCGACGTTGTGTGGATTGACAGGACATTGCCCTCCTAGATACGCGCCGTCTGATCCCCGGCGCTGGGATATGGTTGTAAGGTAGCAAGCCTAGGGGCGGATTTCAACGCATGGCTGACATGATCGCAGCGACGGGCCGATTGCTGCTGAACTTGCGTGCACGCACCCACCGTCGCTAGACTGAACCGACGCTGCAACAAGGACCGAACTGGTGACGCAACTCATACGTGTTCTCTGTGCCGTTCTGGCGCTGTGCTCTGCCGTCCGCGCCGGGTCGGCCCAACAGGTTGTGTTCGAGGAATGGCACTATCACCAGCCCGGCGACCTGCTGTTTGACGAGGGTGTTCACACCGCAGGCGTGATCCTGGAAGATTACAGCTTTGCCATCATGGTGCTGGATGCCGAAGGGAAAAACACGGCAATCGGCGCCGTTATCCCCGGAACCCAGTTTCAGGACAGCGTCAAATCGACCCTGACCATGACCGACGGCTCGGCCCGCACGCTGACCATTACCGGCGACCAATTGCGCCGCGAACGGCCCAAGGCACCGGGCATGGTGTCCTATAGCTTTTTCCTTTCGGATGAGGATGTCGAATTGTTCCAGGCCGCCCGTGACTGGACCCTGCAAGCCGGCGACCAGATCGCCACCTTCCCGCTGGCAGGCTCGCGGGTCGCGGTGGACGCCGCGCGCGAGGCGCAGAAAATCAGTGCAGGCGGGCCAGAAGTGCGCGCCGAATGGATCGCCGCCTGCGACGCCGCAGCCGCCCACCCTTATGACAGCGAATCGCCCGTGCCCGGTGTGGCGTGGGATGATATGGACCCAGACGTCGCCACACCCGCCTGCCTGAACGCCTACGCAGCCGGCGACGTGTCGCCGCGCATCCGCTACGAACTGGGCCGCGCCTATGACAAGGCGGGCGATTCCCGTGCGCTGGAGCTGCTGACCAAAGCCGCCCGCGACGACCACTATCCGATCGCCTACAATGCCCTTGCGACCCTCTATGGCACAGGCACCTATACAACACGCAACATCGCCACCGCCCGCGATCTGCTGGAAAAGGGTGTGGAACGGGATGATCCGGTCAGCGCATATTCCTTGGGCCGGGTGCTGATCGAACAGGGCAACGGTGCGACAGAAGACATAGACCGTGGGCGCACGTTGCTGCTGGATGCTGCCGAGGCAGGCTACCCCCCCGCCCAACGCGTTTATGGGCAATGGTTGGTGGATGGCACGCTGGGTGCGGGTGACCCCGAACGCGCCAAAAGCTTTCTGGAAAAAGCCGCCGCCACAGGCGACGCGGACGCGGCCCTTGCGCTGGCGCAGCTTTACGTTGGCGACAGCGGCCTGCCCGCCGATCCCAGGGCCTATCTGAAATATCTCAAGCTGGCAGCCAAAGGCGGCAACCAAACCGCCCTGGACGCACTGAAGCTGGATTAACCAAACGACGTGTTCGGCGCCGTGTCGTCCGTGGCAGCCGGTGCTTCGGGTGCGTCGTCGGGCGCTGCGGCTTCGTCACCAAAGTGTTGCTTGGTCTTGCCGCCCAACATCCGAACCTCGCGCTGCGGGAATGGAATCGAGATGTCGTTTTCCTTAAAGATGTCCCACAACGCCAGATAGACATTGCCCCGAATGTTGGTCAGCCCGCCGGTCGGGTCCTTGATCCAGAATCGCAGGATGTAATCCACGCTGCTGTCGCCGAACCCGACCACGTGACAGACCGGCGGTCGGTGGCTTAGCACGCGGTCGGCGCTTTTGGCGGCCTCGATGGCCAGCCTGCGCACCTCGTGCGGATCATCGTCGTAAGAGGTGCCAAAATAGATGTCCAACCGCACGAAGTCGTTGGAATGCGACCAGTTCACCACTTGCCCCGTGATCAGGTCTTCGTTCGGGATCAGGTATTCCTTGCCATCCCGTGTCACCACCGACGCATAACGCGCGCCCAGCGTCTGGATCCAGCCAAAGGTATCACCCAGACTGATCACGTCACCGGGCTTGATCGACTTGTCCAACAAGATGATCACACCCGACACAAGGTTCGAAATCACCTTTTGCAGACCAAAGCCCAAGCCCACACCGATGGCACCGGTCAGGACCGCAAGGCCGGTCAGGTCGATGCCAACTGCCTTGATCCCCGCGAAAAAGGCAAAGCCATACAGACCAATCTGCACCCCCTTGACCGCGAGCACCTGCATCGACGGGCTGATGTCTTCGTTTTTGCGAATGGTCGCAGCGGTTGTGTTGCTGACCAGCCTGGCCAGCGTAAACAGCACACCGATCACCACGGCGGCAACGATCAGCGTCAGAATCGACAGCCGGAAATCACCAACCGAAATCGCCAGCCGGTCCAGAAACACCGCCACCTCGTCTGAAATATTCAGGTAGAACAGCGTGACGTAAATCCACAGCCCCCAGGTCACCACACGGCGCAGGAACCGGTTGCGCACCAGCCGGGCGGAAAACCCGATGAACGCCCAGGCGGTCGCCAGCGTCGCCGCCAACCCGATCAGATAGGACCGCGACGGCCAGGTGACCTCTTGCATCACCAGCCAGATCGACCAGCCCAGCAGCGCATACCACAGCAACCCCAACCTGCGCCGGATCTGAACAACCATGCGCAACTGCCACGCCTTCCAACCCTCGCGCGAGCGCACCCAGTTTTGCAGACGATGCCCCGAAAACTTGTGCAAACCATAGCACAGGACCGCCAGGCCAAGGATGATCAGCACCTGATAAAGCCGCCAGCCGGGTTGCATCAGGCTGATAAGGAAAGACTGGATCGTACCTGCCGAGGTTCGAATGGCTTCCAGCAAGTCCAGACCGAACTTGGCTCCCGTCTCGGTGGTGTTCTCCATGCGCGCTCCCAGCTTTGGCGTTCAAGTTGCACTTAGACTTCACGCGGCGCAAGCCAAACGAAATGACGCGATGCGCCCTGTTGCACGAAGGTTCCGACGCAAAACGCGGCATTCAGGGCCTTCGCGCAGATTTTGCTTGTCCACCTTGCACCGCAAGGGACATGCGCGTATCTCTTCGCCCATGAAACGTCTTTTTAACATCGACGACCGCGCACGGCTGCGCGAACGCTTCTTCGGGGCGACCCACGCGGTGCTGGCGCGACTATAAGGTCGCACGCATCCGAACCCCACGCCATTTCTGCATCCAAAATACGGGAGAGGTCCCTCATGTCCCCTACGAAATCCGCAAAAACGCTTTATGACAAGATCTGGGATGCCCACGTCGCCCACGAGGCCGACGACGGCACCTGCCTGCTTTATATCGACCGCCATCTGGTTCACGAAGTGACCAGCCCGCAGGCGTTTGAGGGTCTGCGCATGACCAACCGCACCGTGCGCAAGCCCGAGCAAACGATTGCTGTGCCCGATCACAACGTGCCCACCACGCTGGACCGCGCCAACGGCGGCATGAACGAAGAAAGCCGCATTCAGGTCGAAGCACTGGACAAGAACGCCAAGGACTTTGGCATTCATTACTATCCCGTGTCCGACGTGCGTCAGGGCATCGTGCACATCGTCGGCCCCGAGCAGGGCTGGACCCTGCCCGGCATGACCGTGGTCTGCGGTGACAGCCACACGGCAACCCACGGCGCATTCGGTGCGCTGGCCCACGGCATCGGCACATCCGAGGTCGAGCACGTTCTGGCGACGCAAACGCTGATCCAGAAGAAATCCAAGAACATGAAAGTCGAGATCACCGGCAAACTGCGCCCCGGCGTCACGGCCAAGGACATCACCCTGTCCGTCATCGGCGAAACCGGCACCGCCGGTGGCACCGGCTATGTCATCGAATATTGCGGCGAAGCGATCCGCGATCTGTCAATGGAAGGCCGCATGACTGTCTGCAACATGGCGATCGAAGGCGGCGCACGCGCAGGCATCATCGCGCCGGACGAGAAAACCTTTGAATACTGCATGGGCCGCCCGCACGCACCCAAAGGCGCGCAATGGGAAGCTGCCGTCGCATGGTGGAAAACACTGTTCTCGGACGATGACGCCCAGTGGGACAAGGTCATCACGCTGAAGGCCGAGGACATTGCCCCCGTTGTCACTTGGGGCACCTCGCCCGAGGACGTGCTGCCGATCACGGCCAACGTTCCCGCGGCCAGCGATTTCACCGGCGGCAAGGTCGACGCGGCACAGCGGTCGCTGGACTATATGGGCCTGACACCGGGCACACCGCTGAGCGAAGTCGAGATCGACACCGTCTTTATCGGGTCCTGCACCAACGGACGTATCGAAGATCTGCGCGCCGCAGCCGCGATCCTGAAGGGCAAAAAGATCAAGGACGGTATGCGCGCGATGATCGTGCCCGGCTCCGGTCTGGTGCGCGCACAGGCCGAGGAGGAAGGTCTGGCCGACATCTTCAAGGATGCGGGTTTTGAATGGCGTCTGGCCGGTTGCTCGATGTGTCTGGCGATGAACCCCGACCAGCTTAGCCCCGGCGAACGCTGTGCTGCCACGTCGAACCGCAACTTCGAAGGCCGTCAGGGTCGGGGCGGACGCACCCACCTGATGTCGCCTGCGATGGCAGCGGCCGCAGCGATCACCGGCCACCTGACCGACGTGCGCGACCTGATGTAAGCCCGTGTGCTGCGGTCCGGTTACCAACGGCCCGCAGCACCACCGCCAAAGGATGCCCCGCGTGATGCCCCGACTTCACCCAGAACAGGACACCGCCCGCACATGAGCGCCGCCGATACCCCTATCGGCTCGCTTTGGGTCGGCACGGAACTGCGCTGGCTGGATATTCTGGCCTTGCGCAGCTTTGCCCATCGCGGGCATCCCGTGACCCTGTTCCACACCCACGATCTGCCCGACCCGCAGATCGACGGTGTCACGCTGCGCCACGCCTCCGAGGTTTATCACTATTCGGACGCCTTGCTGGACCGGGTCACCCCAACGGTCTTTGCCGACCTGTTCCGCCTGCATATGGTGCAGGCCACCGACCTGACCTGGGTGGATACCGATTGTATTTGCCACCAGCCATTGACGCCAAAAGACGGCTATCTGGTGGGTTACGAATCCCCCACCACGGTGAACAACGCGGTGGTGCGCCTGCCGCAAGACAGCGCCGCGTTGACCCTGCTGATGGACCGTCTGAACGACCCCGGCTTTGTCCCGCCATGGCTGAAACGGGCGCACCGCAGAAAGCTGCAAGACCTGCCCGAGGGCGAGCAATTGCTGGCTGCGGCGAAACTGGTACCACCTGTTTTCGGCCCGCAGGCGCTGACATGGGCGCTGAACGAAACCGGCGAAATCGAATACGCCCTGCCGCGCCACGTGCTGAACCCGGTGCATTGGTCGATGGCAGACATCTACTTCAACCCCCACGGCGGCGTGGACGGATGGCTGCACGAGGATACGCAGTGCATCCACCTGTATTCCAGCCGCATCCGCGCGGCCCATCGCCGCGGCATCCCCTTCGAGGGCTCTTTCATTGCCAACATCGCCGCACAGGTCAAACATGACTTTGGCGGCCAACCCTTTCGACAGATATAAGGACACCAGATATGGACAAGTTCGAAACCATCACAGGGGTCGCGGCCCCGATGCCGATGATCAACATCGACACCGACATGATCATCCCGAAAAACTTCCTGAAAACCATCAAGCGGTCGGGTCTGGGTGTGAACCTGTTCGACGAGATGCGCTATGACGACGACCGCAACGAGATCCCCGGCTTCGTGCTGAACCAAGAAGCCTATCGCAACACCGAGGTACTGGTCACCGGCGCCAACTTTGGCTGCGGGTCCAGCCGCGAGCACGCGCCGTGGGCGATCAAAGACTTTGGCATTCGCTGCGTCATCGCGCCCAGCTTTGCCGACATCTTTTTCAACAACTGCTTCAAAAACGGCATTCTGCCCATCGCCCTGCCGCAAGAGCAGGTCGATCTGCTGATGAAAGACGCCGAAAAGGGCTCGAACGCGCGGATGACTGTCGATCTTGATGCGCAAACGATCACCACCTCGGACGGCGAAGTCATCACCTTTGACGTGGACCCGTTCAAGAAACATTGCCTGTTGGAAGGTCTGGACGACATCGGCCTGACCATGGCCAAAGCGGACGACATCGCAAGCTTTGAAGCCAAGTCAAGCGCCGAGCGTCCCTGGGTCTGAGGCCCGACAACCCACGCTACACGAAATTCAGGGGCTGCAAGCTATGCTTGTGGCCTCTTTTATGTCTGCGGGGCAGATTGGACACAACATGTGCCACAATGCCCAGATTGTGCCTTATTTCTGATGCAAGATGGCACCACCCGTTCCCACAAAATGCCTTAACAATTGCGTTTGCTTTAACGCGAACTTGAGCCCGCCGGCGAAAGAAGGCACAAATTGGGCAATAATGAGGCAAGCCGCCACAAACGGTGGAATCAAGTTGGAACAAGTTCGCGGCAACGTATCGCGTCTGGCCAGTTTGAAGGGAACGAGAAGTGATAGCACGACTGACAGGTGCCGCCATGCGCGGTCTCTTGGTGGCATTGATGATTGCCACTCCGGCGCTGATGCTGCCGGGGGTGTCCGCTGACACCACGCAGATCATTCTGCTTGTCGCCTTGCTGGCCAGCTTTCTGGTTTTTATCGAATACAACTCGAACTTTCCCTCCATCATCGAATTCCGCAACGCGCCGCCCCTGAACCGTTTGCGGTTCTGCGGCGCTTTTGTGACCGTGTTTCTGCTGACCGTGATCTGTTCGGGCCTAACCGATCCGACGCTGATGACCGGCGCGATGACATCGGTGGCGCGTCTGGTCGGTAAAATTCTCGACTTCCCCTTCTCGCCGGTGCGTCTTGTGGTGCTGGCCCTGCCACCGGAATTGCCCGAAACATCCCTGCGCCTTGTGCGCGCCGCCGCCGGGATCAGCTATCTGATCGCGCTGATCACATGCGCCGTTTTCGTTCTGATGGTGCGCTTGTTCGGCTGGCCGTCGTCGCGCAACGGTGCATTCAACGTATGGATCAACCTGCCGCTGTTCGACCCGACCGCAGGCGGCGACGCCCTGACACGGCTGCAACGTGATGCGCGGATCAACATGGTGCTGGGTATTTTGCTGCCCTTCGTGCTGCCCGCCGTGGCCAAGTTGGCCTCGGAAGTGATAGGTCCTATTACATTGCAAGAACCGCAAACCCTGATCTGGACGATGACCCTATGGGCCTTTTTACCTGCCAGCCTGTTGATGCGCGGCATCGCCATGGGCAAGGTCGCCGACATGATCCAGGAAAAACGCCGCCGCAGCTATGCCCGCAAAGCGGAAAGCGATTACCAAATCGCCTGATCCTCTGGGTCTGCGCCTTGGCGCTGATGACACAGTCCGCGCTGGCGGACAGCCTGCGCATTGCCACCTATAACACCGAACTGGCCCGCAAGGGCCCCGGCCTGCTGCTGCGTGACATCACTGCTGGCAAGGACGCGCAGGTTGATGCGGTGCTGGCTGTACTGGTTCACGCCCAAGCCGACATCGTGGTGCTGCAAGGGTTCGACTATGACCTGACCGGCGCGGCGCTGACGGCTTTTGCCAAGGCGCTCGGGGCGAAGGGCCTGACCTATCCCCATCAGTTCGCGTTGCGACCCAACACGGGTATGCCCACGGGGCTGGATATGGACGGTGACGGGCGTCTGGGCGGGCCGCGCGACGCTCAGGGCTTCGGGGCCTTCTCGGGCCAGGGCGGCATGGCGATCCTTTCGCGTTATCCGGTGGTCCGCGAAGCGGTGCGCGATTTCTCAGGACTGCTATGGGCCGACCTGCCGGGGGCCACCCTGCCCCGCCCTGGCGCCGGACCCTTTCCCAGCGCACAGGCCCAAGCCGCACAAAGGCTGTCCACCACCGGCCACTGGGTTGTGCCCATAGACATACCGGACATGGGCCGTATCACCTTGCTGACCTATCACGCCACACCGCCCGTCTTTGATGGCCCCGAGGATCGCAACGGCCTGCGCAACGCGGACGAGACGAGGTTCTGGCAGGTCTATCTGGACGGCGCATTCGGCCCTGCCCCCACCGATCGCTTTGTGCTGCTGGGCGATGCCAATCTGGACCCGCAGGCAGGTGACGGCCGCCGCGCGACCATGCGCCAACTGCTGGGTGACCCGCGCCTGACCGATCCCGCCCCCACCAGCGCCGGCGCCGCCGCTGCAGGCGATGCCACCGATACCGCAGACTGGGACGAACCCACACCGGGCAACCTGCGCGCCGACTATGCCCTGCCCTCGGCCGACTGGACGATCATCGGCAGCGGCGTCCTTTGGCCCGATCCGACCGATCCGCTGGCAGAAACCGTTGCCACGGCCAGCCGCCACCGGCTTGTCTGGGTCGACCTGACACGGTGACAACTTGACGCTTCCAACCCGCCGCGCTACGCCCCTTGCAACCCAATTTTCCCGAGGAGAAAACCCATGTCGAACCCTTCCCTGTTGATCCTTCCCGGGGACGGCATTGGCCCCGAGGTCATGACCGAAGTGAAACGCATCATCGACTGGTTCGGTGCCAAGCGTGACCTGGCCTTTGACGTGGAAGAAGACCTGGTTGGCGGTGCTGCCTATGACAGACACGGCACACCGCTGCATGACGATACAATGGCCAAAGCCCTGCAAGTCGACGCCGTTCTGCTGGGCGCCGTGGGCGGGCCGAAATACGACAACCTTGATTTCAGCGTAAAGCCCGAGCGCGGCCTGCTGCGCCTGCGCAAGGAAATGGACCTGTTTTCAAACCTGCGCCCGGCGCAATGCTTTGACGCGCTGGCCGACTTCTCGTCGCTGAAAAAGGACATTGTGGCCGGTCTGGACATCATGATCGTGCGCGAGCTGACTTCGGGCGTTTACTTTGGCGAACCCCGTGGCATCTTCGAAGAAGGCAACGAACGCGTCGGCATCAACACCCAACGCTACACCGAATCCGAGATTGACCGCGTTGCGCGCTCGGCCTTTGAACTGGCGCGCCGCCGTGGCAACAAAGTCTGCTCGATGGAAAAAGCCAACGTGATGGAAAGCGGCATCTTGTGGCGCGAAGTCGTGCAAAAGGTACGCGATACCGATTACCCCGATGTCGAGCTGACGCACATGTACGCCGACAACGGTGCGATGCAGCTGGTGCGCGCGCCCAAACAGTTCGACGTGATCGTGACCGACAACCTGTTCGGTGACATCCTGTCCGACTGCGCCGCGATGCTGACCGGCAGCCTTGGCATGCTGCCCTCGGCCAGCTTGGGCGCACCCAACGCCGACGGCCGTCCAAAGGCGCTGTACGAACCCGTACACGGCTCGGCCCCCGACATCGCGGGTCAGGGCAAGGCGAACCCAATCGCCTGCATCCTCAGCTTCGCCATGGCGCTGCGCTACAGCTTTGACCAAGGCGACGAGGCTGCCCGCTTGGAAGCCGCCGTTGAAAAAGTGCTGGCCGACGGTGTGCGCACCGCCGATCTGTTGGGCGAAGAAGGTGTTACACCCGTTTCGACCACCGGCATGGGCGACGCGATTCTGGCAGCACTCGACGCGTCCTTGTGACCTGAAACCACCGTGTGCCCGCCCTATGCAGCGCGGGCACACATACGACCCCTTGAAGCCCTTTCAAATTCCGGCCAAGCCGAACGCAGGTTCCAAGAGGTCATCCCATGTCGCGCAATATCCAAGGCATCCTGATCGCCCTGCTGGGCTGTCTGATCTATTCCGCCCATGATGCGATCATCAAATGGCTGGGCGACACGCTGCCCGCCGTGCAGATCGCGTTCTTTGCCTATCTGCTGGGTCTGCCATATGTCGTCCTGCTGTTGATCCGCGACGCCACCCCCGGCACCCTGCGTCCCGCCAACCCGCTGTGGATGGCGATCCGCGTCGTGGCGGTGATGGTGGCAACGCTGGGCGCATTCTATGCGTTTCTGGTTCTGCGTCTGGCCGAGGCGTATACGATCCTGTTTGCGGCACCCCTGCTGGTCACCCTGCTGGCGGTCCCGCTGCTGGGCGAGGTGCTGCGCTGGCGGCGTGCCACGGCGGTGCTGGTGGGACTGGCCGGCGTGCTGGTGGTGCTGCGTCCCGACACCAACACGCTGAACATTGGCCATGCTGCGGCGCTGGCCTCGGCCATCGGCAACGCGATGGTCCACATCTCATCCCGCCGCATCGGCGGCTCGGAACGGCTGCCGCTGATGATCCTGTACCCGATGCTGGGCATCATCGTGCTGTTGGGTGCAGTCATGCCGTTCACCTTTGAACCGGTCAGCGGGCCGGCCTTTGGCGGGCTGGCGATCGTTGCGCTGTTTTCCTTCGTGGCCATGCTGTGCATGATCGAGGCCTTCAAACGCGGCGAAGCGGCGCTGGTCGCCCCGATGCAATATTCGCAACTGATCTGGGGCACCCTGTTCGGCATCGTGTTCTTCTCCGAATACCCCAAAGGGCAGACGCTGTTGGGTGCTGCACTGATCATCGGCTCGGGGTTGTATATCGTTTTCCGCGAAGCGGGTGCCAAACCCGGTGCTGCAATCACACCCCCCATCGCCGCCCGCCGCCCCTGATTTCAGGAGGCCATGGCGATTCAGACTTGCCAAATATGGGCAAAGGGGCTACCTCGCGGCCTCACGGTCGGGCTGTAGCGCAGCCTGGTAGCGCACCTGCTTCGGGAGCAGGGGGTCGGAGGTTCGAATCCTCTCAGCCCGACCAGTTTCACCAAATGTAGCGCCAGATGGCTTTGCCCCTTGGGCCGTCAGCGAATGCGCAAAGTGAAATGAGCCCCTTACCACGTCGCCGTCGCCTCCATCGCCACAGGACCGTCCACATAGGCGGTCCATAGCCTTAAACCCGCACCCTTCTCGGTCGCGTTCAACGTGAAATGGGCGTCATCGAACAGCGGGGACAGGCTGCGGAAATCGAACTGTGAGGGTGGCGCGCCCTTGATGGTTTCCGCGAACTGCGCCAGCATTGTCGCCTGCATCGGCCCGTGCACGATCAACCCCGGATACCCTTCCTCGCCCCGCACGTAGGGCGCGTCATAGTGAATGCGGTGACCGTTGAACGTCAGTGCCGAATAGCGAAACAACAGCGCTGCCGAGGGATCAACCTGCACCCGGTGCGCGCCGCGCGGGGCCGAAGGCAACACTTTGTCCGCCGCACCCGGTGCGTCCGGCCCGCGATAGACGATATCCTGCCGTTCGGTCAGCACCGACCGCCCGTCGCTGTCGATCTCATGCAGAACCGTGACAAAGCACAACGTCCCGCTGCGCCCCTCTTTCACAACCACATCCTGAATCGTCGAGCGACGGGTGACCGTTTCGCCCACGCGGATCACACCGTGAAAGGCAAACGAACCGCCCGCCCACATCCGGCGCGGCAACGGCACGGGCGGCAAAAAGCCACCGCGCGCCGGATGTCCGTCCGGCCCCAACTGCGATGTCGGGGCGGCAGGCGGTGCCAGGCACAGATGCACCAGCAACGGCGCCGCACTGCCCGGGCTGGTGTCGCCCTCGCGGTCAAAGGTCGCGTTGAACCGCTGCACCAGAGACGGCGTGACCCATTCGGATTGCGTCTCGGTGCGGCCGATCCAGCGGCGCAAATGGTCAATGTCCATCTCGGTCCCTCGGTACGCGCGGCTATCTGCCGTTACTGCTTTTGCAGCAACGTCACCTGCTCGGGCACGAACGCCTCGCCCTTGCCCCGTTCGACCAGCCCGGCCAACGTATCGTTCACAGCCTGCGCCATCAAACGGGACGCGCCCAGTTCGGTGGCCATTTGCGTGTAATACCCCGCATCCTTGAACGCGTTCTGGATCGAAAACCGCAGCGCGTCGGTGCTGCCCTCAAGAATATACGGCGCGACACGTTCCAACGCCACACCACCGGCACCACCCTTGCGCAAGCAATCGACCATGGCCTCGGGGTCCATACCGTCCTGAATGGCACAGGCGGCAACTTCAGCAATCAGCGTCGCCGTGCCCAGCGAGATGATGTTATGCGTCAGCTTCAACTGGTGACCGCTTCCGACGCCGCCCGCGACAAAGATATTTTCGGCAAAGCAATCGAACAACGGCCGCACCCGTTCGATTGTCGCGGCCTCGCCGCCGACCAGCAGGTTCAGCCGCCCTTCTTCCGCCTCTTTCGGCGTGCGGGTCATCGCGGCGTCGACGAAATCACAGCCCTTGTCACGCACCTGCGCGGCCAGCGCACGGGTCGAGCTGGGGATCGCGGTGGAACAGTCCACAACAACCGCCCCTGTCCGCAGCGCAGCCAGCGCGGCACCGTTGCCAATCAGCACATCCTCGACCTGCGGTGTGCCGGTCACGCAGACCAACAGAATATCACTGGTTTCCGCCAGCTGGGCCGCACTGCTCCACGCCGTGCCGCCCAGCGCCACCAGATCATCGGTGGGCTGATTGCCCGGATGATCGAGAAAGCCCAAGTCCCAGCCCTTTTGCAGGATGTTCTTTGCAATGCCGTGCCCCATAAGCCCGACGCCGATAATTCCGACTTTTGTCATTCGACTGACCTCTTTCCGTTTCCGCGCGGACAGAACCACGCCGCGCGACAAAAGGGAACGGGCTGTTCCATGATCGGCCGACTTGGTCATCTACGATGCAAAGGGACTTTACACCTTCCTGTGAATTCCGTCTAACCTCGGGCGTCTTATAAACCCTGCCCCAGACGCCGAGCCACTCATAGGAGACGCCACATGTCCTGGCATATGCCCGCAGAAACCGCACCACAGGATCGCATCTGGATGGCCTTTCCGCGCGAAGGTCAAACGCTGGGCGAAACCAGCGTAGAGCGCGAGGCGGGATATGCCGCTTGGGCGCATGTGGCCAACACCATTGCCGAATTCCAACCGGTGTCGATCATCGTCGACCCCACCGAAATGGCGCGCGCCAAACGGATGCTGGCGGCTGGGATCACCATCCATGAACGCACCATCGACGATTTCTGGATGCGCGACCCCGGTCCGACCTTTGTGCACGACGCCGATGGCAACCTGGCGGCGGTAGACTGGATTTTCAACGGCTGGGGCGGCGGCGACTGGACAGCCAGCGGCAACGACCGCGATCTGGCCCGCTTTATTGCCGATCTGGAAGATGTGCCCGTGGTGCCCTCGCTGCTGGTGAACGAAGGCGGCGGGATTCATGTGGACGGTCAGGGCACCATACTGCTGACCGAAACCGTGCAACTGGACCCGGGCCGCAACCCCAACCTTGACCGCACGCGCGTGGCCGAGGAAATGGCCCGCACGCTGGGGGCCACCAAAGCGATCTGGCTGCCGCGCGGGCTGGCACGGGATTACGAAACCTTTGGCACGCGCGGGCATGTGGACATCGTGGCCTGCCTGCCCTCGCCCGGTGTGATCCTGCTGCATGAACAACGTGATCCGTCGCACCCTGATCATGCCGTAATGAAAGACATCCGCGCGCAACTGGCGCAGGAAACCGACGCCCAGGGCCGCAGCTTCCAGATCATCGACCTGCCCGCGCCCGAGACGCAAACCGACGACCACGGCCCCGTCGACTGGAGCTATGTAAACCATCTGGTGATCAACGACGCGGTCATCGCCTGCGCCTTCAACGAACCCCGTGCCGATGCGCAGGCCCAAGAGATCCTGGCCGCAGCCTATCCCGGCCGTCAGGTCGTGGGCGTCGATGCAACCGAACTGTTCGCACGCGGCGGCGGCGTGCATTGCATCACCCAGCAGCAGCCGAAACCGCGCGTCCAATGAACGTTGTTGAAGCGTCAATCGCCGACCTTCGGGCCGCGTTAGAGACAGGCAAAACCACCAGCGTCGCATTGGTCGAAACCTATCTTGACCGCATCGCGCGCTACGACAGCAATGGCCCCTGCCTGAACGCGGTGCCCGTGCTGAACCCCGACGCACTGGCCGACGCCGCGGCTTCGGATGCGCGACGCGCCGCAGGGCAGGCACGCGGCCCGCTGGACGGCATCCCCTACACAGCCAAGGACAGCTACAAGGCCAAGGGGCTGACAGTCGCCGCGGGATCGCCCGCCTTTGCCGATCTGGTGGCCACCGACGACGCCTTTGCCATCGCGCAGTTGCGCAAGGCGGGGGCGGTGTTGATCGGGCTGACCAACATGCCGCCCATGGCCAACGGCGGCATGCAGCGCGGCGTCTATGGCCGCGCAGAATCGCCCTATAACGCGGACTATCTGACGGCTGCCTTTGCCTCTGGGTCGTCCAACGGCTCGGGCACCGCGACCGCCGCCAGCTTTGCCGCCTTCGGTCTGGGCGAGGAAACATGGTCCAGCGGGCGGGCGCCTGCGTCCAACAATGCGCTGTGTGCTTACACACCCAGCCGCGGCGTGATCTCGGTGCGGGGAAACTGGCCCTTGGTGCCGACGATGGACGTGGTGGTGCCGCACACCCGCAGCATGGCGGACCTGCTTGAGGTGCTGGATGTGATCGTGGAGGACGACCCCGAGACCCGCGGCGATTTCTGGCGTGCACAGCCGTGGCTGACGCTGCCCCGCGCCTCCGACGTGCGACCCGCGTCTTATCCGGCACTGACCGGCGGCACCCTGCGCGGCAAGCGCTTTGGCGTGCCTGCGATGTATATCAACGCCGACCGTGATGCCGGCACCGCCGAAACCCCCGGCATCGGCGGCCCCACGGGCCAGCGCATCGAAACGCGCGCCTCGGTGATGGATCTGTGGGAACAGGCCCGCGCTGCGCTAGAACAGGCCGGTGCCGAGGTGATCGTGGTCGATTTCCCCGTCATCACCAACTACGAGGGCGACCGCCCCGGCGCGCCAAAGATTAACACGCGCGGGCTGGTGTCGGCCGACTACTTGAAACGCGAGATTGTCGATCTGTCGGTCTGGGGCTGGGACGACTTTCTGCGGGCCAACAACGATCCGTCCCTCAACCGTCTGGCCGATGTGGACGGCGCACAGATCTTTCCCGCGCCCAAGGGCAGCCTGCCCGACCGCTACACCGGATTTGACGACGACATCGCACATTATCCCGCCCACGCCCGCGCGCAGCCCATCACCGATTTCACCGAAATCCCCACCCTTTCCGACGGCCTGCAAGGGCTGGAAGACACACGGCGCATCGACCTTGAGGACTGGATGGACGGCCTTGGCCTTGATGCAGTGATTTTCCCAACCGTCGCTGACGTGGGGCCCGCCGAAGCCGACACCAACCCCGCCTCGGCCGATCTGGCGTGGCGGAACGGGGTCTGGGTGGCCAATGGCAATCTGGCGATCCGGCACTTGGGCATTCCGACGGTATCTGTGCCGATGGGCACGATGGCCGACATTGGAATGCCCGTGGGGCTGACATTCGCCGGACGCGCCTACGACGACAACAACTTGCTGTCCATCGCCTGCGCGTTCGAGGCGACCGGCCCATACCGCACCCCGCCACCGCGCACGGCGGATTGATCTTAGGGCAGCACTGCCTTGTCAAATGTGGTGCGCCAGTTGTCTTCGAACAGCGTGCGGCGCTGCCGGTCCATCGCCACCAAAAGCGTGGGGTCGATGGAAATATAACGCTGGATGCTTTGCTCTAACCCCGTCTCGTCGGCACTGTCACGCTGCACCAGATTGCTGTCGGCCAGAATCGCCTGCCCCTGCGCAGACAGCAGGAAATCCAGCAACAGGGCGGCGTTCTGCGGATTCTTTGCCGTCTTGGGAATCATATAGGCACGCGACAGAAACAACGTGTAATCCTGCGGATAGATCACCCCGACGCGGGGAAAGGACGCAAAATCCAGATAGGAGCCCAACACGTTATAGGCCAACAGGTACTGTCCGCTGTCCACGCCTGAAATGATCTCGGCGGAACAGCACGTGGCCACGGCATCCACGCGCGAGAACCCTTCCAGCAGACCGCCGAATGTGGTCGCCTGCTGGCTGTCCATGAAGGCAAACAGATAGCCCAGACCCGAGGCCTCGATGTCATAGGTTGCGATCTTGCCGCTATAGGTCGCGGGCTTGCGCCGCATCAGGTCCAACAGGTCGAACCGTGTGCGCGGTGCCTCGTCCAGCGGCACCAGATCGGTGTTATAGATCACCACCGCCGCTTCCTTGGTCACCCCCCACAGCTCGTCGCGCCAGCGGCGTGCGGCGGGCAAGGCGGCGGTTGTGACCGAACTGTAGGGGCTGGCGCATGCGCGGTTTACCAGATCGACCATCTGGTGAATGCCGGACGAAAACACAGCGTCCACAGCGGCAGCATCGCCCGCGCAAACCGCAAGGCTTTCTGCATAAAGCGCGTTCGACCCCCATTGTTCGTAATTCAGGCGAACCTCGGGATAAAGCGCCACAAAGGCCCGCAAGGCCGGGCTAAGGACCGCGATATCCGTGGTTGATCGCAGGGTCAGTTCAGTGTCCGGCGCGGCTCCGGGCGCGGTGAACCGCGCGACGGCTTCTTGCGCCGTGGCGGGGGCCGGGCACATCGCAAGGCCAAAGCTGGCAAGGACAAGTCGCTGGAATACACGGCGGATCACGGCGCACTCCCTTCGGCGCTGGCAGGAAAGGTCAACGTCACCCGGAACCCGTCCGCAACGCGGCCCATTTGCATCTGGCCATCGAACGCCTCGGCCACAGCGCGGACGATGGACAGCCCCAAACCCGCGCTGTTTCCCTTCGATGCGGCGGACCTTTCAAACCGTTGCCCCATGGTGGCCAGCACATCCGCAGGCGGCCCGCTGCCCGCGTCCTGCACCCAGATCTGATTGCGCGCAGCATCGCCCGAAACGCCGATCACCACGGGGGCCACCCCGTGGCGCAGCGCATTGGCCAGCATGTTCTTGACCGCCTCGCCCATCGAAATCTCGTCTGCCAGAACCACCACGGGCGCATCACCGATGCTTAGGTGAACTTCGGTGTCGGGATCGTGGTCGACCCCTTCCAGAACGCTCAGCGCTATGTCCCGCAAATCCACCGGCGTGGGTGCTGCGTTTTCCGTGCGGTGGATCACCAGCGCCCGCGACAGCATCTGGTCCAGCAGCGTGCCCAGCGAACGCGTACGCCGCACCATGCGCTGCAACCGCTGTGCGCGGTTATCCTCATCGTCTTCCAGCGCCAGCTCCGCCTGTGCACGGATCGCGGCCACTGGCGTGCGCAACTGGTGCGCCGTATCCGAAATCAGGTTCTTCATCGCGCCCACCTGCCGGTCCAGCCGGAACATGAAACGGTTCATCGCCTGCACCATCACCGCCATTTCCGCAGGACCGCCCGTCGGCATCGGCGTCAGGTCGTAAGGATCGCGGCGCGACAGTTCGGCCGTCAGCCCCTCGAGCGGGCGCATGGCCGACCGGATCACCAAAAAAGCACTGACCAGCAGCACAACCCCCACCGCCCCCGTCAGCATCAAGGCACGCGTGGTCAGGTCCAGCGCCAGCGCACTGCGCGCCCGCAGGGTCTGGCCGACGGTCACGAATATCCGCCCCGAATAGGCACGTTCGGCAAATGGGCGGGCCACGGTCACGAAACGTGCGGGCTCTTGCTGCATGTTTCCGTCATAGAACACAGGGCGGGTCAGGTCCTGTTTCACAACCGCGCGCAGGTCGAACCCGTCATAGCCGGTCAGCAAACGGCCATCGAATTCGTGGACCGCGTAGAATATGCGGTCGTCCGCTGCCAGCGACAACAGGCTGAACGCGGACACCGGCAGGTCGACCAGCGGCGCGCCGTCTGAAATGCTGATCGATTCCGCAATGTCCTGCGCAGCACCCACCAGCAACCGGTCGAACGATTGCCGCGCCGCACTGCGCCCGTATTCGAACGTTGCAATCGCCACCACCACACCGCCAAGCACCAGCAGCGACAAAACCCCGATCATCACCCGCGCCAGCAGCGTCCGCGGCCCGCCGCGCAGGGCGCTAGTCATCCTGAAAAATCCGGTAGCCCAAGCCCCGCTGCGTCTCGATCCGCACCGGCGACGGGGCCAGTTTCTTGCGCAGCCGCGCTATATAAAGCTCGATCGCGTTCAGCCCGACATCGGCGTCGTCAAAGGCAAAAAGCCCGTCATAGAGACGCTGTTTGCTGACCACCTGCCCCTGGTGACGCATCAGCATCCCCAAAAGCGTCGCCTCGCGGCGGGTCAGATCCAGCGGCTTTTGATCCAGCGTCGCGGTCAGGGCAGCAGCCGAAAACCGCAACGGACCCAGCGCGACCTCGTCTGATTTCTGCGCGGCCTCGCGGCGCATCAGGGCGCGCAGCCGCGCATCCAGCTCGCGCTGGTCAAAGGGTTTCACAAGGTAATCATCGGCCCCGAGGTTCAGCGCCGAAATGCGGTCGTCCACGGAAAACTGCGCAGTCAGCATCAGAACCGGCGTGCGGTCACCCCGCGCGCGCATGTCCTGCAACAGCGCGGTGCCATTGCGGTCCGGCAGGTTGATGTCCAGAACAATCGCCTGATAACTCTGCACCGCCAGAAAATCCTCGGCGGTCTCGACGCAGTCTGCCACATCGCAGGCCATGCCGGACTTGCGCAGGCGAATGGCCACGGCCTCGGCGACATCCGTGGCATCCTCCACGATCAATATCCGCATCAGCCTCTCCCCTGACTGCCCTGCGTCCACATGACAGGTTCATGACAGCTTTGTCGCCTAAAGTCTTATCAGCCAAACGCGAGGAGACTGCAAATTGCAGTGCGTTGGCATGGAATTCGGGCAGCGCGACAGCCCGACAGATATAAAAGTGGAGGACCACCCATGATCAGCATGATCACCAAGGCAAGCCGCCTGACCATCGCCGCAGCCTTTGTGGCGACATTCGCCGCAGGCGCTCAGGCCCAAGGTTTCACCCCGGAAAGCCCCGAATGCATCGCCCCCGCCAACCCCGGCGGCGGTTGGGACTTCACCTGCCGTCAGGTCGGCAAGATGCTGCAGGACGAAGGGCTGATCGAAAAGACCATGCAGGTCGTGAACCTTGCCGGCGGTGGCGGCGGCGTGGCCTATGCCGAAGTCGTCAACAAGCGCAACGACAGCAACGACCTGATCGTCGCGGCATCCTCCGCCACGGCCACACGTCTGGCGCAGGGTGCCTATCCGGGCAATACTATGGATCAGGTCCGCTGGGTCGCATCGGTTGGCGCTGACTACGGTGTCATCGCCGTGGCTGCAGACAGCGAAATCAAGGATCTGCCCCAGCTGCTTGAAAGCATCAAAACCGATCCCACCAGCATTTCGGTTGCCGGCGGTTCGGCCGTTGGCGGCTGGGATCACCTGAAGGTTCTGATCGCGGCCAACGCCTATGGCATCGACGATGTGCGTACAGTCAAATACATCGCCTTTGATGGCGGCGGCGAGGCTGTGACACAACTGCTGGCTGGTTCGGTTCAGGCCTTTACCGGCGACGCGTCCGAAGCCAAAGGGTTCGTGGACAGCGGTGACATCCGTGTTATCGCGGTTCTGTCGCCCGAGCGTCTGGAAGGCGATTTCGCCAGCTTCCCCACAGCCAAGGAACAAGGCGTTGACGCCATCGGTGCCAACTGGCGCGGTTTCTACGCTCCCGGCGGCATGAGCGACGAAGCCTATGACGCATGGGTCTCGAAAATCGGTGATCTGTACGCCAGCGACCAGTGGAAAGAGGTCATGGCCAACAACGGTCTGGCCCCGCTGGACCTGCAAGGCGCGGACTTCGAAGCTTTCGTCGCTGACAACGTTGCCGAAATCGCCGCCATCTCGCGCGAAATCGGTATCATCAAGTAAGCCGCCCCCCGGGCCGCTTATCCCAAGGGGCGCTGCAACACATTGCGGCGCCCCGCGTGCATCATCCCCTCGACATTCCAGCAAAGGATCATCCCATGACGGATCGTATTTTTGGCGTCGTCGGCATCCTTCTCGCAATCGGCTTTGCATTTGCCGCATTCGCGATCGAAGAAAGCTTTTTGTCCGACGCCGTGGGCCCAAAGGCCTTTCCCCTGATCATCGCCACCATCCTTGGCCTCAGCTCGCTTGCGATCGTGCTCAAGCCCGACGCATCCCCCGAATGGCCCAGCCTTGGCCGTCTGGCCGAAATCCTCGCGGCGGCGGTGGTCATGGTGCTTTATGCCGAACTGCTCCCTGTGCTGGGCTTCATCATCGCCACCTGCTTTGCCGCCGCATACCTGACCTGGCGACTGGGCTCGGGGCTGCTGGCCTCGGTTGCGACGGGTGTGGGCACGTCTGTGGGCATCTATGTCATTTTTCACCTCGTGCTGGGCCTGTCGCTCGCGCGTGGTCCTCTCGGATTTTAAGGAGGCCGACCTATGGAAACCTTCGCATCTCTTGCTGACGGTTTTGCCATCGCGTTGACGTGGCAGAACATCCTTCTGGCCCTGCTGGGCTGTTTTCTGGGCACCATCATGGGCGCATTGCCCGGCCTTGGACCATCGAACGGCGTGGCGATCCTGATCCCGCTGGCCTTTACCCTTGGCCTGGGTCCGACCGCATCGCTGATCCTGCTGACCTCGGTCTATTACGGGGCGATGTACGGCGGGCGGATCTCGTCGATTTTGCTGAACATTCCCGGGGACGAACCGGCGATGATGACCTGTCTTGACGGCTACCCGATGGCGAAAAAAGGCATGGCCGGTCAGGCGTTGTCGCTTTCGGGTATCGCATCTTTCGTCGGCGCGTTCTTTGCCACATGGGGTCTGATCTTTCTGGCGCCGCAACTGGTCAAGATAGCGCTACTGTTCGGCCCTGCCGAATACTTCGCCCTCTTTGCACTGGCCTTCATGACATTGGGCGGCGTGTCGTCGACCAATCAGGCCAAATCGGCCTTTGCCGCAGCACTGGGTCTGGGGCTGGCGATGATTGGCGTGGACACCCAAACCGGCGTGCCGCGCTTTACCTTTGGCGAAGTGCACCTTTACGACGGTCTGGATTTCCTTGTGGCCATCGTGGGTCTGTTTGCCCTGTCCGAGGTTTTCATCTTCCTTGAAAACCGCCACGGCGACGCCAACGCCTCTGCGGCCAAGATCAAGGTGGGCCGCCTGACACCGCCCATGTCTATGCTCAAACAAACCACACCGACGATGATCCGCTCGACCATTCTGGGCTTTATCGCGGGTGTTCTGCCCGGTGCGGGTGCCTCGTTGGGGTCGTTCATTTCGTATTCGTTTGAGAAACGGCTGGTCGACAAAGATGGCAAGACCTTTGGCAAAGGCGACCCGCGCGGTGTCGCGGCACCCGAAGCAGGCAACAACGCCGCCGCCGGTGGCGCACTGGTGCCGATGCTGGCGCTGGGTGTTCCGGGGTCTGGGACCACTGCGGTTCTGCTGGCGGTTCTGCTGTCGCTGAACATCACACCCGGACCGCTGCTGTTCACCCAGAACCCCGACGTGGTCTGGGGCCTGATCGCGGCGCTGTTCATCGCCAACTTTATGCTGCTGGCGATGAACATCCCGATGGTGGGCCTGTTCACCCGCGTTCTGATGGTGCCGCCGCGCATCCTGATGCCAGTGGTGGCAATGGTGTCCTTTGTTGGTATTTACGGCATCTCGGGGTCGTCATTCGACCTGCTGGTCATGATCGGCTTTGGTCTGATGGGCTGGGTGTTGCGCAAACTGGACGTGCCGCTGGTGCCAATCATTCTGGGCACACTTCTGGGCAACGCGATGGAAAACAACCTGCGACGCGCGATCACCATCGACAACGGCGACTGGTTCACCCTGATCGACAGCCCGCTGGCGATTGGCCTGTGGCTGGTCGCAATCATCGGCTTCATCCTGCCGCTGATCGTCGGCCGCAAGGTCAAGGCCAAGATGCACGAGCGCGGCGACGACGAAGGGTCGATCTCGGACTAAACGAAAGCAGGCGGCGCGGCACCATCCCCAAGCGGACCGCCGCGCCGCCGATGCCATCGCACACCGATCCGCGCGGATCAGTTGCGGTCTGCCAGCACCCTGCGTGTGGCCATCAGAACAGTGTCCGATGCCGCCGCAGGCGCCTGCCCCGCGCGGGTCATCACACCAATCGGACCGCGTGTTGGCGATGTGTCGAACGGCAACCGCACCAACCGGCCCGCGGCCAGCGCCGGGGCCACGACCCCGTGCGAAATGATCCAGACCGCATCCGACGCAGGCGTGTAGACATGGGCAAAGGCACCCGAAACCGTCTCAAGCTTGTTCGGCAGATCACCGATGCCATTGGCCAGCATGAACGTCTCGACCAGCCCGTAGATCGCACTGTCGCGCGGTGGATAGATCACCGGCCAGTCGCGCAACCCGGCAAGGTTCGGCGCACGCAGCAACGGGTGATCCGGGCGCACGACCATGTCGACCACTTCGGTATATAGCTGGGTGAACGACAGACCCTGCATCGTCTCGACAGCCCCCAGCCGTCCGATCACCATGTCCAGGGCCCCCGCGCGCAACCGCCCCACCAGATCGCCATGCGCGCCCTCGACGATATGCATCTGCAACAGCGGCGCCGCATCCGCCAAGTGCGCCACCACCTGCGGCATCAGGCTGGCCGCGACCGACGGCAGCGCCCCCACCGCCACCACGGTGCGCCCGCCGCGCATCATCTGGTCCACACCGTCCAGTCCCTGCTGCAAGGCGGCCAGCGATGTTTGGGCAAAATGCCAGAACACCTCGCCCTGCGGCGTCAGGGTCACACCACCCCTGTCGCGCTCTAGCAATGTGGCCCCCAGCGTTTCCTCAAGCTCTTTCAGCGTGCGTGACACTGCGGGTTGGGTCAGGCTCAACCGTTCCGAGGCCCCCTTCAGACTGCCCTGCCGCACAATTTCGACAAAGCACTGGATGTGGCGGAATTTGATGCGTGGATTCATGACAGTTACCAAAACTGATAAGTTTAATGCCGAACATATCAATTTACTTGCACAGAAACAGCAGTAAGTTCCTTGACAGGAGAAGGAATTCCATATGCGCACTCAAGTTGTCATTATCGGTGGTGGACCGTCCGGCCTGCTTTTGGGCCAGCTCCTGCACACCCAAGGCATCGACGCGATTGTTCTGGAACGCAAAACCCAAGCCTACGTGCTGTCGCGCATCCGTGCCGGTGTGCTGGAACGCGGGCTGGTCGGACTGATGGAACAGGCGGGCGTGTCCGAACGGATGCATGCCGAAGGCTTCATTCACGACGGCACCATGGTCGGCTATGACGGCGATATGTTCCGCATCGACTTTGCCGAACACACCGGCAGTTCGGTCATGGTTTACGGCCAGACCGAAGTGACCCGCGACCTGTACCAGGCCCGCGACAAGGCAGGGCTGCAAACCATCTACGAGGTCGAGGACGTTGTGATCCACAACGCCAAGACCGATGCGCCCTATGTAACCTATACCAAAGATGGACAGTCCAGCCGCATCGACTGTGACTTTGTCGCCGGATGCGACGGGTTCCACGGCGTCAGCCGCAAAACCATCCCCGAGGCACAGCGCCGCGAATACGAAAAGGTATACCCATTTGGCTGGCTCGGCATCCTGTCGGAAACGCCCCCCGTCGACGACGAGCTGATCTATTCCAACTCGGAACGCGGATTTGCGTTGTGCAGCATGCGCAATGCCCATCTCAGCCGTTATTACATCCAGTGCCCCGTCACCGACAGCGTTGACGCATGGTCCGACGACGCATTCTGGGACGAGCTGAAACGCCGCATTCCGCAAAGCGCCGCCGACACCATCGTGACCGGACCCAGCATCGAGAAATCCATCGCGCCGCTGCGGTCCTTTGTGACCGAACCGATGCGCTGGGGGCGGCTGTTCCTGTGCGGTGACGCCGCGCATATCGTCCCGCCGACCGGAGCCAAAGGGCTGAACACCGCCGCATCCGATGTGCATTACCTGTATAACGGGCTGAAGCAGTACTACCTGGACCACGACAGCGACGGCATCGACCATTATTCCGAACGCGCTCTTGCCCGCGTCTGGAAGGCCGAGCGGTTCAGCTGGTGGTTCTCGAACCTGATGCACACCTATCCCGGCCAGTCCGAATTCGACAAGAAAATGCAACTGGCCGAACTGGCCTTCCTGCGCCAAAGCCCCGCCGCCCAGGCCGCAATGGCCCAAAACTACGTCGGCCTGCCCTACTGAGGATTTTCCAATGAGCGACAAGACAGACATCGGCATGAAAGTGCGCCGCGAGGTTCTGGGCGACGCCCATGTGGACCGCGCCGAGGCCAACAAGACCGACTTTGACCAACCGTTTCAGGGGCTGATCACCGAAGCCGCCTGGGGCACCGTCTGGGCCAGTGACGCCATCAGCCGCCGCGAGCGGTCGATGCTGACGCTGGCGCTGCTGGCGGCGACCGGCAACTTTTCGGAAATTCCGATGCACATCCGCGCCACCGCCCGCACAGGCGCCAGCAAACAGGATGTGATCGAGGCCTTCCAGCACGTTGCGATTTATGCGGGTGTTCCCAAAGCCAACCACGCGATAGCCTTGGCCAAGGCGACCTACGCCGAAATGGAGGAAACCCAGTGACGCAAAAACGTTCCGGCCTGTTCCACCGCGACCGCACCTGGCACCCTGCCGCGCTGACGCCACCCTATAAAACCAGCGTCAAACGCTCGCCTGCCGCCGCGCCCATTTCGATGCCCTCGACGCTGAGCGAAGACACCGGCCCCGTGTTCACGCGCGACATTCTGGGCCCGCAGGACGCCGACCTGATCCACAACTTCGCCACTGAAGGCCAGTCCGCAATCGGCCCGCGCATCATCGTATATGGCCGCGTTCTGGACGAAACCGGGCGCGGTGTGCCAAATGCGCTGGTCGAGGTCTGGCAGGCCAACGCCGGTGGGCGCTATCGCCACAAAAAAGAAAGCTATCTGGCGCCACTGGACCCGAACTTTGGCGGCTGCGGGCGTGTCATCACCGACGCGCACGGCAACTACGAATTCCGCACGATCCAGCCAGGGCCCTATCCGTGGCCCAACGGCCCGAACGACTGGCGGCCCGCGCACATCCACTTTTCGATCTTCGGCCAATCGTTTGGCCAGCGTCTGATCACCCAGATGTATTTCGAAGGCGACCCGATGATCTGGCAATGCCCGATCGTCGGCACGATCCCGTCGCGCGAGGCGATTGAAACACTGGTGGCCGCGCTGGACATGCGCCGCACCGTGCCGATGGATGCACGCGCCTACAAGTTCGACATCGTGCTGCGCGGCGTGCGCCAGACCATGTTCGAAAACCGGATGGAGGGGCTGTGATGGTACAGAAACTGGACAACCTCAAAGAAAGCCCGTCACAAACGGCCGGCCCCTATGTTCACATCGGCCTGACACCGAATTTCAGCGGTATTACAGGTGTTTACGATGCCGATCTGGGCACCAAGATGCTGGGCGACGCACCCAAGGGCGACCGGATCACGATCAAGGGCCGCGTGCTGGACGGCACCGGAACACCGCTGCGCGATGCGCTGTTGGAAATCTGGCATGCCGATGCCAACGGCATCTATCCCGGTCAGGATGGTGCGGACGCGGACGTTTATGGCTGGGGCCGCTGCCCCACCGATATGGACGATGGCACCTTCCGGTTCGAGACGATCAAACCCGGAGCCGTACAAAACCGTGACCGCACGCCGATGGCCCCGCACATCACCTTCTGGATCGTGGCGCGCGGCATCAATCTGGGCCTGCACACGCGGATGTATTTCGCGGACGAGGCCGAGGCCAACGCTGCCGACCCGGTGCTGAAGCGGATCGAACATCAGGTGCGCGTGCCGACGCTGATGGGGCAACCGCAGGACGATGGCACCTACCTGTTCGACATCCACCTGCAAGGGCCGGACGAGACGATCTTTTTCGACATCTGACGGCAACGGGGCGGCGCACAAACGCCGCCCGCTTGGGTCAATCGTCGGCCTTCTGACTGCCGCCCATCTTGCTTAGGTCCACGCCCTGCCCGAACGGGATCGTGGCGAACGGTCCGGCATGGCGCGTCTGGGCGGGGTCTGACGGATCGGCCGGAGCCGCTTCGGCAAAGATTTCCTCGGCGAACTGTTCGGCGTTGTCTTGCGGTTTGTAGCCCAGGAATGCCGCGCCCGAGTTGTCCACGGGGCAGCGGTCGTTGTTGGACACACCGTAGATGATCGTGAATTCGGTGGTCGGCGTGTCAATGGCGCGGGTCACCAGATGCACCAGATCCGGCATCGACAGCCACGTGCCCAGCGCGCGCGTGCTGCGCACGGGGGCTGCGGACAGGATGCGCAGACACACCGCCTCGATCCCGTTTTTCTCCCACATCATGCGGCCCAGGTTCTCGCCAAAGCATTTCGCCAGACCGTAGAACGTGTCGGGACGGTGCGGCGTGTCGACGCCGATATGCTGGTTCTTAGGATACATTCCGACCGCATGGATCGACGAGGCATAAACAACCCGCTGAACCCCGTGCCGCCGCGCGGCCTCCCAGATGTTATAGGTGCCGCGAAAGTTCGAATGCAGGATCGAATCGAAATCGGATTCGTTTGCGATGGCGCCGAAATGGACGACCATGCTGGCGCCTTCCATCATCTTCAGAATGGGATCGAAATCGCCCAGATCGGCGGTGACCCAGGTTTCGTTTGGCAACAGATCGCTTTGCGCTTCACCGATGTCTGTCGACACCAGTTCCTTGGCCATTTTCGACATCTGCTCGCGCAGGGCATGGCCCAAAGCGCCGGCCGCGCCCGTCAGTACAATTTTGTTCAGCATGGATAAGTCCTTTAGATGATGGCCTTTTCGACAAAGCCTGCGCCCTGTGCGATCCGGTCAAAGTGGAATGAGGTCAGGTCAAGCGACCGATACGCCCCGTGTATGATCATCTCGGCGGTGCCGCGTCCGATGGCGGGGGATTGTTGCAGGCCGTGGCCCGAGAACCCGTTCACGAAGATGAAGTTCGAAACCTCTGGATGTGGTCCCAGAATGGCATTCTGGTCCAGCGTGTTAAAGGCATAGTGGCCGACCCATTCATTCACCAGCTTGATCTGCTCGAACTGGGGCACGCGGTGGGCCAGAACCGGCCAGACCTTGTTTTCCCAGATGCTGTAATCGGGTGCAAAATCGTCGGCATCGACAGCCGCGTCGTCATCGGGTGGGCAGCCCGCCATGTAATACAATCCATCGCTGCGCATGTGCACGCCACTGGGGTCAATGGTCAGCGGCAGGTCACGGTCCAACCGCTGTGCTGCGGCAAAGATGAACGTGAACCGCTTGCGCGGCTCCACCGGCAGGGGGATGCCCGCCATCGCGGCCACCCGCGCGGCGCGCGGCCCCGCAGCGTTCACGACGGTGCCACAGGCAATCACTTGCCCGGTGGCCAGTGTCACGCCTGTCACTTGCGTGCCTGCCGCATTCAGGGTCAGCCCCGTCACCTCGTTCGCCACATATTCCACGCCACCAGCCCGCGCGCCTTTGCGGAACCAGTCGAACACGGTGCCGCCGTCGAAGTAACCTTCGTCGATCAGGTTGTGGTTGCCCGCGATGATGTCTTCGGTGTTGTAGAACGGATAGGCCGCCTTGATCTCGGCAGCTGTCATGTGGCGCGTCCCTGCCCCACACGCAGCCTGCACCACCTGCGCCTGCTTCAGATTTTCCGCCTGCGCTTCGGTCTCGGCCAGATACATATAGCCGAAGGACTGGATCGGCAGGTTCGGCGCCTGTGGGTCACCCATATGGTCGCGCATATTCTGGACAAAATCCGCCCCGAACTGCGAGATGCGAACGTTGACCTCGTTGCTGAACTGCTGCCGGATGCAGCTGTTGGTGTGCGCGGTCGAACACATCGCGTAGCTGGGGTCGCGTTCGATCACCAGGATACGGCCATCAAAACCCAGATGCGTCAGCCACCACGCCACCGAAGATCCATACATCGCGCCACCGATCAGGATAACGTCATAGCTGTCGCGGCGTGGTGGGGCAAAATTGGGGGCAGTCATCGGTGCGATCCTGATCCATCGGAGTTTCAGCGGACCACAACACGCTTGACCGTTCCTTGCCAAGGGTTTGTGAAACGGACAATGCCGAAAAAGTGCAGCCTTGGCCGAACCACCCGGCACTGAACCCCGGAAAACGGCCCCGGATTGACCCTACGGAAGCGTCTGGTTCTCGTCCCTGTTCTACATTGGAAGTGCCTTAAAATTAAGCAATTCAGAGGGCTTAGAAGGTTCCAAGCAAAGGGCCAGTTGCGCATTGACCGCAAAGCTGTAGTCTTGGCCTATGACATCACAAAGCCAGCATTTCAGCGAGATGATGGGGCAGGACAGCGTCCGCACGCCCTATGTCGATTATAACGCATGGTTCTCGCGGCAAGACACCGCGCGACTGTCCCGCAAAGCCCAAGAGGCCGAGGCCTTTTTCCGCCGCACGGGCATCACGTTCAACGTCTACGGACAGTCCGACGCCGAAGAACGGCTGATCCCCTTCGATCTGGTGCCGCGCATCCTGACGTCGGCGGAGTGGACCAAACTCAGCCGCGGGATCGACCAGCGGGTGCGTGCGGTCAACGCCTTCCTTCATGACATCTACAACCGTCAGGAAATCCTGCGCGCGGGTGTCGTTCCGGTCGAATTGATCCAGAACAACGACGCATTTCTGCCGCAAATGATTGGATTCACCCCGCCGGGCGATGTTTACACCCACATCGTCGGCACCGACATCGTCTGCACCGGCGAGGGCGAATTCTATGTTCTCGAAGACAACGCACGCACGCCCTCCGGTGTCAGCTATATGCTGGAAAACCGCGAAACGATGTTGCAGATGTTCCCCGAGCTGTTCAGCCAGATCAAGGTACAGCCGGTCAGCGATTACCCCAAGAACCTGCGCCGGTCGCTGGCAGCCTGTGCCCCCTCCAGTTGCGAAGGCCGCCCCACAGTGGCGGTGCTCACACCGGGCATCCACAACTCGGCCTATTACGAACATTCCTTTCTGGCCGACCAGATGGGCGTTGAGCTGGTCGAAGGCCACGATTTGCGAATCGTCGATGGCAAGATCGCCATGCGCACGACCGAAGGGCACAAGGTCATCGACGTGATCTATCGCCGGATAGATGACGAATACCTTGATCCGCTGACCTTTAATCCGGACTCGTTGCTGGGCGTTCCGGGCATCATGGATGTCTACCGCACGGGCAACATCACCATCGCCAATGCACCGGGCACCGGCGTCGCCGACGACAAGGCGATCTACAGCTATATGCCCGAAATCGTCGAATTCTACACCGGCGAACGGGCGATCCTGAAAAACGTCGAAACCTACCGCTGTTCCGAAGCGGATTCGCTGAAATACGTGCTCGATAACCTGGCCGATCTGGTGGTCAAGGAAGTGCACGGTTCGGGCGGCTACGGCATGTTGGTCGGCCCCGCCGCCAGCAAACAAGAGCTTGAGGATTTCGCCGCCAAACTCAAAGCGCGCCCGTCCAACTATATCGCGCAACCAACGCTGTCGCTGTCCACCGTTCCGATCTTTACCGACGCCGGACTGGCCCCCCGCCACGTCGACCTGCGCCCCTTTGCGCTGGTTTCGCCCGAGGGTGTGAACATCACGCCGGGCGGGCTGACGCGGGTCGCATTGAAAGAAGGGTCGCTCGTGGTGAACTCAAGCCAGGGCGGCGGCACCAAAGACACATGGGTATTGGAAGACTGATATGCTGGGAAAAACCGCAGGCGGTCTGTACTGGATGTTCCGGGGTCTGGAACGGGCGGAAAACAACGCCCGTTTGATCGAGGCCGGATTTCGCATCGCCCTGACACGCTCGACAAACACCGCAACCGAATGGAAATCGGTCATTGTGACCTCGGCGGCCCAACAGGGGTTTACCGCCAAACACACCGAATTCAACAGCACCAACGTGATCGACTATCTGCTGCGCGACACCGACAACCCGTCGTCGGTTCTGTCCGTGGTCAAACAGGCCCGCGACAATGCACGGATGGTGCGCACCGCGCTGACAACCGAAGTGTGGTCGGCGGTCAACGAAACATGGATGCTGATCACCGAACTGCTGAAAAACCCGGTGCCCGACACCGACCTGCCCGAGGTGCTGTCGATCATCCGCCAGCAATCGGCGCTGGTGCGTGGTGCGCTGCACGGCACCATGCTGCGCAACGACATCTATGATTTCTGCCGTCTGGGCACCTTTATCGAACGGATGGACAGCACCGCGCGGATCATCGACGTGAAATATTACACGTTGCTGCCGTCGCCGTCGCTGGTGGGCAGCCGCATGGACAATGTGCAGTGGGAAACGTTGTTGCGATCCGTTTCGGCGCACCGCTCGTACCGCTGGGCCGTGGAAGAAGACTATACCGCCACCAACATCGCGAACTTCCTTGTGCTGGACCGGCGTATGCCGCGCTCGCTGGCCTTCTGCGCAGGACAGATTGTCGAAAACCTCGACTACCTGTCCGAAGAATACAGCGACCGCCGCCCGTCGCATGACATGGCCGACCGACTGGCCGCACGACTAAAGGGCCGCGACATTCATTCGATCATCGAAGAAGGCCTGCACGACGTTCTGGGCACGATCATCTCGGATGTCGGTGCACTGGGTGCGCAGATCGAAAAAGACTATCGTTTCAACTATTAAACACAGACAGGACACCCCAGTTGCAACTGCATGTCACGCACACGACCCGCTATGCCTATGACGCACCCGTCATTTACGGCCTGCAAAAGATCCGGCTGCGGCCGATCGCGTCGCATATGCAATCGGTCACCGACTGGACCCTGACCGTCACCGGCGGCAAGATCGAGTGTTCGTACACCGACCACCACGGCAACCTGACGGACCTGGTGTCGATCACACCCGAGGGCGATGCGGTCGAGATCACCGCCCGTGGCACCATCAACACCGAAAATACCCACGGCGTCTTTGGCAAGGTTTACGGGCGCGTCCCGCTGTACCTGCTGCGGATGTCCACCCCAACCACCGAAGCCGGCCCCAAGATCCGCGCATTCGCCCGCACGCTGGACAAGCACGACGATCTGCTGACCGGCCTGCACGCGCTGTCCGAGGCGATCCTGAAGGCCGTGCCCTACGAATCCGGCCACACCGACGCCGGCACCACCGCCGAAGAGGCACTGGCCGGCGGCAAGGGCGTGTGTCAGGACCACGCGCAAATCTTCATCGCCGCAGCCCGTTTGGCGGGCCTGCCTGCGCGCTATGTCTCGGGCTATCTGATGATGGACGACCAGGTCGATCAGGATGCCAGCCACGCATGGGCCGAAGTGCATCTGGACACGTTGGGCTGGGTTGGTTTCGACGTGTCGAACGGCATTTCACCAGACGAGCGCTATATCCGCATCGCCGTGGGCCGTGACGCAAAAGAAGCATCTCCCATCGAAGGGATGCGAATGGGGTCTGCGGATGAATCGATGATTGTGTCTTTGCAAGTCCAGCAGTAATCACTGTCATCGAACCTTCTTTGGATTTTGCAAAATGACTTACTGCGTTGGGATGCGGCTTGATAAGGGCTTGGTCTTTATGGCCGACACGCGCACAAGCGCCGGCGTGGACAACTTTGCCGTCACCCGCAAAATGTTCAGCTTTGACGTGCCGGGGGAGCGGTCCATCGTTCTGATGACCGCGGGCAACCTTGCCACCACGCAGGCAATGATCAGCCTGCTGGAAGAACGGTCCAAAACCGCCGAAGAACGCGACCCTTCGATCCTGCGCCAATCAACCATGTTCCAGGTCGCCCGTCTGGTCGGTGAAACCCTGAACGAAGTGATCGTAAACTCGTCCCCCAACGGACAGGGCGCAGTGGACCAGTTCCGCGCCTCGGTCATTCTGGGCGGCCAGATCGGCACCGGCAAACCGACTATCTTCCTGATCTACCCCGAAGGCAACTTTATCGAGATCACCGACGACACGCCGTTTTTCCAGATTGGTGAAACCAAGTATGGCAAGCCCATCCTTGTGCGGACCTATGACCGCGAGATGAGCTTTGAGGACGCGGTGAAACTGCTGCTGGTGTCGTTCGACTCGACGGTCAAATCAAACCTCAGCGTCGGCCTGCCCTTTGACCTGATGATCTACGACCGCGACAGCCTGAACCCCATGCGCCTGACCCGCATCGACGCCACCGACAGCGTCTATCAGGCCATCTCGAACGGGTGGGGTGATGCATTGAAAGACGCGTTCCTGCAATTGCCCAGCTACACGCTGAAGGACTGAACCGGGGCCAGAGTTGTACGAATCCGCGTGAATTTCGTACATATTCTTGGTCAATCCCATCGCATCACGGCAAGATCTTTTGCGAACCACTTTAAATGCGCGCCAACTCTCACAAGAGCATCTGGTGACCCCGGCAGAATGCCGAGGATCGCGGAAAAAACAAACGAAATCAACGAAGCTTCTGGGACACACTTGGCTTTTGGGGGTCTTTACAGAACAATGACTTACGAGCGCAAATGGGACACAGTCTGTGTCTGCGCTCAAAGAAAAATCCCGGATCGGCGGCAACCGAAACCGGGATCAAATCTATAGTCAAAGCCTCTAGCTTTCCTCGTTACCTTACCTCAAATCTCAACGCTGTATCAACCATCAATCAAAGCGGCGTACTGCTGCAGGGCGGTGCGTCATGAGTGTTCGATTGACGCACAACGGCTTACCTGCCGACATGACACCCTACCGACTGAAACTTCTTTTAAAGCAGGCACGGAGCGCTCTCGGTCTGTCGAGCGGGGCGCTCAAGTATCTCGAATTCGCGATAGAAAACTGCCAGTCGTCCGATTTCCAGCAGGGCAGGATCTGCGCCGTCTGGCATTCGCTGGAATGGCTTGCTCATTTCTTTAGATTGTCGAAGCGCCAGATCGCGCGGATCGAAGCTGAACTTGTTGATGCGGGCCTGATCAAACGCACGTACCCGGAGCGCAAGAGCCGCTCCGGTGATCGCGTTGATGGTGTGATCAGACGTGCAGCTGGCATCAACCTGGCTCCGCTTATCGACCAGGCGGAGTACATTCGCGTGCTGGTCAGTCGCCAGATACGGGTCGATGAAGAGCACAAGCGGCTGCGCGAGCATATTCAAGGCCTCTTCCGGCAAATCCGGGATCTGGGAAATGCTGATGCGGATGCGGCGGCGACCTGCATTCTGCCGCGTCGTCGGCCCACAGAACTGAGCGACATCAAGAAAATGCAAGAGGTGGCGGAAGCGCTGGAAGCTGTGCTTGCAGATTTTTCGGAAGTTATCGGTCAGCCAGAGGTGACCGTCGAGTCAGACGAAAATGTCAGACTCAATACGAATGAAGAAAAGAAAAACAAAATTCGTATCGCCGAGAAGCCGAGGGAAGAAAGTCGCTTGAACACCAGCCCGGCCCATGCCCGGCTTTTGGCCGGGGCACAGCTGGGCGAATACATTGATTTTTATGCCGACGGTGGGCCGCCCGATTGGAACGTAGTCATGCGGGCGGTGCTTGATCGGGTCTACGAGTTAGGCATTTCCAGCCGGTTGTGGCGAGAGAGATGCACACAACTTGGCGAGGCGAGAACCGCGCTTTGCCTGATCGTGGCGGATCGAAATTCACAGAGGGATGGCCCATTTGGCAGGAAGAACGCAGCAGCTTCCTTTGCAGGGATGGCCCGAAAAGAAGCCAGACAGGTCGCCGTTCTCGACGGTTTGGTCGGAGAGCTGACACATGCGCTGCTCCGGTCGGGAGGCAACCCATGAATTGCCCCAGTTGGCCTTCAGAGAAAGAGAGCAAGGTTACGCATGTGTCCACATGCACCTTGGAAGGGAATGGGCTGGCGCCCTTTCCCCTTCACCCCAAACCCGGCGCAGAGCGCCTATGGTGGCTGGCATGAGTCAGCGAGAGACGACACAGCGTGTGGTGCGTGATCTGGTTTTGCGGGTGCGCTGCTCAGAGGACGAGCGTGCCGCCTGGTTGCACAAAGCCCGTGCCCAGGAGCGATCTCTGTCCGACTACGCCCGCCATCTTCTGTCCGGCGAGCCGATGCAACGGCGGGCGCGACCACCAGAGGTCGATCCCGTGCTGCTGGCGGCGGTTGGGCGCGCGGGCAATAATCTCAACCAGATCGCCCGCGCCATGAACATTGACCGCAAGGCGGGCCGCGCTATCGACCTGATCGCGGTGCGCACGCTCTTGATGGCGCTGGACCGGCAGCTTGCGGAGATCGTCACGGAGCATTCCCGATGATGGTGCGCTTCTTTACACATGGTGATGGCTCGGGGCGTGCGGCAGTGGAATACCTGCTGGCCGAGGAGGTCGCGGCCTATACCGAAGACCGCGAGCGCATCGCGGGCCAGACCGTTCGCCGTGATGTGTTGCCAGAGGTTATGTCAGGCGACCCCCAGCTGACTCGCGCTCTGATCGACAGCAATACCCGGAAATGGCGCTACACGAGCGGCGTCGTGGCCTTCCATGCTGACGACGATCCCTCGGAGGCACAACAGGCGGCTGTGGTGGCCGATTTCGAAAAAGCCGCCTTCGCAGGGTTGGAGAGGGATCAGGCGAATATCATCTGGGTGCGCCATCAGCACATGGGCAACGTGGAACTGCATTTCCTGATCCCGCGCGTTGAACTCTACGACAACCGCTCCTTCAACCCCGCGCCGCCGGGGTCGGAGGCCTATTTTAACGCCTTTCGCGACCATTGGAATGCCCGCGCGGGCTGGGTCAGCCCGGAGGAACCTACCCGCAAGCGCATGGTGAAGCCGGTATTCGATTTCGGCGACCGCAAGCAGATCAAGGAAACGATTCAGACGCTGATCGTGCAGCAGATCGAGGCCGGCGATATCCGCAATCATGCCGATGTCCGCGCCGCCCTGGCCGAACTGGATGGTCTCGAATTCAAACCGATGACCGAAAAGCAGCTTGAGAAGCGCCGCAAAGCCGACGCCGAAGAGGCCCAAGGCGGAAAACCCCGCAAGCGCGACACCCGCATTACCGTGCGCGTCGCGGGCACCTCGGACAGCCAGAACACATTCCGCCTTGAAGACAGGATATTCCATGAAGACTGGACCGCAGATGAATACTTTGCTGCAAAGCCTGCAGGCGAAGGTCGAGACACAAACCCATGCAACCGAAGCCCAAACCCAGAAGATGTTGAGCGACTTCGAGCAGAATTTAACGCAAGCGTTGAGCGCCGCGCAGCAAAAAATCATGCGCGATATGCGCGACCTCGAAAAGCTCAGCGAGATGATCCACGACCGGACGGCCAACCAGGTCGAGGATCAGGCGCGCAAGATACAACTGTCGACAGCGGAGCTGGAAGAGAGCAGGAAGGAATGGCGCACGGTGACATGGAAGACCATGCTGCCGAGCTATCTGGTCGGGGTCTTGCTTACCTTCTGGGTGCTCTTGATGGCGGTGCAACTGACCTTTCCCGAACCGCAGAACACGATGCCCGCGCCAGGGCTGGCGAGCTTCGGCCTCGAAGGGACGAGGGTAACCCATGGCCTTGGCAGATTGGGCCGGGTTCTGAGCCTGCCGCGCGGGGTCACGCTCGCCGATTGTCCGGTCCCCAACCTGAACGGCGGCAAGGTCTGCCTCGAAACCGCAACCACGAGGTAAATCATGTCACACCAGCAACTCACGCCGTTCGAGACCGCATTGCTGAGCGCTGTCGAAGAACTGAACGCGACATTCGAGACTGGTTTGAGGAACGCCAGCGCTTCACCGAGCGAGTTCGAGACTTTGCATCGCGCATTCAGTCGCTTCGCGACCGACTTGGAGACACGCTTGCGCGACTTGGAACGGCAACAGACGGACTTAAGACGGCTGTTGGAGGCTGGCTGACCCAGCGAACTAAACACCGACAAGAAGCTAAGCAGAGCAAGCTGAAGCCGAACGGCACGCCCGCCGTGCCGTTGTCAAACGGCCCAAAATTCTAAGCAAACGAAAGGACCTGACCATGAGCACCGAAAAAAGCATCATCGACCAGATTGCCGAGCAAATTCTTGGCGCCGTGAGAGACATGGAAGACTCTGGCTTTCTGGATGAGCTTGCCAAAGCGCCAAAGAAGGCTGAATCGCAGGAGGCGCAGAAATTGGAAGCGCCTAAGACCACGGATAGCCAGTGCAACGGGTCGTGAGGCAACCATTCGTTCAATGTTGCCCCCAGACCCTGCCTTCCCCTGCCTTGTGAGGGGCGATGTTAGGCGGGGCCTAGCTGTGCAACGGTAGCCGGAAAATCCACATGAGCGAGACGCCAAGTATCGAGCGATTGTGGGTTTTCTGGCGGGACAAGCGCTTATGCTCGCCTTATTTGAAAACCTTGTCGCTTTCGGTTGTGGTCATCCCGCAGATCGGGGTTTTCCGGTAAAAGCACGACATCTTAATGCTTTTTCGCGTTGTGCTCAACATCCGCCCAGTGCTTGTTGACCGGCAGCGATTTCGCGCGTCGGGCAATGTCCTCAAAGCGCACCGGCATGAAATCCCAGACATCGACGCCCGCGTTGACGCTGTTGCGTGACCCCTTCCAGTTATTGTGTACATGACCGAAGATCTGGAGCGCTTCACGACGTGCATGGTTCCAAGTGATCATTGGATAGTGGCACAGCGTGTGTGCTTGGTTTTTGGGGCCATCCCTGACCTCTGCAAGGTGTGAGACACTGTCCCAAGGCAGTACCAGCGTCGGCTCCAGATCGTGGTTGCCGATGATCAGGTGCTTGCGTGCACCAGGCAGCTGACCGAACAACCCTTCAAGGTAGGCGGTATCTTTGGCTTTTGGTCCAAATGCGAAGTCACCGACGACCCACAGGTCATCCTCGGGGCCGACCTTCGACCACAGGTTTTCGATCATCACCGTGTCCATGTGACCGGCGTTGCGGAAGGGGCGGTCACAGAACGGGATGACATTTTCATGCCCGAAGTGGGTGTCGGCAGTGTACCAGTTGCTCATACGAGTTCTCCGTCGTGCGTTGGTGGCGCGGACGGCGACGGACGGATGCGGAGATGAGGATCATCAAAGGCGAACAGCGCGAAGCCGCCCGCTATAAATGCGGGCGCTAGGTGTGGGTGGTATGTTTGCGCGATATGATCATGTCGTTTTTATAGCCGGTTCCGCCGCGTCTGGCTATTCATGATCACAAGTCCATGTCCGAAGCGTCGACTTCTTCACCGGTCAAAGCCTCAACGATCTGACGGTCCAGCTCTTCCATGTGCGTCCGGCCAAGGTCGTAGTCCACCAGAGAGAAACCGATTGAAGTCATACCAGGCTCGCCGCGATAGCTGACAGTGTATGTCGCGAGGCAGCCGGGTTTGATCTCTTCATCACGCGGATATTCGAACCGGTAGGTGACGTCATTGCGGTAATGCCGGGCGTTGCCGCAGAGTTCGTATTCAGTGATGCTGGTCGAGGTCCGCCCCCCCAATGTGCGCTCTTCTTCACGTGTGATCGGGCCGAGCGCATCAAGGTCATCGATGAAACCTTCCGTGCTCCAGGCATAAGTCAGGGTCATTTCCCGACCGCTGATCTCGACGCGCGAAGGCGGGCCATAGGTTTCTTCGATCTGGGCGCGCAGCTCCGACGGCTCTGGCAGCTCATCGCTTGGTTGCCGGATGCTGCGATGGATCGCCATTGGGCGTTTTTCCATCACATCCGAAGACAGCGTGGCAGTCACTTGATCTTGTGCGGCCTTGGCAAGCCGCCCATTGATGCCGACATCGCCGATCCGGGTGAAGAGCTGGTAGCTGAACTCGAACACTGCTCCATCCGGAGATTGCACCCGCAGAACTTCGCTCTCGCTTGTTGGGGCAGCGTCGCTGCGTTCTGCGTAGACGGCCAGAACATCGTCCAGCGGGTCGCCAGGTTGCAGGCCGAGGATTTCGTAAGGATACGGACGTTCGGCAGTGGCGGGCATGGCCAACAGTGAGTCCTCTGCGTGGACTGGCAGGGTGACTAGGGCAGCAATCAGGCTCACGGATAGATTTTTGAGGATCATGTGGCGGCCTTTTCATAAACGAGAAATTCAGTCATTTACATATTATAGTTGATAACATTAAAGTATGTAAACCGCGACCTTGGCGCGCATGGACATGCGCAAACTGGTCGGTCGAAATTTTGCACGCTTGCGTCGGGAGAAGGGTCTGACGCAGGAGCAGATCGAGGAGCGTTCAGGCCTTAGCCAGCAGTATCTGAGCGGTCTGGAACGAGGAAAGCGCAACCCTACCGTGATCACGCTCTACGAGCTGGCGCAAGCGCTTGGCGTCAGCCATGTCGAGTTGGTAAAGCCAGAAAGCTCCGATCAATAGACGGGCTGTTTTTGGATTTCAGACCACGGTGGAAAGCAGCTACCCGCTGCGGTTGGCTAACTTCTCGGACAGTTCCAAAATAGTGTTTGTTGCGCTTTGAAAGGTTGTCGTGCCCAAGGGCCTATAGAAATCTGAGCCTCGCGCACTGGTCGCCTTTTCGATCTCAGCTATACCCAAGGCAGCGCCCAAGTTGACCAGAATCGACTCGAGTGTTTCTCGTTGGCCTAAAGAGGTGTGCTTTGTCGATGTTGGGATGCTCCTGCCACTTGGCGGTCGAACAACAATTTTAGCCAATATTTCAAACCTCAAACACCATCACTTCGAATGGTTTTCATGACGCTGGTCAAGCAGCAGCTGTTTCATTGATGCTCCGAACTAATGAGACGATTTGAGCTGTTTGTGTCGGATCAAAAAGTCCGTTAACGCCCATGTCGTCTAGATCAGTATATGGGCTCTCATAGAAGCTTTTGGGGTCGACCACACCGTTTTCACAGAGACTGTTGATGATCAGCTCGATAAACTCGGTTTGATTTGCCGAAAGTTGGTTGGCTGCCGCGAAGTTGCTGAATACGTCTTTTGCGGCAGATCGGCTCAGACCGGTCAGAGAGCGCAGGAATACCCCCAGACCGCCCTCGTTCTGAAGCTCTTCTAGTATTTCCTGATCGGCAACACCTTCAGAAATCAGCATCCGTTCTAGTTCTTCAAGATCGGCAGGCGTAAGCTGTTCACCGCGCCTGATTTTCTGGATCGCTATGTGGTCTAAGTGGGCCTCAATGAACTTTCGCGTCTTTGCCTTAAAGCGCACCTTGTCCACACCGCTCCCAACTTCGGGCAAGTCGATGGTCGCCGCTTCGCCGATACTGTCCTCGAAATCCGTAACAACGTTCTTTCGTTCTTTAGGCTGGATCAGTTCAGCAAGGTTGCGCAAACGTCGGCGGATGTCTTCGAGTATTTCAGGCGTGATATCCTGCCAAAATTCGTCCGTTTGGATTGCCAACACAAGCTCAAGCTCCTTTGCGACCGCCGGAACGTTGGAAAGTCTCTCCAAAGCGAAGGCAAATGACACGATCCGCCGCTGGAGGTTGGCAAAGGCGGCGCCGCCATGAAGCAGAAGCAACTGAGCATTGAGCACTAAAAGATCAAACTGCTTTGCTGCGAGACCGCCATCTTCGAAGGCTGAGGGAAGTCCTGCAATCTCCTCAGCCAGGGCAAGACGTGCATCGAGGTCAAGCACGTCCCATGCGTCAGCCCTTTGAAAGCGCTCGACGGATCGGCGCACTCGACGCACAATGAAATTCTCAAGGTTCATACCGAGAACTTCTTGGTGCAGACGATCCTTGATATCGACGGCCAATGAGCTCTCGTTCCCGTTTTCGACCAAAGTGTTTATTAAGTCGACACGCGAAACGAAAAGGCGTTCACCGATTGGTCGCGCTGCGGGGCCATCCGTGATTTGGGGGTTCTCATTGAAAAACTCTAAGTTTTGGCAGAAGTCAAAGATGATGAACGCTTCTTTGTCCTGCCCTGGCCCGAACAGATCCTCGCAAGTTCGGGTCCCTCGACCAACCATTTGCCAAAACTTCGTTTTAGAACGTACAATCTTAAAGAAGACGAGGTTTACGACCTCCGGCACATCAATGCCTGTATCCAACATATCGACGGAGACCGCGATATGGGGGGCTTTCTCCGCTTCTGAGAAATCGTCAATCAATGATTGGGCATAGGTGACACTGTAGTCGATGAGACGCGCAAACTGGCCCATGTAGTGTGGGTAGTTGGCATCGAAGCGCTCGACAATGAACTTCGCGTGGTCGCTGTTCTTAGCGAAAATGATGGTCTTCCCAAGTCTGTCGCCTCCGGCGACTTTGATGCCGTTGGTCATTAAATGCTCAAGGACTTTGTCCACTGTATCCTTGTTGAACAACCAGCGGTTCAAGTCGGCCGACTCCACCCGATCAGGAACAGTGCCATCGTCATCCCATTCGATCGCGTCCCACTCGGCTTTTTCTTCGTCAGAAAGGCTGTCGTAGTCGATACCGTCGCGTTGAAACTTCAAAGGGACCGAGATCGACCTAGGTGGCACGAGATATTCATCCGCCACCGCGTCCTCCAAGTCATAACTGTCGGTTGGTATTCCGCGTTCCAACTCGAAGAGGGAGTATGTGTCGCGGTCAATCTCTTCACGCGGCGTCGCCGTGAGCCCGACCAAGAGTCCATCGAAATAGTCGAAGATGGCACGGTACTTCCGATAGACAGAGCGGTGCGCTTCGTCGATCACGATCAAGTCAAAATGGCCGGGGCCAAACTGCTTTTCACCGCCTTTGACGTCGTCAATCAACCCCATCATCGTGGGATAGGTCGATAGAAAAATACGAGCACCAGAATGATCGTTCCTGGCCGGGTCATGCTTCTTCAGCAGGTTCGCACTTGCCGCCGTCGGCAAGTGTGTCTTGAAGGCATTGTGTGCCTGTTTCACCAGAGCCACGCGATCTGCTAGGAAGAGCACACGCCGCACCCAATTCGCGCGCATGAGTTGGTCGATCAGTGCAATGACAGTCCGCGTTTTGCCGCTCCCCGTCGCCATGACCAGCAGGGACTTCCGCTGTCGGTCTCGTTCAAAGGCCTCTCCTACCCGGCGAATTGCACGCTGCTGGTAGAAGCGACCAGCAATACCCTGATCTACGGACACCCCATCTAGCGATTTTCTGGTGCCTCTACGTTGGTGGAGCAGGACGAGCTCATCCCTCTTCATGAAGCCCGATACACGACGCGGAGGATACATCTGATCGTCCCAGAGCCAGTGTTCATAGCCGTTCGTCGTGAAAATTACCGGACGGCGCCCATACATTGCTTCAAGGCAATCGGCGTAAAGCTTGGCTTGCTGCTGCCCTATCCGACTGTCCTTCTTGGTTCGTTTCGCTTCGACCAAGGCGAGTGGCTTGGCATCGTTTCCCCAAAGCACATAATCGACAAGGCCTTCACCTTTGTCATTAGGCATGCCTGATACCGAAAATTCACGGTCGTGGTCCTGGTCGAGCGGCCACCCAGCCTCGTTCAGCAGCAGATCAATAAAAGCATCGCGCGTCGCGGCTTCATTATAGTCGTGGTCATCTTGTACCGCAGTGTTGGCCTTGCGGACTTCTTTGATTTCAGCCCGAACTTTCGCGAGTTCAGCTTCAAGGGTCTTTCGACCTTCCTCAGATGCGCGCGCAGCGGCTTCAGCGTCCTTTCGCGCTTTCGCATCGGCGTCGTGCTTCTCTTTCAATGCCTGGATTTGTGCAACTGTGCTGGCACTAATCGTCAGAGTTTTTTCCAGCTTCGAGGCATCGAACTGCAACGAAGGGTCTGGCTTCGCATCCTTTGCATAGGTCCGCGCCATCCAATAGCAGACATGGAACAGTTCACGCACAACGGCGGCGGCGTCCTGAGGCTTGATCGGCTTACCACTGTCATGCGCTGCCCGGTTACCTTGATCTTTAATAAAACGCGCTTTGGTTACGATAGCCGGGCCAGTGAGTTGGCCGAGCGACGGCTCGGCAATCAACGCCGCGAGGGTGTCCTGGTAGGGCGAGCGCATCGACGGGTCGTTGCGGTATATCCATTTTATCGCTGTTTCCAAGGTCAACCGCGCCCAGAAGCATGCGCCCCGAGGGTCGGATAGTGCCGCACTCTCAGCCTTCTTCGCGTGGGCTAGAAGGTCGGGGAAATCAGCAGTCAAGAAAACGAATTGGGTCATGCTGGCTCATCCGCTCCGAGTTGACGGTCCAGCGCTTGCCGTACCAACCCCAAGACATATGGCAAGTCCTCGTGGTCCGTTAGCTTGACCTCGGTATTTCCATTGCCCCATCTACCTACATCAGTGACATCGACCGCCATCCCACGCGGATCGTTCAGTTCATAAGGTTCAATATTGATAGAAATCCTGAGCGCCTTGGCCTGTGGTACGACATCCGCGAAATTTGTTTCGGCCTTGTAAGCCACGTAAAGCTTCAGGAACTGTTCGCTTACACTCGGGTCCAGCGCCATTACTTCGCGACGAAACTTCTCGAATAGGTCTTTCATCTTGCCTGATGTAAGGTGCGGATGATCTTCGATGTTGTAGCCGTTGGTCACTTCAGTCGGGGTGCGATAGGTCGCCAACACTTCGGTGCTCAGAGAAGGTGCCGCCCAAACTTCAGCAGCCTGCTGCGCGAGCTGTTGGGCCCGCGACTTGATCGCAGCTTCGTTCCATGTCCCCAACAAACCCAACCCCTTATTGACGCGCAAAGGGCTTTCCTTAAAGCCGCCAGCCATGTCGCGCTTATCAGCGAAGCTTTTGTCGCTATATTCGGAGTTGTACCCGCTAAGCGTCAGGTTCCCCAAAGTGTGAAGCCATTTCTCCTGCACGGCGGCCCAGTCAGACCCGAGGGCGGTTTGCCATTCTGTTGATAGTTTCTCATTTTGCGGCAGGATGTGCTCAATCGTGTAATCATCGACTTCGACACGCTCCTTTCTTCCGAAGTTCTCGAACTTCCGAAGCCAGTAAGTGCGACTGCGGAAGTTGTAGAGGTCGCGGTCTTGAATGCGCGCGATGAATTCCTCGTCACGAGGAAACCGGCGATACGACTTCATGTTGAGCAAGTGTGCCTTGACGCTTTCCAGATAGCGATCCTTTTTCAACTCACGGCCAAACGTTGCGAAAGTCTTGTTGAGTGAGTTCGTCGGCACTGAACAGATCGCACGGCGGAAGACATACGTCTCGACTAAACGCACCACTTCAAGAAAATCGTCGGAGCCCAATGCACCGGTTTTATAGTCTTTGTAGACCTCCAGCAGGAATGGGTAGGCGACATCAACTTTCAGTTCTCGCAGGTCCCTAAAACCGAGCGCCAAGGCCTTTTCTTTTTCTTGTCCCAGTACGAGCGCACCGTAGTACTGCGAGAACTCCCAGACCTCCCGCACGAGGTCTTCCACCTCGCGGCTACCGCCAATTTGTTCTTGGGAATACGCCTTGTAAGCGTCGTAGACGTCATCAAGTCTGGGAATCGTCCCCGTCACGACGGTCAGATAGTTCCGCATGAAGCCGTCGAAGTGCGAAGCATATGCAGCCTGACCAAAGCCTTCTTCCATGCGCCGCCAGTATTGCTCGTAGAGTCGGGTTTGAAGCTTCGGCTCCAAACCCATCAAGACGAAATTGCGGATCAGATCGGCCTGTGACAGCTCCTTGCCAGTCGAGTTCATACTTTCGAAAATCAGTTGGGGGTTGTCATGTTCCCGGCTGAGCGCCACGTCCACGATCATCAGCTTTGCAAGTCCAGAACAAACCTCCGACACAGCCGCGTCGTCCTGGTCGAGCCAACGCGAAAACATCTTGAAGTTCTCGGCAACACGCACCGAATGCGGCTCAGGCAACTCATCCCCCAGCACAACAGCGTTCAGCGTCGTTCGGTCGGCTTTGGACAACAATAACTTGAAGGCACGTTCGCCGCTTTCATCTGGGTCCATCAGGTATCGGTTGCGGATTTTCTTAAATGAGAAGCCATCGACCGGCTCATCGTCGCCCACCTTGCGGGACAAAGCCGCGAGGAGAAGTGTGGCCGAGGTCAGGCGTTGTTGGCCGTCGATGACAAGCAGCGGTGCGCGACTGGACGTGTTGGACAGGCTTTCTTCGATGTAAACGACGGAGCCGAGGAAATGCACGGGGATATGACCACTACGCCCCGCACGCCGTATATCCTCCCATAACTGACGACATTCCCGTTCAGTCCAGGAATAGGTCCGCTGATAGATCGGAATGACAAACTGCGAAGCGCTGTTGATGAAGTTCAGGAGGTTGGCATCGGTGGCTTTCATCTTAACGAACTCGTTATTGGAATTAATCTGAATAGGCGTGCCCGGCGTCCAGGGCATCGGTGAAATAGGGTGTGAAACCGGCAAGCATGATGGTCACAGAGATCAAATCGCGCATTTCAATCTCGCGTAGCTGGCTGGCGGCTGTGCCTGCGTGACGGATGCCGGGATAGTCGTTGGCAAAGCGATAGATGCCCTTTGCCGATTCCTTGATCTGCTCGTGCGGCCAGACGACCGTTCGATCACACATCGCGCCGAATGTGTTCGCTTCACGTCGGGCCGTAGCGTTGAAGGCAATCACGTCAGGGTGTTGTTTGAGCAGCGCTTCGAGAAGATTGAACTGAGCGGAGATACACTGCTTTACTTTTCTTGGAGACTGATCACCTTTCAGGTCGCGAACGCATTCCTCGAAATCATGCATGAGCGCCGCAAGAGCTGCGTCCTGAGACGTAATATGCCGCAAGTCGCGCATCAGGCGAGCAAAGACGCCAGGCAGCGTCGGATGTAAGCTGCAAGGACGTCGAAGGTCGTAGCGGAGGCTGTATTTGTCGAGGAAATCGCGGACCAGCAGGAAATACCTATTGGTCAGGGCCTCGCTGCCAAAGTCTTCGATGACCGTGTGGGCGCGTTCCAGAAATTCGACGGCGGCAAGCTCGCCTGTCAGCGCGTTGGCCTTCGTGTCGCGGAAGGCGATGCGAGCTTCATCCTTGTCATCCACAATCGCGGCAAGGGAGGTGGCCGGGTCCAGCTTCACGACGAAAGACTTGTTGAGTTCGCGGTAAAGTTCGCAAAAGAGATCTTCCGGCGCATCGCGGTGACCGGCCAGCTTGCGCCAGACCTGCCGCCACATCTCGGACCAGACGCCGATGATCTCGCCCCTCATCTCAGAGTTCCCCCCGAAAGGCGCGATGTTGGAGGGAGGCGAAGAGTGCTTCTAGGCCTTCATACCCGGACATTCCTGACTTTGTGCTTTTTGACAAGGCGGCCAAACGTTGCTCGAACTCAAGCTGAAGTGGCAGAGGCGGCTGCAAGACCGGGAAGCCCTTGAGCTGGGTCTTATTGATAGATGCGATGCCGGTGGTCTGTTTCGCCAACTTGAGAAAATACGCTTTCCCTGCTGGGCTACCGATCTGCCAACTCAAGAAAGTTGGGCGTACGCCTTCAGCCTCAACTCTAACCCGAAACACATGGTTCTGATGGATACATTCGGCCAGTTCATCGTTCCACAGCGTTCCGCGGCCAAGTTTATCCGGGTCGCCGCCCTCCGTCAGGAGGATGTCGTCCTTCTGAAGCCGAAACCGGTCTATCTCCGTTTCGCTTGCCTCGATAGTTTTCACTACATCAAGTTTCAGATGGCGGTCTTGGACATTTGCAACCGCAAGGTATGGAACTTCGCGTAGATCGCTGGTCCTGGTCTTCCTACCCTTTGTAATTCCGGAAACGACGTCCGCGATCTCGCCGAGCGAGCTTGGTTGAGGCCAGTTAAAGGGGTTATCTCTAAGGTCCCCAAACATCTCATAAAAGATCGCTTGGCCGAGGGAGTTCAGTTTGTCGAGGGCGCAGGCGCGGAGGCGGCGGAGCGCGTCCGCCTGATCCAGTATCCCCGCAATTCGCCTTTGCTCCTCCAAAGATGGGAGGGGGATTTCGAGTTCTTGAGCTTGAGCGATGCTCAAGTTGGAAATGTTGGTCGTTTGCCTGGCACAGCTTCGGAGAGCAGCCTGTGTCTGACCAGTTACAATCCAATGGTATAGATAACGTGGAAATACCCGTTCCGGATCAGCGCGTAGAATCGAAACAAAACCGCCAGCGGTTGCATCCCAATCGAGCTTTGGCACCCATGACGCCTTGCCGACAAGGTTCCAGCTATTGGCTGTCGAAAGTATTAGGTCCCCTTCTTTGGTGAGTTTCTCTTCTTTCTTCACAAACGAACGAGGAACTGCCCAAACATCAGAAAGGTCGAGATCAACCTGCACGTTTTTGGTTCGAAAGCATGCCACACTGTCGGCCTCACCCAACCCCACTACGTCGTGCGGCTTGAAAGTTATGCCCCGAATGAACTGTGATACCTCGCCAAGTTGGGCGGACGCTTCAATCATCCCAGCATCCCCTCCAACCGATCCAACCCTTCGGCAATCGCGGCCTCAATCGCACGCAGTTCGGCGATGATCTCTTTCGGGGCCTGGTGGTCGATCTCGGCGTGTTCCACTTCCTTGTAGCGGTTGAGCGACAGGTCCCATGTGCCCGTGGCCTGAATATCCGCCAGCGGCACCATGAAGCTCTGCGCGGTGCGGGGCCGCTCGGCCTCTGCCTCCGGCGCGCCCCAACGAGCCAGGATATCGGGCAGGTTGTTCTTGGCGTGTTCGTCCTCGCTTAGCGCCTCGACGGGGATCGGCCCTAGCTTTTCGGGGGCCAGCAGTTCGGTGCGCTTGTCATCAAGGCTCATCCCGTCGGCGGTCATGTCGTAGAACCAGACATTGTCTGTGCCGCCGCTTTCGGTCTTGGTGAAGATCATGATGGCAGTAGAGACCCCGGCATAGGGGCGGAACACGCCTGAGGGCAGCTTGATGATTGCATCGAGTTTTTGATCCTCGACGATTATCTTGCGGATGTCCTTGTGCGCCTTGCTTGACCCAAACAGCACCCCGTCCGGCACGACCACCGCTGCCCGCCCGCCAGTGCGCATGAGCCGCAGGAACAAGGCGAGGAACAGGAGTTCCGTCTTCTTGGTCTTGACAATCTTCTGCAAGTCTTTGGCCGTTGCGTCGTAGTCGAGCGACCCGGCGAACGGCGGGTTGGCAAGGATCAGGGAGTAGGCGCCCGTGTCTGCCCCATGTTCTTCGGCCAGGCTATCACGGTAAGCGACGTCCGCATTTTCGACCCCGTGCAGAACCATGTTCATCGACCCGATACGGAGCATGGTCGGGTCGAAGTCGAACCCGTGGAACATATGGCTATGGAAGTGCTCGCGCGCTTCCTTGTTGCGCAGCATTTCCGCGTGGGTTTCGCGCAGATATTCCCCTGCCGTAACAAGGAAGCCACAGGTACCCGCCGCAGGGTCACAGATCGTATCCTTGGGTGTGGGAGCCATCAGGCGCACCATCAGCTCAATGATGTGACGCGGCGTGCGGAACTGGCCATTTTGCCCGGCACTGGCGATCTTGCCGAGCATGTATTCGTAGACATCGCCCTTGGTGTCGCGGTCATCCATTTGGATGCCATCGAGCAGGCGCATGACCTTGTCGAGAAGGGCCGGGCTGGAAAAACCCAGGCGCGCGTCTTTCATGTGGGTGGCGAAAGCTGTTCCTTCCTCCGCCATCGTCCGCATGAAGGGAAAGACGTGCTGATCCATCAGCTTCATCTTTTCGCGGTTTTCAAAGTTGATCAGCCGTTGCCAACGCAGATCGTCGTAAGGACGTTCGATGGTTTCGTCATCTTTCGGATCGTCGCTGACCTTGTATGTGAAGGTGCCCTCAGGGAAGATGCGCCGCTCCATCTCTGAGCCCAGAACGTTGGCCTTCGCCTCTTCCCGCGTGTGAATTTCGTCGAGCCGCTTGATAAAGAGCAGGTAGGTGATCTGTTCGATCACTGAGAGCGGGTTGGAGACACCACCCGACCAGAAGGCATTCCATATCTGGTCGACTTGAGAGCGAATCTGGCCGTTCAGCATTCACGCACCCGCCGTTTTTCAATCTCGCGAACAGCCAGAGCAACCAGGATGACACCGATTGCGCCGACGAAGCTCAGGATCAGGAAGGCCAACCCCACAGAAGAATACTGTTCAGGTACGAGTCTGGCCGGAATGAACAGGGCCATTAGCACCCAGAAAACGAAGCCAGCAGAAATCAACCGCGCGCCCAGACCGTTGATCAGGTTGTTGTTGTATTGTTTGAGGAAATTCTGGTGATCCATCAGTTCTGACCTTTTCGGGATTCCATGTATTCAGCGATATCGCGATCACTGAACTCGGGCTTGGAAAGCGTCTGCTTGAGCAAAAACGCTATAGCCCCAACGTGAGCTTGAAGTTCTGCGGAGCCGAGGTGCGGGAAGATACGGGCAAGTTGGGTCGCTATGGCTTCGCTGGACAACCCGACTTCCCCTAGGACCAAGCTATCAATTGTGGTTCCCGCCATCTCGGCCGCCTTGGCTAGAACAGAAACCGGGGTCTCGCGGTTGCCCCATTCGTAGTTCCGGTATGCCGCGACAGAGACACCGAGTGCGGCAGCCATTTCGCCCTGTGAAAGATTCTCTTTCTGACGCAGCATACTTAAACGTGTGCCGATGGCGGTATTGTCGATCAACGGCATCCGAAGTTGACTCGCAATACATTTGTGTTGTAAATGATCTTAATGTAGTGCAATTGCGCTTCCCTTGGTGCAATCTTTCTGTTGGGATCAATCATGCCACAAACAGACCACATGTCACAAGACTTCGTGACGCCTCAGAAATTGTCGCAACTGTCCGGTTGGCCGATCGGAAGAATTCGGCGGCTCATTCGTGATCGAAAAGTTCGTTTCGTCCAAATCGGGCGCAACTACTACCTACCGACATCTGCTCTCAGCGAATATGTCGATAGCAACATGATTGAGCCAAAATAGTTCTGCATGTCAAAGCTGCTTCTGATTACCTTTTCCGATAGGACTACTGCATGAGCCGCCCCGCCGCCCCGTCCATGCCAACAGAAAAACAGATTCGCGATTTGAGCGACTTGATGTCCAAGCTGAATCCCGATGCGAAAATTCACAGAATTGGCCCTGACGGGGTTACGTTCATCTATGATGGTCAGCTTTCTTTCCAGTCATGGCCTGACGAACCATTTTCGGCGGAGGTAAAAAGTGGGTGAAAAATATTTGCGTTCGAGGATGCGGCGAGGGCGATGGTTTCATGTCTATCGACGCTTTGGCAAAGAAATCTCGCTTGGTGTTCATGGGCATGAGCCATCCGACCCGAGAGTGAAGGCAGCATATTGGGTCGAGCATGCAAAGTGGGAGCATAGCCCTCCTGACGCGATCACACCGGACAGAGGTACATTTGCTTGGGCGCTGGCTGCCTATCAATCCGGAAACTGGAGATGGCTCAACGAGTACAGCGACGGCACCAAGAAGTCTCGCAAAGCTATTTTCAAACGCTACGCGAAGAACCAAGGCAAGCGCCTATTATCTCAGATTTCGCCGCAAGCTATCGAAACCGCTCTCTATGCTAAAGGTGGCCATGGTGCGGTGAACGAATACAAGGCATTGAAGCCCGTGTTTGAGCACGCCAAGCGGCTTGGCTACATCAGACATAACCCAATGGCAGGCATTGAAATCGATAAGCCGACGCCGAAAGAGTTCCCAACTGCCGACGCCGACGATATTTCCGCGTTCATAGCACAATGGGAGATTGGCTCGGTCCAGCGTCTGATCTTTGACCTTGCACTATACACTGGGGCCGCGAGGGTTGATCTGGCGCACATTGGGCGGCACAATATCAGGGATAACATGCTGATTTTTGATCGAGCCAAAACAGGTGTTACCAGCTATGTTCCTCTCACACATGAATTACGGGCCGTTATTGCTCGGACACCGGATATCTCTCCAACCTTCATCCTGAGCAGCCATGGCAAACCATATGCGGTTGAGAGTATCGGCAACATGTTTGGCGAGGCCGCTATACAAGCTGGGATGACGGCTAGGCTTCATGGTTTGCGTAAAGCGTTTTGCGTCTACTGGGCAGAACAAGGGAAATCGGTGCATCAAATCGCTGCCATGGCAGGCCATGTGACGCTTAAGGAAGTCGAGCGTTACACCCGCGCAGCAGATCGCGAACAGATCGTTAGACTAATCATGAAGGGTGCGTGATTTGGGACACGCGCAACCCAAGAACGGGACACAAATAGGCATCGCCTTGAAAAATAAGGATAAATATAAATGAAATTAGAGATTTGGCGACCCCGGCAGGATTCGAACCTGCAACCTGCCCCTTAGGAGGGGGCTGCTCTATCCAGTTGAGCCACGGGGCCGCCGCGCCGACCCATATCGCCTCTGGTTTGCTTTGTCACCAAACGACAGCGCAGCCTTGCACCTTTTGTGCGGCTGAGGCTTACTGATCCTATGATAACAACAGGATGGCTTTTGTGACCGACCGCCCCCAACGCCCCCTCACCCTGCGTGACGTTTCCGAAGCGTCGGGGGTGTCCGAAATGACCGTCAGCCGCGTGCTGCGCAATCGAGGCGATGTGTCCGATGCCACACGTAAAAAGGTGCTCGAAGCCGCGACGACACTGGGCTACGTACCCAATCAGATCGCCGGGTCGTTGGCGTCGAAGCGGGTCAATCTGGTGGCGGTGATCATTCCGTCGCTGGGCAACATGGTGTTCCCCGAGGTGCTGACCGGCATCAACCAGATCCTTGACGACACGCCGTTGCAAGCGGTCGTAGGTGTCACCGATTACCTGCCCGAAAAGGAAGAACGGGTGCTGTACGAGATGCTGTCGTGGCGTCCGTCGGGCGTGATCATTGCGGGGCTGGAACACACCGACGCGGCGCGCGCCATGATGACCAACGCAGGCATTCCGGTGGTTGAGATCATGGACACCGACGGGCGCTGCGTTGATTCGATGGTGGGCATTTCCCACCGCCGCGCGGGCGCGGAAATGGCGCGTGCGATCCTGAAGCAAGGGTACCAGCACATCGGATTCATGGGCACCAAGATGCCGCTGGACCACCGGGCGCGCAAACGGTTCGAAGGGTTTACAGAACATCTTGCCAAGGCGGGTGTCGAGATCGAAGACCGCGAATTTTACTCAGGCGGTTCGGCCCTGGCAAAGGGGCGCGAGATGACCAAGGCCATGCTGGACCGCAGTCCCGATCTCGATTTCCTGTATTACTCGAACGACATGATCGGCGCGGGCGGGCTGTTGTACCTTCTGGATCAGGGCATCGACGTGCCCGGACAGATCGGGTTGGCGGGCTTCAACGGAGTTGAGCTGTTGCAAGGTCTGCCCCGTCAATTGGCAACGATGGACGCCTGCCGTCTTGAGATTGGTCGCGCCGCGGCCGAGATCATCCGCGACCACGGCCAAGAAGGCGCACCGACCGAGCCGCAAAAGATCACGCTGACGCCCAAGATCAGCCTTGGCGATACGTTGCGCCGCCGCCGCGTGTGACGCGAGCCGCTCTGGACAACACCGGCGCGCGTCGGGTTTTTCTTGACCGACATGCCCTGCTTGAAGCGCCTCAGGGCGCCGGGCATGGCGACGCGCTGAAAACGCTGATCTTTCGTCTGGGATTTGTGCAACTTGACAGTATCAACACGGTTGCCCGCGCACATGATCTGATCTTGTTTGCCCGACGCCCCCGCTATCGACCCAAGGCGCTGGAAACGCTGTACACCCGCGACCGCGCCCTGTTCGAACATTGGACGCACGACGCTGCCGTGATCCCGATGGAATTCTACCCTAACTGGCACATGCGCCGCACCCGCGATGCCGAAAGGCTGAAAAAAGCGTGGAGCAAGGACCGCCGCGCAGGGTTCGAGGCACAGTACCAGACGGTTTTGGACCACATCCGCGACCACGGGGCCTGTTCGTCCTCTGATGTCGGCACAGACGAAAAGAAAGGCTCGGGCGGCTGGTGGGACTGGCACCCGTCCAAGACCGCGCTGGAATACCTGTGGCGGTCTGGCGCGCTGGCGGTCACCGGACGCAGCGGGTTCCAGAAACGCTATGACCTGACCGAGCGGGTGATCGACACGACGCTGGCCGATCCCGCGAATGCGCCGGACACCGAGCAAACCATCGACTGGTGCTGTACTCAGGCGCTGGACCGCCTCGGCTTTGCCTCGCACAGCGAACTGGCCGCCTTCTGGGGCCACATCCGCCCCGCCGAGGCGCAAGTCTGGATCAATCAGGCACTTGCCCGTGGCACCATCATTCCCGTCGACATCCAGAGCGCCGACGGCAGTCTGCGCGCCGCCTATGCCCGCCCCGACCTGCTGGACGATCCTGCGATACAGTCCCCGCCCAGTCCACGCCTGCGCATCCTCAGCCCGTTTGATCCCGCCCTGCGCGACCGCAAACGCGCCGAGCAACTGTTCGGGTTTTACTACCGGATCGAAGTCTTCGTCCCCGAACCCAAACGCACCTACGGCTACTATGTCTTTCCGATCCTCGAAGGTGACCGGCTGGTGGGCCGCATCGACATGAAGGCCTTTCGCGCCGATGACACACTCCGGGTCCGCGCGCTGTGGCCCGAACGCGGCATCCGCTGGGGCAAGGGACGCACGGCGGCCCTGATGGCGGAGTTAAACCGCATCCTGAACCTCGCCGGGGTGAGCGAGATCGATTTTGCCCCCGATTGGCTGCGCGCGCCGCTCTGATTCTTCATCTTGCCCGATAAACTCCGGGGGGACGACCGCAGGCCAAGGGGCTGGCCCCCACGCCACGACAACGATTGCACCCGCCGGAAGAAAAGGTAGTGTCCGAACATGTCCAATACCTATCCAACGATTCACACGGTCGGCCTCTCAGGCGTCCTCGTCACCTTTGCCGAGGCACTGGATGACACGGCAAACCGCGCCGCCCTGGCCTTTCGCGCGGCTGTCGATGCCCAAGGCTGGGATTGGGTGCAGGAAAGCGCCACCTCGCTGATCTCGGCCTTTTTTCGCACTGACCTGGCGCAGCATTCCGCAGCAGGTATCACCGAGCAGTTGACCGACCTGCTGGCCACCCGCGACTGGTTCGCGGCCCCCCTGCCCGAGGGGCGCAAGCTGTGGCATATTCCGGCGGTGTTCGGCGGCGATCTGGCCCCGCAACTGGACGAGGCCGCCGACGCGGCCGGCCTGTCGCCCGAGGACGCCGTCGCCGAGCTGACCAGCACCCGCATGCGTGTGATCACCATCGGGTTCGCCCCTGGACAGCCCTATCTGGGCACGCTGGGCGAACATTGGAACATCCCGCGCCTGGGCACGCTTAGCCCCAACATCCCGCGCGGGGCACTGGTGGCCGCGGTGCGACAACTGTGCCTGTTTTCCAACGACACGCCGACTGGCTGGCGTCATGTGGGGCAGACCGCGTTCCACACCTTCCGGCCCACGTCCGACACGCCGTTCCCGCTGTCACCGGGGGACGAACTGCTGTTCCACGCCACGACCCCCGCCGATTACAAGACCATCGCTGCCAACAACGCTGACGGCGCGGGCGGTGCAACGTGGGAAGCCTTGCCATGACCGCCGCCCTGAAGGTCATCCAGATCGGCCCTGCCGCCGCCTATCAGGATCTGGGCCGGCCCGGCTATATTGCCTCGGGCCTGACCCGGGGCGGTGCCATCGACACGCTGGCGGTGCACGAAGGGGCTGCCTTGCTAAAGCAATCCCCCGACTGCGCGGTTCTGGAAATCGCCAGCGTCGGCGGTGTGTTCGAGGCCACGGCCCCCCTGCGCATTGCCCTGACGGGTGCCGATATGACCGCCCGCATCGACGACGCCAGCGCCGCATGGAACGCGGCGCATCAGATGCAGGCCGGCCAACGTCTGACCATTGGGGCTGCACGCTCGGGCAGCTATGGCTATCTGCACATCGGCGGCGGATTTGACGCACCGGTGCGCATGGGCGCACGTGGTGGCCATATGTCCGCCGGTCTGGGCAAACTGATTGCCAAGGGCGACACGCTGCCCGCCCTGCCTGATAGCGGCAACCGCACCGGATTTTTCCTGCCCCGCGACAAGCGGTTTGACGGTGGCACCGTGCGCATCGTGCCATCGGTGCAGACCAACCATTTCCCGCCCGAAGAACGCGCACGGTTCGAAGCCACCGCATTCAAACGCGACCCGCGTGCCAACCGTCAGGGCATCCGTATGGAACACGACGGCGAGGGGTTTGCCGCCCAGGGGATGCGCACCATCGTGTCCGAGGTCATCGTGCAGGGCGACATTCAGATCACCGGCGACGGCACCCCCTTTGTGCTGATGTGCGAAAGCCAGACCACTGGCGGGTATCCCCGCATTGGCACCGTCATCCCCGCCGACCTGCCCCGTATGGCGCAGACCCCTGCGGGCGGACAGATCACGTTCCAGTTCATTACACTGGACGAGGCCGTCGTGATCCAGCAGCAAGACGCCAAGGCCCGCGCCGGTCTGGCCGCCAAGGCGCAACCGCTGGTGCGCGACATCAACGACATATCCGACCTGCTGTCCTACCAACTGGTCAGCGGGGCCATCTCGGCGCAAGCCGACCCGTTTGAATAAAGGAACACCGCCATGCAAGTGGATCTGAACGCCGATATGGGCGAAAGCTTTGGCCCCTGGAACATGGGCGACGACGCCAGCCTGCTGACCACCGTGACATCGGCCAACATCGCCTGCGGGGCCCATGCGGGTGACCCTGATGTGATGGCCACCACCATGGGCATCGCGCTGCAAAATGGCGTTGGCATCGGCGCGCACCCCGGTTTTCCCGACATTCAAGGCTTTGGCCGCCGACGCATCCAGATGCCCACCGGATCGCTGCAAAACTCGATCCGCTGCCAGATCGGCGCGTCGCTGGGCATGGCCGCCGCGCTGGGCGCGAAAGTGCGCCATGTGAAACTGCACGGTGCCTTGGGCAACATGACATCCGAAGACGAAGACATGGCCCGCGCCTGCTACGAGGCGGCGCTGTCGGTCGATGAAAACCTGATCGTGATGGTGCTGGCCGCCACCGCTCAGGAACGTGCCGTGCGCAGTCTGGGCTGCAAGTTCGCCTGCGAGATCTTCGCCGACCGCGCCTATAACGACGACGCCACGCTGGTTGACCGGTCGATCCCCGGTGCGGTGATCCACGACCCCAAGGTCGCGGGTCAGCGCATGGTGGATATGGTCAAGGCGCAGGCGATCATCACCGATTCGGGAAAACACATCGAAACCCCCATCGATACGATCTGCCTGCACGGCGACACGCCCACGGCCGTGCAAATCGCCGCGGAAGTGCGCAACGCACTGGAAGACGCCAAGATCACCGTCACCCAGTTTGCCGGGCGCACCGCCTGAACGTCAGTCGAACAACGCAACCAGTTGCTGCGCATTGCCCAGCAACTGGCCCGCGTCGTCGCGCATTTCCATCTGCTGCACTGAATAGCCGTCCGCCGCTTGCAGGCTGGTGGCCTTGATCGACACCCAGTCGACCGCATCGGGCACGCGAGCGAAATCCATCGCCCATGTGATCGTGCTGATCGGCGCAGGGGCGTCAAAGCCGACCATGGCCGCAGGGGGCAGGCTGTCGCCCAGACACATCAGCGCCACGTCGGGTGCCACGCCTGTGGCGTCCTTCAATCGGGTCCAGATGGTAAATTCCGGCCGGTCCGAGCCAGAGATCAATCCATCGCCCTGCGCAAGGAGCATGTCAAAGTTGTTCCAGAACCCTGTCGCCCGTCCCCGCGTCATTGCAACGCTGTCCGCACGCGCCGGGATAACTGGAACCGGGTGAAAATCATGGTTGTGTTTGCTGTCACGCGCGCCGCCAAAGGTAAACATGGCGACAACGCCCAAGGCACCCTCGCTGTAGCAGTCGACTTTGACAAAGCTGCTGGTCCGGCCGGCCCGCACCAAGGTCACATCGAAACGCACCAATTCCGTGACCGGACGCATATAGGTAAGCTGCGCCGCCCGCAGCCGTGGAAGGTCGGGCAAGGTCTGGCGCGCCGCCTCAAGCGCCAGCGCGGCGGTGATGCCACCGAATGCCGTGCGTCCTTGCATCCACGTTTGGGGAATGTGGCCGATGTGCCCATCTGAACCGCTGCGCATCCCTGCAATCAATGCACCAAGCGTCGGGGCGTCTGTCTGGTCCATCGGGCGGCTTTCTGTTGGTGACTGTCGCCATGCAGAATGCACCAGCCGCAGCACCGACAAAAGCAGCACCTCACGTCACGAAACACAATGATCCAGAAAGCAAAAAAGCCCGGTCTTATCGACCGGGCCTTTTGATCTAGTGGTGAGCCGTGTTGGGTTCGAACCAACGACCTACTGATTAAAAGTCAGTTGCTCTACCAACTGAGCTAACGGCCCTACTAGGCGGCCTACCTAGAAAGACTTGGCGGGGGGGTCAAGCCCTATTCACCAACTTTATTTGCCGAGTACTGGATTCATTTCAGGTGCGGGGTTATATGCGCGAAATGACACAGGATTCTTGGACAAATTTGCCCTTCATGAAGATGCACGGGCTGGGCAACGACTTTGTCGTTGTTGACGCGCGTGCGGACGACGTGGCGATCACGCCCGCATTGGCCCAAGCCTTGGGCGACAGGCACCGTGGCGTGGGATTCGACCAGTTGGCCGTGATCGGCAAAGGGGCCGGTGACGCGCACCTGACCTTTTACAATTCCGACGGATCGCTGTCGGCCGCCTGCGGCAATGCGACACGCTGCATCGCGCGCTATCTGATGGACGAAACCGGGGCCAAGACGTTGCACCTGACCACGGATCGCGGTGATCTGGCGGCAAAGGACATGGGCGATGGAATCACCTCGGTCAACATGGGCCATCCGCAACTGAACTGGGATGAAATTCCGCTGGCCCACGAAATGGACACGCTGGAACTGCCGATTGACGGCGCGCCCACCGCAACCGGCATGGGCAATCCGCATTGTACGTTCTTCGTAGAGGATGCCGAGGCTGTCGACCTGTCCGAGCTTGGGCCCCGCATCGAACACCACCCCCTGTACCCGCAACGCACCAACGTGCAGGTGGCGCAGATCACCGGCCCCGACCGCATTCGCATGCGCGTATGGGAACGTGGCGTGGGGCTGACGCTGGCCTCTGGCTCGTCCTCCTGCGCCACGACCGTCGCCGCGGCGCGGCGTGGCCTGACGGGGCGCGAAGTGGTCATTGATCTGGACGGCGGGCAGTTGCAGGTCGCCTGGCGCGACGATGGCGTCTGGATGACCGGCGCCACGATGCATGTCTTCTCGGGGCATCTGACACGGGCGTTTCTGGATAGCCTGACATGAGCGCCCCGATATTCTCGAATCACGGCTGTCGCCTGAACGCCTACGAACTTGAGGCGATGAAGGAACTGGCCGAAGGTGCGGGCCTGCAAGACGCGATTGTCGTGAACACCTGCGCCGTCACCGCCGAGGCGGTGCGCAAGGCCCGGCAGGACATCCGCAAGCTGCGCAAGGCCAATCCGAATGCCCGCCTGATCGTGACCGGCTGCGCCGCGCAGACCGAACCCGACACTTTTGCCAACATGGCTGAAGTCGATGCAGTGATCGGCAACACAGAGAAGATGCAACCGGACACGTGGTCCGGTCTTGCCGGCAACTTTGGCACCGAGCCTGTGCAGGTTGACGACATCATGTCGGTGACCGAAACCGCCGGCCACCTGATCGACGGCTTTGGCACCCGCAGCCGCGCCTATGTGCAGGTCCAAAACGGCTGTGACCACCGCTGTACCTTCTGCATCATTCCCTACGGTCGCGGCAATTCGCGTTCGGTGCCTGCCGGTGTCGTGGTGGACCAGATCAAGCGGCTGGTCGACCGTGGCTATAACGAGGTGGTGCTGACCGGCGTCGATCTGACGTCCTGGGGCGCCGACCTGCCTGCCGCGCCACGTCTGGGCGATCTGGTGATGCGTATTCTCAAACTGGTCCCCGACCTGCCGCGCCTTCGAATCAGCTCGATCGATTCGATCGAGGTGGATGAGGCGCTGATGCAGGCGATTGCCACGGAACAGCGGTTGATGCCGCACCTGCATCTGTCGCTGCAACACGGCGACGACCTGATCCTGAAACGGATGAAACGGCGGCATTTGCGCGGCGATGCCATCCGCTTTGCCCAAGAGGCGCGCGCACTGCGGCCCGATATGACCTTTGGTGCCGACATCATCGCAGGGTTTCCGACCGAGACCGAGGCGCATTTTGAAAACGCGCTGGCGCTGGTCGAGGAATGCGACCTGACGTGGCTGCACGTCTTTCCCTATTCGCCCCGTCCCGGAACCCCTGCGGCGCGGATGCCGCAGGTGAACGGCCGCGCGATCAAGGAACGCGCCGCACGGCTGCGTGCGGCGGGTGCTGCGCAGGTTCAGCGCCACCTGAGCGCACAGGTGGGCCGCACCCACCAGATCCTCATGGAAAGCCCGCATATGGGCCGCACGGCGCAATTCACCGAAGTGCATTTCGACGCGCCCCGGACCGAAGGCAGCATTGTCACCGCCAGCATCACAGGTATGGCGGACAGTCACCTGCTGGCCTGACACACTTCACCAAACGCCGGACAACGAAAAACCCCCGCCCTGTTGCCAGCGCGGGGGTTTGTCATGTCGTCCAAGGCGTCAGGATTAGTCCTTGCGCTTGTACTTTTTCTTGACCGGCGCCCAGAGGCGTTTGTTGGTCAGGTACAGCAGCACCGACAACAGCGTCAGGAACACAACGCCGACAAAGCCAGCCTGTTTGCGCTGCGACAGCTTGGGTTCAGCGGTCCACATCAGGAACGCCGCGACGTCCTGCGCTTCGTGGTGCAGTTCGTTCGAGTGACCATCCGCAAACTCGACGTCCTCGCCGCTCAGCGGTTGGGCCATGGCGATCCAGCTGCCCGGATACATGTGGTGCCCGTCCTCGTCCTTGCACTCTTCCGGGAAGCCACCGGCCGTAAAGGCAACGTTATAGTGGCCCGGGAAATCTGCGGGCGCACAGCTGGGCGCTTCTTCGTAGCTGATCAGCAGGGTGGCGATATACTCGGGGCCACCGATGCCCTTCATCAGCTGGTTGATCCCCAGACCGTAAGGGCCGTGGAAACCGGCACGCGCTTTGGCCATCAGGCTAAGATCGGGCGCGTTTTCCAGTGCCGAATGCGGAAAGTGATCCACCGGCTTGCCAGGGCGCGTGTCGTCCAGCTCGGGATCAAAGACCTCGAACTGTTCAGCATAGGCGCGCACCTGATCCTCGGGCAGGCTGGGCCCGCCTTCGTCGGCAAGGGTCCGCAGCGGCACAAACTTCAGACCGTGGCAGGCCGAGCAAACCTCGGTGTAGATCTGAAGCCCGCGTTGCAGCTGGTTGGTGTCATAGGTGCCGAACGGACCGTCGAAAGGAAAGTCGAAGTTTTCGACATGCGCTTCTGCGCCAGCGGCATAAGCGCCCCCTGCAAGACCAATGGTCAAAGCAGCGCCAAGTGCGATTTTCTTGAACATGGTGCTCATCCTCTTATTCCGCAGGCTGGGACGCGGAGTCGGCCTTGGCCGAACCGGTCTTGGCCACTTTTGCGGCAAAGTCGTCTTCGATTGTCGCGGGCTGTGCGTCCGGCTTCTCGATCACGCCCAGCAAGGGCAGGATGACCAGGAAGTAAGCGAACCAATAGGCCGAAGCGATCAGCGAGAAGCTGGCGTAAGGTTCTTCCGCAGGCATCGCCCCCAGCCACATCAGGGCCATGAAGTCGACGACCAGCAGCGCGAACCACATCTTGAACATCGGGCGATAGCGGCCCGAACGTACCGAAGATGTATCCAGCCACGGCACCAGCGCCATAACGGCAATCGCACCGAACATCGCCAGAACACCAAAGAACTTGGCGTCGATGATGCCGCCGGTCACGAAGGACGCGATCTGAACGACCCACACTTCCGAAGTGAACGCCCGCAGGATCGCGTAGAACGGCAGGAAGTACCATTCCGGCACGATGTGCGCAGGTGTCGAAAGCGGGTTGGCTTCCAGGTAGTTGTCCGGGTGACCCAGGTAGTTCGGCATGAAACCGACGACCGCAAAGAACACCACCAGAATGACGGCCAGCGCGAACAGGTCCTTGATCACGAAATAGGGCCAGAAGGGCAGCGTGTCTTTCTCGGCTTCTTCTTTCGATCCTTTGCGCACATCAACGCCCGTGGGGTTGTTGTTGCCGGTAGAGTGGAAGGCCCAGACGTGCACGATGACCAGACCCGCGATCAGGAAGGGCAGCAGGTAGTGCAGGCTGAAGAAACGGTTCAGCGTGGCGTTGTCCACCGCAGGCCCGCCCAGCAGGAAGGTTTGCAGACCTTCACCAATGAACGGGATCGCGCCGAACAGACCGGTAATAACCGTGGCGCCCCAGAACGACATCTGACCCCAAGGCAGAACATAGCCCATAAAGCCGGTTGCCATCATCAGCAGATAGATCAGCATGCCGATGATCCACGTGATCTCGCGCGGGGCCTTGTAGGACCCGTAGTACAGACCGCGGAAGATGTGGGCATAGACAGCTACAAAGAACAGCGAAGCGCCGTTTGCGTGCATATAGCGCAGCATATAGCCGCCGTTCACGTCACGCATGATGTGCTCGACGCTGGCAAACGCCATATCGACGTGCGGCGTATAGTGCATCACCAGAACGATGCCGGTGACGATTTGCAAGACCAGGCAGAACACCAGAACGATGCCCCAGATCCACATCCAGTTCAGGTTCTTGGGCGTGGGGATCATCAATGTGTCGTACAGCAAACCAACAACGGGCAGACGGCTGTGCAGCCATTTTTCTCCGCCGGTTTTCGGTTCGTAATGGTCGTGAGGAATTCCAGACATTGCGTTCCCTTCCCTTAACCCAGTTTAATCGTGGTTGCGTCCACGAATTCAGCCACAGGAACCGGAAGGTTCTGCGGTGCTGGCCCTTTGCGGATACGGCCCGCCGTGTCGTAGTGCGAACCGTGGCAAGGGCAGAACCAGCCGCCAAAGTCGCCCGCGTCGCCCAAGGGCACGCAGCCCAGGTGCGTACAGACGCCCATCATCACCAGCCATTCGCTGTCGGCATTTTCGTCGCCGCCGACCGGAACCAGCGACCGGTTCGGGTCGGTGGCGGGCGCATCAGCCGCAATGTTTGCGTTGCGTGCAATCGGATCGGGCAGGCTTGCCGGATCAACTTCGTTCGCTGCGGCCACTTCGGCCTCGGTGCGAAGACGGATGAACACGGGCTTGCCCAGCCATTTCACGGTCAACTGTGTGCCCGGCGCTACGCCTGACACGTCCACGCGAATCGACGACTGCGCCTTAACATCCGCCGAGGGGTTCATCTGATTGACCAGCGGCCAGACGGCAGCACCTACTGCAACAGCACCTGCACCCGCCGTTGCGTAGTACAGGAAGTCGCGCCGGTTGCCGTCGTGTTCATCTGTGTGGGACACGGGGTTTTCTCCAACTCTCTTGACCCTCGGGGGTCATTCGCCAATGGGGCCACGCAACAAAGCGCGGCCTTCCTCGGGGGGTATCTAACGGGGTGAACCTGTCCAGTCCAGCATCATTGATGTCGCACGTGCCCGCATGTGGGAACTTTATCAGCCTGTGACGCACTGAAATGCAAGAATCACCCCATCCGCCTTAGGGCACAGTTGCTTGCATCGAATCGCGTGCGTTGAATTTTGCGGCCCAGGCGGCCAAAGCATCGCGGCCATTGCGCCAGTTGCGGTCTTCGTGCCGGAAATCCAGATAGCCCAGCGCACAGCCCACCGCGACGTGGCCAATATCCAGCGGCCCGTGCAGATGCGCCATCCAGCGGTTGTCCAGTGCATCCAGACCACGCGACACCTTTTCCCACTGGTTTTCGACCCATGTGTCCGACTGCTGCGCCGCCTCGCGCAGGCGCCGCTCGTAAACCATGCTGACCGCTGCTTCCATGATCGCGTCGCCGGTGGCTTCCAGCGTCAGCGTCTCCCAGGGGTTGGTCGCGGGGTACAGGCCCGCCTTGGCGCGGTCGTCCAGAAACCGCGTGATCACGCGGCTGTCGTACAGCGTGGCGCCGCCGTTGCGCACCAGCGCCGGGATTTTGCCAATGGGGTTCGCCGCAGCAAGCTCGGCCGGCGTGGCGCCGGGCGCGGTGGTTACATTTACGATCTCGACATCATCCAGTTGCTGCGTTTCGCGCAACACCACCAGAACTTTGCGGACAAAGGGCGAAGCCCCTGACATCAACAGCTTCATTCAGCTCTCTCCCTTGAATGTTGCGCCACAGTAACGCGGGCCGCGCAACAGTCAAACGCGCAGCTACCCGCCAGCGCCACGCATCAGCGCGGCCAGAACGGCCAGATCGATGCCCACACCAAACGCTTCGACCCCCGCCGCGGCGCGCAGGCGCACGTTGTCGGGCTTGTTTTGGCTGAGTTTCCATGTGCCGTCGACCGCGGTCACAGTTATCCGGCAGGGCACAATTTGGCGCATCATCCGGTCAAGTGCTGCACCGTCCATCTTGCCGGCTGTCCAAGGCATCTTGGGACGCAGACGGTCCTCGAAGTGGGCCGATTGCATGTCCAGCAGCGCGCGCAGCTCGTCCTGCGGACGCAGTTCCAGCGTGCCGGTCAGATGTACCGCGACATAGTTCCACGTCGGTACCTGATCGGGCACCTCGTACCAGTCGGGCGACACGTAGCTGTCGCCACCGCTGACCGCCAAACGCACCGGCTGCGGGCTGCTGGCCAGCAGCCGCGCGATGGGATTGGATCGCACCAGATGCAGTGCCACGCTGGCCCCGTCATCGGACAACACGAAAGGCACGTGGCTGATCAACGGCCCGTCGGGCGCATTCATCGCCAGCACGCCAAAACCACGGTCACGGGCAAAGGCCAGATTGCGTGCAGCGTCAGCGTCGTGAAAGACAGGATTTGGATGCATGAATAACGTCCCGTTCAAAAGCCACGGTTCCTATTGCAGGCTTTGCCGACTTTTGACAATCTGGCAATGTTCTCAGGGCGGGGCGCAATTCCCCACCGGCGGTATGCGGGCATGACCCGTAAGCCCGCGAGCGGCGCTTGTATTGCAAGCGTGTCAGCAGATCCGGTGAGATGCCGGAGCCGACGGTCATAGTCCGGATGAAAGAGAACGTGCCATGTCCACGCCATCCGGCGGGGCCGTGGCATGTAATCGCCTTGGGTGACGTGTCTGTTACGATTGGAGATTACATATGACACACACCCGCATTGCTTACGTCCAAGCCCGCTGGCACGCCGATATCGTCGACCGCGCGCTGGACGGGTTTTCCGAAATCATCCCCCGTGCCCAGATCGATGTGATCGACGTGCCGGGCGCGTTTGAAATGCCGCTGATGGCGCGCGATCTGGCAGCGACGGGCCGCTATGATGCCGTCGTCTGTGCCGCGCTGGTGGTGGACGGTGGTATATATCGTCACGACTTTGTCGCCAGCGCCGTGGTCGACGGGCTGATGCGTGCAGGCATGGACACTGGTGTGCCCGTCCTATCGGTGTCGCTGACGCCGCACCACTTTCAGGAAACCGATCATCACAAGGCGATCTACGCCGATCACTTCGTGTCCAAGGGCCGCGAGGCCGCGCACGCAGCTTTGGGCATCCTCAAGGCGCGCAGCAGCCTGCGCAGCGTCGCGGCAGCCTAACCCAGATAGGCCTTCAAAGCAGGCGGCGGGTTGTCCATCAACGCCCCCGCCGCCTGTGGAGCATGGGCCACGCCCCCTTCGACAAAGATCACATCGTCGGCAAAGCGGCGCACGTCTTGTGGGGCGTGGGTGACCATCATCACCGCAGCGCCCGTGTCGGCGGCGACGGAGGCGACCAGATCCAGCATTTCATCGCGCAACGCAGGCCCGAGTGCCGCGAACGGTTCGTCCAACAGCATCAGCGGCTTACCCTGCACAAGCATCCGCGCCAGCGCCGCGCGGCTTTGCTGACCACCGGACAGGTTGGCGGGCGTCCGGTCCTCGAACCCCGCCAGGCCGACCCGCGCCAGTGCATCCCGCACCTGCCCCTGCTCCTCTGCCGTCAGGCGCAGCGCAGGGCGCAGGCCCAGCCCGACGTTCTGCGCCGCCGTCAGATGCGGGAACAGGTTGCCGTCCTGAAACAACATCGCCATGCCACGTTTGTCGGGGGCGACATGCGTAATGTCCTTCCCCTGCATCGTCACCGCACCTCGGGCCAGCGGCACGAACCCCGCCACCGCCGCCACCAGCGTCGACTTGCCTGCGCCCGATGGCCCGATGATCGCCACCTTGCGCCCCGCAGGCACCGACAAATCCGCACGCAGGCTGAAATCGCCCAGTTCGATCAACACGTCATTCAGATACAGCACCACGTCGCCCCCAAGCATCACACATCCAGAACGCCCCGAAGGCGAGCAATATCAATAACAGCGCAGCCCCCGCCGCCGCCTGCATCTGATAGGCCCCCATCAGACGGTACATCTGCAAGGGCAGCGTCGCATGGTCCTGATCGGCAAACAGGGCGATCACGCCCAGATCCCCCATCGACAGCGCCGCCGCCAGCCCTGCGGCAAAGCCCACTTGCGGGCGCACCCCCGGCAGGATCACCCACAGCCACAGCCGCCAGCCGCGCAGGCCCAGCGCCGCGCTCAGCCGCCCTTGGGCCGCCACAACGTCACGCACCCCCGGCACCAAAATCCTGAGAGCAAAAGGCAGCGCCATCAGCGCGTTGACCAAGGCCGTCACCGGCAAGGCCAGCGACGATGGCGCCACAAAGGGATAGATCAGGATAAACCACCCCGTCCCGATCATCAGCGGCGACGCGGCAAACCCCAGCAGCCCTGCCGCCTCAACCCCGCCGCGACGGCTGGTGCCGATCCAGCCCGCCATCGGCAGGGCCAGCGCCAGAAGCACGCAAACGCTGACGCACGACACCCAGATGGAAGACCACGCTGCACGAAACACGCTTGCGGGCAATGCGCCGAGGCCGGGCAAACCGGACAGTACGACAGACACCAGTGGCACCAGCAGGAACCCCGCCGCCAGCCCGATCAGCGCCGCATCGACCCAACGCAGCACGCCCGTCGGTGCATCCCAACGGCGCACCATCCGGCCCATGCCCCCCGTCAGCGACACCTGCGGCACCAGCCACAGCGCAAGCACAGCAGCACCGCCCGCCATGCCCAGTTGCATCAACGACAGCACCGCAGCACGGCCCAGATCGAAATCGAACAGAAACGCCTGATAGATGGCCAGCTCGATCGTGGTCGCGCGTGGCCCTCCGCCCAGCGTCAGCGCAACGGCGAAACTCGCCAGACAGATCACGAATATCAAAGCCAGCGCGCCCGGCACCACGCGCAACAGCACAGGCCATTCCAGCACGCGAAACACGATGCGCGGGGTCAGCCCCAACTGCGCCGCCAGCCGGAAGCGTTCCGCCGGAATGCCTTGCCAACCTTGCAGGATCAGGCGCGTCGCCAGCGGCAGGTTGAAAAACACATGGGCCAGCAGCACGCCGCCCAATCCGTAGATCGACAGCGGCGCGAAGCCCCAATGCCCCAGCACCAGGTTCACCCAGCCACCCCGACCAAAAACCGCCAGAATACCCAGCACCGCAACAATCACCGGCAGGATAAACGGCGCACCCAACAGGGCGATCAGCACCCCGCGCCCGACAAACCGCCGCCGCGCCAGCGCACGTGCCACCGGCACCGCCAGCGCGACCGAGATCAGCGCCGACAGAAACGCCTGCCACAGGGTGAAACGCACCGCAGCCCAATCGGCAGGCCCAAGGGAAAATCCCCCCTCGGCCCGCCACGCCACCGCGCCCAGCGCGGCAGCGATCAGCGCCACGACCAATGTCGCAGCGCCAATACCGCCTACGCGGCTTATTTGGACAGGGCTTGCAACCATTCCTGCAACGCTTCGTCCCGCAAGGCGGGCGCATCTTCCGACGGCACCAGCAGCGCCGTTTCGGGGGTGATCAACGTTTCGAACCCTTCGGGCAGGCCGTCCTTGGGCGTCACGGCCGGGTACATCCAGTTGGTCGTCGGAATCGCCGACTGGAAGGCATCGGTAACCATGAATTCCAGAAACTTGTCCGCCAGCTCGGGCAGGTCGCTGCTGGCCAGCTTGCCCGCCACTTCGACTTGCAAATAATGCCCCTCGGAAAATGGTGCCGCGTGTTTCGTGGCGTCCTCTTCCGCGATCAGGTGATAGGCCGGCGATGTTGTGTAGGACAGCGCCATGTCAGCCTCGCCCTCAAGGAACAGGCCGTAGGATTCGGACCAGCCTTTGGTCACTGTCACGATGTTGTCAGCCAGATCGGCCCAAATCGCCGATGCCTCGTCGCCATAGGCTGCCTTGACCCACATCAACAGTCCCAGACCCGGTGTCGACGACCGGGGGTCCTGAATCACGATTTTCAGGTCGCTGTCTGCCAGTTCGCGGAAGTTCTTTGGCGGTGTGGTGCCGTCTTTGTAGACAAAGGCGAAATAGCCCCAGTCGAAGGGCACGAAATTCGGGTCTGTCCACTCCATCGGCACGTCATAGGCCACATCGACCGAATGCGGCGCGAAAAGGCCCGTCGCGGTGGCGGCAGCGGTCAGGTTGGTATCCAGCCCCAGCACCACGTCAGCGTCAGAGCGCGCGCCTTCCAGCTTCACCCGCGCCAACAGCGCGGCCCCGTCGCCCGTGCCCACAAACTGCAAATCGCAGTCGCAAACCTCTTCAAAGGCTTTTTCGATCACGGGACCGGGGCCCCAGTCGGACACAAAACTGTCGTAGGTATAGACGGTCAGAACAGGCGTTTCGGCCTGCGCTGTGGTGGCAACGGTTGCTGCAAGAACTCCCGCTGCAAGATGGATCGGCTTCATGGCATCCTCCAATTTGCTGGCGAAAGGGCAAAGCGTGGAGTGATGTCCAGACCTTCCCTCCGCCGGTGTTAACCGGTTCAGGTTCAACGGGTCCGCGATCATTCGCATCTCAGCCACAATGGCCCCCCGAGGTGTTGCAATAGCTAGGGTGTGTGGGCTGCCGAGGCAAGGCGAATTCAGGTTTCGTCCAGAATGCTGCGCGCGTGGTCCACCGTGATGTCACCCGCCGCAACGATGGAACGGGCGACACGGTCAATGTCGGCACCTGTCGCCCCGGCGGTGATCGCGAAGTTGCGCGCATGCAGCGCCATGTGGCCACGCTGGATGCCTTCTGTCGCAAGGGCCCGCAGCGCCGCCATGTTCTGCGCCAGCCCGACAGACGCGACAACCTGCGCCAGTTCGGTTGCCGTCTCGACCTTCAGCAACCGCAACGCCGCCTGCGCCGCCGGATGGGTGCGTGTGGCCCCACCCACAAGGCCCAGCGCCATCGGCAATTCGATACTGCCACTCAGTCCACCGCTTGCGGTGCGCTCCCACCGCGTCAGCGCAGTATAGCGACCGCTGCGCGCGGCATAGGCATGTGCCCCTGCCTCGACCGCGCGCCAGTCGTTTCCGGTGGCGATCACCACCGGATCAATGCCGTTCATGATCCCCTTGTTGTGCGTCGCTGCGCGGTACGGATCAATCACGGCCAGCGCACAGGCTTCGACGATACCCTGTGCCACATCCGTGCCGTTCAGCGTATCGGTGTCCAGCGCCGCCGCTTTCAGTTCGACACGCGCCCGCACCAGCCGCAGATCCGCCAGGTTGGACAGAATGCGCAGCCGCACGGTGCCGCCCGTGATCGTCTCGACCTTCGGGGCCAGCAGTTCGGCCATGGTGTTGACCGTGTTCGCCCCCATCGCATCGCGCACGTCGACAATCAGATGCAGCACCACCATCGGCCCCACCGGCGTGTCGTCAAACACATGCACCTCGATGTCCTTGCAGCCGCCGCCCAGACCGGTCAGTACCTTGTCCTTTGAATTGGCCAGCGCCATCAGATCGTTGCGGTGTTCCAGTATCCGCAGCCGCGCCGCCGCAGGGTCGCTGACCCCCAGCACCTGCACCTGCGCGCGCATCACCGGATCATCCGCCGAAGCATGAAAGCCGCCCCCGGCCCGCGCAATCCGCGCCATGTAGGACGCCGCCGCCACGACAGAGGGCTCCTCGACCACCATCGGGATCAGGTAATCCTTTCCGTTGACGCGAAAGTTGGTGGCGACCCCCATCGGCATTTCGAACTTGCCCACCACGTTCTCGATCATCCCGTTGGCCGTGGCCAAGGGCAGCACCCCCTCACCCGTCAGCAACGCGCGGTCGCTCTGATCCAGCCCCGCCGCCGCACAGACGGCATCCAGCCGCGCGGATGGTTCAAGATCGCGCAGCCCCGCAATGCGGGCATTCACAGGTGTGGGTTTTGTCATTGCGTCCTCCTGATGGCGTTTCAGGACGGTACAGGCTGAACCGCACCGGTCAATCACTCTTGAGCCGATGCGCCGGTGCCGTTATGGCCTTGGGCCAAAGGAGACCGCGATGTCGATCAACAGCTTTGGCCACCTCTTCCGCGTCACCACATGGGGTGAAAGCCACGGACCCGCCCTGGGTGCGACGGTCGACGGCTGCCCTCCGGGCGTGCCCGTGGACGAGGCGATGATCCAACATTGGCTGGACCGCCGCAAACCCGGCCAGAACAAATACACCACCCAGCGCCGCGAGGCCGACGAGGTCCGCATTCTGTCAGGCGTGTTCGAAGGGCAGACCACAGGCACGCCCGTGCAGCTGATGATCGAGAACACCGACCAGCGGTCCAAGGACTATGGCGACATCATGGACAAGTTCCGCCCCGGTCACGCCGACATCACCTATTGGCAGAAATACGGCATCCGCGACTATCGCGGTGGCGGCCGGTCCTCGGCCCGCGAAACCGCGTCGCGCGTGGCGGCGGGCGGTCTGGCGCGCGAAGCGATCCGCGCGATTGCCCCCGACGTGCAGATCACCGGCTACATGACCCGCATGGGCGCCCACGAGATCGACCGCAGCCGGTTCGACTGGGACCAGATCGAGCAAAACCCGTTCTGGTCCCCCGACGCCCAGACCGCCGCTGATTGGGCCGCCTATCTTGACGACCTGCGCAAATCCGGCAGCAGCGTCGGCGCGATCATCGAAGTGGTGGCGCGCGGTGTGCCTGCGGGCCTTGGCGCGCCGGTCTACGGCAAGCTTGATACCGATCTGGCCGCCGCCATGATGTCGATCAACGCGGTCAAAGGTGTCGAGATCGGCGAAGGCATGTCCGCCGCGATGCTGACCGGCGAGCTGAACGCCGACGAGATCTTCATGGGCAACGACGGCAAGCCGTCTTATTCCAGCAACCACGCGGGCGGCATTCTGGGCGGGATCAGCACCGGACAGGACATCGTCGTGCGTTTTGCCGTGAAACCCACCTCGTCCATCCTGAAAACCCGCAAGACCATCACCAAGGCCGGCGCGGAAACCGAGATTATCACCAAGGGCCGCCACGACCCCTGCGTCGGCATCCGCGCCGTACCGGTGGGCGAGGCGATGATGGCCTGCGTTATCCTGGACCACATGCTGCTGCATCGCGGTCAGGTTGGCGGGCAGATCGGCGAAAACCGTGGTCGCATCGGCTGAAATGTCACAGTGCGAACGAACTGTGGGCAGCATCTGGGAATCGTCCAAAGGTGCACTACATATGTTCGAAGTTGTGTCGAAAGGATGCATCATGAACCGTCGTATTATCACCACCGCACTTGTTGTTTGCGCCTTGCTGCCCGCGGCGCTGCCTGCTTTCGCGCAGGACAACGCTGGCCGTGAAGGCACATTTCAGGGGCGCAATGGCGTGACAGCCAGCGGCGTTGTCGTCGTGACAAATGCCGGCGTATCGCTGATGCGCGACTTCAAAGTCGAGGGCACCGAAGGCGCGCACGTGGGATTTGGCCGCAATGGCAATCTTGACGCCGACACGGATATGGGCGCGCTGCAAGCGGTCGAAGGATCGCAGGACTATTCCGCCGGTCAGTCGTTCAATGTTTCGGACTATGACGAGGTCTGGATCTGGAACCCCGTCGACAACACCCCTTTGGCTGTCGCAAAGCTAAACTGACGCTTGCAAACTGATCCCTGACAGATCAAGGGTGTCGCATGCCGATACCCTTGACCGAACACCGCCCCGGAACAGCAGTCGCCTTGAAATTGCTGTCTGTTTTCCTGTTCATGGTCATGTCCGCGATGATCAAGATCGCGGTGCGCGAAGTGCCCTCGGGCGAGGCGGTTTTCTTTCGCTCTTTCTTTTGCATTCCCGTCATTCTGGCCTGGCTTTGGCAGACCGGCGAACTGCGCCACGGTCTTGTGACCAAAAACCCGATGGGCCACGTGTGGCGCGGCCTGTTCGGCACCGCGGCGATGACCCTGACCTTTACCGGCCTTGGCCTGTTGCCCCTGCCCGAAGTGACCGCCATCGGCTATGCCACGCCGCTGTTCACAGTGATATTTGCGATTTTCCTGCTGAACGAGAAAGTGCGCGCCATCCGCATGACCGCTGTCGGTCTGGGATTGGTCGGGGTGCTGATCGTGATCTGGCCAAACCTGACATTGGGCGCCGGCGACATGAGCCACGCAGCCCTGATGGGCGTTCTGGCCATTCTGGGCGCGTCACTGGTGCGCGGGCTGGTGCAGATCCACATCCGCCGCCTGGTGCAGACCGAACACACCGCTGCCATCGTATTCTACTTTTCAATGACCGCCACGGCCTTGTCGCTGCTGACCATCCCCTTTGGCTGGGTCATGCCGTCGCCCGCAAACATCGCGCTGCTGGTGGGCGCGGGCCTGATTGGTGGCGTTGCACAAATCCTGATGACCAGCGCCTTTCGCTTCGGGGCTGCTTCCATGCTGGCACCTTTTGACTACGCCTCGTTGATCTTTGCCACCGCGATCGGTTTTGTGGTGTTCAGTGAGATTCCCACATGGTCCACGGTGGCCGGTGCAACGTTGGTGGTAACCGGTGGCGTGCTGATCATCTGGCGCGAACGACAACTGGGTCTAGAACGCGGCCGTGCCCGCGCTGTGACCGATCCGAAAGGTTAAGACATGACAGACGACCACAAATCCAAGATGCAGGACCTGCAAACCAAGCAACGCGAGAAGATTGCGCAGGCCGAAGATCCCGGTCGCGGCCTGATCCTGGTGCACACCGGCGACGGCAAGGGAAAATCCTCGTCTGCCTTCGGTGTTGCCATCCGCGCATTGGGCTGGGGCAAAACCGTCGGCGTTGTCCAGTTCATCAAGGGCAAATGGATCACCGGCGAACGCCAGTTCTTCAAGAAGCTGCCCGAAGTGACATGGCACACCATGGGCGAAGGGTTCACCTGGGACACCCAGGACCGCGACCGCGACATTGCCGCCGCCACTGCCGCCTACGACAAGGCTTGCGAAATGATGGCGTCGGGTGATTACGACCTGATCCTGCTGGACGAAATCAACATCGCCTTGCGCTATGATTATCTAGACATCAACGCTGTGATCGACGGGCTAAAGGCACGCGACGACCGCACCAGCGTGATCCTGACCGGCCGCGACGCCAAGCCTGAATTGATGGACTATGCCGATCTGGTCAGCGAGATGACCGAGGTCAAGCACCCCTTCAAATCCGGTATCAAGGCACAGCGCGGCATCGACTTCTGACGCTGCGTTACGCTTGAACAGGTGCAACCTGTGGTAGGCTTCCCTGGCGTCACACGATTCTCGTGACGGTTCAGGGAGGACTAACAATGCAATTTAAAACAACATTTGCCGCTGTGGCGGCGCTGGCACTGACAGCAACAACCGCGCTGGCCGAAAGCCACAGCACCTGCGCCCCGTCGAAATGGGGTGCAGAAGACACCATTGGTTCCGCCAACCACGTCAGCGCCGAACGCACGCTGGAGGCCGCCAAGCTGATCAAACAGGGCAAATCCATGCCGCTGGGCATCACCATCGACGCCAAAACGCCGGCTTTCTCGCCGCGCTCGCTTAGCTTGCAAGTGGTGCAGCCGAACCAGCAGGGCGGCGTCAAGCTCGAGGCATTCGGCTATCCGGGCAACTACAACGACGACATCCTGTACACATGGATCGGCATCGGCTCGCAGCTCGACGGCTTGGGCCATCTGGGCGAGGAAGGCATGTACTACAACTGCCTGGACGAAAAGGACATCAGCGTCATCACCGGCCTGACCAAACTGGGCACCCATGACGTGCCGCCGCTGGTGGCCCGCGCGGTGATTGTCGATATGGCCAAACACTTTGGCACCGATGTGATGGAAGCCGGTCAGGGCTTTGGTTCCGAGGACATCAAGGCCGCGATGGAAGCGCAAAACGTCACCATGAATCCCGGCGACATCATCATGTTCCATACGGGCTGGACCCAAGGCATGTTTGAAAAGGACCCCACTGCCTGGGTGTCCGGCGAACCGGGCCTGACCAACGAAGGTGCGGAATATGTGGCCACGCTGGACCCGATGGCCGTGGGCGCCGACACGTGGGGGCTTGAAGCCGTGCCCGCCGTCGAAGGTGACGGCACGTTCTATGGGCACGTCATCTTTCTGAAACAGAACGGGATCTACATCCTAGAGACGATGAACACAGGCCCGATCCTGGATGATGGCGTGAACGAATTCATGTTCGTGCTGGGGCAGGCCCGCATCCGTGGCACTGTTCAGGCGATGATCAACCCCGTCGCCTTGTACTAAAACAAAGCGGGCGCGACAGTCTGATCTGTCGCGCCCGCATCTTCATCTTGCCGAATAAACTCCGGAGGAGGCGCGCAGCGCCGGGGGCAGCGCCCCCTTAGACGCTTAGGCGCGCACCAGCTTTTCGTAACCTTCCGCGATCTCGCGGGTCAGCGCACCAACTTCAAAGTTGTAATCGCCAATCTGGCCCACGGGGGTCACTTCGGCCGCCGATCCGGTCAGGAAACACTGTTCGAACCCTTCCAGCTCTTCGGGCATGATGTGGCGTTGGTGCACCTTGATCTGGCGGTCTTCCAACATGCCGATCACGGTCTGGCGCGTCAGCCCGTTCAGGATCGAATCCGCCAGCGGCGTGTGCACTTCACCATCCTTGATGAAGAAGATATTCGCGCCGGTCGCCTCGGCCACATAGCCGCGATAGTCCAGGAACATGGCGTCTGAACATCCTTTGGCCTCTGCCGCATGTTTGGACATGGTGCAGATCATATACAGACCTGCCGCCTTGGCCGCGACGGGAATGGTTTCGGGGCTGGGACGCTTCCACTTGGCGATGTCCAGCTTGGCGCCTTTCATCTTGGCGTCGCCGTAATAGTTGCCCCATTCCCACGCGGTCACAGCCATGCGGATCGGGTTGCGCGACGCCGCAACGCCCATATCCTCGCCCGCGCCGCGGAATGCCACGACGCGCAGGTACGCGTTGGTCAAACCATTGGCGTCCAGCGTTGCGCGTTTGGCGGCTTCGATCTCGTCCACGGTGTAAGGGATCGCCATGTCCATCAGCTCGCCCGATTTCAGCAGGCGCTGCGAATGCTCGCGGCTTTTGAACACCTTGCCATCATAGCACCGCTCGCCTTCAAAAACAGAGGACGCATAGTGCAGAGCGTGGGTCAAAATGTGGACGTTTGCGTCGCGCCATTCGACCAGTTTACCGTCCATCCAGATTTTGCCGTCACGATCATCATATGCGCCAGACATCGGTCACATCCTTTTCTCTGTTTTCCTAATATTGCGCATCCAGGTCCGATGTGGACATTTTATTGCGCAAAACATGCGATTCGATAGCCCTTGGCACTTGGAATGTCAACAACACTGACGTAAGCTGTCTATTACACAAGACGAGTGAGGCCACGAGATATGCGTGACACTGGCATGGGTGCGGGACTGGGCGGCGAAAGCCTGCTGTTCCTGACGGACGAACAGCTTCGGCAGGGCATCGAAGCGATGTTCTTTGCCTATCGCGGGTTTACAGCCGATCCTGATCGCATTCTGGCGGACTTGGCCTATGGCCGCGCCCATCACCGCGCGGTCCACTTTATCAACCGCGCCCCGGGCACCACGGTCAATAACCTGCTGAACATTCTGGGCGTGACCAAACAGTCGCTGAACCGCGTGCTGCGCACCCTGATCGCCGACGGATTGGTCGAAAGCCGCGTGGGCCAGACCGACAAACGCGAACGCCATCTTTTCCTGACCGATGCAGGTCACGCGCTGGAGCAGAAACTTTCCGACGCCCAACGCGCCCGTATGCGCACCGCCTTCCGCGAGGCCGGACCGGACGCCGTCGGCGGCTTTCGCCGTGTGCTCGAGGCGATGATGGACCCCGAAATGCGCCGCGCCTATGCCCGCCTGAAGGAAAACGGGTCATGAGCGATTTCGACGCGCATTTGCTGGTTGTCGATGACGACGAACGCATTCGGACGCTGTTGCAGAAATTTCTGATCCGAAACGGCTTTCTGGTGACCGCAGCCCGCGACGCGCAGCACGCGCGTCGCATCCTGACCGGGCTGGATTTCGACATGATCATCCTTGACGTGATGATGCCAGGCGAAGATGGCCTTAGCCTGTGCCGGTCGTTGCGCGAAACCAAAACCACACCGATCCTGCTGCTGACCGCGCGCGGCGAAACCGATGCCCGCATCGAAGGGTTCGAGGCAGGGGCCGATGATTATCTGCCCAAACCCTTTGAACCCAAGGAATTGTTGCTGCGCATCAACGCCGTTTTGCGCCGGATGCCCGACACACCGGCACAGGACAATATGCCCAAGATCTTGCATCTGGGCGACATTCGCTATGACCTTGAGCGCGGCGAGATGTGGCAAGGGCAGGACATCGTGCGCCTGACCGGCACCGAAATGCTGCTGATGAAGATATTTTCCGCCCAACCCGGCAACCCCATCAGCCGCGCCAAGCTGGTCGAGGAACTGGGCCGCGACCGTGGACAGGCCCAGGAACGCGCGGTCGACGTGCAAATCACCCGTCTGCGCCGCAAGATCGAAAGCGATCCGAAACAGCCGCGCTATCTGCAGACCGTGCGCGGCGCCGGTTATATGCTGGCCCCTGACTGACGGCAGCTTTCTGCACAAAAACTGCGGCCTGTTCGTCTGGCATCGGGCCGCGAACGTCGCTATGCTGCCGGTCGAATAAACATGAGGCGCCGCAATGACCGACACACCCGTGACCGAGATGAGCTTTGAACAGGCGATGGCCGAACTGGAACAGGTTCTGGGCCAGCTTGAGCGCGGCGACGTGGCGCTGGACCAGTCGATCACGTTGTACGAACGCGGCGCGGCGCTGAAAGCCCGCTGCGAGGCCAAGCTGAAAGAAGCCGAGGAAAAGGTTGCCGCAATTACGCTGGACAATGAGGGCAACCCCACCGGCACCACGCCCGCCGACATTCAGTAACACCATGTTTTCCGACCGGCTGGCACAGGCCGCCACGCAAATCCAATCGCAGTTCGATGCCGTACTGGGCGGTCTGGACGATGTGCCTGTCACGCACGCGATGGCGCACGCAACCATGGGCGGCAAACGGCTGCGCGGATTTCTGGTGCTGGAATCGGCCCGGCTGCACGGGTTGGACCCGGCGGTGGCCTTGTGGCCCGCCACAGGGATCGAGGCGATGCACGCCTATTCGCTGGTGCACGATGATCTGCCCTGCATGGACGATGACGATTTGCGCCGTGGCCAGCCCACCGTTCACGTCAAATGGGACGAGGCGACGGCGATGCTGGCCGGTGACGCGCTGCACGCGCTCAGCTTTGAGCTGGTCACCCACGACACCGTAGGCCCCGCCCGTGCCGATCTGGCACACACCTTGGCGCTGGCCGCCGGGCAGCGTGGCATGGTGCTGGGCCAGGCGCTGGACATCGCCGCCGAAACCGCCGACGTGCCGCTGACACTGGATCAGATCGAATACCTGCAACGCGGCAAGACCGGCGCGCTGATCGAATGGTCGGCCTGTGCCGGTGCCCGCATGGCCGGTGCCGACACCGCGCCGCTGCGCGACTATGCCCAAGCGATGGGGCTGGCGTTCCAGATCGCCGACGATGTGCTGGACGTGACCGGCGATGCCACCACCGTGGGCAAAGCCACCGGCAAGGACGCCGATGCCGGCAAGGCCACATTCGTGTCGCTGCTGGGTCTGGACGGGGCGAAACGCCGCGCGGCAGAGCTGGTGCAATCTGCCTGCGATGCCCTAGATACATACGGACCGGATGCCGACGTGCTGCGCGAAACCGCTGCATTTGTCATCCGCCGCGAGAAATGACAGAAGGCCGCCCCATGACGGACCGCCCCGATACCCCCCTGCTGGACACCATCCAGCGCCCCGCTGACATGAAACACCTCAGCGACGGCCAGCTTTTGCAACTGGCCGACGAGCTGCGCCGTGAAACCGTGTCGGCGGTGTCGGTCACTGGCGGACATCTGGGCGCGGGTCTGGGTGTGGTCGAGCTGACCGTGGCCCTGCACGCCGTGTTCGACACGCCGCGCGACAAGATCGTGTGGGACGTGGGCCACCAGTGCTACCCGCACAAGATCCTGACCGAACGCCGCGACCGCATTCGCACACTGCGCCAGAAGGACGGGCTGTCCGGTTTCACCAAGCGCAGCGAATCCCCCTATGACCCGTTTGGCGCGGCGCATTCCAGCACCTCGATCAGCGCCGCCCTTGGCCTGGCCGTGGCGCGTGATCTGGGCGGTGTGACGCCCGAGGGACTGGGCGACGCGATTGCCGTGATAGGTGATGGCAGCATGAGCGCGGGCATGGCCTATGAGGCGATGAACAACGCGGGCGATCTGGGCAAACGGTTGATCGTGATCCTGAACGACAACGAAATGTCCATCGCTCCGCCCGTGGGCGCGATGTCGTCCTATTTGTCCCGTCTTTACGCCGAGGAGCCGTTCCAGGACCTGAAAGCCGCCGCCAAAGGGGCCGTCAGCCTGCTGCCGCCCCCCTTCCGCGAGGGCGCGCGCCGGGCAAAGGATCTGCTCAAGGGCATGACCGTCGGTGGCACGCTGTTTGAACAGCTGGGATTTTCCTACATCGGCCCCATCGACGGCCACGATCTGGACCAGCTTTTGCCGGTCCTGCGCACGGTCAAGGCTCGCGCCACCGGTCCGATCCTGATCCACGTGCTGACCAAGAAGGGCAAGGGCTACGGCCCCGCCGAACAGGCCGCAGACAAGGGCCATGCCCGCGCCAAGTTCGACGTGATCACCGGTGAACAGAAAAAAGCCCCCAGCAATGCGCCCAGTTACACCAGCGTCTTTGCCCAGCATCTGCTGAAAGAGGCCGCCGCCGATGACCGGATTTGTGCGGTCACTGCCGCCATGCCCGATGGCACCGGGCTGAACCTGTTTGCCGAACGTTACCCCAGCCGTTGCTTTGACGTAGGGATCGCCGAACAGCACGGCGTGACATTCTCCGCCGGTCTGGCTGCGGGCGGGATGAAACCGTTCTGCGCGCTCTATTCGACATTCCTGCAACGCGGTTACGATCAGGTGGTGCACGATGTCGCGATCCAGCGTTTGCCGGTGCGGTTTGCCATCGACCGTGCGGGGCTGGTGGGCGCTGATGGCGCCACCCACGCAGGCGCATTCGACGTGGCATTTCTAGCGAACCTGCCCGGCTTTGTGGTAATGGCCGCCGCAGACGAGGCAGAGCTGGCGCACATGGTCGCCACCGCTGCCGCCCATGACGACGGCCCAATCGCGTTCCGCTTTCCGCGCGGCGAGGGCACCGGTGTCGAAATGCCAGAGCGGGGCAAGCCACTGGAAATCGGCAAAGGCCGCATGATCCGCGAAGGCGCGCGCGTGGCGATCCTGTCCTTTGGCACACGCCTGAGCGAAGTCGAAGCCGCCTGCGAAAGCCTGGCCGCCAAGGGGATCACCCCCACCGTCGCTGACGCCCGTTTTGCCAAGCCGCTGGACCGCGACATGATCCTGCAACTTGCCGCCGGCCACGAGGCGCTGATCACCATCGAAGAAGGCGCCGTTGGCGGCTTTGGCAGCCATGTGGCGCAGCTTTTGTCGGACGAGGGCGTGTTCGACGATGGGTTAAAGTTCCGGTCGATGGTGCTGCCCGACATCTTCATCGACCAGTCCAGCCCGGCCGATATGTACGCCACCGCGCAGCTTAGCGCCAAAGACATCGAGGCCAAGGTGTTGACCGTGTTGGGTGTGTCGCAGATCGGTGCGGAACGGGCTTGAACAGCCTCTAACCCGGCCAGGCCCACACTGCGAAACTGGATAGAACGGCGACCTGAACATAACCTGCCAGCACCCACAGGCCGTCGCGTGTGATGACACCAAATGCGATCATCGCGATGGCACCGGCGCAAAACGAGGACACAAACGGCAGGATTTCCAGAAACGGAAACGTCGCGGCGGTCAGCATACACACCACCAGCGTCAGCGGTCGCAGCACGCCCGAGGTCAGCACCCGCAACCTTGGCCGCGAGTGTGCATCCAGCCAGGCACAGGGCTTGCGCAGCCATCCTGTCGCCGTCGTGACCCGCGCAGACGCCAGTTCGCGCCGCAGCAAGATGTCAGGCAGCCACAAATGTCTGCGCTGCCCGAACGCCTGTCCCATCAGGATCAGCAAGATCGCCGACGACAGCGTCGGAACAGTCGGAATCCCTGACAAAGGCGAGACGATCAGGACCGAGACCGCAAGCACCAGGGGCATGATGGAACGGTCCCCGATGGCGGACAAAATTTCGCGCACAGACACAACCGTGCCATCCGCAGCCTCGTCAATCGCATCCAGCAGATGCGTCAGTGTCTTGTCATCGAACCTAGGCATTCGGAAATCAGCCGTCTTTCAAAAGGGCGGCCAATCCTTCGCGATATGTGGGATAGCGCAGCCGTACACCCAACGCCTGCTTGATCCGTTCGTTCCTCACGCGTTTGCTTTCGGCATAAAAACTGCGCGCCATCGGCGTCATTTCCGCCTGTTCGATCGGGATTGCCGGCGGCACCGGCAAACCCAACAACGTGGCAGCGTGGGCAATCACCTCTTGCGGCGGGGCCGGATCGTCATCGCAGACGTTATAGGCGGTGCCGGGTGCGGGCCGCTCAATCGAGGCCGCCAGAACCTGCGCGATATCCTCGACGTGGGTGCGGGAAAACACCTGACCCTGCTTGATGATCCGCCGTGCGGTGCCCTGGCGCACCTTCTCGAACGGGCCGCGGCCGGGGCCATAGATGCCCGCCAGCCGGAAAATGTGCAGCGGAAGGTCGGGAATGGCCCGCCATGCTTCTTCCGCATCCTTGCGCATCTGTCCGCGTTTGGTTGTGGGGCTCAGCGGCGTATCCTCGTCCACCCAGTCGCCGTCATGATCGCCGTAAACGCCCGTGGTCGACAGGTAACCCAGCCAGTTCAATTCGGACGCCTTAGCAGCAATGGCGTCGTGCAAAGCGTTCAACACCGGATCGCCCTCTGCCGACGGCCCCGCCGATACCAGCACATGTGTGGCCTGCGACAGCGCGGGCATCACATCGCCGCCCGGCCAGATCAGCGGCTCGACCCCGGTCGCGGCAATCTCATGGGCCTTTTCGGTGCTGCGCGTCGTGCCGATCACCCGCCAGCCTTGCGGGATCAACAGCGCGGCCAAAGCCCGCGCCGAATAGCCATGTCCGAATGAAAGCAATGTCTTGTCCATCCGCCATAGGTGCCCCGCCACACGCCCGTGTTCAAGCCCCTTGCGCCCAAAGCACAGAGGCGACAGCATAGGCCATATGAGCGATGATCCTGACCTGAACGCCGCCTATGCCTTGCAAACCCCAGCGGATTCGCAGCGGCTGTACGCACGCTGGGCCAAAACCTATGACACCACTTTCGCCAGCGCATCCGGTTACATCCTGCACATGCAGGTGGCGGCACTGTTCACGGACCACGGCGGCACGGGGCCGGTTCTGGATGTGGGCGCGGGCACCGGCCTGTGTGGCGCGGCACTGACGGCGCAGGGAATCACGCCTGTCGACGGCACCGACATTTCGCCGGAAATGCTGGAGGTTGCGGGCACCAAGGGCATCTATCGCAAGCTTTTCACCGGCGACATTCTGAAGGGACTGGATGTCGCCGACGCCACCTATGCGGGGGCCACCAGCAGCGGCACATTCACCACCGGCCACGTCGGCCCCGATGCGCTGGACGAGGTCATGCGCGTGGTCCGCCCCGGTGGCCGCATCACCCTGTCGATCAACGCACAGCACTTTGCAGCGCAAGGCTTTGCCGCGAAATTTGCGCTGTTAGAGCCTGATATTCAGGATCTAACCCTGACAGACGTCCCGATCTACAGCCCAGAGACAACCGGAGACCACGCCCGCGACATCGCCCGCGTCGCCAGCTGGATCAAGCGTTAGCGCCCCTTCCAGACCGGATCACGCTTCTCGGCAAAGGCTTTTGCCCCCTCAAGCTGATCTTCCGACGCATAAAGCGCATCCACCGTCGGCAACTGTCGCCCGGTGATACGGTTCATCGCATCCTGAAACTTCGCATCCTCGGCGTCACGCACGATTTCCTTGATCGCGGCATAGACCAGCGGCGGCCCCGATGCGAGCAGCCGCGCAAGTTCCCACGCGCGGTCGGCCAGCGCATCTGCGGGCAAAACCTCGTTCACAATTCCCCAACGGTGCGCCTCGGCCGCATCGAACCAGCGCCCGGTCAGCAGCAGTTCCATCGCGATGTGGTAGGGAATCCGCTTGGGCAGTTTGACGCTGGCCGCATCCGCAACCGTGCCAGACCGGATCTCGGGCAGCGCAAACTGCGCATGGTCCGCTGCCAGGATCATGTCGGCACTCAGCGCCAGTTCCAGCCCGCCACCGCAGCAAATCCCGTTCACGGCGGCAATCACCGGCTTGTTCATCCCGCGCAGTTCCTGCAAGCCGCCGAAGCCACCGACGCCATAGTCGGCATCCACTTCATCCCCGTCCGCCGCCGCCTTCAGGTCCCAACCGGGACAAAAGAACTTGTCCCCGCCGCCGGTGATGATCGCCACACGCAAGTCGGGATCATCACGGAAACCGGCGAACACATCCCCCATGATTCGACTGGTCGCCAGATCAATCGCATTGGCCTTGGGGCGGTCCAGCGTCACGTGCAAAATTGTGCCTTCGCGGCGGGTCTTGATCGGGTCCATCTGTCAGTCCTTTGCAATTCGGATCAGCGCGTCGGCAGCAACGGCGCGGGTGGGGGTACAGATCAGCGGGTTGATCTCAACCTCGCTGATCACATTAACCTGCGCAATCACATAGGATTGCACAGCCATCACGGCGGCCACGATACTGTCAATGTCCGCCGCAGGCTTGCCCCGAAAGCCAGCCAGCAACGGGGCACATTTCAGCTTTGTCAGAGCCTGCATTACAGCGCCCTCGTCCGAAGGCACCAGCAGGCAAACGGTATCGGCCAATATCTCGGTCAGCACGCCACCCGCACCCAGGGTCAGCAAAAACCCGTGCGCTGGATCGCGGGTGACGCCCACCAGCACCTCGGCCACACCATCGGTCACCATCTCTTCGATGATCGCGCCCGTGCCCGGCAGATCGGCCAGTGCCGCGCTCAAATGCTCTGCGGTCACATTCAACCGCACCGCACCGGCTTCGGTTTTATGCGCCAGTCCCAACCCCTTGACCGCAAAGGGGGCCGCCATTCCGGTCAAATCCGGGCTGGATTGCCCTTGAACAGAGACTGATTTGGGCACGACAACGCCAAACGCTGTCAGCGCGGCTTTGGCCTCTGCCTCGGTCAGCGTCTCGCCATCCCGAGAGGCGCCCGGCGGCAATGGTGCCAGCGCAACAGGCGCCCCCATTTGCGCGGCAACCTCGGCGGCTGCAATCGCCTCGGTCAGACCGTTCATGGGCACAACTCCGCCTGCGATAAGTCTCTGTGCAATGTCCAACGGCATCAGCTCGGGCAAGGTCGCGACCACCGCCACGGGCCGCCCCGTCTGTGCACGCACGCCCAGCGCCGCCAGCGTCGCACATTCCCAATCGGTCGCGTCGGTGTGCGGATAATCCACGATCAACAGCGTCAGCCCGATGTGATCCGCCGCCATCGGCGCCCAGGCCCGCGTCATCGCGGGCGCATCCCGCCAGATGTAGGTGTTGTAATCCAGCGGATTGGACAGCGCGACCATCGGACCCAACGCGTCCTCCAAAGCCACCCTTTGCGCTTGGGTCAAAGCGGGAAACGTCACAGCCCGCCCGTGCGCCGTATCAGCGGCCAGGCTGGCCTCGCCCCCGGAACAGCTGACCGACGACAGCGTCGGCGCGTCCAGCGGACCCGCCACATGCAACAGTTTCAGCACCTCGACAAATGTCGGCAAATCCCGCACCCGTCCGATCCCCAACCGCGCCAGCAGGGCATCGGCCCCCGCATCGCCCCCGGCCAACGATGCCGTATGCGACACCGTCGCCCGCTGCGCCTGTTCCGACGCGCCGACTTTCAGCGCGATCAGCGGCACGCCGCGTTTCGCTGCCAGAACAGCCAGCCGGTGCCACGCACCGGTATCACCAAACCCTTCGATATGCAGCCCGATCGCCGTCACGCGCGGATCATCCAGCAACCCCAGCGCAATTTCGGCCTGCGTCGTCTGCGCCATGTTTCCGCAGGCCACGACATAGGACAACGGCAACCCGCGCTGCTGCATCGTCAGGTTGATCGCGATATTCGAACTTTGTGTCAGGATCGCCACACCGCTGTCCACACGCGCACATCCATGTTGGTCAGGCCACAACAACGCACCGTCCAGCGCGTTGATATACCCGTAGCAATTCGGCCCCAACACGGGCATATCACCCGCTGCGGTTACCAATTGTGCCTGCAAATCCGTCCCGCTGACATCCTCTGCCGCGGCCTCGGCAAAGCCCGAGGCAAAGCATACCGCCCCGCCCGCGCCCATCCGCGCCAGCCGCCCCACGACGTCAATCGCAACATGCCGGTTCACACCCACAAAGACCGCGTCGGGCACCTGTGGCAAATCCTCGACCGCGGGCACCGAAACGATCCCCTCGATCACCGCTCCCTTGGGATGAACGACATGAATATCGCCCGAAAATCCCATAAGCACAGACTGTTTCACGACCTGTGCGCACCATGCGCCGCCACCCACCACGGCAATCGACCGTGGCCGCAACAACCGCGATAGATCACGCGCCATACTGCACCTTCTTTTGGCTAGAAATATCCCGGGGGGAGGCCGCAGGCCGGGGGGCTGGCCCCCGTTTAGGCGCCCAGGGCACGCAACAACTCTCGGCTGATGATGTGGCGCTGGATTTCGCTGGTGCCATCCCAGATCCGCTCGACCCGCGCATCGCGCCAGAACCGTTCCAGCGGATAGTCATCCATCAGCCCCATGCCGCCGTGAATCTGTATCGCCGCATCCGTCACCCGCCCCAGCATTTCGCTGGCATAGAGTTTCGCCGACGCAATCTCGCGGTTCGCGGGCAGCCCCTTGTCCAGCCGGTCGGCGCTAGCGAGCGTTAGAAGGTCGGCGGCATCAATCTGGGTGATCATGTCGGCAATCTGGAACGAGACGCCCTGAAACTTGCCGATCTTCTGGCCGAACTGCTCACGCTCGGCCGCATAGTTCAGCGCATAATCGAACACCCGCCGCGCGCGGCCCACGGACATGGTCGCAACCGTGATTCGGGTGGCGTACAACCAGGTGTTCATCACCTCGAACCCGCCATGCACCTCGCCCAGCACCTGCGCATCGGGCAGCCGGCAATCGTCAAACTCAAGGATCATGTTCTTGTAGCCGCGATGCGACACCGATTTGTAGCCATCGCGAATGGTGAACCCAGCCGTGCCCCGATCCACCAAAAAGGCCGTAATCCGCTTTTTAGGGCCTTTTGGCGTCTGATCTTCGCCCGTGGCGATGAACACGATGACAAAATCCGCATGGTCCGCGCCAGAGATGAAATGTTTGGTGCCGTTCACCACCCAGTCGCCGCCATCACGCACCGCATTGCACTTCATCCCGCGCACGTCCGATCCGGCGCCCGGCTCGGTCATCGCCAGCGCGTCCATGCGTTCGCCACGCACGGCGGGCATCAGGTAACGGTCAATCTGTTCGCCCTCGCAGGCCATCAGGATATTCTGGGGCCGCCCGAAGAAATGGTTCAACGCCATCGACCCGCGTCCCAACTCGCGTTCGACCAGCGCGAATTCGACGTGGTTCAACCCCGCGCAGCCGACGCTTTCGGGAAAGTTGCAGGCGTAAAACCCCAGATCCAGCGTCTTTTGCTTGATCTCCTGCGCAATCTCGGCAGGCACTTCGCCGGTGCGTTCCACCAGCTCCTCGTGCGGGTAAATCTCGTGTTCGACAAAGCTGCGGACGGTGTCCGCAATCATCGTCTGCTCGTCCGTCAGACCGTAAATCATGTAATGTTTCCCTTTCAGCTCGCGTAGTTCGAGCCTTCTTCGTCAAGGATGGCTTTCAGCTCTGCCAAGTGGCGTTCGTCCTGCTCGGGGTATTCCTCGACCTCGCGCGCAGTCTTTTCCGCAACGGCGTCAGGCAGCACACGCAGGGGCTGTCCGGTTTGCAGCGCGCGGATATAGGTTTCGGCGGCGCGTTCGAAATAATAGAGCCTGTTAAAGGTTTCCGCGACCGTATCGCCAATGATCATCACGCCATGGTTGCCCATGATCATGACCTTTTTCTTCGGATCATCGAACAGCCGTGCGCAGCGTTCGCCCTCGTCCTCGAAGGCCAGCCCGTTATAGCCGTCGTCGATCACGTAGCGGTTGAAGAAGGTTGCGCAGTTCTGGTCGATGGGCGGCAGGCGGCTGTCGGCCAATGATGCCAGCACCGTGGCGTGGATCGAATGCACATGCATGGCGCAACGGGCGTGCGGGCAATGGCGGTGGATGCCGCCGTGCAGGCCCCAGGCGGTCGGGTCCGCGTCAACGCCGACCATGCTATCGGGGTCGTTGGCATCCATCTCGATCAGGTCCGACGCCTTGATGCGTGAAAAATGCATCTGGTTGGGGTTCATCAGGAACTTGCTCCCGTCATCGTTCACCGCCAGCGAAAAATGGTTTGCCACCGCTTCGTGCAGGTTCAGCCGCGCGGTCCAGCGAAATGCAGCGGCAAGGTCCACGCGTTCCTGCATGTGGTCCATATTGGGGCGCATTTGGGTGACAGACATCGGTGAACTCTCCGGTTGTGGCTTTTGCATATGGTGGCGGGGGCGCCGCCGGTTGGCCAACGAAAAAACTGTCGTCACGGCATAAGTAATGCTAATGGCTGAATTATGAATACACGCACCCTGCCCCCGCTGAACCAGTTGCGCGCCTTCGAGGCCGCGGCGCGGCACCTGTCGTTCACGACGGCAGCGGGTGAATTGAACATGACGCAAAGTGCCGTCAGCCAGCAGATCAAATCGCTTGAAGGGTATCTAGGCCAGCCACTGTTTTACCGTCGCCCACGGGCGCTGGAACTGACGGTAACGGGGCTGAATTACCTGCCAGTGGTGCGCGACGCCTTCCAGACGCTGAGCCGTGGCACACGCATGTTGGTGGACGGCGACGCACGGGACGCCGTGCAGGTGCAATGCAACCTGACCTTTGCCACGTGCTGGCTGGCGCCACGCTTGCCGCGTCTGTATGCGCGCCATCCCGATCTGCATTTGCAGATCAACACAGCAATCTGGGACCCGATGGAACGGGGCGACATGGCGGATATCGAAATCCGGTTTCTGATGGCCCCCGCCCGCGACCGCCCAGCCGAGCGGTTGACATGGGACACGTTCTATCCGGTCTGCGCGCCGGATTATCAGGTGTCTTTGGCGGATGTGGAAAGCCACCGTCTGTTCTATTGTACCGCCATGCTGACCACTTGGGACGCCTGGGCAGAGGGTGTCGGGCTGCCCCCGGCACAGGGGCCACGCGTCACCCATGCGCAGGTTCTGGCCACCGCCATGGCCGCTGCCGAGGCTGGCGCAGGGCTGGCAATGGCCCATGATTGCGCAGCACAACACGCCATTGCACAGGGCCGACTGGTGCGTCCCTTCGTCGGCGCGGTTCAGATGCACGAGGCCTATTATCTGTCGCTTGCTCCGCAGGCTGAGAACAACGCGCAGGCCCGCGCCATAGCGGACTGGATCAAAGCCGAAATGGCCGTGGATTATCCCTTGTCAGGCTCTGATATCGGACGGGACGGCACCCAGGCATAGCCGTCTGCGCACAGGATATAGGCCTCGCGCAGGCCGTGGGGCTTGTCGGTGGGCGGTTGCAGGATCGTGGCGCCTGCTGCCTCGGCCCGCTGCACGGCCAGATCGGCGTCTGTTTCGTACAACCGTATCTCGATCCCAGCCCCGCGTGGCGGGTTCTCCGGCAGCAGCCCCTGCAACGGGTTGGAATGATAGGTGCCGTCGCTGTGCAGTTGGAACACCTGACTGTGATATTCCATGATTGCAAAATCAATCGACACACGGTGCGCAGACATCTCGAAAACAGTCTCTAAAAAGGCCACATGCGCCCGCACATCCCGCACCAGCAGGTTCAGGCCCATGCCCCGCAAGCTGCGACCAAAAGTGTCGGCGTCAACGGTTTCGTAATCCATACCGCACCGTCACCAAGCCGCGCCGGTGCGTCAAGTCATTCCGGCAGGCGCACACCGTCGGCGTCAATCAGCAGATCGCCGTTTTCCTTGGCGTAGGGTGCGGGTGGCCAATTGGGCAGCAGATCCAGAACCTCGCCCGAGGGACGGCACAGCCGCACGCCGCCCGCGCAGGCCACGATAGGGCGGTTCACAAGAATCGGATGGGCGACCATTGCGTCCAGCAGCGTGTCGTCGCTGACACCTTCGTCCAGCAGCCCCATTTCAGCCGCCGGAGACTTGCTCACCCGCAGCGCATCGCGCGGCGTCAAACCCGCCGCGGCAAACAGCGCCAGCAGTTGCGGGCGGGTCCATCCGGTATCAAGATATTCGATCACGGTCGGGTCATAGCCCGCGTCGCGGGCAATCTGCACCACATTGCGCGAGGTGCCACAGGCGGGGTTGTGAAAAATAACGATGTCCATGCTTAGCCCTTGCCGCAGTTTCATGACGTTTTCAAGAATGCACAGACTGCCCCTTGCACCCGCCCGCGACTTTGGAACAAATGGGGCATGGAACATAGCCCCTTTCCCTCGTGGCCCGATGTGGCCGCCGACCTGATCGCCGTGGCCACGGGCCGCACCCCTGCGCAGACCGTCATCAAGGGCGGCAAATGGGTGAACGTCCACACCCGCGAGGTGCTGGACGGTCATGACATCGCCATCACCCACGGACGCATCGCCTGTGTTGTGCCCGACGCCGGCTATTGCACCGGCCCCGACACCGAAGTGATCGAAGCCAACGGGCGCTACATGATCCCGGGCCTGTGTGACGCGCACATGCACATCGAAAGCGGCATGCTGACGCCCGCGGAATTCGCCCGCGCGGTCATTCCGCACGGCACCACCAGCATGTTCACCGACCCGCACGAGATTGCCAACGTGCTGGGCCTGGACGGTGTGCGGATGATGCACGATGAGGCGCTGATGCAGCCGGTGAACATCTTTACCCAGATGCCCAGCTGCGCGCCCAGCGCGCCGGGCATGGAAACCACCGGCTTTGAAATCTCGCCCGAGGACGTGGCCGAGGCGATGGCGTGGCCCGGCATCATCGGCTTGGGTGAAATGATGAACTTCCCCGGTGTCAGCAACGCCGACCCCAAGATGCTGGCCGAGATCGCCGCGACCCAGCGTGCAGGCAAGACCGTGGGCGGGCACTATGCCTCGCCCGATCTGGGGCCCGCCTTTGCGGGCTATGTGGCGGGCGGCCCGGCCGACGATCACGAGGGCACCTGCGAGGCGGACGCGATTGCGCGGATGCGGCAGGGGATGCGGTCGATGATCCGGCTGGGCAGCGCGTGGTACGATGTGCAAAGCCAGATCACCGCGATCACCGAAAAAGGGCTGGACCCGCGCAACATGATCCTGTGCACCGACGATTGCCATTCCGGCACGCTGGTCAATGACGGACACATGAACCGCGTGGTGCGCCATGCCATCGACTGCGGCTGTGATCCGCTGGTGGCCTTGCAGATGGCCACGATCAACACCGCCACCCACTTTGGCCTTGAACGCGAAATCGGGTCGTTGACGCCAGGGCGGCGGGCCGATGTGATCCTGACCTCGGATCTGAACACACTGCCCATTGAACATGTGATTGCGCGGGGAAAAACAGTCTCTGTCAACGGCGAAATCTGCGTTGAATGTCCGCATTACGACTGGCCCGAAAGTGCACGGCAAACGGTAAACATGGCCCGCGATCTGCGTGCTGACGACTTTCGCATTGCCGCGCCCAAAGGGGCCAATGCCGTCACCGCCAATGTCATCGGCGTGGTGGAAAATCAGGCGCCGACCAAAGCCCTGCAATTCGAATTGCCCGTCACCGAAGGTCGGGTTCAGGCCACGGGTGAAGTGTGTCAGATCGCGCTGGTCGAACGGCATCAGGCCACGGGTGGTGTGGTCAATGCATTCGTCTCCGGCTTTGGCTACGACGGGCAGATGGCGATGGCATCGACCGTGGCACATGACAGTCACCATATGATCGTGGTGGGCACTGACGCCGACAACATGGCGCTGGCGGCCAACCGCCTGCGCGCGGTCGGCGGTGGCATCACTGTGTTCAAGGACGGCGCAGAACTGGCGCTGGTGGACCTGCCGATTGCGGGCCTGATGTCCGACAACCCCGCCCAAGAAGTCGCCGCCAAGGCCGAGGCGATGATGGAGGCCATGCGCGCCTGTGGCTGCACGCTGAACAACGCCTATATGCAGCATTCGCTGCTGGCGCTGGTGGTGATCCCCGAACTGCGCATCTCGGACCTTGGCCTGGTCGACGTGCGTACCTTTGAATTCAAGCCCGTGATAGAGACACATACATGACCCGCATTCTGACACCGGACGACGGCCACCCGCGCAGCTTTACCGACGCGACCCAGGCCGTGGATTACCTGCAAGAGCTGTACACCGCCGCCACCACGTTCCTGCGGGCGCAGTTTCTAAGTGCGATGTCCGACGGCGCGCCCGATGCACGTGTGCGGGCGTTCTATCCGGAGGTGCGCGTGACCACGCTGAGCTATGCCCAGATCGACACGCGGCTTAGCTTTGGCCACGTGCCCATGCCGGGCACCTATGCCACGACGATCACCCGCCCCGACCTGTTTCGCAACTATCTGATCCAACAGATCGGCCTGTTGATCGAACACCACGGCCAGCCGGTGCACATCGGGGCGTCGGACACGCCCATTCCGGTGCATTTCGCCGTTGGCTCGGACGCCGCGATTCAGGTGCCCCAACAAGGTGCGGCCAGCTTTACCCTGCGCGACGTCTTTGATGTGCCGGACCTGTCGACCACCAGCGACGACATCGTGAATGGCACCTTTACCCCCAGCGACGGCGTCGGCCCGCTGGCCCCGTTCACCGCGCAGCGCATCGACTATTCGCTGGCACGGCTGGCCCATTACACCGCCACCGATCCCGAGCATTTCCAGAACTTTGTCCTGTTCACCAACTACCAATTCTATGTCTCGGAGTTCGAAGCCTTTGCCCGCGCGCAACTGGATGATCCCGACAGCGGCTATACCGCCTTTGTCTCGACCGGCAACGCGGTGATCACGGCAGGTGACCAGCCGCTGACAGAGCCGGTGAAGATGCCGCAGATGCCGACCTATCACCTCAAGAGGAAAGACGGCAGCGGCATCACGTTGGTGAACATCGGCATCGGCCCCTCGAACGCCAAGACCGCGACCGACCACATCGCGGTTCTGCGTCCGCACGCGTGGCTGATGGTCGGCCACTGTGCCGGTCTGCGCAATTCGCAGGCCCTGGGTGATTTCGTGCTCGCCCATGCCTATCTGCGCGAGGATCACGTATTGGACGACGACCTGCCGGTCTGGATTCCGATCCCGGCGCTGGCGGAAATCCAGATTGCGCTGGAACAGGCGGTGGGCGAGGTGACGGCGCTGGAAGGGTTCGACCTGAAACGGATCATGCGGACCGGCACCGTGGCCACCATCGACAACCGCAACTGGGAACTGCGCGACCAATCCGGCCCGGTCGCCCGCCTGTCGCAATCGCGCGCCGTGGCGCTGGACATGGAAAGCGCCACGATTGCCGCCAACGGCTACCGGTTCCGCGTGCCTTACGGCACCTTGCTGTGCGTGTCGGACAAGCCCCTGCACGGCGAATTGAAGCTGCCCGGAATGGCCTCAGAGTTCTATACAACGCAGGTGCAACGCCACCTGATGATCGGAATTCGCGCCATGGAACGGTTGCGGAAAATGCCGCTGGAACGTATTCACAGTCGGAAATTGCGGTCTTTTGACGAGACCGCCTTCCTCTGATCGGCGGAATCCGGGGGAAATCGGCAGAAACAAGCGAAAAATGCACGATTACCGCTTGTCTTGAACCGCTATTCGTTGTGTTCATATACAACATTCCGTTACTCTACGGGCGTGAGGCCCTATAATTCGGGCGGACGAAGGAGACCATAAAATGGCAAAACCAATGACAAAGACCCAACTCGTCGCCGCACTGGCCGAGGACATGGGGACAGACAAGAAATCCGCAGGCGCAGCACTGGATGCAGTGTGCGCGCTGATCACACGTGAAGTGTCCGGCGGCGGTGCCGTCACCCTGCCCGGCGTTGGCAAAATCTATTGCCGCGAGCGCCCCGAGCGCATGGTGCGCAACCCTGCCACCGGCGAGCAGTTCAAAAAAGAAGCCGACAAGGTTGTCAAAATGACAATCGCCAAAGCGCTGAAAGACAGCGTGAACGGCTAACCTTGCCTGTGACTTGAGTTACGCAAAGGGTCGCCCTGGGGCGGCCCTTTGTTGTTTAGGGGGCATGGCGTACCAATCTGCATTCTGCTGCCAGCGCCTTGCCCCTTGGTCGTATTTGGGAAAAGGTCGCCGAAACGGGCAACCACAGGACGCCGCAGTTATCATGGACATCAAAGCTATCTTGATGGGCGTCGTGTTCGCCTTCATCTGGTCTTCGGCCTTTACCTCGGCCCGGATCATCGTGGCCGATGCGTCGCCCTTGGCGTCGCTGTCATTGCGCTTCTTTCTGACAGGCATCATCGGTGTGTGCATCGCGCGGATGATGGGCCAAAGCTGGAATCTGACGCGCGACCAGTGGCGCGCGACCTTTGTGTTCGGACTGTGCCAGAACGCCATTTACCTGGGCCTGAATTTCTACGCCATGCAGACCGTGCAAGCGTCGTTGGCGTCGATCATCGCGTCGACCATGCCGCTGATGGTGGCAGCGGCAGGATGGATCGTGTTCCGCGACAGGCTGCCGCTGTTTGGCGTGATCGGGCTGTTGATGGGGATTGCCGGCGTGGTCATCATCATGTCGGCGCGCATGGACGCGGGCGTGGACATGCGTGGCGTGGCCTTTTGCGTTGTCGCTGCCGGATCGCTGACCGTTGCCACCCTGTCGATGCGCGGCGCATCGTCGGGGGGCAATCTGATGATGGTGGTGGGGCTGCAAATGTTCGTGGGTGCGGCTGTGTTGGCTGTCGCCTCGGCGCTGACCGAGACATTGCGGTTCAATCCCACGCCTGAATTCTTTGCCGCATTCATCTACACCATGCTGGCCCCCGGCCTGCTGGCCACCTACATCTGGTTCTCGCTGGTCCAGCGCATCGGCGCGGTCAAGGCGGCAACCTTTCACTTTCTCAATCCGTTCTTTGGCGTGGCGATTGCCGCCGCCCTGCTGGGCGAAAAGCTGGGGGCGCATGATATTCTGGGTGTCGCCGTCATCGGCTTGGGCATTCTTGCGGTACAACTGTCACGCGTCGCAAAAACCTGAGCCTTAAGCCTTGCATGTCATTGAGCCCGGCCCGCACCAACCGCTAGAATGGGTGCGCATTCAAACGGAGCCATTGATGAACCGCCGCGCCTTTCTGACCGCCACTGCCGCAGTCCTTGCCCTGCCGCAAATGGCATCTGCCGTACAGGTTCGCACCTTTAACCCCGCACTGTGGGACGAAGTGCGCGCCACCGATCAGGTTGTGATCCTGAACTTTCGCACCAACTGGTCCCTGACCTGCCAGATCAAACAGGAACTGATCGCCGAAGCGATTTCGACAAACCCCGAATACGGCGAATTGCAGTTCATCGACGTGAACTGGGACACCTACGGCCGCTCGCGTATGGCCGAACGGCTGAAGGTCGAGCGGCGATCGACCCTGTTGGTGATGAAAAACGGCAGCGAAATTGCACGTCTGGTGAACGAACCCGAAGCTGGCAAAATCCGCAGCCTGATGGACGCCGCGTTGGCCGCGCGCTGAACCACAGGTCGTTTTCAGAACAGTCACCGCCGTGACGCCCGCGCTAGCGTCGGGTCATGACAACCGTTCCGCGCCGCTACGTGTTCCTGCTGATTCCCGGTTACAGCCAGCTTGGCTTTGCCTGCGCGCTCGAGGCGCTGAGCCTGGCCAACCTGCACCCTTCGGGACAGACCTATTACACGTGGATGGTGCTCAGCGCCGACGGCGCGCCGGTGCCTGCCTATAACGGGATCACCACGGTGGTGGATGGCCCCCTGACCGACCTGCACCACGACGATACGCTGGTGGTTTGTGCCGGCGAACAGGCGGGCGCAGGCAGCACCAAACCGGTTCTGAACTGGCTGCGCCGCGAAACCCGACGTGGCATTGATTTCGGCGCGCTGTCGTCAGGGGCCTATACGCTGGCGCTGGCCGGACTGCTGTCGGGCAAACGGGTTGTGACCCATTGGCAGTACCGCGACGCGCTGTGCGAACTGCTGCCCGATGTGACCATCGAAAAGGGACTGTTCACCATCGACGGGCGTGTGTTCACCACTGCGGGCGGGGCCGCATCAATGGATATGATGCTGGCCCGCATCCGCGAAGAATACGGGCAGGATCTGGCGACATGGGTGGCCGATCAGATGGTCTATACCCATCCGCGCCAAATGGAACATGCCCAGCGCATGTCGGCAGGTGGCCCGACCGAGGCGCGCAATCCCAAGCTGGCGCTGGCGCTGCAAGCAATGGCCAATAATCTGGAAGACCCGTTGCGCCCCGACGAGATCGCCGATCTGGTCCACCTGTCCACCCGCCAACTGGAACGGCTGTTCGCCAAATACCTCGCAGTGTCCCCCAAGCGGCATTACCTCAGCTTGCGGCTGGAGAAGGCGCGCGGGTTGTTGCGGCAAACCTCGATGAGCGTAACAGACATCTGCGTGGCCTGCGGTTTCCAGTCGCTGTCGCATTTCTCAAAGTGTTACCGCAGCAACTTTGGCCTGAGCCCCGGACAGGAAATGCGCGGCACCCATTTGTTGTGGACTTCGTGAAGCCGCGCTAAACCTTGGTGAAACAGAGCCAAGGTATTTTAATGAAACTGCTTTTTGTTCACCAGAACATGCCCGGTCAGTACCGCGAATTTGTCCAGTGGCTGGCCGACACCCGCGAACACGAGATCATCTTTCTGACCCAACGCCGCAAACCACCCTTGATGAAAGGCGTGCGCGAACTGGTCTACAAGGCACACCATCAGGCATCAGAAGACACCTATGGTCTGGTCAAGACATGGGAAAACGCCGCCGGTTCCGGCTTTGGCTGCGCGATGGCGGCGCAAGGTCTGCGCGACAAGGAAGGGTGGACTCCCGACATCATCATCGGCCACGTCGGCTGGGGCGAGCTGACCTTTATGAAGGAAATCTACCCCGACGTGCCGATCATCGGGTTTTTCGAATATTACTACAGCGTCACCGGCGGCCCCGTCGGCTTTGACCCCGAAAGCCCGGTCAGCGACCATGCGCCATTCATCATGCAGGCGCACAACACCGTGCCGCTGGTCAACATTGACCGCGTGGATCTGGCGCAATGTCCGACGCAGTGGCAAAAGAACCGCTTTCCAACTGCCTTTCATGACAAGATGTACGTCTGTCACGACGGCATCCGCACCGACACGCTGCTGCCCAATCCTGATGTGGAGCTGCGACTGGGCCGGATCGACCACCCCCTGACCCGCGCCGATGAAATCGTGACCTATGTGGCGCGCAATCTGGAAACCACCCGCGGCTTTCACCAGTTCATGCGCGCCCTGCCCGGCATCCTTGAGGGGCGGCCCAACGCCCGCGTGATGGTGGTGGGCGGCAACGACACGTCCTATGGCGGCAAGTCCGAGCACCCCAAAGGCCTGCGCGGCCAGATGGAGGCCGAAGTGGGCGATCGCGTGGATTGGTCACGTGTGCACTTTCTGGGACAGGTGCCCTATGACGCCTATCAAAAGCTGATCCAGATCAGCCGCTGCCACATCTACCTGACCATGCCCTTTGTACTGTCATGGTCGCTGCTGGAATCCATGTCGATGCAGGCCACCATTGTCGCCAGCGACGTGGCCCCCGTGCGCGAGGCGATCACCCATGGGGAAACCGGGATGCTGGTGGATTTCTTTGATCCCGAAGCGCTGGCCGCTCAGGTCGTCGATGTGCTGGCGCGACCCGATGCCTATGCGCATCTGGGGTCGAACGCGCGGGCGCATGTGGTGAAAACCTATGATTTCCTAAGCGTATGCCTGCCCGAGCACCTGCGCCAGATCAACGCGCTGGTGCCGGCGGACAAGGCCATAGCCCTGCCCGCCTAGATCATCAGTTTGCGGCGTTGTTGGCGGTGTTGAAGACGCCAAAGACCGAACCAACGAGGCCCAGAACCGTGCGAGCACCGTTGATCGGGCTTTCGGTGACCAGAACAACGTCGCCAGAGTTGATGCTGAAATTGCGGGCCGAAAACAGACCGTCTGCATTGGTCAGGTCCAGCGTGAACACGACGCGTGGCTGACGGGGTCCGCGCACACCGGGGCGCACCGCGCTGGCGGGATATTCACGCAGAATCAGGATACCCTTGGGGTTGGCCCGCGCCGCATTCACACCGCCCAGAATCGCCACTGCGTCGGTGGCCGAAATCTGATCCTTGGTGAACGGGTACAGCGATTGCGTCCCCGCAGCACCCATAGACACAAAATAACGTTCGTCAGCTTCGACAATCACCTTGTCACCACCGCGCAGCCGCGTGTCGTGTCCGGGGTTTTCATACAGACGATTGATCGAAGTACCGTACATCTTGCCGCCCCGCATCAGGCGGATCTGCGGATTCTTCAGGCTGCCATCAACACCACCGCCCGCGGCAATCAACGACAGAACCGAAAAGTTCTGATCGGGCATCGGGAAGGAACCGGGCGCACGCACGCCGCCGACCAAATCAACCGAGTTCATCCGCCCCTCGGCCATCGAAACCTGCACCTGCGCCGAAGGCACAACCGCTTCGAGACTGTTTTGAATGGCCGACCGCGCACTGTCGGGCGTACGGCCCGCCACGTTGATCTTGCCCACGTATGGAATAAAAACGGTGCCCGCGCCGGTGACGCGCACCTCGGTCAGATCGGCAACCGGCGAACCGGGTCCGGTCAGCAAGGAATTCTCGCCCGAATCCCAAATGCGAATGTTCAACGTGTCGCCGGGTGAAATCACCTGCGAGTTATAGCCTGCGGTGGCGCCGATCCAGTTGTACTGTTCATCGCCCACGCGCGGCCAGCTTTCGATCGACGGCAAAAACGCCCGAGTGACCGGATAAATCGCAAAGTCGGCTTCCGCCTCGCCCGAGGTTTTCAGGATCTCTTTGTCGACGGCAGCGCCGCGCGGAAGCTCCGAGCAGGCCGCCATAAACGCCATGACACACAGCCATCCGATAATGCGCATTGGTCCTGTCATGCTGTCTTTGCCCCCCGGCAGCTGTTTTTCTTTCGGATCAGCTGGCAGAATAACGCTGAAACGTTGGAATTTTCTGCTGCGCAAGATACTGGATGGGGTCATGCCGTCAACGCCAACACGACCTGATTTCAAGAATAAGCGCCTTGTGATTCTGGGGGCGACAGGACGTTTGGGCGCTATCCTGCGCAATCAGTGGACAACAGATGCTGTCCGCTGGCAGGCCCGCACCGAAAGGGACGGATTCCACTGCGTCGATATTCTGAATGATCCCAAAGCGCTAAGCGCACTGTGTGCCTGTGCCGACAGCATTTTGTGCCTGGCAGGCGTGACCAAGGGCGACCCCCAAGCCATGCAGCGCAACACCGATCTGGCGCTGGCGGCCATTGCCGCGGCAAATGGCGCGCGTGTCTTTTTGGCCTCGTCGGCGGCTGTTTATGGCGCAGGCGGTGCGAATTTACGCGAAACCGACGCAGTGACGCCCGTGTCGCCCTACGGGCAAGCCAAACTGGCGATGGAACAGGCAGCATTGGCCACCGGCGCTCCGGTCACCTGCCTGCGCATCGGCAATGTGGCCGGTGCCGACGCTATACTGGGCGGCTGGCACAGTGAAATGGCGCTGGACACTGACGCGGACGGGCGAACTCCGCGCCGCAGCTACATCGGGCCACAGGCCTTTGCGCGCACGCTGGCCCATGTCCTAGCCACAGACACCCCGCCACCGGTGCTGAACATCGCGGCACCCAGCCTTGTCGAAATGGGTGCGCTGCTGGATGCCGCCGCCCTGCCGTGGCATGCGACTGCGCCAACCCGACCCGTCATCTGGGATGTGGGCCTGAATACGGATGCGCTTGCCATGCTGGCCCCCTTTGCACCACAAGACAGCACTGCCGCAGGTATTGTCGCCGACTGGCATCACGCAAGAGACCCTCAATGACCTGGCGCAAGCGCATTTTCGATCTGTTCTTTGCCAGTCTTCTGGTGATTATCCTTGGACCGGTCATCCTGTGGCTGGTCTGCTATATCCTGATCAAACAGGGCCGCCCGCTGTTCTACGTGGCCGAGCGCATGAAAACCCCCACCCAACCCTTTGGTCTGTGGAAGTTCCGCACCATGTCGGTTGTCGATGAAGACGCAGGGGTCTCAGGCGGCAACAAACAGGCGCGGATCACCCCGCTAGGGGCAAAACTGCGCGCCAGGCGGCTGGACGAATTTCCCCAGCTTTGGAACATACTGAAGGGCGACCTTAGCTTTGTCGGACCCCGCCCGCCGTTGCGCGAATATGTCGAACGGTTTCCGCAGATTTACGATCAGGTCCTGAAATCGCGGCCCGGTGTGACGGGGCTGGCAACCATCCGGTTTCACAAACACGAAGACAGGTTATTGGCCCGCTGCACCACCCCCGAGGCCACCGACGACGTCTACACCCGAATCTGCGTCCCGCGCAAAGCGCGCCTGGATCTGATCTATCAGCGCAATCAATCGACCTGCTACGACTTTGACCTGGTTTTCCAGACCATCGGCAACCTGTTCCGCAGGCGATCCTCCGCCGCCAAACCGCGCCGCTGCTGACATAAGATGCGAATCGCTAAGAACTGACGTAATCTTTGGGTCGTTAAGAATTTTTTAAGAGATTTAACGGAACGCTGCTGTTTTATAGTTTGTGATGACTATTTTGCGCATGCAGCATTTTTTTGTTCAAATTGGCCTTTGTCCGAGTTGTTCTAGTTCAGTCGGCCTAAGGGCTAAGTGTTTTTGTGGGGGCGCGAAGTGCTGAGTATTATCAAATCCCTGTCGCGCACCCAAAAGCGTAACATCATGCTGTTTGTCGATGCGATGCTGGTGCCGCTTGCCCTGATGTTTTCGTTTTCTCTGCACGCCAGCGACAGCGGAGCCCTTGGCATGATGCTGGCCTATCTACCCGTTCTTCCCTTTTTGCTGGTCATCGGCGGCGCCCTGTCGGTTTTGCTGGGTGTTTCGACCATTCAGTTGAATGCCTACGAAACCGGTGCCATCGGCCTGACCGGCGCGTTCTCCGTGGCCCTGGTCATTGTGTCGTTTCTGCTGACAACGGCGGCGCGTATTCCGGTGACAGTTCCGACGCAGATCATTTTTGGTATCAGCTTTTTCATCTTTTCGATCATCAGCCGCGCCGTGCTGTTGCAGATTGTGCTGGCGATCTACCGGCGTTCATCCGTGCGCTGTCGCGTTTTGATCTATGGGGCCGGCACCACGGGCACCCAGCTGGTATCCGCCCTGCGCAGCCACGAACATATCGAGCCTGTTGCCTTTGTCGACGACAACAAGGCGCTGCATGGGCTGATCGTGTCGCGGCTGCCGGTCTATTCACCCGTGCGCATCGCCGAAATCGCCTTTGACAAAAAGATCGACCGCGTCTTGCTGGCGCTGCCGTCGCTCAGCCTGCCGAAACAGGCGCAAATCTCGCGGCGGCTGCAAAAGATGGGGCTTGAAGTTCAGGCGCTGCCCTCGTTTTCCCAGCTTGTCGGAGAAGAAGCGTTGGTCGACAAGCTGACCGACGTGGAACCCAAACTGTTCCTGAACCGCGATGAAGTGTCGACTGAAACAGGTGCGAGCGCGATCGCCAGCTATCAGGGCAAAACGGTTCTGATCTCGGGCGCCGGCGGGTCAATCGGGTCAGAGCTGTGTCGGCAGGTCATGCAATGCAGCCCCGCGAAAATGGTGCTGTTCGAGATGAGCGAGGTCGCGCTGTATAAGGTCGACATGGAGCTGCGCCAGATCGCCGAAGACACGGAAATTGAGATCGTGCCGGTTCTGGGTACGGTCACTGACGCACGACAGGTGCGCCGCATACTGGCGGATCATGACGTTCAGGTGGTGCTGCACGCAGCCGCCTACAAACACGTGCCGCTGGTGGAAACGAACCCGCTGACCGGCTTGGCCAACAATGTGCTGGGCACGCATACCTTGGCCACCGAAGCGGCCAAGACGGGTGTCGAGCGGTTCATCCTGATCAGTTCGGACAAGGCCGTGCGCCCGACCAATGTCATGGGCGCGTCCAAACGTCTGGCCGAGCTTGTGATTCAGGATCTGGCCAGTCGCGTCCCCACGGGCAAGGCGCCGATCTACACCATGGTGCGGTTTGGCAATGTGCTGGGTTCATCCGGTTCGGTTGTGCCGCTGTTTCAAGAACAATTGCGCCGTGGTGGCCCGGTGACAGTGACCCACCCCGAGGTATCGCGTTATTTCATGACCGCACAAGAGGCCGTGCATCTGGTGCTGCGGGCGGGTGCGATGGCCAAGGGTGGCGAGGTTTTTGTTCTGGATATGGGCAAACCCGTTCGCATCGAACAACTGGCACGTCAGGTCATCGAAAGCGCAGGCTACACGGTGCGCGACGCCAAGACCCCCGACGGCGATATCGAGATTGAATTCATCGGCCTGCGCCCCGGCGAAAAAATGACCGAAGAGCTGACCCTGACCGGCAACCTGATTGGCACGACCCATCGGAAAATCTTTTCCGCGGACGAGGAGGCACTGTCGGAAATCGAGATCGCCAGCGCCTTGCGGGTCCTGCGCGCCGCCTTGGCCAGCAGCGACGAAGAGGCAGCCAAGGAAGTGGCCATGCGTTGGGTCGAGGGGTATTCGCTTGCCGTGCGCGCCCAGTCGGACAAAACGGCGCAACTTACCCCGGTTTCGTGACCCCGAAACCGTCTATTGTCACCCGAATGCCGCGTTTCCACACCAAGCCTTGCGATACCGGGCAATGCGGTTGATCTGCACCCGTGCCCCATGGTCTAGTCTTCGAAACAATTGAACAACAGATCGGGTGCAGCGTGCTGCGAGCCATTTTCCGCAAAACCACCTTTGCTGCCGCCTTTGTTGGGCTGGGCACCGCGACCTATGCCCAAAGCGATGAAAACACGCCCCATTTCAAACTGCCGGTTCAGCCTTCGCTGAACATGTACGGCAGCCCCGGTGTGATCGACATGCCGTCGGGCGACGCGCTGCCTGACGCGCAATTTGTTGTCAGCTATTCCTATTTCGGCGGCATCAGCCGCACCGCGATGACGTTCCAGTTTTCGCCCCGCATTTCGGCCACCTTCCGCTATGTTGGCATCCAGGACTGGAACGACAACGGCTTCGACACCTACCGCGACCGCAACTTTGATGTGCGATTCCTGCTGCGCCGTGAATCACTATACTGGCCCGCGATCACGCTGGGGCTTCAGGATTTCGCGGGCACCGGTATCAATGCTGCCGAATACGTGGTCGCGACCAAAACCTTTGACCGCCCGCTCAGCCTGCCCGGAGCTGTAAAATTGACGGCAGGTCTGGGCTGGGGGCGGCTGGGGTCATCCGGGTCCATCGGATCACCTTTTGGCAGCAACCGTCCCAGGTTCGATCCCAACAGCAAGGGCGGAAATTTTGCGACCGACCAGTGGTTTCGTGGTCCCGCGTCCCCCTTTGCCGGTGTCGAATGGCAATTGAATGACCGCTGGGCGCTCAAGGCCGAGTATTCGCCCGATGCCTACGAGCCCGAAACCTCGCGCGGGGTGTTCACACGCAAAAGCCGACTGAACTTTGGTGCCGAATACCAGTATTCGCAAAACCTGCGCTTTGGCGCTTATTGGATGTACGGGTCCGAGCTGGGCATCACCGCGCAATTGCAGGTGAACCCCAAACAAGCGTCCACGCCGATGATGGTGTCGGGCCCGCGCACCATCCAGCAACGCCCCACCCGCACGGCAAACCCATCCGCCTGGTCCGAAGACTGGAGCCGCAGCGCCACGGCCCCTGCGACCATCCGCGATGCATTGCGCCCCGAATTGGAAAAAGAAGGGCTGACGCTGGACGCGCTGTCCGTCAGTGCCAACAGCGCCGAACTGCGGTTCCTCAACCGCCGTTACCCCGCAGACGCTGCCGCCATCGGGCGCGCGGCACGGGTGATGGCGCTGATCCTGCCGCCGTCGGTCGAAACTTTCCGCCTTGTGCTGGTGCAGAACAACCTGCCGCTGAGCACCGTCACAATGCGCCGTTCGGATCTTGAGGCGCTGGAGTTCCAGCCGGACAACACAAACGCCCTGCTGGCGGTCACCGGTTTTAGTGATGCTGCGCCCAATCTGCCCCACGCCGTGCAGAACCCCGACCTGTATCCGTCGCTGAACTATTCGCTTGGGCCCTACGTCGCACCCAGCTACTTCGACCCGGAAAGCCCGGTGCGCGCCGACCTGGGCGTCAGTGCCGAATTCCGCTACCGGTTTGCGCCGGGCTGGTTGGTGGCGGGCGAGCTGCGTCACCGTCTGGCCGGCACCATCGCCGACAGCAACCGGCGCTCGGGCTCAAGACTGCCACGCGTGCGCACCGACGCCCTGGAGTATGCCAAGGCTGCCGACACCACACTGCATAACCTGTATGTCAGCAAGCAGTGGAAACCGGGTGCCAACACCTATGCCCGCCTGACCGCAGGCTATCTGGAAAAAATGTTCGGCGGTGTGTCGGCCGAGCTGCTGTGGAAACCGGTGAACAGCCGTCTGGCGCTGGGGATCGAGGCAAACTACGTCAAACAGCGTGAATTCGAACAGCAATTCGGCTTTCAGGACTATTCGGTCGCCACGGGCCACGTGTCCGCCTATTACGAATTCGGGGGCGGCTACACCGGTCAGCTGGACGTAGGCCGCTATCTGGCAGGCGATGTGGGTGCCACCGCGACCCTGACCCGCGAATTCGCAAATGGCTGGCGCGTCGGTGGCTTCTTTACCCTGACGAATGTGTCGGCTGCCGAATTTGGCGAAGGGTCGTTTGACAAGGGCATCAAGCTGGAAATTCCGGTCAGCTGGTTTATCGGACAACCATCGAAGCGTACCGTGTCGACCACGATCCGCCCGATCCAACGGGACGGCGGCGCCCGTCTGGCCGTTCCTGGTCGCTTGTATGAACAAGTACGGCACGGACACCGCAACGACATTGTCGCCGATTTCGGGAGAGTCTGGGAATGAGAACACGCAACATTTGTCTGGCCTTGTGTGCCGGTCTGATCCTGTCTGCGTGTAGCGGCGGCACAGAAACCGCCAGTTCACAATCGTCGACCCTGTCCGAAGTGGTCGCGGCGGCGTCGAACCAACGCAAGGCCACGCGCAACCCGCCAACCCTGCCGACCCTGACGCGCCCCTTGCTGGACGGTCTGACGGTCGCCTCGCTCGAAGTGGTGGCCCCCAAACGCGAGCAGACCGCCTATTTGATCCCCGAGGCCTATCGTGACGGCAACGTGACTGTCTGGCGTACGGCCGGCAACAGGCAAGTCGTGCTGCGTGACGGCGTGTTGATCGGTACCAAGGGGTTGGGCAATGATCTAGCATCGGCCGACGCAAGCCCCGCGCTGGCGGCCGTGCACAGCCGCGGCAGCAGCAGCGGCCAACGTGTGATGTACATCCGCAATGATGTGAATGGCGTCGATCGCATGTCGCTAAGCTGTGAGGTGCGCAATATGGGCGCCGAGACGCTCGAGATTGTCGAACGCAGTTTCCCGACAGTGCATCTGCGCGAGGATTGCAGCAACGAAAGCGGACAAATCACCAACCATTACTGGGTGGACAGCCGCGACAGCACGGTCTGGAAATCACGGCAATGGGGTGGCCCGAAAGTGGGCTACCTGGACATGCGCCTGCTGAAAAAATAGTCCACGACCAACAGATCTGAAACACAATCTTAACCTATGGCGCAACATAACATTAGGATGCTTGGATCAACTCCAGGCATGTTGTGACGAAAAACATTCTGAGGTACTCGAAGGGTATCTGTTCCAAGGAGTCATATCATGGCCAAACCATTCAAACTTTTTTCCGCGGTCGCCCTATCGGCGGCAATGGCAATGCCTGTGTTCGCCGATGAGATCCCCCTGAACTCGACCGTTACCGGTGGTCAGGGTGAAGCCAAAGTTGACGGCCAGGGTCTGGGCGGCGCACTGAACAATGGTGTTGTGGTGGCTGCCGGAGCATTGACCGTTCTCCTGATTGCAGCCGATGGTTCAACAGTTACGTCGACACCGTAAGCGGCTTTTGCGTTCCGTAGAAATCAGGCCGGGCGCCGTTCAGGTGTCCGGTTTTCCTGTTGTGTTTGGCTCTGATTTTTCAGGTCCCGCACCGGCGCACCGGTCCAAGCGCAGGTATGCCTAGTTCAGCAGCCCCTCGATTGCGCCGGTCACAGCCCCTGACAAGGGTGTGGTTCCCGACCTCCAGGTTGCAACAACTTGACCATCCGGCCCGATCAGAACCTTTTGAAAGTTCCACTTCGGTTCGAACCCGGTTTCGCGGCGGACCTGCGCGTAGAACGGATGCGCATCCGCACCGCGCACATGGGTTATGTCGGTCATCGGCAGGTCCAAACCAAAGGTCAGCTCGCAAAATTCCTTAACCTCGGCGGCGCTGCCCAGCTCTTGCCGGAAGTCGTCTGACGGCACTGCCAGCACCACCAGCCCGCGTGCCTTGTAGCGGTCATGCAAGGTCTGAAGTTCGGCGTATTGCGGGGTGTAGCCACATTGCGACGCGGTGTTGACGACCAGCACGGGGCGACCCGCCCAATCGTCCATCGCCAATTCGCCCCCGTCGATATTTGAAAACCGCTGACCGCTGACCCCGGCAAGGGCCGCCGTTCCAAGGACAAGGCTGGCAGACAGCGCGGCGAACATTCGGACAAGGCGTTTCATGGCAAAGCTCCTGGTGTATCTGCTAAGATATACACTGGAACACTCGAAACGGATCACATTTCCTTTCCGTGACCATGCTGTAACATCCCTTTGATTTTTCCGCGCCAGCCCCATCTTATGCTCAAAGAAACCCTGACCGAAGGAGGCAAAATGGCCACCTATACCAAAGACCCCGACGCCATCGCACGCCTGTCACCCGAAGAATACCGCGTGACCCAGCAAAGCGGCACCGAACGCCCCGGCACCGGTCCGCTTCTGGACAACAAGGAACCGGGCATCTACGTCGACATCGTCTCGGGCGAGCCGCTGTTCGCCTCGTCCGACAAATACGAAAGCGGCTGTGGATGGCCCAGTTTCACCAAACCCATTGAACCGGCGCACGTGAATGAACTGCGCGATGCCAGCCTGGGCATGATCCGCACCGAGGTTCGCAGCACCCATGGCGACAGCCATCTGGGCCACGTCTTTCCCGACGGTCCGCGCGACCGCGGCGGCTTGCGGTATTGTATCAACTCGGCCTCGCTGCGTTTCGTCCACCGCGACGACATGCAGGCCGAAGGGTATGGCGATTACATCGACCAAGTGGAGGACGTGGCATGAGCGACGCACGCGCAGTTCTGGCAGGCGGATGTTTCTGGGGCATGGAGGATCTGATCCGCAAGCGCCCCGGCGTGAAATCGACCCGTGTGGGATACACCGGCGGCGACGTGCCCAACGCGACCTATCGCAACCATGGCACCCACGCCGAAGGGATCGAGATTATCTATGACCCCTCGGTCGTATCCTACCGCGAGCTGCTTGAGTTCTTCTTTCAAATCCACGACCCCACCACGCCCAACCGTCAGGGCAATGATGTCGGCCTAAGCTATCGTTCGGCGATCTATTATGTCGACGAGGACCAGAAAGCGGTGGCACTGGACACCATTGCCGATGTCGAAGCATCGGGCATCTGGCCCGGCAAGGTCGTGACCGAGGTCGAGCCGGTGGGTGATTTTTGGGAAGCGGAACCCGAGCATCAGGACTATTTGGAGCGCATTCCAAACGGCTACACATGCCACTTTGTCCGTCCCGGCTGGGTGCTGCCCAAACGCGCAGCAGAATAGACCCTAGTAAAGCAATTCAGCCGTCCGCGACACGCGGGCGGCCAGATGCCTCAACGGTCAGTGTCGCCTCGACGAACACCTGCCGCGCTTCGGCTTCGGCGGTGCGAATGTCCCGCTCGACCCTGACCTGAATATCCCCCGCACCGGCGGCTTTGGCCTCGGACACAGCCGATGTGCGCAGGGCTGCTTCCAGCCGCGTCAGAGCGTCATCCGAAGACATGAAATCCTCGGGGCCAGTGTCCAGATGCACGCGGAACCGGCCTTCGCTGGGCGACGTCACCGTCCCGCTGCGCCGCATCGTCACCCGCCCGACAACAGCCCCGATCGCGTTGGCGACACCCGCATGTTCCGGCAGGACCATGTTACAGCCCATCAGCACACCGACAGCCGGATAATAGCTGGCCGCCGATGCGCCCAGACCGATCACCGGCACGTTCAGGCCGGTGTCAATCCGCACAACGCCTGCGTGCCGGCCCAACCCGCGTTGCATCAGAACGTGACGGGCCAGAACCTCGGGCGGCAATCCAAAATCTTGCGGGTCTTCTGCAAAAGCAGTCTCTAACAACGCCAGACCGGTCTGATGCGTCAACTGGTCGACGATGATCTGTGCCATCACCTGTGGATCGCGCGCCAGCACAACGCCCGCACCGGTGCGTCGCCTGCCGAACAGTTCCAGCGCCATCCGTGCGGCATCTGAGTTCCAGGCGGACACTACGCCCAAAACATGCGCCGCGTCCGACGGCGTCACGCCTGCAACTTGCACCAATCCACGCTCGACCAGCCGTTTCAGCGCGGCGACCTCCATACGTGATTTCAGAACTTTGCCCAGCGGCCAGACGTCTGCGCCGATCCGGCCCAGCAGATCCGCATCCCGTTCCGCCAGCCCGTGCGCCTCGATCCCCGGCACCGCACGGACAAATCGCGCATCGTATTCACCAGGCGTCGTGGCGCGCAATTGTTGCTCTAACACGGGCAAAACCGCCTCTGGCGCCTCGTGCGCGATCAACGACACCGGCAACAAACGGCGCGGTCCCAAGGTCACGCCGCCTTGCAACCCATCCACGGTAAAATGCACCTCGCTGTCGCCACCCAGCCCCGTGGTGCGCATAGCCACGGCTTCGACCATCGTGCGATAGGGACCGACCTGCGCGCCCGCAGGATCAATCGCAGGGCGTCCGTTTTTCAGCATCGCCACATCCGTGGTCGTGCCACCAATGTCACTGACCAGCGCGGTGTCCGCGCCTGTCATCCAACGTGCACCAACAATCGACGCGGCGGGACCGCTCAGGATTGTCTCGATCGGCCGTGCGCGGGCCTGTGCCGCGCTCATCAACGCCCCATCGCCGCGCACAACCATCATCGGTGCCGTCACCCCCAGATCGACCAGCACCTGCTCGGCCCGCCCGATCAACCGCAGCGTCAACCCGATCAGCCGTGCGTTCAGTACGGCGGTCAGCGCCCGTTTCGGTCCGTTCAACTTGGCCGACAGCTGGTGCGACGCTGACACGGGCCGCCCGGTGATCTGCGTGACCAGTTCGGCCGCCCGCAGCTCGTGGCCTGGGTTGCGCGTGCCAAACTGCGCCGCGACGGCAAAGCCGCTGACATCCGATTTATGTGTCTCTAAAAAGGCGATTAGGGCCGCTTCGTCCAGAGCTGCGACCGGCGCACCGGCATGATCATGCCCGCCGGCAAGCACGATATAGGGGTCGCCCTTCAATGCCTCGCGCAGCCCGTGCGCATCCAGATCCTTATCGCGGAACCCGATATAGACCAGCGCCACGCGCCCGCCCTGTCCTTCGACCAGCGCATTGGTGGCCAGCGTCGTCGAAAGCGACGCCATCGTCACCTGATCCGCCGTCACGCCGGATTGCGCCAGCACGGCGCGCACAGCGGCGCCTACACCAATCGCAAGATCCTGCCGCGTGGTCAGCGCCTTGGCGCTGGCGATCACCGTCTTTTCGTCCCGCACCAACACCGCGTCGGTATAGGTTCCGCCCGTGTCCACACCCAACAAGATCGCCATCAGGCCGTTCCTTTTAACCGCGCCACCGCCCAGCGCGCCGCATCGGCCACTGTCGCATCCGCATCTTCACACAACCCCTGCGCCACGGGCAGCAGCGTCGCCGCACCCGAATTCCCGATGGCGTACAGGACATTCCGCACAAAGCGGTCGCGCCCGATCCGCTTGACCGGGGAGCCGGAGAACCGCGCCCGAAACGCGGCATCATCCAGCGCCGCCAGTTCCGCCAACGGCGGCGCTCCAACGCCCCCGTGATAACGCATATCGCTGGCGGCAACTGCAAACTTGTTCCACGGACATACCGCCAGACAATCATCACATCCGTAAATCCGGTTGCCCATCTTGGCCCGCAGATCTTCGTCCACGGGTCCGGCATGTTCAATCGTCAGATAGGAAATGCACCGCCGCGCATCCATTTGATAGGGCGCGGGGAAGGCATCGGTCGGGCAGATGTCCAGACAGGCGGTGCAAGACCCGCAATGCCCAACCTCGGGCGCATCCGGTTCAAGCTCCAGCGTGGTGAAAACAGAGCCTAAAAAGGCCCAATTGCCCCATTCCCGGCTTAGCAGACTGGTGTGCTTGCCCTGCCAGCCCAGCCCCGCCGCCTGTCCCAACGCTTTTTCCGGCACGGGCGCCGTGTCTACAAACACTTTGATCTCGCCGCCTGCCGTTTCAATCAGCCACCGCCCCAACCGCTTTAGGCGCTTCTTGACGATGTCATGATAGTCGCGCCCCTGGGCATAGGCCGAAATCACCCCGCGTTCACGGTGCTGCAACAGCGGCAAGGGGTCATAGTCCGGCGCATAGCTTTCGGCCAGCATCAGCACCGACCGCGCCTCGGGCCACAGGGCTGCGGGATTGCCGCGCCAGTGCATCCTCTCGGCCATCCACCCCATCTGCCCGTGATAGCCCGCCTCGACGAACGCTTCCAACCGCGCGGCCGCATCTGGCACCGCATCGGGCCTGCACACGCGCGCCATGACAAACCCTTCGTCCAGCGCGCGGGCGATGACCTGTTGCTTCAGGTCCATGTCTTCTCTGGTTCAATAAATCGCGGTCTGAGGCCGCAGGCCGAGGGGCAGCGCCCCTGTGCCGCGCCTGCTTTAAAAATCCAGGTCATTGTAATGTCGCGGCGGCGGAAAGCCGGGGACCTGATCGGCCAGAATATTGCGAAACGCCGGGCGGCTTTTGATCTTGGCGTACCAGTCCTTGACCACGGCTGACCGGTTCCAGTCCACGTCCGAGATATAGTCAAGCGACGACAAATGGGCCGCAGCCGCAAAATCAGCCAACGTCATCTGATCGCCCGCCAGCCAGCGCCGGTGATCCAACAGCCACGTCATGTAATCCAGATGGTATTTGATCGCTTTGGCCCCGGCCTTCACGTTCTTCGAATCGGGATAACCCTGCCCCATCATCTTTTTGTTCACACGCTCGTACAGCAGCTTTGACGTGACTTCGTTGTGAAACTTGTCATCAAACCAGCCGACCAGCCGCCGCACTTCCAGCCGCGCGACCGGATCTTTGGGCAGCAGCGACGGTTCGGGCCGTGTTTCTTCCAAGTATTCGCAGATCGGCCCACTTTCCGACATCGTCAACCCGTCCAGTTGCAGAACCGGAACCTTGGCGGCAGGGTTGCGGCGCAAAAAATCGGCGTCGGCCTCCCAATATTTCTCTTCTACCAGATCAACCCCGATTTTCTTCTCGGCAAGGCTTAGGCGGACCTTGCGGCAGAAAGGGGACAAGGGGACGTGAAACATTCGGGCCATGGGACATCCGTTAAAAGGGGAACGAAACGTTCACCTTCCTTGCACGGGCTGACGACCCTTTTCAACTCTCGAAACAGGTTGCGCGACCATCCGCTTCAATTGTTGCGGCCCCATCCAGAATGGCAGCAGCACGCTTGCGGACCGATTTGCTGGGGTTGCTGGCCGACCGTTCCTTGGGCAGGGGCAAGATCGCGGCAAGGCGCGCGGCCTGAACATCGCTCAGCGCGTCGGGGCTGACGCCAAAATAGTGCTGTGACGCGGCTTCGATACCGAACACGCCTTCGTCGAACTCAACCACGTTCAGGTAAACTTCGATGATCCGCCGCTTGGACCACAGCGCCTCGACCAGCGGGGTCATCAGCGCCTCAAGCGCTTTGCGCGACCAGTTGCGTCCGTGCCAAAGATAGACGTTCTTGACAACCTGCTGGCTGATCGTCGAGGCCCCTCGACCCGACCCTTCTTCGATGGCCGTGCGGATCGCCACCATATCAAAGCCCCAGTGATTGCAGAAATTCGCGTCCTCTGCCGCGACGACCGCCCGTGCCATCACCGGAGCCACATTTTCCAGCGGAACCCATTGACGATCCAGCCCACCCAGACGGCGCGATTCCTGCACCATGTAGATCGTGGTTGGCGGATTCACGACCGAATACAAAAGCACCACGAACACCATCAGCAAGAACACGACGCTGATCGCACGCAACAGCCAGCGCCCCGGGCGAAGGCGCTTTGTCGTCTTGGTCTTCGCGGTTTTCTTTGTCACTTTTCGGGCCATCCAACAGCTATAAACGTCCCTACCAAAGCCCGCAATCTTTGGCTGCGCAGCGGTGCGAAACTGTGAAATGTCTAAAATCAGATGGATTTAGGCCTGCTGTCTTTCGCAAAAGCAAGCGGGTTTGCGGCCAGCCACCACCATATGTTGGGGGCTTGGGCGCCTGCACCGCAAAATACCCAAGGCGGGAGGCGTAAGGCTCTGGAATATCATGAAAAATTTAAGAAATAGCAATTTGTTAAGGGAACAGCGGCACGCGCATTTCATGCTAATGTCGTTGCACGGCTGAATTGCCGGTTTCGCAACTCCCGCAACGCAACATGGAGACATCGGGATGATTACCGCACTTAGCGCGTCCGGCTATGCCGGACTGTCGACCACACCGCAGCCTGCTGTGCTCAGCTATTCTGATGCCGCAACGGTCTGGCTGCTCAGCTGGTCCGGCAACGACGAAAACGTTATCGCGGCCAAGATGGGCACAAACGTTGGCCGCGTGGCCGACATATTGGCAGAAAACACCTATGTCGGGTCACGCGACAACGCCGTGCGCATGCGCAACGCGCGCGCCGCGATGATGCAACGATAGGGCCAGAAGGCCCCATCGCTTCTTACTCGGCCGGGATCGCCTTTTCCTCGATGGACAAGGGGGCCGGCAGATGCACAAGCATCTCTTTCGGGCAGACCTGCATGAAATGCTTCTGCTCGATATCCCAATGCTGAAGAATATCCGCGGCCTTCTGGCTGCCGGTTTCCTCAAGGTGCCGTTCCAGCAAGGTTTCCAGTTGGTCTTGCCAGTGATCGACGGTCACGGGGCAGGTCACCAGCGTTTCGCGGTTCATCATGGCCGATGCTTTGCCTTCGGGATCGTACAGATAGGCCATGCCGCCTGTCATACCCGCACCAAAGTTGGCCCCGATGCTGCCCAGGATCACCGCCACGCCACCGGTCATGTATTCGCAACCGTTGCTGCCACAGCCTTCGATCACCACCGACGCGCCCGAGTTGCGCACGGCAAACCGCTCACCCGCGCGGCCCGCAGCAAACAGATAGCCCGCTGTCGCACCATACAGAACAGTGTTGCCGATGATGGTGTTTTCCGCGGCGACAATGGCAGACGACATCGGCGGACGCACAACAATGGTGCCGCCCGACAGACCCTTGCCAACATAGTCGTTGGCATCGCCCGACACTTCCAGCTTCAACCCCGGTGCCGCAAAAGCGCCCAGCGATTGACCCGCCGAACCGGTCAGCTTCACCGTCAGGTGGTCGGGTTGCAGCGAATTGCGCATCCCGAACTTGCGCACGATGTGGCTCGATGTGCGTGTGCCCACGGTCCGGTGCGTGTTCTGCACCGCGTAAGACAACTGCATCTTTTCGCCGTCCTCCAGGAAACGCGCGGCGTCGCGCACAATCTGGGCGTCCAGCGTGTCCAGCACAGCATTGCGCGGCTTGTCGCGGTTATAGACGATTTCCGACGCGCCATCGACGGTGATCAACAGCGGGTTCAGGTCCAGATCGTCCAGATGGGCCGACCCACGCGACACCTGCGCCAGCAGGTCCGCACGCCCGATCACGTCGTCCAGGCTGCGCGCGCCAATCGACGCCAGCAGCTCGCGCACTTCTTGCGCGTAGAAGGTGATCAGGTTCACGACCTTGTCCGCGTTGCCGGTGAACTTGCCACGCAACGCTTCGTCCTGGGTACACACGCCCACGGGGCAGGTGTTCGACTGGCACTGACGCACCATGATACAGCCCATCGCGATCAAGGCAGCGGTGCCGATGCCGTATTCCTCGGCCCCCATCATCGCGGCCATGACAATGTCACGCCCGGTGCGCAGCCCGCCGTCGGTCCGCAGGGTCACACGGTCGCGCAGGTTGTTCATTGCCAGAACCTGATGCGCCTCGGTCAGGCCCATTTCCCACGGCAGACCCGCGTATTTGATCGACGTCGCAGGCGACGCACCCGTGCCGCCGTTGTGGCCCGAGATCAGGATGATGTCGGCCTTGGCCTTGGCCACGCCCGCCGCAATCGTGCCAACGCCGCTGGAAGCCACCAGTTTCACGGTGACTTTGCAACGCGGGTTGATCTGCTTCAGGTCATAGATCAGCTGCGCCAGATCCTCGATCGAATAGATGTCGTGGTGCGGCGGGGGCGAGATCAGTGTGACCCCTTTGGTCGAATGCCGCAGCCGCGCGATCAGGTCGGTGACCTTCATGCCGGGCAGCTGGCCGCCTTCGCCGGGTTTCGCACCCTGCGCCACTTTGATCTCAAGCTCTTCGCACTGGTTCAGATATTCGGCGGTCACGCCAAAGCGGCCCGATGCGACCTGTTTGATCTTGGCCGACGGGTTGTCGCCGTTCGCTTCGGGCACAAAGTGTGCCGGATCTTCGCCACCCTCGCCGCTGTCGGATTTCGCGCCAATGCGGTTCATCGCAACGTTCAGGGTCTTGTGCGCCTCGGGCGACAGGGCCCCCAGCGACATGCCGGGTGTCACGAACCGTTTGCGGATCGAGGTGATGCTTTCGACCTCTTCCAGCGGCACGGGCTTGCCCAGCGGTTTGATGTCCAGCAGGTCGCGCAAGTGGATTGGCGGGTTGCTGCGCATCTTGGCGCTGTATTGCTTCCACAGCTCGAACGACGCGCGGTTGCAGGCCATTTGCAGCATGTGCATCGACGTGGCTTCCCATGCGTGGGTCTCGCCGGATTTGCGCGCCTTGTAAAAGCCGCCGATGGGCAGAACCGCATCGCTCAGCCAGCCGCGGGCGTGCACGTCTTCCACTTTGGACTGAATGCCGGTGACACCAATGCCGCTGATGCGGCTGGTCATTCCGGGGAAGTATTCGGCGCACATGGCACGGCTCAGACCAACAGCCTCAAAGTTCAGACCACCGCGATAGGACGACACGACGCTGATCCCCATCTTGGCCAGAATTTTCAGCAAGCCCTGATCAATTGCCTCGCGGTAGCGCGCGATGGCGTCGGTCAGGTTGCCGTCCAGCAGGCCGCGTTCGATGCGATCGGCGATGGAGTCTTCGGCCAGATAGGCGTTGACGATGGTCGCACCGCAACCGACCAGCACCGCAAAATAATGCGCGTCCATGCATTCGGCACAGCGCACGTTCAGCGAACAGAATGTGCGCAGACCCTTGCGGGTCAGGTGCGAATGCACAGCAGAAGTTGCCAGAATCATCGGCATCGCCACCTTGTCGGCGTTGCTGTGATGATCGGTCAGAACGATGTGACCGGCGCCCGAGCGCACGGCGTCCTCAGCCTCGGCGCGGATGCGGGCCAGACCGGCGCTCAGGGTGTTTTCACCCGGCGCAAAGGTACAGTCGATCTCGACCAGATTCGCGTTGAAATGCGTGGTCAGCTCGTCCCACTGCGCGTTGCCGACAAAAGGGCTGTCCAGCGTCAGAATCTCGGTCTGGCTGCTGTCTTCGTCCAGCACGTTCTTGAGGTTGCCGAACCGTGTCTTCAGGCTCATCACGCGGAATTCGCGCAAGCTGTCGATGGGCGGGTTGGTCACCTGGCTAAAGTTCTGGCGGAAGAAGTGGCTCAGCGGGCGGTACATTTTCGACAGCACGGCAGATGGCGTGTCATCACCCATGGACGCAAGCGCCTCTTTGCCGTCTTCAGCCATCGGGGCCAGAACCTGCTCCAGATCCTCGACACTGAAACCGGCCGCGATCTGGCGGCGGCGCAATTCGCCACCCGAGAACAGTGCCTTTTCAGTGACCGCACCAAAGCTGTCGCCCAGTTCCTTGATCTTGCCGACCCAATCGCCAAAGGGCTGCGATGCGGCCAATTGGTCCTTGATCTGCGCGTCGTCGAACAGTTTGCCCTCGGTCATGTCCACGGCCAGCAACTGGCCCGGACCCAGCGCGCCCTTACGCACGATGCGGGATTCGTCCAGCGGCACCATGCCTGCCTCGGAACCCGCGATAACCATGCCGTCGTTGGTCACGACATAGCGCATGGGGCGCAGCCCGTTGCGGTCCAGACCCGCACAGACCCAGCGGCCATCGGTCATCGCCAGTGCGGCGGGGCCGTCCCAGGGTTCAATCACCGAGTTGCAATAGGAATACATATCGCGCCATGCCTGCGGCAGTTCGACCGCCTGCTTGGACCAGGATTCCGGCACCAGCATGGTTTTCGCCATCGGCGCGTTGCGGCCCGCGCGCACCAGAACCTCGAACACCGCATCCAGCGCTGCGCTGTCGGACGATCCGCTGGCGACGATGGGTTTGATGTCCTCGGCCATTTCACCAAAGGTGCTGGAGGCCATGCGGATCTCGTGGCTTTTCATCCAGTTCAGGTTGCCCTTGAGCGTGTTGATCTCGCCGTTGTGGGCCAGCATGCGGAACGGCTGTGCCAGCCACCACTGCGGGAAGGTGTTGGTCGAATACCGCTGGTGATAGATCGCAAAGGCACTTTCGAACCGTTCGTCCATCAGGTCGGGGTAGAATTCCGCAACCTGTTCGGCCAGCATCATGCCCTTGTAGATGATGCTGCGGCACGACAGCGACGCGATATACAACTGGGGCGCTTGCGCGGCCAGCGCTGCCTTTTCGATGCGACGACGGATCACGTACAGCTCGCGTTCGAATGTCTCTTCGTCCACGCCCTTGCTGTTCGAAATCAGGATCTGTTCGATCTCGGGACGGGTCGCGTTGGCCTTTTCACCCAAGCAGGCAACGTTCACCGGAACGTGGCGCCAGCCATAGATGTTGTAGCCCATGCGCAGCACTTCGGATTCAACGATGGTCCGGCAGGTTTCCTGCGCGGCAAAGTTGGTGCGTGGCAGGAACACCTGACCAACGGCAATCAGCTGGTCCTTGCGGGGGCGGTGGCCTGTGCGCTCGATCTGGTCATAGAAGAACGGCACAGGGATCTGCACGTGAATGCCCGCGCCATCGCCGGTTTTCCCATCGGCGTCGACCGCACCACGGTGCCAGATCGCTTTCAGTGCGGCGATGCCGTTTTCCACGACCGCACGGCTTTTCGAGCCATTGATGTTGACCACGAGGCCGACGCCGCAGGAAGAATGCTCTTCTTCTTCGGTGTACAGGCCGTTTTCGGCCATATATTTGCGTTTGGCTTCCTCGGCCCGGACCCAGTCTGCATCATATTTGGTCATTGGTCGTCTCCTTCTACGGGCGCGAACATCGCGATTGTCTCGGGCGTGCTCAGTCGACGATGATCGCCGACCAGCGCATAGCCCTGCGGACACATGTCCGCGAAAAATTCCAGTGTCAGCGGCGCGTTTGCCGCATTCTTGAACAATCCCGCCGCGACATTGCGTTCGTCGGCGGCGGGAATCTCGTAAAACAGCGTCGACCCGCAGGTCGCGCAAAAGCCGCGATTGGCCCAGTCGGACGAGGCATAGGTCGTCACGGGGCCGTCAAAGCGCAGGCTGCCTGCATCGGTGGTCAACGACACGAACATGCCGCTGGTGTGGGCGCGGCACATATCGCAGTGACAGGCCCGCAACACGGGATCGGTCACAGTGGCCGCCACGGTCACGGCGCCGCACAGGCATTGGCCGTTGATAGGCTGGCTCACTCCGCATCCTCCACATGAAGATGTGTCGCTTCGTAATCCGCCTTGCTGACCCGTTGCAGATCACCGCCCAACACCACACCCGACGGTGCGCAATCGGCATAGACAACGCGCGTCAGCGCAGCCCCGCCGAAGTCGTCGAAAAGACCCGGCGACAACTCCAGATTGGCAGCACCTTCGCCTTCGGTATCGGCAAACCAGACCGCGGTGCCGCAGTTCTCGCACCATGCCCGCTCGGAAAAGCTGGACGAGGCATATGATTTGATCGGACCGGCATAAGTGACCCGTTCGCGCGGAATATCCAGACCCATCAGAACCGACCCAGTCCAACGGGTGCACGCCGAACAGTGGCAAGCCGAAGCATTGCCCAAAGGACCAGTGACGGCAACCGTCACCGCGCCGCACAAGCACCGCCCCTTGATCTGTTCAGAGTTAACCTCGGTCATGTCCTGTCTCGCTTGGGTAAAGACCGCCAATCGTGGCGGCCTTGTGCCTACTCTGCCGCGACCTGCTGCGGTGCGGCCATCTGTTCCAGAATCGCATTGGCGCAGTCGCGTCCGTCACGAATGGCCCACACGACCAAGGACGCGCCGCGCACGATATCACCGACGGCATAAACGCCATCCATCGCGGTCTTGCCCGTTGTGAATTCGGCCATCACGGTGCCCCAGCGGGTCACTTCCAGATCGGGTTGGTCCCACAGCGTCGGCAGCGCCTCGGGCTCAAAGCCCAGCGCCATGATGACAATGTCTGCGTCCTCGACGTAATCGGCACCTTCGATGATCTCGGGCGATTGACGGCCTGTGGCATCAGCGGCGCCCAGACGCATCTTTTGCACCATGACACCGCTGACAGCACCGTCTTTTTCGGTAAAGCCCTTGGGCGCGCTCAGCCATTCGAACACCACGCCTTCTTCCTCGGCGTTTTGCACTTCGCGCTGGCTGCCCGGCATGTTGGCACGGTCGCGGCGATACAGGCACTTGACCGATGTGGCGCCCTGACGGATCGACGTGCGCACACAGTCCATCGCGGTATCGCCGCCGCCGATGACCACGATACGCTTGCCGTTCGCGTTCAGCTCGCCGCTGTCGAATTCCGGCACATCGTCGCCAAAGCTTTTGCGGTTGCTGGCGGTCAGGAAATCAATCGCACGCACCACGCCCTTGGACGTGCTGTTGGGCGCGGTCAGGTCGCGGCTTTTGTAGACGCCTGTGGCGATGATGATCGCGTCATGTTTCGCGCGCAGGTCGGCAAAGCTGATGTCCTCACCGACGGTACAATTCAGTTCGAACGTCACGCCACCCTGGGCCAGCTGATCGTTGCGGCGCATGACGACGTCTTTTTCCAGTTTAAAACCGGGGATGCCATAGGTCAGCAATCCGCCCGCACGGTCGTACCGGTCATAGACGGTGACCTGAACGCCGGCCCGGCGCAGCACGTCCGCAGCGGCCAGACCACCGGGGCCCGCGCCGATGATGCCAACGCTTTCGGCACGCTCGGACGACGGCTTGATCGGCAGAACCCAACCTTCTTCCCAAGCGGTGTCGGTGATGTATTTCTCGACCGCACCGATGGTCACGGTGCCGTGGCCCGACTGTTCGATCACACAGTTGCCCTCGCACAGACGGTCCTGCGGGCAGATGCGACCGCAAATCTCGGGGAAGGTGTTGGTGGCCTGACTGACCTCATAGGCCTCTTGCAGGCGGCCCTCGGCGGTCAGACGCAGCCAGTCGGGGATGTTGTTGTGCAACGGGCAATGGGTTTGGCAATACGGCACGCCGCACTGGCTGCAACGGCTGGATTGCTCCTTGGCCTTGGCCTGTGCAAACTCGGCGTAGATTTCATTGAAATCCTCACGGCGCAGTTGGGCTTCACGCTTTTGGGGCATGTCCCGCTCGACGGTTACGAATTTCAGCATCGGCTGCTTGGCCATGGATTACCTACCTTGCTTCGGGTCCTCTGTGGGCGTCATAAAGGATGTCTGCATTCAATAAAAGGCAGCATAGCTGACCTATATATATCTTTTTTACGAATGCGCAGTCATATTTGGAAAAAACACGCCCAATATAGGTCCGGAACGGAACTATATTGGCTCTTTCAATTTGATTCGTAATATTTATACCACCCTCAGCGGACCAATTGGGGGCACCATGTCATTGTATTATCTGCTGATCGCTGCCGTCATCCAAGGCATCACCGAATTCCTTCCCATCAGCAGCTCGGGCCACCTGATCTTGCTGCCAGCCCTGTCAGGGGCGCAGGATCAGGGCCTTGCGATTGATGTCGCGGTGCACGTGGGCACCTTGCTTGCGGTGATCATCTTCTTCTGGTCCGACGTGCGCAGTGCCATCGCAGGCCTGGGCCGACTGGTGCGCGGCAGGATCGACACACCGGGCGCCCGCCTGGCCTTTTTACTGATCATTTCAACCATTCCGGTGATGATCGTGGGGCTGGCCATCAAGGTGACCGGCCTGGACGAGGCGATGCGATCCGTCGCCGTGATCGGCTGGACCATGCTGGGCTTTGGCCTGGTGCTGTTTTGGGCAGACCGCACCGGAGAGACGGTCAAGGTTAAAGAGGAATGGACCCTGAAAGATGCAGTCGCCATGGGGCTGGCGCAGGTGATCGCGCTGATCCCCGGCACCTCGCGCTCGGGCATCACCATCACCGCCGCGCGCAAGCTGGGCTATGACCGTGAATCGGCAGCCACCCTGTCGATGCTGATGTCGATCCCGACAATCCTCGCATCCGCCGTTCTGCTGGGTGCTGATGTCGTGGACCATGCCGATTGGGCGCTGGCCCGCGACGGCGGCATCGCGGCGGCCTTTGCGTTTGTCGCAGCGCTCCTGGCGCTGAAGCTGATGATGAAACTGCTGAAAAGCGTCGATTTCACACCTTACGTGATCTACCGCGTCGTCTTTGGGCTGTTTCTGCTGTGGTGGGCGTATAGTTAAGCGCGCAGGTTCTTCGCGCTTTCCTTGATCGCGTCGTACTGACCCGAGGGGCGGAAACGCCACAGATAGTCGGGCAGTACCGATTCCATCGCCACAGGTTCAATCCCCAGCTCGGCAAAGCCGCGCGCGCCCTCACCGACGACGTTGTCGTGGCGCAGGTTCTTGACCTGATCGGCGGTGATTGGCGCCTGAACGATACCCAGCGTCAGCGTCTGCCCCAAACCAGCAAAGAACGCCACGATGCGCGCGATGCCAAATGGCATGTTCAGCACCAGACGGCGACGGCGAATGACATGCAGCATCTGCGCCATCAGCTCGCGGAACGTGTCCACGTCGGGTCCACCCAGTTCGTACACACCCGTCACGTCGTCACGGATCACCGCAGCCTCGGCGGCGCGGGCGACATCCTCGACATAGACGGGCTGGAACTTGGTATCGGCCCCTACAACGGGCAGAATCGGTGCCATACGTGTCATTCCGGCAAACCGGTTAAAGAATTCATCCTCGGGGCCGAACACGATCGACGGGCGCAGGATCACAGCGTTGGGCATATGCTCCAGCACGGCAGCCTCGCCTTCGCCCTTTGTGCGGGCATAGTCGCTTTCGGCATCCGCATCGGCACCGATGGCAGAGATCTGCACCAATTTCTTAACACCCTGTTGCGCAGCAATGCGCGCGATACGGGCCGCACCCTCGGTTTGCACACTGTCAAAGGTGTTCTTGCCGCTTTCGGCCAGAATGCCCACGCAGTTGATCACCGCATCGGCCCCCACCATCACCTCGGCCACCGACGCATCGTCGCGGATGTTGCACAAGACAGGTTCAACCTGACCGACAACACCGTAAGGTTTGACAAAGATCGCCTCGTGCGGGCGGCGCACGGCAACACGGACACGCCAGCCTGCTTTGGCCATGCGACGCGCGACATAGCGCCCGACAAACCCGGACCCGCCGTAGATAGTGACCAGCTTGGACATCGCAATAGCTCCTTGGGGCAATTCGTTGCATTCGGGTCTAACGGGCGCGCCCGCGCCAGACAAGACGGCAATTTGGCGCGGTTTCGCTGCCGCAGGATAAAATTTGCAAATACTCTGGCCCGAACGCGAAAAACTGACAAGAATCCGTTTGACACCCACCGCCAGCTTGCCTAAACGACGCGACACCACCCGTGCCCAGATGGCGGAATGGTAGACGCGCTGGCTTCAGGTGCCAGTGGCCGCAAGGCCGTGGAGGTTCGAGTCCTCTTCTGGGCACCATTTTTCCCGACATTGCCCCCATATGCAAACGCAGAACTGCTGCGTTCCATGCGCGTTGCAGATCGCTGGACAGGTCACCCCTTCCCCGGTTTTGCTGCAATCCCCCCACAAATAGCTAATGTATCAGACGCCTTGTTTCGCCTGACAGCATTGCCGCACCTGAATACGTTACGGAATTATCCACCCCGTCGCAGCTTCGGTAACATTTACATTGCCCCGAATCGCCGATTTGGTTAAAGTGAATTCAACACCTCAGGAGATTTCCATGACTGCTTTCATCTGTGACGCACAGCGCACCCCAATCGGACGGTACGGCGGCGCGTTGTCGTCTGTGCGGGCCGACGATCTGGCCGCGGCACCGATTGCCGCGCTGATGGCGCGCAACCCCAATGTGGATTGGGCCAGCGTCGATGATGTGATCTTTGGCTGCGCCAACCAGGCGGGCGAAGACAACCGGAACGTGGCGCGCATGGCGGCGCTGTTGGCGGGTCTGCCCGTGGATGTGCCCGGCTCTACCATCAACCGGCTGTGCGCCTCGGGCATGGATGCCGTGGGCCTTGCCGCGCGCGGGATCAAGGCGGGCGATCTGGACATGGCCATCGCCGGCGGCGTCGAAAGCATGAGCCGCGCGCCCTTTGTCATGGGCAAGGCCACCAGCGCATTCAGCCGCGCGGCCGAGATTTTCGACACCACCATCGGCTGGCGCTTTGTGAACCCGAAGATGAAGGCGCAATACGGCGTTGATTCCATGCCGGAAACCGCTGACAATGTTGCCGCCGACCACGATGTGAACCGCGCCGACCAGGACGCATTCGCCGCCCGGTCGCAAGAACGCTGGGCTGCCGCGCATGAGGCCGGACTGTTTGCCGAGGAAATCAGCCCCGTCACCATCCCCCAGCGCAAGGGCGATCCCATCGTTGTCGACACCGACGAACACCCCCGCCCCGGCACCACGCTGGACGCACTGGGCAAGCTGCGGGCCATCAACGGCCCCGATCTGACCGTGACGGCGGGCAATGCCTCGGGCGTGAATGACGGTGCCGCGGCGCTGCTGCTGGCCTCCGAAGCGGCTGCGGCCAAGAACGGCCTGACACCGATGGCGCGGGTTGTGGCGATGAACGCCGCGGGTGTTGAGCCCCGCGTTATGGGCATCGGCCCGATCCCGGCCTGCGAAAAGGTGCTGAAACGCGCCGGCCTGTCCATCGACCAGATGGACGTGATCGAACTGAACGAAGCCTTTGCCTCGCAAGGTTTGGCGACCCTGCGTGCGCTGGGTGTGGCCGACGACGATCCGCGGGTGAATGCTCAGGGCGGTGCCATCGCAATCGGCCACCCGCTGGGCATGTCGGGCGCGCGTTTGGTGATGACAGCAGCCTATCAACTGAAACGCACGGGCGGGCGCTATGCGCTGTGCACCATGTGCGTGGGCGTCGGCCAGGGTGTCGCGCTTATCCTCGAGCGGGTCTGATAACGCCCCGCCCTTCTGACCGACGAAAGGTTTGAACGATGTATGCACAGATGGTGAAATCCACAGGAGAGGGTGTTCGCTCTCTCGACCAGATGGACCCGCAGGAACGCGCCTTTCAGGAGCGTATTGATGCTGGCGGCAAGATCGAACCGAAGGACTGGATGCCGGACGGCTATCGCAAGACGCTGGTCCGCCAGATCGGGCAACACGCCCACTCCGAAATCGTCGGTCAGCTGCCCGAGGGCAACTGGATCACCCGCGCGCCCACGCTTGAGCGCAAGGCGATCCTGCTGGCAAAAGTACAGGACGAGGCCGGCCACGGCCTCTACCTCTATTGCGCGGCGGAGACGCTGGGCGTCACCCGCGACCAGATGACCCGCGATCTTTTGTCGGGCAAGATGAAGTATTCGTCGATCTTCAACTATCCCACCATCACATGGGCCGACATGGGTGCCGTGGGCTGGCTGGTGGACGGTGCCGCGATCATGAACCAGGTGCCGCTGCAACGCACGTCTTATGGCCCCTATGCCCGCGCAATGGTCCGCATCTGCAAAGAGGAATCGTTCCACCAGCGCCAAGGCTTTGACATCATGATGAAGATGGCCCGTGGCACGCCCGAGCAGAAACGCATGGCGCAGGATGCGCTGAACCGCTTCTGGTATCCCTCGCTGATGATGTTCGGACCGTCGGATGCCGAAAGCGTCCATTCGGCACAGTCGATGGCATGGAAGATCAAGATGAACTCGAACGACGAGCTGCGTCAGAAGTTTGTCGATCTGACTGCTCCGCAGGCCGATTACCTGGGCCTGACCATTCCCGACGAAAATCTGAAGTGGAACGAGGAAAAGGGCGGCTACGACTTTTCCGAACCCGATTGGGACGAATTCTTTGACGTGCTCAAGGGCAATGGCCCCTGTTCCGTCGAACGTCTGGAAGACCGCAATCGTGCCTGGGACGAGGGCCGCTGGGTCCGCGAGGCCATGCTGGCCCACGCCGACAAGAAACGCGCAGCCAAACTTGCAGCGGAGTAACCGATATGAGCAGCCCTGAATCCAGTGCCTACAAGGCAACCGAAGCGGCCCCGCACGACGCTGTGCGGCGCACCGAATGGCCGCTGTTTGAAATCTTTATCCGTGGCCAGCATGGCCTAAGCCACCGGCACGTCGGGTCGCTGCACGCCCCCGACGCGGAACGCGCCATGCAGAACGCCCGCGACGTGTACACCCGCCGCAAGGAAGGCGTCAGCATCTGGGTCGTCGAGGCCAGCAAGATCACCGCGTCGTCCCCTGACGACAAGGGGCACATGTACGATCCAGCGGATGACAAAGTGTATCGTCACCCGACATTTTTCGACATTCCCGAAGAAGTGGGGACCATGTAATGGCCACCGACGCGCACCTGTTCGAATGGCTGTGCCGCATGGGCGACAATGCTTTGGTCTTGGGCCACCGCGTGTCCGAATGGTGCGGCCACGCGCCCGTGCTGGAAGAAGACATCGCGCTGGCCAACACGGCGCTTGACCTGATCGGCCAGACGCAACTGTGGCTGGGCCTGGCAGCCGAGGTTGAGGGCGCGGGGCGCGATGCCGACGCGCTGGCCTATCGCCGCGACGTGATGGATTTTCGCAACCTGTTGCTGGTCGAACAGCCCAACCGCGATTTCGGCCACACGATGATGCGCCAGTTCCTGTTCGACGCATGGCACATCGAAATGCTGGGCGCGCTCAAGGGGCATGACCACGAACAGATCTCTGCCATCGCGGAAAAGTCGCTGAAAGAGGTGACCTATCACGCGGAACGTTCTGCCGACACGGTGATTGCACTGGGCGACGGCACCGAAGAAAGCCACAAACGTATGCAAGCGGCGCTGGACCGTTTGTGGCCCTACGTGGGCGAGATGTTCCTGTCGGATGACGTGGACCGCGCCGTCTGCGACCCCGCCCCGCTGCGCGAGACGTTCGATGCGCGCATCAACGCCGTTCTGACCGAGGCAACCCTGACCCGCCCCGACAGCGATTTCGCCCACAAAGGCGGCAAGACAGGCGTGCGCCATACCGAACATCTGGGCCACATGCTGGCGGTGATGCAGTTCCTGCCGCGCGCCTACCCGGACGCACAATGGTAACTGTCCAACCTTCTGTCGCGGATGTGTGGGAGTGGCTGGATGCCGTCCCCGACCCCGAGATTCCGGTGATCTCACTGGTGGATCTGGGGATCATCCGCGATGTGGCATGGCAGGACGACACGCTGATCGTCACCGTCACCCCCACCTATTCGGGATGCCCCGCGACGACGATCATCAATCTGGACATCGAAACCGCCCTGCGCGGCCACGGCATCGAAAAGCTTGAGCTGAAACGCCAGCTTTCGCCCGCATGGACCACCGACTGGCTGTCAGAAAAGGGCCGCGCCAAGCTGGAAGATTACGGCATCGCGCCGCCCCAGCCCGCAGGTGGCCCGCAGCAATGCCCGCACTGCAAATCGCAGGCGGTCGAGCGGATCAGCCAGTTCGGCTCGACCCCGTGCAAGGCGCAATGGCGCTGCACCGACTGTCTTGAACCCTTCGACTATTTCAAATGCATCTAGGCTGACCCAATGGCGCAATTCCTTCCCCTGACTGTCACCGACATTCATCACACAATCCGTGACGCGGTGGTGCTGACCCTGCAACCACAGGACCCCGACGCCTTTGCCTTTACCCAAGGCCAATACCTGACGTTCAAACAGGATTTCGACGGCACCGAGCTACGCCGCAACTATTCGATCTGCGCCGGTCTGGACGATGGCAAACTGCAAGTGGGCATCAAGCGTGTGGACGGCGGGGCTTTTTCGACCTTTGCCAACACCGAACTGAAGGTCGGCGACACCCTGCACGCCATGCCGCCCTCGGGCAGCTTTCACACCCCGATCGAACCGGACAAGGCGAAGAACTACCTTGGCTTTGCGGGTGGCTCCGGCGTGACCCCCGTGCTGTCGATCCTGCGCACGGTGATGACCCGCGAACCCGACAGCACCTTTACCCTGATCTATGCCAATCGCGCGGTGGGCACGATCATGTTCCGCGAAGAACTGGAAGACCTGAAAAACCGCTACATGGGCCGTCTGACCCTGATCCACGTTCTGGAAACCGGCCAGGACATCGACCTGTTCACTGGCCGCGTCGATCAGGACAAATGCGCCGCCCTGTTCAAAAGCTGGATCGACATCGGCAGCATCGACACCGCGTTCATCTGCGGACCCGAACCGATGATGCTGGCCATTGCCGACGCGCTGAAATCGCACGGGCTGGCCGATGGGCAGATCAAGTTCGAACTGTTCAGCGAAAGCCAGAAGGGCCAGCTGGCCAAGCAGGAAATCAAGGAACGCGCCAAGGGTCAGGCAGGCACCAAAACCACCGTGATCATCGACGGCGCCGGCCACCAGTTCGAGATGCCCAAGGATCAATCGGTGCTGGAAACGGCGCTGGCCAACGATCTGGATGCGCCGTTTTCGTGCAAGGCGGGCGTATGTTCGACCTGCAAGGCCAAGGTGACCGAAGGCGAATATGAAATGCTGACCAACCACGCGCTGGAAGACTACGAGGTCGAGGCAGGCTTTGTCCTGACCTGCCAGTGCTATGCGCTCAGCGATACATTGGTCGTGGACTACGACCAGCACTAACAGGGGTTTCCCATGCAACATGTTCATTCTTTTGCCGCCGGTCAGTGGATTGCTCCGGGGGCGGGTGCGCGGTCCATTGCCTCGGCCATCACTGGCGACGTGATCGCAGACGCGGGCAACGATGCGCTGGATGTGCAGGCAATGCTGGCCTATGGCCGCGACGTGGGCGGTCCTGCCTTGCGCGCGATGACGTTCCACGACCGCGCCAAAATGCTTAAGGCGCTGGCGCTGTATCTGCGCGAACATCGGACCGCGCTTTATGATCTGAGCTATGACACTGGCGCAACAAAGTCCGACCATCAGATCGATGTGGACGGCGGCATTGGCACGATGCTGGTCTATGCATCAAAAGGGCGGCGCGATCTGCCTGATGCGCATGTTTATCTGGACGGTGTGCCCGAAAAATTGGGCCGTGCGGGTGCCTTTATGGGCCAACACATCTGCACCCCGCTGCAAGGCGTCGCAGTGCATATCAACGCGTTCAACTTCCCCGTCTGGGGCATGTTGGAAAAGCTGGCCCCGACCCTGCTGGCCGGCCTGCCCGCGATCATCAAACCCGCCACCGCCACCTGTTATGTCACCGAGGCCTGCGTGCGCCTGATGCTGGACAGCGGTCTGCTGCCTGCGGGCGCGTTGCAACTGGTGTCGGGCGGTCTGGGCGACATGCTGGACCATGTGGATTGTCAGGACGTGGTGACGTTCACAGGCTCTGCCGATACGGCGCTGAAACTGCGCGGCAATGCCAACATCCTGTCCAACAGCGTGCGCTTTACCGCCGAACAGGACAGCCTGAACGCATCCGTCCTTGGCCCCGACGCAGTGCCCGGCACGCCCGAGTTCGACCTGTTCGTCAAGGAAGTCCAACGCGAGATGACCGCCAAGGCGGGCCAGAAATGCACCGCCATCCGCCGCATCATGGTCCCGCAAGCCCAGGAACAAGCAGTGATCGAGGCGATCTCGGCCCGATTGGCCAAGGTCCCCATCGGTGATCCGCGCGACGCGGCGACCGGCATGGGCGCGCTTGTGTCTGCCGCCCAGAAACGCGATGTGCTGGACAAGGCCGCCGCCATCGGTGCCGAAGCAACCCGCGTGTTCGGCGACCCCGACGATTTTGCCATGTCGGGCAGCAAGGGCGCGTTCGTGCCGCCGATGCTGTTCCACTGCGCCGACCCCGACACCGCCACCCGCGTGCACGACACCGAGGCCTTCGGCCCCGTGTCGACCGTCATGGGCTACCGTGATCTGGACCACGCGATTGCGCTGCTGAACCGTGGCCAAGGGTCGCTCGTGGCATCCGTCATCACCCACGACGGCGACGTGGCCCGCGCCGTGGCGATGGGCGCAGGCGCGTTCCACGGACGGCTGTATTTCAACAACCGCGACAGCATGGCCGAGGCCACAGGCCACGGCGCGCCCCTGCCGCATATGGTGCACGGCGGACCGGGCCGCGCGGGCGGCGGCGAGGAGTTGGGCGGCAGCCGTGCGGTCATGCATTATATGCAGCGCACCGCCATTCAGGGCAGTCCCGACATCCTGACCGCCATCGGCAACCGCTGGGTGCCGGGTGCCACTGAACATGCAGACAAGCCGCATCCCTTCACGCGGGTTTATGGCGATCTGGAACTGGGCGATACGTTCAATTCGCCGTCGCGCGAAATCACGCTGGACGACATCGAAACCTTTGCCCATTTCACCGGCGATACATTCTATGCCCACATGGACGACGCGGCGGCCAAGGCGAACCCGTTCTTCCCCGGTCGCGTCGCACACGGCTATCTGCTGCTGAGCTTTGCGGCAGGGCTGTTCGTGCAACCCGACCCCGGCCCCGTTCTGGCCAACACCGGTCTGGACAACCTTCGTTTCATGAAACCCGTGCAGGCCAGCGACAGCATCAAGGTGCGCTTGTCGGTCAAGGTCAAAACCCCTCGCAATGACGAATATGGCGAAGTACGCTGGCACGTGACCTTGACCAATCAGGATGACGAACAAGTGGCCGAATACGAATTGCTGACGATGAATGCCTTCTGATCCCTACAGCGACGCGCTGAACATCCTGACCGCAACCGCGACCCAGCGGGTGTGGTCCGTGCTGGTCAGCGTGTTCGGCGATCTGGCCCGCCACGAAGGCGAAGGCATCGACGGCCCCGTGCTGACCGCCCTGATGGCCGAGGCACAGATCAAACCCGAAGCAACCCGTGTCGCCCTGCACCGCCTGCGCAACGACGACTGGATCACCTCGGTCAAGTCGGGACGCACCAGCCACCACAGCCTGACCCGCACGGGCCGCAAGCTTAGCCTTGCCGCCAGCGCGCGCATCTACAGCACCCCCGCCGAGGCCGCCCAAGGCTGGCAACTGGTGCTGCTGGAAACAGCCACATCGGAATCGCGCGAGCAGATGGAGGCGCAGGGCTTTGCCCCGCTGGCACCGCGTCTGTACATCGGCGCCGACACTGCGACCGCCCCCGCGGGAACGCTCGCCCTGCCTGCCAGCGCCGCCCCCCGCTGGCTGGGCGCACAATTCGAGCCCAAGGATCTGAGCCAGGACTATGCCGCGCTGTACGAACGACTGGCAGCGCTTGATGCGCTGAAACTGGACGCCGCCGCACTGAACCCCGTCCAGATCGGCGTGCTGCGGTCGCTGATCGTGCATGGCTGGCGGCGGCTGGTGCTGAAACACCCCGACCTGCCGCCCGAGGTTTATTCCGACGCATGGCGCGGGCACGACTGCCGCGCGCTGGTCACCGGCCTGTTGGCCCGCCTGCCCCGGCCTGCGCTGTCTGCTCTGCACGACTAGGCAAAAGCGCAAACTGGCGCAAATACGCGGCATGTGCTTTCCCGCCGCCCAATGCCGCGCTATAGCACTGGCATGACGAATTATTTGCACACCTCGGATTTGCCCGACGATCTGGACCTTGGTCCCGTTGTCGCGATTGATTGCGAAACGATGGGCCTGAACCCGCATCGCGACCGGCTGTGCGTGGTGCAACTGTCGGGCGGTGATGGTGACGCGCATATGGTGCAGATCCTCAAAGGCCAGACAACGGCCCCGAACCTGTGCGCATTGCTGGTCAATCCCGAGGTTCTGAAGCTGTTCCATTTCGGACGTTTCGACATCGCCGCCATGCTGAACACCTTTGGCGCGGTCACCGCGCCGGTGTACTGCACCAAGATCGCCAGCAAGCTGGTGCGCACCTATACCGACCGGCACGGGCTGAAAAACCTGGCTCAGGAGCTGCTGGGCGTCGACATCTCGAAGCATCAGCAAAGCAGCGATTGGGGTGCGGCCAAGCTGACCGACGCACAACTGGACTACGCTGCATCCGACGTGCTGTACCTGCACCGCCTGCGCGAGGCGCTGAACAAGCGCCTGCTGCGCGAGGACCGGATGGACATCGCACAGGCTTGCTTCGACTTTCTGCCAACACGCGCCAAACTGGATCTTGCAGGCTGGCCCGACACGGACATTTTTGCGCACCTATGAACACCGATACCCCTTTTCTGGACACGGGCCGCCGCGTCATCGCCATTGAAATGCAGGCGCTCAGCCAGTTGCACGACGCGCTGGACGACAATTTCGCGCGCGCCGTTGACCAGTTGCTGAAAACCACCGGCCGCGTGATTGTCACCGGCATCGGCAAATCCGGCCACATCGCCCACAAGATCGCCGCGACGCTGGCCAGCACCGGCACACCCGCGCAATTCGTCCACCCCGCCGAGGCCAGCCACGGCGATCTGGGCATGGTCACCAGCCATGACGCGGTTATCGCCATCTCGAACTCGGGCGAGGCACCGGAACTGGCCGACCTGATCGCCTATACCCGCCGCTTTGCGATCCCGCTGATCGGCATCACCAGCCGCCCCGAAAGCGCGCTGGGCAAGCAATGCGACATCATCGTCACCCTGCCCCGCGCCGAAGAGGCTTGCGGCACCGGCATCGTTCCCACCTCGTCCACCACAATGACGCTGGCGGTGGGCGATGCGCTGGCCGTGGCGCTGATGGAGCACCGCGCCTTTACCGCCGAGGATTTCCGCGGCTTTCACCCCGGCGGCAAACTTGGCGCGCAACTCAGCCGCGTGGCCGACCTGATGCACAGCGGCGACGCGTTGCCGTTGGTGTCCGAAGACACAGGCATGGGGGACGCGCTGATCGAGATCAGCCAGAAAAGCTTTGGCGTGGTCGGCGTGACCGATGCCAGCGGCGCGCTGGTCGGGATCATCACCGACGGCGACCTGCGCCGCCATCTGGACGGGCTGATGTCCCTGACCGCCCGCGACGTGATGACCGCAGCCCCCACCACCATCGGCCCCGATGCGCTGGCCGAGCAAGCGGTGGGCATGATGAACAGCCGCAAGATCACCTGCCTGTTCGTCACCGATCAAAAGCCCGCGCCGACACCGCTGGGTCTGTTGCACATCCACGACTGTTTGCGCGTCGGTCTGGGTTAAGGCGGGGCGATGGACTGGTATTCAAAACTGGTCGCCACGCTGAAGGTGCTTTTGCCCCTGATGGCTTTGGCCCTGCTGTCGACGCTGTTCCTGCTGTCGCGCACCATTGACCCGGTCAGCACCATTCCCTTTGCCGAAGAAGACGTGCGCGACCGGATGGAACAACAGCAAATCACCGGCCCGTTCTTTTCCGGCGCGACCGAGGCAGGCGACAGCCTGTCGTTTGCCGCCGCCAAACTGACGACCAGCGCCGACAACCGCAACGAGGCCACCGATGTCACCGCCAAAGTCGATATGGTCGGGGGTACGCATATCCACCTTGTGGCAGACACCGCCCGTCTGGACCTGATCGCATCCAAGATGGACCTGTCGGGAAATGTGGTCATCACCACGTCGACCGGGTTCAAGATTGCCTCGGACGTGCTGATGGCCAACCTGGAAACCGCCACGCTGACCTCGCCCGGACAGGTGCAGGCCCAAAGCGGGTTTGGTGACCTGACGGCGGGGCAGATGATATTGTCGGGCAGCCGTGCGGGCGGCCCCTCCCAATTGGTTTTCACAAACGGCGTTAAGCTGGTATACGATCCCAAACAAACAGATGAGTAATTTATCGTGAATGCATTCCGTGCTCTGATGACCGCCCTGTTGCTGTGCTGTGCCGCGCCTGTTCTGGCACAGGGCACGAACGTCGCCTTTGGCGCCATTACCCAAGACACGTCGCTGCCGGTCGAGGTGACCGCCGACAATCTTTCGGTCGACCAATCCTCGGGCACCGCGGTTTTCACCGGTAACGTGATGATCGGCCAGGGCGAGATGCGGCTGACCGCAGCGCGGGTTCTGGTCACCTACAGATCGCAAAATGCCGGCATCGCCAAACTTGAGGCGACCGGCGGCGTGACCCTTGTCACCGGCGCAGATGCAGCCGAGTCCGAGCGCGCAGACTACAACATTGATTCGGGCGAGATCGAAATGTCGGGCAATGTGCTGCTGACCCAAGGCAACAGCGCCCTGACCGCGGAAAAAATGTTCGTCAATCTGCGCACCGGCACCGCGCGTATGTCGGGTCGGGTCAAGACGATCCTGCAAACCGGAAACAACTGATCCATGTCTGCCCCTGATCTGTCCATAGCGGCCGCCAACGACGGGCTGCACATCTCGCATTTGCGGAAATCCTACCGCAAGAAAGTCGTCATTCGCGACTTTTCCATGCATCTGGATCGCGGCGAAGTCGTCGCCCTGCTGGGCCCCAACGGATCGGGCAAGACCACGACGTTCTACGCCATCGCGGGCCTTGTCACCCCCGAGGGCGGCACCGTCAAAGTGGACGGCACCGACGTGACCACCCTGCCGATGTACCGCCGCGCCCAAATGGGCATCGGATACCTGCCCCAAGAGATGAGCATTTTTCGCGGTCTCAGCGTGCAGGACAACATTTCGGCCATCCTCGACATCGCGGAAAAGCACCGCCACAAACGGCGCGAACGTCTGGAAGAACTGCTGTCCGAATTCTCGATCGAACACCTGCGCCGCGCGCCGGCGCTTGCGCTGTCGGGGGGCGAACGTCGTCGCGTGGAAATCGCCCGCTGTCTGGCCGCAAACCCCAAGTTTCTGCTGCTGGACGAACCGTTCGCCGGGGTTGACCCGATCAGCGTGGGCGACATCCGTCATCTGGTCGCAGACCTGAAAAAGCGCGGCATCGGCGTGCTGATCACAGACCATAACGTCCGGGAAACACTGGAAATTGTCGACCGCGCCTATATTCTGCACGAGGGCAAGGTTCTGATGTCCGGCACACCTGCTGAAGTTGTCGAGAACCAGAATGTGCGCCGTGTCTACCTGGGTGAGAATTTCCGCGTTTCTTAGCCGATTAAAACGACTTGTCGGCAAAACTTGACCCATATCACGGTGCTTTTGATTGACAGCATGACCTGTTTGCGCGCTCAATAGGGCATGGCAAAAGCACTTTTTGAGACTGCTGTGACCTGCGCCTTGAGCAATCAAGCGACGATACTGCATCTCTTTGCTTTGCCTTTTCCCGAGACCCAGAACTAGGCCCCGTGACGGGCCCACTGCGGCCTGTCGCCCCCAGTCCGGGTCCCTAACCGTGAGGAGAGACAATGCGGTACCAAATCAGTGGCAAACAGATCGATATCGGCGCAGCACTGCAAACACATGTTCAGACGGAACTGGGCGCAGCAGTTGGAAAATACGCCGACCGTCCGACCGATGCACAGGTGGTGTTCTCGAAATCCGGTCACGAATTTGTCTGCGAGGCGACCGTTCACCTGTCCACGGGACTGACTGCCACAGCCAAGGCACGCGGCACTGAAATTTACGCCGCTTTTGAAGCTTGCTGCGAAAAGATGGAAAAACAATTGCGCCGTTACAAGCGCCGTCTGAAAGACCATCACAAGGAACGTCCCCAGCCGGTTGAACTCTTTGGCGCTTCCTCCTATATCCTCGCCTCCGAGGTAGATGACACATCACCCGAGCCGGATTCGCTGCAACCGATCATCGTGGCGGAGATGGAAACCAAGATACAATCGCTAAGTGTTGGCGAAGCCGTGATGCAGATGGAGTTGGCGGGTGCGCCGGTTCTTGTGTTTCGGAAAGAAGGACAAGATGGGTTGAACGTCGTGTATCGCCGCGAAGACGGCAATATCGGCTGGATCGATCCATAAGGATTTAACGGCGCCGCGGCGCCAGAGCAGTGCGAGCCACAATGGAATTTGCAAAGCTTCTAAAGCCGGAGGCCGTGAAGGTATTAACCTCGGCCTCCAGCAAGAAACGCCTGTTGCACGAGATCTCTGATCTCGCGCACAGCGCCTATGGATTGAACGCAAGCCACGTGAACGAGGCACTGATGGCCCGCGAGGCTCTTGGCCCCACAGGCGTTGGCCGCGGCGTGGCCCTGCCCCATGCGCGGCTGGACGGTGTGAACGAAGTGATCGGGGTCTTTGTGGTGCTGGACAAACCCATCGACTTCAGCTCGGTTGACCGTCTGCCTGTCGACATCGCCTTTGCGCTGTTTGCCCCCGAAGATGCGGGTGTCGAACACCTCAAGGCGCTGGCACTGGTATCGCGCACCCTGCGCGACACGTCGATCTGCACCAAGCTGCGGGCCAACCATGACGCCAGCACGCTGTACACCATCCTGTCCGAAGCGCAGTCAGCTCAAGCGGCTTAAGCCCAGCGCGAAAATCCGAACATCATGTAATCGCGCTGGTACACATCACTGACCAGCGATTCGATGCTGTCGTCGTAGATGTCTTTCAGCGTGAAAGGTCCCGGCTCGGACACCGGTGGCAGTTGCGGTACGTTTTCCACACCAATCTGCGCGGCAATCTGGCCCAGCTCGGCCTGTAAGTCCTCTTCGCGGATGATCCGGTCGGGCAAGACGAAATCGCCAAAACCCTGCACCGCCTGCGTCTGCGTGCACCACGCCGCGTCGACACGAATGGCGGTCTGGCCTGCAAGGTTGCCCTTGAGAAACTCCAGAAACGCCGTGAACGCGCGGTGGTGGGCCGCGCGGTCATAGCTGGCGTCGGGTGCTTCTTGCGGGATGGGCAGGGCATAGCGGCGGATCAGTGTCTGGCGCAGGGCGTCATAACAGTCCGGCCCCGGGTTCAGGATACGGTGGCAAAACGCATGATGCGCCCGCGCCGCCGGATGGCGCAGCACGGTAAAGCTGCGGTGGCCGCGATTGCGGCGCTTCCACTGGCGCAGGTCCTTCTGGCTCATCTTGCGCAGCAATTCGTCGTCCGTAACCCCGTCCAACGCGGCCATCCAGTCGTATATCTGATCCTCTGGCCCGCTGCGCATCGGCAGGTACAGCAACGGGGACTTGGCGGCGGCCACATAGGTCGGGATAACCGCCCCGCGCCGCGGCTCGAAATTGGGCGTGCGGGTCAGGTTGAACCGGTCCAGCCGGTTCAGCGCCTGCGCCATTTCGTCGGCATTGGTCACCTTTTCGGTGATCGGGCTGGGGTTCTGCTTTTTCAGGCTTTTGTCCAACGCCTCAAGCCGACTGTCCACGCCAAGATAGGCCGCCAGTCCGTTCATCACCTCGACGCTTTGCAGGTCTTCATAGGCCACGTAGAACGCGGTTTGCCCCGTCACCTGTAAACGGTTCATCAGCATCACCTGAAAGCTTTGCAACGCCTCTAGGTGCGCTTCGAATTCGGTGGCGTCAAAATCAGCAGCCCCCTCCTTGCGGCGCTTTACGTCCGTCAGTTTCCATTGCCCTGTCGCCTGCGCGATCTTCCACGACACATAGCTGTCCACCGGATTGCGCGTCAGCACGATCTTGGCGCATTTGGGATCGTTCACGATCGCATCGAACACGCGCGGATCGTGGTCGTGGAAATAGCGAAAGCCGCCCAAACCGTCGGTCTGCTTGCGGATCACTTTAAGGAACCCCTTGGGGTCAGCATCTCGGGCGGCCTGGGTCACGCCCAGAATCTCGGTCACATTGGGATAGCCAATGAAATGCGGATTGAACGCCTCACCGTGGCAGGTGATCCCGTCAAAGGCATTCAGGTTGGTTTCCAGAAAGTTTGATCCGGTGCGCATTTCCGCAAACACCACGAAACAGTCGAATTTCTGCGCCATCTTTTATCTTACCAAATAGGGTTTTCGCGGCGCTTCGGCCTGCGTTTCAAAGCCGCGTTCGACAGGGAAATCCCCCATCAGATAGGGGTGCATCCCCTGATTCTTCAGGTTTTGCAAGAACTGGCCAAACCCGCTTAGGTCAACCATCTTCGGCACCTCGGACAGGCGGCGTTGCTGGGTCGGCCCGATCTCGTCCAGAATGCCCTGAAGCGGCTCCATTGGGGCCTCGATGAATTCGGCCATCATCCAGATACGCACCCGCGCCTTGGTATAGGGCGACCGCAGCACGTTCAGAAAATCGCTTTCGATCTTCTGCATTGCTGCCGCCTCTTTGCGGATGTCCAGAAAGTTGCGGTTCGACCGGAACAGCGGCACCGCCCACGCGCCACTGATCACCGAAATCTGGGCGTTGGGATCTTTGGCCATGCGCCAGTTGATCGTCTGGTTGTCCGCCGGTCCAAACTGAAAACACTGCCGTTCACCGCGCGTGTTCCAGATCAGGTTGGTCAAGAACGCCGCCGCGTTATAGTCGCGCAACTTGGGCGCTTCGCTCAGCGCGCCATGGATCGTTGTCTGGCCTTCGGCGAAATGGGCACGGTCCGGTGCGAACAGGTGGCCATGCACCCGCGCGCCGGTGGCCTTGGCCAGCCACGGATCAAAGTTTTCAAACACTTCGGAAAAGCCGCAGAACACCGAATAGGGTGCTGCCGTCACGCCGTTTTCCCAGTCCTCGTTGGGGAACCGGCTTTGCATATACAGGCCCGGCCGCCCACGTGTCCGCCGGTCTACAGCCTTGGCAAAGATACGGTCGATCTTGCCGGGGTTGGGTTCGGTCCGTTTCATCGCACCCGCAGGATCGGTCAAGAATGCCTCGTACAGTCGATCGGCATAGGGCCAGATCTTGCGAGCCACGAAACAGTCGGACCGGCGCAGCAATTGCAGGTGGTCATCGTAGAAAATGTGCGGCTTGCCCTGAAAGTCGAACTTGGACAGGGTCAGCGACCGGCTTTCGATCTTGATCGCGTATTGCCGCGCAAGGGTCTGGAAATAGCTTTCGTCAGGGATCCAGACCTGTCGGAAATAGCGGTCGTATTCTGCACGGTCCGGGTCTTGCAGGATCGCCGACAGGGTCTGACGCGTCAAACACCACCACTGCGACCCCATGTGCGGCGTCAGCCCGTTGGGGATCGAGCGCCGCAGCCGCAGCTTGCGCTGCAACTCGACGTATTTGTCGAACAGGAACCGATTGCGCTTCCACGAGAACGGGAACCGCAGGGTGAACCGTTCGTGATCCAGCCCGCCCACCGTCCACGGCACGTCGGCGGTTGTGGCGCTTTCGATGAAATCGGTTTGCGGGCGCGCTTCCAGGTATTCGATCAGCTCTTCGACCGGGCGCAACGGCAGACAGGATCCCGACGCCAGATAGACATGGCGCACCTGGCGAAACCTTTCCAGCATCAGTTCGGATGCGGACTGCGACGCGGCGACGATGCCCCAGGTGCCCCATTCACAACGGTATCGTTTGCTGAACTCGACGCTTTTGACATCGGACAGCGACGCCACGAACCGTTCATAGGTGGCGCGCGGCACGCCCTTGTCCACGTGGATCACCACCGGACAGCCCGCCGCCGCCCAGTGCCGCGCCGCCTGTTCTGCACGGCCAAGTGCAGTGTGCACCAGCATGATGATCCCGACGGTCACGCCCAGTTGCCTTTCGACATCAGGCCCAGAATCTCAAGCTGCCGCCAGTTGATGTATTTCTCGGACCATTTGCACCACAGGTCGGGATCGTCCTTCAGGCTTTCGGCATAGGCCTTGTATTCGACCGACGCGCTGTAGTGCTGGCCGCGGCTCAACTCTTCTGCCGCCTTCGACGTGAACGTGTCCAGAAACTTGGCGTGCAACAACACGCCGCTGGCTTTTTCACCGCCCCATTCGTCATAGACCTGGTTCAGCCCGCGCGGCAGCAGCATGTGGGTCGAACTGACATAGGCGTATTTCTTGTCCCACTTCACCAGCGGGACCTTGTTCAGCGCGGGGGCATTCTCGGGCTGGTCAGCAAAGAAAACGCGCGCCCGCGGGCCGCCCTGAATCCACAGGTTGCCGAACAGGCGGTTGCGCGACATCGTGTAGTTGCCGCTGTCAAACCAGCCTGCAATCTCGATCGGGTTCTGTCCCTGTTGATAGGGATGCGCATCCAGCCGCCCCTTGGGGTACATATCCAGCAACATCGCGCTGAACGATTTGATCGACGACGCGTCCAGCCAGTCGGTCAGCGCGCGCAGCGGACGGGTGTCGCAAAACGGATAGATCAGAAATTCGTCAGGATCGACCGTCAGGCACCAGTGACCGTGGGCGTGTTTGATCATCAACCAGTTCAACCAGTCGACGCCAAAGCGGGATTTCTTGTAGCTGGCCTTGGTGCGCCAGACCGAGACATCGGGCTGGTCGGCCAGATAATCGGCCGAGCCATCGGTGCTGTCATTGTCCACTATAAAGAAATGGTTAACACCTTGTTCACGATAGTAATCCAGGAAATAGGGCAGCCGGATTTTCTCGTTCCGCTGGGTCGAGAACAACAGGATATCGTTGGGTCGGATCGTGCCCGTGCGGTCGGCGATACGGGTCAGTTCACGACGTTTGCGAAAGGCACGGATGCGCCAGCGCTTGCGCTGCAACCTGAGTCTGTATGACATCCAGACGCCCAAACTTCTTGCCCTTTCCCCGCCGGAAAATATCCGGCCCCAATGCGCTTATCAAAGCGACTTTAACACGGTGTTGAAGTGTTGGGACCACCCGGGAGCCTGAAATTGACTTTTTTCCCGCCGCTGTGGTGCTGCTTCTGCCATGTCTTTTATTGTCTTTTCCCACAGATACCGATCATCGGCGGGCACGTAAACGGGAATATTTCCAAGGATTTCGCGTATCACTGGCAAATCATTCGCAATCACGGGCACACCCAGCGCCGCCGCCTCGACGGGTGGCAAGCCGTAGCCTTCGGCGAAACTGGGAAACAGCAGCCCGCACGACCCTGCCAGCAGGGCCGCGACAGCGCCATCTGGCAGACCCGCGCGTTCAATCACACGGGTGTCCGAGCGACTGTCCAGCCGCGCAAAAACCGCCGCGTTGTTCCACCCGCGCGCGCCGCAGATCACCAGCGTCGGGGCCTGGGCACCCATCGCGTCCCAAACGTCCAGCAACAACGCGTGGTTCTTGCGCGGCTCGATGGTGCCGACGCTGACGAAATACGGACCGGCAGGCGGTAGGTCATCGGGCAGCAAATCGGGCCGTGGCGCGCTCAGCTCTGTTCCCAGATGGGCGACAATCCCCTCGGGCACCGGCCCCCACTGCGCCATCACCCGCCCCGCGCGGTCCAGCGTGTCGGCCGAATTGCAGATGATCACATCAGCGCAAGCCTGCACGCGGCGCATCTTGGCGCGAAATGGTTCGACCGTTTCGGGGCGCTGGAACTGCGGATACTCCAGCGGGATCACGTCGTGGACAAAGACACCGATACGCCCGCCCAAACCCTTTGCCGCCTGCAAGACACGGTCGGTCAGGTTGGAATGTCCGGTGTTCAGATAGGTGGTGCCTTGCGGCAGGTGCCGGCGCAACATTGCGCCCAACCCGCGCGGCAGCGTCCGGGCGATGGCCAGCTTGCGCACATCGGTTTGCGCCGCCCGCTGCACCGCCGTCTGCCCGCGCGCCAACCGCGAACGCAGATCGGGCGTGGACCACGACGCAACGCCATCCAGCCGCTGCGCCAGCGCGCCCATGCCCGCGCGGTCAAATAGTACATATCCCAGCGAAGTACGTACAAGACCAAAGGCGGGTACATCATCCGCCACCAGCCTGCGCAAATAGGCCATCTCGACCCGGTCCACCCCCGTCAGAACGCGGCCGGCCCGACGCACAAGCCGCGTCAGGTCCAACAGCCGCGCGGGCGGGTTATTTGTCAAAGTGGCCAGTTTGGTGCCATCTCCAGGCGTCAGCGATCATGGTGTTCAGGTTCGACCGGTCCGGCTGCCAACCCAGTTCCGCAACAGCGCGCGTAGATCCCGACACCAGCTTGGTTGCGTCCCCGGCCCGGCGCGCGCCCTCGTTGAACGGCACGGCGCGATTGGTGACAGCGCGCGACTGGTCGATGACCTCGCGCACGGAAAAACCGGTGCCGGTGCCCAGATTGAACACACGGCTGCCCTTGCCGTCCTGGAGCCATTTCAGACCCAGCACATGTGCATCCACCAGATCGCAAACATGCACGTAATCGCGGATACAGGTGCCGTCGGGCGTGTCGTAGTCGGTGCCAAAGATCGTCAGCGCATCACGCTTGCCGTCGATGGCGTCCAGCATCAGCGGGATCAGATGCGTCTCGGGCTGGTGGAACTCGCCCACCTCGGCCTCGGGGTCGGCGCCGGCCACGTTGAAATAGCGAAAGATCACATTGCGCAGCCCGTGCGCCGCTTCGAAATCGCGCAGGATGTCCTCGATGGCACGCTTGGACGCACCATAGGCGTTGATCGGATACTGTGAACTGTTTTCGTCCAGCACCACATTGTCCTGATCGCCATAGGTCGCACAGGTGGACGAGAACACAAAGTTCATGCACGCCGCGTCAACCGCCGCCTCGATCAGGTTCAGCGATCCGCCGACGTTGTTGTGCCAGTAGCGGCCCGGTTGCGACATGCTTTCCCCGACCTGGCTGAGCGCCGCGAAATGCATGACGGCCACCGGCGCATATTTGGCGAACACTTCGTCCAGTCGGGACCGGTCCATCAGGTCGCCCTGTTCGAACGGCCCAAATTTTACAGCGTCCTGCCAGCCGGTGACAAGGTTGTCGAAAGTCACGGGCACATAGCCCGCGCGGCGCAATGCCTTGCAGGCGTGCGCGCCGATATAGCCCGCACCACCTGTTACCAATACATGATTATCCACTTGCAGCCCCCGGCCCGCGTTATTCCGCGGCCTTCTCCATATTCACAATATCACGGATATAGGCGGCCAGATCGTCCCGCAACTCTTCGCGGGCCAGACCAAAGGACACCGTGGCCTGAAGGAAACCGGACTTGGACCCGCAATCGAAACGCTGACCGCTAAAGCGGTAACCGTAAACGGGATTGTCTTGCGCAATCTCGTCGGCAATGGCGTCGGTCAGTTGAATTTCGCCACCGGCCCCGGATTTCATACGGTTGAGGTTGCTTAGAACGTTGGGCGACAGGATGTAACGGCCGATCACCGCAAGGTTCGACGGTGCTGTGCCGGGTTCGGGTTTCTCGACCATGCTCTTGACCTTCACCATATCGCCCATGTCTTCGCTGACTTCCAGAACACCATAGGACGACGCCTTTTCGGGCGGCACTTCCATCGCGGCAACCATGCTGCCGCCGGTTTCTGCATAGGCCTCGACCATCTGCTGCAAGCACGGCTTTTCAGCGGCAATCACATCGTCCGGCAGGATCACGGCAAAGGGCTCGTTGCCGATCAGACGACGGGCACACCAGACCGCGTGGCCCAGACCCAGCGCCTTGTGCTGACGGATATAGGCAATCGCGCCCGATTCCATGTTGGTGTCCTTGAGGATATCCAACAGCTCGGTCTTGTTCTTTTTGCGCAGCTCTTGTTCCAGCTGCGGCGCGTGGTCGAAATAATCCTCAAGCGCACCTTTGCCGCGCGAGGTGACAAAGATGAATTCCTTGATACCCGCCGCCCGCGCCTCGTCGATGGCATATTGAATCAACGGTCGGTCGACCAAAGTCATGATCTCTTTCGGCACCGATTTGGTCGCAGGCAAAAACCGCGTTCCCAGACCCGCCACCGGAAAAATGGCTTTTGTTACTTTTTTGGGCATATTCTCGTCCTTCTTATTCTATTCGCCGCGCCTGCCGATTGCTGAGCGGACATAATCAAAAAACTTTGCCGTATGATGGCAGATTTTTTAGCTTGCTACGTATTTGAACCAATACAAACGCTCTTCCAATGTCTTTGTCTCTAAAACTCCAAGTCTTCAAACCGATCCGCCGCGAATAACAGCTATTCTTTGTATCTCGGCGCAAAAACGATCAGAGAAACGCCAAAACTTTATCACCATCTGATTGCGGCTGCTTTTTCCAAACAGACCACCGCGTTGCTCCCAATACCCGTCCGGATGGAATCTTGCTTGATGGTACAAAGCATTAGGTAACAGAATGATCAAGGTCATGACCTCGCCATTTTTCACCCTACGGCGGGCTTCTGCGCGTGCCTTGGCAGCGCCCGCACGGCGCGTTGTCATATACGCCACGTTTTTTGTCAGTGGGGTGATCTGTTTAAAGGGCGAATTGGGGGTCTGGACGACATGCGCATCGCCCATATGCCGCGCGATGCCTTGACCATACCCCTGATCCAGCCGCGCAATCAGACGCGTGACGGCGCGTGGTTCAATATGGCCGCTCACCATCAAGCGCACAGCACGTTTGCGCTCGGACAGGCGGATGGTGCGCCATTGGTCCCGGCGCTTGTCCTGCGGGACGAACTTGCGTTGAAACACCGCCCAGCTTGCGCCGATGTCGAACAGGTCTGTCGGCACACGGTCGGCGCGGCGCAGTCTGTTCGCGGCAAAACCATGGTGCACCTGCGCGCGCGGCACGATGGCACAGGCATATCCGGCCTTGGCCAGCCGCATGTTCAGATCGGTTTCGTCCAGAAAATAGTGATAGGCAGGATCGAACCCGCCGATGTCCACCAACACATCGCGGCGCACCGCCATATTGGTGCCTTCGGTCTTGGCGCATTGCTCGGGCGTGGGCTGAACCACGACCGTACCCAACCCCGGTATCGACAGATCGACCGCATGGCCCATGGCGTCCAGCGTGCGCCCTTTCCACTGATAGGAAATGCCGTTGCGGCCCCGCACATAGCCGCCCGCCACCACGACGTTGTGCTGCTGCATCGCCTGTATCAGATAAGTCAGCCAAGTGGGTTCCGGCACCGCGTCATCATCGACAAAGGCCACGATTTCGCCCGCCGCCGCATTGACCCCGACGTTGCGCGCGGCAGATATGTTTGCATCATCGAACCCGATAATCTTGATCTGCTTGGCAAAGGGCAGCGCCTGGGCCGCAGCGACACCAGCCGGGTCGGCCACCACCACGATCTCGAACGGGTCATACTGTAACTGAACGCATCCCGTCAGGCACACACTCAAAGCCTCCGGTCGACCGCGGCTGACAATCACCACGCTGACCGAAGGATGGGTCATTCCAGACCCATCTGGGACATCATCGTCTCGATCCGGGGCACGTCTTCTGGATTGTTCAGCTCCCAGAACTGCCGCCCGCGCGCGTCCACTTCGACACACAGAACCGCGCCGCCGCTTTCCATGAACCGCAACTGCTCCAGCCCTTCGAGCTGTTCCAGCGGACCCACGGCCCAACCGGGATAGGCCGCCAGCGCCGCCGGGCGATAGGCGTAGACCCCGACATGGTGGAACACGGGCGTTTCATCCGCGTCATCGGCAAAGGTGGTGCCGATGTAGGGGACCACTTCCTTGCTGAAATACAGCGCCTTGCGGTTGCCATCAAAGACCGCCGTCGTGCCACCGACACGGCCCGCTTTGCGGTCGGCCAGAAATCCGTTCAACGTCGCGCCGTCACAGCGCAACACCGGCGTCGCAATGTCGGCATCCTGTGACGCCTGCATCGCTTCGATCAATGCCTCGACGAACCACGGCGGCGTCAGGGGCGCGTCGCCTTGCAGGTTCACGACCACATCATACCCACCGCCCAGCGCGGCATGTGCCTCGGCGCAGCGTTCGGTGCCGTTGGCGCATTCGGTCGAGGTCATCACAACCTCGGCGCCGAACGCCTGCGCTGCGTCGGCGATCCGGTCGTCATCGGTGGCCACAACCACACGGTCGACGCCCTGCACCGACATCGCCGCGCGCCAACTGCGTTCGATCAATGTCGACGCCACGCCGCTGGCCCCCGTCAGCGCCACCAACGGCTTGCCGGGATAGCGGGTCGAGGCGTAGCGGGCCGGGATGACAACCAGTACCGACATCAGGCGGGCTTCAGCGCCACGTCGGGCGAATAGGCGATGAAGAACGGGTTGGCATAGTCATCCTTGCCATAGGTCAGATCGCTGTGGTCATCGAAACGCACGACCTTGCCGCCCGCACCCAGCAGCACGGCATGACCTGCGGCGGTGTCCCATTCCATCGTGCGACCCAGGCGCGGGTACAGGTCCGCCTCGCCGGTGGCGATCAGGCAGAATTTCAGCGACGACCCGGCGGATGTCATGTCCTTGACTGCATACTTGTTGATGTAGTCATCGGTCGCCTGATCGCGGTGCGATTTCGACGCGACCACCATCAGCGCATCATTGTCCGGCTTGGACACCTGCAAAAGCGTCAGCGAACCGATCAAATCTTTTTGAAAGGGTCCGGCTTCTTCCACGGTCTGACCGTTGGCCTGCGTGAAGAACATGCGGTTCTTTGCAGGGGCATAGACCACGCCGCGCGTCGGCTTGCCGCCTTCGACCAGTGCGATGTTCACGGTGAAATCGCCGCGACGATGCACGAATTCCTTGGTGCCATCCAGCGGATCGACAATCAGGAACGTGTCACCCGTGGTGTCGTGCGTGTCCGATTGTTCCTCTGTTACCAGCATCATATCGGGAAACGCCTCGCGCAGACCCTCCGAGATGATCGCATCGGCGGCTTCGTCGGCGGCCGTTACGGGGCTGTCGTCCGACTTGGTCTTTACCTCGAAATCGTCGGCGTCATAGATCTCCATGATCCTGTCTCCGGCTTCCAGCGCCAAACGGCGCATGACAGGCACCAAAGTCTCGTAATTCATGAAATAATCCCCTTGCTCGGCCTAGATTGAAATGCGTGCAGGTTCACCTTATGATGCCGCAGTAACGGAACGGCAAGATTTCCCTGCGACTTTCGCACCACCAGAGGCACGACCGCACATGTTCCAATCTACGCGCAAGCCACAATCGGGCATCGGGACCGCGATCCTGATCGCTGAACTGGTCTATCATTCGGTCGTGCGCAATGTGCGAAAAACCCACAACAATGCCTTTATGGCCATTGGCATGAACATGCTGCAGGCCGCGATTTTCGTGCTGGCGTTCTATGTCATGTTCTCGATTCTGGGCCTGCGCGGGGCTGCGCTGAGGGGCGATTTTCTGGTCTACATCATGTCGGGCATCTTCCTGTACATGACCCACACCAAAACGCTGGGCGCGGTCGTGGGGTCAGAAGGTCCCGCCAGCCCGATGATGCAGCACGCACCGATGAACACCATCATCTCGATCGCCGCGGCGGCCGTGGGGACGCTGTATATTCAGGTCCTTTCGCTGTTCATGATCCTGTTCATCTATCACGTGGCCTTTGTGCCGCTTGAAATCGACCGCCCGCTTGCCGCCTTTGGCATGTTGCTGGTGGCGTGGTTCACCGGCCTGTCGCTGGGTCTGGTGCTGCTGTCGATCAAGCCGTGGTGGCCGGCGTTTGTGGACATTCTCACCACGATCTACCAGCGCGCCAACATGATCGCCTCGGGCAAGATGTTCGTGGCCAACACGCTACCCGGCTATATGCTGGCGATGTTCGACTGGAACCCGCTGTTCCATTGCATCGACCAGGCGCGCGGCTTTGCCTTTATCAACTATGCGCCGCACCATTCGTCGGTCACCTATCCGATCTATGTCGGGCTGGTGCTGATCATGCTGGGTCTGATGGGCGAATTCTACACCCGCCGTCATGCCTCGCTCAGCTGGAACGCGCGACGGTGATCCGCACGCTGTTAACACTCGCATTGCTGTGTTGGGGCGCGCAGGCCAGTTGGGCCTTTGATCTTCCGGCGCTGTACCACGTGATCGACGTGGCCGACGACGATGTGCTGAATGTGCGGGCGCAACCCACCGTGCAAAGCCGCATCATCGGCACGCTTCTGCACAACGAAGCGGGCGTCGAGGTGATGGCCCTGTCCGATGACGGCAAATGGGGTCTGGTCAATGTGGGTGAAAACGCGGGCTGGGCCGCAATCCGGTTCCTGAAACACAGCGATGCGCCAAGCCGCCCGTTGCGCGCGGAATGCGGCGGGACAGAGCCGTTCTGGAACCTGTCGCTGGGCACAACCCATGTCTTTCGCGCCCCCGAAACGGGTCCACAGCCCTACCAGCCCACAGCCGAGCTGGGCTCACCAAACACCACCAACAGCCTTGCCGTTCTGGGCCAAAGCCCCAGCGGCCAGATGATCGCCACGATAGATGCCCGCGCCTGTTCCGACGGCATGTCTGACCGCGCCTACGGCATGTCGATCGGTCTGGTGCTGACCGGAAATGACGGCCCGCGCTATCTGACCGGCTGCTGTTCGCTCGCCCCTTAATCCACCACGCGCAGCGTCACGTTGATCCGCCCGCCGTTGGGCAGCAACGTGCCTGCGCCGAACTTGATCCGGTCAACCCCGTGATAGACCAGCCGCGCCGGTCCGCCCAGCACCACCACGTCGCCACTTTCCAGCCAAACCGATTCGGTCTTGCCGCCGCGTGTTTGGTTGCCGACCCGAAACAACCCCGGATCGCCCAGCGACACCGATACGACAGGCCACGCAAAATCCGCCTCGTCCCGATCCTGATGCAATCCCATCCGCGCGCCTTCGCCGTAATAGTTGATCAGGCAGCAATCGGGCCGCCGTTCCAGGCCGGTCAGCCTGTCCCAGATCGCCAGAACCGCATCGGGCACCGGCGGCCATGCCACCCCGGACGGGTGCCGGTCGGCATAACGGTAACCGCTGCGGTCCGAAAACCAGCCATAGCGCCCCGCCGAGGTCATGCGCACTGACATCGGTTTGCCATAAGGCGTGTCTGGCCGGAACAACGGCGCTTGGGCCGCAACACCGCGCACTGCTTCCAGCAGATCGACCTGCGCGGCGCGATCCAGAAAATCTTTGTGAATTTCGACATCCCGCAGGATCAATTTGGTCATATCCGCATCAAACCGTAAAAATTCGCCTTAAAGCTCCCGCAACAGCGGTTGCAGGGTGCTTTTACCCTCCTTATATACCCATCGAACCGCACGGGGCACTCCGCTTCGTGACACTTCATTCGGGGCTTGGGTGCCGAAACGGGCCCATGTCTCGTGTCATCGCCTTGAGTAGAAAAAGGGATCGAAAATATGGCTAAAGTCATCGGTATTGACCTTGGAACAACAAACAGCTGCATCGCCATCATGGATGGCAGCCAACCGCGCGTAATCGAAAACGCCGAAGGCGCACGCACAACACCATCAATCGTTGCGTTCACAGACGACGAGCGTCTGGTCGGCCAGCCCGCCAAACGGCAGGCCGTGACCAACCCCGATAACACAATCTTTGGCGTCAAGCGCCTGATCGGTCGTCGCAATGACGACGCGGATCTGGCAAAGGACAAAAAGAACCTGCCCTTCACCGTCATCGACGGCGGCAACGGCGACGCATGGGTTCAGGCCAAAGGCGAGAAATATTCGCCCAGCCAGATCTCGGCCTTTATTCTGGGCAAGATGAAAGAAACCGCCGAAAGCTATCTTGGCGAGGAAGTAACCCAGGCGGTCATCACCGTTCCGGCCTACTTCAACGACGCCCAGCGTCAGGCCACCAAAGACGCAGGCAAAATCGCCGGTCTGGAAGTGCTGCGGATCATCAACGAACCGACAGCGGCCGCGCTGGCCTATGGTCTGGACAAAGAGAACACGCAAACCATCGCGGTCTATGACCTTGGCGGCGGTACATTCGACGTGACCATTCTGGAAATCGACGACGGTCTGTTCGAAGTGAAATCGACCAACGGCGACACCTTCCTGGGTGGTGAAGACTTTGACATGCGCATCGTCAACTATCTGGCGGGCGAGTTCAAAAAAGAACACAACGTCGACCTGACACAGGACAAGATGGCGTTGCAGCGTCTGAAAGAAGCTGCCGAAAAAGCCAAGATCGAACTGTCCTCGTCCTCGCAAACCGAGATCAACCAGCCGTTCATCTCGATGGGGTCGAACGGCCAGCCGCTGCACATGGTCATGAAACTGACCCGTGCCAAGCTGGAATCGCTGGTCAGCGACCTGATCAAGGCGTCGATGAAACCCTGCGCCGCTGCGTTGAAAGACGCGGGCCTGTCCGCATCCGACATCGACGAAGTCGTGTTGGTCGGCGGTATGACCCGTATGCCGCGCGTCATCGAAGAAGTGACCAAGTTCTTTGGCAAAGAGCCGCACAAGGGTGTGAACCCTGACGAAGTCGTGGCCCTGGGCGCCGCCATTCAGGCCGGTGTTCTGCAAGGCGACGTCAAAGACGTGGTTCTGCTGGACGTGACACCGCTGAGCTTGGGCATCGAAACGCTGGGTGGCGTGTTCACCCGCCTGATCGACCGCAACACCACGATCCCGACGAAAAAGTCGCAGGTGTTCTCGACCGCCGAAGACAACCAGAACGCCGTGACCATCCGGGTGTTCCAAGGTGAGCGTGAAATGGCTGCCGACAACAAGATCCTCGGTGCCTTCAACCTTGAAAACATCCCGCCTGCTCCGCGCGGTATGCCCCAGATCGAAGTGACCTTCGACATCGACGCCAACGGCATCGTGTCTGTCGGCGCCTTGGACAAGGGCACAGGCAAAGAGCAGAAGATCACGATCCAGGCGTCGGGCGGTCTGTCCGATGACGACATCGAGAAAATGGTCAAGGATGCCGAAGAGAACGCCGAGGCGGACAAAGAGCGCCGCAGCCTGATCGAAGCGAAGAACCAGGCCGAAAGCCTGATCCATTCGACCGAGAAGTCGGTGGAAGAGCATTCGGACAAGGTCGATCCGACCACGGTCGAAGCGATCGAACTGGCCATCGCCGCGTTGAAAGACGAACTTGAAACAGACAACGTCGACAAGATCAAATCGGGCATCCAGAACGTGACCGAAGCGGCCATGAAACTGGGCGAAGCGATCTACAAAGCGGCACAAGACCAAGGTGACGATGCTCCGCACGCCGCCGACGAGCCACGCGGCGACGATGACGACATCGTTGACGCCGAGTTCGAAGATCTCGACGACGACAAGCGCGCTTAAGCATTCGTACGGAACCACTCAGAGGGCCGGTCCGATCTCCGGGCCGGCCCTCGACGTTCCAGACAAGGACATGACACATGGCAAAACGTGACTATTACGAGGTCCTTGGGGTCGCAAAAGGCGCGTCAGCAGACGAGATCAAAAAAGGCTACCGCACCAAGGCCAAAGAACTGCACCCCGACCGCAACGCCGACAACCCCAAGGCCGAAGCACAGTTCAAAGAGGCCAACGAAGCCTACGAAGTGCTTAAAGACGCTGACAAAAAAGCGGCCTATGACCGCTACGGCCACGCCGCATTCGAAGGCGGCATGGGCGGCGGCGGACGACCCGGCGGCGGCTTTGGCGGCGGCGGTCAGGGCGATTTCGGATCGGCTTTCTCCGACGTGTTCGACGACCTGTTCGGCGACTTCATGGGCGGCCAGCGGGGCGGCGGACGCCGCGCCGCGCGCGGCTCGGACCTGCGCTATAACCTGCGGGTGTCGCTGGAAGACGCCTATGCCGGCCTGCAAAAAACGATCAACGTGCCCACCGCGGTCTCGTGCTCGGTCTGTAACGGATCGGGTGCCGAAAACGGCGCCGAGCCCACGACCTGCCCGACCTGTTCGGGCATGGGCAAGGTGCGCGCGCAACAGGGCTTTTTCACCGTGGAACGCACCTGCCCGACCTGCTCGGGCATGGGCCAGATCATCAAGAATCCGTGCAGCGCCTGTCAGGGCGCCGGCCGCGTGGAAAAAGACCGCGCATTGTCGGTGAACATCCCCGCAGGCGTAGAAACCGGCACCCGCATCCGTCTGGCCGGCGAAGGCGAGGCCGGCATGCGCGGCGGGCCAACCGGCGATCTGTACATCTTTATCGAGGTGACCGAACACAAACTGTTCGAACGCGACGGCAACAACCTTTATTGCCGCGTGCCGGTCAGCATGGGCACCGCCGCCCTGGGTGGCAGCATCGAAGTACCGACCATCGACGGTGGCCGTGGCCGCGTGCAGATCCCCGCAGGGTCGCAATCGGGCCGCCAGATGCGCCTGCGCGCTAAGGGCATGCCAGCCCTGCGCGGCGGTGGACCGGGCGATATGTTCATCGAACTGGCGGTTGAAACGCCGGTGAACCTGACCAGCCGTCAAAAGGAATTGTTGCGCGAATTCGAAGACCTCTCGGAAGAGAACAACCCCGAATCCAGCAGCTTTTTCTCGTCGGTCAAATCCTTCTGGGATTCGATGAAAGGCTAAGACCTGCGCGGCGGGCGATCCCCCGCCGCGCAGCCCTCGCACATCTGGTAGGGCATGTTATACCCGTTCAAAGCTTACGGGGGCGCAGATGGACTATTCCGAATTCCGACAGGACGAAATCAACGGCTGGTCGCAGCGTGCGGGCGGCTACGGCAAGGCAACGGCGCTTGCCACGGTTCAGACCATCCCCACCCTGCTGGCCGCTGTGCGCCTGTACCCCGGCGCACGAATGCTGGATGCGGGCTGTGGCCCCGGTTATGCCGCAGGGGCCGCGATGGCCCTGGGCGCGTCCTGTGTGGGCGTGGACAACGCACCCGCAATGATCGACGCCGCGCACACGCGCTATCCCGGAAGCGAATTCAAGACAGGCGACATCGAGGCGCTGGATTTCCCCGACCACAGCTTTGACATCGTGGCGGCCAATATCGTGCTGTTTCACGTGACCGACCCGCGCAAATCCATAGCCGAGGCGTTTCGCGTGCTGCGCCCCGGCGGGCGGTTCGCGTTCAGCCAGTGGTGCGGGCCGGACCGGTCAGAATGCTACAAGATGATCTATGACGTGATCGCCACCCATGCCGATATGACACTGGCCAGCCCCGCGCCGAATGCGTTCGACCTGTCGCAACCCGACCATGCCAAATCGGTGCTGGAGGATGCAGGTTTCACCGACACGGCCACTGTCCACGTGCCGAACGTGCTGCGCACCGGCGCCGACAGCTTTTACGACTTTTTCATGCAATTCGGCGTGCGCATTCCGCTGATCATGCAACGGCAATCCGAACAGGTGCAGGCCACCGTGCGCGCCGAAATCGACGCCCGTGCGCAAGCGTTCCGCGTCGGCGACGAATTTCATATGCCAATGCCCAGCATCGTGGTGTCGGGGCAGCGCCCCCTCTGACACGTTAACCGCGTGGTAACCAACGGCGCGGCAAGCTGGCGGCATGTCCAGTTTTGCCGAACAACCCCTGCCCTTCGACTTTGACGAAGCGACGCCCGTGCCCCTGCCCGCCGGGCCGCGGCCGTCGTATATTGCCGACCACCGTGCGCGTCTGCGGGCCCGGTTCATGGCGGGCGGCGCGCAGGCGATGCCCGATTACGAGCTACTGGAACTGGTCCTGTTCCGTGCCATCCCGCGCCGCGATGTGAAACCGTTGGCCTATGATCTGTTGCAAAGGTTTGGTGACTTTAACCGCGTCATCACCGCCCCCGAACCCCGCCTGCGCGAGGTCAGCGGCGTGGGCGACGCCGTGATTGTCGAGTTGAAGATCATCGAGGCCGCAGCGCACCGTATGGCCCGTGCCAAGGTGCTGAACCAACACGCCATTTCAAGCTGGGACGCGCTGGTCGATTACTGCCACACGACAATGGCACACCGCGAAACCGAACAATTCCGCGTGCTGTATCTGGATCGTAAAAACGTCCTGATCGCAGACGAGGAACAGGCCAAGGGCACTGTGGATCACGTGCCCGTTTACCCGCGCGAGGTGGCCAAACGGGCACTGGAGCTGAACGCTTCGGCGCTGATATTGGTGCACAACCACCCGTCCGGCGACCCGACCCCCAGCCAGTCGGACATATCCATGACCCAGCAGATCGAGGCGGCCTGCGTTGCCTTGGGCCTGTCGCTGCACGACCATCTGATCGTGGGCAAATCCCGCGAGCTTAGCTTTAAGTCAGAGGGGTATCTTTAACGCACCCAGACCTCGACCCGGCGATTCGCTTGCCTGCCCCACGCGCTGTCGTCGCAGGCCATCGGCAGCGCCTCGCCAAAGGCGTCTACGTCCAGCGTTACGCGTTTGGTGTCCTCGGTCTGGGCCGCCTCGGTGATCGCACGGCGCACCGCATCTGCGCGACGCAGGGCGATGTTGCGGTTGGCCGCCGAAGGGCCGTCGCCATCGCTGAAGCCCACGAACAGGATACGGCGGGCGTCATAGGTGCCGACCTCCATCGCACGCGCCAGTTGCTGTACGTTGCTGCGCGATTGCGCGTCCAGCCGGATCGACCCTGCCTCGAACCGGAACGATGTGGTCAGCCGCGCCATACCGTCCAGCGTGCGTACCATGCGTTGCAGCTCGTCCAGCGAAATCTCGGGGCCCGCGGTGCTGATGGCGTTGGCAAAACGGTTGCCTTGCATATCAATCGACACCTCTTCGGGGGACTGGTCGACAAAACCGGCGCGGCGGATCACCACCTGTGCCGTCGGGCCGCGGGTAAAGGCCAGAAACTCACGCGCAACCTGGGGCAGACGGCGTGCAGGCAGATACAGGAACATAGGTGCTGTCAGCGGATAATCTTCGGTCTTGATCGTGCGCCGCCCCGCTTCAAGCGCAAAGCCGCAGTCGCCGGTCAACACCAGCGGCACCGTATTCCCCACCTCGGCATAGCTGGCGATACCAATGGCAAACGGGTCGTCCATCACCGCCGCCGACAGCGATGTGCCCAGCGGGTGCCGCACCACGCTGTCGGTGATCTCCAGCCGCACGGGCTGCATCACCTGATCGGCCACCGCCTGACCCAGACCTGTCGCAGCTTGCGGCAAATGCAGCGAAATCGGCGCATCGACGCCGCCCAGCTCTTGCCAGTTCGTCACCTGCCCCGAAAACACGCGTGCCAGATCCAGCGGCGATATGCTGCGCACCGGATTGCCCGGGGCCACCACCGGCACCACCGCATCCAGCGCCAGAACGCGGCTGCGGTGCAGGCCGGTCATATCGCCCATCCCAGCCTCGCGCGCGCGCTGCCGCTCGCCGGGCCGTATCTCGCGCAGGGCCATGACAATGTCGGCCTCGTTGGCCAGAAGGTCGGCAAATCCTTCGTCCGTGGTGGTCACCCGAAAATGGAACCGCGCCGCCAGTTTGCCGGTTTCGGTGTTGGTCAGAAGATAGCGAAAACGGGTGTCGTCCACGGCCTCGCGCACGGCTTCGTAACCGGCGCGTTGGGCAAACCCCTCGACCAGCGCGGGCATCAACACCGCGCCCATGGTCGTCGAGCCGGACACAGACAGGTCGGCCACGTAATCTTGCAGGTTCGGACAGGCAGGCCCGTCGCACAGCACGCCGGAACTGTCGACGGTCAGTTCGCCATAGTCGGTTTCAAGCCTGTAGAACTCGCCGTCAAAGCCCAACAGCGTCCCGCTCAGCTCGATTCCGCCGTCGCGCGATGTCAGCGTGACATCCTGCGCCAGCGCCGGAACCGTGAAGCCAAAAAGGAAAAGTGCGGCGAAAGCCGCCGCACGTTTCAAAACCATGGTGAAACCCCTGACGCGAATTACTTTTGCGCGACTTTCAGGTCTTGGATCAAATTGTTCAATACCAGAAAGCTGCCGATGGTGTCACAACCCGGCATGGTCAGGTCCAAATTGCGGGTGGTGATGTCGCCATCGCGCACTTCCAGCGACTGCGCTTCGATGTCCAGACCGCAGTTGAACAGGCTCACTTCGATCTCGGCGCTCAGGTCGACCACGCCCGCATGGCGGGATGCGCCCGAGGGGTAGGTGTAAACGTCAGCCACCATCGCATCCGACGCCGTCTGGTCGCCCAGCCGCATCAGAAAGCCGCCCTCGCCGCTGATGGCCTGCACCGGATCGCCGGGGGATTCGGCCCAGATGTCACCTTGGGTGCCATAATCCGCCCCGAATTCCCGCGCGTGGATCTGGAAACCGGCATCGCCCTTCCATTGCAGAACGGCACGGTCGAACTGGTTCAAGCTGGGCACATCGGTTTGCGCCACGGCCCCGTCGCCGTTGGCAAAAGCCACAACAATCACCGCAGGGTCCGCCAACACCGGCATGGACAGGTCCAACGCGCCGGTGGCATCGGTGGTTTCGGTGAACCGCATGCCGCTGTGGTGCACGGTCAGGCGTTCATTGGCAAAGCAAGGCGCGGTGACGGTCAGATCAACCAGCCCAAGGCCCGATGGCTTTGCCACAGCCGTCACGCTGCACGACTGGCCCGGGGCCACGTCGGTGGTGTCAGGACTGACAAGCGAATCGACAGGCCCCAATGCCACAACCGTATCGCGTCGGTCTGCGTCCGGTGCATCCTGATCCAGCGCGGACGTCAGAATGATGTCGTGCACATCCAGCACCGGGCCATCCAAGTCCGCGGTATCGACCGGAATTTGCACTGCAACCGGCGACTTAACCGCATTGTCTGCGCCATAACGGCTTTCTGCGGTGTCGCTGTTTTGCATGATAAATCCGATTCCGACCGCACACACGAGTGTGCCGCCAGCCATCGCAATCTGTTTGTAATACGCCATTGATCCTTGCCCTCTGAAAATTGGGTCAGAATCAAAGATCGCAAATAAACGGGGCCAAGTTATGGCCCTATTTGGGGGCAATGCGGCGCGATTGTGTCGCACCGCGCTACAATGTGTTTTAGCTTAGCGTGCCGTGGCAGTGCTTGAACTTCTTGCCCGACCCGCAGGGGCACGGCTCGTTCCGGCCCGGGTTGCCCCATGTGGTCGGATCGTTTTCGTCAAAGCCGGTTGCAACCGCTTCGGCGGATGGCGCGGGCGTTTGTGCATCGCGCGAATCCTTGGCGGCCTGCTGCAACTCGGCCTGTTGGGCCGCCGCTTGCTCGAGCATCTCGGCGCGTTCTTCCTCGGTCATGGGACGGATTTGCGCCAGCTTCTGGGTCACGTCTTCACGCAGCGAATCCAGCATCACCTCGAACAACTGGAACGCTTCGTTCTTGTATTCGTTCAGCGGATCGCGCTGCGCATAGCCGCGGAACCCCACGACCGACCGCAGGTGGTCCAGCGTCAGCAGGTGTTCGCGCCACTTGCCGTCGATGGCTTGCAGCAAGACCTGCTTTTCGATCATCCGCATGTTCTCGGGACCGAACACTTCGGCCTTTTCCACCATCAGTTTGTCGGTGGCTTCGATCAGACGTTCGCGGACCTGTTCGTCGTCCACGCCATCCTCTTCGGCCCATGCCATCACCGGCACGTCGATGCCAAGGTTTTCGATCACAGCGGCATACAGCCCTTCGGTGTTCCACTGATCGGCATAGGACCCTTGGGGCATGTACTGGTCGATCAGATCGTCGATCACCTGTTCACGCATGTCAGACGCGATTTCCGACAGATCCTCGGCTTCCATGATGTCGCGGCGCTGGCTGAACACAACCTTACGCTGGTCGTTCATCACATCATCGAATTTCAGCAACTGCTTGCGCATGTCAAAGTTGCGGCCTTCGACCTTGGCCTGTGCGCGTTCCAGCGATTTGTTCACCCACGGGTGAATGATCGCCTCGCCCTCTTCCATGCCCAAGGTTTTCAGAACCTTGTCCAAGCGGTCCGAACCGAAAATGCGCATCAGGTCGTCTTCGAGCGACAGATAGAACGACGTGCGCCCGGGGTCACCCTGGCGGCCCGAACGGCCACGCAACTGGTTGTCGATGCGGCGGCTTTCGTGGCGTTCCGATGCCAGAACGAACAGACCGCCCGCCGCCAGCACTTTTTGCTTTTCTTCCTCGTGCTCGGCCTCGATCCGCGCGCGGATCGCTTCGGGGTCGGCATCGGGATCAGCGGTCAGCGCCTCAAGCACCTTCAGATCGACGTTGCCGCCCAACTGGATGTCGGTGCCGCGACCGGCCATGTTGGTCGCAATGGTCACTGCGCCGAACTTGCCCGCGTCCGCGATAATCTGCGCTTCTTGCTCGTGCTGACGCGCGTTCAGGACGTTATGCGGGATGCCTTTTTCGGTCAGGATCGCCGCGAACATCTCGGATTTTTCAATCGACGTGGTGCCGACCAACACAGGCTGGCCTTTTTCGTGTGCTTCCTTGATCTCGTCGATCATCGCCGCGTATTTCTCGGCGGCGGTGCGATACACGCGGTCGTCTTCGTCAACGCGGGCGATGGGCCGGTTGGTCGGCACTTCGATCACGCCCAGACCGTAGATTTCGCTGAACTCCTCGGCTTCGGTCAGCGCCGTGCCGGTCATACCCGCCAGTTTGTTATACAGCCGGAAATAGTTCTGGAATGTCACGCTGGCCAGCGTCACGTTCTCTGGCTGGATCTTGACACCTTCCTTGGCCTCGATGGCCTGGTGCAGACCTTCGGACAAGCGGCGACCGGCCATCATGCGGCCGGTGAATTCGTCGATCAGCACAACCTCGTCGTTGCGCACGATATAATCTTTGTCCTTTTGGAACAGCGTGTGCGCCCGCAGGCCCTGGTTGACGTGGTGCACAATCGACGTGCTTTCGGGATCGTACAGGGTCATGCCCTCTTCGATCAGACCGCGCGCCAGCAGCTGTTGTTCCAGAAACTCGTTGCCCTCTTCGGTAAAGGACACGTTGCGGGTTTTCTCGTCGACGGAATAGTGGGTTTCGTCCAGCAGCGGAATCACCGCATCAATGGTCTGATACAGCTCGGACCGGTCATCCAGCGGCCCCGAAATAATCAGCGGCGTGCGCGCTTCGTCGATCAGAATACTGTCAACTTCGTCCACGATCGCAAAATTGTGACCGCGCTGGACCAACTGGCCCAGTTCGCTCTTCATATTGTCGCGCAGATAGTCGAACCCAAGCTCGTTGTTGGTGGCATAGGTCACGTCGCTGGCATAGGCCGCGCGCTTCTTGTCCTCGCCCATGCCGCTGTAGGCGCAGCCGCTGGTCAGACCAAGGTGCGCAAACACCTTGCCCATCCACTCGGCGTCCCGTTTGGCCAGGTATTCGTTGACGGTCACCACGTGCACACCCTTGCCGGTCAAGGCGTTCAGATAGGCGGCGAAACTGGCGGTCAGGGTTTTGCCCTCACCCGTCTTTTGTTCGGCAATATTGCCCCGATGCAGGAAAATCGCGCCCATCAACTGGGTGTCAAATGCCCGCAGACCCAGCGCACGGCGGGCGGCCTCGCGGCAGTTGGCAAAGGCTTCGGGCAGCAGATCGTCCAGGCTTTCGCCTTCCATCGCCCGCTTGGCCAGCTCCTCGGTCTTGTCCTTCAGACCTGCGTCGCTCAGCGCCTCGAATTCAGGCTCCAGCGCGTTGATCTGTTCGACCAGCGGTCGCACCGATTTGATCAGTCGATCATTGGGGGTCCCAAAGACCTTTTTGGCAAGTGTTCCGATACCGAGCATGCGTTCTCCAGCCGATCTTGTGTCAGGTTGCGCAGCATCTGCTTGTCGGCGCCACGTGCAGCCCATAGATACAGGGTCAAGCCGATCCTGGCCGCGCCCATAGGGCGATGTAAGGGTCACATGAAACCGTGTCAATGTCGCGTCCGGCCACGAGGGGCCGCAGATGACGCGCCAAAAACTGAACAGGACCATTCCATGCTGAAACGCTTTGCCATTCTTCCCGCCGTTGCGGTTGCCCTGACCTTGTCGCAGCCGCTGCACGCGCAGGATGAAACGCCCGATCTGTCCACCGTCGTCGCCACCGTTGACGGCACCGAAATCACCCTGGGTCACATGCTGGTCGCCAAGGCGACCCTGCCCCAGCAATACCAGCAACTGCCCGACGAAGTGCTGTTCCCCGGCATTCTCGACCAGTTGATCCAGCAAACAGCGCTGGAAAAAAGCTATGAAGGCGATGTGCCCAAACGCGTTGAATTGTCGATGGAAAACGAGCGTCGTTCGCTGATCGCCGGTGAGGCGATCGAAAAGATCCTGGCCACCGCAGTAACCGACGAGGCGGTGCAGGCCGCCTATGACGCGACCTATGCCAACGCTGAACCGACCAAGGAATTCAACGCCAGCCACATCCTGGTCGAAACCGAGGACGAGGCCAAAGCCATCGTCGAAGAGCTGAAAGGCGGCGCAGATTTCGCAGCCACGGCCCGCGAAAAATCCACAGGCCCGTCGGGCCCCGGTGGCGGCTCGTTGGGTTGGTTCGGTGCGGGCGCCATGGTCCCCGAATTTGAAACTGCCGTCGCGGCAATGGAAGCAGGCGACATTTCCGACCCCGTGCAAACCCAGTTCGGCTGGCATGTGATCAAGCTGAACGAAGTGCGCAACGCCGAAGCCCCCGCGCTGGAAGACGTGCGCGAAGAGCTTGAGCAGCAAGTCCGTTCCGAAGCCGTGACCGCCGCCGTTGACGCGCTGGTGGCCGACGCCGACGTAAACCGTGACGGCGCCGAAGGCATCGACCCCTCGGTGCTCAGCACCCTTAAACTGGGCGAATAATCATGGCTGGCAAAATCGCACTCTCCCCGCTGGCGCCCGAACGCTTTCCCGATCTGCCGGTGGTGGATGGTGTGACTTTTGCCACCATCGCCGCCGGCGTCCGCTATGCCGGGCGCACCGATGTGATGCTGGCCAAACTGGTGCCGGGCACGGCCATCGCGGGCGTGTTCACACGCTCGTCGACCCGCGCGGCACCGGTGCTGGACTGTCAGGCCAAGCTGGGCGGTGATCCGGCTGGCGGCGCTGCGTTCCTGGTGAACTCGGGCAACGCCAATGCGTTTACCGGCAAAAAGGGGGCCGAATCCGTCCACGAGATCGTCGAGGCGGTGTCGATCAACTGTGGCGTGCCCTCGGCACGTGTCTTTACCTCGTCCACAGGCGTCATTGGCGAACCCCTGCCCCACGACCGTGTGGTGGCCAAAATAGGCGAGCTGAACGACGCCCTGCGCGATGACGGCATCGCCGATGCTGCCCGCGCCATCATGACGACCGACACCTACCCCAAGGGGGCCGTGGAAACGGTCGAGGTGAACGGCAAGACGATCACCATCGCGGGCATCGCCAAAGGGTCGGGCATGATCGCGCCCGACATGGCGACAATGCTGGTCTATATCTTTACCGACGCGCGCATCGCGCAGGACAACCTGCAAGCCATCGTATCGACCGCGGCCGATCTGACGTTCAACTGCATCACTGTGGACAGCGACACCTCGACCTCGGACAGCGTGCTGATGGCCGCCACGGGTGCTTCTGACGTGGACGTGACCGGCGACGCCACCTTTGCCGACGCCGTGCACCGGCTGATGCAGGATCTGGCATTTCAGGTCGTGCGGGATGGCGAAGGCGCCACCAAGTTCGTCGAAATCACCGTGTCGGGCGCTGACACCGCCGCCAACGCCAAGGTACACGCCATGGCCATCGCCAATTCGCCGCTGGTCAAAACCGCCATCGCCGGACAAGACCCCAACTGGGGCCGCGTTGTGATGGCCATCGGCAAATCCGGCGCACCAGCAGACCGCGATCTGCTGAGCATCCGCTTTGGCGATGTGATCGTGGCCGAAAACGGCTGGGTCAGCCCACAGTATTCCGAAGCAGACGCCGCCGCACACATGAAGGGTGACGAGATCAACATAACCGTTGATCTGGGACTGGGCGAGGCTGTGGCCACGGTCTGGACCTGCGACCTGACCCACGCCTATATCGACATCAACGCCGACTACCGGTCGTAAGATGAAAGTTGTCCTGGTCTCTGCCGTCGCCTTGATCGACGTGGACGGGCGCGTGTTGCTGGCACAGCGCCCCGAAGGCAAGTCGATGGCAGGACTGTGGGAGTTTCCCGGCGGCAAGGTCGAACCGGGCGAAACGCCCGAGGCGGCCCTGATCCGCGAGCTGCACGAGGAACTGGGGATCGAGACATGGCAAAGCTGTCTTGCCCCGCTGACCTTTGCCAGCCACAGCTATGACGATTTCCATCTGCTGATGCCGCTGTTTGCCTGCCGGAAATGGGGCGGCACGCCGATGTCCAAGGAAAATCAGGCGCTGAAATGGGTCAGACCCAATGACCTGAAGTCCTACCCCATGCCCGCCGCAGATGTGCCATTGATCCCGATATTGCGCGATTGGCTGTAATCTTCGTGTGCGATTGTCATCGTTTTTGAAAAAATCACTCTTTTTCTCGAGTTTTGTAATTTTTTCATGACAGATTCAGATTTATGCCTCTTAATGGTGCCATGAGTGTCTTTGGGGAGGGATAAATATGCTAAAAACAATCTTGTTGGGCAGTTGTGTATTCGTACAGGGCACTTTTGTGCGAATGCTGCCAGACGGTCGTATGAGTGTTAACCTCGACGGTCGAATCTATTCAGGCGCACCCGTCAAAGCGGTCTGACGTTAACTCACGGAAAAGAAAAAGGGACGGCGCCTTGCGGTGCCGTCCCTTTTTTTGTTTGCTCTGATGCATCACGCCAGTGTGCGTGTGACCTCTTCACGCTCGAAAATCTCGATCACATCGCCTTCGCGAATGTCATCGTAGTTTTCAAACGCCATGCCGCATTCCTGACCCGACTGCACATCCGACACTTCGTCCTTGAAGCGTTTCAGCGTTTTCAGCGTGCCTTCGTGAACCACGACGTTGTCGCGCAGCAGACGCACACCGGCGCTGCGGCGGGCGACGCCTTCGGTGACCAGACAGCCCGCGACCTTGCCGACACCCGTGACCTTGAAAACCTCTTTGATGTTGGCATAGCCAATGAAGTTTTCCTTGATCTCGTTGCTCAGCAGGCCGGATGCGGCCGCTTTCACGTCGTCCACAAGGTCGTAGATCACGGAATAATATCGGATTTCGACGCCCTTCTGGTTGGCGGTGTTGCGCGCAGATGCGTTGGCACGAACGTTAAAGCCCATGATGGGCGCGCCCGATGCTTCGGCCAGACCCACGTCGGTTTCGGTGATGGCACCAACACCCGAGTGCAGCACGCGCACGCGCACCTCGTCGTTGCCGATTTTTTCCATCGCCTGAACGATCGCTTCTGCAGAGCCCTGAACGTCGGCTTTGACCAGAATCGGCAATTCGCTGACGTTTTCGTTTTCCTTGGCGTTCGCCATCAGCTGTTCCAGCGTCGTGGCGGCACCGGCAGCAGCGCGTTTGTCTTTAGCGGCTTTTTCGCGATACTCAGCGATTTCGCGCGCCTGCGCTTCGGTCGATGTCACGTTCAGAACGTCGCCCGCTTCGGGTGTGCCGTTCAGGCCCAGAACCTCGACCGGAACCGAAGGACCGGCTTCCTTGATACGCTCGCCCTTGTCGTTGATCAGCGCACGGACCTTGCCGTACTGCTCGCCCACAACAAAGATGTCGCCCTGACGCAATGTACCGTTCTGGATCAGAACCGTGGCCACGGGGCCGCGGCCCACGTCAAGCTGCGCCTCGATCACGGCACCCTGGGCGGCGCGATTTGGGTTGGCTTTCAGTTCCAGCAGTTCGGATTGCAGCGCGATGGCTTCCAACAGATCGTCCAGACCGTCGCCATTGATGGCCGACACTTCCACGTCCTGCACTTCGCCCGACATTTTCTCGACGATGACTTCGTGCTGCAACAGGTCGGTGCGCACTTTGTCGGGGTTTGCACCCGGTTTGTCGATCTTGTTGATCGCAACGATCATCGGAACCTTGGCGGCCTTGGCGTGGTTGATCGCCTCGACCGTCTGGGGCATCACGGCGTCATCTGCCGCAACCACCAGAACCACGATGTCCGTCACCTGGGCACCGCGCGAACGCATCGACGTAAATGCCGCGTGGCCCGGAGTGTCGAGGAACGACAGAACCTGTCCACTGTCGGTCGTCACCTGATAGGCACCGATGTGCTGGGTGATACCACCGGCCTCGCCCGCAACAACCTTGGCGTTGCGGATCGCGTCCAGCAGCGATGTCTTGCCGTGGTCGACGTGACCCATGATCGTAATCACCGGAGGACGCGGCAGCAAATCTTCGGGTTTGTCTTCAACCTCGTGGATCACCTGTTCGACGTCGGCGTCGGACACGCGGTTCACGGTGTGGCCGAATTCTTCGATGATCAGCTCGGCTGTGTCAGCGTCAATGGTCTGGTTTTGCGTAACCATCATGCCCATTTGCATCAGCGATTTCACAACATCGCCCACGCGCTCGGCCATACGGTTGGCCAGCTCGGACACGACGATCGCTTCGGGCAGGTTGACGGTGCGCGTGACCTTTTCACGTTCAACCGAACCACCCATCGCTTTTTGACGCGCACGCTCTTGCTTGCGCTTCATCGCAGCCATCGACCGCTGACGGCCACCTTCGCCACCGGACAGCGCCTGGTTCAGCGTCAGTTTGCCCGAACGGCGGCCATCGTCAGCGCCCTTGTTGCGGGCGTTCCGTTGGTCGGCATCGCGGTCTTTTTTACGGGCCGCGTTGGCATCTTGCGGCGCAGGGCGCGACGGCGCGGCGCGCTGTGGTTGATCCACGTCCGTGGGGGCCGGAGCAGCAGCAGCCTGTGCGGCAGCAGCAGCGGCTTCTTTCGCCTTGCGCTCTTCCTCTTCGGCCTTCGCCTTCAGGCTTTCCTCGCGCTCGCGCTCTTCTTGCTCTTTGGCTTCCTGCTCGGCGCGGCGACGCTCGCGATCTTCGGCGCGTGCTTTTTCTTCCGCTTCCCGTGCGGCGGCCTCTTCGGCCTCGCGCGACCGGGCGGCCTGAACGGCCTTCAGGCGGCGTTCCATCTCCGCATCGGTAATCCCTGCGGGACGCTTCGCCGGATCACCCAGCGACGGGTTGCTGGTGCCACCTTTGGCCGCACCTGTCTTGGGCACCACAACGCGTTTGCGTTTGGTTTCGACGACGACGTTCTTGGTCCGCCCGTGGCTGAAACTTTGTTTCACATTCCCCGGACGCGCGCCTCCGCGCAGTCCCAATGTCTTCTTACCGTCTGTATCGCTCATCTAGCTCGTCTATCCTTCCAGATGGCCCCTGCCATCTATGCGTTTGGGCGCAAACCCTTCAGCCTTCGGGCTTCCTCTACAACACGTTGCGTGAGTCCACCAGAGGCGAGCGCCCCATGTATCACAGTTTGACGTCCGAAAGCCAAACCCAATTCATCCGCGCTAAGCCAGCCAATGTAGCTGCCATAGTGCGGAGTGCTCAATTTTGTCTTGCCACGCGCCGATCCGTCCACAGCCTGGATCAACACTTCGGCCTCTTCGGTCTGAAGCCAGGTTTTCACCTTTTCATAGCCCGCCACGGCCCGACCGGACTTGCGAGACAGGGCAATCAGGTCGACAACGCGGCGTGCCAACTGGCGCTCCACCTCGTCTGCCAGATCTTCTTGCACCGTGACCTGCATCTTCGCACCACGCGAAAACAGCTTTTTGGTCACGGCCTTTTGTATCGCATCCCGGTCAGCCGCGACATAAATGCCCCGGCCCGGCAGTTTTCCCGCAATATCGGGGAAAATCTGCATGTCCGGGCCCACCACGAACCGGACCAGCCCATACTTAGGCTGAACCTCGCCCGTGGCAATGCACTTGCGTTCTGGACCGTCTTCCCGGTCTTTGGTGGCGCCACCGCGTGCCATCAGCGTTCCCCGAAGCCCGCGATCAGGCCTCGGCCTCCTCCGTCGCTTCGCCGTCCTCGTCGTCTTCCAGATCTTCGTCTGTTTCCAACTCGGTCGGGTCAACCCAGCCCAGCAGAACGCGCGCGGTCATAATCATGGTCTGCGCTTCTTCCAGGCTGATGTCGAAGGGCTCCAGCACGCCGTCGTCCTTGACGCGCTCGCCGTTCACCGTGGTCCAACCACCGGCCAGTTCCCAGTCAGCGCAGGTTGCAAAGTCTTCCAGCGTTTTGACGTCGTCCTTGGCCAGTGCCTCGATCATTTGGGGTGTCAGACCCTCGAATTCAACCAGGCTGTCCTCGACACCCAGTTCGCGGGCGGCGGCAAGGGCTGCTTTGTTCTGCTCGGCCAGCACGTCTTGGGCACGGGCTTGCAGTTCTTTGGCCGTATCGGAATCGACGCCGTCGATGACCAGCAGTTCATCCTGCTCGACATAGGCGACTTCTTCCAGGCTGGTGAATCCTTCGGCAACCAGAAGCTGGGCAAAGAATTCGTCCAGATCCAGATTGTCCATGAACAGCTTGGTGCGGACTTCGAATTCGGCCTGACGACGCGCCGATTCTTCGGCTTCGGTCATGATGTCGATGTCCAAACCGGTCAGTTGCGACGCCAGACGCACGTTCTGGCCACGACGGCCGATGGCCAGCGACAGTTGTTCTTCTGGAACAACCACTTCGATCTTGCCCGCTTCTTCGTCCAGAACAACCTTGGTCACTTCGGCCGGTTGCAGCGCGTTCACCAGGAAGGTGGGCTGGTCGTCGTTCCACGGGATAATGTCGATCTTTTCGCCCTGAAGCTCGTTCACGACGGCCTGAACCCGGCTGCCGCGCATACCGACGCAGGCGCCGACAGGGTCGATCGAGTTGTCATAGCTGATTACGGCAATCTTGGCGCGCGAACCGGGGTCACGGGCCACCGCCTTGATCTCGATGATGCCGTCATAGATTTCCGGCACTTCCATCTTGAACAGCTCGGCCATGAACTCGGGCGCGGTACGCGACAGGAAAATCTGCGGGCCGCGCTGTTCGCGGCGCACGTCCTTGATGTAAACGCGGATACGGTCGTTCGGGCGATAGCTTTCGCGGCCGATCTTCTCGTTGCGACGCAGAATCGCCTCGCCTGCGCCCACATCGACGATGACGTTGCCGTATTCCTCGCGCTTGACCAGACCGTTGATGATCGTGCCTGCGCGGTCCTTGAATTCTTCGTACTGACGGTCACGCTCGGCTTCGCGGACCTTTTGCAGGATCACCTGCTTGGCCGACTGCGCGGCGATCCGGCCCATTTCCACGGGCGGCACTTCTTCGACAAAGGTGTCACCGATCTTGGGGTCGGCCATATACTGCTTGGCCTGCTCGACGGTGAACTCGGCCTGATAGTTTTCCAGCTCGTCCTCGGCAACCACGGTGCGCACGCGGGTGAACGTGGCGCGGCCGGTCTTGCGGTCGATGGCGACACGAATGTCCATCTCTGCGCCGTAGCGGCTTTTGGCGGCACGGGCGAGGCTCTCTTCCATCGCCTCGATCACCAGACCGGGGTCGATCATCTTTTCGCGCGCAACGGCCTCGGCGGTTTGCAGCAGCTCAAGCTGGTTTGCAGATGTAATTGCCATCAGTCTTTCTCCTCATCGGACCCTTCGGTCTCAATATCGTCAAATGCGTCTTCGTTCAGAACACCGGCCTGTTTACGCTGGCGCAGCATCTCTTTGATCAGGTCGTCGGTCAGCACCAGTTTGGCATCGCTGAGCCATTCGAATTTCAGGCCGATCGTGCCCTCTTCGATGTTGATCAGCACCTCGTCATCCTCGACACCGGCCAGCTCGCCCTTGAACCGGCGACGGCCGTCGATCAGCTCGTCGGTTTCCAGCTTCGCCTCGTAACCCTCGAAGGTCGCAAAGTCCTTAAGACGGGTCAGCGGGCGGTCGATGCCGGGGCTGGACACTTCCAGTGTATAGGTATCCAGAATCGGGTCTTCGACGTCCAGCGTGGCGCTGACGGCGGTCGAGATTTCGGCCAGATCATCCACCTCGATCCCGCCATCGGGACGTTCGGCCATGATCTGCAAAATCGATTCCTTGCCGCTCATCAGGCGGACGCGCACCAGTTCAAACCCCAGATCCTCGATCACCGGAGTGATGATCTCGGCCATGCGGCGGTCGATGGCGGCTTTGGCAATCAGGTCATTTACAGTCACGTGGTTACTTCCAAGCAGATTCTAGCAGACACAAAAAAACGGGCGCGCGGCCCGTTGCTCTTTCTCGGTGGAGCGTCGGGTTTGGACCCCAGCGCGCCGCTGTTAAGGGGCATATACGCCGACGGGTCTGCAACTACAAGCCCCCTTGGCCTACACCCGCCACCACCGTTCCGCCATACGCAGATCATCCAGCGCGTGCCGTGTGCCGATTTCCGCCGGAACCCCGATGTCGCGGTGCACGATCTGCTGACAGCGTGCGGCGTCGGGCAGGTGCATGAACGCACGATTGTCGGCCAGCGCATCGGCCCCCGAAACGTCGGCGGCATCCACCAGACCTGCGCGCAATGCCTCGGCGCGTACCTCTTGCGCAGGGATCGACACAAACTCGACCGTATCGAACCAGCCGGCGCGATTGTTCTTGTAATGATCGCTGACCCGGGCACCGATAAACTGGCGACCCGCGTCGAATTTCTGAACGCGGTACAGGCCGGTGCCCACACCCTGCGCCCGCGCGTCAGGGTCAGCCGGACGGATCAACGCGCCGGACAGCACATAGGGCAGATCGGCCTGCGCGTGGTTCAGGCGCACAACGACGCGCGCAGCACCTTCGGCCCGCACCGTGCCGTCAACCTGATCGGCCAGACTGGCCACCACATCCTGCGCCCGCAGCGGCGTGCCATCGTGAAACCTGACACCGGCCCGCAGATCGAAACCCCAGACGCGGCCACCATCGGCGCCCTGCCAACCTGTCGCCAACGCCCCGCGCAGGCTGCCATCGGCGGCCACTTCGGTCAGCGCCTCGAACACCGTGTGCTGGGCCGCCAGCATGAACAGCCCGCTGGGGGCCAGATCCCAACCGTCATCACGCGACGCACCGGACAAGGCCGCCCGCAAGCGCCCGCCCGGACGCGGCAAAACCTGCGCCTGAACGCCGGTCGCCGCCAGCAAAGCCGCAGCAGCACCCGAGGCGAACAAGGCACGACGGTCCATCCGTTTCATCGCCGCAGCTCCGTCATGCCGATCCGGTCCATCGTCCGGACCAGTTCCGAACTGATCCCCGGTTCAGACAGCGCATGGCCGGCATTGCGCACCATCTTCAACATGCCACGCGGCCAACGCTGCACGATGGCATAGGCGCTGTCAGGCGGGCAGATCATGTCATAACGACCCTGCACCACGGTCCCCGGAATATCGGCAATCCGGTCCATGTTCGCCAGAATCTGCCCGTCGAACTCCAGAAACCCGCCGTTGATGAAATAGTGATTCTCAAGCCGCGAGAATGCCCGCGCATATTCGCCCGGTGCCTCGCCGCCCGCACCGTTGCTGTGGATCGACGCCAGCGCGTTTTCCCACGACGCCCAGGCGCGCCCGTATTTGGTTTCTTCCATCCGGTCGCCGCTGAACAGCCGCTTGTGATAGGCCGCCACCAGATCGCCGCGCTCGTCCTCGGGGATCAGGCCGACAAACCGCGCCCAGACCTCGGGCCAGAACTTGCCCGCGCCACCGCCATAGAACCAGTCGATCTCGGCCTTGGTCATGGTGAACACGCCGCGCAACACCAGTTCGCGCACCCGGTCGGGGTGGGTCTGGGCATAGATCAGCGCCAGCGTGGCCCCCCAACTGCCGCCAAAGGCGATCCACGCATCAATGCCCAGCGCCTCGCGGATCATCTCGATGTCGCGGACCAGATGCCATGTCGTGTTGTTCTCGATCACCGCATGGGGGCGCGACCGCCCGCACCCCCGCTGGTCAAACAACACCACGCGGAACACCGCAGGATCGAAATACCGCCGCATCGCGGGGCTGCATCCGCCACCGGGGCCACCGTGCAGAACCACGACCGGAATCCCTGACGGATTGCCGCACTGTTCGACATAAATCTTGTGCCCGTCGCCCACATCCATCATCCGCTGGTCGAACGGATCGACCGGCGGGTAAAGATATTGCACTGCGCGTTTTTGATCCGGGTACTTGTCCATGACCGTCCTATATAGGGTGCTAGGAACAATTGAGCATATGGAGAGCAGAATGCAAGCGCATCACGGCACCGTAGACCCCGCAGAAGTCGCCAAATTCGAGGCGATGGCCGCCGAATGGTGGGACCCGACAGGCAAATTCAAGCCGCTGCACATGCTGAACCCCTGCCGTCTGGACTATATCACCACCCAGATCGCCGCCGAGTTCGAACGCGACCTGAACGCACCCGACGCCTTTGCAGGCCTGCGTATTCTGGACATCGGATGTGGCGGTGGGCTGCTGGCAGAACCGATGGCGCGGCTGGGGGCCGACGTGGTGGGGGCCGACGCGGCAGCGGGCAACATCCCTGTGGCACAGGTTCATGCGCAGCAATCGGGGCTGGACATCGACTATCGCCACACCACCGCCGAAGATATGGCCGCCGCAGGCGAACAATTCGACGCGGTGCTGAATATGGAGGTCGTCGAACACGTCTCGGACCCGCTGGCCTATCTGACCGCCTGCCGCGAACTGCTAAAGCCGGGCGGGCTGCACATCTGCTCGACCCTGAACCGCAACCCCAAATCCTTTGCGATGGCGATCATCGGGGCCGAACACATCATGCGCTGGCTGCCCAAGGGCACCCATGAATGGTCCAAGTTCATTACACCGGACGAGTTGTTCGATCTGCTGAAACGCGCGGGGCTGGAACCTGTGGACCGGCAGGGGTTCGTGTTCAATCCGCTGACATGGGCCTGGCGTCTGTCGGATCGCGATCTAAGCGTGAACTATGTCACGGCCAGCCTGAAACCGCGTTAAGCCTTATCCGCCAACTGGTTGCGCAACTCGCGCAGCGTCGGAATCGCGGCGCGCACCTGTTCCTCGCCGACCTTGTCGACCAGGTCACGAAACAGCGGCGCGATGGCCGACACTGCCGCATCGCGGGCCTGTGCACCGGCGGGGCTGATCGCCACCAGCTTGCGCCGTGCATCGTCCCAGTCGGGGCGGATGTGCACATATCCCTGCCATTGCAGTTTGCGCAGGGTGTTGGTCATGGCCCCGCGCGTCACGTTGAATGTCTCGGCCAGTTGTGCAGGCGTGCGCTCGCCGTGATGCCACGCCAGATTGTTCAGCACCGAGAAATGCGAAATCTCCATGCCCTTGGGCAGCACCCGCCCCAGCCGATTGCGCACCGTCTGGTCAGCCGCCAGAACCTCGCTGAACAGCGCGATGGCCAATGCGTCCTTGTCCTGGGTCATGCGTTCATTTTGTTCATGGTCCGTCGAATTCGCGGGCGTTTTCCAGCGCCGGAATGCGGCGGCGGGCGTCCGTGACCTTGCTAATGTCCAGATCGAACACCGAAAAACCCGGGTCCGTGCCTGCATCGACTACTACATCGCCCCAAGGGTCAACCACAAGGGAATGCCCATAAGTGCTGCGCTGGGGACCCGACGTCGCCGGATGCGTTCCGGTCTGTGCAGGGGCCAGTACCCACGCGCCGCTTTCAATTGCACGCGCCCGCAACAGGCTGTGCCAATGTGCCGCCCCCGTGACCGGCGAAAAGGCCGACGGATAGACCAACACCTGCGCCCCCGCCTGCACCAACGCACGCGACAGATGGCCAAAGCGCATGTCGTAGCAGGTGGCCATGCCCAGCCGAAATCCGGGCATGTCGGCCACAACCGCCGTCGTGCCGGGCCGATAGCCCGCTGATTCGCGATAGGTCTCGCCTTCGCCAATCTGCACATCGAACATATGGATCTTGTCGTAGCGCGCGCGAATATCGCCATCCGGCCCGATCAGGAACTGCCGGTTGGCAAAGCGCCCGTCGGCATCATCCGTCTTGACCGCTAGCGATCCGATCAACAGCCAGATGCCATGCGCCGCAGCCTGTGCCTGCAACCCGGCCAAGGTGATGTCCGACGCTTCGTCTTGCAAAACCTCTTGCTGGTGCGCGCGGCGCGTCGAGATGCAGTTTGTCACCTCGGGCGTCAGCACAAACTGCGCGCCCGCAGCCACAGCGTCGCCCAGCAACGCTGTGGTCTGAGCCAGATTCGCCGCCGGATCGTCCCCGACGTTCAGTTGCAACAGCGCGGCCTGCATCAGGCGGCCAGCAACGCGTCCAGCTTGCCCTGACGCTCCAGCGCATACAGGTCATCACAGCCGCCCACATGCATGTCGCCGACAAAAATCTGCGGCACTGTGCGGCCGCCGTTGGCACGCTGCATCATCTCGGCCTTGCGCTCGGGGTTGGCCATCACGTCGACTTCGGTAAAATCGACGCCCTTCTGGTTCAACAACTGCTTGGCGCGGTGGCAAAAGCCGCAGATCGGCGTTGTGTAAATTTCAACAGGTTTCATCTTGGCGTCCTCATATGGGTCAGTTACCCAATATCTAGGTGTCTTTTGCCACCCGCGCCAGTGTCACCACGCACACCCGCCCTGCACCAGACGCACGAAGGGCGCGCGTCGCCTCGGCCAGTGTCGCGCCCGAGGTCATCACGTCATCAACGAGCAACACCGGCCGACCTGCTGCGGCACGGTGCGCCCGCTTCGGGTTAAGCTTCAGAACCCCATCAAGCACGGCACGCCGCTGCGTACGGTCCAGCTTGTCCAGACTTCGGGTGCGGCGAATCCGAACCAAAAGGTCGGGACAATAGGACAACTCCAACCGCTTCGCCATTGCACCGGCCAACAAGGCAGACTGATTGTACCGTCTCGCCAACATGCGCGTCCAATGCAGCGGGATGGGGGCAACCAACGTATCCGGTGTCACGATGTCGCGCACCGCGTGGGCCATCCACCCCGATGCGGGCACCACGACCTCTTGCCGGTCCGCGTGTTTCAGGCCCAGCACCAGAACCCGCGCCCGATCCCGATAGACCAGCGCCGCGCGCCCCTGATCCCACGGCGGCGGATCGCGCAGACAATCGTCACAGTGCGCGACATCCACGCCCTGTTGCCCCGGCAATGGTCCCCCGCACAAATCGCAGATCGCCCCGCCGACAAAAGGCGTGTCGCGCCAGCAGGTGGCACACAGTCCAAAGTCGTCATTGACCACCACGCCGCAGCCCAGACAGCGTGCCGGATAGACAAGGGAAAGGGCCGTTTGTAACCGCGTCGCAACCATTCTATCTAAGCGCCATGAATGCACATGCTCCTTTGACCGACACCGCCGCCCTGACCGCACACCGCAAACGCGTGCGGGCCGATGCGATGTTCCTGCACCAGACGGCGCGGGACGAAATTCAGGATCGGCTGGAACTGGTTAACAGGACATTTACGCAGGCTGCCGTGGTGACTGGTTTTCCCCAATTCTGGGACAACATTGCGCCAAGCCTCAGAATTGTTTCCGATAATGAAACACTGGACCTGCAACCCGCCACCCATGACCTGGTGATTCACGCCATGGGCCTGCACTGGGCCAATGATCCGGTGGGCCAGTTGATTCAGTGCCAGCGCGCGCTGAAACCCGACGGTCTGTTTCTGGGTGTCTGCTTTGGCGGTCAAACCCTGAACGAACTGCGCGCCTGTCTGGCCGAGGCCGAAGTGGCGCAAACCGGTGGGCTAAGCCCCCGCATCGCCCCTATGGGCGAAGTCCGCGATCTGGGTGCGCTGTTGCAGCGGGCCGGCTTTGCCCTGCCGGTCGCGGATGTGCTGACGCAACGGGTGGAATACAAATCCCCCCTGCACCTGATGCACGACCTGCGCGCCATGGGCGAGACCAACGCGCTGACCGGACGGCTGCGCAAACCCACCCGCAAGGCGGTGATGATGGATGCGGTCGCGCGGTATCAATCGGCGTTTGGTACAGATACGGGCCGAATACGTACAACATTCGACCTGGTGTTTCTGGCCGGATGGGCACCGGACCCCAGCCAACCCAAAGCCCTGCGCCCGGGATCGGCGCAACAGAGGCTTGCGGATGCGCTCAATGTCGCAGAGCGGCCCTTGCCTGATTGAACTCGGGCCAAAACCCTCTATGTCTCGGACACCTGAACAGCGGAAAAACTCATGCCCGATACAAAAGCCAACGCCCAACGCCCCACCCACGCCGCACCCGACCACCCGGCCGTCCCGTCCGAGCGTGTTGGCATTCTGCTGGCCAATCTGGGCACGCCGGATGGCTATGACTATTGGTCGATGCGCCGCTACCTGGGCGAATTCCTGTCCGACCGCCGCGTGATCGACTATTCGCCGTGGCTGTGGCAACCGCTGTTGCAGACGGTGATTTTAACCAAACGGCCCTTCTCTTCGGGCAAGGCTTATAAATCCATCTGGAACGAGGCCGCGAACGAAAGCCCGCTGCTGACCATCACCAAGGCACAGACAGCCAAGATCGCCGAGGCGATGCAGGCGCGGTTCGGTGATGCCGTCATGGTCGACTACTGTATGCGCTACGGCAATCCGTCCACCGAATCAAAGGTCCGCGCACTGACCGAAGCAGGATGCCGGAAGATCCTGTTTTTCCCGCTGTATCCGCACTATGCCGGCGCCACGTCGGCCACCGCCAACGATGCGTTTTTCAGCGCCTTGCAGAAAGAAACCTGGCAGCCGGTCGCGCGCACTGTGCCGCCCTATTTCGACCGCACCGATTACATCGACGCGCTGGCCCAGTCCATCGAACGCGGCTATGCGCAGGCGGACCAGCGGCCCGATATTCTGCTGTGTTCCTATCACGGTGTGCCGCAACGCTATCTGATGCAAGGCGATCCATATCACTGCCAATGCCAGAAAACGACGCGCCTGCTAAAGGAACGGCTGGGCTGGGACGACAGCCAGATCATGACCACCTTCCAGTCGAAATTCGGCCCCGAGGAATGGCTGCAACCCTATACCGTGGAAGAGGTCGCACGGCAGGCCAAAGCGGGCAAGAAACGCATCGCCGTTTGCGCGCCCGCGTTCTCGGCAGATTGCATCGAAACGCTGGAAGAGATCAACGAAGAGATCAAGGAAAGCTTTGAACACGCGGGCGGCGAAAGCTTCACCTATATCCCCTGTCTGAATGACGAGCCTGCGCACATTCAGGCGCTGTCGAACGTGATCGAGGAAAACCTACGCGGCTGGCTGGACTAAGGTCAGCCGCCCGGTCTGCACCACCTGCAGGTGATTCCGGTCTTTGAAATAGCTTTGGACATAAAAAAAGGCGGTACCGAAGCACCGCCTTTTCTATTGGTATGAAGCGTCGCTTAGTTGGACACAGCTGCAGCGACCAGTGCCAGAAGCAGCAGGGGCAGCAGGATGCCGGAAGAAGAAGAAGTAGCTTCTTCAACCACGACGGGTGCTTCGATGATCGGATCGGCAGGAGCGCCGGCGAATGCGGTAGTTGCAGCAGCTGTCAGAGCGGCGGCGAGAACGAGTTTTTTCATGTTAACCTCCAGAAAAAGCGCGCCAGCAATTGTGCGGACGCGCACCCAAGACTTACCTCGTATCCCGTTGTAAACAGCAAATAAGGTCGTTTGCAAACCCACATTGCCGCACAAAGGCCGCTAATCAATCGGATGTCGTCAAATTAGCAACACTTGTGTGCCCACATTGGCCATGCCGAACAGTTCCTGGATATGTTCATTGTACAAACCGATGCATCCGTTCGACGAACGACGGCCAATTTTGCGCGTGTCGTGCGTTCCGTGAATACGGTAATACGTCCAGCTCAGGTACAAAGCATGCGTTCCCAAGGGGTTATCGGGGCCGGGGCCGATAAAGTCGGGCCATTCGGGGTTGCGCTGCAACATCGACGGTGTCGGGCGCCAGCTTGGCCCGACAACTTTTTGAACAACACTGGTGCGACCGCGACGCGTCAGGTCATCAGTCAGCGGAACACTGGACGGGTACAATTTGTACACCGATTGGTCTTGGTTCCAGAAGTGCACGGCGCGGCTGTCGATATCGACCAGAATCGCACCGTTCTTCAGGTTGTCAAAATAGGGCTGCCAGTCCAGCGTGCGAAAGCTGGAAATGTTGCGGCGTACCGATTGGGTCGGGTCACGCTCGGCCTGGCCGGCGGGAACCTGTGCAAGCGCAGGCGTCGCAAGCAACGCGGCAGAGCCTGCCAAAAAGGCGCGACGGTTGTTGAATTCGAAACGCTTGCTGGACATTATATGTCCTCCTGTTGTGCGGATACTGCATTTGCCCTTTTATATATGGCGCGAAAGACGCAGTCGCAATTCAAACAACTGTCATCCGGCAAGCTCACGCCGATGTGCGTTTGAATTGCCACGCGCGGCACTGTATCTCACCAAAAAACCAATCGACTGGAGCCTGTCATGATCCGTATTTTTACCCTGCTTATGGCAGGTTTCCTTGTTCTGAGTGCCTGCGCCGTTCCGCCGTCAACCCCGACGATGACCTCGGACGGCAGTCCGGCACCGAAAATGTACCGCATCCGCGCGGGCGACACGTCAAAGCTGCAATACCGGATGCTTGATTCGGTCAACGCCCTGCGCCAGGCCCAAGGTGCCGCGGCTGTCGAACTGAACCCGCAACTGAATGCTGCCGCCGCGACCCATTCGCGCGATATGTCGGTGCAGAACCGCCCCTGGCACTTCGGGTCGGACGGCTCGTCGCCTATCGACCGCTTGCAGCGCGTGGGCTACCCGGGGCGTCTTGTCGGTGAAAACATCTCAGAAACCTACGAATCAGAGCTGGAAACACTGGCCGCGTGGATGGAACAACCCGACACCCGCCGTACCATTCTGGCACGTGACGCCAGCCAGATGGGTTTTGCATGGCACCAGGAAAGCAACGGCAAGATCTGGTGGACGATGGTCATGGCCAACCCCAACAGCACCGCGATCGTGCCGCTGGCCAACCCGACAGCAACGCGTCGCGTGCCTGCGCGTGTAGATCAAACCACAGCATCGTCTGACGATGCGGCCGGGATTGTTGCAACCACCGAATAATCAACCAAAGCGGCGGCGGGCCTGACGGCCCGTCGCGCCCGCGCTATGGCCCGTTTTACGGGTTGATCTGAATCGGTGTGCCATCGCCCACCATCGCGTAAATGTCCTCGATTTCCTTGTCGGTCACCGCGATACAGCCCCAGGTCCAGTCGTTCTGGCCCTTTTTCCGCTTTTCGGAATTCCCGTGAATAAAGATGTCGCCGCCAGGTGACTTGCCCAGCGCCGCAGCGGCCGCGCGATCAACCTCGTTGGGATAGGAAATGCCAACCGACAGGTGGAATTTGCTGTTCGGGTTGCGCCGGTCGATCAGGTACACGCCTTCGGGTGTGCGTCCGTCACCTTCGAAAAACTTGTGGCCGATGGGGGCAAAACCCAGATCAATGGTATAGGCTTTCAGCACGCGATCCTTGTGCAGCAAGAACATCTGGCGCTGTGATTTGTTCACCACGACAAAGGTCACGGCCGGACCATTATAGCGTTTGAATTTGCTGGGGGTACATGCGGGCACAATCGCCGCCGCAACGCCGCCAAGGATCAATGCCCTGCGTTTCATCGTAATCGTCCTGCCTTGTGTGCCTGTTGTCAGGCTACCATTTACTGCGCTTTATCGGTACACCGAATCTGGGCGTTCACCAAGCCGTTATCGCAGGAAATACGGTCAAAGGCGCGTCAACTTGCCGACCAGTTCCACGTGAGACGACCAACGGAACTGGTCCACCGGCTGCACCCATTCCAGCGCAAAATCTGCCGCGACCAACTGCGCGGTATCGCGTGCAAAAGTCACCGGATTGCACGAAACATAAGCTACCGTTTTCACGTTGCTTTCGATGATCTGCGCGACCTGAGCGGCAGCGCCTGCGCGCGGCGGGTCAATGACCACCGCGTCAAACCGCTTTAGCTCGTCCGGCAACAGGGGGCGGCGGAACAGGTCGCGTGCCTCGGATGTCAGGGGGCGCAATCCGCCCGCCGCGCGCCAGCCAGCGGCCAGTGCTGCCGTCATTTCGGCGTCGCCCTCGACCGCGTGCACTTCGGCGTGGGCCAGCAACGGAAAGCTGAAGGTGCCGCAGCCCGCGAACAGGTCGGCCACCGATTTGGCGCCTGCACAAATTTCCATCACCAGCGCTTGCAAGGTGTGTTCGCCATGCACGGTCGCCTGCAAGAACGTGCCCGGCGGCGGCACGACCCGCGCCGCGCCAAAGGTCTGGAACGCCTGCCCGCGTGCGGCGATCACCTCGCCGTCCCATGCCAGACGGCACAGCCCGTGCGTTTCGGTCGCCTGCGCCAACTGGATGCGCAGCGGGCCGTCCAGCGGTTTGCCACCCTGCACCGAAATATCCAGCCCCTCGCCCGACAGGGTCGCGGCCACCGACATCTCGGCCTTGCGGCTGGAGCCGACCAGCGCCAGCGCCTTGGCCACCTCAAGCGCGGGCAACAGCGCGGGGTCGACCAGCAGGCAATCGGTCACCTCGACGATCACGCCGGACGCGCGGCCGTGAAAGCCTGCGGTTGCGCCTTTTTTGGTGCGTTTCACGGAAAACGTCGCCCGTCTGCGCGACTGTGCGGGGGATGTCAGCGTCGGGCGCACGTCGGTTTCCAGACGGTGGGCGGACAAGGCTGCCTTGACCACGTCCGCCTTGAAATCGGCCACCAGCACATCGCTGGCGTGCTGCAACTGGCAGCCGCCGCAGCTTTTGTAATGGCGGCAGGGGGCCGCGACGCGGTCGTCGGACGGCACTTCGATGCGCACGTCGGTCAGTTGCGTGTCGTCCAGCGTGCCACTGACCACTTCGCCGGGTAGTGTACGGGGGGCAAATACCGGGCCTTCGGCAATGCCGTCGCCCTGATGTCCAAGACGGATGATTGTATGTTGTGTCATAGCGCGTTCCTTAGCGCGAAGCGTCGCCGCACAGAAGCCCCATCGAACAGTTGCACCTGTCGTGGATTTGGAAGACGAATATGCAACACACCCGAAGGACACCAAAATGCCGTCACCGCTTGCCCCCCTGCTGGAAGACATCCGCGCCCGCTTTGCTCATGTCGATGAATGCCCTTTCGCCGGGCAGCGCATCTTTTTCGAGAATGCAGGCGGCGCGCTGACGTTGAAGGCGGCTGTCGACACGTCGGCAAAGTTTGCAGCCATCCCCGACAACCAGGGGCGCGACAACCCGGCGGCCAAGGCGCTGATGGACATCATCCAGACGGCCAAGGCGGATATGGCCACATTCTTCAACGCGCCCTCGGGCCAGTTCTTTGTCGGGGAAAGCGGGACCGAGCTGTTGTTCCGCCTGATCCGCACCGCCGTGATGGGGGCAAAGGGCACAGTGATCGGGTCCACCATCGAACACCCGGCCTCGCGCAGTGCGGCGCAGATTTGGGCGAAAAACGCCGGAGTAGACTATATTAGCGTGCCCCATGACGCCGCGCGCGGGCTGGTGACAGCACAGGACTACGCCGCTGCGATGACGCCGGATGTGCGTGTGGCCACGATCCTGCACACCTCGCCCGTGACCGGCATGGGCATGGATATTGCCGCGATTTCGCAGGCGATCCGCGCCGTGTCGCCCGATTGCCTGATCATCGTGGACGGCATCCAGCACGCCAGCCACGGCGGCATCGACATCGCAGCCGCAGGCATCGACGGCTATGTGGTCAGCCCCTACAAGGTGTTTTCGCGCCATGGCTACGGCGTGGCATGGGCATCCGACCGGCTGAGCAAGATGCCCCTTGAGGCGCTGATGGGCGGACCGTCGGAGAACTGGGAAATGGGCACGCGCGACACAGGTGCATATGCGACGTTTTCGGACGTGGTGGCCTATTTCGACTGGCTGGGCGGACAGCTGTCCGACGCCACCGACCGCCGTGCGCGGATCGAGGCGGCAGGTCATGCCATCCACGCCCACGAGAAACACCTGACGGACACCATGCTGAACGGCACCGGCAACCTGCCCGGTCTGACCGATTTGCCCGGCGTCCATATCATTGGCGGTGATGACAATCCGGCGCGCGAAGGGCTGGTTTGCTTTGCCATGGACAGCCTGCCTGCTGCCGACATCGTCGCCCGCCTGAACGCCCAGGGCATCCGCACCCATGTGCGCAAGGCCGACCACTATTCGGGCAACGTGCTGGACCCGCTGGACCTGCCCGCTGCGGTGCGGGTATCGTTGTGCCACTATAATTCCGAGGCCGAAGTGACCGCATTTCTGTCTGCCATGAAAAGGATGTCTGACGATGCTTGATCGCAACGGCCCCCTGCGCGGGCTGCGCGTTGTCGAAATGGCGGGACTGGGGCCTGCGCCCTTTGCCTGCATGATGCTGGCCGACATGGGGGCCGAGGTGGTCCGCATTGCCCGCCCCGGGCAAAAGCCGATGTTCGGGATCGACCAAAAGCACAACCTGTACGACCGCTCGCGCCAAAGCGTGACGCTGGATCTGCGCAATCCTGACGATCTGGCGCAGGCGCAGACCCTGATCGCCCGCGCCGAAGTGGTGATCGAAGGGTTTCGTCCCGGCGTGATGGAGCGGCTTGACCTTGGCCCCGAGCCGATGATGGCCGCAAACCCTGCACTGGTGTTCGGTCGCATGACCGGCTGGGGGCAGGATGGACCGCTGCGCGACCGCGCGGGCCACGACCTGAACTATATGGCAATCTCCGGCGCGCTGTGGTCCATCGGCCCGGCGGACGCGCCCCCGCCCCCGCCGCAGAATATCATCGCCGATCTGGCAGGCGGCGGCATGATGCTGTTGGCCGGTGTTCTGGCAGCCGTGTTGCACGCGCGCGGCACCGGGCAGGGACAGGTTGTCGATGCCTGCATGTCTGACGGTGCTGCGTTGATGATGGTGATGCAATACGGCCTGATGGCCGCCGGTGTGCACAACGATCAGCTGCGCGGCGGCAACACGCTGAACGGTGGGATCGCCAGTTATCGTTGCTATGAAACCGCCTGTGGCGGCTACGTGGCCCTTGGCCCGTTGGAACCGCAGTTCTATGCCGAAATGCTGGCGCAGCTGGGGCTGTCGGACGATCCGCGCTTTGCCGACCAATACGGCGCGCAGGATGAGATGCACGCCGTGTTAGAGACGCTTTTTCGCAGCAAACCCCGCAACCACTGGCAGGACATACTGGAACGTGTCGATGCCTGTTTCGCCCCCGTCCTGCCCATGTCCGAGGCGCCGGATTACCCCCACAATGTTGCGCGCGGCACCTTTGTGACGACCGACGGCATCGTGCAACCCGGCCCCGCCCCACGGTTTTCAGCCACCCCGTCCGACCCGCCGACGCACGGCGATGCCGGTATGACGACCGTGGCGGATGTGCTGAAATCCTGGGGCTAGGCTCTTGCCATTCGTTCGCCAAACTTCAAAGGTATCGCCATGACACTTTCCCACCGCATCACCGACAAACGCGATGACCTGATCCGGCTGACGCAGGACCTGATCCGCATCCCCACGCTGAACCCGCCCGGCGAGAACTATCGTGAAATCTGCGATTTTCTGGACAAACGCCTGTCGAAACACGGGTTTCAAACACAACTGATCCGCGCCCATGGCACCCCCGGCGACAGCGAGAAATACCCACGCTGGAACATCGTCGCGCGGCGCGACGGTGCGCAGACGGGCGAATGCGTGCATTTCAACAGCCACACCGATGTGGTCGAGGTCGGTCAGGGCTGGACCTTTGACCCCTTTGGCGGCGCGGTGTCCGACGGCAAGATTTACGGGCGCGGTGCCTGCGACATGAAGGGCGGGCTGGCCGCGTCGATTATCGCGGCCGAAGCGTTCATCGAAGAGCATCCGAATTTTCAGGGCGCCATCGAAATCTCGGGCACGGCGGACGAGGAATCGGGCGGTTATGGCGGTGTTGCCTATCTGGCGGAACAGGGATTTTTCGACCCTAACAAGGTGCAACACGTCATTATCCCAGAGCCCTTGCAAAAGGATCGCATCTGTCTGGGCCACCGCGGCGGCTGGTGGGCCGAGATCGAAACCAAGGGCGAGATTGCCCACGGTTCGATGCCGTTTCTGGGCGATTGCGCCGTGCGCCACATGGGGGCGGTGCTGTCGGAATTTGAAACCAAACTGTATCCGGCGATGGCCGCACGGTTCACCGAAATGCCCGTGGTGCCCGAAGGCGCGCGGCAATCGACGATGAACATCAATTCGATCCACGGCGGGCAGAAGGAACAGACCGACGATTTCAACGGCCTGCCCGCGCATTGTGTGCCCGACAGTTGTCGCATCGTGATCGACCGGCGCTATCTGGTCGAGGAAACGCTGGATCAGGTCCGCGACGAGGTCAAGGCGCTGCTGGAAGGGCTGCGCGAGACGCGGCCCGATTTCGAATACGAGCTGACCGAGCTGAACAGCGTGATCCCGTCGATGACCGAGAAAACAGCGCCCGTGGTCGAAACCGTAGCCAAGGCGATCGAAGAGGTCATGGGCAAGCCGCCGACCTATGTGGCATCCCCCGGATCGTACGACCAGAAACACATCGACCGCATCGGCAAGCTGAAGAACTGCATTGCCTATGGCCCCGGTCTGCTGGAACTGGCGCACAAGCCCGACGAATACATCGGAATCGACGACATGGTGGACAGCGCCAAGGTGATGGGCGCCGCGTTAGAGACGCTTTTGCTGCCCAAAGGCTAGCCTTCGGCCGATACCCCGAAGATCGCGATGGCGATGCCCAGAACGGCAAGGGCGGCAAAGCCCACGGCCCTGGGCCGTCCGCCTGCGTTCTGCCATGCGCCAATTGCCGCAATCGCGGACTGGATTGCGTAGTACAGCGCAAAGGCGCGCGAGGCGTAGCTGATGATTTCGAAAATGCTGGCGACCCATGTCAGCGCCAGACCGATGGCAACCAGAACCGCATAGCCCTTGCGCGTCGATACACGCCCGCCGGTCAATTCGGCAATCAGCCCCCCGGACCCGCCGGTGTCCGCCACCGCGGCACTGAACTGTGCGCTGATCGCCGCGGCAATCAGCAACAGCGGCAGGATGGGGGCGACAACCGCCATCAGGTCAATGATCGCCGTTTCGCTTAGGTGGCGTTCATCGGGCGGGATCGCATAGGTCAGCAATATGATGTACAGCATGTAGATCGCGGTCGACAGCCATTGTGCCAGCTTCATCGACCGTATCCGTTCGCTGGCACTGTAGTCCGCCCCCAGATAGCGCGAAGTTTCAAAGCCTTGGACGGTGACCAGAAGACCGGCGAAAATCATCAGCGCATGTATCCCGCCCACCTGTGCAGGCATTACCACCAGATCGCCGGCGACAGCGGTTTCGACAAAATACCAGGCCAGGCCGAACAGCAGCCCCGCGATGATGGCCAGTTTGACCCCGACAGACACCTGTTCGACACGCTCAAGCGCATGGAAACCTTTGGTCCAGCCGATGATCAGGATCAGCACGAAAACGGCACTGGTCACCAGCTTGGCGTCGATGGCCGAATCGAACGGTGTCATGCTGACGGCAAACGCGCCCAGCAGGTTCAAATAGTAGGCGACGGAAATCACATAGGCAAAGGCCAGCGCCCAGGATGCGACCGTCTCGAGGCTGTTTTCCGTGCCGTTGCGCGTGGTTGTGTCATCGGACCGGCGCGCGATGTTGAACCGGATCGCTGCCCCAAAGCAGTAGGCCATCAGGCACAAAGCCAGCATGACCAGCGGCGCATATTTGCCGTAAGACGTATCCAGGATCGGCCCCAGCACCAAAAAGCCGCTGCCGATGATCGACGCCAACGGCGTGATCGACGCCCGCCACAAACGGGCCTGTGCCAGCCTTGGGTACAACAGCAATGCCCCCGCGCCGACGGTCACAAGGGCAATAAATGCATTCAACATAGAGGGTGCCTTTTTGATGCACGGATCACATGACCGATTTCATGCGCATGTGCCAGCCTGCCATCTACATAACGCGTTTGGCGCGCACGGCTAGAACGCAGTTTCCGAAGCCAGCGCCAAACCTTCGACGATGCCGGTCAGTGCCGCACCGCGATGCACATCTGCCTGTGGAAACCGCTGTGTCAGTGCGCCCTGAATCACGGCCATCAGGCTGGAACCGCCGACAAAGATCAGCCGGTCGATGGCCTCGGGCGCGACCTGTGCCTGTTCCACGGCCTGCAACGCGGCATCGCCCACCTGATCGGCCATATCGGCCAAGCCCGCCCACATCATCGCGGCGGGCAGCGGAACGGTCAAACCCGTCTCTAACAGCCCCAGTTCGATCTCGGGCAATGCCGTTCCGGCGGGATCGTTCGCCGCGATCTTGCCCGCCTCGACGGCAAAGGCCAGGTCGTGGCCCAGCTCGTCCTCGAGCACGCGCACCAACCGGTCCAGCAATTCCGGCTGCACCGCGTGTTTCGCCAGATCCTGCGCGGCGCGGCGGCTGTCGGGTGCGTACAGAAACGGGATTTTCTGCCATGTGGCCAGATCGGCAAACAAGGCGCGCGGGGCGGCGTGCACCTGATCGCCAAAGGCGTGGCGAATGTCGCTGCCCAGCCCCAGATGCGGCATCACGTGATCCAGCGAGAGCCGCCGGTCAAAATCGGTGCCGCCCAGACGCACGCCGTGGCTGGCCAGAATATCAATGCCCGCATTTTCACCATGTCGAAACACGGTAAAATCCGACGTACCCCCGCCAATGTCGACCACCAGCCCCAGATCGCCGTCCTGCAAGGCCGCGCGGCTGGCCAGCGCCGCCGCTTCGGGTTCGGGCATGAATTTGACCGCGTCAAACCCCGCCGCGTGGTAGCAATCCGTCAGGTCCACCAGCGCCTGCGCGTTGCGTTCGGCGTTGGCACTGTGAAACAGCACCGGACGCCCCGAAAGCGCGGTATCAAACTTCAGCCCGCTTTCCGCTTCGGCCCGCTGTTTCAGCGTCGCCAGAAACCGTGCCACGATGGTGATGAAATCCTGGCGTTCGTTCAGCAACATCCGGCTTTCGCGCATCAATGATGTGCCCAGCAGGCTTTTGAGCGCCCGCATATAGCGCCCCTCGTCGCCAGCGATCAGGGCTTCGTTTGCGGGGCGTCCGTACACCACCTTGCGCGCATCAAAGTCGAAAAACACGGCTGTGGGCAGGGTCTGTTCGCCCGGCTCCAGCGCGACCAGATGCGTCTGACCATCCACCGCATAGCCCGCTGCCGAGTTCGAAGTGCCAAAGTCGATGCCAAGGGTTGCCATGTCGTCACCGCCTGAAAACAGAAGAAAGGCGCCGCCATAGCGTCTTGGTTCAGCGGGCGCAACACGGGGACGCTGGTCAAAGCCCAAGGAACTGGCTAGCCTTCCAAAAAAACCAACCGGGAGTCTGAAAATGTTAAACATCCGCTCACTTTTGCTGGGGGTCGCGTCCGCTGCGCTGATCGCCGGATCGGCCTTGGCCAAGGACGACATCACTGTCGCCATGCAGCTTGAGCCACCGCATCTTGATCCCACCAGCGCCGCCGCCGGGGCCATCGATTCGGTGCTGTATTCCAACGTGTTCGAGGGTCTGACACGCTTTATGGGCGACGGGTCGATCGTGCCCGGTCTGGCCGAAAGCTGGGAAATTTCCGATGACGGTCTGACCTATACGTTCAAGCTGCACGACGGCGTGACGTTCCATGACGGCACCACGATGGATGCCGAAGACGTCAAATTCAGCCTGGACCGTGCCCGCGCCGAAGACAGCGTGAATGCGCAAAAGGCGCTGTACACCGGCATCGCGGATGTCGAGGTGATCGACCCGCTGACGGTCAAGCTGACCCTGTCCGAACCGAACGGCAGCTTGCTGTTCAACCTGGCATGGGGCGACGCGGTGATCGTGGCACCCGAAAGCATCGAGAACATCAAACAGATGCCCATCGGCACCGGCGCGTTCAAATTCGTGAACTGGGTGCAGGGCGACAAGATCGAACTGGAACGCAACGACGCCTATTGGGGTGATGCGCCCGCGCTGGCCAAGGCGACGTTCAAGTTCATCTCGGACCCGACCGCCGCCTTTGCCGCTGTGATGGCCGAGGACGTGGATGCCTTTGCCGGTTTCCCCGCCCCCGAAAACCTGCCGCAATTCGAGGCAGACCCGCGGTTTCAGGTGCTGATCGGCAGCACCGAGGGTGAAACGATCCTGTCCACCAACAACGCGCTGCCGCCCTTTGACAACGTCAAAGTCCGCGAGGCGATTGCCCATGCCATCAACCGGCAGGCAATCATCGACGGGGCCATGTTCGGTTATGGCACCCCCATCGGCACGCATTTCGCGCCGCACAACCCCGCCTATGTCGATCTGACCAGCCTGAGCGAATACGACCCCGAGAAGTCCCGCGCGCTGCTGGCCGAGGCTGGCTTTCCCGACGGGTTCGAAACCACACTGCACCTGCCGCCCCCGTCCTACGCCCGTCGCGGCGGCGAGATTGTCGCGGCACAGCTGGCCGAGGTCGGTATCAAGGCCGAGATCATCAACGTCGAATGGGCGCAGTGGCTGGAAACCGTGTTCAAGGGCAAGAACTTTGGCCTGACCATCATTTCGCACACCGAACCGATGGACATCGGCATTTACGCCAACCCGGATTACTATTTCCAATACAACAACCCGGATTTCCAGGCGCTGATGACCAAGCTGAACGGCACCACCGATCCCGACATGCGCACGCAACTGCTGGGCGACGCCCAACGCATGATTTCCGAGGATTATGTGAACGGCTACCTGTTCCAGTTGGCCATGCTGTCGGTCGCCAAGGTGGGTCTGCAAGGTCTGTGGACCAACGCGCCGACCCAGGCCACCGATCTGACCGGCGTAAGCTGGGCGGACTAAGCGACCCTTACAATGTGATGAAGGGCGGCGATTACGTCGCCCTTTTCCTTTTTCCGCTCACAGGAGACACCCGATGGACATCCACAAATACGGCGCACGGCCCCGCACGCAGGCTCCGGCGGATTATTTTACCGGCGACGTCTGGCAAGATCCGGTTGTCACCGCGCCCGAGCCTGCACGCCTGCGTGCGCTGATCGTGACCTTTTCCGCAGGCGCGCGCACAGCGTGGCACACCCATCCGCTGGGCCAGACCCTGCACGTGATGTCGGGCGAAGGGCGCATTGCCTTGCGCGGGCAGCCGCCGCGCGTCATTTCGGCCGGCGATACAGTCTGGATCCCCCCGCACGAGGAGCATTGGCACGGCGCAGCACCGGACAGCGAGATGGTGCATATGGCGATGCAAGAGGCGCTGGATGGCACCGCCGCCGACTGGCTGGAACATGTCAGTGACGCGGACTATGCCATTGCGCCCGCGGGCTAAAACCGCGTGGCCAGCCGTGCCACATCGGCCCGCACGCTGTCGCGCACCGGCCCGCCGCGCGGTACATCGCGCAGGGTGGTGAACCACGCCGGATCGGGATTGCGCCCGCGCGCATTGCCCTGAAACACCAGCCCGCACAGCACCTGTTGCGCGGCTTCGGGCAACACCGGCGGGATCGCGTGGCCGTTCAGCGTGGCCCAGACGCCCGTCCACAGCCGCCCCGCCGACCACGGGTTATAGCCACCGCCGCCCAGCACCAGCAGGCGCGGAGCCATGCCCATCAGCCCCGCCACGATCTGCCAGTGGGCATTGTTCGACAGCGACAGATGCGACTGCGGATCATCGGCCACCGCATCGGCCCCGCATTGCAGCACAATCGCATCCGGGCGAAACGCGGCGACCGCAGGCAGGATCAGCCCGTCACGGATCAACGCCATTTCGTCGTCGTTCAACAACCGTGGCACCGGCAGGTTGAACACGTTGCCCGCCCCCTCATCCTCAAGCGCGCCGGTGCGCGGCCACAGACCGGCCTCGTGCACCGACAGCACCAGCGTGTCGGGATCATCTGCAAACCCGTGCTGCACCCCGTCGCCATGATGCGCGTCGATGTCGATATAGGCGATGCGCGCCGCCCCGTTGGCCCGCAACGACCGGATTGCCAACACCGGATCGTTGAGAAAGCAAAACCCGCTGGCGCGGTCGGGCATCCCGTGGTGCGTGCCGCCCGCAGGGTGAAACACCACGCCACCACCTGCCAGCAGCTCACCCGCCAGCAAGGCCCCGCCCGCCGCCGTGGCGGGACGGCGGTACATCTCGGGGAACACGGGGTTGGACGGGGTGCCCAGATGGTGCCGTGCGCGCACGGCATCACTTACGGCCTGTTCGGCCTCGGCCCGCAGCAGGGCCGCGACATAGTCCGGCGTATGCCAACCGGTCAGCGCGGCGGGCTTGGCACGCGGGCTGGTGACGTAAACCGAACGCGGCAACCAGCCCAGCGCCCGCGACAAGTCCATCACCGTCGACACGCGCGGCACCCGCAACGGGTGCCAGCGCCCGTAGGTCGAGGCACGGTAAATCTCGTGGCCGATGAACAGCGGGTGCGGCAGCGGGGCGGTGGGCCGTAGGCGGGCGTTCAAAATGTCATCTCGGCATCCTTTACGATGCCAAAGGTGCAAGGATCAGCCCGCAAAGGCAACCACACGCGCAGCACTACATCCGAAGCGGTGCGGTCACCGGACGTCCCAGCGTCAGGCCGTTCACCTTTTCCACGATCCCTTCGGCGTCGATGCCGAAATGCCGGTACAGATCGGCGATGGTGCCCGTCTGGCCAAAGTGTTCAACGCCCAGTGACACCGTCTGATGCCCGATCACCGACCCCAGCCACGCCAGCGTGGCGGGATGGCCGTCGATCACCGTGACGATCTTGCAGTCACGCGACAGCCCGCCCAGCAGGGTTTCGATATGCGACCGTGCCGCGCCATTGCCCCGCGCCCGCGCCCGTTGCGCCGCTGTCCAGCCCGCGTTCAGCCGGTCGGCAGAGGTGACAGCCAGCACCGCAACATCGCGGCGACCTTCGGCAATGATGCCCGCGGCGCGGATCGCTTCGGGGGCGACAACACCCTGATAGGCAATCACCACCTCGCAATTCGGGCCGGGCTTGCGCAGCCAGTACGCCCCGTCAATCGCGCCCTGGCGAAAGTCATCATCGACCCGCTTGCCGGGCTGTTCGATCGGATTGGTGGACAGCCGCAGATAGACCGACCCGCCGGTTTCGTCGCGCAGCCATGTGCGTTCGTCCGGGTCACCGTCGCCGCTGCGTTGCAGATATTCAAACGCCCATTGCATGATCACCGACAGCTCGTCGACAAAGGCGGGTTCGAACGCGGCCAGACCGTCCTGGCTCATCCCGATCAAAGGGGTGCCGATGGACTGGTGCGCGCCGCCCTCGGGTGACAGGGTGATGCCGGACGGGGTGCCGACAATCATGAAACGCGCGTCTTGGTAGCAGGCGTAATTCAACGCATCCAACCCACGCGCGACAAAGGGGTCGTAGACCGTGCCGATGGGGATCAGCCGCTTGCCGAACAGCGAATGCGACAGGCCCGCCGCCGCCAGCAGCAGGAACAGGTTCATCTCGGCGATGCCCAGTTCGATGTGCTGCCCTTCGGGCGTGAATTCCCATTTCGCGGTCGAAGGGATTTTTTCGTTGATGAACGTGTCTTGCTGTTCGGTGCGCGCGAACAGCTTGCGGCGGTTCACCCACGGACCAAGGTTGGTGGTGCCCGTCACATCGGGCGAGGTGGTGACGATGCGCGACGCCAGATCACTGTCGCCCTTGGACAGATCGTCCAGGATCTTGCCAAAGCCCATCTGCGTGGACAGTTCGCGGTCGGTCGCAATCTCGATCTTTGGCACCGCCAGCACGTCATCGGTATAGCGGCGCGGTCCCTTGGCAAAGAACGGCACCTGCCCCAGGAAATCGCGCAAGCCATCGGGGTCCTCGACCGTGGCGAAGGGCTCCCATTCCTGCCCTTGCGGCACGCCCATCACCTTTTGCCAGGCGTCCATCTGGGTCTTGTTCATCAACCCGCCGTGGTTGTCCTTGTGGCCCGCAATCGGCGTGCCCCATCCCTTGATCGTATAAGCCAGGAAACAGACGGGGCGGTCGTGGTCGATGGCGGCAAAGGTGTCGGCCATGGTCTGCACGCAGTTGCCGCCCAGATTTTCCATCAGCTCGGCCAGCTCGTCATCGCTGCGACTGTCGATCAGTTGGGTCACGTCACCCTGATCGCCCAGACTGTCCATCAGCCGTTCACGCCACGCAGCCCCGCCCATGAAGGTCAGCGCCGAATAAAGCTGGTTGGGGCAGTTGTCGATCCAGTCACGCAGCGTGTCGCCGCCCGGTTCCTTGAACGCGGCACGCTGCAGGTGGCCGTATTTGACCCGCACCACATCCCATCCGAAGGCTTCGAATATCTTCTCGACGCGCTGGAACAGTCCCTCGCGGACCACGCCGTCCAGCGACTGGCGGTTATAGTCGATGATCCACCACGCATTGCGCAGATCGTTTTTCCAGCCCTCTTGCAGGCATTCGTAAATGTTGCCTTCGTCCAGCTCGGCATCGCCGACCAGCGCCACCATGCGGCCCAGCGGTATGTCATTGCCCCAGCGTTTGGCGTGAATGTAATCCTGCACCATCGAGGCAAACGATGTGATCGCCACGCCCAGACCCACCGATCCGGTCGAAAAATCCACATCGTCGATGTCCTTGGTCCGCGACGGATAGGATTGCACGCCATGCAGCCCGCGAAAGTTCTGCATCTTTTCCAGCGTCTGTTCGCCCATCATATATTGCATCGCGTGAAACACCGGCGATGCGTGGGGTTTGACGGCAACGCGGTCTTCGGGGCGCAGGGCGCTGAAATACAGGGCCGACATGATCGAAACCATCGACGCAGACGATGCCTGATGGCCGCCCACCTTGATTCCGTCCGCTTTGGGACGGATGTGGTTGGCGTTGTGGATCATCCAATGCGACAACCACAGCAGGCGTTGTTCAATTGTCTTCAGGTGGGCGGCGTGGGACATCGAAATTCCAGTACGTTTGAGTTTGGCGCAGTGTATCGCGAGAACAGGCGTGAGTTTCGTCTTTCTTCGCCTTGGTTTCTGAATTATTGGCTACATCAGCCAACAAAGGCGGAATTGATGATGATTTCAACCAATCTGGACACTTTCGATCTGGCCATTCTGCGCGCCCTTCAGGTCAACGGCCGCGCCTCGATTCAAGACATTGCCGCGACCGTCGGCCTTAGCCCCTCGCCCGTGGCGCGCCGCCTGCGCCTTATGGAAGAGGCGGGCATTGTCACAGGCTATTCCGCGCTGATCGACGAGGCATCCCTTGGCTTCGGCTTTTCGGTGTTCCTGTCGGTCAAGCTGGAAAAGCAGGTGGACGATGCGCTGGCGCGGTTCGAGCAGGCGATTGCGGGCCACCCCGAGGTGGTCGATTGCTGGCTGATGACCGGAAACCGCGACTACATGCTGCGCATCGCAACCAGCGGCCTGGAGGAATTCGAACGGTTTCTGGTGGGAACCTTCACCAAGATCCCCGGCGTCGCGTCCATCGAAAGCTCGATCCCGTTGCGGCGGGTGAAATCGGGGCAGGCGCGGCTGGGTTAAGGGGCCACCGCAAGGGCTTCGACCTCGACCAGAAACTCGGGGCTGGTAAAGCCGGTGACGATCAGCAGGGTCGAGGCAGGTTTCACCGCAAAATCACGCACCAAGGCATCGCGCACCGCCATATAGGGGGCAAAATCCTCGCGGCGGGTGACATAGCCGGTAAAGCGGATCACATGCGAAAAATCCGCCCCCGCTTCGGCCAGAATGGCGCGGATGTTTTGGAAACACAGTTCGGCCTGCGCGGTCACACCGGCGGGGATGCTGCCATCGGCGGCCAGACCCAGCTGCCCCGACGTGGCAATCAGCCGCCCGGCCTGAACGCCATGCGCGTAGGCGCCAAAGGGGGCGGGCAAGGTATCGGGTGTCAGCGCCTTCATGTGCGGTGTCCTTTCTCGTCCAGACCGCAGCGGCGCAGAAACAGCGCGCTGGCCTCTGTGATGATGCGTTCGGCGTCCATCGGCTGGCCTTCTGTGGCGCCCATCAGCTTGCGGGCCTGTGCCTCGTATTCGGCATAGTGTTGGGTGACCGCCCAGATGTTGATCTGGAACAGCAGCGGATCGACGGGCGCGATCTTGCCCGCGTCGATCCACGCGCGGATGGTGTCGTTAGCCTCTTCGACAGAGGCGCGCAGCGGTTCCCAGTAGTCCCCCATTTCGGGCGCGCCGCGGGCCATTTCATTGGCGAAAAAGCGCGACACGTCGGGATGCTCAAGCGCATGTTCGACCTTGTTCCTGACGTAATTTCTGATCGCCTCGGCGGGATCTTCCAGCGACGACGACAGCGAAAACAGTTCGCGCCAATGCGAGACGATATAGCCCAGAACGTCCTGATACAGGTCTTCCTTGGACGTGATGTAGTAATGCAGTTGTGCCTTGGAGATGCCCGCCGACTTTGCAATCGCCTGCGTCGAGGTGCCCGCCAGCCCGTTGCGCGCGAACTCGCGGATGGCCGCGTCGCGGATCGCTTCGTTTATGGCGCTGCGCCGGATTTTTGCAGTGGTCATGGGCGGTCCTTGATGGGTCACGGTAGGGGGCGGCGCTGCAAGGTTAGCACAAGCGTCGCCCCGCACCAGAACGGAACGGGGCGTCGCCGCCCCCACCGGTTTACTGGCCGTTCAGCTTGGCCTTCAGGTCCAGACCGTGGCCCTGATTGACGAACTGGCTGGTCGCGACCTTGCCCAGATCAACCGACCCTGCTTCGACGATGCCGCTGGACACGGCCAGATCGTAAAACGCTTCGATCCGCTCCTGGGACATGGCCCCGATGCCCTGCTCCAGCGCGTCGCCGCTGTCGATGATCTCTAGCGCCTTGAGCTGGGCCACTTCCTTGTCCAGCTTTTCCACGGTCATTTCCGGGTTGGCCGCCATGATCGCGTCGTATGCGGGCGTGTGGTCGCCATAGAGGAAATTCACCCAGCCCTCGATGGTCGCATCAACGAACCGCTGCACCAGTTCGGGGTTTTCGTCGATCAACTCTTGGCGGGTTTCCAGCGTAGCGGCATAGGTGTTCCAGCCGTTGTCGGCCAACAGGAACACGTCCACCTCGGCCCCTTGCTCGCGGGCATAGATCGGCTCGGCGGTGCCATAGGCCTGCTGGACCATTTTGTCGTCGGCCAGAAACTGGGCCAGGTTGTAACCGTAGGGGCGCAGCTGTTCATTCTTGAACCCTTGGGCCTGCACCATCCATTCCCAAAAGCTGAATTGACCATCCTTGGACACAAGCACCGTGGGCGCGCCGGACAGCGCGGCAAAGTCGGCGTATTGCCCCTTGTGGGTCATCAACGCCTGCGGGTCTTTTTGGTAGAAGGCGGCGACGACGGTGGTGGGGATGCCGTTGCGCACGTTGTCAAAGGACAGCAACAGGTTGCCTGCCATCAAAAAGTCCAGCCGCCCCGCCGACAGCATCGGGCGGTTGTTGACCTGCGGGCCGCCGGGGCTGATTTCAACGTCCAGCCCGTATGCCTCATAGGTGCCATCGGCCAGCGCCTGATAGAACCCGCCGTGCCCGCCCTGGGCCAGCCAGTTGGTACCCATCACGACCTTGTCGTTGGCCCATGCGGTCGTCGCGGAAAGCAGGGCGCAGACTGCGCCGATTGCCGTAAGTGTCTTTTTCATGCTGTTTCTCCGTGTTGGTGTTGGTCGTCACGGCGGACCATATCGTCGGTCCAGCCGCGCGTTTTTCCCGGGTTCATCAGGCCGTAGGGGTCTGCCCGTTTTTTGAAATCAATCTGCGTGGTGTCGATTTCCTTCATGCCGCCGTCTTCGATGGTGACGACATGGGGGTCGAAAATCGTGCAGCCGTCGGTTTCTTCCAGTTCGGCAATCAGGCGGTACATCTCGTCCTTGCCGCGATAGCGCACCAGCGGCAGGGCAAAGATCTGGATGTCGCCGTCCTGACGCGCCATTTCGTGGTGCCAGAACATATCTTCGCCGTGGCGCGCCATCTGGCGCATCACCAGATCCACGTCGAACGGGCGCGGATAGGCGACTTGCAGGTACGTCCAGCCCGGATCGACCTTGAGCGCCTGCAAGGTGGTGTGGTTCCAGCCGCATTCGTAAGCCGGTTGCAGACCTTCCGCGCGGATCTGGTCCTTGGTCATGGCAAAGGACACGCGCCCGCCCTGCGCTTCGGCCTGCGCGGTGAAACGGTCCATTTCGTCGGGTGCAACCATCGCAAAGATCGCATCGCGGTCGGCGGGGAACAGGTCACCGAACTTGGTGTAATAGGGGGCAAAGCGCCGCTCGACCGCGGTCAGCAGGTAACAGTCCATCCCGTCCTTTTGCGCCTGGGTGGCAAAGTTCAGGGCGTGGTCATAGCCGTCGAACAATGCGGCGGTGTGAATCCAGTCGGTCTTGGGCGTCAGGGCCAGACCCAGTTCCACCATGATCCCGTTGGTGCCAAAGGCGTGCTGCACCTTCTGGATCTCGTCGCCGTGCAGTTCGATCACCTGCGGCTCTTCCTCGACTGTGATCACCTTGACGTAGCTGACGTTGCCCGGATCGCGCAGCATCCCGTGGCGCAGCGACCCGATGCCGCCCGAGCCACCGGCCAGAAACCCGCCAATCGTCGCCATCTGGCGGGTCGACGGGTACATCAACAGCTCTTGCCCCGTTTCATGCGCCGCATCGTCCAGCCGCGAAATCCGCGCGCCGGCCTGTACGCGCACGTGGCCCGGCGTGATCTCCAGAACCTCGTCCAGACGGGTCAGGTCCATGATCACCCCGCCTTCCATCGGCACGCACTGGCCATAGTTGCCCGTGCCGCCGCCGCGCAGGGTCAGCGGCAGTTTGTGCTTCGCGATCAGCGATGCCACCTGCATCACCTCGTCGACCGATTGCGGGATCACCAGCACATCACCGATCTTGTCCTTCAACTGATCGTTCAGGATCGGGCTGTACCAGAAATAGTCGCGCGAGCGTGCTTCCAGATGCTTTTGGCCATCGTGAAAGCGGATGTCGCCCAGTGCGGCCTTGAATGCGGACAGATCGGAAGTCTGGGACATCATTTGTCTCCTTGAAAGGGGGGCAGAACCGCGCCGTCACGCCAGACACGCCGCACCACGGCGGGGCGGCTGATCACGTCGTTCAGGTCGGTCGCGTCAAAGTGGATAAAACTGGCGGGACCGCCAGTACGCAGGGTCAGGTCGTGGCCCATCCATGCGGCGGGCCGTGCGCTGATGGCATCCAACCAGTCCTCGGGCGGCAAATGGCCCATCAGCACGCCCATGCGCAAAACCTCGATCAGGTCGTAGTCGCCATAGGGAAAGAACCCGTCGCGCACATTGTCCGACCCCAGCATGACCGGAACGCCGGCGGCATCAGCCTCTTGCAGGGGCGCAAGACCGCGCAAGCGGGGGGTGCGGCCGGGGCCTGCATCCTGAAGATAGCTGTTGGCACCGGGCAGCACGGTCAGACCAATGCCTGCCTCGGCAGCGCGGCCCAGAAGGGTTTCAACCTGCGACACGTCGCGCACCGACAGCGAACAGCCGTGCCCGCACAGCACCCGGCCGGCCATGCCGCGCTTGGCTGTCTCGTCAATGATCGCGTCGATGCCGCGGGCCTCAACATCCAGTCCTTCGTCGACGTGGAAGTCAATGTGCAGATCGTGCGCCTCGGCCAGATCGAACAGGGTGGTGATATGTGCCGCCAGATCGTCGTTGCGATAGACGAACGCGCCCAGAATACCGCCGTCACGGCGCAGCACCGGCGCGATGGCGGGACCGATCCGGGCCAGATCGTCCAGACGCGTCAGTGACGACAATTGCAGATCAACCCGCCCGCGCCAGTCCTGCGCCAGTTCGGTCAGCACATGCCAACCGCGCGGCGCATCGGCATAGGACCAATCCACATGGCTGCGCATCAGCGCGGTGCCGTGGTGATAAGCCTTGGCCAGACCCAGCGACGCGCGGTGGCGCAAGTCGTCGTCGGTCCAGCGCGCGGCGTCCTGCGCCATCATCTCGATGGCATCGAACAGCGACTGCGCGCGGTGCGGCATACGCGGCGCGGTCATCGTCTTGTCCAGATGGGTGTGAATGTCGGCCAGCAGCGGCATCACATACCCGCCGCCGCCCGTCGTCGCGGGGCGCAGCGCGGTAATGCGCCCCGCGTCCTGTTCCAGATCCCAAAAGCCGCTGTGTCCGGCCAAAGTGATCCCTTTTAGGTGCATACAGTCCGTCATCCGACCTATCTCTCGCGCTTGATCTCGCTCTCGTGCCAATGGCCGAGAACGGCGCGCGACAGCCACGCGGTGATCAGGAAAATGCCGACGCCCAGCACCGACACCAGAAACAACGCTGCAAACATGCGCGGGATTTCGTTGCGAAAGCTGGACTCGAGGATACGCGACGCCAGCCCGGTGTTCTGCCCTGCGGTGCCTGCCACGAATTCTGCCACCACGGCGCCAATCAGCGCGAGCCCGCCCGCGATTTTCAGCGCCGCCATGAAATAGGGCAACGCCGAGGGGATCAGCAGATACCGCAGGCGCTGCCATGGGGTCGCCTGATACAGGCGGAACATATCGCGCAGGTTGTGGTCGGCGCTGCGCAAGCCGATGGCCGTGTTCGACAGGATCGGGAAAAACGCCACGATCCACGCACAGATCAGCAGGGCGGCAAAGGTATTGCTGACATAGATCAGGATCAGCGGCGCGATGGCGACCACCGGCGTGACCTGAAGGATGACGGCGAAGGGAAACAGGCTCATCTCGATGGGACGCGACAGGGCAAACAACATCCCCAACGCCACGCCGCCCACAATCGCCAGCGCCAGGGCCATCAGCGTCAGCTTGACGGTGAACATCGCGCTTTGCATCAGGCTGGACCAATCGGTCACCAGCGTCTTGGCGATCAGGCTGGGGGCGGGGATCAGGTAATGCGGCACCTCGTTGTACCAGACCAGGAATTCCCACATCCCAAGGGCAAAGGTGATGGCGGCAATGGGCAGGATATACTGCAACCGGCGCTCGCGGCGTTCGCGCAGGACACGCGGGTCAAGCTGCGCGGCGGCCGGGGTATCAGTGGTTAAGTTCGACATGATCCATGGTCCCTTCCAAAGCTTTGCTGACGGTGCGGCAGCTTTCGGCGTATTCCGGTGACATCCGGTAGGCGGCGTTGCGCGGATAGCCTCCGGTCAGCGCAATGTCGTGCACCACGCGCCCCGGACGTGCGGCCATGACCACGACGCGGCTGGACAGGTAGACGGATTCAAAAACCGAATGGGTGACGAAAATCACCGTCAGCCCCAGCGACTTCCACAGCGACAGCACCTCGTCGTTCAGCTTGGTGCGCGACATCTCATCCAGCGCGGCAAACGGTTCGTCCATCAGCAAAAGCTTGGGTTTGGTCACCATCGCGCGGGCAATGGACACGCGCATTTTCATGCCGCCCGACAGCTCGCGCGGATAGGATTTGGCAAAATTCGCCAGCCCCACCATCGACAGCGCCTCTTCAACGCGGGCGCGGCCTTCGACCTTGCCGACGCCTTGCAGTTTCAGGGGCAGATAGACGTTTTCATAAACCGTGGCCCACGGCATCAGCGTAGCCTCTTGAAAGACATAGCCGATGTCGCTGCCCGCGTTGCCTTCGCCCGGGCGGTGGCCGTTGACGGTGATCGACCCCGCCGAGACAGACAGCAGCCCCGAGATCATTTTCAGCGCCGTGCTTTTGCCGCAGCCCGAGGGGCCGAGGAAGCTGACGAATTCGCCTTGCTGGATCGTCAGCGACATATCCCGCACGGCGACGGTGCCATTGCCGAACTGTTTGTCGACACCTTGCATGTCGATCAGCGGCGTTCCGGTTTCGGGAGTGTGTGCCATCTATCAGACCTCGGGTTTTCTGTGCAGCCAGTCGGCGGGCATGGCGTCAATCTCGGCCATCGCCTCGACCAGCCGCGCAACCGCGTGATCCAGCGTCGCCTCGCCCTTGGCTGCGGTGGCCAGATGCGCCTCGCCGCAAGCGCCTGAGAGGCTCAGGTCCTGTGTTTTCCATGCAGGTTTGCCGGCACGGCCAAGGCCCAGATGGGTTGTGCCCTCGAACAGGTCCTGCCCGCGTGACCGGAAGTCGCGGGCGTGGCTCATATCAACGTTGCCCCCGTCCAGCGCCAGCATCACCGACGTTTCCATATCACCCGCGTGAATGCCGTGGGTGCGTTCCGTTTCGGAATACATCCCCTCGGGCGTTCCAAAGCCGAACCAATTGACCGAAAACGCCAGCATATCGTGCGAGATGCGCAATTGCCGCGCGACGATGTCCATCACCGGAATGTTGCCGCCGTGTCCGTTCAGCAGCACCAGCTTGTGCACCCCTGCCCGCGCCACGCTGGCCCCGATTTCGGTCAGCACCCGGATCAGGGTTTCCGCCGACAGCGTCAGGGTGCCGGGAAAGTCGATGTGTTCATCGCTTTTGCAGACCGCCTGTGTGGGCAGGAAAATGACCGGACTGTCATCGGGCAGCGCATCGGCCAGACGGCGCGCCACGCCGGTCACGGTGCAGGTGTCAACTGACATGGGCAAGTGCGGCCCGTGCTGTTCAATCGCCCCGATGGGCAGCACCGCGATCAGACGGTCATGGTCCAGCGCGGCAAACTCGCGTTGGCTGTGATCGGCCCAATACCGTTTCATACCGGCACCGTGCGGAACATCTTTTTCAGACTGATAAAGGTCATAGGCCCCCCTGTTTTCAGGCAGCCTAGATATCTTCATACCAATCGGTCAAACTATTTGTTCTGATTTTTTCAAAGCGACAGAGAATCCCCACGCATCTGCCTAAAAAAGAAACACGCGCACGCAACAGGGCCGCATGGCGCGTTTAAGATCACTGAAAAGGCGGGGGACACGCGTCCGGTCTAGTGTTCGCCGGTGTATCCCAAGGCGGACGAAATCGCAGAAGCCGCCGCAACCAGGTGCGGGCTGAAGGCGTCCAGTTCTTCGCGTTTGACGCGGGTGTCGGGACCGGACACGCCAATCGCGCCGGCCAGATCACCATTGGGCCCAAGGATCGCACAGGCACAGGCCGCGATACCGGCGCGCCATTCCCCGTGCGGCACCACGGCAAAGCCGGTCGCCCGCACCTGTTCGATGGCGCGGTGAAGCTGGTCCATTGTCGTGATGGTGGCGGGGGTAAAGCTTTGAAACCGGTTGTGATACCGTTCCAGATAGGCGTCGGGCATCTGGGCCAACATCGCCTTGCCGGTGGCCATCGTATAGGCCGGCGCGCGCTGGCCCACGTGGGTGTGGGCGCGGATGTGGTGGCTGCTTTCGATCTTGTCCAGATAGACAACGTCCATGTCGTCCAGCACCGACAGATGCACCGTTTCGCCGGTCAGCGCCGCCAGACGTTCCATCGCCGGGCGCGCCACCTTGGTCAGGTCCAGCCGACGGATCACGTGGCTGCCCAGTTCCCATATCTTGGTGCCCAGCGCATAGGTGCTGTATTGCGGGTCCTGATGGACATAGCCCTGTGCCACCAAGGTCGCCAACAGCCGGTGCACGTTGCTTTTAGTCAGGCCCAGTTCGGCGGCAAGCTCGGTCACGCCGCGCGGTTTTTCGCTGTGCGAAAGCGCCTCGATCAGGCGCAACCCCTTGATAAATGCCTTGTCCATGACAAACCTGTTACCTTGAATATCACGCTGTGAACAGTGCATCGCGCAACAGCGTTCCGCAACGAAACGGCGGCCACAGGACATAGCCCCGCAGCCGCCGATCCTGTCATCTGCCGGTTATTTCGCCAGCAAGCTGTTCAGCTGCTCTTGACCGTACTCTTCGTTGGTCATGTTGCCCGCTGCGGCCTGCGCACCCCAGAATTCAGGGCTCCATTCGATGGCCTTTGCCACGTTGTCGGGGTTGTTCGCCCAGTATTTGCTGATCTCGGGGTCGGCCTTCTCGAACACCAACGGTGACGGCAACGCCACCGGATAGGCCGAGGTCAGCTCTGCCGCCAGATCGGCATCCAGACGCCACGACAGCAGCTTCAACGCGTTGTCGTAGTTGGGCGCATCCTTGGGGATCGAGAAGAAATCATAGTAGACAAAGCCCTGGTTCCACTCGACTTCGATCGGTGCACCCTCCAGCGCCAGCAAAGACGTTGAACCGGTATAGGCCATGCACATGTCCGCCTCGCCATCCAGCAAAAGCTGCGGCGGCTGCGCGGATGTGGTCCACCATTTGGTCACGTGCGGTTTGATCTCTTCCAGCTTTGCCAGCGCGCGGTCCATGTCCAGCGGATACAGGTCCTCTTTGGCGACACCGTCAGCCATCAAAGCGGCCTCCATGGTAAAGCGCGGCCATGCAGGCAGGCACCGTTCGCCGGGAAACTTCTCAACATCCCAGAAATCCGCCCAGCTTTGGGGGACGTTGCCGTCTTTGTAGACATCGGTGTTGTACACCAGACCCACGCCGATCACCTGCAATGCGACGCCTTTGGGGCGTTTCAGGTTGTCGGGCATTGTGGCCAGCGTTTCCTTGGCGCTGTCCGACAGCTTGTCATAGTCAATGTCGGCAAGGCAGCAATCGCCCAGCAGTCCGACCTCTTGGTCAAAGATGAATGTCAGGTCCCACTCGGTCTTGCCCGCGTCCACCTGCGCCTTGATCCGGGGGCCGGACCGGGCCTCTTGCACGGTGATCACGTCAATGCCGGTCTCGTCTTCGAAGCTGTTGTACATCACCGACCGCAATGCATCGCCATAGCTGCCGCCGGGGTCCTGCATGATCACCTCGCCATCGGCAAACGCCAGTTGCGCGCCCCCCGCGAGCAAGGCAGCGGCGGCAAGCACCGACAGGCCCGCTTTTCTGAATTTGGTCATAAACATTTTCTTCTCCTCCTCCTGTGTTGTCTTTGGGTCGTTCACGTGTCGGCGCGGGCCCGGGCAAAGACCGGACGCGCCAATATGATGCCACCAACGACCAGCAGAACCTCGAGCGTGGACACCACCGCCAGAACCGGATTCAGTTGATAATTGATGTCGCCCCACAGCATCAGCGGCAGGGTCTTCATGCGCGGGCTGGACAGGAACAGCGTCAGCACCAGCTCGTCAAAGGAATGCAAAAAGGCAAAGAACACCGCCGCCCCCAGACCGGGCGCGATCGCGGGCAGGGTCACCTTGCGAAACACCGTCAACGGCGACGCGCCATGCACGGCGGCCCCTTGTTCCAACCTGCGGTCGACCCCCTGCAACGCTGCCGCGACGATCACCACCACGATGGGAATGCCACCGATGGAATGCGCCGCAGCCAGACCCCAATAGGTGCCAACCATGTCGAATTTCAGAAACAGGCTGTACAGCGACAGGCCCAGCACCACGGGCGGCACGATGATCGGGCTGACCAGCAAAAGCATCAGCGTGGACTTGCCCCGGATCGAACTGCGCACGATCCCCATTGCCGCCGTGGCCCCCAGGGTGACGGAAATGCCGGCGGACATGATGGCGATGAACAGCGAATTCCAGAACGCCGACATCCAGTTGCGGTCGGAAAAGAATTTTTCGTACCAGCGCAGGGAATATTCGGTGGGTGGGAAGGTCAAATAGCTGGCCTTGCTGAACGAGATGATCATGACGACGACGATGGGCAGGACCAGCGTGGCAATCACGCAGATGGCCAGCACCCGCACCGTCCATTCGCCCCAGCGCGCATTCAGCGCGCCCAGCCCGCGCAGCAGCGGCCAGCCGATCCTGTCAGCCAGCGCCGCCTTGGCGCCGCCGCGGGCCGGCCTTGGACGGTCCACGTTCTCGCGCGCCTTTGGCATCGGGGCTTTACGCTCGCCGCCCCAGATGAATTCGAACCCCAGAAAGCGCCCCGCGATGGCCACCACAACCAGTGTCAGCACCAGCAACACCACCGCCAGGGCCTGCAAGAACCCCTCGCCGGTGATCGAATCCGCCTGTTGCGTGATGTGCATGGCAAACATCATGTCGCCGGGACCACCCAACAGGCTGGGCGTGATGAAGAACCCCAACGCCTGAACAAAGACCAGAAGGAAACCGGCACCAACACCGGGCAGGGTCAGCGGCAGCAGCACGCGCCAAAACGCGGCCAGCGGCCCCGCGCCGTTCGCCATCGCCGCACGCAACAGCGCCGGGTCCAGCCGCGACAGGCTGGAATAAATGCTCAGCACCATGATTGGCAAAAGCACCGCCGTCATGCCCAGCAAAACGCTGCCCCGGTTGAACAACAGGCCGATAGGTTCGTCGAATGCCCCAATCCAGACCGCAAATTTGTTGATCGGCCCGTTGCGCCCCAACAGCACCATCCAGGCATAGGTGCGGATCAGGATCGCGATGAAATAGGGCAGGATGATTGCCATCGCCACCAGCACCTGCGTGATCCCCTTGGTGCGCTGGATCAGCAGCGCCGCAGGGTAGCCGATCAGCGCGCACAACAGGGCAACCGTCAGCGCGATGTTCATCGTCCGCACCAGCGAATCGAAATACAAGGGCACCGACAGCACCCGTTGCAGATCGGCCCACCACGGGTCACCTTCGACGCTGGTCTGCATCAGGTCGATCAGCGGCAGCAGGTACATGAACCCCAGAAAGGCGAACGCCGGGATCAGCAGCAGCGCCGGATCTTTCAGCCGGTCCGACAGGCTGCGAGAGGGGGTAACCCCCGGGTTACCTTGGTGCGCATCCGTCTGGGTCATGGCAGAACCCAACCGTCCGACATGCCCCAGCTGACATGTACCATGCTGCCGGGCGCAGGAAGTTTCTGACCGGCGCTGTCCGAACACCGCACCAACAACGTCTCGCCGCTGTCCAGCACCACTTCGATCCGCAGGATTTCGCCCAGGAACAGCGCCGACTGGACGCGCGCCGGAATCGTGTCCTGACCGGGTTTGTCTGACAAAAGCAGCCGCTCGGGACGGACCAGAACGGTGACATTGCGCCCCGAGACCTCGTCAGGCGCTGGACTGCGGAACAGATGGCCGGTCTTGGTGCGCAAGACCAGCATGGCACCATCACGGCGCACGATCTCGGCTTCGATCAGGTTGCTTTCACCGACAAAGCCCGCGACGAAACGGTTGCAGGGCTGACGGTAAATGGTTTCGGGGCGATCCACCTGAATGATGCGCCCGGCGTCCATGACGGCAATGCGGTCCGACATGGTCAGTGCCTCGCTTTGGTCATGGGTGACAAACAGGAACGTGCTGCCGATGGTCCGGTGCAGGTCGCGTATTTCCATCTGGATCGACTCGCGCAGCCGCCGGTCCAGCGCGCTTAGCGGTTCGTCCATCAAAACGACCTTTGGTCGCATGACGATGGACCGCGCGATGGCGACCCGCTGTTGCTGACCGCCCGACATCTCGGATGGCATCTTGGCCGCTGAATCCGAAAGTTGCATCATCCCAAGCGTTTCCGCCACGCGCCGGTCGGTGTCGGCGCGGTTGATCCCCGCCATGCGCATGGGAAAACCGACGTTCTGCGCCACCGTCATGTTCGGAAACAACGCATAGCTTTGAAACACCATGCCGAAGCCGCGCTTGTGAACCGGCACGTTTTGTACCGGCTTGCCATCAACACGGATTTCACCGCCATCGACGCGCTGGAAGCCAGCCAGCAGGTTCAACAAGGTCGTTTTGCCGCTGCCAGACGGCCCGAGAAGCGTGACAAATTCGCCCGGCTGGATGTCCAGACTGATGCGGTCTGCGGCGACGAACGCGCCGTATCGTTTCGTCACGTTTTCGATCGTGATCCCCGAACCAATGCCCGCACGCGGCGCGTCATCGTGGCGGGCATCAGCACCGCCGGGCACAACAACAGGGTCTGCCAGCTTCAACGTCATCTTGTTCTCCCTAGTGTTCCATAATATAGAACGCTATTCCGTATATGATCATTGAATCGAAAAAATCACCTGTCAATCCCCTTGCGTCATCTTCGAAATCTCGCTGCATTGCGGCAAATTTGGGCAATTGACAACTTTGACCCCAGCCGAATACCTTGCAATCCAAACCGATGTTCTACAATATAGAACAGGAACCTATGAATGGCGGCGAAATGAAATGTTGACCACAGTGGACCAACTGGTTGACCGGCTTGAGAACGGAATGCGCATCGCCGTGCCCGTTGATTATGCCGGTGTTGCGATGGCCTTTACCCGCCCGATGATCGCGCGCGGCCTGCGTGATCTTGACCTTGTCTGCGTCCCGACCGGTGGCTTGCAGGTCGATCAGCTTATCGGTGCGGGTTGCGTCCGTTCGGTTGAAACCAGCGCCGTCAGCCTGGGCGAGGCCGGTGGCGCACCCCGATTCAACGCGGCTGTGAAAGAGGGGCGCATCCGCGTGATTGATGCCACCTGCCCCGCCGTTCACGCGGGGCTGATTGCCGCGCAGAAAGGATCGCCGTTTTTCCCGATGCGCGGCCTGATCGGCACCGACGTGCTGCGCAACCGCCCCGACTGGATGGTCATCGACAACCCCTTTGCCGATCAGGGTGACCCGGTGGTGCTGATCCCCGCCATCAAACCCGATGTTGCCATTTTTCACGCACCGATAGCCGACCGCGCGGGCAATGTCTGGATCGGTCGGCGGCGCGAACTGGCGCCGATGGCCTATGCCGCGACCGACACCTATGTCACCGTTGACCGGATCGTGGACGACAACCTGCTGGCGGATGAGACCACCGCTGCGGGGGTGCTGCCCGCCTTGTACGTGTCGGGCATCGCCCATGTGCCGCAAGGGGCGTGGCCCTATGGGCTGTGGGGCGTTTATCCGGCGGACACCGACGCGCTGAAACGCTATGCCGCCGCTGCCCGCACGCAAGAGGGGTTCGACGCCTACATGGCCGCCACCGACACCCCAACCGAGGCCTGCACATGACACCCCAGCCCCCTGCACTGCCCAGTGAAACGCTGATCACGGCCATCGCCGCCCTGCTGGCCGATGTGCGGCACGTGGCGGTTGGCGCATCGTCGCCGATGCCCGCCGCCGGTGCCATGCTGCGCCAGGCGCTGGACGAACAGACCCGCCACGTGCGGCTGTCGATCCTGGGGTCTGTCGCGCACAACTTTTTCACCAACGGATCGGGCGAATTGTTCGATTGCGCAGGTCAGGGGCGCATCGACGCCTTTTTCCTGGGCGGCGGTCAGATCGACGGGCAAGCGAACGTGAACCTTGTCGGCGCGGGCGATTATCCGCAAAGCAAGGTCCGGTGGCCCGGCTCTTTCGGCTCGGCGTATCTGTATTTCGTCGTGCCCCGCGTGATCCTGTTCCGCGAGGAACACAGCCCCCGTGTGATGGTCGAACAGGTCGATTTCATCTCGGCCCCCGGTGTCAGCCCGCCGGATGTGTACCGGCCCGGCGGGCCCGTGGCGCTGCTGACGGGCAAGGCGTTGTTTTCCTTCGACAAGACGCGACCCGGCTTTACGCTGGAGTCGGTCCACCCCGGCGAAACGCTTGAAACCATCCGCGACGCGACCGGCTTTGACTTTGACCACCCCGATGTGGTGCCGCAAACCCCCGCGCCCGATGCCGCCACGCTTGCCATGCTGCGCGGTCCGGTTCTGGACAAGCTGGAAGAAACCTATCCGGCCTTTGCCGAAAACTGGCGGCGCGATCTGGCCGCCCAAACGCAACACTGCTGAAACACTGGCCCGACGGGGCCGCACATCACCGATTGAACGGAGAACTGCATGACGCCCACCGGCTCCCTTTCCAACCTCAAGGTCATCGACGCCAGCCGAGTCCTTGGTGGGCCCTATTGCGGCCAGATCCTGGCCGACCACGGTGCGGATGTCATCAAGCTGGAACCGCCCGCAGGCGACGAAACCCGCGGCTGGGGTCCGCCCTTTCTGGACGGGGCGGCCAGCTATTTTCAGGGTCTGAACCGCAACAAGCGCGGCATTGCGGTGGACATCTCGCAACCGGCGGGGCGCACGCTGTTGCTGGAGCTGCTGGCCGATGCCGACGTATTTCTTGAGAACTTCAAGACCGGCACGCTGGAACGCTGGGGTCTGGGCACCCAAGAGTTGCAAGCGCGGTTTCCCAAGCTGGTCCACTGCCGCGTGTCCGGCTTTGGCGCCGATGGCCCGAAAGGTGGTCTGCCCGGTTATGACGCGGCCATTCAGGCGGTCTGCGGCATCATGAGCGTGAACGGCGAACGCGGCGGCGATGCCACGCGCGTGGGTCTGCCTGTGGTCGACATGGTCACCGGGCTGAACGCGGCGCTGGGTGTGTGCATGGCGCTGAACGAACGCGCCACCAGCGGGCGTGGCCAGTTCATTGAAACGACCCTGTACGATTGCGGTGTGTCGCTGCTGCACCCGCATCTGCCCAACTATTACCTGTCGGGCAAGGTCGCAGGCACCACCGGCAACGCGCATCCCAACATTTGCCCCTATGACACCTACCAGACCAAAACCGCGCCGCTGTTCCTGACCGTCGGCAACAACCGCCAGTTCGTCAAACTGTGCGAAGGCATCGGCAACCCCGCACTGGCGACCGACCCCCGCTTTGCCAGCAATGCCGACCGGCTGAACAACGCGGATGCGCTCAAGGTGGAACTGGAAACCGCGATGGCGGCGTTCGACTGCGGCCCGCTGTCGGAAAAGCTGATCCGCATGGGCGTGCCCTGCGGTGCCGTACGGACCATCGACGAGGTCGTGGCCGACCCGCATACGACACACCGTGAAATGATCGTGGACATCGGCAATTACCGCGGCACCGGCAGCCCGATCAAACTGTCGCGCACGCCGGTCAGCTATCACAGCGCACCGCCGCGATTTGCCCAGCACACGGCCGAGGTGATGGCCGAACACGGGCTGGATCTGGAAACTTACCGCGACGTGCTGCCGGGGCTGGACCCCGTGGACGCACCCGAGAAAGCGTAGGACACCCCCATGACGACGCATGACAAAACGCCCCTGACCATCGGCATCATCGGTGACGGGTTCATGCAGCCCGCCCTGTTCCGCACAGCGCTTGAAGCCCGGTTGGGGGACCGCAAGATCACCTTCCGCGAAATGGAACTGGATTGGCCGCTGCACGTCAAATCGACCAAGGTCGATCCTGATCTGCCCGTGGGGGAATTCGTCGGCAGGCCCGAGGATTACTTTGACTTCCTGTCCGATCTGGACGTGCTGGTGACCCATCTGGCACCGATCACGGCCCACAGCATGGACCATGCCCCCGCTCTGAAGCTGATCGCCGTGTCGCGCGGCGGGCCGGTGAACATCGAAATGCCCGCCGCCCGCGACCGTGACCTAAGCGTGGTCAACACGCCCGGCCGCAACGCATCGGCGGTGGCGGAATTTACCGTGGCATCATTGCTGGCGGAAACGCGCAACCTGATCCGGGGGCATCTGGCGGTGAAAAGCGGGTCGTTCAACCGCGATTACTACCACTATGACAACGCAGGACCCGAGCTGGGCGAACTGACCGTTGGCATTGTCGGCTATGGCGACATCGGCACCCGCGTCGCGCGGCTGTTGCAGCCCTTTGGGTGCGAGATCGTGATCTACGATCCGTTCAAACCACTGACCGTCGAAGAAACCGCAGCAGGCTTTCGCAAGGCCGAGCTGGACGCGCTGCTGGCCGAGGCGGATGTGGTCACGCTGCACCCGCGCGTGACGCCCGAAACCATCGGCATGATCAGCCGCGAACGGATCGCGGCGATGAAACCCTGCGGCTATATCGTGAACACCACGCGCGGGCAGGTCCTGGATTATGACGCGCTGTATGATGCGTTGGTGTCGGGGCATTTGCGCGGTGCGGCGCTGGACACATTCACCCCCGAACCGCCGCCCGCCGACATGCCGTTGCTGCAACTGCCAAACGTCACCCTGTCGCCACATATCGCCGGTGCCTCGAAGCTTTCCGCGAAAAAGGCCGCCACCGTGATCGCCGAGGACATCGCGCGTTTTCTGGCCGGCGACACGCCCCACAACCTGTGCACCTGAGGATAGAGACATGACCGACCAAGAGCTGACCTTGCGAACCGAACTGATCGAAGCGTGCCGCGCGATGAACGGGCTGGGCATCAACAAGGGCACGGCGGGCAACATCAGCGTGCGCCATGGCGACGGCTTTCTGATTTCGCCCACCGGCATTCCCTATGACAAGCTGCGCCCCGAGCATGTGGTGGCGATGAACTGGGATGCCTCGTTTACCGGCGACGTATTGCCGTCCAGCGAATGGCGCTTTCACCGCGACATCCTGCAAGCGCGCCCCGAGCTGAACGCCGTTGTGCACACCCATTCGACCAAGGCGACCAGCGTGTCCGTACTGGGCCGTGATATCCCGGCCATCCACTATTCGATTGCGGCCGCCGGCGGGGACAGCATCCGCTGCGCGCCCTATGAACTGTTCGGCACGCAGGAACTGGCCCACGAAGTCGTCAAGGCGCTTGAGGGCCGCCGCGCCTGTCTGATGGCGCATCACGGCGTAATCGCGGCACATGTGTCAATTGCCCGCGCGCTGGCGCTGGCCGTGACCGTCGAAGAACTGGCAACCCAATTGCTGGCCCTGCTGCCCATGGGCGAACCGCCAGTTCTGTCCGAAGCGCAAATCGCCGTGGTGCTTGAGAAATTCAAGACTTACGGCCAGCAAACCCCCGATGTGCAAAAGGGTCTGCAACATGCGTCCTAACGCGTTGCACCTGTGATCCTGTGTCTGGACAGCGGCACGACGGCGGTCAAGGCCGCCGCTTTTGATGCCTCGGGGCAGGTGTTGGCGCATGTGGATTTGCCCAATACTGCGCTGACGCGTGCGGGCGTGCAGGTTGAACAGGACATGGATGCGTCGGCTGATCTGGCGATACGCGCGCTGCGCGACTGCGTTGCCCGCACGGACGGTCATACCCCCCTTGGTCTGGTCTTGACCGGACAGGGCGACGGGCTGTGGCCGGTGGATGCCGACGGTCAGCCGGTCGGGCCTGCGTTGACATGGCTGGACGGTCGGGCACGGGGGCTGGTCAGCGAACTGGGCGATGCGCTGGACCGGATCGAAGACATCACCGGGTCGCGCCCCACCGCCGCCGCGCAAAGCTTGCAACTGCTTTGGCTGCAACGCCACGACCCTGACCGTTTTCAGCGGATCGCAAAAATCCTGCGCTTGAAAGACTGGTTGTTCTACACCCTCACCGGCACCCTGTTGGCCGAGCCCAGCGCCGCCTTGCCGGTCTGGGGCAGCTGGCGCGACGGCCGGATGTCGGCAGAGATCAAGCAGGCGCTGGGCCTGACCCGTGGCCTCGACGTTCTGCCCGAATTCGCCCCTGTGGGCCAATGCCGCGCGCCATTGACTGCGTCCGCAGCGCAGGCTTGCGGCCTGCCCGCCGGCCTGCCGGTGCTGATGGGGCCGGGTGATGTGCAGGCGACGCTGATCGGTCTGGGGCTTGGCACCCGGCCCGAGGTCACGCGGGCGTCAGTGTTTGGCACCAGTGCGATTCACGCCTGTCTGCTGGATGATCCCGACACAATGCCGCAAAAGCCCCGCGGGGCGATGGTACAGCAGTTCGTGCTGGGCGACGGGTTCCTGTGTTTTCACCCCTGCTTTAACGGCGCGACCCTGTTGCAGCATTTGCAGGGACAATTCCGCGATCTGCCATCGCCCGTGCCGCCCGCCTATTCGGGGTTGGTGATGCATCCCTTTTTCGAGCCGGGCGGCGAACGTGCGCCCTGGACCGACCCGCAGGCCAGCGGTGCCCTGTTCGGGCTGAGTGCCGCCACCACACCGCACCAGATCGCATGGGCCGGACGCGAGGCGCTGGCCTTTGTCGCGCGCACCAGCCACATGATGATGGGTGCCGCCCAAGGCGCATTGTCGCTGGGTGGCGGGCTGGCGCGGGATGCGGATTTCGCGCGGTTTCTGGCCACCTGCCTTGGCACGCCGGTGGTGCGCAGCCCCACGGCACACGCTGGCCCGCGCGGGCTGGCCGCGATTGCGGCAACACATCTTCTGGGCGCTTCCCCTGCCGATATCGCGGCCCGATGGATCGGCCTGCCCGAAGACAGCATTCCCCCCCAAACCGGCCCGATCGCGCGTTATGCGGACGCAAAATTTGCATCCTTCCGCGATCTGGTCGACACAGCATCACCCCATTGGGCGGCATTGTCCGGCATCGCGGACGCCGCTGCACATCTGAACGAGGACACACTATGAAAATCGGCGCCGACCTGCTTTGCGATACCCTGCTGGCCAACGGAATCGACACCTGCTTTGCCAATCCGGGCACCTCTGAAATGCACTTTGTCGCGGCACTGGACCGCCAGCCAGCGATGCGCTGCGTGCTGGGTCTGTTCGAGGGTGTGGTCACAGGCGCTGCCGACGGATACGCCCGTATGGCGGAAAAGCCCGCCGCGACCCTGCTGCACCTGGGGCCGGGGCTGGCGAACGGGCTGGCCAACCTGCACAACGCGCGGCGTGCCGGCAGCCCGATGGTCAACGTCGTCGGCGATCACGCGACCTATCACCTGGAGCTTGACGCGCCGCTGACCTCGGATATCGAAAGCCTGGCGCGGCCGATGTCGCATTGGGTCGGACGCGCGGACAGCCCCGAAACGCTAGGCTCTACAGCAGAAGAGGCGATTTCAGCCGCCTTTACCGCACCGGGGCAGATTGCCACGCTGATCCTGCCCGCCGATGCCTCGTGGGGGGCCGCGCCTGCTGGTGATCCGGTGGCCATTACGCCGCCGCACCCCACGGCACCGGATGCCGCGCGCATCACACAGGCCGCCGCCGCCTTGCGCAACGGGCGCAACACCACGATCCTGATCTCGGGCAAGGCGCTGCGCGATGCCGAACTGGACACGCTGGACTGCATCGCACAAAGCAGCGGCGCGCGGCTGATGGCGCAGCAGTCGAACGGCCGCATGATGCGCGGCGCGGGGCGCGTTGCCGTTGATCGGGTGCCCTATAAGATCGATCAGGCCCTTGCGACCTTTGCCGACACCGAACAGGTGATCCTGATCGGGGCAAAGGCGCCGGTCGGCTTTTTTGCCTATCCCGGAAAGCCCGGCAAGATGCTGCCCGAAAGCTGCGAGGTGATCGACATGGCCGATGCAAGCAGCGATCTGCCAGCGGCCATTGCCGCGCTTGCGGATGAATTCGGCGTGGCAAACAGCCCCGCCGCGCGCCATGCGTCCCGCGCCAAGCCCGACATGCCCAGCGGCACGCTGACGCCGGATGCCATCGCCGTCGCATTGGCCCATCACATGCCCGACAATGCCATTGTTTGCGACGAATCCGTGACCTCGGGCCGTGACTTTTTCCGCCACACCTATGGCGCGGCCCCGCATGATTTTCTGCAACTGACCGGTGGGGCCATCGGTGTGGGTATGCCGCTGGCCACCGGTGCCGCCGTCGCCTGCCCCGACCGCAAGGTGATCACGCTGCAAGCGGACGGGTCCGGCATGTACACGGTTCAGGCGCTGTGGACGCAGGCGCGCGAGGAACTGGATGTGGTCACCATCGTCTTTGCCAACCGCCGCTACCAGATCCTGCACGGCGAGCTGAAGGACGTGGGCGCAGGCACCGCCGGGCGCAACGCCAGCCGGATGCTGGACCTGGACAACCCTGCGCTGGACTGGGTCAGCCTTGCGCGCGGGATGGGAGTCGAGGCCGCCAGCGCCAGCACCGTCGAAGAATTCAGCGACTTGCTGCGCGCGGCCTGCCAGCGCCGTGGGCCGTTCCTGATCGAAGCCTTGATTTGAAAGGGCCTGCCGCCATGTCCAACGTCCGCCGCGTGCCGCATTGCAGCCATTGGGGCGCCTATACGATCCTTGTCGATGACAACCGGATCGTGGGGGTCGAGCCGTTCGGCCCCGACCCTGCCCCGTCGCCGATCATCCATTCCGTGGCCGAGTGGACCAAAAGCGACCGGCGTGTTTTGCAGCCCATGGTGCGGCAGGGCTGGCTGGAGAACCGCGGCGCAGGTGACGGGCGCAAGCGCGGTTCGGACCGGTTCGTGCCGGTCAGCTGGGACGAGGCGACAACGCTGGTATCGGACGAGATTTCGCGCGTGGCGCGCGACCATGGCAACGCGTCGATTTTTGCAGGGTCCTATGGCTGGACCAGTTGCGGGCGTTTTCACCATGCTTCGACCCTGCTCAAGCGGATGTTGAATCTGGTGGGTGGCTATACCGGCCACGTCGACACCTATTCGATTGCCGCAGGCCCGGTGATCCTGCGGCACACGCTGGGCGACGAGCGCGCCTGTGGCGGCGGCTCGAACACGCTGGACAACATCGCCGAACACACCGAAACGCTGGTCGTGTTCGGCGCGATGTCGCCACGCACCTCGCAAAGCGAGGCGGGGGGCATCGGCACGCACCAGCTGGAAACCCACCTGCGCCGCATCGCTGAACGCGGGGTCAGGGTCGTGCTGGTGTCGCCCTTGCGCGACGACCTGCCCGACTGGCTGAACGCCGAATGGATGCCGATCCGGCCCAACACCGACGCAGCGCTGATGCTGGGGCTGGCCGGTGAAATCGTCGCCGCCGGACGGCACGACCGTGATTTTCTGGACCGCTGCACCAGCGGTGCCGACACGCTGCTGTCCTACCTGACCGGGGCGCAGGACGGTGTTGTCAAAGATGCGGATTGGGCCGCCGAAGTCACCGGACTGGATGCCACGGCGATCCGCGCCCTTGCCGCGCAGCTGGTCGACAGCCGCAGCATGCTGACCGTCAGCTGGAGCCTGCAACGCGCCCATCACGGCGAGCAACCATTCTGGGCCGCGCTGGGGCTGGCCGCGATGATCGGCCAGATCGGCCTGCCCGGTGGCGGCGTCGGCTATGGCTACGGCTCGCTTGGCGGGGTCGGTGCACCGATCCAGACCGGCAAGTCTCCGGCGATGAGCAAGGGCACGGATGCGATCCGCAGCTTTATCCCTGTGGCGCGGGTCACCGACATGCTGCTGAACCCCGGTACCCCGTTCACCTATCAGGGCGAAACCCGCAATTACCCCGACGCGCGGCTGGTCTATTGGGCGGGCGGCAACCCGTTTCACCACCATCAGGATCTGAACCGGCTGAGCGAGGCATGGACCCGCCCCGAAACCATCATCGTGCAGGACCCGATGATGACCGCAACCGCGCGACGCGCCGATATTATCCTGCCGGCCTCGACCTCGCTCGAGCGTAACGATCTGGCTGGAAACCGGCGGTCGGACTATATCCTTGCCATGCACCAAGCCGTTACACCGATGGGTCAGGCGCTGTCGGACTTCGAGATTTTCACACGGCTTTCGGACAAACTGGGCGTCAGGGCCGCCTTTGACGAAGGCCGCGACGAAATGGGCTGGTTGCGGCAGCTGTATGACCTTAGCCGCAGCGATGCGCGGGACCGGCTGGGCTTTGACATGCCCGACTTTGACACCTTTTGGGACCAGGGATTTGCCGCCTGCCCGGTCCAGCGCGACTACACCTATCTGGCCGAGTTCCGCGCCGATCCGCAGGCCGCGCCGCTGGCCACGGAAAGTGGCAAGATCGTGTTGGGCAGCGCCGCGCTGGCAAAGCTTGGCTATGACGATTGCCGCGCACATCCCGCGTGGATTCCGCCCGCCGAATGGCTGGGGGCGCCGGGTGCAACCGACGCGCTGCACCTGCTGTCCCATCAACCCAAAGGGCGGCTGCACAGCCAGTTGGAAACCGGCCCATCCAGCCGCGAAGACAAGCGCAATGGCCGCGAACAGGTGCGCCTGAACCCTGATGACGCCTCCGCGCGCGGTATCACTGACGGGCAGACCGTGCGCCTGTGGAATGATCGCGGTGCCTGTCTTGCCACCGCCAGACTGACCGCTGACCAGCGCCCCGGCGTCGCGGTGTTGCCCACCGGCGCGTGGCTGACCGAACAGGCAGACGGCCCCGAACTGGCCGGCAATCCCAACGTGCTGACGCTGGATGTCGGCACCTCGCAATTCGGGCAGGGCTGCTCGGCGCAGACCTGTCTGGTTCGGATCGCTCCGCATGACGACAATCCGGGCGATGCCATCGAAATCTATCAGGCGCAACTGACTGCGCTTTTGACCTAAGGAAGGACTTTCATGACCAATACATCCATCAGCCGCTTTCCGGTGCCCGAGATCAAGGACCTGCCCGAAGACCTGCGCGACCGCATTCTGGCAGTTCAGGAGAAATCGGGTTTCGTGCCGAACGTCTTTCTGACGCTGGCCCACAGACCGGAAGAATTCCGCGCCTTTTTCGCCTATCACGACGCCCTGATGGACAAGCCCGGCGACATCACCAAGGCCGAGCGTGAAATGATCGTCGTCGCCACGTCGAACGCCAACCAATGCCAGTATTGCGTGGTCGCCCATGGTGCGATCCTGCGCATCCGCGCCAAGGACCCGCAGATTGCCGATCAGGTGGCGATCAACTACCGCAAGGCGGACATCACCCCGCGCCAGCGCGCAATGCTGGATTTCGCCATGAAGGTTTCGGCCCGCGCCTACGAGGTTGACGAAAGCGATGTGGAAACGCTGAAATCGCACGGGTTCAGCGAGGAAGACATTTGGGACATTGGCGCGATCACCGCGTTTTTCGGCATGTCCAACCGGCTGGCCAACCTGACCAGCATGAAACCCAACGCTGAATTCTACAACATGGGGCGCTAGGACATGGCCATTGGATACCAACAGATGCTGGACGATGCCGACGCCAAGGTCACCTCGGTCGATGCGGCGGATATGGCAGCACAACTGGGCGCGGACGACATCGTGATGGTCGACATCCGCGACCCGCGTGAACTGGAACGCGAAGGCATGATTCCCGACGCCTTTCACGCCCCGCGCGGGATGCTTGAATTCTGGATTGATCCGGCCAGCCCCTATCACAAGCCGCGCTTTGCCGAGGGCAAAACCTATGTGTTCTATTGCGCCTCGGGCTGGCGGTCGCTGCTGGCTGCGAAAGTGGCGCAGGACATGGGGCTGGACGCCCGCAGCCTGCGCGGCGGTTTTGGCGGCTGGAAATCCGACGGCCACCCCGTTGGCGAACTGCAAAAGCGGGCGCGCTGATGCGCGCCCAGATCAAGGACCACCGCGCATGAGCATGTATGACACCGACCTGGACCGCTGTCCGGCCAACCACCAACCGATGTCACCGGTTTCCTATCTGGAACGCGCGGCGCTGACCTATCCCGACCGCGTCGCGGTGATCCACGGGCCGGACCGGATCAGCTATCGCCAGCTTTGGGAAAACTGCCGACGGCTGGGCTCGGGCCTTGTCGGGCTGGGGATTGGCCACGGCGACACGGTCTCGGTGCTGTTGTCGAACACGCCGCCGATGATCGAGGCGCACTATGGCGTCTCAATGGCCAATGGCGCGGTTCTGCATTCGCTGAACTACCGTCTGGACGCACGCGCGATCGCCTTTCAACTGGACCACGCCGAATCCAAAGTGCTGATCGTCGACCGCGAGTTTTCGGATCTGGCCGCCGAAGCGCTGACGCTGATGACGTCGCCATCGCGGCCCATTGTGATCGACTATGACGATCCGGCCTATCCTGACGATGCCCCCTATCACAAGGGACCGCTGATCGGAACGATGGAGTATGCCGCGCTGCTGGCCACGGGGTCGCCCGACTATGCAGCACCGCCCCCGCGTGACGAATGGGATGCGATTTCGTTGAACTATACCTCGGGCACCACCGGCAATCCCAAAGGGGTCGTCTGCCACCACCGGGGTGCGGCGCTGATGGCGCTGAATATGGTGATCCACGGCGAAATGGGGCGGCACCCCGTCTACCTGTGGACGCTGCCGCTGTTCCATTGCAACGGCTGGAGCTTTTCGTGGAGTGTCGCGGTTCAGGCGGGCACCCATGTCTGCCTGCGCTGGGTCCGCGCCAAACCGATCTATGACCTGATTGCAAACCACGGCGTCACCCATCTGTGCGGCGCGCCGATTGTCATGACGACGCTGTTGAACGCCGACGAAGCCGACAAGACGCCCTTTGCCCACACGGCAACCTTTATCACCGCCGCCGCACCCCCGCCCGCTGCCGTGCTGGAGGCGATGAAGGCCGCAGGATTCGAGATGCAGCATATGTACGGGCTGACGGAAACCTACGGTCCCGTGGTGATGAACGCCTGGCAGGACACGTGGGACGACCTGCCGCTGGCCGATCAAGCCGCTTACAAGGCACGTCAGGGCGTCCGCTTTTTGTCGCTGTCCCAAGCGGATGTGCGCGACCCGCACACGCTGGCAGCGGTTCCGCGCGACGGCGAAACGCTGGGCGAGGTCATGTTGCGCGGCAATGTCGTGATGAAGGGATACCTGAAAAACCCCGCTGCCACATCCGAAGCCTTTGCCGGCGGCTGGTTTCACACCGGCGATCTGGGTGTGATCCATCCCGACGGGTATATCCAGCTTAAGGACCGGTCCAAGGACATCATCATCTCGGGCGGCGAGAACATCTCGTCTATCGAGGTCGAGGACGCGATCTTTGCCCATCCGGCTGTTGCCTTGTGTGCGGTCGTAGCCATGCCAGACATCAAATGGGGCGAACGGCCTGTCGCCTTTGTCGAACTGCGCACGGGACAGACGACCAGCGAAAGGGCGTTGCTTGACCATTGCCGCGCGACCCTTGCGCATTTCAAATGCCCCGCAAAAGTGGTGTTCGACGAATTGCCCAAGACTTCGACCGGCAAGGTGCAAAAGTTTGTCCTGCGCGAACGGGCCAAGCTGTTGGCAGAGCAGGCGCTGGCCGGCTAAGCGCGCCTTTGCAAAAGGAGACACCGATGCAAGACACCCCTGCGCTGCCCGACACCGGCCTTGTGGACCGTCTGGCATCGGCCCTGCCACCCGAAGCCTTGCTGACAGGCGACGCCATTGGCCCGCGTTATCAGGAGGACCGGCGCGACCGGTTCTCCGCCCGCCCGCAGTTTGTCTTGCGCCCTGCCGACACCGCCCAGACCGCAACCGCGCTGGCGCTGTGTCATGACGCGGGGCAGCCGCTGGTGATCCAGGGCGGGCGCACGGGGCTGTCCGGAGCACACCGCATTGCCGAGGGCGAGGCCGTTCTGTCGCTGGAACGGATGACCGACGTGGGTGTCGTGGACATGGACAGCGCCACGGTGCTGGCGGGGGCGGGCGCGCCCTTGCAGACGGTTCAAACGGCGGCTCAGGATGCCGGCCTGTTCTTTGGCGTCGACATCGGGGCGCGCGGGACCGCGACCATCGGCGGAAACATCGCCACCAATGCAGGCGGCATCCGCGTGCTGCGCTATGGCATGTTCCGCGCGCAGGTCGCCGGGCTGGAAACCGTGCTGGCGGATGGCACGGTGCTGTCATCGCTGCGTGGTCTGGCGAAGGACAACACCGGCTATGACCTGAACCAGCTTTTCATCGGCGCCGAGGGCACGCTGGGCGTCGTCACCCGCGCATTGCTTCACCTTCACCCCCGCCCGCAGACAGAGTTGAACGCGCTGCTAGCCCTGCCGTCACTGCCTGCGGCGCTGGCGTTGCTTCAGCGTGCGCGTCAGGGGCTGGGCGACGTGTTGTCGGCCTTCGAGGTGATGTGGAAAGACACATACTTCGGCATCTGCGCCCACCAGAACCGCCCGCCCCCGCTGGGCACGACCGCGCCATTCTATGTGCTGATCGAATGTCAGTCCGCCGACGCAGGCCCCGCGGTGGCCGAGCGGTTCACCCAGGTTCTGATGCGCGCACTTGAGGATGATCTGGCGCTGGACGCCATCGTGAGCCAATCGAACCGCGAGTTCGACACCCTGTGGGACATCCGCGATGGCGCCGCCGATTTCGTGCGCGGCCTTGACGGGGTGGCCAACGGCGACATCAGCATTCCCTTGAGCCGGATCGAGGCCTTTGCCCAAGCCAGCCAGACCGCGCTGCGCCGGATTGATCCCGATGCGGGATTTTACATGTTCGGCCATCTGGGCGACGGCAATCTGCACTATGTCTTTACCACTCAAAACAAAGCCGCAGCATTGGAAAAGCTGTATGCGCTGACCGCCGAACACGGCGGGTCAATCTCGGCGGAACACGGCATCGGCGTGGACAAGAAACCGTGGCTGGAATTGTCGCGCAGCCCGCAGGAACTGGCCGTTATGCGGCAGCTAAAGCGCAGCCTTGACCCCAAAACGATCCTGAACCGCGGGCGTCTGTTCGACCTTTAATCCGCAACGCCATCTGCCGCCAAATCACCCGCCCGCCGATTTTCGCACCGTTGCGTCATTTGTTTGCGGTCTGCGCTAGACCCTGCCGCGATCCGGGCATAACGTGCGCGCGATGCTACGATATATCCTCAAACGTCTGCTGTCTCTTGTCATCAGCCTGGCCGTTGCCTCGCTGGTGATTTTCTTCGTGATCGAGATCGCTCCGGGTGATCCGGCGACGTTCATGCTGGGAATCAATTCGCAACCGGATACCATCGCCGCCCTGCGCACCGAACTGGGCTTGGACGTGCCGCAATGGCAGCGCTACCTGAACTGGATCGGCGGGCTGCTGACCGGTGATTTCGGCACCTCGTACACCTATCGAACCCCCGTGGCGCAGATGATTTCCGAACGTTTGTGGGTGTCTTTGCCGTTGGCGATCTACGCGCTGACACTCAGCACCCTGATCGCCTTTCCCACCGGCATCTATGCCGCGTCCCGCCGGGGCAAGGCAGGAGACACCGCCGTGATGGGGGCCACGCAGCTGGGCGTTGCAATCCCGAACTTCTGGTTTGCGATGATGCTGGTGCTGTTGTTCGCCATCAACCTGCGCTGGTTCAGCGCCGGTGGCTTTGTTGGCTGGGACAAGGGGCTGGGCGCGGGGCTGTGGTCGCTGACGCTGCCCGCGATTTCGCTGGCGTTGCCACAGGCCGCGATCCTGTCGCGGGTCATGCGGTCGGCCCTGCTGGATGTGCTGGGCGAGGATTTCATGCGCACCGCACGCGCCAAGGGGCTGACACGCAAACAGGCGCTGTGGCGGCACGGGCTGCGCAATGCGATGATCCCCGTTCTGACCATCATCGGGCTGCAATTTTCGTTCCTGCTGGCCGGTGCCATCATCATCGAACAGGTGTTCTATCTGCCCGGTCTGGGGCGGCTGGTGTTCCAGTCGATCAACGCCCGCGATCTGATCGTGGTGGAAAGCGTGGTCATGCTGCTGGTGTTCACCGTGATCATGGTGAACTTTGCCGTCGATCTGGCCTATGCCCTTGTCGATCCCCGCTTAAGGAGCCGCACATGAGCCGCAATCTGATCATCGGCGGACTGCTGACGGCGCTTGTGGTGTTGGCCGCATTGCTCAGCTTTGTCTGGACGCCCTACGCGCACACCGCAATGGACATCCCCAACAAGCTGCAACCGCCCAATGGCACGCACTGGCTGGGCACCGACCATTTCGGGCGGGATATCCTGTCGCTGATCATGGTCGGCGCACGCACGTCCATCGCCGTCGCCTTTGTCGCGGTGGGCGTGGGGATGCTGATCGGTGTGCCGCTGGGCCTGTGGGCCGCCGCGCGCAATGGCGGCTGGATCGACGAGCTGATCATGCGCGGCAACGATCTGGTGTTTGCCTTTCCAAGCCTGGTCATCGCCATCCTGATCACCGCCATCTTCGGCGCCGGTGCGATCAATGCGATCATCGCCATCGGCATCTTCAACATTCCCGTCTTTGCCCGTGTCACCCGTGGCGGCGCACTGCCCATTCTGGCGCGCGAATTCATCATGGCCGCCCGCGTGTCGGGCAAGGGCGACGCGCGGATCGCGTTTGAACACGTGCTGGGCAATGTCGCCAATCTGTTGATCGTGCAGGCCACGATTCAGTTCAGTCTGGGCATTCTGGCCGAGGCCGCGCTGTCCTATGTCGGTCTGGGTGCGCAACCGCCCACGCCAAGCTGGGGCCGGATGCTGGCCGACGCGCAAACGCTGGTCAGCATCGCGCCGCACATGGCGCTGATTCCGGGCTGTGCGATCATCATCACCGTTCTGGGTCTGAACCTGCTGGGCGACGGGCTGCGCGACAAGCTGGACCCGAAGCTGAGGGTGTCACGGGTATGAGCTTGCTAAGCGTTCAAAAGCTGTCGATGGCCATTCACGACCACCCCGTGTTGCACGATGTCACCTTCGAGGTGGCAAAAGGCGAAATCGTGGCGATCACCGGAGAAAGCGGTTCGGGCAAGTCGATGACCGCCTTTTCGGTGATGGGCCTGACCCCTGACGGGGCGCACGCCACGGGCCGGATCATGTTGAAGGACACCGACCTGCTGACGCAGACCGAGGCGCAGATGTGCGCCCTGCGCGGCAATGCGATCGGCATGGTGTTTCAGGAACCGATGACCGCGCTGAACCCGGTGAAAACCATCGGCGACCAGGTGGCCGAAACCATTCTGATCCATGGTGCCGGCACCCGCGCCGAGGCGATGAAGATCGCGGCCGACACCCTGACCCGCGTCGGCCTGCCCCAGGACCGCTTTCCGCTGGGACGGTTCCCGCATGAACTGTCCGGTGGCCAGCGCCAGCGGGTTGTCATCGCCATGGCCATCGCCCTGCGCCCCGCGCTGCTGATCGCGGACGAACCAACGACGGCGCTGGATGTCACGACGCAGGCGCAGATTTTGCAACTGCTGGCCAAACTGGCGCGCGAGGATGACATGGGCCTGCTGATGATCACGCATGATCTGGCGGTGGTGTCCGAAATGGCCGACCGCATCGTGGTGATGCAACACGGCAGGATCGTCGAACAGGGCGACACCGCGCACTTGCTGCACAACATGCAGCATCCTTATACCAAGCTTTTGTTCGCCGCCTCGACCCATCAGGTGGATCTGCCGCCGCTCAAGTCCGACGCCCCACTGCTGCGGGTCGATGGCGTCAGCCGTGATTATCGCACCCCGCGCAAATCCGTGTTTGGCGCGCCGGGCACCTTCCGCGCGGTGAACAACGTCAGCTTTGACATCAAGAAGGGCGAACGCCTTGGGCTGGTCGGGGAAAGCGGGTGCGGGAAATCGACCCTGACACGGGCCATTCTGGGTCTGGAGGACGTGCAAAACGGCACGATCACGCTGAACGGCGAACCCGTGTTTTCGGCACGTGGGGTCAACTTTGCGGTCCGCCGCAACATGCAGGTGGTGTTCCAGGACCCCTACGGCAGCTTCAACCCGCGCCACCGCGTATCACGCCTGATCACCGAGCCGTTCTTCCTGCTGGACAACCCGCCCAAAGGGCAGGAACGCGCCGATCTGATTGCCGAAACGCTAAAGGCGGTGGGCCTGTCGGCTGCCGACGCCGACAAATATCCGCACCAGTTTTCAGGTGGCCAACGCCAGCGCATCGCCATCGCGCGTGCCCTGATCATTCGCCCCGAAATCATCGTCTTTGACGAGGCCGTCAGCGCATTGGATGTTTCTGTCCGCGCGCAGATCCTTGATCTGCTGGCCGACCTGTGCCGCCAATACGACCTGACCTATCTGTTCATCAGCCACGACCTGAGCGTGGTGCGCACGGTGACCGACCGTGTGCTGGTGATGCAGTCCGGCCAGATTGTCGAACACGGACCGACCGAACAGGTCTTTTCCGACCCGCAACATCCCTACACGCAAACTTTGCTCGCGGCGGCGCCCACGCTGCCCGACTTTACAGACAAGGCCAGTACCCATGCCCAATCCCCTTTGGTTTGACCCCACCGAAATCCTGATCGGCGGCAAATGGCAGCCCTGCGCCAGCGGCGAAACGATCCCGCTGGTCAACCCGTCGGACGGCAGCGAACTGGCGCAGATCGCGCGCGGCACCAGCGCCGACATCGACGCCGCCGTCACGGCTGCTCAGTCAGCGTTGGACGGCGCATGGGGCCGCATGACCGCGCTGGAACGGGGTCGTATCCTGACCGAGATTGGCCGTCGCGTGCTGGACCATGTGGACGCACTGGCCGAGCTTGAGGCTTGCGACGTGGGCAAACCGCTGGGACAGGCACGCGCCGATGCCGTCGCGCTGGCCCGTTACATGGAATTCTACGGGGGGGCCGCCGACAAGGTACACGGCGCGACCATTCCGTATCTGGACGGCTACACCGTCTATACCCTGCGCGAACCGCATGGGGTCACGGGCCATATCGTGCCGTGGAACTATCCGATGCAGATCATCGGGCGCAGTGTTGGCGCGGCCCTGACCATGGGCAACGCCTGTGTTCTGAAACCGGCGGAAGAGGCATGTCTGACCGCGCTGGCCTTTGCCCGTATCTGTCAGGACGCGGGTCTGCCCGATGGCGCGCTGAATGTCGTCACGGGCATTGGCGTCGAGGCAGGCGCCGCCCTGACCAGCCACACCGGCATTCACCACATCAGCTTTACAGGCTCCGTGCGCACCGGCGCGCTGGTGCAGCAGGCAGCGGGTGCCAACGTGGTGCCCGTGACGCTGGAACTGGGCGGCAAGTCGCCCCAACTGGTGTTCGACGACGCCGATCTGGATGCAGCGCTGCCGTTTCTGGTCAACGCGGGCATTCAGAACGCGGGCCAGACCTGTTCGGCGTCCTCGCGCATTCTGGTGCAGCGCGGCGTTTATGACACCGTGCGCGACCGCATGGCCGAGGCCTATCGCGCGCTGACTGTCGGCCCCGCTATGGACGATCTGCGCGTCGGTCCGGTGATTTCCAACCGGCAGCGCGACATCGTGCAGGGCTTTCTGGACAAGGGCGCGGACCTGACCATCGCCGCCACTGGCCAGTTGCAAAACGCCCATGACGACGGGGCCTATGTGTTGCCGACGCTGTTCGCCGACGTGCCGCCCGATCACACGCTGGCCCGCGACGAGATTTTCGGCCCGGTTCAAGTGCTGATCCCCTTCGACACCGAAGAGGAAGCGGTGCAGATCGCCAACAGCACCGACTATGGCCTTGTCGCCGCCATCTGGACCGCCAACGGCGCGCGCCAGATGCGTCTGGCCAAGGCACTGCGCGCCGGTCAGGTGTTCATCAACAACTATGGCGCGGGTGGCGGGGTCGAACTTCCATTCGGCGGCAGCGGCAAATCCGGCCATGGCCGCGAAAAAGGCTTCGAAGCGCTCTACGGCTTCTCCACGCTCAAAACCGTCGCGGCCCATCACGGCTAGGGCGTATTCACAGGGAGGAATGACATGCGACTGGACGGAAAAACAGCGATCGTAACCGGCGCGGCGTCAGGCTTTGGCGAAGGCATCGTGCGCCGGTTCGCCGCCGAAGGCGCCCGCGTTCTGGTGGCCGACATCAACGGTGACGGGGCCGCGAAAGTGGCCGCCGATCTGGGCACGGAATACTGTCAGGTCGACGTGGGCAATGGCGCGTCGGTGCAGGCCATGGCCGATGTGGCGCTGAAAACCCTGGGCCATGTGGATATTCTGGTGAACAACGCGGGCATCACCCACCTGCCGCAGGCGATGGAATATGTGACCGAAGACGACTTTGACCGCGTGTTCAACGTCAATATGAAGTCGGTCTATCTGACCGCCCGCAGCCTTGTCCCCCACATGAAAGAACGCGGCACCGGTGCGATCCTGAACATCGCGTCCACCGCCGGCGTATCGCCGCGCCCGAACCTGAACTGGTACAACGCATCAAAGGGCTGGATGATCACCGCGACCCGCACCATGGCGGTTGAGCTGGCCCCCAGCGGCGTGCGCGTCAACGCGCTGAACCCCGTCGCCGGGGAAACGCCGCTGCTGAAATCGTTCATGGGCGAGGACACGCCGGAAATGCGTGCCAAGTTTCTGGCGACGATACCGCTGGGCCGCTTTTCCCAGCCCGAAGATCTGGCGAATGCCGCGCTGTTCCTATGTTCGGACGAGGCCAGCATGATCACCGGCGTCGCCATGGAAGTGGACGGAGGACGCTGCATATGAAGACGGTCAACCTTGCCGCCAAGCTGGCGCAGTTCAGCACCCATTGGGACCCGCATGTGGTCGCCGATTACAACGACAACGACGTGATGGTGGTCAAATTTCAGGGCGAATTTCCCTTTCACCTGCACGAAGACACCGATGATTTCTTTCTGGTGCTCGAGGGCGAGATGGTGATGGATCTGGAAGATGCCCAACATCAGGTTAGCGCGGGGGAATTGTTTATCGTCCCGCGCGGCGTCACCCACCGGCCCCGCGCCGCAGCCGAATGCAAGGTGCTGCTGATCGAACCCAAGGGCGTGCCGAACACCGGCGATCCTGCCACAGCCGCCCCGAAACCACGGATCTGACATGATGACACCCGGCCCCCGCAACCTGTTGACCGACGTGCCCGGCCTGCGTGTCGGCAACGCCACCGACCAAGTGCTGAAATCGGGCTCCACCGTCGTCACCGCCGATGCGCCGTTCACCGCTTCGGTGGCCGTCATGGGCGGCGCGCCCGGCACGCGTGAAACCGACCTGCTGCAACCGGACAAATCGGTGGCGGCGGTCGATGCGCTGGTGCTGTCGGGTGGCTCGGCCTATGGGCTGGATGCCTGTTCGGGTGTGGTTGACGGGCTGCGGGCGATGGGGCGCGGTTACCGGATTGCCGACGCCGTCATCCCGCTGGTGCCGGGCGCGATCATCTTTGACCTGCTGTCGGGCGGCGACAAGGATTGGGACGAAAACCCCTATCGCAAGCTGGGGCGTGCGGCGCTGGATGCCGCCACCGACAGCTTTGATCTGGGCAGTGTTGGTGCGGGCACCGGTGCGATGACGGCGATGGTGAAGGGCGGGCTTGGCTCGGCTTCGCTGGTGTTGCCGGATGGCACGACCGTCGCGGCGCTGGTGGCGGCCAACCCGATGGGGGCCGTGACCACACCGGGCGACCGGCACTTTTGGGCGGCGCCCTTTGAAATAGACAATGAATTCGGCGGCCTTGGTCCCGACCCCGCCAGTGGACTGGGCCGCACGCTGGACAGCCGCAAGGTCAGCGCCGTGATCGAACGCGCCAACACCACCATCGCCATCGTTGCCACCGATGCCGACCTGACCAAATCGCAGTGCCAGCGTGTCGCATGGGCGGCGCACGACGGCATCGGGCGCGCCTGTGTGCCTGCGCACAGCCCAGGCGACGGCGATCTGGTCTTTGCCATGTCCACCGGCGCGCGCACCATGCAGGATGATCACCGCGACCTGTCGGTGATCGGCCATGCCGCTGCGGTCTGTCTGTCACGGGCCATTGCACGCGGCGTCTATCTGGCCCACGCTGAGCCGGACGACCTTTTGCCCTGCTGGAGGGACCTGAATGCCTGAGATGACCGACCTGTATGGCCTGCCCGTCACCGGTGCCGATGATGCCGCCCTGCAAGGCATCGACGATTTCGTGCACGGGTTCATCAGCTTTCAGACCAAGGCGGCCAATGTGCTGAAGGCCGCCGAGGCAGCACCCGATTGTGCGCTGGTCAACGCCTATGCGGCGATCCTGTATATGCTGCTGGAGGCGCCCGTTGCCCCGCAACTGGCCGCGCCCTATCTGCAAGCCGCCGAAGCGGCCGCGCCCAATGCCACGCCCCGTGAACAGGCCACCGTGCACGCCGCGCGTCTGTTTCACGACGGCAAGATCCCCGAGCTGATTGCCCTGTGCGAGGAAACCATCCGCCGCCATCCGCGCGATATGGTGATGCTGAAACTGGGCCAGTACCACACGTTCAACATTGGTGATTTTCCGGCGATGCTGCGGATCGCCACCCGCGCCTTTCCGGGGGCCGACGACATCGCCTATGCCCACGGGATGCTGGCGTTCGGCTACGAGGAATGTCACCTGCTGAAAGAGGCCGAAGCCGCCGCGCGCCGGTCGATGCGGCTGCGGCACGACGACCCGTGGGCGCATCACGCGCTGGCGCATATCTATCTGACGCGTGGCGACGTGACCGGTGGCATCGTCTTTTTGGAAAGCGTCGCGGACACGTGGCAGGATCTGAACAGCTTTATGCGCAGTCACAACTGGTGGCATCTGGCGTTGTTCTACATCAGCCAGGGGCGGCACGACGATGTGCTGCAAGCCTATGATGAACACGTCTGGGGGCTGGCCAAGGACTATAGTCAGGATCAGGTCGGGGCGGTGTCCCTGCTGGCGCGGCTGGACTTCGCGGGAATCGACGTGGGCGACCGCTGGGCCGATGTGGTGGCCCATGTGGCGCAGCGCGGGGCCGATACGGTCAGCCCGTTCCTGACGCTGCAATACCTGTATGGGCTGGGGCGCACCGATGATCGTGCGGCGATGGATGTGCTGATGCAGGCGATCACGGACCGCGCCGCCGACAGCACGCAGCACGATCACCGTGCATGGGCCGAAGTGGCCCTGCCCGCAGCCCAAGGGATCGTGGCACATGCCAACCGCGACTGGGCCGAAGCCGCACGGCTGCTGGGCATCGCCCTGCCCCGTCTGGCCGAATGCGGCGGCAGCCACGCCCAGCGCGATCTGTTTGACCAGATCCATCTGGATGCGTTGATGGAAAACGGCGACGTGGCGCGGGCGCAGCAAGTGCTGGAAATGCGGCGCACCTATGATCCTGATGGCGTGCCGCTGAACCGGATGCTGGCCGAGGTCTATACCCGCAACGGCCTGCCGGAACTGGCGGAACAGGCACAGGCCCGCACCGCCCGTTAGTGTCCTTAGCTGTCACTGTCGGCCGGTGCTTCGGTGGCGTCCGCGTCAGCCGGTGCAACCTCTGGGCCGACACGCGCCAGATAGGCAGCCACATCAGCGCCGCCTTTTTTCAGCTTGAACGACATGCCCGACTTGGCCTTTGAATCGTCCAGAAATTCGCGCAGGAATTCACGCGGATCGGCGACATATTTGGTCAGCGATACCTCGTCCCAGACCAGGCCAGCCTCGCCCGCCGCAACGATGGAATTTTGATAGCTATAGCCTTCGGCAGTGCCCGCCTGACGCCCGATCACCCCATAGAGGTTCGGCCCGGTGCGCCCGCCCTTTTCGATCACTTGGTCGCCATTGGCGATTATGTGGCAGCTTTTGCATCGGTTAAATGTCTTGGCCCCAGCATCCGCATCACCCGCTTCGTGACTGTCGGCAAAAGCAGGGGTGGCAAGGGCAAGAATGGCAAGAACGCGGAACATGGGTTTCATGGGTGACTCCGATCAACTGGCTTCAGGATTGGCTGCCTTCAACGTAACACGCAGCCAAACGAAGGCCGCGTGCCATGGTGTCGCATCAGGTGGCGTCAGGCTGGTTCGCGGGGGCCGCGCGTTCGAACGCGGGCAGCGCCATGCAGGCATCGTGGATGCGCGTGATGGTCGGATAGGGGTCCAGCGCCACGCCGAACCGTCCGTTGTTCAGCACTTGGGCAAACAGACACAGATCGGCCAGACCGGGTGTGTCGCCATGGCAGAAAGTGCCTGTTTCAGCCTCTGACGAAAGCCGCGCCTCAAGGCTTTCCATGCCCGCCTGCGCCCATTTGCGGAACCAGGCGGCTTTGCCGTCGGCATCGACACCGTATTCCGTTTCAAGATGTTTCAGGATGCGCAGGTTGTTCACAGGATGTACATCTAACGCGATAATATGTGCAAGACTGCGCACCCGCGCACGGCCCCATGCATCGGCGGGCAGAAGCGGCGGTTCGGGATGAACCTCGTCCAGCCATTCGATGATCGCCAGCGATTGCGGCAGCGCGCCGTCTTCGGTCACCAGCGTCGGCACCAGCCCTTGCGGGTTCAGTGCCAGATGCGCCGCCCCGCGCTGTTCGTCCTTGAGCAGCGCATAGGACACATAGTCATAGTCCAAACCCTTGAGATTCAGCGCCGCCCGCACCCGGGCCGAGGTAGAGGACCGGAAATAGTTGTGCAAAACAAGGGTCATGCGCGCGGTCCTACTGTCACTTCAAGCGTGGCAATGCCGTCTACACCGCCGGTCATCACGTCACCGGGCGTCACCGCCCCTACACCCGCAGGGGTGCCGGTCATGATGATGTCGCCGGGGGCCAACGTCATCGACTGGCTGAGTGTGGCGATGTGGTCGGCCACTGGCCAGATCAGATCGGCAATGTCGGCGTCCTGCTTGACCTTGCCATTCACCGCCAGCCAGATGCGCCCTTGTGTCAGGCTGGCGACATCGGCCATCGGAACGATGGGTGCAATCGGGGCGGATTGGTCGAATGCCTTGCTCCAGTCCCACGGACGGCCCATTTTCTTTGCGACATTCTGCAAGTCGCGGCGCGTCAGGTCGATGCCGACCGATGCGCCCCAGATGTGGTCCGGCACGTCGGCAACCGCGATGTCTGCGCCCCCCTTGCCGATCGCAATGACCAGCTCGATCTCGAAATGAAAGTCTTCGGTCAGCGGCGGATAGGGGACGGTACAGGGCGTGTCCACCACCGCATCTGCGGGCTTGGTGAAAAAGAACGGCGGATCACGGTCGGGGTCGTTGCCAAACTCGCGGGCGTGGGCGGCGTAGTTGCGCCCGACACAAAAAACGCGGCGCACCGGAAACCGGTCGGCACTGCCTGCAACGGCCAAAGCGGCTTGCGGGGCCGGGGGAAACACAAAGCTCATAACGGGACCTTTCGAAGATTTCAGCACCGTTGTGAGCCAAGTCGAAGCGATTGGCAAATGCCTGCCTTAGGGTCAGGACCCTAGGCCCCTTCAAAGTCCTTCAACAGTTTCGCAACGGTCTTTTTATGGTCCCCCGATGCGGCGTCCAGCAGGCTGCGCACGCAGAACATCCAATGATCGCGCGCCATCTTGTCGGGCATACAATAAGGCGCCGATGCGCGGAAACTGATGTTCAGCAGATGCTCGAGCGTCAGGCTGCGATACTGGATACGCGCGCGCTGCACCGGATGCAGCCCGCCTTTGTACTGAAGCGCCGTGTCGATGCCGTTGCGCATCCAGTTCAGGCAGTTGAGCGCTGTGAACGGGTCATTCACACCCGGAGACAGGGCCCGCGCGGCCATTTCGACCAATTGGTCGATCATAAAGGTAACATCCTGCGCCTCGGTCTGCTCCTCGCCGACGGCAAAATTCGAACACACCTTGTTACAGATCTCGGGCGTTGGCGCGCTGGCGGAATGGACCGTTAGAACCGTCTCGTACGAGCTGACAAAGCTGCCGATTTCGACGTGCACCGCCAACACCCAATCGTGTTCCTCGGCGGTTTCGGCCAGCGAATTCAGATCAAGCTGTTGGATGTATCCCGCACGCCCCAACCTCAGCTCGGTTGCGACGGCATCCTTAGCCGGTGTCGTGGCCGGTTCCGGTTCACGTTCGGCATGGGTTTCGATAATCCGCTCGATCGCTGACGCCAGCCTGCGGCCCAGCGCGGCGGAAATATTCGACACGTTGATGGTTTCGGGAATGTGGTGCAGAAAATAGATCAACGTGCCTACCGATATCAGCGTCAGCAGGATCGCCGCGACCATGGAATATTGCGGCACGAAGGATTCCAGCCCGTCCGCACCGGAACTTTGCACCGCCCGCAGGATCATCAGCGTGTAGACAAAGGACGAAATCAGCAGGCCCAGGCTGATCTGGTTGCCCCGGTCGCGCATAAAGTTTCCGATCAGTCGCGGCCCGAAGTTGCCCGAGGCAAAGGACACTGCAACCATGGTGATCGAAAACATCACACCCGTCACACCGATGATCGACTGCGCAATCACCGCCAGCGTCTGCCGCGCGCCATCAACCTGTGTGTTCAGAAAATAGTCCGGCAACGCGATGGGCAGAATGTCAGGATGGTGGTCGATCCACTGGGTCAGTTCCGACAGCAAAAGCGCCACAACCACCAGGGTGGACGGAATGAACCAATAGCTGGAGCGCACGTCTTGTACGAATTTCAGAATATAGGCGCGCGATCCGAACATAAATTTCTCCAAAGTGTCAGGCTGCAATGTGGTGCAGAACCCCAACACGGCAATGGCATGAGAATAGCGGGGAACCAAACAGGATGTCAGGGTGTTAAAGTCTGATGACCAACTGGAACGAACACACAATGGTATCTATCCACGAAAACGACCCCGGTGCTGCGCCGCTGGAAGAAGAGACAGAACGCGAGTCTGTCGAAGCCGCAGCCAAACTGTCCTCAAAGCTGATCTACGAGGTCATCCGCCGCGATGGCGAGGAAGAGCTGGCGCGCACCAAGCGGTCGTTGTTCTGGTCCGGCACGGCGGCGGGCATCATGATCAGCTTTTCGGTGCTGGGCGAGGCGATTTTGCGCACCTATCTGCCGGATGCGCCGTGGTCGTTCCTGATCGAGAATTTCGGATATTCGCTTGGCTTTTTGCTGGTGATCATGGGCCGGATGCAATTGTTCACCGAGAACACGATTACCACGGTGCTGCCACTGATGGTCAAACCGTCCGCACATAATTTTGCCTGCGTGGCGCGATTGTGGGTGATCGTTCTGGGCGCCAACGTGATTGGCGCATTCTGTATTGCGACGCTGTACGCCTATACGCCCGCGATCCCCGACAACCTGGCCCCGGCGCTGCTGTCGCTGTCGGAACACGCAATTCATATGCCTGCCGGCGAAAGTTTTTTCCGCGCGATACCTGCGGGGATTCTGGTGGCGGCCATTGTCTGGATGCTGCCGCAGGCGGACGAATCCGGCTTTTTCATTATCCTGACGTTCACCTGGCTGATTGCGGCGGGTGACTTTACCCACATTGTCGCGGGGTCGGTCGAAATGGCCTATCTGGCGGTGCAGGGTCTGGTTGGCCCGGTCGAGGCTGTGTTCGGCTTTTTCATTCCGGTGCTGGCGGGCAATATCGTTGGCGGCACGGCAGTCTTTGCGCTGATCGCGTGGGGTCAGGTCAAAGATGACGTCCTGATGGAACGACGGTAAAAGCGGCAGACACAAAAACACCCTCTGCTTTCACGGCAGAGGGTGTTTATTTTTCAGATCGCAGACTGTTTTACATAATCGGGCGCTTCATCAGCGGTTCCAGCGTCATGCTGGCCGCTTTGGCCAGTGCGCCAATGTCATTCACAATCAACGCCTCATCGCTCCAGTTCGCCAACTGGCGCGTGCGCAGCTTGCTAAGCGTCTTGTTCGTGTGGACCAGTGACAAGCCCAGCGCATCGGCCAGATCCTGTTGGCGATAGGGCAGCGGCATCACCCGTTCCCGTGCCAGCCCCAACGCCTGCCCGCGCATCATGATCTTGCACAACGCCCAGGCAATTGCCTCGTATGCCGTGCGCTGACCCACCGAGGCCAGCGCCTCGCCCAGAAAATGCTCTTCTGCGGCAGCCATCCATGTCAGGTCAAAGGCGCGCTCGGGGTGGGATTTGAAAAAGCTCCAGAATTCGCTGCGGTCAAATACGCACAGGGTCATCGGCGACGTGGCCTCGACCGAATGCTGCATCTCGCCCATGATGCCGGCTTGCAGGCCGATAAAATCGCCCGGAAAGACGAAATTGATCACCTGGCGGTTGCCATTTTCCAATGTCTTGTAACGCAGTCCCATGCCGCGCAGCGCAGTATAAAGCTGTGGGCTGTTCGACCCCTCCATCAGCAGGGGCGTTCCGGGGTTCACCTCAAGTTCGCCCACCTTGAACTTTTGCATAAACCGGATTTCGTCTTCGGTGAGGTCAACGAACACATCACTGCGTTGCAATGGACAGTTCGAGCACTTCGTCGCCATAATTCTTAAAACCTTGTTAAGCTATGTCATAGTTTAATGCGCGGACGTTAAAAATGTTCCATGTTGGCCCTCTGTCAAAGAGTTTGAGGACAGAGAATGACGACGAAATTCCTGCTGGTGCAGGGCAATATACTGGTAACTGAGGATCTGACCCAGATTCTGTCGGGCTGCATTCCAGCGTCGACCATTCGTCGTGTCAAAGACTTACCCGAGGCGATTGACACGTTACAACACGCCGGGTCGCAGGACGTTGTGTTCCTGATGGGTGCCGCAGCCAGCAGCACCGACCCTGCGTTCATGGACTTGTTGGCCGAACGCGCGATCACGACTGTGCGTGTTGGTGTCGAAAGCCCCAACTTTACCGAGGTTCTGTATGACGGCTACCGCGTTGCCGTGCCGTTCAGCACCGGCGACATCGAACGCGTGCTTGGCAACATCGGCCTGAAGCCAAAAGCCCAGGACTGAACGCTACAGCCCGAAGCGGTCCAGATAGGACTGAAGCGGGGTGACGTCCCCCGCCGGGGCCGCGCATCCGATGTAGGTGTCGGGGCGCAGCAAATAGGCCGCGTCACGCGCGAACCCCGCCGCATCGCAACCTGCGCTCCAATCGAACACATGCAGCGGAATACCCTTGTCCGCGCACCACGTCCGCAGCGCGTCGGCGGGCTGTCCGTAAACATGCACCTGCCATGTGATCTCTGCCAGCGGGCCATAGTTGTCGCCCTTTTCCAGTTGCACGAAAGGCAACCGGTCCCCGCCCGAAACGGTCCCTGCCCTGCCCGCGCCCAGCGGCCCGTCGGAATAGCTGATCGCAACCTGCGATATCGCGCGGAACATCGCCGCACGGGCTGTCGCAAGGCCAAAGGCCAGCTTGGCCACATTCGGCACCACATAGGTGCGCATGAACCCAAAAACGCTGCCCTTGCGCGAGGCCAGGTTAAACGCCTGGTCCGTGGTCTTGATCAGGGTTTTTGCAAAAGCCGCGCGTTCGGCGTGATAGCTGTCCAGCAGCGCGTCATTGCCGCGCCGGTTCACCACCGCGGCCAGCTTCCATGCCAGGTTGATCGCATCGCCAATCCCGGTGTTCATGCCCTGCCCGCCGGCGGGGCTATGAATATGCGCCGCATCCCCGGCCAAAAAGATATTCCCGCGCCGGAAATGATTGGTCATGCGGTGGTGTGATTTATAAGTCGAAAACCAGTTCAGGTGCGTCACCGTGATGCCCATGGCGTGCAGGCTTTCGCGGTCTACATCCTCAAAGTTCAGATCGGCGCTGCGTGCCGCGCGTTCGGACCGAACGCTGCCCACCAGTCGCATCTTGCCCTCGGTGCCATAGGGGAAGACCAGCAAGAAGTCTGCCTCGTCAAAGGACAGGTGGACGTTGCCGTTGAATGTGTCCTGCGCCACCTCGACGTCAGCCACGTACAGCAACGCCCTGTAGGTCCCGCCCTTGAAGCTGCCGCCCAGACCCTTGCGCACCGTCGATGCAGCGCCATCGGCCCCGACCATGAAACGGGTTATGCAGGTTTCCACCTTGCCGTCAGGTCCACGCAACATCGCAGTGACATGATCGCCCGCGTCTTCGGCTTCCAGCAATTCGGTGTTGCGTTCAATGGTCAGGCCGCGTTCGGCAAGCTGGTCGCACAAATAGGCCTCGTGCTGGTCCTGTGGAAAGATCAGCAGATAGGGATAGGGGGTGATGTCGGCGCCAAAGTCGCGCATGTCGATCTGCGCGCGGCGCTTGCCACGCGCCCACATGTTGACGACCCGGCTGGGATGCCCCGCAGCGGCCACCGCGTCGGCCATACCCATCTGTCGGTACAGTTCCAGAGTGCGGGCATGAACCACCATCGCCCGCGATGTGGTCCCCGGCCCGCTGGTCTTGTCGATAATCCTGACTGCGACCCCTTGGGCCTGTAACCACAATGCAAGAACCAAACCGGTGGGACCGGCTCCGACGATCAAAACATCAGTCTGTTTCATATCGAACGCCTTTCTATAGGTTCAACATGCGCGTCCTTGGCTGGTGTTTCAACGCGTCAGACACACAAAGGCCCGCCGCATTTCTGCGACGGGCCAATTCCGGCTGATCTGCTATGATCCGAAAATCAGACCTGAAGCGAAGCCGTTGTCGAAAAGAACATCGCTTGGCTGACGGCCGATTTCACTTGATCTTCCTTGTACGGTTTCGAGATCAGGAACGCAGGTTCGGGGCGCTCGCCGGTCAGCAGACGTTCGGGGTAGGCGGTGATGAAGATCACCGGCAGGTTGCCGAACTGACCCAGCAGATCGTTCACCGCGTCGATGCCGGACGAGTTGTCGGCCAGACGGATGTCGGCCAGGATCAGGTCGGGCTTCTCGGCGCTGCCCAGCTTCACGGCCTCGTCGCGGGTGCGCGCGATGCCGGTGATACGGTGGCCCAGATCGCCCACAAGGTTTTCCAGGTCCATCGCGATGATCGGTTCATCCTCGATGATCAGAACACGGCCCGCGATGCTGTCGGCCATCTCACGGTGCGCCACGTTGACCAGATGCTCGGCCTCGGCGCGGTCAACGCCCATGATGTCGGCCACCCCGCCAAAATCGAATTCTTCGATGGTGTGCAGCAGCAGCGCCTCGCGCGTGTTGTCGGTCAGTTTCGACAGGTGTTTCTGCGCAGCGCCTTCCATGATGTCATCTGAACTGTCCATGAAATCGACCTTGCTGGCCTGCCAGATCACGTGCAACACCTTGAACAGGGCTGTCTTGATATGCAGGGACGGGTCCAGCGCGCTGTCGTCGGCCAAAATCGCCTCGAGTGTCGCAACTGCGTAGCGGTCACCGCCCGTCTGCGAGCCGGTGAGCGCGCGTGCGTAGCGGCGCAGGTATGGCAATACCGAACCAATTTCAGCGGTACGGTCGGTGCCAGTATTTTCAGAAGTCATATTATTTCCCCGAATTTCGAATTTCTTGGGAACCAAACGCATCACCCCGTGTTTAGTTCCCAACTAAGTGCGCAAAAGTACATTTCTAAAATTGGGCGAAATCCACAATGTCAAACACCGAACCAAATTCCGGGACACGCAAGCAGATCGACGACAACCTGCGTCGTGTGTTTCAGGAAAAGGTCGAGGAAGAGGTTCCCGATCGCTTCAAGCAGTTGCTGGCGCAACTGCAGGAAAAGGACAGCCGCAAAGGGTCAGGTGACCATAAATGAGCGATTCAGATCCGAGAAACGAGCTGGTAGACCATCTGCCGGCGCTTCGGGCGTTTGCGCTGAGTTTGACGCGCAACGGGGCCGTTGCCGATGACATGGTGCAAGACACCGTTGTCAAAGCATGGACAAATATCGACAAATTCCAGCAGGGCACCAACATGCGCGCCTGGCTGTTCACCATCCTGCGCAACACCTATTATTCCAGCCGTCGAAAAGTGAAACGCGAAGTCGCGGATGTTGATGGCATCCACACCGGCAACATGGCCGAAAAGCCCGCACACGACGGCCGCTTGCAGATGAACGATTTTCGCAAGGCCTTTGCGCAACTGCCAGATGAGCAGCGCGAGACACTTGTGCTTGTGGGCGCGTCAGGATTTTCCTACGAAGAGGCAGCCGAGATGTGTGGCGTTGCCATTGGGACGATCAAAAGCCGTGCCAACCGGGGGCGCAAGCGTCTGGCGGAACTGATGCACCTTGATGACGAGGATTCGATGATCATGACCGACAGGGCAACGGTCGCAGTGGTAGCGGCGAACGGCTCTTCCGCATTCTGATGTCAGACCCGGGACGCGACACCTCGTCGACCCGGGCGCTTTCGCGCGGCCTGCGGATTCGCGTCGCCGCTTTTCTTGCGCTGGCCTTGCTGCCGATTGGTGTCATGGGTGTCTTGCAAACCCGCGACCTGTCGCGCGAGGTGGACAATCGGTCAGAGCTGGCGCTGCTGGCGCTGACAAACACCGCCGCTGTATCGGAGCGCCAAGTGTTCGAGCGCGCCTTTGGCGCCGCCGAGGCGCTGACGGCCGTTCTGCAACTGATGCTGGTCGAACCGGAACGCTGCGGCAACTACCTGGCCCAGTATATCAAGCAAACCGGCAGCTATTCGTTTGTCGGCTTTCTGGACCCCGACGGCAATATGGTGTGTTCGTCGGGCGGCACGGACTTTGACATAAACAACTGGTCAAACCTGACGCAACGTTTCGAATCCCCGCGCATGTGGATAGACCCCACCCTCAACCGCGGCACTGGCAGCAATGGCGCCATTGACGTGCTGTACCCGTCCTATCAGGAAGAGACGTTTCGCGGCTACATCGCCATGTCGCTGCCCCGTACCGGCCTGGGTGTGCCATGGCAGCCATCAACCACGCGCAGACCCCTTAGCCTGACCACATTCAACGACCGGGGCGACGTGCTGACCACCGTGTCTTCCACGGCGGACCAGACAATCTATCTGCCGCAGGACTTCAAATTCGAACGGCTGGACGGCGACTGGAGCCAAACCTTTGTTGCGAAAAACCAGTTTGATCAGGAACAGGCTTTCGCCGTGGTGCCGGTGATGCCGGGGCTGGTCTATGCGCTGGCCGCGTGGCCGGTCGAATATCGCAAACCCGCCATCGGGCGCTTTTCCAGCGCGCCGATGCTGTTTCCGTTCCTGATGTTCGTGGCCAGCCTTGCCGTGGCCTATTACGCGGTTGACCGGCTGGTCGTGCGCCACGTGAAAAACCTGCGCAACAAGGTTCAGGCATTTTCACGCACGCGCCGCCTGCCCACCACATCCGACCAGTTTTCCCTGTCGGCGGAATTGCAGGATCTTGAGGATGCGCTGGCCGAAATGGCCTTTCACCTGCTGGACGACGAGGCGCAGATGGAAGACGCCCTGCGCGAAAAGAACGTGCTGTTGAAGGAAATTCACCACCGGGTGCGCAACAACCTGCAACTGATCTCGTCGATCATGAACATGCAGATCCGCAAGGCTACCGAACCCGAAACCCGCGATATTCTGCGCCGGTTGCAAGAACGGGTGATGAGCCTGTCGTCGGTCCACAAAAGCATTTACCAGACCGAAAACCTAAGCCGCACCAACGCGGGCACCTTGTTGCCCGACTTGTTTGAACGGCTTGTCGCGTCAGAGGGCCCGCAAGGGCTGGAATACCGCTACGATTTCGACGAGGTCGTACTGTTCCCGGACCAAGCCGTGCCGCTGACGCTGCTGGCATCCGAGCTGGCGACCAACGCCCTGACCTTCATGGGCGCACCCGAAGGCGAGAAACCGCACCTTTTTGTATCTCTCAAGCAACTGGATGCGGGGTCTGCGCGTTTGGTTTGCGAAAACTCGGTCGGTGCGGACATCAAGGACATGAAACCCAACGAAGCTGGGTTGGGTGCGCAACTGATCCGGGCCTTTGCAACGCAATTGAACGGCAAGGTCGAAACCACCTCGACAGACCGTCTGTACCGCACCGAGGTGACTTTTGATGTCGAAGATGTGTTTCACGAACCCGCCGACCATTGATGCCGAAACATGACCGCGCAAATCCCGGCGCAGGCTCGGATTTTCCTGACGGCATCCGAGGCCTACCCTGCGCTTGAAACCCTGTTTCTGGATGCCAAGGAAGATATTTTGGCAGGCTTTCGCGTGTTTGATCCCGCGACGCCGCTGTATTCCGACCGCGCACGCGAAATTGGCGACACTTGGTTTGACCTGATCGAACACACTCTGCGGCGCGGTGTGCGGTTTCAGATGTTGCTGACGGATTTTGACCCGATCATCCGCCCCGACATGCACCGCGCCACGTGGTTGTCGAAACGCCGGATGATTCTGGCCGCCGAAGCGTCGGGCAATCCGCACCTGCTGGACATTGTGCCCGCCATGCATCCCGCGCGGGTGGGTTGGCTGCCGCGCATTTTCCTGTGGCCCAAGATCATCTCGGAAATCCGAGCCGAGGTGAAACGGCTGAACACCCTGCCCAAGTCGGAAGCAACGCTGCAACTGAAACATGCGCCGGGGCTGTGCCAATACATTTCTGGCGACCACCCCGACCTGAAGGCCAGCTTGCGACAGTTCCCTGCGCTGATACCGACCACGCACCACCAGAAACTGGCGATTGCCGACGGCACGCGGTTGATGCTGGGTGGGCTGGATCTGAACGAACGCCGCTATGACACGCCTGAACATCGCCGCGACGGACCGCAAACATGGCACGACACCCAGATCATGTGCGAGGGCCCGATTGTGGAACAGGCCCAGCGGCATCTGACCGAAATGCTGGCCGTCACCAACGGAACCCAAGCGCCGCAATCGCTGCCGCTGATGCTGCGCACTCTGTCGCGCAAACGCAAAAATGCAGCGTTCCATATGTCGCCCCACACTGTGCTGAACAAGATCGAAAAGGCCCACCTGGACATGATCGCCAAGGCACAGCAGCTGATCTATCTGGAAAGCCAGTATTTCCGCAGCCGTGTGATTGCCAAGGCGCTGGCGCGCGCGGCGCGTGAAAAGCCAGACCTGAAACTGATCCTGGTCCTGCCCGCGGCGCCCGACGACGTGGCTTTTGAACATTCAACCAAGAGCGACGCGCGTTTTGGGGAATACCTGCAAGCGAAAGCCGTGAGAAAAGTGACGCGCGCCTTTGGCAAACGCTGCCTGGTGATGTCGCCCGCCCGTCCTGTCACGCTGGACAATGACAGCGGACGAGCTGCGCATTTCAAGGCACCGATGATATATTTGCACGCCAAGGTTTCAATCTTTGACGACACCGACGCCATCATATCATCCGCCAACCTGAACGGACGCAGTATGCGCTGGGACACCGAGGTGGGTATGCACCTGACCGAACCGCAGACGGTTGCCACGTTGAAACAGCGCTGCTTTGACCATTGGCTGCCCCAAGACGCGACACCAGACCACTACGACTTGCAAACGGCTGTATCTGCGTGGCGCAAACTGGCCGTGCGCAATGCCAAACTGGAACCGGAACAGCGCGCGGGCTTTGTGTTGCCCTTTCCCATTGCTCCGGCCCGTCGCTTTGGACGCAACCTGCCTGTGGTGCCCGAAGAGCTTGTTTGAAACGGCAGGCGTTAGCAGTGTGTTAACGCAACTGTGACAGATTGAATCTGATTCAATGTTTCCTCTATGGAACCCGACCCAAATCTAGGTGTTGGGTCAACAAGACGACGTAATCGGAAACACCAATGAAAGGAGCCTAACATGAATCCCGACATGTTCATTTTCGGACTTCTTGCCCTTATTTTGGTTGCCGTCATCATCTATGCCACAACCGGTCGGCGTGGCGGACAACGGCAATCTTCGTCCTACGACAGGTCGGAAAAGTATGGACAAGTGCGCAACAACGGGCGGAACAACTTTGGCTAAGTCCCGCGATCTCGATGTAGTCAAGTTGACAGGCGCACCGCTTTCTTGGTGATGCCGGACCAACCTTAAAGGTTGGATTTCCGGTATGACCCAGAAAGCGGTGCGCCTTTTCATTTGCCAACACACAACCGGCCGAAGGGCCAGGTTTCGCATTTCTGTCGTCTGACCATCACCTGCCTGTTACCAAAACACCGCATCGCTCCGGGATATTATTCATCCACGGAGCCCCCTTATGCCACGCATTACCTTCACCCGCCGCCAGACCCTGCTGGGCACTGCCGCCCTTGGCGTGTCCATGTCCATGCCGTCGCTGTCGCGCGCGCAATCGCGCCCGATGATCACCCACGGCGTGATGTCCGGCGATGTCGCCCACGATGGCGCAGTGATCTGGAGCCGCGCCGACCGCGAGGCCAAGATGCTGGTCGAATGGGCCACCACCGAAAACATGGCCGACGCGCGCGCCGTGCCGGCGCTGGCCGTGGGCACGCCCACCGACTACACGGGCAAGATGGCCCTGACCGGCCTGCCCAGCGATCAGGACATCTTTTACCGGGTGACCATGGCCGATCTGGCTGATGGCACCCTGTCGGAACCTACCACCGGCACATTCCGCACCGCGCCCATGAGCAACCGTGACATCAGCTTTGTCTGGTCGGGTGACACCGCTGGCCAAGGTTGGGGCATCGACGAGGACCGCGGCGGCATGACCACCTATGCCACCATGCTGGGCCACAGCCCGGACTTTTTCCTGCACTCGGGCGACACCGTCTATGCCGACGGTCCGCTGAAAGAAGAGGTCGAGCTGGCTGACGGCACCCTCTGGAAAAACATCGTCACCCCCGCCAAGACCAAGGTGGCCGAAACGCTGGAAGAATTCCGCGGGCAGCACCTGTACAACTACATGGACAAGAACGTGAAGGCGCTGAACGCCGCCGTTCCGATCATCGCCCAGTGGGACGACCACGAAGTTACGAACAACTGGTATCCCAACGAGGTTCTGGCCGAAGACGACCGTTACACCGTCAAATCCATGCAAACGCTGTCGGCGCGGGCGCATCGTGCATTCCACGAAATGATGCCGACACGCCAAAGTCTGGCCGAGCCGATGCGCGTGTATCGCAAGGTGTCCTACGGCCCGCTTCTGGACATTTTCGTGATCGACATGCGCACCTATCGCGGCGACAACACCGCCAATACCGAAGCAGAAGGCACGCCCTATCTGGGGGCCGATCAACTGGCATGGCTGAAGCGGGAAATGGTGAATTCCACGGCTACGTGGAAAGTCATCGCCTCGGACATGCCCATCGGTATGATGGTGCGCGACGGCGACAACATGGAAAATTCGTCGAACGGCGACGGTCCCGTGCTGGGCCGCGAAAAAGACATCGCGGCGGTTCTGTCGTTCATCAAGGCCGCTGAAATCACCAACACCGTCTGGCTGACCGCCGACGTGCACTATACCGCCGCACACCACTATTCGCCCGATCGCGCGGTGTTTCAGGAATTTGAACCCTTCTGGGAATTCGTTTCCGGTCCATTGCACGCGGGCACCTTCGGACCGTCGGACTATGACAACACCTTTGGCCCCGAGGTCCGCTATGCCAAGCACCCCGAGCCGGGTCAGGCCAACCTGCCGCCCAGCGACGGTATGCAGTTCTTTGGCAACGTCGACATTGCCGCCGACACCGGCGTGATGACCGTACGCTTGATGGACAGCGCCGATGTCGAGCTTTGGTCGGTCGAGCTGGACCCGAAACAGGCCTGATAGCAGCGCCAGAAACAGCAAAGCCGCCCTGTCACGGGGCGGCTTTCTCACATTTTAGGGTCTTATTCCGCCGCTTCGGTGCGCAGGAACCCGCCCGACTGAAGGTGCCAGTATTGCGCGTATAGTCCGCCCTCTTTCAGCAAGGCTTCGTGGCTGCCGTCCTCGACGATCCGGCCCTGATCCATCACGATGATCCGGTCCATTTCCGTCAGCGTCGACAGACGGTGGGCGATGGCCAGCACGGTCTTGCCTTCCATCACACGGTCCAGCGCCGACTGAATCGCCGCCTCGACCTCGCTGTCCAGCGCGCTGGTCGCTTCGTCCAAAATCAGGATCGGCGCGTTTTTCAGGATGGCGCGGGCCAATGCAATCCGTTGGCGTTGGCCGCCGGACAGCTTCACGCCACGCTCGCCCAGATGGGCGTGATAGCCGGTGCGGCCCTTGTGGTCTTCCAGATCCTGAATAAACGTATGCGCCTCGGCCTCGCGGGCGGCTTGAAATACCTCTTCGTCCGTCGCCTCGGGGCGGCCGTATCGGATGTTGTCCATGGCCGAGCGGTTGAACATCGCCGTTTCCTGCGTGACCATGCTGATGCTGCGCCGCAGGCTTTCCTGTGTCACGGTGCTGGTGTCGGTGCCATCAATGCTGATCGTGCCGCCTTCGGTCTCATACAAACGCAACAGCAACGCCACGAGGGTCGATTTCCCCGCGCCCGATGCGCCGACGATGCCGATCTTTTGCCCCGGTTCGATGTGCAGGTTCACGCCGGAAATCCCGCCCACATCGCGCCCATAGGCAAAGTTCACATTTTTCAGCACAATGCCGCCCTGTCCCACGTCCAGATCGCGGGCGTCGGGGTTGTTTTCGGTCCGGTTGCGCGGCGTCAGCGTGTGAATGCCGTCCTCGATCTCGCCGATGCTGGAATAGATCGCCATCAGCGTGAAACTGACCCAACCGGTCATCTGCGCAATGCGAATGGCCACGGCGCCGGCGGCGACAATGTCCCCCTGCGTAGCGATGCCCTGTTTCCACAGGATCAAGGTCCAGCCCAACAGGATCACCGGCAACAGCCCCGCCAGCGTCATCAGACAAAACCGGAATCCCGCCGCCAAATAGCCAAAGTCCAGCGCAGTGCGGCGAAAGTTGCCCATCGCGCCCAGCGCCGCACGGTCTTCGTGGTCGTCATGTGCGAACAGCTTGACCGTCTTGATGTTGGTGATCGTATCGACAATCTGCCCCGACACCATCGCCCGCGCGCCTGCCCGCGCCGCAGAGCGTGCGCGGATGCGGGGCAAAAACCAGCGGATCATCAGGAAATACCCCATGAGCCAGACCATAAAGCCAAGCCCGATTTTCCAATCAATCGCCACCAGCAACACCACCGACCCCGCCAACGACGCCAATGCAAAGGCGACGACGTTGATCATTTCCACAACAACATCTGTCACCGCGCGCGCGGTCTGCATCTGCTTTTGCGCGATGCGGCCTGCGAAATCGTTGTCAAAGAACCGCACCGACTGGCCCAGCGTCCAGCGGTGCAGGCGCGACAGCACCAGCGGGTTCAGGTTCGGCTGAACGATGATCGCGTTGGCCGACGACGACAGACCAAACAGCACAGGCCGTGCCAGCAGGAAAAATGCAATCGCGCCCAGTATCAGCGTCAGGTTCCCGACCGCGAAAAAACCGTCAGGCCCCAGCGCGGAACTGGCGTCGATCACCTTGCCCAACAGCCACGCAGTCCCCGCCTCGACGGTGCCCGCCGCCGCCGAGAAAACCGCAGCCATCCACAGCGCAGGCCAGGCCCCCGACAGCGCCCAGCGCATAAACGGGGCCAGTGTTTGCGGTGGCGGCCCGTCAGCAGGGCGAAAGGCGTGTATCCATTTGGCGATGTTCATGCCGCATCCTCGGGGTTCAGGAATCCGCCCGACTGGCGGGTCCAGAACTGGCTATATAGGCCGCCCTTGGCCAAAAGCGCGTCATGGCTGCCGTCTTCGATGATCTTTCCGCCGTCCAACACCAGAATCCGGTCCATTTCGGCAATGGTGGACAAACGGTGCGCGATGGCAATCACGGTTTTACCCTCCATCATCTTGTACAGTGTGCCTTGGATCGCTTCTTCGACCTCGCTGTCCAGCGCGCTGGTCGCCTCGTCCAGCAACAGGATTGGCGCGTTCTTCAGGATCACCCGCGCCAGCGTCACCCGCTGGCGTTGCCCGCCCGACAGCTTCACACCACGTTCACCCACCTGCGCGTCATAGCCGACATTACCCGCCGGATCGGTCAGCGTGGTGATGAAATCATGCGCTTCGGCCTGTTTGGCGGCGGCGATCATCTCGGCCTCGGTCGCGTCCGGTCTGCCGTACAGGATGTTCTCGCGCACCGACCGGTGCAACAGGCTGCTTTCCTGCTGCACCATGCCAACGCTTAGCCGCAGACTGTCCTGCGTCACCTTGGTGATGTCCTGACCGTCGATCTCGATCCGCCCACTTTCGGGGTCGTAAAACCGCAGCAGCAGCTTGACCAGCGTGGACTTGCCCGCGCCCGACCGTCCGATCAGCCCGACCTTTTCGCCGGGTTGGATCGTCAGATCAATCCCATCAAGCCCACCGGACGCGCGGCCATAGTGATGCGTCAACGCCTTCAGCTCGATCCGCCCGTCGGTCAGCGCCAGTGGCTTCGCTTTGGGCGCGTCTACCAGTGTAACCGGCTGGGCAATCGTTTCCATCCCTTCGGCCACGACACCCAGTTCGCGGAAGAACGTGGTCAGCGCCCACATGATCCAGCCGGTCATCGCGTTCAGCCGCAGCGCCAGCGCCGTGGCCGCCGCAACCGTGCCGACCGACGCCTGCCCCTGAACCCACAGCGCAATCGCCCAGCCGACAACGCCGACGATCAGCAGACCGTTCAACACCACCAGCGAGAAATCCATCGTGGTGAAAATCCGCATCTCGGTCTGGAACGTCTTGCGCGTGTGTTCGATCGCCTCCTTGGCATAGTTCAGTTCGCTGTCGTGGTGGGCGAACATCTTGACCGAATGAATATTGGTATAGGCATCGACCACACGGCCCGTGACCGCGCTGCGCGCATCCGAGGCCGCCTTGGACGCGGGACCGACGCGCCGGGTCGTCCAGTTGATCAGCAATCCGTACAACACCATCCAGATCAGCAGCGGCAGCAACAGCCGGGCGTCAGATGTGGACAGCAGGATGGCCGCACCAACCATATAGGCCAGCGAATAGGAAATCGCGTCAAACACCTGAAACACCACCTCGCCGGCGGCGGGGGGTGTTTGCATGATGCGGTTGGCGATGCGCCCGGCAAAGTCGTTTTCGAACCAGCCGACCGACTGACGCAGCACATGCTTGTGCGACCGCCAGCGGATCAACGTGCCAAAGTTCACGATGATCGTGTTGTTCAGCAGCATCACGTCCAGCAACTGAATCAGGGGCCGCAAGGTCAGGATAAAGATAGCGACCGCGATCAGCTCGACTTTGTGCGCGGCCCAGACCTCGGACGGCGTACCTTGCAGCAGGTCAACGACCCGCCCCATGTAATAGATCAGCCCGATTTCAATCGCGGCGATGACGATGGACAGAATGCCCGCCAGAATAAACACTGTTTTGAACGGCTTGGCATACTCGCGCATGAACGGCCACAATCGCGTGGGCGGCGTGTTGGTTTCGGCAAAAGGCGCATAGGGATCGACGAGGTTTTCGAAATATTTGAACATGTGGGACCTGTAGGAAAGACGGAATTCAACTGGGGTCTGCGCACGCTTGCAGACCGTTCAATCAGCTGTGGTTATGAAAACCAAATCCCGCGGTACATGTCGCACTCTCCTTGTCTGTAAACCAGATAGCCCGAAAGCCGGGGAATGTCAGCCCAAAAGCTGCGCGGTGGTCAGCTTAAAGTTGGAGGCGATCCAGCGCGCCTCTAGCTCTTTCAGTTTCGCACCCAGTTCGGGGCCGTTTAACGCAGGCATTAGATCCCGCGCAGCGACAGGGAATTGTGCCTTAGCGCCGTGTGCGGCGGCGGTCGCATCACCCATGTTTACAGGACTTTCGAACAAAGCAGCGCGCAGTGCGATCACGCCCAGCGCAGTGTTCAGCCCGTGGCGATATCCCAGTTCGGCGGCACCAGCAGCCGTGCCTGCCTGTTCGCGCAGCAACTCGACCGAACGGGCGTCCGCCCGTGATAAACGCAGCCGGTCCGCCACATCTTCACCGCCCAGAACAGCCAGACGGCGCATCGGATCGGGTGACAGGTCAAGCATGGATTCGGCGTGGACCAACGGCGCCAGCCAGCGCGCTTGCGCGCCATTCAACAGGTGCGGCAGCACGCCGACACGTTCCATCACAGCCACTGCAGGCGCGGGATCTGGCGCGCCCAGCAGCTTGGTCATTTCGGCGCCAACCCGTTCGGCAGACAGATGCGCCAGCCCGTCCAGATGCGTTGCAATGGCGGCCAGCGCATCGGCGTCAAATCCGTGCGCAGGGTCGGCGTACCATGCGGAAAACCGGAAGAACCGCAGGATGCGCAGGTAATCCTCGCGGATGCGGGCGGCGGCATCGTCGATGAACACCACCCGCCGCGCCAGCGCGTCGGGCAAACCGCCCAGCGGGTCAACCACCGTGCCGTCGGCGCGGGCATAAAGCGCATTCATCGTGAAATCACGCCGCCGCGCGTCGTCAACCACATCGGTGGAAAACGCGACAACGGCGTGGCGTCCATCGGTTTCAACGTCATTGCGGAACGTGGTCACCTCGTAGGGTTCGCCGTCGATCACGACCGTCAGCGTGCCGTGGTCAATACCCGTCGGGATCGTCTTGAACCCGGCGTCTTTGCAGACCTTTTGCACCTGATCGGGTGTCGCATCGGTGGCGATATCGATGTCACTGGCAGCGACCCCCAAAACCGCGTTGCGCACACAGCCGCCCACGAACAACGCCTGAAACCCCGCACGCTCAAGCGCCGCACACAGCCCCAAGGCTTTGGCATCGTTCAGCCAGGGCACATCGGCGGGCAGTTTCATGTCATCCGGTCGGTCCATGCCCGCAACATACGCGCGGTGGCGCCCCAGATGTAATAGGGACCGTAAGGCACCGTGTAATAGGTGCGCATCACCCCGCGCCAGCGGCGTGATTGGGTGATGTAGTTGTCAGGGTTCAAAACGTGGCTTAGCGGCACCTGGAACACTTCGGCCACCTCGCCGGTTTCGGGCAAAACCTGAAACGGCGCACCGACATAGGCCAGAACCGGTGTGACCAGAAATCCGGTGCCGGTTTCATGCGGCGGCAGATTGCCCAGCACCTGCACCAGATCCGGCGGCAGGCCAATCTCCTCGTGCGCCTCGCGCAGGGCGGCGGCGGTCACATCGGCGTCCGCCTCTTCCTGCTTGCCGCCCGGAAAAGCAATCTGCCCCGGATGATGCTTCAGCGCCGACGACCGCGTGGTCAGGATCAGCTCAAGCTCTGTACTGCCCTCGACCACGGCGGCCAGCACGCCTGCGGGGCGCAGCTTGCGTCCCTCGGACAGCACCGCGTCGGGGTTCAGGTCGAAATCGGACGAAGGCTGCCCCGGACGGTCCAGCGCGGCCTTGATGGCGTTCAGATCAATCGTCACCGGGCGCCTTTTCTGCATCAAAACCAACCGTTTTCGGGTCCAGGTCGTAATGCGCACCGCAGAACTGGCAATCAGCGGTCACGCGGCCATCGTCAGTGGTCATCGTTTCGATGTCGCGCGCCGAATAGATCGACAGGCTTTGGCGCACGCGCTCTTCCGAGCAGGTGCAGCCGAAACGCACCGCTTGCGGGTCAAACACGCGCGGCAGTTCCTCGTGGAACAAACGTGTCAGCAGATCATTCGGCGGCACCTGCGGGCCGATCAGCTCAAGCTCTTCCACGGTGTCCAGAAGGATGTTCACGCGGTTCCAGTTCTCTTGCTTGTCCCCGTGCAGCAGGTCTGACGGCTTCAGAATATCGCCTTCGCCGGGGGCCTTGGCCATCAGCGGCGACGCCTCGGGCATGTGTTGCAGCATCACGCCACCGGCGCGCCAGTGCGCGTCACCACTGCCTTCGGTGCTTTGGCCAAAGCTCAGCTGGAACCGTGTCGGCAACTGTTCGGACTGGGCAAAATACGCCTCGGCGCTGGCGGACAGGGTCGGGCCGACCAGCGGCGAAATACCCTGATAGGGGGCCATGTCCTGACCCTGATCAACGATGATCGCGAAATAGCCTTCGCCGATGTTTTCAAACGGCGCGCCGTCGGTCAGCCGGTCGGCGTCATAGCTGGCATAGGCGCGGATGCGGGCAGGTTCGCCCTCGGCCTCAGGGCCGTAGTAATCGGTTGCGATCATCCGCACCGGACCTTTGGATTGCACTTGCAGCGACAGTTTCCAGCGCAGTTTAATGGTCTGGCCGATCAAGGCGGTCAGCAACGCCATCTCGGCGACCAGTGCTTCGACCTGCGGGGGATAGTCATGTTGTTTGAGTATGCCGCCCAACACACCGTCAAGCCGCGCCACGCGGCCACGAATGTCCGAGGCATCAAGCTGAAAAGGCAGGACCGTATCGTCCCACACGAGTTGGTTTCCAAGAGTCATTGGGGTTTCCTTATGCGCCGGTCGTTGGCATATCGCGTCAATATAGGTGACGCAATCCGCAGTAAAAGAGGCAAGCCATGATCCGTCGCATGGGGACACCCCCGGTCAAAGGTCAGAAATACACCCAGCGGTCGGGTGCTTATGCGATTTTACCCGTGCCGGGCGGTGTGCTTTTGACCGGTCAGCAGGGCGAATGGCTGGACATTCAATTGCCCGGCGGCGGCATCGACCCCGGCGAATCGCCATTGCAGACGTTACACCGCGAAGTGCTGGAGGAAACCGGCTGGGTCATCGCGCAACCGCTGCGGCTGGGCGCGTTCCGGCGGTTTGTCTACATGCCCGAATATGACCTGTGGGCCGAAAAACTGTGCACGGTGTTTGTGGCGCGCCCGACGCTACGTGTGGCTGATCCGATTGAACCCGACCACGTCACGCTGATGCTGCCATGGGATCAGGCGATCGACAGCCTTGGCAACGATGGCGACCGGATGTTCCTGCAACGCTATGCGTCAGCTATGGGCTGATATTCAAACAGTGCGCCCGACACATCGTCGGGAAAGTCGTGATGGCCGGCAAATTCGCTTAATTTCCAGACCAGCGCCTCGAAAAATGCGGGGCCGGTGATCCCGTGCAGATCGCGCATGATCGCCTCTAACCCGCCATCGTCCAGCAGTTCGCCGGACCCGTTCGGGCATTCGGTCACCCCGTCCGAGCACAACAACAGCCGGTCGCCGGGCTGCAATTGCAGGTCGATCTGCGAAAACTCGGCGTCATGGATCAGCCCCACGGGAAAGCCACCCGGACCGGCCAGTTCAATCCGGCCATCGCGGCGTTGCACCACCGGATGCGGATGCCCCGCCTGTGCCAGCGCGACCCTGCCGGTGTTCAGGTCCACATCGGCCAGGATCATCGTAAAGTAATGTTCGGTGTCCATTTCGTTCAGCACCAGATTGTTGATCGCCCCCATCACCGCCAACGGCGCGCGGATGCGATAGGTGCCGTCGGGGTTGGGCATCAGTGCCACGTTCTGTTCGGGTGCGGTGGATGACAGATAGCCCGCCAACCGCGCCGTCATCAGCGCCGAACTGATCCCGTGGCCCGACACGTCGATGGCATACAGCCCCAGATGCCCGTCACCCGACCGGAAAAACCCGACCAGATCACCACCCACATGGCCGCTGGGCCGCAACAACAACGACACGTGCCCTTGGTCCAGCACAACCGACCGTTCGCGCACCAGCGATTGTTGCAGCTTTTTCGCCTCAAGCAGATCCTTGTCGATACTGTCGTACAGGCGTTGAAGCTCTTGCAATGTCTTTGAAATCAGGTGGTTCTTGCCGGTCAGGTCCCGCTGCATCTGCAAAATGCGGTCCCCTGCCGTGATCCGCGCACGCAGTTCGTTCAGGTCCACCGGCTTGCTGACAAAATCGTCCGCCCCAGCCTCAAGCCCGCGGGCAACTTCGTCTTTCTCCGACTTCGAGGTCAACAGGATGAAATAGCCATAATCCTCACCCTCGAGCTGGCGAAAAGCGTGGCAAAACTCCAGCCCGTTCATCCCCGGCATCATCCAGTCACTGAGCACCAGATCGGGGGTCACGTTGCGGCACAATTCAAGCGCCGCGTCACCCGAAGCCGCCTCGATCACGTCGAACCCCCACGCGCGCACCGATTTACACAGGATGCGCCGTTGCAGGCGGCTGTCGTCCACGATCAACGCCAAACGCCGCCGCGCGCCCTTGGGTGCGTCATCGGCGCGCTCCGGCAGGGGGTTCGGGGCGGTCAGGTGCATTCGGTTCGATCCAGATCAGAACAGTCTGTCTGATGTAGTGAACGAACAGAATTAACGACGTGTCATCATCCCCCGAAAGATAGCTAAAATTGAGACCACTCACCCGATATTTACTTCTCCGGCACATCTTTCAGGCGAGTAACCCAAAGGAATTGTGATGATTGACTGGGCTCAGGTGACTGCGCTGCGCGATCAGGTCGGCGCGGGCGAAATGGACGAAGTGATCGAGTTGTTCATCGAAGAGGTGGAAGAGGTCACCGCCCGCATCCGCCACGATGCACAGGCCGAAAATCTGGAACACGACCTGCATTTCCTGAAAAGCTGCGCGCTTAATCTGGGCTTTGCCGATTTCGCTTACCTGTGCCAGCAGGGCGAGGTGATGGCGCGGCAAGGCCGGGCCGACCAAGTCGACATCGCGCTGTTGCTGCACAGCTATGACATCTCGAAACAGTGCTTTCTGGCGGAAAAGAACGAAAAGCTGGCGGCCTAGACCAGCTTGTAAAAATCCTTGATCCCCGCCTGACCCAGCTCGCGCTCGGCCTTGGCTTTCAGCCTGCGCATCCCTTCCAGCCAGCCGTCGGGATCCACTGCGCGGACCTTGACGTATTCGCTGACCACTGGATGCGACAGAATGCGGAACTGTTTGCCGTTGATCCCGTCAATGGTGGCCTGCGCCACATCGTCGGCTGTCATCAATGACGCATGACCCGCCGCATCAGCATCCGACAGTTCAATCAGCGGCGTCGCCACGTACTGCGGGCACAGCACCGACACGCCGATGCCGTCGCCGCCATGGCTGATCGCCAGCGATTCGGCAAAGCTGACGGCGGCGTGTTTGGTCGCGGAATAGGCCGCATCGCCAATCTGGTTCAGCAAACCCGCAGCCGATGCCACATTGACGAAGTACCCCGAACCGCGTTCGATCATTTGCGGCAACAACGCGCGCGCCGCATAGACATGCGCCATCACATGCACGTTCCAGTTCAGCAACCACGTCTCGTTCGACGCTGACGCTGCATGGCTGGGCTGTCCGCGCCCCAAACCGGCGTTCGACACAAACACATCCACCGCCCCCATGGTGGCGGTGACGCCGTTGCACAGCACGACAATGTCGCCCTCGTTCGTCACGTCACAGCGCATCGCCATGCCGCCCACCTGATCGGCCAGCCCCTGTGCTGTGTCCATGTTCAGATCGGCCACGCAGACCCGCGCGCCCAAGGCCGCAAACTTGCGCACCATCGCCGCACCGATACCGCTGGCCCCGCCTGTGACGACGACAACCTTGTCCTGAAAATCCATGTCTTTCCCCCTAGATGACAAATTGCGCGACGGTCTCGTTGTTGGTGATGTCCGTATAGGCGAACCCACCCGCGTCCAGCCGCGCAAAGAAACCTGTGAAATTCTCCGGTGCGCTGGTTTCGATCCCGATCAGGACCGAACCAAAGTTGCGGGCCGATTTCTTGAGGTATTCGAACCGCGCAATGTCGTCCTCTGGTCCCAGCAGCGACAGGAAATCCTTGAGCGCACCGGGCCGCTGGGGCAACCTCAGGATGAAATACTTTTTGACGCCGGAATACCGCAACGCGCGTTCCTTGACCTCGGGCAGACGCTCGAAATCAAAGTTGCCGCCGGACGCGACGCACACAACGGTTTTGCCACGGATCTCGTCGCGCAAATCGCCCAGCGCCTCGATGCTCAGCGCGCCTGCGGGTTCCAGGACGATCCCCTCGACGTTCAGCATTTCCAGAATGGTGGTGCAAATGCGATCCTCGGACAGGTCGATCACGTCACTGCGGGCAATGCCGCGCAGACGGTCAAAGGTGCGCACGCCAATGGTCGCCACAGCCGCGCCATCGACGAATGTGTTGACCTTTTTCACCTCGGTCGGCTGACCCGCCTCGACCGCTGCGGCCAGACTTTTGGCGCCGGAAGGTTCGACAAATGTGTACTGCGTCGCGCCCCCGAAATAACTGTAGACGCCCGACGACAGCCCGCCGCCGCCCACAGGCAGCACGATCCGATCCGGCACGCGGCCCAACTGCTGTTCAATCTCGACCGCGACCGATGCCTGACCTTCGATCACGTCCTCGTCGTCAAAGGGCGACAGGAAATGCGCGCCCTCTTGGGCACAAAACGCCTGAGCCGACGCCAGCGTGTTGTCGAAATAGTCACCGATCAGCTTCACCTCGACCGCATCGCCGCCAAACATCCGCGTTTTCTGCACCTTTTGCTGCGGCGTCGTCACCGGCATGAAAATCACGCCACGCACGCCAAAATGACGGCACATGAACGCCACGCCCTGCGCGTGGTTGCCCGCCGAGGCGCAGACAAAAACCGACTGGCCGGGAATGACCTTGCGCATGGCATTGAACGCGCCGCGCAACTTGTAGGACCGCACGGGGCTCAGGTCTTCGCGTTTCAGCCAGATGTCGGCGTCATAGCGCGCCGACAGCAGGTCGTTGCGCAACAGCGGGGTCGCGGGGAAAACGCTGCGCATTTCGGTGGTGGCAGCCTGTGCATCATCTTTGAAGGTCATGGCAGTCCTTTCAGGTCGATCCAGCCCTAAGCGCCCTGTGTGCAAGGGTCAATCTTGCCCCTAGGGCCGAAACCTTATATCGCCACCTGCAAAACCATAATGTGGAAAGAACCAATGAGCGCGCCAAAGAAAGTAGTGCTGGCCTATTCCGGCGGCCTCGACACCTCGATTATCCTGAAATGGCTGCAAACCGAATACGGTTGCGAAGTCGTCACATTCACCGCTGACCTGGGTCAGGGCGAAGAGCTGGAGCCCGCGCGGGCCAAGGCCGAAATGATGGGCGCGTCGTCGATCTATATCGAAGATGTCCGCGAAGAGTTCGTGCGCGATTTCGTGTTCCCGATGTTCCGCGCCAACGCGCTGTACGAGGGGCTGTACCTGTTGGGCACCTCGATCGCGCGCCCGCTGATTTCGAAACGTCTGGTGGAAATCGCCGCCATCGAAGGTGCCGACGCGGTGGCCCACGGTGCGACCGGCAAGGGCAACGATCAGGTGCGGTTCGAACTGGCTGCCTATGCGCTGAACCCCGACATCAAGGTGATCGCGCCCTGGCGTGAATGGGATCTGTCCAGCCGCACCAAGCTGTTGGAATTTGCCGAAAAGAACCAGATTCCCGTGGCCAAGGACAAACGCGGCGAAGCGCCGTTCTCGGTCGATGCGAACCTGCTGCACACCTCGTCCGAGGGCAAAGTGCTGGAAGACCCCGCGCAGGACGCGCCCGATTACGTCTATCAGCGCACCGTCGCACCCGAGGATGCGCCCAACACGCCCGAATACATCGAAGTCGGATTTGAGAAGGGCGATGCAGTCTCTATCAACGGCGAAGCGATGTCGCCCGCGACCGTCCTGACCAAGCTGAACGAGCTGGGCGGCAAGCACGGCATTGGCCGTCTTGATCTGGTTGAGGGCCGTTTTGTCGGCATGAAATCACGCGGCATCTATGAAACGCCCGGCGGCACCATCCTGTTGGAAGCGCACCGTGGCATCGAACAGATCACGCTGGACCGGGGTGCCGCGCACCTCAAGGACGAGCTGATGCCGAAATACGCCGAGCTGATCTACAACGGCTTCTGGTTCTCGCCCGAGCGTGAAATGCTGCAAGCGTTGATCGACCGCAGTCAGGAACATGTGACCGGCACCGTGCGCCTGAAACTGTACAAAGGTCTGGCGCGCACCGTTGGCCGTTGGTCCGAACACTCGCTGTATTCCGAGGCACACGTGACCTTTGAAGACGACGCAGGTGCCTACGACCAGAAAGACGCCGCAGGGTTCATTCAACTGAACGCCTTGCGCCTGAAACTGCTGGCCGCGCGCGACCGTCGCCTTAAAGGCTAAGTTTCTTTTCTGCCATCCGCGTATAATAGGGCATCGCCGCATCGGCGATGTCCTGGTACGCGGGCGGCAGATCCGGCAATGGCCCTTCGGCCCCTGCGAACCCCGTTGACCGGTGCACCGCGTTGTACCAATGCGACGCCCACACGCCGTCGTCGGCATGGCCACCGGCAGGCCAGTTCAACATGCCCGCATCCCAATCAATCCCGACAGCATCGCACAATGCGCGCAGCATCCCCTCGGGGTTGTCACGAATATCAGCCGAGTCGATAACAACCGGCGCATCCGACGCATCGAACAGCGCCGCCTGCTGGACAAACCCGATATCACTCAGGCTTGGCCCCTCGCGTTTTTGCGCATAGCTGGCCAGAACGCGGGCCGGGTGACGGATTAAAAACACGTTGGTCATCTGATCCATCCAGTCGCGCGGGATGCCGTCGATCATGTGGTGGGCCATATGTTTTTGATAGAAAACAGGCTCTGACACAGGGGAAATAAGTGTATCCGACACGCGTTGCCCGTCCGTCGGCTGCGCTGCCAGAATCTCGTCGCGCATCGGGTGGTCGATGCCCGATGCCTTCAGGTAGGCCGCATAAAACGGCTCGTCCACCACCTTGCAATCGGCCCGCGCGCCAAAGCTGTACATCATCGCCGTCGATAGGTTGCGTGGCCCCGACCACATTGCGATGCCTTTGGTTTTCATGTGCTGCTCCTTTTGATGCCGCTTCACCTTGGCGTGACCAGTCGCGCAATTGCTTGAGCGAAAGGACCATTCCCCTACATGCTGAACCAAAGGGAGTTTGTCATGATTATTCAACGTTTGTTTTTGATCGCCGCCACCTGTGCCGGCCTTTCCACCACTGCGCAGGCCGCAGATATGAAAACACTGACCGTCGCGGGCGGCTGTTTCTGGTGCGTCGAGGCCGATTTCGAAAAGGTCAAAGGTGTGAGCGAGGCCGTTTCAGGCTTTGCCGGCGGCACCGTGGCCAACCCGACCTACAAACAGGTCGTGGCCGGCGGCACCGGCCATTACGAGGCCGTGCAGATCACCTATGACGCCGATGTGGTCAAAGCCGATACGTTGTTGAACCTGTTCTTCCGCTCGGTCGATCCGCTGGACGCGGGCGGACAGTTCTGTGATCGCGGCGACAGCTACCGCACTGCAATATTCGCGACCGACCCTGCGCAAAAGCAAGCGGCCGAACAGGCCAAGGCAGCAGCCCAAGCGGCACTGGGCAAACCTGTGGTCACGCCCATTCTACCCGCAGCAGAGTTTTACCCCGCTGACGCCTATCATCAGGATTACTATAAACAATCCAGCCTGATCCTGACCCGCTTTGGCCCGAAATCCAAGGCCAATGCTTACAAAGCCTACCGCGAGGCCTGTGGCCGCGACGCGCGGGTGAAACAGCTTTGGGGCAACGACGCGGCATTCGTGCCAGGCAGTTAACGCAGCTTGAAATCTTCGATGTCTTTCAGGTCGGGGATTACATCGGCGGTGCCGTGCCGCGTGACCATGATCGCCCCGGCGGTCATGGCCAGTTCAATCGCCTGCGCAATGGGCAGATCACGGTCCAGCCCCGCCACCAGATAGCCGGTGAAGGTGTCGCCCGCACCCGTGGTGTCAACCGCGTCAACCTTGACCGACCGGTAATGCTGTTTGGTTTTGCGGATGTTGTCGTAATGGTCGCAACCGTCCGCACCGCGTGTCACCACGATCTGCGAAATGTGCAAATCGTCCAGCTCAGCGCCCAGCGCATCGCTCAGCTGCGCCGCCTCGACCGCGTTCAGCACCAGCATGTCCAGATAGGGCATGACCCTGCGCACCGCATCGGCGTCAAAGGGGGCGGCGGCATAAACGACCTTCAGCCCCAGCTGGCTGGCCATCTGCGCCGCCTCGGCCTGACCGTTGGTTTCGTTCTGCATCAACAGCGTGTCGCCACGGTCCGCCGATGACAACGCCGCACCGATCATATCGCTGTCCAAATGGCGGTTTGCGCCTGTGTAGAGAATGATGTTGTTCTCGCCCGCGCCATCCACGGCAATGATTGCATGGCCCGTTTCACCCGAAAGCCGCGCGATGTGGCGCACGTCGACGCCGTATTCCATCAGCCGCTCGACGGTCCAGCCGCCATCGGCCCCCACCGCGCCGATATGGGCCACACGTCCCGCAGCACGGGCGGCAGCAACGGACATGTTCGCACCCTTGCCACCCAGCCCACGCGTCACCTCGGTCGCGGCGAGTGTTTCACCGGGCGCCGGCAAATGCGGCACCCGGTACACCACGTCGATGTTGATCGACCCGAGGTTCCAGATCGCCATCAGCCGACCTTGCAGGCCGCCAGAACAGCCATGTTCAGGATGTCATTGGCAGTTGATACCGTCGAACAGATCTGAATCGACCGGTCCACGCCGGACAGGATCGGCCCGATCACCGTGGCCCCGCCCATTTCCTGCATCAGCTTGACCGAAATGCTGGCCGAATGCCGCGCCGGCACCACCAGAATATTCGCAGGCCCCGTCAACCGCGAGAACGGATAGGCCTGTTGCGACTTGGCGTTCATCGCCACGTCGACGGTCATTTCGCCCTCGTATTCAAAATCAACGCCGCGCCGGTCCAGAACCTTGGGCGCTGCCGCCATTTTCTCGGCCCGCTCGGACACCGGATAGCCGAAGGTCGAGAAGCTGACAAAAGCGACACGCGGTTCAATCCCCAGATGCCGCGCCACGACGGCACCGCGTTCGGCAATATTGGCCAGATCTTCCTCGTCCGGCCATTCGTGCACCAGCGTATCCGCGATCAGAACGATCCGCCCCTTGTGCAGCAGCGCGGTGATGCCCGCGCAACCATGTTCCGCGTCGGCATCAAACACGTTGTTGATCCGTTCCAGCACATGCGCCGATTTGCGCGTGGCCCCGGTCACCAGACCGTCACCATGCCCATGCGCCAGCATCAGCGCCGAAAACACGTGCCGATCCCGTGCTGCCAGACGGTGAATGTCTGCCCGGTCAAACCCGCGCCGGTTCAAACGGTCGTAGAGGAAGGTTTTGTAAGTGTCCAAATGCTGGGTGTTGGCCGCATTGACCACCTCGATCTCGCGCACCGCATCGCCCAGGCCGGCCGCTTCCAGCTTGGCCTTGACGTCGCTCTCGCGGCCGACGACCAGCGCCTTGCCCAGACCGGACCGCTGGTACATGACCGCTGCGCGCAACACGCGGGGGTCGTCACCCTCGGCAAAGATCATCCGCGCCTGTGCCGCACGAGCACGCGCGTTGATGCCGCGCAGGATGTTCGCGGTAGGGTCCATCCGTGATTTCAGCGACAGCTCGTAAGCTTCCATGTCGATGATCGGACGGCGCGCAGCACCGGTGTCCATCCCTGCCTTGGCCACAGCCGTCGGGATGCGGTGGATCAGACGCGGGTCAAAGGGCGTGGGAATGATATAGTCCCGACCAAATGTCAGGTTCTTGCCATAGGCCAGCGCGACCTCATCCGGCACATCCTCGCGCGCGAGTTGCGCCAGCGCGTGCGCACAGGCAATCTTCATCTCGTCGTTGATGGCGCGCGCGTTGATGTCCAGCGCCCCGCGGAACAGATAGGGAAAGCCCAGAACGTTGTTCACCTGGTTGGGATAATCGCTGCGCCCCGTGGCCACGATGGCGTCCATCCGCACCTCGTGTGCCTCTTCGGGCGTGATCTCGGGGTCGGGGTTTGCCATGGCGAAAATCACCGGATTGTCCGCCATCGACGCGACCATCTGCGGTGTTACGGCACCTTTGGCCGACACGCCCAGAAACACGTCGCAACCCACCATCGCCTCTTCCAGCGTGCGCGTCTCGGTTTTGACGGCGTGGGCCGATTTCCACTGGTTCATACCCTCGGTGCGACCCTGATAAATCACGCCCTTGGTGTCACACATGATGCAGTTTTCATGGCGCGCGCCCATGGATTTCAGCAGTTCAAGGCACGCAATGCCAGCCGCCCCTGCCCCGTTCAGCACAATCTTGACGTCTTCGATTTTCTTGTTCGACAGATGCAGCGCGTTGATCAGACCGGCCGCACAGATCACGGCGGTGCCATGCTGGTCGTCGTGGAAAACGGGAATGTCCATTTCCTCTTTCAGACGCTGTTCGATGATAAAACATTCGGGCGCCTTGATGTCCTCAAGGTTGATGCCGCCGAATGTCGGCCCCATCAGCCGCACGGCGCGGCAAAACTCGTCGGGGTCTTCGGTGTCCAGTTCGATGTCGATGCTGTTCACGTCGGCAAAGCGTTTGAACAGAACCGCCTTGCCCTCCATCACCGGCTTGGACGCCAGCGCGCCAAGGTTGCCCAGACCCAGAACCGCCGTACCGTTGGAAATCACCGCCACAAGGTTGCCCTTGTTGGTATAATCATAAGCCGTTTCGGGGTTTGCCGCGATCGCCTCGCAGGGAACGGCGACGCCCGGCGAATAGGCCAGGCTCAGGTCGCGCTGGGTGGTCATCGGGACCGTTGCAGTGATCTCGAACTTGCCCGGCGTGGGCTCAAGGTGGAAGGCCAACGCCTCTTCCGCTGTGACTTTGGTCTTCGACATGTGCAACATTCCTCCAATGTGTTGACCCCTCATAGCCGAGCGATCTGTCGCGCTCAATCAGCTTTGGCTTTCGCTCCGCCGCTGGCGTTTGTAAGGTCGCGCTGGTTTGCATGGGGGCAGGTATGACGGTCACGCCGATGATGGCGCAATTTCTAGAGATCAAGCAGGCGCACCCCGGGTCGCTGCTGTTCTACCGGATGGGCGATTTTTACGAGATGTTCTTTGACGACGCGGTCGCCGCCGCCGAGGCGTTGGACATCGCCCTGACCAAACGCGGCAAACATGACGGCGACGACATCCCCATGTGTGGCGTGCCCGTGCATTCGGCCGAGGGCTATCTGCTGACGCTGATCCGCAAGGGGTTTCGCGTGGCCGTTTGCGAACAGTTGGAAAACCCCGCCGAAGCCAAGAAGCGCGGCAATAAATCGGTCGTGAAGCGCGGCGTTGTGCGGCTGGTGACCCCCGGCACGCTGACCGAAGATTCCCTGCTGAACGCGCGGCAACACAATTATCTGGCGGCCTTTGCCCAGGTCCGCGATGCCGCCGCGCTGGCGTGGCTGGACATGTCCACGGGCGCGTTCCGGGTGATGCCGCTGGACCAGATGCGGCTGGGGCCGGAACTGGCGCGACTGGCACCGTCGGAATTGATCGTTATGGATGCATCCGAGCCTGATTTGGCAGAATTAGTGTCTGATTTTGGGATTTCGATGACGCCGCTGTCGCGCGCAACATTCGACAGCACCGGCGGCGAAAAGCGGCTGTGCGAGCTGTTTGCGGTTCAGACGCTGGATGCCTTCGGCACCTTTGACCGCGCCCAGATTTCCGCGATGGGCGCCATCGTCGAATATCTGAACATCACGCAAAAGGGCAAACTGCCGCTGGTGCGTCCGCCGCAGCAAGAGGACCAGTTGGGACAGGTCCAGATCGACGCCGCCACACGGCGCAATCTTGAGCTGACCCACGCCCTTTCCGGTGGCCGCGCCGGATCGCTGCTGGCGACGATTGACAAAACCCTGACCGCAGGCGGCGCGCGGTTGTTGGAACGACGCCTCTCCAGCCCCTCGCGCAATGTGCGGATCATTCAGGACCGGCTGGATGCGGTCGGGTTTTTCCTAGATAACAGTCTCTCACACGGGTTAACCGAGCGGTTGCGCCATGTGCCCGATCTGGACCGCGCCCTGTCGCGTCTTTCGCTGGACCGCGGCGGTCCCCGCGATTTGACCGCGATCCGCGACGGCCTGACCCAAGCCGCATCCATCGCGCAGGACGGTCTGGGACCGGACGCGCCACATGGTGTTGTCGATGCGCTGAACCGCATGGGTGGGATGGATGATCTGATTGACTTGCTGGACGACGCGCTGGTGGCTGAACCGCCCCTGCTGGCACGCGACGGTGGTTTTATCGCGCCGGGGTATGACGCCGACCTGGACGAAGCCCGCACCCTGCGCGACGAGGGCCGGTCTGTGATTGCCGCGATGCAACAAGAGTTCGCCAAGGTCACCGGAATTTCGTCGCTGAAGATCAAGCACAACAACGTGCTGGGCTATTTCATCGAAACCACCGCGACCCACGCCGAAAAGATGCTGTCGCCACCGCTGTCCGAAACCTTCATCCACCGGCAGACCACCGCGAACCAAGTGCGGTTTACCACGGTTGAGTTGTCCGAGATGGAAACGAAAATTCTGAATGCGGGCAACCGTGCGATAGAGACGGAAAAGCGGCTCTATCAAATGCTTTCCGAGACTGTTTTGGCCAAAGCCGCCGAGATTTTCCAGACCGCGACCGCGCTGGCCGAACTGGATGTGTCCTGTGCCCTTGCCCGTCTGGCGCGCGCCGAAAACTGGTGCCGTCCGCAAGTGGACGACAGCCGCGCGTTTGACATCGTCGGTGGGCGGCATCCTGTCGTGGAAAAATCCCTGCGCGATGGATCGGGTGCGCCGTTCATCGCCAACGACTGCAACCTGACCGCCGAAGACGGATCGAACATCTGGCTGCTGACCGGTCCGAACATGGCTGGTAAATCGACCTTTCTGCGGCAGAACGCGCTGATCGCCCTGCTGGCGCAAATGGGCAGCTACGTGCCTGCCACCACCGCCCGTATCGGCGTGATCAGCCAGTTGTTCAGCCGCGTCGGCGCCGCTGACGATCTGGCACGCGGACGGTCCACGTTCATGGTGGAAATGGTCGAAACCGCGGCGATCCTGAATCAGGCGGACGACCGGGCGCTGGTGATCCTGGACGAAATCGGTCGCGGAACGGCCACCTATGACGGCCTGTCCATCGCTTGGGCGACACTGGAACACCTGCACGACGGCAACAAAAGCCGTGCGCTGTTCGCCACGCACTATCACGAACTGACCGCGCTGGCCGGCAAGCTGGACCATGTCGACAACGCAACCGTTGCGGTCAAGGAATTCGACGGCGAGGTCGTGTTCCTGCACGAGGTCCAGAAAGGTGCCGCCGACCGGTCCTATGGCGTGCAGGTCGCGCAATTGGCGGGGCTTCCCGCTTCGGTCATTGCCCGCGCCCGCACGGTTCTGGAAGCGTTGGAAAAGGGTGAACGCGAGGGCGGTGCCACGCAAAAGGCGATCATCGACGATCTGCCGCTGTTCAGTATGCAGGCCACCGCACCCGCACCAAAAGCTGCAAAAAGCCCCGTGTTAGAGATGGTGGGCGACCTGCATCCAGACGAAATGACACCCAAACAGGCGCTAGAAGCGCTGTACAAACTGAAAGAGGCGGCCAAAACCTGACCGCCTCTTTCAAATCTTTGATTTAGTCGGCTTTACGATGCGGGCATCGAAGACACGCCGACCTGCGCAGGGCGCAGCAAACGGTCATGCAGCATGAACCCTTCGGCGGCGACCTGAATGATTTCGCCTGCCTTGGTGCCGGGCACGGGTGCTTCGAACATTGCCTGGTGATGCTGCGGATCGAATTTGTCACCCACTTCGGGTGCGATCATGTCGATGCCGTGTTTCTTGAACACGCTCAGCAGTTCGCGCATCGTCAGCTCGATGCCTTCTAGCAAGGGGCCCGCGACGCTGCGCTGGTCCTCTGTTGCGGCCTCAAGCGCGCGCTTCATGTTGTCGTACACCGGCAGCATATCACGGGCCAGCTTGGACCCGCCGTAATTTTCGGCCTCGCGCCGGTCCTTGTCCGACCGCTTGCGTGCGTTTTCCGCATCCGCCAGCGCCCGCATGAACCGGTCTTTCAGTTGATCCCGTTCGGCGCGCAGCTGGTCCAGCTCCAACGCCTCGTCATCAATCTCGGCCATATCATCCGCGTATTCGTCCGCTTCTGCCGCGTCGATATCGTCCAGGAAATCGTTGTCTTTCGGCTCCGCCATTCTTCACCTCTAACTTTTATCGGTCAGCAATTTACCGACCAACTGCGCCGTGTAATCCACAATCGGAACGATGCGTCCATAGTTCAACCGCGTGGGCCCAATGACCCCGACCGCTCCGATGATCTTTCGATCTGCGTTCATATATGGGGAAACCACCAGAGAGGAACCCGAAAGTGAGAAAAGTTTGTTCTCTGACCCAATAAAAATGCGCACACCGTGGCCTTCGTCGGTCAGTTCAAGGAATTCGGCAATGTCACGCTTGCGTTCCAGATCGTCGAACAGCGACCGGATGCGGTCCAGATCCTCGCCCTCGCCCGCAGCCCCCAGCAGATTCGACCGTCCGCGCACGATCAGCCGCTGGTTGCGGTCGTCATCCCCGTCCCAAACCGCCAGCCCCTGTTGCACCAGTTCGGCGGCCAGGCTGTCAATCTCGCGGCGGCGTTTCTTGATCTCGATTTCGATAACCGACTGCACTTCGCTAAGTGTTTTGCCCTCGATCAGCGCATTCAGAAAATTCGCCGCCTCGCGCATTGAACTGGGGGTTTGACCGGGCGGCGGTGTGAACAGACGGTTTTCCACATGCCCGTCGGCCAGCACCAGAACGCCCAGGGCGCGGTCATGACCCAGCGATACAAACTCGATATGCTTGATCGGCGCCTCGTGCTTGGGCGCCAGTACCAGCGATGCGCCCTGCGTCACACCTGACAGCGCAGACCCGACGCGGTCCAGCAATCCCGCAACATCGCGTTCGCCTGCGCCCCGCGTCGCGTCGATCTTTTCGCGGTCGGCGCTGTCCGGCAGGCCCACCTCCATCAGCCCGTCCACGAACATCCGCAATCCGCGCTGTGTCGGAATACGACCCGCAGACACGTGCGGGCTGTCCAGAAGCCCCATGAACTCAAGATCCTGCATCACATTGCGGATCGTTGCGGCGCTGACCTTTTCGCTGAAATCCCGTGTCAGCGTGCGCGACCCCACCGGATCGCCGTTCGCAAGGTAACCTTCGACCACGCGGCGAAACACTTCGCGGGACCGGTCGTTCAACTCTTCAAGAATATTCGGTGTATCTGTCATATTTTGCCTCGACGTCGCCACTAGACGGGCTGAGTCACAAAAGGTCAATCGTACTTGCGTCACAGGCCCGTGGGGCGTTATCCCCGCTCCAACAGACACAAAGGATGTATCATGCGACCCTCGGGAAGAAAACTGGACGAAATGCGCGCCGTGTCCATCGAAACCGGCTTTACCAAACATGCCGAAGGGTCCGCGTTGATCAAAATCGGCCACACCCACGTGCTGTGCACCGCCACCATCGAAGACCGCGTGCCGCCCTTTATCAAGGGGTCGGGTTTGGGCTGGGTCACTGCCGAATACGGTATGCTGCCCCGTGCCACCAACACACGCATGCGCCGCGAAGCCGCGATGGGCAAACAAGGCGGCCGTACGGTCGAAATTCAGCGCCTGATCGGCCGCTCGCTGCGCGCAGGCGTGGATCGTTCTGCACTGGGCGAACGCCAGATCACCATCGACTGTGACGTGTTGCAAGCCGACGGCGGCACCCGCTGCGCGTCGATCACCGGTGGTTGGGTCGCGTTGAAACTGGCAGTCAACAAACTGATGAAAGCGGGCGATATCGTCTCTGATCCTCTGGTAGACCCTGTTGCGGCTGTAAGTTGCGGCATTTACGCAGGTCAGCCGGTTCTGGATCTGGACTATCCCGAAGACAGCGAAGCCGGCGTTGACGGCAACTTTATCCTGACCGGCACCGGCCGCCTGATCGAGGTGCAGATGAGCGCCGAGGGTCAAACATTCTCGCGCGATCAGATGAACCAGTTGATGGACCTGGCGGAAAAAGGTGTGTCCGAACTGGTCGCAGCACAAAAGGCAGCCACCGCATGACACGCAAATTCGCAGGCGACCGGCTGTTGGTGGCCACCCACAACGCGGGCAAGCTGGAAGAGATGGTTGCCCTTTTTCAGCCGCTGGGCGTGCAGGTCGTCGGCGCCGCCGAGATGAAGCTGCCCGAACCGGAAGAAACCGAAACCACTTTTGTCGGCAACGCCCGGATCAAGGCACATGCAGCCGCGCAGGCGACCGGCCTGCCCGCACTGTCGGACGATTCCGGTATTCAGGTGGATGCGCTGGATGGCGCGCCCGGTGTTTATACCGCCGATTGGGCCGAAACCCCGAATGGCCGCGATTTCCTGATGGCGATGACCAAAACCCGCGATCTTCTGGAAGAACGTAACGCCACCGAACCCCGCACTGCGCGGTTCTGTTCGACCTTGGTTCTGGCATGGCCCGACGGGCACGACGAAGTGTTCGAAGGCACCGTCGAGGGCACATTGGTCTGGCCTCTGCGCGGTGAATTGGGCCACGGTTATGACCCGATGTTCCAACCGGTTGGCCACGACATCACCTTTGCCGAAATGACCGCTGACGCCAAAAACGCCATTAGCCATCGCGCAAATGCGTTCAAAAAACTGATCGACGGCTGCTTTGACTGACGATTGGCAAAACGGCGGGTTCGGTATTTATATCCATTGGCCGTTTTGCGCCGCCAAATGCCCCTATTGTGACTTTAACAGCCATGTTGTGCGCTCCATCGACCACGCCGCATGGCGCGATGCCTACCTGGACGAAATCCGCAAAGCTGCGGAACAGACTTCGGGCCGCGTGGTGCACACCGTGTTCTTCGGCGGCGGCACGCCCAGTTTGATGGAACCCTGGGTCGTTGGTGACATCATCGACGCGATCCGCAAACACTGGCCGACCGCCAACGACATGGAAATCACGCTAGAGGCGAACCCCGGGTCGGTCGAGGCACAGCGGTTTGCCGATTTTCGATCTGGCGGCGTCAACCGCATTTCGATGGGTATTCAGGCATTGAACGACGCGGATTTGCGCCGGTTGGGGCGCATTCACTCCGCCGACGAAGCGCGTGCGGCCTTTGACATCGCGCGGAAAACCTTTGATCGGGTCAGCTTTGATCTGATTTACGGGCGGCAAAAGCAAACTTTGGCGGAATGGGAAACCGAGCTGAAACAGGCTCTGAACATGGCGATAGACCATCTTTCCCTGTATCAGTTGACCATCGAACAAGGCACGGCTTTTGGCGATCGCTATAACGCAGGCAAACTTGTCGGCCTGCCGGACGAAGATCGCGCTGCCGACATGTTCACCCTGACCCGTGACATTTGCGCCGACTTTGGTATGCCCGCCTACGAGGTAAGCAATCACGCCCGTGACGGGGCGCAATCGCGGCACAATCTGATTTATTGGCGATACGGCGATTACGTCGGCATTGGCCCCGGCGCTCACGGACGTCTGACAATTGACGGTCAGCGCTTTGCCACCGAGGCCCCCAGCAACCCGAAACGCTGGCTGGAAGATCTGCGGCAGCTGCCAAATGTCGCCCTGACCGGCGAAGATCAGGCCAACGAGTTCCTTTTGATGGGTCTGCGTCTGACCGAAGGCGTGGATTTATCGCGTTTTGAGGCACTTTCGGGGCGCTCTGTGGCCCCTGATACGCTGAAAAACCTCTCTGAGCTTGGTTTGCTCGATCAGAGAGATCAAAGGATTTCCGTTACAGAACAAGGTGTTAGTGTTTTGAACGGCGTTTTACGCGAATTGCTGGCAGATTAGCTTCCGCTGAGAATCCGGCACAATTCGTCCAATTCTTCCAACGTTTTATAAGAAATTGACATCTGACCCGCTTCGGCACCTGGCTTGTGCGACAACTGAACCGTCATCCCCAAAGCCGCTGAAAGGTCGCCCTCAAGCGCCTTGGTGTCCGCGTCCTTAGCCTCGCTCGATTTCTTCGCGCTGCTTTTTGGCGTCGCGTCATCGCCACGGTCTTGCATGGATTTCACCAATGCTTCGGTCGCACGCACGCTCAACCCCTCGGCCACAACGCGGCGCGCCAGGGCGGATGGATCATTCGCGGTGATCAGCGCACGCGCGTGACCGGACGACAAATCTCCCTTGCGTACCATCTCGACCACGTCGTCGGGCAATTGCAGCAACCGCAACAGGTTCGCAATGTGGCTCCGGCTTTTTCCCAAAGCCTCGGCCATCTTTTCCTGGGTATGGCCAAACTTGTCCATCAACTGCCGATAGCCTGCGGCCTCTTCGATCGGGTTCAGATCAGCACGCTGGATGTTCTCGATGATCGCGACTTCCAACACTTCGATGTCGTCAAAGTCGCGTACGATCACGGGCAGTTCATGCAGCTTTGCCATCTGCGCGGCACGCCAACGGCGTTCACCAGCGACAATCTCGAAACTGCCGTCCTTTTCACGCACGATCAACGGCTGAATCACGCCCTTTTCAGCGATAGACGCGGCCAGATCATCCAGATCATCCTGCGTAAACCGTTTACGTGGCTGGTCCGGGTTCGGTTTAACCTGTTCAATCGGAACGCTTCGCACACCCGATGCAACGGCTTCCACCGCGACCTTCTCAGCCTCGTTCACATCTGCCATCAACGCTGAAAGCCCACGGCCCAGACCACGTTTTTTATCCTTGGGTACCATATCAGGCCTCTACTTTCTGTCGTGCATTGTTCCGAATAAATTCCACCGCCAAATCGCGATAGGCTTTGGCCCCCCGCGAGGCCGGGTCGTAGCTGAGCACTGGCATCGCAAAAGACGGCGCTTCTGACACGCGCACATTGCGCGGGATTACCGTCTTGAACACCAACTCGCCCAGATTGTCGCGCGCGTCCTGTTCCACTTGCAAACTCAAGTTGTTGCGTTGATCATACATAGTCAACACAACACCTTCGATCCGCAAGTCCTTGTTCCCGGATTGACGCACTTCGCGGATGGTCAGCATCAGTTGCGACAGCCCCTCCAGCGCGAAAAATTCCGACTGCAACGGCACAAGCACAGAATGCGCAGCAATCATCGCGTTTACGGTCAGCAAGTTCAGCGAGGGCGGGCAGTCGATCAGCACATAATCAAAACCAAACGGGTCCATCTGAACCTGTCGCAACGCGTCATGCAGCAGAAAGCTGCGTTTTTCGTTGGAAATCAGTTCCAGATCAGCAGAACTCAGATCCACAGTCGCCGGAATAATGAACAGATTTTCGACTGCGGTGGACAAAACCGCATCGTTCAGATCAACATCTTCCAAAAGCAGCTCGTATGCTGTCAAGATCCGGTCATCAACTTCAATCCCAAGCCCGGTTGAAGCGTTTCCCTGCGGGTCAAGATCCACCAGCAACACTTTACGCCCCTGCTCGGCCAGCGCCGCGGCAAGGTTGATTGACGTCGTTGTTTTACCAACCCCACCCTTTTGATTGGCGACGGCCACGATCTTGGGTCCGATGGGGCGCGTTGGATCAGACACGTTTCAACTCCTTGATCTGCAAAACAGCCGCTTGTGCGTCGGTCTGGCTGGGGTGGGCCGTACATTCGAATGTCCACGATTTTCGTGCGTCATCAAGCTCGGATTGCCAGATTTCGCCCTTTGGAAACAGCGCCTGACCTTCGACAGACATATGTTGCGCAGCAAATGCAAGCAAATCGGTAAGCTGCGACAACGCCCGCGCTGAAATGACATCTGCGTTCAAAGGCTCAAGCTGTTCAATCCGGCGCGATAAAACGGTCGCGTTCAACCCCAACTCACGGACCGCGGTGCGCAAAAACGTCGATTTGCGCTGATCACTCTCCACCAGGGTAAATTCGGTTTCTGGTGCCTCGTGTTTGGCAAAAACCGCGCAAATTAAGGCTGGAAAGCCGCCCCCGCTGCCGAAATCGGCCCAATGGGCAGCTTTTGGTGCCAATTGCCAGACCTGCGCCGAATCCCAGATATGTCGGTTCCACAGCTCGGGCGCACTGGAACGGGACACCAGATTAATCTTGGCGTTCCACTTCAAAAACAAATCATGAAATCGCTCGAGATCCTGCAATGTTTCACGTGAAACATTACCCTCCAACCAATCGGGTACGATGGTCATGCTGACATCTTCTTGTGCTGCCGAAGCTTCGCCAGAAGCAATGCCAAGGCTGCAGGCGTCATCCCCTCAACCCGGGCCGCCTGCGCCAAATTGCTTGGCCGAGTTTTTTCCAGCTTGCTTGTCAGCTCGTTCGACAGACCGCTGATCCCAAGATAGCTAAACCCTTCGGGAATCATGTGTGCTTCATCCTTTTGGAGCCGATCGATGTCTTTCTGCTGTCGGTCGATATAATTTGCATAAAGCGCATCACGCGCCAGCTGGATTTGAATCGGCGCATCAATGCTGTCCAGATCTGGTTGAACACGCACAACATCCGCAAACTGAACGTCTGGAAACGCCAAAAGCTGGTAGGGTGTGCGACGCGTGCCGTCCTCTTTAACCGAAATACCAGCGGCGGTAATTTGTTTGGGCGAGTATTTCTCGCGCGTCATGGCTTGATAGCCCGCTTCAAGCGCGTTCCGTTTGGCATCAAACACCCTCTGCCGACGCTCCGAGACGATCCCCAATTCAATCGCCATAGGCGTCAGGCGTTGATCTGCGTTGTCGGCGCGCAGGGACAGACGGAATTCGGCACGTGAGGTGAACATGCGATAGGGTTCGGTCACGCCGCGCGTTGTCAGATCGTCAATCATAACCCCGATATAGCTGTTCGACCGTCCGAATTGCACGGTATCACGGCCCAAGGCGACGCAAGCCGCGTTCAGTCCTGCCACAAGCCCTTGGGCGGCTGCTTCTTCATAACCGGTGGTGCCATTGATCTGCCCCGCCAGGAACAGATGCGATGTTGCGCGCAGTTGCAGCGTCGCGTCCAGCGCGCGCGGATCGACATAATCATACTCGATCGCATATCCCGGCTGCAGAATAACGGCTTCTTCCAGCCCCACTATGGAATGGATGTAGTCGTGCTGTACATCGACGGGAAGCGAAGTTGAAATCCCGTTGGGATAAACCGTATTCCCTGTCAGGCTTTCCGGCTCAAGGAACACTTGATGCGAGGATTTGTCGGCAAAGCGCACGACTTTATCCTCGATTGACGGGCAATAGCGCGGACCGGTTCCGTCGATATGCCCGCCATACATCGCGGATCGCGACAGGTTTTTCGAGATAATCTCGTGCGTGCGCGCATTGGTGTGTGTGATGCCGCAGGACACCTGCTGCGCGGACAGTTCGGTTGTTTCAAACGAAAAGAACGCCGGTTCATCATCGCCCTGCTGTTCCTCAAGGATCGACCAGTTGATTGTCCGCGTGTCCAGACGCGGTGGCGTTCCAGTCTTGAGCCGGCCCAAGGGTAGGCCGAAACTGTCGATACGCTCGGCCAAGCGCACCGACGCCTTGTCACCCATCCGCCCGCCGGACCGCTTTTCTTCGCCAATATGGATAATGCCGCGCAGGAACGTGCCCGTGGTCAGCACAACAGTGGTACAGTCAATCAGCGACCCATCCGCCAGCTCTACCCCGGTGACGCGTTGATCGGTCATTTTCAGATCAACGACTTCACCTTCGATCACCGTCAAATTGGGCTGGGCCATCGTCGCTGCCAACATCTCGCGTTGGTAAATTGCGCGGTCTGCCTGTGCACGCGGGCCTTGGACGGCGGGGCCTTTGCGACGGTTCAACAAGCGGAATTGGATACCCGCCTTGTCGGCAACTTTGCCCATCACACCGTCCATCGCATCAATTTCGCGCACCAGGTGCCCCTTGCCCAGTCCGCCAATGGCAGGATTGCAGGACATCACGCCAATGCCGGACAGCGTCATCGTGACAAGCGCTGTATTCGCACCCATCCGCGCAGCCGCATGGGCGGCCTCTGCTCCTGCATGGCCGCCACCGATTACCAGAACGTCAAAATGTTTCACGTGAAACACTCCTGTCATTTACCCAAGCAGAAGCTGGAAAAGATTTCGTCCAGCAGGTTTTCTACATCAATGCGACCCACAAGAAATTCAAGGCTGCGAATCGCGACGCGCAGTTCTTCTGCTGCCAAGTCATAAACCTCTGGCCCCTGTTTGACGAGGTCTTGCGCTTGTTCCAAAGCGTCAACGGCGGATTGTAGCGAGGTCCGATGCCGTTCGCGCGACGTCAGCCCAGCGTGCGCGACCTGATCGGAAAAAACCGCTTTCACCGCCTGAACCAGATCGGTGACCCCTGCCCCGGTGACGCCCGAAACACCGGTCCCATCGGTGCGCAAATCAGCCTTGGGCGCCACGACGATATCCTGCGGCAGCGGCACAATCGGCAAATCCGAGGCATCCTCGGTCAGGAACACGCGCAGATCCGCTGTCTTGGCCCGCGCGATAGCACGTTCGATACCAATGGCTTCGACATGGTCATCGCTGTCGCGCAACCCTGCGGTATCCAGGAAGGTCACGGGCAAACCATCCAAATCCATGCGGACTTCGATCACATCGCGAGTGGTTCCTGCAAATTCCGAGGTAATGGCCGCGTCACGCCCCGCTAACGCATTGAGAAGAGTAGACTTTCCAGCGTTCGGCAGTCCAACAATGGCCACTTCAAAGCCGCTGCGCACGCGTTCAGCCACGTAAGACCGCGAAACCTCGTCCGTGGCCTGCAAAATCACAGCGTCGAGCAGCTCGGACACCTCTGGCGCCACATCTACCGGAACATCCTCGTCGGCAAAATCAATGGTGACTTCCAGCAAGGACGCGGCGTGGATCAGGCGCGCGCGCCAATCCTCAACGACCTTGCTCAGCGCGCCCTCAACGGTCTGCATCGCTTGCGCGCGTTGGAATTCCGTTTCGGCGTCGATCAGATCGGCCAGCCCCTCGACCTGCGCCAAATCCATCTTACCGTTTTCCAAGGCACGGCGGGTGAACTCACCAGGTTCGGCCAGCCGCAGCCCGTCGATCTGGCCCAATACCTTCAACACGCGCTGAAGGATAGCAATGCTACCGTGCAGGTGCAGCTCGATCACGTCCTCGCCGGTAAAGCTGTGTGGCGCGGCGAATGTCAAAACCAGCGCGCGATCCAACAATTCACCGTCGGCATGCAAACCACGAACCGTAAAGCACCCCGGTTCAGGCAACCTGCCGCACAACATCCTGCCCGCCGCGTGGGACGACGGACCAGACACGCGCACAACGGCCACGCCTGCGCGGCCCTGCGCCGTCGCAAGGGCGAAAATCGTATCCATTGGTCACGCCCCCAGGGGTCAGGTGTTCATGGAATCGAAGAAATCCGAGTTTGTCTTGGTCTGCTTCAATTTGGAAATCAGGAACTCGATCGCGTCGGTGGTGCCCATCGGGTTCAGGATGCGACGCAGGACAAAGGTTTTGGCCAGATCGTTCTTGTCGACCAACAGTTCTTCTTTCCGTGTGCCGGATTTCAGGATGTCGATGGCCGGGAACACGCGCTTGTCCGCGATCTTGCGATCCAGAACGATTTCCGAGTTACCGGTGCCTTTGAATTCTTCAAAGATCACCTCGTCCATACGGCTGCCGGTGTCGATCAGCGCGGTTGCGATGATGGTCAGGCTGCCGCCCTCTTCAATGTTCCGCGCGGCACCAAAGAACCGCTTGGGGCGTTGCAGGGCGTTGGCGTCCACACCACCGGTCAGAACCTTGCCCGACGACGGCACAACGGTGTTGAACGCGCGACCCAGACGGGTGATCGAATCCAGCAGGATCACAACATCGCGCTTGTGTTCGACCAGACGCTTTGCCTTTTCGATGACCATTTCCGACACGGCCACGTGGCGCGTTGCCGGTTCGTCAAAGGTCGAGCTGATGACCTCGCCCTTGACCGAACGCTGCATGTCGGTGACCTCTTCGGGCCGCTCGTCGATCAGCAGGACGATCAGGTAGCATTCGGGGTGGTTGCGTTCGATGCTGTTGGCAATGTTCTGCAACAGAACGGTTTTACCGGTGCGCGGCGGGGCCACGATCAGCGACCGCTGGCCTTTGCCGATGGGCGACACCAGGTCGATAATCCGCGCCGACCGGTCCTTGGTCGCGGGCTCATCTGTTTCCATGGTCAGGCGCTCGTCGGGGTAGAGCGGCGTCAGGTTGTCAAAGGCGATCTTGTGACGCGCCTTTTCGGGGTCTTCAAAGTTGATGTTCGCCACATCTGTCAGCGCGAAATAGCGTTCGTCATTGTCAGGCGCGCGAATGCCGCCGTCGATGGTGTCACCGGTGCGCAGCGAATATTTGCGGATCATCTCGGGCGACACATAGATGTCGTCGGGACCGGACAGATAGTTGGCCTCGGGCGAGCGCAGGAAACCGAAACCGTCTTGCAGCACTTCCAACACGCCGTCGCCGGACACGTCCCAACCTTCGTCCGCGCGTTCGCGCAGAATCTGGAACATCATCTCGCCCTTGCGCATGGTCGAGGCGTTCTCGATCTCAAGCTCTTCGGCCATGGCAAGCAGGTCTTTGGGGCTGTTGGCCTTAAGCTCGGCCAGCGTCAGACATTCAACTGTCTCAGGTGCTTCGGTTGTTTCAGTTGTCATGCAAACACGTCGCAGCCGGCGCGAACCTGGCTGTCCTAAATCAAAAATATATCGCTAGATGCGGTCCCCGAACGGGGTGCTTAAGCCCAGATAGGCAAAAGCACCGCCAGAGTCAATAAAATCAGAACTTCACCACCACCGACAGCACGATCACGACCATCAGCAGCGTCGGCAGTTCGTTCATCATGCGGTACGTGCGGCCGGTTTTCAGCCCCTCGCCCGCGACAAAGTTCTTGCGTTGGCGTGCCAGCCACATGTGAAACCCAGTCATCGCCAGAACCGACAGCCCCTTGGTCCACGGCCAGACCATGTCCCAGCCGACAATCCCCGGTGTCATCACCAGCAGGATGCCAAACAGCCAGGTCGCGATCATCGCCGGGTTCATAATCACGCGCAGCAGCTTTTCTTCCATGACGAGGAACAGATCATGGCTGGGCCCGCTCAGCCCTGCGGTTTCAACGTGATGGACGAACAGGCGCGGCAGATAGAACAGCCCCGCCATCCATGCGATCACCGACATGATGTGCAATGCTTTGATGTAGGGATACCAGTTGCTCAGAATATCGGACATGGGGCCTCCTGCGCTCGGCCCCTTACTAATAATATATATAAGAGAAAAGAAAGGATGATGATTAAGTAGTGTCGCCAAAATCTGTGGATTATCTGTTCGTACACCGGGTTATACACATAGGGATAACCGTTCACGCGAAATCCAGTGTTTGGGTGTAATCCGAAATATACTATTTACTTCAATGGTTTAAAATCAAAGAAACCGGGAAACCACGTGGATAACCTTGTGGACATCCTTTGAACAGCAGGTTCATCAACAGCCGCTTTTTTATCCTTGTGCATGGGGGTACAAACACGGCAAAGCCCGGCAAAAAGCCGGCGAAATTCGGGATTGAACCCACAGCGTAGAATTCCCACAAAAGGACCAAGGCGCTGCACATGGTTTTCACACAAGGTTATCCACATGCCACAGTCCATCATCCTCGCCTCGGGGTCGTCCATACGGGCGGATATGCTGACACAGGCCGGTGTCGCCTTCGAGGTGATGAAACCACGCGTTGATGAAGATAGTGTTAAGGCGGGGATGCTCGCCGAGCAGGCCAAACCGCGCGACATTGCCGACACGCTGGCCGAGATCAAGGCGCGCAAGATCAGCGACAAGATGCCCGGCGTCTTTGTTCTGGGCTGTGATCAGGTGCTGGATCATCGCGGGACGTTGCTGTCGAAACCTGAAACGCCCGAAGATGCGGTAACCCAACTGACCGCCCTGCGCGGCGACACGCATAGCTTGCTGTCGGCAGCCGTCATCTGCGAAAACGGCGAACCGATCTGGCGGCACATCGGGCAGGTCCGCGTGCGGATGCGCGATGCATCCGATGCCTATATAAAGGACTATGTAGACCGCAATTGGGACAGCATCCGCCACAGCGTTGGCGGGTACAAGATAGAAGAGGAAGGCGTGCGGCTGATGGCCAGCATAGAAGGGGATTACTTTAGCGTGCTGGGTATGCCACTTTTGCAGCTTCTGGCCTTTCTGACCGTCCGAGGAGTAGTGCAGGCGTGACCCAGACAAAGATACCCTTGGCGGGCGTAATCGGCGCCCCCGTTGCCCATTCCAAGTCACCGCAGCTACAGCACCATTGGCTGAAAGCACTGGGGCTAAAGGGGCATTACATCCCCATGCATGTCGAACCCGAAGATCTTGAGCAGGTGCTGCGCACGCTGCCGCAGATGGGGTTTGTGGGGGTGAACATCACGATACCCCACAAGGAAGCAGTGCTAAAGATCGCGGATATGGTGACCGATCGCGCCACGCTTATCGGGGCGGCGAACACCATTATCTTCCGCAAGGATGGCAAGATTCAGGCAGACAATACAGACGGTTACGGGTTTCTGGAAAACCTGAAAGCCGGCGCGCCGAATTGGGTGCCGCAATCCGGCCCCGCAGCCATCATCGGCGCGGGCGGTGCATCGCGCGCGGTCGTGGCGTCGCTGCTGGATGCCGGTGTGCCCGAGATTATGTTGACCAACCGCACCCGCGTGCGGGCCGACCAACTGGCCGCGGACTTTGGCCATCGGGTGCAGGTTTATGACTGGGTGCAGGCCGGCAATATGCTGGACGATGCGGTGCTGACGGTGAACACCTCGTCGCTGGGCATGATCGGCAAGCCCGAGATGCGCATTCCGCTGGATGGGTTGCGGCGCGGCACCGTGGTGACAGATCTGGTATATACGCCGCTGAAAACCAGGTTGCTGGCAACTGCCGAAGACCAAGGCTGTGTGGTGGTCGACGGTCTGGGGATGCTGTTGCACCAGGCGGTTCCGGGGTTCGAGCGCTGGTTTGGCCAACGCCCCACCGTGGACAGCGCAGCCCGCGCGGCAGCCCTGCGATGAGCTTTCTTCTGGGGCTGACCGGGTCCATTGGCATGGGCAAATCAACCACGGCCAAATTGTTCGCCGAAGCGGGCTGTGACGTGTGGGATGCAGACGCCGCCGTGCACCGGATTTACAGCAAGGGCGGCAGTGCGGTCGAGCCGATGCGCGCATTGGAACCGCGTGCGGTGATCGACGACACGGTGTCGCGCCCGTCCTTGCGTGCATTGATCGCCGAAGACCCCACCTTGCTGGTGAAGATCGAGAAAATCGTGCATCCGCTGGTGGGGCAGGACCGACAACAGTTCATAGACACAGCGCAATCGGACATTCTGGTGTTCGACATTCCGCTGCTGTTCGAAACCGGCGGCAATGCGCGGATGGATGCGGTTGTATGCGTCTCTACTCCGGCGGAATTGCAGCAAAAGCGGGTGATGGAACGCGGCACCATGACGCTGGAGCAGTTCGAACAGATCAAGGCAAAGCAAATGCCCAACGATGACAAAGTCGCGCTGTCCGACTATGTTGTGATCACCGACACGATGGACCACGCCCGCGAACAGGTGCAGGCCATCGTAAACACCATCAAGGCAGGCTTATCCCATGCGTGAGATCGTTCTGGACACCGAAACCACCGGATTTGATCCCTACAGCGGCGACCGTATCGTCGAGATTGGCGCGGTCGAACTGATGGGACATATGACGACGGGAAAAACCTATCACCAATACATCAACCCCGAACGCGGGATGCCCGACGAGGCATTTCAGGTGCATGGGTTGGGGGATGATTTCCTGCGCGACAAACCCAAGTTCGCGGCCGTCGGTCAGGCGTTTCTGGACTTTATCGGCGACGCCAAACTGGTGATCCACAACGCAGCCTTCGACATGAAGTTTCTGAATGCCGAACTGAAATGGATGAACCTGCCCGAAATCCCCTATGACCGGGCCATCGATACGCTGGAGATTGCGCGCAAACGCTTTCCCGGCTCGCCCGCATCGCTGGATGCGCTGTGTCGCCGTTTTGGTATCAACAACGACGCGCGGACCCTGCACGGGGCCTTGCTGGACAGTGAAATTCTGGCCGAGGTCTATCTGGAACTGATCGGTGGACGGCAGCCCGATTTCGGCCTGTCGACCGGGGGTTCGCAAAAGACAGACACCGACCTGCCCGACTGGACACCCAAGCCGCGGCCAAACCCGTTGCCGTCACGTATCACACAGGAAGAGGCCCAGGCCCACGCCACATTTGTCGAGAAAATGGGCGACGCCGCCTTGTGGGCAAAAGGCTGAAGGCCGCCGGACGGCCCTCAGCATTCGTCAGATCATGCGTCGGCTTTGGGCGGGTTTTCCGCCTGACGACGTGCGATTTCGTTGCGGTACATAGCAATGAAATCAATGTTTTCCAGGTTCAGCGGCGGGAAGCCACCGTCGCGGGTGATGTCGCTGACAACGCGGCGCAGGAACGGGAAGATCATGCGCGGGCATTCAATCAGCAGAAACGGGTGCATCTGGTCTTCGGGCACGTTTTCGATGTGGAAAATACCGACATAGTCGATTTCCAGCACGAACAGCGTCGCGTCGCCGCCTTTGACCTTGGATGTGACGTTCAGTTTGATCGCTGACTCGTATTGATTGTCAGCGGTGCGCTTTTTGGCATCAAGGTTGACCTGAACCTGCACATCGGGCTGCACATCTTGCGGTGCGCCTTTTTGCGCCATGATGTTTTCGAACGAAATGTCGCGGATGAACTGGCCCAGAATCCGCATTTGCGGTTGTGCCTGTTGCTGCGGTGCCTGACCGTCGGTTTCAGCCATTGAAGTCTCCTGTTGAAATGCGTTTTTTCCGCTTTAGCAGGTTGGCGGGGCCTGCTCAATGCCATGCCTTATGGCTTGGTCCAGCCAGAGGGGCCTTGGGGTTCGTCCGTTTCCGGCGTCACATCCTGATAATCGGCGTCGATGACATCGGGACGGCGCGGGTGCTGCTGCGGCCGCCGACCGCTGGTGGCAAAACTGGCCACGTTGATCCGGCTGCGCATGGTCTGGAACATCCACGACCGCACCTGCGGGATCATCAGCGTCAGCCCGATGGTGTCGGTGAAAAACCCGGGCGTCAGCAACAACGCGCCTGCAAACAGGATCATCGCCCCGTGCACCAGCGGTTCGGTCGGGTCGGTCAGCTCGTTCATTGACGACCGCAACTTTTCAATGGTCCGCAACCCCTGCTGACGCATCAGATAGGTGCCCAGAATGGCGGTGGTGATGACAATGAACAGCGTCCATTCCAACCCGATGGCACCACCGATCTGGATAAAAAGTGTAATCTCGATCAATGGCACAGCGAGAAATGCCAAAAACAACCACATACGAACGATCCTTTCCTGTGGGCGCGGTGGACTTGGTGCGCCCCAGCCCCTACATAATGTTCAATAACGCGGGTTACCACTTTTCCGCCTGAAAGAGGTTTATTTCAATGCAAGCGCCCCTAATCCAACTGTTGGTTCTGGCTGGCATCGCCATTTTCCTGATCCTGCGCCTGAAAAGCGTTCTGGGCACGCGCGAAGGGTTTGAAAAGCCCCCCGTGACCAAAGAACAAACAGGAGCCATGCGTCCCGAATTCGAAGTGATCGAAGGCGGTCCCGATCTGGACATCACCGATCACGTCCCCGAAGACAGCGAAGCCGCCAAGGCATTGGCCGCGATGAAACGGGTCGAGCCGTCGTTCAACGTGTCTGACTTTTTGGGCGGTGCACGCGGGGCCTATGAGATGATCATTCTGGGCTACGACAAAGGCGAGTTGGCCCAAATTCAGCCGTTCTTGTCTGAAGAGGTTTACGAAAGCTTTGTCGACGGCGTGGCCGCACGCGAAGACCAGGGCCTGACCATTGACGTGAACTTTATCGGCGTCAGCGAGATCAAACTGACCGACGCCACCTTTGACCCCACCACCAACGAGGCCGAACTGACCCTGCGCTTTGTTGCCGAACTGACCTCTGCCGTGCGCGACAAGGGTGGGGATATCGTCGAAGGCAGCACAACCGAAATCAAGCGCCAGAAGGACACGTGGGCCTTTGCGCGGACAATGGGTTCGGATGATCCAAATTGGCTGCTGGTTTCCACAGACGCGTGATCTGGCGGCGTGCCGTCGCCGCGATCCTTATGGGGGCGGCGATGACGCAGCCGGTTCAGTCCGAAACTCGGGTGCAGGTGGCCAGCTTTGACCAGCTTGACGGCTGGGCCAACGACGATCACGCCGCCGCCCTGTCCACGTTCAAAAACACCTGTCAGGATTTACCGGACCCGGACTGGCGCGCCTTGTGCGCGCTTGCCGCGCAAAACCCCGAACCGCGTGCGTTTTTCGAATTGTTCTTCCGGCCCGTGCTGATCCAGGACGGCAAGGACGGCTTGTTTACCGGCTATTTCGAACCCGAACTTGACGGTTCACGCCAGCAAACGCCGCGCTTTCGCTATCCTGTCTACGCCATGCCGCCCGAGGCGCGGGTGACACGCCCGTGGCTCAGCCGGCGTGATATTCTGGACGGGGACACCATGGCCGGGCGCGGGCTGGAGATTGCCTGGGTTGATGACCCGGTCGAGCTGTTCTTTCTGCAAATTCAGGGGTCTGGCCGTATTCGCCTGCCCGACGGCACGTTCCTGCGTGTCGGCTACGAAGGGTCGAACGGTCAGGATTATCGCTCGATCGGGGCCGAACTGGTGCGGCGCGGAACCTATGACGCCCATCAGGTCAGCGCCGATGTGATCAAGAATTGGGTGCGCCGCAATCCCGACGACGGGCGCGAATTGTTGTACCACAACCCGTCCTATGTGTTTTTCCGCGAGGTCAGCGAAGTGCCCGCCGACCGCGGCCCGTTGGGTGCGATGAACCGGTCGATCACCACGATGCGGTCGATTGCGGTCGATCCGTCGTATGTTCCACTGGGCGCGCCGGTGTGGATTGAAAAAGATGGCAAGGCACCCCTGCGCCGTCTGATGATCGCCCAGGACACGGGGTCTGCCATCAAGGGCGCGCAGCGTGCCGATGTGTTCTTTGGCACAGGCGATGCGGCGGGCCGTGCGGCTGGCAGGCTGCGTGATCCGGGGCGCATGTATGTGCTGCTGCCGATCCAGCGCGCCTATGCGATGCTACCAGAAAGCGCGATATGACCCGGCGGCGTCTGCGACCAGACGAGCTTGAGCTGTGGCGCAAGGTGACGGAAAAGGCTGAAAGGCTGGACAGCGGTGCGGCGATGAAACAGGCGCTTGAGGTCACACAGGTCGACCCGCCCAAACCCCGTGTGGTCCCCCGGTTCGAGACCTTGCCCAAACCTGCGACGTCCAAGGGTCAGCCCACCATCACCCGCGATGTGCTGCGCCCCGTGGCCGAACGGCTGTCAAAGGCGCAGGTTCAGATGGACCGCAAAGCGTTCGACCAGATGCGCCGCGGCAAGCTGAAACCAGAAGGCCGCATCGACCTGCACGGCATGACGCTGGACCACGCCCACCCCGCACTGACGCGGTTTATCCTGTCGTCGCAGGCTTCGGGCAGACGGCTGGTTCTGGTGATCACCGGCAAAGGCAAGGCCCGCGACGAAGGCGGCCCGATCCCCGTGCGCTTTGGTGTGCTGCGCCATCAGGTGCCGCAATGGCTGTCGATGGCCCCGCTGGCCCAGGCTGTGCTGCAAATCACCCCCGCGAATATCCGCCACGGCGGCACCGGCGCCTATTACGTCTATCTGCGCAAACGGCGCTAGGCCGTCTTAACCCGGCTGCGACCCGCCACGGGGTCGACGCACCTCATTTGTCAGGCGCCTTCACGATCAGCTCGGACGCATTGCCGTAGACCCGCCGCGTTCCGGGCAAGGATATATCAATACCGCGACGTCCGCGCACGAACCCCTCGTCCAGCCTTGCAAGGTTCGCCAAAAGCGCACCCAACGCAGGCGATCCCGCAGTGACAAAGTGGTCGCCGCTTTTGCGATCTTCAAAGGCGCTTACGTCAATCACCTGCACCGGCAAATCATCAAGATCGGCGGCCGAGCCGAGATTGCCCAGTTGAGATGTCTCGCCGCGCAGCCGGGCGGACAGTTTCAACACGATGTCCCGTTTCGACACGAAAATCATAAACGGCTGCGGCAGTTTCTCAAAACTGCGCACCTGCGACCGGAACACATCCACGTTCAGATCAGGCGACAGCAAAATAACACCCGAGATGTTTTCCGAGGTCCAGCCGGGGCGGGCAATCTCGATCTGGCGCAGGGTTTCCATCAACAACATGCCACCCATCGAATGGGCCACCAGAATGATCTGATCGGTGCCCGCGCCTTGAATGTTGTACAGCAGCTCTTGCAGGCCATCGCGCGCAAACAAAGCGCTGTCGGAATCGTATTGATAGCCCAATGGATTGCCGCGACTGGGCCAGGCATAGGACACGAATGATCCGGGCAATTTCAGGTCGTTGGCCATTTGCGCGATGCGGAACACCCCGTCGGCAAAGCTGTTGTTGAACCCGTGGACAAACACGGTCACCTCGCGCCCCGGCGCGTTCTTCTTTTCAATCTCAATGTTCAGCGCATTGCGAAAGGCGTTGGGCGTGGCAAAGTTGTTGCGCTGGGCGATGACAAAATCCCGTCCGGGCTGCGGGTTTTCCTGACCGTCCGAGATTTCGCCAAAGGTGTGGTCGGGCGGGATCGACACTTTGACCTGAAGCAGGCTTAGGTTGGGGGACCGTCCGATGCTGAATGTGCCGGGCGGATATTCCAAACGGGTGGTGCCGACAAAGACGCTGCGGATGGTGCCGATGTCCAGCGCAGCGGGCACCACGGGCGATGCCACGCGATCCGCACAGGCAGACAGCAGAAATACGGAAATGATCAGAAAACGCAGCATCCGATGCCCACCCTTCGGGCCAGCCTAGGCTGAAACCGGAAGGGTGGGAAGTGCAGCGATTGCGTTGTCACAGAACGTAACGGCTGATGTCGGGCGAGGCCATGAGTTCGCCCAGGTTCTTGTCGACGAATTCGGCGTTTACCACCACCTCTTCACCGCCACGATCGGGTGCTGTGAAAGACAGTTCCTCGAACACACGCTCAAGCACGGTATACAGCCGCCGCGCGCCGATATTCTCGACCGAGGCATTCACTTCGGCGGCGATCTTGGCCAGTGCGGCAATGCCGTCCTCGGTAAAGCTGACGGTCAGATCCTCGGTGCCCATAAGCGCGGTGTACTGGCGCGTCAGGGCGTTGTCGGTTTCGGTCAGGATGCGGACAAAATCATTTTCGGTCAGGGCGCGCAATTCCACGCGGATCGGCAGACGGCCCTGCAATTCCGGCAACAGGTCCGACGGTTTCGACACATGGAACGCACCCGATGCGATGAACAGGATGTGGTCGGTTTTCACCGGCCCGTGCTTGGTGCTGACGGTGGTGCCCTCGATCAGCGGCAGCAGGTCGCGCTGCACGCCTTCGCGGCTGACATCCGCGCCACGCGCATCGGAACGGGCACAGACCTTGTCGATCTCGTCCAGGAACACGATGCCGCTGTTTTCCACCGACGCCACGGCGGCCTTGTTCACCGTTTCGTCGTCCAGCAGCTTGTCGGCCTCTTCGCCGATCAGCACGTCATAGCTTTGCGCGACGGTCAGTTTCTTGCGCACCGTGCGTCCGCCCATGGCCTTGCCGAATATATCGCCCAGATTGATCATGCTGGCCCCGCCGGGCTGGCCGGGAATGTCCATGCCGCCAAAGGGGTTCGACGTGTCCGCCACCTCAAGCTCGATCACGGTGTCGTCCAGTTCGCCCGACTTCAGCTTTTTGCGGAACATTTCGCGGGTGCCGTCACGCGCATCGGTGCCGGCGATGGCGTCGATCACACGTTCCTCGGCGGCGGCGCGGGCCTTGGCCTTGACGTCGTCGCGCATGTGTTCGCGGGTCATGACAATGGCGGAATCCACCAGATCGCGGATGATTTGTTCAACGTCGCGGCCGACATAGCCGACTTCGGTAAACTTGGTCGCCTCGACCTTCAGGAACGGCGCGCGGGCCAGTTTTGCCAGACGGCGGCTGATCTCGGTTTTGCCGACGCCGGTGGGTCCGATCATCAGGATGTTCTTGGGGTAAACCTCGTCGCGCAGGTCATCGGACAGTTGCTTGCGCCGCCAGCGGTTGCGCAGGGCGACAGCCACGGCGCGCTTGGCGTCGTTCTGGCCGATGATGAACCGGTCGAGTTCGGAAACGATTTCGCGGGGGGTAAGGTCGGTCATAAGTTGTCCCGTATTCAGTGCGAGGGTGGCAGCCGGTCAAGCGGCAGAACCCTGGCCAAAGGTGAAAGAAGGGCGGCGCGGATCGGTGTCCAGAACGCGCCAAGTGTGACAAGAAAGATGCCCAGAACCAGCACGGTTGTCGCCGCCCCGTCGCCACCAAACACCGTGCCCGCCAGCGTGACGCTATAGGCGATGGCGGCAATCAGGAACGACCGGCGGTCGATGATGATGGCAACGATGGCGAAGAGAAGCAGAACCGCCAGCAGCATCAGGTGCGCATTGCCCGTTCCGCCTTCCAGCAGGCTCAGCGCGATGGTGTTGACCAGCGCGGGCGCGGCCACAACGTGCAGCCAGAACCCCTGTGCCGACCGGCGGGTGACGCGGTGCGGGTCGCTCATGTCAAAGAACATGGCGACGGCGAACACCACCAGCCCCACCAGCAGCGTGATCCACGCAAAGGGGCCGCTGGCCGATAGCAGGAAAAAGTCGCTGACGTTGGCAGGCGTGCCCATGCGGATCGCCCCCATCATCAGCGACAGGGCAAAGACGCCCAGCGCAATCAGCGCCATGGCAAAGGGCACGCGAAACCGCAGCCAGTATATTGCAATCGCGCCAGTGGTCAGACCAATGGGCAGCAGCAGGCTGGAATAATCCGCCTGTGCCACCATGAACGGTTCGGCCAGTTGCGCGCTTAGGCCTGCGCTGGCGTTCATCGCCCATAGGATCGACAGGGCAATCGCCGGGGCCACCATACGACGACGGCGCACGAAATATTCAGACAGGCCCCACAGGACCAGCGCACCGACGACAGCGGCCAAAACGATCTTGCCCTGAAATCCGCCCAGCGATGTCGCCACAGACAGACCGGTGACAGTCGCCCAGCCTACCGACAGAATGATCAAGCCGATGACGATGAAAATCTCGTTAAAGCCTTTGAACAGCTCGAAGGGCTCATCGCCCGCAGGCAGGCCTTCGCGCGCGCCGCGACGGCTTTGGGCCAATGCCAGCAGCGATGCCGCCTGCGCTTCGCTCAGCAGGCCGGCGCCAACAGCGGCACGCAGGTCGTTGCGGTCAAATTCGGTCATGATGCCGGTTTTGCATCGCCGCTGGCCGATATGGTTTCGACCGTCAGGTTGCCGTTGGTATACACGCAAATGTCCGACGCAATCGCCATCGCGGCCCGCGCCACCGCTTCGGCGTCACGGTCGCTGTCCATCATGCCGCGTGCCGCCGCCAGCGCATAGTTGCCGCCCGACCCGATGGCCGCCACGTCATGTTCAGGTTCCAGCACGTCGCCCGCGCCGGTGATCACGAACATCTCGGACCCGTCCGACACGATCAGCATCGCTTCGAGCTTTTGCAGGTATTTGTCTGTGCGCCAGTCCTTGGCCAGTTCCACGCTGGCACGGGCCAGTTGGCCCGGCGTCGCTTCCAGCTTTGTCTCAAGCCGTTCCAGCAGGGCAAAGGCATCGGCGGTAGATCCGGCAAAGCCTGCCACCACGTCAAACCCGCCGGGAGACAGGCGGCGCACCTTGCGCGCGGTGCCTTTGATGACGGTTTGGCCCAGCGACACCTGGCCGTCACCTGCAATCACCACTTTGCCGTCCTTCTTGACGCCGATGATCGTGGTCCCGTGCCATCCGGGAAAGTCGGATTTTTCCATTGTCGCGCTCCTGTGTCTTGATGGCCTATATGGCGGCGGGGGCATCCGCGCACAAGGGCAGCGGCTTGTCTGTGCCGATGCAGGCGGCTAGCAATGGCCCATGAGCACCCCGAACACGGTCCGGTTTTATCTAGAGCAAGGCCTGCGCGACAGCGCGGCCAAGGGCGCGCATAATTTCATTGGCAAGATCGCGGCGGTGCTGGGCGATGCAGGGCTGCAACCCGACTATCTTGAGGGCACACGGGCCGCGCGGCTGTCTGGTGCAGCGCAGGGCGGGCCGACGCTGACCCACATGAAGCCGCCCGTGGGCGCGCAGGGGCTGACGTTCCGTCGCGTCTATCACTATCCATTCTGGCAGATCGACCAGACCGACCAGCGCTGGGACTGGGATGTGGCGCGCAGCGTGTTTCCGGTGGACGATATCGCACCTAAAGAGGCAAAGCGGTTTTACGGCTTCTGGAAGAAACGGCTGTTCGGCGATGCCACCGCCAACGCGGGCGCTTTCGTCTATATCCCGCTTCAGGGCCGCCTGACCGAACATCGTTCGTTCCAGACGTGCAGCCCGCTGGACATGATCCACCGCACCCGCGCCGCATGGCCCGACAAACGCATCATCGCCACCTTGCACCCCAAAGAGGTCTATTCCGATGCCGAGATAGCGGCCCTGGAAGCCATCACGGACCGCGACCCGCTGATGGAGGTCCGCATGGGGGACATGGAACGCCTGTTGCCGGCCTGCGATTGCGTGGTCACACAGAATTCATCGGCGGCGTTCAACGGGTATTTTTTCGGCAAACCTGCCATCCTGTTCGCCAAGATCGACTTTCACCACATCGCCCTGCGCGGCGAGGATCCTGACAGCTTTCGCCGCATTGCCGATCACCGCCCCGACTATGCCAGATACATCTGGTGGTTCTGGCAAGACCAGTCGATCAACGCGGGCCACCCGTCGGCCCAAGCGAAAATTGCCGCGCGTCTGGCGCGGTTCGGCTGGCCCATTCCGCAATAAAAAAGGGCACCCCGACAGGGCGCCCCTTTCGTTCACTGGCGGTGATGCGACTTAGATCGAATCGTTGATCCAGTTTTGCAGCGCCGCTTTGGGCTTGGCGCCGGCCATGTTCGACACGACTTCGCCGTTCTTGAAGATGAACAGGGCAGGAATGCCGCGCACACCCATCTGGGCGGGGGAATTCGGGTTCTCGTCAACGTTCACTTTGACGATCTTCACTTTGCCTTCCATCTCGGCGGACAGTTCCTCCAGCGACGGGCCGATCTGCTTGCACGGGCCGCACCATTCTGCCCAGAAGTCTACGACAACGGGGATGTCCGAGTTTTTGACTTCGGCGTCAAAGGTAGCGTCTGTAACTGCAACGGTTGCCATAGGGGTGTCTCCTGCCAGCTTGAATGTGGACTGTGAACCTATGTAGCACCCATTGGATCGTCAAGGTACCCCGCCCGTCGCAATACAGTTGTGACCAATGTTTCAGACAGCGGCATCAACGTCTGGTCCGTGGTCCACAGGATCGCCACGTCGATGCGTTTGCCCGAAAACACCTGTGACAGGGCCTGCGCATAGGCCCCCATCTGCAACAACAACCCGTCGGGGACGGCCTCGGGCGTGTCCGGCACGACACGGTTGGTTTTGTAATCTATCGCAAGGACGTGATCGTCGTGGATGATCAAACGGTCAATGATGCCGTGCAGTCGCGCAGGGCCAAAGGCGGCGGTAACAGGCACCTCGGCCAATGCCTGATCGTGGAACAGATGTGCCAGATGTGGCGCTTGCAGGACCGCGCGGGCGTCTTGCACAGCGATTTCCCACATCGCGTCAGGCATTTCAGCAAAATTGCCGCGACACACGTCGATGATCGTGGGCCAATGGGCGGCATCACGCCCTGCCATACGTTCCAGCAGCAGGTGCACCGCCGAGCCAAAGGATTTCGCCGTATCCTCATCCGCGCCCAGATCCCCCGGCAGCGCCTTGGCCCCGCCAAGGTCGGACGGCGACAGGGTTTTGGGCGGCTCCGGCGGGCGCTGGGCAGAGGTGTGGAACAGCGGATCGACCTGGGCCGTATGCGCGGCGGGCGCTGACTGTTCAATCAGTGGGGGTGCCGACCAGTCGCCATGACTGAACCGTTTGATCGTTCCCTGATCGGTCAGCGTATCGACCGCACCCATCTGGTCCAGCGCGGTCTGCGCAATCTCGTACCAGCTGTCACCATTCTTGCCCGGCTCGCCCGCGCCCGCGATGATCAACCACTTTTCCGCCCGTGTCAGAGCCACATAAAGCAGGCGCAAGCGTTCCTCTGCGATGTCCTGTTTCTTCTGGTCCATCGCATCAGCAACGGCCTGCGGCATTTCTGCCGATTTGGGCTTCCACACCGGATGACCGCCCACATCAAACACCTCGTCCAGAATGCGGATGTCGCGTTTGGCAGTGTCGGGCAGGATCACAATCGGCGCTTCCAACCCCTTGGAGCCGTGGACCGTCATCACGCGGATCTGGTCTGATGCACTGTCGATCTGGCGTTTGATTTCCAACTGGTCGGTGCGCATCCACACCAGAAATCCAGTCAAGCTGGGCACATCCGTGCGTTCGTATGCCAGCGCCTGCGACAGCATCGCGTCAATGCCGTCCTCGGCCTCGACCCCCAGCCGCCCCAACAGCTTGCGCCGCCCGTCGTGACGCGTCAGGACACGTTCGATCAGGTCATAGGGGCGCAGGTAATCGACGTTGTCGCGCAAGTCGCGCAGCACCGCATGTGTCTGCGGAAATTCTTCTTTCCGTTGGCGCAGCGCCGGCCACAGATGGGTTTCAGTGCGCCCATTGGCCAGACTGAACAACTGTTGCTCGGTCCAGCCGAACAGCGGCGACCGCAGCACCGTGGCCAGCGACAGGCTGTCCTCGGGCGTGGCCAGAAACGACAGCAACGCCGCCAGATCCTTGACCGCAAGCTCGCCGCCCACCTTCAGCCGGTCGGCCCCCGCAATCGGCAGGTCCAGCGCCTTGCAGGCGCGGATAATCTCGGAAAACAGGGTCGACCGCCGCTGCACAAGGATCAGGAAATCCCCCGCCCGCACCCGCCGCCGCACATAGGTGCCGGGGGCTGCGCCATCGTCGGGAATGGTCTCGGATTCCATCAGATGTTTGATGTGTTCGGCCACATCGCGCGCCAACAGCAGATCGTGGTGCGTCGGGCTGAGCCGGTCAACCGGATCGTACCAGACGTTTTCTTCCTGTTTCTCGGCCTTTTCGCGGAACGGCCACAGGTCCACGCGCCCCGGCAGGTCGGATTTGAACGCGATATGCTGCGCCTGTTTGGCGAAACTGGGCTGGGCGTCCTCGGAAAAACACGTATCGACCAGCCGCAAAACCGCAGGCGACGAACGGAACGAGAAGTCCAGCGTGCGTTCCTGGAACAACTGCCCTGCCCCTTCGATGCGCTGCTGAAATTCCGCCTGCATCCGGTGGAATTCTCGCGGATCGGCCCCTTGGAAGGAATAGATCGACTGTTTGGTGTCGCCCACCACGAACACCGTGCGTTTGTCCTCGGGGCGCGCGCCTTCGCCGCTGGCGAATTCCTCGGTCAGCTTGCGCACCACATCCCATTGCGCCGGGCTGGTGTCCTGCGCCTCGTCCACCAGAATATGATCAATGCCGCCGTCGATCCGGTACAGCACCCACGCGGCGACCTTCTTGTCGTACAGCAGGCTGCGCGCCTTGTTGATCAGGTCGTCAAAGTCCAGCCAGCCGCGCAATTGTTTGGCCTGCGCATAATGCGTCAGAAAAGGTGCGGCAAACCGGTGCAGGCTGTGGGTCTTGCGCGCCGCGGCAAAGCCCAGCCGCAGCGCCCGTGTGTCCTCGACCCGGCGCATCAGATCCTCTAGCGCGGGCATCATGTCGGCAACCTTGGCCTGCGTGGGTTTGGTGGGGAAACTGCCCAGCTTGGCGGTGAACGGTTCCTTGGCGCTGGCACCGGTCAGAAACACATCTTCCATCACGGCCAGCGAGGACAGGTCCATCCGGTCGATCTGTTGCAGCTTGTATCCTGCCTTGGCGTCATTACCGCCCTTGGCCAGCAAATGCGGGATCAGCGTGGCCAGCATGTCCGCCTCGTTGCCCAGCAACACGCGGGCGGCGACGGCATCGGCGGTCAGATCGGGCGGCAGGTCGAACAGGTTCAGACAACCCGCCCAGTCCAGCGCCGGGTCAAAGCCCGCTTGCTGGCTGACAATCTGGCGGGTCAGATTGCCGAAATCCTCGCCGGTGAATTGCGCGGCCAGCGCCCGCACAATGTCGCGTTCACCACCCAGCGCCATGCGGTCCACGATGTCGGCGCGCAGCATGTCGGCGGCGCGGTCTTCGATCTCGGTGAACTGCGGGCTGACCTGCGCCTCAAGCGGAAAGCGCCGCAAAAGGGCCGCGCAGAACGAGTGGATCGTCTGGATTTTCAGTCCACCGGGGGTTTCGATGGCACTGGCAAACAGTGTGCGCGCGCGGCGCAGGGCCTCTGTCGAAGTGGCATGGCGCGCGCCCAGATCGACCAGCGATTGCGCCAGTTCGGCGTCGGGCAGCATCGCCCAGGCCCCCAGCCGCTTGAACAGCCGGTTCTGCATCTCGGACGCCGCCGCCTTGGTATAGGTCAGGCACAGAATATGCTGCGGCTCGACCCCGTCCAGCAACAGCCGCGCCACGCGGTCGGTCAGCACCCGCGTCTTGCCCGACCCGGCATTGGCCGAAAGCCAGGTCGACGCATCGGGTCGCGCGGCCTCAAGCTGGCGGCGGGTGGCTTCGTCCAGAACCGTCATGTCACATCCTCGGGCGTGGCCTTGGTGCCGGTGTCCCATTCGCCGTAGCGGGCCAGCTGGTCATAGTCTTCTTCGTTCACTTCGGAACGCGGCGCGCGGCGCGCGGTAAAGCCTTTTTCGGGGTCGAGATAGGCAGACAACAAGGTGCGCAGGTCTTCCAGCGTCTTTTCCGGCGGCTCGTCCAGCAAGGGCGCCGCGACCTCTTCGGGGGTTGATCCCAGACCGATGTACACGGCACCGCGCACGGGGCGCATACCAACGGATTTGAACCCGCCCTCTTCCAGTATCGCCGCCTCGATCAGCAATTGTTTGTCGAAATGCTTTTGCATTGCAGGCTTGGGCGCGGATCCGGTTTTGTAATCGTACAAAATCGCGGACCCGTCCGACGTCTCGTCAATCCGGTCGGCGCGACAGGCGATGGTCATACCGATGTCGTCCAGCATCAGTGTGCCCTGCGCGTCCTTTTCCAGCGCCAGCGGCGTCGCGGTTTTGCGCCGCTCCAGTTCCTGTGCCACGAACCAATCGGCGACGCGGGCAATGCGCGCCTGCCACAGGGTGCGGAACGTGGGCCATGGCACCACATCGGCCAGAACCGCGTCGGCGGTCTGCACCAGGTGGGCCGCGGTCAGCGTGGACGGGTCGGCCAGCGTCATCGGCAGGAATCGTTCCATGATTTCGTGCAGGACAATGCCGCGCAGCCGCGCATCGGCGTCCTGCACCAGCGGGTTCAGCGGGCGCAATTTCAGGCAATGTTTGGCGTACACCGCATAAGGATCGCGGATCAGCCGCTGAATGTCGGTCACATACAGCGTGCGGGGCCGCGCGGCGACTGGGGGGCGCGGCGACGGGCGTGGTGCGGGGGCCACGGGATCAGCCTCCTCCAAAGCACCCGCGCGCGCCAACCAGACATCGCCGCGCGCCTGCGCCGCCTTCAACGCGTCGGGCCCGCCCTGCGCGGGCAAGCCCAGCAGCAGGTTCTGCATCCGGTTGATCCAGCGCGACGGGATGGTTTCGGCGTCGTCCGACCGGACCGCACGCGTGATCCAGACCTCGGGCGCGGCCACCGCCTGTTGAAAATCATGGGCCGCCAGCCCGATGCGCCGTTCGGGCAGCAGCAGCCCCGCCTTGTGGCGCATCACGCGGTTCAGCCAGGGATCGGGTGCGGGGGCTTCGGGCCATGTGCCGTCGTTCATGCCGCCCAGAATGACCAGATCGGCCCCCTGAACCCGTGCCTCGAGCGTGCCCCAGATCATCACACCGGCAAAAGGCGCGTCGCGGTCGCGTACTTCGCCCGCTGCCAACAAAGCACCGATCAGGTCGGCATAGTCCGCCGCCGACATGGCCCCCCCCAGCGCGGCCTCGTCCGCCAGGGCATCCATGATGCGCCGTGCTTCGGCACCGGCCTTTTTCGCCCACAATCCGCCGCTGTCTGCGCCGTCTTGCCCGCCCGCCAGCGCCTCGGTCAAAGCGCGGTGCAAGGTGACCCAATCCGACAATTCGTGATCTTCGCCGGTGTCACGATCGCACACGGTTGCGGCCAGCCATTCGGCCCATGCGGTGATCTGCGCCACCTCGTCATCGCCCCGCACCGCGCGGGCTGCGGTGGCGACCAACGTGTCGGGTGTCGGATAGCGCAAGCCTTCCTTGCGGATCTGCAATTCCAGCCGTTGCGTGTTCAATTGGTGCAGGTTGCGGGTGGCGGTGCTGTGCACCAGCGGATGTTTCAGCAGGGTCAGCAACGCCTCGGCGTCCAGCGTGTCGCGCAGCAGCGACGCGGTGTGCCGCAACAGCCGCCCCGGTGGCGACAGGTGCAGCGGCACACCCGCGCTGTCGTCGGGCAGGATGTCCCACCGGTCCAGCGCCGCCGTCACCTGCCGCCCCAGCATCCGGTCGGGGGTGATCAGCGCCGCCGTCTCGCCCCGCTCGGCGGCCAGACGCAGGCGCATGGCAATCGCCAGCGCCTCGGCGCGCGGGGTTTCGGCGTTCACCATCGTGACACCGTCCAGCGCACCGGCCAGCCCGTCCAGCTTGGGCCCCTCGACCAGCCACGCGTCGGTGACAGGGGCCGGCCGCAGCGCCAGCGACACCAGCTTGTTGCGCACGGGATCGGGCGGCGGGGTTTGCGTCCATTCGGCGACTTGGGTCGCGTGCATGTCCAGCGCCCGCGCAATGCTTTGGAAACGGTACTGCGGATGATCCTCGGCCAGCAGCCCGTCGGACAGGTTCGACCACACCTCGGGCGGCATGTCGAAATCGAAGCCGGGCAACACCACGGCCCCCTGCGGCAGCCGCGCCACAGCCTGCATCAACATCTGCACAGTGCCGCGCGATCCGGTGGAGCCTGCCACAATCACCGGATGCTGCGGCGGTTCGCGCTCCCATTGGTCAATCAGCGCGGTCACAACCGCACGGTGCCGCGCCTGCCCGTCCATCTGATCTGTGCGCGGCCCCAGATAGGTTTCAGCGATCTGGATAAACGTCTTGGCCCGTTCCCAATGGCCGGACTGGTCGGACACATCCAGTTCGGTCACCGCCTCGATCGGCACACCCTCGCCCTGCATTTCATCCAGCAACGCGGCCAGACTGTCCGACAGATCGAACAGCGACGCGCGCGGGGCCAGCTCGGTCTGGCGATCCAACAGGCCCGACACCAGCTGGATCAGCTCCAGCCGGCGGCGCAGCGGTGGCACGGCGGGCGGTGGCACCGGGCCGGTCAGCAGCCCGTCCAGCCCTGTCACCAGATGCACGCGCGGCAACAGGCCGGCGGGACCGGCATCAAACAGCGTGCGCAGGCGGCGCTGCATCCGCGTGGTGTTCACGATCAGGTCGACGCGGGCGATGGCCGCAGGATCGGTGTCGGGCAATCGGTCGCGCAGCCCGTCAATTAGGGCTGCGGGGAAATCCACGCCGGGTGGCAGGCCGAACAGGCGCGGGGTGTCTGTGGGCTCAAACATCGGCGGCCAACATGGCTTCGGCCAGGGCAATCCCCTCGGGGTGGCCCACGTCGCACCAGCGGCCCGTGTGAGTGATCCCGAACAGCCGGTTGTCTTGCAGCATCATGTCCCACAGCACATTCAGCGAAAAGCTGTCTTCCGCGATCTCGGCCAGCCTGTCGGTCTTGATGATCTGCACCCCGCCATAAACAGCGCCCGGCCCCCGTTTCAGCCGCCCGTCATTTCCAACGGAAAAGTCGCCCTGCCCCGCATAGCCGACAGCCTGCGCAACCGGCACACACATCAACAGCGCGTCCATTTGCGCGGGCTTCCATGCCGCGCGCAACGCCTGCAGCGGGTTCGATCCGGTCCAGATCGCGTCGGGGTTCACCGTGAACACAGGCCCGTCGCCCAGCAGCGGCAGCGCATTGCGCAGCCCGCCGCCTGTCTCAAGGATCGCGCCCGTCTCGGTCACGGTTTGCACGCCGGTGCCTTCCAGATGCGCCTGCAAGACATGCGGCAGATAGTGCAGGTTGGCGACAATGCGGTCGGGTTCAATCGCCTGCACCATGTCCAGCGCATGATCGATCAGCGGACGCCCGGCCACGGGCACCATCGGCTTGGGGCGGTCCTGGGTCAGGTGACGCATGCGCGTTCCGAACCCGGCCGCAAAGATCATGACGGCGGTGTCGCGCATTGGCTCTTGATCCGGTTCAGGGTTTCAGCGTCTGGCGCGGGCAATCCGGCCAGCAGGTTGGCCAGCGGGGCCACGTCGGGGTGTTTCAGGTTGGTCTGGATATGTCCCCAGACGCGGGGGATCAGATCGACATAATGCGCCTTGCCGTCGCGGATGCACAGGCGGGCGAAAACACCCAGGATGCGCAGGTTGCGTTGCAGGCCCAGCAGCGCATAGGCGCGGGCGAATGCGGTGGCGTCCTGCGGGCTGGCGGCGATATAGCGCGCAATCATCTGCGCCTCGATCGCGGGGGGCACATCGCGCCGCGCGTCTTGCAGGATCGACACCAGGTCATAGGCCGGATGCCCCGCCATCGCGTCTTGAAAATCCAGCAGGCCGACGCGGGCAATGCCTGCACGGTCGGGCAGCCACAGCAGGTTTTCGGCGTGATAGTCGCGCTGGATTAGCACAGGCGGCGTGGCGTCGAGCGGTTTTAATGCGGCATGAAAGGCGGCGCTGAACGCAGATTTCTCCGTGGCCTGAACGCCCCCTGTCGCACCCGCCTGATACCAGTCAAAGGCCAGCGCGGCGAGCGGCGTCATGGTGTCAGCATCATAGGGGGCCAGCGACGGCGGCGTGGCGTTGTGCAGCGCGACCAGAACAGCGGTCGCGGCCTCGTACAGCGGCAATTCCAGCGCGGGGTCGCGGGGAATGACGCGGGCGAACAGGTCGTCGCCCAGATCTTCCAGCAGCAAAAAACCGTGGGTGTCGTCCTGCGCCAGAATTGCTGGCGCGCTTAGCCCCTGCGCGCGTAGGAAAGTGGCGATGCGGACAAAGGGGCGCACGTCCTCGCCCTTGTCGGGGGGCGCGTCCATCAGGATTGCGGTGTCGCCTGCGCGCATCGTCAGCCTGTCATAACGGCGGTTCGAAGCATCGCCTGCAACGGTGGTGCGGGCAGCATCCTGCCAGCCGGCGGCAGCGATGAACTGCGCCAGATGGGTCGCGCGGTCGGTCATGTGGTCAGTCCTGTCAATCGGTCCTGCCACTTGGGATCGCTCCACGTGGCGCGCAGGATGCGTGCGCTGTCGTCCGGTGTGTTCGCCAACGTCAGATGCAGCGCGGTTTCGGGGGTCAGTTCGCCCAGGCGGTCGGGCCATTCGATCAGACAGATCGCATCGTCAAAAGCGTCGATCAGCCCCAGTTCCTCGACCTCGAACGTCGATGCCAGCCGGTACAGATCGCTGTGCCAAAGCGCGCCGTTTTGCGTGTCATAGGTCTGAACCAGCGTGAATGTGGGTGATGGCACGTCCTCGTCCTGCAACAGTACGGCGCGGATAAGGGCGCGGGCCAGATGGGTTTTGCCTGCACCCACTGGACCTTCCAACAGGATCACGTCGCCGGGCAACAGGCGCACGGCCAGAGCAGCGCCGAATGCGGCGGTTGCATCGGGTGTCTGGAACAGGATGTCAAAGTGCTGTGCGGCCATTGCTGCAACCTACCGTGCGTGGCACCAGCCGCAAGCAAAATGGCTGCACAGGATCAGCCGGTTTGCGCCACTTTCAAGGTTTCGGGTGGCTTGGAAACCGCGTCATCCAGCAAATGGAACTGCACCATCGTGGCCCCGCCCGTGACAGGTGTAATCGTGCACCTGATCGCGTATCCGTCATTGGTCTGCACCTCGACGCTCCATTCCTTGCGCGGGCCGGATGTTTTGATGAAATCGGATATGTCTTGCCACGCCGTCGTTGGCAGGCATCGGGCTTGCCACACGTCGACCGAGTCGGCGATGGTGATGTCGGCGAAACTGCGGTCAGGGTCAAAACCCCACATGTCTGAATAGACCCGGTTGCACAGCGACATAACCCCCGCCGGCGAAAACACGGCAAGCCCCTCGGACAGGGCGTCCATCATGGATTGGCCCATGTCCAGCTCGGCGCGGAAATTGCGGGTTATGTTGACGTGGGTGGTGATGTCCTCGATCAGGAATGCCACGGCGCGATCGGGGTGTGGTTTGCCGCTGACACGATAGGTCTGGCCCGATTCCAGGGTCCAGGTTTCAAGGTACCGGCCATCGGCGGCGGCCTTGATCAGGTCCGCGATTTCCTGACGCCAAGACCCGTAGTTCTTGGGTTCGGGCATCATCCGGCTTTCGCGCAGCCTGTCAAAGAATGACAGCATATCGGGCCGCGCGCTTAGGAATTCGGCAGGCAGGCGGGTCAGATCAATCAGCGCCGGATTGAACAGCGCCAACTGGCCCTTGCGGTCGAAAATCGCCAGACCAATGGACAGTTGCGCGAATGTTTTGGCCAGCGTCTGCACGAAATTGCGCTGGGCCACCTCGGCGTCGATCACGGCGTCGATGTTGACGGCGTGCGCGACAACCAGTCCGTCGATAACCTGTTGGGACGCGTCGTACCAGCGGATCAGCCCGTCAGGTTGGGTCGTCACCGATGCGCGGTGCTGAACCGGTGCGGGGGCGGACCCCATAACATCATCAAACAGTGTATTTGGCGCGTTCGTGTCCTGTCCAATGCGGCGTTGCAGATCCTCGTAGGCGGCATTTGACCAGACCAGCCTGCCCTGCTCGTCCTTTTGCCACATGGGATAGGGCGCCGAGCCGCAAGAGCGTTCCAGCGTCTCGATCTTGGATTGCAGTGCAAGCAACCGCTCGCTTTGACCCAAACTCAGGTCCGATACGCCGGGCAGGCACAGCTCGACCACGGGGCCGCGTTTTTCCAGGGTCAGCAGGCCGGTATCGCCGACCATATGGGCTTGTAGGTAATGCACCCCCTCGGACAATTGCGCGGGGTCGCGCGGCAGTGACTTGAACCGGTGGCGCAGCTGTTCGTACAGCAGATCCCAGGTCAGCGTTTCCAGGCTGCAATCCAGGGCCACAAGTGCTGCGGCGTTGGAGTGTAAGGCAAGGTTACCTTCAAACAGTATATTGATTTCTGAATCGAACTGGGCAGCGGCGTTTTTCTGGAGCACGTCCAGCCAGACAAACAACCCCAAGGCGGCAGCGGCCGAGGCCAGTGCAACGATGACGAATGTGATGATGTCAATCAACGGCATGATACGCCCAAGTTCGAAAAGAACCTGAACAAGACAAACAGTAAAAGGTTAACAGAACGTTAACCCATGGAAAAATTACAGTGAAAACCGTTGGTTCGGCCCCAGCTCGGCTGTGCTTGCTTCAATTTCGCAGCGGACCCAAACGACCTCGACGATGGCCCCCAAACGGGCTTGGCGCACGCGGCTTGGCGGCGCATAAGGGTCTGATCCGTTTTCGAAATTCAATTCGGCTCCAGATCGTTCCAGCAGCGTTTTGGCAATGAACAGACCCAGCCCCATCCCGTCATAAGCCGGCCGCACCTGCTTTTCGCCGATCGACCGGCGGCGGGTCACGAAAGGGTCGCCTATCCGGCCCAGCACTTGCGGTGGATACCCGGGGCCGTCGTCCATGATGCGCAGCGATATAGTGCTGTCGTCCCAGTGCGCCTCGACCCAGACGTTCGACTTGGCGAAATCCACGGCGTTCTGGATCAGGTTGCGCAGCCCGTGGATGATCTCGGGTTTGCGCAGGATCGACGGTTGGTCGATCTCGTCCCCGGCCTCGGGGTCATGCGTATAGTGAATGTGCTTGCCGCGATGGCTGTGCGGTTCGGCGGCCTCGGAAATCACGGCCATCAGCGGGGCCTGCCGCAGGTGCAGGTCATCCTTGCCCGCCCGCCCCATGTCACGCAGGATATCGCGGCACCTGTCCGCCTGATCGCGGATCAGCTCGGCATCCTCGCGCAGGTCCGGCGCGTCGCGCAATTCTTCGATCAACTCGGCACTGGCCAGTTTGATGGTCGCCAGCGGCGTGCCCAATTCATGCGCCGCAGCGGCCACCACGCCCCCCAGATCGGTCAGCTTCTGTTCGCGCGCCAGCGCCATCTGCGTGGCTGACAGCGCATCAGACATCGAATCCATCTCTGACGTGACCCGCCGCGAATAGGCGCCGATGAACACGATAGCGATGACCAGCGCCGTCCACTGGCCGAACACGAAAATATCGGGAATGCGCAGGATCAGCCCCTGATCGGTGCGCAGCGGAAAGTGGTATTCCGACAGCACCGTGACCAGAACAATCGCCGTTCCCCCGGTCATGATCGCCGACCGCGTGGTCAGCACGGCCGCGGAAATCGTCACCGGACCCAGCATCAGCAACGCAAAAGGATTGTTCAGCCCGCCGGTCAGAAACAACAGAAACGCCAGTTGCAACAGGTCGAACATGACCATCATCAGGTTTTCGAATTCGCTAAGGCGTTTGTTCTCGGGAAAGACAAAGATCGCGATCAGGTTGCCAATGACCGACACGCCAATCGCCAGATAACACAGGCCCAACTCCAGTTGCAGCCCGTACAGCCGCTGTGCAACGGTAATCGCCGTCAACTGGCCGATGATGGCCACCCAGCGCAGCAGGATCAGCGTGCGCAGCCGTATCCAGCTTGATCGCTGGGCGCGTGTCATCAGGTCAAGGTCGGGCTGGGCCATTATGTCACGATGCAGTTGATTGAAATTCACATTAGGGCTGCATACCAGTGTTCCACGCAGCGCCAACCGGCGCAATCCTTAGCCCGAGGCCGTTATGACCCGTCTTGTTGCCATTCTTGCCGCTGTTGTTGCCATTGCCGTCGTCGGTGGCACCTATCTGTTCACCCGCACAGGCGATGACGACCAGTTTGCCCAATGCCGCGGCAGCGCGGTTGCCGGCGGTTCAGGCCAGATCGGCGGCCCGTTCGAGTTGCTGAACAGCAAGGGCGAAACCGTGACCGACGCGGATGTGATCACCGAACCGTCGCTTGTCTATTTCGGCTATACGTTCTGCCCTGACATTTGCCCCTTTGACGTGGCGCGCAACGCCGACGCCATCGACATTCTGCAAGACAACGGCACCTCGACCACCGGCGTCTTTATCTCGATCGACCCACAGCGGGACACGCCCGAAGTCGTGGGCGAATATGCCGATGCGATGCATGAGAAAATGATCGGCCTGACCGGATCCCCCGAACAGATCAAGGCGGCAAGCCAGGCCTATAAAACCTTCTACAAGGCGCACCCAACTGGCGATGACCTGTACCTTGTCGACCATACGACATTCACCTATCTGGTTTTGCCAGAGGTCGGTTTTGTCGACTTTTTCCGCCGCGAGGTGACTCCGGAACAGATGGCCGATCGGGTCCAATGCTTTGTTGATCATTCCTAGCCGGCGTTTGACGCGGCGTGCGCAGCACTACATAGTTGCAGACAGTGATTTTCGTGCAGGAGAGACGGCATGACCGAGGTGACCGCCGAGGATATCGGTGAAGACAAGTCGCTGCTGCTGGTGGACGACGACGAGCCGTTTCTGCGCCGGTTGGCCAAAGCCATGGAAAAGCGCGGCTTTGATGTCGAAACTGCTGATTCCGTGGCGGGTGGCCGTGCGATTGCAACCGCCCGACCGCCTGCCTATGCGGTTGTCGATCTGCGGTTGGGGGATGGCAACGGTCTGGACATTGTCGAGGTGCTGCGCGAACGCCGCCCCGATGCGCGCGTCGTGGTGCTGACCGGCTATGGTGCGATTGCAACCGCCGTGGCGGCGGTCAAGATCGGCGCCACCGACTATCTGTCGAAACCTGCGGATGCCACCGACATTACCAACGCCCTGCTGGCGCGCGGCGACGACCTGCCCCCGCCCCCCGAAAACCCGATGAGCGCGGACCGTGTGCGCTGGGAACATATCCAGCGGGTGTACGAGCTGTGCGACCGCAACGTCAGCGAAACCGCGCGGCGTCTGAACATGCACCGCCGGACCTTGCAGCGCATTCTGGCGAAACGGTCGCCGCGCTGATTATTTCAGGTCAAACCGCTTGCTGATCTTGTTGACCACCTGACCGCTGTCCAGCGTCACGCCCTGATCAAACGCCCAGTCGCGAAAACCGCGGCTTTGATAATACGTCAGCCCGCCCGCGTTGTCGGCGCGGATCGTGGCGTTGATCCAGTCATAGCCCAGCCGATCCGCTGCTTTGCGCGTGGCGTCGAACAACGCCGACCCGATGCCCAGACCCGTGCGGCCCAGTTCCACGAAACTGGCAATGTCACAGGCCTCGGGCGGCAGTTTCACATGGGGTGCGATCCACTGGAAACCGACAACCCCCTCGGCGTCGTCCAGCGCTACCTGCCACGACGACCGGTCGGGATCGACGGCCATCCAGTCCTTGATATCCTTTGCCGTCACCGGACGGGTCAGGGCCGTGGTCCCGCCCTTCTCGATGATCGCATTCAGCAGGTCGGCCATGGATGATGCATCCAGGGCGGTGGCGTGGCGCACGCGGATCATGGCAACATCCCCAACAACGCGGCATGCCGGGCGGTAAAGTCTGCGCGGGTCTCAACGGGCGGGCGCAGCACGATCGACAGGCCGTCCATCAGCGCAGCGTCAGGCTTGCCGAAAATCTTGTCAGCCTCGGCAATGGAAAACCCCGCAATCTCGGTTGCTTCCATCCATGCGCTGACCGTGTCGGCCCGCTTGATCTGTTTCTTCACCGACACCGGAACCTTGGCGGGCAGGCCAAATCGCAGATGCACCGCCGCCTCCAGCCGTTCATCCAGCACGCCGTAGCTTGGCCCGATGGCCGCCTTCACGGGCGAGATCATATCGCCGATCACATATTCCGGCGCATCATGCAGCAGTGCCGCAAGCCGCCACTTTGCGGGGGCGTTGGGTGCGATGCGGCCATAGATGGTTTCGACCAGCAAAGAGTGTTCCGCGACCGAATAGGCATAGTCGCCCCGCGTCTGCCCGTTCCACCGCGCAACGAACGCCAATCCGTGCGCAATATCCTCAATCTCGATGTCTACCGGCGTCGGGTCCAGCAGGTCCAGTCGCCGCCCGGACAGCATCCTTTGCCACGCTCTGGATGCGGTTTTCGATGCGCGTGCCATGTGACCTCTTGCAAAAGAACGGAACCATTTTTGCCCTTTGCGTGTTCTATCCTTGAAGGAGCACATCATGAAACCCGTTTTGACCATCACAGCACTGATTTTGTCCGCATCGACCGCAATGGCCGACAGCGTCTGCATGTCCAGCGCCGAAATGGAAGCATCGCTGGTGGATTGGTACGGTGAAACACCCGTTGCCGGTCAAGAAGCCAAAGACACCCAACTGTGGGCGTCCGAGCGCAATGGAACATGGTCGCTGGTTCAATATCTGCCCGACGGCAACAGCTGTGTGCTGGAAACCGGCGAAGATTGGAATGGCGGCACGGATGCTGGCGAAGTACTGGCCATGCTGACCGACTAATTACAAATCGATGGACTAATCCCGACCGGCCCGGCGTCCGCCAGGCCGGTTTTGTCATGTTTATACGGCCAATCTCATCGCATTGACGTTACATGCGCGGGGTTATCCATTGTTTAGAAAGGGTCAGACTGCTATGCGCTGGTCAAATTTCACAACACCCAAGAGGGCCCTCATGGCAAACGACTATATCGTCAAGGACATCGCGCTGGCCGATTATGGCCGCAAGGAACTGGATATTGCTGAAACCGAAATGCCGGGTCTGATGGCCCTGCGTGAAGAGTACGGCGAAAGCAAACCGCTCAAGGGGTCGCGCATCGTCGGGTCGCTGCACATGACGATCCAGACCGCTGTTCTGATCGAAACGCTTGTTGCGCTGGGCGCTGACGTGCGTTGGGCATCTTGCAACATCTTCTCGACCCAGGACCACGCAGCGGCGGCCATCGCGGCCAGCGGCGTGCCTGTCTTCGCGATCAAGGGCCAGTCGCTGGTCGAGCATTGGGATTACCTGGACAAGTCGTTCATGTTCGAAGACGGCCCCAACCTGATCCTGGACGATGGTGGCGACGCCACGCTGTACATCCTGCTGGGCGCGCGCGTCGAACAGGGTGAGGACGAGCTGATCGCCATTCCGAAATCGGAAGAGGAAGAGGCGATTTTCGCCCAGATCAAGAAACGTATGGCCGCCAGCCCCGGCTGGTTCACCAAGATGCGCACGCAGATCGTTGGCGTTTCCGAGGAAACCACCACGGGCGTGCACCGTCTGTACGATCTGAAAAAACAGGGTCAGCTGCCCTTCCCTGCGATCAACGTGAACGACTCGGTCACCAAGTCCAAGTTCGACAACAAATACGGTTGCAAGGAATCGCTGGTTGACGGCATCCGCCGCGCCACTGACACCATGATGGCCGGCAAGGTTGCTGTCGTCATGGGCTATGGCGACGTTGGCAAAGGTTCGGCCGCATCGCTGCGCGGTGCCGGTGCCCGCGTCAAAGTCACCGAGGTTGATCCGATCTGCGCCCTGCAAGCGGCAATGGACGGTTTCGAGGTTGTGCTGCTGGAAGACGTTGTAGCCGACGCCGACATCTTCATCACCACCACCGGCAACAAGGACGTGATCCGCATCGAGCATATGCGCGAGATGAAGGACATGGCCATCGTTGGCAACATCGGCCACTTTGACAATGAAATTCAGGTTGCTGCGCTGAAAAACCACAAGTGGACCAACATCAAGGAACAGGTGGACATGATCGAGATGCCCAACGGGCACCGTCTGATCCTGCTGTCCGAGGGTCGCTTGCTGAACCTTGGCAACGCCACCGGTCACCCGTCGTTCGTGATGTCCGCCAGCTTTACCAACCAGGTTCTGGCACAGATCGAACTGTGGACCCGTGGCGACAACTACGAAAACGACGTCTACATTCTGCCCAAGCATCTGGACGAAAAAGTCGCCCGTCTGCATCTGGCGAAAATCGGTGTCAAACTGACCGAACTGAACGCCGAGCAAGCCGCCTATATCGGCGTCACGCCCGAGGGTCCGTTCAAGCCAGAGCATTACCGCTACTGATCGGCCCTGCCCGTTCCGATATGCAAAAGCCGCCCTGTCATGGGGCGGCTTTTTTGGTGTCGTTGTCTGAATTTAATGCGGCATTGTCATCAGAACCGTCAGAACTGATCCTAAGACCACCAGTGACACCAGCCCGCCAAAACCGATCATCAGGATTTTGGGCGAGGTCAGGCTTAGTCCGCAACCGGTATCCAGTCGTGGCATCGGGGCGGTTCTGGGTGTGGCTGCCCGGACGGGCTGCCCGTGCTTTGCTTCTAGCCGCTTAATGCGTTCCTGAAAGCTATTTGAAGTCGTCATAATCAGTATCCGTCGCAAGTGTCAGGGATGGCCGTGGCCAGAGTTCAACCTGAAGGTGACTTTAGACTGCGACAGGAATACGGCGGGAATGGTATGAATCTGCGGACAGACAAAAGGCCACAGAGTTTCCCCTGTGGTCTTTGCAATCACGTGCGCTGGTTTTCCGGTGGATCATCCGGCGCGTCCGGGTCCAACAGCTCGGCATCCTCGATCATCGTCAGATCGGGCGCGGGCTGGGGTTCGGGGTTTCCAACGATCATCGGCAACATGCCGATGCTGCCGGGCATCGCAACCTCGGCCATGGGTGGTTTGATCCACGCCAGCGTGTCAAAGCTTTCGCAGTTTTCGCAAACCGGTTGCCAATTGGCATGAATGTGCAGGCAGTTCTCGCAGACCCACTGCGGGCCACGCGGCACGGTCAAGGCGCGGGTCAGCCAACCCTTGACCACGTTGTCAGGTGCGCCTTCACCGCGTTCGATTGCGGCCAGCAAGGTCGCCACACGCGCGGTTGGATCTGTTTCGAACAGATCCCCCAGATCGCGCCGCGCCTGCGGGAAATCTTCGTTGGCGATACGCAGTTCGGCCAGCAACATCCGTGTCTCGGCGTGGTCACGGTGCAGTTTGGTCAGCGTCTGAAATCGTTTCATCCGCGCGGCGGCGTCTTCTTCGGGTTCAATCGCGGCAAAGGTGGCGGCCAGATCGGGATGCGGCATCGCCTCCCAGGCTTTCTTGATCACGCGGGTCGCGTATTTCTTGTTGCCCTGCTCGATATACGCCTGTGCAGCCATCACCGCGGCGGGGATCAGGTCGGGCGACAAACGGTTCGCCTCGATCGCGGCCTCGCGGGCTTCGATGGTCTGGTCGGCCTCGAACACCTGTTTCGCCTCGGACAAAGCAAGTACCGCATCGCGCCGTTTATGTACATCTCTGGGCAACGCGCCCGCCTTCAGCTTGGTGTGCAGCGTGTTGCGCGCGCCGGCCCAATCGGACGACTGCGCTTGCAATTTCAGCAGCACATCGCCGGTTTCCGTGTGGCGCGGTTTCAGCGCAAACGCCTTCTTCGCCAGTTCCATCGCGGTGGCCGTGTCGCCCTCGGCCAGCTTCTGCTTCATGATCCCGCGCACCCCGACAAAGCGGGTCTGTTCGTTCTGGATCAGCTTGCGATAGCTCTGTTCCGCCTTGCGCCTGTCGCCTGACATTTCAGCGGCTTGCGCGGTCAGCAGATCGGTCAGCTCGGGACGGTTCAGGTATTTTTCAGCCTTAGCCGCCTTGGTCATCGCCATCCGGCCTTCGCCCGATGCCAGCGCCATCATGCCTTCGGCCAGCGCATCAAAGCCCTTGGCCTGACGGTTGCGGGCGAAATAGCGGGTGATCGCTGTCTCGTCGCCGTTCAGGAAATGCCAGACCGCGATCAGCGCGCCGATCACCTTGATCAGCACCCAGACAGCAAACACCAGCACCACCAGCGCCATCACCGATTCAAGCGGCCCCAGCGTAAATTCGGTGCCTGCGACAACAACCTGAATGCCGCCCTGACTTTCCAACAGATAACCCGCGCCCAAGGCAATGGCCGCAACGGCGCAGACGAACAGAATGATTTTTACCAGTGACCAGATCATGCGGGTCCCCTCAGTTCGCGGCCAAACGCTGGATCAGCGTTTCGGCGGCATTCATAGCCTCAAGACGGGCCTGTGCGGCGTCCATCCAGGATTGCAGTTCGGCCTTGGCCGGTTCGGGCAAAGCATCGGCTTCGGCCAGCGCATCGGCAAGAAGCCCCTGACGCGTGGCGTCCTCGACGCGCGACAGGATGGCGTCGGGGTCATTGCCCTCGCGGGGCTGGACCGAACGCGCGCCAAGCTGGCGTTTCAGAAACCCGCCAAAGCCGCCATCGGCATCTGTGGCATTGGTCCGCGCCGCAGCCAGCGCCGCACGGGCGGCATCGGGCAACCTTTGTTGCAGCTCGGACAGCGGTATCACTCCGTCGTCGGCAACCCGTTGCAGTTCGGCGGGAATTTCGATGTCACTGTTCGCTTCCACATCGGCCAGCGCCGTGGCAAAGGGTGCACCGCTGTCGATGGCTGACATGACCCGGGTGGCCGCCGCGCGGGCCAACGTATTGCCCGCTGCGGCCGTGGCTGTTTCCTGCATCAACTGCGCATCTTCCAGCAGCTTGTCGATCTGTTCCTGTTGCGCTTCCATCTGTTGGGTCAGCGCAGCCACATCTGCGTTAGAGTTGGCATCAGACGATGCTTGCGGGCGCTGTTCCAGCCCGTCGATCCGCGCGACCAGATCTTCCACGGATGCGTTAAGGGCATTCAATGTTTCGCTATTGTCGGCAGGCGCTTCGGGGATCTGACCCCGCAGCGTATCAACCTCTGCCTTCAACTGGCTGACGGTCTGGCCCATCGCCTCGATGCTGGCGGTGGTTTCCACGCTTTCCCCGGCGCTGCGCCAGCTTTGCGGAAGGATCGGGTCGATGACCTGCGATTTACCGGCGACAAAGCCAAGGCAAGCGGCAACCACACCGCCAAGCACCAATGGCCAAAAGGGATTGCTGTTCTGTTGGGGCTGCACGGCGGGCACGAACCTGTCGTTGTCCGCGGCGGTTGGCTCTTCTTCTACCGGCAGTTCCTGTGCATGGTAATCATCAGCTGCAGGCATTTCGGTCGCGTCGCTGTCCACGACAGAGCTGTCCGCAACAGTGTCATCGTCTTGCGGCACGTCCGGTTGCGGGGTGTCTGCAATCGGAGTGTCCGGTTTCGCATCAGGTTCGGGCAAAACAGGTTCGGGCAAAACCAGCTCGTCGGCCTCAGGCTCCGCAGGCGTTTTATCAAACTCTGCGCTCTGATCCTCGGGGGTCACATCGACAGCGACCTTATCTTCGTCTTCCGTTGGACCGCCGGATTTAGGAGACTTGGGTTTCGCCACAATATTACCTTCCGATTCTCGAACGTTATCACGCACGCCCATTCAAACTTAGCCGTCAGCATTGGCGCGCTTCAAGCCGATAGCGCCTGCGCAAGCAGTTTTTGCACCACCTCAATCATCGCACCCCTGTCCGGGTTCCCTGCGATTTGCAGAGCCAGATGATCGACACCGGCACAGTTTGCAGCGGCAGCAGGGCTGATCGCACCCAGATACAGCGGAGCCTTGCAAACTGCATCCTTACTGAAATGTAGCGCGCTGCGTGGAGAAAAAAGAGGCACAATGACAGGATCGGACCCTTTTAACCGGTTTTGCGCAACGTCAGACAGCGGCAACAGCACCTGATCGTAAACCGCGACACTGTTGGCGGCCAATCCTGCGGCCTGTAAATGGCCCGCAACGTCGCCGCGCGTGTGGGTGCCTGAAAAATGCACCAGGCGCCCCGTGGGGCGCTGTGCCGTCAGCGCGGCAACCAGCGTTTCGGCGTCCTGACCCATTTGTTGCGCCTTCCAACCTGCCATGGTCGCGGCGTGTGTGGTGGCGTGCCCAAGGCAAAACGCAACCCGCCCCAGCGCTTGCGGCCCGTGCGCGACGCCCTGGGCGGACGTAAAGATTGCCGCATCGCAATCGGGCAGGTCCGCCGCAACCGGTTGAATGTCGATCAGCGGTGATATGACGACGTCGCAACGTTCCGTAACAGCATCGGGCAGGGCGGCGACAAAGGCGCGCGATCCGGCCGCAGGGCGGGTCATCAAAAGCGTGATCCGGTGCCGTGACATGCTGTGCTCTGGTTGTTTGAAGGATGTTCAGGTGTTACCTCGGAGCGGAACAATGCGCAACGGACACGCATCATGACAAACGATCTGACGGTGCTGGGCATCGAAAGCAGTTGCGACGACACGGCAGCGGCGGTGTTGCGGGGACGGCAGGTGCTGTCGTCGGTGGTGCTGGGGCAGACCAGCCTGCACGCGGATTTCGGCGGGGTGGTGCCCGAGATCGCGGCGCGCGCGCATGCGGAAAAGCTGGATGGCGTGGTGCGGCAGGCACTGGCTGAAGCAGGCTCTGACAGAGGCGATATTGACGCAATTGCCGTCACTGCGGGTCCGGGGCTGATCGGCGGTGTGGTGTCGGGCGTGATGCTGGCCAAGGGGATGGCGGCGGCGCTGGATGTGCCGTTTTATGGGGTGAACCACCTTGCCGGACACGCGCTGACGCCGCGCCTGACGGATGCGGTTGCCTATCCTTACCTGATGCTGCTGGTGTCGGGCGGGCATTGCCAGTTTCTATTGGTCTCGGGACCGGATGAATTTCGCCGTCTGGGCGGCACGATTGACGATGCCCCCGGTGAGGCATTCGACAAGGTCGCCCGCCTGATCGGCCTGCCGCAACCCGGTGGCCCGTCCATCGAAGCGGCGGCCAAACGTGGCAACCCCAAACGCTTTGCACTGCCGCGTCCGCTGCTGGACCGCGAGGGGTGCGATATGTCGTTCTCGGGGCTGAAAACCGCGACCTTGCGCACCCGTGACAAGGTGATCGCGGACAAGGGTGGGCTGACCGAGCAGGACCAGTCCGACCTATCCGCTGGTTTTCAGGCCGCCGTCGCGGATGTGCTGCAAGAGAAATGCCGCCGTGCCTTGGCTGCCAGCGGTCCGGTGACGGCGCTGTGTGTGGCCGGTGGCGTGGCCGCAAATCAGACCATTCGCGCCGCGTTAGAGACTGTTTCTAACGCCGCAAACATCCCCTTCGTCGCGCCGCCGTTGGCGCTGTGCACAGACAATGCGGCGATGATCGCCTATGCCGCCATCGAGCAAATGCAGATCCGCGACGCCGACGGCATGGACCTGTCGGCGCGACCCCGCATGCCGCTGGACACGACCAGCCAGTCGATGCTGGGCAGTGGCAAGAAGGGGGCCAAGGCATGAGCGTTTCTGTCCTGGGTGCAGGTGCCTTTGGCACGGCATTGGCGATTTCTTTGGCGCAAAAGGGCAATGTGACGCTATGGGCGCGCAACCCCGATCACGTGGCAGACATGCAGGCAAGCCGCACCAATGGGCTGCGGCTGCCGGGGGTGGATTTGCCGCCAAATCTGTCTCTAACAAACGATATTGCGCAGGCGTTGGCCGCCGATGTCATCCTGCTAGCGGTTCCGATGCAGCGGCTTGCGGGGTTCTTAACCGATCACATTCCGCACGACAGCACCGCCAATCTGGTTGCTTGCTGCAAAGGGTTCGAGGTGTCGACGGGGCGCGGCCCGGTCAGCGTGATCCGCGATGCTGCCCCGCGCGCCACCGCCGCCATCCTGACCGGACCCAGCTTTGCCGCTGACATCGCGCGCGGCCTGCCCACCGCGCTGACGCTGGCCTGTGCAGACGTGGAGGCGGGAGAGGTGCTTCAACAGGCTCTAACAACGCCAAATCTGCGCCTATATCGGACCGCGGACACCCAAGGCGCCGAGCTGGGCGGCGCGCTGAAGAACGTCATCGCCATCGCTTGCGGTGTCGCCATCGGTGCGGGGCTGGGGCAAAGCGCGCGGGCCGCGCTGATGACGCGGGGGTTTTCCGAGATGACCCGCCTTGCGCAGAACATGGGGGCGGAAACCGCGACGCTGGCCGGCCTGTCCGGCTTTGGCGACCTGGTGTTGACCTGCACGTCAGAGCAATCGCGCAACTACCGGCTGGGCCTGTCGCTGGGGGCCGGAGACAGTTTTGATCCCACCACCACAGTCGAGGGCGCCGCCACCGCCCGCGCGATTGTGCAGATGACGCAGACCAGCGGCGTTGATATGCCTATCACGCAGACCGTTGCCCGCCTGCTGGATGGTGCGGCGGACGTTCCCACATCCATGGCGGCCCTGTTGTCGCGCCCATTGAAGGAAGAATGAAATGTTGATTGCTTTGATTGCCACAGACAAGGACGGCGCGCTGGACGTGCGCAAGGCCAACCGTGATAACCATCTGGCCTATATCGAAAAAACCGGTGTGGTTGCCCAGGCCGGCCCGTTGCTGGATGGCAATGGCGAGATGGCCGGATCGCTGGTGATCCTGTCGGTGGACAGCATGGCCGACGCGCAAATGTGGGCGGACAACGATCCCTATGCGCTGGCCGGTCTGTTTGCCGACGTCAAATTGATCGAATGGAAAAAGGTCATCGGCTGATGGCGTATTGGCTGTTCAAATCGGAACCGTCGACCTGGGGTTGGGACGACCAGCAGGCCAAGGGTGACGCGGGCGAGGAATGGGATGGCGTGCGCAATTATCAGGCCCGCAATTTCATGCGCGAGATGAAGCAGGGCGACCTTGGGTTCTTCTATCATTCGCAGACGGAAAAGGCCGTGGTCGGCGTGGTCGAGGTGATCGCCGAGGCGCACCCCGACAGCAGCACCGACGACGACCGTTGGGAATGCGTGGACATCAAGGCGGTTAAACCCGTCAAAACGCCCGTGACGCTGGACATGATCAAGGCCGATGGCCGTCTGGACGACATGATGCTGGTGCGCAATTCGCGGCTGTCGGTGCAGCCGGTGACGGATACCGAGTGGCAGATCGTTTGCGGGCTTGCCGGAATTGACGCTTAGTCAGCCGAAAAACGAAAAGGCCCGCGTGATGCGGGCCTGAAACAGTCTCTGACAAAGCAAAATCAGCCGTAAACGCTGTCTTTGCCAAAATGTTTGGTCAGCATGTAATAGACCACGGCGCGGTATTTGTTGCGCTCGGATTTACCATAGGTTTCGATCACGCTGTTGATCGCTTCCATCAACTGCGGGCCATCGGCCAGACCCAGTTTCTTGATCAGGAAGTTTTCCTTGACGGTTTCCAGCTCGGACGGCTGCGAACCGGCAACGGTCGAGGCATCGGCGTCATAGATCGCGGGGCCGCAGCCGATGGTCACCTTCGTCAAAAGGTCCATATCCGGTGTCATGCCACATTTGTTTTTCAGATCGTCCGCGTATTGCGCGATCAGGTCGTCACGTTTGCCCATTACAGTCTCCCAACTTGAACTTGGCCGTAAATCTCGGCCTTGTGGAAAAGACTAGGGATTATCGGGGCCACCACAAAGGAAAAATTTTAACAAAGTTCCCCCTTGGGTGCTGCGCGTCATCCGTCTTTGACACGGGACGACAAAGATAACACCTGCACTGCAATGCTCTGATGTTTATAGAAAGAGCATGGACACCGGACCAGGAAAGCAGATCAGACCATGACCCAGCACGCCGATGGACCCGTGACAGCGGAACCTGACACAGGCAACCGTCTGCGCGCGCTGTTGCGCCAGCACGGGCCGCTGATCCTGACCGGGCTGCTGTTTATCGCGGGTGTCTACGCGCTGTATCATCTGCTGGCCCCGCTGGACATGCGCGTGGTGCTGGCGCAACTGCGCGCCACACCGCCGCATCTGATATTGGGTGCACTGGCCGCGACGGCGGCGGGTTATGTTGCGCTGATCGGCTACGACTGGTCAGCGCTGCGGTATATCGGCAAAACCGCCCCGGCCAGTTCGATCGCGCTGGGCGGATTCCTGGGCTATGCGCTGGGCAACACCATCGGTCTAAGTGTCGTGTCGGGCGGGGCTGTGCGGTATCGCATTTATTCGGCGCTGGGGATGGATGCCTATGATGTTGCAGCGATTTCCACCTTTGCGGCGATGTCCTTTGGCATTGGATCATCGCTGATCGGACTGGGTGCACTGGCGGTGCATCCGGCAGCGTTGCAGGAATTCGTGGCCATCCCGCCGCATATCTTGCGGCTTGGGGCGGTCAGCTTGCTGGTGCTGGCATTGGTCGCGCTTGCGGCTGTGTCGCGCTGGGGCGGAACGATCGCATGGGGCCGGTTCAAGATGTCGGCGCCACGGGGCAGGGACCTGGTGCGCCAGTTGCTGATTACGGGCGCTGATATGGTGATGGCGGCACTGGTTCTGCACCTGTTGTTGCCCACCGGCGCGCTGCCCTTTGCCAACATGCTGGCGGTCTTTGCAGTGGCCACCATGGTGGGTGTGGCCAGCCATGTTCCGGGTGGGATCGGCGTGTTCGAAAGCGTGGTGATCGCGGCACTTCCGGCTTCGGTTCCGGTGAACGACGCGGTGACGGCGCTGCTGTTGTTCCGGCTGATCTATTTCCTGTTGCCCTTTGTGCTGGCGCTGCTGGTGCTGTCGCTGACCGAGGTGTGGGGCGCTGCCGGCCAGCGGCTGCCAACCGTTCCGGGCCTTGCGCCGATGGTATCGGCAGGCCGGTCGCTGATTCCGATGGCCACCGGGGTTTTGGTGCTGGGCTCGGGCTTGTTCATGATGTTCGCGGGGCTGATCCCCAACCCCGCGGGCCGCGCCGAAGAGCTTGAGACATTATTGCCGCTGACGATGATCGAAGGCGGGCCGTTGGTATCGTCGATCATCGGGTCGTTGCTGGCGGTGTTGTCCGTATCGGTGTTTCGGCGCTCACGCCAAGCCTTTTGGGCGGTTCTGGTGGCGCTGGTGGTCGGGATCATCGTGGCCGCGTTCAAGACGCAGGATCTGGAGCGGGCCGCCATTCTGACCGTGATGGCGCTGATCCTGTGGCCCTGCCGCCGCGAGTTTTACCGCCACGCCCGTCTGACGCAGGGGGTTCTATCGGCGCGCTGGGTGGTGTTCACCCTGTCCACGCTGACCTCGTTGGGGCTGCTGTGGTATCTGGTCCACACTGACCGCGCGGCGCGCGATCTGATGTGGTGGCAGGTGGCGGGCGATGGCCCCGCCGTGGCCGCGTGGCGGGCGGCACTGACGGCGGGTGTGATCCTAAGCGCGGCGTTGCTGTATTCGGGGTTTCGCGTCGCACGGGTCAAGGCACCGCTGCCCGACGATGCGGCGTTCGCGGCGGCGCAGGCGATCATCGACGCGCACGGGCAGGGGTCGGACGCGATTGCGCTGACCGGTGACAAGATGCTGATGTTCGGACCCGCGCAGCAATCGGTGCTGTCCTACGGGATCAAGGGCGGATCGTGGATTGTCATGGGCGCGCCAGTCGGAGCCGAAGCCGATGTCGAAGACCTGTCGTGGGCGTTCCACGACGCCGCCCGGGCCGCCGGTGCGCGGCCGGTGTTTTACGAGACCTCGGCAGATTTCACCGAACAGGCCATCGACATGGGCCTGACCCTGCACAAGATGGGCGAAGAGGCGATTGTGCCCTTGCCCGCCTTCACGCTGGAAGGCCCCGAGCGGAAAAAGCTGCGCACCAGTTGGAACCGCGCCCAACGCGACGGGCTGAGCGTTCAGATCGTATCGCCGCCTCATGCGCCCGAGCTGATCGCCACGTTGCAAGGTATTTCGGACGACTGGATGGCCCAGCACGCCGCGCGGGAAAAGAAGTTCTCGGTCGGGCGTTTCGACGCCGCTTGGCTGAACCGCACCCGCATCGCGCTGGTGTCCCTGAACGGCGAGATTTGCGCCTTTGCCAACCTGATGGAAGCCACCCGCAGCAGCGCCGTCGACATGATGCGCCACCGCGCCGAGGTGCCCGCCGCGACGATGGAATTTCTGTTCACCGAGCTGATGCTGCAACTGAAAGCCGAAGGGCGCGAAAGCTTTAGCCTTGGCATGGTCCCCTTTGCCGGACTGGCAGGACGGCGGGGCGCGACCCTGTGGTCGCGGTTCGGCAGCCTTGTTTACAGCCACGGCGACCGCTTCTACAGCTTTGAAGGTTTGCGCCGGTTCAAATCCAAGTTCGACCCGTCATGGCAACCGCGCTATTTCTGCTGCCGCTCGGCCTTGCCGCCCGTCGGCCCGTTGACCGACGCCGCCCGCCTGATTGCAGGATCGGCGCGCGGGATCGTGGGGAAGTAGGGGCCAAATCGGCCCCTACGGTTTCGATCAGAAGTCCAGATTTTCCACGTTCAGCGCGTTCTGTTGGATGAACTCGCGGCGCGGTTCGACCACGTCGCCCATCAGCTTGGTGAACAGGTCGTCGGCCTCGGCCATGTCCTCGACGCGCACTTGCAGCAGGGTCCGCGCATCGGGGTCCAGCGTGGTTTCCCACAGCTGGTCGGGGTTCATTTCGCCCAAACCCTTGTACCGTTGCAGCGACAGGCCCTTTTCGCCTTCTGCCAGGATGGCATCCAGCAGGTCCATGGGGCCATAGATCATCTGGTTGCGATCCTTGCGCACCAGTTTTGCGGGCATGTTGTACACGTCCTGCAAATGCTGTGTGAACGTGCCGGTTTTGCGCGCCTCGCCACCGCGCAGGATGCGGCCGTCCAGCGTGCGCACCTCTTCGACGCCGCGCAGGATACGGGCCAGTCGCACGCCGTGATCCTGCGTGATGCGACCGCTCCAGCCTTTTTCGTATTCCAGCGCAATCAGGTTCAGACGTTCGGCCACCTTATCGGCCACGCCTTGCAGGTCGCGCTCGACCGCGCCTTCGGAAAATGCACCGGCAATCGCCGCCTGTTCCAGAATGTGCCGCGGGTAATGCGTTGGAAAGGCTTCCAGAACCCGGCGCAACTGGCGGGCGTGATCGACCACGCGGGCCAGATCGGCGCCGCTGATTTCTTCGCCGTTGCCCTGGCGCAGCATGGCGCCGTCGATGCCCTGATTGATCAGGTAATCTTCCATGGCGGCCTGATCCTTCAGGTACACCTCGGACTTGCCACGCGACACTTTGTACAGCGGCGGCTGCGCGATATACAGGTAACCGCGTTCGATCAGCTCGGGCATCTGACGATAGAAGAACGTCAGCAGCAGGGTGCGGATGTGCGCCCCGTCCACGTCCGCGTCGGTCATGATGACGATCTTGTGGTAGCGCAGCTTGTCGATGTTGAATTCGTCACGGCCAATGCCGGTGCCAAGCGCCATCACCAGGTTGCCAATCTCCTGACTGCCCAGCATCCGGTCGAACCGTGCGCGTTCCACGTTCAGGATCTTACCCTTCAGGGGCAGGATCGCCTGAGTCTGGCGGTCACGTCCCGTCTGGGCCGAGCCGCCGGCGCTGTCACCCTCGACCAGGAAGACTTCGGTTTTGGACGGATCTTTTTCCGAGCAATCCTTAAGCTTGCCGGCAAGGAAGTTCACGTCCATCGCCGTCTTGCGCCGTGTCAGGTCACGCGCCTTGCGGGCGGCCTCGCGGGCGACGGCAGCTTCGATGATCTTGCCGACGATGATCTTGGCTTGCAGCGGGTTTTCTTCGAACCATTCGGCCAGTTTTTCGTTCACCAACCCTTCGACAGCGGGGCGCACTTCCGAGCTGACAAGCTTGTCCTTGGTCTGGGACGAGAATTTCGGATCGGGCACTTTGACCGAAAGCACACAGGTCAGACCCTCGCGCGCATCGTCGCCGGTGAACGACACCTTTTCCTTTTTGGCGATCCCGCTGGACTGCGCATAGTTGTTGATGGTCCGCGTCAGCGCGCCGCGAAAGCCCGCCATGTGCGTGCCGCCATCGCGCTGCGGGATGTTGTTGGTAAAGGGCAGGACGTTTTCGTGATAGCTGTCGTTCCACCACATCGCGACCTCGACGCCAATCTCGTCGCGTTCGCCGGTGATGAAAATCGGCTCGGCCATGATCGAGGATTTCGACCGGTCGAGGTATTTCACGAATTCGCGCACGCCGCCTTCGTAGAACAGCTCAGATCGCAGGGGTTCTGCCGGGCGTTCGTCGGTCAGGATGATGCGGACACCCGAGTTTAGAAACGCCAGTTCGCGCAGCCGTTTTTCCAGCGTGTCAAAATGGTATTCGAGGTTCGAAAAGGTGGTGGTCGACGCCAGAAAGCGGACCTCGGTACCGGTCTTGCCGTTCGAGGGGCCGACAACCTCAAGATGCTTGGCCGTGTCGCCGCGTTCGAACCGCGCGATGTGCTCTTTGCCCTCGCGCCAGATGCGCAGTTCCAGCCAGTCGCTCAGCGCGTTCACAACCGAAACGCCGACGCCGTGCAAACCGCCTGATACCTTGTAGCTGTTGCTGTCGAATTTACCGCCCGCGTGCAGTTGGGTCATGATGACCTCGGCGGCGGATACGCCTTCTTCTTCGTGGATGCCAACCGGAATCCCGCGCCCGTTGTCGCTGACCGAAACCGAGGAATCCTCGTGGATGGTGACGCTGACAGCGTCGGCATGACCGGCCAGCGCCTCGTCAATGCCGTTGTCCACGACTTCGTAAACCATATGGTGCAGACCCGACCCGTCGTCGGTGTCACCGATGTACATGCCAGGCCGTTTGCGGACAGCATCCAAGCCCTTGAGAACCTTGATGGAATCCGCGCCATACTCTTGTGGCGACTGCTCGTTTTCGGACATGCCTATTCACCCTATATTTTTTGTTATTTTATAGGGTTTTTATGGGGGGATGTCACGCGATCGAGACAAGTTTCTGCCCTAGACGAACGGCAGCACAAGCCCCACGAGAATCAGCAGCACACCGGCCCCGATATTGATCCGCCGCAGCGCGCCCGACGTGGTCACAAAGGCCCGTACGCGTCCGACAAAAGCGGCCATGATCAGGTTGCCTGTCAGCGGGATCAGAACCGATGCGCCGATGATCAGCGCCACGTCGATCCACGTCACCGTGCGCAAATCGAAAAAGCCAGGCAGCACGCCCATGTAGAACAGAACCGCTTTGGGGTTGCCCAGAATGGCCAGAATGCCCGCCAGAAACCCCGCCATCATGCCGGGGCGGGTCAGGCGGCTGTCGGCGCTGATGGCGGCCCCTGCGTGGCGGATCAGCATCGCGCCCATCACGATGAACACGCCGCAAGCCACCCATCGCAGCACCAGCATGAAGGTGTCGAAGACCGACAAAATCCACGAAATCCCCAGCACCGCGACCAGCGGCCAGAAGATGTCGCCAATCGCCACGCCCAGGGCCAGCGGCCACGCGGCGCGAAACCCGCCCGACAGCCCGCGCGCCATCAGCGCCAGCCACACGGGCCCCGGGGTCAGGAACAGGATCACCAGCGCGCCGCAGTACAGCATCAGATCGGCCCAGCTTAGCGTCATGTCACGGCCTCTACCTTCGAGACACCATTCGCCTCGGTCACGTTCAAATATTGCGCCCGCGCGCCCAATGCGTCGAACAGGTTGCGGTCGGTGCCTGTCATCCACGCCTGTGCGCCCAGTGCCACGATCTCGTCGTACAGGGCGGCGCGCCGGTCTGCGTCCAGATGGGCGGCAACCTCGTCCAGCAGCAACAGCGGCGGCGCGCCAAAGCTTTGGGCCAGTGCGCGCGCATTGGCAAGGATCAGCGACACCAACAGCGCCTTTTGCTCTCCGGTGGAACAGTCGCGGGCAGGCACGTCCTTGGCCGCATAGGTGCCGATCAGATCGGCGCGGTGCGGCCCGATCAGCGTGCGCCCCGCCGCCAGATCGCGTTTGCGCCCTTCGGCCAGCGCGGTGCGCAGGTCATCCTCGGAGGGGGGCAAGGGCGCATCCGCATGGATCAACTCCAGATCCGCGGTGGGAAAGGCCGTCTGCGCGTCCTTCTGGGCGCTGTGCAGTTCGGCGAGTGTGGCCAGCCGGTTGGCATGGATTCCGGCCCCCGCCTGCGCCATCTGCGCCTCTAACGCGCCGTACCACGCCGGATCGCGCACCATGTCCTTCAAAAGCCGGTTGCGTTCGCGCATCGCCTTTTCATAGGCCAGCGACAGATCCGCATGGCCGGGCTCGAAACTCAGCGTCATCCGGTCCAGAAACCGCCGCCGCCCTTCCGCGCCTTCGATCCACAGCCGGTCCATCGCGGGGATCAGCCACAGCACCCGCGCGACCCGCCCCAGCGCCACCTGTGCTGCCGCCTTGCCGTCGATCCGCACCTGACGCGCGCCGCCAGCCTCGGACAGGATGTCAATCTCGTGTACCTGCCGCAGCGATGTCAGCACGCCGCTGATCTTCCACCCCAGCGCCTCGGGCCTGCGGGTCATGTCCTCGGCGCTGGACCGGCGCAAACCGCGACCGGGCGAGAACAGCGACACCGCTTCCAGAATGTTGGTTTTGCCCGCGCCATTGGGGCCAAACAGCGCCACGGGGCGCGGATCGACAGCGATCCGCGCCATCCGGTGCGATCTGAAATGCGAAATCGTCAATGCAGAAAGGGACAGCTTCACAACTGTCCCTTTCTTTTGGCCTTAAATATCCCCGCCGGAGGCAAGAAAACTCTTAAACGCGCATCGGCATGACGACGTAAACCGCCGACATGTCATTGCCTTCACGCATCAAGGTCGGGTCGCCCGACGAATTGAACATGAAGACGGCGTTTTCGCGATCCACCTGGCTGGCAATCTCCAGCAGGTATTTGGCGTTAAACCCAATCTCCAGCCGTTCGTCGTTGTACGATACGGCCAGCTCTTCCTCGGCGGCGCCGCTGTCGGGCGCGTTGACCGACAGGATCAGGCGATCTTCGTCCAGCTGCAGTTTGACGGCACGCGAACGCTCGGACGACACGGTCGCCACACGGTCCACGGCGCGGGCAAAGTCGCTGGCGTCGACTTCCAGTTTGCGGGTGTTGCCCTGCGGAATAACGCGGGTGTAGTCGGGGAATGTCCCGTCGATCACCTTGGATGTCAGCGTGATTTCCGGCGTGGCAAAGCGCACCTTGGTTTCCGACACCGATACGGCGATCTTCATCTCGTCATCGTCCAGCAGCTTGCGCAGCTCGCCCACGGTTTTGCGGGGCACGATCACGCCGGGCATCTCTTCGGCACCTGCGGGCAGATCGGTGTCGATCCGCGCCAGACGGTGGCCATCGGTGGCGACGCAGCGCAGCACCTTGCCGTCTTCGCCGGTCGACACGTGCATGTAGACGCCGTTCAGGTAATATCGCGTTTCTTCGGTCGAGATGGCGAATTTCGATTTGTCGAACAGGCGGCGCAGCTTGGCCGCGTCGATCGAGAAGTTCGAGGCATATTCCGACGAGGCCATGACAGGAAAGTCTTCCTTGGGCAGGGTCGCCAGCGAAAAGTTTGACCGGCCCGCTTCGACCGTCAGGCGGCCCGCTGCGGCGTCGGCGGTCAGGGTGACCAGCGCGCCGTCGGGCAGCTTGCGCACGATTTCATGCAACGTGGTGGCCGACACGGTGGTGGCGCCTGCGCGTTCGACCTGTGCGGGAGCCTTGTCCACAACCTCGATGTCCAGATCGGTGGCGCGGAACATCACGTCGGACCCTTCGGCCTCGATCAGCACGTTGGCGAGGATCGGAATGGTGTTGCGGCGTTCGACCACGGACTGGGCCTGGCTCACGGCTTTGAGCAACGCGGCCCGTTCAATACTGATTTTCATCTGTCCCTCTCCAATCGGACCACCGGGACGGGCAAACTACCCTATACCGGCGTATTCTCAACCTTTTTATCTGTTGTCGGCTGGATTAGCGGAAGGGTCAAGCGCGGCAGACCGATTGCGCCCCCTGCAAACGCAAACGGCACCCGAAAAGGGTGCCGTGTGGTACAGGTGACGCAGGTTTACGCTTCGAGCGCGCGGCGCAGCAGTTCCAGATCTTCGGCGATCTGGCCGTCCTGCACTTTCAGCTCTTCGATGCGACGCACGCCGTGCATGACTGTGGTGTGGTCACGGCCCCCGAAACGGCGGCCAATCTCGGGCAGCGACCGGCTGGTCATGTGTTTCGACAGGTACATGGCCACCTGACGCGGACGCGCATAGCTGCGCAGACGCTTGGGGCCGATCATGTCAGACAGACGGATGTTGTAGTGTTCGGACACGCGGCGCTGGATCTCTTCGATGGTGATCTTGCGCTCGGACGCGCGCAGCACATCGGCCAGACAGTCCTGGGTCAGGTCCATGTCGATTTCACGACCAACCAGCGACGCAAAGGCGAACAGACGGGTCAGCGCCCCTTCAAGCACGCGCACGTTGGTCGAAATACGGTGGGCCAGGAATTCCAGAACGCCGGGCGCGATGGTCAGACCGGGGTAGTTCTGGCTTTGCAGTTCCACCTTGCTTTGCAGGATGCCCAGACGCAGTTCGTAATCCGTGGGGTGCAGATCGACGACCAGACCACATTGCAGGCGCGATTTCACGCGATCCTCAAGGTCCTTGATCTCGCCAGGGGCGCGGTCGGCCGAGATGATGATCTGGCGGTTCTGATCGACCAGCGCGTTGAAGGTGTGAAAGAACTCTTCCTGCGTCGAATCCTTGCCGGCGATGAATTGCACGTCATCCACCATCAGCACGTCGACATTGCGGAAGATTTCCTTGAAATCCATCATCTTGCGGTCACGCAGCGCCTGCACGAACCGGTACATGAACTGTTCGGCAGACAGGTACAGCACGGACAGGTCGGGGCGCGACTGCTGCAATTCCCACGCGATGGCGTGCATCAGGTGGGTTTTGCCCAGACCGACGCCGCCATACAGAAACAGCGGGTTGAACGTGACCGGGCCACCTTCGGCGACGCGCTTGGCGGCGGCATGGGCCAGTTCGTTGGGTTTGCCCACGACAAAGCTGTCAAAGGTGAAACGACGGTCCAGCGGTGCGGTGTTCAACGCCGACGAGGGGGCAACTTTGGCAGGGGCGGCCAACGGCTTGACGGGCATCGAGCGCGGCTTTTCCGACATATTGGCCGCGACGGTAAAGTTCAGCCGGTTGATGGTGGCATTTTCCGACCGCAGCTCGTGCAGAATCAGGTCAGCAAAGTTCTGGCTGACGTAGTTGCCCATAAAATTGGTCGGCACGTTGAAGGTGGCAATGCCATTTTCAAGTTGCTGGAATTCCAGCGGCTCGATCCAGGTTGTGAAATTGTTCTGTCCGACGGTTTTGAGCAGCCGTTGTCTCAGCTGTCCCCATTTTTCTTGTGTCATTCTGGTATTCCCCAAGCCTTTCCGCTGTCCCCACCGGATACAAGAATTGCACCCGGCCGCCTGTTACTGCCCACGAAACAATCGGCCTGTCCTGTGTCCCGACGGGAACAGGCGCGACTTGCGTCGTTCTTGATCGGAAGACACACTTCGTCAGCGAGTGCCCGATTGGACCCCCTGAACGACGTTTGTCATTCCTAATGTTGATGCGACAGGTGGCGCCGGAAGTACGGCAATGCCACTGATCCATTCAGTTGCGATGCAACTGTCCGGCCCACAATCATCCCCTTTTTAGTGCGGCAGCACGCGGGTCTGGTTGTTCTGTCCCCCCAGGCGATGTGAATCGCTGTACCCTTGGTAGCAACTTCGCCAGCGCGCCGGCAACAGAACTTAAATGTTGACTCGGGCTTTTGTGGAAAAGAATCTACGGCCCTTATTTTGAAGGCTCAAAAAAGAAACGGCACCGCCTGAGCGATGCCGTTGCAAAACCGTCATAATTCTGTGTCTGGCCTTAGCCGAGCGATTTAACGCGCGACGACAACCGTGACATTTTCCGCGATGCGGTGTTCTTGTGGTAGACGCCTTTGGTGACGCCACGCATCAGTTCGGGCTGTGCAACGCGCAGGGCAGATTCGGCTGCGGCCTTGTCGCCCGAAGCAATCGCTTCTTCGACTTTGCGCAGGTATGTACGGATACGCGAACGGCGTGCTTTGTTGATTGCGAAACGTTTTTCGTTTTGACGGGCCCGTTTCTTGGCCTGAGGCGTATTTGCCATGATTATCTCGTCCCAATGATTGGTGCGGTAGTGTAAAAACAGCGATATGCTGCGGTGAAGCCGCGTCTTTAGGCGCGCGGCACGTTCGAGTCAACGCCTGTCGTGTATGGCCCCCGCACCTTCGCGCGAGGACCGTGTGGTTCACTTGTCGCGGAACTGCGGTTCGCGTTTTTCCAGAAATGCGGCCATGCCCTCGGACTGGTCTTCTGTGGCGAACAGCGAATGGAACATGCGGCGTTCAAACAGCAACCCGTCGCGCAGCGGCACCTCGAATGCCTGGTTGACCGATTCCTTGATTGCCATCACGGAAATCATCGACTTTGACGCAATCTTGTTGGCCGCACCCATGGCTTCTTCCATCAGCTTTTTGGTCGGAACGACCCGGCTGACCAGCCCGCACCGTTCGGCCTCTTCTGCGTCCATGAAGCGGCCCGTCAGGTTCATGTCCATGGCTTTGGACTTGCCGACGAAACGCGCCAGGCGCTGGGTGCCACCGATCCCGGCCATCACGCCAAGGTTCACTTCGGGCTGGCCGAACTTTGCGCTTTCAGATGCAATGATGAAATCGCACATCATCGCCAGTTCGCAGCCCCCGCCCAGCGCATAGCCGGACACCGCCGCGATGATCGGCTTGCGCGCGCGGCAGATGGCGTCGGTCGAATCGGTGAACAGGTTGCCCATGAACGTGTCGACGAAACCTTTCTCGGCCATCATCGCGATGTCTGCGCCCGCAGCAAATGCTTTTTCCGATCCGGTGATGACGATGCAGCGCACCTTGTCATCCTTTTGCGCGTCGGTGACGGCGTCAGCCAGTTCGCCCAACAGCTCGTCGCTCAGCGCGTTTAGCGCGTCCGGGCGGTTCAGCGTGATGCGGGCGACGTGGTCGTCTACGTCGACGATGATCGTCTCATAGGCCATGTGAATGCTTTCATTTGTTGCCGTCTGAGGGCGTTCCTTACCATGGGCGGTGCGCGTTTCAAGCTAAGTTTGACATAGCACGCAGTAGAACGATGACCGCCCCGACTGAACGATTCTTTGCACGGTGCCGGTGCAGCCGGGGGTGCGACAGGGCTGCCCCTCGCGGCCATATACGTCAAAGCTGTGCTGGAAATATCCAAGTTCTCCATCGGCTTGACGGAAATCGCGCAGCGACGATCCCCCCGCCGCAATGGCATCTGACAGCACCTCGCGGATGATCGGAACAAGGGTGCGCACACGCGCTTGTGAGATATTTCCCGCCTTGCGACGTGGCGACACACCGGCGCGAAAAAGCGCTTCGCAGACGTATATATTGCCCAATCCCGCGACGATCCGTTGATCCAGCAGCGCCGATTTTACCGGCGACGCCTTGCCTTTGAACGCCCGCACCAGCACGTCTTCGTTGAACGCATTGCCCAGCGGCTCGGGGCCCAGCACCGCCAGCAGCTTGTGTTGGTCGGCCGTGGCGGTGTCCAACAGGTCCATCGCGCCGAACCGGCGCGGGTCGTTGAACGTGACGCGCGCACCGTTGTCCATGTGCAGCACCACGTGATCGTGTTTTTCGGGGGCAGGGTGGTTGTGCACGAACTGCCCCAGCGGATCGCCCGAGATCAGCATGCGCCCCGACATGCCCAGATGGATCAACAACGTCTCGCCGCTGTCCAGATCGGCCAGAATGTACTTGGACCGCCGGCGCAGGCCCAGCACCCGCCGACCCGTCAGCCGCACGGCCATATCGGGCGGGAACGGCCAGCGCAGATCGGGGCGGTTCACGTCCGCCTGGGCGATCACCGCGCCCTCCATCACCGGGGCCAATCCGCGGCGTACTGTCTCGACCTCTGGTAATTCGGGCATCGAATGGTTTCCTGTGACAAAAGGTGCGCATTGTGCGCGCGCCTCAGCGCCCTATAACAAGGCAGACTGACAAAGGCGACATTGACACGATGACCGACGATACCGACAAGACCACCCATTTCGGATTTGAAACCGTCCCCGAGGCCGACAAGGCCGGTCGGGTCCAAGGCGTGTTCAATTCGGTCGCCAGCAAATACGACATCATGAACGATGTGATGAGCATGGGCATCCACCGGGTCTGGAAGGATGCGATGATGGACTGGCTGGCGCCGCGTGCGGGTCAAAAGCTGCTGGATGTGGCCGGCGGCACCGGCGACATATCGTTCCGGTTCCTGAAACGCGCAGGCAGCGGTCACGCCACGGTGCTGGATTTGACCGAACCGATGCTGATCGAAGGCCGCAAGCGCGCCGAAGCAGAACAGATGCACGACAGTCTGGACTGGGTCGTGGGCGATGCGATGGCGCTGCCCTTTGCCGACAACACCTTTGACGTCTACACAATCAGCTTTGGCATCCGCAACGTGACCCGCCCCCAACAGGCGCTGAACGAAGCGTTCCGCGTGCTGCGCCCCGGTGGCCGCCTGATGGTTCTGGAATTCAGCCAGTTGCCCAATGCCGCGATGCAAAAGGCCTATGACCTGTATTCGTTCAACGTGATCCCGCAGATGGGCAAGATGATCGCAAACGACCGCGACAGCTATCAGTACCTGGTCGAATCGATCCGCAACTTTCCCGATCAGGACACGTTCCTGGGCATGGTGCGTGCCGCTGGGTTCGAGAATGCCAAATACCGCAACATGACAATGGGCGTCGCCGCCCTGCATTCGGGATGGAAGATCTAGCGTGCGCGGACCTCATAACATCTGGCGGTTGATCCGCACCGGCGCCACGCTGGAACGCACCGGCGCGATGAACGTGGTGCTGGACGCCTTTGACGCGCCCAAACCGATCCGTTTCGTGGCCAAGCTGCTGGGCAAGCCGTTCATGTGGCTGGGCTACTATGGCGATCCGTCCATGCCTCCCGCCACCCGCGCACTGACGGCGCTGGGCCCGGCCTACATCAAATTCGGTCAGGTCCTGTCGACCCGTCCCGACGTGGTGGGCGACGACCTGGCCGTGCAGTTGCGCGTGTTGCAAGACAAGCTGCCGCCCTTCGACGTCGCCGTGGCCAAGCGCGAAGTTGAAAAAGAGCTGGGCCAGCCTGTCGATACGATCTTTTCCGACTTCAGCGCGCCGGTTGCCGCCGCATCCATCGCGCAAGTCCACAAGGCGACCCTGCGCGAAACCGGTGAAGCGGTCGCGGTCAAAGTGCTGCGCCCGGGTATCGAAGCGGCCTTTCGCAAGGACGTGGACGCCTTTTATTTTGCCGCCGGCATGGTGGATTTCTTTGCCCCCGGTGCCCGTCGCCTGAAACCGTTGGACGTGATCGAACATTTCGACGGCGTGGTGCGCGGCGAACTGGACCTGCGACTGGAAAGCGCGTCGGCGTCGGAATTTGCAGCCAATACCGCAGACGACGCAGGGTTCCGGCTTCCTGATATCAAATGGGATCATTCCGCGCGTCGGGTGATGACCATGAGCTGGGCCGACGGTGTGTCGATGGGCGACAACGACGCCATCGACGCCCTGGGCGTGGACCGGGTCGAACTGTCGGAACGGGTGCTGCAACTGTTCCTGAACCACGCACTGCGCGACGGATTCTTTCACGCTGACATGCATCAGGGCAACCTGAAAGTCGCGGCCAACGGGGACATCATCGCCTATGATTTCGGGATCATGGGCCACATCGACGAATACACCCGTCGCGTCTATGCCGAGATCCTCTTTGGCTTCATCCGCAAGGATTACAAACGCGTCGCCGAAGTGCATTTCGAGGCAGGCTATGTGCCCGCCGACAAGGATGTCGACGAATTCGCCCGCGCCCTGCGCGCCGTGGGCGAGCCGATCTTTGGCATGGACGCCACCCGCATTTCGATGGCCCGCCTGCTGAGCTATCTGTTTGAAGTGACCGAACGGTTCGGCATGGAAACCCGCACCGAGCTGATCCTGTTGCAACGCACCATGGTGGTTGTCGAAGGTGTCGCGCGGTCGCTGAACCCGCGCATGAACATCTGGGAAGTCGCCAGCCCCATCGTAACAGACTATATCAAAACATCCATCGGCCCGCGCGCGGCCCTGCGCGATCTGGGCAAAACGGCGATGGTCCTTGCCCGCTTTGGCCCGCGCCTGCCCGCACTGGTCGAGGCCGCACTGGTCCGCCAGGCCAAGGAAGAGACCCCGCCGCACCGTCCGTTCTGGCGCTGGATTGTTCTGGCAGCCATCGGCGGCATGGCGGTCGGCGGTGCCATATTCGCGCTGGCCCAACATCTGGGCTAACGCTTTTTCTCGGGTTCAAAAAATCCTGCGGGGGTCCGGGGGCGCAAAGCCCCCGGGGGTCACATCAGGCAATACGTTCGATGGCCAGCGCAATGCCCTGACCGCCACCGATACACATGGTGATCAGCGCGCGCTTGCCGCCTGTCCGCTCCAGCTCGTGCAGCGCCTTGATCGTGATGATCGCACCTGTGGCCCCAACCGGATGGCCCAGCGCAATCGCACCGCCGTTGGGGTTCACGCGAGCGGGGTCAAACCCCAGATCCTTGCTGACCGCCAACGCCTGCGAGGCAAAGGCCTCGTTGCTTTCGATCACGTCAAAATCGGACGCGGACAGGCCGGTTTTTTCCAGCAGTTTGCGCACGGCGGGGATCGGGCCAATGCCCATCACCTCGGGGCGCACACCGGCATGGGCATAGCCCAGAATGCGCGCCTTGGGTTTCAGCCCGGCCTTTTCCGCCGCCTCTGCCGTGGCCAGAACCATCGCCGCAGCACCGTCGTTGATGCCGCTGGCGTTGCCTGCTGTCACGCTGCCGTCTTTCTGGAACACAGGCCGCAACCCGCCCAGCGCCTCCATGCTGGTGGCCTTGGGATGTTCGTCTTTGTCAAATGCCACGGTGTCCCGCTTGACCTTGACCTCGACCGGCACGATCTGGCTGTCGAAACGGCCATCCGCGATGGCCGCCGCCGCGCGTTCCTGAGATTGCAGGGCAAAGGCATCCTGATCGGCGCGGGTGATCTGATGCTCAGACGCGACGTTTTCCGCCGTCACGCCCATGTGGCCGGTGCCGAACGGGCAGCTGAGCGCGCCCAGCATCATGTCCAGCGATTTCACATCGCCCATCTTGGCGCCCCAGCGGGTCACCTGCGAAATGTAGGGGCTGCGCGACATATTCTCGGCCCCGCCCGCCAGACCGAATTCGGCATCGCCCAGCATCAGCGATTGCACCACCGACACGATGGCTTGAACGCCAGAGCCGCACAGGCGGTTCACGTTCATTGCAGGGGTCGATTCGGGAATGCCCGCCTGCATCGCCGCCACGCGGCTTAGGTACATGTCGCGCGGTTCGGTGTTGATCACGTGACCGAATGCGACATGGCCGATCTGGCCGCCTTCCACGCCAGAACGCTCCAGCGCGGCCTTGGCTGCCACGGTGCCCAGCTCGATCGGGGGCGTGCCCGCCAGCGATCCGCCGAATGTGCCGATTGCGGTGCGCGCACCGTCGAGTATTACGATATCTTTCATGGCTCTTCCTTCCGTTTTGCCAAACTTATGAAGCCCGCCGCGCAATATGTCAGCCGCAACGTGCCGTCAGTTGACAGCGGACGGCGCGCCGCGCATATCTTCCGTCATGACGGATGACACTGACGCAATATTGACCCGCCTGCCCAGCCGCCTGAAAGAGGCGCGGCGCGCCCAGGGGCTGTCGCTGGACGCCGTGGCGAAACTGTCGGGCGTCAGCCGGTCGATGGTCAGCCAGATCGAACGCGGTGAAAGCAGCCCGACCATCGCAACGCTGTGGAACCTGACCCGCGCCTTGCAGGTCGATTTCGCAGGTCTGCTGGACGGCGACGCCGAAACCGCCCGCATCGAAGTGTTGCGCAGCGCCGATGTGCCCACCATCGAAAACCGTGGCAGCGGCTGCCGCATCCGCATCCTGTCCCCGCCCGAAGAGGCGGGCCACCACGAGGTTTACGAGCTGCGTTTTTCCGAGGGTGGCATGCTGGACAGCCAACCCCACACCCGCGGCGCGCGCGAACATCTGACGGTAATCGAGGGCACACTGGACGTGACCAGCGCCGAGGCAACGCAGAGCATCGGCGCGGGCGACACGGCGCGTTATGCCGCCGACGTCCCGCACCGCATCACCGCGACCAGCGCCGCGCGCGCATTCCTGGTGGTGCAGAACGCCTGACGGGACTATCCGATATACCGGACAAAAATCCGTGATACGGAAATCCTCTATTTGGGAATCGTTTCCGGTATGATAGATGTGGCGGCAAAGAGGAGCCGTCCATGACCCAAGCATTCCTATCTCACATCACCGACACGCTGGCCCAGATCGACGCCGAGGGCCTGACCAAGGTCGAACGCCTGATCACCTCGCCCCAAGGTGGCAAGATCCAGGTCGCTGGCCGCGAGATGATCAACCTGTGCGCCAACAACTATCTGGGGCTGGCTGATCACCCCGATCTGATCCGCGTGGCCCGTGATACGATGGACCCGAAAGGGTTCGGCATGGCCTCGGTCCGCTTTATCTGTGGCACACAGGACATGCACCGCGAGCTGGAGCAAAAGCTGGCGGCCTTTCTGGGCAAGGACGATTCGATCCTGTTTGCCGCCTGTTTCGACGCAAATGGCGGGCTGTTCGAGCCGCTGCTCGGCCCCGAGGACGCGATCATATCCGACGCGTTGAACCATGCGTCGATCATTGACGGCATCCGCCTGTGCAAGGCGAAACGCTATCGCTACGCCAACAGCGACATGAACGACCTTGAGGCGCAGCTGAAACAGGCGCAAGCCGATGGTGCGCGGTTCATCATGATCGCCACCGACGGTGTGTTCAGCATGGACGGCTATCTGGCAAACCTGCCCGACATCACCCGATTGGCCGAAGCCTATGGCGCGCTGGTCATGGTCGATGATTGCCACGCCACCGGTTTCATGGGGCCAAAGGGGGCGGGCACCCCGTCGCATTTCGGTGTCGATGTGGACATTCTGACCGGCACCCTGGGCAAGGCGCTGGGCGGGGCCATCGGTGGCTATATCGCGGGTCCGCAACCGGTGATCGACCTGCTGCGCCAGCGCGCGCGGCCTTACCTATTCTCGAACGCCCTGCCGCCCGCGATTGTCGCGGCAGGAATCGAGGCGCTGCGGCTGGTCGAACAGGGCGACGCCCTGCGCGCGCAGCTGTTCGAGAACGCGAAATACTGGCGCAAGGGGCTGGAAACGCTTGGTTTTGACCTGCTGCCGGGTGAACATCCGATCATACCTGTGATGCTGGGCGAGGCACAACTGGCGCAGGACATGGCGTCGAAACTCTATGACGAAGGCGTATATGTCTCGGGCTTTTTCTTCCCTGTCGTGCCGCGCGGTCAGGCGCGCATTCGCACCCAGATGAACGCCGCGCTGACCCGCGACGATCTGGACCGCGCGCTGGCCGCATTCAAGACGGCAGGCCAGGCCTGTGGGGTGATCTGATGACAACGAACGAAATGAAAGCCCTGTCCAAACTGCACCCCCGCGCAGGGCTGTGGATGGTCAACGCGCCGGTGCCCGAGATTGGCCCCGACGACGTGCTGATCAAGATCAACAAGACGGGTATTTGCGGCACCGACATCCACATCTGGAACTGGGACGACTGGGCGCAGAAAACCGTGCCAGTGCCGATGATCACCGGCCACGAGTTTGCTGGTGAAATCGTCGAGATTGGCCGCGATGTGCAAGGGCTGGAACTGGGCCAACGGTGCAGCGGCGAGGGGCATCTGATCGGCACCCAAAGCCGCCAAAGCCGTGCGGGCAAGTTCCACCTTGATCCCGCGACGCGGGGGATCGGGGTGAACGAACAGGGTGCCTTTGCCCAATACCTGCGCCTGCCCGCGTTCAACGTCGTGCCGCTGCCGGACGAGATCAGCGACGACATCGGCGCGATCCTGGATCCGCTGGGCAACGCGGTGCACACCGCGCTGAGTTTCGATCTGATCGGCGAGGATGTGTTGGTCACGGGGGCCGGCCCCATCGGCATCATGGCCGCCGCAGTCGCCCGTCACGCAGGTGCGCGTCATGTGGTGATTACGGATGTAAACCCCGACCGGCTGGCCTTGGCAGCACAGGTGGCGGATGTGGTGCCGGTGAACGTGACGCAAGAGGCGTTGCCAGACGTGATTGCACGGCTGAAGATGAAGCAGGGCTTTGACGTCGGCATGGAAATGTCGGGCAACCAACAGGCGCTGGACCAGATGGTCGAGGCGATGACCATGGGCGGGCGCATTGCGATGCTGGGCATCCCCCCGGGCCAAAGCCCCGTCGACTGGAGCCGGATCGTGTTCAAGGCGATCACGATCAAGGGCGTCTATGGCCGCGAGATTTTCGAGACGTGGTACAAGATGATCGCGATGCTGGAAAACGGTCTGGACGTGTCGCGGGTGATCACCCACCGGTTCCACGTGGACGATTTCGAGGCCGGATTTGCCGCAATGAAGTCAGGGCAAAGTGGAAAGGTCGTGTTGGACTGGACCTGATAAAGGCGCCCGCGCCCAGTCAGGTGCGGGTGTTCACTCTTGCGGTTTCAGCGGCACGCGGCCCTTGTCGGTCAGCGTCCAGCAATCGCGTCCCTCGAACACGGCGACGGTCATCGGCTTGCCGTAACCTGCACCCGTGTCCAGATTGACGCGGTTGCCGTAATGCGTGGCCTCATCCACCGGCGTATGCCCGTGCACGATCAGCTTGGGATGCGGTGTTGTCGCCTCGTGAAACTCTTGCCGGATCCAGATCAGATCATGTTCGGTCTGCTGGTCCAGCGGCACGCCCGGACGGATGCCTGCGTGGCAAAAGAACAGATCGTCGGTTCCGTGGCTGAGTTTGCAGTGCTTGATGAAATCCATGTGCGCCTGCGGCACGGTTTTCAGCGCCTCGGCGTGCACTTCAGTCTGGCGGCTTTTGACCGTGAATTCAATACCATAGGATGCCAGCGTCGTGTCGCCGCCCAGACGCGGGTGCAGCCAATACAGTTCGACCGGCAAGTAGGCTTCCTGGCGGGGATAGTCCTGCATCCACCAATCGAACATCCGGTCGTGATTGCCCAACAGAAAGGTCCAGTCTCGCCCAGCGTCACGGCCGGCAATCAGCGTGTCCAGCACCGCGCAGCTATCTGCGCCCCGGTCGATATAGTCACCCACAAACACAACGCTTGCATTCGGTCCACCATCGGCCTCGATCAGGGCAAGGATGCGGGTCAGTTCGCCCAGTTGTCCGTGAATGTCGCCTACGGCGTAGATCGGCTTGGTCATGGGAAATCCTGATGGCTGTGAGATGCGTTCACAGGGGGAATAGGCGCAGCGGCCCATCGGTGCAAGGGATCGTAAGCCTTGACAGGAATAGGACCAGATCGGCCATATATATAGTCAGGTTGGCAGGCAAACATGCCAATGATTTTAGCAAAGGGAGAATTTGGTATGCGGGGAATTGCACATTATTTCATGCTGGTGGCCGTGATTTCGGTGAGTCTGGGAATGATCTGGGGAATGCAGATGGCCGCCAGTGAAGACCACGCAATGCGCAGCGCCCATGCGCACCTGAACCTTGTCGGTTGGGTCACGATGGCAATATTTGCCGTCTACTACCATCTGGTGCCAGAGGCAGGCGCGCGTTCGCTGGCGCGGGTCCATCTGGGTGTCGCGGTTGTCGGTGTCGTTCTGATGGTGCCGGGGATTGCGATGGCAAATTCGGGCGGGTCGCCCGGTGTGGCCATTGCCGGATCATTGGTCAGCATGGCCAGTATGCTGATCTTTCTGGCGACCGTGGTAATCCAAGGTCGCCAGAGTTGATTTGAACGCAGGTCAGGCGATCACGAATTCCAGCGGCTTGACCTGATTGAACAGGCCGGTGCCTTCCAATGTCTTCAGGACATCGGCGGGGATCGCTTCGTCGACATAAAGCAAGGCGATGGCTTCGCCGCCTGCCTCGTCGCGGCCAAGGGTAAAGTTGGCGATGTTCACGCCGCCTTTGCCCATGGTGTTGCCCAGCAGGCCGATGATGCCCGGAACGTCGTTGTTGGTGGTGTACAGCATGTGCTGCCCGATCTCGGCGTCGATGTTGATGCCCTTGATCTGGATAAAGCGCGGCTTGCCGTCGCTGAACACTGTGCCTGCCACCGAACGCTCACGCTTGGAGGTGACGACGGTCACTTTGACATAGCCGTCGAAGACGCCGGATTTGTCCTGGTTGGTGGTGCTGATCTGGATGCCTTTTTCACGGGCAACCACGGGGGCCGACACCATGTTCACATCGGGGTTGGCGCGTTTCATGATACCCGCGACAACGCCACAGTTCAGCGCATCCAGGTTCATCGCCCCGACCGAGCCATCATATAGGATGTTGATCGCGCGGATCGGCTCGTCGGTCATCTGGCCGATGAACGACCCCAGATGCCCGGCCAGCGTCAGCCACGGGCCCATCACCTTGGCCTCTTCCGCCGTGACCGACGGCATGTTCAGCGCGTTTTCAACGGCACCGGTCAGCAGATAGTTTGCCATCTGCTCGGCCACTTGCAACGCCACGTTTTCCTGCGCTTCGGTGGTGGCCGCACCCAGGTGAGGCGTGCAAACCACGTTGGGCAGGTTGAACAGCGGGTTCTCGGTCGCCGGCTCTTCCTTGAACACGTCAAATGCCGCACCGGCCACATGGCCCGATTTCAGCGCTTCGGCCAGCGCTTCTTCGTCCACCAGACCACCGCGGGCACAGTTGATGATGCGCACGCCCTTCTTGGTCTTGGCGATGTTTTCTTTCGACAGGATGTTGGCGGTGGTTTCGGTGTAGGGCACGTGCAACGTGATGAAATCAGCGCGCGCCAGCAGCTCGTCCAGCTCGACCTTTTCCACGCCCATCTTGTCGGCTTTTTTGTTGCTCAGGTAGGGATCGTAAGCCACGACTTTCATTTTCAGGCCGCGCGCACGGTCGCAGACGATGCCACCGATGTTGCCCGCGCCGATCACGCCCAGTGTCTTGCCGGTCAGCTCGACACCCATGAACTTGGACTTTTCCCATTTGCCCGCGTGTGTCGACGCGCTGGCCTCGGGGATTTGACGCGCCACGGCGAACATCATCGCAATTGCGTGTTCGGCGGTGGTGATCATGTTTCCAAAGGGCGTGTTCATGACAATCACGCCCTTTTTCGATGCGGCGTCCTTGTCGATGTTGTCGGTACCGATACCGGCGCGCCCGACGACCTTGAGATTCTCGGCAGCGGCAAGGATCTTTTCGGTGACCTTGGTGGCCGAGCGGATCGCCAGACCGTCATATTTGCCGATCACCTCGGCCAGCTTGTCCTTGTCCTTGCCCAGGTTGGGCTGGAAGTCGACTTCGATGCCGCGATCTTTGAAGATTTGTACAGCCGCGTCGCTGAGGCTGTCGGAGATAAGTACCTTGGGAGCCATGTCAGTGGTCCTTCATTGAATAAACGGGGGGGTGGGACGGGGCGAACAGGGCTTTGTGCAAGCCGGGTGTTCACCCCGTCTGGATTATGCGTTGATTTCAGTCTCGAAGGCCCATGCAAGCCACGGCAGCATCGCTTCGATGTCCGATGTCTCGATGGTTCCGCCGCACCAGATGCGCAGGCCCGCAGGGGCGTCGCGATAGGCACCAATGTCCAGCGCCACGTCGGCATCGGCCAGCCGGTTCGCCACGGCCTTGGCAAAGGCCGCGCCGTCGGTGATGCGCGCATCGTTGAACTTCAGGCAGACGGATGTGTTCGAGCGGATGGCGGGGTCGGCTGCCAGAAACTCGATCCAGTCGTTTGCATCCACGAAATCGGCGATGGCCTTGGTGTTGGCATCGGCCCGCGCGATCAGACCTTTCAGCCCGCCCACGGAACGCGCCCACTCAAGCGCTTGCAGGTAATCCTCGACGCACAGCATCGACGGGGTGTTGATGGTCTCACCCTTGAAGATGCCCTCGATCAGCTTGCCGCCCTTGGTCATGCGGAAGATCTTCGGCAGCGGCCAAGCGGGCGTATAGCTTTCCAGACGTTCGACGGCGCGCGGGGACAGGATCAGCATCCCGTGGGCCGCTTCGCCGCCCAGCACTTTTTGCCAGCTGAACGTGGTCACATCCAGCTTGTCCCACGGCAGGTCCATCGCGAATGCGGCGCTGGTTGCGTCGCACAGGGTCAGGCCGGCGCGGTCCGCTGGGATCGCATCGCCGTTGGGCATACGCACGCCCGAGGTGGTGCCGTTCCAGGTAAAGCAGACGTCGTTGTCATAGTTCAGCGCGGCCATATCCACGATCTCGCCATACTCGGCGGTGTGGGTGGTGGCGTCGATTTTCAGCTGTTTGACCACATCTGTGACCCAGCCTGCGCCAAAGCTCTCCCAGGCGACCATTTCGGCAGGGCGTTCACCCAGCAGCGACCACATTGCCATTTCAAAGGCGCCGGTGTCGGATGCGGGAACGATGCCGATGCGGTAGTCGGCAGGCACGCCAAGGATCTCGCGGGTGTCCTCGATCGCCTTCAGCAGCTTGGCCTTGCCAACGGCTGCGCGGTGCGAACGGCCCAGGGGCGCGTCGGACAGATTGTTCAGATTGAATACGGGGGGTTTGGCACAGGGGCCGGAAGAAAAACGCGGATTAGCCGGCCGCGTTGCCGGTTGGTCAATAGCCATTTCTGCTATCCTCTCAGATAATCGCCCTTCGTTGGGGAAGGGTGTCCCACGGACGCATCTACGGGCCTTCGATGGGTGGCGCAATGGGGAAAACGCGACTATAGCGCCGCTTGAACAGCTTTTTGCGACATGAATGGAGCGGATCGGAAACATGGACAATTTTATCTGTACGCTGATCGCAGCCCCCGGTGTGCTGCAACCCGAACTGGCCGAGGCATTGCGCAATGCCTGGGGCGGCGGCGCGGTGGACTGGCTGGCACCGGACGAGGCGGCGGAATTCACGCTGGCGCAGATGCCCGACAACCGCTGGGATGTTTGGGACGATGTGCAAAAGCTGGGCGTCGATCTGGTGATCCAACCCGCCGCGGGACGCCGCAAGAAGATGCTGCTGGCCGATATGGACAGCACCATGATCCAGCAGGAATGCATTGACGAACTGGCCGATGCCGCAGGCGTGGGCGATTTTGTTAAAGACATCACCGCGCGCGCGATGAACGGCGAGCTGGATTTCGAATCCGCCCTGCGCGAGCGTGTTGGCTTGCTGAAAGGTCTGGACGCGAGTGTGATTGATCAGGTTCTGGCCGAGCGGATCACCTATATGCCCGGCGGTGCCGCCCTGTTGGCGACGATGAAGGCGAACGGCGGCCATGCGGCGTTGGTGTCGGGCGGGTTCACGGCCTTTACCGGCGCGGTGGCTGCGCATCTGGGCTTTGACGAGAACCGCGCCAACACGTTGATCGTCGAAGACGGCAAGTTGACGGGCACGGTGGGCGATCCGATCCTTGGCAAACAGGCCAAGGTCGACGCGCTGGAACAGATCACAGCACGGCTGGGCATTTCGCAGACGGACGTGATTGCCGTGGGCGACGGGGCCAACGATCTGGGCATGTTGCACCGCGCAGGCACCGGCGTGGCGCTGCACGCCAAGCCGGTTGTGGCCGCTGAATGCGATGTGCGGATCAACCACGGCGACCTGACGGCGCTGTTGTTCATCCAAGGCTACGCGCGCAGCGACTTCGTTTAGATCAACGCAGGTGCCGCCCGCACCGCCCCAGTCACCAGATCGCGCCGGTTGCGGATTGGTGCGTTCAAGTACTTCAGCGTTTCGGGGTGATCGGCCTCTAGTACACCCAGCTTGACCAGAATCGCCGCAATCGCACATTCGGCTGCACGGGTGCCGCCGTCTTCGATTTTCAGCGCCACACCCATTTTCAGCTCGGGGATGATGGCGATGAAAAACGCCTCGGCGCCGGTCTTGATCGCAACCTTGCCGTCCATCGCCCGCATCAGGTTGGTGCAGGCGCGGCCTTCGCCGGCCACCAGATCGGGGTGCAGGGTCATCGCGGTGCGCAGCCGTTCCTCAGCGCTGCCTGTGGGGGCGGCAGCAAAATGCGACATCGCGCGGGCCATGCCGTGCAGGCTGGTGGCATAGTTGGGCGCGCTGCATCCGTCGATGCCGAAACCGGGGCTTGATTCGCCTGTGACACGCTCGAATGCCTCAAGACAGGCGCGTTGGACGGCATGATCAGGGTCAACATAGTCGGGTCCGGCACCCAGATGTTTGTTCAACGTCAGAAAACCGCTGTGCTTGCCCGAACAGTTGTTGTGCATCTGGCAGGGGCATTCATGCGCGCGGATCAGCGCATTGCGCGCCTCGCGGTCGTCTGGTTCCTGCGGGCCGCAGCGGAAATCGTCGTCGCTCAGGCCCAGATGATCCAGCCATTTGGTCACCCTGTCCGTGTGGATCGCCGCCCCGTTGTGCGAAGCACACGCCAGCGCAAGCTGTTCTGTCCCAAGGCCAAATGCGTCCGCTGCACCGCTTTCGATCAGCGGCAGGGCCTGGATCATCTTTGACGACGATCGCGGCAGCACCACGGCCTGCGGATCACCCCAGGCGTGTACGATCTGACCGCTGTCATCGCAGACCACAGCATGGCCACGATGCACGCTTTCCATAAAGGGGCCGCGCCAGACTTCGGCCAATGCAACGGAATTCGACATAGTTCACCTCACAACTTGGCGAAAACCTGCCAATTTAGGTTTCGCCGGTCGCGCCTTTCGCGCTAATATGTTTCTTGTCGAGAAGAAATCAGGCAGTTGCAAGAGAAGGCTCTGAACAAAGGGCCACCGGCAATGCCCTGCGTATTGAGGTTAAGGACAGTCTGGAGGCTGGACAGATGGTATTACTGAAAACAACGGCAGGTTTGCTGAGCATGGCCGGACTGGCGCTGGCTTTGAGCGTAAACACCGCCGCTGCACAAGACCAAAGCACCAACCGCGTCGCCGCGAAAACCGACTGGAGCGTCTTTGTCGAAGACAACCCAACCGAATGCTGGAGCGTGTCGACGCCAAAGGAAACCGTGAACACCCGTGACGGGCGTGTCGTGGCCGCAACCCGCAGCCAGATCCTGTTCATGGTGTTCTACCGTCCCAGCGCCGAAGCCAAGGGGCAGGTGGCCTTTACCGGCGGCTATCCCTTTGCCAGCGGCAGCACGGTCAACCTGAACATCAGCGGCACCGAATTCGAACTGTTCACCGACGGTGAATGGGCGTGGCCCGCAACAGCCGCCGACGACAGCAAGATCGTGACCGCGATGAAACGCGGCGCCGATGCGATTGTCACCGGCGTGTCGGGTCGCGGCACACAGACCAAAGATACATTCTCGCTGCTGGGCTTTACCGCAGCCGTTGAAGAAGCCGAAAGCCGCTGCGGCGGTTGACCGCGTCCGGTTTGCGGGGCGAATCCTTTTGATCCTGCCCCGCATTCCTATATAGAGGCGCATCACCCGAACCCCGGAGTTGCCCGATGTCAGCCGATGCGCCGATCACCCAAGACGTTATGACGATCCCCCGCAAAGTGCCGGAGGGGCCAGTGAACCTTGTCGGGATGACCCGGGACGCCATGCGTGCGGCCCTGATCGCCATGGGCACGCCGGAAAAGCAGGCCAAGATGCGCGTCGGGCAGATCTGGCAGTGGATTTACCAATGGGGCGTCCGCGATTTCGATGCGATGACGAACCTGAGCAAAGCGTTTCGCGCCGAACTGGCCGACGCGTTTGTGATCGAAATCCCTGAAGTCGTGTCCAAACAGGTCAGCACCGACGGCACCCGCAAATGGCTGGTGCGCATCGCCGGCGGCCACGAGGTCGAGGTCGTCTATATCCCCGAAGAGGGGCGCGGCACGCTGTGCATCTCGTCGCAGGTCGGTTGCACGCTGACCTGTTCGTTCTGCCACACCGGCACGCAAAAGCTGGTGCGCAACCTGACGGCGGGTGAAATCATCGGTCAGGTGATGATGGCGCGTGATGATCTGGACGAATGGCCCGAACATGGAAAACGCACCGAAGACGCCCGTTTGTTGTCGAACATCGTTCTGATGGGCATGGGCGAACCGCTGTACAACTTTGAAAACGTCCGCGACGCGATGAAAATCGCCATGGACCCCGAGGGCATCCAGTTGTCGCGCCGCCGCATCACGCTGTCGACATCCGGCGTTGTCCCCGAAATTGCGCGCACCGCCGAAGAAATCGGCTGCCAGTTGGCCGTGTCGTTCCACGCCACCACGGATGAGGTGCGCAACAAGCTGGTGCCGATCAACAAACGCTGGAACATCGCCGAGCTGCTGGACGTGCTGCGCACCTATCCCAAGGTCAGTAATTCGGAACGCATCACCTTTGAATACGTGATGCTGGACGGGGTGAACGACAGCGACGAAGACGCACATCGTCTGGTCGAACTGATCAAGGGCATTCCGGCCAAGATCAACCTGATCCCGTTCAACGAATGGCCCGGTGCCCCCTACAAACGGTCATCCAACAACCGCATCCGCGCCTTTTCCGAGATCGTCTACAAGGCCGGTTACGCCAGCCCCGTGCGCAAACCGCGCGGCGAGGACATCATGGCCGCCTGTGGTCAGTTGAAATCCGCGACCGAACGCGCGCGCAAGTCGCGCCGTGAAATTGCGGCAGAAACCGGCTTGAATTAAACTATCGCGGGAAATTGTGTCGCCCTTCGACACAGTTGCCTCTAAGAAATGCTGATTGTGCACCAATTGTGCCATCAAGCATTTGCATCCTGTTCGTGCACTTAGGCACAAACAGGAGATTTTAAATGTCGGTTTTTGTAAAAACAGACCCCACCGTTGTGGCGCAGGTCGTCGATCTGATCACCCGCGAACGCACCAAGGCGCTGTCCACACGTGAATGGCAGCATCGCATCGCGGGCTACGGCTATTGCGTCCGCGACACGCAGCACGGTCAGATTGTCGAAACCCTGCCGCACCACGTTCCGGTGTGTACCTTGCCTGCAAACTTGGCGGCCTAAGCCACCCCGTCTTAACGGCGACGTCCCGCAGAAATGCCTTGGGCGATCCCTTGGGCGAAGGCGACAGCCAGCGGTGCCATCACATTTGCGCCCGGTGCGCCTGCCTGAACGCCCGGCGTTGCGGCCAGCGACGCCTCGGACACCGGCACGCGCGGTCTGCGGGCTGCGAACAGCAGTATCAGGCCGATGCCCAGAAAGGCACAACCGATGATCGCGCAGGCTGTGATGGGATCGGTGACCGTCAGCAGCAACATAAAGCCCGACGCACACAGGAAACCCAGGCCAATAACGGCCATCAAACCACCTAAACCGCCCAACGCATAACGCTGGACGGCTTTGTGGATGCGGTATCGCAGTCCCAAAAACATGATTTACGACCGGCGCGAGGTCATCAGGCCCACAAGAAAGCCGACGCCAGCGGCGATGCCCACGGCCATGACAGGCTGTTTGCGAACGGCATCTTCCGCCTGACCGTAATACTCTTCTGCCAGTTGCTGAACGTGGTCGCCGGTTTCGGAAGCACGCACACGGGCGTAAGTCGCTTGCTCGGATGCTGTGTTTTTCAGATCGGACACGGTTTGACGCACACGGGCCGATGCCTCGTCTTTCTTCTGGGCAGTCAATTGACCCAGCAGCGACGTCAACTGTGCGACGTCCGATTTGATCAGCTCGAGCTGTGCGGAAACGTCTGATGAATCTTTGTCTTTGGTGGGAGCGATGTTAGCCATGGTGGCCTCCTGATTTCTAATTTCATCAGTACAACGCATCCCCCCATCGGCAGGTTCCATCATCGTCCGGGAATTGAATCGCGGGCCTTCGTGGTTGACCAGGTGTCGATCACTTCGACCGCCTCCTCCGCGGTTTCGACAAAACGGAAAAGGTCCAGATCCTCAGCCGAGATCGTGCCCGCATCGGCCAGCGCGTCCCAGTTGATGATCTTTTCCCAGAACGCCCGTCCGAACAACAGGAAGGGCACGCGTTCCATGCGCCCGGTCTGGATCAGGGTCAGCGCCTCGAACATTTCGTCGAGTGTACCAAAGCCGCCGGGAAACACGCAGATCGCGCGGGCGCGCATCAGGAAATGCATCTTGCGAATGGCAAAGTAATGAAAGTTGAAACACAGCTCGGGTGTGACGTATTCGTTGGGGGCCTGCTCGTGCGGCAGAACGATGTTCAGACCGATAGATTTGCCACCCGCCTCCATCGCGCCACGGTTGCCCGCCTCCATCACGCCGGGGCCGCCGCCGGTGACGATGACGTTCTCTTGGCCGTTGCCATCCATCGACTTCAGCGTCATCTGGTGCGCAAATTCCTGGGCGACATCATAGAAATGCGACAGATCGGCCAGCGTCTGGGTGCGCGCGGTGTCTTTTTTCGCCGGGGCCGGAATGCGCGCGCCGCCGAACAGGACAATCGTGGAATTGATCCCCTGTTCGTCCAGCATCAGCGCGGGCTTCATCAGTTCAAGCTGCAACCGCACGGGCCGCAACTCTTCGCGGCACATGAAATCGTCATCGGTAAAGGCCAGATGATAGGCAGACGAACGGGTTTGCGGTGTATCGGGTACTTCTTTCGCTTTGGAGCGGTCGGCGCCTGCGTGGCGCAGCGGGTGGCGGGCAGTTTCGGTCATGAATGTCTCCGGTGTGGTGTTGGGGGCAACATGCATGGGTTTGCCCGCATTGGCCACGCGATATTGAGCGCCAAAGCGTCGCCCGCGTGCATTGCGCGAAAGCGGCTCAGACGGTAAAGGGGCTGAAACGTCCTAACTCTGGAATTTACGCCATGTCCAACGCTCAACTTGAATCCGCCATCGAAGCCGCTTGGGAAGAACGCGACAGCATCACCCCGGCAACCACCGGAGAAACCCGCGAGGCTATCGAAGACACGCTGAACGCATTGGACAGCGGCAAGCTGCGCGTCGCCGAGAAGCAGGCCGACGGGTCGTGGCATGTGAACCAGTGGGCCAAAAAAGCGGTCCTGCTGGGTTTTCGCATCAAGGACATGGAACAACACGACGGCGGCCCCCAGGCCGGCGGCTGGTGGGACAAGGTCGACAGCAAGTTCAAAGGCTGGGGCGACAACCAGTGGCGCACCGCCGGTTTCCGCGCTGTGCCGAACTGTGTCGTCCGCAAATCCGCCTACATCGCACCCGGCGTGGTGCTGATGCCGTCATTCGTGAACCTTGGCGCCTATGTTGACGAAGGCACGATGGTCGACGCATGGGCCACCGTCGGCAGCTGTGCACAAATCGGCAAGAACGTGCACCTGTCGGGTGGCGTCGGCATCGGGGGCGTGCTTGAGCCGATGCAGGCGGGCCCGACCATCATCGAAGACAACTGCTTTATCGGTGCCCGGTCCGAGGTTGTCGAAGGTTGCATCGTGCGCGAAGGCTCGGTTCTGGGCATGGGCGTGTTCATCGGCCAGTCGACCAAGATCGTGGACCGTGAAACCGGCGAAATCACCTATGGCGAAGTGCCTGCGGGGTCGGTTGTTGTGTCGGGGTCCTTGCCGTCGAAGAACAACGTGAACCTGTACTGCGCCGTGATCGTGAAAAAAGTCGACGCCAAAACACGCTCGAAAACGTCGATCAACGAACTGCTGCGCGACTAAGGGAACCGAAAGCCTCTTAAATCCGTTGTCTCTCCAACGTAACAAATTTAGTTGAATTGGAGAGACATAATGACAGGTTTGGGTTGGTTCGCCGCCATCATCGTAGGTGCCCTTGCGGGTTGGATTGCCGAGAAAATCATGCATTCCAACATGGGTTTGCTGGCAAACATCGGTCTGGGCATCGTGGGTGCCATCGTCGCCAACTTTCTGCTGGTGGCCATCGTTGGTGCCACGCTGGGCGGTTGGATCGGTCAGCTGATCGTGGGCGTCATCGGTGCCTGTCTGCTGATCTGGATCGCACGTCTGATCCGCGGCCGCGCCTGAACCCTTTTCAGGACGACAAGAACACGATAGGGCTGCCGCATCTTAATGCGGCGGCCTTTTTCATGTCTGAACCCAAAAAACCCAAGAAACCCTCGCGCCAGCAGGTCTATACCCTGTTGGTCCAGATCGGCCGTAAAAAGGGCGACGGCTTGCCCGACAAGGCAACCGGTGCCGCGCTGATGTGTTTTGCCAGTGGCGTGGACGAGGCTGAAGCGGTGCGCGAAACCGTGGCGATCCTGAAACAGGCCGACACCGCGCCGCTGGACGTGACCGGCTATGGCACCCTGGCCGAGCGCGAAGAAGAAGGCCACGAAATCGACGATGAAGAGCGCGCATTGATGCAGCAGGCGCTGGACGAGAACGCGGTGATCGTGGCGCAGGTCACGCCCTTCTACGACAAGCTTTAGGGGTCAGAGCCTATGGGCTTTCGCCAAACCACTTGCGGTAGATTTCGGCATAAGTGCCGTCTTCGCGCAGGCGCAGCAGCACTTGGTTGATGTCCTCGCGCAACTCGCTGTTGGTGGGCAGGGCGATGCCATAGTTTTCACCCTTGAACACCGATCCGGTTAGCTCGGCCAATCCGGCACCCGCCGTGTTGACGTAATAGGCCAGCACCGGCGCGTCAAAAACGACGGCGTCCAATTGGTTGGTCTCGAATTTCTCGATCAGCGCCGCCAGATCGGGCGACCCTTCGGATCGCAGCTCCCGCGCCTCCATGAACACCTGCGCAGTGCTGCCTTCGATGGTGCCGACGCGTTTGCCATACAGATCGTTGATCGACCCGACCGACCCGTTGATCGCCTCGACCGTCATGGCCGCGGTGATATGGGCCACGAACAACGACACGATGAACAGCGAAGAGATCACCAACAGCACGCCGAACACCCGGCCAAAGGCGCTGCGCGGCATCCGTTCTTCGAACCCGCCGTTCACCACCAGGTTCAGCGCCCACCAAAAAGACGGGAAAATCGCCTGCCGCAGGGGCCGGTCGAAATAGTCTTGGGACCGTTTTTCAAAATGCCACATCAGCATCCCACCGGCCAGCAACAGCGCAAAAGCACCCAGGATGGCCAGCACCAGATCCCATGACAGCAGCGCAGACCAGATTGACCCGGCGCTGCCGCCTTGTGGATGCACCATGATTTGCAGGCCTGACGCAAAGATCGGCTGTGAAAAATCCATCTCCAGCTCGCGCCCCGCAGTGATAGAGATGTTGGCAATGGCAGCATCGGCGGTGCCGTCTTTGACGCTGCCCAACATGTCGCCAAAGCTGTCGTAGCGCACAACCTGATAGGGGCGGTTCAGTTTGGCTGCGATCTCGTGCCACAGTTCCAAGGAAAATCCGGTGTCATCGCCGTTCTCGACCATGGAAAAAGGCGGACGCGTGACGGTTGCGATGGTCAGATCCTGTGCCGCTGCCTCTGACAAGAGGCAGCAGGCGAAAAGGATCGCTAGAAAATTACGGATCATTCGCCAACCCCGACGTTTCCTACGGGGGTAGCGCAAGGAAGTTGACCTCGCAAGGGTGTGACGGCCTCAGGCGGCGCGTTGGTCGGTCAAAGTGATCGCTTCGAACCATTTCAGCACTGAATAAGCCGGTTTCCCGTGTTCGGGCAGGGTGCTGCGTTCCAGATCGCGCAGGGCGCTGTTTTCCAGCAGGTCGGTCTTGCGACGCAACCGCCCGATGTACAGGCTCTCGGCCCAGGTGCCTGCAGTCAGCAAGGTTTCATGGCCTGGCAACAGCAGTTGGGTATAGGTGATCACCGGCCCGCACGGCGCGGGATGCGCCGCGTGGCCGTTCATCAGGTGACGCGCAGGGACCAGAACCGCCTCTTGGTTGAACAAATATTCCACGTCCGACCCGCTGAGCATCAACCGCTGGTCGGGGGCCACAACGATGTCCTGTTGCAGGTCGAAATAAGGGGCACGCAACCGCACCGGGGAAAAGCTGCCGCGTGCAGGCACGGTGCGGTCGATACGGTGCAGCACGGGCACAACGCCCGATTTGCCGGTCATCACCGTGTCGCCACGCTGCAATTCACCGACAGGGCGGTAGCCGTGTGGCGTGGCGGCCATAACCGACGGGTCCAGCGACGGCATCGGGCCAATGGGTTCCACTTGGGTGGATACAGCGGCAAAGATCACGTCCTGGGCCAGCACGCGGTCGGTCCGTCCCAGTATCAGGTCGCGCAGGTCCGACACCAGAAACGGTTTGGGGTCCTTGATCGGCACCGCCAATACCTCGCCCTGTTCGGGTTCTTCGATCGACAGCCGCGCCCAGTTGGTCGCGGTGTCCCATGCATAGGTCACGCGCAGCACGTCGGTGCGGGCGAATGTCTTGCGGCGGATCGCACCGTGCACAACCGTGCCGTCATGGCTGTGCACCATCGAAATCCCGCCACCGGGAATCGCCTGAAACGTCAGGCTGCGCGGCCACGGGTGCCCTGCGGAAAAGCCGAACAGTTCCTGCGGACGACCGTCGGGCGACATCCGAGTTTCCAGCATCAAGCTGCCGCGCGCCATCATCGCGCCATCGGTCATGTCGCATTGGGGTGCGTCGTGGTGATCAAGTCCAAGCCCGTTGGCGCAAAAGCGACCTTCGCGGGTATCAAGCAGTGCAATCCAAGCCATTCTTCAGGCCACCTTCTGTGCGCGGCGCCACAGGTCCGCTTCATAATGTTTCAATGTCCGGCGCGCGGCGGGGGAATAGCCCCCGCCGGTTGACGGGTCGAGTTCGGGGAACAGGGCGCAGATCTCATCGAGAATGTCTTTTTCAAAGCTCTTCTCGGTCTGCGGTCCCGGCAGGAAGGACTCTGTTGCCAGCCCTTCCGAAAACACCACCTGATGCTTGTCGAACATCAGGTGGACATAGGTCACCTCGCCCCCTGCACGGGCGCGCACGGTACGGTCGTTCACCAGATCCTTGGCGGCGACCAGCACTTCGGCCTCGCCGAACAGCAGTTCGGCCAGACTGTCGCGGATCAGGATGCGGTGCTCGGGCGACACCAGCAGTTCGCGGTGGCGGCCAAAGGTGTTGGCGCGCACGCAGATGGGCGCGAACTTTCCCGCCGCCGCCACGGTGCGCCGACCGATCCAGCGCAGCGGCTGGGGGCCGTCGTCTTGTGTCATCACCAGATCACCCGGCACCAACTGTTCGACGCGCGCTTCGCCGGTGGGCGTGGCGATCATCGTGCCGGCCACGAAACAGGGGATCGAGCTGACGTTGACATAGCCGACGTCGGTGTTGTCGCCGTTGGTGACCTTGTAGGTAAAGTTGAAATCCTCGGCATCGCCATCCCCGATCAGCGTCAGCGTGCCGTCGGCGTTCAGCATCACCTGCTGGCCGGTGGGCAGGGTGATCGTTTGCCCCGCGACCACGGCCACGTTGTTGATGTGGGTGATGGTCAGCGAACCGGTGCCGTTGTTGATGTCGTTTGCCAGCACATCGACAACCTTGGTGCCATCGGGTGCCACGTGCGCGTCATCGGTGTTCGCCACCAAGTCTGTCTGCACCGAATCCGCCGCGATCAGCAGGTTCGAATCATAATTTTGGTCGGACACATCCGCGATGCCGATGCGGATCGTGTTGATCACACCCGAGATCACCGGGATCGTCAGGGTCATGGTGATGGTCAACCCGTCCATCTCGGTGTTGTAGGTGTCGTTGGAGTTGTCCAGATACATGTTGAAGTTGTTGGTTTCGTTGACGTTTCCGGGGTCGGTGTCACCGTCCCCAATTGTCATCTCAACAAACTGGCCGTTGATCCAGACGCCGACAAAGTCCTGATAAACCGAGTTCTGGAATTCGGGATATTCCTCGGACGAGAACACGAATTGCATCGTCATCACATCGCCAGTGGGGACAAAGTCGACATCAAGCCACGCCGCGTCATATGTTTTCGTGCCGGCGGCGTCATTGAAATCGCTGTTGTTGTTCTTGCCCGACGTGTTGGTCGATGTGCTTTGCGACGTGTTCGTGTTCGAGCCTCCCCACCAGCTTCCCGAGGTGTAATCCTCTGCGTTGCCGGTCGACAGGATCACGCCGGTGTCGCTGGGGGTGGCGCCCGGCGAGACATTGTCGCCATTGGTATAGATACCGGCGGAATCGCGGTCCCCGTGATAGGTCGCGCCTATGACCTGAACCCCATCGCCAAAGATAGTGTTTGCCATATCCCTGGCGTCGACGCCTTCGCGCATCGTCTGGATGGGAAGTTCTCTTGCTGATGCCATGTCTGCCTCTTGCCCTTAGACGAGACAGATCAGCCAGCAGCGCACAGTTATCCTGTGCCCTTTACACCATGCGTTTTTTACATGTCTGTGCCATACGTTGATGGCGGTACTGCTGAATGCCCTGCCTCGGGTCATGTTATTGCGGCAAGCCTAGCATGTATTTTTGGAGTTTGTTAACAAAAACTCCATGTAAAGAGCGCGGTTTCGTGCCGATTTCGCCACAATCCTATGATGGCCGCGCAGCACAACTGACCCAAGGAAACCAAATGCCCCCCATTGATCCTGCCCGACTGACCGCCGATCTGGTCAAATGCGCCTCCGTCACACCTGCGGACGACGGTGCGCTGGATGTGCTTTGCGATGCTCTGACACAGGCTGGTTTTGCCGTGTCTTGGGCGGATCGCGGTGGCATTCGCAACCTGTTTGCCCGCTGGGGCGACAAGGGCCACGCGCGCACCTTTGGCTTTAACGGTCACACCGATGTGGTGCCTGTGGGCGATACCAACGCGTGGACCCATCCGCCGTTTTCCGCCGACGTGGTTGATGGCGTGATGTACGGGCGCGGCACCACGGACATGAAATCGGGCGTCGCAGCCTTTGCCGCGGCCGCGATTGATCTGGTGCAGGACACGCCCCCCGATGGCGCAATCATTCTGGCGATCACCGGCGACGAAGAAGCCGACGCCGAGGACGGGACGACTGCATTGCTCGACTATATGGACAAACAGGGCGAGGCGATGTCCGTCTGTCTGGTGGGCGAACCGACCTGCCCCGAGAACATGGGCGACATGATGAAGATCGGCCGACGCGGGTCGATGACCGCCTGGTTCGAGGTGACCGGCAAACAGGGCCACTCTGCCTATCCCCACCGCGCGCTGAACCCGCTGCCCGCGATGGTGCGGCTGATGGACCGGCTGGCCAGCTATCCGCTGGACGAGGGCACCGACCATTTCGACCCCTCGACGCTGGCCGTGGTTACGGTGGACACGGGCAACCCCGCCACCAACGTGATCCCCGCCGCCTGTTCGGCCTGTGTGAACATCCGGTTCAACGACATCCACTCGGGCGACAGCCTCAGCCTGTGGCTGCAAGAGAATGTCGAACAGGTCATCGAAGAGTTCGGCGTGAAAATCGACATGCGCATCAAGGTCTCGGGCGAGGCGTTCCTGACACCTCCCGGTGATCTGTCAACGCTGGTCAGCACAGCGGTTCAGGCGGAAACCGGGGTGAAACCCGTATTGTCCACCACCGGCGGCACATCCGATGCGCGGTTTGTGAAAGATCACTGCCCGGTGGTCGAATTCGGCCTTGTCGGCCAGTCGATGCACCAGGTGGACGAACACGTGCGCATCGAACATATCCACCAGCTCAAGGCGATCTATAGCCGCATCCTGCGCGACTATTTCGCATGACGGTCCAGATTGCGCTGACCCGCGACATCGACGCCTGCCGCGCGCTGCGGCGCACGGTGTTCATCGAGGAACAGCAGGTGCCCGAGGCGGACGAGATCGACGATCTGGACGACGACGCCCTGCACATCCTTGCCACCGACGCGGGCCGTCCCGTCGGGTCGGCGCGGATCATCCTGTTGGACGACACGGCCAAGATCGGCCGCGTCTGCGTGTTGAAAGACCAGCGCGGTACGGGCCTTGGGGCCGCGCTGATCCGCGCAGCGCTGGACGTGGCGCGGGATCAGGTGGGCGTGACGCGGGCCAAGCTGGGATCGCAGGAATATGCGATTCCTTTCTATGAAAAGCTGGGATTTTCCGCCTATGGCCCCGTCTACCTGGACGCAGGCATTCGTCACCGCGATATGGAACTGGCCTTGTGAAACCGACTTTGGTGGTCATGGTCAAAGAGCCGCGGGCAGGTCGTGTGAAAACCCGGCTTGGCCGCGACATTGGCATGACCGCCGCCGCATGGTGGTTCCGCCATCAGGTCCGCCGCCTGCTGCGTACCATCGACGATCCGCGCTGGACCACGGTTCTGGCCGTCGCCCCCGACCGTGCGGGCATGGCCAGCCGCGTCTGGCCTGCGCATCTGCCGCGCTGGCCGCAGGGGCAGGGTGATCTGGGCGACCGGATGGCGCGGATGATGGCACAAGCGGGCGGGCCGGTCTGTGTGATCGGGGCTGACGTGCCGGGCATCACCCGCACGCACATCGCCCACGCGTTCAAGGCGCTGGGCGATCACGACGCGGTCTTTGGTCCCGCCCACGATGGCGGCTACTGGCTGATCGGCCTGCGCCGCGCGGACCCCTTGCCGCGTGGGCTGTTCCACGGCGTCCGCTGGTCCACCGAACACGCGCTGGCCGACACTCGCGCCACGCTGTCCGGTCTGCGCATTGCCCAGATCGCGACCCTGCAAGATGTGGACACCGCCGCCGATCTGCCCCGTTCGCGACATGATAAATAGCCCATGACGCTGCCCCATGCCCGTGCTACCTCGGGGGTATGAGCCGTATACCTTCAAAACCCGAGATCCTCGACTGGATTGCCGCCAATCCGACCCTGACCGCCAAGCGTGACATCGCCAAGGCCTTCGGGATCAAAGGCGCGGCCCGGATCGACCTGAAACGCCTGCTGCGCGAGCTGGAAGACGAAGGTCATCTGGAAAAGCGCAAAAAGACCTATCAGGACCCCGACCGCCTGCCGCCCGTCAGCATCTTGCAGGTGCTGGCCCCTGACAGCAACGGCGACCTGTTCGCACGTCCGCTGGAATGGCACGGCGAGGGCGTGGAGCCCGTGGTGCTGATGATCACCCGCGCGTCCGATCCGGCGCTGGGCGAAGGCGACCGTATCCTGGCGCGTCTGACCGTGGTCACGGCCGAGGACCACAATTACGAGGCGCGGATGATCCGGCGGGTTGGAACCAACCCCAAGAAGATCCTTGGCGTGTTCCGCAAGACAGCCGAAGGCGGGCGTATCCTGCCCGTGGACAAGGGCGCCGACAAGGAATGGCAGGTGCCATCCGACGCCACGGGTGGCGCCAAGGACGGCGAGCTGGTCGAGGCCGAATTGGCCGGACCCGCCCGCATGGGCCTGCCGCGTGCGCGTATTGTGGAACGTCTGGGCGATCCCTCTGCGCCCAAGGCCGTGTCCCTGATCGCCATTCGCCAGCACGGCATTCCAGACGATTTCCCCGACGAGGTGATCGCCGAGGCCGACGCGATGAAGCCGATGGGCCTGAAAGGGCGTGAGGACCTGCGCGACATGCCGCTGGTCACCATCGACCCGTGGGATGCGCGCGACCACGACGACGCCTGCTATGCCCACGCGGACGACGACCCCAAGAACAAGGGCGGCCATATCATCTGGGTCGCGATTGCGGATGTGGCGGCCTATGTCACCCCCGGTTCGGCGCTGGACCGCGAGGCGCGCAAGCGCGGCAACTCGACCTATTTCCCCGACCGCGTGGTGCCGATGCTGCCCGACCGTCTGTCCGGCGACCTGTGCAGCCTGCACGAGGGCGTGCCGCGTGCCTGTATCGCCGTGCGGATGCAGATCGACGCGCAAGGCGAAAAGCTAAGCCATAAGTTCGTGCGCGGCCTGATGCGGTCGCCCGCGTCGCTGAACTACGAAGAAGTGCAGGCAGCCATTGACGGCAACCCCAATGACCGCTGCGGACCCTTGTTAGAGCCTGTTTTGCAGCCCCTGTATGACGCCTATGCCGCGCTGGTCAAAGCGCGCCATTTGCGTCAGCCGCTGGAGCTGGACCTGCCCGAACGGCAGATCGTGCTGGAAGACGACGGCACTGTCAGCTCGGTCAACTTCAAGGAACGGCTGGACGCCCACCGTCTGATCGAGGAATTCATGGTGCTGGCCAACGTCGCCGCGGCTGAGACCCTGATCGCCAAGAAGCAACCGCTGCTGTTCCGCGTGCACGAAGAACCCAGCCCCGAAAAGCTGAACGCCCTGCGTGAAATCGCGATTGAGGCAGGGTTTCCGCTGGCCAAGGGGCAAGTGTTGAAAACCGCGCATCTGAACAACCTGCTGAACTCTGCTGCGGGGTCCGAGGATGCCGAGTTGATCAACATCTCGACCCTGCGGTCGATGATGCAAGCCTATTACGGGCCGCAGAACTTTGGCCACTTTGGTCTGGCCTTGCGCAATTACGCGCACTTCACCTCGCCCATTCGCCGCTATGCCGACCTGATCGTGCACCGCGCGCTGGTCACGGCGCATGGCTGGGGCAAGGACGGGCTGAAGCCCGAAGACATCGAACGGCTGGAAGAGACAGGCCAGCACATTTCGGACACCGAACGCCGGTCGATGGTCGCCGAACGGGACACGACCGACCGTTATCTGGCCTCCTACCTGTCGGAACGGGTGGGCGACGAATTCACCGGACGGATCAGCGGCGTGGCCAAGTTCGGCGCGTTTGTAAAACTGGACGACAGCGGGGCCGACGGGCTGGTGCCGATCCGCACGCTGGGGCGCGAGTTTTTCCATTTCGACCGCGAGGCAGGCACGTTGATGGGGGCCGATACCGGCCTGACCATCAGCATCGGCCAACGCGTCACCGCGCGTCTGACCGAAGCCACACCTGTCACGGGGGGCGTGGCGCTGGAACTGCTGTCGATCGACGGGGAAAAGATGCCCCAAGGCGGCAGCCGGTCGCCCGCAGGCCGCGCACCACGGCGCAAGGCGGCCAAGGGCAAACGCAAAACCGACAAGATCAAACGCAAGGTCAGCCGGAAACGCAGCTAGGCGCAGCACTCTGCTGTCAATTCCTGACAGGAGATGTGCTATAACGGCGGCATGAGCCGTACGCACCGCCTGTTCCAACTGATGCAACACCTGCGCCGCCTGCCACCTCCGGTCACGGCACAGCAGTTGGCGGATGACATGGATGTGTCGTTGCGCACTGTCTACCGCGACATGGATGCGCTACGCGGCTTGGGTGCCGTGATCGACGGCGAGGCGGGCTTTGGCTTTACCCTGATCGAGGACGCGACCCTGCCCCCGCTTGGGTTCGAGGATGACGAACTGGAAGCGCTGGTGCTGGGCCTGCGCGACGTGGCGGTGATCGGTGATCCAGCCTTGTCCAAGGCGGCGGAATCAGCGCTGGTCAAGATACAGGCCCGCGTCCCGCCCCGTCAGGCGCACCGGCTGAAACACGCGGTTCTGGACGCCAAACGGTTCCGTCGGCGCACCGACCCGGCCATCGACGTCGGCGCCCTGCGCGCGGCGACATGGGAAGAAATCTGCGTGCGATTCGACTATTCTGATGCGGAAAACCGCGCGACCCAGCGCACCGTGCGCCCCTTGGGGATTGTCTATCTGGATCAGAACAACGTGCTGCTGGCGTGGTGCCTGCTGCGGCAGGATTTCAGGTCGTTCCGGTTGGACCGGATGTCCGCGCTGGAACGCACCGACATCAGCTTTCGCCCGCACCGCGTATCGCTGCTGCGTCAGCATCTTGAGCGGATCAGGGCCGAACAGGACCACCCCTACGTGCCCTGACCGCTTTCGGCAGCCGGGTTTTGCCGCTAACCTGCGTCCAATCACGCGGACCCCACCAGCGAGAATCGAGGCATTATGCGGTATCTTTCCCTGACAGCAGCAGCGGCGCTGGGCGTCGGACTTGGCGGCGATCTGCTGGCCGAAACGTCCATCCGACCTGTCCTGCGCCCGCAACCGGCGGCCTCGGCCAATGACACGACAGTCGGTGAAACCCCTGTGGCACAGACTGAAACGTTGACGAACGCGGGCTTTCAGGACTGGATCAAGGGGTTCTACCCGCGCGCCATGGCGCAAGGCATCCGGCAGGCGACGCTGGACGCGGCCTTTGCCGATGTGACCTTTGACGCCGACGTGGTGCGGCGCGACCGCAACCAGTCAGAGTTTACCAAGACGATCTGGGACTATCTGGACACCGCCGTGTCGGACGCCCGCATCGCCAACGGTCAGGCCGCGATGCGCAAACACGGCGCCACGCTGGACAAGATCGAGGCCAAATATGGCGTTGATAAATATGTGGTCACGGCGATCTGGGGATTGGAAAGCGCCTATGGCGGGTTTCGCGGGTCAAACAGCACCGTGCAAAGTCTGGCTTCGCTGGCCTATGACACGCGGCGCTCGGCATTCTTTGAAGAACAACTGATGGCGGCGCTGACGATTCTGGAGAATGGCGACGTGGCCGCCGCGCGTATGAACGGCAGTTGGGCGGGGGCGATGGGGCATACCCAGTTCATGCCCACATCGTTTCTGGCCCATGCGGTTGACTTCACCGGCGATGGCAAGCGTGACATCTGGTCGGACGACCCAACGGATGCGCTGGCCTCGACGGCCGCTTATCTGAAGCACCACGGCTGGCAGACAGGCATGCCTTGGGGCGCCGAGGTGACGCTGCCCGCGGGGTTCGACTACACCCAGGCCAACCGCGAGATCACCAAGCTGCCGTCCGTCTGGGCGGGCATGGGCGTGACCGGCGTTGGCGGTGCGGTGCCGGACCACGGTCCGGCGGCAGTGTTGCTGCCTGCGGGGGCCGAGGGCGCCGCGTTTCTGGTGTTCGACAATTTCGAAGCGATCGAGGCCTATAACACAGCCGATGCTTATGTGATCGGAGTGGGCTATCTGGCGGACCGGCTGCGTGGTGGTCCTGCAATCCGCGCCGACTGGCCGCGTGGCGATCGGGTCCTGACCTTTGACGAGCGGATCGAGTTGCAGCAACGGCTGACGGCGCAGGGGTTTGATACACAAAAGATCGACGCCAAGATCGGCCCGCTGACGGTGGATGCGGTGCGGCGGTATCAGTTGTCTCAGGGGATTGTGCCGGATGGCTATGCGTCGCTGCGGTTGCTTGAGCGTTTGCGCGGCGGGTAGGGGCAGGACCGGGGCCCTGCCCCGGACCCCGGGATATTTAGTGCCAAAAGAAGTTAGCTTTCGACGATACCGCGCAGGCGCTCCGAGCGGCGGCGCAGCAGTTCGACCACGGTCAGCAGGATGATCGAGATGCCGACCAGAAGCGTGGCGACCGCAAGGATCGTCGGGCTGATCTGTTCGCGCAGACCGGTGAACATCTGCCATGGCAGCGTTTTCTGACCGGCAGAACCCACGAACAGGACCACGACGACTTCGTCAAAGGACGTGATAAAGGCGAACAGGCCGCCCGAGATTACGCCGGGCAGGATCAGCGGCATTTGCACGCGGAAGAAGGTGGTGACCGGGTTTGCACCCATGTTCGCCGCCGCGCGGGTCAATGAATTGTCGAAACCGACAAGTGTGGCCGTGACTGTGATGATGACGAACGGAATGCCAAGCACCGCGTGGGCCAGGATCACCTTGATGTAGCCGACAAAGTTCTTGTCGAGGCCAAGCGTCGTTTCCAGCCAGTTGCCCAGTGTCGAGTAGAAGAAGAACATGCCGGTGGCCGAGATGATCAGCGGCACGATCATCGGCGAGATCAGGATCGCCATGATGGTGCCCTTGAACGGCACGTGGGATTGCGACAGGCCGATGGCCGCCAGCGTGCCCAGCGACACAGAGATGATCGTGGCAAAGGGCGCGATGATCAGCGAGTTTTTCAGGCTGCGTTGCCATTCGTTGTTCGTAAAGAAGTCCTGATAGTGCTTCAGCGAATAACCGTCAGGGTCCAGCCGCAGCATTTCCGGCGTGAAGGTAAAGAAGTTCTCGGCGTTGAAGCTGAGCGGCATCACCACGATGATCGGCGTGATCAGAAAGATGAAGATCAGCGCACAGATGAAGCGGAAGGAGTAATACCAGACCCGCTGTGGCGTCGTTGCATAAGGAGGCAAGCCCATAATCAGTTATCCCAGTTTCACGTTGTCGATGCCGACGATCCGATCGTAGCACCAGTAAAGGAGCAGAACGACCGCCAGCAGGATTGAACCCAGTGCAGCCGCGAGGCCCCAGTTCAGCGAGGACGAAATGTGGTAGGCGATGCGGTTCGAGATGAACACGCCCTTGGTCCCGCCGACGATTTCGGGGGTGATGTAGTAGCCGATGGACAGGATGAAGACCAGAATCGAACCCGCGCCAATGCCCGGAATGGACTGGGGGAAGTACACCCGCCAGAAGGCTGTCCAGTTCGTTGCACCCAGCGATTTTGCCGCACGCAGGTAGCTTGGTGGTACGGTCTGCATCACGGAATACATCGGCAGGATCATGAACGGCAGCAGGATGTGCGTCATGGCGACAATCGTGCCGAACTGGTTGTTGATCATGATCAGGCGGTTGGCGTCATCGACCAGCCCAAGCCAAACCAGCACGTCGTTGATCACACCCTGTTGTTGCAGCATGACTTTCCATGCCGATGTCCGCACCAGCAAAGATGTCCAGAAAGGCAGCAGAACCAGGATCATCAGCAGGTTGGCCTTGGCCGTGGGCAGGTTGGCCAGCAGCCACGCCACCGGATAGCCCAGCATGATGCACGAGCAGGTGATGACCATCGACATGAACAAGGTGCGTCCGAATAGCGTCAGCAGGATCTGCTTGTCTTCAGGCTGCCATGCATAGCCTTCGGGCGTTTTTTGCGCGTCTACGGCATTCAGGAAGTAGCCGGCCGTGTATTTGGACGAATGCGTCTGGATGGTTTCCCACGGCAGAACCGTGCCCCATTCGGGGTCGATGTCGGCCAGCACTTCGGAATAGGGCGGAATGTCGAAATTGACCGCCTGCGCCTGTTTCAGCATGTCGGCGCGGGTGCCGGTCAGGCCGGACAGGTCTGCGGTTTTCAACTCTTGCAGCAGCGCCAGCGGCACCAGCTCCCACGGGTCGCGTGTGGCCGGGTCGCGCTCTTCCTCGGTGGCCTCGTAGACGGCCCATTCGGTGTAGCTGCGTGTTGTCAGGGGCAGAATGTCGGCCATTTGCGCGTTGGGGGCGAAGTCCATGGCACCCGCGGCGGTATTATCGTTCAGCCGGCCGACGCGGCCACGCATGGCCGACAGCAGGCCGGTGTTGGCCTCGTCATTGCCTGCGTTCATAAGGGCATACCAGGTTTCACCATCCTTGAAGGCGGGCACGGCCGCTTCCAGCGCTTTGGTGGCATCCTTGGCCAGATCGTCAACCTTGCGGCCCGACTGGCGGAACAGCGAGGAGATACCCGATTCTTCGTAGTTCAGGCGCGACCCAAGACGTGTATGGCGCTTGGCCTCGGCGGCGACGAACAGGTCGTAATACATCGCCTCATAGACGCTCTCGGAAGGCAGATCGCCAGAGGTTGCGTCCCAACTGGCCAGCCGCTGGACCGTGTCCGGCAGCGTGTTGGCGACGATGTCGTTTTCAACTGACCGGAACAGCATCGACCCGATGGGGATGATAAAGGTCACGAGGACAAAGATCAGCAGCGGCGCAATCAGCAGCAGGGCGCGGCCCTTTTGGCGGCGCAGGGCGCGCGCAAGGCTGCGTTTCAGCGGTGTGCCGTCAGCGGCCATAACCGGGCCGTCTTCGGCATTTTGATTTGGTACGTTGCTCATCATCGGTCTCGCTTTGGAGGGTGGTGAGGGGGTGGTGGGGGCCGGATGTGGCCCCCACCGAAATCAAGCGATCAAGCGGGCCTTATTGGGCCAGCCACGCTTGGAATTTCGCGTCGATGTCGTCGCGGTAGTCAGCCCAGAACGTGTAGTTGTACAGGAATGTGTTCGCGGCGTTCGCGGGATCGGTCGGCATGTGCTGTTTCATGTCCTCGGGAACCTTCGGTGCGGAAGACGCACGTGCGGGACCGTAGGAGATGTACTTGGCCTGATCCGCCAGACGCTGTGTGTCTGTTGCGAATTTCAGGAAGTCTTTGACACGGGCCAGTTTGTCGTCCGGCAGGCCGGCGGGAATGATCCAGCCGTCAAGGTCGAACACCTGAGCGTCCCACATCATGCCAACGGGCTGGTCCTGCTCTTCGATGACCGAATACAGGCGACCGTTATAGGTCGAACCCATGAAGATTTCGCCATCTGCCAGCAGTTGGGGCGTATCCGCACCAGCCGACCACCAGACAACGCTGTCTTTGATGGTGTCGAGTTTGGCCAGAGCCTGGTCCTGGCCTTCGCCGGTTGCCAGCACGTCATAGACTTCGTCTTTGGCGACGCCGTCACACAGCAAAGCCCATTCCATGTTGTTGATCGGGCGCTTTTCCAGCGAACGCTTGCCAGGATATGTTTCCAGGTCGAACACGTCACAGATGCTGCTGGGTGCATCGACACCTTCGGGCACCATGTCCGTGCGGTAGCCGAATGTTGTCGAATAGACGATCTGCGGAATGTAGCAGTCGGACACGATCAGATCACCGAAGTCATCCGAAGCCGAGGAACCGTCATCGCCGGGGGCCAGCAGTTCGTCGGGATCATATTCCATCGCCAGACCTTCGTCGCACAGGCGGATGGCGTCAGCGGCCACAACGTCGACCAGATCCCAGGTGATGTTGTCGGCTTCGTTCATGGCGCGCAGTTTGGCGACAGCTTCGTTCGAGCTTTCGTCCCAAACGACGGTCACTTCGGGGTGCATCTCAACATAAGGCTCGACATATGCTTTGAGCTGGCTGTTTTGGTATGCGCCGCCCCAGGAAACGATGGTCATTTCGTTGGACATTTCTTGTGCATAAGCAACTGTAGCAGCGGCTGTCAGTGCAGAAGACGCAAGTAGCGTTTTCATCAAGTTCATTGATAGTTCTCCCGTTTGTATGCCCACTTGGGTTTGGAGGCCATGATTGGGCTTGATCACAGCCTCGTATCGGGCGCCTCCCCGCAGGGATGCGCCAGCCGTGTCCGGGACTTTACGCGTCCAAGGCGCGGCAATCTTCGGGCAACCAGCCGATTTCGATCTGGGTGCCAGGTGTCAGACGCTCCTGATCCGGTGCGTTCCGGGTTTTGATGACAAAGTCATCGGACCCGGCCACACGCAGACGGGTGCGGAAAATATCGCCCATATAGATGAACTCAAGCACTTCGGCCTTCAGTGTCTTGGCGCCTGGCATCAGGCGTTCCTTGTTCATCTCGACCCGTTCAGGGCGGATCGACACGCGCGTGCGTTCGCCCACTTCGCTGACGTTCACCGGAACTGCGTCGATCAGATCGCCGCCGTCCAGTTGCACAACAGCCGTGCCGTTGCTGATCTCTTTGATCTCGCCCATCAGCGTGTTGTTTTCACCGATGAACTGGGCGACGAAGCTGTTTTCAGGCTTTTCGTACAGTTGGTCGGGCGGTGCCAATTGCTGAATGCGGCCGTTTTCGAACACGGCAACGCGGTCGGACATGGTCAGCGCTTCGGTCTGGTCGTGGGTCACGTAGACCACGGTAATGCCCAGATCATGTGCCAGCTTGGTGATCTCGAACTGCAGGGTTTCGCGCAGTTGCTTGTCCAGCGCGCCCAGCGGTTCGTCCATCAGAACCAGTTCGGGTTCGAACACCAGCGCGCGGGCCAGGGCGATCCGCTGTTGCTGACCACCCGACAATTGCGTGGGGCGGCGGCCGGCGAAATCGTTCATCTGCACCATGCCAAGGGCGCGGTGAATTTTCTCTTCGCGCTCGGACTTGCCGATTTTGCGGACTTCCAGCGGAAAGGCCAGGTTTTCGGCAACCGTCATATGCGGGAACAGCGCATAGTTCTGGAACACCATGCCAATGCCGCGCTTGTGCGGTGGAATGTTGTTGATCGACGTTCCGCCCAGACGGATGTCACCATGGGTTGCTGTTTCAAATCCTGCCAGCATCATCAGGCAAGTTGTCTTGCCCGAACCGGATGGGCCGAGCATCGTCAGAAACTCACCCCGTGGCATGGAAAGGTTCAAATCTTTGACGACGAGGTTCACGCCGTCATAGCTTTTTTGCACGCGTTCGAATTCAACGAACGCCGCATCGGTCGATGTGTTAGCCAAATCAGGCTCCCTGAATTTATGACGACGGTGAACCCGCCTTGTTGGATCTAAGTAAAACGACCATGGTCCAGTTTTGCAACCGGATTGCTGAAAAACAGTTGGTTGTGCCCTCAATACAGGCGTATTTTTCGTTAAATCCCGGATATCAGGACAATAGCCTGCCTAACACGACCTGTGCGATGCCGTCTGCGACATGGGGAATCGTCCGTCACTGATATGTGTTGCGTCCCGAGACGACACAACGCAAGTTTCTGAAAACGGAGCACACCCATGATCATAAAAAACTTGCCTTTTACCGCTGACGAATATGATCGGCGCATCGCTCTGGTGCGCGGCGCGATGGATGCTGCGGGGATCGACACGCTGTTTGTCACCGACCCCAGCAACCAGGCGTGGCTGACCGGATATGATGGATGGTCATTTTATGTGCACCAGGGCGTGATCCTGCGCGGCGAAGGCGATCCGATCTGGTGGGGGCGGCGTCAGGATGCGGCCGGCGCGCGGCGCACGGTCTGGATGGATGACGACCACGTGCGCGGATACGACGACCATTTCGTGCAATCCACCGAACGCCATCCGATGCAGGAACTGGCGGGCATCCTGCAAGATCTGGGTGCCGTGCGCATCGGTGTCGAGATGGACAACTATTACTTCTCGGCCAAGGCCTTTGCTGTGATGCAATCCAACCTGCCCGACGCGCAGTTCACCGATGCCACGGCCATGGTAAACTGGAAACGCGGTGTGAAATCCGAGCCCGAGCTTGAATACATGCGCAACGCCGCCCGGATTTCGGAAAAGATCGTCGACGGATTGCTGGAGCGGGTCGAACCCGGCGTGCCCAAGAACGAAGTCGTGGCCGAGATTTACCGCGACGCAGTGCGGGGCGTGGATGGCGCGTGGGGTGACTATCCGGCGATCGTGCCGTTGTTGCCGTCCGGGTCGGACGCCGCAGCGCCGCACCTGACATGGGATGGCCGCCCGTTTGAATCGGGCGAGGCCACATTCTTTGAAATCTCGGGCTGCTATCGCCGCTATCACGCGCCTTTCTGCCGCTCTTTGTTTTTGGGCACGCCGCCCGATTTCCTGAAGCGGGCCGAGGCGGCATTGGTCGAGGGGCTTGAGGCCGGATTGGACGCCGCCCGCGCCGGCAACCGCGCCTGCGACATCGCCAATGCGCTGGCCGCACCGTTGGAAGCGGCGGGGATCGAACGCGGCGAACGCTGCGGCTATCCCATTGGGCTAAGCTATCCGCCCGACTGGGGCGAGCGCACGATTTCACTGCGGGTCAGCGACGAAACCGTGCTGGAACCGAACATGACCTTCCACTTCATGCCGGGCCTGTGGATGTCCGATTGGGGTCTTGAGATCACCGAAAGCATCCGCATCACCGAAAACGGTCCGGCGGAATGTTTCTGCGACCGTCCCCGCAAGATGTTCGTCAAACCATGAGTCTGCGCGAAACCGTTGATTTGCTTGGGCAGTTGATCGCGATGCCCACCGTGTCGGCGGACAGCAATATGGCGATGATCGCCGAACTGGCCACCCGTCTGGAAGACGCGGGCGCACGCACCGATGTGCTGTTGTCGCCCTGCGGGGCCAAAGCGAACCTGTGGGCCAGCATCGGCCCCGACGCGCCGGGTGGTCTGATGCTAAGCGGGCACACGGATGTTGTGCCGGTCGCGGATCAGGACTGGTCATCTGACCCCTTCGAGATGCGCGAGGGGGATGGCCGTCTGTATGGCCGCGGCACCTGTGACATGAAGGGATTTATCGCCGCCGCCGTGGTGATGGCGGGCAAGGTGACGCCGAAAAAGCCGGTGCATTTCGCCTTTACCTATGACGAAGAGGTCGGCTGTCTGGGTGCGCGGGCCTTGGTGCCTGAATTGCAGGCGCGCGGGTTGCAGCCCGCTATGGCGGTGATCGGGGAACCCACGGGTATGCGCGTGATCGAAGGGCACAAGGGCTGTTGCGAATACACCACCCACTTTACCGGCCTTGAAGGACACGGCAGCGATCCGGGGCGCGGTGTGAACGCTGCCGAATACGCTGTGCGCTATGTCAATCGCCTTCTGGAACTGCGCGCCGATCTGATGGTGCGCGCGCCTGTGACCAGCCGGTTCGAACCACCGTGGACCACGATCAACATTGGCCGCGTGTCGGGTGGCGTGGCGCACAACGTGATCGCGGGCAAGGCCGAGGTCGAATGGGAAATGCGCCCTGTTGTACAAGATGACGCCCGTTTCGTGCAACAAAGCATCGCGGCCTTTGTCGAGGACGAGATGCTGCCGATGATGCGCGCGATCTATCCGCAGGCCGACATTCGCACCGAAACGATTGGCGAGGTCGCGGGGCTGGAGCCGATGGAAGTGAACACCGCCCGCGATCTGCTGGCCGGTCTTTTGGGCACCAACAGCGCCGAACTGGTCCCTTTCGGAACCGAGGCGGGGTTGTTTCAGGAAATGGGGATGGATGTGGTGGTGTGCGGACCCGGACATATTGCCCAGGCCCACAAACCGGATGAGTTTGTCGAGATCGACCAGATGAAAGTCTGTCTGGCGATGTTGGAACCGCTGATGAGCGGCACCTGACGCCTTACGACGCGGCTTTGAACAGCCCTTGGTCTTTCATCAGCGCATGGGATTCGTCCAGCGCGGTGCGGGCGCGTTTGCCCATTTCGGTGATCTCTTCGGGCGTGATGACCAGCGGCGGCGAGATGACCATGCGGTCGTAGACGTGACGCATGATCAGATTGTTCGCAAAGGAACGTTCGCGCGTCATGAAACCGGCGGTGCCCGCGTCGGCGGCAAATTTGGCGCGGCTGTCCTTGTCGGGTGTCAGCGCCAGCGACGCCATCATGCCGACAATCTTGGTTTCGCCCACCATCGGATGATCGCCAAGGCCATGCCACATCTCGGCCAGCGCGGGGGCGGCAACGTTGCGGACGTGGTCCAGAATGTTCTCGTCTTCCAGAATCCGCAGGTTTTCCAGCGCGACGGCACTGGCAACCGGGTGACCGGAATAGGTGTAGCCGTGGTTGAATTCACAGGCGTTGATCACCTCGGCGACTTCGTCCGAGACGATCGAACCGCCGATGGGCTGGTAACCGGACGACAGCCCCTTGGCGATGGTCATGATGTCGGGTTTGATCCCCACGGTGGTCGAGCCGAACCATTCGCCGGTGCGGCCAAAGCCGCAGATGACCTCGTCGGCGATCAGCAGAATCTCGTACTTGTCGCAAATGCGCTGGATTTCCGGCCAGTAGGTCGACGGCGGCACGATCACACCGCCGGCACCCTGGATCGGTTCCGCGATAAAGGCGGCGACACGGTCTTCGCCCATTTCCAGAATCGCCTGTTCCAGTTCCTGCGCACGTTGCAGGCCGAATTCCTCGGGTGTGGATGTGCCGCCCTCGGCCCACCAGTTCGGCTGGTTGATGTGGTGAATGTCCGGGATCGGCAGGCCGCCCTGTTCGTGCATCGGGGTCATGCCGCCCAGGCTGCCCGACCCGACGGATGACCCGTGGTAGGCATTCTTGCGGCTGATGATGATGGATTTTGACGGCTTACCCTTTTGCGCCCAATAGGTGCGGACCATGCGAATGTTGGTGTCGTTCGCCTCGGACCCGGAACTGGCAAAGAACACGTGGTTCAGATGTGCCGGCGCCAGTTCAGCGATCTTGGCGGCCAGCGCGATCACCGGTGCGTGCGATGTCATGAAAAAGGTGTTGTAGAACGGCAGTTCGCGCATCTGGCGTGCCGCCACATCGGCCAGCTCGCCACGGCCATAGCCGATGTTCACGCACCAAAGCCCGGCCATGCCGTCCAGAATATGGTTGCCTTCGCTATCGGTCAGATAAACGCCATCTGCGCGGGTGATGATCCGCGCGCCCTTCGCCGACAATTCGTTGTTGGTGGTAAAGGGGTGCATGTGGTGTGCGGCGTCGAGCGCCTGCAACTCGGCGGTGGGCAAATGGTTGGTGATGGCGGCCATGACGGTGTCCTTTTCATCAGAACTGAAGTTCGACACAGAATATGATCAAATTTCGAACTGTCAATCAGACACGGGCCGAATCACCGTGTTGCCGACTCTTCCGACAGGGCGGCGCGCACCTGTATCACGCCCTGAAGAATGTCTTCGGCGGTGGCGGCGCGTGCGGCGTCTGCGTTGCGGCTTTTCAAGGCTTCCAAAAGTTCGGCATGTTTGTCGGGCAGGTTCGACGTGCCAAACCGGCCGCAGACCACCCGCAGCGACGGGCCGAACCGCAGCCAAAGCGCATCGGCGGATTGGGCCAGAATCGGGGCCTGTGCAACAGCATAAAGGGTGATGTGAAAGGCGTGATTAAGCCGTAAATATCCGCTGACATCACCCGCATCAATGGCGTCGTTCAGGCTGTTGTCGATCTGGGTCAGCCGGTCAATATCGGTGCTGTTGATGTGTGCGGTGGCGCGAAACGCCAGCTCAGGTTCCAGATTTAAGCGCATGAATTCAAGCTGTTCCAGCGTATGCAGGTCCAGAACCGGCACCGACGCCCGACGGTTGCCCTGCATTTCCAACGCGCCTTCGGCTGTCAGTTTGCGGATCGCCTCGCGGACGGGTGTCATGCCGGCGTTCAGCATGGTCGTCAGGCCCTGAATCGTAATCGGCTGACCGGGGGCCAGATCGCCGAACAGGATGGCATCGCGCATCTTGGCATAGACGGCCTGATGCGCAGGTGTTTTGGGCAGCAAATCCTGCCGGTCGCCGCCTGTCTTGGGCGCCTCTTTTTTGAGCGATGCATTCAACATGGGCATATCTTCCTGGCACCTCCATGGTGAACCGCTTGCGCGGGTCCACCTGCCGTGAAACCATAAATCATCTTGCCGCAAAGGGCAAAACTTGATCAAATTAAACCAAGCCGGGATCAACCCGGTCTGATGAACGGGAGAATACTATGACCAAGACGATGCTTAGCACAGTCGCGGCGCTGGCGGTAATCGCCTCATCGGCAATGGCCGAAGAAGTGCGCGTTTACAACTGGTCCGACTATATCGACGAAAGCCTGCTGACCAAATTCGAGGAAGAAACAGGCATTGACCTGATCTATGACGTTTTTGACAGCAACGAAGTGTTGGAAACCAAAATGCTGGCCGGATCGTCCGGCTATGACGTCGTTGTGCCGTCGGGCACCTTCCTGCAACGCCAGATCAGCGCCGGTGCCTTTCAGAAGCTGGACAAATCCAAGCTGCCGAACCTGGAAAACATGTGGGACGTGATCAACGACCGCGTCAGCAAGTATGACCCCGGCAACGAATACGCGATCAACTATATGTGGGGCACCACCGGCATTGGCGTGAACGTCGAAAAGGTCAAGGAAGTGCTGGGCGAAGATGCCCCCATCTCGTCCCTGGCGCTGGTTTTTGACCCTGCCAACATGGAAAAACTGTCGGCTTGCGGTGTTCATTTCCTGGACGCACCGGCAGAGATTATCCCCGCCGCGCTGAACTACATTGGCGAAAACCCCGACGCGCAAGACGCTGAAACCATTCAGAAGGCCGAGCCGGTCCTGACCGCCATCGCGCCCTATGTGCAGAAATTCCACAGCTCGGAATATATCAACGCATTGGCCAACGGCGACATCTGTGTGGCGGTGGGCTGGTCCGGTGACATTCTGCAAGCGCGCGACCGCGCCGCCGAGGCCGACAATGGCGTGATCATCGAATACAACGCGCCGAAAGAGGGCGCGCTGATGTGGTTCGATAACATGGCTATTCCGGTGGACGCGCCGAACCCTGACGGGGCGCACAAGTTCCTGAACTTTATCATGGACGCGCAGAACATGGCGGCGGCGTCGAACTATGTCTATTACGCCAACGGCAACCTCGCCAGCCAGGAGTTTCTGGTCGAGGATGTGATTGGCGACACGGCGATCTATCCCGACGCCGAAACGCTGGAAAAACTGTACACCACGTCCCCTTATGACGCGAAAACACAGCGTGTCGTGACGCGTCTGTGGACCAAGGTCAAATCGGGCACCTAAGTCCCCGATCCGGCGCGCGGCCATTGGGGTCGCGCGTCTTTTTTCCCGTGATTTCTGTGAGGAAATATTTTGGCACAGACCGTATTTGCCCCTTGGGATGATCCGCAGCAAAAGCCGTTGATCCAGTTCGTGAATGTGACCAAGCGGTTTGGTGACTTTGTGGCCATTGATGACCTGACGCAGGACATTTACGAACGGGAATTCTTTGCGCTGCTGGGGCCGTCGGGCTGTGGCAAGACCACGATGATGCGGATGCTGGCCGGGTTCGAGGCGCCGTCCGAAGGTTCGATCCTGTTGTCGGGTCAGGACATTGCGGGTGTGCCGCCGAACAAACGCGCGGTGAACATGATGTTTCAGTCCTATGCGCTGTTCCCGCACCTGACCGTTTGGGACAACATCGCGTTCGGCCTGCGCCGGTCCGACATGCCCAAGGACGCCATCGCCGCCCGCGTCGAGGAAATGCTGAAGCTGACGCGCCTTTCCAAGTTCGGCCGTCGCAAGCCGCACCAGATTTCCGGTGGTCAGCGTCAGCGTGTGGCGTTGGCCCGGTCGCTCGCGAAGGCGCCCAAGCTGCTGCTGCTGGATGAGCCGCTGGGCGCGCTGGACAAGAAATTGCGTCAGGACACGCAGTTCGAGCTGATGGACATTCAGGAAACCACCGGCACCACATTCGTCATCGTGACCCACGACCAGGAAGAGGCGATGACCGTCGCCAGCCGCGTCGCGGTGATGGACGAGGGACGCATCATTCAGGTGGCGACGCCCGAAAAGATCTACGAGGCACCAAACAGTGTCTACGTGGCGGATTTCATCGGTGACGTGAACATTCTGGAAGGCACGGCCAAGGCCAACGGCCCCGAAAGCTATGCCATCGACTGGGGCGGAGCGGAACCTGCGACCGCCACCAGTGCCCGCCCGTTCAGTGACGGGCAAAAGGCGCATCTGGCGATCCGCCCCGAGAAAATCGCGATCAGCGCCGAACGCCCTGCCGATGCGGCAAACGCAGTGCAGGGTAAGGTTCTGGATATAGCCTATCTGGGCAACCTCAGCACCTATCACGTTGAATTGCCCACCGGTCAGGTGATCAAGGCGCAGTCGGCCAACACCCGGCGCGTGTCGCGCCGCGCCTACACATGGGAAGACCCCGTGTGGCTAAGCTGGAGCGCCACCGCCGGCGTGTTGTTGGACTCGTGAGACGCTTTGCCCTCATAGCGGTGCCGTACCTGTGGCTGTTGGCGCTGTTTCTGGTGCCCTTTGCCATCGTGTTCAAAGTGTCCCTGTCCGACACGGCGCTGGCGATCCCGCCCTATACGCCGACGATGAAAGACGGCTTTGCCGCGCTGATTTCCGGTCTGGATTTCGAAAACTTCGTGTTTTTGACGCAGGATGACCTGTATTGGAAAGCTTACGTCAGTTCGTTGCAAATCGCGTTCGTATCCACCCTTGTTACGCTGCTGGTCGGCTATCCGATGGCATATGCCATGGCCCGCGCGCCCGAGGAATGGCGCCCGACGCTGATGATGCTGGTGATCCTGCCGTTCTGGACGTCGTTCCTGATCCGCGTTTATGCGTGGGTTGGCATTCTCAGCACCGAAGGGTTCCTGAACCAGTTCCTGCTGTGGATCGGTATAATCGACACACCGCTGACCATCCTGAACACCAATTGGGCGGTCTATATCGGGATCGTCTACACCTATCTGCCCTTTATGATCCTGCCGATCTATGCGGCGCTTGAACGGCTGGACGAAAGCCTGATCGAGGCGGCCGAAGATCTGGGCTGTTCGAGGATGCAGGCGTTTTGGCTGGTGACGATCCCGCTGTCGCGCAACGGCATCGTTGCGGGTTGTTTCCTTGTCTTTATCCCGGCGCTGGGCGAATTTGTGATCCCGTCTTTGCTGGGTGGATCTGGCACGCTGATGATCGGCAAGGTTCTGTTCGAGGAATTCTTTGCCAACCGTGACTGGCCCGTGGCCAGTGCCGTGGCGGTGATCCTGCTGTTGATCCTGATCATTCCGATCATCCTGTTCCAGCGCAACGAACAGCGCCAGCAGGAGGCAGAGCAATGAACCGTCTTAGCCCGTTCAACGTGGTCAGCCTGACGTTCGGGTTTGCCTTTTTGTACCTGCCGATGCTGATCCTTGTGATCTTCAGCTTCAACTCGTCCAAGCTGGTGACGGTCTGGGCCGGTTTCTCGACCAAATGGTACGGCACGCTGTTCCAGAACGAGGCGTTCTTGGATGCCGCGTGGGTGACGCTGAAGGTGGCCGTGATGTCGTCTACTTTTGCCACGGTTCTGGGAACGATGGCTGCTTATGTGCTGGTGCGCGGTGGGCGGTTTATGGGGCGCACGCTGTTTTCCGGCATGATCTATGCGCCGCTGGTGATGCCCGAAGTGATCACCGGCCTGTCGCTGCTGCTTTTGTTCATCGGCATCGGCATGGACCGCGGTGTTATGACCATCGTGCTGGCGCACACCACCTTTTCCATGTGTTACGTATCGGTCGTGGTGTCGTCGCGTCTGGCAACCTTTGACCGGTCGCTGGAAGAGGCGGCGCTGGATCTGGGTGCATCGCAGTTCGATGCGTTTCGGCTGGTGACGCTGCCAATCATCGCACCTGCGGTGATTTCAGGGTGGTTGCTGGCCTTTACGCTCAGCCTTGACGATCTGGTGATTGCGTCCTTTGCCACCGGTCCGTCGGCCACAACGCTGCCGATGAAAATCTGGTCGTCGGTGCGTCTGGGCGTCTCGCCCGAGATCAACGCGCTGTCGTCGATCCTGATCGGGATCGTGTCGGTGGGGGTGATCACCGCATCGCTGATGTCGAAACGCCACGCGGTGCGGGTGCGCCGTGAAGAGCAGGCTGCGCAGCGCGCCACATGAAACGTATTTATTCTGACTATGCCTATGGCAGCGGGCCACGCGAGGGCTGTTGGTGGGATGAAACCTGCGACCTGCCGGATTTCCCTGCGTTAGAGACCGATATTACCTGTGACGTTGCCATCGTCGGGGGCGGATTCACCGGCCTGTCGGCGGCATTGCATCTGGCGCAAGCGGGTGTTGATGTTGTTGTTCTGGAAGCGGAATACGTGGGCTGGGGGGCATCCGGGCGCAACGGTGGCTTTTGCTGTCTGGGCGGCGCGCGGATCGACGACGCGGGGCTGGACCGCCGCGTTGGCCGCGACGGCCGGTTGCAGTATCGCAAGGCGGAACGCGATGCGATCGGGCTGGTCGAACAGATCACCCAAGCGCATGGCATTGACGTCGACCGCCATTCGAACGGCGAAACCGAACTGGCGCACCGCCCCAAGGATATGGACGAATTGCGCCGCGCTGCCGAAGGCGTGGCCGAGAACCACGGGATTGATTGCGAGATTATCGCCAAGGACGATCTGGCAGCCCACGGACTGTCGGGGCCGTTCCACGGTGCGCTGACCATCCCCATCGGTTTTGGCCTGAACCCGCGCAAATACATCGCGGGACTGGCCGCCGCCGCACGGGATGCCGGTGCGCGTATTTTCGGAAAAAGCCCTGTGCAGAGCCTGAAACACGGTCAGAAATGGACCCTGGCCGCAGGCCGCACGGTCACTGCCGATCAGGTGGTCATTGCCACCAACGGCTATTCCTCGGATGATCTGCCCGCGTGGCTTGCCGGGCGCTATATGCCCAGCCAGTCGAACGTGATCGTCACCCGCCCGCTGACCCTGCAAGAGCAGGCCGACGCCGGATGGACCAGCGACCAAGCGTGCTATGACACGCGCAACCTGCTGCACTATTTCCGCAAGATGCCGGACGGGCGGTTCCTGTTCGGGATGCGCGGCGGGTTGACGTCAAACCCCGCTGCCGAGGCCCGCGCGCGCCGCCGTGTCCGTCAGGATTTCGAGACGATGTTTCCCGCCTGGCGGCATGTGGAAAGCGCGCATGGCTGGTCGGGCATGGTGTGTATTGCCCGTGATATGATGCCCTTTGTCGGCGCGGTCCCGGGGCAGCCGGGCCTGTTCGCCAGCCTGTGCTACCACGGCAACGGCGTCGCCATGGGCACCTATGCGGGCAAGCTGATCGCGGGGCAGATCATGGGGCAGGGCGACGTGCCCGTGGCGATGGCGCAACCGCTGTCACGTTTTCCGCTGGGACGGTTCCGCCGTGCGGTCATGCCTGCTGCCTATGCCGGATTCATGCTGGCCGATCTGTGACGTAACTGCGTCTTTTGGCGCAAAACCCATAGCCGGACGCACCGAAGCGTTGACAGGTCCGGCGGTAACTTCCATCTCAATCGCAGCAGGCAGCGCAGAGGGACCAGCATGAAAATCGCAATGATCGGAACCGGCTACGTCGGGCTGGTGTCGGGTGTGTGTTTCTCGGACTTTGGGCACGATGTGGTTTGCGTCGACAAAGACCCCAAGAAAGTCGAGATGCTGGAACGCGGCGAAGTGCCGATCTATGAGCCCGGTCTGGACGATCTGATGGCCAAGAATGTGGCCGCCGGGCGGCTGTCGTTCACCGGTGACCTGAAGGCCGCAGTGGACGGGGCCGAGGCCGTGTTTATCGCGGTCGGCACGCCCACGCGTCGCGGCGATGGCCACGCCGATCTGACCTATGTCATGGCCGCCGCTGCCGAGATTGCCGATGCGCTGACCGGTTACGCCGTGATCGTGACCAAATCGACCGTGCCGGTGGGCACCAACCGTCAGGTCAAACAGGCGGTGCACAAGGCCAATCCGGAGGCCGATTTCGATGTGGCCAGCAACCCCGAATTTCTGCGCGAAGGCGCGGCGATTGACGATTTCATGCGCCCCGACCGTGTGGTTGTCGGCGTACAGAACGACCGGGCCGCCGACGTGATGAACCAGATTTACCGCCCGCTGTACCTGCGCGATTTTCCGATCATGACGACCGATCTGGAAAGCGCAGAGATGATCAAATACGCCGCCAACGCGTTTCTGGCGACCAAGATTACGTTCATCAACGAAATCGCGGCCCTGTGCGAACGCACCGGTGCGGATGTGAAAACCGTGTCGCAGGGCATGGGACTGGACGGGCGCATCGGCAACAAGTTCCTGCACGCAGGCCCCGGCTATGGCGGCAGCTGCTTTCCCAAGGATACACAGGCGCTGGCCCGCATGGGGCAGGACCATTCGATGCCCATGCAACTGACCGAGACGGTGATCAAGGTAAATGACGAGATCAAGCGCCGGATGATCGACAAGGTGGTCGATCTGTGTGGTGGCAAGGTCAACGGCAAGATCATCGCCATTCTGGGGGTGACGTTCAAACCCAACACCGACGACATGCGCGACAGCCCGTCACTGACCATTGTGCCCGCGTTGGTGGGCGGCGGTGCCAAGGTGCGCGTGGTCGACCCGCAAGGCCGCCGCGAGGGCGAAGCGTTGTTGCCTGGCGTCAACTGGTTCGAGGATGTCTACAAGGCAACCCAGAACGCCGACGCGGTGGTGATCCTGACCGAATGGAACGAATTCCGCGCGCTTGACCTGAAACGCATCGTCAAACGGATGGCCACGCCGGTCATGGCCGACCTGCGCAACATCTATTCGCAAAAGGATGCCAAGCGCGCCGGATTTCTGGCCTACACCTCGGTCGGGCGCGAAGACTACGGGATTGACCGCTAGACCGGTTCGCGCAGCCCTGTCACATCGTCTGCCAGAACCGCAAGCCCGCCTTCCAGGATCAGGATCGTGCGCCCTTCTTCAATCCGCGCTTCGGTGACGCGCCCGTAGGTCTGGGCGCGCTCGGCCAGCAACAGCTCGCCCTGCTGGAAGCTTTCGACTTCAAAGGTGTAATTCCCTTCAGGGAAGGTCGAGCCGTTCAAGCCTGCGACCCCGTGCCATTGCACCGCATCGGGAGACACCGGGATGCTTTGGCGCTGCACCTCGGTTCCGTTGGCGTCGTAGACCACCAGATAGGCGGCATCGGCTGCCGTCAGGGGGGCCGGGGCGACGGTCACAGGGGTGCCATCGAAATGCGCGGGGGCATAGGACAGCGCCTCCATCCCGATCCAGCCTGACAGCGCGCCGACGCTGGTTTGCGTCGCGGTTGCGGTCTGCAACGCGGCACTGAGCGACTGCAACAGTTCGTTTGTCTGAACCTGCTGTTCCACCATCGAAAACTGCGCCAGTTGTGCGGCATATTCCGAGCTGTCCATCGGTTCCAACGGGTCCTGATAGCGGGCCTGTGTGGTCATCATCCTGAGGAAGGTTTCAAAGTCGGACGAGATCAGCGACGACGCCCCGGCTGATGCGGTCGCCGCGGTGGTTTGTGCCTGTGTCTGTGATTGTGCCTGTGATTGTGACTGTGATTGTGACTGGGCGACGGAAGGGGAAATGTTCATGACGACGATCCTTAGATTCTGATGTCCATGGAGGTTTCTGACGACAGAGGCGTGTCACCAGAGACATTCGATGCGGTCACAACATCGGGCCCGTCCGCATGTGATGGCGTGCCGTGCGACTGCGGATGATCGCCGCGCCGGTCTTGCGCGTCGTCGCCGCCGGAAAAGGCAAAATCAACGTCGCCATAGCCCATGTCGGCAAACTCGCCTTCCAGATCGCCAATGTTCCGGCGCATCAGGTCCAGCGTTTCGGACCGGTCGGCGTGGATCAGGACCGACACGCCCGCATCCGTTGATGAAAGAGACATGCGGACCTTGCCCAGCTCGGCGGGGCTGAGGGTTAGCTCGATCTGCCGGTCTTTGCTGTTTTGCGCAGCGTCCGCGATCTGTTTGGCCACGGTCGCGTGCAGATGCTGCGGGGCCGCCTGTGCCGTCGGGATGTGCGATTGCACGGATGTCGGGCCAGGGGTCCGTATGTCGGCCAGCGCGGTTTCAATCTGTCCCTCAACACCTTCCAGATCGGTCGACGGATTCGCCGCTGACACAGTGGTCAGGGGTTGGGTCGCTGCAAGCCTTGGCGCAGAGACGTTTCGCGTGACAGTGGGTTGCAAAGTGGCCGGGTTGGTCGGGGGGTGTTGCGGGGCCGCCGTGTTGGAGGTGGTTGGTGGTTCCACGTCGGCGGCTTGTGCCGGTGAAGCCATCGATCGAATGATGACTGTTGCAATCGGCGTTTGCTGCAGGTTTTCCAATCGGGCGTCTGTGGGAACAGATGTGGGCTGTGGGATCGGGGCGGCTGATTGATGCACCGCCGGGGCATGCGCTGTCAGATGAGCCTGCCTTGGTGACGGTTGTTGGAGTGCTGCACTGGCAGCGGAGCCGTCATCCAGCACGGGCGCCGTTTTTTCTGTCAACGTTGCGGTTTCGCGCATGCCGACCGTTGGCGTCGGTGCTGCCGCCTCGCCTTCCAAGGCGACGGCCCCGGCGATGCGGATTGGCCTTCCAGCCGCAACCGTGGCAATTTGCGGCGCGTCAGGTCCGTGATCCGCAGGGTGCAGCATTATCTGCGCCGTTTCCGGATGGGCGATTATCGGGCGTGCCCCGGCTGTAGGTTCGGTCAAAGCGACAGTGCCGTCTGTCCCTGCGACCGACCCTGCCGCACCAGCAGATGATTGCGAAGCGCGATCGAATTGTACCGCGTAGATCAGCCGCGATTCAGATCCTGCGCGCAACGGCGTTTCCGCGTTGGTCTTTGTGTGTTGGGCTGGCGAGTCGAGGCCGACAGGCATCGGTGGAATTTCAAGAGGCTCCTCACCTTCTGATTCCTCCATGCCGACAGGCAGGATTTCGGCATCGGTTAGATCATCTTCTGCCGACACCGTCGGCGCAGTGTCCGAGCGGGCAGGCGTATCCACGTCCGTCGGCACCATTTGGGCGGTATCGGACGCGGCCAGCTTGTCAAAGGCCGCGGCGAAACTGACATGGGAACCAGTTGCCGCCAGGGTGGTACGCTGCCCGACGGGCGCGCCGGTTTGAAGCAAGGGAATAAGTTGCACATAGCCTCCGGGAATTCTTCCTTGTCCCTGTCTTAGCCTTGCTTTGGTTACCGCTTCTTTACCGGTCCTGCGTCATGATCTGGAAAATACAACGCATTTGAAGGGATCACAGGATGCAAGTGACACCAGACTTGGCGGGCACGCATGCAACCCGCACCGCGACCGCACGCACCGATGGCGAACTGCGTGCCGTCGCCGACCAGCTTGAGGCGGGGTTTCTCGCGGAAATGTTGAAATCCGCAGGGTTCGGCCAGGCGCGCGACAGCTTTGGCGGCGGTGCCGGAGAGGATCAGTTTTCGTCGTTTCTGGTGCAGGCACAGGCCGAAAAGATGGTCGCCGCCGGCGGCATCGGCCTAAGCGAATCGCTGTTCCACGCGTTGAAAGGGCGAAGCCATGGCGGGTGATCCGATTGACGACACCATGAACGCGCTGGACGATCTGCTGGATCAGGAACGCACGGCCCTGCTGGCGGGCGACCTGGACAAGATCGCGCGCACGCTGGATCTGAAAGAGGATCTGATCACACGTCTGAACGCACAGGACGACGCCGACCCAGCGCTGCTGACCGCGCTGAACGCCAAGGTTGCCCGCAACCAGTCGCTGCTGAATTCGGCCTTGGATGGGGTGCGCGCCGTGACGCGGCGGCTGGCCACCATGCACCGCATTCGCAGTTCGTTGGATATATATGATGCAGACGGCAAGAAGAATGAGATTGCCCTGACGCCGACCCGTTCGGTCGAAAAGCGGGCCTAGGTCGGTTTGATTAAAATCGGGCGGAACATGCGGGCCATTATTAGCACTCCGTTAGCACGTAACTGCGATGTTGACCCTGCACTCGAGAACAGAGTGGCGCTGCTCAGCACTGCTGAAAAATGCATATGTCAGAATGACTTGTTTTTGTCCGTCCCAATGGGGGGCGGGACGTAACCTGGCGCAAAGCGTCACGACATAAGGAACATGTTCATGTCGAGCATCAATACAAACAACAGCGCAATGGTTGCGCTGCAAACTCTGAAATCCATCAACGGCAACCTGGCGAAAACGCAGGATGAAATCGCGACCGGTAAATCGGTTGCGATGGCCAAGGATAACTCGGCCGTCTGGGCGATTTCCAAGGTGATGGAATCGGATGTCTCGGGCTTCAAATCCATCTCTGACTCTTTGTCGGTCGGTGAAGCGACGGTTGCCGTGGCCTCGGCCGGTGCCGAGCAGATCGTTAAGGTTCTGGACGAGATGAAATCGCTGGCGATCTCGGGCAACAGCGAAACCGCTGACTTTACCAAGATCGACGCTGACATGGCCGAAAAAGAGGCGCAGATCCTGTCGATCATCAGCGCATCGCAGTTCAACGGTGTGAACCTGTTGGCCACCGATACAGACGGCAATGGCGGCACGCAACTGACCGTGCTGTCGTCGTTGGATCGCGTGGGCACCGGTGCGCCGACCGCGTCCACCATTGACGTCGCCACCGTCGATTTCCAGGCGAACCTGAACATTGCAGGCCGCACCGCGATTACCGATCAAGCATCGGCTGTCACTGCGCTGGGCGAGATGGAGGCCTTCTTGCAGACCGCCATCACCGGTGCAGCTTCGTTGGGCGCATCTTCCAAACGGATCACCGACCAGAACGAATTCGTCGGCAAGCTGACGGATGCGATGAAGGTTGGCATCGGCGCATTGGTGGATGCGGACATGGAAGAGGCGTCGGCGCGTCTTCAGGCACTGCAAACGCAGCAGCAGTTGGGTGTTCAGGCGCTGTCGATCGCCAATCAGGCGCCGCAGACAATCCTGTCGCTGTTCCGTTAAGCGATCCGTCGGGGCGCGCGCATCTGCGCGCCCCGGCCCTTTGCAAGACGTAACCATCCATTTGGCACATCATTGAAAGTGGTCCTGTGAACGCATATTCCACAGCACAACGCGGCTATGCCGCGAACGCGGCCCCGACCCGAACGGACCGACGCGGCGAATACGAGGTTATCGCACAGGTCACACGACGCCTGCGCAGCGCGGCACAGGATTCGTCGCGGAATTTCGGTTCCTTTGCGGAAGCTTTGCACGACAACCGCCGTCTGTGGACGAACTTGGCGGTGGATGTGGCAGGCAATGGCAACGGTCTGCCCGAAACCTTGCGGGCGCGGGTCATCTATCTGGCCGAATTTACCGCACAGCATACCAGCAAGATCCTGCAAAAGCAGGCCTCGGTCATGCCACTTCTTGAAATCAACATGGCCGTTTTGCGCGGTCTGAAAGGGAACGGGGCACGGCAATGAGCGGTCTGATCCTGAAGCTGAGCCCCAAGGAACGTATCCTGATCAACGGGGCTGTCATCGAAAACGGCGACCGGCGCAGTCGGTTGGCGATCGTCACGAAAGACGCCAATATTCTGCGTTTGCGTGACGCCATTCACCCGGACGAGGCCACGACACCGGTACGGCGCGTCTGTTACGCGGTGCAACTGGTGCTGTCGGGGGACGGTGATGCCGAAAGCAGCCGGAAATCGCTGTTGAGGCATATCGAGGAGCTAAGCCAGGTCTTTACCGATCGCGACAGCCGTCTTTCACTGGCTGCGGCCTCGGACGCCTTGGTGAACGGGGATCACTACCACTGTCTCAAGGCGCTGCGGTTGCTGATCCCGCGTGAAGACCGCCTGTTGGCTGCGGGAGCCTGACCGATGTTCCAGCCTGTCGTTCCCACCGGCGGTCTGGCCGGATGGCGGTTCCTGCAAAAAACCTATGACCTTCAGCGCGAGGCGTTTACCCAGTCGGCCCAGTTGAACCGCGAAACTGATTATTTTCGCGATAATATCGGCAAGGTGACCTCGGCCAGAGAACTGGTCGATGACCGCCAGCTGCTAAGCGTGGCGCTGGGCGCCTTTGGGTTGCAGGACGACATCAATAACAAGTTTTTTATCCAGAAAATGCTAGAGGAAGGCACGACCGCCGACGACGCGCTGGCCAACCGCTTTACCGACAAGCGCTACAAGGATCTGTCCGAAGCATTTGGTTTTGGGCCGGGCGAATTCAGTCCCACTGCGTTCTCAAGCTTTGCCGACCGTATTGTGAACCTTTATGAAACGGCCAGTTTCGAGGTGGCCACCGGCAACGTTGATGAAACCCTGCGCATTGCGCTGTATGCCGAACGCAAGTTGCCGGAACTGGCTGCTGACGACAGCAGCGAGCGGTCGAAATGGTTCTCTATCATGGGGGAATCGCCGCTGCGGGCGGTGTTTGACACTGTGTTCAGCCTGCCCAAGGCTTTTGGTCAGCAGGACATCGACAAGCAGCTAGAGGTCTTTCAAGAGCGTGCCGAGCGTATGTTCGGCAGCTCGGACCCTGCGCAGTTTTCGGACCCCGAGGTGTTGCAGGATCTGATGACCAAATACGTCGCCCTGTCCCAGATCAGTGCGTTCAATGCCGAAACGTCATCCGGGTCAATCGCACTGATGCTGTTACAATCGTGAGGCAGGGACGTTCCTTGCCGGGCCTTTTGGCCCTGCGCTGGCCCGCCGCAGGATCAGGTTAAGCTGGGCAAAGCTGTTGGCCACGCTTTGCGGCTCTGATTTGGATAAAAACGTCTCTAACTCTGGCCAAAGACGTATGGCATGGTCGATCTCGGGGTCGCTGCCGTGGGTGTATAACCCGGCCGAGATCATCATCGCATTGCGGTCATAGACACTTAGTGCGCGACGCACCTGAGCAAGGCTTTCATTTTCGGAATCAGAGGCGGCGGCAGGCAGGCTGCGCGACACCGACCGCAGCACATCAATCGCCGGAAACCGCCCGCGTTCGGCGATTGTGCGGTCCAGTACAATGTGGCCGTCCAGCACGCCGCGCAGGATGTCGGCGATGGGTTCGTCCATGTCCGATCCGGCCACCAGAACGCTGAAGACGCCGGTAATATCCCCCTGATCGCCCTGACCGGGACCGGCGCGTTCGCACAGGGACATGATCAGATGCGCGGTCGATGGGGGGTGTCCGCGCAAAACGGGTGCTTCGCCCGCGGCCACCGACACCTCGCGGTGGGCCTCGGCGAAACGGGTGATTGAATCGGCGACGAACAGGACCGATTTTCCCTGATCGCGGAAATGTTCGGCCACGGCCATCGCGGTCCACGCGCACCGGCGGCGCAACAAGGCCGATTGGTCCGACGTCGCAGCCACAACGACCGAACGCGCCAGCCCCTCTGGCCCAAGGATTTCGTCAACGAAATGACGCAGTTCACGCCCACGCTCGCCAATCAGCGCGATCACCACAACATCGGCCTGCATCGACCTGGCCAATGTGCCCATCAGGCTGGATTTGCCCACGCCCGAGCCTGCAAACAGCCCGACCCGCTGCCCTTGAACGATGGGCAACACGGTGTTCAGCGCCGCCAAACCCGTGTTCATCCGCCCGCCAAGCGCCCGGCGCAGCGCGGCCAGCGGCGGTTTGCCCCGCAGGGGGCGCATGACATTGCCCTGATGCAACGGCCTGCCATCCAGCGCCTTGCCGTCAGGGTCAACGATTCGCCCGATCCAACCGTCATGGGGGGCAATAACTGCCCCGCCCTGCAAGATCACGCGGTCCCCGATCGCCACGCCGTCCATCTCTCCGTCAGGCAGCAGCACCAGATCGCCGCCGTTCAACTGGACCACTTCACCGCTGAGCCGCAGGCCCTTTTGCCCGCTGAGCAAGGCGCGATCGCCAATGTGGGCGGTGTTTCCCAGACCCGAAACATGCAGCGTAGAACCTTCGGCGCGGGTGACACGGCCAATCCGGTGAACGGGTTTGAAACGTTCAATCTGGTTTTGCAATCCGGCGAAAGCTGAGGCGGTTTTCATGACAATCCTTTGGGTTCTGCAAACCGTTTCTAAAGGAATCAGGGTTAAGCCTTGGTTGAAATGTACGAGGGAGAAGCCCCGATGTTCGAGAGCATATCAATTTTCAAAATCGCCAATGCGATGGCGGTTCATGCGGGTCAGAAACAGGCTCTAATATCGCAGAATGTCGCCAATGCGGACACGCCCGGCTACATGGCGCGTGACCTGCCCGATTTCAAATCACTGTACCGCCCGGATGACGCGCAGGTGCAGCGCGCCACGCGTGCGGGTCATTTGAATGGTGCTGTGGCCGGGGCTGGCATGGCGACGCCCGTGGACCGACCCGGCACCGCATCGCCCGACGGCAACACCGTATCGGTCGAGCAGGAAATGCTAAGCGCGGTTGACGCAGGTCGGCAGCACGAGCGGGCGATGGCGATTTACAAATCGGCGCTGAACGTCCTGCACGCCACCCTTGCACGCAGCTAGAGGATCACGAGATGAGCGATTTTTCCAAATCCCTGACCGTCTCTGCCAGCGGCTTGCAAGCGCAGGCCCAACGGTTGCGGCACCTGTCCGAAAACATCTCGAACGCGGACACGCCGGGATACCGGCGCAAGACGGTCGCCTTCGAGACGGCCTTTGGCATGGGCGAAGCCGTGTCGACGGTTGAAACCGGCCGCGTGCATCTGGACCGCAAGACGGATCTTGAGCGGATCTATGATCCGCAGCACCCGCTGGCCGATGAAACCGGCCATTACGACGGGTCGAACGTAAACCTGCTGATCGAACTGTCCGACGCCCGCGAGGCGCAGCGCAGCTACGAGGCGAACCTGAAAATGTTCGAACAGGCCCGCAAGATGTCGGCCGGTCTGATGGACCTGCTGCGCCGCTGAACCCAACACCCAAGGAGTATCTAGAATGGATATGTCACTGCTGAACGCCACCCAACGCTATGCCGATGCCAAGCCTGCGACCGAGCCGAAACCCGACACGGGTGCGGGCGGTATGGGCGATGCCTTTCGCAACATGGCGATGGATTTCGCCCAGACGCTGGCCCACAGCGAAGAGGTCGCCAAACAGTCGATGATCGGCGATGCGGATCCGCACGCATTGGTGCAGGCGCTGGCCCAGACCGAACTGGCTGTCGAAACCGCCGTGACCGTGCGCAACAAGGTCGTCGAGGCCTATCAGGAAATCCTGAGGATGCCGGTTTAAGATGCTGAACGAAATCATCTTTTTCGACACTTTGCGTCAGGGGCTGTGGGTTGCGGTGGTCGTGTCGATCCCGATCCTGACTGCGGCGCTGGTTGCGGGTGTGTCGATCGGGCTGGTGCAGGCACTGACCTCGATCCAGGAAATGACGCTGACATTCGTGCCCAAACTGGCCGCCATCGTCGTCGTGTTCTGGATGTCGATGGGCTTCATGACCCAGACGCTGGTGTCGTTTTTCCACGACCGCATCATTCCCCTGATCATCGGAGGCTGACCCATGGACAGCGCAGGATACATCACCATCACCCGCCAAATGGGCCTGAAACGCGAGATGCAGATCGTCGCCAACAACATCGCCAACGCGGCCACCACCGGCTATCGACAAGAGGGGATGATTTTCTCGGAATACGTCAAGGCGGTCGACAATGGTCCGTCGCTGTCGATGGGGCAGGGCAACGTTCACAACACCTCGTTCGAACAGGGCACGCTAAGCCAGACGGGGGGCCGTTTCGACTTTGCCATCGAGGGTGACGGATTTTTCCTGATCGAGACGCCCGCCGGTGAACGATTGACCCGCGCCGGTGCGTTTTCGCCAAATGCCGATGGCGATCTGGTCACCTACGACGGCTTTCGTGTGCTGGACGCAGGCGGCGCGCCGATCTTTGTGCCGCCGGGTGCGGATATTTCCGTGTCGGCTGATGGCACGATGAGCGCCGATGGCGTGCTGGTCGGGCAGATCGGCATTGTGCGCCCGCTAGCGCCGCTGGACATGCAGCGCGAAGACGGCGTGATGTTTCGCGCCGACGCAGGGTACGAGCCGACGGATGGGGCCCGCGTGGTTCAGGGATTTGTCGAGGGCGCGAACGTCAATGCCATCGGGCAACTGGCCCGCATGATCGAAGTGCAGCGCGCCTATGAGATGGGTGCCAGTTTCCTTGAAGCCGAAGACAAACGGGTGCGCCAGGCGCTCGAATCCATGACGAAATAAAGGAGAAAGCCCATGCGCGCCCTCAAGATTGCCGCCACCGGCATGTCCGCCCAGCAGATGCGGGTCGAGACGATTTCGAACAACCTCGCGAATATGTCGACCACGGGGTACAACGCCCGCCGTGCCGAATTTGCCGACCTGCATTACCAGCAGATGGCGCGCGCCGGCACGGTGAATGCCTCGGACGGCACAGTGCTGCCCACGGGGGTGCAGTTGGGGCTGGGGGTGCGGCCCGCTGCGGTGTCGATGCATCTGGCCCAAGGGTCGCTGTCGGCCACGGCCGGCGATCTGGACATTGCTATCGAGGGCAACGGATATCTTGAGGTCACGCTGCCTTCGGGGCAGGCGGCCTATACCCGCGATGGTGGGCTGAAACGCACTGGCGAGGGGCTGATTGTGACCTCGGACGGCTTTCCAGTGGCGCCCGAGATTGTCATTCCCGCCGATGTCCGCAGCATTTCGATCAACGCCGACGGCGAGGTTTACGCCTATTTCACCGCCGAAAGCGAGGCACAGTTGCTGGGACAGTTTACCCTGGCCGGGTTCAGCAACCCCAAGGGCCTGGAGGCGATTGGCAGCAATTTGTTCACCGAAACCGCAGCGTCGGGTCCGTCGCTGGTGGCTGCCCCCGGGCAGGACGGGCTGGGCACCCTGCGACAGGGGTATCTGGAAGACAGTTCGGTAGATGCGGTGCGCGAAATCACCGAGTTGATCGAGGCGCAACGCGGCTACGAAATGAACGCCAAGGTGATTTCGGCTGCCGACCAGATGATGGGGGCGACGACGCAAATCCGATGATCCGTATCCTGACACTTGCCAGCCTGTTTCTGTCTGCCGTTGCCGTCCGCGCCGACATCGTCGTGCCCACCCGCACGATCCGCCCGCAATCGGTGATCACCGCCGCCGACGTCCAGGCCGTTACCGGCAGCCGTGCCGATGTGTTCGACAACGCGCTGGATGTGGTCGGGCAAGAGGCGCGGGTGGCATTGTATGCAGGGCGCCCGATCCGGTTTGCCGACATCGGGCCGCCCGCGCTGGTTGACCGAAACCAGATCATCCAACTGCACTATCAAGGGGCGCAACTGACGATCAGCACCGAAGGCCGCGCGCTGGAACGCGGCGGCATTGGTGATCGCATCCGCATCATGAACCTGAATTCCCGCGCAACGCTGTTTGGCCTGGTGCAGGCCGACGGCACCGTGCGCGTGTCCAACTAGGAAACTGAAATGAAACGATTTTGTGGACTTCTTCTGGGCTGCGTGGCCTTGCTGTCCGCCTGCGGGCGCGGCGACCATCTGGGCAAGGCGCCGTCGTTTTCCGAACCCATGGAAACGGTCGAACATGCCGCGATGATCTCGCCGGGTTTGCCGCGCACCATCGAGATTGTGCGCCCGATGGATCAGGCCTCGCTTTGGTCGGGGTCGCGCAAATCGCTGCTGGGCGACCGGCGGGCGATCCGTCGCGGGGACATTCTGACGGTGGTGATCGAGATCGACGAAAAGGCCGAAATTTCCAACGCCACCGACCGGTCGCGGTCCAGCGGCGAGACATTGAGTATCCCCGAACTGGTGGGTATCCCCCAACGGTTGGACAATGCGATTGATGATGGTGCGTCGGGCACCAATCCGGTGTCGATCAACTCCTCCAGTTCGTCGGCGGGCGACGGGTCGGTGAAGCGCAAAGAAAAGCTGACCCTGCGCGTGGCCGCCACCATTGTCGAGGTTTTGCCAAACGGTGTCTTGTCGATTGCGGGCAGCCAGGAATTGCGCGTGAATTTCGAGATGCGCGAACTGCTGGTCACCGGCTATGTCCGGCCCGAGGATATCTCGCGGCAGAATGAAATCACTTATGACAAGATCGCATCGGCGCGCGTGTCCTATGGCGGGCGCGGTCAGATCACCGACGTGCAGCAACCGCGTTATGGGCAACAGGTGCTGGATGCGATCCTGCCGTTCTGAAGGGGGCTGACCATGATCAAGAAACTTTTGCCTGTTTTGCTGCTGTTGATCGGCACCGGCAGCGGCGTGGGCGCAGGCCTGTTCCTGCGCCCGCCACCGCCCGAACCGGACCCGAGCGCCGAGGCCGAAGAGCATGACACAGAACAGGCGTCAGAAAATGAAGAGCACGAAACAGAAGGGCCGGTCGAACGGGAATACGTCAAGCTAAGCAACCAGTTCGTCGTGCCCATCGTCGACCGCGAAGCGGTGCGCGCGCTGATGGTTCTGGCCCTGAGTATCGAGGTGACAATCGGATCAAAAGACACCGTTTACCTGCGCGAACCCAAGCTGCGCGACAGTTTTCTACAGGTGTTGTTCGACCACGCAAATCTTGGCGGGTTCGAGGGCGAATTCACCAGTGCCAACAACCTGGCCGTGCTGCGTGCGGCGCTGTTGGAGGTGGCGCAAAAGGATTTGGGGCCGATTGTGACCGATGTGCTGATCGCGGACATCGGGCGGCAGGATTACTAAACCCTACCTTTGGACCTATTTCTCAAGGGACCGCCACAATGCGGTCTCTTGCGCCGTTTCCAGCTGTGCCTTGCTGCGCGCGTGACTGCGGTCGCGGGCGGCGTTTTCGGCAAGCTGCCGGGTGACCAGCACTTTGCCATAAGCGGTGCGGACCCGGGCCAGGTGGTGTTCCTTTTGTGCAAGGATCTGTGCCAGCGCCATGTTCAACTGCGCCTTTGACCGGCCGACCCATCCCAGCCAGATCACATCCGCCCCGATTGCCCGCATGGGCGCGTTGTCCGGGGCATTGGCGTTGGCGGCCCGCTCTTGCTCTGACAGGCGCTGCAATTCGGCGCGGATCAAGGCCTCTTGCTGGGCCAGCGATTTCAACGATTGCTGCGCCCGTTCGTAATGAACGCGGGTCAATTGATGCAGGTCAGACAGGTTTGCCATCAATACCCCCGCGTTCTGGCACGCTGGCGCATCGCTTCGGCAAAGCGGATTGCGGCGGCGACGGCCGGGTACATTTCGGGCGGAACCTCTGCGCCAATGTCGGTCACGGCAAACAGCGCCCGCGCGGTTGGCGGATCGCTGTGCACCGGCACGCTGTGTTCCATGGCAACTGCGCGAATGCGGGCGGCCAGTTCGTCCACACCCTTGGCCACACAGGTGGGCGCGGTCCCGGCCTTGCGCGACCATTTCAGCGCCACCGCATAGTGGGTCGGGTTGACGATAATCACGTCTGCATCTGGTACATCCGCCATCATCTGCGTCATGGCGATGGTCTGCGCGCGTTGTCTGCGCGCCTGTTTCAGGTGCGGATCGCCCTCGGATTCCTTGTTTTCGTCCTGCAAATCCTTGCGCGACATCCGGTTTTTGCGGATGTGTTCAAAGTGTTGCCAGATCGCGTCGATGCCGCCGATGGCAACCGACACCAGCACCACCACGAACAAAAAGGCGATGCACAATTCGGCCAACAACAGGACAACCGTGCGTGGCCCGCTGTTCACAGCTGTGACCATTTCCGGCGCGCGCGCCCTGAGAAATGCCCCCAGACAGCACGAATAGATCGCCAGTTTGACAAAACTTTTTGCGAATTCGAACAGGCCGTTGCGACCAAATTTGTTGCCTGCGTTCTTGATGATCGAGATTTTGGACAGCTTGGGTTCCAGCTTGGACGGCGCGAAGACAAACCCGCGCTGGGCGGCGATCACTAGAACCACGGCAAGGGCCGGAATGGCGAAAATGGGCGCGATGGCCAGAACCGCATCGCCCAGCACGCCTGCGAACACAGGGCTGCTGCCGGTGGTGATGAACAACGGCGCAAGGCGGTCGGCCTGATCCAGCAAGGTCATCAACGCGGTGCCAAGCCCCGCAACCGCACCGGCCCCGGCGATCAAAAGCGCGACTGTCAAACCAGCATAGGCGGCTGCGGTGTTCAGATCCTGCGAGCGGGCAAACTCACCCTTTTCACGCGCCTTTTGCAGCTTCTGCGGCGTCGGATCAAAGGACTTTTCGGTATCGTCGTCCTGCCCGCTCATGGCACGGCCTGAAACGGCGCCGCCATGAACGCATCAAGCGCCTCCAGCCAGACAGTCAGGATCAGCGGACTGCTGATGCACAGGATCAGCAGGCCCCCGGCGGTGATCACCGGGGCGCCGACGAAGGCGACCATAAGCTGCGGCATCGCCTTGTTGATGGCCCCCAGCGCAAGGTTGTACAGCACCGACACCAAGATAAAGGGCGCAGCCAGGGTGAAGGCCAGCGAAAACGCGCGGCGTATCTGGTCCAGTCCCCAATCGGACAGGTCCGACGCCCCTGCAAACACGCCGATGGGCATGATGTCATAGGATAAAATGACCAGCTCGGCGGCTTTGACATGCAGCCCGGCCATCACAGCCAGCGCCAAGGCACCGACAATCAGGATATAGCCGATGGCGGCCAGCGGATCACGCACGGCACCCCCCAGGATTTGCGAAAGCGAGGTGGATTGGGCGGCGATGGCACCGGCGGTTTGCAAGGCCAGAATGAACAGACGTATGCCAATGCCCAGCACCAGCCCTGCCAAGGCTTCGGTCAGTACCAGCAGGGCCAGCGCAGGCAGGCCGGGGGCCGGGGCGCTGTGCGACACGGCGGGGGCCACGATCAGCGTGAAGGCCAGCGCAACACCCAGTTTGATCCGCGCAGGCACGGTTTCTTCGCCAAAGGCCGGTAGCAGCGACGCCATGGCTGCAACGCGTAAAAACACGATAAACCCGTGCCAGGCCTGATCGCTCAGAATTTCGACAAGCGCCTGCATCAGGCGGCCACGACACCGACCAAAGCGGGCCGCGCGTCAACGCCGATTTCCTCGAACGAAAACACCGGATTGCTGATCCCCTTGGCGCGCATGACGGTGCGCAGGAACCGGCGGCGCCTGGTGTTGGTCACGACCGCGGCGTATATGCCGTCGCGGCTGGCGTCGGCCAATTTGTCCGACATGTTGTCAGCCAGCGTGTTGAACAGGTCGGGCGGCAAAGCGATGTCCAGCCCCCGGTCGGCATCGACCTGATAGGTGGCAAAGGTATCTTCCCATTCGGGCGCCAGTTGCACCAACGGCAATGTTCCATCCGCGCGCCGCATTTCCGCGACCAGTTGAAAGCCCAAACGCTGCCGCACGTGTTCGCAGATCGCCTCGGGCTTGGCGTTCTGGCCGCGTGCTTCGGCGGTCGCTTCCAGGATCAACGGCAGGTTGCGGATGGACACCTGTTCGTCCAGCAACAGCCGCAGCACCGCGTGCAAAACGTCGGTCGGCACCTTGTCGGGGATCAGCTCGTCCAGCAGCTTGCGGTTCGCTTCGGCACGCGCGGGGTCCGAGACATTGACCATCTCGGCCAGCAACCGGCGCAACGATTTCAGTGTCAGCAAGCGCGAGAAATTGCGCTTCACGATTTCAAGGAGGTGGGTCGCCAGAATTTCGGTTGGCGTTACCAGCGTCGCACCGGCCAGCGATGCCTTTTCCTGATCGCGTTCGCTGACCCAGCGGGCGGGCGCGCCGTAGACAGGTTCGACCGTATCCTGACCGGCAGGAAGGGTTGCAGGCTCTTCCGGTTTCAGGGCCAAAATCTGGTCGGGTTGCAGGATGGCGCGGGCCTGTTCCACGCCTTGAATGCGCAGAACATAGGTTCCCGAGGGCAGGCCGGGGTGATCGGTCAGCCGGATTTCCGGCAGGATCAAACCAAAGACCGACGCCACATGGGTGCGCATATTGGCAATGCGCGCATCCAGCCCGGTGCCGGGGTCCAGAACCATGTTGACCAGATCGGGGGCAAATTCGACGTGGATGTCGTCCAGCTCCAGAATGTCGCCCAAGCGCCGCTCGCGCGGGAGATCGGGCACGTCCTCGACAATCTCGGGGCGCGCCGCTTCGGCGCGCAGTTTGCGGCGCATCATGTATGCCGCGGTGCCCAGCCCTGCCGCGCCCAGAACGAAGGGCATGAAAGGCAGGCCAGGAAACAAGGCAAACATCACCATCAGCACGGCCACCGTGGCCAGCGCGGCAGGGTGTTTGCCAAGCTGTGCAAACACTGCCAGATCGGTCGCCCCCTGCGCGCCGCCCCGCGCCAGCAGCAGTGCCGACGCGATCGAAATGATCACTGCCGGAATCTGGCTGACCAGCCCGTCCCCCACGGTCAGAATTGCATAGGTTTCAAAGGCGGTGGACAGCGGCATGCCGTGCACGGCGATGCCCATGACCAGCCCGGCCACAAGGTTCATCAGGGTGATCAGCAGCCCCGCAACAGCATCACCTTTGACGAACTTCGACGCCCCGTCGAGCGAGCCGAAGAACGTGGTTTCCTGTTGTTCGCGTTCGCGCCGTTCCTTGGCCTCGACATGGTCGATGGCACCCGCGCTCATGTCGCTGTCGATGGCCAGTTGTTTGCCGGGCATCCCGTCCAGGGCAAAGCGCGCGCCAACTTCGGCCATGCGCGCCGCACCTTTGGTGATGACCATAAAGTTGACGATCAGCAGAACGCAAAACACCACCAGCCCCAGAAACACGCTGCCGCCCATGATGAACTGTGCGAAGCCTTCGATCACGTCCCCGGCAGCGCCGGTGCCGGTGTGGCCCTGCCCGATGATCAGTTTCGTCGACGACACGTTCAGCGACAGTCGCAGCATCAGCGACGCCAGCAGGATCGTGGGAAAGGCCGAAAAATCCAGCGGTTTTTCAATAAACAGCGTGATGGTGAAAATCAGGATCGCCAGTGCAAAGGACGCCGCCAGCCCGATGTCGAGCACCCATGCGGGCATCGGCAGGATCATCATCACGATGATCGCCATCAACGCCACCGCCAGAAGAACGGTGGGGTTGAACACGGCATTCATATTGAGTGGTTTCATGCCCTAGCCCCCGCGTTGCAGCAGCGCGAAAGGTTGCGCGGTGGTGGTCTGCGCCAGTGGAACCAGCGACCCAAGACGCGCGGTTGAACCGGTTTGCACCAGCAAGGGGAAACCGTTCGTGCCGCCTGTGTCGGCGGGCTGCGGCGCGGCTGTGTCTGATTGGGGCGCAAGGTCAGCGTGGACGCTGTCAAAACGCGCCACATAGGTGTCGGCATATTTTTTCGTGCGGGAGTGATAGGCGCCCGCAGCTTTTGACCAGGACCCAAGCTCGGCGTGCAGGGTGCCGAGAAACTGTGCCGCATAACGGGCGTTTTTCACAGGATCGAACATCTCTTCGATCGAGGCAAAGGCCTGTCCGTGCCATTTGTAGTTGATCTGGAAGCATCCGACATCAAAGCTGCGCGCACCGGCTTTGAACCGTTTGAACACATAGGCACGCGCGGCGTCTTCCGTGGCGAACCACTTGCCCACGCCTTCCATGTTCACCGTCCATGGCCAGGGGGCCAGAGTGCCCTCGCGGGTGCGCCCGGTTTCGACGCGGGTGATTGCGCGCAGCACTGACAAGGGCACGTTGGTTTCGGCAGCGACTGTTGCAGCAGCAGTATCGCACATGGTTTGCGGGGTCGCCTGTGCCTGCGGGACCTGGCACAGCAGGCAAAACAGAATGAGGAAAATAGCGCGTGATTGCGCCCAAGTGATCAACGACATTCTGTCGGTCCCGTCAGTGGTCAAAGGTGCCTTAACTGTACGGGCGGGATGGTTTATTTTGTGTAAGCACCGGGAAGGTTTGTGCCAAAAATCAGCTTTCCGGTGCGGGCGCATCGTCAATCGGGGCGCTCAGCAGACTGTCGATATAGCTGCGCGCGTCTGCACTTTCCTCCAGCGCGGCGGCACTGCGGGCCAGCATTCCGTCGCGGGCGGGATCCGCCCCCAGCGGTGTTTTGCTAAGCCGCGCCAGTGGTCCGACCAAAGGTGCATCATCAGGAACGCGGTCCTGCCAGTCTGTGGCCAGAAAAGCAGTGGTTTGCGCCATGTCGGTGTCGCCCGTAGCGGTGAACAACTGGCTGGCATCTGCCAGATCGCCCTTGAGCGTCAAAGCCCGCGCCCGCAACAAATCAGCATCCTCTCCGGTAACGCCCAGAAGATGCGCTTGCGCCAGACTGGGCTGTTGCAACGCCAAGGCGATCCGCGCTTTTAACAACAGCACCGCATCGCTGGGTTGTGCGATCTGCACCTGTTCAATCACGGTGCTTGCCGCCGTCGCAAACCCCAGAGCCAGCAACCTGTCTGCGATGGCCTGCCTTGTGCGTTGTGTCACGTCGAGCGCACGGTCCGCTTGCAGGTCGAACACCATGTCCAAAAAGGTCATGTCGTCGCCCTGTTCCGTCAGTTCGGCCATCACATGGTCGGTCAACGCGGCGCGCTCAGATGTCCTTTGGTCGCGCGGCAACGCATCAATCGCGGCCATGGCGTTTTCAAATTGGCCTGAGTGGGCCAGGGCCAACACCTGCAACTTGCGCAAGTCCGATCCCAAAGGATCGTCGCGCAATTCCAGCGCATAGGCTTCGACCAGCAAGGCGGTGTCCGGCGATATGGGCAAATCCTGTTCGATTTGGGCGGTGACTGTCTTGATCAGCGCCAGCGCCGATTGCGCCGAGTTCGAGGCCACGACCTGATCCAGCTTTTCCTGCGCTTGGGGCAACTGGTCCTTGGCCAGATCCAGATCGGCTTGCGCCATCTTGGTATCGTCCGAAACCGCGCCAGGCAGGCGTTCGACGCTGCGCAACGCGGTGGCTGCGCCGGTTTTGTCGCCATATGCCAACAAGCGGCGGCTGAGTTCGGGTGCCAGTACATTGCGCAGATGCGCAGGCAGCGCGTTCAGCGCGCGCAACGCGGCGCGGGTGTTGATCACGGTTGTCGTCGGCACCGATTCCAGCGACAGGATCGCCCACAAAGCCAGCGCGCTGTCGCACTGCACGTAGTTTGGTAACACCTGCGGGGCGCGAACGTGGCCGAACTCCATGATGTCGGCCATCTCCAGCAAGATACCGCTGGCGGTGTACAAGGTCGGGTCCAACTGCAAGGTGCGGGCGGCTTCGGGGCCGAAACCGAAATGTAGGTAAAGACGGCCAAGCTTTTCAGCCGCGCTGGGGTTCAGTGCATCAAACTCGCCGTATAACGGCCTGCGCGCCTCGGCGACCTGGGCGGGCATTGGGCGGTCGTCGGCCCAGGCAGCGATATTGACAACCTCGGGATCAATGCAGCCCGGCCCGTAGGGCGAGGTCGTCAGCTCGGATGGTAGCGCGGCTCCCTGAAAGTCGATGCTGGTGGTGATCCGCATGGTTTCACGCGCGTTGGTGTCACCGCCGTTTGCGACCGGCAGCGGCGGATCCTGAAACACAGTCGTATCAATATGAGGTCGCCCGCCGGGCGCAGGGAGCGAGACCGTATGACCGTTCGGTTTCAACACACCCCGGGTGGCCGCCTGCGCAACCTCGCGGCTCAGGCGACCCTGGGCGTCCTCGAGCGCCAAGTGCCCTTGGGCATCACCGATGTTGAAGGGCACCGGCAAGGCGTCTGGAAGGGTCGCCGACCGAGGCGTGGTTGGGGGCAGAGGAACGGGGTCAATTTCCGCAAGCGCGGGCAGTGGCAGCGCATCGGTTGCCAACGTAACGGATCGGGGGGCAACTGGCCCGGTTAGGGTCGCGCCAAATCCCAGTATCACAGCGTCCTGAACTGACGCGGGTGGTTTCCTGTCAGGCACAGGCCCGCGGGTTTGGTCAGGGGAGCCGGACACGTCCAGGACCACCATGTCGGGCCCGCTTGCAAAAGCAGTTGCCGTGCAATCGCAGGCCAGATCCACCACCAGTTCGGTCTGGGTTTCCGATACGCTGGCAACGCGCCTTCGGTCGATCCGATTGAAAATTTGTCCAATGTCAAAACCACCCCTGTGATCGGGGAACGTCATGGTCAGGCGCGCACCTTCCTGTGCCAAGGACCAGGGCGATGCGGAAGCCACATCAAATACAAGTCGGGTAAAATTGTCATGTTCCCCCGAGCGCACAGCGATCTCTTGCGCCTGTACGGCACCGGCCATAAGCGCCCAGAGTATCAGGCAAAGACGTATCATGCGGCGCTCTGCTTGACGGCTTTCAGCGCGTCCTCAAGGTCGGAAAAGCTGGGGCGGCAATGCGACGGGGTGTTCTGGCGGCCCACTTCGATACAGATATTGGTGGCGTGGTTGTGCAGATTTGCCACCAGCACTTCGCGGATCAACTGGTAGAAATGCGCGTCTTCTTCGATCACGACTTTGACCTTTGCCGCAAAAGGGCCGACCAGACCATAGGCCAGGAACACGCCCAGAAAGGTCCCGACAAGCGCGCCGCCGATCAGCTTGCCCAACACCTCGGGCGGCTGGTCGATCGACGCCATCGTTTTGATCACACCCAGAACAGCGGCAACGATGCCAAGGGCGGGCAAACCGTCGGCCACGGTCTGCAAGGCGTGGCTGGAATGCATCGCGTGATGCAGGTTCGCCTCGATCCGCTTTTCCAGCACCTCTTCGACCTGATGCGGGTCGTCATAGTTCATCGACGCCGACCGCATCGTGTCACAGATCAGCGCGGTGGCCTCCTTGTCGGCGATGATCTTGGGGTAGCGCGAAAATATCGACGATTCTTCCGGCGCTTCGATATGTTCCTCGATCCCTACGGGGTTCTGCCGGGCCAGACGTATCAGTTCAAACAGCAGGCACAGCAGGTCCTGATAGTCCTGGTGTTTCCATTTCGGTCCCTTGAACACCTTTCCCATGTCTTTCAGCGTGTGTTTCACCTCTGAAATACTGTTTGAGATCAGGAAGGCCCCAACTGCCGCGCCGCCGATCATCATCATTTCGAACGGAAGCGATTTGAGGATGATGCCCATCTTGCCGCCGGCAGCCAGATAGCCGCCAAAGACCATAGCAAAAATCGTAATGATCCCGATGATACCAATCATGTGTTTCCCCGATAAAACGTATGGCGCCCACTGTGGCAAAGTCAGGTTAAGAAAGGATCATTACGCAATCAGGTTTTTGGTGCGCGGGCGTTGCGACCGGCCAGAATGACGCTGATGGTATAGGCTGTTTGGGGTTTCAGGCCCGCCATGACGCTGGCCGCCGCATCGGGGCGCATCCGTGCCAGAAAACCGGCCGCGAATTCGGGCTCCATCTCTTCGAACAGGGCTGCGGCGTCCTTTGGCTTCATGTTCTCGTAGACCGTGGTCAGGCGTGCCACGTCATCTTCGGCCGCTGTATCGGCACGGCTGAGTGTGGCGCGCAACTGGGCCTCGGTGTCTTCCAGCACCTTTAGCCTGCGTTCGATTTCGCCGCGTGCCACGGTCAGCGCCTTTTCCCGCACGTCCATCTGGGTTTCACGTTGTTCGACGCGCGCCTCGCGGTCCAGCAGGGCCTGAAGCAGGGTCGACATTTCGGTCCGCGACGGCGGGGTGGCGCGGCCCAGATCTGCGGTTTCGACCTGTGCCTGCTCGGGCAAGGGGCGCGGCGTGACATCGCTGTTTGCCAACGCCACCGAAGCCCCCGACAGGATGCGCAATACCGCCGATCCGCTTAGCAAAGCTGCGATCAGCAAGATAGACCCCTTGCCGGGTCGACGGGATCTCAGAAGGGTCTTCATGCGCGGCCTCCGGCAGTGTGTCGCATAAACATGGGTTCCGAAGGGGTCGCGGGCCCCGCATCGGCGCGGGGCACATCCTTTGGCGTATCGTTGACTTGGGGTTTTTGCTCGGGCGCGTCAGGCACATCGTGAAGCGATGCCATCTGCAATTCCAACTGGCGCGAAATCGCCTCGGCCCGGGTGGCCAGATCCGTAAGCGTTTGTGCCGACTGCGCTGCGGTGTCCTGTGCCGCCGTCATGGTTTTTGTCAGGTCATCGACCTGCGATGACAGCACTGCAACCGCGCCGCCCACACCTTTTTCCAGGCTGTTAAACCGCTTGAGCCGCCGCCCGAGGATGAAACAGTAAAATCCCGCCCCCAAGGCACCTGCGATCAGTAAAATATCTGCAATCAGCTCCATAAATCCCCCTAATTCAACACAAATTCCATGATCAGCAGGTCGCTGACCCGCCCTTCGCCAGTGACAATCTGGATGCGCCGCAGCATCTGTGCGCGCAGCCGTGTCAGCGAGGCCGGGTTTTGCAGGTCGCGCAGTTCAAGCGCGCGCAAATAGCCGTTCAAGACATCGACCACGCGCGGCAGCAGCTGGGTGACATCCTGTTGGTACTGGCTTGGCACCTCAAGATTCGCCCGAAAGCGCAAATGCTGATTCGTAACCCCTGGTGTCAGTGACACGATCATCGGTTCCACTGGGACAAATGCCACGTCCGGCAGCCCTTCGACCTGGGGTTCATGCGCGGCCTCTTCGTGCGATTCGCCCCCCATCAACAGGCCCGAGAACGTCGCATAGAACCCGCCGCCGCCACCGACCAAAGCCAGCAGAAGCCCAAGGATCAAAGGCAGTTTCGACGTTTTCTTTGGCGGGTCGTCTGGTTCGGAAGCGGTGTCGGCCATGCTGTGTCCATTCGATCAATTCGAAATCTGTATAGACCGTCAGGAACTAACCGATTGTTAAGCCTGATCCGTCATTTGTGGTGCCAACGCTGGGCAGAACGCCCGGTATGACGGAGGCGATTGTGCAGCAATTACTGAATGTCTGGTTGGGTCTCGACCTGCGACGCCAGATCACTGTTATCGGGGCGACGCTGGCCATGTTCTTTGCGGTTTTGGCCATGTCCCGTATGGCCACCGCGCCCAGTATGACCTTGCTGTACGCAGGCCTTGAAAACGGCGCGGCGGGCGAGGTTGTGCGCGCACTGGAAGCGCGTGGTGCCACGTTCGACGTGCGCGGCGGGTCGATTTTTGTCGATTCGCAAGACCGGGACCAATTGCGGATGACCCTGGCATCGGAAGGGCTGCCCACGAATTCGAACCAGGGCTACGAACTGCTGGACAGCCTGTCGGGATTCGGCACCACCAGCCAGATGTTCGATGCGGCCTATTGGCGCGCGAAAGAGGGCGAACTGGCCCGCACCATCGTGTCCAGCCCGCACATTTCCATGGCGCGCGTGCACATTGCCACCACCGGATCAAACCCGTTTCAGCGCGGCGTCACACCGACGGCATCGGTGTCGGTCACACCCAACGGCGGGTCCATTTCCGCCGCGCAGGCCAAGGCGGTGCGGTACCTGGTGGCTTCGGCCATCGCGGGCCTGTCGCCCGACGATGTGGCCGTGATCGACGCCAACGGCAATCTGATCGGCAGCGCCGAAGAAACCGCGCCAGCGGTGGGCGGCGACGACAAGGCACAGATGCTGCGCGAACGGGTCGAACGGCTGCTTGAAGCACGCGTGGGGTTCGGCAACGCCATTGTCGAGGTCAGCGTGGACACGGTCACCGAATCCGAGGCGATCCGCGAGCGGCGCTTTGATCCCGAAGGGCGCGTTGCCATCTCGACCGACACGCAGGAAACCAGCAACACGGCGACTGACGCGGGCGGTGGCGATGTGACCGTCGCCTCGAACTTGCCCGACGGCGATGCGGCGGGGGGCGACAGCTCGTCATCGCAAAATTCGGAAACCCGCGAACGGATCAACTATGAAGTGTCTGAAACCGAACGTGAAATCATCAAGGCACCCGGCGCGATCAAACGGCTGACCGTCGCGGTTCTGGTCAATGATGTAACGCAGGTGGCCGCCGATGGGACCGTCACACAATCGCCGCGCGAGGCTGCGGAAATGGACGCCCTGCGCGAACTGGTGTCTTCAGCGGTCGGCTACAACGAACAGCGCGGCGACATCATCACGTTGAAATCCATGTCATTGCAAAGCGTGGAACCCGCCGGAACCGCCGCAAGCACATCGGTTCTGGATCACTTTGACCTGGATGTGATGTCGGCAATCCAGATGGCGGTTCTTGCGCTGGTCACGCTGATCCTGGGGCTGTTCGTGGTCCGGCCGGTTCTGTCACGCACCCCCGCCGGCCCGCAATCGGCAACATCAAAAGAGTTGCCCGCCCCCGCGTCGGATGACGCAGCAGATCCTTTGCCGTCCCTGACCGGCGAAATCGAGAACGATCTCGGCGGCCTGCCTGACCTGCCGATGCTGGGCGGGTCCATGGGCGAGATGGGCGGCATGGGTGGCATGGGCGGCATGGATGGCGCTCAGGACCCGGTGGACCGGCTGCGGTCGATGATCGGCGAGCGTCAGGAAGAAACCGTTGAAATCCTGCGCTCGTGGCTGGAAGAGAAAGAAGAAAGCGCATGACCTCTTTGATGCATCTGTATCGCGACTTTGGCGGCAGCACCGAGACGGCAGAGCCTGTCCCGCCTGCATCAATCAGCCAGGACACGCTGGAAGATATCAAACTGGAATCTTTCGAACGCGGCTATTCCGCTGGCTGGGAGGACGCGCTGAAGGCGCAGTCGGGCAGCCGCACCGAAGCGGCCAACAGCTTCATCGCCGGGTTGCAGGACATCTCCTTTGGCTATCACGAAGCGCGGGCGGGGCTGATCAAGGCGATGCAACCCGTTCTGACCGATATTATGACCAAGCTTCTGCCCGAGGCCGCTCAGGCAACATTGGGCGCGCAGGTGGTCGAACAATTGACCGAGATGCTGCGCAAGACCGCCGATCAATCCGTTCGGATCGAAGCGACAAAGGAAAATCTGGATGCGCTTGAAGAGCTTGTTGACGGTGCGATTTCGCCCCCCTTTGTCTGCGTGCCCAACAGCGATCTGGGCCCGATGCAGGTCGTTCTGCAAGTCGGCGCGGAAGAACGCGAAATTGATTTAGACCAGGTGATCCTGGGCATCTCCACCGCGATGGAGGGCTTTCTCCAGCACATGAAAAAGGACCTGACACCATGACCGACACCCCGGACCAGACGGCGTTGGCCTCTGACGGCACGAACCCTTTCACTGCCGTGCCCATCGACATAACGGTTTCAGTCGGCAAGGCCCGTCCGCTGGTGCGCGATCTGGTGATGCTGGGCAAGAATGCGGTGCTGAAACTGGACCGGCGCATTGATGACCCTGTCGATCTGTATGTGGGCGATCGTTTGATCGCACGGGGCACTCTGGAAGAGGCGGAAGGGAGCGAAACGGGGCAACTGGCGGTGCGTCTGCTGGAAATCGTTGATCTGTCCGGTGGTATCTAGTCTCTTGCGCACAGCGGTTCTCGTGGCTCTGACACTGGTGTTTTTCTCCGTGCCAGCAGTGTCGCAGGCACAGGATTTGTCTATTTCGCTGGGCGACGATGGATCAATAAGCGCCCGCACCTTGCAGCTGTTCGCTTTGATCACGGTGCTGAGCCTCGCGCCGGGGCTTGCCATCATGATCACCTGCTTCCCGTTTCTGGTGACGGTTCTGTCGATCCTGCGGCAGGCAATCGGGTTGCAGCAATCGCCGCCCAATATGCTGATTGTCAGCCTTGCTTTGTTCCTGACCTATTTCGTGATGGAACCTGTATTTGTCGAGGCTTGGGAGAGCGGCCTGCAACCGTTGACGACTGAAGAGATCGACGCGGAAACCGCCTTTGTCCGCACGTTAGAGCCGTTCCGCAGCTTTATGGCCGGTAGAATGGACGCAGATACGTTCAGCGCCATGGCCGACCTGCGCCCGGATACGGCTGGCATTGCCCTGACGCCTCAGGCACCTTTGTCTGTATTGATCCCGTCGTTTTTGCTGTCTGAAATTGCGCGCGCGTTTCAGGTGGGGTTCCTGATTTTTCTGCCGTTTCTGATCATTGATCTGGTCGTGGCGGCGGTGCTGATGTCCATGGGCATGATGATGGTGCCCCCGGCCATTGTGTCGCTTCCCTTCAAGCTGGCGTTTTTCGTCATCGCGGATGGCTGGGCGCTGATTGCGGGGTCCTTGGTGCGCAGCTATTTTTGATCCGCGACAATCAGATGAAAACTGTCTGAACAAAGCCCTAATCTATTAGGCTTTTGAAAGCAGGCTCTCGCTTAAACCTGTTCCGGGATTGGAATGGGTTGAATTATGGGCGTGAGCAATGAATGCGGCAGACCGTTGCCGCGCAACACATCCGTGTTTTCGTTTGTCGTGTTTGGCATGGCCATTGTGGTGATCAACTGCGCGCAGGGGTCTGACGCGGGCGTGATCCTGTGGTGCAGCGGTGCGATGGTGTTTGTCGCCACATCCGCGCAGGCAGCATGGATGCCGCGAAAGGCGCGCATTCAGCGGGACAGGGATTTGTGGGTGATCATAGGTCTTGCAAAACTGCTGGTCGCGGGTGGTGTTGTGGCCATCGCGCTGATGTGGTTTTCGCGCAGTGACAGTGTTGCCTTGGCAATCATGGCACTGGCCGCAACGGTGCTAACCGGTCTGGGTGCCGGGCTGTCATCGCGTCCGACATTGGTTCTGGCGGTATGCCTGGCGGTCAGCACCACGATTGGCGCAGTTCTCAGCCTTTGGATGCCGTTGACGATCGGCCTGTATTTGCTCGGGGCAGTGTTCACCGGGTTGACCGCTGTGGCTGTAATGCTTGTCAGCTTGCCGCGTGATCGGTGGGTGGCGTTTCAACCCGCCCCCGCAGAATTGGCCCACGCTGCCGTGGTGCGCTGGGCGGATGTTTTGGCGCTGCCGCTGTTTTTATCAGAAAAACAGGCATTGATATATCTTACGGTGCGATACGCCGTGGCTGTGGTGACGGCGGTCGTCGAGGCTGTCCAGAGGGTGATCCTGCCAAGGTTGATCGAGGCGCATCGCACTGCGACAAGGTTGGTTTTTCGTGGGCTTGTCGCGCGCGCGTCGTTGGGGGTTATGCTGATCGGCGGCGCCGTGGGGATGGTGGCCATGATGGTCGGCCCGATCATTGTCCCGCACCAGGTCATGGGCGGCGAAGGCTTGCGTGCGTTTCATGTCCTTTTGTTGGTGGCTCTGGTTCCGGTCCTGCTGGGCATTTGCCCCGCGATGCTGTCGATTCTGGTGGCGCCACGCCGGATGGCGGCGGCATATGGCGCAAACCTTGTTGTCATCGCCGCCGTCACTTTGGTGTCGTGTCCCACGACGGCCATTAAAATGGCGCAAGCGGTGGCCACGGGTCACGGGATCGGCGCGCTTGTGCTGGCGTGGACCAACTTTCGCCAGCTCGGATTGTTGCCCCCAATCACCGCCGTCCTGCATCCCAAGATCCGTTTGCGCGATGCTAGCGCACGATGAATTCGGCGTGCAGCGCACCGGCGGCCTTGATGCTTTTCAGGATGTCGATCATGTCGCGGGGCGACACACCCAGCGCGTTCAAACCGGCGATCACTTCGGACAAGGACGCACCTTCGGCCACTTCGGCCAGTCCGATTCCCGGCTCTTCCTGGATGCCAGCCCGCGCCCGCGGCACCACGACCGTTTCGCCTTCGGCGAAGGGATTCGGCTGGACGGCCAGCGGTGCTTCCTGAATGCGCAGGGTCAGGTTGCCCTGCGAGACTGCAACGCGCGAAATGCGCACGTCTTCGCCCATCACGATGGTGCCCGAACGTTGATCGACCACGACGCGGGCCTTGCGTTCGGGCTCAACCTCGATGTTCTCGATTCTGCCCAGGGCGTGCGCGACCGATGCCATGCGGGTTTGTGGAATGTTCAAAGACACCGTGCCACTGTCCAGCATCAAGGCGACGGGGCGGCCAAAGTCAGAATTGATCGCGCGCTCGATGCGCGCGGCTGTTGTGAAATCGGCATTGCGCAGGGCCAGCCGTAAACTGGTGAGCGAAGACAGGTCAAAGTCGATTTCCCGCTCGACCCGCGCGCCCGATGGGATCACGCCGGCCGTTGGCACGCCTTGGGTCACGTTCGCGCCGTCGGCCTCGGCGACGACGCCGCCTGCAATAATCGTTCCTTGGGCCACTGCGTAAATCTCGCCGTCGGCGGCATTCAGCGGCGTCATGATCAGCGTGCCGCCCAACAGGCTTTTGGCATCACCGATGGCTGACACCGTCACATCAATCTGTCCACCCGCACGTGAAAACGGCGGCAGGTCAGCGGTGACAAAAACGGCGGCGACATTCTTGGGGCGGAACTGTTCGCCGGTCACGTTGACGCCCAGCCGCTCTAGAATATTGCTCATGATTTCTTCGGTGAACGGTGCGTTGCGCAGCCCGTCGCCGGACCCGTTCAGGCCGACCACCAGTCCATAGCCAACAAGGTCGTTGCCCCGGACGCCGTCGAATTCGACCAGATCCTTGATCCGCACGGGACCTGCCACGGTCAACCCGGCCAGACAGATCCACGCGATGATAGCGCACAAACACTTCATCGCATGAAGTTCAGCAAGGACAGTTCGGACAGCCGAACCGTGACGGAATAGAGACCTTGAAGCTGGAATTGCACGTCCTCCAGTTTGGTTGCGGTTTCATAGGGGTCCGCTGCCAGAAGCGCGCTGCGCGCGTACTCAAGCGACGTTGTCTGGGCCGCGTTGCGGGTGCTGACATTCTGAATGCGCGATTGCGAAAATCCGATGTCGGCACGCAGTTTGGTTATCTGGTCCTGTGCGCCCAACAGATTCTGCCCGGCCTGCGCGATCACGGCGCGTTGCACGGTTCCATCCAGTCCCAACGCGGCATCAGACACGATGGCGCCAAGGGCTGTGTTCATCATCAGGTTGCGCAGCACCGGATCGTCAGCGCGGAGGTCGATGTTCAACCGGTCCACGTCGGACAATGTAAAGGGTGACAGGGGCGTGTCGGACCCTTGATAGACTGCGGCGCGGAAGCCCGCCGGATCGTCGAACCATGCTTGTGCGGCGGCAAAAACGTCGGCCGCTGTTGTCTGCCCCGCAACCGCGGCGGTCAGGCCGGTCAAGACGGCCGCGTCCGAAACCAGCGGGGCGGTGTCGGTGGCGGCACCGGAAAACAGACTGCGCCCGCCGAAGTCGACATTCAATGACGACACCAGATTGCCAAGGTTGGCACGCGAATCTGCGACCACCTGGGGCAACACCGTCTCGACCGCGCTGGTCGAAACCAGCAGCATCGAATTGGAAAGGTCGCTGGAATTGTCCTGAATACGCTCCAGCGTGTTCTGCATCGTATCGGCAAATTGCGCGGCTTCGGTGGTGGCGACCTTGTAGCCTTGCAGAACTTTCACATCCCGTTCGATGTCGGTCAGGTAAGAATAGTTGCCTGCCAGCACCGATTTGGTGTCGGCGACGCGGCCTGTGGACAGCTCTTGTGTCAGGCGGTGAATGTCGTGTTTCAGCGCCGATCCGCGGCGTTGCAACATGAAGGATTGGGCGAGATCGCCAAGCGTTGTGTTCATGGGTTCAAAGCCTCATCAAGATGTCCATCAGTTCATCGACGGTCTGCATGATCCGCGCGTTGGCTGCATAGGCCTGCTCGATCACCATCATGCGCTGAAGTTCCGCGTCGGTGTCGACGCCGTCGGCCAGCTCGCGCTGGGTCAGTTCGTTCAGCTGCGTCGATGCAAAGCTAAGCCGTTGATCGGCAAACAGCCGGTCTGACCCGACTTGCGAGGTCAGGTTGGCCGCAAGTCCTGACATGCTGAAACTGCCAATGCCGAAATCCCCCGACGCGGCGGTTTGCTTCAATGTCAGCGCATCGGTCATGGCTTGCAGCAGTGTTGCATCGCCAACCTCGCCCGGTGTTGCCGCGTTCAGGCCGTCGCGCATGCGCCATGACGCGCCGCCCTGGTCGGGGTCCACGGCGGCATTGATCATGATGCGGCTGGCCAGCCCAACCTCCTCCGCAGGGTCGAACGCATTGCCCTGATCGGTGAACAGGCCCGGGTCGCCCGGCGCGCGGGTGGTATCTTCGGTGATGTTTTCAAACCGCACCATCAGGTCGCGGGCGATCGCGTCCAGTTGGCTTTGCGCTTCGGTGGCCATTTCGTCGCGGATTGCGAATTGCGCAATCAGGCTGCCGCCGCGCAGCGGGCTGGTGTTCGATGCTGTTTTGATTGCATTGCCGTTCACCGTCAGCCCGGACAGCGCACCGGGGTCCACAACCATGCCCGCCGCCACGCTATAGGTTTGGTCAAATCCGATTTCGGCGGCGGCTCCGTCCAACAGAACCATGCCCCCCGTCGAATAGATGGCGATGGCGCCCTGCGCGCGCGACGCGGTGCGCAGGGGGATCATTTCCGACAGTTGGTCCACCAATGTGTCGCGGTGGTCTTGCAAGGCTGCGTTGTCACGGCCGGCCCCCTTGGACTTGGCGATCTGTCCATTGATCGTTTGCAACTGTTTCAGCAGATCGTTGGCGGTGTTCACCTGTGTGTTGATCTCGCGGTCGGCGCGCGAACGATCGTCCTGGATGGAATCGGACGTGTTCTTCAGCGATTGCGCCAGGGATTTGGCTTCGATCACAAGGCCGTCCAACCGTTCCTGGGCATCCGGTCGGCTGGCGGCGGTGATCAGCGCGTTTTCGAAACTCGCCAGATGGCCGGTCAGTGAATAGGCGATGTCCGGCGTGCCAAGCCGGTCTTCGTAGCCCGCCAGGAATTGTGTCATCGCGTCGTTCTTGGCAAAATCCGCGCCGCTCATCCGGCGGTCGTACAGCAGGGCCGCATCGGTGTGGCGCACCACCCCGTTGACCCTGACGCCACCCTGATCGCCCAGCAAGGCCCCCGACACTTCCAAGCTGCGCCGATGGAAACCCGGAGTGCCCACGTTCGCAATGTTCGACGCGACAATCTCGGATTTGCGGCTGTTGGCATACAGGCCGGACAGCGCGTTGTTCAGGGCACCGGTAAGGGACATGGATGGCTCCGATCAGGGTTTCGGGGACGTCAGGCGTTAGCGTTTGATGTTGGTGGTTTCCTGCAACATTTCGTCCACCGTCTGAATAACCTTGGCGTTCGACGAATAGGCGCGCTGGGTGCGGATCATCTCGGTCAGTTCGGTGGCCACATCGACGGTCGATTCCTCGCGGGCGTAGGATTTCAGGTCGCCCGTGGGGCCATCGCCGGCATCCCACAAAAAGAAGGGCCCGCTTTCGACCGAGGGTTTGTAGGTTTGCGAATCCAGCGCAATCAGGCCGCCAGGGTTGGGCATGTCTACCAACGGGATCTGGTAAAGAACGCTGGTCACACCGGTGTCGAAGATCGCCTTGACGTAACCGTTTGGATCAACTTCGACCGAAATCATGTTGCCCACCGGGCTGCCGTCCTTGACGACCGAAATCGGGGCAAAGGTGTCTGACAACTGCACGACACCCTGATTGTCGCCCACCTCGCCGATGTCGAAGGAAATCGGCCCACTGGCCACATCGACAATCAACTGGCCCGTGGCAGGATCATAAGGGCCGCCCGTCACCGTGGTGACCGATGCAATGGTGCCGCCATCGGCGCGGGTGTCGTTGAAGCCGATGACATATTCGCCGATCACCGCGTCATTCTGTGCGGAATCGCGCATGATGATGGTCCATTCATTCGAACTGCCCGTGGCAGGCACGGTTGGTATGAATTCCAACGCGACGCTTTGCGATGTGCCAAGGTTGTCGAAATATTCAATCGACAGGTTCCGTGGCTCGCCGTCTGCGCCTGCAATGGTCGAGGTGGCGGGCAGGTTCAGACCCATGGTCACCTGCGTGGTCGGGTCCCCCTTCAGGTTCAGCGAAAACTGGATCGGCTCCAGCCCGTCGCTGGTATCACGCGGGTAGGAGGGGAAAGAGCCGTCGATGTTGGCGGGCCAACCCATCAGCAACAGGCCCGATTCGCTGGCCAGGTATCCGTCCTCGTCGATGCGGAACGATCCGGTGGTGGTCAGCATCATCTTGGCGTTGCCATCGCCCGCCAGCACGTTGGGCCGTGACGCAACGGGCATCAGCCCGCGCCCGCGCACCGCCAGATCGGTGGCATTCGACGTGCTGACCAGCGATCCGCTTTCGGCGATCAACCGTTTCGATGATGCGCGCACGCCACCCGCCGTATAGGACACACCCGAGTTTGACAGGACCAGCGAATTGAAATCCGTGACCACCCGCTTGTACCCGAAGGTGCTGGCATTCGCGATGTTGTCCGAGATCGACCCAAGCCGCGCTGCGTTCGACTGCAACCCCGCAATACCTGCGTTAAGCGAAGAGGAAATTGTCATGGATACGCCTTTCTGCTGCATCAGAACCAAGTTGATGCAACAGATAGGCGCCGCGTACTTAACATCGCGCTAACAGATAAAATCCACCCTATTTGCCCGCAGGCTGATCCGTCATCGCAAGAATGTCACCTTGATGCGGTTGTTGCGGATGTCCATCGGGTCCAGCGTAGCGGGATCGCGGTCGGCATATCCGGTCACCCGTTGCACGCGGCCCGCGGCCAATCCGGCATCGTGCAGCAACTGGCGCATCATCTTCGCCTGCTCGGTCGAGCGGTCCCAGACCTTGATCTTGGCCGCGACCACCGGCTGTGCCTCGACGTGGGCACCCACGGCCATATCGTTCTTGACCGACCGGCCTGTCTGCACCAGCAGATCCGCCAGTTTGCGCAGCAGTCGCGTGGGCTGGCCGGTGTCTGCGTCAAACAGCGGGGCACCCGGCAGCGCGAACAATTCGACCACCAGACCCTCGTCGGTCAGCTTGGTGATCACGTGTTTCATTTCGTTTTCCAGAACATCGGATTCGCCGCCGAACCCCAACAGTTCCGATTCCAGCGCTTTCAACGCGGCGGTTTCGGCACCGTCTGCGCCTACGGACCCGGTCGCACGCGGTGCCAAGGCCACCGGACGTGCACCGCTGAACGGCAGCGTCTCGTCGGTAAAGGTGCTGTCGCCATTGAACGACCCGTTGCCGCCCCCCGACGTCCGATTGATCGCGATCGTCGGCGTAAAGTAATCCGCGATCCCCTTGCGTTGCTTTTCTGTCGTCGCGTTCAACAACCACATCAACATAAAAAAGGCCATCATGGCGGTCACGAAGTCCGCATAAGCAACTTTCCAGGCACCACCATGGTGCCCACCGCCGCCTACAACCTTTTTACGTTTGATGATGATTGGCGCCGCATTGCTTTGCGCAGCCATGTCACTCACCCTTTTGTATTCACCCAACACCCGATTTAGCAGCCAACGCTTTCCAGCGGCTTAACAAACGCAATTGTAGGTAATGGTTTCGCGATCAACAGCAGTTGCACCTGCTTGGGCGATCTGCGTTGATGCGCGAAACGGGGGGACGGGCATGGCCGAGTTGACAGTGCTGGACAGCAAATATTCGTGGACACGGTTGCTGATCACGCTGGGCGTGGCGATGGTGGCCAATGTCGGCATGTGGGCGGTGATCGTGATCATGCCCGCGGTCGAGGCGGAATTTGCCCTGACCCGCGCGCAGGCATCAATGCCTTACACCCTAACAATGGTCGGCTTTGCGCTGGGCAACTTTGCCATCGGCCGGGCGGTGGACCGATTTGGCGTGACCGGATCGCTGATCGGGGCGGCCGTGGGGATCGCGGCGGGCTATGCGCTGGCGATGCTGGCGACCTCGGTGTTCATGCTGGGCGCGGCGCAGTTGCTGATCGGGCTGGCGTCGGCCGTGGGGTTTGGACCCCTGATCGCGGACATTTCGCATTGGTTCATGCGCAGGCGCGGGATCGCCGTGGCCATCGTGGCCAGCGGCAATTATCTGTCGGGGGCGATCTGGCCGATGGTGCTGGCGGGGTTGCTGGCCGACAGCGGCTGGCGCAGCGTCTACATGTTTCTCGCCGTTGTCACGCTGGTCACCGTCATTCCGCTGGCCCTGCTGCTGCGCCGCCGTATCCCCGAAGAGGCGCAAAACGCGGCACAGGCTGCGTCGGACAGCAATGCCAAGTCCGTGGGCCTGGCACCGCGTAACCTGGCCCTGTTGCTGGGACTGGCGGGCATCGGGTGCTGTGTGGCCATGTCCATGCCGCAGGTGCATATTGTCAGCTATTGCGTCGATCTGGGCTATGGTCCCGCCGCGGGGGCCGAGATGCTGTCGCTGATGCTGCTGGGAGGCGTGGCCTCGCGGTTGGTCTCGGGCCTGATCGCGGACCAGTTGGGCGGCGTGTGCACGCTGCTGATCGGGTCGGCGCTGCAATGTCTGGCGCTGTTTTTCTATCTGCCCTCGGACGGGTTGGTCTCGCTTTATGTGGTGTCGTTGATCTTTGGCCTGTCGCAGGGCGGTATCGTGCCCAGCTATGCGCTTATCGTGCGCGAATACATGCCCGCGCGGGCCGCCGGAGCGTGGGTTGGCTTTGTGCTGATGGCCACGATTGCAGGCATGGCGATCGGCGGCTGGATGTCGGGCTGGATCTACGACGTGACCGGCAGTTATCAGATGGCGTTCTGGAACGGCATCGCCTTCAACCTGCTAAACGTCGGCATCATGCTGTGGCTGTTGTCACGGTCGCGCCCGCGCAAACCCGGTCTGGTCGCGGCCTAGGCTTCGCCCTTGCCCGAAACCATCGGCGCCGACAGGTGATCCTCGCCGCGCGCACGGGCCAGTTCGATCTGGCGCTGACGCTCGCGGAACCGGGCCTTGTCGGCATCGGACGTCTCGTCGATGCACAAATGACAGCTTACCCCTGCCTCGTATTCGGGACGCGCCTGATCGGCGGGCAGCACGGGGCGGCGGCAGGCGTGACACAGCATGTGCGGCCCCACCCGCAGCCCGTGACCAACGCTGACCCGACCGTCAAAGACGAAGCAGTTGCCAGACCATGTGCTGTCCTGCTCGGGCACCTCTTCCAGATACTTCAAAATGCCACCTTTCAGGTGGAACACATCCTCAACCCCCTGACCCAGCAGGTAGTTGGTCGATTTCTCGCAACGGATGCCGCCCGTGCAGAACATCGCGATCTTCTTGTTATGAAAACTGTCCTTGTTCGCCTCCCACCAGGCGGGAAACTCGCCAAAGCTGGCGGTCTGCGGGTCAATCGCGCCGTCAAAGGTGCCAATCGCCACCTCGTAATCATTGCGCGTGTCGATCACCGCCACATCGTCGCGGGTGATCAGCGCGTTCCATTCGGCAGGCTCGACATAATGTCCCGTCCGCGCCGCCGGATCGACATCCGGCTGACCCATCGTCACGATCTCGCGCTTCAGCCGCACCTTCATCTTGCCGAAGGGCGGCGTCGGGGACGTGCTTTCCTTCCACTCCAGCCCGTCACAACCGGGCAGCGCACGAATATGCGCCAGCACCGCGTCAATGCCCGCGCGCGGTCCTGCGATGGTGCCGTTGATGCCTTCGCCCGCCAGCAACAAGGTGCCTTTGACGCCTTGGGCGACACATAGGTCCAGCAAGGCAGGCTTGATCGCGCCGGGCGCATCAAAGCGGGTAAAGTGATAGAGAGCTGCGATAATATACATGCCCCGCCAAATACGCCCGAGTTTCAGACCAGACAAGAGGCACGGATGCCGCATGTGGACGCCACGGCAGGATTGACGCGCCCGGGCATGGGCGGAACGCTGCATGTATGGAGAATATGACAGATTGGACCGGACCGGGACGGCTGCTGCGCATCAGCGAAGGCAGTGGCACGCCGGTGCTGATTGCGCATGGGACGTTCTCGACTGCTGAAACCTGCCTGCCGCTGGCGCAGCAGATCGGGGCAGGGCGGCCGACCTATATCATCGAATGGCGCGGACGGGACATTGGCGCGGGGCGGGTTCAAACCTTTGACTACACGGCACTGGGCGATGGCGAAATGGCGCAGGCCATCGACTATGTGGCACAGCGGCACGGGCCGGTGCATCTGGTGGCCCATTCCGGCGGAGGGCTGGCCATCGCGCTGGCACTGGCGCGCCACGACCTACGCGCACAGGTGCTCAGCCTGTGTGTAATGGCCGCGCAAGCCACACGGTTCTACGCGGCACCGTGGCGGTTTCGCATGACCATGCTGGCTGTGGCGCACATCGGGCGCAGGCGTGGGTATTGGCCGGTGCGGCTGATCAACATTGGCCCCTGCAACGAGGCATCGGGGATTATGGACGAATGGCTGGGCTGGAACCGCGCAGGCGTGATCGGTGACGACATCGGGCCCCTGCAAACCCGCCTTGCCCCGCAGCATTTGCCCACGCTGGTGCTGGCCGGTGGCGGTGACCGGTTGATCGCACCTGTCGACGGCTGCCGTGACTTTGCCGAAATGTTCGGCCCACACGCCCGGCTTGAACTGTGCGGCACTGCCACCGGCTACCCTGAGAACTTCAACCATGCGCGCCTGATCCGTTCGCGGGCAGCGGCGCGTACACTTTGGCCACGTATCGGCGCATGGCTGGCCGAACAGGACGCAAATGTTGACGCGGCGCCACCCGCCGCCTACCCCATGGGGCAAACAGGAGACACCGCATGACCCACGCCCTGATCGTGATCGACGTCCAGAACGACTTTTGCCCCGGTGGCGCGCTGGCCGTGACCGACGGTGACCAGATTGTGCCCGGCATCAACGACCTGATGACGCAGGCCGACGCGGTTGTTCTGACCCAGGACTGGCATCCGGCGGGGCATTCGTCCTTTGCCTCAAGCCACCAAGGACATGACCCCTATGCGCTGATACAAATGCCCTATGGCCCGCAGGTTCTGTGGCCCGATCACTGTATTCAGGGCAGCACCGGCGCCGCATTCCACGCGGACCTGAAAACCGACCGCGCCGACATGATCATTCGCAAGGGCTATAACCCCGCCATCGACAGCTATTCCGCCTTCTTCGAAAACGATCACAAAACCCCCACAGGGTTGGAAGGATATCTGCGCACGCGCGGCATCGACACGCTGACGCTGGTCGGTCTGGCCACCGATTTCTGCGTGAACTTCTCGGCAGTGGACGCGGCCAAGCTGGGTTTTGATGTGACCGTCCGGATGGACCTGTGCCGCGCCATTGATCTGGACGGGTCACTGATCGCAGCGGTCGAGGGGATGAAAGCGGCGGGCGTGACCTTAACACCTTGAGGCACCAGCACTCTTGCCACTGCGCAAGGCACAGGGCAAAACGGTCGCAACAAACAGAAAGTGCCCAAGATGGTCGACATCGCCACCCGCGTCTGGAACCACAAATGGAAGATCGACCCGATCATCCGTTCGTTGATCGACACGGATTTTTACAAGCTGCTGATGTGTCAAAGCATCTTTCGCAACAAACCTGACACGCAGGTCACGTTCTCGCTGATCAATCGCACGAAGTCCGTGCCGCTGGCGGATCTGATCGACGAGGGCGAGCTGCGCGAGCAGCTGGACCACGTGCGGTCACTGTCGCTGTCGCGGGGCGAAAGCACTTGGCTGCGTGGCAACACCTTCTATGGCAAACGCCAGATGTTCCGCCCTGACTTTATGGAGTGGTTCGAGGGCTTGCGCCTGCCGCCCTACCATCTGGAACGCAAGGGCGACCAATACGAGCTGACCTTCGAAGGCAAATGGCACGAGGTCATGCTGTGGGAAATTCCCGCGTTGGCCATCCTGATGGAACTGCGCGGGCGCGCGGTGCTGGACCGGATGGACCGGTTCGAACTGCAAATCCTGTATGCGCGCGGCATGACCCGCGTGTGGGAAAAGATCGAAGCCCTGCGCGAGGTGGACGGTCTGGGCATCGCCGATTTCGGCACCCGCCGCCGTCATTCCTTTCTGTGGCAGGATTGGTGCGTGCAGGCGATGCAGGAAGGCATGGGCGACAAGTTCACCGGCACGTCCAACTGTCTGATCGCCATGCACCGCGAGATGGAGGCGATCGGCACCAACGCGCATGAACTGCCGATGGTCTATGCGGCGCTGGCCGAAACCGATGATGCGCTGTTCCGCGCGCCCTATGACGTGCTGTCCGACTGGCATGATGAACACGAGGGCAACCTGCGCATCATCCTGCCCGACACCTACGGCACCAAAGGGTTCCTCGACAATGCCCCCGACTGGCTGGCCGGCTGGACCGGCATCCGCGTCGACAGCGGCGATCCGGCAGCCGCTGCCGAAGTGGCGATCGACTGGTGGAAAAGCCGTGGCGAGGACCCCACGCAAAAGCGTGTGATCTTCTCGGACGGGCTGGACGTGGACAAGATCATCGCACTGCACAAGAAGTTCAAAGGCCGCGTGCTGCCGTCATTCGGCTGGGGCACCCTGCTGACCAACGACTTTCGCGGAATGGCCCCCGACGACGCGCTGGCCCCCTTCTCGCTGGTGTGCAAGGCGGTGTCGGCCAATGGTCGCCCCACGGTCAAACTGTCGGACAACCCCAACAAGGCCATGGGCCCACAGTCAGAGATTGACCGCTACAAGCGGGTGTTCGGTGTCGGGGATCAGGATAAGATCGAGGTGGAGGTGTGAAGGCCTAGGGTCTGACCATAGTTGGCCGATTGGAAAATAGTTCGACCAACCGGATGTTGACATAATAGTTTTCTCGCCCTCGCTTGATTTTTTCAACCAGCCCAGCCTCGGCCAATTCATCCAAGTGGCGAGCTGCGGTTTGGCGGGAAACGCCCGTTTCACTCGTGACGTATTCTATCTTTGTGTATGGGTGCCGAAACATCGTGTTTAAAAGCTCGTGGGAATAAATTTTTGAATGGTGCTCGCGGATGATTTGTTTGAATTGGACAAGCAAAGAGTTAATGCCTCTCAGCAACAAGGTTGTCTCCGCAGCCGTCGCGGCCACGCCTTCAATCATATACAGCAACCAGTCTTCCCAATTCCCAACATCGCGTACACTTTGCAGTAAGTGATAGTACTCTTCTTTGGTCTGGGTGATGTATCGGCTCAGATACAGAATGGGGATGTCAAGCAAACCCTGTTGCACCAAGTATAGTACATTCAAGATGCGCCCAATCCGCCCATTTCCGTCAGAAAAAGGATGGATGCTTTCGAACTGGTGATGGATCACTGCCATTTTAACCAGAGGGTCCCAGTCACACAGTTCATCATTGTTCACAAATGCCTCAAGGTTCGTCATCAACGTCGTTATTTGGGCATTGGATTGCGGCGGTACATAAACGACGTCCTGGGTGAACTCATTGGCCAGTTTTGTACCTGGAGTGGATCGAAACGCGCCTGTGTTTTTCTTCAGTGTTTGGAACATCGCGATCAAGCTGTTGTTGGTAATAAGCCCGTCGGATTCGATGAGGTTTCGGTGCCCCACCCAGAGGGAGTCCCTATAGCGTGCAACCTCTTTTTGATTGGGACCCAATGTCTTGGATTCACTTGGTCCGATCCTAAAAACTTCATCCTGTGTTGTTACATAGCTTTCAATCTCGGACGATGCCTTGGCTTCTTGAAGAGACAACGTATCGACAAGAATGCCTTGGTTGGGTACGCGCGCAGCTTCGCGCCGAAGGTCCGACAATGCTTTGTAGGCCTTCAACGTAGCCTTCAAAACCGGTTTGGTCTCCAGATCCAAATTAGTGGGCAGCATTGGGACGTTGTAGGTGCACTTTAACATGTTGCGGCCTTATGATTCAAAAAGAACGATAACGTAACGCATTTCGATAAAGTGTTGCAAAAACCAAAAAATTGCAACACGAAAAGGGTTATGCCTTCCCCCGCTCCCGCCACACAATCAACAACCCGCCCGCCGCGATCAGGATCGCGCCGGGGAACAGGGCGTCCCACGGGGTTTCGCCAAAGAACAGCCAGCCCAGCAGGAATGCGAACGGGATGCCAAAGTAGGAAAACGGGGCAAGGTTCGCCTGTTCCGTCATGCGCTGGCTGACCACGATGATCAGCACCGCCGTGCCGCCGAACGCGCCCATCGCCATCAGCCACGGGATGTCTGCCATGGCCACGGGGCTGAACCCGCCCAGGGCCAGCGCCAACAGTGTCGCCCCCACCATCGCGGCCGAGTTGGAATAGAAGCTGACCAGCGGGCTGGGCACGTCCTCGTCAAACATCCGTGCGGTCACGGCAACCAGCGCGTACATGAACGCGGCCCCCAGCGGATACAGCGCGTCGGTTGAAAACGTGTCGCTGCCCGGCTGCATCACCAAAACCACACCGGCAAAGCCGATCATCACGGCAAACCACCGCACCCAGCCGACGACTTCGCCCAGCAACGGCACCGCCAGCGCGGTCATGAACAGCGCGTTGGCATAGGTGATGGTGGATGCGGTGGCGAATTCCATCCGGCCCAGCGACAGGTAGAAAAACAACTGCGCCAGCGTCACGATCACACCGCGCGCCAGGGCCAGCTTCCATTGGCGTATCTTGAACGGGCGTCCGGTTTCACGCCATTTGCGCGAGGTAGACAGGGCGATCAGCGCGGGGATCAAGCCAAAGATATTGCGCCACGCGCTCAGCTCGGCGGCGGAATAGTCGGCAGACAGCAGTTTGATGATCAGCCCCATGCCGTCGAACAGCGCCAGTGCAACAAGGCTAAGTACGATGGCAAAGCCGGTTCTGTCTGTGGCACGTTTCACGAAGCGGTCCTGTCTGGGTCGCGCTCACCTTCGCCCAGATTGCCAGCCATGGCCAGCGCGGTTAATCTGGGTCGACCTTGCCGCGCAGCGCCTTGACCTCGCCGCGCACTTTCTTTTCTTTCAGCCGCCGCTTTTTCGACCCCAGCGTGGGGCGCGTGGCGATGCGCCGTTTGGGGCGGACCAACGCCGCCTTGATCAGATCGGCCAGCCGGTCACGGGCAATCTCGCGGTTGCGGGCCTGGCTGCGGGTCTCTTCGCACTGGATCACCAGCGCGCCTTCGTTGGTCCAGCGCCGTCCGGCCAGCCGTTTCAGACGCGATTTCACCGGATCGGGCAAATTGGGGCTGCGCTGCGCCTCGAACCGCAGTTCGACGGCCGAGGACACCTTGTTCACGTTCTGCCCGCCGGGGCCGGAAGACCGCACGAAATTCTCGGTCAGTTCCCAGTCTTCGATGGCGATGGTGTCATTGATGCGCAACATGTCGCCAGTATCGCATCGGAACGATCCGGCGGGAAGGGGCGTTTGTATCTGAACCCGCACAGGAGACACCCCATGCTACAACTGCCATCCCTGATCCAGGTCGCCGCCAGTCGCGACGATCTGTATGTCTTTCGCATCACCGGTGAAGTCAGCGCCGACGATATGACCGAACTTGCGTCCTATATGAACGATGTTTTCGACAAGCCGGGCAAGGTGGACCTGATGCTGATTTTCGACCGCTATGACGGCGCTGAATCCGGTGCGTCGTTTGGTTGGGAAACGCTGAAGTCGCGCCTGCGCGCGGTGACGAACCTGAACAAATACGTGGTTGTGGGGGCATCCGACCACGCCGCCGAACTGATCGAGGCAATGGGCAGCGTCATTCCCGTTGACGCCGAAACCTTTGACGAGGAAGTCAGCGCGTGGCGGTATCTGGATGCCGAAGCCGTGGCCGCCTGAGCCCGCGTCCGCCCTGCGTTCAACACGAAAAAGGGCCGCTTGGCATCTGCCAGCGGCCCTTTCGAAAGTTTCAGGAGGCGGGGTCGGTTAGACCATATGGTCCACTTGGTGGATCACGTCGCCAAGGGCTGCCTTACCGGGCATTCCTCCAAGCTGTTCCGACACCTCTCTCCAATACCTTTCTGGACACTAGAGCACCTCCTTTCAATTGTTTCAGACACTTGAAGGTTGGCACGTAAGCGCGAATTTTCAAAACACTTTTTTCATACAAATCGCCGTGTAATGGCGCGAAACGGGATAAGTGCTGCCAAAGCCAGCAATAATTTTACGGACCAGTCGGCAACCGCCAGCGACACCCACAGCGGGGCCACGGGACCAACGCCCAACAGCGGCAACATTTCGGACGCCCAGGCGACATCGGTGGCCGGATGGATGAACGCAAGCGATGCGGCAAAGGCAATCGAGAAGAACAGGATGGTGTCCACGCTGCTACTGACCAGTGTCGACGCAAGCGGTGCACGCCACCACGCGCCGCTGCGCAGTGCCGAAAAGATCGCCACGTCAATAAGCTGCGCGGTCAAAAACGCCACGCCTGACGCAATGGCAATGCGCACGGTGACCAGTGGTCCGAACTCGCCCATGATCTGCGTGCCGATCAGGCTGCACACCACACCTGCGACAAAACCGGCCAGCACAACCTTGCGCGCGGCCGCAGCGCCATAGACGCGGTTCATGATGTCGGTGACCAGGAAGGCCAGCGGATAGGTAAAGGCCCCCCATGTCAGCCACTGGCCGAACAGGAACTGGACAAGGATATTCGACGCCACGACGATGGCGGCCATGGCAATGATGCCGGGGATATGTGTGCGTTGCATGGATGTATTCCGTTTTTACAAGGGTGCGGCGACTTGGCCCGCCATTATGGCAGACGGGCGGTCCATAGGCCCAAGCGGGCCACCGTGCAAGCTATTCCGTCAGGGTGAATTCGACGATCTGGTTGCTTTGAAAGATGTTAAAGTTGTCGTCGGCCACCAGCGACAGATGGGTGGTTCCGGTGCCATCCTGCCAAACGCTTAACCCTTCGAGGTTGCCATATGTGCCTGCGTCGGTGGTCAGCAGGGTCGTCTCGGACAGGTCGGGCGCGGTCAGGTCGAACCGCCGGATGCGGCTGGCAAAGCCGCGCAGGGACACGGCGCGTTCCAGAACATACAGCCACCCGTCCGGTCCAAAGTCGGCACCCGTGATCAGAAACGATCCCTTGCGCGGCAATGCGGGGCCTTTGGTCCAGGTGCCATCCTTGTATTGATATACCGGAAACGGCGCGGTTTTGGTCTCGGACGCCTCGGGCATCGTCACCAGCGTGCCGTCACCTGCAATTGCCAAGGCTTCCAACGCGCGGTTTTCCACCATTCCTGCAAAGTCGGGGTGGGGCTTTAGCCGGTCAAAGCTGCCGTCGGCACGTTCCGCCATAACCGCCGCTGGCCCTTCCAGCGAGATATACAAGCGGCCCTTCGCATCCACCGCCATCCCTTCGGTGTCGCCCAGGTGGGCGGTGCGGTCGTCAGGCGTGGCATCGGTAACGGCAAGCGTGTCGCCACTGCGATCCAACGTCAGGTGAAACAGTCCACCCCGATCCGACAGCACCAGCGCTTCGGCGCCGCCATCGGACATTTCGATCGCCGACAGCCCGCCAAAGCTATCCGACAGACGTGGCAGGGGGGTCACCCCGTCCAGCGTCAGTGTCGGTTCAGCATTCGCACAGGCCGCCGCGCAGATCAGCGCGAGGACAGAACGCCAGAGCATTGCTGGGGCAGATCGGCGACAGTCAATTCGCGGCGCGGTTTCGGTTTGGGTGCGTTGGGGTTTGGCGGTGGCGGGTTCAGAATGTTGTTCACCCATTCCTGCGCATCGGCACAGCCGTCACCGGCGGGGGGCGGTGTCTGATCGACACAGCCGCGCGCGCCCTTGGGGCAGGCCAGCCGCACATGGAAATGATAGTGATGTCCGTACCACGGACGCACCTTGCGCAGCCACGACCGGTCGCCTTTTTCGTCCTTGCACATCTGCACCTTGGCCCCCGGAAAGACAAAGATCCGCGCGGTGCGGCTGTCCTGGGCGGCGGCCTTGATGATCTCGTGGTGGGCGCGGGTCCATGATCCGTTGGTATAGGCTCCGCTGGCGCGGCGGGTCGAGATCGACGAGATGTTCTCGCGCTCGGCCACGCTAAGGTTCAGGTTGGCGGCGGGCAGCATCCAGATGTCGGCATCCAGACCGATCTGGTGGCTGGCGTGCCCTGTCAGCATCGGGCCACCGCGCGGCTGGCTCATGTCGCCCACATAGATCCCGTTCCATCCCGGTTGCTGCGCGGCCTTGCGGCTGAGCTTCTGGATGAAATCGACCAGCTCGGGGTTGCCCCAGTTGCGGTTGCGCGACAGGCGCATGGCCTGCCATGTGGGCCCGGTTTCTGCCAGTTGCACCGATCCGGCGGCACAGCCCTTGGCATAGCTGCCATAGGCGGCGGGCGATTGTTGCGATCCGACACGCTCGGCACCGAACGCCGCCTTGGCCGACCCGCGCAATACCGCAGGGTCCACATCGGGCAACGGCGTACCGTCGATGTTGGTGTCAGACTGGCCGCTGCACGCAGCGGTCACGACCATCAGGGCGGCAATACAAAAACGACGCAAATACATTACTCTGGCTCTCCATCAGGTTTCACCCAGATTAACATGATCAGCCCGATTGCAAAGAGCCCTATCAACGGTGTCACACCAAAGCGCTGGCTTCCGCTTACCTGCGAGGCAACGGCGATCAGAGCAGGGGCCAGAAACGTCGTGGCCTTGCCCGACAGTGCATACAGGCCAAAGGCTTCGGTCATCCGTTCGGAATTGCCCTGACGGGTCAGCATGTTGCGGCTGGCGCTTTGCAGCACCCCACCCGCGGCCCCGATCAGCATCCCCGCCACATAGAACAGGATGTTGGGCAGGTTGGACCCTTCGGCAAGCTGGATGCCAAAGGCTGACGTGGGCGACAGCGACACGATCAGGATGGCGGTGCCCATCAGGATCAGACAGCACAGGATAATCAGCGGCTTTGGCCCAAGTGCGCGGTCGGCATAGCCACCCAGCCAGCAGAACAGCGCGCCACTGGCCGCGGCGATGATCCCGAAAATGCCCACTTCGGTGATGCTCCAGTTCAGCACACCCAGCGCATAGATGCCGCCAAAGGTGTACATCCCGTTCAATGCATCGCGGTAGAACATTGATGAACCGAGATAGGCCAGCAGGCTGGGATTGCCCGGCAGGTTCACCAAGGTCTGTTTCAGCTCTCTCATGCCGTTGCCGAATTTATAGCGCAGGCGCGGCGCGTCTGAAGGTGTCTCTTTGACCCACAGAAAGAACGGGATCATGAACACGGCGAACCAGATCGCGCTAAACGGGCCGACAAAGCGGGTGTCGGCCTTGGTCGCCGGGTCCAGTCCGAACAGCGGGTCCAGCCCGGCCATTGTGCGGCCTGACTCTCCGGCCTGAAACAACGCCAGCATCAGCAGCAACGACAACACGCCGCCCGCATAGCCAAACCCCCAGCCAGACCCTGAAATCTTTCCCAATTCGTCCTTGGGGCCGAGCGAGGGCAGATAGCTGTTGGTAAAAATCGTGGCGAATTCCATCCCGATCAGACCGATGCCAAAGAAGAACAGCGCCCAGATCACGGAAAAGTCCTGTGGCGCGGTCCACCACAGCGCGTAAGCACCAATGAAATACATGGCCGAAAACAGCCAGATCCACGGCATCCGGCGGCCAGTGCTGTCGGCAATGCCGCCCAGAACCGGGGCCAGAATGGCGATTGTTATGCCCGCCGCGGCCAACCCGTAGCCCCACAAAGCCTGCGCTTGCGCCTTGGCAATGTCTTCGGCCATGCCACCCGCCATCAACTGCGCGGCAGCAGTCTGGGCAAAGTAGGGGCCAAAGATAAACGTCAGCAACAGCGTGTTGTACGGCTGGCTGGCCCAGTCAAAGAAATACCAGCCCCAGATCCGCTTTTTCAGTGTTACGTCAGCCATTTCCGTCCCCAGCCCTGTTGTTGCCGCGATTAGAAACAGGGCCAGTGCACATAGGCAAGTGAAGGTTTACGCAGGCGGTGCAATCTGGTCCTGCATCGGCGGCCATGGGCGCGTCGCCTCTGCGTCGATCCAGGCGGCAATCCAGTCGGGGATCGGCGGGCTGACGGCGCTATGCCCCAGCGCTTCGGCGGCACGGGCAGGGTTGATGGCGCGACCGTTCTCCAACAGCGCCGAGCGGTACAGCACATGGCTGGCGCATTCGCCGTTGGTCTTCCACATGGACTGTTCCAGATACATGAACCGGTCGTCCCAACACACCAGCCGTGATTTCATCGTGAACCGTTCGAACATCGTGATCCGGCGGCGGTAGCGCACGGATGCGCCGGCCATGGTCAGCGCCCACTTTTCCTTGAACAACACCGCAACCAATCCGCCCCGCTGCGCCATCGCCAGACGGCCCAGATCATACAAGGTCAGCGTGCGGCCGTTGTTCAGCTCGCCGAACATATCAATGTCCCACGGCCAGCAGATGTGATGGCTGGTGTGCACGTCGCCGAAATGTTCCAGCGGCGGCAACCGGCGGGCAATCAGCATGTCCTTGATCAGACGGACAAAGGGGAACATCGGCTTGGCTCCTTTTTCCGCCCTGTTCGCCCCGGTGCGCCCGCAGTGTCAACCATCACCTCGCGGCAGACTTGCCCTTTTGGCGGTGCATGACTAGTTGGAGTGCAATCAAAGAGGTGTGTCCGATGCAATCGCTGTTCCAAATCCTGATGCTGCTGCTGAATATCGTGTGGTTCTTCATCATTGCCCACGTGGTGATGAGCTGGCTGATCAACTTCCAGGTGCTGAACCTGCGCCAGCCGATCGTGGCGCAAATCTGGTACGGGCTGAACCGCCTGCTTGAGCCGATCTATAGCCGCATCCGTCAAATCCTGCCCCCGATGGGTGGTCTGGATCTGGCACCGCTGGTGCTGTTGGTCGGCGTGGCCGTGTTGCGGATCGTGCTGATGAACAACGCGGCTGCGTTCTATTACTAGGCGGATCAGGGGGCACCGCCCCCGGCGCTGCGCGCGTATCCTGGGATTTTTTTGAACCAGACAAGCGGCAGACCTTGTTCATGGAATCTTAGTGTGTGATTTTGCATCAAAAGAGCAGATAAATCACATCAAGGTTTTCCAATGACAGGCGCTGCCACGCTATTGTCCGATGTATTCGGCTTTGACGCTTTCCGCCCCGGGCAGGAAGAGATCGTGCACGCCGTGGCCGACGGTGAAAACGTGTTGGCCATCATGCCGACAGGTGGCGGTAAATCCCTGTGTTTCCAACTGCCTGCGCTGATGCGCGACGGGGTTACGGTGGTCATCTCTCCGTTGATCGCGTTGATGCGCGACCAGGTGCGCGCGCTGCAAGAGGCGGGGGTGTCCGCGGGTGCGCTGACCTCTGGCAACACACCGGAAGAGACGGATGCCGTCTGGGAGGCACTGGAACGCGGCGAGTTGAAGCTGCTGTATATGGCGCCCGAACGGCTGGCCGCAGGGTCGGCCATGGGCATGTTGCGCCGCATCGGGGTGTCGATGATCGCCGTGGACGAGGCACATTGCGTCAGCCAGTGGGGCCATGATTTCCGCCCCGACTATCTGCGCATCGGCGAATTGCGCCGCACCCTGAACGTGCCGCTGGCGGCGTTTACAGCGACCGCCGACATCGAAACCCAGGCCGAGATCGTGCAAAAGCTGTTCGACGGGGAACCGCCGCGCGCCTTTTTGCGCGGGTTCGACCGGCCCAACATCCATCTGGCCTTTGCCGCCAAGGACGGGCCGCGCGCGCAGATCCTGAACTTTGCCGCCGCGCGCAAGGGACAGTCGGGCATCGTCTATTGCGGCACGCGGGCCAAGACCGAAACGCTGGCGCAGGCGCTGCGTGACGCGGGCCACGGCGCGATCCACTATCACGGAGGCATGGACGCCGAAGACCGCCGCATCGCCGAACGCCGGTTCCAGCAAGAGGACGGGTTGATCGTTGTCGCCACCGTTGCCTTTGGCATGGGCATCGACAAGCCCGACATCCGCTGGGTCGCCCACGCCGACCTGCCCAAAAGCATCGAGGCCTATTATCAGGAAATCGGCCGTGCGGGCCGTGACGGTGCCCCTGCCGAAACCCTGACGCTGTTCGGCCCTGACGACATCAAACTGCGCCGGTCGCAAATTGACGAGGGGCTGGCCCCGCCTGAACGCCGTGCCGCCGACCACGGGCGGCTGAACGCGCTGCTGGGCCTGGCCGAGGCGCTGGATTGCCGCCGCAAAACGCTGCTGGGCTACTTTGGCGAAACCGAAGTGACCTGCGGCAACTGCGACCTGTGCGACAAACCGGCCGAGGTGTTTGACGGCACGACGGCAGTGCGCAAGGCGCTGTCCGCGATGTTGCGCACCGACGAATGGTTTGGCGCAGGCCATCTGATCGACATCCTGATGGGCAACCGCACCGACAAGATCACGCAGCGCGGGCACGACAGCCTGCCGACCTATGGCGTGGGCAAGGAATACGACAAACGCCAGTGGCAAGCGGTGTTCCGGCAGATGATGGGCCACGACCTGATCCGCCCCGATCCCGCGCGCCACGGGGCTTTGCGGATGACCGATGCGGCCCTGCCGATCCTGCGGGACGAGGCCACGATCAACCTGCGTCGCGACAGCATCCGCAGTGCAGGCACCAACCGACGGCCAGCGGTCAAGGAAATGGTGTCGGAAGAAGACGCGCCGCTGCTCAGTGCGCTCAAGGCGCAGCGCCGGGCGCTGGCCGAGGCGGCGCGGGTGCCGGCCTATGTCATCTTTACCGACCGCACGCTGATCGAAATGGCCGAGAACCGGCCCGCCAACCTGGACGCGATGGCCGGGATCAGCGGTGTCGGCGCCAAAAAGCTGGAACGCTATGGTGACACGTTCTTGCAGGTGATCAACGGCGCCGCGGACGAGGTGCACCCGACGCGGCGCAAGCTGGCGGGGCGGGCTGCGGGGACGGTCTATGACCAGCTAATGGACGCGCAGGCGCAACTGGCGCGCGGCACCGAAGGCACCGACAAACCGCTGAGCTGTTCGGCCGCCCAACTGGCGAAAGTGGCGCAGATGCGCAGCGCGGATGCGGCAGCGCTAGAGCGGCTCTTGGGCGAACGCCGCGCCGAAAGGTTTGGCGCGGCGTTTCTGGCAGTGCTGGCCGCGGCCTAGGCGGCCTCCAGCATCGCGGCATCACGATCTTTCATCTCTTTTACCGACGGGCGGGTGCCGCAGCGTTCGATCCAGGCCTTGATGTTGGGCATGTCGGGGATGAAATCCGGCATGAACTGGAACGGCGAGGCCATCAGCAGATCGGCAGCGGTATAGCTGTCGCCCAGCAAATAGGGCTGTTGCGCCAGCGTCTGGTCCAGATGGGCATACAGCTCTTTCGGGCCGCGAAACGTGCTGTGGAACGCGGGGTGGTCCACGCCCGCCGCCAGCCCGATCATCACCGGCTCGACCACATTGCCGTAATAGGCCAGCCAGCTGAGATATGCGCCCCGGCGGCTGTCACCGATCGGCACGCCCATATCGCTGCTGAAATGATCGGTCAGATACAGGATGATCGCGTTGCTTTCGCGGATCAGCGTTCCGTCATGCTCCAACAGTGGCACCTTGCCCTCAAGATGCGGGTTCGCCGGGTCGGGCGCGCCGATGTTGCCCTGACGGATCAGACCGACAACGCGAATGTCGACCTTTTCCAAGGCATTCATTTCGATCAGCAATTGCACGATACGGGACGAGCGGGTGTTTGGTCCGTGATACAGCGTAAGCATGGGTTGGTTCCTTTGGCTTGGGTGTCTGTGCCCATGGGATAGCCCACGGTGCTGTCAGTTCCTGGCAGGACGCCGGGCTGCTCTCGCTGGCTGGACCTTCGCGGCCCGGCGCATTAGGTCAGGTACAAACCAAAGGAGACAACAGATGCTGGTTGTGATTTCGCCTGCCAAACGGCTGGACTGGGCCGCGCGCGACATGGATGTCACCGCACCCGCGATGCAGGACGATGCGGTGCGGCTGGCCAAAACCGCGCGCAATCTGACGCTGGGCGATCTCAAGGCGCTGATGCACCTGTCGGACGATCTGGCGCGTCTGAACCGCGACCGGTTTCAAACCTTTGCCGCCGACCCCGAAGCCGAAGCCGTGCGCCCCGCAGCGCTGGCCTTTGCTGGCGACACCTATCAGGGGCTGGATGCCGCATCGCTGGACGCCGACGAAATGGACTGGGCGCAGGAGCATTTGCGCATCCTGTCGGGGCTGTACGGCCTGTTGCGCCCCCGCGACGCGATCCAGCCCTACCGGCTGGAGATGGGCAGCCGTTTGAAAACACGGCGGGGGAAAAACCTGTACGACTATTGGGGCGATGGTCTGTCCAAGGCGTTGAATGAACAGGCGCAGGCAGTGAACAGCGATGTTCTTGTGAACTGTGCCAGTCAGGAATATTTTGGTGCCGTGGACCAAAAGGCGCTGAAACTGCGGGTGATCACGCCGCAGTTCATGGAGGACAAAGGGCAAGGGCCGAAAATCGTCAGCTTCTTTGCCAAGAAAGCACGCGGCGCGATGGCGCGGTTCGTGGTGCAAAACCGGCTGAAGGACCCCGCCGCGCTGACCGATTTCGACAGCGGCGGCTATGTCTATCAGCCTGACCTGTCAAAACCCGATGCCCCGGTGTTTGTCCGGCCCTATCCCGAAACCTGAAGCGGCGCTGCCTTTTGCGGCAGGGGCGGCTGCAAGCCGTCTGACCAGGCGGCCAGCACCTGTTTTTCCAGCGCTTCCTTGCTCAGCGGTTTGGTCAGATAGTGGTTCAACCCTGCCGCCATGATCGCGGCCTCTTCGCCGTCCATGGCGTGGGCGGTCAGGGCCACGATGGGCACTGGCGTGTCCTTGTTCCCCTCAAGCGCGCGGATGGCGCGGGTGGCGTCCTTGCCGTCCAGTTTGGGCATCGAAATGTCCATGAAAATCAGGTCGGGCTCAAAGCTTTGATAAAGGCTTACGGCCTCTTCTCCGTTGCCGGCGAATTGCAGGTCGATGTCCATATGCGCCAGCATCTTGCGCAACACCAACTGGTTCGTCTTGTTGTCCTCGGCGGCCATCACCCGCATAGGGCGCGCGGTAGGCGACGCGTGAGACAGCGGGCGAATGACGTTGGCGGGCGGTGCCATGGGGCCAAGTGATTCCAGCATTGTGAACAGATCGCGCCGCGGCACCGGCTTTTGCAGCAAGGCGTGCAAATGCTTGCGGCCCGGATCGCGGTCGGCGTAGCCGATGTTGGTGCTTAGCAGGATCACCGGCGTTTGATGGCCTGCGTCGTGGATCGCCTCGGCCAGCTCAAGCCCGTCCATTTCGGGCATGTTGTGGTCGGTCAGAACCAGATCAATCGTGTCGTCCAGTTGCGCCAGCGCGGTCGGACCGTCTTTGCACGACACCACGCTCAGGCCCAGCATTTCCATCTGACGTTCCACGATCAGCCGGTCGGCGGCCACGTCATCCACCACCATCACGCGGCGCACGCCCTTGGGAATGGCAGGGTGGCGCGGCATTTCCTGTTCCGCGGTTTCCAGTTGTAATTCAAACCCGAAACACGATCCTTTGTCCTCTTCGCTGGTCACCCAGACCTTGCCCTCCATCAGCGCGACCAGCCGCTTGGAAATCGCCAGCCCCAGCCCGGTGCCATCGAACTGGCGGTTCCGGGCGTTTTCGACCTGATTGAATTCGCCAAAGATGTGGTCGACCTTGTCCGCCGGAATGCCGATGCCGGTGTCCTCGATGGCAATGTTCACCTGACTGATGCGCCCCTGATCGGCGGGCACGCCCGTGACCCGCACCAGAACATGACCAACCGAGGTGAATTTCACCGCATTGCCGATCAGATTGGTCAGCACCTGCCGGATGCGCCCCGGATCACCAACGAAACGCGTGGGCATGAACAGGTCGTAATCCAGCAACAGCTTGACCTCTTTTTCGCGCGCGGCGTGCTGCACCAGCATGATGATCTCGTGAATGCACCGTTCCAGATCAAAGGGTTCGGGGTAAAGCGTCAGCTTTTCGGCCTCGATCTTGGAATAATCCAGAACGTCGTTGATGATGGTCAGCAATGCCTCGCCCGAATTGCGGATGGTGTCGACATACAGGCGCTGTTCTTCGTTCAGGCCGGTGTCGGTCAGCAGTTCGGCCATGCCGACCACCCCGTTCATGGGGGTGCGGATCTCGTGGCTCATGTTCGCGAGAAATGCGGATTTGGCGCGGTTGGCCGATTCAGCGACCTCGCGCGCCTCTTTCAAACGCGCCTCGTAAACCACGGTCGAGGTGATGTTCAGCCCCAGCGAGACGATGTCGCCCCCGGGGCCGCGCCGGTCGATCAGCTTGACGTATTGGTCGTTCCACAACCGGATCGTGGTGGGTTCGGGATAGGGTGCCATCCAGCGATCCGTCATCATCGCCCGCCAATCGTCGTGGGGCATGTCGCCGGTGTTTACGATGCCCTCGTCGGTCAGCACTTGCAGGATGGTGATGTAATTCACCCCCGGACGGATCATTTCCATGCCGTCGAAGATCGCCAGATAGGCGCGGTTGGCGGCCAGCATCTGGTTGGTATCGTCGAAAAAGGCAAACCCGTCGGTCACCGTTTCAATCGAATGCCACAACCGTCGTTCGGCCACTTCGACCTTGTGGTGGGCCACGCTCAGGTCGGATTTGACGCGCAGGTTTTCGTCGCGCACCGTGGCCACCTCGGCGCGGGTTTCGTTGATCTCGGCACTTAGCTCTTGCGCGTGGCGGTCCAGTTTGCGGCGCGCCGCGGCCAGTTCGGATTGCTTGAGCTCAAGCAGGCGTTCGGCAGCCAGCCGCCCACGCCGTTCTTCCGCCAGTTTGTTGGCCAGCGTCATGGCGCCCCCGTGTAGACCCGCAAAGATTTCGTTCACCAACAGGTTTCGCGCATCAGGGTAAAGGGCGCCTTAAAATAATGACCTTTCGCAGCAAACAGGCTTCCAATCGGCGCGGTTCACGCCGTTTTTGGGGCGTTCGGCGGATCATCAAAATGTGAACGGAATGTGCGACTTCCAGCCAAGGGGCACCCTATGAATCGTTGCCAAGAGGGCCGACGGCATGGCACGGTTTGTGCCTATTGACCTGGAGACTATTATGACGCCGCGCATTTTGATCGCATCCGTAATTTCAATCCTGTCATGGGTTTCAGTTGCTCTTGCCCAAGACATCATTCCCGATCACCGTTACGTCTATTCGCGCGACGTGGACTTTTACGGCGCGGACCTGACGCCGCTTTTCGACACCACGCAATCGGCCTGCACCAAGGTCTGTGACGCCGATGATGCCTGCGTGGGCTTTACATACAACAGCCGGTCCAACGCCTGTTTCCCCAAATCCGCCCTGACCGACCGCAAACCCTACGAGGGGGCCTTTTCGGCCGAGCGGGTCACCACCGATCCGCGCGTGTTGGCCCAACAGGCCGAGCGTGTCGCTGATCTGGCGTTTCTTGATCCCGGCGATCTACAGGCCGCACGCAAGCTGGCCGATGAATTTTCGATCCGCTTTGCCGTCAATGGCCGCTCGGCCGAACAGCTTCTGGATGCCGCGACGAAAGCGTTTGGCCAGAACAACCGTGTCACCGGGATGCGCTGGATGGGCGCCGCGCTGGCACTGACCGACCGGGGCGATCTGTGGGAAAACTGGGCCTATCACGGCTTGCGCCTGAACAGTTCGGACCCATCGGATTTTCGCCGCCAATCCCGCCGCGAGGCGCTGCCTGCCACGATCAACGCCTACTTGCGTGCCGACGGCGCAGGGGCCAAAGCCGCCGCGCTGCAAGGCATGGCCGAAGCATTGGAAGCCCTGGACCGTGGCCGTGACATGATCCCGGCGTTGCGTCTGGCCTATGACATCCAGCCGCGTGATGACATCGACAGGGATCTTGAGGATGCGATCCGCAAATACGGGTTCCGCGTGGTCGAACACCGTGTGGACAACGATGCCGCCAACCCGCGCATCTGCGCCGAATTCTCGGAAGATCTGGCGGCGTCGGGTGTCGATTACGAACCTTTCGTGCGCGTGGCCGTGGACGGGCTGGTGGTGCAAGCCGAAGACCGCCAGCTGTGTCTGGACGGTGTCGAGCACGGCGCACGCTACGAGGTTACGTTCCGCACCGGCCTGCCCGCCGCCAGCGGTGAAACGCTGGCCCGTGATGTCACGCTGAACCTTTATGTACGAGATCGCGCGCCTCTTGTACGTTTTCCGGGCCGCGCCTACGTGCTGCCGCGCAGTGCCGATGCGGCCCTGCCGATTGAAACCGTGAACATGCCAAAGGTCGATCTGGCCCTGCGCCGCGTGTCCGACCGCAACCTGCTGCGTGCCATTCAGGAAAGCTATTTCGGCGCGCCGATGTCTTATTACGAAGACCGTCAGTTCGCCGACGAGATCGCACAAGAGGTCTGGACCGGCACCGCCGAGGTCAAGAACGATCTGAACGTCGACACCACCACCCGCCTGCCGCTGGGCGAGGCGCTGGCAGGGCAGCCCACGGGCATTTACGTCCTGACCGCCAGCCAGCCGGACGTCGAGGATTACGATGCTGCCACGGCAAGCCAGTGGTTCGTGCTGACCGATCTGGGACTTTCCACATGGCAGGGCATCGACGGGCTGACCGTATCGACCCGGTCGCTGGGTACGGCACAGGCGCAGTCGGGCGTGACCCTGACGCTGGTGTCGCGGGCCAACGTGGTGCTGGGTCAGGTGACCTCGGGTGCCGACGGCTTTGCCACCTTTGATGCCGGTCTGGTGCGTGGCACCGGCGCATCCGCCCCTGCGCTGCTGGTGGCGCAAATCGGCAATGATGAAAACCTCGAGGATATGGCGTTCCTGCCGCTGACCGATCCGGCGTTCGACCTGTCCGACCGTGGGGTCGAGGGCCGTCCGCCCGCGCCGCCCATCGACACGTTCATGGCGACCGACCGTGGGGCTTACCGCGTGGGCGATGTGATCAACGTCACCGCGCTGACCCGCGACGGCACGGCGGATGCCATTCAGGGCCTGCCGCTGACCGCAATCCTGACGCGCCCCGATGGCGTGGAATACAGCCGCACCCTGTCCACCAACGCACAGGCCGGCGGCCATGTGTTCAACCTGCCGCTGGGCATGGACGTGCCGCGCGGCGCGTGGCGGTTGGACCTGAAATCCGATCTGGAGGCCGCGCCACTGGCCACCCAGACTGTTCTGGTCGAGGATTTCCTGCCCGAGCGTATCGACTTTGACCTGGCCCTGCCCGACGCGCCGCTGCGTCTGACGGATACGCCGCCCCTGAAAATCGACGCGCGTTATCTGTTCGGCGCGGCGGGGGCCAATCTGGCCATCGAGGGCGACGTGCGTGTGCTGCGCCGTGACGGTCTGGACGATTGGCCCGGCTACAGCTTTGGCCGCTACGACACCCGCTTTTCGGCGCGCACCCGCTTTCTGGACGCCGCCCGCACCGACGCGCAGGGCCTTGCGACCCTGCCGCTGGACCTGCCCGACGTGGACCCCGAAGGACAGTTGTTGCAAGCCCGCGTGACCGTGCGCGTGTCCGAAGGATCGGGTCGTCCGGTCGAACGCCAGATCACCGCCCCCATCGCGCCCGAGGGCGTGATGATCGGGATCAACCCGGCCTTTGACGACGTGTTGCCCGAGATGTCCGAGGCCCGCTTTGACCTGATTGCGACCGAAGGATCGCTGCCGGTGAAATGGACCGTGAACCGTGTCGAGACGCGGTATCAGTGGTATCAGATGTACGGCAACTGGAACTGGGAACCGACCACTCGCCGCATCCGCGTGGCATCCGGCACCGCAACACTGGGCCAGGACCCGGTGCAGGTGCAGGCCGCGACCGAGTGGGGCGAATACGAGCTGGTGGTGGAATCCGCAGGGGCCCCCTATGTCGCGTCGTCGGTCAACTTCTACGCAGGATGGTATGGCGCAGGCGAAGGCACCGACACGCCCGACCGTCTGGACCTGTCGCTGAACGCCGACAGCTTTGACGTGGGCGATACCGCGCAATTGCGTCTGGTCCCACGCTATGACGGCACGGCGCTGATCACCGTGGCATCGAACCGCGTGATCGAACGCCGCGTCGTCGAGGTGACGGCGGGCGAAAACATCGTGCCGCTGACCGTGGGCGCGGAGTGGGGTACGGGGGCTTATGTCACCGCCTCAGTCATCCGCCCGATGGACGTGCAGGCCGGACAGAACCCGGCGCGCGCGCTGGGCGTGGCCCATGCCGCCGTGAACCCCGCGGCGCGGCAACTGGCGGTCAACGTGACCGCACCCGAGGCGGTGGACGGGCAAAAAGGCAGCTTTGACGCGACAGTGCAGGTTGATGGCATTACCGCGGGCGAAACCGCCTTTGTCACGCTGGCGGCGGTTGATGTGGGCATCTTGAACCTGACGAACTATCAGGCCCCCGACCCGTCGGACCACTACTTTGGCCAGCGCCGTCTGGGTGTTGAAATGCGCGACGTCTACGGCCGTTTGATCGATGGCATGAACGGTGCGCTGGGCGTTGTCCGTTCGGGCGGTGATGCTGCCGGACTGGACGGGTTGCAATCGCCGCCCCCGACAGAGGAACTGATGTCGTGGTTTAGCGGCCCCGTGACGGTGGGTGCCGATGGCACCGCAACCGTCACCATCCCGCGCCCCGCGTTCAACGGCACGATCAAGCTGATGGCGGTGGCGTGGTCCGCGTCGTCGGTTGGGCAGGCGCAAACCGACGTGCTGGCCCGCGATCCTGTGGTTGTCACAGCCGCCTTGCCCAAGTTCCTGGCGCCCGGCGACACCAGCCGGTTGTTGTTGGACGTGGTCCACGCAGACGGCCCAGCCGGCACCGTGCAACTGGCGCTGGCGTCGGACGGATTGCAACTGGGCGCGGCCCCTGCGTCGTTCGACCTGGCCGAGGGCGCCACGCAACGCATCACCGTGCCACTGACCGCGTCGCAAGCGGGTGACTACGAGGTGACCGTCACCCTGACGACGCCGGAAGGCAAAGTGCTGACCAAGACGCTGGCGCTGGGGGTGCGGGTGACCGACCCCGAAACCGCGACCACGCGGCGGTTCAGCCTTGGCGCGGGCGAGGTGTTTACCTTTGACGACAATGTGCTGGCAGGTCTGCAACCGGCTTCGGCGCGGGCGACGCTGGCGGCGGGTCCGCTGGCGCGGTTTGACGTGCCGGGGCTTCTGACGCAGCTGGACCGCTATCCCTATGGCTGCACAGAGCAGGTCACCTCGGCGGCGCTGCCGCTGCTGTACCTCAGCGACTTTGCCCCTGCCGCTGGGATCACCGACCTGCCCAAGCGTGTCAACGACGCGGTACGTCGGGTTCTGGCGCGGCAGGACAGCAACGGTGCCTTTGGCCTGTGGCGTGCGCAGTCGGGTGAATTCTGGCTGGACGTCTATGTGACCGATTTCCTGACCCAGGCGCGGGCCAAGGGGTTTGCCGTGCCGGATCTTGCCTATGAGCTGGCCATCGACAACCTGAAGAACCGCGTGAACTATGCCCCCGACTTTGACGAGGGCGGCGAAGACATTGCCTATGCGCTGTTGGTTCTGGCGCGCAACGGGGCCGCTGCCATGGGTGATCTGCGGTATTATGCAGACACCAAGGGCGACGATTTCGGCACGCCGCTGGCGACCGCCCAACTGGGTGCGGCGCTGGCGATGTACGGCGACCAGCTGCGTGCGGATCAGTTGTTCGCCAAGGCCAGCGCGCAGATGGACCAAAGCGCGCGGGAAACGATGGGCTGGCGTTCGGATTTTGGCACGCCGCTGCGTGATGCCGCCGGTGTGCTGAAACTGGCGGCCCTGTCCGGCAGCAACGCCATCGACCGCGCTGCCGTGGCCGCCCGCATCGGCAACACCAGCCGCAGCCTGTCCACGCAAGAGGCGGCACAGGTGCTGATGGCGGCGCAGGCGCTGAACGAGGATACGGCCAATCCCGGCCTGACCGTCGACGACCAGCCCGCCAGCGGCCCGGTGATCCAGACGCTTGAGACAGGCGGCACGCCGCACAGCATTCGCAACGTGTCGGGTGCGCCCACGGACGTGACGCTGACCACCTACGGCGTGCCCTTGGTGGCGCCGGAGGCGGGTGGCTATGGCTATGCGATCAAGCGTGACTACTACACGTTGCAGGGTGATCCGGCGGATGGCCCCTTTGCCGCGGGCGAACGGCGCGTGGTTGTGCTGACCATCCAGCCCTTCGAGGAAGTCGGCGCGCGTCTGATCGTGGATGATGCGCTGCCTGCGGGGCTTGAGATCGACAACCCCAACCTGCTGCGCTCGGGTGACATTGGCGCGCTGGACTGGCTGAAGCTGGCCGATACGGAAACCGCCCAGTTCCGCGCCGAACGCTTTGTGGCGGCGGTGGATCACCGTGGCGACGAGGCGTTCCAGCTGGCCTATGTGGTGCGGGCGATCAGCCCGGGCGACTATCACCATCCGGCGGCGCTGGTGCAGGATATGTACCGGCCCGAATATCGCGCCGTGACGGAAACGGGCCGCGTGACCGTCACGCCATGACCGGCGGGCGCAGCCTGATTGCGCTGGCGGTTGCGCTGGCCCTGACGGCGGGCCTGCGCGATGCGTGGGACGATTGGGTTGCGGCCACGGTGCTGCCGCCGGTGCTGGCGGAAACCTCTGTCGAGGTGCGGGCGCGCGATGGCACCCTGCTGCGTGCCTATCCGGTCGAGAACGGGCGGCAGCGGCTGGCGGTGGCGCTGGCGGATGTCGATCCGACATTCGTGCAGATGCTGATCGCCTACGAGGACAAGCGATTTGCCCGCCACAACGGCGTTGACCTGATGGCGCTGGTGCGGGCCGTGGGGCAGGCGGCGTGGAACGGCGATGTGGTGTCGGGCGGGTCGACCCTGACAATGCAGGTGGCGCGGTTGCTGGAGAATTCCGGCACCGGACGCTGGGCGGGTAAGCTGCGGCAGATGCGCGTGGCCTGGGCGCTGGAGCGGCGGCTGGACAAGGACCAGATCCTGACGCTGTACCTGCAACATGCCCCCTATGGCGGCGCGGTCGAGGGGATTCAGTCGGGCACCCGTGCTTGGTTCGCCAAGCCGCCGAAACGTCTGACCCCGGCGGAATCGGCGCTGCTGATCGCCTTGCCCCAAGCGCCCGAAGGCCGTCGCCCCGATCGCAATCCGGCAGCGGCCCTTGCCGCCCGCGACCGGGTTCTGGCGCGACTGGACCTGCCTGCCACCCACGCGCCGGTGCCCTTGCGCATGTCCGATATGCCGCGCCTTGCGCCGCATGTGGGGGATCACCTGGTTGCGCGCGATCCGCTGACGGTGCGCCATGACACAACCCTGAACGCGCGCCTGCAAAGCGCGCTTGAGACGCTGGCCGCCCGCGTGGTGCGCTATCAGCCGCGCGGGGTGTCGACGGCGATACTGGTGGCGGATCATCAGACCGGAGAAATTCTCGCCTCGGTCGGGTCGGCGGACTATGCGGATGGCGATGGCGCACAGGGGTTTGTCGACATGACACGCGCCCTGCGCTCGCCCGGATCAACGCTGAAACCTTTGATCTATGCGCTGGCCTTTGATCGCGGGCTGGCGCATCCCGAAACCATCATGCCCGACCGCCCGACCGCCTTTGGCACCTACGCGCCGCAGAACTTCGACGGCATGTTTCGCGGTGACATCACCGCGCGGCACGCCTTGCAACTGTCGCTGAACATCCCACCCGTGGCGCTGACCGAAGCCCTTGGCCCCGCGCGCCTGATGGCGGCCTTGCGCCGCAGCGGGGCAACGCCGGTGGTGCAGGGCCAGCCGGGTCTGGCGGTGGCGCTGGGCGGTGTCGGGCTGACGTTGGGCGATCTGGTGCAGCTTTACGCGGCACTGGCCGAAGGCGGCGCTGGGCCGCGCCTGCATGTTGAGGCCGAAGCGCCGCAAGCGCCCTTGGCCCGCCTCGTGGGGCGTGCAGCAGCGTGGCAGGTGGGCGACATTCTGTCCGACATTCCGCCGCCTGCGGGCGCGGGTGTGACCGGGCTGGCCTATAAAACCGGCACGTCCTACGGGCACCGTGACGCATGGGCCATCGGCTATGACGGGCGGCACGTGATCGGTGTGTGGATGGGGCGACCGGACGGCACGCCGGTGCCCGGTGCCTTTGGCGGCGGGCTGGCCGCGCCTGTGCTGTTCGAAGCATTCGGCCGTCTGAAATCTGCCCGCGACCCGCTGCCGCCACCCCCACCAGAGACATTGATCGTGCCCACCGCGCGACTACCGCAGCCGCTGCAACGCTTTGATGCGCGCTTTGGCGCGGTGCGTTCGGCGGATACGCTGACCGTGGCCTTTCCCCCCAGCGGCGCGGTGCTGGCAGGCGGTGACGGGCTGACGGTGAAGATGCGGGGCGGGCAATTGCCGCTGACCGTCCTGCTGAACGGCGCGCCCGTGGCGGCGGGGTTGCGACAGCGCGAGGTGGCGCTGGCGCTGGACGGGGCCGGGTTCAGCCGGATTTCGGTGGTGGACGCGGCAGGTCAATCCGCCTCGGTCGAGGTTGAAGTGGCGCAATAAGGGCGCTGCCCCTGGGCCTGCGGCCTCACCCCGGAGTTTACACAGCAAGATGAAGGGTCAGCGGCGACGGCCCTCGCGCAGCCATGCGGCGACGATGAACAGTGCGCTCAACATCAACACCAGCCAGCCGGGCAAAAGCGCGGTGGCGCGCACGTCGCGGGTTTCAAAAGCGTTGCGCGGCGTCAGTCCGATCCAGCCGCGTCCTGCGGCGGGGCGGCCCTCGCGGACGTTGCGGATGTCGGGCAGGCCGGCCTCAAGCAACAGCGCGCCGCCGCGTGTGCTGTCTATGGCGGGTTGCAGCAATTCCGCAGTGCCGACGGTGTTGATAAATTCGCGCGGGGCAGCGGGGCCAAGGCCGATGACGGCGCTTTGGTCACCGTTTTCCAGACGGTACAGGCCAATCTCGGGGCCTTGATAATCCGCGATGAACTGGCCGGGGGCCACGTTGCGCAGGGGCAGTTCGGTGGTGGTGCCATCGGGGGCCGTGACGGTCACGGGGGGCACGGTATCGCTGAGCGTGCGGCGTTCGATCTGCATCGACTGGCCGCTGGCCGTGGCGGTCAGCGCCTCTTCTTCCAGTTCTGGCTCTTTCATCATCCAGTGGGCCAGACGGCGCAGCAGTTCCAGTTGCGGCCCGCCGCCTTCGTAGCCGCGCGACCACAGCCACGCGTGATCCGACGCTAGCAGCGCCACGCGCCCTTCGCCGACCCGGTCCAGCACCAGAAGCGGGTTGTCGTCGATGCCCGACATCACCACGTTGCCCGAATTCGGCGTCACGTCGATCTGGCGCAGCCAGCGGCCCCAGTCGCCGCGCGACGGCAGGTTGGTGGTGACCGGATGACGTTCGCCCAGTTCGGTGACCTTGGGGCGATAGGCCTGTTCGCGCACGCGGGCGGTGGGCACCGCAGGCATGACAGCCCCCAGCGGCGAGCGGAACAGGCTGTCCGCGGTGGCAAAGTCCGGTCCCGCAGCAACCAGCACCGCCCCGCCCTGACGCACATAATTGGCGACGTTTTCCAGATACAGCGCAGGCAGGATGCCGCGCCGCTTGTAGCGGTCAAAGATGATCAGGTCGAAGTCTTCGATCTTTTCCATGAACAGTTCGCGCGTGGGAAAGGCGATCAGGCTCAGCTCGCCCACCGGCACGCCGTCTTGTTTGTCGGGCGGGCGCAGGATGGTGAAGTGGACCAGATCGACAGAGCTGTCGGATTTCAACAGGTTGCGCCATGTGCGCCCGCCTGCGTGCGGCTCGCCCGAGACCAGAAGAACGCGCAGCCGGTCGCGCACGCCGTTCATCTGGATCAGCGCGGTGTTGTTGCGCGCGGTCAGCTCGTCCTCTTGCGTCGGTGTGGTGAACTGGATCACGTTGCGCCCGCCGTGTGGCAGGGTCACGGGCAGGTCGATGTCCTGACCGACGGGGATGCGAAAGCGTTGTGGATCTTCGCCGTCAACGGAAATATCCAGCTCGGCAAATGGCTCAGAGGCAGGCGCTGCGCCCATATCCTCGACCCGCAGGGTCAGGGTGACGGGTTCCCCGATAATCGCAAAGGCGGGGGCGCCCACCACGGTCAGGCGGCGATCCCAGTCATTGGCAAAGCCTGATTGCAGCAGGTGCAGCGGCGCGGGCAGCGCCAAGGCCATGTCGGCATCGTGCACCTGTCCGTCGCTGAGCGCGATGAGGCCCGCGACCCGTGCCTGCGGCTCTTCGGCCAGCGCGTCGGAGAGCGCCTGCATCAGCATGGTGCCGCCGTCGCCCTCGGCGTCCGGCACGGTGATCCGGCGCACTTCGGTGTTGGGGCGGGCGGCAAGCTGTGCTTCCAGCGCGTCGGCGGCTTGGGCTGTCTGCTCGGCTCGGCCCGGCAGACTTTGCGAGGCGCTGGTGTCTTCGGCCAGGATCACGATGTCGCTTAGCGGCGCGCGGTCTTCGACCTGGTAGGACGGTTGCGCCAATGCGGCCAGCACCACCAGCGCCGCTGCCCCGCGCAAGGCCCAGCCGCGCAGGCCCCGCACCAGCGCCAGCGTCACACCAGCCAGTGCGATCACTGCGAGTATGGCCAGCCATGTCCACGGCAGCAGCGGATCAAAGATAACAGTTCCGGTCATTGGCCCAGCCGATCCAGCAAGGCAGGCACATGGACCTGATCGCTTTTGTAATTGCCGGTCAGCACGTGCATGACCAGATTGACGCCAAAGCGGTAGGCCAGCTCGCGCTGGCGTTCCCCGCCAAAGCCGCGCCCCACGGGCAGCATCGGATTGCCCGAGGCGTCAACCGCCCAGGCCCCCGCCCAGTCGTTGCCGCCGATCACCACCGGTGTGACCCCGTCGTTCAGGTTGCGAAATGGCATGCCCTCGACCTGTTCGGCACCGGGGGGCGATGCCTCGACCCAGACATCGCGGCTGGTGTAGCGGCCGGGGAAGTCCTGAAGCAGATAGAAGGTGCGGGTTAGGACGTGGTCGCTTGGCACCGGTTCCAGCGCCGGAATGTCCAGCGGGGCGGCCAGATCCTGCAGCTTTCGGCCATTGGGGCTGGCCGTGCCGAACCCTGCGACATTGGCGTCGCGGGTGTCGAACAGGATCAGCCCGCCCGAGCGCAGATAGTCGTTCAGCCGCGCGTACGCTTCGGCCGAGGGGCGGGGTTGGTCAGGGGTGATGGGCCAGTACAGCAGGGGGAAGAACGCCAGATCGTCGGTTTCAAGGTTCACGCCCATCGGCAGTGCAGGTTCGACCGAGGTGCGGAAATACAAGGTGTCGGACAGGCCGCGCAGGCCGGCTTGGGCGATTTCGTCCACGTCGGCGTTGCCGGTCAGCACATGGGCCAGAACGACCTCGGATGTGGCTTCGATGGCGCGCTGGGTTTTGTCGTCTTGCGCGTCGGCGCCGTGCGGCACCATCAGCAGCAGTGCCAGCGCGGCCACGGCGCCCCGGGTCGGACCCAGCCGTCCGGACAACGCAAGCGAAGCCACCACATCGGCGGCCAGCAACAGCAGCGCCAGCGCCATCAGCAGGCCGCCCAATGCCTCGGGCGGGGCGCTGCGAAAGCCGGTGACGGGGATGCGCGCGGGCCATGTGGCGGGGGTCAGAACCGCATTCGCCGTCAGCACGTTACGCGCCAGGAACCGATCCTCCGAGGCGTAGATCCCCGGCAGCATTTGCGGGCCTAGCGGGGCGTTGACCAGCGTCGGCCCTTCGATGCCGGGCAGGGTGCCTGCATCGCGCAGCAGGCCATAGCCGTCCATAACCTGTTCGGGTTGCCAGACGGTGCCTTGCAGGTCGGCGGCCTCGGGCGCCGTGGCGGCGGAGGACACGGCCAGACGTTCCAGCATTTCCACGAACAGCCCCGACAGCGGCAGGGTGGACCATTCGGCGTTGGCGGTCACATGGAACAGCACCACCTGCCCCTGACCCATGCGCTTGCGCGTGACCAGCGGCGTGCCGTCGGACAGGTCGGCAATGACCGCTTCGGCCAGATCGGGGCCGGGTTGCGCCATGACCTGCGCGCTGACGCGGACGTCATCGGGGATGTTCAGGCCGAAAAACGGCGAACTGTCGCGGAAGGGGGCCAGCGATTTCGGTTCGCCCCAGCTCATCGCGCCGCCGACCGAGCGGCCACCGCTGCGCAGGCGCACGGGCATCAGCGGATCAATCGCATCGCGACTGATGTCGCTGGCCGCGACATGCGGTCCGGCAAAGCGCAGCAACAAGCCGCCCTCTTCGACCCAGTCGGCCAGCTTGGCAGATTCGTCGTCTGTCATCGTGGCCACATCGGCCAGCACGATCACATCGGGGTTGGCCGGCAGTACATCATCCAGCGCGCCGTCCAGCATGTCGGCGGTGGGGGCCAGCGCCTGTTGCAGGTAGTGCAGCGGTGACAGCAACTCCAGCCCTTCGCGATCGGTGCGACCGGCGATCAGCGCGACCTCGCGGCGGCGCAGGCTGTCATCGGTCAGGGTCAGCGCTCCGGCGCTGCGCCCGCCCTGAATCTCGAAACGGGTGATGCGGGCGCGCAGTTCGGCGGGCAGCACCAGTTCGGTCTGCGCCTCGGTCGCGCCGTCGGCGAATTCGGCCTGAGCGGTTGCCAGCGTGGTCGGATTGCCCGCCGGATCGCGCCCTTGGGCCAGCAGGCTGACCGCCCGTGCGGGACCGCCCGCCGCACGCAGGGCCGTCAGTTGCACGGCACCATCGGCATAGGTCGCAGGGGTCATGCCCAGCGTGTTCTGTCCCGACTGAATCACCGAAACCGGCCCCAGTGTTTCGAGCGCGGCAAGAACGCGGTCCTGCCCGTCATAGGCCAGACTGTCACCCATCCACAGCGCGCTTGCCGCGCCGCTTTGGGCGATCAGGTCAACGGCTGCATCAATCTGTGTGCTGTCCGGTTGCCACGGCTCGGGCTGGAACCCGGCCAGCCGCGTGGGCCATGTGTTCGCCGCCAGAAACACCGGCGCTTCGGGGCGGGTCAGTTGCAGTACGGCAACCGTACGGTCGTCGGCGGCGGCGCGGTTCAGCTCACCTTGCAATGTCTCGATCATTTGTGGCCAATGCGCGGCACCGGCCCAAGTGCCGTCAAGCACCACCAGCAGCGGGCCGCTTTCGCGGGCACGCTCGGTTTGCGGGTTCATCACCGGACCGGCAAGGCCAAGGATCACCAGCGCCACGGCCAGCATCCGCAGCAGCATAAGCCACCACGGCGTGCGGTCCGAAACGGCATCGGCGTCGGTGAGCCCGAGCAAAAGCGCCACGCCGGGAAAGCGGCGGCGGATCGGTGCGGGCGGGACCGCGCGCAGGATCAGCCACAGGATCGGCAGCGCCGCCAACGCCACCAGCAACCACGGTGCGGTAAACCCGATGCCCCCCAGAACCGTCATCCGCGCACCATCACGGAACGGTCCATCGCACGGTACAGCCACAACAGCGCCGATTGCGCGCTGCTGTCGGTGTGGTGAACGCCATAGTGCCAGCCGGTCAGCGCGCACAGGCGCTGAAGCTCGGCCTTGCGGGCGGCCAGACGCTCCAGATAGCGGTCGCGCAGGTCGTTCGCTTTCAGCGTTTCGTGGCGCAGGGTGCCGCCGACGCTTTCAAAGATGGTGCGCCCGCGAAACGGGAACGCCTCTTCCGAGGGGTCCAGAACGTGCATCAACACGCCGCGCACGCCGCGATCGGCGGCCTTGGTCAGGGCCAGTTGCACGTCGGCAATGTCGCCCATGAAGTCCGACGCGAACAGCGCCTGCGCATGGGGGATCATCGCGCGGTGTTCGGGCGGGCTGTAATCGTCGGCAGAATCCTCGGACAGCATTTCAGCCAGCCGCATCACTTGCATCCGTCCACGCCGGGGCGGCAGGCGGGTCCCGGTCAGGCCCACACGTTCACCGCCACGCACCAGCAGGATCGCCAGCGCCAGTGTCAGAACGCGCGCGCGCTCGGCCTTGGTCGGCAGGGCATCGGTGCTGTTGAACCGCATCGAGGCACCCTGATCGCACCACAACATCACCGACTGCGCGATCTGCCATTCGCGTTCGCGTACGAATTGTGTGTCGCCCATGGCGCTGCGGCGGTGGTCGATCATGCGGCGGCTGTCGCCCACCTGTGCCGGACGGTATTGCCAGAAATCATCACCCGTGCCCGCGCGCCGGCGCCCGTGGTCGCCCAGCAGGACGGCACCGGCCAGATTCTCGGCACGGGCCAGCAACGCGGGCAGGCGCGCGGCCTGATCCTCGGCTGACTGGCGCAGGGTGATCGGGTCTGGCGTCACGCGGCAGCCTTGCGGGACAGGCCCGCAGCGGTGGTTTCGATCAGGTTCACAAGGCTGTCGCCCCGCGCCCGCGCGGCAAAGTTCAACGCCATACGGTGCGTCAGCACAGGCCGCGCCATATCGACCACATCCTCGGCCGAGGGGGCCAGACGGCCATCCAGCAGCGCCTTGGCCCGCACGGCAAGCATCAAGGCCTGCGAGGCACGCGGGCCGGGGCCCCACGCCACCGTATCACGCACCTGTTGCGACGCGTCGGGCGCATCGGGACGGAAGGCACGCACCAGATCCAGGATCATCTCGACCACGCTGTCGCCCACGGGCATCCGCCGCAGCAACCGCTGGGCCGCCAGCAATTCGCCGCCCGAGAACACCGCAACCGCTTGCGCCTCGGCCTCGCCCGTGGTGGCGATCAGGATGTCGCGTTCGGTCGCGCGGTCTGGATAGGCCACGTCGATCTGCACCAAAAAGCGGTCAAGCTGCGCCTCGGGCAAGGGATAGGTGCCTTCCTGCTCAATCGGGTTTTGCGTGGCCAGAACATGAAACGGATTGCCAAGCGGGCGATCCTGACCTGCGACGGTCACGGTTTTTTCCTGCATCGCCTGCAACAGCGCCGATTGCGTACGCGGTGAGGCGCGGTTGATCTCGTCGGCCATCAGCAACTGGCAAAAGATCGGGCCGGGCAAGAAGCGGAACGCGCGGCTGCCATCGGCGGCGGTGTCCAGAACTTCGGACCCCAGAATATCGGCTGGCATCAGGTCGGGGGTGAACTGCACGCGGTTGCCGTCCAGCCCCATGACGGTGCTGAGGGTTTCGACCAGCCGTGTCTTGCCCAGACCGGGCAGACCGATCAGCAACCCGTGACCGCCGCACAACAGCGCCGTCAGTGTCAGTTCAACCACCCGCGGTTGCCCGATGAACCGCCGCGTGATTGACGCCTTGGCCTGACCCAGTTTCTCGCCCAGGGCTTCGATCTCGGCGACCATGTTTTCGGCGTCACTCATGACTTTTCACTCTCGCAGGTTATATTGCTCTTTCAGACAACGTATCGTGCAAACGCGAAATAGCAAAAGCCGGAAGGGGCAATTTTCAGTCATGAGCGGACAAAAAACCGTGACGCCCAACGCAGACAGCCTTGTTGCGTCAATTAAAGCAGCGAAAACGCGCGGACTGCCGCCCGTGGACAAGTGGGATCCCGCCTTTTGCGGCGATCTGGACATGCAAATCAAACGCGACGGCACGTGGTTCTATCAGGGCACCCCGATCGGGCGGCCCGGATTGGTCAAATTGTTCGCATCGATTCTCAAGCGCGAGGGCGATGATTATTTTCTGGTCACGCCGGTGGAAAAAGTCGGCATCACCGTCGAGGACGCACCGTTTCTGGCCATCGACTTTGAAGCCGAGGGCGAGGGCACCGATCAGGTGCTGACCTTCGTGACCAAGACCGACGATGTGACCGTCGCAGGCCCCGACGCGCCGATCCGCGTGGAACGCGACGCCGAAACCGGAGAACCGTCGCCCTATGTGCTGGTGCGGCGCAATCTGGAGGCGTTGATCGACCGCAAAAGCTTTTACCGGCTGGTGGACATCGGCACCCATCACGACGGTTGGTTCGGGGTGTGGTCCAAGGGGGAATTCTTTGGCATCATTCCGTCGGACGAATTGCCCTGAGCGGTGACGATTAGACCTTGGCGCGCCGCGCGCGGTGCGGCAGGTTGCGACCATGCCCAGATTTGCCGCCAATCTTACACATCTATGGCCTGACCTGCCCTTCCTTGACCGCTTTGACGCGGCGGCTGAGGCGGGGTTCAAGGCGGTCGAGGTGCTGTTTCCCTATGACTTTCCTGCCGGTGACATCCAGCGCGCCCTGCGACGGGGCGGGTTGGAGATGATCCTGATCAACGCGCCGCCGCCGAACTATACCGGTGGCGAACGCGGCTTTGCCGCGATTGCGGGGCGCGAGGACCGGTTTGCCCACGACATGCGCCGCGCCACGCGGTTTGCACAGGCGCTGGGCGTGTCGTTCATTCACGTGATGGCCGGTGTGGCGCAGGGCGACGGGGCGCGGGCGGTGATGGTGGAAAACCTGAAACGCGCCTGCGATCTGGCACCCGAGGGGCTGACGCTGACGTTGGAACCCTTGTGCCCCGCCTCGGCCCCCGGGTATTTCCTGAACGATTTTGATCTGGCGGCCGGGATCATCGCCGACGTGGGCGCCGACAATCTGGCGCTGCAATGGGACAGCTACCACGCCCAGGAGATCACCGGCGATGCGCTGGCATCCTTTGCCGCCCTGCGTCCGCTGATCCGTCACATCCAGATTGGTGACGCGCCGGACCGTGGCCCGCCGGGGGCGGGGGCGGTGGATTTTGCGGCGTTGTTCCGCGCGATTGACGACAGCGGCTATGACGGTTGGGTGTCGGCGGAATATACGCCCGGTGCGTCGACCGACAAGACGTTGGGCTGGATGAAGCGGGGGTAAGGGGCGTTGCCCCTCGGCCCGCGGTCTCAGCCCGGGATTTTTTGAACCACAGAAGTCTGGACCGTTCGGGCGTGTTGTGGGAATTCTTTGGCGTTTGCCCCCGAAAGGTTTGCCGATGATTCCCGCGCGTTACGCCCACATTGCCTTTGGCTTTTTCCTCAGCGGGATGATGTCGCTGATTGTGTCGGGCATCAGTATGCTGCGCGCCACTGACGTGTGGGACGGGTTTCTTGCCATCTGGATGGGTGCGTGGCTGACCAGTTGGGCCGTGGCCTTTCCGGTCGTGTTGTTCGTGGCACCGCTGGCGCGGCGGATGGTGATGCGGCTGACCGTTCAGGGTTAGTGCGCTTCGGCCCAGTTCGCGCCTTTGCCCGCGTCCACGGTCAGTTTCACATCCAGTTTCACCACCGGATCGGCGGCGTTTTCCATCACATTGCGTGCGGCGTCGATCAGCGCGTCTTCTGACCCGCTGTCCACCTCGAACAACAGTTCATCGTGCACCTGCAACAGCATCGTGGCGGGCAGTTCAGCGATGGCGGCGGGCATACGGATCATCGCGCGGCGGATCACATCGGCAGCGGTGCCCTGAATTGGCGCGTTGATCGCGGCGCGGGCGGCGAAACCGGCGCGGGGGCCTTTGCTGGCGATCTCGGGCGTGTGGATCTTGCGGCCGAACAGGGTCTGGACAAATCCGTGTTCTTTGGCGAACGCCTTGGTGTCGTCCATATAGGTGCGGATGCCGGGGAAGCGTTCGAAATAACGGTCGATGAACCCCTGCGCCTCGGCCCGCGGAATGCGCAGGTTGCGGGCCAGACCAAAGCCCGAGATGCCGTAGATGACGCCAAAGTTGATCGCTTTGGCCTGACGGCGGATGTCGGGTGTCATCTCGTCCAGCGGCACGTTGAACATTTCTGACGCGGTCAGCGCGTGAATGTCGATGCCGTCGGCAAAGGCCTGTTTCAGCTCGGGAATATCCGCGATATGCGCCAGAATGCGCAGTTCGATCTGGGAATAGTCCAACGCCACCAGCGTCTTGCCCTGCTCCGCGACAAAAGCCTCGCGGATGCGGCGGCCCTCTTCGCTGCGGATCGGGATGTTTTGCAGGTTCGGATCGGTCGAGGCCAGACGCCCGGTGGATGCCCCCGCGATGGAATAGGACGTGTGCACGCGGCCCGTGTCAGGGTTGATGTGGTCCTGAAGCGCATCCGTGTAGGTCGATTTCAGCTTGCTAAGCTGACGCCAGTCCAGAATGCGGCGGGGGAAGTCGTGTTCGGTTGCCAGATCTTCAAGAATGTCGGCACCGGTGGAATATTTGCCATTCGCACCCTTCTTGCCGCCCTCAAGGCCCATGTCTTCGAACAACACCTCGCCCACTTGCGCGGGGGAGCCGACGTTGAATTTGCGGCCTGCCAGTTCGTAAATCTCGTCTTCCAGCCCGGCCATCTTCTGTGCAAAGGCGTTGGACATGCGGCTGAGCGTGTCGCGGTCAACCTTGATGCCGGACCGTTCCATAGCGGCCAGCACCGGCACCAGCGGGCGTTCCAGCGTCTCATAAACCTTGGTCACGCCGACGCGGTGCAATTGCGGCTTCAGGGTCTGCCACAGGCGCAGGGTGATGTCGGCATCCTCGGCGGCATAGGCCACGGCCTTCTCCAGCGGCACGCGGTCAAAGGTGATCGCGGATTTACCAGAGCCCAGCAGCGGTTTGATAGGGATCGGGGTGTGGCCGAGATAGCGTTCCGACAGCGTGTCCATTCCATGATTGTGCAGGCCCGCGTGCTGCGCATAGGACAGCAGCATCGTGTCGTCGATGGGCGCGACCGTAATGCCAAGCTGCGCGAAAATCTTGGCGTCATATTTCATGTTCTGCCCGATTTTCAGGACCGAAGGGTCCTCAAGCACCGGCGTCAGCATCTCAAGACACTGTTCCAGCGGCATCTGCCCCTCGGCTAGATCGTCCGAGCCGAACAGATCATCGGTGCCGCTGTCCTTGTGGATCAGCGGGATATAGCAGGCTTGCCCGGGATCGACGCACAGCGATATGCCAACCAGCTCGGCGGTCATCTCGTTCAGGCCGGTGGTTTCGGTGTCCACTGCGACCCAGCCGCGTTCATGAATGCGGTCGATCCAGACTTGCAGACCGGCGGCGTCGCGGACGTGTTCGTAGGCGTCCGCGTTGAAGGGCACCGCTTCGGTCTCGGGCAGGTCGGCGGGGGCGGGGCTCTTGTCTTCGATCACCGGCGCTTCGACGTGCAGCGCTTCGGCGATGCGTTTGGACAGGGTGCGGAATTCCATCTCGGCCAGGAAATTCATCAGCCGTTCGGGATCGGGGTCGCGCACTTCCAGATCGTCCAGCGTGAAATCCAGCGGCGTGTTCTCGTCCAGCTTCACCAGATCGCGGCTGAGGCGGATCTGGTCGGCGTGGTCGATCAGGGTCTGTTTGCGTTTGGGCTGTTTGATCTCTTCGGCGCGGGCCAGAAGCGTGTCCAGATCGCCGTATTCGTTGATCAGCAGCGCGGCGGTCTTGATGCCGATGCCGGGCGCGCCGGGCACGTTGTCCACGCTGTCGCCGGCCAGCGCCTGCACATCCACCACGCGGTCGGGATAGACGCCGAATTTCTCGAACACGCCATCGCGGTCGATGCTTTTGTTCTTCATGGCGTCCAGCATTTCGACGCCGTCGCCCACCAGCTGCATCAGGTCCTTGTCGCTGCTGATGATGGTGCAGCGGCCCCCGGCGGCACGGGCCTGCACGGCCAGCGTGGCGATGATGTCGTCGGCCTCGTAGCCTTCTTTCTCTTCGCAGGCGATGTTGAACGCTTCGGTTGCGGTGCGGGTCAGCGGGATCTGCGGGCGCAGGTCCTCGGGCATGGCTTCGCGGTTGGCCTTGTACTGGTCGTACATATCGTTGCGAAAGGTGTGGCTGCCCTTGTCAAAGATCACCGCGACATGGGTCACGTCGCTGCCGGTGTTGCCCTCGACATAGCGTTGCAGCATGTTGCAAAAGCCCGCAACGGCGCCAATCGGCAGCCCGTCCGACTTGCGCGTCAGCGGCGGCAATGCGTGATACGCGCGAAAGATAAAGGCCGAGCCGTCGATCAGATGCAGGTGGCACCCTTTTCCGAATTTTGATGACATCACACCCTCGCTGCAAGCTTTGGACATCTTGTGCCACAGGCGGGCCACGGCTTCCAGATGGTGCGCTTGATGCGGGCGGATTTAGTTCGCGGTTCAGTTGGCAGATTGGTACAGCCAGTGCGACAGGCTGACGGAATAGGGCAGCGGCGTCCAGCGGCCAAAGCGCAGACCGGCGGCGCGGATCATGTCTCCGACCCAGACGTTGCAGGTGCGAAACAGGTTGAAGCGGCCCGTGGCGGGATAGAACACATCGGTGGTGGTAAAGCCGGGGTTGTCCAGCGGTGTGCCGCCGTTGAATGTGGCGCGCAGGGCGGTCAGGAAGCGGGCGTATTGCGCGTCGGTCATGGAAAGGCTGCGCAGGTCCAGTTCGGGCGGCAAGGCACCCACCACGTCCAGCCGGATGACCGAACTGTCGCCGGTCGCGCCGGTCCATGCGGCGCGCGCCGTTACGTCGCCATAGGTGCCCACGGTGGTGTAGAAATCATGTGCGCCCCAGCCGGCCAGCAGGTTTTGCGCGCCGTCCATGTCCATCAGCAGCGCGGCATCTGGCAGGTCGGCAAAGGCTCTGCGCGTCGCATCGTCCAGCGGCAGGATGAAATCATAGTGGATGGGGCCCGCGATCAGCAGCACGCGGTGGTCGGGCGCGCCGGTATCCGCAATGCGGCCTGACGGGATCAGTGCGCCGACGATGGCCGCGCACGGATAGCACAGAATCAGGACAAGCAGGCCAACGGCAAGCCGCTTCAGGTGTCGGCCTTGTGGTCGGCGTGGATGTATTTGCAATCGCAATAGGGGCATTCGACCCAGCCCGTGTCCTGCGGGATTTGCAGCCAGACCCGCGGGTGGCCCAAGGCACCTTCGGAGCCGTCACAGGCCACGCGGTATTGTTCGACGATTTTGGTCTCGGGGGCTTGCAGGGTCATGGGCGTCCTCATCGGTCCGATAGTCGGGCCTTTATGGGCCACAAGGACGCCCGCTTGCAAGGGGGATCAGTCCCTGTCGATCCGCGCCAGATAGCAATTGTTGCGCGCGCTGCGGGCGTGGATATAGGCGACCGACGGGTCGGCAAAGATCGCAGCGATGCGCTGGGGCAGCTCGGCTGTCGGGGCCACAATGCCCGTGCCATAGACGATGCGGTCGTCGGTGCCATAACCCTTGATTAGATAGTCCGGAGACAAGGTCAGGATCGGGGGCAGGTCCACGCCGCCTCCTTGGTCACAGGGATCGGCACAGAGGAATATCGGGCCGGTTTCCGCATAGGGATGCGTGCCCTCAAAGGGTTTGTGCGCCAGGACCAGCATGCCCGCGCCCTTGGGCACGTTCCGCAGGCAGTGGCGGCAGGGGTTGCCCGCGCCGGTCGAGATTTGCCGCTCGGGCGGGTTACCATAGGCATCGGGCGCGCCTGCGCGCCAGGCTTCGACGATATCTGTGGGCAGGGCTGTGAACGTGGGCATGGGGTGTCTCCTTTTGCTGTGTCCAGCTAACCCGGCAGGTCGGCGTGTAACGACCCGTTTCCTGCGCAAAGCCACCCCAATGCGGTTCAATTCCGCCAATGATGCGCAAAACGGTTCACCCCGGCGGTGCGCTGCGTTAGAACGCCACGAAATAGTCATAAAGGTCGCGCCGAATTATGCCCTTAAAACCCGTTGTTCTGTGCATTCTTGATGGCTGGGGTCTGCGCGAGGACACCACCGGAAACGCCCCCGCGCTGGCGAAAACGCCCACCTTTGACCGCATCATGGCAACCTGTCCGAATGCCACGCTGATCACCCATGGGCCGGATGTCGGCCTGCCCTCGGGGCAGATGGGCAATTCTGAAGTGGGCCACACCAACATCGGTGCAGGCCGTGTGGTGGCGATGGATCTGGGGCAGATTGATCTGGCGATCGAGGACGGGTCGTTCTTTGAAAACGGCGCCTTGCAGGCGTTTGTCGCCGCGTTGAAAAAGACCGGCGGCACGGCGCATCTGATGGGGGTCGTGTCGGACGGTGGCGTGCACGGGCATCTGACGCATATGCTGGCCGCGGCCAAGGCCTGTGCCGACGCTGGGGTGCCTGTGAAAATCCACGCGCTGACCGATGGCCGCGACGTTGCGCCAAAGTCGGCGCAGGGGTATTTCCGCACGCTGACCGATGCGCTGCCCGAGGGGGCGGCAATCGCCACCGTCACGGGACGCTATTTCGCGATGGACCGCGACAACCGTTGGGACCGTGTGCAAAAGGCGTTTGACGCCATTGTGCATGGCAAAGGTGCGCGGGCCGACGATGCGCAGGATGCGGTAACACAGGCCTATTCCGCTGATACCACTGATGAATTCATCCCAGCCACGGTGATCGGCAACTATGCCGGCGCGCAGGATGGCGACGGTGTGTTCTGTCTGAACTTTCGCGCCGACCGCGCCCGCGAGATCATGGCAGCCATCGGCGCGCCTGACTTTGCGGCTTTTGATGTGGGCACACGGCCCGAATGGGCGGGGCTGCTGGGGATGGCCGAATATTCGGACCAGCACAACGCCTACATGCAGACCGCCTATCCCAAGCCTGCCATCGTCAACACGCTGGGTGCTTGGGTGGCGCAGCACGGATTGCGCCAGTACCGCATCGCGGAAACCGAGAAATATCCGCATGTGACGTTCTTTCTGAACGGTGGCGTCGAAGTGCCTGCGGAGGGCGAAGACCGCTACATGCCCAAAAGCCCCGATGTGCCCACCTATGACGTCCAGCCCGAGATGTCGTCCGAAGAGGTCACGGCGCATCTGGTGCAGGCCATCGGCGAAGGCTACGACCTGATCGTGGTCAACTACGCCAACCCCGACATGGTCGGCCACACCGGCGATCTGGATGCGGCTATTGCCGCCTGCGAGGCCGTGGACCGTGGTCTGACACAGGTGGTCGCGGCGCTGGAGGCTGCGGGCGGTGCGATGATCGTGACGGCGGATCACGGCAATTGCGAAGTGATGATCGACCCGGAAACCGGCGGGCCGCACACGGCGCACACGCTGAACCTTGTGCCGGTGGCCGTGGTCGGTGCGCAGGGCACGTTGCGCGGTGGCCGTCTGGCTGATCTCGCCCCGACGTTGTTGCACCTGATGGGGCTGGAGCCGCCCGCCGAGATGACCGGGAGCAATCTGCTGTCATGATCCGCGCGCTTGCCCTTCTGGTGTGCCTGTGTCCTGCGACCCTGTGGGCGCAGGATGGCACGGCATTGGCACGCGATGCCGGGGCGCAGTTGCAGGATGCGGCGGTGCAGTTGGAAGAGGCCGACAGCGCCCGCGACCGGGTCAAGGCGCTGACCGCGACGATCAAGGCCTACGAGGCCGGGCTGGCCGCCATGCGCGACGGGCTGCGCCGTGCGTCGCTGCGTGAAACCCAGCTTTCGCGGCAACTGGCGGCGCGGGACAACGAAATCGCGGGCTTTCTGGGCACTTTGCAGACCATTGGCAGCACGCCATCGCCCACGTCCTTTTTGCATCCCGACGGTCCGACCGGCACGGCGCGGGCGGGGATGTTGCTGGCGGAACTGACGCCGGCGCTGAACGCCCGCGCGTCCAGCCTGCGCCGCGATCTGGAAGACGTGCAAAACCTGCGCGCGATCCAGACCCAAGCCACAGCGCAGATGCAAAAGGGCCTGATCGAAGTGCAGACCGCCCGCACCGCCCTGTCCAAGGCGTTGGCCGAACGCACCGACCTGCCGCGCCGTTTCACCGAAGATCCGGTGAACACCGCAATTCTGATCGAATCGTCGGAAACGCTCGACGCTTTTGCTTCGGGCGTGTCGAACATTGCGCACGACGAACAATCCATCAGCCTGCCCGATCTGGCCGCCCGCATCGGTGATCTGCCGCTGCCCGCGCAGGGGATCGTTCTGCGCGGCGCGAACGAGGCCGACGCCGCAGGCATCACGCGCCCCGGCATTCTGCTGGGCACCCGCCCCGGCGCGCTGGTCACGGCACCCACGGCGGCAACCGTGCGCTATCAGGGGCCACTGCTGGATTTGGGGCAGGTGGTGATTCTCGAGCCGCAGCCAGACACGTTGTTCATTCTGGCCGGTTTGGGGGCCGTCTATGTCGAAACCGGCGAAGTGGTGGCCACGGATGCGCCGATCGGGCTGATGGGTGGACTTTCTGCAACCTCTGCGGCAACTGAAATGTCACAGGAAGGTGAAGGCTCTGGCACTGCCCGTTCCGAAACGCTCTATATAGAAGTAAGACAAGACAACGTTCCGCAGGACCCGGCATTGTGGTTCCGCCAAGGTAAGGATGGATAAAGTCTGATGAGAAAATTCGTTATGGCCGCATTAGGCGGCACATTGGCGGGTGCAATCGCCACGACGCAGATCGCAGGCCCCCTGCTGGCGCAAGAGGCAACGCGCAATTCCAGCGTCTACGAGCAGCTTGACCTGTTCGGCGACATCTTCGAGCGCATCCGCTCGCAATATGTCGAAGAGGCTGAGCCGTCCGAGCTGATCGAGGCAGCCATCGACGGGATGCTGACATCGCTGGACCCGCATTCGTCCTATTTGTCCCCCACGGACGCTGACGCCATGCGCGTGCAGACCAGTGGCGAATTTGGCGGTCTGGGCATCGAGGTCACGCAGGAAGAGGGCTTTGTCAAAGTTGTTTCGCCCATCGACGGCACGCCTGCTGCCGAAGCGGGCATCGAAGCGGGTGATTTTATCACCCACGTCGATGGCGAAAGCGTGCTGGGCCTGACCCTTGACGCGGCTGTCGAAAAGATGCGCGGGCCGGTCGGCTCGGAAATCGTCATCACCGTGGTGCGCGAGGGTGAAACCGAACCTTTCGATGTGTCGATCATCCGCGACACCATCGAACTGCAAGCGGTGCGTGCCCGCGTTCAGGGCGAAACCGTCGTGCTGCGGGTCACCACGTTCAACGAGAAAACCTTCCCCAACCTCGAAGCGAAGCTGGCCGAAGAAGTTGAAAAACTGGGTGGCATGGACAACGTGAACGGCTTTGTCGTCGATCTGCGCAACAACCCCGGCGGGCTGCTGACCCAGGCGATCAAAGTTTCCGATGCTTTCCTTGAAGAGGGTGAAATCGTGTCGACCCGTGGCCGCGAAGCCGCCGATGGCGACCGGTTCAACGCCACGCCGGGTGATCTGGCACAGGGCAAGCCGATTGTCGTTCTGATCAACGGCGGTTCGGCCTCGGCTTCGGAAATCGTCGCGGGCGCGTTGAAGGATCACCGCCGCGCGATCATCGTGGGCACAAAGTCGTTCGGCAAAGGGTCGGTTCAAACCGTGATGCCGTTGCAGAATGGCGGCGCGATGCGGCTGACCACGGCGCGCTATTACACGCCGTCGGGCCGGTCGATCCAGTCGTTGGGCGTCAGCCCTGACATCGTCGTGCAACAGCCGCGCCGCAAGCCGGACACCGAGGAAGAAGACGGCCCGCCGTTGCTGCGGTCCGAGGCCGACCTGCGCGGTGCAATCTCGAACGACAGTCTGACCGAGGACGAGGTCAACCAGATCAAGGAAGACCGCGCCAAGGCTGAAGCGGCCGCGGAGCTGCGCAAAGAGGATTATCAACTGGCTTATGCCATCGACATCCTCAAGGGTCTGTCGGCACTGGGCCCCAAGAACTGATCAAGGCAAGGGGCGGCGCGAAAGCGTCGCCCTTTTTCCATGCGGCCATCAATTCAGATAGGTTTGACGTTCTGACCGCAAGGCCTGTCATCCGGTGCGGATGACATTGGGAATTCGATCCGAATTCCATCCCTGACAGCGAGAAGCTTAAGCGGTTTCGACGCAATGGCGGCGGAAGGCGCGTTTCAGCATGTCCAGTTCGGCCCGCAGCAGGTCCATCTCGGCGCGGATGTCGTCGCCCAGCACCTCGCCTGCAATCAGGTGGAAACTGGACAGCGTCGTGCCGTCCGTCGCATCGCTGATCACAAAAGTCTGGACCCCTTCGGCGATCGCCTCGGACGGGATCGGCACCTGCAACAGCCAGTGACCCTGCTGCGGGTCTTCGGTCAACTGCACGTTCGCTACAGGTTTGTCCAACAGACGCACGGCCAGTTTTGGCACCTCCTTGCCCTCGGAGGTGACGATGCCCTGCCAGATGCCGTTGGTGATCTTGGTGCCTGTGACGGTCAGATTGCTCATGGTGTTGGCCTTTCGTTACAGGGCAGCGCGGGGTCGGCGCGAGAACGTGAGATCGCGCAGGATCACCTGGTTCATTTCCGGCCCTTCAAAGATCAGATCGACCCAGACCTTTTCCACCCGCTTTTCGTTCAGGTTGGAATAGGCCAGATCGAATTCGACAACGATGTCTTCTTCGTGCAGGGGCAATTCGCGCACGATCTGTTCGGTGTTGGGGCCGTGTTTGATGTTCAGGCGGGCAAAGATTTCCAGCGGCTTTTCCATTTCGACAATGCAGGACATGCGCATGAGATGCGTGCGCCGCAGCCCGTCTGCCGCGGCATCGGGCAGGTCCACCACAAGCGACAGGAACGAGCCGTCGAATTTGAAAACGTCCATGCGCAGCCCGTAGGGCGCGATGTCTTCCTCGCGGGTGTTGCGCAACTGGCGCAGGGTCAGCTCGCTGAGCTTGCAGTCGTGAAACAGGGTGACTTCGCTGCCCAGCATCGACTTGGTCTGGACCGATGACATGCCGGGACGGTGCAGCGGGCCACGCCACAGTTCCGGTCGCCACGACCAGTCCGAATTGTGCGGCTTGGCAAAGCTGGTGGACCCGATCACCGGCAGCGCCAGACGTTCGTCGGCGGTGTGGATCAGCCTGTCGATGTGGGCGCGCATCAGGCGGGCACTGTTGCGCAACTGGCGCAGGGTGTGAAGGTTCACGCTGCGCGCATTGCGGGCGGCACGCGCCCAGCGGCGCATGGTCCGCTTGTGCGACAGGCGTTCTAGCAAACTGATCTTGTTATCTGGCACGGGCCGTTTCGCCTCTGGTCTTGGTCGTGTGGTATTTAACGAAATGGTATCAGTCAAATAAACCGGCAATCGCGTGCGGGCTGCGAATTTTCGGGTTTGACCCTATTCTGTCGCAGTTGCTGCCTGGGCCGCCACCACAACCGAGGCCGCCGCCTGTGCGCGCGTGCGTTGCATCAGCCGGTCCAGCACTCGGCCGCCCTCGGGGCCGGTTGCCCCGCTGTCAGCGGTTCCGTACATCGCAAGGCCCACCAGATGCGATCCCACCTGACCGGTGCCGCGCCAGTAGGTCGCCGAAAGCCCCTTGCGGGCGGGGGCTGTGCCCTGAACCCGCAGCAACACGGCATCCTTGGTCTCGCGGCGGTCCAGCACGGTGCCACCTGACAGGGCCGCCTCCATCGTCTGGGCGGTGATCGCCGGGGCGTCTGGCTTTGCGGTGGACAGGCTGACGGTGATCAGCCCCAACGGCGCGCCGTATGCGCCCTGTGGGTCGCCCAGGGTGTCACAGCGCGCCAGCAAGGCAAAGCTGGCTTTCAGGCTGCGTTTGTCGATGCAGAACCCTTCGGGCGCGACCAGCGTCAGCGCGCCATTGGCCATTGCGGCCTGGCGCGGCGGCGCAGATGTTGCGCCGCCGCCCACATCACATCCCGCAAGGGCCATCAGCCCCGCAAGGATGGCACCTTTACAGGTCCCAATATTCATGCCGCTCAAGCTTGGCGCCGGGGTGGGTGACCGCCCCTTTGTACGTCGCGCCAACCAGTTGCGCATACTTCCACAGCGCGCCTGCGCCATAGATGGTGTCGCGCGGGCCTTTCCATTCGGCTTTACGCTCGGCCAGCTCGTCATCGCTCAGCGCCACGTTGATGGTGCCCTCGATGGCGTTGATGGTGATCACGTCGCCGTCTTTCAACAGCGCGATCGGTCCACCGTGTGCGGCTTCTGGCCCGACGTGACCCACGCAGAACCCGCGTGTTGCGCCCGAGAAACGGCCGTCTGTGATCAGCGCCACCTTCTTGCCCATGCCCTGACCGGACAGCGCAGCCGTGGTTGCCAGCATTTCGCGCATACCCGGACCGCCCGAGGGGCCCTCGTTGCGGATCACGAACACGTCGCCTTCTTCGTAGGTGCGTTGTTGTACAGATTCGAACGCATCTTGTTCACATTCGAAGACGCGCGCGGGGCCGGTGAAAATCTGGTGCTGGGCTTCCATGCCCGCAACCTTCACGATGGCACCCTCTGGCGCGATGTTGCCTTTCAGGCCCACAACGCCGCCGGTTTTGGTCAGCGGTGTTTCGATCGGGTAGATCACCTTGCCGTCGGCTTCCAGCGCAACCTTGTCCAGTTCTTCGCCGATGGAATAGCCGGTGGCTGTCATGCAATCTTCGTGGATCAGGCCCGCTTTGCGCAGTTCCTTCATCACGACAAAGATGCCGCCCGCCTCGTAAAGATCCTTGGCCACATACTGGCCGCCGGGCTTCAGGTCGACGAAATAGGGTGTCTCGCGGAAGATGTCGCAGACGTCCTCCAGGAAAAAGTCGATGCCGGCCTCGTGTGCCATGGCGGGCAGGTGCAGACCGGCGTTGGTCGAACCACCGGTGCAGGCCACGACGCGTGCCGCGTTTTCCAGCGACTGGCGGGTGACGATGTCGCGCGCGCGGATGTTTTTCTCGATCAGGTTCATCACCGCAGCGCCCGATGCCTTGGCGTATTCATCGCGCGACTCGTATGGGGCGGGCATGCCCGACGAGTTGGGAAGTGCCAGACCGATGGCCTCGGACACGCAGGCCATCGTGTTGGCGGTGAACTGGCCACCACAGGCACCGGCAGAGGGGCAGGCGACGCGTTCGAGAATGTCCAGCTCGGCCTCGGTCATGGTGCCGTTTTGCTGGTGGCCAACCGCTTCGAACATGTCTTGCACGGTCAGGTCGCGGTCCAGGTATTCGGCAGGCACAGAAGCGCCCGAGGCCACGCGACCCGGCAGGATCGACCCGCCGTAAAGGAACACCGACGGCACGTTCAGACGGATCATTGCCATCATCATGCCCGGCAGCGATTTGTCACAACCGGCCAGACCCACAAGCGCGTCATAGCAGTGGCCGCGCATGGTCAGTTCAACCGTGTCGGCAATCGCCTCGCGCGAGGCCAGCGACGAGCGCATGCCCTCGTGACCCATCGCAATCCCGTCGGTGACGGTGATCGTGGTGAATTCACGCGGGCTGCCGTAGGCGGATTTGACACCCATCTTGACGGCTTGCGCCTGACGGTTCAGCGAAATGTTGCACGGAGCCGCTTCGTTCCAGCAGGTGGCGACGCCGACCAGTGGTTGGTGAATCTCGTCCTCGGTCATGCCCATGGCATAATAATATGACCGGTGCGGTGCCCGTGCGGGCCCCTCGGTCACGTGACGGCTTGGCAATTTGGATTTGTCGAATTTGCCCTTGAGCATTTTGGCCTCCGGATGATGAGTTGCCCTTGCAATAACGGCCAGCGGTATAAGGCACAAGATGCAAGGCAACCCCGCGCACAGTGCGTCGACCGTTGGCGCACATCACCGCAGCTTGATTTCGCGCGATGCGGGACGTACTTAAGTTCACCTACGTCCCTTAGGCCCGCGCGGCAAATCAGGCGGGTTCATGGAACGCACGCTTTTCAGCTTTATCTGGAAATACTCGAAACGCGATCAGGTGCTGTTGCTTCTGGTCACGCTGGTCACGTTCCCATTTCTTTACGCCACGCTGGAACTGCCCAAGCGGATCATCAACGATGCCATAGGCGCCGATGCCGACACCGTCACCCTGTGGGGTGTGGATATGGGCAAGGTCCAGTTCCTGATGGTGCTGTGTGGCATTTATCTGCTGGCGGTGCTGGTGCATGGCCTGCTGAAAATGCGCCTGAACACGATGAAAGGGATCGTGTCCGAGCGGATGCTGCGCCGTTTGCGCTATACGCTGATTGCGCGGATGTTGCGGTTTCCACGCAGCTATTTCCGCACCACATCGCAGGGCGAACTGGTCAGCATGGTCACCTCCGAGGCCGAGCCGATGGGTGGGCTGATGGGCGACGCGCTGGCGCAGCCGGTGTTTCAGGCCGGTCAGATGGCGATTATCGTCGTCTTTCTGTTTGCCCAAAGTGTCTGGTTCGGCTTGGCGGGTGTTGCGCTGATCCCGTTGCAGGCGTGGCTGATCCCCATGTTGCAACGGCAGATCAACGTCCTGAACAAGGCGCGGATCGTTCAGGTGCGCGCGCTGTCGTCCGAGATTGGCGAAAGCGCTGCCGGTGTGACCGATCTGCGCACCAATGGCGGCTGGCGCTACCGGCTGGCACAGTTCACCGACCGTCTGGGGCTGTTGTTCGAACTGCGTTACAAGATTTACCAGAAGAAATTCTTCATGAAGTTTCTCAACAACTTCATCACCCAGCTTACGCCGTTCTTTTTCTATTCGGTGGGCGGCTATCTGGCGATCAACGGGCAAATCTCGGTCGGGGCGCTGGTCGCGGCGCTGGCGGCCTACAAAGACCTGTCCAGCCCGTGGAAAGAGCTGCTGACCTATTACAACCAGGTGCAGGATATGTCGGTGCGCTGGGACGTGGTCACCGAGCGGTTCAACCCCAAGGGCATGATCGACGCCGACAAGTTCGAAGGCACGCCCAGGACCATCCCGCATCTGGACGGCAACATCGTGCTGGACAACGTGTCGGTGCGCGATGCCGATGGCAACTCGGTTCTGGAAAACATCAAGCTGACCATACCAGCCGCGGCACGTGTCGCCATTCAGGTCTCTAACCAGACCGAGCGCACGGCGCTGGCCGAACTGCTGATCCGCGAGGTGATGCCGTCGCGGGGGCATGTGACCATTTCGGGGCATGATCTGGCCGATCTGCATCAGGCGGTGATCGCGGCGCGCATCGGCTATGCCCATTCGCGGCCCTATCTGTTCGACGGCACGTTGGGCAGCAACCTGTTGATGCCGCTGATGACCAGCCCGCGTACGGTCCTGTGGGACCCGGGCCTGAAGGACAAGGCAGGCATCGAGGCCCAACGCGCGGGCAACAGCACCGACAGCCTGGTGGCCGACTGGGTTGATCCGGGGCTGGCAGGCCTGAACGACGCGGAAGACATTCGCGCGTGGTGGTTCAAATTGATCAACGCGATCGGAATCGAGGACCAGATGGTGCGGCGGATGTTGGGCACCAACATTGATGCCGCCTTGCATCCCGATCTGGCCACGGCCATCGTGGCGCTGCGCCCCGAGGTTGAGCGACGGTTGAATGCGTCCGGCCTGAACGATGCGGTTTATCGGTTTTCCCCCGATACGTTCAATCCGTCGGTGCCCCTGGGCGGCAACCTGTTGTTTGGCGCGCCGCGGTACAGCATCAGCCAACAGGCGCTGGTGGACGAAGGCCGGTTCCTGCGGCTTGTCTCGGAACAGGGTTTGGCCGAGCAGGGTATCGCCATCTCGCAAACCCTGATGGAAACGCTGTTGCAGACCTTTGGTCGCGACGGCACCAACCACCCGTTGTTCATGGCGCTGGGCATCGAGGAAGAGATGTACGAACGGCTGGCCGATATTGCCGAGCGGCGCCGTGAAAAAGGGGACGCGGCGCTGAGCGACGAGGAATTCGCGCTGTTCCTGACGGTGCCCTTCGCGCTGACCGCGGAACAGTTCGGCCCGGCCTTTCCGGAGAGTTTCAAAGACGAGATTCTGAAGATCCGACACGAGCACGGGGCGACCCTGCTTGGCCTGATGGAGGATATGTTCATCCCCATCGCACCGGAAAACTACCTGCCGCGCATGACGATTCTGGAAAATGCCCTCTACGGTCGGATCTCGGGGATGGCAGGGGCGCGGGCCAAGGAGATTGAAAGCCTGGTCATGGACCTGCTGCGTGAACAGGATTTGCAGCAACTGGTCGCCGAAACGATCTTTGACATTCCCACGGGGTTGGCCGGGGTGAAGATTCCAACCATGTTCCAAGAGCGGGCAGCCTTCAGCCGCGCCGCGATCAAGCGGCCCGACATTCTGGTGCTGGACCGGGCGCTGGCCAGCCACAACAGCGTGCAGCGCAGCGCAGCACGTGCCGGTCTGCGTGACCTGTTGCCTGATTCGACCCTGATTTTCATGGAAGAATCCTTTGAAAATCCGGATGCTTATGACCTGTTCGTCGAGATCAAGAACGGTCGCATTGACGGTATTCTAAGCCACGATGCTGAAGACGAAGACGGTGAAGGCGCCGATGACCTGCGGCGCAAGCTTCGCATGATCGGGCGCACCGAACTGTTCGGCAAGATGGACGGTCGCAACCAGCGTTTGCTGGCCTTTGCCGCCCAGTGGTTTCCTGTGAAGGCAGGCCAGCGGGTGTTTTCTGCAGGCGATCCTGCCGATGCGGCCTATTTGTGCGTCACCGGGCAGGCTGTAATGAGTTACCAGGACAACGAAGGCGGAAGCCATCCCATCACAACCGTCAACCCGGGTCGGGTGATTGGCGATCTGTCGATCATCATGAACGAGCCGCGCCAGATGGACCTGACCGCCACAACCGATTGCAAGTTCCTGCGGCTGGGCGCTGACGAGTTCCGCGCGGTGTACGAAAACGATCCCAAAGTGCTGTTGCATCTGCTGCAAACGGTGGGCACCCATTTGACCGGCGCGGCAGAGCTTTTGCGCGATGCGCGGGTGAATATGCCCAACCCTTCCAGCCCTGTCGGCCCGTCGCTTGAGGATGAAGAATGATCCGCCCGCCCGCCGCCTATGCCGCGCACCAAGGTTTTGTCGCGCCTGCCCGCGCCCATCCTGCGCTGTGGCGGCTGCTGGCGGGCGTGCTGCTGGGCGGTGTCGGCTATGTGGTGCTGAGCCAACTTTACCTAAGCGTCCTTTTGTCGGCCTGGCCGCCCGCGACTGTGCAGAGTTTTGCCCAAGACCTGCAAACCGGCAGCACACCCGCCGGAATGCTCGTGCTGCTGTTCAGCTTTGGCTTGATGACGGTGGTTCTGGCCTGCGTCGTCGTGATCTTGCACCGCCGGTCGCCGCTGACTCTGCTGGGGTCGTTGGGCGATTTTGCGGTGCAGATGCGGCTGGCGGTCGTCGCGGTGGTGGTGCTGAACGTGGCGCTGTGGGTGCTGCCGCCGTCGGGCATGGACCCGCCGATGCTGCCACAGTTGCCATTGGGCAGGTGGACGGCCCTGTTGCCGCTGTCGCTGCTGGCGGTGCTGGTGCAGGTTAGCGCCGAAGAACTGCTGTTTCGCGGCTATCTTCAGCAGCAACTGGCCGCGCGGTTCGCGTCACCGCTGGTGTGGATGGTGGTGCCCTCGGCCCTGTTCGCGCTGGGCCATTATTCGCCCGAGACAGCGGGCGGCAATGCGATCTGGTTTGTTCTGTGGGCGGGCATTTTCGGTATGTTGATGGCCGATCTGACTGCGCGGACCGGCACGCTTGGCCCCGCCATTGCCGTGCATTTCGTCAACAACGTGATCGCCATGCTGTTCACGGCCATGCCTGATGACCTGTCAGGGCTGGCCTTGTATGTCATGCCGTTTGCCATGTCAGACGCTGATGCCGTGGCGCAATGGCTGCCGGTCGACTTTGCCATCTTGGTGACCAGTTGGCTGGCCGTGCGCCTTGCCGTGCGCCGTTGATTGCAATTGTCGGACTTGGGCATTATCTGAGGGACCAACAGGCCAGCAGAAAGTGTACTCATGAACTGGATTAACAATTACGTCCGGCCCCGGATCAATTCGATTTTTTCGCGCCGCGAGACACCGGACAATTTGTGGACCAAATGCGACGAGTGCGGCACCATGCTGTTCCACCGCGAGGTCAGCGACAATCTGAACGTCTGCACCAACTGCGGCCACCACATGAACATCACCCCGCGTGACCGCTTTGCCGCGCTGTTCGACGGTGGCATTTTTACGCAAGTGAAGGTGCCGACGCCCAACACCGATCCGCTGCACTTTCGCGATCAAAAGAAATACCCCGACCGGATGAAGGCCGCCCAAAAGGCAACGGGCGAGGCCGAGGCGATGCTGGTCGCCACCGGCGAGATCGGGCGCACGCCCATCGTCGCCTGTGCGCAGGACTTTACCTTCATGGCCGGGTCGATGGGCATGTATGTGGGCAACGCGATCATTGCCGCTGCCGAAGAGGCCGTGAAACTGAAGCGCCCGCTGATCCTGTTTTCTGCCGCCGGTGGCGCGCGGATGCAGGAAGGCATTCTGTCGCTGATGCAGATGCCGCGCACCACGGTTGCCGTGCAGATGCTGAAAGAGGCGAACCTGCCCTACATCGTCGTGCTGACCCATCCGACAACGGGCGGCGTGACTGCGTCTTATGCGATGCTGGGTGACGTGCACATTGCCGAGCCGAACGCGCTGATCTGCTTTGCCGGGCCGCGCGTGATCGAACAGACCATCCGCGAAAAGCTGCCCGAAGGGTTCCAGCGCGCCGAATACCTGCTGGACCACGGGATGCTGGACCGCGTGACCCCGCGCACCGAAATGCGGGACGAGTTGATCAACATCACCCGCATGTTGCTGGGACTGCCCCCCGCCGTCAAAGGTGATCTGCCCGCGCCCGAACCCACCATCGAAGCGCCCAAAACCGCCGCCGCAACCAAGCCTGCCCCCGAGGCAGCGCCCGCGCCGGTGCCCCCGAAAAAATGACCGCGCAAGGTTCGGATGTCATCCTGCAACGGATGATGGCGCTGCATCCCAAGATCATCGACCTGACGCTGGACCGGATGCTGCGTCTGCTGGATGCGCTGGGCAACCCGCAAAACAACCTGCCGCCGGTGATCCACATCGCCGGCACCAATGGCAAGGGGTCGACCCAGGCGATGATCCGCGCGGGGCTTGAGGCGGCAGGCAAACGTGTGCACGCCTATACCTCGCCGCATCTTGCGCGCTTTCACGAGCGTATCCGTCTTGCGGGCACGCTGATCACCGAGGACGCGCTGACCGCGGTTCTGGATGAATGCTATGCCGCCAACAACGGTGAAACCATCACCTATTTCGAGATCACGACCGTGGCTGCGATCCTTGCCTTTGCGCGGACCCCTGCGGATTACACGCTGCTTGAAGTAGGCTTGGGCGGGCGGCTGGACGCCACCAATGTGGTCGAAAAACCGGCAATCACGGTGATCACCCCCGTCAGCATCGACCACCAGCAGTATCTGGGCGACACGCTGGCCCAGATTGCGGGCGAAAAGGCAGGCATCATCAAGCGCGGCGTGCCCTGTGTGGTTGGCCCGCAGGAAGACGACGCACTGGACGTGATCGAACGCACCGCCGCCCGTCTGGGCGCGCCGCTGATGGTTTATGGCCAGCACTGGCACATCGGGCCGGATCACGGCCGCATGGCCTTCCAGGACGACAACGGTCTGCTGGATTTGCCCTTGCCCAATCTGATCGGCGCGCATCAGGTTCAAAACGCCGGTGCCGCGCTGATGGTCCTGCGCGCGCTTGGGCTGGACGAGGCCGCCTGCACTGCGGCGGTTACCGCGGCACAGTGGCCCGCGCGGATGCAGCGTTTGCGCACCGGCCCGCTGGCCGACCGCGCAGGCAAGGCAGAACTGTGGCTGGACGGCGGTCACAACCCCGCAGCGGGCGAGGCGCTGGCGCAGGTGCTGGCGAACCTGCCCGACCGGCCCACGCATCTGATTTGCGGCATGTTGAACACCAAGGACATCGGCGGCTATCTGCGCCCGCTGGCGGCGCACACGGCCAGCCTGACCGCCGTGTCGATCCCCGGAGAGGCAAACACGCTGCCCGCGGAAACCACGGCCCAAGCCGCGACCAAAGCCGGGATTTCCGCCCGCACGGCAGTGGACGTGGCGCAAGCTTTGGACGCGATCCTGCAGGCTGACCCCGACGCCCGTGTGCTGATCTGCGGATCGCTGTATCTGGCCGGGAATATCCTGCGCGAAAACGGCTGAAACCGCTGTTTCCTTGCCACAGATATGGGGCATTCGCATTGGCCCATATTGACGTTTCTCTGGCCTGCGCTCTAGATGTGGTGCTGAAAAGGCCGGAGGGCGCTGCGCCCGAACCCACCAGATTTTGAGAGCAGAGTTATGGACCGCCGCACGTCTCAGGCGTCCGACACGGACGCGCAGCCCAAGCTGCGCCACCAAGAACGGACACCTTTCGTAACAGTTTTGGCCTTTGGCAGCGTCGTATTTGCGCTGGTTGCAGGGTTGTCGCTTTTGTTGATGTCCCAAGGGACGGTCGACGACGTGGCCGAGGTGCCGTCGGTTGCCGCACAAGACTGGACGCAGGATGTCAGCCGTTCGGACGCGTCCATGCTGGATGCGGCCCCTGCCAACACTGCGCAGGTTCTGGGTGGGATGTCAGACGCCGAAGGCCGCCCGGTGGATGTGAAACGGGTGACCGACCGCGTGCTGGACTGGTACGGCTATTCGCCCAAATCGGGTCAAAAGCTGCAAAACCTGCTGATCACCGCGCTGTCGCAAGAGCAGTCAGATGCCTATATCGACACGATGCTGAACATCGCCGCGCGCCGTGGCGATTTCGTGGTGTCGGCCCACATGCGCAAGGCCAACGGGCGCGTCGACACCGAAGGGTTGCTGGCCGCAATCGTGCGCTACGCTTCGGGCTGACCCCAGTCAGCGGCCATCATTTCGCGCAGGCGCGATGCGGTGCGTTCGAATTCAAAGGTGCCTTCGCCTTCGACATACAGCATTTCAGGCAGGGCGGCGGCGGATGCGATCAGCTTGACCTTGGCCTCGTACAGCGCGTCGATCAGGGTCACGAACCGCTTTGCCTCGTTGAAGTTGCTGCGTGACAGGCGCGGGATGTTGTCGATCATCAGCACCCGCACGGTGTCTGCAATCACCAGATAATCGCCCGGCCCCAAGGGTTTGCCACACAGGTCGTAGAACGGCGCGCGGGCGATGCCGCTGCGATAGGCGGGCAGTTCAACCTCGCGGCCCTTGATCTTCAGCACCAGCGGTTCGGCCGCGCCCCCTGTCAGATCGCGCCAGACCGCGTCCATGGTGGCACGGGTTTCGGCTGAGATGGGGGTAAAGAAGCGTTCCTCGCCCGCCAGACGGTCTTGACGATAGTCGCGCGGGCTGACCATTTCGTGCACGACCATCTTGTCCTTGATCAGGTCAATGGCAGGCAGGAACAGCTGGCGGTTCAACCCGTTCTTGTACAGCTCGTCCGGGTGCCGGTTCGATGTGGTGATCACGCATGTGCCCGCCTCGAACAGGGCGCGGAACAGCCGCCCGACGATCATCGCGTCGGTGATGTCGGTGATCTGCATTTCGTCAAAGGCCAGCAGCCGCACGCTTTCGGCCACCTTTTTCGCCACGGGGGCCACCGCATCCTCGACGCCGTTCTGGTGCGCCTCGTGCAGGGCTGCGTGGATTTCCTGCATGAAGGCGTGAAAATGCACGCGCCGTGCGGGCACGTCCCCGATGTGCTGGACGAACAGGTCCATCAGCATCGACTTGCCCCGCCCGACGCCACCCCACAGGTACAGCCCCTTGGGCGCTTCGGGCGCCTTGCGGAACCAGCCGGTTTTCACGGGCGTGTTCAGCGCCTCTTGGATGCGGTCGAATTCATCCATCACTGCCACCTGGGCAGGATCGGATTGCAATGTGCCGTCTTCGGTCAACTGCGTGTAGATGGTGCTGAACTTGGTCATGCCCTGCCTTAGCCGAGCGGTCGCGCCTTGAAAAGCAGGGGGCGCGAGGTTCTCATCAAATTTCGTGACGTGACGGGTTGAAATGCTGATTTGACCACCGCCTGCATTTCTCTAAAAGTTCGCGCATCCTTGAACCGGAGCTTGCACGATGCCCCCCCGTACCTCCCTTTTCACGCCTGTCCTTTTGGTTGGTTGTTTTATCATCATGGTCAGCTTTGCGGTGCGGGCGTCCTTTGGCGTGTTCCAGATCCCGATTGCGGCCGAGTTCGGCTGGCTGAGAACCGAGTTTTCGCTGGCCATCGCGATCCAGAACCTTGCGTGGGGCGTAGGCCAGCCGATTTTCGGGGCCATCGCGGAAAAGATCGGCGACCGCAAAGCCATCGTGATCGGCGCGGTGCTTTATGCCATCGGGCTGGTGCTGTCCGCAGGATCGACCACCCCGCTGGAACATCAGGCCTATGCATGGCTGGTGGGCTTTGGCATTGCGGGCACCGGGTTTGGCGTGATCCTGGCCGTGGTGGGCCGGGCCGCTAGTGACGATAACCGTTCGATGTCGCTGGCCATTGCTACGGCAGCGGGCAGCGCGGGGCAGGTTTTTGGCGCGCCGGTGGCCGAATGGCTGCTGACGATGATGAGCTGGCAGATGGTGTTCATGACCTTTGCCGCCGCGATCATGGCGATGCTGCTGACGCTGCCGCTGATGCGTGCGCCGGTGACGGCGACCAAGTCCGAGCTTGAGGAAAGCATGGGCCAGATCCTGATCAAAGCCTTTCGCGATCCGTCCTTTACGCTGATTTTCCTGGGGTTCTTTAGCTGTGGCTATCAGCTGGGTTTCATCACGGCGCATTTTCCGGCCTTTGTCACCGAGCTGTGTGGCCCGATCCTGCCGGGCGGTGTGCTGCACAACATCGGCATCACCAGCACCTCGGCGCTGGGGGCGGTGGCGATTTCGCTGATCGGGTTGGCCAATATCGTGGGCACGCTGACCGCCGGTTGGGCGGGCAAGCGGTTTTCAAAGAAATACCTGCTGGCGGGGATCTATGTCGGCCGCACCGTGATTGCGGGGCTGTTCATCCTGATGCCGATCACGCCGTTGTCGGTGATCCTGTTTTCGGTCGGGATGGGGGCACTGTGGCTGGCCACGGTGCCGCTGACCTCTGGGCTGGTCGCGCATATTTACGGGCTGCGGTATATGGGCACGCTGTATGGCATCGTGTTCTTCAGCCACCAGTTGGGCAGCTTTCTGGGCGTCTGGCTGGGCGGGCGCATGTACGACATCACCGGCAACTATACGATGGTCTGGTGGATTGGTGTCGGCGTCGGTGCGTTCAGCGCCATCGTCCACCTGCCGATCCGCGAGCGGACCTTGGGCAGCGGGCTGATGGCGAAAGCGGCCTAGGGTCCTGACCCTAAAGCTTTGGCGGGTTGTCCCGGATGATCTCCAGGATCTGATCCGCGTGGGTATAGGTCAGCGCATGGGTCGCGCCGTCGATCACCTCTTGGTGGGCGTTGCGGCTCCATTCGGCCAGAACGCCGACGGATGACATCGGAATCACCGTGTCCTCGCGCCCCCAGATCGCCAGCACCGGAATGCCCGCGCGGTGGATGATCTGGTGTTCGGCCTTCAGGCCACGCCCCAGCACGCCGCGCAGGCTGGACAGAACCGCAGGCACGAACCCGCGCCAGTTCAGTTCGGCCTGTTGCATGTCGCCGATGTTTTCCACCTGGGTATTTGCGGCGGCTTCGGACTTGATTCCCTTGCGCAGCTGGCGTGGGAAAAAGGCCAGCATCAGCCAGTCGCCGATCAGCGGGGTTTGCGTGATAAACCGGTTCAGCCGCTTGCGCACAAGGCCCATGCCCGCAGGGGCCAGCAGGATCAGCTGGCGCACGCGGTCGGGGTGGTTGGCGGCGAACAGCGCAGCAATCGCACCGCCCATCGAATAGCCGATAAGGGTCAGGTCGCCGCCGACGTTTTCATGGGCCAGCAGTTCCTCAAGCTCGGTCAGGTAGAACGCATCGTCATGCGCCGCCTTGGGCCGATCCGAATAGCCGCGCCCGTAGTGGTCGAAAATCAGGATGCGAAAGCCCATCAACGCCAGCCCGCGCGTCAGCCCGCCCCAGACGTAGGACGCCGTGGTCAGCCCGTGGATGCACACACAAACCGGCCCGCGCGTGGGACCAAGCCAGTCGTAATGCACAACGCCATGCGACAGGGTGGCGAATTGGCCGGGCGCATTGCGACGGGTGTCGCGGGTCATACGCTTGCGGGTTGCCTCGATCACCAGCGGCACGGCGATCACGGCAGCCAGCAAAAGCAGCGCCCAGCCTATCATCTGCCCGCTTTCCAGCGGTCCAGGATATAGCGGCTGGTCATCAGGTCCAGATGCGCGCCGCCGCCGTTCTTGAACAGAGTAATCTCGTCGTCCGACGTGCGTTTGAAGGCGTTGATGTCATAGTAATCGGCCAGCAGATGATCGCGGGTGATCGCGCCGCTTTCCAGCGGAATGTTGATCTCTCCGATATGGCCGATGGTGGTGTTAAAGCTGTCAACAAAGACCCGCGACTTCTGCAAGGCCGCATCGTCAACCTCGCGCATGTCGGGGCGATAGGCGCCGATCAGATCGACGTGCTGGCCCGGTTGCAACCAGTCGCCCATGATCAGCGGTTCGGTGGACATGGTGGCGCTGGTGATGATGTCGGCGGCGCGCACGGCTGTTTCCAGATCGTCCGCCACCTGCAAACCCTCGATCTCTTGCGCCATCTTGTCGGCATTGGCCCGGGTGCGGTTCCAGACGGTAAAGCGCGCATCGGGGAAGGCCGCGGAATAGGCGGCGTGCAGGTTGTGGCCCACGGTTCCGGCGCCCACGATCAGGATGTTTTCGCTGTCAGGGCGCGCCAACTTGCGCGCAGCAGTCAGGCTGTCGCCTGCCGTCTTCCATTTGGTCACCAGGTGGAAATCGACAATCGCCTCAAGCGTGCCGTCGGTGTCTGAATACAGCGTCACGCCGCCGTTCACCATCGGCTTGCTGTTGGCCGGATTGCCCGGAAAGATCGTGGCCGATTTCACCGCAATGCCCAGCCCGTCGATCCACGCCGAACGGTTCAGCAGCGTGTCAGGGTCACGGTACAGGAACGTATCGCCAATCTCGGCCGGGGGCAGGTTGTGGCCCGCTGCCAGCGCATCGGTCAGGCCGATCCAGTCCAGCAGGGCGTCACCTTCAGCGAAAGGGATGATGGGAATATTGCTCATTGCGCTTCGTCCTCGGTCAGCAGCCCTTCGGACACCAGACGCGCGGCCCAGCCTTCGGGGTCTGTGAACAGATGGGTGTTCCAGCCGCGCGCCGCTGCGGCAGCGATGTTGTCGGCGCGGTCGTCCGTAAACAGCAATGCATCGCCCGAAAGGCCGCTTTCGTCCTCCAGCATCTGGTAAATCTGCGGGTCAGGTTTGATCACCCCCATATGCCCCGAGATGAAATCACGGTCGAATTCGCGCAGGATCGGATAGACCTTGGCGGCGATGTCATAGGTTTGAATGCCAAAGTTGGTCAGCGAAAACACCGGAGTGCCCTTGGCCTGCAACGCCTTCATCAGGCGTGCCGAACGGTCGATGGCGGGGGCCGCCATGTCGATCCAGCGATCGTGCCACATGCGAATTTCAGGGGCCCAATCGGGGTTGGCATCGGCGGCAGCCATCACCGTATCGGTAAAGTTTTCGCCCATGTCGACGCGGTCGTTCATGCCGTGCAGGTCGACGTTGGCGAACATCTCGCGGCGGCGCTGGCCGCCGATCTCCCTGTCAAAGAACCGCTCGGGTTGCCACTCGATCAACACGTTTCCGATGTCGAACACGACGGCCTTGATGGTCATATATCTTGCCTTTCCCGCGCCGCTCTCCGCTGCGGGAAAGGGGCGCTTTATGTCTTTGCTGCGGTGCGTATCGCCCGCTCGAGTGCGTCCAGAAAACGTGAGCGGTCGGCCTTTGTAAAGCCTTTGCCGCCGCCGATGCGAAAGGGATCGGCGCTGCGCAGATCGGTCATCAGATCGCGGGTGGCCAGCACGTTGCCGATGTTGGCCTGTGTCAGCGGCTCGCCGTTGTGTTTCAGCACCTGCGCGCCTGCTTCGACGCATTTGGCAGCCAGTGGAATGTCGCCCGTGACCACCACGTCGCCGGGGCCTGCGCGGTCGGCGATCCACATATCGGCCACGTCCGGCCCCTCGGGCACGATCACGGTTTCAACCAGCGGGTTCTGCGACGGACGCAGCCCGCCGTTGGACACCACATACATCTTCAGCCGGTGGCGGGTTGCGACCCGTTCGGCCTCGGCTTTGACGGGGCAGGCGTCGGCGTCGATATACAGGCTCATTCGGCGGCCTTGCGTGGCGCTCTGTAGGCGTCAGGGATGGGCATACGGTTGAACGCGTCCAGGCCCGCGATCTTGTAAGCCTCTGCCAGTGTTGGATAATTGAACGTGTTCTGCACGAAGTAATCCACGGTCCCTTTCAGGTTCAGCACAGCCTGCGCGATGTGGATCAGCTCGGTCGCCCCTTCGCCAACGATCTGCACGCCCAGCACGCGGCGGGTTTTCAGGCTGACCAGCATTTTCAACATGCCGTGTTCCAGCCCCATGATGTGCCCCCGTGAGGTTTCACGCATACGGGCAATTCCAACCTCGTAGGCGATGCCGCGCTCCTGCATCTCTTCCTCGGACATGCCGCAGGTGCTGATTTCGGGAACCGAATAGATGCCATAGGGAAACCACGGGCTTTCTTCCAGCGTCGGGGTGTCCAACGCGTGACAGGCCGCAACGCGGCCCTGTTGCAGCGATGTCGAGGCCAGCGAAGGGTGGCCGATCACGTCACCGGCTGCATAAATATGCGGCACATTGGTCTGATAGGTCTTGCGGTCCACGCTCAGCCGTCCGCGATGGTCAGTCTCAAGCCCGGCGGCTGCGGTGTTCAACTTGTCGGTGGCGCCCATCCGCCCGGCTGCGAACAACAGCATCTCGCCGCGCACATGGCGGCCATTGGACAGGCTGACTTCGATATGGGCGCCTGTATCCTCGACCTTGTCCACGGCCGCACCCAGCCGCAGGTCAACGCCGTTTTCGCGGATTTCGTGCGTGAATTCCTGAATGGTCGCGGCGTCTATGAAATCCAGGAAACTGTCGCGCGGCTCGATCAGGGTGACGCGCACGTCCAGCGCGGCGAACATGGTGGCATATTCCACGCCGATCACGCCCGCGCCAATGACGATCAGGCTGCGCGGAATCTCTTTCATGTCGAGAAAGTCGTCGCTGTCCACCACCGTGCGCCCGTTGAACGGCACATCATCGGGCCGATAGGTGCGGGTGCCTGTGGAAATCAGGAACTTGTCCGAAGTGATCGTGGTTTTCTTACCCGCTTCGGTGTCCACCTCAAGCGTATGCGGGTCGACGAAGCGTGCAGCCCCGTGCAGGGTCTCGACGTGGTTGCGGGCGAACTGGTGTTCCAGCACGTCCACCTCGTAATCCAGTGTCATGTGCAGCCGGGCGCGCAGGTCTTCGGCCCCGATGTCCTGACGTGCGCGATAGGACCGCCCGTAAAAGCTGCGCTCACGCCAGCCGCTGAGGTTCAGCACGGTTTCGCGCAGAGTTTTGGACGGGATCGTGCCGGTGTGCACCGACACCCCGCCCAGCCGGTCGCGCCGGTCGATGACCAGCACGCGGCGTTTCAGCTTGCCCGCCTGGATGGCGGCGGACCGGCCCGCGGGGCCGGACCCGATGATGACAAGATCATAGTGCGACATGAACGTCCTTAATCTGAGTAAAGCGCGTCTGCGTGGAAGGCCACGTGATCTTCCATGAAAGTCGAGACGAAGAAGTAGCTGTGATCATAGCCCGGTTGCAGCCGCAGCGTGGCCTGCTGGCGACGCTTTGCAACCGCTTCGGCCAATGCTTCTGGTTTCAGGAGGTCGATGAACTGGTCATCGGTGCCAGTGTCGACCAGCAAGGGGCCGTCAAATCCCTTGTCCTTCATCATCAGGCTGGCATCATGACGCGCCCATTTGGATTCGTCATCCCCCAGATACCCCTGAAGCTGCTTGCGACCCCAATCGCTGCCCGCGGGATTGCAGATCGGCGCAAAGGCCGAGACCGAGCGGTAGCGCCCGGGCAGGCCCATCGCCAGCGTCAACGCGCCGTGTCCGCCCATTGAATGGCCGGTGATGGCTTGGCGGTCCATGTCCACTGCGAAATTCTCCGCGATCAGGTTGGGCAGTTCTTCTGCAATATAGGACCACATATTGAAATTCGGTTTCCAAGGGGTCTGCGTCGCATCCACATAAAAACCCGCCCCTTTGCCCATGTCATAGGCATCGTCGTCGGCCACATCCTCGCCGCGCGGCGATGTGTCGGGGAAGACCAGCGCGATGCCATGTTCGGCAGCCCAGACTTGGGCGCCCGCCTTGGTCATGGCGTTTTCGTGGGTGCAGGTCAGACCCGACAGATACCACAGCACGGGCACCGGACCGTCGCGTGCCTCGAGCGGCAGGAACAGGCCGAATGTCATGTCGCAGCCGCAGGCGTCGGACGCGTGGGAATAGACACCTTGGGTGCCGCCAAAGCAGGCGTTTTCGGAAACGGTTTTCATGTCTGTGCTCCTTTGAAGGTTAGGGTATGGCTATCGGGTGGCGGCGCGGGCGGCAAGGACAGGTGCCTCCGGCGGGGATATTTGGGGCCAAAAGAAGCGTCAGCCAGCCGTCAGCCAGCCGATGATCAGCGACACGGTGGCGATGCTGATCGCGGTCGAGACGAGAATCGCCGCCGACACGCGCTGGGGGGCGACGCCGTAGTGCTGCGCCAACATAAAGATGTTGCCCGCCACCGGCAGGGCCGCGGCCGAGATGATGACCGTGGCCGAGAACGTGTCGACCGAGAACAGGAAGATCGCCGCAAAGGCGACAAAGGCCGGGTGCAGCACCAGTTTGCAAAAGCTGAGCCAGCCCGCAACCGACAGCCGTTCGGCGGATTTGCTGGCCAGCGACGCGCCGATGGCGAACAGGGCACAGGGGGTGGCCGCACCGCCCAGAATGCTGAGGAATTCGTTAAAGGGGGCAGGGATCGGGATATGCAGGGCGGACCAGATGAAGCCCAGCGAAATGGCCACGATCATAGGGTTTTTCAGCAGGCCGATGGCGACGGCCTTGAAGATGCCAAGGCGAATTTCGCCTTCGCGCGCGGCGGTGATCAGGATCACGATCAGCGACGAAAACACGATCAGGTCCACCGCCAGCGCCAGCACGATGGGGCCGATGGCCGCTTCGCCCAGCAACAGGGTCAGCATCGGCACGCCCAGAAAGCCGGTGTTGCCGATGACGGCGCATTGCGCTTCGATGGCGGTGATTTCGGTGCTTTGGCGGCGCAAATAGCCCACGATGGTGGCGATGCCGTAGACGAAAAGCGTGCCCCACAGATAGGCCGCCACCAGCCGTCCGTTCCAGACTTCGGCCAGCCCGAGGTTGGCGGAAAAGCGGAACAGCATCGCCGACAGCGCAAAGTAGAACACGAATTTGGTCAGATAGGCGGTCGCTTCCTGGCTGAAAAAGCGTGCGCGACCCGCCCAGTAACCCAGGCCGATCAGCGCGAAAAACGGCAACGTCTTGAGGAAGATGGCCAACATTGGCCACAGGGATAGCGTGCGGTTTGCAGCCTGTCTATCCGCTGCCGATCAAAACGCCGGCCGCAAAGACAAGTGCACCCCCCAGAACCACCTGCAAGGCTGCGCGCCAGAACGGTGTTTCCATATAGGTTTTTTGAATCCACGCGATGGCCCAAAGCTCGATGAACACAACGACAAAGGCGACGGTCGTGGCGGTCCAGAAGTCGGTGATCAGGTAGGGCAGGGCATGTCCCAGCCCGCCCAGCGTGGTCATTACCCCGGCCGCGATCCCGCGTTTGATCGGCGATCCGCGTCCCGACAGCGCGCCATCGTCCGACGCCGCCTCGGTAAAGCCCATCGAGATACCGGCACCGATGGACGCGGCCAGCCCCACCAGAAAGGTGGTCCAGGTGTTGTGCGTGGCAAAGGCGGTGGCAAAGATGGGCGCCAGCGTCGACACCGACCCGTCCATCAGCCCCGCCAGCCCCGGTTGCACCCATGTCAGGATGAACTGACGCCGCTCGACGGCGCCTTCGGCCTCGCGGGCGTCTTGGCTCAGGTGCTGGTCGTGCAGGTCTTCGGCGGCGGTCTGGTGGCCTGCTTCGGCGGCGGCCAGATCGCCCAGCAGCTTGCGGGTGTCGGCGTCCTGCGTGCGGGCGGCAGCGGCCAGATAGAACCGTTCGGCATCATGCTCCATCGCGGCGGCTTCGGCGCGGATACGCTCCAGCCCCAGATTGCGGGTCAACCAGACCGGTCGGCGCGCGTAAAAGCCCGAGACGTGTTCACGGCGGATCAGCGGGATCACGGGGCCAAAGCGGGCGCTGTGCAGGTCGATCAGGCGCTGGCGGTGGGTGTCTTCCTCGGCGGCCATGCCATCGAACACGGCGGCACTGGCGGGATAGTCGGCGCGCAGGCTTTCGGCATAGCCGCGATAGATTTGCGCATCGTCTTCTTCCGACGAGATCGCCAGCGCCAGAATTTCCTGTTCGTCCAGATCGCGAAACCGCTTGCGGGTAAGGTTGAAACGCATGGTGAGTCTTTCCGAGGCCAAGTTAGAACGATTCTAATATAGATGAACGCACCGGGTTCACAAGCAAAAGCGAAGTCTTGCGGGAATGTACTGTGCGAACTGAACCAATCAGTTTATATCTCAGGTGCACAAGGTAAGAGTTTTATGACCACACACAGCCTCACCATTCGCAAAGGCCGCAAGTTCGATCAGGTGCTGGAGGGCGCACGTTCGGTGTTTCTGGCCGACGGATTTGAAGGCGCCAGTGTGGACCAGATCGCCAAGGTGGCAGGCGTGTCCAAGGCGACGCTGTACAGCTATTTCCCCGACAAACGGTTGCTGTTCATGGAGGTAGCCGCAGGCGAATGCCGCCGCCAGTCGCAGGCTGCGGTCGATATGATCAACGGGTGCGGGCACCCGCGCGAGGTTCTGGAACAGGCGGCGCGGCATGTGCTGGCGTTTCTGACTTCGACCTTTGGCCAGCAGATGTTTCGCATCTGTGTGGCCGAAAGCGAACGGTTCCCTGATCTGGGGCGGCAGTTCTACGCCTCGGGTCCGATGGTGATGAAGGCTGAGTTGATTCGCTATCTCGAAGGTGCGGTAGAGCGGGGCGAGCTGGTGATCGACGACATGCAGCTTGCCGCTGACCAGTTCGGTGAGCTGTGCAAGGCCGACCTGTGGCCGCGCCTGATCCTGGGCGTGACGGACAAGGCAACCCAGGCCGACATCGACCGCGTGGTAAACGGGGCGGTTGAAATGTTTTTGGCGCGGTATGGCGCAGAATCGGGGCGGGCATGAAAAGCGACAGGTTCAAACCGCAATCGGGGCATTTGGTGCGGGTCCAAGTGCCGCAAAGCGCATTGCAGGCAGTGCTGGACGCAATCTATGCCGTCGATCCGCTGGGTTGGGGCGATTACGATCATGTCAGCTTTGCCAGTGCTGTGGGCGAACAGCGGTTTCGTGGCTTGGGCACGGGGCGCAATGCCGCGACCGACGGTGTGCTGACGGTCTATTGCACCGAGCTTTCGTTTTTTGTCGGCGGGGATGTGGTGCCGGTGGTCGAGGCGATCTATAGCGCCCACCCTTACGAAGAACCGGTGATTTTCGTGCAGCCGATCACGCGGTGTACGCATGTTTCGGGGCAGGATGAGGACAACCCCAACCGCATCTGGAACCGCGCTGAACCGCCCGATTGGTTGAAGCCAGAGGCGTAGGCGGGACCTTGCAGATGCCATGTTTGCGGGCGGGCAGACAGCAATACCGTCGTCAGGGGCGCAGCGCGTGGTCGCGCCCCCAGGTGTTTATCTTTTGTCGATGATCCGCGCGGCCTTGCCCTCGGAACGGGCCACGCCGCCCACGTCGGACACCAACACTTTGACCGAAATGCCGATGATCTGTTTGATCCGGTCCGACAGCGCTTTGGCCGCCGCGTCCCGTGCGTCACCCAGCACCGATGCATCCGCCACTTCGGCCAGAACGCAAAGCTGGTCCATCCGTCCCGGTTTGGTCAGCTCGATCTGAAAGTGCGGTGCAAGACCGGCGGTGGCCATCAGGCATTCCTCGATCTGGGTTGGGAACACGTTGACGCCGCGCAGGATGATCATGTCGTCCGACCGGCCGGTGATTTTCTCCATTCGTCGCATACTGCGCGCGGTGCCCGGCAACAGCCGCGTCAGGTCGCGGGTGCGGTAACGGATGATCGGAAACGCCTCTTTGGTCAGCGAGGTAAAGACCAGCTCGCCCTGTTCGCCGTCAGCGACCAGTTCGCCCGTTTCGGGGTTGATCACCTCGGGATAGAAATGATCCTCCCAGATGTGCAGGCCGTCCTTGGTCTCGACGCATTCGTTGGCAACACCCGGCCCCATGATTTCGGACAGGCCGTAAATGTCGACCGCGTGCATATCAAAAGCATCCTCGATCTCGCGGCGCATGGCGTTGGTCCAGGGTTCGGCGCCGAAAATGCCGACCTTCATTGAACTGTCGCGGGGGTCCAGGCCTTGGGCGTTGAATTCGTCCAGAATGGACAGCGCATAGGAAGGCGTGACGGTGATGCCGTCGGGTTTGAAATCCTCGATCAGACGCACCTGGCGCGGGGTCATCCCGCCCGAGATTGGCACAGTGGACAGGCCCAGTTTGTCCGCGCCCAGATGGATGCCCAGACCGCCGGTGAACAGCCCGTAGCCATAGGCGTTGTGCAACAGATCGCCGGGGCGCAGGCCCGATGCGCGCAGGCTGCGGGCGACGACGCTGCCCCAGACATTCAGATCGTTGCGGGTATAGCCGACGACGGTGGGTTGGCCCGTGGTGCCCGACGAGGCATGGATGCGAGAGACCTGTTCGCGCGGCACGGCGAACATGCCAAAAGGGTAATTGTCGCGCAGGTCCTGTTTCACGGTAAACGGAAACTTGGACAGGTCCGACAGGCTGTGCAGATCGTCGGGGTGTACGCCCGCCGCATCAAACGCCTTTTTGTAGTGCGGAACGTTCGTATAAGCGTGGTTCAGCGACCATTTCAGCCGCGTAAGCTGCAAGGCCGAGATTTCATCGCACGAGGCAAGCTCGAGCGGATCAAGGCTGGCCTTGTCCGGTGTCAGGTCTTTCATGTGGTGCCCTCCTCCTCAGGGAAAATCTGGCCTTTGATCGTGCGCGACAGGCCGCGAAACAGGGCCAGCGCGGTGCCGTCGCTGGCGGTCACGGTCACGTCATAGATGCCCGACCGCCCGGTGCGCGACACTTCGACCGCGCGGGCGGTCAGGGTGTCGTTCGGCTGGCCGGGGGCCAGATAGGTGATCTGGTTCTGCTGGGCGACTGTGCGCTGGTTGTAGGTGTTGCACGCAAAGGCAAAGGCGCTGTCGGCCAGCGTAAAGATATAGCCGCCGTGGCAAATGCCGTGCCCGTTCAACATGGCGCCGGTCACCGGCATGGTCAGCGTGGCGCAGCCCGGCGCGATTTCGGTGATGATCATGCCCAGCGACTGGCTGGCGGTGTCGCCCTGCAGCATCTCGCGGGCACTGCGTTCAGCGCGGTCTTGCGGGGTCATGGATCACCTCATGTTTCCAAGTTCAGTCAGGTTGCCTGTAAACTGTAACGCTTTCAAGCCTTATGCCGTTGAAGGGGCTTGATTTGCGCAGTTTTCAACGCAACTGTTATAGCATGACATTGCACACGCCACCCCCCGTCAATTTGCGCGAGATGCCCAGCCCGCAGGTGGCGTTCCAGCGGCCCGAACTGGCGCTGATTCTGTCGCTGTACGGGCGGATGGTGGCGGCGGGCGAATGGCGTGATTACGGGATTTCATGCCTGCGCGAGGTTGCCGTGTTTTCGGTGTTCCGCCGCACCGCCGAACATCCGATGTACCGCATCGAAAAGCGCCCCAAGCTGCGGGGCAAGCAGGGCATGTACGCGGTGATCGGCATGGACGGGCAGATCTTGCGGCGCGGTGCGGACCTGAAGACCGTACTACGCGTGCTGGAACGCAAGCTGATCCGCGCGGTTGAGTGAGACCGCACGCGTATGTGGGGGCGCTGCCCCCGGCGCTGTGCGCCTCCCCCGGAGTATTTCCAGCAAGATGAAGTCAGAGGCGTTTGTGCGCCGTGCGTCCACCATCTGATTTTTCGATACGGGCCAGCGCGTCGCTGATCGGCTCGAACGTCGTGGCCATATGGTGGGCATTGGCATGGATCAGGGTGCTGCCGTCATAGACCAGCGCGACGTGACCTTTCCAGAAGAACAGATCGTTGCGCTGTGGCGGGGTGCCTTCGGGCAGGTCCGTACCCAAGTTGCGCGCCTGTTGGTCGCTGTCGCCGTCGCAGGGGATGTTGCAGGCCAGACAGGCGGCCTGAACCAGTCCCGAACAGTCGATGCCGGTGCCCGAATTGCCGCCCCACAGATAGGGCGTGCCAAGGAATAGTGCGGCGATGGCGGCGGGGTCGTCCTGCCAGTGATCGGCGGGGGCGATATGTTGTTTGGGGACAAACCCTGCGGCGGTTTCGATGAACTTGGGCGTTTCCGACAGCGCCGTCAGGCGGCTGCCAAAGCTTAGCATCGTGCGGTCGGGCGACTTCATGTCGGCGCGTGCATAGGCGTGGCCGGCGCGTGCGATGACGCGGTGCGTGTGCGGTGCCGCCTGCGCCAGCGCCGCCGTGGGCACGAAACCGATATAGCCGTCCCGGTCGGCACGGACATAGCTGTGCCCGTCTTGTGCGCCCAAGACAGTGACCGGATCGCCATAGATCAACTGCCGGTCGCGGATGCCGTTCGGCGCGTCCAGCAGATCAACCAGCGCCACGCCGATCTGCGCTGGTGCGCTGCTGTCGACCCACGACGGGTTTGGCGTGCTGCGCCGGTCGGTCATAGCTTAAGCGCGGCAGGCAGGGCCGCAAGCAGCGCCCGCGTGCCTTGGCCCACGCCGCCCTTCGGACGGGCGGGCGCTTCGGACGGTTGCCAGCCGTAGATGTCGAAATGCATGTAGCGGGGCGTGTCGGTGACAAAGCGGCGCAGGAACAGTGCGGCGGTGATCGACCCCGCAAAGCCGCCCTTGGGCGCGTTGTCCAGATCGGCGATACCGGGTTCGATCATCGCCTCGTAGGGGGCGTGGAACGGCATACGCCAGACCGGATCGCCGACCGCCTCGGCGGCCTGCTCAAGCGCGGTAACCAGCGACAGATCGTCAACGTAGTAGGGCGCCAGATCCGGCCCCACGGCGACACGGGCGGCGCCGGTCAGCGTGGCCATCGACACAATCAGGTCTGGCTTGCCCTCATCCGCCAGCGCCAGCGCGTCGGCCAGCACCAGACGCCCCTCGGCGTCGGTGTTGTTGATTTCAACCGTCAGCCCCTTGCGCGAGGTCAGGATGTCCTGCGGACGGAAGGCGTTTGACGAGACCGAGTTTTCCACCGCCGGGATCAGCACGCGCAACTGCACCGGCAGCTTCAGCGCCATGATCATGCGGGCCAGCCCCAGCACGGCAGCGGCCCCGCCCATGTCTTTCTTCATCAGGCCCATCGACGCGCCGGGTTTCAGGTTCAGCCCGCCGGTGTCGAAACACACGCCCTTGCCCACCAGCGTCAGCTTTGGCCCCGCGCTGCCCCATGCCATGTCGATCAGGCGCGGCGCGCGGTCGGCGGCGCGGCCAACGGCGTGGATCATGGGAAAGTTGTCGCGCAGCAGATCATCGCCAACGGTCACGGTCATTTCCGCGCCAAAGTCATCCGCCACCTGTTGTGCGGCCCCTTCAAGGTCGGGCGGACCCATGTCCGATGCAGGGGTGTTGATCAGGTCGCGGGTCAGCGCCTCGCCTGCGGCGATGGCCTCGATGCGCGTCGAATCGATCCCCTCGGGCGCGGTCAGCAGGGCGCGCGCCGGGCTTTGGGCGCAGTAGCGGTCAAACCGGTAGGACGCCAGAAGCCAGCCCAACGCCTCGATCTCCAGCGCACTGGCAGGCAGATCACCGCGCAGGCCATAGGTGCCAGCGGGCAATTTCGGCACCGCGGCGGCGACATGGAACCGCCCCCGCGCGCGGTCGGCGGCGGAGCCGTAACCGACAGCCGCCAGTTGCACCGCGCCGTCCATATCCGGGACCACCAGCGCCTGCCCGATCTTGCCGGCAAAGCCCGAGGTTTCCGCCCAGGCCTGTGCAGGCGCGTCCAGCGACGCCAGCCAGTCGGCACAGGTGTCTTCGGGAACGACGAACAGCGGAATGGCAGTGTCGGTGCGTGTGAACGTGGATTGGGTAAGGGGCATGTGCGCAACCTCGTTAGGGGATTGCGCACAACCTAACGGGCCTGTGGCCGCCCGCAAGCCCTGCAACGCCTAAAGCGTAACGTCTTGCAGATCCCAGACGGCCGTCAGCGACCCTTCGCCGGTGCGCATCAGCCGGTTCAGCGTGGCGGCCAGCCCCACGGTGTCCCTGCGGTCGATGCAATAGGTCACGTCGCCCGCAACCCGCGCCAGCACGTCCATGCCAATTTGGTCGGCAATGGCGATCAGCGATCGCGCGCTTTTGCGCAGGCCCGCATGGTCGTCCGTGCGAAACAACCGCTCGCAATGGGACATGCGCAGCGCCAGTTCCTCCATGGCGCGGCACAGGATGTCTTCGGCGCTGACCTCGCCCATTTGGGCGTATAGCGCACCCAGCCGGTCGTTGTTGACGGCCACGTCCTCGGACGGATTGATTTTTGTTACACAGCTCATTTCTTGGTCACCCCTTGATAGACCCCCACGGCCCTAAGCGCACCTTAGGCCTGTACCCGTTTGCATTTGGTTGACACGCTGCGGCACGGGCGACGATTTTCTCTCGAAATTCGGAACAATTCGCTGTATCGCGGACGACACCCGCCCAAAGGCCCAAGCGAGAGAACCGTTACAGATGCATAATGTAAAGCCACTGCCTAGCTATCTGCTGCAACGCTATAACGGTTGGAAAGCCACCGGATATGCCGACAATCAGGCCTGGTATCGCCGTTTGGCCAACGAGGGTCAGCGCCCGCGTGCGATGATGATTTCTTGCTGTGACAGCCGCGTGCACGTCACGTCGATCTTTGGCGCGGATCAGGGCGAATTCTTCATTCACCGCAACATTGCCAACCTTGTCCCCCCTTACGAGCCGGACGGCGACCACCACGGAACGTCAGCGGCGGTCGAATACGCGGTTACCGTGCTGAAAGTGGCGCATCTGATCGTGATGGGCCATTCGAACTGCGGTGGCGTTCAGGGTTGCATCGACATGTGTCAGGGCAAGGCGCCCGAGCTGGAAGAGAAAACCAGCTTTGTCGGCCGCTGGATGGACATTCTGCGCCCCAAATATGATCTGGTCGCAGATGAAACAGATCCGCAGGTGCAGATCCAGCAGCTTGAAAAGCACGCAGTTGTCGCGTCGCTGGAAAATCTGCTGACTTTCCCGTTTGTTTCGGATCGTTTGAAATCGGGTGAACTGACGATGCATGGTCTGTGGATGGACATCGGCGAGGGCGGGTTGGAATACTACAACCACCACGACGAAAAATTCCTGCCGGTTTCGACCATCTGAACCCCATGAACAGAAAAACGGCGATGCTCCCCCCGGAACATCGCCGCTTTTGATTTTGTGTTCCATGCGCGTCCGGCCATGTCGGGGACTGCACCTGGCGGAGCGTGAAGCAACCGCCGCAGTACCCTAGGCCCGACCTTGAACAGTGTGCACCGGTCCACCCCTGAACCTATATGGCAACTGACAATCATCGTTTTTGATTGAAGGCATGTGAACTATGGTTCGAAAGCGCATCCGCGTGCGGCGACTTCCACCAAGTGCGCTTTTGCGGCACCGGCTGCACAGACCCCCCCGGATCTGCGGTATTCTGTGACCGTTGGCCCCGTGTCCCCACACCGGCGGTCGGTGTCTGCTGATGTCCTCCGCCCCCCTCAAAGCGTTACATCTGCTGACAAGACCAACATAGACTGTCATGTATTAAGGATTGTTTTCGGCAATCGTTAAACTGGGCGCGCAGTTTCTGTTCTTTTGGCAAAGATGCTTTATTTCAGTGATTTACGGAAAAGTTGACGGCGCAAATAATTGCGTTTTTGCCCCGATTTCCTGTGGACCTCACCCAGTCATGGTAAACAACCGGGTAAGGTTTGCTGCGAATGGCCGGGTCAGCGCAGGATTTTGCCCTCGGGCCAGTTCATTTCGACATTCAACGTCACGTTCGATTCGTCACCGGCGGCAATCGTCATGTCCCACATCAGCACACCCTTACGGTCGTCATGGTCGGTGACGGTGGGTGCGGGGTCTGCGGTCCAGTCGATTTCCAGATCTTCCTGCTCGGACACCGGCACCCGGTCGAACAGTTCAACCCGCCAGGGCTTGGTGCCTGTGTTCCCGATGTCGATGCGCGTGGCTTCGGTGATCTCGTTCGACCGCGATATAATGCCCCGGTCGCCCTCGTTGCGGTTCAGCCGCACGCGGTTCAGCCGCAGGGTTTTGATGGGGCCAAAGGCAATATCGACCTCTTCGCCGGGTGCTACGGGGTCAAAGCTGAATTGCCCAACCATCTGCCCGTCGACAAAGGCGGTGGCACTGTCGCTGCCCAGCAGCTGTTCCTGCGTGGTGTTGGTCATCCGCGCCATCCGATAGGCAACGCTGTCGCTCAGCGGCACAGCGCGGGCATAGACGTCGGTATCAAAGTCGACCTTGTCCAGCGCGATGCGAACCTCGTCGGCGCCATTGGCCACGCTGACAGGCTTGGGAAAGGCATATTGCACGCTGGGGCCGTCCAGCATCGCGATAGCTGTTTCGGGTTCAGCCATGATGGCAGGGGCAGGCGCGGGCGGGGCCATGTCAGCCACTGCGCCCATCGCTTCGGTCCGCACGCGGGCCTTGGGGCTGGCGGGGTCCTCGATACGGCGCAGTTCCGAATATATTTCGCCGGGCCATGTCCGGCCGCTGGGGCGCACCGTTGCCAATGTGATCGACACGTCTTTCCAATCCTCGCCGCTGGCCTGATACACAGCCGCTCCGCGTTCCAATTCCAGCGTGGGCGCGTCACCGGTGGTCAAACGCAGGTTATAGACCGGCATCCACTGGGCATTCGCCACCTGATAGCTGACCTCGACGTTTGCGTCGCCCGCCGCCGGGGCGGTTGCGGTCAGGGTCAGGCGGCTGCGGTCCTGATCCGCGGTCAGCAGAGCATCCAGCGCCGCCTGTGCGTCCGCGACATCCTCGGCGCGGTCTTCGCGTTCTTCCATCAGCGCGCGGATCGCGGTGCGCGCCTCTCCGGCGGCCTGACCGGCAACCACTGTCTGATCCCCGATCATCTGGGACAGCGCGCGCAGGGTCGCCACATCCATCGGCAGCGCCTCGGACGTGCCAAGGGCGGTCAGGAAATCGGTCTGCGCCTTGGCCGCCTGCACGGCCACCTGCGCCAGCGCAATGCGGTCATCCAGAGCGTTCAGCGCGGTTTCCGCCGCCTTCAACGCATCCCGCGCTGCGGTCACCTCGGGTGTGTCCTGATCGGGGCCGGGGGGCTGGTTGCGGTCGCGGAACGACACCGACTGCAACTGCGCGCCCGCCAGCTTGACCGAAATGCGCGACGGATCGACGTTTTGCGGCAGGTCGGGCAGCACCAGGTCATGCGTGCCCTGCGGCAGCGCAACCGTGGCGGTGCGCGTCACCTGTGCACCATAGGGATAGACGGTCACGGCACCGGGCGCGCTGTCGACGGTCAGCGTGTCGGCCCACGGGGCCAGCGGGGCCAGCAGGGCGGACAAGGAAACGGCGGGGGCTAAAATGGCAAAGCGCATATCGGGAACCTTTTGAAAATCAATGCACCCAGCGTGCAAAAGCCGCGCCCAAAAGAAAAGGGGCGCCGTGCAGCGCCCCTTGGAATCTGTACATATTTCGGCGGAATTCAGCCCTTTTTCAGGATCCGCTGGCCCAGCACTTCGGCGATCTGAACCGCGTTCAGGGCAGCGCCCTTGCGCAGGTTGTCGCTGACGCACCACAGGTTCAGACCGTTGTCGATGGTGCTGTCCTGACGGATGCGGCTGATGAACGTGGCAAAGTCGCCAACGCATTCAACCGGCGTGACATAGCCACCGTCCTCGCGCTTGTCGATCACCATGACACCGGGCGCTTCGCGCAGGATGTCGCGGGCTTCGTCCTCGTCCAGGAACTCTTCGAACTCGATGTTGATCGCTTCCGAGTGGCCGACAAAGACCGGAACCCGCACGCAGGTCGCTGTGACCTTGATCGACGAGTCGATGATCTTCTTGGTCTCGGCGACCATCTTCCATTCTTCCTTGGTCTCGCCCGAGTCCATGAACACGTCGATGTGCGGGATCACGTTGAACGCGATCTGCTTGGTGAACTTGCGCGCAGGCTTGTCATCGGTGGGATTGTACATCGACTTGGTCTGGTCCCACAGCTCGTCAATGCCTTCTTTGCCTGCACCGGATACCGACTGATAGGTGCTGACAACAACGCGTTTGATCCGCGCACGGTCGTGCAGCGGCTTCAGCGCCACGACCATCTGCGCGGTCGAGCAGTTGGGGTTGGCGATGATCTTGCGCTTGACGGCCAGCTCGATGGCCTCGGGGTTTACCTCGGGGACGATCAGCGGGATGTCGGAATCGTAGCGATAAAGCGAAGAGTTATCAATAACATAGCAGCCCGCCTTGGCGGCGATGGGCGCGTATTTCTTGGTGGCGTCCGACCCGACAGCAAACAGCGCAATGTCCCAACCCGTGAAATCGAACGTATCGAGATCCTTCGTTTTGAGTGTCTTGTCGCCAAAGCTGACCTCCGTGCCCAACGACTTGCGGCTGGCCAGAGCGGTGATTTCATCCACCGGAAACTGGCGTTCTGCCAGGATGTTCAGCATTTCGTGGCCCACGTTTCCGGTGGCGCCAACGACGACGACGCGATAACCCATTGCGATTCTCCATTTTTGGGTGCTTGGCGTCCATATACCGCTTGGTCCCCCGTTGAAAGGGGCACGCAAAGTTCGTTTCAGGCGGTGTTGTCGCGGGAAAACACGTAGACGGCCAAACCGGCAATCAGCGCCAGCCCGAAGAAGCCGAAAATGGCTGCATAGGGCGCTGCTACATCGCCGCCCTGAGCGCCCGCGTGCAGCCGTCCGGTGACGAATTGCATCAGCCCCACACCGCCGATGCCAAACAGGTTCAGCAAGGTCACGCCACGCCCCGTCAGGTGGGGCGGCACAAAGCTGCGGCCATGGGCGACCATCATCGGAAAAGACGCCCCGAACAGACCCACGGCACACATCAGCGCCACGGCAGTCCACATGCCAGACTGGGGAATGGCCCACAGGGTCAGAACGGCGGCGGCGGTCAGCGCGTTGCCGCCAAAGTTCACCCATTTGCGGCTGCCCATCAGCCGGTCCAGCGGGCCGTACATCACCACGCCCAAGATCATCGCCAGCCCCATCAGCAGCGTGGCCATCCCGATCTGTGACTGGCTGGCATCAAAGACATCGCGCAGATAGGGGCCGATCCACAGGCCACGGATCGCGCCGGCCGGGGCGTAGTGGACAAACATCAGCGGCAGGATCAGCCACAGCACCGGCATTTTCAGCAGGTCGAACACCGACCCGCGCATATCACTTTCCGGCTTGGCGGGGTCGCGCACGGTCAGCGCCACGCCCAGGGCCACCACTGCCGACAGCGCCGCCAGCCCGCCCATGGATGCGCGCCAGCCGATCAGCTCGGCGGATATGGCCATGGGGTAGGATGCGATCAGGTTGCCCACCGTGCCCACGCCCACCATCAGCGCCGCCAGCGTGGCGAATTGCAGGGGCGGAAATTCGCGCGCAAAGATGTAATAGGACGCCATCAGCACCGGCGAACAGCCGATCCCGATCAGCACCATGGCAATGTCGATGTGAACCGCGTTTGCAGCAACGGCAAACAGCGCCGCCCCGCCACCACCGCCCACCAGCAACAGGGCCGCTGCGGTGCGACGCGGGCCGACAGTGTCCAGTGCCCAGCCTACCGGCAACTGCATGGCCGCAAAGGACAAAAACCAAAGCCCCGAGGCAAAGGCCAGATCCTCGGGCGTCAGACCCAGATCGGTCTCCAGCGGACCGGCCAGCACCGCCAGAAAGGCGCGAAAGAACTGGCTCAGCACATAGGCCAGCGCCAGAAGAAAAAGTCCGGTTCGCATGGTGCGGCCTTTCAAGCTTCGGTGAAGCTTGGTTACACGGTCGCCCCGACCGTGCAAGAGTGCGTATAAGGTCAAGCGCGCGACCGACGCAGAAACGAGATGCCGAATGAACGACTTTTATGACCAACTGCCGTTGCAGGACGCCTTTGCCAAGCTGTCCGATCAGTCCCTTTATACCCCGCTGCCCGACGACTGGCTGGTGGGCACGTCGGATATTGTCGGCTCGACCCTGGCGATTGCCGAAGGACGGTACAAGACGGTCAACATGATCGGCGCTGCCGTCATCTCGGCGCAGATCAACGCGGCCAAGGGGCGGGCCTTTCCCTTCATTTTTGGCGGCGACGGTGCGGCGTTTGCTTGCGCGCCTGAACAGGGCGACGCGGCGGCGCGTGCGCTGTCCGATGTGCGCGTCTGGGCGGGCGAGGAATTTGGCCTGACCTTGCGGGTGGCGATGGTGCCGGTGTCCACGATCCGCAACGCGGGCCGTGAGGTGGCTGTGGCGCGCTATCAGGCCGCAAAGGGTGTGGATTACGCGATGTTCACCGGCGGTGGCATCAGCTGGGCCGAGGCCGAGATGAAACGCGGCCAGTTCGACCTGCCCCATGCGGACCCCGGCACCCAGCCCGACCTGACCGGCCTGTCGTGCCGCTGGAGCCAGATGAAAGCGCGCAACGGGCAAATCCTGTCCGTCCTGATCCAGCCCGAAGACGGTGCGGATGACACAGCCGTCGCGGCCCTGATTCGTGATGTGTTGCAGGTGGTGGGCGATCTGGACCGCAACGGCCACCCCGCCCCCGTCGAGGGGCCGGGCACCGGCTGGCCGCCCGAAGGCGCCGAGATCGAGGCCCGCGCGACCCGCGGCAAGATGACAGTGGAGAAGCGCAAGCGGCAGATCCTGTTCGAATCCTTTGTCGCCTGGCTGCTGATCAAGACGGGCCTGAAGATCGGCGGATTTGACGGGCGCAGCTACGCCCGCAAGGTTGGCGAGAACGCGGATTTCCGCAAGTTTGACGACGGTTTGAAGATGACGCTGGATTGCGACGATGCGACCGCCGCGCGGCTGACCGAACTGCTGGAAACAGCCCGCAAGGCGGGCACGATCCGCTATGGGATGCACAGCCAGAGCGAGGCGATGATGACCTGCATCGTGCCGTCGATCATGCGCGACGACCACGTGCATTTCATTGACGGCGCGGCAGGCGGCTATACGCAGGCTGCCACCCAGATCAAGGGCGGCAGCGTCTGAAGCTGCCGCCGGATTTGGATATTTATAGCCAAAAGAAAGCTGGGATCGTGCCTATTTGACCCAGCGTTTTGCCGAGGCGCGGGCGGCGTTGGCCAGCAGGGACGCATCAATGCTGACCGCGACAAAGCGCGCGCCTGCGTCGATCGCCGCGTTCAGCACGTCCTCGTCACTGCTGAGGATGCCGGGCGCCTTGCCTGCGGCAGAGATCAGGCGCATGGCATCCAGGATAACTTCCATCACATCTGGGTGGCTTAGCTGGCCCATGTGGCCCAGATCGGCGGACAGGTCGGCGGGGCCGATGAACACGCCGTCAATGCCGTCGATGGTCAGGATTTCGTCCAGCGCCGCCAGACCGGCGCGGTTTTCCACCTGCACCAGCAGGCAGGTCTGGTCGTCTGCGGTCTGGCCGTAGTCAGGGATGCCGCCAAAGCCCGCCGCGCGGGTGCTGGAATAGCCGACACCACGATTGCCGAAGGGCGGGTATTTCATCGCGCGCACCAGTTGGCGGGCCTGTTCGGCGCTTTCGACCATGGGGACCAGCACGGTTTGCGCGCCGACGTCCAGCACCTGTTTGATCATCCATGTCTCGCCCGATGGCACGCGCACGGCGGCGTGCGACGGCGACGCCTCGAGCGCCATCAGCTGGTTGCGCAGGTTCGAGATGTCATAGGGCGTGTGTTCGCCGTCGATCAGCAGCCAGTCAAAGCCCATATTGCCCATCAGTTCGGTCGTGTTGACCGTGCCAAGGCTGAGCCACGATCCGATGACGGTTTCACCGTTGGCGAGGGCTTGTTTGAATGTATTGATCGGCGCTGGCATCGGTTTCTCCTCCGGGGTGTATGCGAGGCGCACCTTAGGACGCGCCCTGCAACTTTGACCAGAGCGAGTTGACAGGTCAGATCACCTTGATCACGTCCTTGCCCACGGCCAGCATATATCCGCGCCGCGCGATGTTCTTGACCAGCAGTTCGCTGACGATCTGGTTGCCCAGCGTGTCGCGCAGACGTTTGATGCGGGTGGCCCCTGCGGCCTCTTCGCAGTCGGACGCATCGCGCCCCGAGATGATCGCCTCGATCTCGACGCCGGACAGCACGTCGTCGTCCATCCGCGCCTCGGCCAGGATCGACATGGTTTCCATCGCCGCATCGGTCAGCTTGAAGCCAAGGTTGTTCAGGTAAACGGTGTTCTCCTCGCGGCTGATCAGCAGCGAATTCACCTCGATGCCCGCGCGTTCGATCTGCTTCAGGCTCCGGCCCATGACGACCAGCATCACCAGAAACACCAGTGCGGCCACCAGCATGGCGGTCGCAAAGGTCAGCAGAACGAAGATGATGAACCGGTAGCTGGTCAGCGTGTCGGAAAAGGCGGTGCCCGACTGCGCCAGAATCTCAAGCAGTTTGATCTCGGACTGGCTGGTCAGATCGGCGTTTTCGACAAAGATACGCTCGACCTGGGCGTTAAAGGCACCGGCGTCGGGCAGGGTCAGAAACAGCACGATGGCGGCCGCCAGCAGAATCGCGACGATCGCCGCGATCCCGCCCAGCACCAACCGTTCGCCAGTCTGGCGCATTTCAGAAGCGGAGGAAATATTGTCCGGCACTGTCTTTCCTTTGATCAAGGCCTTCGGGGCCGAACACAGACATGATCTGCAACAACGTCCAGCCGCTGGCGGCAAGACGGTTTTTCAGTTCGGCCTGCGCCGTACCACGGTCACAGGCCGACACCTGCGCCACACCGTAATGCAGGCGCAGGGGATTGTCCTTCTTTGCCTTGTAATCGGCAAAGCAGTCGGCGGCCTGGGCCGCCGCCGGTGCGACCAGAAGGGCGGCACAGGCAAGGGAAATCAGAATGCGTTTCATAAACATGACTGTGACCCGTACGCGCGCGATATTCAATAACAACAGGGGTTTCGGGCCTCTGATATTGGATAACAGCGGGCTGTTATTGTGTGACGGGGGGCAGAGCGCCCATCGTTGGTCCAAGGTTCAGCCATGCAGGCCGGGCCACCCAAAAACAAAATCCTGTCTGAAAGGAATACGTCATGCCGGTTTTCACACCTCGGTCCTTGCACCGCAAGTTCATCGCCCTTGTTGCGGGCCTGTCCATCGCCATCACCGGACTGTCCGCAGCGCCTGCGGCCGCCGATCAGGATGACACGGCCCGCGCGCTGGCCGCCATTCTGGGCCTCGCGATTGTGGGCGCGGTCATCCACGATTCCCGCAAGGATGATAACGTGACGCGTTATGACAACCACCGCCCCTATGATCGCCCCGGTTACCGTCCCCATGACCGCCCCGGCTATCACCCGGTGCAGCCGCGCCCGCGTCCGCTGCCGCCGCGCGCGGACAATCGCAAGCTGTTGCCCCAGGCCTGCCTGCGGACCTTTCAGACCCGTCAGGGCAAGATCAACGGGTTCGGCGACAAATGCCTGTCGAAGAGCTACCGCTATTCCAACAGCCTGCCCCAGACCTGCGCCTTGCGCTTCCGCGACCAGTACGGATTTGGTCGGGGTTATGACGCGCAATGCCTGCGTCAGCGTGGCTACCAATTGGCCCGCCGTTAACAAAGGCGGCGTCATGACCGGGGATGGGTCCCTGTTTCCGGTCTAACTTGGGGGAGGGTGTTCGGGCACCTTCCCCCTTTTTGCATCCGCGGCATCGTCCTTGCGGTTTGTGCGCTGCTTTGAAATGTGTGCTTTTCGCCTTCGGCGAGGATATTTAAGGCCAAAAGAAACAAAGGGGCGTGGACCATGCCGGATTTTTCATTCGAGCTTGAGATCGGGGGCCGCGTGGCGGGCGTGGACGAAGTGGGGCGCGGGCCGTTGGCGGGGCCGGTGCTGGCCGCCGCCGTGGTGCTGAACCCCGATGACATTCCCGAAGGGCTGAACGATTCAAAGGCGCTGAGCGCCAAGCGGCGCGAGGCCCTATATGCCGAACTGATGGCGCGGGCCGATGTGTCGGTGGGCAGTGCCTCGGTTGCCGAGATTGACGAACACAACATCCTGCGTGCTTCGCATATTGCCATGGTACGCGCCATTTCGGGGCTGTTGGTGCAGCCCGATCATGTGCTGATTGACGGCAATATGATCCCGCGCGGACTCAACCTGGCGGCGACCACGGTGATCAAGGGGGACGCACGGTCGCTGTCGATTGCAGCGGCCTCAATTGTGGCAAAAATTAGGCGCGATGCGCTGATGGTGGATTTGGCGCAACAGCATCCAGGCTATGGCTGGGAGACGAACATGGGTTATCCGTCGAAAAGCCACAAAGAGGCGTTGCAGAATATTGGTGTCACCCCACACCATAGACGTTCGTTCAAACCTGTACACAATATCTTGTATCAAGAGAAATAGTTAAGCAATTGATTCAATAAAGAAATTGACCACGAATCAGCTTTGACTCATCTTTGTCCACAACCAACGAGCCCAAAATGGGCCGCGGATAGAGGCAGATATGATGACAAAGACCAAGAGCGCCACGGCGCTTCCCTTGAATGAAATCATTGCGGGTGATTGCATTGATGTGATGAACAGTCTTCCGGCAGAGTCGGTGGACCTGATCTTTGCTGATCCACCTTATAACCTGCAGTTGCGCGGCGACCTGCACCGGCCCGACAATTCCAAAGTGGATGCGGTCGATGATGCCTGGGACCAGTTCGACAGTTTCAAGGTGTATGACAAGTTCACCCGTGCCTGGCTGAAAGCCGCGCGCCGTCTGCTGAAACCCAACGGCGCGATCTGGGTCATTGGCAGCTATCACAACATTTTCCGCGTCGGCACCGCCTTGCAGGATGCGGGCTTCTGGATTTTGAACGACGTGGTCTGGCGCAAGTCGAACCCGATGCCCAACTTTCGCGGCAAGCGGTTTACCAACGCCCACGAAACGATGATCTGGGCCGGCAAGGACGAAGCCAGCAAATACACCTTTAACTACGAAGCGCTGAAGGCGCTGAACGAAGGCATCCAGATGCGCAGCGATTGGGTTCTGCCGATCTGCACCGGCCACGAGCGTTTGAAAAACGACGATGGCGACAAGGCGCATCCGACGCAAAAACCCGAAAGCCTGTTGCACCGCCTGCTGGTCGGGTCGACCAACCCCGGTGACGTGGTTCTGGACCCGTTCTTTGGCACCGGCACCACCGGCGCCGTGGCCAAAATGCTGGGCCGCGAATTTATCGGGATCGAACGCGAAGAGGCGTACCGCAAGGTCGCCGCAAAACGCATCGCTTCGGTGCGCAAGTTCGACCGCGAGGCGCTGGCGGTCAGCACCTCGAAACGTGCCGAGCCGCGCGTGCCGTTTGGCCAGTTGGTCGAACGTGGCATGCTGCGCCCTGGCGAGCAGTTGTATTCGATGAACAACCGTCACAAGGCCAAGGTCCGTGCCGACGGCACGCTGATCGGTGACGATGTCAAAGGGTCGATCCATCAGGTCGGTGCCCATCTGGAAGGCGCGCCCAGCTGCAACGGCTGGACTTATTGGTGCTTCAAGCGCGAGGGCAAGACCGTGCCCATCGACGTGCTGCGCCAGCAAATCCGGTCGGAAATGCACGACTGATCCCTGCGGGGTCACTTCACCACAGTTTTACCAACACCGCTGGTGCCCCTGCGACTTTCACCCATTGTCGCGATCACATGGGGGCGCCTACCTATGCCCCGCCTTTATGGCGGGGCTTTTTTTGTTTCAGGGCCTTAGCGCGGGCGCGGATTGGTCGCCTTGTTATAGGCGGTCCAGTCGGTGATCTCGGGGTAATACATATCGCGCCATGCCCGCACGCGCGGGTGCATCATGCGTTTCCAGACACGCGGCAGCATCGCCGCCATTGTCATCACCGGATAGCCATAGGGCAGTTGCGGTGCGTCCGCCTCTGTGTGGTTTTGCAGCACGGGAAAGCGGCGGTCGGGTTTGTAATGGTGGTCCGAATGCCGTTGCAGGTTGATCAGCAGCCAGTTCGACGCGCGGTGGGTCGCGTTCCACGAATGGCGCGGATGGACGTGTTCGTATTTGCCATCCCCCAGATGTTTGCGCGTCAGCCCGTAGTGTTCGATGTAATTGACCAGCTCAAGCTGCCAGATCGCCACCCCCGCCTGCAACACGAACAGACCCAGCCCGGCCCAGCCGCCAAGGGCAAAGGCCAGCACCAGAAAGGTGCCTTGCAGATACCAATACTTGAAAAACGGGTTCGATATATCGCTCCACGGCAGGTCCTTGCGGGCCAGCATGTCCTTTTCGGCATTCCACGCGCTGATCAGCGATTCTTTCAGCACGCGGGGGTAGAACCGGTAAAAGGTTTCGCCCATGCGCGCGGTAACCGTGTCGCGCGGGGTGCCGACATAGCGGTGGTGCACCAGCATGTGCTCGGACCGGAAATGCGAATACAGCACCATCGCCAGCAGCACGTCGGCGCACCAGCGTTCCAGCTTGGGCTTTTGGTGCATCAGCTCGTGGGCATAGTTGATGCCCACAGTGCCGTTGATCGCGCCGACGCCAAAGAACAGCACCAGCTTTTCCAGCGTGCCCAGATGGTCGGCCGGGGCCACATACCAGATCAGCGCAAACAGGTTGATGAATTGCAATGGCGCCCAGACCAGCGTGATGGCCCGATACCAGAACAGATCGTCGTCGCCGGTGTCGGGGTCTGCGTTGTCAGGGTCCAGCCCCACGGCAAAATCCAGCGCGACAAACAGATACCACGTGAACACCGGCAGCAGAATCACGGTCCAGCCGCCGGTCACGGCACAGGCCCATGCCAGCGGGATCAGCAGCACCGACAACGCATAGGGCGCGGCGCGGGTCAGCTTGGCCATGTCGGCGGCGGGGATATAGGGCGATGATGTCATGGTGCACACTCGGCTAGACGGTTGATTGGCAGGAATATAGCGCAAGGGGCGCATGAACCAAAGGGCGCTTAGTGACGCGTCAGGTCAAAGGCCTTGCGCATCACCGTAGGCAGGTCCGAGGGACCGAATTCGGCTTGGGTCATGAACCGGCCCGTGTCGGGTTCCGCGTCGGTTTCGGTCAGCATCACCGTCAGGATCAGGTGAAAATGCGTAAAGGTGTGGCGCACTTCGCCTGGCAGAACGGCCCAGTCGGCATTGACCGGCGGCGTGCCTGCGGGACGGTCCATGCTGACATCCACCCAGTCCGATCCGGGCCAGCCCAGCATTCCGCCCAAAAGGCCCCGGTCGGGGCGACGTTCCAGCAGATAGGCGCCATCGGGGCGGCGCGCGACATAGACGGTGCCGTGGCGTATCGGCTTGGCCTTTTTCGGTGTCTTCCTGGGCAGGTCCGTCGCCGTGCCCCGTTGGCGGGCCAGGCAGGGCTCGCGCCACGGGCAGATGCCGCAGGCGGGATTCTTTGGGGTGCAGATGGTGGCACCCAGATCCATGACCGCTTGGGCATAGTCACCGGGGCGCTCGGCAGGCGTCAGTGCCTCGGCGTGGGCCATCAGGATCGGTTTGGCCGCTGGCAACGGTGTGTGTTCGTCGTAGATACGCGCCATCACACGCTCGACGTTGCCGTCCAACACCGCATGGGGCAGATCAAAAGCGATCGAGGATATGGCGGCAGCAGTATAGGGGCCGATCCCCGGCAAGGCCAGCAGCGCCGCATGATCGGCGGGAAACCGGCCACCATGGTCTGCCACGACAGCGCGGGCGCATTTCAGCAGGTTGCGGGCGCGGGCGTAATACCCCAGCCCTGCCCACTCGGCCATTACATCGCCATCTTCGGCGGCGGCCAGATCGGCGACGGTGGGCCAACGTGTTGTGAAACGGGTAAAATAATCCTTTACCGCGGCAACGGTGGTCTGTTGCAACATCACTTCGGACAGCCAGACCGCATAGGGATCGGGGCGTGTGCCCGCACGTTTGTCGGCGGGCGGCGTGCGCCATGGCATCACGCGGGCATGGACATCGTACCAGTCCAGCAGGTCTTTGGCGCGTTCACGCAAGATTTATGCCCTTCTCTGGCGGCTATGTCTGGCAGCGGGCGCGCAAATCTTTATGATCCGCGCCAACCTCTGGGGGAACATAGTCATGGCGCGGCGTCCTGCCACCACAAAAGGGTTCAAACGAACCTCTGCCTTGCTGACGGGGCGCATTCGCACCGCCAGCGAAAGCCGTGGTTTTGCCCAGTCGAAACTGTTGACCCACTGGGCCGAGGTGGTCGGCGACGACATCGCCGCCATCGCCCATCCCGTCGAGGTCAGCTATGCCCGTGGTGGCATGGGGGCAACCCTGACCCTGCTGACCACCGGCGCGCAGGCCCCGATGCTGGAAATGCAAAAGGAACAACTGCGCAGCAAGGTGAACAGCGTCTATGGCTACAACGCCATTGCCCGCATCCGCGTGACCCAAACCGCGCCCACCGGCTTTGCCGAAGGGCAGGTGGCCTTTGGTCATCGCAAGGCGGACGCGCCCAAAGAGGTCGACCCAAGCCTGAAAGCCAGGGCCGTAGAGACAACCGCCCCCGTGGCCGACGAGGGCCTGCGGGCCGCGTTGGAACGTCTGGGCACCAATGTACTGACAAAAGCAAAACGCTAAGAGGTAAGTTTCATGAAAAGACTGATCGCAATCGTGGCCGCCGTGGCGGTCGTCGCCGTCGCCGCATGGTTCGTCGTGGGCCGCACCACACCTTCGACCACGCCGCTGGCCGCAACCGTCACCACGCAGCCCGCCGAGGGCGAAAGCGCCATCGACATTTCCGACGTGCAGGACATGCAACAGGGCAACCCCGACGCGCCTGTCACCATGATCGAATATGCCAGCTACACCTGCCCGCATTGCGGTGCCTTTAACACAGGCCCCTACAAGCAGTTGAAAAAGGACTATATCGACACCGGCAAGATCAACTTTATCTACCGCGAGGTCTATTTTGATGGTCCCGGCGTGTGGGCATCGCTGCTGGCGCGCTGTGCCGGTCCTGAAAAATTCTTTGGCATCACCGACCTGCTGTATGCCAGCCAGTCCACATGGGCGAACGCCGGTGGCCGTGATCCGGTGGCCATCTCGGCCGAGCTGAAAAAGATTGGCCGCCTGGCCGGTATGGACGCAGACACCATTGACGCCTGTATGCAGGACGACGAACAGGCCAAGAAAATGGTCGAATGGTTCAAAGTGCATAGCACCGAGGACGAGATCACCGGCACGCCCAGCTTTGTGATCAACGGCAAGACCTACAGCAACATGTCCTATGCCGACATGAAAGAGATCCTTGATGCGGCAGGTGCCAACTGATGGCGGCACCGCTTGCTGGTCTGAAAGTCGTTGAACTGGCACGTGTTCTGGCCGGCCCTTGGGCCGGTCAGACGCTGTCGGATCTGGGCGCAGACGTGATCAAGGTCGAAGCCGCGGCTGGCGACGACACGCGGCAATGGGGCCCGCCCTTTGTCACCCGCGACGATGACGTGTCCGCCTCGTATTTCCATTCGGCCAACCGGGGCAAGGCGTCGATCATTGTCGATTTGCGCACCGAAGAAGGCCAGAACCGGCTTAAGGCGCTGTTGGCCGATGCCGACATCATGATCGAGAACTTCAAGGTGGGCGGTCTGGCCAAATACGGTCTGGACTATGCATCGCTCAAGGATGAGTTCCCCAAGTTGATCTATTGCTCGGTCACCGGCTTTGGCCAGACCGGCCCCTATGCGCATCGCGCGGGTTATGATTTCATCATCCAAGGCATGTCGGGCCTGATGTCGATCACCGGAGAGCCGGACGGCCAGCCGCAGAAATCCGGCGTGGCGATCACCGATATTTTCACCGGGGTTTATGCGACCACCGCCATTCTGGCCGCCGTCCACCAGCGCAGCCAGACCGGCAAGGGACAGCAGATCGACATGGCCCTGCTGGATGTGGCCGTGGCGATCACTGCCAATCAGGCGATGAACTACCTGACCAGCGGCACCCCACCGGGGCGCATGGGCAACGCACACGTGAACCTGACGCCCTATCAAGTGTTCGATTGCGCCGATGGGCATATCATCATCGCTACCGGCAACGACGGCCAATACCAGCGCCTGTGCCGCTTGCTGGGTCTGGACGATATGGCGACGGCCCCCGAATTTTTGAAAAATTCGGACCGGATCGCGAATCGCGACGAGATGACCCGCAAGCTGACCGCCGCGACCGTTTTGCGCGCGCGGGATGATCTGCTGGCGGCCTGCGAGGCCGAAGGCGTGCCAGCCGGACCGATCAACAACATGGCCGACGTGATGGCAGACCCGCAGATCGTCGCGCGCGGAATGCAGATCGAGCTGGACGGCGTGCCCGGTGTGCGCACGCCCATCGTGTTTTCGGATGCGGAATTGTCTTTGCACCGTCCCGCGCCCAAGCTGGGCGAGGATGACAAGCTGCTGTAGCTGTGTCGGGGGCTCTGCCCCCCCGGCGCATCCGCACCGTCCTCCGGGATTTTCTGAACCAAAAAAGCAGGCTAGGGCTGTGGCAGCGCCTTGAGACTGTTGTCGAGCGCCGAGGCGTCTTCGAAGTGCAGGCGCACGGGCAGAGTGATGACCCGCGACCGATAAGCCGCAGGCAGGCGGGCGGCGTCCTTTTCCGTTGTGACCAATTGCGCACCACGGGCGCGGGCGTCTGCGTCCAGCCGTGACAGCAGCGCGGGCGACAGGGTTTGATGATCGCCCAAGGGTTCGGCGTGCACGATGGTGGCCCCCAGATCGCGCAGGGTGTCAAAGAACTTTTGCGGGCGGCCGATGCCTGCAAAGGCAAAGACCGGCGTGTCGGTCCAGTCCATTCCGGTTTGCAGCGGTTTCAACTCGGCGCGCATGTGGGGCAGGGCGGTGTCCGGTTGAAAGGTCGCCTGATCATGGGCGCTGCCGATGCTCAGCAGGATGTCGGCGCGGGCCAGACCGGCGCCCACGGGTTCGCGCAGCGGCCCCGCAGGCAGGCAACGGCCATTGCCAAAGCCGGTCGCCGCGTCGACCACCACGATGCTGAGGTCCTTGACCAGACCGGGATTTTGCAGCCCGTCGTCCATGATCACGACCGTCGCCCCCGCCTCTTGCGCGGCGCGGCCACCGGCGGCGCGGTCGCGGGCCACCCAAACCTCGGCAAAGGCTGCCAGCAGCAGCGGCTCGTCGCCCACCTGTTTGGCGGTGTGGCGGGCGGGGTCCACGCGCACGGGGCCGGTCAGCGATCCGCCGTAGCCGCGCGTGACGATATGGGGCGTGTGGTAAAGGTCGCGCAGTTTCTCGGCCACGGCGATCACCGTGGGCGTCTTGCCGGTGCCGCCTGCGTTGATGTTGCCAACGCACACCACCGGAATGTCCAGCCGCAGCGGCGCGCCCTTGGCCAACCGGCCGGCCGTGGCACGTGCATACAGATGGCCCAGCGGCGACAGCAGGCGGGCTTGCCATGCAGGGCGGTCGGGGGCGGTGTTCCAGAATTCGGGCGCGCGCATCAGCTTAGTCCATCCTCTCGGGCGTCAAGACCATCCTGAACCAGATTGATGATCCGCTCCATCGTGTCGGCCCCTTCGGTCACCACGTCCCAGCCTGCCATCGCCATCTTGGCCGCCTGATCCGGCGCAATAAGCCAGGTTACGGCAGCGCCCAGGCTTTCGGCGTCGTTGACGATACGGGCGGCACCCGCGTTGGCCAGCCGGCGATAGGCGTCCAGATGCTTGCCGACGCTGGGGCCATACAGCACCGCCGAACCCAACGCTGCCGCGGCAAAGGGGTCTTGGCCGCCCTGTCCCGTTTCCAGCGATCCACCAAGGAACGACACGGGGGCCACACGGAACCACAGGCCGGTCTCGCCCGGCAGGTCTGCCACCAGAACCGACGTATTGTCATCGGGATAGGTGCCATCGGACCAGCGCACCATGCGCAGCGCGTCCATTGCGCACAGGTTGGTCGCCACCGTGTCGGCGGCGGCGTCCAGCGGGTTCAGGACCAGCAGCAATCGGTGCGACAGACGCTGTGCGCGGCGGTGGGCGGTCAGCACGGCAGAGACTTCGGCAGCGGTCACGCCGGCGGCAAACCAGACGGGGCGGCCGGACAGCGCTTGCGACAGGTCGTCCACATCCTGCGGCGACGCAGGCAGCGCCTGCCCCCCCGGCACCAGCGGTGCGGTGCGGTCGATCTTGGCCACGGGCACACCCAACTGTTTCATCCGCGCTTCGGCGGCATCGCTGCGGGCCAGCACATTGTCGAAATGCGCCAGCAACTGGCGCGGCACCTCGGTCAGCCAGCGGTCGCGGCGTGTATCAAACCCGTCGGCCCCCGCATCGACCAGAAACATCGGACAGCCCGAGGCAGCGACCGCTTCGACAAGATTGGGTTGCAGCGCGCCCCAGACCCAGATCATCGCGTCCGGCTTCCAGTGGTCCACAAACGCAGCGGTTGCTGTGGGGTGTTCGGGCGGCAAGGCTGCGGACAGCAGGCGCGGGTCGTCGCAGCCCTCGGGTGCGGTGGGGCCGGTCATCAGAACTTTCAGATCAAAGCGCGCCGCGATCAGCCGCCGCGCCAGATCGCGGACATGCGCGGTTTTGCCCGGCTCGGCGGCGTGCAGCCACACCAGCTCGCCCTTGGGGCGGGGCGTGTAGTCGGGCAGCTTTGGCACCGGCCCGCGACGGGTCAGCGCCCTGTAGGCTGCAAATCCCAGCGAGCGGGCCATAGGCGCGGATCAGCCCAGTTCTTCGGTGGGCGTGGCTGCGTTTTCTTCGTCACGCAGTCGGTGCAGGTGGGCGATGTAATAGCGCATGTGCGCGTTGTCGACGGTGCGCTGGGCCTCGTTCTTCCAGGCGTCATAGGCGCTGGCATAATTGGGGAAAATGCCCACGATGTGCAGGTCGTCGACGTTTTTGAACACGTTCTCGGAAGGTGTCACAAGCTCGCCTCCGAAAACGAGGTGCAGGCGTTGGGTCATGGGATGAATCCTTTGATCGGGCGGAATGTCTGGCCCTGTGCAGTGTGCCCAAGGCCGCGTGTCGGGGTCAAGGTGATGGTGGTTGCAGGGCTGCGTGCAGGCCCGCGTGGACCACGGGGGTGGCGGCAATCACGCCGTTCAGCGTGGGATGCGGATTGTTGAACCGCAACGGCAGGCCCGCGCGGTCGGTGATGGTGCCACCTGCTTCGCTGACGATCAGCGCGCCGGCGGCGATGTCCCACTCCCAACTGTCGCGCAGGGTCAGCATACCGTCAAAGCGTCCCTCGCCCACAAGCGCCAGCCGGTAGGCCAGCGACGGGCGGTGCCCGCGTTTCAGCGCCGGGGGGGTGCCGTCGCGCCAGTGGTGGGGTTGCATTGCGGGCTTGGTCACCAGAACGGAACAGTCCTGCATCCACTCGGTGTCCGAGACGGTCAACGGCGCGCCGTTCAGCGCGGCCCCCTGTCCCAGACCCGCCGTATAAAGCTTGTCCAGCATCGGCAGGTAGACGGCGGCGGCGGTGATCTTACCGCCCTTGGCCACGGCGATGCTGTGCGCCCATGTCTTGCTGCCTTCGACAAAACTGCGGGTGCCGTCGATGGGGTCGATGATAAACACCGTGTCCCGTCCCAGCCGCGCGGCGGTGTCTTCGCTTTCCTCTGACAGCCAGCCATAGTCGGGACGTGCGGTGCGCAGCATGTCGGTCAGCATGTCGTTGACGGCCAGGTCTGCCTCGGTCACCGGACCTGCGCCACCGGGCTTGTCCCAGCGTTGCGCGTCGGGGCCGGTAAAGCTGGTGGCGATCCGGCCAGCCGCGCGCGCGGCGTCGATCAGCAGGGGAAGATCAGTTGCCGGCAAGGGTCATTCCCGGAACCAGAAGCGACGGCACAACCCGGCTCAGGTGGGTGCGTGCATCGTTGGCGGGCACGATGGCGCGCAGCATGTCGCGCAGGTTGCCCGCGATCGTGCATTCGTTGACGGCATGGGTGATCTCGCCGTTTTCAACCCACAGGCCCGCCGCGCCGCGGGAATAGTCGCCGGTGTTGGGGTTGATGGTCGACCCGATCATCGAGGTGACCAACAGCCCGGTGCCCATGTCGCGGATCAGGTCGTCGCGGCTGGCGGTGCCCTGGGTCAGCTCCACGTTCCAGATGCTGGGCGACGGACCTGACGAGGTGCCGCGCGCGGCGTTGCCGGTGGACGGCATCCCCAGCTTGCGACCCGTTGCCAGATCCAGCGTCCAGCCGGTCAGCACGCCACCGTCCACGATGGCGCGGCGGGTGGTTGGCAGCCCTTCGGCATCAAAGGGACGCGAGGCCGAGCAGCGGGGGCGGTGCGGGTCTTCGATCAGGGACAGCGCGTCCGGGAGAACCTTTTCGCCCAATGCGCCCAGCAACCACGACGACCCGCGGCCGATGGCAGCGCCGTTCACGGCAGACAGCAAATGCCCGATCAGGGTCGATGACACGCGTTCGTCAAACAGCACCGGATAGGTGCCGGTGCGCGGTTTGCGCGGGTTCAGGCGGGCGATGGCGCGTTCGGCGGCTTCGCGGCCGATGTCTTCGGGGCTGCGCAGGTCGGCCTGAAAGATGCGTCCGTCGCCGGAATAGTCGCGCTCCATCCCGGCACCCGTGCCCGCGATGGCCACGCAACTGATGCCACGGTCGGTGCGCGCATAGCCACCGGCAAAGCCGTTGCTGGCCGCAATGTGCACCTGTCGCGCGCCGTAGGCCGCCGAGGTTTGTGACACCTGGCTGATGCCGTCCTGTTCCAAGGCGGCCGCTTCGGCGCGACGGGCATGGTCTTGCAATGTGGCGGCGTCGGGTTCAGGCGACGGATCGGCCAGTTCCAGTACAGAAACGTCCCAGTCTTGTACCAATTGTTCAGGATCGGCGAGGCCCGCATAGGCATCTTCGGGCGCTTCGCGGGCCATTGCCACGGCGCGCACCGCCATTTCGGAAATCGTCCGCTCGGAGATGTCCGAGGCCGACACATTCGCCACGCGGCTGCCGACAAAGACCCGCAGACCGATGTCCACGCCCTCGGACCGTTCCGCATGTTCCAACGCGCCCGCGCGCACATCGACCGACACCGATGTGCCCTGAACCGCCATCGCATCGGCGGCGTCTGCGCCTGCGTCGGCGGCGGCTTTCAGCAATTGGTCGGTCAACGCATCAAGGGAACGGGTCATCAAAATCTCCGATTGAATTGGCCATGAGGTAGCCCCCGCGCCCTCTGCGCACAAGGGGGCGGCCCTGTTCGACCGGAAAAAGACGCGGCAAATGCGCCCTATGTCTGCGCATTGGGCAGGGCCGCAGGGCGGGCGGGTTTCCGCTGTAAGCAGGCGCTTAAACGGGCGGAATAAGCGGCGGGTCAATGGTGCGGACGCCCTGATGCGCACAGATCAGGGCCAGACGACAACACCCGTTGCCGTTCTTATCAACCTTCAAACCGAAAACGAGGATACCATGCGTAAAATTGCTCTGATCACCCTTATGGCCTTTGCCGCCCCTGCCTTTGCTGCCGACCTGACCGCAGACACGATGCTGGGCAAAACCATGGACGAGGTGAAAACAACGCTGACCGACATGGGCTATGAGGTCCGAAAAGCCGAGATGGAAGACGGCAACATCGAGGTTTACTTTGTCAAAGACGGCAAGATGGGCGAAGTCTATGTGAACCCCGAAACCGGCGCGATCACCAAGCTTGATGTGAAAAACTGATCATGCCGACTGTGACACACCTGCAAAACGGGCGCGAAGGCGCCCGTGACGTGGCCGTGTGGGACCCGCTGGTGCGGCTGATCCACTGGTCGCTGGCGCTGACGATCCTGTTGAACGGCGCCTTTACCGATGACGAGGGCATGGTCCATCAATGGGTGGGCTATGTGGCACTGGGGCTGGTGGGCATTCGCGTCGTCTGGGCGTTGATCGGCCCACGACACGCACGGTTCGCGGCCTTTCCCCCCAATCCGATGCGGGCGCTGCGCTATCTCAAGGCGGTGCGGGCGGGGGATCATACCGTGCATCTGTCCCACAATCCGCTGGGCGCGCTGATGGTGTACAACCTGTGGCTGACGGTGATCGCCATGGGCGTGACCGGCTATATGATGACGACGCTGCGGTTCTTCGGCATTGATTGGGTGAAAGAGGCGCATGAACTGGCGTTCAACTGGCTTATGCTTTCCGTGGCCTTGCACGTGGCCGGTGTGGCGTTCGACACATGGCGATCCGGTGTCAATCTGGTGCGCGCCATGCTATTGGGACGCAAACGTATTCCCAAGGGAACCTCGGTGGAATGAAGCGACCCGCACGGCCCGCAAAGGCAAAGGAACGACGCGCCACGGTGCTTGCGGGGATCATCATCCTTCAGGCGCTGTGCGCGGCGTTTTTCATCGGTGACGTGCTGACCGACATGCGCGAGGGTGCGCATCTGAACCACGCTTTGCTGGCGGCGGAAAGTGTTGCCGCGATTGCACTGTCGGGCGGGGTGATTTTCCTGATGATCGAATTGCGCCGCCTGCTGAACCGCATGAACGATATGGACGCAGGTCTAAGGGTGGCACAGGGGCAATTGGCCGAGGTCATGGACGGTTTGTTCGACGACTGGAACCTGACAGCAGCCGAGCGCGACATTGCCGTGATGATCTGCAAGGGACTGGACAACGACGAGATCGCGCGGGTGCGGCAGACCGCGGCAGGCACCGTGCGCGCGCAGGTCACCAGCGTATATGCCAAGTCGGGCGCGCACGGGCGCAGCCAGTTTGTCAGCCTGTTTCTGGACGAACTGATGGCCGATGATTTTGGCGGAACGGGGCCACAGGACGCGCCGACACAGCAACCCTGAGACAGCAAAAGGGGGCGGCACCTGCGCACCGCCCCCCTGTTTCGATTGATCGGGTTCGAATGAACCGGGTCGATTACTTCAACCGCTGGCCGTTCGCCAGAACGTGACCTTCTTCGTTGATCTCAAGTTTGGATTTCAGCGAATCCGGGCCGTCACCCGGCACGGCAAACAGACCCATCATCATCCGCGCGCCCATTGCCTGTTCTTCGGGCAGCAGGCCCATCGCCACCAGCTTGTCGATCAGGCCGTTGCCGCCCACCAGTGTCAGGTCAAGGCTGCCGGTCGGTTTGGGCATTCCGTCAAAGGTGGTCGTATCGGTGTTGTCAAAGGTAAAGGCACCCGACCCGTTCAGCGCAGCACCTGCCGCCTCGACGGTGATGTCGTTGATATCCAGTGCGTTCAACTCGCCCGGTGCTTCGCCAGAGGTCTCCATCGCGGCGGCTTCTTGCGGGTCCATGAAATTGACCAACAGCGTCGCCTTGCCCTCCAGATCGACAGCAACGGTGGCCGGATCGCGCGGCAGCTGCGCCTGTGGGTCGAACATGCCCCACAGCACGTCGGACATGGTGAACCCTTGAAGCGCCAGTTTCAGGCCAAAGTCCTGTTCCTCGTCCGATTTCTGCACGGGGATCATCAGGCCGAACAGCACGTTTTCCATGTTCAGATCAATCGGGATCGGCATTTGCGACATCAACGCCTTGATCGCCAGACCGGATTGCGAACCGGAATAGGACAGCCCGTCTTCGGACATTGCGACTTTCAGGGCACCGCCGGTCGACGAGGTGTTCACCGTGCCGCCACCGTCGGGGCCGTCAAACTTGATGTCTGTCTTGCCGTTGCCATAGGTAAACTCGCCCTCGAAGCCGAACCCGGCGTTGATCATCGCATTCACGTCAGAGGGGTCGTCGACGGTCGGGATGTCGCCGCCACCGGTGAACGACATGCTGTCCACACCGCCGTTGATCGTGGCCGATCCGTCGTCGTCGGGGCTGGCAAAAGCCATGTCATAGGTGACGGGGCCGGTTGTCATCGTCTGGCTGACATTGCGCAGATCGCCCTGAAGGATCCGCGACACGCCGCTCATATCGGTCAGCGACACGTCAACGCGCGCGACTTCCGGGCCAACGGGTTTGCCATCGACGGTCAGCTCCGCCAGTTTCATCCCGACGCTGTCGGCGGAATAGGTATAGGTCAGGTCATCAGGGTCACCGCTGACCACCATGTCAAAGCCGTTTTGGACATAGTCGATGGTCAGGTCGAACGGCTTGCCATCCTCGGGTGTGCCGTCGACTGTGATCGCGCTGGTCGCGGGGACCTGAATAGACACGCTGCCATCGCCGACTTCGGTAAAGGTCACGCTGTCCATGGTCATCTCGGCTTTGACCGTGTCCTCGTCCGTGGACAGGTCGATCGCCATACGCACATCGGACACTGTCAGGGTGTCGCCCGACTGGCTTTCGGTGCCAGTCACCTCGTAGCCCATATCGCTCATGTAATCGCGCCAGTTGTTCCAGACGTCGGCGGCGGTCACATCGGCATAGGCGGCGGTGCTGCCCAGACAAATGGCAAGGGCGGTGCTGCTGGAGTATCGGGCGAAACGGGTCATGGATTGTATCCTTCAAAGGAGCGGTTGAACGCAAAGTTGCACTATCGTGTTGCAGCGCCGTAAGCGCGTCAAGGGGGAGGAAGGTCAGGATTCTCCCCACTGGACGCCGCCCCTGTTGCGCACTACCCCTTGTGCGCAAACAAATAAAGGACCCGGCAAATGGACATGACAGGACAAGTGGTGATGATCACCGGCGCGAGCCGTGGCATCGGGGCCGAAACCGCGCGGATTTTCGCCGCCGCAGGGGCCAAGGTGGCGCTGCTGGCGCGCAGCGAGAACGACATTGCCGAACTGGCAGGCGAGATCGGCAAGGCGGCAATTGCGATTCCCTGCGATGTCAGCCGCTATTGGGAGGTCGAAGCGGCGGTGAACGCCACGGTCAAAACCTTTGGCGGTCTGAACGTGCTGATCAACAACGCAGGTGTGATCGAACCCATCGCCCACCTGATCGACGCAGACCCCGCCGAATGGTCCAAGGTGATCGACATCAATCTGGGCGGTGTCTTTAACGGAATGCGCGCGGCGGTGCCGGCGATGATCAAGGGCGGCGGCGGATCGGTTCTGACCATCAGTTCGGGTGCGGCGCATGGTCCGGTCGAGGCCTGGAGCCACTATTGCGCATCCAAGGCGGCGGTTCACATGCTCACCGCCTGTCTGGACAAGGAAAACGCCGCCGACGGCATTCGCGCCATGGGCCTGTCGCCGGGCACCGTCGCCACCCAGATGCAGCGCGAGATCAAGCAAAGCGGCGTGAATCCGATCAGCAAGCTGGACTGGTCCGACCACATTCCCGCCGACTGGCCTGCCAAGGCGCTGCTGTGGATGTGTTCCAAGGATGCCGATGGCTATTGCGGTCAGGAAATCTCGCTGCGCGATGAAGACATCCGCGCCAAGGTCGGCCTGTCGTGATCGAACTGGCCCAGGATGGCGGTGTCTGGACGGTTACGATCAACCGCCCGGACAAAGCCAATTCGCTGACGCCCGAGATGCTGGCCGAACTGGCTGACATCGCCGAAAGCGCCACAGAGGCCCGCGCCCTGATCCTGACGGGGCGGGGCAAGGTGTTCAGTGCCGGTGCCGATCTGGATGCGGCGCGGGCCGGAATGGCCACCTCGCCCGATTGGGAGCGCCTGTCTTCGGCCATCGCACGGTTGCCGGGGCTGACCATCGCAGCGCTGAACGGCACGCTGGCAGGCGGGTCCACGGGCATGGCGCTGGCTTGCGATCTGCGGATTGCCGTGGCGGGGGCCAAGTTCTTCTATCCGGTGATGAAGCTGGGGTTTTTGCCGCAGCCGTCGGATCCGGCCCGCATGGTGGCGCTGATTGGTCCCGCGCGGACCAAGCTGATCCTGATGGGTGGCCAGAAGATCGACGCCGACACTGCGCTGGTCTTTGGCCTGATCGACCGTATCGTCGATGCCGACGCGCTGGTCCAAACCGCAAAAGACATCGCTGCCGACACACTGGCCGCCGATCCCGCCATCGCCCGTCAGATCAAGGTGATGTGCAGCCCCGGCTGACCCTTCATCTTGCCAACGAAACTCCGGGGGAGGCGCGCCAGCGCCGGGGGCAGCCCCTAACGCCCCCGCCGCTTTCCCGGCACCTTCGAGGCAAAGCCGGGCGGGCGCTTGGCCACCCAATCCAGAAACCGTGCCATCCTTGGATCGGTGCGGATCGCCTCGGGTGTATTGTATTGCCGGGCCAGCTCGGCCTCGGTGAAGGTGCGGTGCACTTCGCGGTGGCAGATGTGGTGCAACAGAACCACCGGCCCGCCCTTGCCGCCTTTCAGCTTCGGGATCAGGTGGTGCAGGCTTTGCGGCACATCGGCGGGAATCGGTCGCAGGCACAGCGGGCAGGTGGGCGTTTGGCTGTTATCGGGCATCGTCGGGCTTGATCCTTGGGGGATGGGCGGGCAAGACGGGGTGTTCGCGAAAGGAAATGACCTTGCAACACGATCTGTCCACAAAAACCGCTGCCGTGATCGGCGCAGGCCCTGCCGGGCTGATGGCTGCCGAAGTGTTGGCACAGGCGGGCGTTCGGGTCACCATCTATGATGCCAAGCCGTCGGTGGGGCGCAAGTTTCTGATGGCGGGCAAGTCGGGGCTGAACCTGACCATGGACGCACCCCTGGATGCGATCGTGCCGCATTATGCCGAGGCCGCAGAGACGCTGCGCCCGATACTTGCGGGCTTTGACACAGCCGCCGTGCAGGACTGGGCGCGCGGGCTGGGGCAAGAGGTGTTTACCGGCTCGTCCGGGCGTGTGTTTCCCCGCGCGATGAAGGCGTCGCCGCTGTTGCGCGCGTGGCTGGTGCGGTTGAATGATCTGGGCGTGCAGGTGCAAACGCGCTGGCGCTGGACCGGTTGGGACGGTGATGCGCTGACCTTTGATCAGGGGCGGGTCACGGCGGATGTGACCGTTCTGGCGCTGGGCGGTGCCAGTTGGGCGCGGCTGGGGTCGGACGGGGCATGGGCGGATATTCTGCACGCACAGGGCAATCCTGTCGCCCCCTTTGGCGCGGCGAATGTCGGGCTGCATGTCGCATGGTCGGCGCATATGGCCCCGCACTTTGGTCAGCCGGTCAAAGCGGTCGCATGGCACGCAGGCGACCTGTCGTCGCGCGGCGAGGCGATCCTGTCGGCCAAGGGGCTGGAGGGTGGCGGTATCTATTCCATCGCCCGCGCTGTGCGCGAGGGGGCGGCGGTAACGGTGGACCTGATGCCCGACCAGACCGTGCAGCAGGTTGCCGACAGGCTGGCGAAAAAACGCGGCAAGGAAAGCAACGCCAACCACATCCGCAAGACGCTGAAGCTGGAGCCGCTGAAACTGGCGCTGGCGCAGGAATGGGCGCGGCCCTTGCCGCAGGACCCGCAGGCGCTGGCGGGCGTGCTCAAGGCTCTGCCGGTGGCCCACACCGGCCTGCGTCCGCTGGACGAGGCGATTTCGACCAGTGGCGGGCTGCGCTTTGACGGGCTGGACGCGCACCTGATGCTCAAGGCGCGCCCGGGCACCTTTGCTGCGGGCGAAATGCTGGATTGGGAAGCGCCGACAGGCGGCTATCTGATCACCGCCTGCATGGCCACAGGGCGCTGGGCGGCGCAGGGGGCCGTGGCCCATCTGCAATCTGCCTAGGGTCCTGACCCTAGTGGTTCAGGGCCGCGCGAAACGCGGGTCGTGCGCGCAGGCGCTTCATGTACTCTTGCAACTTGTCGTCCAGCGGTGGAAATCCCGCGCTGGCGGCCCAGCCCAAACAGTGCACGGCCAGTATGTCCGGCACGGTCATCTGGTCGCCCATCAGAAACGGTGACTGCAACCGGTTCGACAGTACCTGTACCGCTTGGGCGTAGTGGTCGTGCATCCGCTGCTCTAATCCCGGCACGGCGTCCTTGTGGCGGGTGTTGGTCCACAGGGTCGCATCAAGCTCGTCGATCAGCCACAGCGTCATCGCATCCTGATGCGCGCGTTGCGGCGTGCCTGCAGGGGCGGTGAATTTGCCGTGTTTGTCCGCAAGATAGGTCATGATCGCCACGCTGTCGGTCAGGCTGTGGCCAGCGTCGATCAGCGCCGGGATCTTGCCCAGCACGTTGTGTTTCAGCGCCAATTCGGAATTCGGACTGGCAGCTTCCTGATCGTAGTCCGCGCCCAATTCCTCAAGCAGCCACATCACGCGCAGAGTGCGGGTCCTGGTGGCGCCGATGACAGTGTACATGATGTGTCTCCTGTTGTGTTGGGCCAAGAATGGCGTGGCAGTGGTGCAAGATGCAAGCCGATGCGCTGAAATTGTCGGGGCTTTGATACGTGCTGACAGAAGCTGTCATCACCTGTCCTTAGGCTGCACCCGTCACAGCAAGGAGAGCACAGATGGCACGAACAGGGTCCTGCAATTGCGGCGCAGTCCGCTACAGCATCGCGGCAGATGTCCGTCACACCGGCGCTTGTCACTGCGGCATGTGCCGCAAGTGGTCGGGCGGCGTTTATCTGGGGGTCGAGGTGGCGCCCGACGGCATGACGATCGAGCGACAGGATGCGTTGACGGTCTACACATCGTCACCCTGGGCCGAGCGGGCATTTTGCAAGACCTGCGGGTGCAGCATTTACTACCGTGTTACGGCCCCCGGCCCACATCAGGGCACCTATCACGTCGGCTTGGGCACGCTGGACGACGCGGGCGGCATCACGTTGACCGAAGAGATTTTCATTGACCGTAAACCGCAGGGCTATGCCTTTGCGGGCGATACGAAAAAAATGACCGAGGCCGAGGTGATGGCGATGTTTGGCCCGGACTAGGGTCAGGACCCATTAATCCTGCAGCGTCAGTTCGACAGATTTTTCCGCTGACAAGCAGCATCTGCGCAGAAATAGTGGTTCTATTTCAAACAGATGCGCCGCAGGCAGCGGGAAAATCCGTCGAACCCGTCACGCCAAAGGCGTGCCAACATGATACCGCGCTCCTTCGGAGCGACGGGCGGCTATTTCACTTCATTTCAGCGGCTTGGGCCGCTTGCAAATAGAACCACTATTGGCTGCACGACCCAAACCACTGAAATTTCGTGAAATTGCCGCTGACGGCGCAGGATTAATGGGTCCTGACCCTAGCGCGCGGCCAGCATCGCCAACCGGATAAAGGCGCGTTCGACCAGCGCCATGGCAGGCGCGTGCTGCCCCGCCGAGCGCAGGGCAAGGTCGGTGTCGGTAAGCACTGTCAGCGCGGTTTCCAGCTTGGCCGGTCCCCAGTTGCGCGCCTGTGCCAGCATCCGGTCGCGATTCGGCCCCCAGATTTGCGGGCGGCCCGACGTGTCCACGGCGGCGCGATGCAGGTTGCGAAAGTGGCGCATCGCACCGATGCACAGGGTCACGGCGGTCACGCCCTGCGCCTGCAACTTGCGCATCACCGGCCCGATGTCGGCAGCACGGCCATCGCCCACCACCAGCAACACGTCGTCCACGTCTGCCTCGGTCGAGGTGGGGGCGTTGGCGACGATGTCTTCGGCGGTCAGTGGCGTGCTGTCGCCGTGTTTGTACAGGCTGATCTTTTCCAGCGTTTGACGGAAATCGCCCGGGTCCAGATCGCGGGCCAGGTCGTTCAGCATGTCCATCACCGCACGGTCGGGCGCTGTGACGCCGGCGTCGCGCAGTGCGGTTTCAATCTCGTCGCGGGTGGGCGGGTTGTCGTAGATGCCGACCGCCAGCGCCGATTTGTGGCCCTCGAACGCCTTGCGCAGCTTCGAGGTGGGTTTCAGCGCACCCGCCGATACGATGATCTGGGCATCGCCTGCCTGCCAGTCCTTCAGCGCGGCGATGATCGTCTCGGCGGTGTTCTCGTTGGCATCTTCGACAAAGGCGGCGCGGGGGCCGGGGAAGAACCCGATGGCCTTGATCGCGTCCAGCAGCATTGCGGGGTCTTTGCGCAGGTCGGCAGAAGGGATGCGTGTCAGGCGCATTTCCTCTTCGCCCTTGTCACCGATCAGCGCCTTAAGCAGTTGCTGACGTTTCAGCGACACGCGCATGGCGTCAGCCCCGTAGATCAGGATGCCCGTGCTGTTCGGATCTGGTTTGGCGAAATAGCCGTTTGCCTGTGCGCCGGCCAGTTTCATAGCTTGGTTGCAAGCAGCCGGTCGACAACCATGTCCCCCAGCGTCGTCATCAGCCGTTTGCGGGCATCGCTTTCGGCGGCCAGCGTGGCGACGGTCGTGCCGGTGGCGGAATAGCCGGTGAAATTGGTGACTGTGCCGGTGCCGACAACCGCGCCGTTGGCCGCATTGGTCAGGATATAGGTCGCCGTGCCCAGCAGGTTGTAGCGATCGATGTCGCCATCGGAATCAATCGCCAGCCCTTCCTGCGTGACAATCAGGTCGATCCCCAACTTGAACGCAGGATCGGCTGGGCGGTCCAGCCGGCGTTCGATCTGTTGCAGCATAAGCTGATCGTCGCGGGTGTCGGGTGCCTCGACCAGCACCCGGCCCTGCAAGGCCGTACCTGCCCCTTGTGGCCCGTAAACGGGCGTAAACCCACAGGCCGCCAACAGAGGCAGGGCAAGCAGCGTTTTATACAACGACATTGACGATCCGTCCCGGCACCACGATCACCTTTTTCGGCTGGCCCCCGTCCAGGGCCTTTTGAACAGGTTGGCTGGCCAGCGCCAGCTTTTCAACATCTTCCTTCGACATATCCGCAGGAACGGTGATTTCGCCGCGCCGTTTGCCGTTGATCTGGATTGGCAGGGTCACCGTGTCGTCCACCATCATCGCTTCGTCCGCTTTCGGCCATTCGGCCAGCGTGATCAGACCCGCGCCGCCCTGATGCGACCAGATCGCCTCGGCCAGGTGCGGGGTCATCGGGGCCATCAGTTGCGCCAGCGTCATCACGGCAGTGCGTTGCGCCGCATGGCCTGCCTTGGATTTCTGCAAGGTGGCGGTGAATGCGTAAAGCTTGGCAATCGCCGCGTTGAAGCCAAAGGATTCAATCGCGACGGTCACGTCGTGGATGCATTTGTGCATGGCGCGCAGCAGGTCGTCGTCGCCTTCGCCGGACGCATCGTGATCCATGTCGGTGATCCGGTGCGAGATGTTCCAGACCCGGCTGAGGTGCTTGTACGCGGCTTCGGCCCCCGAGGCGGTCCATTCCACGTCACGCTCGGGCGGGCTGTCGGACAGCACGAACCAGCGCGCGGTGTCGGCGCCGAAGGATGAAATGATGTTCAGCGGGTCGACCACGTTGTTCTTCGACTTGGACATCTTGGCAGAGGGAATGATTTCCACCTCGGCACCGCCCTCTTTCAGGAACGCCTTGTCGCCTTTCAGCTCGACCGCTTCGGGGTAGTGATAGACCGGGCGGCCGTTGTCGCCTGTGGTCTGGTAGATTGCGTGGGTCACCATCCCTTGGGTGAACAGCGCATCGAAGGGTTCGATGGCGCTGGCAGGCAGGTGGCCGGTGATCTGCATCGCACGGGCAAAGAAACGCGAATACAGCAGGTGCAAAATCGCGTGCTCAACCCCGCCGATGTACTGATCGACGTTCATCCAGTAGGCCGCATCCTCGGCCACCGTAGGCGTGTCGGCGCGCGGCGCGGTGAAGCGGGCGAAATACCACGACGAATCAACGAATGTGTCCATCGTGTCGGTTTCGCGCTGTGCCGGTGCGCCGCATTTCGGGCAGGCGCAATCGCGCCAGGTGGGGTGGCGGTCCAACGGGTTGCCGGGGGTGTCAAAGCTGACGTCATAGGGCAGCTCGACCGGCAGGTTCTCTTTCTTTTCGGGCACCACGCCGCAGGTGTCGCAATGCACGACCGGAATCGGGCAGCCCCAATAGCGTTGCCGCGACAGGCCCCAGTCGCGCAGGCGGTATTTGGTCACGCCCTGACCCACGCCGTTGGTTTCGCAGGTTTCAATGGCCTCGATGATGGCGGCATCGCCGGTCATGTCGCGCGGCTCGCCGCCCAGGGGGCGCACAAAGTGCACGGTCACGTCCTTGCCGGGGACAAAGGCGTCGCCGCCGTCCTCGGGGGCGGTGAACCCTTCGGTGTTGGTGGGGGCAAAGGTGGACGTTACCGGCAGCTCGTATTTGCGGGCAAACTCCAGATCGCGCTCGTCATGCGCGGGGCAGCCAAAGATCGCGCCGGTGCCGTAATCCATCAGGATAAAGTTGGCGATGTAGACGGGCAGTTCCCATGATGTATCAAACGGGTGGCGCACGCGCAGACCGGTGTCAAAGCCCAGTTTTTCGGCGGTCTCGATCTCGGCCGCGGTGGTGCCGCCCTTGCGGCATTCGGCGTTGAACGCGGCCACGTCGGCGTTGTCCCGCTCCAGCGTCTTTGCCAGCGGGTGATCGGGCGAGATGCCGACAAAGGACGCTCCGGCCAGCGTGTCGGGGCGGGTGGTGTAAACCTCGACGCGGTCAAAGCCGTCGGGCGCGGGCGCGCCATCATCCGGTTCACCGATCAGCGAAAATGCAAATTGCAGCCCGCGCGATTCGCCGATCCAGTTTTCCTGCATCAGCCGCACCTTGGCGGGCCAGTTGTCCAGACCGTCCAGCGCGTCCTTCAACTCTCCGGCCATGTCCGAGATTTTAAAGAACCATTGCGTCAACTCGCGCCGCTCGACCTCGGCACCCGAACGCCAGCCCTTGCCGTCGATCACCTGTTCGTTGGCCAGAACGGTCATGTCGACGGGGTCCCAGTTCACCTGGGCGTTCTTGCGATGCACCAGACCGGCATCCAGGAAATCAAGGAACAGCGCCTGTTGCTGGCCATAGTATTCTGGGTCGCAGGTGGCGAATTCGCGTGACCAGTCGATGGACAGGCCCAATGGCTTCATCTGGCCGCGCATGTCCTTGATGTTGTTGTAGGTCCAGTCGCGCGGGTGGCCGCCGATGGCCATCGCGGCGTTTTCCGCAGGCATCCCGAAAGCGTCCCAGCCCATCGGGTGCAGCACGTTGTGCCCCGTTGCCATCTTGTAGCGCGCGACCACGTCGCCCAGCGTATAGTTGCGCACGTGGCCCATGTGGATGCGCCCCGACGGATAGGGGAACATTTCCAGCACGTAATACTTGGGGCGGCTTTCGTCGCGCTTGGCCTGGAATATTCCGGCCTTGTCCCATGCATCCTGCCAACGGGCTTCAATATCGGAGGGGGTATAACTGGGCATGTGCTGCTGTCCTGTATGACACGAAAACGCCGGGCGAATGGCCCGGCGCAACTGTTAAAGTGATTTGTCCGGCGCTTAAAGCCTGTTGTCGGCGATCCGAAGCTGACGCGCGCGGGTCAGGATCGCATCCTCGATGGCGCGCGTGGTCGCGGCACTGGCCGGACCGCCACGGGTTTGCAGCGCCACGTTCAGCGACCGGGCGTCCAGCGCCGGGTCTTTGATCAAAACGGTGGCGCGGTACGACTGTCCGCCGTTCGGAGGTGTGCCGTAACCGGTGACGATCACGCCGGTGAACGGATCGACCGACTGCACCGGCAGGAAATCCAGCACTTCCAGCGAGGCCTGCCAGATGTAGCGGTTCACCAGAACTTCGGTTTCATTGGATTTGCGGTTGAACGCGTTCCAGATGGTGTTCGTGGTGTCGATGTTGTTGGGGTTGTTCGGATTCGAATACTGTTCGGGACGTTCGCTCGCGGGCGACCCCAGCCGACCGATCGAGCCACACGCCGTCAAAGCGCCCAAAGCCACCAGGGCCACAGCGAAGTTAAAGTAGGATTTGAGCCGCATACCTGCACACCTATGCCTGTTTGGCACTTGGTCTACCCAAGCGACCGTGTCGGGGCAAGGTCTATGTCGGAAACTGCCCTGTTTGAAGCAAATTCGTAGCCCTTTACACTATAATAGAAAAACCGGATGTCGGCAGTTGTGGGCCCGGCAAGGCAGGTGCGGGCGAAAAAGCGGGTGTGGCAAAGCTGCATCATTGATCGAACACATTGTGTCGGTGGTGTGCACATTGCTTGCCAAGTCGGGGGCAAAAGAGGGAAACACCCTTCATACCCTCATCGGATTCCCCGACGTGGGCATGTGAAATTTGAAACTCGAGGGACAACTCATGAAAAAAGTTCTCTTCGCCACGACTGCCCTGGTCGCCACCGCTGGTGTCGCAGCTGCAGACGTAACTTTTGGTGGTTACGGCCGTTTCGGCGTCATGTACCGTGACGTTGCTGGTGTATCTTCCACCGACGTGACAAGCCGTCTGCGTCTGCAGATCGACGCGACAGCAGAATCCGATGCTGGCGTTGTCTTCGGTGCACGTGCACGTATCCAACAGAACAACACAGACGCGAGCAACAGCTTCGACGTTGGCCCCGACGGCGTTGCCGGCACAGCTGACGACGTCTTCTCCACATCCGGTCCTGCCGGTACAGGCATCAACGGCGTTCGCTTCTTCGCACGTTCGGGCGGCCTGGAAGTTGGCGTTGGCAACATCTTCGGCGCTCTGGAATTCATGCCTGGTCAGTACGCGATCGACCTGGGTCTGACCGGTCTGGGCTATAACTACACTGCATACAACTTCCGTGGCGACGCTTACTCGTCCGGCGGTGACGGCGCAGCCGGCTCCAACGGTGTTGAAGTACTGTACTCGATGGGCGACCTGGCAGTGCACGTTTCGGCTTCGGACGTGAACGACCGCGTTGCCGGTTACGCTGCATACACATGGAGCGGCTGGACAGTCGCTCTGGGTCTGCAAGACTCCAACGCAGCTGGCGACACCGAGTGGACAGTTTCGGCTGGCGGCACAGTTGGTATCGCTGACATCTCGCTGGCATATGCCAAAAACGGCGACGACAACGGCATCATCGGTGCCGGTGGCAACGGCGATCACTGGGTTCTGGCCGGTCGCTTTGACGTTGGCGCAGCGACAGACGTTGAAGTCTACGTTGCTGACGCGGACTACTTCGCTGAAACTTCCTACGGTATCGACTTCAACCACGACCTCGGTGGTGGCACATCGGTCCGTGGCGGTGTTGCGAACCTGGGCACAGGCGAAACACGCGCCGACCTGGGTGTTCGCTTCAACTTCTAAGTTGATCGACATCTGACGATTTGGGGCAGTCCTTCGGGCTGCCCCTTTTCTTTTGCACCCCCTTTTCTTTCTGCCCCCTGCCTTGGTATCTGGAAGGCAGCGCAAGGAGAGACGCATGGGACTTCAAGATATTCAGGACCGGATCGCCAAAGCCTGCGCTGACGCAGGGCGTGATGCGGCGTCGGTACAGCTGATCGCGGTCAGCAAAGTGCAGCCGAACGAACGTGTCCGCGCCGTGCTGGAGCAGGGGCAACGCTGTTTCGGTGAAAACCGCGTGCAAGAGGCGCAAGGCAAGTGGCCCGATTTCCGCGAAAGCTTTGACGGGATCGACCTGCATCTGATCGGCCCACTGCAAAGCAACAAGGTGCGGCCGGCTTTCGGGCTGTTCCAGTCCATCCATTCTGTCGACCGTCCCAAGCTGGCCACCGCCATCGCCCGGATTACACAGGAAGAAGGGCATTGTCCTGACCTGTTCATTCAGGTGAACACCGGCGAAGAAGACCAGAAAGCCGGCGTTCTGCCCGCGCAGGCGGATGATTTCATCGCGGAATGCCGCGCGATGGACCTGCCGGTGCGCGGTCTGATGTGTATCCCGCCCGTGGAAGAAGAACCGTCGCTGCATTTCGCCTTGCTGGCCAAGATCGCCGAACGCAACGGGTTGAGCGGGCTAAGCATGGGCATGAGCAGCGATTTTGAACGCGCCGTGGCGCTGGGGGCGACACATATCCGCGTAGGGTCCGCGATTTTTGGCGACCGCGTACCGGGTTAAGCCAGCGGCGGAACGATCAGGCGGGTGCCGCTGCTGATGCGGGCCGCAACCTGCGCCAGATGGTCCGGGCGCAGGGCCACGCATCCTTCGGTCGGATAGCCCGGCCTGCGCCAGCGGTGCATGAAGATGGCAGAGCCTGCACCGGCGACGGCATCGGGCCAGTTCCAATCCAGCACAATCACCAGATCATACAGCGGATCGGCGCGGCGCAATGCCTCGTGACTGTGGGCATAGGGCGCGCGGACGTGGTGGTTGTAATCCGGTTGCCCCGAGGCATCGGACCACAGATCGCGCGGCCCGATGGGTGTGGCCCAGGGGGCGGGTGGCGCGATCCGGTCGGGGCGGTACAGCATTCCGACAACGTGGTGAATGCCCACCGGCGTGGCCCCGTCGCCCTCGCGTTTCGTCCGCGACAGCCCGCCCTTGCCGATGGTGCAGGGATAGACCTGCCCGCCAAAGCGCAAACCGCGTGGGGTCAAAACCATATCGGCAGGGGTCACAGCAGGTGTCCCGACTTGCGCGCCTTGGTTGCCAGATAGGCGGTGTTGTGGCGGTTTTCACCGACTTTCAGCGGCACCCGCTCGGCGACGGAGATGCCGCAGGTGTTCATCATATCGACCTTTTTGGGGTTGTTGGTCAGCAGGCGCACGGACGAAAACCCCATGGATTTCAGAATGTCCGCGCCAAGGCGAAAGTCACGCTCGTCGTCCTCGAACCCCAGGCGGTGGTTGGCTTCGACCGTGTCAAAGCCTTGATCCTGCAGGGAATAGGCGCGCATCTTGTTGGCAAGGCCAATGCCGCGCCCTTCTTGGTTCAGGTACAGCAGAACGCCCGCGCCCTGCGTGCCCATCTGCGCCAACGCGCCGCGCAGTTGCGGGCCGCAGTCGCATTTGAGCGATCCCAGAACGTCACCGGTGAAACAGGCGGAATGCAGTCGCGCCAGCACGGGCTTGCTGCGGTCGGGGCGGCCGATTTCGATGGCGTAATGTTCCTCGGCGCCATCTTCGGGACGGAAAATATGCAGCCGCCCCGCCTCGGTTGCCTCCATCGGCAGGCGTGCTGCGACAATCGGATGCAGCGGGCTGGCCGAGGCGATGTGATCGGCCAGACGGGCCAGCGGCAGCGTGGTCAGCGCGTGTTGCGTCGCAAAAGGCCCCGCATCGTCCAGCGGCAGCACCACGGCGGCGGGCAGCAAACGCGCCGATTTACACAAGGCCAGCGCGGCACGATGGGCCAGCGCGCCGCCGTCGCGGGCGGATATCAACGGCCCTTTCATCGGGCTGCGCAGGTCGTCGGCAGGGTCCGCGATGGCCTGCACCCACGCCAATGATGCATCCAGCGGCAAGGTCAGCCGCGCCAGATCGCCGTCGTAGGCGCGCGCCTTCAACGTCTGGGCCCGCCGCGCGGTGATCGCCAGAACAGGCGCGCCGCCCAAGGCCAGCACATCGGCCAGCCGTTGCGGGGTTAGCGTTTCGGCGGCCAGCACCAATGCGGCCCCGTCACCGGTCAGAACCACGGGGACACCCATGCGCAGATCGGCCCGCGCCCGCGCAAGTTGTTCGATGATATCGGGGGTAAAGGCCATATGCCGCGTCCTGATGTTTCTTGTGATGTGATGTAAGCTATGCGAACCGGAAATGAAACATTTGCCCTGTTTGACACACGTCCGCGTGAAAGAACTGTCGCAAATCTTGTCAGGAACGTGATGCAGGCTCATTTGGTCTGGCAGAACACAGGAGGCCCGAGATGCCACAACTGAAAAAAATTCTGCTGGTCGACGACGACGAAGATCTGCGCGAGGCGCTGAGCGAGCAACTGGTGATGACCGAAGATTTTGATGTCTTCGAGGCCAGCAACGGCGCCGAGGCGATGACCAAGGCCAAGGAAAGCCTGTACGACCTGGTTATTCTGGACGTGGGCCTGCCCGACACCGATGGCCGCGAGCTGTGCCGTTTGATGCGCAAGCAGGGTGTGAAAGCGCCCGTTCTGATGCTGACCGGGCACGACAGCGACGCCGACACCATTCTGGGTCTGGACGCCGGTGCCAACGATTACGTAACCAAACCGTTCAAGTTTCCGGTGCTGCTGGCCCGTATCCGCGCGCAACTGCGCCAGCATGAACAGTCCGAGGACGCGGTGTTCCAGCTTGGGCCGTATACGTTCAAGCCGTCGATGAAGATGTTGATGACCGAAGACGACAAGAAGGTGCGTCTTACGGAAAAGGAAACCAACATTCTGAAGTTCCTGTACCGCAGCACCGACGGCGTGGTGGCGCGTGATGTGCTGCTGCACGAGGTCTGGGGCTATAACGCCGGTGTCACGACTCATACGCTCGAGACTCATATCTACCGCTTGCGTCAAAAGATCGAACCCGATCCATCCAATGCGCGACTTTTGGTCACGGAATCTGGGGGCTATCGCTTGCTGGCGTAGTGGTATATTCTCTTAATACGGGAACTTTGCGCGGAACTTTTTGTGCCGCATGGGGTTTCTGAACAATCCCGCTGCATGTCCGGGTTAAACATGCACCTCCCTGTTGGACTTGGCCGGGCCTTTGTGCCCGGTCTTTTTTTGCCCGGTCTTTTTCGTTTGCCCGGTCTTTTTCGTTTGAACGTCCGCGTTTGCGGCCCCGTCGATATGGGGGCCAGCCCCCCGGTCGCTGGCGCGCCGTCCCCGGGGATTTTCCGAACCAGAGAAGATGCGGGGTTTTTCGGTGGCGGCGCGGCCTTGGTCGGCATAGGGTCCAGCCACTGCAAATATGGGGGCATCGACATGACATTTTCTCTGGCAACCTGGAACATCAACTCGATCCGCCTGCGCGAACCCATCGTGCTGAAGCTGTTGGCCGAACACGGGCCGGATGTGCTGTGTTTGCAGGAATGCAAAAGCCCCGTGGACAAGATCCCGCGCGAGGCGTTCAACGCCGCAGGGTACACCAATATGGTTGCGCGCGGTGACAAGGGGTACAACGGTGTTGCCATCCTGAGCCGGTTGCCGATTGAAGAGGTCGGCGCTGAGGATTTCGCCGGGCTGGGCCATGCCCGCCACGTGTCGGCACGGCTGGAAAACGGTGTGACGGTCCACAACTTTTACGTCCCCGCCGGCGGCGACGAGCCGAACCGCGAGCGCAACGTGAAGTTTGGTCAAAAACTGGATTACCTGACCGAGATGCGCGACTGGTTCCACGCACAAAAGCCGGAAAAGTCGATCATGGTCGGTGATCTGAACATCGCGCCGCGCGAAGATGACGTTTGGGACCACAAGAAGCTGTTGAAGATCGTCAGCCACACCCCGGTCGAGGTCGAACACCTGGCGCAGGTTCAGGATGCGGGCGACTGGGTGGACATCACGCGGCAGGATATTCCCGAGGGGCTGTTGTATTCGTGGTGGTCCTACCGCGCGAAGGATTGGGATGCCGCCGACAAAGGCCGCCGTCTGGACCACATCTGGGCCACGGGCGACATTGCGCAGGCAGGCCATTCCAGCCGCGTTTTGCGGGATGCACGCGGTTGGGAAAAGCCCAGTGACCATGCCCCGGTCTTTGCGACCTTCGACCTTTGAATTTGGCGCGACAGCGCACATATAGAACACAAACACTGATGCAAGGACGGATGAAATGGAATTGAACCTGAGTGCAGCGGAGCCGCAAGCGACAGATCTGATCAAGGACGTGTCCGAGGCGACCTTCATGGCCGACGTGGTCGAAGCCAGCCAGACGGTGCCGGTGATCGTGGACTTTTGGGCACCATGGTGCGGCCCGTGCAAAACACTTGGTCCGCTTCTGGAAGACGCCGTGCGCGCCGCCAAGGGCGCCGTGAAGATGGCCAAGGTCAACGTGGACGAGGCGCAGAACATCGCCGGTCAGTTGCAGATCCAGTCGATTCCGACGGTTTATGCCTTTTACAAGGGGCAGCCGGTTGACGGCTTTCAAGGCGCGGTGCCACCTTCGGAAGTCACTGCTTTTGTCGAGCGTGTGATCAAGGCAGGCGGCGGTGAAGCCCCCAGCGACACGTTGAACGACGCGGTCGAGGCGGCGGACGAGATGCTGGCCGAGGGGTCATTTGACGATGCGGCGCAGACCTTTCAGGCAATCCTGGAAGAAGACCCCGCGCATGCCGGTGCCTATGGCGGTCTGGTGCGCGTGCACATCGCAAAGGGCGATCTGGACCACGCCGAGGCGGTCCTGAACGGTGCGCCCATCGAGATTTCCAAAAGCCCCGAGCTGGAAGCCGCCCACGCGCAGCTTGAACTGGCGCGTCAGGCTGCGAACGCCGGTCCGGTGGATGAATACCGCGCGGCGGTCGAGGCCAATGCAGACGATCATCAGGCCCGGTTCGATCTGGCGCAGGCCCTGCACGCGCATGGCGACACGGAGGCGGCGGTTGCCGAGCTGTTGGAGCTGTTCAAGCGTGACCGCGAATGGAACGACGGTGCGGCCAAAACGCAATTGTTCACTATTTTCGATGCGTTGAAGGCCAACGATCCGGTCGTCTTGAACGGGCGGCGCAAGCTTAGCTCGATGATATTTGTCTGATCCGCGCACCGGACTAGATAAGGATTATGCGCACCGCTGTTGACCTTCCCGACACGATCCCTGTGTTCCCCCTGCCGGGGGCCTTGCTGTTGCCGCGTGCGCATCTGCCGCTGCATATCTTTGAGCCGCGATATTTGCAGATGCTGACCGATGCGCTGAAAACTGACAGCCGTATCATTGGCATGGTTCAGCCCAACCCTGTGCCGGGCCGGTCGGAAAAGGCGCTGCACACCATTGGCTGTGCAGGGCGCGTCACCCAGTTTTCGGAAACCGAGGATGGCCGGTACATGGTTACCCTGACGGGACTGTCGCGGTTTCGCGTGGTGGAAGAGATCGAAGGGTTCACGCCCTACCGTCGATGCAAGGCATCGTGGGCGGGGTTTGACCGCGATCTGGGCGACAGCGAAACCGACGAGACACTGGACCGTGGGCCGTTTTTGTCGCTGCTGGGCCGGTATTTCGACGCGCGCGATCTGTCTGCCGATTGGGACACGCTGAAAGAGGCCGACGATGAATTGCTGGTCAATTCGCTGTCGATGATGCTGGACTTCCAGCCCGAGGACAAACAGGCGCTGCTGGAAGCGCCATCGCTGGACACACGGCGCGAGACGCTGGTGACCTTGATCGAATACGCGCTGCGCGGTGGCGGGGATGGGGAGTTTTTGCAATGACCGGAAATACGATTGAAACCGACCGCAGAATGCTCGAGGCGCTGGTGTGCCCGCGGACTCAGGCGACCCTGCGCTATGACGCCGAGGCGCAGGAACTGATCTCGGAAGGGACCAAGCTGGCCTATCCGATCCGCAACGGCATTCCGATCATGCTGGACAGCGAAGCGCGCGTGATCGACTGATTTTCAGTAGGGCAGGGGGGGGGCGTCACAGCGGCTTGCCCTGCATCAGGCGCGGCAAATCGCCAGTCAGACCTGCGGCCTCGCGGATGGCGCCACGGCGCAGGCCGGGCAGCGCACCGATCACCCCCATGCCAATGTCGCGCCCGATCCGCAGGATGGGGTTGTCGTTGGAAAACAGACGGTTGAATGCGTCTGTCGCCATCGCCAAAGCGGTGTTGTCGAACCGCCGCCATTCCTGATAGCGGGCCAGCGTTGCGACGCTGCCGATGTCTTCGCCACGCCGTGTGGCGTCGGTCAGCACTTCGGCCAGTGCGGCGATGTCGCGCATGCCTGCGTTCAGGCCCTGACCTGCAATCGGGTGCACGCCATGTGCCGCATCGCCGATCAGCGCGACACGGTCGGCCACCATTTCGGTCGTCAGCGACAGGCCCAGCGGATAGGTCCAGCGTTTGCCGGTCAGACGGATGTCGCCCAGAAAATCGCCAAAGCGCGGGCGCAGCATGTCGATATAGTCTGCATCCGGCAGGGCGTTGAAAGCGCGCGCGTTCGCGTCGGTTTCCGACCAGACGATGGAACTGACATTGCCGGGCAAAGGCAGGATCGCAAGCGGCCCCTGCGGCATGAAAAACTGGTGTGCAATGCCATGGTGCGGCTGGTCGTGTTCGATGGCGCAGACCAAAGCTGTCTGGTCATAGGACCACGCGATCCGCTTGATGCCCGCACGCTGCGCCGTGCCGCTGGCGCGGCCATCAGCACCGACGGCCAGCCGCGCGGTCAGCAGTTTGCCATCGTCCAAGGTCAGCGTGATGCCGGCGGCATGCGCGCGCTGGCCGGTGACAGCATGGCCGGACAGTTGCGTGATATGGTCGCTGGCGTCCATCGCGTCGATCAGGGCGCGGCGCAGGTGCCGGTCCTGAACCATGTAACCCATTGGCCCTTCTTCGATTTCCGCATGATCAAAGTGCATGAAAAACGGCGATGGCCCTTCGCCCGCGCGCCCGTCGGTCACCTTGATTTCCAGCATTGCCTGCGCGTTGTCCGCCAGTTGGTCCCACAGGCCCAACCCCGCCAGCAGTCGCTGCGATGTCAGCGCCACGGCATAGGACCGCCCGTCGAAGGCGGCGTTCTTGCGCACGGATTGCGCGGTGGCGTCGATGACGGTGACGCGGTGGCCTTGGGACGCCATGGCAAGCGCCAGAAGGGGGCCATTCAGCCCGCCGCCGATGACGGCAATATCGGTATCTGTGTTCATGACATCCAATATGAGCGCGCAGCAGGGATTGTCCATGCGCCGAGGCGTCGCTACCGTCGCGAAAACGCAAAAGGAGCGGTGCGATGCAGGACTGGTTGTGGATGACGGCAAGCGATTTGGGGCGCGGTATAGGCGCGGGCGAGATTGACCCCGTCGCGCTGACGCAGGTCTATCTGGACGCCATCGAAGGCCACGACCTGCGCGACCGTATCTATGCGCGTGTCACCCGTGACCGTGCGCTGGCCGAGGCCGCCGCTGCCGCCGCACGTGCGGCCAGCGGGCAGCGCCTGTCCTTGCTGGACGGCGTGCCGGTCAGTTGGAAAGACCTGTTCGATACGGCTGGCGTGGCGACCGAGGCGGGATCGAAGCTGTTGGCGGGACGCGTGCCGGACCGGGATGCCGCTGTGCTTGAGGCTGCGACGGCGGCGGGTCTGATCTGTTTGGGCAAGACGCATATGAGCGAACTGGCGTTTTCGGGGCTGGGCTATAACCCGTCGACGGCAACGCCGCCTTGCGTGAATGATGCCGATGCGGTGCCGGGCGGGTCGTCTTCGGGGGCGGCAGCGTCGGTGGCCTTTGGTCTGGCGGCGGCGGGCATTGGGTCCGACACTGGCGGATCGGTGCGTATTCCGGCGGCGTGGAACGATCTGGTGGGTCTGAAAACCACTTCGGGCCGGTTGTCGCTGGAAGGGGTCGTGCCGCTGGCGCTGAAATTCGACACCATCGGCCCGCTGGCGCGCAGCGTCGAGGATTGCGCGCAATTGCTGGCGATTCTGGAGGGTGGCAAGCCTGCTGATCTGGCGGGCGCCACGCTGAAAGGGCGGCGGCTGGCCGTGGTCAATACGGTGTTCATGCAAGACGTGCGCGACGCACCACTGGCCGCATTTGAAACTGCGGTCGAGCGGATGCAGGCAGCGGGTGCCATTGTCGAGCGGATCGAAGTGGACGCCGTCCAAGAGGCGCTGGATTGTGCCGGACCGCTGATCCCGACCGAAGCGTACGGGCTGTGGCGCGATGTGATCGAAGCCAACCCCGAGGCGATGTTTTCCGAAGTGCTAAAACGGTTCCGGCTGGGGGCCGATGTCAGCGGACCGGACTACGTGGCGGCCTGGGCCGCGCTTGAGGCGGCGCGGTTTGGGTATGATGCGGCTTTGGCAGGATATGACGCGGTGATTGTACCGACCGGCGCCAATCTGCCGCCGAACCTTGAGCGGTTGAACACCGAGGATGATTATTACCGCACCGAGAACCTGATGACCCTGCGCAACACGCGCATCGGCAACCTGTTGGGGCTCAGCGCGTTGACCCTGCCGACCGGCGTGCCAAGTTGTGGTGTGATGCTGATGATGCCACCAGATTGCGAAGAAGCGCTGTTGCGGCTGGGCGCTGCGGCAGAGGCGGCGCTGGCGTGATCTGAGGGCGTGCATTTAGGGGGCTTTGCCCCCGCCCTGCGGGCACCCCCAGGATATTTTTAGCCAAAAGAACACGCGCAGTGCGCGAATGCCACAAGTTGCCGCTTTGGCGTGGTTTTGGTGGACGAGTTGGGGCACCTTGCGCTATCCTTGACCAAACGGGGCGACAACGATCCCGATCCGAGGCAGTTTTATGAATTTTCCCGAGCGGTTTTCGAACCTTCCGGCCTATGCGTTCCCGCGTTTGCGCGCGCTGTTGGACCATCACACCCCCGGCGGGGACGTGGTGCATATGACCATTGGCGAGCCGAAACATGCGTTTCCGGCCTGGGTCACGGATGTGATTTCGGAAAATACAGGCGGGTTTAACTCTTATCCCCCGAACGAAGGCACGCCCGAACTGCGGCAGGCGTTTTGCGACTGGGTGGCACGTCGCTATGATGTGACGCTGGACGCGGACACGAATGTGCTGCCTTTGAACGGCAGCCGCGAGGGGCTGTACAACGTCGCAATGGCGCTGTGCCCAGAGAGCAAGAATGGCCAGCGCCCCGTGGTGCTGATGCCGAACCCGTTCTACCAGGTCTATATGCTGGCCGCGATTTCGGTCGGGGCCGAGCCGGTGTTTGTCAGCGCCACAGAGGCGTCGGGACATTTGCCGGATTACACCAGCCTGCCCTCCGAGGTGTTGGCGCGGACCGTGGCCTGTTACATCTGCTCGCCCGCGAACCCGCAGGGCGCCGTGGCCGATCATGCCTATTGGTCCGATCTGATTGCACTGGCCGAACAGCACGATTTCCAGATTTTCGCGGACGAATGCTATTCCGAGATTTACCGCGATGCGCCCCCTGTGGGCGTCTTGCAGGTGGCGCGTGATGCGGGGGCCGACCCCGAGCGCGTCGTTGCATTTCATTCGCTGTCGAAACGGTCGAACCTGCCGGGGTTGCGGTCGGGCTTTGTCGTGGCGGGGCCGCAAAGCACGGCGCGGATGCGTCAGTTGCGGATGTACACGGGCGCACCGTTGCCCTTGCCGTTGCAAGCGGCCGCCGCCGCCGTCTGGGCGGACGAGGCGCACGTGGACGACAACCGCGCGCAGTACCGCGAGAAATACGACATGGCCGACCGCATTTTGGGCAATGTTCCGGGGTACAAAGGCCCCGAGGCAGGCTTTTTCCTGTGGCTGCCGGTCGAGGATGGCGAGGCCGCGGCGCTGAGCCTGTGGCAGGCGACAGGCGTGCGGGTGCTGCCCGGCGCGTACCTGAGCCAGAATGACGCGACGGGTGTGAACCCGGGCAAAGGATATATTCGGGTCGCCTTGGTGGCCCCAAAGCCGGACGTGGAGCGGGGCCTGACGGCCATTCGTGACCATCTTTACGGCGCGAAATAACGAGGGACGAGAGCTATGGCATATCAGACACGCGGGCGCGATCCACTGTTGGACACCAACATGGCCGAGGCCATCGAAAAACGGGGCAAGGAGCTGATTGGCATTGCCCTGTTGGTGGCCGGTCTGATGGCTGCTGCGATGATCGCGTCCTATACGCCGGATGATCCCAACTGGATGGTGTCCACTGATGCGCCGGTGCAGAACTGGTTGGGCCGCACAGGCGCGTCGATTGCGGCACCTTTGTTCATGATCGCGGGCTGGGGCGCTTGGGGCATTGCCGCCGTGCTGCTGGTCTGGGGCGTGCGCTTTGCCCTGCACGCGGGTGACGAGCGGGCCGTGGGCCGGTTGATCTTTGCCCCGATCGTGGTGGCCTTTGGTGCGATCTATGCCGCGACGCTGGAACCTGACGCGCAATGGCTGCGCACCCATTCCTTTGGGTTGGGCGGTTTGTTCGGCGACACGGTCATGGGCGCGATCCTGACGATATTGCCGCTTGGCTCGGCCTTTGCGGTCAAGACGATGTCGCTGCTGATGGGCGTCGGGATCGTGGTCCTGTCTGCCTTTGTGATGGGCTTTACCGCCGTTGAACTGAAACGGATCGGGCGGTTTTTGCTGATCGGGCTGATCATGGTTTATGCGTGGACCATGACGCTGTTGGGGCGCGGGGCCACGGGGGCCGTGCAGGGCGCGCGTGCGCTTCAGGCGCGCACCGCCGAGCGTCGTGAGCAAAAGCGGATCGAAGCCGAAGAAAACGAGGCATTTGTGGCACAGCAAAGCTTTGCCCAGCCGGTCGCGCACAAGGCGTCCGAACCGACCATGTTCAAGGCGGATGCCGCGCCCAAGACCGGATTGCTGGCGCGCATGCCCGCGCTGGTCAAACGCCCCGACGCGCAGGCCGAGCAAGAGATGCCCGAGCCGGAGCTGATCGAAAACTATAGCACCGCCGATGTGGGCGAAGGCCCCGGCGATGACCGGATCAAAGCCAAGATTGCCGACGTGATCAAAAGCCGCGTGCGTCAGGTGCCTGTCTTGCAGGCCGAGAAATCCGCCACACCTTTGACACGCGGTCTGGGTGCCGGCCGTCGCCCCGCGCCGCTGGTGCTGAACACCACGCGTCCGGCTGTTTTGCCGTCCGAGCCGCCGATGACGGCCCCTGCCGCTGCTGCTGCCCCTGTGATGCGGGCAGAGCCGCCGCTGACCGCATCGCGTGCGGCTGATTATTTCTCGAAACCTGCGACAAAGCCGGTTGCCGCGCCAACAGTGGCCCCTGTGCGCGCACCCGCGCCCGAACCGGTGGCCTATGCGCAAACGGACGATTTCGCGGATGATCTGATCGAGGATCAATTCGCCGAGGCCGAAGAAGAACATTTTGAAGCGCTTTCGTTGCAACAGCCGGAAGCCCAAGCGCCGGTGATTCCCGTGGCCGAGCCACGCAAGGTTGTGCAGCAACCGGTGCGCAAGGTGGTGCAGCCCAGCAAACAGGCCCGCGCCGAAGCGCAGCCCGCGCTGTCGTTTGAGGACACGCACCCAGGGTTCGAGCTGCCGCCGCTGAGCTTGCTGGAAAGCCCCGAAACCGTGCAACGTCTGCACCTGTCGGACGAGGCGCTGGAAGAAAACGCGCGCATGTTGGAAAGCGTGCTGGATGACTATGGCGTCAAAGGCGAGATTGTCAGCGTGCGTCCCGGCCCAGTGGTCACGATGTACGAACTGGAACCCGCACCGGGCTTGAAAGCCAGCCGGGTGATCGGTCTGGCCGATGATATCGCCCGCTCGATGGCGGCGCTGTCCGCACGTGTGTCGACCGTACCGGGCCGTTCGGTCATCGGCATCGAACTGCCCAACGAACACCGCGAAAAGGTGGTCTTGCGCGAAATTCTGGCCAGCCGTGATTTTGGCGACAGCAACATGCGCCTGCCGTTGGCGCTGGGCAAGGACATTGGCGGCGACAGTGTCGTGGCCAACCTTGCCAAGATGCCCCACCTGCTGATCGCGGGGACCACCGGGTCGGGTAAATCCGTGGCCATCAACACGATGATCCTGTCGCTGCTGTACAAGCTGACGCCACAGGAATGCCGCCTGATCATGATCGACCCCAAGATGCTGGAACTGTCCGTCTATGACGGGATCCCGCACCTGCTGTCCCCTGTTGTGACCGACCCGAAAAAGGCGGTTGTTGCGCTGAAATGGACCGTGGGCGAGATGGAAGAGCGCTATCGCAAGATGTCCAAGATGGGTGTGCGCAACATCGAAGGCTACAACGGCCGTGTCCGCGAGGCGCTGGCCAAGGGCGAGATGTTCAGCCGCACAGTCCAGACAGGCTTTGACGACGACACCGGCGAGCCGATGTTCGAGACCGAAGAATTCCAGCCCGTCGCACTTCCCTATATCGTGGTGGTCGTCGACGAGATGGCCGACCTGATGATGGTCGCGGGCAAGGAAATCGAGGCCTGCATCCAGCGTCTGGCACAGATGGCGCGGGCAAGCGGCATTCACCTGATCATGGCGACTCAGCGGCCTTCGGTTGATGTGATCACCGGCACGATCAAGGCGAACTTTCCCACGCGGATCTCGTTCCAGGTGACGTCGAAGATCGACAGCCGCACCATCTTGGGTGAAATGGGGGCCGAGCAACTGCTGGGCATGGGCGACATGCTGTACATGGCGGGCGGCGCCAAGATCACCCGCTGCCACGGTCCCTTTGTCAGCGATGAAGAGGTCGAGGAAATCGTCAACCACCTCAAGGCCTACGGCGCGCCCGACTACGTCAGCGGCGTGGTCGAGGGACCGGACGAGGACAAGGAAAGCAACATCGACGCGGTGCTGGGCTTGGGCGGCAACACCGACGGCGAGGACGCGCTGTACGACACGGCCGTGGCCATCGTGATCAAGGATCGCAAGTGTTCGACCAGCTACATCCAGCGCAAGCTGGCCATCGGCTACAACAAGGCCGCGCGTCTGGTCGAGCAAATGGAAGACCAGGGTGTGGTCAGCGCGGCCAACCACGTGGGCAAACGCGAAATTCTTGTGCCTGAACAATAAGCGCTCGAAAACTGGAACTGTCGGGCTGCTCCCGTGTTTGACCAAGTGGTCGACACGGGGGGCGGTATCTGCCGATGAGCGAGAATCTTACCGATATCGTAGAGGAACTGCGTGATCTGTCCGAATCCAGGGAACAGGTCACAGTGGGTGACGTGACCGACAGCTTTGGCGCGCGGGGATTCGGGCCATTGATCACCCTGCCGGCACTTTTGGGGGCGTCACCGCTGGGTGGTATTCCAGGGGTTCCGACCTTCATGGCGCTGATCATCCTGATCTTTGCCGTCCAGATTACGCTGGGCCGCTCGTCTCTTTGGTTGCCGCAGATCATAAAGACACGCGGGGTCGATCATAGCCGCGTGACAAATTCCGCGGACAAGCTTGAGCCGGTTGCGCATTGGATAGATGACCATTTCGGCAACCGCCTCACCTGTTTGACCGGGGAAACGCCGCGTCGGGTCGCCGCGGGTGTCATCGCCGTTATGTGCATTGCCATCCCACCGCTAGAACTGTTGCCTTTCGCAGCGCTGTTGCCCTTTGTCGCGATTGCCTGTCTGGCACTTGCCATCACGTTGCACGACGGCGTCTTGATGATGATTGCAGCCGCCGTCACCGCCGCGGCGGCGTGGTTTGGCCTGTCGATGACGGTTTAGCGCGGCTTGATATCGCATATCAGTGTGCCCAGCCCTATATCTGTTCGTAAGAAACACCTGCAAAAACGAGGCAAAACATCATGCTGAACTTGAAAACCTTGCTGCCCGCATGCGCCATCGCGCTCAGCGTGGCGGGCGCTGCGGCGGCGGACAAACTGCCACTGAACGAGATTTCGAAATACCTGAACACGCTGCGTACGGCGCAGGGCGATTTCACCCAGATCAACGATGACGGATCCATCAGCACCGGCGAGATTTTCATCAAGCGCCCCGGCCGCGTGCGGTTTGAATACAACGCCCCCGAAACCGCGCTGGTCGTGGCGGGTGCAGGGGCCGTGGTGATCTACGATTCGAAATCAAACGCCCCGCCCGAAACCTATCCGCTGGCGAAAACGCCGCTGTCGATCATTCTGGCGGACAATGTCAATCTGGGTCAGGCGCGGATGGTGACAGGGCACGACTATGACGGAACGGCCACCACCGTGACGGCACAGGACCCCGCGCATCCCGACTATGGCAACATCCAGCTGAAGTTCACCGGCAATCCGGTGCAGTTGCGTCAGTGGGTGATCAATGACAGCAGCGGGTCCAGCACGACCGTTGTGCTGGGCGATCTGAAAGTGGGCGGCACATTGGCCAACAGCATGTTCGACACGGGCAGCCCGGGCAAAGCACCGGGCCGCTAAGCCCCGCGCGTCAGCGGCGGCGACATCCGGCAAGCTGGGTGGCATACATATTGGCGCGGGCATCGACGTTGCCCGCGACCTGCACCAGCCACGTCTTGCTGTTGTAGCTGCCGCGCGCAAAGCCCGTCTGCCCTTCGTGATAGGCCAGATACTGGTTGCGCGCATCGGTCAGCGCCACGCTGTTGCGCTGGTTGGTGGTGTTCATGTACCAGCCCATGAAATCAGTCGCATCCTTGATACGGTCGCGGCGGGCGCGGTGTTTGCCTGTCTCGCGCTGATACTCTTCCCACGTGGCGTCCAGCGCCTGCGCATAGCCATAGGCGCTGCTTTGGCGGCCCATGGGAATCACCCCCGCCGCATAGCGGAACGGCGTGCGCGCGTTGGCGATGAATTTGCTTTCCTGGTGGATCGTGGCCATCTGCACATGCACCGGCACGCCCCAGCGGCGTTCAGTGGCGCGGAAGGCCCGCATGTATTCGGGACGCTGTTGCACAATGACACAGGCATCGTCCAATCCGCGTGGCGCGGTTGATTCACCGCCCCCACACGAGGCCAACACCAACAGCGCGATCATAGCTCGCAAGGTTCTGCTCATTTTACTGTCTCTGCCTCAAGGTTCCGCCACATTTATCGGGAGGATTGTTTTGCAGGGACTATAGCCGATTTTGCGGCCCGAGGAAATCCTCTTTGCAAAGATCGGCGACGCACCGCGGTCTGATGCGATGGCACCACTGTCATAGGCGATGGCACAGACTGTTTCTGCGTTATCGGCGCAGTTTCATGGACAAATCCTGCTTGAAAAGGCTACGTTCCCCCGATAGGGGCTGGAACTTATGTTGAGATTGCGCGCCAAGTATCACCTCGGACAAGTTGTCCGTCACAAAAAACACCCCTTTCGCGGGGTGGTTTTTGACGTGGACCCCCAGTTTTCAAACACCGACGAATGGTACGAAGCGATTCCCGAGGACAGCCGTCCGCGCAAGGAACAGCCGTTTTATCATCTGCTGGCCGAAAACGACCAAAGCTATTACGTGGCTTACGTGTCCGAGCAGAATCTGGTCGCAGACTATTCGGGCGAGCCGGTGGATCACCCCGACATCCCTGACCTGTTCGGCCCGTTTCAGGACGGCGCCTATCCTCTGCATTTCCAGTTGAACTAAACGGCTTCGGGCGCGCGGTCTGATCCGCGCACCCTGTTTGACTTAGTATCCCAGCGCGCAGCCGTCCTTGCGCGGATCACTGGCACCTTCCAGCACGCCACTGTCATGCACTTTGATCGCCTGCGCCCCGCCAAGGGCCGAATTGGGGATTTCCACGGTGTGGCCCATGTCGGCCAGTTCCTGCCGCACAGCATCGGAATAGCCGCGTTCGACCTGCAACACGCCCTTCTCGGGAAAGCTGCGCGGCCCGTCGATGGCTGTTTGCGGGTCCATGCCGAAATCGGTTAGGTTGGTGGCAAAGCGGGCGTGACCCGTCGGTTGGTATTGGCCGCCCATCACGCCAAAGGGCATGATTGGTTTGCCGTTCGACCGGATGATGCCCGGAATGATCGTGTGCATGGGGCGCTTGCCGCCCTTCAGCTCGTTCGGGTGCCCTTCGGCCAGCGAGAAGCCCGCGCCGCGGTTCTGGAACAGGATGCCGAATTTGTCCGAGGCGATGCCCGACCCGAAGCCGTGGAAAATCGAATAGATCAGCGACACGATCATGCCGTCGCCATCGACGACGGTGATATAGATGGTGTCCTTGTGGACCGCTTCCGAGATTTCGGTCGCGCTGGCCATGGCGCGTTTGGGGTCGATCAGCGCGGCCAGCTTGGCGGCCGTGTCTTCGGACAGCAGATGGTCCAGCCGGGTCATGTGATCGGCGTCGGCCAAGAAGCGGTTGCGGGTGTCATAGGCCAGCTTGGCGGCCTCGGCCTCGATATGGGCGCGCTGCGCGCCGAAGGGGTCCATCGACGCGATGTCGAAGTTCTTGAGGATGTTCAGCAGCAACAGCGCGACCGCGCCCTGTCCGTTTGGCGGATGCTCGACCACTTCGATGTCTTTGTACGCGCCGGCCACGGGGCTCGTGTCGGTGCAGGCGGCGTTGGCAAAGTCCTGCGCCGTGTGCATGCCGCCCATCGCGGTCAGCGTGGCGATCATGTCGTCGGCCACTTCACCGGTGTAGAACGCATCGCGCCCGTTCTTGGCGATGCGGCGCAGCACCTCTGCCTGTTTGGGCGCGCGGAAGATTTCGCCGGCCTTGGGCACCTGGCCGTTCACCATGAACGTCTCGCGCGCCGACCCTTGCAGGGCGGCGGCGCAGGGAATCCAGTCTGCGGCCACACGTGGTGCTACGGGCACGCCCGTTTCGGCATAGTGGATGGTGGGGGCCAGCAGGGCGTCAAGGCCCAGCTTGCCCACGCGCTCGGACAGGGTGCAGAACGCGTCGATTGCACCCGGCACCGTTACCGCGTGGGGGCTGCCCAGCGGCACGGTGTCGTGGCCTGCATCGCGCAACATGGCGGCGTCCAGTCCCGCAGGCGCCCGGCCTGAACCGTTCAGCGCGTTGACCTTGGTTTCGCCCGGCATCGACCACAGCACAAAGCAATCGCCGCCGATCCCTGTCATTTGCGGCTCGCAAATGCCCAGCAGCACGGCGCCCGCAATGGCCGCATCCATGGCATTGCCGCCGCGTTTCAGGATGTCGATGGCAGTGGCAGCGGCCAGCGGGTGCGACGTTGCGCACATACCGTTTGTGGCCATGACGGGCGAGCGGCCCGGGAAATGAAAATCGCGCATGGTGGCTCCAGTTGTATCTGACAACAGATACCTAACGGGGCAAATGCCAAAGGCCAAGTGTGCAGCGATGTGGGAAAGTAGGTCCTCGGTGCCGTGCACTGGGTGGGGGCTGTTAGACACGACACCGAGGGAAGCTATATGCAGCTACAGGTACAGTTTTGCCCGTTGATCAAGGCGGGAATGAGGAGCCAATCAGGCCCTTTTGGGAATTGCGCGAACAGTCCCGCCATATTTGGCCCAATTTCCAGTGCGTTCAGCTTTGACCCGCATCTATCGCCACTGCCATGCGCAGCGACAAATGGTTGACCCGCCCGCGCCTGCGATAGGTCACATCCTTTGCCAGGCCTTGAATCAGAAACCAGCCATAGCCCCCCTCGGGGACATTCATCGGATCGACATCCACGTTCACAGCCCGCCCCAGTGGCGTGCATCCGCCGGGCATGGGCAACCCGTCGTCAGTGATTTCAAAGTGCAGACCGTCGTGCCACAGTTGGCAGTGCAGGTGTATCGTGCCCCTGCACCGGCCATTGGAATAGGCGTGTTCGACAATGTTGTTCACCGCCTCGGCCAGCACCAGTTCGATGGTGCCCAGTTCCTCGACCTCCAGCGAAGTGTCGGCCAGATCGCGTTTCAGCAGGTCAAAGATCTGTCGCGCGGCCAGCGGCCCGCTGTCGACCTGAATGTGGATATTTTGCAAGGGGGGGTGCGTGGAATGAACCGCACTGTCGTTCAGGACCACGTCACGCCGCCAGCGCGCTGCGCGCATCGTCCAGCGTTGGAAACAGGCTGAACACGGAATCCATGCGCGTCAGCCTGAACACCTTGTCCACCGGCGGTGTCAGGCCGGCCAACGCAAGCTTGCGCTGCGGGGCCAGATATTTCATCGCGGCGACAATCGCGCCCAGCCCGCTGGAATCGACGAATGCAACCGATGACAGGTCCAGAACCACCAGATCGGGGCCATTGTCGGTCTCGGCCCGCATCGCATCCTTGAATTCGATGGCCACCGCAGCGTCGATCCGCGTGCTTAGAACTGTGACGATACGTAAATGGCCTTCTGTTTTGCTCGACAGTTCCATAGTATCCCCTCAGATTTAACGCTGGGGTCCATTTTTAGGCCGCAAGTCTTACCAACTCGTAACCACACGCAGAACAATCAGAAGGCGACTCATGACAGAAGTGATCATTGCCGGCGCATCCCGTACGCCGATGGGCAGTTTCCAGGGGGCGCTTTCCGGTTTGACCGCGTCCGAACTGGGCGGCGCTGCGATTCGCGCGGCGATGGCCGGTGCCGGCACCGATACGGTGGAAGAGGTTCTGATGGGCTGCGTGCTGCCCGCCGGTCAGGGTCAGGCGCCCGCCCGTCAGGCCGGTTTTGCCGCCGGTCTGGGCAAGGAAGTGCCAGCCACCACGCTGAACAAGATGTGCGGATCAGGCATGAAGGCGGCGATGATCGCCTTTGACCAGATCGCGCTGGGGCACACCGATCTGATGATCGCGGGCGGCATGGAAAGCATGAGCCAGGCGCCCTACCTGTTGCCGCAAATGCGCGCCGGGGCGCGTCTGGGCCATGGCAAGACGGTTGACCATATGTTTCTGGACGGTCTGGAAGACGCCTATGACAAGGGCCGCCTGATGGGCACCTTTGCCGAAGACTGCGCCGAAGCGTTCCAGTTCACCCGCGAGACGCAGGACAACTACGCGCTGGCCTCGCTCAGCCGCGCGCTTGAGGCGCAGAACAGCGGTGCCTTTGCCGATGAAATCGCATCCATGGACGTCACGTCGCGCAAGGGGTCGACCACCGTCAGCGCCGATGAACAGCCTGCCAACGCCCGACCCGAGAAAATCCCGCAGCTCAAGCCAGCGTTCCGCGATGGTGGCACCGTAACGGCCGCCAATTCGTCGTCAATCTCGGATGGTGCTGCGGCATTGGTCCTCAGTTCTGCCGAAGCCGCCAAGGCGCGCGGACTGACCGTGCGCGCGCGCATTCTGGGCCACGCCAGCCACGCACAGGAACCGGGCCTGTTCACCACGGCCCCCGTGCCCGCCGCGCAAAAGCTGCTGGCGCGCATCGGTTGGACCAAGGACGACGTGGACCTGTGGGAAGTGAACGAAGCCTTCGCCGTTGTGCCGCTGGCCTTCATGCACGAAATGGGGCTGAGCCATGACATCGTGAACGTCAACGGCGGCGCCTGTGCCTTGGGGCATCCCATCGGTGCATCGGGCGCGCGGATCATCGTGACGCTTCTGAACGCACTGGAAAAACGCAACCTCAAGCGTGGGGTTGCCGCGATCTGTATCGGTGGCGGTGAAGGTACGGCCATCGCAATCGAACGTCTCTGAAACCAGCTTGCGCGCCCCCAGCTTTTGAAGCCTGGGGCGCGGATCACTCAGGTGTCGTTGGACAGCGCACTTTGGCACGCTTCCGCAAGTTCGCGGTGCGGGCTTTCGGCCCCCAGCGGAGTGGCCCAACCCGCATCTTCGACGATGCTGCGGCGTTTCCAGTCGTTTGCCTCGGCAAGCTCTGTCATCACAACGCTGGATTTCGGATCGTTTTTGGATTTCAAAACACAATAGGGTGTCAGGGCCGAAGCCACGGCAGCCGTCGAGACTTCGTTAGACATTTCAGTGGCTGAGCCGCCAGTGACCCATCCGCCCCAATTGAAGCCGATGATTGACACAGCAATAGCGCCCAGGACCGCGCCCAAAAGCGCAGGTTTCGTTCCATCTGGAAAGTTCATTCTAAACCGATCTGTAGGAGTAAAGCGCGCATGATTGCGCGTCTTTGTGTACCCTAGCACATTTTGCGGCGGGCGGGGCTTGTTCTGGATCAGTCCGACAATCGTGAAAATTATCCTTGATTTTTCACAAATGAAAGCGCACCGTGAAATTCAGCCGCAATTTTTCACCGCGAGTCGTCTTTATGCTGCAATCCGCCCCCGACACCGCCAAAACGCTGGGCGCCGATCTGCGGGCGCTGCGCAAGGTGCGGGGGATCACTTTGCAGGATATGGCAGATGTTCTGGGCCGTTCGGTCGGATGGCTGAGCCAGGTCGAGCGTGACCTGTCCGAGCCGTCGATCACCGACCTGCGCCACATCGCGGCGCATCTGGGTGTATCGGTGTCGATGTTGTTCCGCCACGCTGCCGCGCCCGCACACGAGGCCGGATACATCGTGCGCAAGGGGGCGCGCCGCCCCATTGGATCGCCCATCGCGGGGCTGGTCGAGGAACTGCTTTCTCCCGATCTGACCGACGATTTCGAAATGGTGCATTCCACCTTTGCGCCGCGATCCGAAATCATCCATCCGGTCACCCGCCCCACGCAAGAGGTCGGTTACCTGATCTCGGGCACGCTGGATCTGGAGATTGCGGGCACGCGTTACACAATCCACCCCGGCGACAGCTTCCGTATCCGGGGCGAGCCGTTCCGCTGGATGAACCCCCATGACGCGCCCGCCGTGGCGATCTGGGTCATCGCACCCCCTGTTTACTGATGGCCAAGGCAAAGGAGTCCCTCAAATGCTGACCGGAAGCTGCCTGTGTGGCGGCGTGACCTTCACCGCCACCGCCACGGCCAAAGACCCCGCCGCCTGCCACTGCTCGCAATGCCGCAAGCAATCGGGTCACATCTGGGCTTCGGTGCAGGTGCCGCTGTCGGCCTTCGAGATGCAAGGCGACGTGCGCTGGTTCGAGGCCAGCGACACCGCCAAACGCGGATTTTGCCCCACCTGCGGGGCGTCCCTGTTCTGGAAAAGCCATGCCGAGGACGAAATCGGCGTGGCCATGGGCGCGCTTGACGCCCCCACGGGGCTGACCCTGACGCGCCATATCTTCACGCAGGACAAAGGTGATTATTACCAGATCCCCCCGGCACAGGACCCCGACGCATGAGCACATTCCCCACAACGGCCCGCGTGGTCATCATCGGTGGCGGCGTTGTCGGCACCTCTGCGCTGTACCATCTGGCCAAGGCAGGGTGGACCGATTGCGTTCTGCTGGAAAAGAACGAACTGACCGCAGGCAGCACATGGCACGCGGCAGGCAACTGTCCCAGCTTCAGCACGTCATGGGCGGTGATGAACATGCAACGCTATTCGCTGGGCCTGTATGCAGGGCTGGCCGACGCGGTGGACTATCCGATGAACTACCACGTCACGGGATCGGTACGGCTGGGCCACACGCGCGAACGGATGCAGGAATTTGAACGCGCCCGCGCCATGGGCCGCTATCAGGGGCTGGACCTTGAGATGATGGCCGTGGCCGACATCAAGGACCGCTATCCGTTCATCGAAACGCACGATCTGGCGGGCGCGCTGTGGGACCCCGACGATGGCGACATCGACCCCGCGCAACTGACCCAAGCCCTTGCCAAGGGCGCGCGCAACATGGGTGCGCGCATCGAACGGTTCTGTCCAGCGACAGGTGTCAGCCGTCAGGGTGCCGAATGGATCGTGCACACGGCCAAGGGCGACATCCGCTGCGAAAAGGTTGTGAACGCCGCCGGGTACTATGCCCAGCGTGTCGGTGAATGGTTCAAACCCTACGGCGGGCGCACCGTGCCCATGACGGTGATGAGCCATCAGTATTTCCTGACCGAAGACATCCCCGCGCTGGCCGACTGGACCCGCGACAACGGCCGCAAGGTGCCGCTGCTGCGCGACGTGGACAGCTCTTATTACCTGCGTCAGGACAAGAACGGCCTGAACCTTGGCCCCTATGAGCGGAACTGCCGCGCCCATTGGGTGTCCCCCGACGATCCGATGCCCGAGGACTTCAGCTTTCAGCTTTATCCCGACGATCTGGAGCGGCTGGAATGGTACATCGAGGACGCGATGGCCCGCGTGCCGATCCTTGGCACCGCCGGCGTGGGCCGGGTGATCAACGGGCCAATTCCCTATGCGCCCGACGGCCTGCCGCTGATCGGCCCGATGCCCGGCGTGCCCAATGCGTTTGAAGCTTGCGTGTTCACCTTTGGCATCACCCAGGGCGGCGGTGCGGGCAAGGTGCTGGCCGAATGGGTGACCGAGGGGCAGACCGAATGGGATATGTGGTCCTGCGATCCGCGCCGTTACACCGATTACACCGATCAGGACTATTGCAATCAAAAGGCGCTGGAGACCTACGGCCACGAATACGCCATGCACTTCCCCCACCACGCCTGGCCCGCAGGCCGCGACCGCAAGCTGTCGCCCGCCCACGATCAGGTGCTGGCCAAGGGCGGCGTCATGGGTGCCTACAACGGCTGGGAACGCGCCAACTGGTTTGCGGCACCCGGCGACGACACCAGCGAAGCAGCGACCCAGACATGGGATCGCAACGGCCCGTGGGCGCTGCGCGTGCGCGAAGAGGTCGAAGCGGTGCGCGATGATGTGGGCGTGCTGGACCTGCCCGGCTTCTCGCGGTTCAACCTGTCAGGGGCTGGTGCCGCCGAATACCTGCGCAGCAAGATCGCGGGCGGGTTGCCCAAGATTGGGCGCATGAACCTTGGCTATTTCCCCGACAGCCGTGGCCGCATCCTGACCGAAATGTCGATCCTGCGGCAGGGCGAGGATACCTTTACCCTGATCACCGCCGCCACGGCGCAATGGCACGACTGGGACGTGTTGAACACCGACCTACCCAAGGGGCTGACGCTGACCGACCACACGACAGACTACGGCACGCTGGTCGTCACCGGCCCCAACAGCCGCGCCCTGTTCGAACGGCTGGACACACAGGCCGACCTGACCGCCCCGTGGTTGACGCATCAGGCCGCCGCCGTCGCAGGCACGCAATGCACCCTTGTCCGGGTGTCCTTCGCGGGCGAGCTGGGCTGGGAAATCCACGCCGCCAACGCCGACATCGCCCATCTATACAAGGCGGTGACGGACGCAGGCGCGAAACCCTTTGGCATGTACGCGCTGAACGCCATGCGCATCGAAAAAGGCTATCGCGCGTGGAAGGGCGACCTGAGCACCGATTACACCCTGTTCGAGGGCGGGCTGGACCGGTTCGTCAAGCTGGATAAGCCACAGGATTTCCCCGGCAAACGAGCCTTGCTGGCCGAACACCAACGCGGCCCTGCCAAACGGTTCGTCACCCTGATCGTCGACGCATGCGACGCCGACGCGCCCTATATGTCGTCGCTGTGGCACGACGGCGTGGTGGTGGGCGAAACAACCAGTAGCGATTGGGGCTACCGGGTGAATGCCTCGATTGCGCTGGGCATGGTGCGCGCCGATCTTGCGGTGGCAGGCACCGAGCTGGAGGTCGAGATTTTCGGCACCAAGCACCGCGCCGTGGTTCAGCCCGACGCCCCCCTGTGGGACCCGCAAAACCACCGCTTGCGGGCCTGAGCGCATGACTGCTAACGCACGCGCCAGTCACTCTGGCACAGGAACAACACGATGACGCAAATCACCCTTCTCGACGGCGGCATGGGGCAGGAACTGATCCACCGCGCGGGCGACCGGCCCACACCACTGTGGTCCACTCAAGTGATGATCGACCACCCCGGACTGGTGGCCGAAGTTCACCGCGATTTCACCGCAGCCGGAGCCACCGTGGCCACCACAAACACCTACGCGATCCACCGCGACCGGTTTGTCGGCACCGATGTGGACGGCCAGTTTCTGACCTTGATGGAGCGCGCCCTGTCCGAGGCCGCCGCCAGCAACGCGCCATGTGTCGCGGGCGCCATTGGCCCGCTCGTCGCATCCTACCGCCCCGACCTGCACCCCGGTGCGGCCGCCGCGATCCCGCTCTATGCCGAAGTGGCCGGTTTGCTGGCCCCGTCTTGCGACCTGCTGATCTGCGAAACCGTGGCCTCGCTGGACCACGCCCGCAGCGTTCTGGCCGGTGCGACCACCACCGGCAAACCCGTGTGGCTGTCGATCACAGTCGATGACACCGACGGCACCAAACTGCGCTCGGGCGAAGCGGTGGCAGACATCCTGCCCATTGCGGCAGGAAAAGCCGCGGCCATCCTCGTCAACTGCTCCGCCCCCGAAGTCATCCCCGCAGCCCTTGCGATCCTGTCCAGCGGTACGCTGCCGTATGGTGCCTACGCCAACGGTTTCCAGCGCATCACAGATGAATTTCTGCAATCGCGGCCCACCGTATCCGACCTGCAAACCCGCCACGATTTCACGCCCGAAGCCTACGCTGATCACGTCATGGGCTGGGTCGACGCAGGGGCCACCATCGTCGGCGGCTGTTGCGAAGTCAGCCCTTCCCACATCGCCGAAATTGCCCGCCGCCTGACAGCATCAGGTCACACCCTCACCCGCCCCTGATTTCTTTTGGCCCCAAATATCCCGGGGGCGCGGGGGCTGGCCCCCGCATCACCCGCACAATGCCGGAGACCGCCATGCCTGATCTGCCCAAGAACGCCCGCGTCGTCATCATCGGTGGTGGTGTCATCGGCTGCTCGGTCGCCTATCACCTGACCAAACTGGGCTGGCGCGATGTTGTCCTGCTGGAACGCAAACAACTGACTTCGGGCACCACTTGGCACGCGGCGGGGCTGATCGCGCAACTGCGGGCGTCGGCCAACATGACCAAACTGGCCAAATATTCCCAAGAGCTTTACGGCAACCTCGAGGCGGAAACAGGCGTTGCCACAGGCTTTAAACGCGTCGGCTCGATCACCGCGGCCCTGACGGCCGAGCGTCTGGAGGAACTGCACCGTCAGGCCGCTATGGCCCGCGCCTTTGGCGTCGAGGTCGAACAGATCAGCCCGACAGAGGTCAAAGCGAAATACCAGCATCTGAACATCGACGGCGTCACCGGTGGTGTCTATCTGCCACTGGACGGGCAGGGCGATCCCGCCAATATCGCGCTGGCGCTGGCCAAGGGGGCACGCCAGCGTGGGGCGCACATTCAGGAACGCGCCGCCGTTACCAACATCACCCGCGCAGGCCGCCGCGTCACCGGCGTGGACTGGCAGGGCGCAGACGCCAGCAGCGGCCACATCGCCTGCGACATGATCGTGAACTGCGCGGGCATGTGGGGGCATCAGGTGGGCCGCATGGCGGGGGTAAACGTGCCGCTGCAAGCCTGCGAACACTTCTACATCGTGTCCGAACCCATCGCCGGGCTGACCCAAATGCCGGTGCTGCGGGTGCCCGACGAATGCGCATACTACAAAGAGGACGCAGGCAAGATCCTGCTGGGCGCGTTCGAGCCGGTCAGCAAGCCCTGGGCGGTGAACGGCATTCCGCACGACTTTGAGTTCGACCAACTGCCCGAAGACTTCGATCATTTCGAACCGATCCTTGAAGCCGCCGTAAACCGCATGCCGATGCTGGCTGATGCGGGCATTCACACCTTCTTCAACGGTCCGGAAAGCTTTACCCCCGACGACGCCTATCACCTTGGCCTTGCGCCCGAGATGGACAACGTCTGGGTCGCCGCAGGCTTCAACTCAATCGGCATCCAGTCGGCGGGGGGCGCTGGCATGGCGTTGGCACAGTGGATGGACGCGGGTGAAAAGCCGTTCGATCTGGGCGATGTAGACATCGCAAGGATGCAGCCGTTTCAGGGCAATAAAACCTACCTTGCCGCCCGCGCCACGGAAACGCTGGGCCTGCTTTATGCCGATCACTTCCCCTATCGCCAGAAGGCCACCGCGCGCGGCATCCGGCGCACGCCGTTTCACCATCACCTGTTGGAACAGGGCGCGGTCATGGGCGAACTGGCAGGGTGGGAACGCGCCAACTGGTTCGCCAACCCCGGTCAGACGCCGGAATATGCCTACAGCTGGAAACGCCAGACCTTTTTTGACAACATCGCCGCCGAACACCGCGCCGTGCGCGAAAATGTCGGGATCTACGACATGTCGTCCTTTGGCAAAATCCGTGTCGAGGGACCGGACGCCTGCGCCTTTCTCAACCACATCGGCGGCGGGCAATATGACGTGCCCGTGGGCCGCATCGTCTATACCCAGTTCCTGAACCCGCGCGGCGGGATCGAGGCGGACGTGACCGTAACCCGTCTGAGCGAAACCACCTATCTGGTCGTGACCCCTGCCGCCACGCGGCTGGCCGACCAGACGTGGATGATGCGCCACAAGGGGGATCACAACGTGGTGCTGACCGACGTGACAGCCGCCGAGGCGGTGCTGGCCGTCATGGGCCCCAACGCGCGCAAGCTGTTGCAGATGGTGTCGCCTGCCGATTTCAGCAACGACACCAACCCCTTCGGCACCGCACAAGAGATCGAGATCGGCATGGCGCTGGCCCGTGTCCACCGCGTGACCTACGTGGGCGAGCTGGGCTGGGAGGTGTACATCAGCGCCGATATGGCAGGCCATGTGTTCGAGGTGCTGCACGCCGCAGGCCAGCAGATCGGGGCCAAGCTGTGCGGGATGTACATGATGGACACCTGCCGGTTGGAAAAGGGCTTTCGCCACTTCGGCCACGACATCACATCCGAGGATCACGTTCTGGAAGCGGGCCTTGGCTTTGCCGTCAAGCTGGACAAGCCCGCCTTTGTCGGGCGCGATGCAGTGCTGCGCAAGAAAGACGCGGGGTTACAGCGTCGTCTGGTGCAGTTCCGCCTGACCGATCCCGAGCCGCTGTTGTACCACAACGAACCCGTGCTGCGGGACGGCAAGATCGTCGGCCATCTCAGTTCGGGGGCGTATGGTCACCACTTTGGGGCGGCCATGGGCATGGGCTATGTGCCCTGCACAGGTCAAAGCGTGGACGAAGTGCTGGCGTCATCCTATGAAATAGACGTGGCCGGCCGTCGCTACGCCGCCGAAGTCTCGTTGAAACCCTTCTACGATCCGACCGGCGCGCGTACCAAGGTCTGACGGCTCTGGTGCACCCTGAAGGCGGGTGCTAGGCAACAGGCACACCATCAGGACAGACCCCCATGCGCACGCCCCCCGCTCCGAATGTAAACCCTGCCAGCGGGGACACGGCCCAAGGGCTAGGCTTTGCGCTGGGTGCCTATATTCTTTGGGGCTTTCTGCCACTGTATCTAAAGGCCGTCAGCCATGTGCCCGCTGCCGAAGTCGTGGCGCACAGGATCATCTGGGCGGTGCCGATTGCGGCAGGCCTGCTGATCGCACTCGGCCGCACCCGCGACATTCGCGCCGCTCTGCGCAGTCCGCGCACGCTGGCGATGGGCTGTGTCACCGCGGCGTTGATCACGATCAACTGGGGCATCTACGTCTGGGCCATCGCGGAAAATCGCGCGCTGGATGCGGCATTGGGCTATTACATCAACCCGCTGTTCAGCGTGGCGCTGGGTGCGCTGCTGCTGGGCGAAAAGCTGGACAAGCTGCAACTGGCCGCCGTGGCGCTGGCGCTGTGCGCGGTGGTGGTTCTGGCCACCACGCTGGGGACGGTGCCGTGGGCGGCCATTGCCATTACCGTCAGTTGGGGATTTTACGCGCTGGCCAAGAAGCAATTGCCCATCGGTCCCAATCAGGGGTTCTTGCTGGAAGTTCTGATCCTGCTGCTGCCGGCGCTGGGCTATGTCGGCTATCTGACCGCCACCGGCCAAAGCCATTTCATGGCAGGCGACAGCCACGACACATGGCTGCTGATGGGCTGTGGCGTGGTGACGGCAGTGCCGCTGATCCTGTATGCCAACGGGGCCAAGCAACTGCGCCTGACCACCATCGGCGTGCTGCAATACGTGGCGCCGACGATGATCTTTCTGGTGGCGGTCTTTGTCTTCAAGGAACCCTTTGGCCAGGCGCGGATGATCGCGTTCCCGATGATCTGGGGCGCGCTGGTGCTTTATACCATCTCGATGATCCGGCAGATGCGCGGCCGCCGCGCCTAGCTGATCGCTTCGCGGAAGGTGGCAAAGCTGGGGTCCTTGGCAATCCGCGCCATCATCGCTTCGCGCAGCGCACCGATGGTTTTGTAGGGGCGCATGACCACCTCGAAGTCCTGCACCAGCCCGTCGTCGTTCAGCGTGATCAGATCAACGCCCACGGCGTCCAGCCCGTCGACCTTGCACTGAAACTCCAGCATCCAGTCGCGCCCTTCGCCCAGCACGCGGCGATAAGAGAAATCGGTGAATACCGCGTTCACATGGCCCAATACCGCCGCCACCGCCGCGCGGCCTGTCCATGTCTTCCAATAGGTCGGCGGCATGAACCGGATGTCCTCGGCAAACAGCGGCAGGATCGCGTCGTCGTCCTTGGCCAGAACCGCATCGTGGAATGCCTGAATGGTCGCGTGCATAAGGGGGCCTTTCATCTTGGCTTGAAACTACAGCCTACATCTGGAAAGCAGCGGCATGGAAACTGTTTATGCGCCCCCGACCGATCCGCTGGTCTTTTTGCACGACGATGCCGACATCGTCGTCGTCGACAAACCTGCGGGCCTGCTGAGCGTGCCGGGGCGGGGCGACCATCTCGCCGATTGCCTGATCACCCGCGTTCAGGCGGTGTTTCCGACGGCGCTGGTGGTGCACCGGCTGGACCGCGACACCAGCGGCGTCATGGTCTTTGCCCTGTCACTCCACGCGCAGCGCACCCTGTCGACACAGTTCGCCGAACGTAAGACGCAAAAGGCTTACGTGGCGCTGGTGCAGGGCGAACCCGAGCAGGACAAGGGCACCGTCGATCTGCCGGTGATCGTGGACTGGCCGAACCGCCCGCTGCAAAAGGTCTGTCACGAGACAGGCAAGCCCGCAGTGACCGACTGGCGCGTGGTCAAACGGCACGGCGACAGCGCGCGGATGCGGCTGGTGCCGCACACGGGCCGCACCCATCAGTTGCGCGTGCATATGCTGGCGCTGGGCCATCCGATCCTGGGTGATCCGTTCTATGCCCACGGGGCCGCTGCCGATTACCCGCGCATGATGCTGCACGCCGAAGAACTGCGCGTGAAGCACCCCGAGAGCGGCAAGTCGATCCGCTTTCGCGCCAAGGCACCGTTTTAGGGTTAAGCGCCGACGCTGATCCAGCGGGCGGGCAGAATGTCGGGGTTGGCCATCGACGCATCTGCAAACCACCGGGCAGGGCCAGCCACAAAACTGTCCGTTGTTTCGCCCAGCCAGGCAGCCCACCAACTGAACGACGAATTGGCGATGATGTTGTGCTGGCACAGGGTCATCAGCCGCAGGTCTTCGTAGTCGGCGTCGGGCCCGTTGAAATCCACCACAACCTTGTCGAAAGGCAGCGGCAAGTTGGCCTTGGCCCATTCGGGATCGTCAGAGAAGACATAGACCGTGGGGTCCGTTTCCATACGCTTGCGAATGGCGGCAAGGGCCGCGTCGTAATAGGCCTGATCACACAGGGCCATTGCGTTCACCGCAACATAATCTCCACGCCGCACGTGCAGCGCGATCGACGGACCGCTGGCGATCCGCGCTGCCATCTCGGCGTTGCGGGTCGACATGGGGGTGCGAAAGACAAAGGCGCGGCGCAGCCTGTCGGTGATCTCTGCAAAATACCGCTCTGACTGCCAGTAGCCGTGCAAATAGCTGTCGTCGCCCCAGTTGGCGAAGTCCGGATTATAGCCCAGTCCCTTCTCACGTCGAATGCGCGGCCGCTTGCCCAACCCGCGCCATGCTGCGTAGGCGAGCGGTTGCTGGTGTTTCACCGGGGGCAACGGCGCCTCAGCCAGATCGGGCAGGTCGAACACCCGTAACAGCGTCCCGTCGCCCTTGTGCAGCGCCATGCGATCATCCAGCACCACGCGCGTGCCCAACCGCTCGGCCAGCGCGCGGGCCGCGGCATATTGGAACATCTGGTTGCCCAAACGACCGTGCAGGCGGGAAAAAATCATGGATGGTTTTGATCCTCGGGTCTGTGTTCACATTGGATACGCACAATAGCTGAACCGGACCAGATTAAAAAAGGGCGAAGAAAACTCTTCGCCCCTTGTTTGCTTCTTAGCAGGTGAACCTGATTCTATTCAGCCGCCCAGCCCGAGACGGCTTTGACTTCAAGGAAGTCCTCGATGCCCCAAACGCCGCCTTCACGACCGTTGCCCGACTGCTTCATGCCGCCAAAGGGCGAACCTGCCGCGCGGCTGGTGCCGTTCATTTCGACCATGCCCGACCGCAACTGTTTCGCCAGACGGTTGGCGCGTGCGCCGTCCTGTGTCTGGACATAGTTGGTCAGACCGTAAACCGTATCGTTGGCGATCTCGACGGCCTCTTCTTCGGTGTCGAACGGAATGATCGACAGCACGGGACCAAAGATTTCTTCGCGCGCGATGGTCATGTCGGGGTTCACGTCGGCAAAGACGGTCGGTTTGACATAAAAACCGCGGTTCATCCCTTCGGGACGGCCCGTGCCACCCGCGATCAGGCGGGCGCCTTCGTCGATGCCCTTCTGGATCAGGTCCTGGATCTTGTTCCACTGCACTTCGTTCACCACGGGACCGATGTGCTTGCCCTCTTCCGAGGCGGGACCGACTGTGACCTGATTGGCCACCGCTGCGGCCTCTTCAACCGCGCGGTCGTAAACGCCGCGCTGGACCAGCATACGGCTGGGCGCGTTGCACGACTGGCCGGTGTTGTTCATCATGTGCAGAACGCCGCGTTTCACCGCCTTGTCGTCCGCATCGTCAAAGATCAGGTTGGCGCCTTTGCCGCCCAGCTCCAGATGCACACGTTTCAGCGTGTCGGCGGCGTTTTTCGAAATCAGCGTGCCCGCGCGGGTCGAGCCGGTAAAGCTGACCATGTCCACGTCCTTGTGGCCGGTCAGGGTGTTGCCGACGCCTGCGCCGTCACCGTTGACCAGGTTGAACACACCGGCGGGGAACCCTGCCTCATCCATCATCTCGGCAAAGATCATCGCGTTCAGCGGGCTTTCTTCCGACGGTTTCAGGACCATGGTGCAGCCTGCAATCGCAGCCGCGCCCACTTTCAACGTGACCTGGTTCATCGGCCAGTTCCAGGGCGTGATCAGCGCCGCAACGCCAACCGCTTCATAGATGATCCGGTCGTTCGGCGCGTGGTCGCCCAGCGGGCGAACAAAGTCGAACTCTTTCGCCGCAGCGATAAAGTTGGACAGGTGCCAGGTGCCTGAACCCACCTGCGATGTTTTCGACATGGAAATGGGCGCGCCCATTTCGGTGCTCATGGCGGCGGCCAGATCGTCGGCGCGGGCCTTGTAGACCTCGACCAGCTTTTCGACCAGCGCGATGCGCTCGGCCGCAGGTGTCGCCATCCAGCCGGGCAATGCGGCCTTGGCTGCGGCAACAGCGGCGTCGGCATCGGCCTGACCGCCCAGCGAGATTACGGCACAGGGTTCTTCAGTCGACGGGTCGATGACGTTGTGGTCCTTGCCCTCGATCGGAGCAACCCATTTGCCATTGATGTAAAAGTCGCGTTTCTCCAGCATGATAATGCCTCCATTGCGGATCATGATTTGCGCGCACTGTGTCACCGGACCAAATGACACGCAAGTCAGGGGATGCATCGCGTCCAAAGCCACACTACATTGTGCAGTAGAATTCAAAATAGGAGGACCATCCATGTCCCTGCGCATCAACGACACCATCCCCGACCTGACTGTCGAAACCGACCAGGGCAGCTTTGCGCTGCATGACTGGATCGGCGACAGCTGGGCGATTCTGTTTTCCCACCCCAAGGACTTTACCCCCGTCTGCACCACCGAATTCGGCGCGGTTGCCCAACTGTCAGAAGAATGGGCCAAGCGCGGCACCAAGGTGATCGGCGTCAGCGTCGATGGTGTGGAAGACCACAAGAAGTGGAAGGGCGACATCGAATCGTCTTCGGGCGCGAAGGCGGGTTTCCCGATCATTGCCGACAGCGGTCTTGAGGTGTCCAAAGCTTTCGACATGCTGCCCGCCGAGGCATATCTGCCCGATGGCCGCACCCCCAATGACAGTGCCACGGTGCGGTCGGTGTTCATCATCGGCCCCGACAAGAAGCTGAAACTGTCGATGACCTATCCGATGACCGTGGGTCGTAACTTTGCCGAAGTGCTGCGCGCGCTGGACGCCCTGCAAACCTCGACCGGCCACGGTGTTGCGACACCCGCCAACTGGAACGTGGGCGATGACGTGATCATTCCGGCATCCGTCTCTAACGAGGATGCCAAGGCCAAGTTCGGTGATTTCGAAACCGTGCTGCCGTACCTGCGCAAGGCACCGCTGCCCAAGTAATCTTAGGTTTGCGGCCGCGCGGCGACCGCGCGGCGATATCGCCAGCGATTGATTTCCCGCATCAGCTTGCCGCTGGTGCGGGTTTTCTTTTGGATGGTCGATCCGCCCAAGTCCGCCGTCAGTTCCCGCACCCCGTTGGGCAGGATTGTGTGGACAGGCTGGCCATGAACCCAGTGCATCTGCAGGAAAGTGTCTACGGGCCTGTCCGGCACATCGGTCACCGCCAGCAACCGCACCGCGGCGTCGCGCCCCACCACCTGAAACACCGTCTGAAGGCCGATGATGCGGGGCAGCATCAGCGTGCAGGGACCGTCGCTGGCCACCACCTGTGCTGCTGTCTCGCGGTCCTTGGCAGGTATGCGAATAAAGCTGTCCGCAGTGGCGTGACCGGCAATCAGCGCCTGTACATGCGGCCAGTGTGATGGATCCAGCGCCAGGTCATCCTCGGCGATCAGCGCATAGTCCCAGCCTTCGTCCACAATCCGCTGCCAGCAGGCGCGGTGCGACAGGAAGCAGCCAACTTCGCCGGCGCCGATGGGAAAAGGATAGTGGGGCTGATGAATGTCGCCGTTTGCCGGTGTCACGCCCGCATCGGCACCGCGCACGGCTTCGATCACCTGTGCGTCGGGCAGGGTTTGCAACAACACCTCGACGTTGGCGCGGCGCCGGGTGGCGCTGGACATATGGACGATCAGCGAATGCATCGCCGCATGGCTAGCGTGTATGACCGCCCCACACCAGTGGTCACAGCGGCAGCTCGGTCGTTGATTTCAGTTCCTTGAGCACGAATGACGACTGCACCTCGCGCACAAAAGGGCTGCGCAGCAGGGTGTTCGTCATGAAATGTTCGTAGGCTTCCACGTCCGCCACGCGCACTTTCATCTGGTAGTCGGCCGCACCCGACGTTGCCAGACATTCGACCACTTCCGGGTGCCCTGCGATCAGCGTCGCAAAGCCGGACACCGTGGTTTCGGCATGGTCGCGCAGGGTGATGGCGGCCAGAACCGTCAGCTTGCACCCCGCATGGGTGGGCGACAACAGCGCGACACGGCGCAGAATGGCCCCCGATGCTTCCAGTTCCTGAACCTTGCGCCAGACCGTGCTTTGCGCCATCCCGCAGCGTTCGGCAATTTGTGCCAACGATTGACTGCAATCCCGTTGCAGTTCCCGCAATAGCGTCTTTTCGGAAGCGGAATATTTCAAAAATCACCCCTGTCATGGATTCTGGTGCTTATACAAAGCGTCCTGTTCAAAAGCAAAGCCCTAACTGTGCGGCAACGAACGGAACCGCCATTGAACGCAGACGTTGGAGTGATGAGATATATCAAATGACATTCCCAATCACATGGAGACACCCACATGGCTGATGTTCCAGCACACGCCCCGTTGTTCAAAGAGTTGAAGCTGGGCCGCGTCACCGCGCCCAACCGCATCGTGATGGCCCCGCTGACGCGGGCACGGTCCACGCCGGGCGAAAACCTTCAGACCGACCTGCACGCGGTCTACTACAGCCAGCGTGCGGGTGCGGGGCTGGTGATTTCTGAGGCAACCAATATCAGCCGTCAGGGTCAAGGCTATGCTTGGACGCCGGGTATTTTCAGCGACACGCAGGTGGACGGCTGGAAGCCGGTGACCGATGCCGTGCACGCAGCGGAAGGGCGCATCTTCTGCCAGCTGTGGCACGTCGGCGCGATCAGCCACAATGTGTTCCACGACGGCGCGGCGCCCGTGTCGTCCAGCGTCTGGACCCCCAAGGGCGAGGCATTTGTTGGCGACCTGCACCCAGACGGCCCAACTGTCCCGCACCCCGAAGCCCGCGCGCTGACGGTGGATGAAATCGCTGGCGTGATCGAAGACTACCGTCACGCGGCCAAATGCGCCGACAAGGCAGGCTTTGACGGCGTCGAATTCCACGGCGCAAACGGCTACCTGATCGACCAGTTCCTGCGCTCCTCGGTCAACTCACGTGACGACGCATACGGTGGCTCGGTCGAAAACCGCGTGCGCCTGCTGGTCGAAGGTGTCGATGCCGTGATCGACGTGCTGGGCGCGGACCGCGTGGGCGTGCGTTTGTCGCCTGCGGGTGGACCGGGTGGGTCCAAGGATGAAAACCCGATGGAAACCTATGTCGCCGCCGCCAAAGCGTTGTCGGGCAAGGGCTTGGCCTATCTGCACGTTGTTCGTTCGGGCGATCCCGAGAACACCAAAGTCGTGGACGCCATGCGCAAGGCATTCGACGGTCCGTTCATCGTCAACGGCGGCTTCACCCCCGAAGAGGCGGCGCAGTGGATCGAAAACGGGCGCGCGGACGCGGTGGCCTTTGGCAAGTTGTACATCGCCAACCCCGATCTGACCAAACGCATCGCCATGGACGGCCCCTATAACGATCCGAACCCTGATACGTTTTACGGTGGCGGGGCAAAGGGTTACACCGACTACCCGATCATGGATGGCACGACCCAAGCTGCCGAATAGTCCCTGCCGCAGATGAAAAAAGGCCCCGGTAGCGATACCGGGGCCTTTTCCAATTCAGAAAGAGGGAAGCGCCTTATTCGGCGTCTTCTTCTTTCTTGATTTCTTCGCCGGTTTCCTGATCGACGACTTTCATCGACAGGCGCACCTTGCCACGGTCATCAAAGCCCAACAGCTTCACTTTGACCTCTTGGCCCTCTTTCAACACATCCGAAGGATGGTTCAGGCGGCGGTTTTCGATCTGGCTGACGTGCACCAGACCATCGCGCTTGCCAAAGAAGTTCACGAAAGCGCCGAAATCGACGATTTTCACAACGGTCCCGGTGTAAACGGCACCTTCTTCCGGCTCGGCCACGATCGACCAGATCATGTCATAGGCTTTCTTGATCGCTTCGCCGTTGGGCGACGCAATCTTGATGATGCCGTCGTCGTTGATGTCGACCTTGGCGCCCGACACTTCAACGATTTCACGGATCACTTTACCGCCCGAACCGATGACTTCGCGGATTTTATCCGTCGGAACCTGCATGGTTTCGATACGCGGTGCGTGCACCGAGAAGTCGGCCGCGCCGGTCAGGGCTTTGCCCATTTCGCCCAGGATGTGCAAACGACCCGCTTTGGCCTGCGCCAGAGCTTTTTCCATGATCTCAGGCGTGATGCCTGCGATCTTGATGTCCATTTGCAGCGAGGTGATCCCGTTTTCGGTGCCTGCCACTTTGAAATCCATGTCGCCCAGGTGGTCTTCGTCACCCAGAATGTCCGACAGGATCGCGTAAGACCCGTCTTCTTCCAGGATCAGACCCATCGCAACACCGGCCACGGCCGCTTTCAGCGGAACGCCCGCGTCCATCATCGACAGCGAACCGCCACAGACAGATGCCATCGAGCTGGAGCCGTTCGATTCAGTGATCTCGGACACAACGCGGATGGTATAGGGGAAGTCGGTGGATGCGGGCAGAACCGCCTGCAACGCACGCCATGCCAGCTTGCCGTGGCCAATCTCGCGACGGCCCGGACCCGAAACACGACCCACTTCACCAACCGAATAGGGCGGGAAGTTATAGTGCAGCAGGAAGTTGGATTTGAAGTTGCCGTGCAGCGCGTCGATGAACTGTTCGTCGTCGCCGGTGCCCAGCGTGGTCACAACCAGACCCTGCGTTTCACCACGGGTGAACAGCGCCGAACCGTGTGTCCGCGGCAAGAAGCCGGTTTGGCACACGATGTCGCGGATCTCGTCGGTTTGACGGCCGTCGATACGCTTGCCGGTTTTCACAACGTCACCGCGCAGGATGGACGCTTCCAGTTTCTTCAGAGCGGACCCAAGGTTGGGATCTTCTTTTTGCTCGTCCGTCAGCGCGGCCATGATGGTCTCGCGGGCGGCGGCAACAGCGGTTGTACGCTCTTGCTTGTCGCTGATCGCGAACGCTGCGCGCATTTCGGTCTCGCCAGCCGCTTTGACAGCAGCGGACAGTTCCGAATAATCGGCAGGCTGGAAATCGAACGGCTCTTTCGCGGCACTTTCGGCCAGGTCGATGATCAGGTCGATGACCGGCTGGATCTGCTCGTGCGCGAATTTCACCGCACCCAGCATCTCGGCTTCCGACAGCTCGTAAGCTTCGGATTCAACCATCATCACGGCGTCTTTGGTGCCGGCAACAACCAGATCCAGACGTTGATCGGGGTTCAGACGCAGGTCCTGCATGTCGTCGACTGTCGGGTTCAGGACGTAATCGCCACCCTCAAAGCCTACGCGGCAACCGGCGATCGGGCCCATGAAAGGCGCGCCCGAAATGGTCAGCGCGGCGCTGGCGGCGATCATCGCAACCATGTCCGGGTCGTTGACCAGATCGTGGCTCAGAACGGTACACATCACCAGAACTTCGTTTTTGAAGCCGGGGACGAACAGCGGGCGGATCGGACGGTCGATCAAACGCGCGGTCAGTGTTTCTTTCTCGGTGGGGCGGGCCTCACGTTTGAAAAAGCCGCCGGGCACTTTACCCGCAGCATAGTATTTTTCTTGGTAATGGACGGTCAGCGGGAAAAAGTCCTGACCGGGTTTTTGTTTCTTGGCAAAAGTTACGTTTGCCATAACCGAAGTTTCGCCCAGCGTGGCGATCACGGACCCGTCCGCCTGACGGGCCACTTTTCCGGTTTCCAGTGTCAGCGTCTCTTCGCCCCACTGCATTGATTTGGTCGTTACGTTAAACATCTACGTTCCTCAGGTTGGCCACATCGGCCATTTGCTTAGGGGCCGTATTGCCCCTGACTCCGGTATCTTCTTTTCGGGCGCTGGAGTCCGGGCGCCGATCTCAGATTGGCGGGGCATACAGTGTTTTGCCCTATATGGAAAGCCTTTGCTGCTATGGCGAAACGTGGCCTGCGCCGTCCGAAACGAAACAACCGCGCCCCGGATTGCAGGGCGCGGTTGCGGTGTTCACGGGGCAGGCGGCAGCTGCGCCGTCTGCACGAGAACTGCGTTTAGTGGAACTTGGCAATCGCGCCCGATTTCAGGCGGCTTGCGTAAGAGTTCAGTTCCTTGCGCACGATCCGCATCAGGAAATACAGCGCAAAGATGTTGACCACCGCCATGGCAAAGATCGCCGCGTCCGAGAAGTCGATGACAGGGCCCAGGCTGGCCGCCGCACCGATCACGATGAACACGCAGAAGATCAGCTTGAAGGTCAGCTCGGATGTCTTGCCTTCGCCAAACAGATAGGTCCACGCCTTCAGCCCGTAGTAGGACCACGAGATCATGGTAGAGAAGGCGAACAGGATCACCGCGACCGCCAGAACATAGGGGAACCAGCTGATGCCCGACGCAAAGGCCGCCGATGTCAGCGCCACGCCGGTGTTGCCGTCAACGGTGGCAATCGCCGTGCCCGCTTCGTTCAGCACGAACCGACCCGTGTCCGGGTCAACGATCAACTGTTGCGAAATGGTGATGACCAGCGCGGTCATCGTGCAGATCACAACGGTGTCGATCAGCGGCTCCAACAGGGATACGAACCCTTCGGTAATCGGCTCTTTGGTGCGCACCGCCGAGTGAGCGATGGCCGCCGAACCGACGCCCGCCTCGTTCGAGAAAGCCGCCCGTTTAAAGCCCTGGATCAGCGCGCCGACCAGACCGCCCGCAACACCCAAACCGCTGAACGCGCCTTCGAAGATCTGGCCAAAGGCCCAGCCGATCTTGTCATAGTTCACCAACAGGATGATCAGCGCCGCACCGACATACAGAATGCCCATGAAGGGCACGACTTTTTCGGTCACATTGGCAATGGATTTGATCCCGCCGACGATCACGGCAAACACGATGGCCGCAAAGATGACGCCGGTGATCCAGCCCGGATAGTCGCCGACAATGCCTGCGATCTGCGCATGTGCCTGGTTGGCCTGGAACATATTGCCCCCGCCCAAAGCGCCAAGGATGCAAAAGATCGAAAACAGCACGGCCAGGAACTTGCCGCCGGGCAGACCCAGTTCGCTAAAGCCCTTGGAAATATAGTACATCGGGCCGCCCGAAACGGTGCCATCGGGGTATTCATTGCGGTATTTCACGCCCAGCGTACATTCGGTGAACTTCGATGCCATGCCCAAAAGACCCGCAAGGATCATCCAGAACGTGGCCCCCGGGCCGCCGATGCCGACAGCCACCGCGACGCCCGCGATATTGCCCAAACCAACCGTGCCCGACAGCGCCGTCGCCAGCGCCTGAAAGTGGCTGACCTCGCCTGCGTCATTGGGATCGGAATAATCGCCTTTGACCAACGCGATGGCATGGCCAAAGAACCGGAACTGCACAAATCCGAAATACAGCGTGAAAACCGTCGCCGCCACCACCAGCCACATGACGATCCACGGAAACTCTGTTTTGGGGAAGGGGGCGAAGATCAGGTTGACGAAGGGGCTGGTAAAGGCAGCAAAGGCCTCGTTCACCCGCGCGTCCAGCCCTTCTGCCTCTTGCGCCATCGCCGGAGCCGCCGAAGCCGAGAAGGCCGCAAGGGTCAGGGTTGTTTTTTGCAAAATATTCATGAGGGCTCTCCTTAGCTCACAACCGTCACGGGCACGTTTGCACCCATAACCAGATTGGCGGTGGAGCTGCCGAAGATGCGTTTGCTCAACCCTGTTTCAGTGGACCGCCCGACGATGATCTGCGACACGTTCTGCTTGGCCGCGATCGAATCCAGCGTGTCTGCGACATTGCCATGCCGCACGATGCCCTGTGCCGTGATGCCGGCTGCCTCCAGCCGCTCCAGCGCAGGTGTCACCACCCGTTCCATTGCCGTCGAGATTTCCTCTTCGCGGCGTTTGTGCCGTTGGGCGTTCTCTTCCGGTGTCTGGAACGAATAGGGCGACCATTCGATCACGTAGACAACCAGCAGTTCGGCATCTCCGATCAACTTGGCGAGGTTCTCAGCAAAGGTCAAAGCGCGGTCACCCGAGCTTTGACCGTCCAGCCCGATCAACAATTTCGTCGTCATAAGGGCATCCTTCTGTCGGTGGTCCGGGCGTTGCTGCGATTCGGAGGGGACCAGCCCACGATGTGTGGCCGATATCACGCCAGGGTTGTTGTTTTCCGGCCCCTTGGCCGAGAATGATAACCTCTGATTGTGAGACAAAGGGACCAAATTCGACCCTCATGGCAGGCGAACGACCCAAAACCGATGAATTTTGCGACGAATTTGGACTTTTTGTCGCAGGGGTCTTGTTTTGGGTCATACCCGCATCGGGTGCCGCCCAAACGCAAAAACGCCCGCCGGGTAAGGGCGGGCGTTCTGATCGACGCGGCCCAAAGGCTGCGTCAGAATTGCGGCAAAAGCTTAGCGGCGGATGCCCAAGCGTTTGATCAGGTCCTGATAGCGCGCTTCTTCCTTGCCTTTCAGGTAGTCCAGCAGCTTGCGGCGCAGGGCAACCATCTTCAGCAGACCACGACGACCGTGGTTGTCTTTTTTGTGGGTCTTGAAGTGCTCGGTCAGGGTGGCGATGCGGCTTGTCAGGATGGCAACCTGCACTTCGGGCGAACCTGTGTCGCCTTCAGCAGTTGCGAATTCTTTCATGACGCGTTGCTTTTCTTCAGCAGTAATCGACATCGGGGTCTCCTTTTCAAAAGGTTAAGGTGATGGCGCAAGCCGGGATGTCGTCCAGCAGGGCCCGTGGAGAGTGTCGCACCGGTCAAAAAGATCGTGCGCGATGGGGGCGTATAGGGGGATTCTGCGGCGAAGGCAAAGATTTATTCGCAGCGCGGAACAGGCAGGGTTACAATCCGGCAATGCCGCTGGTCTGCGCGGCGCTCAGCGGGATCAGGGCAATGTCGCCCAGGGTCAGCGCCGCACCGCTGTTCACGTCGGCCACGGTGACGCCATCCATCAACACATGCACAATATCGGCGTCGGTGGGGTCGGGTTGCAGGGTAATCACCGGCTCGGGGCCTGCGTCGCTGTCGTTCCAGACCAGCACGATGCTGTCGTCGGTGGCGTCGAAATCCATGATCTCGACCGATTTGGCGTCTTCGATCCAGTCGCCTAAGACAATCTTATCGGCACCGCCGCCTGCGGTCACCACGTCCTCAGATCCGGCCACGATCACATCATCGCCGCCGCCGCCGTTCAGAAAATCCTTGTCGTCATGATCGGCAATCTCGCCGGTGTCGGGATCGCGGTTCAAACCGATCACCACATCGTTGCCCCAGCCGCCAAACAACGTGTCCGTACCGGCACCGCCATCCAACGTGTCGTCGTCCAACCCGCCGTGCAGTGCGTCGTTGCCGTCATCCCCCATCAACAAGTCGTCGCCCTGCGACCCATGCAATGTGTCGTCGCCATCGTCGCCGTGCAGGGTGTCATTGTCGTTGTGACCGTACAGGTCATCATCATCCGATCCGCCATGCACCAGATCGCGCCCGTCACCGCCATGCAGGGTATCGTCGCCGGCGTCGCCATCCAGCGTGTCGTCCCCGTCCATGCCGTAAATATCGTCGTCGCCGCTGCCACCATGAATGGTGTCGTCGCCGTCATACCCGCCGATCTGGTCGTCGTCTTCGGTGCCGGTCATGGTTTCGGTGACATCATCGCCAACAAGGATCGAGGCATCCGAAGTGTCCGTTTCCGTAACCGGATCGCCCGCAGTCAGGTCAATATCATCCCCAATGCGTGGCCCCTGTGCCGTGACCGCCTCGGGTGCGTCAAAATCAGTGTCGTCGTCGTCGTCCCCTTGCACGGACATATCCACAAAGCTGACCGCGCCAACGGCCATCAAGCCCATCAATCCCGCCAACCACAACATCCGCGACCAAACTTTCTACAGATTACTCCGCAGGAACATGGCCACAGTCCGCCCTTAATTTCAAAGCCATTCAGCGCCTATGGTTAACCCCGGGCTAACATCGGGTCGTCTGGATGCCACGGTTCTGGCGCTTGGGAATAGGGCAGGTACAGCGGGTGGCGCGGGTGCCCTGCCTTGGACAGGCCCAGGTGAAACAACGGTTGCCCCGTCTGCGCCAGCAACCGCGCAACCTGTGGGCCGCGGTCCAGATGCGCACCATGCGTGCCCCAGGCCGCAATCACCACATTGGCCCACTGCGCCGCGTCCGCAATCGCCGCATCGTTCTGCGGCCCCACCGGTTCCGCCGCCGCGCGCATCTTGCGCGGGTCGGTGTCGCGCCAGGCAAAGATGTTGGTCACGCAAAACCCGCCATAGCCCAACGCCCGCGCCCGCCGTTCACAGCGTTCCACGGTCGGATCGTTCTGCACCTCGGTCGCGGTGGACGGGTTCAGCATGACAAAGTTTACCCGCGCGCCGTTGCCGTCCCAGACCCGCGTCAGGCTATAGCGATACCTTTCGCAGTCCGAATAAACCGCCGTCGAAGGCGCATCGCCCTTGGTATGTGTGCGTGTGATCATGCCGCCGTTATGCGGGGCCACGGTGGCCAAGGTCAATCAACTGGCCCGTATTCTCTGGTTCAAAAAAACCCCGCCGGAGGCTCCCGCCCTAAACAACCCGCGCCGTCAGTGGTTGAACACACGCGCCGGATGAACCTCGCCCGCCTTGTACCGGCCCACGGCCACGGCCTTGCCCTCGAAGGACACCCAGACCTCGTCGCCGTATTCCACGTCCGACGGCAACACCATGCCGGGGTTGCCATTGCGCAGACGCACGGCGCCCTCGGCGGTGGCTTTCAGTTCCGGCAGATCGGCCAACCCTTCCTCGACAGGGCGCAGATGGGCGTCCAGCGCCGGGTCACCCGCCATCGCCTCGACCTGCTCCATGGTCAGCCCGTCGGCGGCATCGAACGGTCCCGACCAGATCCGACGCAGCTCGCGCACGTGGGCGAAACAGCCCAGCGCCGCGCCCAGATCGCGCGCGATCGACCGGACATAACCGCCCTTGCCGCAGGTCATTTCCAGCGTCACGTGATCCGCGTCAGGGCGGCCCACCATCAGCAGCTCTTCGACCCACAGGGGGCGCGCCGCAATTTCCATTTCCTCGCCGTCGCGGGCGCGCTTGTAGGCGCGTTGCCCGTCAATCTTGACCGCCGAGAACTGTGGCGGCACCTGCATGATGTCGCCCACGAACGCGCCCAGCGCGTCCTTGATCTGGTCGTCGGTCGGGCGCATCTCCGATTGCGCGATTACTTCGCCCTCGGCGTCGTCGGTGTTGGTGGCCTGCCCCAGCCGCACGGTGAATGTATAGGCCTTGAGCGCGTCGGTGATGTAGGGGACCGTCTTCGTCGCCTCGCCCAGCGCAATCGCCAGCACGCCGGTGGCGTCGGGGTCCAGCGTGCCCGCGTGGCCCGCCTTCTTGGCGTTCATCGCCCAGCGTACCTTGTTGACCACGGTGGTCGACGTGGGGCCAGCAGGCTTGTCGATGACCAGCCAGCCGGAAATGTCGCGTCCTTTGGATCTGCGGCCCATGGTGCCCCCTTGGTCTGTCGTGTCGGATCAACGTGAAAATCAGAGCGTGCGGCCTAGCCGAGCGCGTCTGCGCTGTCAATTCGGGACGCTTACGGCGCCTCGCGCGCCACGGTGCCGATGATCGGCCCCAAACGGCGGCCCGGATCGTGCCGCCCCAGGTCCGGCGCATACAGCCGCGACACGTTGCCATCGAAATACAGAGCCTGCGGCAGCTTCAGCGCGTCACGGAAAAAGCTGCCAAATTCGTAAAAGGTGACCAAGGTGTTCGAGATGACAAAGACCGCGCGACGACCATCTGCCGTGGTCCCCACCCCGTTGCGCACATAGCGCGACGTGGCATCAACCAGAAAGCGCGGGTGCAGTTCGCCGTCGATCACCAGCATAGGGCCGGATTGCGTCGCGCCGGTGCAGCGCGGTTTCTCGCGCTCGAACCGCAGCGTTTCGATCACATCGGCCCGCCCCTTGCGCAAACACAGCACGCCGTTGGGCAACAGGCCGAAGTTGCCCGGCCCGGCCGATGTCACCAGCCCCATCTCTTGCTTGCCATCCTCAAGGAACAGACCCACCGGCGCGCGGTCCTCGTGGTACATGCCCGCGTTCATGGCAAAGCCCAGCGTCTGGCCTGCAGCACCCAGCGCCTGATTGATCGCGTTAAAGCTGCCGTAGATGTTGTCGTTGTCGTCACGCAGAAACAGCCGCAGTTTCTCCTGCGTCGGATCGACGGTGCAAACGGTATAGGATTTGCCCAGATGGTTGCGGTTCTCGCACTCCGTCGCCCAGACCGGCCCGCAGGTCAGCCAGACCAGCACGCCAATCCACAGCGCGCGCATCAGTTGTCGGTGTCCCGACGCACCGCGTCCTGGTTCAGCATCCGCCGCGTGTCGTCCATCTGGTCAAATGTCTGATCCAACTGGAACCGCAGGTCGGGCGCGAACTTCAACGCCAGCTTCTTGCCGACGACATGCCGCAGCTCGCCCTTGTTGCGGGCCAGCAATTTCAACACCTCGTCCTTACCGTCTCCGCCCAAAGGCAGCACATAGGCCGTGGCGATTCGCAGGTCGGGCGATGTGCGCACCTCGCCCACCGTGATCGACATGCGGTTCAGATCGGGGTCGTGCACATCACCGCGCGCCAGCACTTCGGACAAAGTGCGGCGGATCAATTCACCAACCCGAAGTTGACGCTGGGACGGACCGGCTCCGTCAGGGGACTTGTTCTTTGCCATACTCCCCATCTAGGACAGCCCAGACGCTTTGCCAAGCGGCACCGCACAGGCTAGACCTGCGACAAACCGCTTATCAAGGAATACGACCATGGCCGACACGATAGGAATTGCCGTCACCGGAGCTTCGGGCCGCATGGGTCAGATGCTGATCCGCACCATTGCCGAAACCGACGGCGTGCATCTGGCCGCTGCAATCGAACGCACCGGCCACGACTGGGTCGGGCAGGATGTGGGGCAGGCGATGGGCGGCGCGGCCAGCGGTGTGGTTGTGACTGACGATGCAGGCAAAGCCATTGCAGCGGCGGATGTGGTGATTGATTTCACCGCGCCTGAGGCGACGCTGGCGTTTTCCGCCATTTGTGCCGACGCGGGTGTGGCCCATGTCATCGGCACCACGGGCATGACCGACGCGCAGATCGCCGAACTGCAACCGGCATCGCACAGCTGCGCCATTGTGCGCGCGGGCAACATGAGCCTGGGCGTCAACCTGCTGGTACAACTGACCAAACGGGTCGCCGCCGCACTGGACGAGGATTTCGACATCGAAGTGATCGAAGCGCACCACCACCACAAGGTCGACGCGCCATCCGGCACCGCGCTGATGCTGGGCGAGGCCGCCGCCCAAGGCCGTGGCGTGGCGTTGAGCGACGTGCGCGACAGCGGGCGCGACGGCATCACCGGCGCACGCAAACGCGGCGACATCGGGTTCAGCGCGATCCGTGGGGGCGATATTGTGGGCGAACATGACGTGATGTTCGCAGGCGCCGGCGAGCGTATCGTGCTGCGCCACATGGCAACCGACCGCGTTCTGTTTGCCCGCGGAGCCATCCGCGCCGCAAAATGGACCCAAGGCAAGGCGCCCGGGGCCTATGACATGATGGATGTGCTGGGTCTGAACGACTGAGTGCGCCCGCACTAAAATTTTCGGCTGAGTGAACCAAATCGCAATTGCGTCCGTATATCTTGCTGTACCAGAGTTCTCAGCAGAGATTTTAACGATGCCATACAAGACCAGCGTTTATACAACACTCACCGCCCTGTCCCTTGCCCTGCCTGCGCAGGCCGAGCAGGACGTGGTCACCTCGCAGGCCGATTTCATAAAGCTGGTCAGCGGCAAGACCCTGACCCGCCCGCTGGTCAAGATCGAAGTGCGCCCCGATGGCAGCATCGCGGGCACTGGGGCGGCTTGGGACGTAACCGGCACATGGAGCTGGCAGGGCAACTATTTTTGCCGCGACCTGTACTGGGGCGGCGATGCGCTGGGCTATAACTGCCAAGAGGTCCGCTTTGAAGGCGGGCGCATCCGCTTTACCTCGGACAAGGGGCAGGGCGACAGCGCGGCGTTTCGATTGAACTAAAGCCTTGTGGCAACGACAAAACGGCTGAACCCCTTGCCGTGCGTTTCGGCCACCTCGATCCGAAACCCCGCCTGTGCGATGGCCTGTTCCAGATGCACCGCGTTAAAATTGCCGACATAGGGTGCTTTGCCGATCCGCTGCATCACCCAGATCAGCGGGGGCAGGAACGCGCTGCCATCCCGCAAACAGGCGGATTTGCTGATGAACCGCCCACCGGGGCGCAGCAACCCATGCACGGCCCGCAAGGTCTGCGGCAGGTCGGGCACCAGATGCAGCAGATTGAAGGCCAGCACCGCATCGAACGGCCCGGCCTCGGCCAGCGCCCTGTCGTCCGGCGCGTGGGTGGCAAAGCGCAGGTTGGCAGGCGCGGGCTTTTCTTGTGCGACCGCGATCATCCCCGGCGCAATGTCCGTCGCCAGCAAGCTGTCCACATCCCCCGCCAGTTTCAACGCCGTGGTGCCGGTGCCACAGCCGATTTCCAACGCTTTCGCACCGGCAGGCAAATAGGCGCGGGTGCGTGCCAGCGTGTGTTCATAGGTCGCCATATCCTTGATCGGGGATTTGGCGTATTTCGGTGCGGCTTTGGTCCAAAAGGCGGCAGAGCTGGGCATGGTGTGTCTTTCTGTTCAGGTTGGGGCAGAGCTAGCGGGCAACCGCCTAAAAAGAAATTGCCTGAATCCGTACTTCGGTTATGCATAAATGCATGGATAAAAACATCGACTGGACACAGGCCCGCGGATTTCTGGCGACGGCGGAACACGGGTCTTTGTCCGCGGGTGCGCGGGCGCTGGGGTTGACGCAACCGACATTGGGCCGGCAGGTCGCGGCGCTCGAGGCAGCGCTGGGCGTGGTGCAGTTCGAACGGGTGGGGCGGTCGCTGGTGCTGACGCCTGCGGGCCACGAGATGCTGACCCATGTGCGCAAGATGGGTGCGGCGGCGGATGCGCTGACCATGGCCGCCGCTGGCCGGTCGGACAGCATCGAGGGGCGCGTCAGCATCACCGCAAGCGACGCCATGTCCGCCTATTGGCTGCCCGCCGTTCTGGCCGACCTGCGCCAGACCGCGCCCGGCATCATCGTCGACGTGATCGCCAGCAACACCGTGCGCGATTTGCAGCGCCGCGAAGCGGACATTGCCATTCGCCACGTGGCCCCGAAACAGCCCGAACTGATCGCACGCAAGCTGCCAGACATGCCTGCATATTTGTACGCATCTCGCGATTATCTGTACAAGAACGGCACCCCGCAAACGCTGGCCGATTTCCAGCGCCTCGATTTCATCGGCTTTGATGCGGATGCCGCAGGGGTCGACGTGCTGAACCGGCACGGCCTGCCCGTGACAGCGGCGATGATGCGGGCGACGTCATCCAGCGGCGTGGCGGTCTGGGAAATGGTGCGGCAGGGGCTGGGGGTAACCGTCATGGTCGAAAACATTGCGCGCAGCACGCCGGATGTGGTGCGGATCATGCCCCAGATCGCGCCGGTGATGGTGTCCACTTGGCTGACCGTCCACCGCGAAGTGCACACGAATCGCCGGATCAGGCTGGTCTACGACCTGCTGGCCGCGGCGCTGGAGGCGGATGTTCGGCAGATGTGACCCGCGGATGCGGACTTTTTCACAGAGCGATGGTTTAAGTATTAAACCTCAAGGGCTTAGGAAAAAACTGGGCCTTGCGATAAGCGTGAAACGCTGAAAAATGCTACCTACGATCCACAGCCCAACCCTTGGCAAGCTGATTGACGGCAGCGCGGTCGGCTTCGGCAGCGCCATGGGCCCATGACCGAAAAGCCTCGACCTTGGGGTCTTGCCATTTGTCACGCCCGCCAATCAGGCAGATACCACCGTCAGGGGATGTGCAGACCATGTCCGGGAACGGGGCGACCAACACACCGGTTTCAAGCTCGTCGCGGCACAAAACAAGGTCGGCCATTACAACCCCCAGCCCCATGACGGCCGCCTTGGTCGCGATGTCGATGTTGGGGAAATCCTGACCGGCACTTGGATCAACACCGGCAGGGCCGAAGGCATCTATCCAGGCCCTCCAGTCGCCGTGACTTCTTGTTTCGTGCAGCAACTCACATGCAGCGAGTGCCTCGGGCGCTTTCATTGCGGTGTTGCGAAGATAGTCTGGCGTGCAGGCCGGGGTGAGCAGGATGGGAAAAAGCGTCTGCAGCTCCAAATCCCTCTTGCGATTGGGCCAGTTGGTAACGGAGAATCCAATATCGGCTTCGATCGGATCAAAGCCGCCATCGGAATAAAAATCCGTTGTCAGTCGCACTTTTAGCTCTGGATGAACCTGTCTGAAATCCTCCAGCTTTGGCAGCAGCCATCTGATCGAAGTTCCCGGCGGGCAGAGAATGCGCAACTCGTTGGCATCTGACGAGACTTTTTCAGCAGCCCGACCGATCATTCCGAATGCGTCCGAAACGGCGCGCTGAAACTCGGTGCCTGCGGGCGTCAACCGGACACCCTGCGCCTGCCGCACGAAAAGCTGAACGCCCAAGTGGTCCTCAAGCAGCTTGACGTGTCGACTGATCGCGCCGCGCGACACATGGAGTTCTTCGCTCGCACCGACGAAGCCCCCGTGCCGCGCTGCACCTTCAAAGGCTTTAAGAGCATTGAGGGGCGGTAGTCTTGTCATGTCCTAGGCTTACTTTTCCTGATCCTATGAGCGCAAAACCTTGGTTTGCCGAGGGGGCTTTGCGCGCAGTATCAATAGATAAAAATAGATTATTTTATAAGGAAAATACAATGTCAGCCAATCAACTTGAAGGTAATCTGTCAATCCATAAAGCCGCAGGGCTTCTGGAAGTGTTCAAGAAAATGATCCCTCGTTTCGACAGTGATAAGACGAACGCGCGTTTGCAAAACGATCTGGAGCGCTTGGCCTTGAGCGCCCCGCACATGCTTTCGGATATCGGCTTCGAGCGCGATGCCAAGGCTTGCTCTTGCGGAAAGGATGTGTGGCGTCGGGGCAGGCATTGCGTGACCGTCAGCAGCGGTTCACAGACAGCCGCCGATACTGATTTAAGTCACGGATTTCAAAATTTCAGGTCGTGACGGATACCTTGAGCCAAACGCGAAATGCTGGAAGGATTCAAACCGGACCCACGCCGCGCCTTGCCGAATGCCGACTTTGCGCGACTGCGGTCACATCAGGCCCGCATCCTGTCGCTAGGGTCAGCGACATCTGTGTTTCCCGTCCGAAACACGCACGCGCCTCAGAAATCTATCGCCAGACCCTTCTTCTCCCAGTCGCCGTAGCGCACAGGCTCCAGCCCGTTGATCCGCCCGCCGTGTTCGGTGGGCAGGTCCAGCGGTGCGGCGGCTTTGCGGCGTTCCTCGGCCTCGGCCAAGGCGCGCTGGGCGGCGGGGGGCAAATCGGGGGTCGCGTCGGAATTCAGATCATCAGTCATCGTATGGGTGCTTTCCCTGTCTCACCCCTTGATATACGCCCCTTGGGGAACAGAACAACCCGCGAGGGCGCGATATGGCAGACAACAGCACACCAGAAGCGGGCAAACCGCAGACGAGCAAACCGCAGTCGGGCAAACCGCAATCGGGCGTTCCCGCACGGCGCAGTGCCATCTGGCTGCTGGACCAGATTCAGGAAGACAGCCGTTTGATGGCGGAGCTGATCGGCGCGGGACAGCTGGACCGTCTGGACGCCCCCGACCGCGCCCGCGCGCAGCGGTTGGCCACGGACACCCTGCGCGGGATGGAACGCGCCGACCGTGTGCTGAAGAAACACCTGAACAAGGTCCCGCCGCTGACCGTGCTGAACGCGCTGCGGCTGGGCACGGTCGAGCTGTGCAACGGCGGTGCCGCGCATGGGGTGGTGAACGATCTGGTGCAGATCATCAGCCGCCACAAACGCTATGGCCACCTTAAGGGGCTGGTGAACGCGGTGCTGCGCAAGGTCGCTGACACAGGCCCCGAACAGTGGGCCGCCCTGCGCGTGCCGCGCCTGCCGAAATGGCTGCGTGGCCCGCTGGCCGAGGCCTGGGGGAACGAGGCGATGCTTGAGATCGAGGCCGCGCATTTCGCAGGCGCGCCGCTGGATCTGAGCGTGAAGGGCGACGCCGAGGCGGTCGCGCAAGCCGTCGGTGGCAAGGTTCTGCCGACCGGATCGGTGCGCGTGGCGGATGCGGGGCAGGTATCGGCGCTGGCGGGTTTCGAAGCCGGCGACTGGTGGGTTCAAGACGCCGCCGCCGCGATTCCGGCGCGGCTGTTGCAGGCGCAATCCGGCACCCGCGTGCTGGACCTGTGCGCGGCACCGGGCGGCAAGACGCTGCAACTGGCCGCAACAGGGGCCGATGTGACGGCGGTGGATATCTCCGAAAGCCGCTTGGGCCGTTTGCGCGAAAACCTGACACGCACGGGGCTGAAAGCAACCGTGCAGGCTGGCGATGTGCTGGAGTTGCAAGGCACCTGGCCCGCAATCCTGCTGGATGCGCCCTGTTCCGCCACGGGCACGATCCGGCGGCACCCCGACCTGCCCTATGCCAAGGACGGCAGCGAATTCGGCGGGTTGATCGACCTGCAAGCACAGATGATCGACCACGCCTGGGGGATGCTCGAAGCAGGCGGTCGCATGGTCTATTGCACGTGCAGCCTGTTGCCGGACGAGGGCGAGGTGCAGGTGATCGAGGCGCTGGAACGGCACGGCGATATGACCGTGGACCGCGCGGCACTGGACGTTAATGGCATCGACGCAGACTGGATCTCGGGCGAGGGCGGATTGCGCTTGCGGCCCGACTATTGGGCCGACATTGGCGGTATGGACGGATTTTACATCGCGGTGCTGCGCAAAGAGCGGTGACTCGTGGCCCCGGACGGGTTATCATCCCTGCCAAGCGCCATCAGAGCGCACAGCCACAGTGCACGAGGCAGCGAGACAGACCCCATGACGGGATACACCCATGTCTGAACCCGCGGGGTTCACCGCGCGCAAGGCGCGTTTTCTCAACCGGCTACATGCCCGGTTGGCCACCCGTGCGCGGGCGGCGACGGCGTTCGTGTCGTCCCCCGAACCCAAAACCATCGGCAGCTATGCGCGCGGGCGGCAATTGTCGGCGGGCAACTACCTGTTTGCCGGTCACCTGATCGCGGCCCCCGATGTGGGCCTGTGGGACCTGACAGTGCCCGATGCGGCCTTTGCCGACGAATTGCACGGCTTTGCCTGGCTGGATGATCTGGCGGCCGTCGGTGACATCGCCACCCGCGAGGCGGCGCAACGCTGGCTGTGGGGCTGGATCGACCGTTATGGCAAGGGCGCGGGCGCAGGCTGGACGCCCGATCTGACGGGGCGTCGGCTGATCCGCTGGATCAACCACGCGCTGTTTGTGCTGCGCGGGCAGGACAAAGACCAAAGCGATATGTTCTATCGTTCACTGGCGCAGCAAACGGTATTTCTGTCGAAACGCTGGCATTCCGCAGCACCCGGCCTGCCCCGGTTCGAGGCGCTAACCGGGCTGATCTATGCGGGGCTGTCGCTGGAAGGGATGGAGACGCTGGCCGAGCCTGCGATCAAGGCGTTGGCGCGGGAATGCGAAAGCCAGATTGACGAACAGGGCGGCTTGCCCACCCGCAACCCCGAAGAGCTGCTGGATGTGTTCACCCTGCTGACATGGGCCGCCGCAACCCTGAGCGAGGCAGGCCGCGAAGCCCCTGCCGCCCATCTGGACGCTATCGAACGCGTGGCCCCGACCTTGCGCACCCTGCGCCATTCCGACGGCGCGCTGGCGCGGTTCCATGGGGGCGGGCGCGGACAAGAGGGGTGGCTGGATCACGCGCTGGCCGCCAGTGGCATCAAGACACGCCAACCGGACGGATTGTCGATGGGCTATGCGCGGCTAAGCGCGGGGCGCACCAGCGTGATCGTCGACGCCAGCCCGCCCGCCAGCGGCAAGGCCAGCCGCAATGCACATGCCTCGACGCTGGCGTTCGAGCTGACCTCGGGGCGGCGTCCGTTGATCGTGAACTGTGGCCCCGGCGGGTCGTTCGGGGCGGAATGGCGGCGGGCCGGGCGGGCCACGCCGTCGCACAGCACGCTGGTGCTGGACGGCTATTCCAGCGCGCGGCTGGGCGATGCCGACCGCGCCAATGCCAATGAAATTCTGGTGGACACGCCGCAATCGGTCCCCATCGAAATGAGCCAGGTCAACGACGGCATCCGCTTTCAGGGCGGGCACGACGGATTTGTCAGCACCCACGGGCTGACCCACGCGCGCACGCTGGAACTGACGTTCGACGGGCGCGGCATGGCGGGCGAGGATATGCTACTGGCGTTGGAAGACACCGACAAGCGTCGTTTCGACCGCGCGCTGGACGCAGGCAAGCTGCAAGGCGTGCCTTTCGCGATCCGGTTTCACCTGCACCCCGAGGTCGATGCGACCCTTGATTTGGGCGGTGCGGCCATCTCGATGGCGCTGAAAAGCGGTGAAATCTGGGTTTTTCGCCATGATGGCAATTATGAATTGCGTTTGGACCCAAGTGTTTACCTGGAAAAAGGCCGATTAAAGCCACGTGCGACACAACAGATTGTTCTCATGGGGCGCGCAATGCAGTATGCCACCCGCATTCGCTGGTCCTTGTCCAAGGCGCAGGAGACTGCCATTGGCATCAGGGACCTGTCCCGAGATGAACTTGATTTGGCCGATTAGGCCGCAAAAAGGCTGCTGAATACCATGACCACTGACCTCTATCCCGTGCGCCGCGCGCTGATTTCCGTATCTGACAAGACCGGCCTTGTGCCCTTTGGTCAGGCTTTGGCCGCGCGGGGGGTTGAGTTGCTGAGCACCGGCGGCACGGCTGCGGCATTGCGGGCGGCGGGTCTGACGGTCAAGGATGTGGCAGATGTGACCGGCTATCCCGAGATGATGGACGGACGGGTCAAGACGCTGCACCCGGTGGTGCATGGCGGTCTGCTGGCCCTGCGTGACAATGCCGACCACCGCGCGGCGATGGACGAACACGGGATCGGTGCGATTGATCTGGTGGTGGTCAACCTTTACCCGTTTGAGGAAACCGTCGCCAAGGGCGCGGCCGATGACGAGGTGATCGAGAACATCGACATCGGCGGCCCTGCGATGATCCGGTCGGCGGCCAAGAACCACGGGTTTGTGAACATCGTGGTCGACGTCGAAGATTACGACGTTGTGCTGGCCGAGCTTGAAGCCAACGACGGTCAGACCACCTATGCCCTGCGGCAGCGTCTGGCACAGACGGCTTACGGGCGCACGGCGGCCTATGACACCGCCGTCAGCACATGGATGGCCGCACAGGTTGACGGCACCCCGCGCCGCCGCAGCTTTGCCGGCACTTTGGCGCAGGGCTTGCGTTACGGCGAAAACCCGCATCAGGCTGCGGCATTCTACACCGACGGCAGCGCGCGTCCCGGTGTCGCCACCGCCAAGCAGCATCAGGGCAAGGAGCTGTCCTATAACAACATCAACGACACCGACGCGGCGTTCGAGCTGGTCAGCGAGTTTGATCCGGCCCAAGGCCCCGCCTGCGCCATCATCAAACACGCCAACCCCTGCGGCGTGTCGCGCGGTGCGACGCTGAAAGAAGCTTACAACCGTGCGTTCGACTGTGACCGCACCAGCGCATTTGGTGGCATCATCGCCCTGAACCAGCCGCTGGACGCCGATACCGCGCGCGAGATCACCGGTATCTTTACCGAAGTTGTGATCGCGCCCGGTGCCAGCGCCGAGGCAATGGATATTTTTAGCCAAAAGAAGAACCTGCGTTTGCTGACCACCGATGGTCTGGCCACTGCGGGCGCCGCTGCACTGGCTGTGCGGCAGGTGTCGGGCGGGTTTCTGGTGCAGGACAAGGACGTGGGCCGGATAACCCGCGAGGATCTGAAGGTCGTGACCAAGCGCGCCCCGTCCGAGCAGGAACTGAACGATCTGTTGTTTGCATGGACCGTGGCGAAACACGTCAAATCCAACGCGATCATCTACGTCAAGGATGGCGCAACCGTGGGCGTCGGTGCCGGCCAGATGAGCCGCGTGGACAGCACGCGCATCGCCGCGCGCAAGGCGCAGGACATGGCCGAGGCACTGGGCCTGTCCGCTCCGCTGACCCAAGGGTCGGTCGTGGCATCCGATGCGTTTTTCCCCTTTGCCGACGGTCTGATCACCGCTGCCGAGGCGGGCGCCACCGCGATCATCCAGCCCGGCGGGTCGATGCGCGATGACGAGGTTATCGCGGCTGCGGACGAGGCAGGTCTGGCGATGGTGCTGACCGGCATGCGTCACTTCCGGCACTGATCATGCGTCTGGTTGCCCTATCGGCGTTGATCGCCCTGCTGCTGGATCAGGCCAGCAAATATGCCGTCGTGCACGGCATGGAGCTGGCACGGGTGCGGGCGATCGACGTGATGCCGCCGCTGCTGAACTTTCGCTATGGCGAAAACCGCGGCATCAACTTTGGCCTGATGGATGGCGACGGCGATCTGGGGCGCTGGATCCTTGTGGTTCTGGCGCTGCTGATCTGCTGTGCCGTGCTGTGGTGGCTGCGCGGCGCGCACCAGCGGCCCATCGTTTTTATCAGCGCGGGCCTGCTGGTCGGCGGTGCCCTGGGCAACGTGGTGGACCGTTTGATCTATGGCTATGTTCTGGATTTTCTGAACATGTCGTGTTGCGGCATCAGCAACCCGTTTGTCTTTAACGTCGGGGATATATTTATCTTTGCAGGGGCAATCGGGCTGGTGATTTTCGCGCAGGACAAAAAGCGGGCGTGACATTGCCCCGCCTGCTGCGATAAGTCAGAGGGCAAAGGCCTGTTTGGGCAATTGGTGGGAGACGGCGATGCGCCTGATACGCGGACTGATGGCATTGACGGTGACGCTGGCTTTGGGGGCCTGCGCCAACACAGGTCTGCGCGATCTGCGTGGGACATCGGACGGGCCGGATGAATTCATCGTGACCCCGACCAAGCCCCTGCAAGAACCTGATAGCTATTCCGCCTTGCCCGCACCGACGCCCGGTCAGGCAAATCTGGTCGATCTGCGTCCCCTGGAAGACAGCGCCAGCACCTTGGGTGGACGCCGTGGATCGGCCACCGGCCCTGTGCCCGCAAGCGACGGCGCGGTGGTGAACCACGCCAGCCGCTTTGGCCGCACAGCGGACATTCGCGCCACCTTGGCCGCCGAGGACGAAGCGTTCCGCAAGCGGCGTGGTCGTTTCACGCAGTATCGCCTTGTGCCGGTCGACCGCTACAATCAGGCCTATAAACGTCAGGCAATCGACGCGCAAAAGGTGGCAGCAGGCTATCGTCGTGCAGGTGTGCCGACGCCGTCTTCGCCCCCTGCGAACACGCGTTTCGGCAACTAGGTCACAAAGACGGCACCACGGTTGATCCTGACGGTGGCATGACCATCTGACATTACAAATGCGACCGGAATAGGATTACAGATGACCCATCTGCGCGCCGCTATGGCACTGATCGCGGCCCTTTTGCCTATGGCAGCCTGGGCGGCAAACGAAAACGTCACAACATTCGAGCTTGAGAACGGGATGCAGGTGGTCGTCGTCGAAGACCACCGCGCGCCGGTCGTCACGCATATGGTGTGGTACAAGGCCGGATCAGCGGATGAACCCAAGGGATCGTCGGGCGTGGCGCACTTTTTGGAACACCTGCTGTTCAAGGCCACCGACAACATGGCCGCGGGCGAGCTGTCGGCGACAGTGGCCGCCAATGGCGGGCGCGACAACGCCTTTACCAGCTATGACTATACCGCCTATTACCAGCGCATCGCCGCCGACCGCCTGGAGCTGATGATGAAGATGGAGGCGGACCGGATGGAAAATCTGGCGCTGACCCCCGAGAACATCGAGACCGAACGCGATGTGATCATCGAAGAGCGCAACATGCGCACCGAAAACAACCCGCGTGCCCTGTTCGGGGAACAGATGAACGCAGCGCAATATCTGAACCACCGCTACGGCGTGCCGGTGATCGGCTGGATGCACGAGATGCAGGCGCTGGATCTGGACGACGCGCTGAACTTTTACGACATCTATTATTCGCCCAACGATGCGATCCTTGTGGTCGCAGGCGATGTCGACCCCGCCGAGGTCAGGACACTGGCCGAGAAATACTATGGTGTGATCCCGGCCGAGCCGAACCTGCCCGAGCGTGTGCGCACCCAGGAGCCGCCGCAGACGGCCGCCCGGCGTGTGATCTTTCGCGATCCGCGCGTGGCGCAACCCTATGTGAACCGGTCCTACCTGGCCCCTGAACGGGACGCGGGCGATCAGAAAGACGCGGCGGCCTTGACCATTCTGGCCGAGATTCTGGGTGGCGGCACCACGTCTTATCTGACGGAAAAGCTGCAATTCGACACGCAGGTGGCGGTTTATTCCGGTGCGTTCTACAGCGGTGTGTCGTTGGACGACACGACCTTTGACCTGATCGTGGTGCCCAGCCCGGAGGTCAGCCTGCAACAGGCCGAGGATGCGATGGATGCGGCGCTGGCCAGCTTTATGAAAGACGGGGTGGACGCAGAGCAACTGGAGCGGATCAAGCTGCAACTGCGGGCGCAGCAAATCTATGCCCGCGATGACGCCGACGGCGTGGCGAACCGCTATGGTGCGGCGCTGGCGTCGGGGTTGACGGTGGCGGATGTGCAGGACTGGCCCGATGTGCTGCAGGCGGTGACGGCTGACGACATCATGGCCGTGGCGAAAAAGGTGCTGCGCATTGAAGGATCGGTCACCGGCTGGCTGGCGAAACCCGTGGAGGCAGACCAATGAGATATATCCTTGCATTGATGATGACCGTGGTGCTGGCGCTGCCCGCCCGCGCCGAGGTCGAGATCACCGAAGTTGTCAGCCCCGGCGGGATCACCGCATGGCTGGTGCAGGAACCGTCGATTCCCTTCACGGCAATGGAACTGCGGTTTCGCGGCGGTGCGTCGCTGGATGCGCCGGGCAAGCGTGGGGCGACCAACCTGATGACCGGATTGCTGGAAGAGGGTGCGGGCGACCTGGACGCGCGCGGCTTTGCCCGTGCGCTGGAAGGGCTGGCGGCATCCTTCGGCTATGACGTGGGCGACGATTCGCTGGCCGTGTCCGCGCGCTTTCTGACCGAGAACCGCGATCAGGCGGTCGAGCTGCTGCGTGCCTCGTTGCTGGAGCCGACGTTCGCCCCCGACGCGGTCGAGCGGGTCCGCCAGCAGGTTCTGACCGGCCTTGCGTCGGACGATAAGGACCCCGACGAGCTGGCCAGCCGCGAATTCGACAAGCTGGCCTATGGCGATCACCCCTATGCCACATCCTATCGGGGCACGGCCGAGAGCGTTGCGGCGCTGACCCGTGACGATCTGGTGGCGGCGCAGCATGCGGTGTTGGCCAAGGACCGCCTGTACGTGGGCGTGGTGGGCGACATCACCCCCGAGGAACTGGGCCCGCTGCTGGACAAGCTGCTGGGCGATTTGCCCGACACCGGCGCCCCGATGCCCAAGGCGGCAGAGGTGACCATTCCGGCGGGCGTGACCGTGATCGACTATGACACGCCGCAATCCGTGGCGCTGTTCGGTCAGGGCGGTATGGCGCAGGACGATCCCGATTTCTTTGCGGCCACAGTGCTGAACCAGATCCTGGGCGGCGGGTCGTTTGAAAGCCGTCTGATGACCGAAGTGCGCGAAAAGCGCGGGCTGACCTATGGCGTATATTCCTATCTGGTGCCGCGCGACTATGCGGCGGTCTATATGGGGCACGTCGCCTCGGCCAATGACCGGATTGCCGAGGCGATTGCCGTGATCCGTGACGAATGGTCCAAGGCGGCCACAGAAGGCGTGACCGAAGACGAGTTGCGCGACGCCAAGACCTATCTGACCGGCGCCTATCCGCTGCGCTTTGACGGAAATGGGCCGATTGCGCAGATCATGGTGGGGATGCAGATGCTGGGTCTGCCCATCGACTACATCGCCACGCGCAACGAAAAGGTCGAGGCGGTGACGCTGGCCGACGTGAAACGCGTTGCAGGCGAACTGCTGGACCCGGACGGGTTGCAGTTTGTGGTGGTGGGGAAACCTGAGGGTCTGGAGACAGGGCCGCTGCCGGAGTGACTTGGTAGAATCGAGACCCTGACGGGTCGTGCGATGTTTGCGCCCGCCTTTGGCGGGCGCTTTTTTATTGAGGCTCTGCCTCAAACTCCGGGATATTTGGAGCCAAAAGAAATCTGTTATTCGCCGTAGGGGATCCAGATGTTTTTGACTTCTGTCGCGGCGGCAAGCGTGTCCTTGGTGGTGGGCAGGCTGGTGCCGATCCATGTGCGTTTGAGGTTGCTGGCCGATCCTTTGCGGATGGTTTCCGACAGGGCCGGGTCCGAGAAGGACCAGACCGCGTCGATGTCCATGTGGCGCGCCATTGTGCCAGCCAGTGCATCGTGTGGGCCGGTCAGGATGTTGACCACGCCCGCAGGCACGTCCGACGTGTCGAGGATTTGGTAGAAGTCGGTGGCGACCAGCGGGAAGGGTTGCGACGCACCCAGGATGATGCGGTTGCCCATGGCGATGGCGGGGGCCATCAGCGACACCAGACCCAGCAGCGGATGCGCGTCGGGGCACAGTGCCGCGATCACGCCGGTGGGTTCCTTCATCGCCAGAGCCACGCCACGGATCGGGACGCCGTGCGCCTGGCCATCGTATTTGTCGGCCCAGGCTGCGGCGGTGAACAGGGTATTGATGCTGTCGCTGACCTCTTGCGCGCCGGTGCGGCCACCCTGAAGCGCGTTTATCCGCGCTTCGAACTCGTCTGCACGTGCGTAAATATTTTCGGCAATGTAGTACAAGATTTGCGCGCGCAGGTGGCCGGTGGTCTTGCCCCAGCCCTTTGCGGCCTGGGCGGCCTCGACCGCATTGCGCACATCCTTGCGGTTGGATTGCGCGGCGTGGCCCAGAAGCGTTCCGTTCTTGCCATAGATCGGAGTCGAATAGCCGCCGTCGGGGCGCGCCTGTTTGCCGCCGATATACAGTTTCGCGGTGCGGTCGATGCCGTCGGCGGGGCCTTTGTCGCCCTCGAAGGGGGCGATCAGAGGCAGGGGTTTCTTTGCGTCTTTCGGCTTGGTGTAAGCCGCCAGACCTTCCCAGCCGCCTTCACGGCCAAAGCCGCTTTCGCGCACGCCGCCAAAGCCTGCGGCGGCGTCAAAAAGGTTGGTGGCATTGGTCCAGACCACGCCGGCGGCCAGTTTCGGGGCCACGTCCAGCGCGAGGTTGATGTTTTCGGTCCACAGGGTCGCGGCCAGCCCGTAGCGGGTGTTGTTGGCCAGCTCGACCGCTTCGGACGGGGTGCGGAAGGTGGTGGCGACCAGAACCGGACCAAAGATTTCCTCTTGCATCAGCGGGTGCGCGGTATCGAGGCCGGTGATCAGCGTCGGCGGGTAGAAACAGCCGCGCGCGGGCAGGTCACAGGCCGTCTGGTGCATGTCGCCATCGCTGTTGGCCGCGACCATGTCGGTGATGGTTTTCAGTTGGGTCGCATCCACGATGGCGCCCACGTCGATGCTTTTGTCCAGCGGGTTGCCGATGCGCAGCTTGTCCATGCGGGCGCGCAGTTTGGCATAGAACCGTTCGGCGACGGGTTCGTGCACCAACAGGCGCGAGCCGGCGCAGCAGACCTGTCCCTGATTGAACCAGATGGCATCAACCAGCCCTTCGACAGCCGAATCCAGATCGGCGTCGTCAAAGACGATGTAGGGGGACTTGCCGCCCAGCTCCAGCGTCAGTTCCTTGTCGGTGCCTGCGGTCGCCTCGCGGATGCGGCGGCCCACGGCGGTGGAACCGGTAAAGGCGATCTTGTCCACATCGGCGTTCACGATCATTTCGCCCACCGCCCCGTCGCCGGTGACGATGTTGACCACGCCCGCAGGCAGGCCGGCCTGACGGCAGATGTCGGCGAACAGCAGGGCGGTCAGCGAGGTGTATTCTGCCGGTTTCAGCACCACGGTGTTGCCCATGGCCAGCGCGGGCGCGATTTTCCAGGCCAGCATCAGCAGCGGGAAGTTCCACGGGATGATCTGGCCACAGACGCCCAAGGCCGCGCGGTCGGGCAGGGCGTCGTCCATCAGTTGCGCCATGCCCGCGTGATAATAGAAATGCCGCTGCGCCAGTGGTATGTCGATGTCGCGGCTTTCGCGGATCGGTTTGCCGTTGTCGAGGGTTTCCAGCACCGCGAACAGGCGGCTGTGTTTTTGCAGCAGGCGCGCGATGGCATAAAGGAAACGCGCACGGCCCGGACCGCCCAGTTTTTCCCACTTGGGCTGTGCCTTGCGGGCGGCGGCCACGGCCTTGTCCACATCGGCCTGTGTGGCCTGGGTCAGGGTCGCAAGTGCCTCGCCCGTGGCGGGGTTGGTGCTGTCAAATCCTGTCGCAGGTTTGGTGAACTGGCCGTCGATGAAATGGCCGAAACGGCTGCCTTGATCGACAAGCCATGTCAGGGCTTCTTCGGCGGATTCGGGGGCGGGGCCATAGTCCATCGTCTGAAAAATCTCTTTCACGGTCATGATTTATCCCATCGGATGGCGGTGAGCGGCGGAATAGTTGCCGGTGACGTGGTGTTCCAGCTGGCGTTCGATGTCGCCCAGCAGGGACGAGGCGCCAAAGCGGAACAGGTCGGGTTGCAGCCAGCGTGCGCCCAGCTCTTCCTTGATCAGGGCAAGATAGGTGATCGCGTCCTTGGCCTTGGAGATCCCGCCCGCAGGTTTGTAGCCGACGTGGATGCCGGTGGCGGTGTGATAGTCGCGGATCGCGCGGATCATGGTCAGGCTGACGGGCAGGGTGGCGTTCACGCTTTCCTTGCCGGTGGATGTCTTGATGAAATCGGCGCCGGCCATCATGCACACCAGCGAGGCGCGGGCGACGTTGCGCAGGGTGCCCAGTTCGCCGGTGGCCAGGATCGCCTTGACGTGGGCCTCGCCGCAGGCGGCGCGCATTTCGCGCATTTCGTCGTAGAGCGCCTGCCAGTTGCCTTCCAGCACGTGACGGCGCGAGATGACGATGTCGATTTCGGATGCCCCCGCGGCGACGCTGCGGCGGATTTCCTCGATCCGCAGATCGAAGGGGGACAGGCCCGCAGGAAAGCCGGTGGACACGGCGGCGACCGGAATGCCCGAACCATCCAGCGCGGCAACGGCGGTTTCAACCATTTCGTGATAGACGCAAACCGCGCCGGTTGTGATGCCGGGCATATCCAGCGCGGCCAGCACTTGGGCGTTCACCGGATGGCGCGCCTTGGCGCACAGGCGGCGGACGCGGGCGGCGGTGTCGTCGCCCGACAGGGTGGTCAGGTCGATGCAGGTCACCGCCTTGAGCAGCCATGCCGCCTGATAGTCCTTTTTCACCGACCGGCGGGCGGGCAATGTTGCCGCGCGGCGTTCGATGGCCGAGGTGTTGGCCTGTACCGAGCGGACCCAGTTCATGTCCAGATCCATTCCCGGATTGCGGGTCAGGGTCAGTTGCGGCAGGTGCGCGTCCTGCGATGTGGTGGCGGGTTGAAGCATGGGGTCACCTTCAAAGGAACAAGGCCTGAAAACTGGCACGGGTGCGTCACAAGCGCAAGGTGCGGCGCGGCGTCAGCCTTTGCGCAAAAACTGCACAAACGGGGCGCGGGGTTTACGCGAACGCGCGGGCATCAAGGGTGCAGAAAAATGACTTGAGAGGCAGATCACATGAAAACGGCAATGATGCGCGGCGTGCCGCTGGCGATGCAACGCGATGGCTGGTGGCTGGGCGGGATCGACCGGCCGGTCCCGCGCAAACGGACCGAGCGGCAGGGCGACCACACAGGCATGGTGCGGCTGGCGCTGCTGGTGGCGCTGATTGCGCTGGCGGATGTTCTGGTGTGGCAGGTTGCGCCGGGTGTGTCGCTGGCGCTGTTCTGCGCGATCTTGGGTGGCGTGGCGATCTGGCTGGCGGATGTGTCGGCGCGCGTCGCATGGCAGGCGGGCGGCGGCGTGGCGCTGGCGGTGCTGCCGCTGGTCGAGCTGGTGCAGCCGCTGTCGGTGGTGATTGCGATGGTGGGGCTGTCGCTGGTGGTGGTTTTTGTCGCGGGAATCCGGCGGGCTGCGATGATCCGCAGTGCGCTGCGGTTTTGGTGGGTCGGTCCTGTGGTCACCGTGCGCGACGGCGTGCAGGCCGCGCGGCAGGTGGCCGAGGTGAACCCGACCGGCTGGGACATGGGGCGGCTGGTGCGTGCCTGGGCGGTGCCGGTGGTTTTGGGCGGCGTTTTCGCGATGCTGCTGGTGGGGGCCAATCCGGTGCTGGACCGCTGGTTGCAGGGGCTGGGCGACGTGCGCCTGCCCGATATGGACCCCTTGCGGGCAGTGTTCTGGGGGTTGATGGCGCTGCTGATCTGGCCCTGTCTGGTGGCGGCGCGTTTGCACTCCAGGCTGACACCAGCCCCCGCACGCCAGACGGTGCGCCCTGTGGGCATGATCAACGCCCAATCTGTTGCGCGGTCGCTGGTGTTGTACAATGCGATGTTCGCGGTGCAGACGGTCATGGACATTGTGCTGTTGTACGGTGATGCGGGCCTGCCCGAGGGCATGAGCCATGCGACTTACGCCCATCGCGGGGCCTATCCATTGCTGGTGACGGCGCTGCTGGCGGGGCTGTTTGCGGTGCTGGCCCGCCCCTTTGCCGAGGAAAAGCCGCTGCTGCGGGTGCTGTTGCTGGCATGGCTGGCGCAGACGCTGGCGCTGGTGCTGGCGTCGGTGGTGCGGTTGGACCTTTATGTGGATGTTTACGGGCTGACGCGGCTGCGGCTGGCCGCGTTCGTGTGGATGGGCATGGTGGCTGCCGGATTGGGCGTAGTCGTCTGGCAAGTCGCGGCGCGCAAGAACAACGGCTGGATGCTGGTGCGGTCGGGCGGGATCGGTGCGGTGACGCTGTATGTCTGCGCCTTCGTCAGCTTTGACGGGATTATCGCGCGGCACAATCTGACGCAGCCTGTGGTGAAGGATGCCTGGTACATCTGCCGCTATCTGGGCGAGGGGGCCTTGCCTGCCGTCATTCGCTACGAGGCCAAGGTTGGCCATTCACTGTGCCCCATGATGCAGCCGGGCATCGGGCCGGATTTGTCTGACCCTGACGACTGGCGGGAATGGGGCTTTCGCAACGCGCGGCTGCGCCGTAGCTTGCAGGCGATTGAAACCAAGCAGTTGACCACCCCATGAGCGCCGAAACCATTTTGATCGTCGACGATGATGCGCAAATCCGTGACGTGCTGCGCATTGCGCTGGAACAGGGCGGATACCGCACCGAGGCCGCAGGCGACGGGGCCGAAGGGCTGGCCAAGGGGCGGTCGGGGCGGTTTGATCTGATCGTGCTGGACATCGGTTTGCCGGAAATGGACGGGCTGGCCATGTGCCGCGAGTTGCGCACAACCACCCAGACGCCGGTGCTGTTCCTGACCGCGCGCGAGGACGAGATTGACCGCGTGCTGGCGTTCGAGCTGGGCGGCGATGATTACGTGACCAAGCCGTTTTCGCCCCGCGAACTGGTGGCCCGCGTCCGCGCGATCCTGCGCCGCAGCAGCGTGGCGCAGCAGGGCACGACACGCACGCGCGGTGTGCTGGAGGTGGACGCGGCGCGCCATCACTGCGCCATCGCGGGGGTGCCGCTGGCGCTGACCAACCGCGAGATGGCGCTGTTGGATCACCTGATGCAAAGGCCCGAGCAGGTTGCCTCGCGTCCCGCGCTGACGGATGCGATGTATGGCGCCAACATTCACGTCAGCGACCGGACCGTGGACAGCCACCTGCGCAACCTGCGGGCCAAGCTGGCCGAGGCGGGCTGCGCCGATGCGGTCGAGACAGTGCACGGCGTGGGGGTGCGGATGGGTCCATGTCGCGGATAAAGGCGAAATGGCGCCCGCCGCTGGCCTTTGTCATGGGCGGCACGCTGGCGGCGGTGCTGTGTCTGCCGCTGATCGGGATCGTGTGGTTCCGGCTGGCAGGCAACATTCTGGGCTGGGGCGAAACCGGCTGGCTGATTTTCTGGATGGCGGTGGTCTCGACGCTGGTGCTGGCGTTTTTGCTGTGGCGGCTGGTGCTGCGGCCCGTGGCGCGGTTGACCGACTATGCGCGCGCCGTGCGCGAGGGGCGCCGCGACGCCACCCCGCCCGAGCATTTCGGCACGCCCGAGTTCGGCGCGCTGGGGGCCAGTGTGATTGCCATGGGCGACACGCTGCAATCGCGGGCGGCCAGCCTGCGGGCCTATGCCGATCATGTCACGCACGAGCTGAAATCCCCCCTGACCAGCCTGCGCGGCGCGGCCGAGCTGTTACAGTCGGACCTGCCTGCGCGGGATCAGGCGCAGTTGATCGACACTATCGAGACATCGGCGGCACGGATGCAGGCGCTGTTGACGCAATTGCAGCGCCACGCGGCGGCCAGTCAAAGCAGCGGGGCGGGGCAGACGCAGGTTCAGGCGCTGCCTGCGACGGTTGGCGATATGCAGATTGTCGTTGAACAGGATGGCACGGTGCCTTTGTCCTTGGGCGATCTGACCGTCGTGATCGACCAGATGGCGCAGAACGCTGCCGCGCACGGGGCCACGCGCCTGATGCTGGCCTGTCGGGGGCAGCGGCTGCATATCTCGGATGATGGCCGGGGCATCGGCGCAGGCAACGCGGGGCGCATTTTCGATCCGTTCTTTACCACCCGCCGCGACGCGGGCGGCACGGGGATGGGGCTGACCATTGTGCAAACCTTGCTGTCTGCCCATGGAGCGCGGATCGCGCTGGACGATCAGGTGACCGCAGGCGGTGCGGCATTCGTGATCTATTTCGACTGAAAAACAGTCACTGCGGGCGCGTTTTTGCGAACCATTCTCAATTAGCTTGACTTGTTGCGAATGATTCTCATATTGAGCTTATGACACAGAACATACATGCATCTTTTCTATCCCGCCGTGCTGCCTTGGGCGGTTTTGCAGCCCTCGCCGTCAGCACGCTGGCCCGCCCTGCATTCGCCGAAGCGCCGTTGAACGTGGTTGCCACCACCGGCATGATCGCGGACGCGACCCGCCAGATTGGCGGCGACGCGGTGGTCGTCAAGGCGCTGATGGGGCCGGGCGTTGACCCGCATTCGTACAGGCAGACCCGCAGCGACATTGTTGCCATGACCCGTGCAGATGTGACGCTGTGGCATGGCTTGTACCTTGAGGCGCAGATGGAGGATTTCTTTCATAAGCTCGCGCGTCAGCGTCAGGTTTTTCCCGTGGCCGAGGCGCTGCCCAAAGAACAGCTTTTGGCCCATGCAGACTATGAAAACCGCTATGATCCGCACGTCTGGATGGCCCCCGGCCTGTTCACCGGCGTGGTGACCGAGATCGGCCGCGTGCTGGGCCAGGTGCGCCCCGAGATGGCCGAAGTCTTTGCCGCCAATGCGCAAGCCTATGCCGCGCGGCTGGGAGAGCTGGACGTTTACGCCCGGCACACGCTGGAACAGGTGCCGCCCGAACAACGTGTGCTGCTGACGGCGCATGATGCCTTTGGCTATTTCGGGCGGGCCTATGATTTCGAGGTGATCGGTATTCAGGGCATTTCCACCGAAAGCGAGGCGGGGCTGCACCGCGTCAGTGCGCTGGTCGACACCATCGTGACGCGAGGGCTAAGCGCAGTTTTTGTCGAAAGCTCGGTATCGGACCGCAACATGCGCGCGCTGGTCGAGGGCGCTGCGGCGCGGGGTCATGATGTGCGCGTGGGCGGAGAGCTGTTCAGCGATGCCATGGGGCAGGATGGCACCTATGAGGGGACGTATATCGGGATGATCGACCACAACGTGACCACCATCGCCCGTGCGCTGGGCGCGGATGTGCCCGCGGGCGGGATGTCCGGCCAACTGAACCAGGGAGCCTGAGCCATGACAATCACATTGGCACGCAGCAAGGACGCGCCCACCGACGCCGAACGCCGTATGGCCAGCCCGCTGGCGGTGCGGGGGCTGACTGTATCCTACGGCCAGAAACCGGCGGTGTTTTCGGTCGATATGACGGTGCGCGCGGGGCATATGACCGCGATCATCGGGCCGAACGGGGCGGGCAAATCGACCCTGCTCAAGGCTGCATTGGGTATTTTGAAGCCGCTCGCGGGGACTGTAACCGTGCTGGGACAGCCGGTCGCATGGCAGCGCGATCACATCGCCTATGTGCCGCAACGGGCGAGTGTGGATTGGGATTTCCCCACGCGGGTGATCGACGTGGTGTTGATGGGTATGTACGGGCAGTTGGGCTTGTTGGGCCGCGTCCGTGCCAAACATCGCGGGCTGGCGATGGATTGCCTTGAGCGGGTCGGAATGACCGATTTCGCCACCCGCCAGATCGGGCAGCTTTCGGGTGGGCAGCAGCAACGGGTGTTTCTGGCCCGCGCGCTGGCGCAGGGGGCGGATCTGTATCTGCTGGACGAACCGTTCGCGGGCGTCGATGCGGCGACCGAGCAGGCGATTATCAACGTGCTGAAGGGCCTGCGCGATGCGGGCAAGACCGTGGTGGCTGTGCACCATGACCTGAGCACAGTGCGGGATTATTTCGACGATGTGTTTCTGATCAACACGCAGGCGGTGGCCGAAGGGCCGGTCGAGACCACGTTCACCCAAGAGAACCTGCAAACCGCTTATGGCGGGCGGTTGGCTGGCGCGCAGATGGATGCGCTGGACGATACGCTTGCGGGGACTGCCGCGCGATGATCTGGGACGCGCTGCTTTTGGGGCTGGGGTATAACGCGACGCTGGTGACGCTGGGCGCGGGCATTCTGGGCGTCGCGGGGGGCGTGGGCGGATCGTTTTTGTTTCTGCGCAAACGTGCGCTGGTCAGTGATGCGGTCAGCCACGCGACCTTGCCCGGTGTCGGGCTGGCCTTTGTGCTGATGGTGGCACTGGGCGGGGACGGGCGCAATCTGATCGGGTTGCTGGCTGGCGGGGCCGTGTCGGCGGCCATCGGTCTGCTTTGTGTGAACTGGCTGAGCACCCGCACGCGGCTGGCCGAGGATGCGGCCATTGGCGCCGTGCTGTCGGTGTTCTTCGGCTTTGGCATCGTGGTGCTGACCTTTATCCAGACCATGTCGAGCGGACGGCAGGCGGGGCTGGAAAGTTTCCTGCTGGGGTCCACCGCCGGCATGTTGCAAAGCGATGCGCTGGTGCTGGTGTTGGCCGCGGCGCTGACGCTGGCGCTGGTGCTGATCTTGCGGCGACCGTTGACGTTGGTGGCCTTTGATCCCGACTTTGCCCTGGCGACCGGACGGAATGTGAACCGGATTGATCTGGCGATGATGGGGATTGTTCTGGCCGTAACGGTTGTGGGGCTGAAGATTGTCGGTTTGATCCTGATCGTGGCGCTGTTGATCATTCCGCCCGTGACGGCGCGGTTCTGGACCGAGCGGGTGGACCGTGTGCTGTTGGGGGCCGGCATTGTCGGCGGGCTGTCGGGCTATGTGGGCGCTGCGATTTCGGCGGCGGTGCCGGATGTGCCGACGGGGCCGATCATCGTGCTGGTGGGTTTCGTATTATTCATGTTGTCGCTGTTGTGCGCCCCGGGGCGCGGGGTTGTGTCGTCGGTGGTGCAGCAGCGCCAGTACCAGCGCCGCGTGCATTTGCGCCAAGGGCTGCTGGCGCTGGCGCAAGGGCAGCCGATTTATGAGCGCCTGACGCAGCGGCTGATGGAACGTGGCGGGCTGATGCGAGGCGACGGTGTGGCAACCGAAAAGGGGCGCGCCCATGCGGCCAAGGCGCTGTTGGACGAGGCCCGCTGGCAGGTGGTGCGCGGTGATCAGGCCTATGCCGCGGCGGCGCTGCGCTATGACGGGCTGACCGAGATGGACAGCGTTCTGACCCCCGACCAAGTCCGCGAAATAGATGCGCGCCTGCCCGCGCCACAGGTGATGCTGCCATGACCGGTTCCGAATTTGTCCCGCTGTCCTTGGTGCCGATGCTGATCGGTGTCTGCGTGGCCATTGCCTGTGCCTTGCCGGGGAATTTCCTGCTGCTGCGGCGGCAGGCACTGATCGGGGATGCGATCAGCCATGTGGTGTTGCCGGGGATCGTGGTGGCGTTCCTGGTGACCGGATTGGTGGCCAGCGTGCCGATGCTGCTGGGCGCGGCCGGCGCCGCGCTGGTCGCTGTGGCAGCCATCGAGGCGATCCGGCGGCTGGGCAAGATCGAGCCGGGTGCGGCCATGGGTGTGGTGTTCACCACCATGTTTGCAGGCGGTGTTCTGCTGTTGGAAATGTCGGACACATCCAGCGTACATCTGGACGTGGAACACGCGCTGTATGGCAATCTGGAAAGCCTGATCTGGCTGGACGCGACCGGCTGGTCGTCGCTGTGGGACCCGCAGGCGCTGGCGTACTTGCCGGTGGAACTGCCCCGCATGGCGGCCGCACTGGTGGTGGTGGCGCTGTTTATCGCGGTGTTCTGGCGGCCGCTGAAAATCTCGACCTTCGACGAAGGGTTTGCCCGCACGATGGGCCTGCGCACGGGGCCGCTGGGGCTGGCGCTGGTGGTGGTGGCGGCGGTGGCTGCGGTGGCGGCATTTGACGCGGTTGGCAGTATCATTGTGATTGCCATGTTCATCTGCCCGCCGGCGGCGGCGCGTCTGATGACCAACCGGCTTGAGACACAAATTGCATGGTCGGTGCTGTTTGCCACGCTGGCGGCGGTGATCGGCTATGTGCTGGCGGGTTACGGGCCGCTGTGGCTGGGCGCACAGGATTCGGTCAGTGCGGCGGGGATGATCGCCACGGTGTCGGGCGTGCTGGTTGCGGGTGCAGCACTGGTTGGGCCGGCGCGCAAATAGCGTCCCTTGCAGGGGGCGCTGCCCCCGGCGCTTTGCGCCGCCCCCGGAGTTTATCTGGCAAGATGAAGGGGCTTAGCTGCCGCGATATGTCGAGTAGCCGAAGGGCGACAGCAGCAACGGCACGTGATAGTGTGCGTCGATGTCCGAGATGCCAAAGCGGATCGGGATGCGGTTCAGAAAGCGCGGGCTTTCGGCGGGCACCCCGATGGCGTCAAAGTAATCGCCGGCCTCGAATTCCAGCTCGTATTGACCTTCGCGAAAGCCATCTGCGGGCAGGATCGGGCTGTCGGTGCGACCGTCTGCGTTGGTAATCATGTGCGAGATCTTGACCTTAGCCGTGGCCTCGAACCGGTAGAGGGTGATGGACAGACCGGCGGCGGGTTTGCCGGTGCTGGTGTCCAGAACATGCGTTGTCAAATATCCCGAGGCCATGGCGTTTTCTCCTGATTTTGGCTTGAGCTGACCACAGCAACGCCCCAAGCGCAAAAGGATTTTCCGCGCGCCATGCCCGCGCGTTTGCGTGCTTATTGCTCGAAGTTTCGGGCAAGATGTGCGCGGCCAGCACTCTGCAAGAGGTTTTGCTTGATCGGTCACGTTTCATAGCCGCATAGTTTTTGGGAGCCGCATCAAGACGGCCCAATGACATGTGTAGGGACATCAAATCATGACCGATATTGCGCAGGGGGCCTATGCGGACCCCAATGAGACGCCTCCTATGGCCCAGGCGATTCCGCTGGGTTTTCAACACGTTCTGGCGATGTTTGCGTCGAACGTCACGCCGTCGATCATCGTGGCCGGTGCGGCGGGGCTGGCCTTTGGCGGGCCGGAGCAGGTCTATCTGATCCAGATGGCGATGTTGTTTGCTGGCATTGCGACGCTGTTCCAGACCATCGGGTTTGGCCCTGTGGGTGCGCGGTTGCCGATCATGCAGGGCACCAGCTTTGCCTTTGTCGGTGTGCTGGCGGGGGTGGCCGCGACGCAAGGGATGGGTGTGGCGCTCAGCGCCTGTCTGATCGGGGGGATTCTGCATTTCTGTCTGGGGGCGTTCATCAAAAAACTCCGCTGGCTGTTTCCGCCGCTGGTCACCGGTTTGGTGATTCTGGCGATTGGCCTGTACCTGATTCCGACCGCGATCAAATACGCGGCGGGCGGGGCGGCCGATTTCCAGATGGCGGCGGAAAGTTTCGGGTCGCTGAAACATTGGGCCGTGGCGCTGACCGTGGTTGTCGTGGCGCTGGCGGTCAAATTCTTTGCCAAGGGATCGCTGAGCAATTCGGGCATTCTGATCGGGTTGTTGGCGGGCTATGTGCTGTCGTTTGTGCTTGGGATGGTGAACTTTGCCGCGGTGGGCAAGGCCGCGTGGATCACCGGCATCACGCCGATGCCGTTCGGGTTCGAGTTCAATCTGGGCGCGGTGATCGCCGTGACGCTGGTTTGTGTGGTGTCAGCGATTGAAACCGTGGGCGATGCGTCGGCCACCACCAAGGCCGGCGCAGGACGCGAGGCGACGGATGACGAGATTGCCGGCGCCACCTATGCCGACGGGCTGGGCACGGCGGTGGCGGCGGTCTTTGGCGGTTTGCCCAACACGTCGTTTAGTCAGAACGTCGGCATTGTCGGGATGACCGGCGTGATGTCGCGCCATGTGGTGACCATTGGCGGGCTGGTGCTGATTGTTTGCGGGCTGCTGCCCAAGATTGGCGCAGTGATCGCGTCGATGCCGCTGCCGGTGCTGGGCGGCGGGGTGATCGTGATGTTCGGCATGGTGGCGTCGGCGGGTCTGAATGTGCTGACCGAGGTCAGGATGAACCGCCGCAACATGGTGATCATTGCGGTTTCTTTGACGGCGGGCTTGGGGCTGAACCTGGTGCCGACGGCGGTGCAATATCTGCCCGGCGTGGTGCTGACGCTGGCCACAAGTGCGGTTGCCCCGACGGCGCTGGTGGCGGTTGTGTTGAACCTGGTGCTGCCAGAGGAGATTTGACGGTCTAAGTCTGTTTGGCCCTTCGGGGCGGATTTATTGAACCTTGGAAGGGGCGGGGCGTGGTTGGCGGCTTGCCCCTTTTGCCATGGCGGGGGCTGGAAATGGGCGGTGGATAACTGCGGCTTCATGCTTTTAGAATCGGCGTCTCGCATGCTAGATATGGCGGCATGGCCATAGCAGACAACAATATCAACGATTCACGCCCGGTGATCCGGCAGTTGGACGAGGGTGCGATCAACCGCATTGCGGCGGGCGAGGTTGTGGAGCGCCCTGCCTCGGCGGTCAAGGAGCTGGTCGAGAACGCGCTGGATGCGGGTGCGCGGCGGGTAACCATCGACATTGCGGACGGCGGCAAGACGCTGATCCGTGTGACCGATGACGGTTGCGGTATTGCGGGCGATGATCTGGCGCTTGCGCTGAGCCGTCATGCCACGTCGAAGATTGACGGGTCGGACCTGTTGAACATCCACACATTCGGCTTTCGGGGCGAGGCGTTGCCCAGTCTGGGCGCAGTGGGCCGTCTGAGCATTGCCAGCCGCGTGCCGGGGGCCGAGGCGTTCCAGATCAAGGTGGAAGGCGGCGCAATGGGCAAGGTGCGGCCCGTGGCGCTGAACGCGGGCACTGTGGTGACGCTGGGCGATCTGTTTTACGCCACGCCCGCGCGGTTGAAATTCATGCGCACCGACCGCGCCGAGGCGCAGGCGATCACCGACATCATCAAGCGGCTGGCGATGGCCGAACCGTTTGTGCGGTTCGAGCTGCGCGACATCAGCAACGACAGTCCGCGCACGGTGTTCGCGGCCGAAGCGCAAACCGGCGATATGTTCGATGCGCTGCACGGGCGTCTGGCGACGGTGCTGGGGCGCGAGTTTGCGGATAATTCATTGGCGATTGATGCTGAACGCGACGGGCTGCATCTGACCGGCTATGCCGCCTTGCCGACCTATTCGCGTGGCTCTGCGGTGGCGCAGTATCTGTTCGTGAACGGGCGGCCCGTGCGTGACAAGCTGTTGGTGGGGGCGCTGCGCGGGGCCTATTTCGATTTCCTCAGCCGCGACCGGCATCCGGCGGCGGCGTTGTTTCTGGATTGTGATCCGACGCTGGTGGACGTGAACGTGCACCCTGCGAAATCCGAGGTGCGGTTCCGCGATCCGGCGCTGGCGCGGGGGCTGATCGTGTCGGCGCTGCGTCATGGGCTGGCGGGGGCGGGGCACCGCGCGTCGTCGACCGTGGCGGGGGGCGTGATCGAGGCGATGCGGCCCGAAGGTGCAAGCGTCGATGCGGGCGCGCCGCGCGTTTATCAGATGGACCGGCCCAGCCTTGGGTTGCGGGCGGCCCCCTATCAGACGCCGCAACATAGCGGATTTGCCGAGATGGCGCGGGATTACAGTGGGCAGGTGGCCGCGCCCGAACCCGTGGTCGAAGGTGATCCGCAAGACTTGCCGCTGGGAACCGCGCGGGGCCAGGTGCACGAGAATTACATCATCGCGCAGACCGCCACCGGCATGGTGATCGTGGACCAGCACGCCGCGCACGAACGGTTGGTCTATGAAAAGCTGAAACGTCAGATGGCGGACAACGGGGTTGCCGCGCAGGCGTTGCTGATCCCCGAGATTGTCGAGCTGAGCGATGGCGATTGCGCCCGCCTGCTGGACCTGGCCGACGATCTGGCGCGGCTGGGGCTGGGGATCGAAGCTTTTGGTGGCGGGGCCATCGCAGTGCGCGAGACTCCTGCCATCCTGGGCGAGGTCAACGCCGAGGCGATGATCAAGGATATTCTGGACGAGCTGGATGACATGGGCAGCAGCCAGACCGTGCAGGCACGGATCGAGGCGATTCTCAGCCGTGTGGCCTGTCATGGTTCGATCCGCTCGGGCCGTTGGATGCGGGCTGAAGAGATGAACGCGCTGCTGCGCGAGATGGAAGCGACGCCGCATTCGGGGCAGTGCAACCACGGGCGGCCCACTTATGTGGAACTGAAGCTGGCTGATATTGAACGACTGTTTGGGCGCACATGATCGAGATTGCAGGACAAACTTATGCGCTAAGTGATCCGCTGGTGCTGGCCGCTGCGGGGGGTGGGCTGGTGTTGCTGCTGATCGTGGTGCTGCTGATTGCCACGGTGCGGGCGGCCGGGCGCAGTGCGCGGATGGCGGGGCCGCTGTCGCAACAGATGCAGATGCTGGGGCAGAATGTGCAGCAGTTGAGCATGGGGCAGGCACAGCTTCAGGGCGGGTTGCAGACGGTCAGCGACACGCAGGCACACGCGCAGGCGCAGATGATCCAGACCGTCGAGGCGCGGCTGGGCCATGTGCAGCAGCAGATGCAGGACCGGCTGGCCGACAATGCCACGCGCAGCCAGCGTGCGCTGACCGAAATGCAAGAGCGGATGCGCGAAACGCTGCATGGGTCGTCGAAACAGACCACCACCAGCCTGACGCAATTGCAGGAACGGCTGGCGTCCATCGACAAGGCACAGGACAATATCACCAAGCTGTCGGGGGACGTGCTGTCGTTGCAGGACATCCTGTCGAACAAACAGACGCGCGGCGCGTTTGGCGAGATCCAGTTGACCGACATCGTCAGCAAGGCGCTGCCGCGTGACAGCTACCAGATGCAGGCGACGCTTTCGAACGGGCGGCGGGCCGATTGTCTGATCCACCTGCCGAACCCGCCCGGCCCCATTGTGATCGACAGCAAATTCCCGCTGGAAGCTTACGAGGCGCTGCGCAAGGCCAAGACCGAATGGGAGCTGAACGAGGCGGCCAAGGCGATGCGTGTGGCGGTCAAGAAGCACATCAACGATATTTCGACCAAGTACATCCTGGAAGGCGAAACCGCCGACGGTGCGCTGATGTTCCTGCCCTCCGAGGCCGTCTATGCCGAGTTGCACGCAAACTTTCCCGAACTGGTGCGCGCAGGGTTTGACGCGCGGGTGTGGATTGTGTCGCCGACCACTTGCATGGCCACGCTGAACACAATGCGCGCGATCCTGAAAGACGCGCGGATGCGCGAGCAGGCGGGTGCCATTCGCACCACCTTGCGCCAGTTGCACCGTGACGTGGAAATCGTGGTGGAACGGGTGGACAAGCTGAACCTGCACTTTGGCCAGGCACGCAAGGATCTGGACGGAATCAGCACCGCCGCCGAACGGGCCGGCAAGCGGGCGGCGCGGCTGGACAACTTTGATTTCGAGGAAGTCGATCAGACCCCTGATGCCGTTGTGCCGCTGACCCCGCCCGAGACGTGAACGCAGGCTTGTGCAGTGCCGCGGTTTGCGGCATAGGCAGCCATCCCTCAGCCGCGAAAGGCGCCCCCCGTGGATTACAAGAAATCAGGCAATGCCAAAGTCGGCAAAAACGCGCCGCGTCACAGTGAACACAACGCCAAGGGCAGCGACAAGAACCCCTTTGGCAAAGGCACCGACAAGGCCGCGCTTCTGGCCCGTATGAAGGCCGCTGCCGAGGCGAAGAAAAAACAGGACTAAGCGAAAAACGCGGCGTTCTATTCTTTTCCAGGAATGAGGTCTGCCGTGTCGCAACACCCTGACCCTGCGAAAATCGCAGGGCTTGGAATTGCGCGGGTCACATGCGGATGAACCGCTGGAAGATCTTCAGAAACAGCCCCTTGAACCGCAACGGCGCGTCGGTGACGGCCAGACAGATGCAATCCTCGTGGATGTCGGCCACAGGTGTGTGGTTCACGTCTGCATCGGCGGTTTCCACGTCGCCACGCGCGAAATAGCCGTCTTCGTCCTGAAACGCGCCTTGCAGCACCATTGTCATTTCGGTGCCGTTGTGGCCGTGGTCAGGCATGGCGACCCCTGCGGGGATGTGCAGCAGGCGCGCCGTCGCATCCGCCGACGTGGGCAAGATCGCCTGACGCACGCCCATGCCGATATTGCGCCATTTCACGCCGGACAGGTCATCGCCGATGTAATCGCTAAGCGGTGCAGGCACGGTTTTTTCGCGTGTCGAGGGGGCGGAGCCGGTGGCACCCGCAGGGCAGTCTTCGAGCCGTTCCATTACGGCGGCAAGGCTGCCCGTGTCCATTGTCGCCAGCGCGTCGGTGTCCGCGCCCAGCATGGCGCCACCGATACTGTCATAGCTGGCCAGTTGCGCGCGGCAGTCGTCGCACAGCGAAATGTGGGTCGCCACAAGGATGTTGAACGCCTCGGGCAGGGTGCCTGCCGAATAGCCCATCAGCATCTGGTCCGTGATGTGGTGTTTGATGTCGTTTTTCATGGCTTCTACTTCATTGCGTGGCGCAGTCGATCCAGCGCCAGACGTATTCGTGATTTGATCGTGCCCAAGGGCAGACCGGTCTCGGCGGCGATTTCGCTGTGGGTCAGTTCCCCGAAATACGCCTTTTCCAACAGTGCGCGTTGCCGCGCGGGCAGTTCCGCGATGGCGCGGACCAATGTTTCACTTTCCTGCTGCAGGGCGATCACATCCGCCTGCGCCGGTTCTTCTTCGGGGCCCCATGTCAGCTCTTCCGGCTCGGGGCGGCGCTGCTTTCGCAGCGCGTCAATCTTGCGGTTCCGGGCAATCGTGAAGATCCACGTTGCCACCGATGCCCGCGACGGATCGAACATATGTGCCTTGGTCCAGACGGTCACCATGACCTCTTGGGCGCATTCCTCGGCCAGGGACGCATCGGCCCCCGATTTGATCAAGAACCCCTTCACCCGCGGCGCGAAGTGGTCGTAAATCTGGGCAAAGGCGGCGCGGTCCCGTGACGTGTGGATGCGCACCATCTGGTCCACCCACATAGCCCGTTTCTCATCCGTCTTTTGCGTACTCACCAGTTTATATCCTGTCGCAGGGGCAAACCCCTTCCCGTTTTCAAATGGGCTGACCCGCAAAGCGGGCGTAGTGGTGTCGTGACCTGCGAACATATCTCTCTTACGCGTCGGGTCACCAGATGGATCACAATTTATTTTTTTGAAGCAATTTGAAACCGAAAGTCGATTTGCCCCGTACGTATGGCATAAGAACAAAAACGGCCAAGGACACAAAAACACAATGCCATTTGAAGCCCCCCGCGCCCAAGGCGCCACCGGCCACAGGAAAATCGCAGTCATCGGAGCAGGTATTTCAGGGATGGGCGCGGCCCATATGTTGGGCGGCCAGCACGCCGTGACCCTGTTCGAGGCCGAGCCGGAACTGGGCGGTCATGCCCGCACCCGAATGGCGGGGCGAAAGGGCGATACGCCGGTCGACACCGGGTTCATCGTGTTCAACTATGCCAACTATCCGCATCTTGCGGCCTTGTTTGCCGAATTAGACGTGCCGGTTGTGCCGTCAAGCATGAGCTTTGGCGCGTCTATCGGCGGCGGGCGGCTGGAATACGGGCTGGCCAGTCTGGGGGCGCTGTTCGCGCAGCCGCGCAATGCGGTTGATCCACGGTTTCTGGGCATGGTGCGGGATGTGTTCCGGTTCAACAAACGGGCCTTGCGGCTGGCGCAGGCCGACCGGGAGATGACCGTGGGCGCGTTCCTGAAGCTTTTGGGCACGGGCAAGTGGTTCCGCGATTACTACCTGTTGCCGCTTTCCGGCGCGATCTGGTCGACGCCCACGGAAAAGATCATGGATTTCCCTGCGCACGCGATGATCCAGTTCTTTGAAAATCACGCCTTGCTGCACCACACCGGCCAGCACCAATGGTACACTGTCGATGGCGGCAGCCGTTCTTATGTCACACGGCTTGAGGCCGCATTGCGCCGCAAGGGGATCGACATTCGGCTGAAATCCCCCGTGCAATCGGTGCGCCGTACAGCAGCGGGTGCTCAGGTGAAGGCATGGGGCGGAGAGTGGGAGACCTTTGACGAGGTGATCTTTGCCACACACTCTGACGACACGCTGAAGCTGTTGGAAGACCCGTCCGAGCAGGAACAGTCGGTGCTGGGCGCTGTGGCCTATCAGCCCAACGACATCGTGCTGCATTCTGATGAGACCATGATGCCGCGCCGTCGTCAGACGTGGTCGTCGTGGGTTTATACCGAGGCGGCAGACAACGCGTCCGAGCGGATCGACCTGACCTATTGGATGAACTCGTTGCAGCCGTGGCTGAAGGGCGAGCAATTCTTTGTCACCCTCAACAGCCGACGCGAGATCAACCCCGATCTTATCTGGGATCAGGTCACCCTGCGCCATCCGGTCTATGATCTGGCGGCGCTGGCGGCGCAGGAGCAGGCGGCGCTGATGAACGGGACCAACAACACTTGGTTCTGCGGTGCGTGGATGAAGAACGGCTTTCACGAGGACGGGTTGTCGTCGGCCTTTGACGTGGCGCAGCGGCTGCTGGCCGTTCAGGATGTGTTGGCGGCGGAATGACGTCTGCCATCGACCATATCGCGGCGCAAACCTTTCACGGGCGCAAAGGGGCGATCGAAAACGCCTTTCGCTATTCGGTGGATTACGTCCTGCTGGATGCCGAGGCGCAGGTGCGGGGGCCGTCGCTGTTCACCCGAAACGGGCGGGGGCTGGCGGCGCTGAACGATGTGGATCACGGCGGTGCGCCAAAAGACGGGCGTGGTGCTGCATGGGTGCGCGAAGTCTTGCGCGACTGGCAGGTGCCGAACGTGGCGCGGGTCGAGTTGCTGGCCCAGCCGAAGCTGTTGGGTCATGTGTTCAACCCGGTCAGCTTCTGGCTGTGTCGTGGCGAGGGTGGCGCGTTGTTGGCGGTGATTGCCGAGGTGACCAACACGTTTGGCGACCGCCACAACTATTTGATCCACCACGCCGACCATCGCCCGATTGCGCCCAGTGACCGGTTGCAGGCGACCAAGATTTTCCATGTCTCGCCCTTCCAGCCCGTCGAGGGCGGATACGAGTTTCGTTTCGACATCACCGATGACCGCATCGGCATCTGGATCGACTACAGTCGTGGGCAGGGCGGGCTGATCGCCACGTTGACAGGGCGGCGCGCGCCGATGAGCAATGTGTCAATCCTGCGCGCGCTGTTGCGCCGTCCGTTCGGGTCGCGCCGGGTGCTGGCGTTGATCCACTGGCAGGCGTTGAAGCTGTGGATCAAGCGGTCGACGTTCCGCCCCCGCCCTGCGCCGCCCGTCAAAGACGTTTCGCGGGGATGACCCACACGCCGCGCCTTCCGGCTTTTGCAGTTTTTGCGGCGTTGCTGGCGGCGGCGGGGCTGCCGATCTATATTCATGCGCCCAAGTTTTACGTGGACGAATACGGCGTGTCGCTTGGCGCGCTGGGGGCGGTGCTGTTTGGCCTGCGGTTGCTGGACGTGGTGCAGGACCCGCTGTTTGGCCGACTGGGCGACCGCTTGCGCGACCGGCGGGGGCTGGCGGTGGCGGTGGCCGCTGCGGTGATGGCGCTGGCGATGGTCGGGCTGTTCGCGGTGCCACCCATGGGGCCGCCGCTGCTTTGGTTTGCGGCCATGCTGACGCTGGTGTTCTCGGGGTTCAGCTTTCTCACGATTGTTTTCTACGCCCAAGGGGTTCTGACCGCCGACCGTCTGCAAGGTCAGGGCCATCTGCGGCTGGCCCGCTGGCGCGAGACGGGGGCGCTGCTGGGGGTATGTGTTGCTTCTATCGCGCCCGTCGCTCTGGGGCTGTGGATGCAAGCGCCCTTTGCGGGGTTCGCTGCGGGATTTGTGGTGTTGGCGCTGGCGGCTTTGGCGATGATGCGGCGCGAATGGTCGGGGGCGGGTCTGCCTGCGTCAACCGGATTGCGGGCGGTGCTGCGCGACGGGCTGGCGCGGCGGCTGTTGCTGATTGCGCTGCTGAATGCGGCTCCCGTTGCGGTCACGACGACGCTGTTTTTGTTCTTTGTCGATGCGCGGCTTGAGGCGGGCGGCAAAGAGGGGCCTTTGCTGCTGGTGTTCTTTCTGGCGGCGGCCTGTGCGGCCCCTGTCTGGGGGATGCTGGCTGAGCGTCATGGGCCAAAGCCTGTTCTGCTGGCGGCGATGACGCTGTCGATCCTTTCGTTGGGCGGTGCGGTGTTTCTGGGCGCGGGTGATTGGGCATGGTTTGCCGTGATCTGCCTGGTGTCCGGCGCGGCATTGGGTGCGGACCTGACGTTGCTGCCGGCGATATTCGCGGCGCGCATGGCGAAGATTTCGCCGGGTGCGACCGATGGCTTTGGCCTGTGGTCTTTCGTGTCCAAGTTCACACTGGCCTTTGCCGCCGTCACCCTGTTGCCTGCCTTGCAGGCCGCTGGCTTCAACAGCGCAGGCGATAGCCCCGCGGCAGCACTGACGCTGTTGGCGATGCTGTACGCGCTGGTGCCTTGCGGTTTGAAACTGTTTGCGATGGCGCTGTTGGTGGCGACACCGATCAAGGGGGCGCTGACATGACGGTGGGGCTGATCGTGGCCGTCGGATTGCTGCTGCTGGTCTGGGCGCGCAAACGCTGGGGCGGGTTCACGGCCCAACGCCCCAAGGACTATGCGGCTGCCAACGGCCCCGCCTTCGACCTGCGCACCCACCTGAACGGTCCGATGATCTGCGAAGGCGTGATATTCGGCCCGCTTGGCCGCGTCACCAGCCGCTTTGCCGCGCAGATCACCTGCACGTGGGATGGCGATACTGGCGTGATGGACGAGCTGTTTACCTATGACGACGGCAGCACACAGGCCCGCGCCTGGGCGTTGACGTGCCATGCGAACGGCCATGTCAGCGCGACGGCCCATGATGTCGTGGGCACGGCGCAGGGTATCACCAGCGGGCCGGCCTTTCAGATGCGGTATCAATTCAGGCTGGCCGAGGCGCAGGGCGGGCATGTGTTGCGGGCGGTGGACTGGATGTATCTGACGCCAAACGGAACCATCACCAACCGGTCGCAGTTTTATAAACTGGGGATATGCGTGGCCGAACTGGTCGCCACCATCCGGCCCGCAGACAGCGCGGCAGAGATCAAACCGACAGGGGGTAAAACATGAATTGGCAGGGCAAACGCTATTGGCTGGTAGGCGCAAGCGACGGGCTGGGCGCGGCGCTGGCGCGCAAACTGAGCGCGCGCGGGGTCGAGGTGATCTTGTCCGCGCGATCGGAAGACAAGCTGCGGGCGCTGGCGGACGAACTGCCCGGCAAAGCGTCGATCCAGACGGTTGATATTGCGGACAACGACAGTGTGAAAGAGGCGGCCAAAGCCGTGGGCCAGATCGACGGGCTGGTGCTGCTCGCAGGCGTCTACTGGCCGTTCGGGGCCAAGGAGTGGGACGCGGATCAGGCGGTTGCCATGGCCGACATCAACTTTACCGGTTTTATGCGCGTGCTGGGGCAGGTGGTGCCTGATTTCGTAGCCCGCGATGCGGGGCATATCGTGATCACGTCCAGCCTGACGGGGTTCCGGGGCCTGCCCGGGTCCATCGGCTATACCGCCAGCAAGGCTGCGACGATGTCGCTGGCGGAATGTATGCACGCCGATTTGCGCAAGACCGGCGTGATGGTGCAGGTGTGCAATCCGGGATTTATCAAGACGCAGTTGACCGACAAGAACGATTTCAAGATGCCGATGATCATGCAGCCCGAAGAGGCCGCGCAGCATATGGTCGAACACATGGAGACAGACCGGTTCAAGACCAGCTTTCCCTGGCTGTTTTCCTTGGTGTTTCGCGGGTCGAATTTTCTGCCGGACTGGCTGTATTACCGGATTTTCAGTTAGGGCGCGTCAGGTGGGCGGACTTAGCTGCAATTCGCTAAGCCGCGCATCGACGGGCCGTGGTGCGGCGACACGACCTGCGTGACTGGCAGTTTATGGCAGCCAAGCACATTCTACCTATCCGTATTTCACAACAGAAACCAAATCGCCGTGCCGGCGGACGGCCCGGCGATGCGCGGCGGCTTGGGGCCTTGATTCCGCGCGGGTGGAATGCGGAACGGGCTCGAACCGGACCTCAGCTGCGCCTGACACGAAGGACCGCTTTTGCGCTCCGCTGCGGTGATCTGGGTCAGGAATGTGACACTAAATCAGGTTTTCCTGACACCTGAAGATCAGGGCAACATGCCGTTGGCACGCACGGCCTTGACCGAAGCGCGCGCCTCCATTGCGGCCATGAACGCCGAGATGCGCGTGTAGTCTGCGGCATCGACCTGATCGCCTTTCAGCCAGTTGCAGACCACGAACAGGTACGGATCGGCCAGCGACAGGGTGTCGCCCATCACAAAGGGACCTTTCAGCGCATGATCTTCGATATAGCGCGCCGAGGCGGCCATGGTTTGTGGCACCTTGGCTTTCATATCGTCAAAGCTTGATTGCTGGTCGGCCCAGCGGCTGCCGCGCATTTTGTGGGCGTGGTTGATGTGCATGGTCGAGGCCAGATAATACATCACGCTGCGCATGTGGGCTGCATCCAGCGGGTTGGCAGGCACCAGACCGGCCTGCGGGGCGCTGGCGGCGATGTAATCCAGCAGCGCGCCGGTTTCGGTCAGCATCTGGCCCTGCACTTCAAGAGTGGGCACGCGGCCCTTGGGGTTCTTGGCCAGGTATGGGGCTTTGGTCTGTTCGGCGTCCGCAAAACTGATTTTGCTGGCGGTGTAATCCAACCCTGCCTCTTCCAGCGTGATGGCGACGGCAATCGAGATGGTGCCGGGGGTGTAATACAGATGCATGTGCGTGGCTTTCTGAAAGGGTCAAACGTGGGTTTGGGCGTGGTGCCGGTCGGGGTGTTCCAGATGCGGGACCGCGTTGAACAGAACGGGTGACCACGTGCCGCCCACCGGGAACAACCGGTGCTGCGAGGTGTTCATGATCGCCAACGCCAGGTTGGCCATTGCGCGGATGTCCAGCCCCATGTGCTGACGCATCGCCATCGAAATCAGCCCGCCGGAGGTGATCACCAGGGCAGGGCCATCGCCGGCGGCAATCTCGGTCAAGGCTTCGCTGACACGGGTTTCGAATTGTTCAAATGTCTCGGGCACATTGACGATTTCGCCATTCTGCCAGGCGGCAAACACACGTGGCAGGTGGGTCGTGAATTCGACCTGTTCGGTAGGGATAGGTATGCCCTGTTCGTCGCGCAGGGCGGCGGCCAGGTTGAAATACTCCAGCTCGTTCAGCCGCGCATCACGGATCGGTGTCAGGCCGGTTTCCATCGCGTCGGCGGTTTCGATATGGCGGCGCAATGTGCCGGTATAGAGCCGCATATGGTGCTGGCCGGTGTCGCGCATATGGGCGCCCAGCCAAGCGGCTTGCTGAAAGCCCAAGGGGGACAGACGGTCGTATGATTCTTCGTCGGTAGCACCGGAATTGGCCTGACCGTGCCGGATAAGAGTGATGTGGGACATGGGCAGCCTTTCGCGCTTTGACGCCGTTGTAGGCGAGGAGCGCGGGCGTGGAAAGTACCGCTCGGGTGCACGCAAACCAAATTCGGGTAAAATGTGGCTTGATCTCAAGTAGGGTTGAGCAATTACATAGGTCATCGTCAGTAGGAGAAGACGATGACCCAAGCCACCGATATAGTCACTACACCCATGCCGGATGCCTATGTTTCGTGGCGTGAATTTCTGACCGGCGGGCACACGGCCGCGCTGATTCTGGTCAGCCTTGCGGTGATGCTGCACGCCGCCGACAGTTTGATTGTGGCCACGATGTTGCCGTCGATTGTGGCCGACATCAAGGGCGCTTCGTTGGTCGGGTTGGCAGTGTCGCTGTATGAGATGGGCTCGATCGTGGCGGGCGCTGCCAGCGCGATCCTGACGATGCGGATCGGATTGCGGCATCCGATGGCGCTGGCGGCGGGGCTGTTCGGGCTGGGCTGTCTGGTAAGTGCCGCCAGCCCGACGATGGCCCTGTTTCTGGTCGGACGCACGATGCAAGGGCTGGGCGGCGGCGGCATGGTGGCGATGTGCTTTATCGCCATCGGCGTGCTGTTCCCCCGCCGCTATGCCGCGCGGGCGCTGGCGGTGGTGTCGACAATCTGGGGCGTTTCGTCCTTTTTAGGGCCGCTTTTTGGCGGTGCATTTGTCGCCCATGCCACGTGGCGTTGGGGGTTTGTGTGCTTTGGTGCGGTGGCGTTTGGTCTGGGTGTGTGGATTTTCCTGCGTCCGCAAGGCGAACCTGCACCGCAGCAAAGCGCCGGGGCCGTGTTTCCGTTTCGCCGGCTTATGCTGCTTTGCATTGCCATCCTGCTGATCGCGGCCAGCGGAGTCAGCATCGCCCCCCTGCGCAGCGGTGTGACGATCCTGTGCGGGATTGCAGCCCTTGGCCTGTTCCTGTGGCTCGACGCGCGTGCGGGCGACAGCCGGATGTTGCCGCGTCGGCCCTTTGATCTGCGCACGCGGATCGGGGCGGCGCTGGTGATGATTGTCACGCTGTCCATGGCCACCATCGCGATTGCGGCCTTCGGCCCGTTGCTGATCACCGCGATTCATGACGCGCCCGCGCTGACCGTCGGTTACGTGGTCAGCTGCGGGTCGATAGGTTGGACGCTGGCCGCGATCCTTGTCAGTGGATTGTCCGAGCGCACCGACCGGCTGATGATCGCGCTGGGCATGGGGTTGGTCGCGGCCAGCGTGCCGGGAATGCTGTATGCGGTACCGCAGGGGCCGCTGTGGCTGATCGCGTTGATTGCCCTGATCGAGGGGATCGGATTTGGCATGGCGTGGACATTCGTCTTGCGCCGGACCGAGGCGCTGGTGCCGGCCGCCGACCTGCAACGTATCGCGGGGGCAATCCCCACGGTGCAGCGGCTGGGCTATGCATTGGGCGCGGTCTATGTCGGGTTGGTGGCCAATGCTGCGGGCATCCTGACCATGACAACCGGCCCTGGCGCCGTTCGGGTGGCCGAATGGGTCTATATCGCCTGCCTGCCGCTGGCCGCGCTGGGGCTGGTGGCAACGCTGGCCTTTGTGCGCAAGTGAACGGCGCGACCTTTATCGGAAACGCCAGTGGCGCAAATTCGGGTTCGGGCGTCGGGAATGGGAGTCCCGCAAACGCGCGGGTGTTGATAGAAGGGGGGAAGTGCTTTGGGAGGCAATAGCGATGTCGGACGTGGTAAAGTTTGTGCTGGACGGACAAGAGGTTGAGGCCGAGGCCGGTCTGACCATCTGGGAAGTGGCCAATGGCCGCGGTCTGGTCATCCCGCATCTGTGTCACAAACCCGCGCCCGGCTATCGCCCCGATGGCAACTGCCGCGCCTGCATGGTCGAGATCGAAGGTGAGCGGACACTGGTGGCGTCCTGCATCCGCGAACCCAGCGAAGGCATGGTTGTCACCACCAATTCCGCCCGCGCCGAAACCGCGCGCAGGATGGTGGTCGAGATGCTGGTGACCGACCAGCCCGCCCAAGACGTCGCCCACGACAAATCCGCCCACCTGTGGGATATGGCCGCGCTGAACGGTGTCAGCGAAAGCCGTTTCCCCAAGCTGGAAGAGGGCCGCATTCCGCTGCTGGACGACAGCCATGTCGCGATGCGCGTGAACCTGGATGCCTGTATTCAATGCGGCTTGTGTGTGCGCGCCTGCCGCGAAGTGCAGGTGAACGACGTGATCGGCATGGCGGGGCGCGGGCACGATTCCTATCCGGTCTTCGACATGGCCGACCCGATGGGCGACAGCACCTGTGTGGCCTGTGGCGAATGTGTGCAGGCCTGCCCGACGGGGGCGTTGATGCCCGCCACGGTCGTGGACGCGGATCAGGTGGGCGACAGCGCAGATTTCGACGATGAGGTCGACAGCATCTGCCCGTTCTGCGGCGTCGGCTGCCAGATCAGCCTGAAGGTCAAGGACGGCAAGGTGAAATACGTCGAGGGCATCAACGGCCCCGCGAACGAAGGCCGGCTGTGCGTCAAGGGGCGCTTCGGCTTTGACTATATCCACCACGACCACCGCCTGACCAAACCGCTGATCCGCCGCGACGATGCGCCCGCCAAGGGGCTGAACGTGGACCCGGACAACTGGCAGACCCATTTCCGCGAGGCGTCATGGGACGAGGCGCTGGATTTTGCCGCCGCCGGCATGAAGGGGCGGGGCCGCGAGGTGGCAGGCTTTGGCAGTGCGAAATGCACCAATGAAGAGGCGTACCTGTTCCAGAAGATGATCCGTCAGGGGTTTGGCCACAACAACGTCGATCACTGCACGCGGCTGTGCCATGCGTCGTCGGTGGCGGCGCTGATGGAGAACGTGGGCAGCGGTGCCGTCACGGCCACGTTCAACGAGATCGAGAACGCCGATGTGGCCATTGTGATCGGGGCCAACCCGATTGAAAACCACCCCGTTGCGGCGACCTATTTCAAACAGTTCACCAAACGCGGCGGCAAGCTGATCGTGATGGACCCGCGCGGGCAGGCGCTGAAACGCTTTGCCAGCCACATGCTGCAATTCCGTCCCGGCGCGGATGTGTCGATGCTGAACGCGATCATGCACACGATTGTCGAGGAATGGCTGTACGATCAGCAATATATCGACGCCTATACCGAGAACTGGGAGGCCGAGAAGGCGCACCTGAAGGATTTCAGCCCCGAGAAGATGGCGCCGATGTGCGGCATCGACGCGGAAATGCTGCGCGACGTGGCGCGGACCTTTGCCGGGGCCAAGGCCGCGATGATTTTCTGGGGCATGGGTGTGTCGCAGCACATTCACGGCACCGACAACAGCCGCTGCCTGATCTCGCTGGCGCTGATGACAGGACAGGTGGGGCGGCCCGGGTCGGGGCTGCACCCGCTGCGCGGCCAGAACAACGTGCAGGGCGCGTCGGATGCCGGGCTGATCCCGATGTTCCTGCCCGATTATCAGGACGTCACCGACGAAGGCGTGCGCCGTGCCTTTACCGAGGTTTGGGGCACGGAGGATTTTTCGGCCGAGAAGGGCCTGACCGTGACCGAGATTATGGACGCGGTGCACGCGGGCGACATCAAGGCGATGTATGTGCTGGGCGAAAACCCGGCCATGTCCGACCCCGACGTGGAACATGCCCGCGACGCGCTGGCCAAGCTGGACCATCTGGTGGTGCAGGATATTTTCATCACCGAAACCGCGAACTATGCCGACGTGATCCTGCCGGCATCGGCCTTTGCCGAGAAGACGGGCACCGTGACCAACACCAACCGTCAGGTCCAGATGGGCCGCGCGGCGGTGACCCCGCCGGGCGAGGCGCGCGAGGACTGGTGGATTGAGGTCGAACTGGCCAAGCGGCTGGGGCTGGGCTGGACCTATTCCAACCCTTCCGAGGTCTTTGCCGAAATGGCGCTGAACATGCCGTCGCTGGACAACATTACCTGGGACCGGCTTGAGACGCAGAACGTCGTGACCTATCCGTCGCTGTCACCGACCGATCCGGGGCAGGCCATCGTTTTTGGCGACGGGTTCCCGCGCAAGGACGGGCGGGCGAAGTTTACCCCTGCGGCGGTGATCGCGCCCGATGATGTGCCGGATGCCGAATATCCGATGATCCTGACCACGGGGCGGCAGTTGGAGCATTGGCACACAGGGTCGATGACCCGCCGCGCCACGGTTCTGGACGGGATCGAACCCGAGGCAAACTGTTCGCTGCATCCATCGACCTTGCGCAAGCTGGGCGTGGCGGCGGGCGGGCACGTGCGGCTGACCACCAAGCGAGGCAGCATCACGGTGATGGCCCGCGAGGATCGCGCGGTTGCCCCGGATATGGTGTTCCTGCCCTTTGCCTATGTCGAGGCGGCGGCGAACATCCTGACCAATCCTGCGGTGGACCCGTTCGGGAAGATCCCCGAGTTCAAATTCTCGGCGGTCAGGGTCGAGGCGGCGGAGGCTGTGGCAGCCGAATAGGCGGCGGCGGGGTCAGGCGTATTTGTCGAGCAGGTAAAGCGCGACCATAACAACAGCGGTTAATGTGAAACCACCTAGCTTGCGGAATTCGGGGCTTGTGATCAGCTTGGCCGTTGTTGCGGGAAAGGCCCAAAGCGCCAGCCGCACCGCGGGGAGGTTCAGCCTTAGGAGGCTGGCTAGTTTGACGATGATCGCCACACTCAGAATGGTCAGCACTCGGACAAACATGAAAAGAACAGCGAGCGCGACAAGAATAGCGAAGTAGGCAAAAGCGCCCTCCACTTCCTGGATTGAAATGGTCAGCAGGCACAGCACAGCGAAAACGCTGATCTTGTGCCAGACATACGATTTATTGTCTTTCGCATGCGTTGCGAGGTGCGGTTTGCTAGACTGCGGCACAGACCGCGCGTGGCCATACATCAGCAGTTGATAGTCGGGCCGCCGTCCAAGCCGTTTGCTGGCACCGACACCGTCGGTGGCCCATTGGAAATGCGTTTCGATTACAAGGGCCATTTCGGTGGGATAGCCCGTTTCGGGATCGTTCAGCCGCGTTTGAAGCGTATCATAAAGTTGCGCTTCAAGAGAGCGGCGTAGCGTCAGGTCATGGGCCATGTCCAAAGACAGCAGCGCATCCAGAGCTTTGGAATCCCAGTACGTGTTGCGCAGCGCGTCATTGAATTTGATCTGGAATATCGACTGTGCCTTAGCCGGATCCTCTTGAGCCATGGCGTCAAGCTGGCCAATGGCGATACCCCACGGTTGCGCGGGTTTGGGCTGCGCAGGTTTGCGCTGCGCGGGCTCGGGGGGCGGCGGGGGGAGGTCGACGAACAGGTCCTGAACATCGGGTTCAGGGTTCTGGCTTGGATCGACCGGCGTGTCGGGTTCTGTCGCGGTGTCCGGCACGTGGGTTTCGGGTTCGGCGGGTGGCGGCCTGAGCGGCTCTTGCAGGGGGATGGGCGCTGCGTCATCCGGTGCGGAATCCACTCCGGTGCGCCCTTCTGCAATGTCGGCCATACGCGGACGCTTGGGGGCAGCCTTGTCTTTCAGCGCCCCGTTCTTGGCCGCGGCAAAGGCATCGCGCAGCGCGCCAAAGGCGGCGGGATCGTTGCGGTCAATCTGTTTCAGCCGCGCGGCATAGGCGCGTTTGACCTCGCGTTCGGTCGCGCGTTTCTCAAGGCCCAGTTCGGACCACGGCCACCTAGGAGACATAGTAATCGTCGATCCGGTCCAGCGTTTCGCCCATGTCGCCGCGCATTCGCGAAATCTCGGCGGGGTCCTGCCCTTCAAGCGCGCCTTCGAATTCCATCAACATGCCTTGCAACAGGTGCCGGTCGTCGCCTGTAGCCATTTCGTACAGGCGGCGAATGCGGGCCAGAAAGGCGGTGTTTTCCTCGTCCTCGCGCGGGTGCATCTTGAACGTCTGCATTTGTTTCAGCCGTTTGGCGATGTCGGCCTCGGTCAGGTTCGACACGTTGTCGCGGATCACCAGCCCCGCTTTTTTGCCGGTGCTGATCGACGTTGCCTCGACCTCGATCAGGCCCGACGGATCATAGGTGATGCGCACGAACATACCCTCGTGCCCGGCCTTGCCCTTGGGCACGTCCAGATTGAACTGGCCCAAGTGCACGTTGTCGCTGACCTTGGGGGCCTCGCCCTGATAGATGTCGACGCGCAGTTGGGTCTGGTTGTCGTCCATCGTTGAAAAGCTGCTTTGCCGCGACGCGGGCAGGGGTGTGTTGCGTTCGATGATCGGTTGGAAGAAGCCGCCGATAACGGTGCCATTTTTCAGCTTGGTCGCGGTTTCGATGCCCACGGAGAAGGGCGAGACATCGGTCATCACCACGTCGTCCAGCGCGCGGTCCTCGGCAACCAACGCCGCCTGTACCGCTGCCCCCAGCGCGACCGCATGATCGGGGTCGATGGTCATTTCCGGCAGCCGCTTGAACTGGCGGGCAACCATCTGGCGGATCATCGGCATACGGGTGGCACCGCCCACCAGAATGACGCGATCCAGCGCGTCGGTATCAAGGCCGGTGTCGTAGAAACACCGCTCGATCGGGCGGTGCAGGCGTTTGATCAGCGGGGCGCACGCGGTCTCGAAATCGGCGCGGCTGAGGCTGAGGGTGTGATGCGCGCCGTCAAGTTTCAGGCGGGCTTCGAAGTCGTCCTTGCCGCTCAGATGCCGTTTGGCCACATCGGCTTGCAGGCGCAACTGGTGCTGAGCGTCCTTTCCCAGCTTGGCCCAAGGTGTGCCGATCTTGTCCGCCATCGCCTTGGCCAGCGCTTCCGAGAAATCCTCGCCGCCCAGAAAGGCATCGCCGGACGAGGCCTTGACCTCCATCACGCCGTCGAAATGTTCCAGCACGGTCACATCGAAGGTGCCGCCGCCAAGGTCAAAGACCAGAAACTGGCTTTCGCCGTCGCGGTCTTGCAGGCCGTATGCCAGCGCCGCTGCCGTGGGTTCGTTGACCAGCCGCACCGCGTTCAGGTCGGCCATCGCGCAGGCGGCCATCGTCGCCTGACGCTGACCCTGATTGAAATAGGCGGGTACGGACACGACCACATCGCGGATGGTCTGACCAAGGGTCGCCTCGGCGTCGTCCTTGAGCTTGCGCAGGACCAGCGAGGACAGTTCCTCGGCCCGCAATTTCTTGCGGCCCAGCTGAAATGTCGTGTCTGTCCCCATGGCGCGTTTGAACGCGGCTGCGGTGTCCTTGGGGTGGGTGGTCTGACGATCGCGCGCGGCTTCGCCCACCAGCACTTTGTCGCCCTCAAGAGATACGACAGAAGGCGTCAGGCTGTGGCCCAACGCATTGGCCAGCAGGCGCGGCGCGCCGTCTTCGAACACGGCAATCAACGAGTTGGTGGTGCCAAGATCAATACCGATAATGGGCTGGGCCATGGACTTTTTACCTTGTGGCAGGGCATGTTGCCCACGTTATTTCGTGGGCAAGGGCGGTGGTCAACCGCGAGGGGATGAATATGCAGGTAGACGGTCAGCGGTTTCTGAAAGATTTGCACGTATTGCGCCGTTTTGGCGCGCAAGGGGTGGGCGTGGTGCGGCCTGCCTATTCCGAACCGGATGTTGCGGCGCGTGCGTGGCTGGCCGATCAGATGCGCGACGCGGGGCTGCGGGTCGAGATGGACGCGATGGGCAACCTGTTCGGGCTGGCGGACGGTCCGTCGCTGTTGCTGGGGTCGCACAGCGACAGCCAGCCGACGGGCGGATGGCTGGACGGTGCGCTGGGCGTGATTGCGGCGCTGGAGATTGCCCGCGCGGCGGGCGACGGGGTGTCGGTGGTGTCGTTTCAGGACGAAGAGGGCCGGTTCGGCGTGACCACGGGCAGTGCCGTCTGGTCGGGCAATCTTGCGCAGGACACGGCGGATGCGCTGGAGGATCACGCGGGCCAATCGCTGGCCGAGGCGCGGCAGGCCATGGCGGATATGGTCACCGGCCCCATCGATCCGGCGCAGTTCACCGGCTATATCGAGATGCACATCGAACAGGGGCCCTATCTGGAGGCCAATGACGACCAGATCGGCGTGGTCGAACATATCGTGGGCATCCGCGACATGGTGATCACCATGACCGGCCAGCAGAACCATGCGGGCACCACGCCGATGCACCTGCGCCAGGATGCGTTCCAGGCGCTGAGTGCGTTCAACACGGCGTTGAACGACCGGCTGCGCAATGTGGTGACGCCCAGCACCGTGTGGACCATCGGTCATGTGTCGCTGTCACCCAATGCGTCGTCGATTGTGCCCGGACAGGTGCGGTTTTCGATGCAGTGGCGCGACGGCGAGGGCGACAGGCTGGTGCGGATGGAAAAGATCATCCGCGACCTGGCCGAAGAGATTGCGGCAGAGCGGAACATGACGCTGTCGTTCGGGCCGATGCTGGGACTGGAGCCGGTGCAGATGGATGCCCGCCTGCGTGGCGCGCTGGAGGGGGCCGCTGAAGTGGAGGCGCCGGGCAAGTGGCGCGTCATGCCCTCGGGGGCGCTGCACGATGCGACCAACCTGTCCCGGCTGATGCCGGTGGCGATGCTGTTCGTGCCGTCAATTGGCGGGATCAGCCATGCGTTCGAGGAAGACACAGCCGAGGAGGATCTGGTCGCGGGTCTGCGCGTGATGGCGCGGGCGGTGGAGCAGCTGCGGGCGGGTTAAGGGGCGCTGCCCCTCAGCCAGGAGTTTGTTTGGCAAGATGGTTGGGGACAGTGTCGCGTATGTATCCGCGTTGCAGGGCACGCTGGCGGTAGGTGTCGGCGACCTGAGAGGCCGCGCGCAGGTCGGTGTGACAGGACGTGATCGTACGCGGCGTGCCGCCAACCGCGCCCCATTCGCGGGTTACGGACGCCTCTTCGAACAGGTTGCGCGAAATTTCGACGCGGTAGAACAGCGGGCGGGCCTTGCCGGTGCGGTAAAGAAGGGCTTGCAGCATCGTCAGCTCCAGTGAACGTCTCCGAGAAAGATATAACCTGCGCCGTAGATTGTCTTGATCAATTGTGGATTTTTCGGGTCTTCGCGCAGTTTTGTGCGCAGCCGCGAGATGCGCACATCCATCGCGCGGTCAAAGCTTTCTCCGGCACCTCCGCCAAGCGATTCCTGCATCTGCGCCCGCGAGATCAAGCGGCGCGGACTGGACAGGAACAGCCGCAGCACTTCGCCCTCGGCGTGGGAAAAGGGGGTTTCGTCGCCTGCATCGTCAACCAGCGCGTAGCGTTCGAACAGGGCCGTCCACCCCTTGAACCGGGCGGTGTTGCCGCTGTGGGTGGGCTGGTGGTTGGATCGCAGGCGGGCGCGGACGCGGGCGACGACCTCGGCGGGATCAAAGGGTTTGATGATGTAATCATCCGCCCCCAGCTCCAGCCCCGTCACCTTGTCCTGCACCTGTGCGCGGCCCGAGATGATGATGACCGTGGCCCCCTGTTCCAGCGCCAGACGGTGCACGATGGTCAGCCCGTCGGTGTCGGGCAGGCCCAGATCGACAAGGCAGACATCGGGCTTGTGGGTTTTCAACGCCGCCTCGAAGGCTGAGGCACGGGCAAAGCTGAGTGTGCGAAACCCCGCCTCTTCCAAGGCGTCGGCCAGCATTGTGCGAATGGCGGGTTCGTCGTCCAGAATTGTCACAAGGGGGCTGTCGGATTTGGTCATTGTGCGGCCTGCGGCATCAGAAGTGCGGCAAGATCATCCGCGGAAAAGGGTTTTTGCAGCACCGGCGCGCGCGTCAGGGCGGCGCGGTGCATCGGGTCGGTCACGGGCAGCGAGGTCATCAGGATGATCGGCAAGCCTGCGTCTTTCAGCCGGTCCACCAGATCAATTCCCGAAGCTGCGCCCAGCCGGATGTCGCTGAGGATCAGACCGATGTCGGGCAGGGCGGCGGTCAGTGCTGTTGCCTCGTCGACGCTGGCGGCCTCGATCACGGAATGGCCCAGGCCCATCAGCATGTCGCGGTACAGCGCGCGCAGGTCGTCGCGGTCTTCGACCAGCAGGACCATGCCGCCGGTGACCGGCGCGGGACGGTTCAGGGGCAGGCGCAGGCGCACTTCGGCCCCGGTCATGGTGTTGTGCAGCCCAAGGTGTCCGCCAGCGGTTTTGGTCATGTCGTAGACCATCGGCAGCCCCAGCCCCGAGCCTTCGCCGCCCTTGGTGGTAAAGAACGGATCGCACGCCTTATGCAGCGCCTCGTCTGAAAAGCCGGGGCCGGTGTCGGTGACGGTGAATTCGACCCAGGTTTCGCCGATGGCAGCGGCGGTCAGGGTGATCGTGCCCTTGGCCCCGCAGGCGTCGCGGGCGTTCAGGATCAGGTTCAGCAGGCTGTCCTGTACCATGCCGGTGTCCAGCAGCAACGGACCTGGTGGCAGGGTGCAGTCCACGCGCAGCGTCTGACCATCGGGCAGCGTGGGCGATGCCAATGTGGCCACGTCCGCCAGCAGGCCTGCCACCTCGACCGGACCGGGCCGCAGGACACGGGCGGCGGTGGCGTTGGCAATGCCATCAAGCAGGTGCCCACCGCGACGGGCGGCGGCGCGGGTGCCTTCGATCAGGGGGACAGCAGCGCTGGGCAGGTCGTCCATCCGCTCAAGCTTGCTTTGCAGACCCAGGATGATGGTCAGCAGGTTCGAGAAATCATGCGCCAGACCGGATGTCATCTGCGCCGCCAGCGCCCGCTTGCGGTTTTGTTGCAGGGCAGCGCGGGCTTGGGTTTCTTCGGTGACGTCCATCGACAGGATATAGGCCCCCTGTGCCGTATCGGGGGTAAAGGCGGCGCGGATGCGGCGGGCGCTGGGGCCGTCGGTGAATTCAAACACCGACGGGCGACCTTCGTACGCGCCCTGAAGATGCGGCGCGATCAGCGCGTAATTGGGTGGCCCCAGCGCATCAGAGATATGCAGGCCCATCAGGTCGCTGGGCCGGTCGGGCAGAATGCTGGACAGGCGGCGGTTGGTATAGGTGTAGTGCCCGGTTTCATCGACGTGGGCGATGTGCGCGGGCATCATTTCAGTCACCAGACGGGTGCGCGCCTCCATCTCGGTCAGCTCGCGCTTGGCCTCTTCCAGTGCGGCGACTGTGGCCGAAAGCTGGCGGTTGGTCGCGGCCAGCTCTTCCGAGCGGGACAGAACCATGTCCGACAGCGCATCGGAGCGCGCGCGCAGCATGTGCTCCTGATCCTTGGTGCGGGTGATGTCGGTGTAGACGGTGACCCAGCCGCCCTGCGGCAGCGGCGCGCCTTCGACCGAGATGGTGCGCCCGTTGGCGCGGGTGCGCTCCATGTAATGCGGCTCGAACGCGCGTGCGGTGCGGACACGTTCGGCGACAAAGGCTTCGATGTCGTCAATGGGGCCGTATTCGCCGTGGGTGGCGATGTGGCGGATGGTGTCTTCGAATGTCGCACCGGGTTGCACCAGCGCATCGGGCAGGCGGAACATCTGCTGAAAGGCCACATTGCAGACCGACAGGCGCAGGTCGTTGTCATAGATAGACAGCGCCTGGGCGATCAGGTTCAGCCCGGCGGTGGTCAGCGCCCTGTTCTGGTCGTCGTTGCGTGGCACGTGGCGATCCTCCGCCGATGGGGGTAGCATCGCGGGCGGCAATCGCAAAGGGGTGGTTTGCGCGGGCCTGCGAAGATGGGTACAGATTGCGCCATGAGAACCCTTGTCGCAATCGCGTTGATCTGCACTGCCACGGCCCCGCAGGCGCATCCGCATATCTTTATAGATGCGGGCCTGACTGCGATTGTGGACGACAAGGGCGCATTGCAGGCGATCAAGGTCACTTGGGCCTATGACGCGTTCTATTCGCTGCTGGTCACCGAAGATGCGGGCGTTGATCCCGATGGCAACGCCGTTCTGACAAAGGACGAAGAAGCGCAGTTGCGCGGTTTCGACATGCAATGGATCGACGGGTACAACGGCGATCTGGTGGCCCGGCTGGATGGTGAAGCGTTGGTGCTGTCAGGTCCGCGGGATGCCACGCTGATCATGCGCGAGGGGCGTCTGGTCACCACCCATGTGCGCGACGTGGCGGGCGCGCCGATTCTGGCCGGTCATAGCCTGTCGTTGAAGCCATACGATCCGACCTATTACACCTCCTACGATGTCACGATGAACGTGACGGTGCAGGGTCTTGAGGGGTGCACCGTTGCGCGCAACCTGCCTGATCTGGATGCCGGCATGAAACAGTTGCAAGACGCGCTGTCCAAACTGGGGCGCGATCAGGATGCAATCGAGGAAGGCTTTCCCGAAGTGGGCGAGGCTTTTGCCACCGACGTGGAAATCACGTGCGCGCCCCGCTGATCGTTTTGCTGGCGCTGCTGGCCGCGCTGGGCTGGTGGCTGTGGCCCGGTGGTGGGATGGCCGAGATTGGCCAGATGGCAGCCGGCTATCAGCGGTCCTTTCAGAACGAGATGGCGCTGACCCTGCGCGCCACCAAGGCGGGCAACGCGGGCGCGCTGTGGACGCTGCTGGGCGTGTGTTTCGCCTATGGCTTTTTCCACGCGGTCGGGCCGGGGCATGGCAAGGTGCTGATCGGCGGTTATGGATTGGGGCGTCGGGTGACGGTCTGGCGGCTGGGGGCGATTGCGCTGCTGTCGTCGCTGGGGCAGGCGGTGACGGCGATTGTGCTGGTGCAAGGCGGGCTGTGGCTGTTTGCGCTGACGCGTGACCAGATGGTCGGTGCGGCCGAGGACGTGATGGCCCCCGTCAGCTACGGTGCGATTGTGCTGATCGGGCTTTGGTTGCTGGCGCGCGGTGCGCGGCGAATGCTGCGGCGACCTGCGGTACACGATCATGACCATGACCACAGCCATGACGACGGCACCTGCAGCCATTGCGGGCACCGACACGCCCCCAGCGTCGAAGAGGTCGCAGGCCTGACATCACTGCGCGAGGCGTTGTTGCTGATTGCAGGCGTGGCGATCCGGCCCTGCACGGGGGCGCTGTTCGTGCTGGTGATCACGCACGGCATGGGTATTGCAGGCGCGGGCATCGCCGGTGTCTTTGCCATGTCTATTGGTACGGCGGTTGTCACGGTTGCCGTGGGCACGGGTGCCGTGGGCGTGCGTCACGGTCTGTTGGGCAGCGTGGCGGGGGGGCCGTGGGCCGCTGGCTTACTGCCGCTGGTCGAGATGGCCGCCGGTGCGCTGGTTGTGATCGGTGCGGGCGGATTGTTGTTGCGCGCGCTTTAAGGCCACAGGCTTTGCCCCGCGCCGCACGCCGTGTAACAATTCGTTAGAATCCAGCAAACATCCCGAAAAAGTTGACCGCGAGTGTGCAGGCAGCATGATTTGCGTGGAGGATTCGCACGTCACGCGAATAGGCCCGGCGCGGCAACAGCGACGGGTTCGGGAGGAGAACACATTGACCAAGACGCTGGAAGGCGCCGAAGGACTGCGGTCCGTACCGGCGTTGCTGCATCGGAACGCGACCCAGTTCGCAGATGCCCCCGCCTATCGTGAAAAAGAGTTTGGTATTTGGCAAAGCTGGACCTGGTCGCAGGCGCTTGAGGAAATTGAGGCGCTGGCGCTGGGGATGATCGACCTTGGCGTGGCCGAGGGCGATTTCGTCGCCGTGATCGGGCGCAATCGGCCCCGGCTGTACTGGGCGATGATATCGGCACAGATGTGCGGTGCCATTCCGGTCCCCTTGTACAACGACGCAGCCGCGGAAGAGATGGCCTATACCATGGGGCATTGCGGCGCCAAGTTCGTGGTGGCGGGCGACCAGGAACAGGTCGACAAGGTCATGGAAATTCAGGACCAGCTGCCGCAGTTCGAGGAAATGATCTATCTCGATCCACGCGGCTTGCGCAAATACGACCATGACAAGTTGCGGTCGTATGAACAGGTCCAGCAAAATGGTCGCGCCAAGCGTGATGACCTGATCGCAGACATGAAAGCCCGCGTTGCCAAGCTGGACTACGACAGCACTGCGGTGATGTTGTACACCTCGGGCACCACCGGCAACCCAAAGGGCGTCGTGCTGAGCAATCGCAATGTCATCGAAACCTCACGCACCAGTTCGGAATTTGACGGGCTGCGCCAGACTGATGACATTCTGGCCTATCTGCCGATGGCTTGGGTGGGCGATTTCATCTTTTCCGTCGGACAGGCGCTGTGGACGGGCTATTGCACCAACTGCCCCGAAAGCCCCGAGACGATGATGACCGACCTGCGCGAGATCGGGCCGACCTATTATTTCGCCCCGCCGCGCGTTTTTGAAAACCAGCTGACCAACGTGATGATCCGTATGGAGGATGCCAGCCCGCTGAAAAAGCGCATGTTCGATCACTTCATGGCCCATGCGCGCAAGGTCGGACCGGATTTGCTGGACGGCAAGCCCGTGGGCCTGATGGACCGGCTGAAATACAAGCTGGGCGATTTTCTGGTTTACGGACCGCTGAAGAACACGCTTGGCTTTAGCCGTGTGCGCGTCGGCTACACGGCGGGCGAGGCGATCGGGCCGGAAATTTTTGATTTCTATCGCTCGTTGGGCATCAACCTGAAACAGCTTTACGGCCAGACCGAAGCCACCGTTTACATCACTGCGCAGCCCGATGGCGAAGTGCGCAGTGACACGGTGGGCGTGGTGTGCCCGGGTGTTGAGTTGAAGATCAACGACACCGGCGAGGTTTTTTACCGGTCGCCGGGCGTGTTCGTGGAATACTACAAGAACCCCGAAAGCACCGCCGACACCAAGGACGCCGAAGGCTGGGTGGCGACCGGCGACGCGGGCTTTATCGAGCCTGACACGGGCCATTTGCGCATCATCGACCGCGCCAAGGATGTCGGAAAGATGGCGGACGGGTCGCTGTTCGCGCCGAAATACGTCGAGAACAAGCTGAAGTTCTATCCCAACATTCTGGAAGCCGTCGTGTTCGGCAACGGGCGTGATGAATGCACGGCGTTCATCAACATCGACCTGACGGCGGTCAGCAATTGGGCCGAGCGCAACAACATTGCCTATGCGTCTTATCAAGAGCTTGCAGGGCACCCGCAGGTGCTGGCTACGATCCAGAGCCACGTGGAAGCGGTCAACCGTTCGGTGGCCGAGGACGAGATGCTGTCGGGCTGTCAGGTCCATCGCTTTGTCGTGTTGCACAAGGAACTGGACGCTGACGACGGCGAACTGACCCGCACCCGCAAAGTGCGTCGCAAGAAGATCGAGGAGAAGTTCCACGACATCATCACGGCGCTTTACGACGGATCCGAGCATATCAGCACGGTGACCGAAGTGACCTATGAGGATGGCCGCAAGGGCGCGATCAAGGCGACGCTGGAAATTCGCGATGCGGCGGTTCAGCAGGTCACCACGCGGATGGCGGCGGAATGATGGGGTTTGCATCTGTGGGCCCTAAGGCCGTGGCAAGCCGACCCTCCGGGGGGGATTTTATTGAACCAGAGAAGCAGGGGGACGTGTGATGCTGGATCAGGCAGAGGGTTACACAACCGCAGACGGGCGCAGGATTGGCCCGGTTGTGATGGAGATGAAAAACATCACCCTGCGCTTTGGTGGCGTCGAGGCGATCAAGGACATCTCGTTTGACATCCGCGAGGGCGAGATCCGGGCGATCATCGGGCCGAACGGGGCCGGTAAATCGTCGATGCTGAACGTGATCTCGGGCTTTTACGTGCCGCAAGAGGGACAGGTTTTCTATCAAGGGCAACCGCGCCCGCCGATGAAGCCGTTTCAGGTGGCGCGGCAAGGGATTGCACGGACGTTCCAGAACATTGCGCTTTTCGAGGGCATGAGCGTTCTGGACAACGTGATGACGGGCCGTTTGACGCACATGCAGACCGGCCTGTTCTGGCAGTCGATGTGGAAGGGCAAGGCCGAGCAAGAAGAAACCGCCAACCGCGAAGTGGCCGAGAAGATCATCGACTTTCTCGAAATTCAGGCGATCCGCAAGACGCCTGTGGCGCGTCTGCCTTATGGTCTGAAAAAACGGGTCGAACTGGCGCGGGCACTGGCGGCCGAGCCGTCGTTGCTGCTGCTGGACGAGCCGATGGCGGGCATGAACGTCGAGGAAAAAGAGGACATGAGCCGCTTTATTCTGGATGTGAACGACGAATTCGGCACCACGATTGCGCTGATCGAACATGACATGGGCGTGGTGATGGACCTGAGCGACCGCGTGGTCGTGATGGATTACGGCAAGAAGATCGGCGATGGCACCCCTGACGAGGTGCGCAACAATCAAGACGTGATCGACGCCTATCTGGGGGTGGCTCATGACTGATGCAAAGACTTGGACTTTGAAGGAACTGCGCGATGTCTGACACTTTTCTTTATACCATCGAGGTGTTCCTGAACGGGCTGATGGCGGGCGTACTATATGCGTTGGTCGCGCTGGGCTTTGTGCTGATCTACAAAGCGTCGGGGATTTTCAACTTTGCCCAAGGGGTCATGGCGCTGTTCGCGGCGATGACGCTGGTGGGCTTTCAGAATGGGCAGGTGCCGTTTGCGCATCTGATCAACGCGACCTTCGGTCTGCATGTGACCAGCTTTGGCTGGAACCTGCATTCGGTTGTCGCGGTGTTCCTGACGGTTCTGGTGATGATCGCACTGGCCTGGGCGGTGCAGCGGTTCGTGTTCCGGCATCTGGTGGGGCAAGAGCCGATTATCCTGTTCATGGCGACCATCGGTCTGGCCTATTTCCTTGAAGGGTTTGCCGACCTGATGTGGGGGTCCGAGATCAAGACGCTTGATCTGTGCTGGGCTGCGGGCGCCTGTCTGCCGCAGGGCGGGAACTTTTGGATCGAGGATATGACGGCGGGGCTGGGTGGCGAAGGCTTTTATGGCTTTTTCATCGACAGTCTGGACATCGTCGCGGCGGTTGTGGCGATGGTGCTGGTGGCGGCCCTGGTGGCCTTTGCCCAATACACCAAGCAGGGCCGCGCGATGCGGGCCGTGGCGGATGACCATCAGGCGGCGCTGTCGGTCGGGGTTTCGCTGAACTTTATCTGGATCCTTGTGTGGTCGCTTGCGGGCTTTGTCGCCCTTGTGGCGGGCATCATGTGGGGTGCGAAATCGGGTGTTCAGTTCTCGCTTTCGCTGATCGCGCTGAAGGCGTTGCCGGTGCTGATGCTGGGCGGGTTCACCTCGATCCCCGGGGCCATTGTCGGCGGGTTGATTATCGGTGTGGGCGAGAAGCTGTTCGAGTTCCTGATCGGCGCCCCGTTCTTGGGTGGCGCGACCGAGAACTGGTTCGCCTATATGCTGGCGCTGTTGTTCCTGGTGTTCCGTCCGCAGGGTCTGTTCGGGGAGAAGATCATTGAACGTGTTTGATCTGACCGAAGCAGCAGCGGGGGCCAACCCCCGCACCCCCGGGATATTTACAGCCAAAAGAATGAAAAGCCTGCGGGCTGTGGGAGTACTCTGATGTTTTATCGTGAAGCGGGCGAATTTCGCACGACCTACAAGGAAGACAGCCAGACCTTTCCGATCCGGTTCGACCGGTGGCGCTATTACTTTGTGCTGTTCGTGGCGGTCTGTGTCATTCCGTTCATGGTCAACGACTATTGGGTGAACTCGATTTTCCTGCCCTTCCTGATCTATGCGATTGCGGCGATCGGGCTGAACATTCTGGTGGGCTATTGCGGGCAGGTGTCGCTGGGCACCGGCGGGTTCATGGCGGTGGGCGCCTATGCCTGCTACAAGCTGATGACGGCCTTTCCTGACGTGAGCATGTTCATTCATGTGATCCTTGCCGGGGTGGTCACCGCAGGTGTGGGCATGTTGTTTGGCCTGCCCTCGCTGCGGATCAAGGGGTTTTACCTGGCGGTGGCGACGCTGGCGGCGCAGTTCTTTCTGGTGTGGCTCTTTAACCGCGTGCCGTGGTTCTACAACTATTCGGCCTCCGGCCAGATCAACGCGCCCGAGCGGGACACCTTTGGTATCCTGATCACCGGGCCGAACACCGAAGCCTGGGCAACCTATCTGTTCTGCCTGATCTTCACGGTGGTCAGCGCCATTATCGCGCGCAACCTGACGCGGGGGTCGGTGGGGCGCAAATGGATGGCGATCCGGGACATGGACATTGCGGCCGAGATCATCGGGGTGAACCCGCTGACCGCCAAACTGAGTGCCTTTGCCGTTTCGTCGTTCTTTGTCGGTATCGCGGGGGCGCTGTTTTTCAGTGTCTATCTGGGCGCTGTCGAAGTGGGCGAGGCCTTTGGCATCAATAAGTCGTTCCTGGTTTTGTTCATGATCATCATCGGCGGGCTGGGTAGCATTTTCGGCAGCTTTGCCGGGGCTGCGTTCCTGGTGTTGCTGCCCGTGGCGCTGAAGGTTGTGGGTGTGGACTGGCTGGGTTGGCCCACCGACATCGTGGCGCATTTGCAGTTGGTCATCGTCGGGGCGCTGATCATCGTGTTCCTGATCGCTGAGCCGCATGGCATCGCGCAGTTGTGGCGTGTGACCAAGGAAAAACTGAGATTGTGGCCGTTCCCGCATTAACGGGGGCGGTTGCCAAGACTGGCGGGTAACACCCCGCCCTGCGCGGGCTCCGCAAGGGGCCGCATCGGAAAACCAAGGGAGGAAACACCGATGAAGATGAAGTTTGCAACAATGGCTGTTGCTGCTGTTATGGCAGCGGGCCCGGTTATGGCGGACCTTGTGTTCCCATCGCTGAGCTATCGGACAGGGCCCTATGCGGCCAGCGGCATTCCCTTTGCGGATGGCTATGCCGATTATTTCACCCTGCTGAACGAGCGTGATGGCGGAATTGGTGGGGCCAAGATCCGCGTGCCGGAATGCGAAACCGGCTATAACACCGAAAAAGGTGTGGAATGCTACGAATCCACCAAAGGTGAAGGCGCGTTGGTCTATCAGCCGCTGTCCACCGGCATCACTTATCAGTTGATCCCCAAAGCGACAGCGGACGGCATCCCGATCCACTCGATGGGTTATGGCCGGACCTCGGCGGCCAATGGCGAGGTGTTCCGGGACGTGTTCAACTATCCAGCCAACTATTGGGACGGTGCATCGGGCGCGATCAACTATCTGCTGGACGAGAACGGTGGCGACATCAAAGGCAAGAAGATCGCCCTGGTCTACCACAACTCGGCCTATGGCAAGGAGCCGATCCGCACGCTGGAAGAGCTGCAAAAGACACACGGTTTCGAACTGACATTGCTGCCCGTTGACCACCCCGGCCAAGAGCAGAAATCGCAGTGGCTGCAAATCCGCCGTGAAAAGCCTGACTATGTGATCATGTGGGGCTGGGGCGTGATGAACCAGGTCGCGATCCAAGAGGCTGTGAACATCCGCTATCCGATGGAAAACTTCATCGGTGTGTGGTGGTCGGGTTCCGAAGCGGACGTGATCCCCGCAGGTGCTGCGGCCAACGGCTACAAGGCGCTGACCTTCCACGGTGTTGGCAAAGACTATCCGATCTATGACGATATCCAGAAATACGTCGTGGATGCGGGCAAAGCTGCCGGTGCGGGCGACCAGATCGGTACGGTTCAGTACAACCGTGGCATGTACGCCGCGATGCTGGCCGCCGAAGCTGCGAAAACCGCGCAGGAGATCCACGGCACCCCTGATATCGACGCCAAGATGATGCGCGACGGTATGGAGGCACTTGAGATCACCGAAGCGAAGATGACCGCTCTGGGTCTTCCCAACTTTGGTCCCGAGTTCAAAGTGTCGTGCGAACAGCACGGTGGGCCCGGTCTGGTCGGTGTCGTCCAGTGGGACGCAGCCGCCGGAACGTGGAATGTCATCTCTGACTATAAACCCACGGACCGTGAGCTGATCGGTCGTTTGGTGGCCGAAGATTCGGCGGCCTATGCGGCAGAAAACAACATCGAACCCGGCTGCAACTAAGCCGACCTCTCCGGCGGCGGGTGCCGCCGCCGGAGATATTTGTGAACATCACCTAACGGGGCAGGTTGACCATGCTGGACGCTGCAAAAACGGACGAGACCTTGCTGGAGGTCAACAACATCGAGGTGATCTACAATCACGTCATTCTGGTGCTGAAAGGTGTGAGCCTGTCGGTGCCCAAGGGCGGGATCACGGCCCTGCTGGGCGGCAACGGCGCGGGCAAGACCACGACGCTGAAAGCCATCAGCGGTTTGCTGGCCTCGGAACGGGGCGAGGTCACCAAAGGCTCGATCAAATATCGCGGTGATGCGATCCAGCACACCGACCCTGCCGAAACCGTGAAACGCGGTGTGGTGCAGGTGATGGAAGGCCGACACTGTTTTGAACACCTGACCATCGAGGAAAACCTGCTGACGGGGGCGTATACCCGCACCGATGGCAAGGGCGCCACGGCGGCGGACCTTGAAATGGTTTACAATTATTTCCCGCGTTTGCGTGAGCGGCGCAAATCGCAGGCTGGCTACACGTCGGGTGGGGAACAACAGATGTGCGCGATTGGCCGCGCCTTGATGAGCCGCCCCGAGACGATTCTGCTGGACGAGCCCAGCATGGGACTGGCGCCGCAACTGGTGGAGCAGATTTTCTCGATCGTTAAATCGGTCAATGAAAACGAAGGCGTGTCTTTCCTGCTGGCGGAACAGAACACCAACGTGGCGCTACGGTTTGCGCATTACGGTTACATCCTGGAATCGGGTCGTGTGGTGATGGACGGCCCCGCCGCCGAGCTGCGCGAGAACCCGGATGTGAAGGAATTCTATCTGGGCATGTCCGACGAGGGCCGCAAATCCTTCCGTGATGTGCGGTCGTATCGCCGTCGCAAGCGCTGGCTGAGCTGAGCAAGACCGACCGACGGGCCTCGGCCCCTTTACCAACAGACAAACAGGACAATTACCCGATGTCGGACACAGCGTATTTTGACGATCTGGAAACCCGCAGTGCGGACCAGCGGCAGGCCGAACAGGCCGCCTTGTTGCGCACGCGGTTGGCGTCGATCACCCATGCGCCCGCCGACTGGCGCGCGATGGCAGCCGAGGTGCGAAACCTGGATGATCTGGTGAATCTGCCGGTGCTGCGCAAATCCGAGCTGTCTGCGTGGCAAAAGAAAAATCCGCCTTTTGGTGGCATGTCCGTCAGCAATCTGGCGCATGTGTTCCAATCGCCCGGGCCGATCTATGAACCCGGCGGGATCAGCCACGACTGGTGGCGTATGGGCCGTTTTCTGCACGCGGCGGGCATTGGCAAGGGCGACATCGTTCAGAACTGTTTCGGCTATCACCTGACGCCTGCGGGCATGATTTTTGAATCCGGGGCGCGGGCCGTGGGGGCGGCGGTGCTGCCTGCGGGGACAGGGCAGACGGAACTGCAAGTGATTGCGGCGCGAGATATCGGCACCACAGCCTACGCAGGCACGCCGGACTATCTGAAGGTGATTCTGGACAAGGCCGACGAGATGGGCGTGACGTTGAAACTGTCGCGTGCGGTCGTGGGCGGCGGCGCGCTGTTCCCCAGCCTGCGACAGGAATATGCGGATCGTGGCATTGCCTGTTTGCAGTCCTATGCCACCGCCGATCTGGGCAACATCGCATATGAAAGTGCCGCGATGGAGGGGATGATCGTCGATGAAGGCGTGATCGTGGAAATCCTGACGCCGGGCACCGGCAATCCGGTCGAGCCGGGCGAGGTTGGCGAGGTTGTGGTGACGTCGTTGAACCCCGACTACCCACTGATCCGCTTTGCCACCGGCGACATGAGTGCGGTGATGGCGGGGCAAAGCCCTTGCGGGCGGACAAACATGCGCATCAAGGGCTGGATGGGCCGCGCCGATCAGACGACCAAGATCAAGGGCATGTTCGTGCGCCCCGAACAGGTGGCCGCGCTGGTCGCTCGGCATCCCGAGATAAAGCGCGCCCGCGTGGTGGCCCAGCGGGAGGGGCAGCAGGATACGATGACTGTGCGGATCGAGGCCGAAGGCGGCGACGCACAGGCCTACGCCGGAAGTGTGGTCGATACGCTGAAACTGAAAGGCACGGTCGAGATCGTGCCGAAAGGAAGCTTGCCGCGCGATGGTTTGGTGATCGAGGATCAGCGCACTTACGATTGATGCGGGGTGGGGGCGCTGCCCCCGCGCCTGGCGGCGCTCCCCCGGAGTTTATCTGGCAAGATGAAGAATTAACCGATGATCAGGCGGATCAGCATCCATGTGCCCATGCCCGCCATGGCAAGGTTCTCGCTGAGCGAGATGAAGCCAAGTGGCACGTTGTCGTTGCCGCCTGTGCAGGCGCATTTCAGATCACGTTTGTCGATGTAGACAGCCTTGATCACCGAAATCGCGCCGAAGGTTCCGACAAACAAAGCGAGCGGCGCGGCCAGCCACAAGGCGACACCTGCCAGCATCAGCACCCCTGCGGCGGCTTCGGCATAGGGGTAGATGTAGGCGTAGGGCACCCAGTGCCGAGCCAACAGGTCATAGCCCAGAAACATGGTCGAGAACTGTTCGACGTCTTGCAGCTTTTGCAGCGCGAGGATCGTCATGGCAGTGGATATGAACCACGGTATCACCTGCCAGCTCAGGGGGGTGCCGTGGGCGATCATGGCAATCGCCAGAGCGATCAAAAAAGAGATGGCAAAGATGACCAGCACGGGGCGATATGACTTTTCGTCGCCGTCGCGCACGTGTTGGCCAAAGAACCGGCGCAGGTCGTCGTGACCGCCGATCCGCTCGGTTTCGATAAAGGTTTGCGGCGTTGTTTCCACGTCATAGTCGGCCTTGAAGGCATCGGTTTCTGCGCGCGTGGTCAGGTGATGGTCTACGACGGTGTAGCCGTGACGCTCAAGCAGGGATTTCGATTTCAGGCCGAAGGGACACAGGTGGTCGGGCATGACCATGCGGTAAAGATGGGCGGTTTTCTGTGTCATCGTGTCATTCCTTCGGGTCTGCGGCGCGGGGCGCAATTCTGCCTGTCATAGGAAAAACAGGTTTCCAGTGCTGGAAGGTTCCAAAGTTTCTTTACGTGCTTTGGTTACATTGTGATCACGGGTGGCTGGTGGATGGCCAAAGCTGCGGCTAGGACTGCTGGCGAAGGATCGTTGTGCAATGCAGGGGCGCGCGCATGTGGATGGTACGGGTTTTGGTTTTGGCGGTGTGCGCCCTTTTGGCGGCGTGCGGGGCAAAGCCCGAGCCGCGCGACGCGCCGGTGACACCGCTGTTGTTCAATGCGGTGGACATCGAAGCGCAGGACAAACTGCTGATCCTGATCCCCGGTTCAATGACGCCGCTGGGCATTTTCGACCCCGTGGTCGAATGGCGGTCCAAGGGATATGCCTTTGCCGCCTACCGGTTTCCCGGTATGGATGGCCGACCGCTGGACGGACCGCTGGACATTGCGCGCGCGGCACAGACAATTGTGAAACTGGCGGACCGCTATCCCGACAAACAGATCAAGCTGCTGGGTTTTTCCACCGGGGCGCCCATTGCGATGCTTGCGGCCAAGCAGATCGGGCCGCGCGCGCAGGTCGCGGGCATGTCCAGCGCGGTGGAATTTGGCGGCGGTGCGCAGACGGCGCTGCGCGGGGTCGATGACATTCTGGTCGCGGCGGCACGGGCGCAGTCGGTGAACACGCGCAAGGTGTGGGAAAACTATTTCCCCGTGCTGCTGTTCGGGCGCGCAGGCGCGCGGTCGCCCGAACGGGCCGACGACATCGCCCGCATCACCAGCCGTCCGAAAAAGATCGTGGTCGAGCCGTCGTTCAATATCTTCAAGGCGCACACGATGGCGCTGGTGGGCTGGCGCATGCCCGAGGGGTTCACCCTGCCGCCCGAGCAGGTGCATCTGTATGCAGGCACCGCCGACACGGTGTTCCGACCCCGACAGGTGCGCCGGTTCGCCAAAAGCATCGGAGGCGCGCCGGTTACGTTCTATCCCGGTCTGGGGCATCTTCTGTATGTGGCAGAGCCGCGTGTGTTCGATGACATTCTGGCCTTCTTTGAGGAAGGCTAGGGCGGTGCGCGTGGTCTGGTCATTCCGACAGAAATGATCGACATAAGGGCTATGAGTGATCAGGCGATACATTCCGCGGCGGGCTCCGCGCCCGCACGGTTGGCCCCCAAAGGGTTGGCCACTGTGGCGTTGCTGACGGCGGCGGTGTGTCTGTTGCCGATGGTGGCTGTGTTGCTGGCGTCTTTTGGCGGCGGGTTCGACACGGTGCAGCACCTGATGCAGACCGTATTACCGCGTTATATGGGCAACACGCTGGCGCTGGTGCTGCTGGTGTCGGCGGGTACTTTCATGGTCGGCGTGGGTGCTGCGTGGCTGGTGACGATGACGCGCTTTCCCGGCGTGCGCGTGTTCGAGATCGCGCTGGTGTTGCCGCTGGCCTTTCCGGCCTATGTGCTGGCCTATGCCTATACCAGCATTCTGGACCACCCCGGCATCGTGCAGTCGACCCTGCGCGCGGTGATGGGATGGGGCCCGCGCGACTATTGGTTCCCCGAGATCCGCAGTCTGGGTGGTGCGGCTTTGATGTTGGTGCTGGTGTTGTACCCTTATGTTTACCTGCTGGCGCGGGCGTCTTTCCTGCAGCAGTCGGGCACGACGTTTCTGGCCGCGCGCGCCTTGGGCAGTTCGGTCTGGGGGGCGTTTTTCAAGGTCAGCTTGCCGCTGGCGCGGCCTGCTATTGCGGCGGGCGTGTTGCTGACGGTGATGGAGACAATCGCCGATTTCGGTACGGTCGCCTATTTCGGCGTCCAGACCTTTGCCACGGGGATTTACACAAGCTGGTTCAGCTTGGGTGACCGCACGGGGGCTGCGCAACTGGCGCTGTGCCTACTGGGCTTTGCGCTGCTGCTGGCCATGCTGGAGCGGGCACAGAGGGGGCGGGCCAAGTATCACGATCCTTCACGGGGCGGCAAAGGCAGCAACCCGCCGGTACACTTGTCGGGCGTGCGTGCGGTCCTTGCGATGGTGCTGTGCGGCGTGCCGGTGCTGTTGGGCGCGCTGCTGCCGATTGTTGTTCTTGTGGTCATGGGGCTGGCGTCCGAGCAGGACCTGACCAGCGCGCGCTATCTGGGATTTGCCACCAATTCGCTGACGTTGGCGGCGATTGCGGCGGTTTTGACGCTGGGGGCGGCGATTGCTGTCGGGTTTTACAACCGAATCCAGCCGGGGCGTTTGGCGCGCGGCGCGGCTTATGTGGCGCGGCTGGGATATGCGGTGCCGGGCGGAGTGATCGCGGTGGGGCTGATGGTGCCCTTTGCCGCCTTTGACAACCAACTGGACGCATGGATGCGCGCGACATTCGATGTCTCGACGGGGCTGCTGATCACAGGGTCGATCTGGTTGTTGATCGCGGCCTATATGGTGCGGTTTCTGGCGGCGGCTTTGGGGGCCTATGAGGGCGGGCAGGCGCTGGTACATGTGAATATGGACGCGGCCAGCCGGTCGCTGGGCAAGGGGCCAATGGCCACTTTGCGCCGTGTGCATCTGCCGATCCTGACGCCCAGCCTGCTGACGGCAGTGTTGATCGTGTTCGTGGATGTGATGAAAGAGCTGCCCGCGACGCTGATCATGCGCCCGTTCAACTACGACACGCTGGCGGTACAGGCGTACCGGTTGGCCAGCGACGAGCGGCTGGACGGGGCAGCGGTGCCGTCATTGGTCATTGTCGCAGTGGGGGTGCTGCCGGTGATCCTGATCTGTCGTCAGGTCGGTCGCAGCCGTTGAATGCGGGCGGCCCGCGCGGGGCCACCCGTGACGTGGCGGATCAGCTTTCGCTGTCGTCGCCGATCTTGTCCCATGTCTGGGTTTCGAAATCCGATGCGTCGTGGCGTTCGCGCAGTTGGTATTCGGGTGCGCCAAAGGCGCGGTTGACCATGCGACCACGTTTGACGGCCGGACGTTCGTCGATCTTTTTGGCCCAAGCCATCACGTTGGTATAGCTTTCAACGTCAAGGAAGGTCGCTGCTTCGTACAGGCGGCCCAGAACCAGTTGGCCGTACCACGGCCAGATCGCGATGTCGGCAATCGTATAGTCGTCGCCCGCGATGTAGGGATGGTCGGCCAGTTGCCGCTCGAGCACGTCGAGCTGGCGCTTGGCTTCCATGGTGAAGCGGTTGATCGGGTATTCCCATTTTTCCGGCGCGTAGGCGTAAAAGTGGCCAAAGCCGCCGCCCAGATAAGGCGCGCTGCCCATTTGCCACATCACCCAGTTCATGACTTCGGTACGGGCAGGGCCGGATGCAGGCAGGAACTCGCCAAACTTTTCGGCCAAATGGAACAGGATCGACGCGCTTTCGAATACGCGCACGGGCGTGTCGCCGGACCGGTCCATCAGGGCGGGGATTTTCGAGTTGGGGTTGATCTCGACAAATCCCGAGGAAAACTGGTCACCCTCGCCGATGTTGATCAGGTAGGCGTCGTATTCCGCGCCCTTGTGGCCCTTTTCCAGCAACTCTTCGAGCATCACGGTTGCTTTGACGCCGTTGGGCGTGGCCAGCGAGTGCAATTGCATCGGGTGCTTGCCGACGTCCAGTTCTTTGTCGTGAGTCGGGCCTGCGACGGGGCGGTTGATGTTGGCGAATCGGCCGCCGCCGTTTTTGTCCCACGTCCAGACGTCGGGGGGCGTGTAGGTGTCGGTCATGCTAGGTGCCTTTCGGTCAGGGGTTTGGGGACAACTTATGGTCTTGTGCGGAAGGCGCAAGGCCGTGTTGGGGGCGCTGCCCCCGGCGCTGGCGCGCCGCCCCCGGGATATTTGGGGCCAAAAGAAGGGGGGAACAGGGATTTGGGCAATAAAAAAAGCCGCCCCGAAGGACGGCCTTTTTGTAATTGATCTGGCGTAAGCCTTAGCCCTGGCGGGCTTTGAACCGGCGCTGCGTCTTGTTGATGACGTACACACGGCCTTTGCGACGCACAACGCGGCAGTCACGGTGCCGGTTTTTGAGCGAGCGGAGCGAGTTGCGAACCTTCATGGCGCTTCTTCCTCATGTTTCATGGCGCGAAGCAGCGCCGGGGTTGCGGGCGTCCGGGCGGGTGCCCGAACTGTGAATAGAATGGTGGGCGATACAAGGATCGAACTTGTGACCCCTTCGATGTCAACGAAGTGCTCTACCGCTGAGCTAATCGCCCACTCTGGCCTTCACGAAACTGTGCCCCAAAACAAAAATGGGGCGCGAGATTTCGCGCCGGTAGGGGGGCGTATAAAAGGAGTCGGAAGCGGGATCAAGGGCTTTTGATACGTGTATTTCCTGCGCTATGTTATTTCCACGAGGAGAGCCGATGCCAAAGTTAGCCTACGAAGTCCTGCACCCGGAGAGGAACACGTCGTGTGTGGTGTTCGCATCACCCCATTCGGGGCGCGACTATCCTTGGCGATTCTTGCGCACGACAGTGTTGAACGAGCATCAGGTGCGGTCGTCGGAAGATGCATTTGTGGACAAGCTGTTTGATTGCGCGCCGCGTTTTGGCGCCAGCTTTTTGAAAGCGGGCGCGCCGCGGGCCTTTGTCGATTTGAACAGGGCGGCGGATGAACTGGATCCGGCCCTGATCGAGGGGGTGTGGCCCAAGGGCCACAATCCGCGCGTTGCGTCGGGGCTGGGCGTGGTGCCGCGTGTGGTGGCCAACGGGCGGGCAATCTATCGGGGCAAGCTGAGCCTTGAAGAGGTCGAGCGCCGGATTGATCTGTATTGGCGTCCTTATCACGGGATGTTGCAGCAATTGTTGGACAGCGCGCACCGCCGACATGGGCAGGCCGTTTTGATTGACTGCCATTCGATGCCGCACGAGGCGATAGACAGTGTGGTGCGCGGCGGGATGAAGCGGCCCGATGTGGTGCTGGGCGACCGTTTTGGCGCTGCGGCGTCGGGCGAAGTTGTGGACCGGATCGAGGCGGCGTTCGTGGCCGCGGGTTTCGTCGTGACACGCAATGCGCCTTTTGCAGGGGCCTATATCACGCAGGCCTACGGGCGGCCGACGCGGGGACAACATGCGGTTCAGGTCGAGATTGACCGGTCGCTGTACATGAACGAGGCGCTGGTGCGGCCCAACGGCAGCTTTGACGACATTCGGGTGCGGCTGGCGGCTGTTGTGGCCGAGGTTGCGCAGATCGGTCAGGGGCGGATGCCGCTGGCGGCCGAGTGATCTGACGTATCGTTACACTGGTCTCCGGGGCGATTGCAGGTAGCCTTGCCCCCTGAAGCATTCAGGGGGAGGGACAACAATGGATCTGGATCAGGCAATTTCCGAACGGCGCAGCATCAGGGGCTTCAAACCCGATCCGGTGCCGCGCGCCTTGCTGGAAGAGATCATCGCGTTGGCCAACCGTGCGCCTTCGTCGATGAACACCCAGCCCTGGCATTTCCACGTGTTGACCGGCGCGCCGCTTGAAGCAGTGCGCGCGGGCAATTCCGAACGGATGCTGTCGGGCGTGCCGCCGCAGCGCGAGATTGTGGATCACGGGGCCTATCAGGGTGTCCACCGCGACCGGCAGGTCGAGATCGCGATCCAGTTGTTCGAGGCGATGGGGATCGAGCGTGACAACAAGGAAAAGCGACAGGACTGGGTTATGCGCGGCTTTCGCCAGTTTGATGCGCCGGTGTCGGTCGTCGTGACCTTCGACAAGGAGCTGGAAGGTGGCACGATTGCGCATTTCGATCTGGGCGCTGTGACATACGGGCTGGTGCTGGCCGCGTGGAGCCGTGGTTTGGGTGCCGTGATCAACGGGCAGGGGATCATGCAGTCGCCGGTGGTGCGAGAACATGCAGGCATTCCCGACGATCAGGTGATTCTGACCTGCGTGGCGCTGGGATGGCCGGATGAAACGTTTTCGGCCAATTCGGTTGTGTCGCGGCGCCGCGATGTGAGCGAGACGGCGCGGTTTGTCGGGTTTGACTGAGGGTGGCTGTTGCGGTGGCTTTGATCCCGCGCCTTTGACGCTCCCCCGGGATTTCTGAATCGGCGAGTGTCAGCGCAGCGCGCGGCCCTTGACGATGGCGTCGGGGCCGAAGCGGCTGCGGATCTTGTCGGTGGCGCGTTCTGCCTGGCTGCGTTTGGTCTTGTTCGGGTCCAGCAGGTCGCCTTCGGTGTCGGCCTTGTCTGCGGTTGTCAGGTCAGAGATGCCACAGCCCAGCAGGCGGTAGGGGCCTTCGTTGCCGACCTGATCGAACAGGGCGCGGGCTGTGCGGTAGATGGTGTCGGCCATCTGGGTCGGGCTGTGCAGGGACAGCCGCCGCGTCAATGTACTGTGGTTGGCGCGTTTCAGCTTTAGCGTGACGACACGACCGGCCAGATCCTTTGCCTTGGCGCGGTCTGAAACCTTTTCGGCCATGCGCCACAGGTGGCCGTCCAGGAGGTCCGGGTCGGCGGTGTCGTCGTTAAAAGTGGTTTCGTTCGAAATGGATTTCATCGGCTCGTGCGCTGTCACGCGACGTGCGTCGATCCCCCGCGCCAGATGCCACAGCCGGTCACCCATTGCGCCAAAACGGGCGATCAGATCCTGTTGGTCCCAACGTTTCAGGTCGGCAAAGCTGCGAATGCCCGCCTTGTCCAGCGATGCCTGTGCCGCACTGCCGACGCCCCAGATCAGCCGCACGGGCTTGTCATGCAGGAAGCTTTCGGTCTCGGCCTTGCCGATCACGGAAAACCCGTGCGGTTTGTCGAGGTCCGAGGCGATCTTGGCCAGAAACTTGTTATGAGACAGGCCGATTGATCCAGTCAGCCCCAGCTCGCTGCGCATCCTTTTGATCAACCGCGCCAGCATCACGGCGGGCGGCGCGCCGTGCATCCGCTGGGTGCCGGTCAGGTCCATGAACGCCTCGTCCAGTGACAGCGGTTGAATGGCGGGGGTCAGTTCCTCCATCATTGCGCGGATCGCGCGCGAGGCGTCTACATAAGCGGCCATGCGCGGTTTAACGATGATCGCATCGGGGCACAGTTTCAGCGCCTGGAACATCGGCATGGCAGAACGCACGCCGCGAATTCGGGCGACATAACAGGCGGTGGACACCACGCCGCGTCGGCCACCGCCGATGATCACAGGTTTGCCTTCCAGTTCGGGATTGTCGCGTTTCTCGACCGAGGCATAGAAGGCATCGCAATCCATATGTGCGATGCTCAGGCTGTTCAGCTCGGGGTGGTTGGCGACACGCGGACTGGCGCAGGCCGGGCAGCGGCGCGCGGTGTCGAATTGGTGAAGACAGTCTCGGCAGAGGGCAGGCATGGCTTTGCATCTGTGCTAGAGTGGAGACCAGTTTAACGCGGGGATGCGGAAATGAACATGCCATTTGCAGGCGCAAAGCTGGCGCTTTTCATTGGCGCGCGGTTGGCGGTGATCCGGCGCGACGACAGCCCGCGCATTCCGTGGCCTGACTATCTGGACTTGCCGGGCGGCGGGCGCGAGGGCTGCGAAACGCCGCTGGCCTGTGCCCTGCGCGAGACACGCGAAGAGCTGGGGCTGGAGGTGCCGGATCAGGCTGTAAGCTGGGGCAAACGGTTCCACGAAGGGGATGGCGAAAAATGGTTTTTCGCGGCGCACCTGCCGGAAGAGACCGCGTCGCGGATCGTTTTGGGGGATGAGGGGCAAAGCTGGCAGTTGATGGCGCCGCAGATATTTATCGCACATGCCAAGGCCGTGCCGCATTTTCAGACGCGACTGGCGTTGTATCTGTCAGGGGTGTCGGGGGATAGGTTTGGCGAGTGAGCCGAGCGGGGTTTAAAAGAAAGACCCCCCGCAAAACGAGCGGGGGGAAGGTGACGAACTTCAGGAAGAACCAGTTCGTCGGGGAGTATCACCTGTCAAATAACATAGTATAAATTAACGTTTTGGGCGAGTAGGGAAAACCTGACCCGCCCTGCACACGGTGCTATGTGCCAATTTTCCCACATTCTGTGCGATCAGGGCAGGCTGGCCAGGATGTCTTTTGCTGCTTGATGAGGGTTGGAAGCGGCCCAGATCGGGCGGCCGACGACGATGTGATCTGCCCCGTCGGTGATTGCCTGTGCCGGTGTTGCCACACGCTTTTGGTCACCCAAAGCGGCACCCGCAGGGCGCACACCCGGAGTGACGATCAGACGGTTTGCGGCCTCGGGCAGGGCGCGGATCATTGCAGCCTCTTGCGGCGAGGCGATGATACCGTCGGCGCCTGCGTCAAATGCGCGGCCCGCGCGTTCTACCACCAGATCGGCGGTGTCACCCGGTTTGATCAGGCTGTCGTCCAGATCGGCGCGGTCCAGCGAGGTCAGGATGGTGACGGCCAGAATTTTCATGTTTGACCCTGCGGCCCCTTCTTTGGCGGCGCGAACCACATGGGGGTCGCCGTGCACGGTCAGGAAATCCAGATCGAACTGCGCCAGTCCGCGCACGGCGGCCTCGACCGTGGCGCCGATGTCGAACAGTTTCATGTCCAGAAAGATGCGCTTGCCCTGTTCCTGTTTCAACTCATTGGCCAACCCCAGGCCGCCGCCTGTCAGCATACCCAGCCCGATTTTGTAAAAGGTCACCGCATCGCCCAAGTCTTGTGCCAGCTTAAGTCCGGCAATGGCGTTGGGTACGTCAAGGGCAACAATCAGGCGGTCATCGGCGGGGTGGGTCATGTGCGGGCTCCTTTGCGCTGCGATGCGCATAGCGTGAAAGGGGCCGGTGCGGCAAGTCTGTGCGGGGGTGACGCTTTGGGCAAAAAAAGGCCCGGATGGCACAAGGGCGCATCCGGGCAGAGCATCAGAGACCTAGCAGGCAGGCACGTGTCTCTGGCAGCGCGGCGATCCTGGGGTCGGGGACAGAAACGGCCCCCGGATCATGCCGCAATGCTATGCAGCGAGGCGACGCAACATAGCAAAAGGGTCGATGTTAAGCTTGCGGCGAGATTTGGTTGCGCCCGAGCGCGCGCGGCTTTGCGCGGCGGCAAGATTGGTCGACGAACACAGCCCGCCGCGTCCCGCATGACGCCGCAGCGCCTGCGTTGCGAGGCCGGAAGCGGCGTCGGAATAGGTCATGGTGATCGGCGCGTCGATGGCGCAGGCATACCTGCGCGTGCCTTGCGGAGCGTGGACGGTGACCAGCGCTTCAAAGCTTTGCGTCGTCGCGTTGTAAATCACACTGTTCAGTTCGACGGGATACTGTTGCATTTTAACACCTGTATGTTGTCGTCTGCATAATAAACGCTTGACCTTCGAATATGGTTTCAAACCTGTGTAACGATTTTTTACGCATTGATTTATAAGGGATTTTTTGAAGGGGCGGTGTGGAAAAGGCTCTACCACTGCGAATCAGGTGACTTCACCGCGCATTCCGCCGGTCCAAGAGCCGCCTTTGTGGTTGATCCTGCGCAAAGTCGGCTTGGGGACGAAGTGGTATATTTTGCCAGTGGGAAACTTGAACCGCAGCCAATCGGTCCCCAATTTAACACCAAGGCCCTTCATAGTCGTGTGTGCTGCAAAGCAGGCGCGCGACATCATCGGGGCGCTTTTGAAAAGGAGAATATCTATGGACTTGTCCAAGTTCACAGAGCGGTCGCGCGGTTTCGTGCAGGCAGCACAGACGATTGCAACACGGGAAAGCCATCAGCGTTTGGCGCCCGAACACATACTCAAGGCATTGATGGATGATGATCAGGGGCTGGCCAGCAATCTGATCGCACGCGCAGGTGGCGACCCCGCGCGCGTGACCGAGGCGTTGACCCTGTCGCTGGGCAAGATGCCCGTTGTCACAGGCGATGCGGCGCAGGTCTATCTGGACAACGCCACCACCAAAGTTCTGGCCGAGGCCGAGGCGCTGGCGAAAAAGGCGGGCGACAGTTTCGTGCCGGTCGAACGCATCCTGATGGCCCTGTGCATGGTCAAGTCCGGGGCCAAGACGGCGCTGGAAGCGGGGTCCGTGACCGCGCAAGCGTTGAATTCCGCGATCAACGACATCCGCAAGGGGCGCACGGCGGATTCTGCCAGCGCCGAGGACAGCTATGAGGCGCTGAAGAAATACAGCGCTGACCTGACCGAACGCGCCGAACAGGGCAAGATCGACCCGATCATTGGCCGCGACGAGGAAATCCGCCGCACCATGCAGGTGCTGAGCCGCCGGACCAAGAACAACCCCGTTCTGATTGGCGAGCCGGGCGTGGGCAAAACCGCGATTGCCGAAGGCTTGGCCTTGCGCATCATCAACGGCGATGTGCCCGAAAGCCTGCGCAACAAGAAACTGTTGGCGCTGGACATGGGCGCGCTGATTGCCGGTGCGAAGTATCGTGGCGAGTTCGAAGAACGTCTGAAGGCGGTTCTGAACGAAGTGACGGATGCCGCGGGCGAGATCATTCTGTTCATCGACGAAATGCACACGCTTGTGGGCGCGGGCAAGGCTGACGGTGCCATGGATGCGGCGAACCTGATCAAACCGGCGCTGGCGCGCGGTGAACTGCACTGTATCGGTGCCACCACGCTGGATGAATACCGCAAATATGTAGAAAAAGACGCGGCCCTGGCCCGCCGGTTCCAGCCCGTGATGGTGCAGGAGCCCACGGTCGAGGATACGATCAGCATTCTGCGCGGCATCAAGGAAAAATACGAATTGCACCACGGTGTGCGTGTCAGTGACAGCGCGCTGGTCGCGGCGGCCACGCTGAGCCATCGCTATATCACCGACCGCTTCCTGCCGGACAAGGCCATCGACCTTGTGGACGAGGCGGCCAGCCGTCTGCGCATGGAGGTGGACAGCAAACCCGAAGAGCTGGATGCCATCGACCGTCAGATCCTGCAATTGCAGATCGAGGCCGAAGCCTTGCGCGCCGAGGATGATGCGGCCAGCAAGGACCGTTTGGGTGCGCTGGAAAAAGATCTGTCCGACCTGCAAGAGCGCAGTGCCGAAATGACGGCGCAATGGCAGACCAACCGTGACGCCATCGCGTCGGCGCAGGGCATCAAAGAGCAGTTGGACCGCGCCCGTGCCGATCTGGACATCGCCAAGCGCGAGGGCAACCTGGCCAAGGCGGGTGAGCTGTCGTACGGCGTCATCCCGCAACTGGAACGTCAACTGGAGACATTGGACGCCAGCGAAGCGGATGCCAAGACGGCCGACACCGTGCGCCCCGAACAAATCGCCAGCGTGGTCGAACGGTGGACCGGTATCCCGACCTCGCGGATGCTGGAAGGCGAGCGGGACAAGTTGTTGCGCATGGAAGAGCAGTTGCACAGCCGTGTGGTGGGCCAAGACAGCGCCGTGCACGCGGTGGCCAACGCGGTGCGCCGTGCGCGGGCCGGTCTGAACGACGAAAACCGTCCCTTGGGCAGTTTCCTGTTCCTTGGGCCAACCGGCGTCGGTAAAACCGAGCTGACCAAAGCCGTGGCGAATTTCATGTTCGACGACGACAACGCTATGGTGCGTCTGGATATGTCCGAGTTCATGGAGAAGCACAGCGTTGCGCGTCTGATCGGTGCGCCTCCGGGCTATGTCGGCTATGACGAAGGTGGTGTTCTGACCGAAGCCGTGCGGCGCAGGCCTTATCAGGTGGTGCTGTTCGACGAGGTCGAAAAGGCGCACCCGGACGTGTTCAACGTGCTGTTGCAGGTGCTGGACGATGGCGTGTTGACCGACGGGCAGGGCCGCAAGGTCGACTTCAAGCAGACGCTGATCATTCTGACCAGCAACCTTGGAGCGCAGGCACTGAGCCAACTGCCGGAGGGTGGAGATATGGCTGCGGCGAAACGCGATGTGATGGACGCGGTGCGGGCGCACTTCCGCCCCGAGTTCCTGAACCGTCTGGACGAGACGATCATCTTTGACCGCCTCAGCCGTGACAACATGGATGGCATTGTCGATATCCAGATGGCCCGCCTGCTGAAACGTCTGCAAGCGCGCAAGATCACGCTGGAACTGGACGACAGCGCCCGCAAGTGGCTGGCCGACGAAGGCTATGACCCGGTGTTCGGGGCACGCCCGCTGAAACGGGTGATCCAGAACACGCTGCAAAACCCGCTGGCCGAGATGTTGCTGGCCGGTGACGTGATGGATGGGGATTCAATTCCTGTCACGGTGGGCAGCGACGGGCTGATCATCGGTGACCGTGTGGGTGGCACCAACCGGCCCAGACCGGATGATGCCGTGGTGCACTAAGCCACGCCAAGAAAGAGCAAGGGGCGTCCTGATCGGACGCCCCTTTTGCGTTTGCACCAGGTTGATGTCGGTGCAGGTCTTGGTAGACAGGTGCTGCGGATTGGAGGTGCCTTGTGAAACGTGGAAGTGTCATTCGTATTCTCGTGCTGCTGCCTATGATTGTCGTGGCGGCTTTTGCCTACACCAAGGTGATGGCGCGCGTATCACGGGTACAGCCGCCTGCGCAGGCAGAGGTGGCGCAGTTGGCGGATCGCTTGATCGTCTCGAAGTCCGACAGAAAGCTGTTTTTGATGCAGGGTGGCGAGGTGATGCAGTCGTATGACATTGCCATGGGCGCGCGCTGGGACGATGGCCCCAAGCAAAGCGAAGGCGACGAGCGCACCCCCGAGGGCACATACTCGATTGACTGGCGCAACCCGAAGTCGGTGGCGCATCTTAGTCTGCATATCTCGTATCCTGATGCTGATGATCAGGCGCGTGCGGCGCAAGGTGGGTACGATCCCGGCGGCAACATAATGATACACGGATTGCCGAACGGTTGGGGCATATTGGGTGCGTGGCACCTGTTGGTGAACTGGACAGACGGTTGCATTGCCGTGACCAACAGCGAAATGCGCGACATCTGGGCGCGCACGCCGAATGGTACGCCGATCACGATCGCGGACAGTTGGAGCCCCGAAGCCTAGCCCCGTTCGCGGTCCTGTTGCGCCTGCGCGATGCGGGGCATCGACACTTCGATCCAGTCGGCCAGCCCGCGCACTTTCTCGGCCACTTCGCGGCCCAGCGGGGACAGGCTGTATTCCACATGCGGCGGCACCACGTCGAAGGACACGCGGTTGACGAACCCGTCGGCGGCCAGGGCTTGCAGGGTCTGCGCCAGCATCCGTTCACTGACGCCGCCGATCTGCTGACGCAGGGCGCTGAAACGCAGCGTGTTGTCCTCAAGCGCCATCAGCGCCAGCACGCCCCAGCGGCTGGTCACGTGTTTCAGCACATCTCGCGACGGGCATTGCGGGGCCATCAAGTCACCGCGCCGGACGCGGTCTGACAGTGGTTCGGGTGTCAGTGCAGGAGGATGTTCGGTCATGGGCGGCTCCGCGGTTCAGAAATCTATCACTTACATTTTTGTACGTACTTACTATTCGTAAGTAAAGGGTCTAGCTCTTGTAGCAGAACATGACTTTTTGAAAGGACGATCCCATGACAATTGCATTAACAGGCGCCACCGGACAGTTGGGCCGATTGGTCATTGCGGGCCTCAAGGACAAGATGGACGCGGGCGACATCATCGCGCTGGCGCGCAGCCCTGAGAAAGCGGCCGATCTGGGCGTAACCGCGCGCAAGGCGGATTACGATGCGCCCGAAACACTGGCCCCCGCACTGGCGGGCATCGACACCCTGTTGCTGATCTCGGGCAGCGAGATCGGCCAGCGCACCGCCCAGCACCGTGCCGTGATTGACGCGGCCAAGGCGGCAGGCGTTGGGCGCATTGTCTATACCAGCCTGTTGCGGGCCGACACGTCGCCCATGTCGCTGGCGACCGAGCACCGCGAGACCGAGGCGCTGATCAAAGCTTCGGGCCTGACGTATACGATCCTGCGCAATGGCTGGTACACCGAGAACTATACCGGTTCCGTACCGGGGGCGGTGCAGGCGGGCGCGTTGGTCGGATCGGCCGGCGACGGGCGCATCAGCTCCGCCAGCCGCGCGGATTATGCGGATGCGGCGGTGGCTGTGCTGACGGCGGGCGATCATGCGGGCAAGACCTACGAGCTGGCAGGCGATGCGTCCTATACGCTGGGCGATCTGGCGGCGGAAGTCAGCGCGCGGACGGGTAAGACGATCCCCTATCAAAACCTGCCGCAAGACGAATATGCCAAGATATTGGTGTCTGTCGGATTGCCCGAAGGCTTTGCCGGTGCTTTGGCCGGTTTTGACGTGGATGCGTCCAACGGCGCGTTGTTTCATGACGGCAAGGACCTGTCTTGGTTGATCGGGCGGCCCACCACGCCAATGTCGGCCACCGTCGCGGACGTGCTGGCGTGATCTGACAGCCGGGGTGCCCACATCCGGCAGACACAAAAAGGGACGCTCGATTTCGAGCGCCCCTTTTCGCAGTCAGACTTTGGAGGTCATCGGATGAATGGCACCGAAGCGGTGTCAGAAGATAAAGTCGCTGGCGTCCAGATCGGCGGCATCGACGTTCTGCAACAGCAGGCTGTCACGGTCGGTGAACTGGATGAACACATCGTCGCCCACCTGTTGAAAGGTCATGTCGTCAATGGTGGTAAAGCCCCACGCGGTCATGTCCAGCCGGTCCTCGCCATCGGTAAAGTCGGTGATGGTGTCGGCGCGCATACGGTCGTCAAAGACAAAAATGTCGGACCCTGTGCCGCCGGTCATCTTGTCGTCGCCCCAGCCGCCGTCAATGGTGTCGTCGCCCTTTTCACCGATCAGCGTGTCGTTGCCTTCGTTGCCCCACAGCATGTCCTCTTGGTTCTGGCCGTTCATGCTGTCGTCGCCGATACCGCCCCACATGCTGTCGCGACCGTTGCCGCCCAGGATGATATCATTTCCGTCTTCACCCCACAGTTTGTTGTTGCATCAATCTTAACACGCACCTTGCCCAAAGGTATGCAGAAACAGCGTTTTGTCTGGGGTATTCCCGCGCTTTTGGCGGGCGGACTTGGCGCATTGTTTCCCGCGAAAGATGTAATCGCGGTGAGAAAAGCATTTCTGTTGCTGGATCGACAATCGGCTTGGCGAATCCCGGCGACACTTTGACAATTGCGCGCCCTTGCGTTGGCGCACCTGTGACTTAACTGTGCGGTAACATTAATAAGAAGCGAGAAAGCGATATGTCTTCACCACTGACAGTTCTGGAAGTCCTGGCTTTTCTCTTTATCGGGGCGGTTGGGATCGGGCTGTTGTGTGTGGTGGCGCTGTTCATCATTGACCGGTTGCAAACCCAGGATGCGATCCGCCGCAATTATCCAGTGATCGGCAGGTTCCGAAAAGTGTTTTCGACGCTGGGCGAGTTCTTTCGCCAGTATTTCTTTGCCATGGACCGCGAAGAGTTGCCGTTCAACCGCGCCCAACGCGATTGGGTCAAACGTACGGGCGAGCCGCACAGCAACACGGTGGCTTTCGGGTCGACCCGTAATCTGTCGATCGTAGGCACGCCGATTTTCGTCAACGCCGCTTTCCCCCCGCTGGATGACCAGTTTGCCAGTTCGGGGCCGATGGTGATCGGGGCGGGGGCACGTATGCCTTACACGGCGCAGTCGTTTTTCAACATTTCGGGCATGAGCTATGGCGCGCTGTCGCGTCCTGCCGTGCGCGCGCTTAGCCGGGGCGCGGCCAAGGCTGGCATTTGGATGAACACGGGCGAGGGCGGGCTCAGCCCCTTTCACCTAGAAGGCGGCTGCGACATCGTTTTCCAGATTGGCACCGCCAAGTTCGGTGTGCGCGACGAAGACGGGGCGCTGAACGAGGACAAGTTGCGCAAGATCGCGGCCAACGCCTGCGTCAAGATGTTCGAGCTGAAGCTGGCGCAGGGGGCCAAGCCCGGCAAGGGTGGCATTTTGCCCGGCGCCAAGGTCACCGCCGAGATCGCCGAGATACGCGGCCTGAAAGAAGGGGTCGATGCCATCTCGCCCAACCGGCACGTCGAGATCGACGATTGGGATGACCTGCTGGATATGATCGTGCGCTTGCGCGACATCACGGGAAAGCCGGTGGGTATCAAGACCGTGGTGGGCGACAGAGAGTCGTTCCGCGATCTGATGCAGACCATCAAGAAACGCGGCGAAGATTGCGCGCCTGACTTTATCACCATCGACGGGGGCGAGGGTGGCACAGGCGCGGCCCCGATGCCGTTGATTGATCTGGTGGGCATGTCGATACGTGAATCCCTGCCATTGGCCGCCGATCTGCGCAACGAGGCGGGTTTGAAAGACCGCATCCGGCTGGTGGCCAGCGGCAAGCTGGTGAACCCCGGCGATGTGGCATGGGCGCTGGCGGCCGGGGCGGACTTTATCACCTCGGCGCGCGGGTTCCTGTTCTCGCTGGGCTGCATCCAATCGTTGAAGTGCAACAAGAACACATGTCCCACGGGGATCACCACCCACAACCCGCGCCTGCAAAAGGGGCTGGTGGTTGAGGACAAAGATGAGCGCGTCGCCCTATATGCCAAAGAGGTCATCCACGAGGTCGAGATCATCGCCCATTCGGTCGGCGTGGCCGAACCCCGTCTGCTGCGGCGCAAACACGTGCGCATTGTTCAGGACAGCGGGCGATCTGTTCCGATGAGCGAACTTTATCCCGGCCTGCACGCCGAAGGGTGACCGCGTTTCGGGCGGTTTGCCAATTGTTACACGGGGCCAACTTCGCGTGATCTGGCTGGCCGGTGCATTTGTTCGTCCCACATTCTGTGCATAACGTTGTGAAACGGATGAGGAGACGACCCAAATGGCGAACCGCTGGATGAACACTTTGACCGAACGGGATATCACGCCCGAAGCTGCATTCCTGAACCGGCGTCAGTTGATGGCCGGCGCGGCAGGCCTGGGGTTGGTCGGTATGGCGGGGGCCGCGCGCGCAGCCGAGGACACGCTGGAGCCGAACGTCTGGGAAGACATCACGCAGTACAACAACTACTACGAATTCGGCACCGGCAAGGAAGACCCCGCAGAATACGCAGGCGCGCTGACCACCCAACCCTGGACCGTGAAGATCGACGGCATGGTCGACAAGCCCGCCGATTACGCGCTGGAAGACATCCTGAAGGCGATGACCATCGAAGAGCGGATTTACCGTTTTCGCTGTGTCGAGGCATGGTCGATGGTGGTGCCGTGGAACGGGTTCGAACTGGCCGACCTGCTGAACATGGCGGGCGTGCAGTCGGGCGCGAAATACGTGGCCTTCGAAACCGTGCTGCGCCCCGACGAAATGCCCGGCGTGCGTTATCCCGTTCTGGACTGGCCCTATGTCGAAGGTTTGCGATTGGACGAGGCGATGCACCCGCTGACGATCATGGCGACAGGTATCTACGGCAAGGATATCCCGAACCAGAACGGCGCGCCTATGCGTCTGGTGGTGCCGTGGAAATACGGGTTCAAGTCGATCAAGTCGATCGTACGGATCACCCTGACCGACAAAGAGCCGCCGACGAGCTGGAACAAAGCGAATGCGCGTGAATATGGGTTCTACAGCAATGTTAATCCCGACGTCAGCCACCCGCGCTGGTCGCAGGCAAGCGAGCGCCCCATTGGCGGAGGTCTGTTTGCGCGACGTGTCCCGACGCTGATGTTCAACGGCTATGGTGACGAGGTGGCCAGCCTGTACGAGGGCATGGACCTGAAAGCGAACTACTGAGCCTCTCAGCCACCAAGAAACACGGCGTGCATCGCCCGACCCGGCAGCAAGGTAAAGGCTCCGGGTACAAGCACGCCTATGAAGAACAGGATGCGCATCATGCGGCGGTGCTTGGCGATGTTGCCCTGGCGCGCGGCGCGTACGGCAAAGGGCAGGCTGACCAGCGTGACTGCAGACAGAATGTGGATGGGGCTGAACGGGCCGAAAAGGCGAAATTCGTGAATCCAGAAGCTGGACAGCGCGGTCATGGCCATGACGCCCACCCAGACGCGCCCAAGTCCGCGGTGCAGCGGCGTGCCCTTGGCGGCCAACATCTGCCAGGTGCCCAAGGCCAACGCACAGGTGGGAAGGGCGGCATGGATAAAGATCGTGGGGCCTGCCTGGATCAAGGGCTGTAAGCTGACGGTCATAAGACACCTATTGGTATTGCGGTGCGCCATGTCCCGCACGGAAAGAGTTGAATTTGTGATGACAGCCTTTGTTAACCGTATCAACAGCGCCGCGCGGCGCGTCCCCACGTGGGTCGTATATATAGTGTTGCTGCTGCCGGCGCTTTTGCTGGCCTATCAGGCGATCTTTGGCGGTCTTGGCCGTGATCCGGTCAAGGGGCTAGAGCATGAGCTGGGCCAGTGGGCGTTGAAACTGATCATCGCGGGGTTGGCAGTCACACCGCTGCGCCGCTTTGCCGGGGTGAACCTGATACGCTTTCGCAGGGCAGTGGGCCTGATGGCTTTTGCCTATGTCTGTCTGCACTTTGCTGTCTGGCTGTTTCTGGATGTGCAAATCTGGAGCCAGATCTGGGCGGACATTGTCAAACGTCCCTATGTGACCATCGGCTTCGCGGCCTTCGTTTTGTTGATCCCGCTGGCTGTGACCTCGAACAACTGGTCAATCCGCAAGATGGGTCCTGCGTGGCGCAAGCTGCACAAGCTGGTCTATGTGGCGGCGGTGCTGGGGGGCGTGCATTACATCTGGCTGGTCAAAGGCATCCAGATCGAACCACTGGTATATATGGCGATCATCGTGGGGCTTCTGACCTTGCGGTTGCGGTGGCCCAGACGGGTGGCAGGCTGAAGCGTGCGAGGGAGCCAAGAGCCGTCTTGCAGGTGGTTCACTTGGAATCGGCGGCAAAGTTTGCAGTTTGCACAGCAAGCGGGCGACTGAATCGCTGATTTGCTTTGATACGCATCACTGGTCAAAGCCAGGAAACGCGTTGAAATCATGAAATTGGCGGTGAATCGGTGGAAGCACACCCTTCGACACTGGGGAATCGCAGGGGCGGGCTAAGAATTTCGAAAGAAACTGTGTCCAAAACCCAGCTCAGGGCGTCAAAATTGCGAGTCAGCGGCCGCGACGCGGTGCTTTTGCGGGTGCGAGTCTGTGGATAAGTCGAGTGATCGGGTGTCTCGCGCTAACATGGCGGGTCAGGTCGGGTAACAATCGACCGATCTGACCCTGGGTCCACGAAATATTCCAAACCCAATCCCCTGATTTTCTTAGGAAATCAGGATTTTTCAGAAAACTGTCATAAAGTATAAAAAAGGGGTTGCGGGTTTTGGGCGTTGGACTTAGAACCCCCTTCACCGGCGGCGCAGTGATGTGCGGGCGGGGCGCCAGACGGGCCGGAGCGGAGACGCGGT